>NZ_LT984895.1:0-837430 GCF_900258505.1 Brachybacterium timonense
TGCGAAGCCGCGTACGTCCCGCCCCTGCACGGGCAGGGCGAGGACGGCCTGCTGATCAACCAGCCCTCGCAACGCGGCACAGCCGACCCGAACAAGATCACCCAACGCGGCACCCGGATCACCCTCGCAGACGGCACCAGAACAGACCTCGGCCACCGCTGCATCACCCTCGGCAGCCCCGGTACCGCAGCCATCCCGGGGGCGCCACCGGTGGTCATCACCGTCACCCGCGAAGACTTCGCCACCCTCCCCGTCAAGCCGCTGGAGGCCACTGCAGGTCCTCCGGGAGGCTGGCTGCCGGTAAACATGGTCAACGTCCTACACACCAACCCGGCCGAGCAAACCCTCGCAACGACACTGCTGGGTACGCCGGTGCAGATCCGGGCGATCCCCATCGAATACCACTGGGACCTCGGGGATGGGAACACCATCACCACCACCAAACCGGGTAAGCCGTTCCCGTCCGAGGAGGTCACCTCCACCTACCGGTACGAGGGCTGGTACGACATCACGCTGACCACCACGTTCGCTGGCCAGTTCTCCGTTGACGGCGGGCCCTGGCAAGACATCGACGGCACCATCACCATCACCAGCGACCCCGTCGCCCTCTACTCCGCAAGCCTCACCAGCCGCCTGACCAACCCCCACACACCCACCACCCCCACCGACGGCGACGGCGACGGCGACGGCAAGCACACCCCCGACATCCCTGCACGCACACCCGAGAACGAAGGCCCCACCGACCCCAACGTCACACACCGCACCATCTAAACCACCCCCACGCACCAGACACGACCTCACACGTCGCACCGCGCCGGCGCCCTGGCCCCCTGAGGGCCCGACGGCCGCGCCTGGGCACACCTACGATGGCGGCATGCAGGTGATCGATCTGAATGCGGACCTTGGGGAAGGTGACTCGATCCGTCGCGTCGGCGACGATGCCGCCATGCTCGGGGTGGTCACCACCGCGAACATCGCCTGCGGCGGCCACGCCGGAGACCCCTCGACCATGCGTCACGCCGTCCAGGGTGCGCTCGCCCACGACGCCGCAATCACGGCTCACGTTGCATACCCGGACGTCGCTGGCTTCGGCCGACGATTCCTGGATATCGCCCCCACCGAGCTCACAGATCAGGTGATCGCGCAGACCGGCGCTCTGCAGGCGATCGCCCGCGTGGTCGGCACACGCGTGGTCGGCGTAAAACCACACGGCGCGCTGTACAACGCGATCGCCCACCACACCGCGCAGGCCGAAGCGGTCGTCACGGCGCTGCAGGAGCTCGACGATGACCTCGCACTGGTGGCCGCCCCCAGCTCCGAAGCCGCACGGCTCGCCGAACACGTCGGCATCCCCGTGGTGCGGGAAGCATTCGCCGACCGCGCATACCGGCCCGACGCCACGCTCATGCCCCGCAGCGAATCAGGCGCCGTCCTCACCGACCCGCACGCCGTCACCGCCCAAGCGCGCTCCCTCGCCCTGGATCACTCCGTGACGGCGGCCGACGGGACTGTGCTCACGCTCCCCTGCGACACGATCTGCCTGCACGGTGACACCCCCGGGGCGGTGGCCCTTGCACGGGCGGTGCGAGCAGACCTGGAAGCCTCCGGCGTCACCGTCCGGCCTGCGCGATGACCACGCCGCAGGGCAGCGCCGGCTCAACGGGACGGAGCGCCGGCCCGTCGCACCCCCGCTCAGCAGCCACGCGGGGCAGTGAAGAACCGCGCAGCCCCGCCGCCCCACACAGCCCCACCACCCCGCACAGTCCGGCCACGCACACCAGCAGCTCCAGGCCGCACCTGCAGGGCCCGCTGCGGGTGCACCCGATGGGCCACAGCGCGCTGCTCGCCACGTACCCCAACACCGCGACAGTGCTCGCAGCTGCCCGCGCGATCGAGCAGGTCGCCCCTCCGGGAGCGCTCGTGGAGGCCGTGCCCGCGGAGCGGTCACTGCTTCTCACCGCAGCGGATCCACTGGATCTGCCCGTGCTCACCGCCTTGCTCGAGCACGTGCCCTCCTCCACGTCAGCCCCGCAGCAGAGCCGCAACGTCGTGCTGGATGCGGTGTACGACGGCGAGGATCTGGCGGATGTCGCCGCCCTGCTGGGCCTGAGCATCGAGGCACTCATCGCGCAGCACAGCTCAACGCTGTGGCGGGCCGCTTTCGCTGGTTTCGCGCCCGGCTTCGCCTATCTCCTGCCGGTGGCCAACGGCGAGCGCGCCGCTGCAAGCGACGACGGCACAGGGCGAGCCAGCGAGGATCTGCAGCACGCTGGACGGTTCACGCCCACGGCTACTGCAGGCGGTGACGGCACAGGCGGAGAACTCGCCACGGCGCGTGACAGCACCGCTGCCGCCACCGCGGGGCCGCCGTGGCGGGTGCCGCGACGTGAACAGCCGCGCACCCGGGTGCCCGCCGGGGCCGTCGGCCTCGCCGCTGCGTACTGCGGGGTGTATCCGCGTGAGTCGCCCGGCGGCTGGCAGCTGATCGGCCGCACCGATGCGCTGCTGTTCGATGCCGAGCGCACTCCGGCCGCCCTGCTCTCCCCCGGCACGACAGTGCGGTTCCGGCCCCGCCGCGCCCTGGTGCACGCCCGCGCAGCCACGCGTACCTCGACGTCCGCTCCGTCCCACCCACCCGTGCTTGAGGTGATCACCCCCGGACCGCTCGCCCTCGTGCAGGACGCCGGCCGGCCCGGCCAGGCCCGCATTGGTGTGAGCACCTCCGGTGCATTCGACCGTGCCGCGCTGCGTCGGGCGAACCGAGCCGTGGGCAACCCGCCGAGCAGCGCCGGCCTGGAGATCCTGCTCGGTCCCTTCTCGGTGCGCGCCCTTGCTCCGACGATCCTTGCCGTCGATGGTGCGATCACCCCCGTGACTGTGCGCCGCAGGGTCGGTCGTGACGGCGCCGATTTCTCGGACGCCCCGGCGGGGATTGACGTTGAGGATGCCCGCAATCTGGGTCCGATCGCCCTGGACGCGGACGATGTGCTGCAGATCGGCGCGGCCACCGCCGGCGTGCGGATCGTCCTCTCACTACGCGGCGGGGTGCAAGCTCCGCTCGTGCTCGGCTCGCGCTCACGTGATGTGCTCTCGAGCCTGGGCCCAGATCCGCTCACCGCTGGTCAGCAGATCGCGGTCGGTGGCGCGGAACCACTCGGGCCCGTCGCGGATATGCACGCCAGCAGTGACCTCCCGCAACCGTTGCTGCATGGTGAGGAGCCTGTGCGGATCCCGGTGCTGCCCGGCCCGCACCAGGCCGTGCTCGGCGAGGGTGCGTTCGCGGCGCTGTGCGCAACCACGTGGCAGGTCAGGTCGGACTCGGACCGGGTCGGTGTGCGGCTCGAGGGCGCGCCGCTGCCGTCGGCCACGAGCGGTGACCTGCCCAGCGAACCGATGGTGCCCGGCGCAATCCAGGTGCCGCCGTCGGGCCTGCCAGTGGTGTTCGGTCCGGACCATCCCGCCACCGGCGGTTACCCCGTGGTGGCGGTGGTGACCCGACGCGGCCTGGATCTCCTCGCGCAGGCTGCCCCGGGGCAACGTTTGCGCTTCGACCTCGACAGCGGGCGGATGCCCTGATCCGCATCGAGCCGGGCTCGCATCGGAGCGGCTGACATCGAGCCGGGCTCGTGCCGGGGCGGCCGGCTGAGACCCCGGCGGCTTCGAGTCAGGGCCGAGTCACCAGATCCGGGAGTGCCTCTCCGCGCAACACCGCGAGACCATGCCGGGCGCGTGCAGCGCCCCACCGACCCAGCCGATCCAGGTCGCTCTCTTCGATCAGCTCCCAGGCGTCGAGCTCCTCATGCTGCAGCACGATCTGCTGCTCCAGCTGCGCCGCAGGGATCACGCCGGCGTCGAACAGGAAGTGCGCGCCCATCGGTGCATTGCTCGCGGCACGCGCCGGCGCCCAGGTGACCGCCAGCAGGTGGCCGATCTCGACGTCGAGCCCCAGCTCCTCCCACACCTCGCGTCGGGCGCATTCGCGGGGATCCTCGCCGGGGTCCACGCTGCCGCCCGGCAGCAGCAGGTGGTCCTTGTAGTTCGGCTGCTCCACGAGCAGGCGTCCGTGCTCATCGCGCAGGATCACCGCCCCGGACATGATCGCCTTGGGCAGCGACGCGAAGTAAGCCGGCTCCGGCAGCAGGTGTGGCATACCCCCATTGTGGCGCGGGTTGCGGCGACGTCCACCTGCTGCCGGGCCGTCGCGCACGACCGACCCGTCGGGCGCGACCAGTCCGTCGGGCGTGACCAGTCCGTCGGGCGTGACCAGTCCGTCGGGCGCGACCAGCCCGTCGGGCGTGACCAGTCCGTCGGGCGTGACCAGTCCGTCGGGCGCGACCAGCCCGTCGGGCGCGACCAGTCCGTCGGGCGTGACCGGTCACGCCCAATGCCGGGCCGACGAGTCGCGCGAGGGGGCTCAGGTTCACCACCGAGGCCCGGGCCCCTGTCATCGAGTTCGTGGAAATCGTGCGAAAACGCAACGTATCCACGAACTCGACGGGGGCGGCCGACGACGGGACCGATCCCCGGCCGACGACGGGACCGATCCCCGGCCGACGACGGGACCGATCCCCGGGCCGACGCCCGAGCGATTGTCCGGGTGCACGGGCGGATCGACCGGATACTGGAGATCCGGGCACGCGACTGACCAGCGTCTCCGCCACCACCATCAGCCGCCCTCTGGTCCGCCTGCTGATGATGGAGGGTGTGCGACGATCAGCGGAACGACAGGAGTCCGCCTCATGACCAGACCCCATGCGCTGCTCGCCATGTCCCCGACACTGCCTGCCCAGCTGTTCACCCCTGAGCTGAGGGACCGGCTGACGGCTGTGCTCGACCTTGATGCAACGTCCGTCGTGCAGGACTGGTCCGCCCTCGCGGACGAGGAGCTCGCCCGCACCGCCGTGATCGTCACCGGATGGGGCGCGCCGCCTCTGACCGGGGATGTTCTGCGTCGGATGCCTGCCCTGCGAGCTGTTGTGCACACGGCCGGCTCGGTGCGCGGCCTCATCCCCGCCGAGGCCATCACCGACCGGGACCTGCTGGTCACCTCGGCGGCCGGCGAGAACGCGGTGCCCGTCGCCGAATACACGCTCGCGCAGATCATCCTGGCCCGCAAGAGCGCGCGGCGCCGGGAGGAGCGACTGCGCACCTCCCGTGGCCAGGACCGCTCCTGGGACCCGGCCCGCGACGGGAACCACGGCGCGACGATCGGCCTGATCGGCGCCTCCCGGATCGGCCGACGGGTCGCCGAGCTGCTGCGCCCCCTGGATCTCGGCGTGCTGATCAGCGACCCCTATGCGAGTGCCGAGGACATCGAGGCGCTCGGGGCGCAGAAGGTCGAGCTGCCCGAGCTGTTCGACCGCTGCGACGTGATCAGCGTCCACGCCCCGGACCTGCCGTCCACACGAGGCTTGGTCTCCGCCGACCTGCTGGCGCGGATGCGGGATGGGGCCACGCTCATCAACACGGCACGCCCCGCGCTGGTCGACCACGATGCGCTGCGTGCGGAGGTGCTGGCCGGACGGCTGGACGCGGTGCTCGATGTCAATGAGAACCTCGGCCCCGACGACCCGCTGTGGGACGCCCCGAACGTGATCCTCACCCCGCACATCGCCGGATCGCTCGGCAACGAGCTGCATCGAATGGCGACGGCCGCGGTGGTGGAGGCGGAGCGGTGGGTGCAGGGTCTGCCGCCGCTGGCACCGGTGGACCCCGCCACGTTCCACATCACCGCCTGAGCACCGTCAGGCCTCTGGCGCCTGTCCGAGCGCGAGATCCAGGCAGGTGCCATCTGCCCAGCGCACGCTCACGAGGCCTCCTCCGAGATCTCGCACATCCGGTGTCGGCGCCTGCACGGGTGACGGGGCTCGGTCGCAGCGCGCTGAACCGGCCAGAACCGTGCGGGCGGCGATCACAGCACCGGCGGGAAGGGGATCGCTGCGCAGCTGGGGAATCGTCACGATCGGGCCCAGTGGGGAGGTCCCCTCCTCCCGGTGGATGGTCGGGACGAGTTCACCGAGCACCGGCGTGATCGCGCTGCAGATCGCCCCGCCGACGACCACCGCACCAGGGCTCGCCTCGGCGCCGTCGGCCGCATCGTCGTCCAGAGCCACGGCTGCATCCTCAGACCCCGTCACAGGCCACCCGGCCAGCATCACCGGGTGCTCGGTGCCCTCCGGCGCATGGACCACGCTGATCTCCTGACCGTCACGCACCAGTTCGGCGACGATCAACGTCGCCCCGCCCTGCACTGTCCCGGTGAAGCCGGCGCCGTGGTCGTGGCCGTCCAGGTCCGGATCCACCCAATGGCAGTGCTGACGGGTGATGCCGACGCCGACCCGTGCCGTCCGATCGGAGGCACCGGATCGATGCACATCCACGCGCAGAGAGGTGAATCCGGCGCGATGGGAGGGTCCGTGCTCGGGATGCACCTCGGCGACGATCCGGTCATGCGGTGGGTGAAGTGCGGCCCCTGCCAGGGGAGGGCAGGTCGCGGTGGAGTATCCGGTCCGGGCGTACGCCGGGGAATCCATGCTCTCCAGGCCCGCACGACCGTTGTCGGTCCCGTGGTTCAGCACCCGCACGATCCCGTCATCCGGGGTGCGCGAGACGATCCATCCCGGGGCGGGCAGCGCCTCGACCCGCGGAGCCGAAGGGTCCTCGATCGGCAACGGCTCCTCCGTGGCGGTCCAGAAGGAGTGATCGGCCGGCAGGAGCAGTGAGACGAAGGCTTTTGAGGCCCAGTAGGGCGAGGCTGATCCCGAGTATGTCTGGGCCATCGGCGCGAACTCGTGGAACCACCCCACGGACAGCAGACCGTCGGCATCGGGCACGCCATGCTCCATGAAATGGGCCAGCTGGCTGGACGCGGCGCGCCGCAGCACGCCTGGGCGCAGTCGAGCGCGATCCTCGGTCAGGGCAACCTGCTGGACCTCGGCGAGCGCGGCGGTGCCGAACGGTGTGGCAGTGGCCATCCGGTAGATCAGGCTGCGGCCCTGCATCAGCGGACCCCCGTCGGCCCCCACGAGCCCGACGGCATCCGCGGTGAACCCTGCCAGACGCTCGCGGGAGCGCTGCACGTCCTCGGCGGTCACGACACCGTCCTCGAGCAGTCCGGGGAAACCCCGCATGCGGGTCCAGATCGTCGGGTAGAGAGCGAACGCCCAGGTGCCGTAGTGGTCGAAGGAACGTTTCGCTCCGTCGGAGAACCAGCCGCCGTCACGTGCGAAGGACTCGTGCAGAGCAAGCGCATCGCGCAGATCGGCCGATGCCGCCGCGGCCAGCTCACCGGTGCGGAAGCGGTGATCGACCGAACGCAAGAACGTGATCGTAACGATCCGGAACCAAGCCCAGTTGTTGGGCGGATAGCCGCTGCCGATCACCTCGGCGAACCAGTCGATCAGTCGGTCGCGTGTGCTTGGCGGGAGCAGGTCCCACGTCTGGGCTCGGGTCAGATCCAGCGCGATCGCGATCGAGGCGGCCTCGACCTTCGCCTGGCCATGCGTGCTGGGCCGCACCCATCGGTCCGGCGCCTCCGGGTCGACGCCGGCTTCGAGGCCACGCCGGTAAAGCTCGAGGTGACCATGCGGGTCCTCGCCCTGTGCCCCGGCGACACGGAATGCGGCGAGCAGGAAGGTGCGGGCGAAGCCCTCCAGGCCGTCAGATTCCACACCGCTGCTGCTCACGGGCCCCGGAGGCGTGATGCGCGCGCAGTTCTCGCTCGCCAACGGGCGCAGTGAGACCAGCAGGTGGTCAGCGACACGCTCCCAATGAGGCCGGCCCAGACCGGTGTGCGGGGAGAGCTCGCGGTCGGCAGGCGGAAGATCAGGGATGGGGTGTGCTCGGCAGGGCTCTGCCCGAGAGCGGTGGGCGCCGGAAACGATCACACGGTCCTCCAAATCGGTCTCCTGCACCGCCTACGCGATGCCGTGCTCCACGCTAATGGGCCGACCGATGGCGTGTTGTGATGGCGGCACCGCCAGGGCGCGGCACGGCCGAACCGTCGAGCCCTGCACGCTGGCATACGATGGACCGGCTCTGCCGCGTCCGAAGTCCGCACCGGTCAGGCGCCTACGATGGAAGCATGCCCGTGATCGATCCGAACGCCGACCTCGCGGAGGGCGATGCGGCCCGCCGCATCGGCGATGACGCGCCATGCGCGAGGTCGTGACCACGGCGAACATCGCGTGCGGGGTGAAGCCGCACAGCGCGAGGCGAAGCCCGCCGAGCTCGCCCTTCTCCTGGTCACGTACGGCCCTGTGGGCCTGCTGGACCTGAGCGATTCCTCGGCGATCCTCCCGTCGCGGCCCTCGTGCCCTGAACTGCCACTGCTCACCGTTACTCGAGGAGACGCCATGATCCGACCCGGACTGTGCTCAGTGACCTTCCGCGCCCTGCCCGTCGAGGAGGTGATCGCTCTGACCGCCGATGCGGGCCTCACCGGGATCGAGTGGGGCGGGGACGTCCATGTGCCAGCCGGTGACACGCAAACTGCCCAACGGGTCCGCGCGCTCACGCAGCAGGCCGGGCTCGAGGTCCTCTCGTACGGCTCATATCTACGCCTGACAGGTCCCGAGGACGAGCATGACGCCGAGGTCGAGGCGGTGCTGGCTTCGGCCAGCGCGCTCGGTGCGCCGCGGGTGCGGATCTGGGCGGGGGACTCCGGCTCCGCCGAGGTCGACGAGCAGGCACGGAGCGTTCTCACCTCCCGTCTGCGAGCACTGTGCGAGCGCGCAGCGGCCGACGGCATCGAGATCGGACTGGAACACCATCGCGGAACGCTCACCGACGATCTGGGCTCCTCGCTGCGTCTTCTGCACGAGACCGACCATCCGTCGCTGCGCACCTACTGGCAGCCGAACCTGGGCCAGGGCACCGCAGAGGCGGTGGCCGACCTGCGCCAGCTGCTGCCGCAGGTCTCCACCGTGCACGTGTTCTCGTGGTGGCCGTGGGATGAACGGATTCCGCTCGCCCAACGCTCAGACCTGTGGCACGAGGTGTTCGCGGTGCTCGCCGCGGACGAGACAGACCATGACGCTCTGCTCGAATTCGTGCCGGATGATGCTCCACGGCTGCTGCCCCGGGAGGCGGAGACGCTGCGCACGCTGGTAGCGGAGGCCGGCGCCCGCTGAGCCGCAGCCGCCCGGCCCGAACCCACTCAAGGGCCAGGGCCGGGGCGAGGGCCGGGGCGGTCCTGCTCAGACCGGAATGGGCTCAGCCGTACAGCGCGTCCACGTCCTCATCCATCCAGCCGCGGGTGCGCTCGACTGCCTTCACCCACAGACGAATGTAGCGCTCGCGGGTCTCCTCATCCATCGTGGGCTCCCAGCGCTTGTCCTCTGCCCAGTTGTCGATGACGTCCTGCTCACCGTTCCAGAAGCCGACGGCGATGCCCGCCGCGTAGGCGGCGCCGAGCGCGGTGGTCTCGATGACCTTCGGGCGGATCACGGGAACGCCGAGGATGTCGGCCTGGAACTGCATGAGCAGCTCGTTGGCGACCATGCCGCCGTCCACCTTCAGCTCGGACAGCTCGACACCGGCCTTCTCAGCGTCGGCCTCCATCGCGTCGAGCACCTCACGGGACTGGAAGGCGGTGGCCTCCAGAGCCGCGCGGGCGATGTGGTTCTTGTTGATGTAGCGGGTCAGGCCCACGAAGACACCGCGGGCGTCGGACTCCCAGTGCGGGGCGAACAGGCCGGAGAACGCCGGGACGATGTAGGCGCCGCCGTTGTCGTCGACCTGGGAGGCGAGGTCCTCGATCTCGGGGGCGCTGCTGATCAGGCCCAGGTTGTCGCGTACCCACTGCACGAGGGAGCCGGTCACGGCGATGGAGCCCTCCAGCGCGTACACCGGCTTGTTGTCGCCGATCTTGTAGGCGACGGTGGTCAGCAGACCGTTCTCGGAACGGATCAGGTCCTCACCGGTGTTGATGAGCATGAAGTTGCCGGTGCCGTAGGTGTTCTTGGCCTGGCCCACCTCGAAGCAGGCCTGGCCGAAGGTGGCGGCCTGCTGGTCGCCCAGGATGCCGGCGATCGGAGTGTCGATGAGCAGGCCCTGCCTGCGGCCCTTGCCGTACACCTCGGAGGAGGACCTGATCTCCGGGAGCATCGACATCGGGATGCCCATGTCGGCGGCGATCTCCTCGTTCCAGTCGAGGGTGTCGATGTTCATCAGCATGGTGCGCGAGGCGTTGGTGACGTCGGTGACGTGGATCCCGCCGTTCGTGCCGCCGGTCATGTTCCACAGCAGCCAGGTGTCGATGGTGCCCATGAGCAGGTCACCGGCCTCGGCCTTCTCCTTGGCGCCGTCGACGTTCTCGAGGATCCAGGCGACCTTGGGACCGGCGAAATAGGTGGCCAGAGGCAGTCCCACGCGCTCCTTGTACTTATCGGCCCCCTCGTCACCGGCGAGACGGTCGCAGATTTTCTGGGTGCGGGTGTCCTGCCAGACGATCGCGTTGTAGACGGGTTCACCGGTGGTCTTGTCCCAGACCACGGCGGTCTCACGCTGGTTGGTGATGCCGACGGCGGCGAGCTGGTGGCGGTTGATCTCCGCTTCGACGAGGGCCTCGCCGACGACCTTGCGGACGTTGGCCCAGATCTCCTGGGGGTCGTGCTCGACCCAGCCGGAGCGCGGGAAGATCTGCTCGTGCTCGCGCTGGCCGTTGGAGACGATCTGACCGTCGTGGTCGAAGATGATCGCACGCGTGGACGTGGTCCCCTGGTCGATGGCCATGACGTACATCTGCTCGGACATCAGTACTCCTTCGTGGTGATGTGGTTGTCGGTGTGTTGTGGACACGCGGGTCGGCGCCAGTGGTGGGGCCGACGGGTCAATGGGCGGGAAGCCAATGGTGCTGGGGTGCGGCCGGGATCGTGTATCGGCCGTGCCGCGCAGGGGTTGGGTCAGAAGGCGAGGGCCACGAGGCCGCCGAGCACGCCGCCAATGATCGGGCCGGCGACAGGCACCCAAGCGTAGCCCCAGTCCGAGCCGCCCTTATTGCGGATCGGAGCGACCGCGTGGAACAGGCGCGGACCCAGATCGCGGGCGGGGTTGATGGCATACCCGGTGGGTCCGCCCAGGGAGGCGCCGATCGCCAGCACCAGCAGTGCAACGGGGAGCGGACCCATCTCGGTGGGGGTGTGGCCAAACATGATGATCACGAAGACGAGCGCGAAGGTCGCGATGATCTCGGTGATGAGGTTCCAGCCGTAGGAGCGGATCTCTGGGCCGGTGGAGAACGTGCCCAGGATCAGCGCCGGATTCGTTTCGGCGTCATAGTGCCTGTAGTACGCCATCCACGCGAGCGCCGCACCGATAAAACCGCCGATGACCTGGGCAATCAGATAGGTGGTAACGGTCGCGAAGGTGGCCGGGATCTCCGGTAGACCGGCCGCCTCGTTACCGGCGAACATGGGGGAGCCGTTGGCGAGCAGCCCCAGGGTGACCGCCGGGTTCAGGTGAGCTCCGGTGCCGAAGGCCACGTAGACGCCGCAGAAGACGCCCAGAGCCCAGCCGACGTTGACCATCAGCCAGCCGCCTCCCTTCCCCTTGGTGGAGGTCAGGATGTTGTTGGCGACAACACCGACGCCGAACAGCAGCAGGATCGCTGTGCCCACGGTTTCATGCAGGAAAATCGTGGCGAGCATTGTTCTCCTCATTGAGATGGGTGGGGTGTGGCCCGCGCCGGGTGTCGGGGCCGGGCTATGAGTCGGCCGGCGTCACGGGATGTGACGCAGGGACGGTCGACGGGAGCACGTCGTCACAGGACGTGGCGAACGGTGGGCCGAAAAGGGATCGGACCATGGGGCACCCTGAGTCACGAGAACTACGGGGCACCCGGGGTCACGAGATTCGGCGCGCGAGCCCAACGGGCCACGGTCCGGGGCAGTCACGGGCGATCAGTCCCCGGTGGGGCGGGCCGCTTGGGCCTCCCCGATAAGCCGCGCTGCCTCGACGTCGCTCGTCACGCTCTCGCCTTCGAGCCGGGCATCGATGATCGCCTTCACCGCCTGGACCTCTGCTCGGGTGCGGTCCTCGTCCCAGCCCAGTTCGGGGCCGACGATGCTCGCGATCTCCTCAGCAGCAGCCGCGCCACGGTCACGGACCTCGTACTCGAGGCGGGTACGGCGCTCGACCACGTCCCGCAGATGCACCACGCCTTCAGCGCGCGCGGCATACAGGATCTCCGCACGCAGGTACCGCGGCGCATGCTCGAGCGGGGTCGCGAACGAGGCGTCCTCGTCGATAAGGGCAAGCACCTCATGCAGCAGGGTGCCGTAGCGGAACAGCATCCGGTCGATGCGCATATCGTCGAAGCCGTAGCGGGCGGCGATCTGGTGCTTCTCCCGAACGATGCCTTCGTAGCCCTGGCCACCGATCACGGGGATCGACGCGGTCAGGCTGGGGCGTCCCGGGAACAGGTCGCGGATCGCATGATCGACCACATCCTCAGCCATCACCCGGTACGTGGTCCACTTGCCACCCGCGATCGCAGTCAGGCCGGGCTCGACCTCCATGACTGTGTGCTCGCGCGAGACCTTGGTGGAGGCACCGGAGCCCTTCTTCACGGGCTGCAGCAGCGGGCGCAGACCCACATAGGTTCCGATCACGTCCTCGCGGGTGAGGTCGGATGCGAGCACGGCATTGGCGTGCTCGAGCACATAGTCGATGTCGTCGCTGGTGGTGGCCGGATGGGCGACGTTCTGCGTCCATGGGGTGTCGGTGGTCCCGATGATCCAGTACTCGTCCCAGGGGATGAGGAACAGGACAGACTTCTCGGTCTGAGTGATCACACCGGTGTCGGCGTCGGCCGGGATCTTGTCCTTCTCCACCACGATGTGGATGCCCTTGGAGGCGAGCACCTCCAGGCCGGTGGGGGCGTCGGCGAGCTCCTGCTGTTCCTGGGTCCAGACGCCGCCGGCCAGGATGGTGGTGCGGGCGTGGACGTCGATCTCTCGGCCGGTCAGCTCATCGCGCACGCGGGCGCCCACCACGCGCCCGCCCTCTTTAAGGTAGTCGATGACGCGGGTGTAGGTGCAGGCTGCGGCGCCGTGCTGGACGGCGGAGCGCACGAGCATCATGGCGAAGCGGGCGTCGTCGAACTCGGCATCCCAGTACTCGAGGGCGCCGACGATCTTCTCCCCATCCAGCGCCGGGAAGCGCTTGAGCATCCGCGTGCGGCTGAGGTGCCGGTGGAAGGGGACGGCGCGTTTGCGGCCGACGGATGCCATCGCGTCGTAGAGGGCGACGCCCGAGCCGATGAACCCGCGGTCGATGACCTTTGTGAAGAAGGGGAAGACGAAACGGATCGGCTTCACCAGGTGCGGAGCGGTGTGTGTGAGGTACAGGTCGCGCTCGCGCAGGGCCTCCGCGACCAGCGTGAAGTCGAGCATCTGCAGGTAGCGCAGGCCGCCATGCATGAGGTGCGAGGAATGCGAGGAGGTTCCGGAGGCCCAGTCCTGCGCGTCAACGAGGCCGACGCTGAGGCCGCGGGTGGCAGCGTCAAAGGCTGCACCGGTGCCGTTTGCTCCGCCGCCGACGACCAGCACGTCGAGCGGATCGTCTGCGCTGGTGGCGGCCAGGCGATCCAGGTCGCGGTTGCGCTGGTCCAGACAGAGCGGGGTCGCGGCGGGGGTGGGCACAGCGGGCTCCTTCGGCTCAGTTTCCCGTCACCGTCGACGAGCCCGGCGGCAGATCTGTGGTGATCTGCGGGGCTGCCCCGTCGGCGGGGTGTCCCGGCGGGTCCGGGACGTTGGTCCCATCGTGAACAGGTGGCTGCCATCCGGCAAGAAGACTGCACATTCGTGCAACACTGAACGAATGCCCCAGCGCACGCGCCTCGATACGGCCTACGAAGCTGCACGGATGTACTACGACGGCCACCGGACGATGGAGGACATCGCCACCCAGCTGAACGTGTCTCGCTCGACTGTCTCCCGACTGCTGCGCGATGCACGCGATGCCGGACTGGTCCGCATCTCATTGCGGCCGCCGGATGCGAGCCGCGTCGCCGATCTGCGCGGCGCCGTCCAGAAGCGGTACGGGGTCCGCACCCGGGTGGTGCCGGCTCGCCCCGACGACTCACAGCAGACTCGGCTGCACCGCGTCGCGGCCGAAGCGGCAGAGGCTGTCGATGCCCTGGTCCAACCGGAGATGACAGTCGGCATCGCCTGGGGCACCACCCTGTCGGCCCTCGCCGACGAGCTGCGGGCACGACCAGTGCGGGGGCTGAAGGTCGTGCAGCTCAACGGAGCGGTGAACACGCAAAGCTCCGGTATGGACCACGTGACATCAGTGATCGGGCTGCTCGGTACGAAATGGCAGGCACAGGTCATCCACTTCCCAGTGCCGGCCTTCTTCGACCATGCCTCGACGCGGGAGGCGCTGTGGCAAGAACGCTCGGTGCAGCGCGTCCTGGACCACCAGGCAGCCTGTTCGCTCGCGGTGTTCAGCGTGGGGGCCTTCGACGCAGAGGTGCCAAGTCACGTGCATGCCTCCGGCTACCTCTCCCCCGCTGACCTCGATGCGCTACACACCGACGGGGCCGTGGCCGATGTGTGCACCGTCTTTCTGCGCGCTGACGGCAGCTGGCGTGACCTCCCGATCAACCGACGCAGCTCAGGCGTGGATCCCAACCGGCTCGCGCGCATTCCCCGTCGGGTGCTGGTGGCGTCGGGGGCGCGGAAGGCCGCACCGGTGCATGCGGCGCTGCAGGCGCGGGCGGCGACCGACGTCGTGATCGACGAAGCGACAGCCACAGCCCTGCTCGCCCTGGACTAACCCGTCGGCGCCCGGCACCCGACACTCACCGCCCGCAGGCGACGCCACTTCCGTCACAGTCACCGGCTGCTGCCACTCACACAGTCACCCTCGCCACAGCCGCAGCGCCAGCCGCCATTGCCGCTCCTCCACCCTGCCAACCTGTCATTCCAGGGACGTATTCATGGAGCTGTGCCAATAGTGCCGCGGCCCCACGCATACCGCCACAGATATACATGCCCCGGCTGTTTCAGCCCGCCTTAAGCGCCCAGCCCGGTCACCGCGCCCAGCCTGCCGACCTAACCCAGCTCCTCGCCCTCGATGATCTCGGTGATCCGTCGAACGGTCTCGGCGAACTCGTGGTCGGTGCGCACCACATGGATCCTCTCCTCGCCGACCCCGGAGTACTCCGGCAGCCGCTCGTCGTGCACGATGCGTCCCGGGCGGGGTGACATGACCAGCACACGGTCCCCCAGGTAGACGGCCTCCTCCACGCTGTGGGTGATGAACAGGACGGTGTCCTGCCGCCGATGGTGGAGCTCCAGCAAATCGCCCTGCAGGCGCCGACGCGTCAAGGAGTCCAGAGCCCCGAACGGCTCGTCCATGAGCACTACACAGGAGTCGTTGGCGAGCACGCGGGCGATCTGGCAACGCTGTTTCATACCGCCGGACAGTTCGTACGGGCGGGCGTCGGCGAAGTCGGCCAGACCCACCATCTCCAGGTAGTGGTCGGAGACTCGTCGGCGCTCGGCGGCGGGCACCTTCCGGTAGCGGGGCCCAGCCTCCACGTTCTGTCGCACGGTCCACCAGGGGAACAGGTTGGGTTGCTGGAAGACGACGCCGCGGTCGGGCCCCGGACCGTCCACGGCCTCGCCGTCCACGCTCACGCTCCCCTCGCTCGGGGTGAGGAACCCGGCGAGCAGGCGCAGCAGCGTGGTCTTGCCGCAACCCGAAGGGCCGACAACAGCGACGAAGGAGCCCGGCTCAATAGTGAGGTCAACGTCGGCCAGGGCGTGCACGAAGGCTCCGGCATCGGTGAGGTAGCGGTGGTTCACCCCGTGCAGATCGAGTGTCGGCGCGTTGACAGCGTCCGAGTCCACCTCGTCCGCAGGGCTGTGCCGGGCAGTTCCCACCGCACCGTCCGGGTCGTGCGCTCGCCTCTGCTCGCCGCTCACCCCAACGCCTCCCTCAAACCGTCGCGGTAGATCATCCCGTCGTACTGGCCGGGGTCGTGGGCGCCGGAGGTCATGCGGACCGCGGCGAGGAACTCGGCCGTCGAGGCGATGGACTCGGCAGCTCCGCTGCTCGTCCCCTCCTGCGCGACATCCATCCACTCAGACCCGGAGAGTTCCTGCGCGCTGAGGTAGATGTAACCCTCCATCTGGGCGGCAGCCACGTCCGGCGGGACACCGAGCTGCGCCGCAATCGACTCGGCGGCGGTCGCCGGGTCCTCGGCGATCATCTCGGCGGCACGGCCCTGCACGCGGGTCCACATCGCCATGAACTCGGGTTCTGCGGCGAGGAACTCGTCACGCGCGGTCTGCATGTCGAAGGTGACGTAACCCTTCGCTGCGGCCTCGACGCTGTCGACGACGACGTGCCCGCCGGTTTCGACCAACTCAGTGAGCGTCGGTTCCCAGGTCCAGGCAGCGTCGATCTGTCCGGTGCGGGCGGCCGCCGGCATCTTGTCGTTGGCCAGGTTGATGACCTCGACCTGATCGGCGATGCCGGCGTCGGCCAGCATCGACAGCAGCACATAATGCGGGGTGGCGCCGAAGGTGACGGCCACCGTCCTCCCCTTGAGGTCCTCAACGGTCTCGATCTCCGCATCGAAGACCACCAGGGCCTCGGCCGAGCCGATCACATCGGCCACCCACACCAGCGAGATCGGCAGGTCCAGGGGCGGGCTCATCGCCTTCACCCCGGCGGAGGATCCGTAGATGCCGATGTCGATCGAGCCCGAGCCGAAGGCCTGGATCACGTCGTTGCCGCCGTTGAAGCGCACCCAGTCGATCTGGGCGTTGGGCATGCACTTCTCGAGCAGGCCCAGGTCCTTCACGAGCAGGTCGCCGTTAGCGATGCCCTGCCAGGCGATCCGGGCGTGCGTGGTGATCGACGGGTCCGGAGCGACAGGGCACTCGGCCCCCACCACCGGGTCGGAGTCGGGATGGACGGTGCGGCCGGGCTGCACGCAGGAGGTCAGCGCGAGCAGCACGACCAGGAACACAGCCAGCGGCGCGAGACTCAGCGGCCCCGTGCGCAACGGTGAAGGGCGTGGCCGCAGCGGACTCGGCGCCAGCGTGCGGGCGATGTGCGATGCGTTCATTAGACCTCCTTGCCCTGCCACGGCACGAGTGCCCGGCCGATCCACACGATCACCTGGTCCAGAGCGACCGCCACGAGTCCGATCACCAGGATGCAGGCGATCGTCAGGGCCGTCTGCAGCTGCACACCGGACTGGAAGGCGAGGCCGCCGATGCCCGGGATGCCGTTGTTCAGTTCAGCGGCGACCACTGTGGTCCAGGCGAACCCGGTGGCGAGGCGGATGCCCTGCACGACGTACGGCAGCGACGACGGCAGGATCACCGTCATCACCCGCTCACGCAGACCGGCCCCGAGCGAGGAGGCGGCCAGTAGCTGGTCCTCGCGCACCGAGGCGACACCCTGGATGGTCGCGATGACCACGGGCGGGAAAGCGGCCAGGAACAGCAGCCAGTACTTGGAGGACTCGCCGATGCCGACCCACACCACCAACAGACCGATGTACCCCAGTGGAGGCAGGGCCCGCAGGAAGTTCAGATACGGGTTGACCAACAACATCAGCAGCCGTGAGGAGCCCATCAGGTAACCGACCACGACTCCGGCGAGCGCACCGAGGCCCACGCCGACACCGATCCGCTGCAAGGAGACCACCAGGTGCTCCCACAGGTAGTAGTTGGATTCGCCGCAGATCTTCCGGGCGGCGCCCTCAGTGATCGGGTAGCAGGAGTTCGCGCGCACGAAGGCGTCCCACACGGCGCCCGGCCCGGGCAGATACAGGGGATCCACCCATCGCATCGCGGCGACGAAAGCCCAGAGCGCGAGGAGGACGAGCACCGAGGCGAGCTGGAGCCCGATCCGCCGCACCAGAGGACCGGTCCGACACGGCCGTTCCTGCGTCGGCGCAGGCCGGGAGCCCGTGGACAGATCACCGGCCGGTGTGGACGATTTCGCGGCCAGAGGTCCCGATGACGCTCCGGATCGCTCCGCCTGCCCCATGTAAGCCACCTTCCGGCTCGTCCGACCCGAGGCGCCGGGACCGTCGTCCTGTATGACACCCGTTCCCATTTCTAACATCGTTCGTAGTCGACGGAGCAGTCGAAGGACTGCCCGTCGACTCGGCGGACCACCCAGCCCAGGCGATCCGGGACCCGTCTCCTCACGAACGCTCTCCGCGAAAGGGCCACGATGAGTCTCCCCACCATCGAACGCGACGAAGCACTGATCACACGCCTCTCCTCCACGTTCCCGAAGCACCAGCCGCTGATCGCACTCGGCATCCTCGTCGTCGGCATTCTGATCGGCTCTCTCTTCGCCGAGAAGCCGGTGAAGTTCGCCCTGTTCGGAGCCGCCGGACTCTGCCTCGGCTACGTGCTGGTGCGTGGCGCCTTTGGCTTCGCCGGCGGCGTCAAGCGCATCTACATCATCGGCGAGGGCAGCCTCACCACCGCCCTCATCACGATGTTCACCGTGACCACGCTGTTCACCCTGTCCTGGCAGTGGGCACAGACCGCAGGCCTGCTCCCGATGGACAAGGACGGCGAGCTGATAGGCCACGCAAACATCGCCCCTATCGGCATCCCGCTGATGATCGGCGCGTTCCTGTTCGGCATGGGCGCGATCATGGCAGGCGCCTGCGCCTCCGGATGCCTCACCGACGCCGGTGAGGGCTACGTCCGCGCGGTCATCGCCCTGGTGACCTTCGTGCTGTTCTCAATCCCTGGCGAGATGGGCCGCTCGGCGATCGAGCACGCTCTCGGCGAAGGCTGGACCGTGTACCTGCCGGACTGGTTCGGCTACCCCGGGGCGATGCTCGCGACCCTGCTTGGCTTCGGGATCATCTACATGATGGTCTGGGGCTACGAGCGCAAGCGGAAGCGTGAGGGCACCGTCGAGCGAGTCGAGACCCCCAAGGAGCTGCAGCCGATCCCCGGTGACACCGATGGCCGCACCGACCGCTTCTTCAGCTACCGCCTGTGGCACAACCTGTTCAGCACCCGCTGGACGTTCATGACCTCCGCGATGATGCTCGCCTTCTTGTGGATCTTCATCCTGGTCACCACCCACAAGGCCTGGGGAGTCACCTCAGCCTTCACCACGTGGGACGTCGCGCTCATGCGTCTGTTGGGCATCGAATTCTCCGCCGGCTGGGCGGAGAAGGCCAACGCCGCGATCGACGGTGGTCTGCTCAACGACGGCGGCACCGTCCGCAACCTGGCTCTGCTGATCGGTGCGGCCTACGCCCTGCTGCTGGCCGGACGTTTCAAGTTCGACTGGGACTTCAACGCCCGGGACGTCACCATCTACGCCTGCGGCGGTGCCCTGATGGGCTTCGGTGCCCGCATGGCCGACGGCTGCAACATCGGCGCCCTCTTCTCCGGCCTGTCCGTCGGCTCCCTCAGCGGCTGGGTGTTCGGGGTCTTCCTCGTCCTCGGTGCCACCGCCGGTCTGAAGATCTTCGAGGGGAAGCTCAACATCATCCCGCCCAGCCGTCACATCGCCCTGAACCCGACCAAGCTGCCCGAGCACCGCATCACCGATCGCTGATCCGACCCCAGCGGATGCACGAAAGGACTGATCCCCATGACCACCACCAAACGCCACCTGATCATCGGCGGTGTAGCCGGCGGCGCCTCCACCGCAGCCCGCCTGCGCCGACTCGACGAGCAGGCCGAGATCATCATGTTCGAGCGGGGTCCACATGTTTCATTCTCGAACTGCTGCCTCCCCTGGCACCTGTCGGGCACCATCGCTGACGCCGACACGTTGGTGCTGATGTCTCCCGAGCAGTTCTGGGCCCAGTACCGGATCACCGCCCGTACCGGGCACGAGGTCATCGCGATCTCCCCGGCGGAGAAGACCATCACCGTCAAAGACGTCGCCACCGGTGAGGCGACCACGGAGGCCTACGACACCCTGACCCTCTCCCCGGGAGCTGCGGCGATCCGCCCACAGATCCCCGGCATCGACACCAACCACGTCTTCACCATCCGCAACGTGGTGGATATCGACGCGCTGCAGCGCCACCTCGTGGCCAAAGATGCCAAGGAGGTTGTCGTCGTCGGCGCTGGCTTCGTCGGCCTTGAGGTCGCGGAAAACCTCGTGCACGGCGGCCGCAAGGTCACCATCATCGAAGCTCTTCCGCAAGTGTTGAGCCCGCTGGATCCGGAACTTGCCGCGATTCTTCACAAGGAGCTGGTTGATCAAGGCGTCGACCTGCACCTGGGCGATTCACTTGTGGAGATACGCAACGATGAGGTTGAACTAGCATCCGGCACGGTCGTGAAGGCCGAGGCCGTCGTGATGAGCGTTGGCGTGCGTCCGGAGACAGCCCTGGCAAAGGCCGCAGGACTAGAGATCGGCACCACCGGCGGCATCAAGGTCGATGAGAATTTCCGAACCTCGGACCCGTACATCTACGCGGTGGGAGACGCCATTGAAGTCACCCACCGTCTCACCGGCAAGCCGTCCCTGCTTGCCATGGCTGGCCCGGCTCAGCGCCAAGCTCGCACCGCAGCCGACCACATCTACGGCCGCCCCACTCGCAACCGTGGCGTGATCGGCTCAAGCGTCGTCCAGGTGTTTGACTACACCGCAGCGTCCACGGGCCTTAACGAGAAGCAGGCGAAGGAAGCCGGGGTCGACTATGACTTCGTCTACGTGATCCCTGGCGACTCGGTGGGCATCATGCCGGATTCGAAGCCGCTGTTCTTCAAGCTTCTCTTCGAGAAACCGACCGGACGGGTACTGGGTGCCCAGGCTGTTGGCAAGGGCGCCGCTGATAAGCGTATCGACATCATCGCCACGCTGATCACCATGAATGGGACGCTCGAGGACCTCGCTGACACCGAGTTGGCCTACTCACCGCTGTACTCCACCGCGAAGGACGTCGTGATCCACGCGGCGCTCGTGGGGCAGAACATCCTCAACGGAGAGTTCGAACAGGTGCCCGTGACGAAGGTGCGCGAGCTGGTGGAGTCTGGTGCGTTCATCATCGACGCCCGTGAGCCCGATGAGTACGCGGCTGGCCACATCAGAACTGCGGTGAATATTCCACTGTCACAGTTCCGTGATCGACTGTCGGAGATTCCGACAGACCGGCCCGTGTACGTCCATTGCCGCTCCTCACAGCGCTCCTACAACCAGGTGCGGGCGCTCGGGCAGCTAGGAGTGGGAAATGCCGTGAATATCTCCGGCTCTTACCTCGGGATCTGCATGGAGCAGTGGTTTGAAGACCAAGCCAGCAACCGAGAACCGATCGTGACGGAGTACAACTTCGCCTGATCCTCAAGTTGCGTCGGCGGCGACCCGGTTTCCGGGCTGCCGCCGACGCTGCACCCCGGTAACCACCAGGACCGCCGCCACCGCCATCGTGATGCGTTCTGGATATCGTTCCGAACTCCTTTTTCACGGTGGATCGGATCACGCCTCGTAACTGCCCCGTGTTCTCGACGCGAGCCCGGAACCTCATGGAAGAACGCGCCGGCAACGAGCAGTGCTCCGCCTGGGTCGCCTGCACCATTGTGGGTGGCACCCCGACAGGATCTCACCACATACGCTGCAGAACTGGTCGAAGCAGGACCGCATCGATCAGGGCGTGGCAGACTCGTTTCTTCCTGCTCCACGGCGAACTCACGCGTCTGATCACCCTCGCCGGGGCGGGCATGTGTTGCTTGTGAAAACCCGAGCGCTGGTCGGATCAGGCGCAATCCTCCCCGACACTCGGGAACCCGACGAGTGTAGATCCCCAGCGAAAGCCCCCAATCAGCCGGCGGTGGACCCCGATCGAAGCTCCTGGTAGAGGTTCCGGACGCGCGCGTCGATGTCGTCGCGGACACCACGCATCCGCTCCATGCCCTCAATGCCACGCTCGGAGGGCTCGCCGATATCCCAGGTCTCGATCGTGGCGTGCATGCCGTTGACCGGTTCGACAACGGCCTCACGGCCGAGGATGATCACCCGATCAGCAGCGCGCAGCATCTCCGGGGTGAGGACCTGCGGGGTGGCAGCGGACATGTCCGCCCCGATTTCGGCGATGGCCTCGGCAGAGGTTGCATTAATGGCGCTGCCCGGCCTGGTGCCAGCAGAGGTCACCTCCACGGTGTCGCCGGCATAGTGGCGCAGGAGCGCCTCAGCCATCTGGGATTTGCCTGCATTCTTGACGCAGATGAACAGTACGGTGGGGCGTTGAGTCATGGTGTGCTCCGATCGTGGTGCAACGCGGGCGGGTCTGGGGCGGGAACAGAGACCGGAGGCGGGAACAGAGACCGGAGCTGGAAGACAGGAGTCTCCAACTCCGGGGACGTCAGCGGTCCGGGAGGGTCGCCGGTCGCATCCGTCCACGCCCGCCACGAACCGGGGACGTCAGCGGTCCGGGAGGGTTGGGTCGCCTGCGAACAGCCTGTACCCCAGGGCTTTTGAAGCGTAGACCAGTGCCACCAGTACGGGGACCTCGATAAGGGGGCCGACGACGCCGGCCAAGGCCTGCCCGGAGGTGACGCCGAAGGTGCCGATGGCCACGGCGATGGCGAGCTCAAAGTTGTTACCCGCGGCAGTGAACGCGACCGTAGTAGAGCGTGCATAGTTCAGGCCGACGGCACGGCTGAGAAGCAGCGCACCGAAGAACATCACGACGAAGTAGACCAGCAAAGGCACGGCAATTCGGGAGACGTCCAGAGGGTTGGATGTGATCGCATCGCCCTGGAGGGCGAACAGGAGCACGATGGTGAACAGCAGGCCGTACAGGGCGAAAGGGCTAAGGCGCGGCAGGAAGCGCTCTTCGTACCACTGGCGGCCGCGGGCCTTCTCACCGAGAAACCGTGTGAGGAACCCTGCTACCAGCGGGATACCGAGGAACACGAGGACGCTGATCACGATGGCGCCAACGGAGAACTCGGCAGAGGTGGTCTCGAGCCCGAGCCAAGACGGCAGGATCTGCAGGTAGAACCATCCCAGGGCGCCGAAAGCCAGCACCTGGAAGACGGAGTTGATGGCCACGAGCACAGCGGCGGCCTCCCTATCGCCGCAGGCGAGGTCGTTCCAGATCAACACCATCGCGATGCAGCGTGCAAGCCCCACGATGATCAGCCCGGTGCGGTATTCGGGCAGGTCGGCCAAGAAGATCCAGGCCAGGGCGAACATGAAGGCGGGGCCAATGATCCAGTTCAGCACGAGGGAGGTGACCAGGAGGGTGCGGTCGGTGCCAATGCGTCGGGTTTCGTCGTAACGGACCTTGGCCAGCACCGGGTACATCATGATGAGCAGACCCAGAGCGATTGGCACGGAGATCCCGCCGACCTTGACAGCGTCGAGCGCATCATCCAGGCCTGGAACGAAGCGGCCCAGCGTAAGGCCGACGGCCATGGCGAGCAGGATCCAGACCGGCAGCCAGCGGTCAAGGAAGGACATCTCGGCAGCGACAGAGGTGTGCCTGTTCGATTCGGTGGTGGTCATAGCTCCCTGCTACACGTATCGACTTCTGTCTATACGACCCTACTCAATCGCATCGATGCTCGTCAATGTATGCTGTACGCATGTGCGCCGATGCGATCGACCCCTCCGCCGGCGAGGAGCCTGAGCCAGAAAACCATGACCACTGCACTACTGGTCCGGGTAACAGCGCCGGTTGCTGCTCTCTGATGACCGCCCCGCTCGATGTCGCCGAGGCTAAGAGGCTCGCCGCGCGCCTGCGAGCTCTATCGGATCCAACGCGTCTGCGTCTGCTATCCCACATCGCGTCCCGTGACTGCGAACCGACCTGCACCTGCGATCTCACCGCGGAGCTCGGCGTCAGTCAGCCCACTATCAGCCACCACGCCAAGAGACTGGTCGACGCGGGTCTGCTCAGCCGTGAGCAGCACGGACGGTGGGCGCACTACACCGTCGTCACGGAGGCCTTCAGCGAGCTGCGCGATCTGCTCGATCTTGGGTGAGCACCTGGGGCTCACCCCTCCGCGGCGCTCAGATCAATCCGCTCAGGGTGCGTGTACACGTTCATGCGGCCGTCGCCACCGTCGAGGGCGCGGGCGAAGCCGATCAGGGTCATGCCCACCTCGTCAGCTGTCGCAACCGCAAGTGAGCTCGCGGCGGAAACGCAGGCCAGCAGCGGAATCCCAGCCATGAATGCCTTCTGAGCGATCTCGAAGCTGGCGCGGGAGGAGACCAGCAGGAAGCAATCAGACACAGGTAGAAGGTCTTCCAACAGCGCCCAGCCGATCACCTTGTCCACCGCATTGTGGCGCCCCACGTCTTCGCGCACGGCGAGCACTGTGCCGTCGGTGCGCACGAGAGCGGCAGCGTGCACGCCACCGGTGCGGGCGAACACAGCCTGCTCGTCGTTGAGGCTGCGGGCGGCATCCAGCACCGTGCGCGGGTCGATCTTCCACGTCTGGGTCAGGTCGAAACGGCCCTTCGCGCGCACCGCGTTGATCGACTCCGAGCCGCAGACGCCGCAAGCACTCGTGGTCGTGAAGTTCTTGGTGATGAACGGCTGCAGCAGCGGGCCGGACGTGGTCAGCTCCATCACGTTGTACGTGTTCTGCGGGTAGCCGGAGCCTTCATCCACCACCGCGCCGTCGCAGTAGCGAGCCTCGGCGATGTCCTCCCGACTGCGGATAATGCCTTCGCCGTGGAGGAAGCCGTGGATCAGCTCCACGTCGTTGCCCGGGGTGCGCATGGTCAGCGACAACTGTTGGCCGTTCAACCGGATGTCCAGGGGTTCCTCGACAGCGACGTGATCGCCCTTGCGGCCCGCGAACAGACGGCCGTCGCGAACGCGCACCGTGCGGATACGTCGGTTCTCAGTGACCCTACCCATGAACGGAGCCTAACGGGTGCCGACAGCAATCGGCCCAGGTGCGCGCCACCGACGGCGACCGGCGCCCTAAAGTGCCCGCAGTCACGCTCGACCCCGGCGCACGAATCGCCGCCACTGAACGGCGCCTGCAGTGCCCACAGTCACGCTCGATCCCGGCGCACGAATCGCCGCCGCTGAACGGCGCCTGCAGTGCCCGCAGTCACGTTCGACCCCGGCGCACGAATCGCCGCCGCTCGGCTTCCGAGGATCAGGGCACATCGAACTCCGGCCGGCGGGCCAGTCGGGACCCGGGCAGAACGAGCCTGCACAGGACGAGCTCGCCCGGGTCCACGCTGCCCGCTTCCGGCGGACGCTTGCGGCGTCGGCGCTGTCAGGCCCCGGAGACCGCGGCGGCGAGCTGGTTGAGGGAGTCCTCGAGCTGCTCGGCGGAGACGACCGGGAACAGGGAGATGAGCTTGTCGTCCGTGACCTTGGACCAGTCGTAGGTGAGGGTGACCTCGGTGGTGTTGGCGTCGGTCGCGTTGAGAGCGTAGACGTAGGTCCACCCGGCGGGCTCGTCCTTGTTCTGCTCCTGAGCGGGGGCCCAGCCGATGAGCTTGTTCTCGTCGAAGGCGATCACGTGGTTATGCATCACGTAGTCGCCACCCATGGCCTCAGCGTGCATGTTCATCACAAACTTCTCGCCGCTGGCGGTGATCCGCTCGGTGTCCGTGCTCGAGACGACCATGCCGGAACCGTCGAAGCTCGGGTGCTTGGCCGGCAAGCTGAGCAGGTCGAAGATGTCCTTCGCTGCGGCATCGATAGTGCGGGTGACGGTGATGGACGTGTTGTTACCAGTCATGCCTCTACCCTGCCCCTCGACGGCCCGTGACGCCACGGGGAGCCGACCGATCGGTCCCACTGCCCGACTGACCAGTGCAGATACGTGTCCGCGTCACGGACGCGGTGAGCCGTCGCGCCCAGAGTCAGAAGAGATCAGTCGCCACCAGCCGAGTTATCAGATCGGTGAACCGCCAAACCCAGAGTCAAAAGAGATCAGTCGCCACCAGCAAAGCTGCCAGATCCGTGAGCCGTCGCACCCAGAGCCAGAGCGGTGAGTTCGGCTGCGGCCCGCTGCGCAGCGACCGCGAGGTCAGGCCCGCCCTCCCGCTGATGCCGCCTCGCGACGCATCCACAGTTGCGGGCCGGTGACGCCAGCCCCGTCCTCCTGCTGATGCCGGTCGATCTGCGAGAACGGCAGGTCAGAGTCGGTGGCGCCGTTGGTGTGCGACGGGCTCCGGATCGACTCACGGGAGACAACGCTGGGGGTGGCGGCGCGTTTGTGACTGACAGGCCGTAGGAAATCGGTACTGGAGCATGGCGCCGATGGGCCTTGGAGGGGCGGCGACACGTTCCAGTACCGATTCCCTCCCGAGGCCGCGGCCACGCGGCCGCGAGGCTAGCGTGACGACGCCGCAGGGCTAGTGCGGCGAGCCGGTAGGGCTAGCGTGACGACGCCGCAGGGCTAGTGCGGCGAGGCGTAGGGAATCGGTACTCGAGCCGTAGGAAATCGGTACTGGAGCGTGGTGCCGAAGGGCCCAGGAGGGGCGGCGACACGTTCCAATACCGATTCCCTCCCGAGGCCGCGGCCACAGGGCCGCGGGGCAACGCGGCCACGGGCCAAGGCGGCCACCAGGCAACGAGGCAACGAGGCAACGAGGCCAGGGGCACAAGCCCACAGGACCGCGAGAACAGGGCAACGGGCCAACAAGGCCACAGGGGCACAGGCCACGGGGGCTAGGTGCCCGCGTGCTGCGGCAAGGCCAGCGCACCGAGCACAGGCTCAGCTCCTCGCCGCACGCTTTTTCATGCGGGCATCGAGCAGCAGCGCGATCCGGGTGAGGATCATATTGAGCACGATGTAGATGAGGGACACCACCACGTAGGTCTGCAGCAGGTACCGGGTGATGGAGACCATCGTCTTGCCCTGGAACTGCAGCTCGTTGTAGCTGACCACGTAGCCGAGCGTGGAGTCCTTCAGCAGGGTGACCAGCGCAAGGATCAGCGAGGGCATCACCAGGCGGATCGCCTGCGGCAGCACCACGTGACGCATCGCCTGGGTGCGGCTCAAGCCGATCACGGCGGCGGCCTCATGCTGGCCCTTGTCCACGGCGTTGATGCCGGCACGGAACACTTCGGCAGTGGTCGCGGCGGAGACCAGGATCATTGGGATCACGAGCATCCAGAACCGCGAGAAGGTCACCCCATAGGCGGGCAGGAGCAGCAGGAACGCGTAGACCACCAGCAGCATGGGGACGCCACGGAAGAACTCGATCACGGCGGTCGCAGCCCAGCTGATGGGGCGGGTCGACGCCAGGCGCCCGAGCGCGAGCAGCAGCCCCAGCGGGAAGGCGAACAGGGCCGCCACGGCGGTGGCCTTCAGCGTGCCGGCAAGGCCCTTCCACAGGAAGGCGATGTAGTCCGCACGCAGGTAGACGACCCATTTTCCGGGGTCGAGCTGTTTGTTGGCCTGCAGCTGGATCAGTGCGCCGATCGCGGCTGCGATGAACACGACGATGGCGAGGATCGACAGCAGCAGGATGCGCCGACGACCCTTGGGGCCGGGGGCGTCGAACAGGACGTGGCTTGCGCTCATGCCTGGGCACCTGCCTTCACATCGAGGGTGCGGCGAGATCGGCCGCCGCTGCGGCGGGAGAACGGCGAGACCGCGGCTTCGATCCGTCGGCCCGCATAGGCGGCCACCAGGGCGATCGTGAGGTACACGGCGCCGGAGAACAGGAAGAACACCACGGCCTGCGCGGTCCGACCGGACAGCGCCTGGGACACGTAGGTGAGCTCATGGACGGCGATCGCGGCGCATAGGGCGGAGCCGAGCAGCGTACCGATGAACACGTTCACCAGGGGCTGCACCATGGCCGCGAAAGCCTGGGGCAGCACCACGTGCCGCAGCGTGCCGATGAAGCCCAGGCCGATCGAGCGGGCCGCCTCCGCATGCCCCACCGGCACCGTGTTGATGCCGGAGCGCACGTTCTCGCAGATGAACGCCGCGGAGCTGAGGGTCAGCCCCAGCACGCCGCTCCAGAAGTAGCTCAGGCGCAGCCCGGCGTCGGGCATGCCGTGCGCGATGAGGATCAGCAGGCTGAGCAGCGGGATGTTGCGGAAGATCTCCACGTACACGGTGCCGAACCAGCGCAGCGGCGGCACCGGGCTCACCCGGAACACGGCCAGCACTGTGCCGAGCATCAGTGCAAAGCCGTACCCGAACACGGTGAGCCCCAGGGTGTATGCCGCGCCCTGCAGCAGCATGGGCAGGCTCTGGACGATCAGGTCCATGCGGACTCCTCACGCACCGGCGTCGTCCTTACGGGCGCGTCCGGCTGACGGGCCGGGCGGACGGGGTAGGGAACCCGCCCGCCGCGGCACTGGATTCAGACGAG
This sequence comes from Brachybacterium timonense, assembly GCF_900258505.1. Classification (GTDB taxonomy): domain Bacteria; phylum Actinomycetota; class Actinomycetes; order Actinomycetales; family Dermabacteraceae; genus Brachybacterium; species Brachybacterium timonense. The sequence continues at coordinate 28,273 of NZ_LT984895.1, forward strand.
ATCAGGCGGGCAGGTCGCCGGGCTTCGGCGGCTCGGGGGCGTCACCGTCGATGACGTCGCCGAGCGTGGCCTCCCACAGCTTCTTCCAGGTGCCGTCGTCGATGATCTCCTGCAGGAAGGTGTTGACGAACTCGAGCGCGTCTTCGTTGTCCTTGGACAGGCCCACACCGTAGGGGTCGTCGACGAACGGTTCACCGACGACAGTCACCTCGGGGTCCGCCTTGGAGTTGCCGAGCAGCACGCCCTGGTCGAGCACGTACGCGTCGACACGACCCTGCTTGAGGGCGGCCACGCAGGATTCGTTGTCCGGCAGCTGCTGGACCTCGCCGGGGTCTTTCACGTTCTCTTCGACCGCCTGGATGCCGGTCGAGTTCGCCTGGGTGACGATCTTCTTGCCGCTGAGGTCGTCGGGGCCGGTGATGGAGTCCTTGTCCTCGGTGCGCACCTGGATAGCGGTGCCGGAGGTGTAGTAGGGGCCGGCGAAGTTGATGACCTGCAGGCGCTCGGGGGTGATCGAGTAGGTGGCGATCACGCAGTCGACGGTGCCGTTTTGCACCATGGTCTCACGGGTCTCGACGGTGGTATCGATGTATTCGACCTTGTCCGCGCCGTCCTCACCCAGGATGTAGCGGGCCAGCAGCTGGGTGATGCCGGCGTCGAAGCCGGTGACCTTGTCGGTGGACGGGTCGATCAGGGAGAACACCTGGTTGGCGGTGGTGCCGCCACGCTTGAGGGTGCCCGCTTCTTTGATGGCGGTGGCCCAGGCGCTCGCGGAGATCGCGGCGTCGTCGGCGATCGGGCCGCCGGCGATGGCGTCATCGTACGCGGCGCCGCTGCCGTCAGAGTCGTCGCCGCCCAGCGACGGGCCGTCACCGGTGTCGGAGGAGCAGGCGGCGAGTGCCGCGCCCAGGGGGAGGGCGCCGGCGGCGGCCACGAGCGCGCGTCGGCTGGGGCGGAGGGTGGAGTCGGTCATGGTTCCTCTTTCGGGTCGGAGCGGGCGGTGAGCGGTGCCGCGCTGCAGGTCAGTCGCCGGGTGGCGAGGGTGGTCGGTGGGGCGGAGAAACGATTCGATCGGTGAGGCTACGGGGGCTGGTGCGGTCAGCGGGCCAGCGGCGGTCAGCAGGCCAGCGGCGGTCAGCGGGCCAGCGGCGGTCAGCAGGCCAGCGGGGGTCAGTTGGGCAGCGCGGGCAGTCAATCGGTGAGTGCGGGCGGTCAGTGGGGCAGGATCTTGGACAGGAACGCTTTGGCGCGGTCGCTGCGGGGGTTGGTGAAGAAGGCCTCCGGTTCGCTCTCCTCGACGATCTCGCCCTTGTCCATGTAGATCACGCGATCGCAGACGTGACGGGCGAAGCCCATTTCGTGGGTCACCACGAGCATGGTCATGCCGTCTTTGGCCAGCTCGGTCATCACATCGAGCACTTCGTTGATGACCTCGGGGTCCAGGGCCGACGTCGGCTCATCGAACAGCAGGGCCTTCGGTTTCATGGCGAGGGCGCGGGCGATGGCCACGCGCTGCTGCTGCCCGCCGGACAGTTCGCCGGGCAGGTTCTTCTCCTTGCCTTGAAGACCCACGCGGGCAAGGAGCGCCATGGCGTCCTTCTCGGCCTCGGCCTTGGAGACGCCGCGCACCTTGGTGGGGCCGAGCGTCACGTTGTCGATGGCGCGCAGGTGCGGGAAGAGGTTGAAGGACTGGAAGACCATGCCCACTTCGGAGCGCAGCAGTGCCAGTTCTTTGCCCTCTTCGGGCAGGGGTTTGCCGTCGATGGTGATCTCACCGTTGGTGATGGTCTCCAAGCGGTTGATGCAGCGGCACAGTGTCGACTTCCCGGAGCCGGAAGCACCGATGAGGGCCACCACTTCGCCGGGGTGGACGTCGAGGCTGATGTTCTTCAGCGCCTGGAAGTCGCCGAAGTATTTGTCGACGCCGCGCACCGAGATGAGCGGCTCACTGCCAGCGGCGCTCTCGCGGGTCTCGGGGCGCACAGAAGCCGTGCTGTTGTCGGTCATGAGCAGAGCATGAGGCCTCACACCCCGATGTGTCCAAACATCGGAATACAAGTTCACACTTCGGAACACTTTTGTGACCAGGGGCGCCGTTCCGAGCGAGCGCTACTCGGATCGGCGCCCCTGGTCAGGTGGCGGCGGGCAGACTCACGGGCCAGCTGGCAACGGTTCGTCACCGGTCATGCGGATGCGGCGACCGTCCGGTCATCACGTGACGCAGCCGACACTCCGCTCGGGCTCAGGCCTGGACAGTGCCCGTCTGCGTCGAGGCTTTGCCGAGCGCGACACTCCGCGCGACCTCAGGCCTGGAAGCCACCCTGGTAGACGGCCTCGAACGGCGCGTGGCCACCCTGACGGTTCTCGATGCTGTGGGTGACGACCTTCTTCGCGGTCTGCGCTGCCTCCAGCGGGGTCGCGCCCTTGGCCAGCTCGGCTGTGATGGCGGCAGCCACGGTGCAACCGGCGCCGGAGACGCGGTGCTCGCCGATCTTGGGGCTGCGCAGCTCCACCATCTGCTCGCCGTCGTAGAAGACGTCCACAGCGTCCTCACCGGGCAGCTCCGCGCCGCCCTTGGCGACCACCACGGTTCCGTGCAGTTCGTGAATACGCTTGGCGGCCTCCTTGAGGTCCTCCAGAGTCTCGATCTTCTCCAGGCCGGACAGCACCGTGGACTCGAACACGTTGGGCGTCACCACAGTGGCGAGCGGCAGCATCTGCTCCTTGAGCGCGTTGTCGGTGTCCAGCGCGGCGCCGGGCTCCTGCCCCTTGCAGATCAGCACCGGGTCGAGCACAACATTGGTGAAGCTGCGCTCGCGCAGCGATGCGGCAACGGCGTCAATGGTGGTGGGGCTGCCGAGCATGCCGATCTTCACGGTGTCGATGTCGTGCAGCGCGGTGGTGGCCTCGATCTGGTCGCGGATCACCTGCGGGTCGACCGGCACGAAGCGGTGATTCCAGTCGTTCTTCGGGTCGAAGGAGACGATGCAGGTCAACGCCACCGTGCCGAAGGTACCGAGCTGGTGGAACGTCTTGAGGTCGGTCTGCGCGCCAGCGCCTCCGGTGGCTTCGGAGCCGGCGATGGACAGGGCGACGTGTGCCATGAAGGACCCTCCTGGGGTGTGTCGAGACGGTGCCGCGGGCCGGGCGCGTTGCGCTCCGGCCGCTGCGGCGGTGTGCCGTGCGCTCCCAGGGGCCGACGCGTCGACTGCCCGTCGCACGGGGTGCACTGCACGCTCCCAGGGGGCTGCTCCCCCGTCGCGCAGGTGCCCGGGCCGCGCGCTCCCAGGGCGTTGATCCGGTGCGGATCGGCCCGTCGCAGCGGCCGAGCATCGATCCTATGCCGACGGGTCATGCCCGGGCGAACCGGCCGACGGATGCGGTCATGCCAGCTCGGGTACAGTGCCCGGCGTGCCGACGCCACCGACGAATGCAGCATCCGCCCCGGATGCGAAGCCCCCGACGCGGCCCGCGTCGTCGGCCCGTGCACGGCTGGCGGCGCATCTGCGTCCCACGCTGAAGTTCCTCACCGTCGGCGGCGTGGTGTTCCTCTTCGATGCCGCGATGTACAACCTGCTGGTGTTCTGGCATCCGACGCAGGGGTGGGGCACCGGGCTGATGCATGGCCATCCGCTCACCGCGAAGGTGCTCACGATCGCGACGGCATCAGTGCTCACATACCTGGGCAATCGTCTGTGGACGTTCTCGGATCGGCCCCGGCCCTCGACGGCGCGTTCGGTCGCGCTATTCGTGCTGGTGAACATCATCGCCTCGGGGCTGCAGCTGGGCTGCCTGGGCTTTTCCCGGTACGTGCTGGGGCTAGATTCGGCACTTGCGGACAACATCTCCGGCACCTTCATCGGGCAGATCGTCTCCACCACGTTCCGGTACATCACGTACGGGCGGTGGGTGTTCCCGAAGCGGTAAGGCGCCGGGGCGGGCCGCCTCTGGAAGCATGGGCCTATGCAGAACATTGGCTCCCTCATCAGCGGTCCCTGGACCAGCGCCGCCCGCGGCGCGAACCTGCTCGACGACGACGGGCAGGCCGTCCCCACCGTGTTCGCGCGTATGTCCGCGCTTGCTGCCCGCACGGGAGCGCTGAACCTTGGTCAGGGTTTCCCGGACACGGATCCGCCCACGGCCGTTGCAGAGGCGGCGATCACCGCGATCCGTGAGGGGCATAACCAGTACCCGCCGGGGCTCGGCACCCCGGAGCTGCGTGAGGCGATCGCTGCCCACCAGCGGCACTGGTACGGCCTGGACTGGGATCCGGAAACCGAGGTTCTGGTCACTGCTGGCGCGACGGAGGCTCTTGCGGCCACGCTGCTTGCGCTCGTCTCCCCCGGCGACGAGGTGCTCACCCTCGAGCCTTTCTATGACGCGTACGCCGCTGTGATCGCCCTAGCGGGCGGGGTGCATCGCACGGTTCCGCTGCAGTTCGATACCGACGTCGACGGTGATCTGCGCATCGGCGTGGACCCGGCCGCCCTTCGTGCGGCGATCACCGACCGCACGCGGCTGGTCCTTGTGAACTCTCCACACAATCCGACGGGTCTGATGCTCTCGGATGAGGCTCTTGCCGCAATCGTCGCGGCGGCGCAGGAGCACGACGCACTCATCGTCACCGACGAGGTCTACGAGCACCTCACCTACTCCCGCCCGCACCGGCCTGTGGCGTCGCTGCCGGGCGCAGCGGAGCGCACGGTGTCGATCTCCTCGGCAGGCAAGACTCTGTCTGTGACCGGGTGGAAGATCGGCTGGGTGTGTGCCCGCCCTGAGCTGATCACGGCTGTTCTCGCAGTCAAGCAGTGGCTTACCTATGTCTCTGGCGGTCCGTTCCAGCCGGCGGTTGCGGCGGGGCTGCGGCTGCCCGATGAGGTGTTCGCGGGCATCGCCCAGGATCTGCGGGAGAAGCGTGACCTGCTGCTGGATGGCGTGCGCGCGGCGGGGTCGCGCGTGGCCGTGCCGGAGGCCGGCTACTTCGTGGTGGCCGACGCCGCCCCGCTCGGGGTGCGTGATGCCGAGCAGCTGTGCGAGGAGCTTCCTCAGCGCGCCGGTGTGGTCGCGATTCCGCTGTCGGCCTTCTGCAGCCCCGCGACTGCACCGGATGCCGCGTCGATGCTGCGCTTTGCGTTCTGTAAGGACCGCGCAACACTCGAGGAGGCCGCGCGTCGACTCGCCGCATGGGGACGAGCCGAGGGCTGAAACAACGGGACCGCGTGGCCTTCATCCCGACTCGCCACGTGGGGCAGGCCGGGGATTACAACCGAGGTCGGTGCGGCTAGTGCGGAGCGACTCGCCGCATGGGCGCGGGCCGACGGCTGAGCTGTGTCCACTGACGACTGTGGGGCGCCGCGGTCACCCGCGACGCCCCACAGTCAGAATCGGTCTGGTTCAGATCACTTCGCAGCGATCCACACCGGGTCGTCTTCGAAGCTCAGCAGCACCTCGGCCTTGAACAGCCCGTCCTGCACGGCATCATCCGGGACGATGAACGCTTCGTCGTAGGTAGCGTTGCCGCCGTCGTACAGTTCGCCCACCTCGATCGACGACTTCGGCGTGACACCGCCGGAGCTGTAGGAGTTGCCGCCGGCGGACACGTACTCCACATGCACGCCGAAGGCTGGCGAGAGGCTGCCGTCGCCGTGGTAGGTGACGGTGACCGGCACGAGAATGTACCGCTCGCCCTCGCCGGGCTGATCGTTGAACTGGTTGGCCTCCATCATGGCCTGGGTGGCGTCCCAGTTGACCTCGCCGAGCTGCACGTCGATTGTGCCGCCCTCACCATCGTTGAGGGTGAAGGTCTCGCCCAGTGCGAGCGGGTTGTCCCGGGTGCCGCCGCCGGTGGCGCCGGTGTCACCACCCTTGTCGCCGCCCTTATCGCCGCCGGTGTCACCACCCTTATCGCCGCCGGTGGCGCCGGTGTCACCACCCTTATCGCCGCCCTTATCGCCGCCGGTGTCACCACCCTGGTCGCTTCCGCCGTCGCCACCTTCATCGCCGCCGGTGTCACCGCCCTCATCGCCGCCGGTGTCGCCGCCGTCATCCTTACCCTGTTCCTGACCCTGGGTCTGGCCACCGTCGTCGCCGCCGCGCGTGAACAGGAAGATACCGCCGCCGATCAGGCCGGCGATGAGGGCAAGCACCGCGCAGCCGATGCAGACGAACAGAGCGATCTTGCCAGCACCACCCTTCTTGGGCTGTTCACCAGACATGTCACCCTGCCCAAAGGAGGCGTCGTAGCCGCCATAGCTGTTCGCTGAGCCCTGGCCGTACGCGTCCGCCGAAGGCTGACCGTAGCTCTGGTCGTATCCCTGTCCGTAACTGTTGGGGGAAGCCTGGCCGTACCCCTGGCCATAGCCGTCCTGACCCGCGCTGTTGTCCTGCGGTCCCCATCCGCCCTGTGGTGGCTGCGACATAGTGCGTTGTGGCGTCGCCCGGCGACGCCGCTCCCCTCTCCCGAAGTGCGCCCGCCATCACGCGGGCAGATGTCTGACCGCACCATCATAGGGCCCTGTAACGTCGCCAGGTAGCCCGTGAATCCGTCTCAGGTGTGCTGCCGGAAGCGCTCACCGTGGAAGCGTCCGACGCCTGCACGGTCGGAGGCTCCGCTCGCATCGAGGTACGGCGTGACGCCGCCGCGGTGTCGGGGGAATCCGGCGCCCAGGATCATGGCGAGATCGACCTGCTCGACGGTCTCGACCACGCCCTCATCGAGCATCAGGCGGATCTCCTCCGCGAGGCCATCGCAGACGCGCCGCAGCAGTGCATCGCCGACGGGCGCGCTCGAGCCAACCGTGCCATCGACGGGCGCGAACACCTGCGTGACCTGCTCAGACACTCGTGGATGCACGGCATCCCGCGTGGGTTCGGTGAAGCGTCGACGCTGATCGGCCATGGCTGTCAGCCCCGGTGAGCGGTGGAAGCGGTCGCCCAACTGGTCGTGCAGCACTTCGCCCACGTGGTCGGCGACGGCCAGCCCCACGAGGTCCAACAGGGCGAAGGGCCGCATCGGCAAGCCCAGGGGATCCAGTGACTCGTCCACCTGCGCGGGGTCGGCGCCGGCATCGAGGGAGGCGAGCACAGCGCCGAGCACGCGGAACAGCAGGCGGTTGACCACGAAGCCAGGGGCATCGGCGCTGCGGACGGCGAACTTCCGCAGTCTGCGCACCACCTCGAGGCCGGTGGCGAGCGTCGTGCCGTCGGTCGCAGGCGTGTGGATCACCTCGACCAGCGGCATTTTCGCGACCGGGTTGAAGAAGTGCAGGCCCACCACGCGCTCAGGATGAGCGAGGTCCTCCGCCATGGCCGCGATGGAGAGGGAGGAGGTGTTGGAGACGAGTAGTGCATCCGGGGCGAGCACACCCTCGAGCTCGGCGAACACGGATTTCTTGACCGCAAGCACCTCCGGCACGGCCTCGAGCACGAGATCGCACTCCGTCAGGTCGCTCACCTGAACGGTGGCGCTCAGCAGGCCGCTGACCTCACGCGCGTCCTCGGCGCTGAGTCGTCCCCGCTCGGCTGCCTGGCTGATCACTGAGCGGGCTGCCGCAAGGCCCTTGTGGGCGGTCTGTTCATCGAGGTCGCGCAGCACGACGGGCACGCGCAAGCCGAGTGCGAGCTGCGCGGCGATCTGCGACGCCATCAAACCGGCGCCGGCGACGCCCACTCGCCGGATCTCGCGGGCTCCCTCGACAGGGCTGCGGCCTGGCTTGCCGTGGCGCAGCAGCTCGGCGGCGTACAGGCTGGCGGCCGCAGCGGGGCTGCGTACCAGCTCAGCGAGGGCGGTGGCTTCCCGGTCGAGCGCTTCGCGCAGGGTGGAGCCGGGCAGCTGTTCGAGCAGCGCCAGCGCCCGGGCAACGGCGGGTGCGCCCTGATCGGCCAGTCGTGTGGCCCACTGGCGGCGAGTCTCCGCCGGTCCATGGGGCGCATCGAGGGCGGCCTGCTGGGCCTGCGCCTCCTCGGAGTCGGCGGCGGGCAGCGGTTCGGGTCGGGTGAAGGCGCCGTGCCCGTCGGCGGCGCGACGTGTCGCGATAATGGCACCGAAGGCATCCAGGGCGGCGTCCACGTCGTCGGCGAGCGCGTCGATCAGGCCAATAGTCTGCGCTTGCTCGGCAGTGAGCTGTCGGTCGCGGGCTGGGTCCTCGAGGATCAGGCGTGCTGCTGCCTCCGGTCCGATGACGCTGCCGACGAGGGTGGTGCCGCCCCAGCCGGGCAGGATGCCCAGGCTCGTCTCCGGCAGGCCGATGGCATGCACCCCGGGTGCTGCGGTGCGCACGTCTGCCATGAGCGCGACCTCGAGGCCGCCGCCGAGCGCGGCGCCGTTGATGTGGGCGAGGATCGGCACCGGGCTGCGGCGCACACGGATCTGCAGGTCGTGGGCTGCGCGGGTCATGGCCTCGACGTTGTCGACGGCGGTGGGGTCGGCGAACATGGCCAGGTCCGCACCGGCGAGGAAGGTGCGGCCGGTGCCGATCAGTGCGATGGCCTGGATAGTGCCTGCGTCTGCCCGGTCAAGGGCGTGGCCGATGGCATCGGTGACCGCGGCGACGGATTGCGGGCCCAGTGTCGCGGGGCGGCGCTCCTCCCCCTCGGGTGGGGCGAAACGCAGCACGGCAACGGTGCCGATCGCGGAATGCTCGCGGTCTTCAGTCAGGACGCGGGTGACGTGCTCGGTGTAGCTGCTCATGAGGGGCCTTTCGTGCTCGTCGTCGAGCGGCGACGCGGGCGGAAGAATCTGGTACCGCGGGTTTCACATAGTCGGGGCCAGCATGCCGCACTGGGCCACCGCTGTCCATCCCCCGCGCCCCGCGATCCCTGCCTGGTGGTCCCCACGCGGTCCGTGAACCCGCTCCGCGGGTGCGCGGCGATCGGTTGCGTCGGGGTCCCGTCCCCTCGGGTGGATACGGGGCTACGGTGGATACACAATCCAGGAAGGAGTCCGCGTGGCCCTCTCTGCCTCGCTGTCGACCGCCGCTGACGTTGCCGCCGCGATGGAGGTGGATCCCGACCAGGGCCTTCCTCCCGAGGAAGCCGCGCGACGCCTCGCGGCACACGGCACCAATGAACTCGTCGGCTCAGACCGCGACCCGGCGTGGAAGCGCTTCCTCGCGCAGTTTCACGACCCTCTGATCTACCTGCTTCTGGGCGCGATCGTCATCGCAACCGGCGCATGGATCCTCGAGGGCGCCCACGGTGTCCCGGTGGACGCCATCGTGATCGCCGTGATCGTTGTGGCCAACGCCGCGCTCGGTTTCGTGCAGGAGAACAAGGCGGCCGACGCCGTCGCCGCTCTCGCCGATATGACCGCCGCCCACGCGAGCGTGCTGCGCGGCGGGGACATCGTCGACGTACCCGCCGCCGAGCTTGTGCCTGGCGATGTGCTCGTGCTCGCCGAGGGCGATTCCGTCGGCGCCGATGCTCGGCTGTTCACTGCCACCTCGCTGCGCATCCAGGAGTCCTCGCTCACCGGGGAATCCGACGCCGTCACGAAGGACTCAGCGCCCCTGGAGCAGGAGGTGCAGATCGGCGACCGCACCAACATGGTGTTCAAGGGCACCGCGGTGACCTCTGGCGTAGGCCGTGCGGTCGTGACGGCCACCGGCATGGGCACCGAAATGGGCACAATCGCCACCCTGCTGGATGAGACGGAGCAGGAGCCCAGCCCGCTGCAGCGTGAGATCACCAAGATCTCCACGACGCTCGGGCTGCTCGTGATCGGCATCGCGATCGTCGTGATGGCAACGATGGCGTTCCTCCAGGGCGTGCACAGCCTGCAGGAGGCCGTACAGATCCTTCTGCTCGGTGTCTCGCTCGCTGTCGCCGCTGTGCCGGAGGGGCTGCCCGCGATCCTCTCTCTCGTGCTCGCGATCGGTGTGCGCGCCCTCGCCGCCCGCAACGCGGTGATGAAGAACCTGCCGTCGGTCGAGACGCTCGGCTCCACCTCCGTTATCTGCTCCGACAAGACCGGCACCCTCACCCGCAACGAAATGACCCTGCGTGAGGTGATCACCGCCTCCGGCCGGACCGAGTTCAGCGGCATCGGCTACGCCCCCGACGGCGAGGCTCGCACCAGCGTCGGCGCCGACGATGTGACCGGCCCCGACGCAGTCCTCGCGGAGGCGCGCCGCGTGATCGCCGGCGGGTCGCTTGCCAATGACGCCCGCCTGCGGCAGGAGGAGGCCGGTGACTGGAGCATCCATGGCGACCCCACCGAAGCCGCGTTCCTGACAGCCCAGCACAAGCTCGACGGCACATCGGAGCTGGTCTCTGGCCGGCGCCGCCTCGGCGAGGTGCCGTTCTCGTCGGACCGCAAGATGATGTCCGTGCTCGTCGACACCGACGGTGCCGACCCTGCCGCTGCGGTCATCATCGCCAAAGGCGCGCCCGATGTGCTGCTCCAGCGCTGCACCGCGGAGCAGGTGGGCGCGGATACCCGCCCTCTCACGCCCGCGTCACGCGAAGCCTGGGCGCAGCGGGTCGAGGAGCTTGGCGCGCAGGGGTACCGCACCCTCGCCGTGGCCTCGCGCCGCATCGAACAGCAGCCCGCTGAGCTGACCGCCGCCGACGAGCGGGATCTGGTGCTCGCCGGCGTCGTCGGCATCATCGATCCGCCGCGCGAGGAGGCGAAGCAGGCGATCGCCGACGCCCACCGCGCGGGGATCCGCACCGTGATGATCACCGGCGACCACCCGGTGACAGCCTCCCGGATCGCCGCCGACCTCGGGATCACCGATGAGCAGACGCCACGGGTCGCGACCGGGCAGGACATCGCCGCACTGAGCGACGACGACCTGGTGGGGGTCACGCGCGATACCTCGGTGTATGCCCGTGTGGCACCCGAGCACAAGCTCAGGATCGTCGACGCGCTGCAGGGGCAGAACCTCGTGGTCGCTATGACCGGCGACGGCGTGAACGACGCACCCGCGCTCAAAAGCGCCGACATCGGCATCGCCATGGGCATCACCGGCACCGAAGTCACCAAAGAAGCCGCGACCATGATCCTGGGCGATGACGACTACACCACGATCGTGCATGCCGTGCGGCAGGGCCGCGTCGTCTTCGACAACATCGCCTCATTCATGCGCTACCTGCTCAGCTCCAATATGGGCGAGGTGGCCGCGGTCTTCCTGGGCGTCGTGCTCGCCGGGGTGATCGGCCTGGCGGATCCCGCGCATCCCGGCGCCGCCGTGGTGCCCCTGCTGGCCACGCAGATCCTGTGGATCAACCTGGTGACCGACTCCGGTCCCGCGCTCGCCATGGGCCTGGATCCGGAGATCGACGACGTTATGGCACGCCGCCCACGGCCGCTCACACGCCCGATCATCGACCGCGCCATGTGGGGGCGGATCCTGTCGATCGGCCTGATCATGGGCGTGCTCACGCTGCTGGTGTACGACCTCACGCTCCCCGGCGGTCTGATCGGCGGGCTCGATCAGCTCGTGCCTGTCGAGGTGCAGCTGGATACGGCCCGTACCACCGCGTTCACGGCGCTGGTGATGATGCAGCTGTTCAACGCGTTGAACTCTCGCTCCGCGCGCGCAAGCGCCTTCCACCACCTGGCCACCAATGGGTGGCTGTGGGTCTCGCTGGCTCTCGCGGTGGTGGCGCAGGTGGCGGTGGTGCATCTGCCGGTGCTGCAGACCGCCTTCGGCACGGTCGCGCTGCATTGGCAGCACTGGCTGGTGACCGTCGGCGCTGGTGCGGTTGTGCTGGTGATCGAGGAGATCATCAAGGCGATCCAGCGCGCCCGCGGCTGAGCACGTCGGGCCCCGCGCCCGGCAGCATGGCACGCCCGCGGCTGAGCACGTCGGGCCCCGCGCCCAGATCACGAGCCGTTCAGGCCGACGGGTCCGGGCGCGGGCCAGCCCCGTCAGGCCTGCGGCGTCTGCTCGTCCTCCCGGATCCACACAGCTGCCTGGGCGGGCAGCTGGTCGTGATCCAGCACCGCGGAGGCCATCAGCACCTGCCCGGCCGGCAACGGGTATGGCTGCTGGCCCGTGTTCAGCAGGGCCGACCATCCGCCCGGCCGACGGATATGCAGCACGTCCTCGCGGCCCGTCTCCACCCACTGCAGCTCCTCTGCGGCCTGCAGGTCTCGGCGCAGACGCAGCGCCTGTCGATACAGCTCGAGCGTGGAGCCATCGACGCCCTGCTGCGCCTGCACGGACAGCTCACCGAAGCTCTCAGGCTGCGGCAGGTGCGGTGCGGCCTCGCCGAAGCCGAAGGCGACGCCGTCGCGCGTCCACGGGATCGGCACGCGGCAGCCGTCACGTCCCACATCCTCACCGGGGCTGCGGAAGAACGTCGGATCCTGGCGCGCCTCATCGGGCAGGTCACCCACCTCGGGCAGTCCCAGCTCCTCGCCCTGGTACAGGTACATGGATCCGGGCAGGGCCAGCAGGAACAGGGTGGCAGCGCGGCCGCGGCGCAGACCACCAGCCCCGTCAACGTCCTCCTGTTTTCCACCCGAGAGCAGCCAGCTGTTTCCACCCTTGCGGGTATCACCATTGCGCGGCGGCAGCCCATAGCGGGTGACGTGGCGAACGTGATCATGGTTGGAGAGCACCCACGTGGTGGAGGATCCCGCCGCCGCTGCGGCAGCCAGGTTCTCCTCGATCACGCGACGGTACTGGGCGGCATCGAAATCCGCCTCGAGCATGTCGAAGTTGAACGCCTGCCCCAGGCTCGTCGGCCGCGCATACAGGGCACGTCGCTCGGGGGTGGCCACCCAGGCTTCCGCGACGGCGGTGCGCGGCGGGTCGTACTGGTTCATGATGGCGCGCCAGCCGGCGTAGATCTCATGGACTTCGTCGCGGTCCTCCAGCGGATGCGTGCCGGACGTGCGATCCATGGCGTCCAGCTCCGCCTGGCTGGGCAGGGAGGCGGTGTCCTCCGGCAGGTCTTTGGCCAGCAGCTGGGCGACGTCCACGCGGAAGCCGTCCACGCCGCGGTCACACCAGAACCGCACCGTGGTCTCGAAGTCCTCGATGACGTCGGGGTGCTTCCAGTTCAGATCGGGCTGTTCTGGGGCGAACAGATGCAGGTACCACTGCCCGTCCTCCACCTGCTCCCAGGCGGAGCCGCCGAACATGGAGGTCCAGTCAGTGGGCGGCAGTTCGCCGTTCTCACCGCGGCCCTCACGGAAGATGTACCGCTCGCGGGCCGCGCTGCCACGTCCACCCGCCAGGGCCTCCTGAAAGAAACGATGCCGGTTGCTCGTGTGGTTGGGGACGATGTCGACGATCAGCTTGATACCGGCATCGTGCAGGGCAGCGATCAGCTCGTCCATGTCCGCGAGCGTGCCCAGGCGCGGATCGACGTCCCGGTAGTCGTCGACGTCGTAGCCGCCGTCCGCGAGCTGGGACGGGTAGAACGGGCTCAGCCAGACGGCGTCGATGCCGAGGTCCTTCAGGTAGGGCACGCGGCTGGTGATGCCGGGGATGTCGCCCAGGCCGTCACCGCCCGCGTCGGCGAAACTGCGCGGGTAGATCTGGTAGACGCAGGCCTGGCGCCACCAGTCGCGCTCAGTGGCCGACGGATCGATGGAACGCTGGTCAGTCACGGTCCGGTCATTCGCAGCAGGAGTGCTCATCCCTCCATCCTGGCGCACGGACAGCGCGGGGTCACGACGAAAGGCCCTGCGGATCACCGGCCCTGCCCTCAACGCAGCACGCGACATCACCGGGGGCGCATCCCGCCGCTGGACCCGTCGCCCCCGGGGCGCTGACCCTCCCGGATCCGTCCCGGAACCTGCGACCCGTGGGGCGCGGCTTCCCCGCCGCCTGTGCGCCTCCAGCCACAATGAACAGATGACCGCTTCCTCCGAGGCCGCGAGGCCCGATGCCATAACGCTCGACGCCACGACGCCTTCTGCCCCCGAGCGCACCGCTGACCCCGTCGCCACTGCGCCGGACGTCGCCCTGCGGTCGACCGCGCCGTGGGGCGCGCAGCTCGGCGCCTGGAGCGTGCACCTGTTCACCGCCAGCGGCCTGCTATGGGCCACACTCGCCACGATCGCCCTGATCGATGGGGACGCGAAGGCCATGTGGGGGTGGCTCGGAGTTGCCTTGTTCGTCGATGCCGTCGACGGCACCCTGGCCCGCCGGGCACGGGTCAAGGAGGTGATCCCGTGGTTCGACGGCGGCATCATGGACATCGCCGTCGACTATCTGACCTGGACGTTCATCCCAGCGGTGTACTTCGCCCTGCACCTGCCAGCGGGGCCGCGGCCACTGGCGATCGGTCTCGCCGCGCTGATCCTCATCTCCTCGATGTTCTGCTACGCGAACACGGGCTGGAAATCGACCGACCATTACTTCGTCGGCTTCCCCGCGGCCTGGAACATCGTCGTGCTCATGCTGTACCTGCTGGGCACCGGTGCCGTGTTCAACACCGTCGTCGTCGTGGTGTTGGCGATCGCCACCCTGGTCCCACTGCACTACACGCATCCATTCCGGGTGAAGCACCTGATGGTGCCGAACCTCCTCGCGGTGGCGGCCTGGGGCGCCGGAGCGGTGTGGCTGGTCACGGCGATGCCGGAGCGACCGGTGCTCGCCACGGCCCTGTTCTACGTCGGCGGCGGCTGGCTGCTGCTCACCGGCGTGCTGCGCTCGATCCTCGGGGCGAAGCGCGGCTGAGCCGGCCTGCAGGCCCCGACGCGTGCCGTCCCCGTCGGCCGCTGCATAGGCGGCGAGCCCATGGTCAGAGCGCCCGCTGTCGCGTCGTCGCCGGTCGGTTCAGCGCCGACGCAGGCCCGCCGCGACCGCCGCGTCGCGCGCCCAGCGCACGCCCTCAAGGCCGACGGCGCTGAGGATCATCACCGCGATCACCAGGTCCACGAACCACGGATAGCCGTGCCCATGAGTCCAGAAATAGACGTACGGCGCCACGAAGGTGACCACCGCTGTCAGCAGCCCCAGACCTCGGATCCACAGCCGCCGGCCCGCGACCATCGCGATGATCCCCCAGGTGTACGGGATGGCGGTCAGCAAGTCGATCCCCCACAGGATGGCGACGTGGCCGTGGAAGCCGGGCACGAAGGTCACCGGCAGGGCCCGCAGTGCCGAGTAGACCAGCACGACGAGATATGCGACCACAACAGGGTTGCGAAGGAGTCGCACCAGACTGGGCCGCTCCCGCACGGGAACCCCGGCCTCGCGCAAGGCGCGCAGCAGCCGCCCGGGCAGATGGAGAGCGTCGATGCCGGCCAGGTTGTCGCGCATCGCCTGCAGATAGGCCCGTGTCCGGACACACCATGCGGCGGCGAGTTCCCGCGGGTTCACAGCCACCGGCACCCGACCATCGGGCCCGGCCGGTCCGATCTGATGCAGCTGCTCATCACCCAGCATCATGCGCAGTCCCGAAACCTGACCTTCGTCGATCAACCCCACCCACAGTCGCGTGCGCCGTTCGAGCGCCCCGCGCAGGGCCGCACCGATCACCGACGCCGCGCGGGTCTCGTCTTCCGACCGAGGAAACGGAAGCGCCTCCACATCACGCGAGCGCAGATCACCCAGCCGCGACGCCCCACTGACAGCCAGCAGGATCTCCGGGTCGATCACTCGCTCGGCGAGCTCGGGGACGTCCAGGACGCTGCCGGTGACGAGCAGCCGGCTCCGCAGGCGTCTCCGGGCCGCCGGCTCGGTGAGGGGTATGGTCATCAGCCCAGCCTGCCACTGCGCCAGCACCGAAATGATTCGACTCGCGTCTACTCCTGACCAGACCCGAGTGTGATTCCTGGCCACGGGGGACTCGCGGGGTTCGCCGCGGCCAGATCGAGAGACCCTCCCCGGCTACTCTGAGCCCATGCGCGTCGGCATCGATCTGGGAACCACCCGCACCGTCATTGCCTCGGTGGACCGAGGCAACTACCCAGTCCTGAGCGTCGAGGACGCCACCGGTGACCTGCACGAGCACATCCCCACCGTGGTCGGGCTGGACGGTGAGGACCTGCTGTGCGGCTGGGAGGCCCTGGCGGCCGACGCGGGCCGCGGTGAGATCGCCCGATCCTTCAAGCGCCTGCTGTCACTGCCGGATGCGACCGGGGCCACGCCGGTGCGGATCGGCGCGCGGGAGCGCTCCTTGGCCGAGGTCATGAACGTCTTCGCCGCGCACGTCATCGCGCAGATCCGGCGCAGCGCGCGCTGTGCCGCTGACGAGCCGATCGAGGTGGTGCTGGGCGTCCCCGCGCATGCGCACTCCGCGCAGCGGCTGCTCACGCTGGACGCCTTCGCGCGTGCCGGCGCCACCGTGCTCGGCCTGGTCAACGAGCCCAGCGCCGGCGCCTTCGAGTTCACGCATCGTCATCCGCGTTCTGTGACCTCGCGTCGCACCGCCGTGGTCGTCTATGACCTGGGCGGAGGCACCTTCGATGCCTCCGTCGTGCGCGTGGACGGCACGGACCACGTCGTCGAGCGTTCGATCGGCATCCCCCACCTGGGTGGCGATGACTTCGATGCGGTGCTCGCGCACTGTGCCGTACGCGCTGCCGCGGACGATACGGCCGACGGGGCCCAGGCGGGCATCGACCCGTCGGACCCCGCGGTCCTGGACGCGGCCCGCCTCGCGAAGGAGCGGGTGCTGCCACAGACCCGCCGCATGCTCATCGAGCTCGAGGATGCCGACGCAATGGTGCGCGTCGCCGACTTCTACGACGCCGCAACCCCGCTGGTGGAGCAGACCCTGGAGGCGATGGGGCCACTCGTGGCCTCCAGCGCCCTCGCCGCGGCCGATGAGGCCGCCACGACCGAGGACGAGCTGGCCGGGATCTATCTGGTGGGCGGTGCGGCCGCGCTGCCGCTGGTGGGCCGGATGCTGCGGCAGGAGTTCGGGCGCCGCGTGCACCGCTCCCCCTACCCCTCGGCGTCCACCGCGATCGGCCTGGCGATCGCCGCTGACCCCGAATCCGGCTACCGACTGCGGGACCGGATCTCACGCGGCATCGGCGTCTTCCGCGAGGCGCAGGACGGCCGCGAGGTCACCTTCGATCCGCTGGTGCCGCCCGGCGCAGCGCCACGGGCAGACGGCTCGCTGTCCGTCACCCGCCACTACCGGGCCGCCCACAATGTCGGCTGGTTCCGCTACGTCGAGTTCCCCGCGACCGACGGGCTGGAGACCTCCGGTGACCTAACCGCACTCGCGCAGGTCGTCGTGCCCTTCGACTCTGCGCTGCGGGACGGTCGTGACCTGTCCCAGGTGCAGGTGGAGCGCCGCGGCGACGGCCCGTGGGTTGAGGAGACCGTGCACGTGGACGCCAACGGCATCACCACGATCCGGCTCATGCTGGAGGACGGCTACACCGTGGAGACCTCCGCGCTCTGAGGCGCGGCCGCCACGAATCACTGCTCGGGCGACTGATTCTCGGGCGGCGGCGATCAGACGAAGGCGCTCATGCCCGTCACCGAGCGGCCCACGATCAGCGACTGCATTCGCTGGTCAGCACCGTGCCGTCGGGCAGAGTCAACGGCGTGGTCTCGGTCGCGAAGAAGCCGGAGTCGATGGCGGCCTGGGCTCGGCGCTCGGATTCCAGCGCGTAGGCGTCCTGTGCCTCGCGGGAGATGCCACGCAGCTCGGCGACGTTCTCCGCGGTCTGGCCCATGAGGATGTACGGGTCCGGCTCCTCGCCATCCTCACGCGGGTCATGCCAGGGGGCGGGGATCTCACGGCTCGCACGACGGGCGGACCGTTCCCACGCCGGGTGGAAGTACGGGTCGCGAGCGTCCTCCTCGATCAGTTTCGTGGTGCCTATCGACAGGGACTCGACACCCGCGGAGATAATCGCGGTGGCCTCACCTGCACGGATAGCGTGGAAGGCGCTGCGGGTGGTCTCAATGCTCGAGGCGCAAAAGCGGCTGACGGTCGCGCCCGGCACGGTGTCGAGGCCGACGCGGCTGGCGACGATCCGTGCGAGGTTCCCGCCCTGATGCCCTTCGGGGATGGCGCAGCCGAGCTGGAGATCGTCGATCGTGCGCGCGTCGAGCGCGGGGATCTGGTCCAGGGCCGCGCTGATCATCTGGGCGGCCATATCGTCCGGGCGGATGTCGGCGAGTGAGCCCTTGCGGGCGCGGCCGATCGGTGAACGGGCAGCGGCGACGATGACAGCCTCGGGCACGAGAGTCTCCTTCGACTACGACAACGGTGACGACTACGACAACGGTGACGGGCGACAACGCTGGCGAGCAGCACGGCGACGACAGTGCCGACACCGCGGCCACAACAACGATGACCCGGGAAGCCGATACCGAGCATACGTGATACCGCCAGTTCCACCTACCCCGGCGCTCGCCTTCCCCGTGCTCGCCCCCGCGAACTTGGTGCGTAGCGCACCCCATCCGGCACTTTTGGCATGCACTGCGCACCAAGTTCGCGGAAAGACGGAAAGACGGAACGGTGGAAAGACGGAAAGACGGAAAGGCGGAAAGGCGGCTGTCAGAACAGTCCACGCAGGTCAGAGCTCAATCAAACGGTTGATCCGCGCGAGCCGCGGCGAGCGGAGCATTCATGTCATGTTGATCGCAGCCATTGTCCTCATCACGCTTGCTCTCGCCTTCTACACGACTGGCGTCTGGACCGAGAATCGCGCCGGTCGCCTGCGTCGCTCTCATGTCGCGCTGTTCCTTACGGGGCTGGTGTTCGACACCTCCGGCACGGCGGTCATGACCGTCATCGCGCGAAGCGGCACCGTCCAAACCACTGTGCTGAACCAGATCATGTCGGTCACCGGTCTACTCGCCCTGATCCTCATGGCCGTGCACGCCGTGTGGGCGGTCGTCGTCCTGATCCGCGCACGTGAGCATGAGCTGGCAATCTTCCACCGGTTCTCCGTTGCTGTCTGGGTCGTCTGGTTGATCCCCTACGTCACGGGAATGCTCGGCTCGATGATCGGCTGAAGTCCTCAACGTCGATACCCGGCGCGATGGTCGGCTAATGTCGCTACGGAGATGCCCGTCTCGACGACCAGCTGACACCCACTACAACGATGCCCCGCATGACGCCGTTGTCGCCTTTATCCGACCCCAGAGGGGACCAGGCTTCCTCCCCTGCCGACGCCTCCGGGCGAGCCAGCGATGAACCCACGCGCTGGGGTGCCCCCGCTCACACCGCTGCTGCCCGCCCCGACGCATGCGACGAACTGGCTGCGCAGACGACGAAAGACACCATGAGCCCTGACTTGTCATCCGAACGCATGACATACATCGTGGGACAGCTCGAGGACCCACCCGGCGACCCGTTCACGCTGCTCGAGGCGTGGATGCGCGACGCATTCGCCCGCCGCGACAGCCACGGTGATCTGCCGGAGCCGACGGCAATGGTGCTCTCCACAGTGGCCGTGGGCGCTGATGGTGAGCCGGTTCCACGCTCGCGCACCGTGCTGCTGAAGTCCTGGGACGCCGACGGGTTCGTGTTCTACACGAACCGTGAGTCCGCGAAAGGGCGGGAGCTGGCGCGGCACGGATCAGCCGCGCTGCTGCTGCCGTGGTCGCCGCTGCAGCGACAGGTGCGGATCGAGGGCCGCGTGGAGCTGCTCGATGACGCCACGTCCGATCAGTACTTCGCGTCGCGTCCGCGCGGCTCGCAGCTGGGGGCGTGGGCCTCACGCCAGTCCTGGCCGATCGCCTCACGCGAGGATCTGGAGGCTGCCGTCAGCCGCGAGTCAGCCCGGTTCGAGGGGGCCGACGTGCCACGGCCTCCGCACTGGGGCGGGTACCGCGTGGCGCCGCGGAGGTTCGAGTTCTGGCAGGGTCGGCCAGATCGTCTGCACGACCGGTTCGCGTACGAGCCCAACGCCGACGGGACCTGGCGGACGCACCGCCTGCAGCCCTGACCTGTCACGGCGAGGGCGTCGGGCGCACCACGCACCAAGCCCCGACACGGCTCCTCGGATCCGTCGCGGCAGGGGCGGGGGACCACCCGCCCGCACCTGACCTGCAACGGTGACCGCTGAGCGACCGCTCGTTGAACATCTTGGGACAGCTTCACGCGCCCCCTCGTGGCCCATGCGGAGCCGCCCTAGCGTGAAGCCATGAACACGCGGAGCCTGTCCATGCCCACTGCGGTGGGGCTCACCCCCGATGCCGGCTGGGAGCTGAATGTCGAGCGCGAGCTGCGTGCTCCGCTGGACGAGGTGTGGCAGCGCCTGGTCGCCGAATGGCTGCCCGCGTGGCTGGGTGTGGCCTCCCTGCCGCAGATGGTCGGCGCTCCGATCGCGGACGCCCGCGGCCGAGTGCGCGGCCGCGTGGTGGGCTGTCACGTGGGTCGCCGTGTACGTGTGCGCTGGACTCCGGCGGACCTCGATCACGAGACGGTGTTCCAGGTGACGATCGCTGAAGCCGTCGAGGGCACCACGATCACCGTGCACCAGGAGCGGCTGCTGGGCCCCGCCGAACGTCAGGCACTGCTGGAGCGGTGGACGCGCATCCTGGATGATCTAGTCGCCGCGATCGCTGCGGAGACCGGCGCGATCCCGCAGATCACCGAGGACGACACCACCGCCTGATCCCGTACGCGGAGCACCGACGCGCCCTGTCAGTCCCGGCTCGCAGGTTCCCCGGCCCCTATCCGCCCACCCGAGCCCCCAGCCTGAACACCAACGAGTACCGTCGGCCCTCCGCCCCACGTCAAGGCTCAGCCGTCACCCTGATCGAGTTTCGCCTGCTCACGCAGGACCTTGACGCGCAGCACGTCGATGTCCACCGGACCGTCAATACCTGCAACGCGCCCGTCGAAGCGCAGCTGCCACACCGCCCAATCCTGCTGAGAGGGTCGGCCTCCGTCAGAGAACAGCCAGTCAGGCCGCCCCTGCGCAACGGACAAGCCGTAGTGGCTGCGCCACTCGCGCGAGGAGTAGATCACGGCGCGACGGCCCCATGCCTTCTCGACGACGCTGAGGAAGTCCGCGATTTCCTGCTCAGCATGGTCGGCCTCGGGGCGTTCATCGCATGCGCCGTCGAACTCGAGATCCAGGGCCGGTGGCAGCGCAGCGTCGTCGGGCGGTGCCGCGGCGAGAAAGTCTGCGGCCTGGTCAGCGCCGGGTGAGCAGAGCGTGAAGTAGTGGTAGGCACCGACGGTGACCCCGGCATCGCGCGCCCCGGTCCAGTTCGTAGCGAACTGCGAGTCGGTGTGCCCGCTACCTTCGGTGGCTTTGATGTAGGCGAATGTCACCCCGTCGGCGGCCGCCGCGGTCCAGTCGATCTGCTTCTGGTGGGCGGAGACGTCGATGCCGATGGCTTCGTCGGCGCCCGCCTCGATTCCGTCCGGCAGCTGATCGCGGATCGGGGCCGCAGCAGGAACCGCCGGAACGGTCATCACGGCATCGTGCCCGGCCGCGTCCCGGCTCGGCGCCTGGTCGTCGTCCCGGCCGGGCCGAAGCAGCAACACCGTGCAGGACCCGACCAGCGTGAGCACCAGCACCACGAGAAGTGCGATCGCCGTGCGCTGACGGCGCCGAACCTGAGCGCGGGTGAAGCGGGCCATGTCCTCAGCGGGTCCTCGGGCGGTCCTCAGCGGGCGAACAGCGTCACGAAGGCGCGCAGCAACCGATCCGTGTGGTCGATACGGCCAGAGCGCAGGCGTTCGACGGTGGCGTGGAAGGTGCCGGGGGAGGTGTAGCCGTGGTCGCGGTAGGCACTGAGCCGGTCGATCAGGCCGGGCACATCGAGCTCGGGGTGGAACTGGGTGGCGTACTGGCGGGTGCCGATGCGGAACATCTGCACGGGCGCGTTCTGCCCGGTGGCCAGCAGGGTCGCATGCTCGGGCAGGCGCGAGATCGCCTCCTTGTGGCCCACGATCCCGTGGAACGTACGTGGCAGACCGGAGGCCCGCAGCAGCGGATCGGCTTCGCCCTCTTCGGTCATGGTGATGGGGACGATGCCGACGAGTTCTCCGTACTGCCGATCGACCACGCCGCCCTGGTGCAGCCCGAGGGTGCCCACGCCGTAGCAGGCGCCGAAGAACGGGATGTCCTGCTCGATCACCCGGTCGAGCATGCCGCTGAGCGCGAACTCGGCGCGGCGCTGCGCTGCGGATTTCTCGTCGGGGTGGTCCGAGGAGTTGTACGGGCTGCCGCCCAGGATGATGCCGGAGAACGCGTCCGCGGAGATCTCGGGCAGCTCCTGCTGGTCGAGGCGCACCCACTGCAGATCGGGCTCCGCCAGCCCGGTGAAGCGGATGAAGGCATCGTGCTCGAGGCGGACGACCTCGTCCTCCGGGCGCGTGGTGATCAGCAGGAATGGTTGCACGGAGGCATCGTAGCCGCGCGGCCGGATATCGTGGCGGCGGCGGGCCTGCTGGCGATGATGCCGCGTACCCTGGCCCGTCGGCCGATGCGGCGCCTGCTGGCACCGCCCTCTGCCCTCGAAGGAGCTTCCCATGTCTGCCGCTGACACCACGCACCCGCACCCGTCGCGTTCGCTGGATCCCGAGGCGCTGGCTCATGTGGCCGCGATAGTGCCCGGTTGGCTCGAGGATGTGCGCTTCAGCCGCCGCCAGTCCGGTCTGCAGGCGGCTATCTGGTATGACGGCGAGGTCGTGGCGAATGTTGCCGTCGGCGATGCCGATATGGAGGCGTCGACCCCGCTGCTGCCGACGCACCGCCTGCGGATCGCCTCCCATTCGAAGATGTTCACGGCTCTGGCGGTGATGCGTCTGGTGGAGCGTGGCCGTCTGCGGCTTGATGACACTGTCGGCGAGCGCGTCGCTGCGCTGGCCGACTCGCCTGTCGCTGATCGCACCCTGCGGGATCTGCTCTCGCATTCGGCGGGCATCTCCCGGGACTCGACGGATTCACGCTGGTGGCGCCTGGGCACCCCGTTCCCTGTCCGCCGTCAGCTGCTGGAGCTGTGCCGTTCACACGCCGTGGTGACCGAGCCGGGCGTGCACCTGCAGTACTCCAACATCGGTTACGGCATCCTGGGCCTGGTGATCGAGGAGGCCACCGACGCGCCGTTCGCGGAGGCGGTCACGGAGCTGGTGCTGGAGCCGGTGGGCATCGACGAGATCGGCCCGGACCTGCCGTCGGACGCCGCAGGCCCCGAGCAGGCCGACGGTTTCGCGCTCGGCCACACCGCAATGCTCCACGGTCCGCGGCGCCCCGTCGAACAGATCCCCACGGGTGCTCTCGCTGCCGCGACCGGGTTCTGGGCCACCGCCTCCGCTATCGCATGCTTCGCCGGTGAGGTGCTGACCCACGATGCGCTGCTGCAGCCACGGTCGTTGCGGGAGATGCGCCGACGGGTCTGGACGGTGCGCGACGGTGGCCACTACGGACTGGGCCTGCAGGAAGGCAGGTTCCATGGTTTCGCGGCGATCGGCCACTCCGGTGGTTTCCCGACGGGCCTCACACGCACCTGGGCGGTGCCCCGCGAACGCCTGGCGGTCAGCGTGCTGGGCACGGCCGTGGATGCGCCCAGTTCTGAGCTCGCGGTCGGGATCCTGGGCCTGGTGGCACTCGCCGCCGGCCGCCCTGCCCCAGAAGCGGACTCCTGGGAGGGCGCGGCGGCGCTCGGCGGGGCCAGCGATGGGCGGGAACGTCCCGCTGTGCTCTCGGAGCAGGACCCGGTGAGGATCCATGACCGACAGCTCGACGGCGCCGACGTTGCCGCCCTGGTTGAGGGCACCTATGACTCGCTGTGGGGGCGCAGCCGCATCGCCCGTATCGGGGATCGCCTGTTCTGCCTGGACGGTGCCGCCACCGATCCCGCGAGCACCGCCTTGGAGCTCGCACTGGATGGTGTGCAGGAGGATCCGATCACCCCGGGCGCACGCTGCATCCGGCTGATGACCTGGGGTGATGCGGGCTATGGAACGTGGGCGGAGCCGCTGCTGGCACGGGTGGCCGATGAATCCGGTTCACTGCGCTGCACGGGTGTGATCGACACCGGGCAGGTGCTCACGCCTTCCGACGAGTTCGTCATGCCGGATCGGGTGGTGCGACCCCGGGGCGGTGCACTCTGACGTGAGTGCGAGTCGCTGAACCGCCCGGCTTCAGCCGAGGAGTGGTGCGCCCAGGCGGGCGCGCAGTGCAGGGGTCAGGCCGTGCACCTGCACGTCGACGGCGGGGCGCCGCAGCCGCTCGGGGGTGACCATGAAGCGCTGCATCATCTTGCGCACACCGTTCTCCTCGATCACTTCGAAGCCGTTGTCGGCGTATCCGGCGCCGCGGGAGACGCCGTAAGAACGCATGTTCCCCACCACGGCGGAGGTCTCCGCGCGCTCGGCACCGAGATGGTCGAAAGCAACCACGAGCACGGCCTGCCGCATGAGCTTGCCGATGCCCTTGCCGTGCTCAGCGAGGGTGAGCCAGGAGCCGGTGTTCACCGTGCGGCGCACGGCGAAGTGCTTCGCGGCCACGTCCTGCATACCGATCAGCGCACCGTCACGAAACACCCCGAAACTGAGCGTCCAGTCCTCGGGGCTGAGCTCGGCGCGCAGGCGCCACTGAAACTGCACAGCGTTGCGCACACGCTCGTCGGCGTCCACGGCGTACCAGGGGAACACCAGGTCAGAGGTGGGGTCTTCGAACACAGGCCGACGCAGCAGCGCCGCATACGCGGGCAGGTCCGTATCGCGCAGCAGGCGCAGGGTGACGTCGTCTGCGGTGATGCTGAGACCGAAGGGCTCGAAGCAGTCGACCAGGGTGCTCTCCGATGGGGCCGACGGGGCTGCGTCCTTCGCTCCAGACAGATCGGGGCGGCCCTGCCTGCCCCGGTCCTGGCCGTCGGGCTCGTCGTGCGTGTGCATGGATCCAGAATAGGGCGAGGGCCGCGCCGCCTAGGGTGCCGTGCACACGAACCATGCACACGATCGTCGGCATCGAGCCTGCCCGACATAGAAGGAGACCACCCATGACGACCGACGTTCTGCTGACCGGTTTCGCGCCCTTCGGGGGCGCGGCGACGAACGAGTCCTGGGAGGCTGTGCGCGCCGCCACACCCCTTCTGGACCATGAGGGCGTGCGGGTCGTGGGGCTCGAGCTGCCGGTCGAGTTCGCCCGGGCCGGGCAGATCCTCGAGGAGGCGATCGAGTCGCACCGGCCGCGCGTGGTGATCGCCGTGGGCCTGGCCGCGGGGCGGACGTCGGTCACGCCCGAGCGGGTGGCGATCAATGTGCGTGATGCACGCATCCCGGACAACGCCGGCGCCTCCCCTGTGGATGAGCCCTGCGAGGTGGGTGGCCCGGTGGGTCGGTGGTCAACGCTGCCGATCAAGGCGATGGTGCAGGCCACCCGCGAGGACCTCGATCTGCCGGCTGCGGTGTCGCAGTCTGCGGGCACGTACGTGTGCAATGACGTGTTCTACCTGCTCATGGCACAGCTTGAGCGGCGCGCCGACGGGACTCGCGGCGGCTTCATCCATGTACCTGCCGCCACGGATCTTCCCGTGTCGGAGACGGCGCGGGCGCTCGCGCGAATGACGCAGGTGGCGCTCACACAGACGCAGGATGTGGCGCTCGCCGCAGGATCCGAACACTGATCCACAGGGTTGTGCACAGTCGTGGACGAATCACACCGGTGTGGTTCCCCAGTCCGCAGACATATCCCCAAAGTTATCCACAATTGGGGAAGATGACATCGGTGTGATTCGGTGGGCGACACGGTTGCGCGCGTGCTCCTGGCCCCTCGCGCACGGGGGCCGACGCATGCCGTACCCGGGCCCCGTCAACTGGGGACTCCGGGCCCCTCGCGCACGGGGGCCGAGCTTCGTGAGCGGCGCGGGATTCTGCGCGCGGGGCAACGTTCCGCGGGCGGGGCGCAGCTCGGTCGTGAGAAACCGCGCAGGCCCTGTCACCAGCTGACGAACATGTCCGGCCCCGCGAGCACGACCTTGACCGCGATCAGCGTCAGGCACAGCAGCAGGGCACAGCCGATCACCGCGGAGTGCAGGATCGCTGAGCGTCGGGACAGGGCGGCGAGGTCTGCCCCTGGTGTGGCCTTGGGCCGTAACGCGAACAACGCGGCCGTGGTGGCGGTGCCCAGAACAAGGCCGCCCAGGTGCCCCTCCCAGGAGATCCCCGGCACCGTGAAGGTGATGACCAGGTTCAGCACGATCAGCACGACGATCTGTCCGGTCTGCGCACCCATGCGCCTGCCCACCACGAACATGGCGCCGAACATGCCGAAGACACCGCCGGAGGCCCCCAGCGTGTACGTGACCCAGGAATCCGCGGCCGGGTTGGCGAACAGCAGCACCGCCGTGTGCCCGCCGATCACAGAGATGAGGAACAACGCGAGGAAGCGCCAGTGCCCCATGGAGCGCTCGAGGTACTGGCCCACCATCCACAGGGCGTAGCCGTTCAGCAGCAGATGCATGATCCCGGCGTGCAGGAAACCGGCGCTCACGAAGATCCACGGCATGGCGAGCACGCGATACGGGCTGAAGATCGCTAGGCCCTCGACGAGTCCGCCGGAGACGGTCTGTCCCAGGAACGCGAGGCCGCATAGCCCGAGCAGCACGTAGGTGACTATGGGGGTTGCCGCGCCGATGCGTGCCCCCATGGCGTTGCGGGGCCGTGCCGCGGCCTGGCTGCGGGTGAGCTCACGGTCGCAGTCAGCGCAGCGCATGCCGACGGCGGCGGGCCGTTGGCATGCGGGGCAGGCGGGCCTGTCGCAGCGCTGGCAGCGCACATAGCTCACCCGATCCGGGTGCCGTGGGCAGGTGGGATGGGCTGATTCGTGCTCGGCAGAGCCGTCGTCGGATCCGTCAGCGCTGTAGCCGTAGGTGGGGCGGTTCATGGAGTCATTGCACCATGTCGTCGCTGAACAGCCGCCGTCGGCCGCTCGGATCGCTGTACACGCTGCCCGGGGGAACCCGTCCGGATCGCTGTACACGCCACCTGGTCGACTCGCCCTCTTCCCGGGGGCTGCTCGTCTCAGTCGCTCGGGTAGGGGAAGCGTGCGAACAGCGTCTCGAATCGCGAGGTCTGCGTGGGGCTGATCGGGGTGACGGGGTCGAGCACGAACCGTCGGCGGCTGCCCGTCCCGGCGCGGGACCAGATGCCC
Organism: Brachybacterium timonense; assembly: GCF_900258505.1. Classification (GTDB taxonomy): domain Bacteria; phylum Actinomycetota; class Actinomycetes; order Actinomycetales; family Dermabacteraceae; genus Brachybacterium; species Brachybacterium timonense. Next base: position 55,268 of record NZ_LT984895.1, read on the forward strand.
ACCACTTCGCCACGACGCACGGCCGTGCGCTTGAACACGCCATTGTTGCCGGGCACGAGCCGTGCGTGACGCTCATCGTCCATGAGGTAGAGCCGATCCTGATAGCCCAGCACGAGCTCATCGAAGCCGGGCAGCAGGAGCTCGCGCATGGTCTCCTTCTCCCGTGCGGCGTACTCCTCTGCGAGGCCGGGCCGCCAGTACAGGGTCTCCCCGCGGGAGGCGACGGCTTTCGCCGGGTCGGCGTGCAGCCGCCCCTGTGCATCGGCCCAGCCGCTCTCGAGACGGTCGCTGGCCTCGGCGAGCGCAGCGGTGATGCGGCCCATCGGCAGCTTGGACCACCAGGCGAGATCGCGGACCGAAGCAGGCCCGTGACTGGTGAAGTACCGCAGCGCGAGCTCAGCGAGCGCCGCATGCTCATCACCATGGAACGTGCCCTCGAGGTCGCTGCCCGACGGCAGCCACGTGGGTGCATGCACCACGGCGGTGTCGCCGTCTCGCCACGGTCCGTAGCAGGCCGTGCCCGTGGAGATGTGATGCACGAGCAGGTGGTATCCACAGCCACCCCGGGTCGGCACGCCCGCTGCCTCCCAGGCCGCGAACAGTTCAGCACGCGTCACTCCACGGCCCACGCCAGGGGTGGAGGCCGGAACGGCGAGTTCTTCCAGGATCTCCCCCGCGCGGCCCACATGCTCGTCGGTCAGGCCCAGGCTGCTGCGGCGCTTGATCGCGGCGCGCACCGGGGCACCAGCGCACAGCTGGGTGAGCCATGGCAGGGTCGCGGCGGAGGTGGCGAAGACGGTGCCGCGCATCGGGTAGCCGCGCACGATCTCGCCGCGATCGAACGCGGTGAGGACCGCAGCCGCGTCGCCACCACTGCGCAGAGCAAGGGAGGAGACAACGCCGGAGAGATCCTGACCCTGGTGAGCAGCGAACCCATGAGCGACCTGCGCAGGCGTCGGATACGCCGCCGTCGAGGTCGACGACGCAGTCCGCTCCTCGGTGCCTGAGGATGACACCGCGGCGGAGGTGGACGGCTCACTGACAGAGGGCGGCACGAGCCCCTGAGCGAGGATGCGCGCTCCGGCGAGATGGCGATGCGTCATGGGCCGAGCGTAGCGAGCAGGTCCGACAGACACGACGGGCATAACGGGAACAGCGCTCGTCGATGCGGTCGGCACGGCAGGCCCTACCGCTCGTGACGGAACGAGCCTCGCTCGGCACTTCCCGGCCGTTTTGCGACCCGTCCCGGACCTCTCTTCCGCTCGCTCACTCGGCGATCCCCGCTCGACACAGTCGATCGCCACAGTGGTTCCGGCGCTGGTCCGAGAATCCATCGAATGGTTGATCCGCTGCGACCTGCAGATTCCTAGGTTGGGGCACATCTGGAGTGCTGCCTGATCAGCGCTCGCTTCCTTCTTCTGTCACGAGGTCCCTACATGTCCACTCTTCACACTCGTCCTGGGCAGTCATCTGCTGAGCCAGTCGGCGATCTGAGCACTGACCGCAGCGCCCCGGGTTCGCCCGACCATGGTTCGGCCGCCCCCGGTTCGGCCGCCGCCGGTTCCCCCACTCCACGTTCACCCGCTCCCGGTTCGCCCGCCCCTGGTTCAGCCGCGCAGAGCTCACCCGCCCCGGATTCGGCGCCGACGGATCGCGTCGGCCGCCTCGCCGGCCTGCTCACCGGTCGCCGTTCCGCCTGGGCGGTGCTCGCTATCTCCGTGATGCTTCTGCTCGCTGTGATGGGCGGCATCCGCGGCACGGGCCCGGTGGCCGGCATGGACGCGCTTCCCGCTGAGGCGGAGTCCTCACAGGTTCACGCGATCGCGGAACGGCTCGACGGGCAGCGCTACCAGCCGGTGTTCGCCGTGGTCACGCGCGCCGATGGTGGCGAGCTCACCGACGCCGACCAGGCGTCGATCGCCAAGCTGCGCGAACAGCTCGCCGCTCAGACCGGCCGACAGGCCCTCGGCCCCATGCCCTCTAAGGATGGGAAGGCTGATCTGGCGATGGCCACCGTCGATGTGCAGCGCGATGACGAGCAGGTGGATCAGGAGATCGCGGATCTACGCGCAACCGCCTCACAGTGGACGCCGGACGGCCTGCAGGTGCAGGTCACCGGTGGCCCGGCTGTGGGGGCCGACATTCGTGGCGCGTTCGCAGGTGCCGACTTCCGGCTGCTCGCCGTGACCCTCGCCGTCGTGGCTGTGCTGCTCCTGCTCACGTACCGTTCCCCCGTGCTGTGGCTGCTGCCGCTGACGGTCGTGGCCCTGGCCGAAGGGGCGTCCCGCTCGGTCACCGGTTTCCTGGGCGAGCAGATGCAGCTGGCCTTCGATGGCGGTGTGGTCAGCGTGCTGGTGTTCGGCGCCGGCACGAACTACGCCCTGCTGCTGATCTCGCGTTACCGCGAGGAGCTGCGCCGTCACGAGAATCACCGCACGGCGCTCGCGACCGCGTGGCGCGGCACTGCCCCGGCGATCCTCGCCTCGAACCTCACGGTGGTGCTCGCCCTGTTGACCCTGCTGCTCGCGGTCATGCCGGCCACACGTGGCCTGGGAATCGCATCCGCCGCCGGCCTGCTGCTCGCGCTGCTGGCGGTGCTGTTCCCGCTGACCGCGCTGCTCGCGGTCACCGGCCGACGGGTGTTCTGGCCGTTCGTGCCCCGCGCCGAGCAACCCACCCACGCCCAGGCTGCTTTCGACGAGGCCAGCTCCGCGGGGGTCACGGGGGCAGGCGCGGGGGTCACGAGAGACACGGCGGCAGCCGCGGGTGCCACGGGGGCGGCCGCGGGGTCGGCCGCTGATGTCCCGTCGGCCCCACCCCGTGCGGATTCTGCTGAGCACAGTGTGTTCGGCCGCATCGCCTCTGCTGTGATCGCTCGTCCGCTTGCCTGGACGATCGGTGTGGTGGCGCTGCTGGGGCTGCTGGCCACAGGCCTTGTGGGCACGCGGGTGGGGCTCGCCCAGTCCGAGCAGTTCGCTGACACCAATGAATCCGCGAGCGGTTTCGCGGTGATGGCCGAGCATTACGGGGCGGGTGAATCGGCGCCTCACCGCGTCGCGGTGCCCACCGTGCAGGCGGATGCGCTCACGGCTCAGCTGGAGACGGTGCCCGGCATTGAGCGGGTCACACCCGTTGGGCAGACGGGCGATGGCTGGAGCGTGATCGATGCGATCGGTTCCGCGGAGCCGGAGTCCGATGCGGCCTTCGATGAGGTGCGGGCCCTGCGCTCGGCTGCCGCTGACACCGCACCGGAGGCTCTGGTGGGCGGGACGTCCGCCACAGCGCTGGAGGTGCGCGAAGACTCGTTCCGGGACCTCGCCGTGATCGCTCCGATGATCCTCGCCGTGGTGCTTGTGGTGCTGGTGGTTCTGCTGCGCTCGCTGGTCGCACCGTTCGTGCTGCTGGCCGCGAACCTGCTGAGCACCATGGCCGCGATCGGGCTGGGCCTGTGGGTGGGCGGCGCCCTGTTCGATATCCCGGCACTGGATGTGACCGTGCCGCTGCTGGCCTTCCTGTTCCTGGTGGCGCTCGGTGTGGATTACACGATCTTCCTGGTACATCGCGCCCGGCACGAGGCGGCCGAGCATGGCACCGCGACGGGCATGGTGCGCGCGGTCGGATCCACCGGTGTGGTGATCACGAGCGCTGGCGTGGTGCTCGCAGCCGTGTTCGCCGCGCTCGGTGTGCTGCCGCTCGTGGTGCTGTTCCAGCTGGGGCTGATCGTGGGCCTGGGCGTGCTGCTGGACACCCTGGTGGTGCGCACCATGCTGGTTCCGGCGCTGTTCGCCCGGATCGGCGACCGCATGTGGTGGCCCACCCGCCCGTGAGGGAGCCAGCGGCTCCGTCTGGCTACCCTGCATCTCGCTCGTGGGCACACCCACCCCGGAGGGAACCAGCGGCTCCGTCTGGCTGCGGGCTGGATGCAACGACGATCACGGAACACCCCGGCGCACCTGGCATGCCTGCGGCCAGGGTGCACGAGCGATCCCGGAGAACCAAGATCAGCCCGTCGGCCCCACCAGGCTGCGGCCCGGTTCATGCCGCACGTGACAGAACAGCGCCGTCCCTATGCCGGGGCGGCGCTGTTCTGTGCGTCTCGGATTCCGTCGCTGCGGAGCGTTCGGGCTGTTCAGCGGCCGACGGAGCCGAGAGGGGTGATCATTTCTCGATGGTGACCTTCTCGATCACGACGTCCTCGAGCGGACGGTCACGCATATCGGTCTTGACCGCGGCGATCGCGTCGACGACCTTCTTCGAGTCGTCGTCGGCCACCTCACCGAACACGGTGTGCTTGCCGTGCAGGTACTGGGTGGGGGCAACAGTGATGAAGAACTGCGAACCGTTCGTGCCCGAGGGGCGGCCGGTCAGGGCGTTCTGGCGCTTGCCCGCGTTGGCCATGGCCAGCTTGTAGGGCTCGTCGAAGTTCTTCTCGGAGATCTCGTCGTCGAAGGTGTAGCCGGGGCCGCCGGTGCCGGTGCCGAGCGGGTCGCCGCCCTGGATCATGAAGCCGTCGATGATGCGGTGGAAGATGACGCCGTCGTAGAAGGGGCGAGTGACCTTCTGGCCGGATTCGGCGTCAGTGAACTCACGGGTGCCCTCGGCCAGTCCCACAAAGTTCTCGACGGTCTTGGGGGCGTGGTTCGGGAACAGCTCCAGGCGGATGTCCCCATGGTTGGTGTGCAGAGTCGCGAACATGACGCAATCCTCGCACACGGCTTCGGGCGGGCGGTGCGGCGGCGGTGCGCTCGGCTGGACGGGGCGCGGCCAAGCTGGACGCGCGGGGCCGGGCCGGGCATGCGGGGCCGGGCTGGGCATGCGGGGCCGGGCCGGGCATGCGGGGCCGGGCTGGAACGGCCGGGGTATGTCAATCCGTGGCGGTATGCGTGGAGCCGCGGCAATATTGGCACGGCTTCACGAATACGTCCCTGGCGCGACGGGCCAGCCGGACGTTCCCGCGCGTGATGGACACTGTGTCGGCATACGTCCCTGGCGCGACGGGCCAGCCGGACGTTCCCGCGCGTGATGGACACTGTGTCGGCATACGTCCCTGGCGCGACGCGCCGGCCGGGTGGAGAAGCGAGTTGGGCGGCGGCTGCGCGGGCGACGGCTGCGGTGGCGGTGAGCGCCCCGCCCGACGGCTGTGACGTCTTCTGCCCTACGCCGCGTCCCGCGGTAGCCAGGTCCCCGAGGCTGCGCCCGTCGGCCTCCCGACCCTGTGGTCCGCGAGACTCCCTCGAAGCTCCCGGGAGGTCACGATAGAGTGACATCACGCGAGCCGGAGGTTGCGCGCACCGTCTGCATCCGTTGGATGTGGCGGGACGGACAGCCCCGGACAAGGACCATCGTCGGCCCCAGGCCGATCGAACCGAGAGGGGAGCCCCCTATGGCGTTCACCAAGGCCGATAAGAAGGCCAAGAAGCACGCGAAGAAGTCCGCCGACGCTGCGAACACCAGCGCGCTCAAGGCGCAGAAGGCGCTCGAGGAGCTGCAGAAGCTCGCCGCAACCACCGGCCCCGTCGTCTCCGAGGGTGCGCGTGAGGCCCGTGCCCGCGCCGCTGAGTTCGTTGACTCGGTGCGCCCCGGCATTGAGGAGACCCTGCGCCACCAGGGCGAGCGACTGGGCGAGCTGTCCCAGAACCTGGGCCCGCGCGCCGAGAAGCTGCGCGGCGACCTCGAGGAGGACTACCTCCCGCGCGCCCGTAAGACCGCTGCTGCCACCTCCACCGTGCTCGGCGCCGCCGCCGCGGCAGCCCGCAAGGAGATCGAGAAGGGTCAGGGTGACATCCGTAAGGCCGCTCTGACCCCCACCAAGCGCCCGAAGAAGTCGGGCGGTGCCGGCAAGGTGCTGCTCGTGCTGGGGCTGGTTGCTGCCGGTGCAGCCGCTGGCTACGTGGCCTGGAAGAAGACCCGTCCGGTCGAGGACCCCTGGGCTCCGCCGGCCGACTTCGCCCGCGCCCACTACCCCGCGTCCGCCGGGTCGGAATCCGACTCCGACACGGTCTCCGACACCGTCGGCTCCGCTGACGCCGGTGACGTGGCCGACGCGCTGAAGGGCGATGACCGCAGCTCGGACGTCACCCCGAAGAACGTGAAGGTCGAATCCGCTCCGTCGAAGGAGTCCGCATCGGCGAAGGATTCTTCGTCGTCGAAGGACAAGGACTCCGCGCCGGGCCGCGTGATCGACCCCGTCGGCAACCCGGAGGAGAATCCGCAGGATCCCGAGGGTCGCGGCGAGAAGCGCGGCAACCACCGCGGCGACGCCTGAGACTGACCTGAGCCGCTGAGGCACAGCCTTGGCGACCCGCACGGCGCGGCGGTCCCGTCTTCAGACGGTGGCCGCCGCGCCGTCGTCATCCATCCGGCCGCCGTTCCCGTTCGGCCGCCAGTCCCGTCCCTCCTTCCCGTTCGGCCGTCATGTCCGCCCGACCCCCGTTCGCGCGGCCGCCATTCCCGTCCCTCCTTCCCGTTCGGCCGTCATGTCCACCCGACCCCCGTTCGCGCGGCCGCCGTTCCCGTCCGGCCCTCGTGCGCGTTCGGCCATCATGGTCACCCGGCCACCGTTCCCGTCCCCCGCCGTCGTATCGCGTTCGCCTGCTGAAGGAGACCATGAGCGCTGCCCCTGAGCTGGTCACTGACCGCCTGCTGCTCACCCCCGTGCAGTGGGCCGACGAACACGAGCTGTGGCAGTTGCACAGCGACCCGGCCGCCTTCCGCTTCGACCCGGACGGCCCGCTCACGGAGCCCGCGCACCTGCGCTGGGTATTGCAGCGGTGGCTCACTTCATGGCGCCTCCATGACCGCGGGAACTGGACGGTGCGATCGCTGGACACGGCAGATGTGCTCGGCATCGTCGGGCTCGCGCCCCTGGACGCCGACGATCCGGTGGCCCCGGGCGAGCTGTCGCTGTACTACCGCTTCACCCCGGCGGTGCACGGACGCGGCTACGCCATCGAGGCCCTCAGTGCGCTGCTGGATCACCCCGAGCACGGTCCCGGTGTACGGGACGTGCTGGTGGTGACGTCCGGACAGAACGAACCGTCGCTGCGGCTCGCACGGCGCCTGGGCTTCGAGCTCGCACAGCCGCAGCGGCCCGTTCCCGCGGACCGGCCCGGTGACGTGCTGCTCATACGGCCAGGGCGCCGACGCCATACGCCAGAGTCCCACGGATACATCGAGCGGAGCAGCCGTGATGATCGTTGATGACCTGTTGGCCCCGTGCCCCGCAGGCGCGGGACGCTACGCCCCCTCCCCCAGCGGCGACCTGCATCTGGGAAATCTACGCACCGCGATCCTGGCGTGGGTGCTCGCGCGACGCACCGCACGCGCTTTCCACCTGCGTGTGGAGGATCTGGACCGCGTGCGCGAGGGTGCCGCCGAGCGCCAGCTAGAGGACCTCGCGGCGATCGGCCTGGACTGGGACGGTGAGGTGACCTGGCAATCGCAGCGCGCCGCAGCGCACGAGCAGGCGATCCAGACGCTGCGTGAGGAGGGCCAGGTCTACGAGTGCTATTGCACGCGTCGGGAGATTCTGGAAGCGCCCTCCGCACCGCACGCCCCGCCGGGCGCCTACCCGGGGACCTGCAGGCAGCTCACCGATGCGCAGCGAGAGGCTGGCCGGGCGAAGATGCGCGAGCTGCGGAGGGAGCCTGCGCTGCGGCTGCGCGCCTCCGTGGAGAGCTGGCGGGTGCAGGACCTGTGGGCCGGCAACGTCGATGGCGCCGTCGATGATCTGGTGCTTCGACGGGGCGACGGCGTCGTGGCATACAACCTGGCGGTGGTCGTGGATGATGCGGCCGCCGGTGTGGATCAGGTGGTGCGTGCCGATGACCTGCTGAGCTCTGCGCCGCGTCAGGCACATCTGGCGCATCTGTTGGGTTACAAGCAGCCGCACTACGCGCATGTGCCGCTCGCGGTGAACACCGACGGGGCACGGCTGGCCAAGCGTGACGGCGCTGTCACCCTGCGCGACCGCCTCGACCTCGGTGAGAGCGCGGACGACGTGGTCGAACGGATCGGCAGTTCCCTCGGTGTGCCCGGCTGCCGCACGGCGCGGGATCTGCTCGAGCAGTGGGAACCAGCTGCTCTCGTACGCGACCCGTGGGTCGTGGACCTGGCTCGATGAGGTCGCCGGTATTCCGGGGCACGCCAGCGACCTCCGTGGGTCGTGGACATGCCCGCAGCGCGAAGAACATTGACCCGTCGGCACAAGACCAAGGGGGTGTCCACGGATGGCGCGGCTGCACCGGGAGGGCGCCCAGACTTACCCGGCGCCATCTGCACTCACGGGAACCGTCTGCGCAGCGGTCAGTCCTGCGTGGAGTCGGCCGCTGACCCCGACCCGGATTCTGCGGCGGCGATCTCTCGCTGCTCGTCGCGGCGGCTCGAGACCAGCGAGGCGAGTGTCGCAACGGTCATGGCGACCAGGATGAACGTGAGTGAGAGCCAGGTCGGCACCTCGGGCACCTTCTCGAGGTATTCAAAGCCGGGAAGCCATTCCAGCGGCGCTTCGTGGATTGCGTGGATCAGGAGCTTCACGCCGATGAACGCAAGGATCGCGCCGATGCCGTAGTGCAGGTACTTGAGCCGTTCCAGCAAACCACCCAGCAGGAAGTACAGCTGCCGCAGCCCCATCAGGGCCAGCAGGTTCGCGGTGAACACCAGGAAGCCGTTCTTTGTGACACCGAAGATCGCCGGGATCGAGTCCAGTGCGAACATCACGTCCGTGAGGCCGATGGTGACGAAGACCAACAGCATCGGGGTGAACATGGTGCGGCCGTTCACCGTAGTGCGCAGCTTGTTCTCGTCATAGCGTTCGGTGACCGGGATGACCTTGCGCAGAGTGCGCATGATGAACGAATCACCATCGTCGTCATCGTCGTCGCTGACCTGCTTCCAGGCGGTCCACAGCAGGAAGATGCCGAACAGGTAGAACACGCCAGCGAACCTGTCGATGATCACCACACCCATGGCGATGAACAGGCCGCGGGCGATCAGCGCGATGATGATGCCCACCATCAGCACTTCCTGCTGGTACTTCCGCGGCACCGCGAACTTGCTCATGATCACGATGAACACGAACAGGTTGTCCACGCTGAGTGACTTCTCGAGCAGGAAGCCGGTGATGAACTCGCCGGCGAAGACCGCGTCAGCCATCACCCACAGCACACCGGCGAAAGCGAACGCCAGCGCCATGTAGAACACGAACGACCAGGCTGATTCCTTCATCGACGGCTCGTGGGGCCGCTTGATCACCAGCAGCAGGTCGATGAGGAGGATGACTGTGAAGACCACGAGCGACGCGATCTCGAATCCGAGGTGCAGTGTTCCCACGAAAGGGCCTTCCCATGAGCCGTCATCCCCACGCCGTCCGGTAGTCCTCCGGTGGTTGGCGCGGGTACCCCGCCAGCGTATAGCTCCCCGCCAGGGGGACGGCCAGGGGCATAGGCCAGATCAGTGGGATCTCACGTCCGGCCGACAAGGCCGGTGCCGTCCAGAGCGGGCCAGATCCACGACCACTCGCTTAATCCCGACTAACGCGGACTGTGCCCACCACAGCGGATGCGGGCCCAGAACATCGTCCGCCCAACAGCCCTGGCACGTCGCGCCGCATCCTCAACGGGCGCGAGCGAGGAACTCCTGGCGGGTCAGCGGCAGAGCCCCGTCAGCATGGGAGAGCAGCGTGTTGTGTACACGGTCTCGGGCGAGCAGCGCGGCGCCGTCCGCCACTGCGCTGGGTGGGCAGGCGGTTCCCTCGACCGGTGGCGGCTCGGTGACGTCACGCTCGATAGCCTCCCGGATGAGCGTGATCGCAGGTTCACGGAAGACAGGCTCCTGCACGGTGACGATCACGCGGTTCGGGCCAAGCACGGAGATCACGAGTCCCAGTGAGGCCGCGCCCTTCTCCATCTGGCTGACGAGCGCGGCCTGGGCCTCGTCGTCCCCGTCGCGGATCGCCCCCAGCTGCGCCTCAAGGTGTCGGTCGTGCCGAAGCCACCGTGTGCGATGCGGCGGCCACAGCGGGGAGCCTCCGACGACGGCACCCACGGCGTTCACACCGATCGGGTCCACAAGCAACATGTCGTCGGCGCAGTCAGCGCCGCGCGCACCCATCTCTGCCCGCAGCAGCGCGTACATGCGACTGACAGTGGTCACGGGTACCGGCAGGTCCCGGCCGAGGGTTTGTGCGGGGTCGGGGCCAAGGAGGTCTTGCAGGGCCTGACAATCCACCGTGGAGCCCTGTTCGGTCACGTGCGCGTTGAGAGCGATGGTGACCGACCATATCGATTTACACCCGTCGAAGAGGAGTCGGTCGATACCGTGACGAATCGCTGCATGCACGGCAGTAGGTTCACTGCGGGGGTCGAAGGGCTGCTCGTAGCATTTGTCGACCTCGCCGCAGACTCCACAGCGACTCATGCGCAAATCGGTGGCGGAGATCTCGATACCGATCACGTATCCGGCGGGATCCGCCAAGGAGAAGATCTGCGGCGGGCGTCCCGGGCCGACGATCTCCGCGCGTTGTGACTGCACCCAGTGCTTCTCTTCGAGGCCCTTCAGCACCTGCCCCAGAGGGCCAGCGGTGATGCCCGTGGTCGCGCGCAGATCGCTGACCTTCTGCGGACCGGACCGACGCAGGGCTTCCACCACCGCGCATTCATTCCAGTGGCGGATGAATGCGGGATCAGCTCCACGCCTCGCGAGATCCATCAGACTCCTTCATGCTCCGTCGTGCCGTGGCACCCTATCCATCCGCGATACGCGGTACGCCTTCCTGATCGGCACCGTGCACCACGGCGCCCTGGGCGCCGACCGAGAGTAACTTATCGCGGCAGACAGCCCCTAGCGACCAGTACTTTCGTCGGTGCCCCTCCTCCGAAAGCATCAACGTCCCTGTTCAGGCTCACGTCGCGCCCTCGTCGTGACATCACACCAGGGGTTACCAACGGGTCAGCACAAGGCCGACGACGGGGTGCACCGGATGCCAACGCCAGAATCACTCGCTCGCCCTGCGGCACCGGGCCGCAGGTCAGCACCGATCAGGGACGCCCGAGCGCGGCGACCTCCCAGCCGGCCGCACGCCAGTCAGCCGGGTCCAGCACACCACGGCCATCGATGATCCGCGGCTGCGCCACGAGCGATCGAACATGCTCAGGATCGAGGTCCCGGTACTCACGCCACTCTGTCAGCAGCAGGACGAGCTCGGCGCCGGTAAGGGCGTCCTCGAGGTCATCCACCGTGACCAATCCGGGGATGCGACGTTGAGCGTTCGCGAGGGCCTGCGGGTCCGTGACCCGAACGTCGGCGCCCGCCGCCATGAGCCGGGAGGCGATCTCGAGGGCCGGAGAGTCGCGCACATCGTCGCTGTCGGGCTTGAATGACGCCCCCAACACAGTGATACGGCGACCCGCGAGGTCTCCCAGCATGTCCTGGGCAAGTTCGACCACACGGTCGCGTCGGCGCTGGTTGATCGCATCGACCTCCCGCAGGAAGGCGAGCGAGTGGCCGGTGCCCATCTCCTCGGCGCTCGCGATGAAGGCGCGAATGTCCTTGGGCAGGCAACCACCGCCGAAACCCACGCCGGCGCGCAGGAACTTCTTGCCGATGCGGTCGTCCATACCGATTGCTCGCGCCACGTCGGTGACATCCGCGCCCGCCGTCTCGCACAGCTCTGCAATGGCGTTGATGAACGAGATCTTGGTGGCCAGGAACGCGTTGGCGGAGACCTTCACGAGCTCGGCCGCTTCCAGGCCCATCACCAGGCGCGGGGTGCCGCGCTCGAGGATCGGCGCGTACACCTCGTCCAGGATCCCCGCCGAGGGGTCCTGCTCATCGTGCGGGTCGCTCACGCCATAAACGATGCGATCCGGTTCAAGGGTGTCCTGCACGGCGAAGCCTTCCCGCAGGAACTCGGGGTTCCACATAAGGTGAACGCCGTCGAGTTGTTCGAGATCGGCTGCGAGCAGACGGGCGGTGCCCACCGGCACCGTGGACTTGCCCACTACGAGTGTGGGGGCGCCGGCCCGCGCGGACAGCACCTCGATCAGAGCGTCGACAGCGGCGCGCACGTACGTGAGGTCAGCCCCGAGCCCGTCGGCACGCTGCGGAGTACCCAGGCCCAGGAAGTGCACGTCGGCGTCGGCCACGTCCCGATAGTCGCTGGTGAAACGCAACGTCTGGGCCTGAAGGCCGCGGCGCAGGATCTCCTCGAAGCCGGGCTCGTGGAACGGGGCCTCACCCTGGTTCAGTCGCTCGATGCGCTGCTCATCGACATCGAGGCCGACGACGTCATGCCCGAGATCCGCCATGCTCGCCGCGTGGACCGCGCCGAGGTATCCCACACCGATGACGGAGATCTTCATGCTGCTTCTGCTCCTGCTTCTCCCGCGTCCGCACCTCGGCGGATAGGCCGTCCGCTGAGACTGCCACGCGCATGTGACGGGGAGGTGTACAGGGAGGATCGCCCAGCGGTCGACTGGGCGATCCAGGGGCCGACGAGCAGCCGGTCAGGGCTGCGGGTCGGCCAGCACGACGTCCAGGGTCTGCTCGATCGCGGCGGGAACGTCATCCTGCTCGTAGCCAAGCGTCGCCATCACCGGCTTGGGGTCGATCCCGAGGTCCACGGCGCGCACTCGGCCGCTGAGGACCATATGGATGCCATGCTCGACACCCTGCTCCGCAGCCTGCCGGTCAAGCTCCGCGAGCGTTGGTTCAAGCGCCTCGAACGGCACGAGAGGAACCTGGGTGTCCTGCCCCAGACGCCGGACGATCGTTTCGTAGAACTCCTGGTGGGAGAGGTTGTATCCGCCCAGGGCATAGGTGCCGCGGTGCTCTCCCTGCTCCATTGCACCCACAGCCGCTTGGGCCACCTGGCGCGTGGTGACCGCAGCCGTGATCCCGCCGGGATGCGCAGGGAACACCTGCTGGCCGCGAATCTGGTCCACGAACATCTTCCACAGCGGCATCCGCCCTGGCATCGTGCCGAAGATGTAGGGCAGGCGAAGGCTGGTCACGTCCATGGCGCCGTCGCCCTCAGCGAACGCCACCTGCTCCTGGAGCAGACGCATGATCGGGTATGCCTCGTGCTGCAGGCCGAGCTCAGGCTTCGTCTGGGCGAACTCGGCGAAGTACGAGCCGTACACCACGAACTTCTCCACTCCTGCGTCGCGGGCAGCTGCCGCGATGCGCTGCGTCGGCAGCACGTTGGCTTCGTAGAAGAAGCGGGCCGCCGGGGCAGGCGGGACGGTGCGCTCATCGGCGCCGATCGCGTACATGACGGCGTAGTGGCCGGCCACGAGCTCCGCAAGCTGCTCATCGCTGAACGCGGTGACGTCCTCCAGCCGGGAGTCGACGGCATCACCGAACTCGGCGAAGAGGTCGTCGGTGGGGATCGGCGGCAGAGCAACAGAGGTGACCTGATAGCCACGAGCCACGAGCTCACGGGTTGTGGCGTAGCCCAGCAGGCCGGTTCCTCCCAGAACGAGCACCTTCTTGGCAGACACGGCTTCTCCTTTGCGATGGGGATCAACGCCGGGGCGCCACCATCGTCGCGGGCCGCGGCGGGTCGTGCGTCTTCAGGCTAAGCGAACACCCGCGCTAAGAACGGGACGTTCGCGACGCCACACCCCAGGCGGCCGTGGCCTGACGGATCATGCCCTGGCTGCGGAGTCTTGGCTCTCTCTCGCATGGGGCGCTCGCCGCCATCGCTTCCCCTGTGGACTCCACGGCGTGACGCTCTCCGGCGAACAGGCGCCCACAGGGTTGCAGCGATGCGGCTCAGCGGATCCAGTGGGCGATCTGCTCGGGGATCTCGCCCTCTGGCACGGGCATCAGTTTCGACCAAGCGCCGTCGGTCTGAGCGATGCGGGCCGTCCCCAGATCAGCGGAAAGAACCCACAACACGTCCGCTGCCGTCTCCCACAGCAGACCCGTCTCCATCGTGGGCGCGTACGGGAAATCGTCGGCCCATATATCGGTTCCACTCGTGTCGCGCAGAACGACGCCGACGGCATTCCCAGCAGTGTCCAGCACGGCCGTGACCTCTCCCGACGGCGCCGCCACGGGGGTGCCGATTTCGGTCACGGGCTCCGGCCCCGGATCCTCGTCCTCTGTCCCGCCGCAGGCACTGAGCGCGGCCGCACTCATCCCGCTACCCACGGCGAGCAAGGGAAGGCGAAGCAGGAGCCGCCTACGCACGGGCTGCTCCGGCCCCGCGGTGCGCCGCTCGGCCCCCTGCAGTCCGCAGTCCGTGAATACCGACGGCCTGAGCCTCAGGGTGTGCTGCTCGAACCCGCGCAGTCCGCAAGCTATGAACGCCGACGGCCCCGGCCCCGCGGTGCGCTGCTCGATCACGGCGCGCTCGCCTCCGTCGGCCCCGGGGTGCTCGGCTGCTCGGGGGCAGCATCTGATGTGCGGCCCTCCTGATTCTGGGCAGCGCGCTGTTCATCGCGGCGGGCCCGCAGTCTCGCGCGTGCCTCGGGATCGGCAGCCAGGTCACGGATCATCCAGGCCATGGTGAGCCCCGCGTCCTCCATCAGGCGCAGGCCCTCCTCAGAGCGGGCATGGGCGGCGAAGGTCGTGGTGTGCAGGGCCCCGTCGGCCCCCGTGATGCCGACGAACGGGTGCAGCGAGGGCACGCGCTGGGACACATTGCCCATGTCAGTGGAGGCCGCCTGGATGCCGAGAGAGCCGCACAGCGGGCGGCCCAGGCGCGCCATGCCGCGGTTCCACAACCGCCCCAGCAGTTCGTCCTGGAGCAGCGGCTCGTATACGGGTTCGGTGGCCTCGATGCTGAGCTCGCAGCCAGTGGCCACGGCACCGGCACGCACGGCAGCGAACAGGCTCTCGCGCAGCACCTCGAACTCGGGCATGGTCAGCGCTCGGCATTCGACGTCGAGCACCGCACGCTCGGGAATGATGTTGGTGAGCCCATCCTGCTGCGGCACGAGCGCTATGCGCTGGCCATCGCGCATCCGCTGACGCAGCAGGCCAGCCGCCACCTGGGCGATCACGGCTGCATCGTTCGCGTTGATGCCGTCGGCCGGGTTCGCGGCGGCATGCGCGCCCCGGCCGCTGTACACGGCGCGCCAGCGGCCCACTGCCTGGCTGGTGGAGCCGATCGGGTCGTAGGTGTCGGTATGCGGCATGGGGTGCGCCATCAATGCCGCGTCGGCCTGATCGAACACGCCGGCGTCGATCAGCAGCTGCTTCCCGCCGCCGTGCTCCTCGGCCGGGGTGCCGATCACCTGCAGGGTCAGGTCCAGGTCACCGAAGGAGCCGTCAGCATCAGCGGCAGCATCACGCAGCGCGAGCGCGGCGCCCACGGAGGCGGCGGCGATGAGGTTATGCCCGCAGCCATGCCCGATGCCGGGCAGTGCGTCGTACTCGACGCAGAGCGCCACGGTGAAGGACCCCTCCCCCAACGTCGCGGTGAACGCGGTGGGCAGGCCGGTGCCGCGCTCGACAGCGAACCCGGCCTCCTCCAGCAGCGCCGTGGTGCGGGCGCACGCCCGATGCTCCTCGAACGCGGTCTCCGGGTCCTCGTGCAGGGCCAGGCTGTAGGCGCGGATCTGCTCGCGGCGAGCGCGGTGCGCCTGCTCAATACGGTCGAGCATGTCCGCCGCCGCCCACGCCACCGGGTCGCTGTGCTCCTGTGATGGACCGGTCATGCGGCGATCATCCCACGGTGTTGCGGCTCGGGGCGGCTACATCGATGTGAGCGGGTCGAGTGCGATCGCGCCCACGGGGCGGCGGCTCGGGGCGGCTCTTTCGCGTCGGCGGCCGACAGTGCTCCGCGCCCGGAAGGTGGGTGCACCGCGTCCTCAGGTGCCGCGCAGCAACGGCGGGTTCAGCCCCTCGCCGGGTCCGGCGCGGAACAGGCGGGCAGGCCGGCCACCGGTCTCCGCGGCGCGCCCATCGAGCTCTTCCAGGAAACAGGCGGAGCGAGTGGCCTTGCGGTGGAAGTTTCCGGCATCCAGCCGGGTGCCCCATACCGCTTCGTACACCCGCCGCAGCTGGCTGATGGTGAACTCCTCCGGCAGGAACGTGGTGGCGAGGGTCGTGTACTCGAGTTTGGAGCGAGCCCTGTCGATCGCAACCTCGAGGATGCGGGCGTGGTCAAAGGCCAGGTCAATGCTGTCCAGGTCATCGACCGCCCACCAGCGGGCGTCATCCACGTCCTCGCCCTGCACGGGGTCGGGCAGGTCTGCCCCGAGCGCCATGAACACGACGGAGACGATGCGTCCGCGCGGGTCCCGGCCGGGCTCACCGAAGGTGCGCACCTGCTCGAGGTAGACGCGGTCCTCGCCCAGGGAGGCTTCGTCGGCGAGGACACGCTGGGCGGCATCCACCAGGTCCTCTTCGGCGCGGACGAACCCGCCAGGAAGCGCCCACGCCTGCCCGTACGGGTCCGAGCGGCGGCGGATCAGCAGCACGCTGAAGCGTCCCTCGCGCAGGGTGAGGATCACGAGGTCTACGGCCACCGCCATGTGCGGGGCCGTCTCGGCGCTCATGCCGGCGGCTCCCGTCAGTTCTTCAGCCAGCGGTCCCACTTCTCCAGACGATGCTCGGCCTCCACGAGACGCACGGTGCCGGAGGTGGCGCGCATGACCAGGGACTGGGTGACGACGCGATCCTTCATGTACTTCACGCCGTTCAGCAGCTCGCCGTCGGTGATGCCGGTGGCGGCGAAGTAGCAGTTGTCCGTGGTGACCAGGTCGTTCGTGGTCAGCACGCGGTCAAGGTCGTGTCCGGCGTCAATCGCCTTCTGCCGTTCGTCGTCGTCGCGGGGTGCGAGCCGACCCTGGATCATGCCGCCCGTGGCCTTGATCGCGCAGGCTGCGACGATGCCCTCGGGAGTGCCCCCGGTGCCCAGCAGCATGTCCACGCCGGTGCCGCGGGCGGCGGCGATCGCGCCGGCCACGTCACCGTCCATGATGAACTTGACGCGGGCGCCGGCCTCACGGATCTCCTGCACGAGCTGCTCGTGGCGGGGACGCTCCAGCACACAGACGGTGACCTGGTTGACCGGCTTGCCGAGCGCCTTGGCCACCAGGTGGATGTTCTGCTTGATCGGCAGGCGCAGGTCCACGAAGTCAGCGGCCTCGGGGCCCACGACCATCTTCTCCATGTAGAACACGGCCGACGGGTCGAACATGGCGCCGCGCTCTGCCACAGCGAAAACACTCAGTGCGTTGTTGTAGCCCAGAGCGGTCAGGCGGGTGCCGTCGATGGGGTCGACCGCCACGTCCACCACGGGGCCGGTGCCGTCGCCCACCTTTTCGCCGTTGAACAGCATGGGCGCCTCATCCTTCTCGCCCTCGCCGATCACGACAGTGCCGTCCATACGCACGGTGTCCATGAAGGAGCGCATCGCGTCCACGGCCGCGCCGTCGGCCTTGTTCTTCTCACCGAAGCCGACCCAGCGGCCGCCGGCGATCGCCGCCGCCTCCGTGACGCGCACGAGCTCCAGGGCGAGGTTGCGGTCGGGAGCGGTGGTGGTGTTCTCCGAGTTCACAGTGTCTCCATCGTCGTAGCGGACTGCGAGAGAACGGGTAAGCGCGTACGGCGTCAGCGCGTCCCAGCGGGTCGTCACTGACCAACGCGGCACTAAGCGGTGCCGTTCTCGTCCCCCATCGTAGAGAAGGCGCTTGGGAGACATGCCAGGAAGGGTCCTGGCCGGGCCGCATCGTTCCGGTTCGTTCGTCCGCGAGACACCGCCCGGTCACCGTCCCGGTGCTATGGCCGGTGCCGACGGGGATCAGATGATCGGGCGGCCCTCCTTCTTGGCCTCCCGGACATCGCGCACGAAACCGCGTGCGATGACGATGAGGACTCCGGCGACGATCACCGGGAACATCAGGACGTAGACGGTCAGCAGAGCAGCGGACATCAGGATTCCTTCCGTTGCGACGAGGCGGGATGAGTCGTGATCACAGACAGGGCGCAGACCGTCATCGAGCCCCCTCCTGGGCAGTCTCGATCGCCTCGGAGGTGTCGAAGTCGCCGGTGATCTCCTTGATCCGCTCGAAGTCGAAGTCCATCGAGGAACGGACCGACATGCCCCAGCACACCAGGAACGAGACGGCGTAAGCGACCAGCGATCCGGAGAGCACCGCATAATCCCGCAGGAATCCGAATCCGATCGGAAGCATCACGACGGTGGCAATCGCTCCGATCACGAGCGCTGGGCGCAGTCCGAAGAAGCCGAAGGCCATGATGCCGAGGATGACGCCGACACCGATGATGGAGAGCAGTTCGACGATCAGCGCCCACGGGCCGGTCAGCGCGATCCATTCGAACCGCACGGGCAGGAACACGGCCAGTGCCGCCAGCACGGAGACGGTGAAGGCCATGTTGGTGACCTTCTTCCAGTAGAACGAGGCGATCACGGGGAAGACGAGGCAGCCCCAGAGAGCCCCGACGAAGACCAGCAGGTCCAGGATGTTGAAGCGAGCGGTGGCGAAGTAGAGAGCCGCCGCCGTCGCCACGATCATGGTGGCGCGGCCGATCAGCAGCATCGTTCGGGGGTTCGCCCGGCCGCGGCCCACCGACTGGCCGTAGATGTCGGCCATGACGATGGAGCTGAGCGCCGAGAGATCCGAGTCAGCGGTCGAGGACAGCGAGCCGATGATCATGAGGAAGGCGAGGGCGAGCAGGATGATCGGCAGATAGGTGCCGGCCATCTGCGGGATGAGGTTGTTGACGTCCCCGTCCATCGGAGCCACACCGAGGTAGAGCGCCATGACGCCGAGCATGCCGATGCCGATCACGGTGGCGCCGTAGCCGACGGTCGCGGTGATGAAGGTGGGACGGATGAGATCTTCGCGGACGGCGAAGAGGCGCTGGGCGATGGTCTGGTTGCCGATCGCATAGGCGAGGACCGCCGCGATGTAGGGGGCGCCCTGGTTCATGAAGGCGTCGGAGGAGAAGAAGCTCTGCTGGGCGGGGGTCACCCGCTCAGCGGCGGTCGCCGGATCGAACATCGACGGCCCACCGGCAGCGAAGAACACCACCGGGATGATCACGACGGCAGCGCCCAGCATGGCCATCACCTGCGCGAAGTCGGTGAGCACGGAGGCCCGGAAGCCGGACCACAGCGTGTACATCAGCACCCCACCGGCGACGATCAGGATGCCGGCGCCGAAACTCAACGGGGAGAGCATTGCGATGAGTGCACCGCCGGCGATGAAGTTCGAGGTCAGCGAGATGGTCGAGCCCAGGACATTGGAGCCGGCGAGCATCAGCTGGCTGGCGCGCCCATGCCGGGCGTACATGACCTCGGCAAGCGTGTGGGCTCGCGGGGCCACGGACCGGATCCGTCGGCCGAAGGGGTAGATGAACAGGATCATCAGGGCTCCCCACAGTCCGTAATGGATCGGGCCGGAGACGCCGTAGGTGTAACCCGCGGTCGCGGAAGCGTACATGGAGGACGCCCAGATCCAGGTGGCGGTCATCGACGCTGCGGAGATGCCGAACCCGATCTTGTTGCCGGCCGTCATGTAGTCGTCGGCGTTCTCCTGGCGACGGGAGATCGCCACAGACATCCACATCGTCCCGCCGTAGAAGATCAGCAGGAGCAGGATGACTCCGAGGGTTCCGAGCTGCTTGGTGTCGTCCAGTCCGGGCGGCACAGAGGGGTCCTTTCTATGTGACAGCGGGGGTGGAACCCGGTCGGATCGTGAGCGCGACCGGCTGTTCCGGCTCTCGGGAGGAGAAACGATCCTGACACACTGTCGGAACCGCTCGCATCCTGATCCGACCTCTGGGACGGGTCAGGGCGACGAGAACCTCCCGCCCCAGTCCCAGACCACGAGACCGTCTCAGCTCGAAGCGCGCGCCATCAGTCGGTGCGGCGCGATCACTCGACGTGGCGGGCCGTCATACCCCTGGATACGTTCGATCAGCATGTCCAGCACTGTGCCAACGAGCTGCTCACGCTGCGGATCGATCGAAGACAGTGTGGGCGTGGTGTAGCGCGACTCGCGGGTGTCGTCGTAGCCGATCACGCGGACCTGCTGCGGCACCTCGAGGCCGCGGGTACGCAGAGCGAGCATGACGCCTCGGGCGATCTCATCATTGCCGCACACAATGCCGTCAACGTCGGGGCAGTTAGCCAGCAACGGCGGCACCGCCGCGGCCCCGCCCTCCAGTGTCCACGTCTCCACCGCTTGGACGACGGGCGGCCCCAGCCCGCGCTCGGCAAGCGCCTGGCGATACCCGGCAACACGCAGCCGGCTGGTGGAGTGCTCTTGCGCGGCCTCGGCCACGGTGAGAGCGCCGACGTAGGCGATCCGCCGGGAGCCCCGCTGGGCGAGATGCGCGGTAGCATCCGCGGCGGCCTGCACGTTGTCGGTGTGCACGTAGTCGCTCCCCGCGGGCAGTGCCTGCTCGGGCACATGCTCGCCGATAAAGACAGTCGGTTGGATCGTGCGATCCATCGCAGCCAGCGTGTCCTCCCCGATGGCGATCGGGCTGAAGATGACGCCATCACCGATCACCCGGGTGAAGCCAGACAGCACACTGCGTTCCTCCTCAGCGCCGCCCACCGTGGTGTGCAGCATGATCGAATGCCGCCGCCGCTGGGCCTCCTGGGCGAAGGCCTGGGCGAGCTCCGAGAAGTAGGAGCCGGCAAGGGAGGGGATCGCGAGGGTGATCAGGCCGCTGGTGCCGGTGCGCAGCTGCCGTGCGCCCACCTGGGGCCGGTAGTTCAGCTCCCGGATGATCTGCTGCACACGTTCGCGGGTGGCGGGTCCGACGTTCGGCCGATCGTTGACCACATTGGAGACCGTTTTGATCGACACTCCGGCGGCGTCGGCGACGTCTCGCAGGGTGACGGGGCGGCGCCCTGCGGCGCGAGCGGGAGTCTCCGTCATGCGGGTCCTTCAGCAGCTATGCGTTCACCTGGCGGCCCGTGCAGCGGCCGCCTCTTCGATTCTTCCCTGCCAGGCACGCAGCAGCAGAGCCCACGTGGCGGCGACCACCAGGCCGCTGCCCATCAGAACTCCTACCGGCACGATCACCGCACAGACCACCAGTACTGAGCCGATGGTGACCCACCAGCCGATGCTGGCCACGGGCAGCAGCACCGGGGCGGCAGCGGCGGCCCGCCACAGGTCAGGGATCGAGACCTCGGGACGCAGCACCCGCAGGACGATGGCGTGGTGGAAGGCCGGGATCGCCCAGAGAAGCAGGACGGCGGCAGGGCCGAGCCCGTAGGGGACGAACCACCCCGGGGCGAGCCCTACGCCGGCGAGGACCAGGTTCAGCGCTGCAGCGGTGCCGATTACGAGGAAGGGGCCGACGGCGAGGCTGGCCGGCACAAGCTCCCGACGGAAACGCCCCAGGACCCTCGCCGCGGTGGCCTGCAGTTGCGGCGGTCTGTCCGAACGCTCCTCGAGCTCGGCCACGAGCGCAACACCGGCCGGGCCGATGCCCAGCACGATGCCACCGGCCAGCACCAGAGCGATCCAGCCGAGATGGAGCCCCACCAGGCGGGGCACCCAGGCCAGCGCACGCATCACCCCGGTGAGCGCTCCGCCCTGGGCGTCGGCCTCCTCCGGGCCGGCCCCCTCCACCGCGCTGGTCATCGATTCAGCCCTTCGATCCGGTCAGCGCGATCGATTCGATGATCTGCCGCTGGAAGACGAGGAAGACGATCAGCACCGGCAGCAGCGCCACCAGCGAAGCGGCCATGATCAGCGGGAAGTCTGTCTGCACAGCGTAGGTGGCGTTGAAGTTCGCGATCACCAGCTGCAGGGTGTGCACGTTCTCCGAGTTCAGGTAGATGATCGGGCCAAGGTAGTCGTTCCACACGCCCATGAACCACAGGATGACCTGGGCGGCGATCGCCGGCCGGATCAGCGGCAGCACGATCCGCCAGAAGATCTGCGGATGGGTGGCGCCGTCGATGATTGCGGCCTCGATGAGGGAGTCCGGAACGCTCAGCAGGTACTGGCGTAGGAAAAAGACCATCATCAGATTGCCGAACAGACCGGGCACGATCAGCGGCAGCAGAGTGTCCACCCAGCCGATCTTCGAGAACAGCATGAAGGTGGGGATCATCAGCGCCGGGAACGGGATCATCACGCCGGCCAGAAGGAACAGGAAGATCCCGTTCTTGCCGGGAATGCGCATCTTCGCGAAGCCGTAGGCGGCGTAGCTGGAGGTGATGGTGCCGATCACGATCACGGTCACCGAGACGATCACCGAGTTGCGGATACCGGTCAGCAGCGGCCCGGCATCCCAGATACGCACGAAGTTGTCCCAGCGGAACGGGTCGGGGATCCACTGCGGCGGCACCTGGAATACGTTCTCGGGGGCTTTCAGCGCCGTGGAGACCATCCAGGCCAGCGGCAGCAGCATGGTGATCGCACCGAGGCACAGCAGGATGAAGACGATGATGTCTCCGGTGGTCTGGAAGGTGCGGTCCTCACGGCGGCGTCGGCGCGGGGCAGGGCCGTCGGTCAGGCCTGATCCAGGGACGGCCCCGGGGGTCTGGGGTCCGGTGGTGAGGGCGGTGGTGGCCATGGGGACTCTCCTCTCACTCCACCGTGAAGACGTTGCGGGAGTTGAGCCAGAACTGGAACGCAGTGACCAGGAAGATCATCAGTCCCAGGACGAGGCTCATAGCGGTCGCGTACCCCAGCTGGAGGTTCTGGAAGCCCTCGCGCCAGATGTACCAGACGATGGTGGCGGAGCCGAACTCGGGACCGCCGGTGGGGGTCATGATGTTGATCTCCGCGAACATCTGGGCGCCGCCGATGATGCCGGTGACCACCAGGAAGAAGGTGACCGGGCGCAGCATCGGCACGGTGACGTGGCGGAAGCGATCGATGGTCCCGGCGCCGTCGAGCTGGGCGGCCTCCAGCAGGTTGCGGGGCACCGACTGGAGTGCGGCGAGGTAGAGAAGCGTGGAGAACCCGATGCCCTTCCACACGCCCATGATGATCAGCGCCGGCTTGACCCACGCCTTCTCGTTGAGCCAGTTCGGACCGTCGATGCCGACGATCGACAGCAGTTGGTTGATGAAACCGAAGTCGCCGTTGAGCGCCCACTGCCACAGGATCGAGATCGCGGCGACGGAGGAGACGCCGGGCAGGTAGTATAGGACACGGAAGACGGCCCTGCCGGGCAGTGGTCGGTTCAGGGCCAGCGCCAGCAGCAGGGAGATGAACAGGCCGATCGGGATGCCGAGCATCAGGAAGACCGTGTTTCCGAGCGCGGTCCAGAACAGCTCGTCGCCGATCATCCGCTCGAAGTTGGTCAGGCCCGAGAACAGCGGCGCGCTCAGGCCGTTCCAGTGGGTGAAGGCCGCATAGAAGGAGTAGAGCAGCGGGGCCAGGGCGAAGAGGGCGAAGCCGAGCACCGGCGGTGCGATGAAGATCGAACCCCAGAATCGGTCGGGCCGGTGGAGGCTCGATCGCCGCTTCCTCTCCGCCCGGGGCGTGGTGGTGGCGGTGGTCATTGTGCGTTCGCCTCCCGGTCGATCTCGAACTGCTCCTGGCCGCGGTCGAGGTCGGCCTGCATGGCGACCTGCACCTCGGCGAGGTACTCGCCGACGTCGCGCCGGCCCTCGAGGACGGGCTGAAGATTGGTGTAGAAGGTGTCCATCCAGGCGCGGGTGTAGGTGAGGTTCTCGTCGGTCACCCGGCCGTAGTCCTCGACGATGTCGAGGTACTCCTGTTTGTTCTGCGGCTCGACGCTCGTGTCGGCCACCCATTCACGGGCGTGGGTCTCGGTGTTGGGGATGGTCTGACCGCCATCGACGATCAGTCTCTGAGCATCGGGGTCGCAGGCCAGGAAGATCGCGAGCTCGGCCGCCCGTTCCGGCTTGGTGGTCTTCGCGGAGACCCCGATGCCGAGCGAGCCGATCCAGGTGGCGGGCTCGCCGGTCGCGCCGACCGGGTAGGGGCACAGGTCGAACTCGAAATCGAGCGTGCGGTAGAGCGTGAGGTCCCAGGGGGCGACGGGGAAGAAACCGATCTGGCCGCGCAGCCAGCGCTGGTAGCCGTCCAGGCCCTGCGACTCGGTGATCGAGGGGGTCACCTCGTGCACGTTCTGCAGGTCCACGAGGTACTGCAGCGCCTCACGGAACTCGGGAGTGTCCACAGTGACGGTGCGGGTGTCCTCGCTGAGCCAGGAGGCCCCGTTGGACCAGAGGAAGGCATGGATGTCGGCGCCGATGTTGATCGAAGCTCCCCAGGAGTCCCGCGTGCCGTCGCCGTCGCGGTCACCGGTCAGCTTCTGGCAGCGTTCCAGGAAGTCGTCCCAGTCCATGGGGACATCGGGGTCGGGGTGCTCGACCCCCATCTCGTCCAACAGAGTCTTGTTGAAGCCGTAGGCGAAGGGGCCGACGTCCTTGGGCATGGCGTACAGCGGGCCCTGGCCGATCAGCTCGCCGTCGAAGCGATAACGCTCCATGCCCGACTCCCAGATATCGTCCACCGGCTGCTCGGTCGAGGCGACGTAGGGATCGAGGTCCAGCAGCACGCCGTTGGTGATGTAGGACTTCGTCTGGGGCGGGTCGAAGTAGAAGACATCCGGCGCGGAGTTGCCCAGGATCGCGGTCTGCAGCTTGGTCGCGTACTGATCCACTGCGGTGTCGATCAGGCTGACACCGAATCCGGTCTTCTCCTCGAACATCCGCACCGCCTCGGCGAACACCGCCCGCTCCTCGGCGGAGCCGCGGAACATGAAGGTGATGTTGTTCGGATCGTCGGAGGAGAGGTTGCCGCAGCTCGTGGTCAGGCCGGCACAGGCCGCGGCGGCCGCTCCCGTGATGAAGGATCGTCGTCTCACGTGTTCTCTCCGGCTCGTCATCGAGGTCTGAGGGTCCAGGCATGGCTGCAAGCAGCACCGTCGCCCGTCACGCACCACCGGGGCGGCTGCGACCTTGCAAGCCTCGACGCGCCTCACCGGTGACGTGCACCACAAGGTACATCGTTGTACAGTCGAGCGCAAGAGATCGTTTACTCGCAGGGTTCGGCAACGTTGCACGCCCCGACGGCGAGCGCCCACCACCCGCGTGACCAGAGCCGGTCCACCACCCAGCATCGGGAGGCACCTGATGAGCAGGAGCACGCAGTCGCCCACAACCGGCGCAGCCGCGAAGAGGACCGACACGCCACTGCCCGGTACCGCCGCCCCCACCCGGGTGCGGCTTCACTCCGACATGACGGTGGGCCCCGTGCGCCGTCGACTGTTCGGCTCGTTCATCGAGCACATGGGCCGCTGCGTGTACACCGGGATCCATGAGCCCTCGCACCCGAGCGCCAACGCGCAGGGCTTCCGTCGAGACGTGCTGGAGCTGGTCCGTCACCTCGGCGTCACCCTGATCCGCTACCCCGGTGGGAACTTCGTGTCGGGATACCGCTGGGAGGACGGCATCGGCCCCGTCCAGGAGCGGCCCGTGCGTCGCGACCTCGCATGGCACTCGACCGAACCGAACACGGTGGGTCTGCACGAGTTCATGGACTGGCTGGACCTCGTCGACGCGGAACCGATGCTCGCCGTGAACCTGGGCACCCGAGGCGAGCAGCAGGCCGCGGAACTGCTGGAGTACGTGAACGGGGAGACCGGCACGGACCTGGCCGACCGCCGGATCCGCAACGGCCGCACAGAGCCGTGGGACGTGCGGCTGTGGTGCCTGGGCAATGAAATGGACGGGCCCTGGCAGATCGGCCATCGCTCGGCCGCCGAGTACGGCGCCGTCGCCGCCCGCACCGCGGCCCTGCTGCATCGCGCCGATCCCGCCCTCGAGCTCGTCGCCTTCGGATCCTCCTTCCCGTCGATGCCGACCTTCGGCAGCTGGGAGCGGGAGGTGCTGGAGGCGGCCGGCAGCGACTGCTCCCTGATCTCCGCGCACATCTACTACAGCGAGGACGACGGCGACCGCACCTCCTACCTCGCCTCCGCCGTCGACCTGGAGCGCTACCTCGACGCCGTCTGCGCGACGGCGGACCATGTCGCCGCCACGCAGCGCCGCCGGGAAACCACGCTGATCAGCCTGGATGAATGGGGCGTGGCCAGGGCCGGCGATGGCGCGGTGCCGGAGCCCACCGGTGAGGACTGGCCGATCGCGCCCCGTCTGGCTGAATCGACCTTCACCGTGGTCGATGCGGTCGTCGTCGGCTCCCTGCTGATCTCCCTGCTGCGTCGCACCGACCGGGTGGGCGCCGCCTGCCAGGCCCAGCTGGTCAACGTGCTCGGGCTGATCCGAACCGAGCCGGCGGGACCTGCCTGGTTGCAGACCATCGCCCACCCTTTCGCGCTGACCTCCGCGCATGCCCGCGGCCAGGTGCTGCGCACGGCGGCCTCGGGCCCGACGCTGGCGACCGCGAAGCATGGCGAGGTGGAGCGTGTGCAGACCGTCGCCACCTGGGACGAGGACACCGGTGCGCTCACCGTGCTCGCCACCCATCGCGGCCAGGATGCTCCAGCTGCGCTCGAGGTCGACCTGAGCGATCTCGACCCCGATCTCGAGCTCACCGAGGCCCTGGTGATCACTGACGAGGACCCGTCGGCCACTAACACCGCGGACCATCCCGATCGGGTCCTGCCCGCTCCCCTGGCCGGCACGACCCTCAGCGACGGCGTGCTGCACGCCAACCTGCCCCCGATCTCCTGGGCGATGCTGCGTCTGCACCGCCCGGGCAACCGGGACGCCCAGCGCGTCCACCCCTGAGACGACCTGCACCGACGCGGGTCGGGAACGGAGCAGCCATGCGACGACGCACCCTCACCACGGCACTGGCCGCAGCGGTGACGGCAGGAGCCGCGGCTCCTGCCGCCGCTGGCGGTCCCGGCAGCGGCACGCCGGGCGGCCTCCCCGCGGGCTCGGACCCGTCGGCCCCGAGACCCGCCGGCGGGAAGGGGCGCCGCAAGCCCCGTCGGCTGATGCCCGGCACCGGCCTGTACCCGCGGGCGATCCGGCTCGCGCACAACGGTGCGGCCGACGGACGGCTGCTGGCCAGCGTGGTCACCTTCGAGGGGCCGCGCGGCACCGGCGCCGTCTTCGAGTCCACCGACGACGGGGCCACCTTCGAGCAGATCGGCGAGGTCGGCGACGAGGCGACCACCGGCGGCGAGGGCCTGTGCTGCGCCACCCTCTACGAGCTGCCTGACCGGGTCGGCGACCTGCCGGCCGGAACGCTGCTGTGGGCGGCCTCGGTGGGGGCGGACACCGGCGAGGACCGGCGCATGTCGATCCGGATCTGGGCCAGCACCGACGTGGGCCGCAGCTGGGAACGGATCGCGATCACGCACACTGCATCGAACGCCGGCGGCTTGTGGGAACCGGAGTTCGCGCTCGCCGACGACGGCACCCTGGTGATGTGGTTCTGCGACGAGACCGACGGTGAGCGCCACTCCCAGAAGATCGTCCAGCAGACCTCGACGGACGCTGTGACGTGGACGGAAGTCGAAGAGACCATCGCGCTGGCCGATCCGACGGCCCGGCCCGGCATGCCCAATGTGCGTCGGCTGCACGACGGTCGCTGGCTGATGAGCTACGAGGTGTGCGGCCCGAATCATCTGTGCCGCATCCACATGCGCACCAGCGATGATCCCCGCAGCTGGGGTCCGGTCACGCACCTGGATCCGGTGATCCGCGCCGCCGACGGGACCGAGCCGCGGCACACTCCGACGATCCTGGTGGACGACGACGGGTCCGTGCTGCTCGGCGCACAGATGCAGTATGCGCCCGACGGGGATGTCAGCCACCGCAACGGGAAGATCGCGTTGCGCAGCAAGCGCATCGCTGAGGGGGTGCCGTGGGTGACCGAGCGGGTGCCGGTGCCGGTGAAGGATCCGTGGGACAACTACTGCCCCAACTACTCCCCCACCTTCGTGCGTTCGGCTGCTGGTGACCTGGTGCAGATCACCTCCGCGCCGAACGCTGATGAGGTGTGCGAGGCCTGGGTGGGCTCGCGGCGCTGAGCCCCGACCGGGCCGGGACCGGCTCGATCCGGCCGGTCCCGGCCAGATGGGCGGCGCTCCTTCCGTCGGCCCGGCCAGCTGGGCGGCGTTCCTTCCGCCGGACCCTGCCAGCTGGGCGGCGTTCCTTCCGCCGGACCCTGCCAGCTGGGCGGCGTTCCTTCCGCCGGACCCTGCCAGCCCGTACCGTGGTGGACATCTGTATGACGTGGTGCAGCCGAGAGGGGCTCTCATGACCATCCGACCGTTCCGAGTCTGGCAAGCACTGATCGCGGCTGCCGCCTCCGCCATGCTCCTGGCCGCCTGCGGGGGCGGGGCCGATGATGCTGCCGCACCCCCGCCGGGGGAGGACACGGCCGAGGCTTCCGATGGCGGCAGCGTCGATTCCGAGCCCGGCGCCTCCGACGGTGGCAGCGTCGACTCCGAGCCGAGCGCTTCCGATGCCGGCGGGCAGGAGGAACCGAACGAGGCTGCGACGACGATCTCCTTCGTCTGGCCGGATGACTCCTGGCAGATCGAGGAGCTCGACGAGAATCCGTGCGCGAACGGCTTCATCGGTCCCTCCCCGTTCGGCGATGGCCCCGATTACTTCACCTGCGGTCCGACTGCGGCGGGGCTGATCGCCTGCCATGCGAACGGCGGGGAGACGCTGTGCGTGCGGAACCATGCCGACAAGCAGGCCGTCCGGTTCCGCAGTCCGGAGGCCGACGGATTCAGCGCGCCGCCGCCCGAGGACGGGGCATCGCCGGTCGGAGCCGTGCTAGAGGACGGGACGACCTGCAACCTGGTCGCCCACGACCACATGCCGCATGCCGAGGGGCGCAGCTCCTGGCTGCACTGCGAGGACGGCGAGAGCGCGCTGCTGACGCTGGAGGAGGGCTCCATGGAGTACTTCGACACCACCGAGCAGCCGTGGAAGGCCGAGCTCGGGGTGGGCACTGAGGAGCCGACGATCGTCGAAGTCTCCGACGTGATCTACCTGGCCACCCCTGAGGACGCCCAGGTCGACGACTGAGCGGCGGGCAGGCCTGCCCTGGCTGCTCGACACCGGGCCCGGGCGTGCCGTTAGCAGGCCAGGCGGCGCGGCGTGGCAGTGCAGGCCAGGCGGCGCGGCGTAGCAGTGCGGGCCAGGCGGCGCGGCGTAGCAGTGCGGGCCAGGCGGCGCGGCGTAGCAGTGCGGGCCAGGCGGCGCGGCGTAGCAGTGCGGGCCAGGCGGCGCGGCGTAGCAGTGCGGGCCGGGCGGCGCGGGGCCGTACCGCTGGCTCCTTCGGCTGAGCTCAGACCGCCTTGGGGTCGTGGCTCGTGCTGGCCGTCTGCGTCGCGGCTGCACGCTCCTTCGCGCCGGCGCGCAGGGCGATGAACAGGAACACCAGCGCGATGGTCAGAATCACGTGGCCCAGCCCGGCCATGCCCGGGATCGCTGCCGAGGTGGTGGCCGGGTCGTGGCCGTTCAGCGTGAACAGGCCGCGCACCACCATCATCGCAACGGTCCAGATCAGGCCCACGTTGTAGGTCCAGTAGAAGATCTCGAAGGACCGGCGCCCTCGAAGCGTAAGCAGGCCGTCGAGAGCGGCAACGACGAGGAACATGAGCATGCCCAGTGCCAACAGGTGGGTGTGGACGGTGCTCAGCGGCGACTCGGTGGTGAGGGTGTCGGTGAGCTTCGTGTACTCACGGTAGAAGACGCCTGAGACCAGGCCCAGGATCATGTACGCGAAGGCAGTATTGATGAGGCGTGTCATGCCGCCAGGTTAGGAAACGCCTGCCACGTGCGGATCCATCCTTCGGTGGATCTCGGAGGATAACCCCGGTTCGTGCCCTGTCGGTGCCGTCGGATGGGTCCGAGGTCCCGGCGTGCCGTAGCGATTCGGTACTGGAGCGTGGCGCCGCTGCCCCTGGAAGCGGTGGTGCCACGCTCCAGTACCGAATTCCCCCCGCGGGTCACTGCGCCTCGGCCGGTTCGGCCTCCTCGATGGCGCGTGCGATCGCGGCGCGGTCGATGCGTCGGCGCACCACCAGCGCGTACAACAGGGCTGCGAGCAGCACGGCGGGCACGCCGATCAGGGCGGCTTCGGTCATCGAGTCACGCACGAACACGGTGGCCATCACAGCACCGAGACCCACCAGTCCCACACCGGCGCTGACCACGCCGCCTGGCATGCGGAAGGATGAGCCGTGCTGGCGGGCCCGCCGGAACGCGATATAGGTGACGAGGATCAGCACCCACACGATCACCGCGGAGAAAACCACCAGACTCATGAGCTTCCCGAACACGCCGCCCACGCCGGAGAAGGCGAGCGCGGCGGCAACGAGGATGCCGAGCGAGCACACGGCGATACCGACCACCGGGACTCGGCGCGCGGAGAGCCGTGCGAACGCCTTGGGTGCGAGTCGGTCGAGCGCCAGGGAGTGAAGCATGCGGCTGCCGGCGTAGAGGTTTGCGTTGGCGGCCGACAGCGCGGCGATCAGCACGAGCGCGTTGGTCACATGCGCTGCACCGGCGATCCCTGCCGCATCGAACACGGTGACGAACGGGGAGGCGGCAACGTCATCACCGCTCGCAGCAGCCTGCTGCCACGGGATGAGCGCCACGACAATGCCGATGCACAGCACGTAGAAGAACGCCAGTCGGATCACCGTGGTGCGAGCAGCGGTACGGATCGAGCGGGCCGGGTCCTTCGCCTCCGCGGCGGTGATGGAGAGCAGCTCGATGCCGCCGAAGCTGAACATCACCACGGACAGCGCGACCCACACCGCCGCCCAGCCGTTGGGCGCGAATCCGCCGTCGGCCGTGAGCTGCGTGAGCCCGGGCGCGGGCGCCGACGGTGTGCCGACGAACACGAGGAACAGGCCGATCAGGATGAACACGATGACCGCGAGCACTTTGATGCTGGACAGCGCGAATTCGACCACCCCGAAGGAGCCGACGGTCACGACATTCACGCCCACGATGATCGCCGCGAACAGGAGGATCCCTACCCAGATCGGCACGCCCGGGGCCCAGTAGGACAGGTAGATCGCGCAGGCGACAAGCTCCGTGGCGGTGACGCCGACGGTGGTGATCCAGTACAGCCAGCGCACCAGGTAGCCCCAGAACGGGGACAGGTAATGAGCGGCGAGCGTACCGAAGCCGCCGTGCACGGGATGCCGGGATGCCATCTCCCCCATGGCCAGGGCGATCGTCGCAGCGATCAGGGAGCCGAGCGCAAAGGCGACGATCGTGGCGGGGCCGGCGATTGCGATCGCGCCACCGGAGCCCAGGAACAGCCCTGTGCCGGACGCCGGAGCCACGGCGCTCATCGCCCGCCGGCCCTGGGTGGGGGGGGGGGGGGGCCCCGGCGGGTGTTCGGGCGCCGCCGGGGGGCCGACCGGGGGGGGGGGGGGCCTCTCTCTCACGTTCGCGCTCGCCGCGGCCTGCCCGCGGNGGGGCGGAGGGGCGTTCGCGGTGCGGGGGCTGGGATGGGGTCACCCCGGCACCTTATCGCTGCACTGCCTGGTCAGGCGCAGGCCGGCCGACGTAAGGGAACGTCAGTCGATCGGGTAGGCAACGAAGGCGAAGCGCTCCGAGTCTGGGGCCCAGGAAGCTGGTGCGCTGGCCGTGCCGCCGGTGTCGCCTCAGACCTCCTCACGCTCCCCACGTCCACGCGTGTGGCCCTGAGGCTTCATCCGGGCCAGGTAGCGCAGCACGTGCATAGCGGTGCGCTGCAGCTCGCCGAGCGTGAGGCCATCCCCCTGCTGGTGGGACTGGTAGGCGGCG
Organism: Brachybacterium timonense; assembly: GCF_900258505.1. GTDB lineage: Bacteria > Actinomycetota > Actinomycetes > Actinomycetales > Dermabacteraceae > Brachybacterium > Brachybacterium timonense. Next base: position 86,955 of record NZ_LT984895.1, read on the forward strand.
TCATCGCGGACGGTGCTGTCGTGCTGGGTGCCGCCGGGCATGAGCACGTCGACGCCGGCGCGCACCCGGTAGGCGCTGTCGCGTAGCGCCGGGAAGTCCGGGTCCTGGGCCATGCGCATCCACCAGTCGGTGACGATGAAGCCGTCGTAGCCCCATTCGCCGCGCAGGATGGTGGTCACCAGCTCGTAGTGGTAGTGCGCCCATACGCCGTTGATTTTGTTGTACGAGGTCATGATGACCTCGGGGGAGGATTCACGGACCATGATCCGGAAGCCCTTGAGGTAGATCTCGCGCAGGGCGCGTTCGGAGACGCGTACATCCACGTGGATCCGCTCGTACTCCTGGTTGTTGCAGGCGAAGTGTTTCGGGCAGGCTGCCACACCCTTCGACTGGATGCCGCGCACCTGCCCGGCGGCGGTGAGGCCGGAGAGCAGCGGGTCCTCCGAAAAGTACTCGAAGTTCCGGCCGCACAGAGGGTCGCGATGGATGTTCATGCCGGGGCCGAGCAGGATGTCCGAGCCCTTGCTGATCATCTCCTCGGCGTGCAGCGCGGCCATCTCCTCAACGGCCTGCGGGTTCCAGGCTGAGGCGAGGGCCGTGCCGCACGGCAGCAGTGAGGCATAGTCCGAGATGCGGATTCCGGAGGGGCCGTCGGTTGTGATCGCGGGGGTCACACCGCGGGCACGCAACGCCTTGGAGACGCCGCCGACGGCCCCCGCGTTGCCGGCCGCACCGAGAGGGCTGTCCATGGTGACGTCGCCGTACGTGATGTCGGCGAGTTCGCGCGGGGTGAGGGTGGCGACGAAGGACTCCACGTCCAGACGGCCCTCGAGCACTTCGGAGAAGTCGGGCCTGGCCTCCTCGGGGGCGGTGAGCTCCTGCGGGAGCCGCTCGAGGATGCGGTCCTTCAATGAGACGGTGCGGGTGGGGACGGGCTCATGGGAGACGACGGCGCGGCCGTCGGGCCCGTGGCCGAGAGTCATGCGCTCGAAGGCGTGGGCCGGGTCGACGGCGGCGACCTCCTCACGCTGCTCGACGATCCGCAGCTCGGGGACCTCGATGGCACCGGCGGGGACGGCCGCGCGCACGTCGTGGCCGAGGTGGAACTCGTACTGGCCGGCCTCCAGGACGAAGGCGCTGCGATGGCCGGTGGTGCCGGCGTCGTCGTAGGAGGCGAGGTCGCCCCAGGCCGCGGTCAGCTCGACCTCGGCGCTCGCGCCGGGCTCGAGCTGCTCGGTGCGGGTGAAGGCGATGAGCTCGCGGGCAGGCTGGGCGAGGGCGCCGACGGGCTTGGCCACGTACGCCTGCACGACCTCGGAGCCGGGGCGCTCACCGGTGTTGGTGATGCGGGCACGCAGGGTGATGTGCTCGTCGTCGGACTCCGCGCCGAGCGGCTCAACGGCGAAGTCCGTGTAGCCCAGCCCCGCGCCGAAGGGGAACAGGACCGCCTCCGGGGCGAAGGTCTCGAAGTAGCGGTAGCCGACGAAGATGTCCTCAACGTAATCGGTGGCCACGGCGTCGCCGAAGTTCGGTGCAGCCGGGCAGTCTTCGTAGCGGCGAGCGATCGTCGAGGTGAGACGGCCGCCTGGCTCGACGGCGCCGGTGAGGACGTCTGCCAGGGCGTTGCCGGCCTCCATGCCGCCGGCCCAGGCGATGACCAGTCCCGCAATGGGATGCTCCTCCACCCAGGCCATGTCCATCACGTTGCCGACGTCGAGGATCACGACGGTGCGCTCGAAGGCGCCGGTGACCTGGCTGAGCAGCGTCCTCTCCTGCTCGGTGAGGTAGTACGAGCCAGGTTCGAGCTGGGCGTCGCGGTCCTCCCCGGCCGCACGGCCGATCACCAGGATCGCCACCTCGTTGCGTTCGGCGGCGGCACGCACCTCGTTGTCGGAGAGCTCAAGCTCCGGATAGTGGGTGGGCCACTGGCCCCAGACGCCGCCCGGATCGGCCGGGTTCTCGACGCTGAAGGTCTCGTAGCGGGCGGCGAGCTCTTCATCGACCTCGACGATGCCGCTCGCGCGCAGGGAGTCCAGGAGGTTCGTCTGGTACGGCTCGTTGACATCACCGCCGGAGCCGTAGCCCACGCCTATCCAGTCCTTCTGGATGCGTCCAAACACCGCGATCTTCTGGCCCGGACGCAGGGGGAGCACGTCCTCATTGCGCAGCAGCACGGTGCCCTGGGCCGCGAGCGCCCGGGCCCTGGCAGCCAGATCGGGGTCGACGCTGCGGTCGACGTCGGGGTCGACCGAGGTGAAGTACTGGGATGTGGGGACGTCGTTCACGATGCCTTCTCTCGCAGGGGCAGCAGTCGACGTTCCCGCTCGGGCGCCCACCGACAGGCGTCCTTCGGGGACCCACCGACAGGGGCCCTTCGGGGACCCACTGACAGGCATCGTCGACCCGTGGGGGACGTGTCGACCTGCTCGACCGACGAGGCGGGGGCCGGTCCTTCAGCATCCGGCGAATGCGTGTGCGATCAGCCCATCCCGATGGAGAACGTTCTCAGCGAGCAGTCTATGGGAACGTGGGCAACGGGGGCAGGACGAAGCTCTCTGGCAGGTCCACCCCGCCGTCGGCTGTGCCGGCGTCGTCGTTCCGGGGCGGACTGCGGGCCGCGAGCGCGGTGAAGGCCCGGTCGACCGTTGCCCGGATCAGCCGATCCAGTCGGTCTCAACCGTGGTCTCTCCCGCTGCGGCCGCGCTCGCCGCGGCGATGACCAGCGCCATCGCAGCGGCGCCGGGGTCCATGACGCCCTTGGAGACGTCACCCACATAGCTGGCGCGGCCCCGTCTGGCGACGACGTCGGCGGTGCCCTGGGCGGCGGTGCGCGCGGCCTCGGCGGCGCGGTCCAGGGCCTCGGTGACCGAGCCACCCTGGTGCAACGCCTACACGGCCGGAGCGAGAGCGTCGATCATGGTCTTGTCTCCGACCTCGGCCTGTCCGTACCGCTGCACGGTGGCCTGGCCGGCGGCGAGGGCCTCGGCGAACTGTTCGAGGGACGGGGCGCTCTCGTCGGCCGATGCCTTCGAGAGCTCGCGGAAGAACATGCCGTTGAGAGGTCCGGAGGTGCCGCCCACGCCGAGCCAGGCCATGGACATGGCCTGGACCCACTCGTGGTAGGTGGACGGGTTCGTCTCGGCGATGTTGCGGGAGGCGTTCTTCATGGCGACGCGGACGTTGTCGCCGAAGTCGCCGTCGCCGGCTCGACGGTCCAGGTCACCGAGCGCCGGGGCGGCACCGGAGAGGGTCTCGTGCAGGATGGTGATGAAGGCGCGGCCGAAGTCCTCGCCCAGGGTGGATCCGTCAGTCATCTCAGTCTCCTTCACCAGGTCAGGGCAGGGGTGCGGACGGGGGCGTCCCAGAGCCGACAGATCTCGTCGTCCAGCGGCATCAGGGTGATCGAGAAGCCCTGCATGTCCAGGCTGGTGACGTAGGAGCCGACGAGGCTGCGGGTGATGTGGATGCCGAGGTCGGCGAGGCGGTGGTGCAGGGCGCGAGCGGCGACCTGCAGCTCCAACGGGTAGGCGGAGCCGAGCCCGTTGACGATCGCAAGGACGTCCTCGCCGCGACGCAGCTGCAGGTGCTCCACCAGCGGGTCCACGAGCTGAGCGGTCAGGCCGTCGGCGTCGGTGTACGGGACGCGGTCGATGCCGCGCTCGCCGTGGATGCCGACGCCGAGCTCGACAGCATCGGCCGGCAGCTCGAACTGTGGCTCCTCGTCGCCGGGATGGGTGCCGGCGGCGAGCGCCAGGCTCATGGAGCGGGCGCGCCCAGCGACGCGACGGCCGATGGCCGCGACCTCCGGCAGGGTGTAGCCCTGCTCCGCGGCGGCGCCACAGATCTTCTCGACGATCACGGTGGCTGCGGTGCCGCGACGGCCGGGACCCTCGTTGCCACCCTTGTCGGAGGCGATGTCGTCGTCGACCAGCACGATCTCGGTGTCGATCTGGTCGTCGCCGGAGAACTCACCAGCGATGCGGAAGTTCAGCACGTCGCCGGTGTAGTTCTTGACCACCTGGACGACGCCCTGGCCGTGATCGGCGGCTTTCGTCGCTTCCAGGACCTGCAGGGCGGTGGGGCTGGCGAAGACGGAGCCGGCGACCGCCACGTCGAGCATGCCGGCGCCGACGAAGCCGGCGTGCAACGGCTCATGGCCGGAGCCGCCTCCGGAGACGAGCCCCACTTTGTCGCGCGCCGGGACGCGGCGCGTCACGTAGCGGTGCTCCTGGTTCCAGTCCAGTATCCGCGGGTGGCTCAGGACGAGTCCTTCGAGGGCCTCGGGAACGAGGTCGTCGGGATCATTAACGATGGATCGACGCATCAGCGCTCCTTCTGGTCGAGTGATACCGAGGGTACGCGGTGGGGGCTGAGCCTGATCCCGCGGTCGCGCGAGGCGGTCGTTTCAAGCGTTTCCCAACGCGCCCGCACTCAGCACCCCGTGAGAGCGCCGCCGACCGGACACGACCGATCACGATGGTCGAGCGGGAGTACCGTCCCTGACATGTCCTACACGCTGCGCCGGGCCGTCCCGGCCGATGCCGAGGCGCTCAGCGCCCTTGCCGGTGAGCTGTTCCCCGATGCCTGCCCGTCGTTCATGCGGCGCTCGGCGATCGACGCGTTCATCGCCGAGAACCTGTCCATCGAGGCGTTCCGGGAGCACCTCGCGCATCCGTCCTGGCGGGCGTGGGTGACAGAGCGCAGCGACCAGACGGCCCCTCCGGAACCCCGGCCCAGCGTGCGGTAGCACCCGTCGCCGGGGTTGATGAGGTCAGTCACCGGTTCCGTACGCTCAGGGCTGTCTGGCCCCGCTCGTCAGGCTCAGGTCAGAACCTCTCAGTGAGCCAGCGCACGTGAGCGGCGAGCTGGGCGGTGGCTCCGCCCTAGTGCTTGTTGAAGGCGTGGACCGTCATCGTCTTCTCCGGTGAGCCGCCGCTCGCCCCGGCGTCATGGTTGTATGCCGCATACACCGTCGAGGGCGGGCGCACCATGTCGCGCAGACCCACGGACATGTTCAGAGCGGCCCCTGCCCGTCGGGCATGATGCACGGAGTCGACGTAGCCGAGGGTGTGCTCCACAGCATAGAGACGGTCGCGGTTGGTGGAAAGGTACTGGACGATCTCCTGGTAGGGGAACTCGTCGGTGATGTCGATGGCGCGGCGGATATGGCACAGGAACGGAACGTCGCACAGCACCGCATCGACATCGGGCACGGGGCCCGCGGCGATCAGAGATAGCCCACCACCGTCGGCCCCGGATCCTCGATCCCGGCGGGACGCTGGTACCAGGCCTTGCTGTGCTCGCCGTCGCAGCCGCGGAAGGTGACGTCGTAGGTCTCGACCCGCACGAGGCCGGTCTCCACTGGTTTGACGGAGTCGATCACATCGTGGGTGCGGGCCTCGGTGAGCCGCTCGGCCCAGAATTCGTCGAAGTCGGCGGGCTAGGTGTGATGTCCAGGGATGTTGTTGCGTGAACAACTGACGGGCGAAGGCCTCCTGTTGCGGGAGTGGAGTTGTCGAGAAACCGCTCACGCGAACAGAAGGCCTTCATGTCTCACGCTAACGCCGCCCTGACCCCTCGCGCTCGCCTACGCCTGGCCAAGCTCATCGTCGAGGAGCGCTGGCCGGTCGCCACCGCGGCCAAGATGTTCATGGTCTCCCCGCCCACCGCACGCAAATGGGCCACACACTTGCGGGCCGAGGGACCTGCAGGGATGACAGACCGGTCCAGCCGGCCGTCCACGATGCCGACCAGAACACCGCCGACGGTGGTGAAACAGATCGCGGCCGCCCGATGGCGCCGACGCCTGGGGCCGGCCCAGATCGCCGGAGAACTCAAGATGCCGGCCTCCACCGTCCATGCCGTGCTCGTGCGCTGCCAGATCACCGCCTCGCCCGTCTGGACCGGGTCACCGGCGAGCCGATCCACCGCTACGAGCACCCCCACCCCGGCTCGCTGATCCACGTCGACGTCACCACGTTCGGCCGCATCCCCGACGGGGGCGGACACCGATTCATCGGGCGCCAGCAGGGCATGAAGCACCGCGCGGCGACCTCGGACCGCGAAGGACCCGTGATGCCCGATACCAGCCCCGGCTCGGGGTGGGCTTTGTGCACACCGTGATCGATGATCACTCCCGCTTCACCTATGTCGAGATGCACTCCGATGAACGCAGCCAGACGGCCATCGCGGTGTTGCACCGCGCGGTCGCCTACTTCGCGCGCCTGGGCATGGAGGTGGAGCGGGTGCTCTCGGACAACGGCTCGGCCTACCGCTCGCGCGCCTGGCGTGGTGCCTGCACCGAGCTCGGGATCAAGTCCAAGCGGACTGGGCCCTACCGGCCGCAGACGAACGGGACGATTGAGCGGTTCCATCGCACGCTCGCTGACGGGTGGGCCTACGCCCAGTTCTACAGCTCAGAGACGGAGCGCAGAGCCGCGTTGCCTGGATGGCTGCACTTCTACAATCATCATCACGTCCACTCCGCGATCGGTGCCGCGCCTGCCACCAGGCTCAACAACCTCCCTGGACATCACACCTAGTGATCGGTCGACGCTCGCGAGCCCACGAGCCTCTCGACAACGTCCGCCCTCGTTCCCTCGCGTCCGTTGACGCCTCCTAACGCACCGTTGTCAGAAGCTCTCTGACCTGCACTCTCTGACAGTCTGACAAATCCTGACACGTTCCGTGGCGTCCGCAGCGGTGGCGAACGCCGACCCGTCGGCACAAACGTGGTTCTTGTCCGATCCGCCGAGCGGCACCCGCCGCATCACGAAGGAGAGACCCGATGAGCACCATCAACCGAACCGCGACCGCACGCACCATCACTGCCCGCACCGCCGCGATCCTCGCTGGCGCCGCCGTCGCCCTGGGCGGCGCTCTCGCTCTGCCGGACATGGCCTCCGCTGAGGGCTCACACACCTACCCCGCTAAGACGGCGATCGACGGCCGCAAGAACATTGGTGACCCCGCTGGTGGCGAGGGAGCCGTGGTCGACCAGTTCAAGGAGGGCGACCCGGTCACGATCACCTGCCAGCAGGAGTATCTGGGCCAGCTGTGGGACAAGACCGACAAGGACACCTTCGTCCCGGACAAGTACATCAAGACCGGCACCGACGGCCGTGTCGAGGGCCTGCCTGACTGCGGTGCCCCGCTGCCGCCCGAGGACGCCCCGCAGGAGCCAGTGGACGACTTCGACCACAACGCGTATGGCTTCGCATCTGACCAGTGCACGGCCTTCGCCGCGTGGCGAGTGCGCCAGCGCACCCCCGCCCACGACTTCAACAACGATTGGCACGGTCAGATCTGGGGCGATGCGGGGAACTGGGATGACGCCGCCCGAAACGCCGGTCTGCGGGTCGACGAGACCCCGGAGGTGGGTGCCCTGGCGATCAACGACGTCCACGTCTCCTCCGAGGACGGCCAGCTCCACGGCCACGTCGCCTACATCAACAAGGTCTACCCCGACGGCTCCTTCGACGTCGAGGAATACAACTGGGACAACTCCCGGGCCTACGGCACGCGCCACATCGATCGGATCGACGGCGCAGACCTCGGTTTCCAGCACGTCGTCCACTTCGACTGAGCCCGCTGATCGCTCGACCGCCGAACTCGGCGGTCGAGCGGTCGCTCCCTTCCGTACGACCTGCATGCATGAGATCGACTCTCTCGACAAGGAATGCATCCGATGACCGCACATACGCATCCCCACCGCTTCCATGACCTCTCCCGCCGCAGCCTGTTGGGTGGCTCCGCTGCGCTCGCTATCGGCGGAACCCTGACCGTGGGTTCCGGCATGCTCCCCGGTGGTCCGAACGGGCTCATGCCCGCAGCACATGCGGTCGAGCCACCACCGCGAAACGTCAAGGCCGGCGCCAAGGCGCCTGGCTCAGTCAAGGGAAGCACCGTGACTCGACTGGGCAATGTGACCGGACCTGGCGTCACCACAGACGTGGCGATGGAGCGCACAGATATCGGGATTCCCGCACGATGCCCCGACGGCCGCACGCTCGTCGTCTTCGGCGATTCCTACGCCTCCTGGTACAAACCTCACCAGAAGCAGATGTCTCCCACCGGCCTCTACGCAGAACCCGACCAACCTGCCGACCAGGCACTCTCTTGGTCCGGCGCCGTGGGCGGCGACACCGCTCAGCAGATGCTGCCAGAGTACCGGCCCGAGTACTCTACAAAGCTTCCCAGCGATGTGATCACCATCGGGGACACCATGTACATGCAGGTGTGGATCCTTAAAGGTTGGTGCAATCTCGACCACACCGCGGTGTGGAAGTCCTCCGACAACGGCGCAACCTGGGAGTGGACCGGAGCCCACTGGCAGAAAGACGAGGCCGAGGCCAACAACTGGCTGTGGACCTGGGACCTCCACGACGACGGCTACGTGTACATCTACACCTCCAAGTACCGCGGCTCCCCGCTGTACATGCGCCGCGTGCCCCACGACAGGATCGGCGACAAGAACGCCTACGAGACCTGGGGCTGGACCAAGGAGAACGGCTGGAAATGGGGCCAGGAGCCATCACCAATCCTCACGGCCGACACACACGACAAAGCCGGGAACCTCATCAAGGACGGGTTCGGCTTCGGCGAATCTTCTCTGCGTCGTTTCGGCGACCAGTGGATGTTCTGCTCCGTGATCAACGGAAAGTTGCAGGCGTACCTGCTTGACGAGCCGTGGGCTGATCTGCACGCGGCGAAACCGGTCACGCTGCTGGAAGGCGCGGCTTACGAGGAAGAGTCCGCTACACGCATGACATCGCTGTACCTGGGCGGGATCGTGCCCGGCGGCACGGTCGACGACTTCCAAATGCTGGTCAGCCAATGGGTGCGAGCACACGAGAAGGTCGCCCCCGGCGGGTGGCCGTACTGGGTGGAGAACTTCCGTTTCCAGAACTTCTTCTGAACCCGTCACCTAGCGATTCAGAAGCACCGGACCGCACTAAGGAGAGATCCATGATCATCACTTCCACGACAGCATCGGCACCCTGGACACGCCGCGCCCGTCGGGCCGCTGCCCTCGCCCTGGCCGCCATCGCCGTGACCGCGGGCGGCGCCCTGCAGGCCTCCGCGGAGGAATCGCACGCGTTCCCCGCGAAGGCAGACCTCAATGGCCGACAGGAGATCGGCCAGCCGAATGACGCCCCCGGCGTCGTGGTCGACAAGTACCGCGCTGGGCAGGACGTCCCGGTGGTGTGCCAGCAGGAGAAGGACGGCGCCATTTGGGACAAGACGGCAGATGACCTGTGGGTGCCCGACCAGTATGTGCGCACCGGTGTCGACGGGTTCGCCCAAGGCGTGCCTCGCTGCGACCAGGGCGGCGGCAAGCCTGATCCCGGCGCTCCTTCCGATGTGGTCGAGGGTGAGGACACTGCGAACCACGAGGGGCAGACCCTCAAGAACAGCAGCTTCCTCATCGTCAAGGCCACCGAGGGCACCACGGACGAACTGACGGATCCCGATGCCAAGAAGAAGATCCAGGCGGCGAAGGATGCGGGACAGGTCGCTGGCGCCTACCACTTCGCGTCCCCGAACGGTGAGCCGGCGGCCAAGCAGGTGGATCACTTCATCAACGCCGGCGGTGGCTGGTCGCCTGACTCGGGCACGCTGCCGGGCGTGCTGGATCTGGAGGAGCCGGGTCAGCTCGAAGCCAATGGTGGGGCCTGCTTCGGGAAGTCACCGCAGGAGATCGTGAACTACGTGCGGGAGTTCTCCGATACCTACCTCAAGCGCACGGGCACCCGCCCGATCATCTACACCCGAGCGAACTGGTGGAACGACTGCACTGGCGGCAACACCGAGTTCGGGAACCATCCACTGTGGATTGCCTCCTACGACGTGCCGGCGGGCAAGCCGGGGGACCTCCCCGCTGGCTGGAAGGACTGGACGATCCACCAGTACACGGAGAATCCGGACATCAACCGGTTCCATGGAAACCGACAGGATCTGGATGCCCTGGCGAACAAGGGAGTCAAGTAAGCCGCGTGGATCGGCGACTGATGCCGCCGAATCATTCGCCACCGGCTTGGCAGCGCTGACCACGGCGCGTTGAGGCCAGTTGCTCGTGATCTCACGGGTAGCTCCGGGGGAGCCCCCCGGCAGATACAGTGTGGTACCGAAAGTGCCGCATGGATCTGCCGGGGGGTGGCCGTGTCCGAGGAAGAATCGGAAGCAGCCAGGGATGCCGCAATTGAGCAGTTCGCCGCGCAGCTGAACACGTTGCGCCGCGAGTGCGGCCGCCCGTCGTTCCGTACCATGGCCAAGCGCTCCGGCTGCATCTCCCACACCACGCTGTATGAGGCCTCGCGAGGTCTGCGCCTACCGTCGTGGGAGACGACTGAACAGTTCATCAGTGCCTGCGGCGCTGATCCGGAACAATGGCGCGCCCGCTGGGCACACGTCGCCGAGCTTCTCGAGGACCATCTCACCGGACCGGTCCCCGCCGTCGCGGATCCTCACGCCGAGTCAGAGCAGAACGCGGACGTGAGCGAGCCGACGGGCGCTACCGATGAGACGGCAACGGGGCAGGCCCGCCCGCACGAGAGGTCCGGTTCCGCATCGGTGTTGAACAGTACCGGCGGCTCCGCGTCACGCTGGCGCTCGCGCCCCGTCGCTGTGGCCGCTGCGCTCGGGCTCCTCGTTGGCGGCGGGGTCGGTCTTGCCGCTGGCGCGGTGGTATTCGGCTCTGCCGGGTCGACCAGTACGGCTGCCCCGCCTGCCTCCGGCGCCCCCGGCGCATCGGATCAGAGCGACGGCGGTTCTGGCGTCGTAGCCGATGTCGCCGGTCCGCTCGAGGATGTCACTCTGCCCGATGAGAGCGTGGTCGATCCGGGCGCGAAGGTGGACAAGGTGTGGCGCCTGTCCAACGCCGGCGGCGCGGAATGGTCAGGAAGGACGCTCCAGCGGATCACGCCGGCGGACTCGGCGGGCGCCCACTGCATCACGCCCGACGAGGTGGAGATCCCCGACACCGTGCCCGGCAGTGACGCGGAGATCCACGTTCCCGTCACGATGCCGGACAAACCAGGAGACTCGTGCCGGGTGGAATGGAAGATGGTGAACGCCGACGGATCACCATCGTTCCCGGACTCCCGACCGATCTACTTCATGCTCGTCACCGCAGGCTGAGCAGACCGGGACGAATCGAGTCTCTGCCGGATAGACGCTGCCCTTCCCACGCATTCTGCTCCGCCAACTCGACCATTCCGCTCCGATCCCTCGCCGCCACCCCACCCTGCTACGGTCCTCTCATGCCCTGCACGCTCCGCCCCGCCCATGAGTCCGATGCGTCCGGCCTGGCGGCGCTCGCGGCGACCGACGGGCGCGGCGCCGCATACCTGTCCAAGATGTACGCCCGGCCCGAGGTGCGCGGCACAGGTGTCGCGGAGGCGCTGTGCCGCGAGACCATGCAGGCACTGGCCGTGGAGGGTCAGGCCTTCGTCTGGCTCGGCACGCACGTGGACAACGCACGAGCGAACGCCTTCTACGAGCGGCTCGGTTTCACGATCATCGGTGAGCGGATCTTCGACGTCGGCGGGGTGCAGGCCCGAGACTGGGTGCGGCTCGCCCGACTGTGAGGCTCAGCGCTCGTACGCCTCACGGCGATGTGCGGCTCTCACCACAGTGACCAGGAGTTCCTGATCGAAGACGTCGTAGATGACGCGATAGTCCCCGACCCGGATCCGCCAGGCCGTCTTCTCGCCGACGAGCTTGCGCGCTCCATGGGGCCGCGGGTCCTCTTCGAGCTGTGCGATCGCGTCCACGACCTTGCCGCGCTCGGCTCGCGGCAGCTTCCTGACCTGTCGTGCGGCGGCGGTCGTGAACTCGACGGTGTAGGTCATGCGAGGTCGGCGCGGACATCCTCGAGGCTCACTCGGGTGCCGTCGTCGGCCGCCTTGGCCTCACGGTAGGCCTGCAAATCCTGCTGCATCTCGAAGGCCTCCAGGGCTTCCAGGTCCTCGACGCTGATGACGACAGCAGCGAGCTTCCCGTTGCGCGTCACCCCGATCCGCTCTCTCCCGTAGCGTGCGCGTCCCACCACATCGGCGAGGTGGCTGCGCAGGTCGCGCGTTGAGATGCGGGAGGTCACGGTATCCATGGCCCGATCATATCCAACAGTGAACACTGTGTACACAGTGGAGCTTGCGACGCCCACGTCTGCCAGACTGACCGGATGAGCTCGTGGGAACACGTCGCCGCTGCATATCAGCAGTCCTTCGGTCGTCTCTGCGCCGGCACGATCCCGGCTGTGCTCGACGCCGTGATCGACTCCATCGACGGAACAGGGACCCTGCTCGACGTCGGCAGCGGCACCGGTGAGCTGCTCCTCGCCGCACATTCACGGGGCATCGACGCCGTCGGTGTCGAGCCCGATGAGGACATGCGCCGGCTCGCGGAGATCACGCTGCCCGGCCGCACGAGACCGGGTGCTCTCCCGCGGCTCGATCTCCCGGACGGCTCCTTCTCTGCCGTGACGGCAAACTTCGTGGTGAACCACCTCCCCGATCCCCGCGCAGCCGTCCGCGAGCTACTGCGGGTCACGGCACCGCATGGACGCCTCGCGATGACGATCTGGCCCGCTGGCGGCCCAGGATGGGGAACCCTCGTCGCCGACGTCTTCGCCGCCGCGCAGGTGACACCGCCGCCCAGCACGCGTCTGCCTGCCGAACTCGACTTCGCGCGCACCGAAAGTGGACTCGCTAACCTCGCTCGGGACGCGGGCGCCGACGTGCTCGACGCCCGCGAGATCCAGTGGGAATGGACCATCGCCCCCGAGGATCTCTGGGCCGGGATCGCTGGTGGCGTCGCGACGCCCGGGAAGACATACCTGGCGCAGTCCGACGCCGTGCAGGAGCGAGTCATGAAGGAGTTCGACCGCCGGACCGCGCAGGCCGCCAAGGAGAGCGGCACCCTGACCTTCGTGAATCGTGCGGTGCTTGTTGTTGCGGGGCCATGACGCTGCGGACACGGATCAGGATGCAGGAACGGGGCCATGGACTGAAGCGCCCCGGGTTTCGTTCCGAGTCTGAGCACGGGGAATCGGGGTATGCCCAGGAAGCTCAGTCCCGAGTTGCGCGAGCGTGCTGGGCGCATGGTTCACGACCGCCCGCCCCTCGAAGGTGGCCCCGAGCAGCATCGATCCGTGCCGTCGCACCACAGCTCGGCGTCGGTGAGGAGGCCCTGCGGATCTGGCGCAATCGCTACGGACCCACCGAGCCGGGCGGTCCCGCCGCTCACGGCGCGAGCAGCACCGCGAACAGCTCGAGGGTCTGCTGCAGCTCGATCGAGGGCTCGAGCAGCCACTGGATCAGCAGGCCGTCGGAGGCGGCGACGATGAGCGCCGCATTGGCCATCACCTCCACGGCGCCTTCGCGGTCCTCACCCTCCTTGTCGAGGCCGCGGCGGCGCTCGGCGTGCTCATAGACGGCGACTCGCTGTAGTTGGTCATGACGTTGTCGACGCTGGCGTGGAGGCGTGAGGTCGGGGGCTTGTCGCCGCAGGCGGTGTGGGGCCGATGATTGTTGTAGTGGTGCAGCCAGACGCCGTGGCGGTTCCGGCGCTCCTGCCCGGCGGTGTGGACCCGGCAGTGGGGCGCCGGTCGGATCATGGCGCTGACGCGGGGCCATGACGTCGCCGTCCTGCAGGACCCGACAGTGCGCACCCTCGTGGAGCGCGGCACGCTCTGGGCGGCGCGTAGCCAGGCGTGAGGTGACCCGACGGCGTGAGGTGACCAGCCGTCGTGAGGTGAACCGGTACTGGAGCGTGGCGCCACAGCTCCATAGGGCTGCGACGCCATGCTCCAGTACCGTTTCCGTACACTCAGGGCTGCCTGCCCGGTGAGGTCGCCGGGGTTGATGAGGTCAGTCACCGTTTCCATACGCTCATGGCTGTCTGGACCCGCTCGTCAGGCTCAGGTCAGAACCTCTCAGTGAGCCAGCGCACGTGGGCGGCGAGCTAAGCGGTGGCACCGCCGGAGCCCTACCCGCGGGTGTCCATGATCAGGTGGTTGTAGCCGGCGCTTACCCAGGTCAGGTGGTCCACGTGCATGGAGCGGCCGCCGCCATAGCCGATGTAGCCCACGACCGTCGGAGCCGGATCCTCGATCCCGGCGGGACGCTGGTACCCGAACCCATGTCGGGGAAGGTGTCGAACATGTCGCGGGGCGCCGGATCCTCGATCCCGGCGGGGCGCTGGTACGAGGCCTTGATGTGCTCGCCGTCGTAGCCGCGGAAGGTGACGTCGTAGGTCTCGACCCGCACCAGGCCGGCCCCCACGGGTTCGACGGAGTCGATCACATCGTGGGCGCGGGCCTCGTGAGCCGCTCGGCCCAGAACTCGTCGAAGTCGGAGGGTTCGGCGAAGTCGGGCAGATAGGTCTCGAGCTTGTCGACGGGCAGATCCCACAGCGGCGTGGCTGTTCCTTCGGTCGGGCGGGTGGTCGTGCCTGGCCCATTGTTCGGGACTCCACCCACGATCGTGGTCGCTTCGTGACCCTCGTCTGCGACCGACGGGGCGCGCGGGAGATTAGGTTCAGAAGACAATCACAGGGTCTGCTTTGGGGGGTTGCCATGTCCGATCTTGTCGTACGCGGCCGCACGCCGCTACATCAACTGCTCGCCCTCACTGCCGCGCTGGTGCCGACGCTGCTGGCCTGTACGCTGCTGGTCCTCGGCGGGCCGGCGGCGCCGGCGCATGCCTGTTCCTGCCAGGCACCGAGTATGGAGGAGGCGCTGGCGGAAGCGGAGCTTGTGGCCGAGGGGACCGTCGAGACGATCTTCGTCAGCCCGGGGGATGACTACACCGCGATCTGGATCAAACTGGATCGATCCTGGAAGGGCGAGCCGGAGTACCGGGCGATCAGTTTCGGGATCGAGGAGGGGGATTGTCCGGCACTCTCCTTCGAGGAGGGCGACCGCCTAATCGTCTGGGGTGAGAACTGGAGCGACAGTTTCCGGTGGATCGACTGTGGGCCCCCCGCAGAGAGCCTCGAGGCGCAGCGTGAGTTCCTCACGGACGAGCTCGGGGAGCCCTCGGATCTCTCTCATGTCCCCGAGTTTTTCGAACGACCAACCGGCGGATTACCACCGGAGGAGGATGACGAGACACCACCGGAGGAGGATGATGACGAGACACCACCGGAGGTCGACGACCCGTCCTCCCCGGTCGACACCCTGTGGGACCTGCTGCCGTACCTGGTGATCGGGGCCGTTGCGGTCGGCACGACTGTCGCGGGACTGGCCGTCCTGGCGGTGGTCCTGGTCACGAGAGCGCGGCGGTGATCCTTCCCTCGCCGCCACCCCACCCTGCTACCGTCCGCTCATGCCCTGCACGCTCCGCCCCGCCCACGAGTCCGATGCGTCCGGCCTGGCGGCGCTCGCGGCGGCGACCTTCCCCGACGCCTGCCCGTCGTTCATGCCGCGCAGCGCCATCGACGCGTTCATCGACGAGAACCTGTCCGTCGATGCCTTCCGCATATACCTGACCGGGCCGACCTGGCAGGTTCGCGTGGCTGAACGACACGACGACCACGCGATCGTGGCGTACACGCTGGTGGACCTCTCCCCCACCGCGAGCGACACCGTGCTCGCCGCAACGTCCGGCCAGGGCGCGGCGTACCTGTCGAAGATGTATGCGTCTCGGGAGGTGCGGGGCACCGGTGTGGCCAAGGCGCTGTGCCGCGACACCCTCACTGCCCTCGCCGACCAGGGGCAGCGCTTCGTCTGGTTGGGCACGCACAAGGACAATGCCCGCGCGAACGCCTTCTATGCCCGGATGGGTTTCGAGGTCATCGGTGAGCGCCGTTTCGTCGTCAGCGGCGTCGAGGCCGAAGACTGGGTGCGTCTGGCCCGCCTGCATACACCCCGCTGACCTTCGTCCCGTACCCTCGCCACCCATCGCGCCCGTGGCGGATCCCACGCTGTTTCCCCTGACCACGGGGGTGCGGATGCCCCCGACCGAGTGGAAGCATGGATGGACCCGTTCCGAAGGATCTGCTTCCTCATGCCCTCGTCGTCTTCGACATCTTTGACCACCGGCGCACCGTGGCGGGTGATTCTCGCCTTTTCTGTGCCGCTGCTGATCGGCAACATCGTCCAGCAGCTGTACCAGTTCACAGACGCCGTGGTGGTGGGACGCCACCTGGGTGTGAACTCGCTGGCGGCAGTGGGTGCCACCGGCAGCGTGGTGTTCTTGGTGATGGGTTTCGCGTGGGGGCTCACCAGTGGCTTCGCGATCCCGACGGCGCAGTCTTTCGGTGCGCGGGATGGTGCCGAGGTGCGGCGCAGCGTTGCCGCGGGCACGATCCTGTCGCTGATCACGAGCGTGGTGCTGACCGTCGGCGGCTATTTTCTTGCCGAGCCGATGATGCTGGCGCTGCGCACCCCACCGCAGCTGCTGGCGGAGGCGACGGTCTTCGCGCAGGTGACGTTCCTGGGGGCGTCGACCCTGCTGTTCTTCAACTTCCTGGCGGCGATCATCCGTGCGATCGGTGACTCGCGCACACCCCTGCTGTACCTGGTGGTGTCGTGCCTGATCAATGTGGTGCTGGTGATCGTGTTCGTGGGGCTGCTCGACGGGGGCGTGGGCGGTGCGGCCTGGGCCACGGTCGCCGCGCAGGGCGTGACGGTGCTGATGCTCGCCGTCCATGTGCGCTCACGCATCCCGGTGCTGCATGTGCAGCGGGCGGATTGGCGGGTGAGCGCACGCGAGCTTCGTCGGCATCTGGCGATCGGTCTGCCGTTCGGGTTTCAGACCTCGATCATCGCGATCGGCACGATCGCTGTGCAGGTGCGGCTGAATGAGCTGGGCCCGAGCGCGGTCGCTGCGTTCACCACGGCCGGCCGCGTGGACGGGCTCGCGATCGCGATCATGCAGTCCTTCGGCCTAGCGGTGTCGATGTTCACGGCGCAGAACCTGGGGGCTCGCCTGTTCGACCGGATCCTCATCGGGGTACGGCATGGGCTGTGGCTGAACATCGGGGCGTCGATCGTGCTGGGCGGGCTGATTCTCGCAACCGGTCGCGTCATCGTTCGCGGGTTCATCGGCTCGGGCTCCCCGGACGTGGTGGATCACGGGTACAGCACGCTGGTGGTGTGGTCGCTGCTGTACGCGATCCTGGCGCTGCTGTTCGTGGTGCGCGGCGCGCTGCAGGGACTGGGCAACACGATCGTGCCGATGTGGAGCGGTGTCAGTGAGCTGGGTGTGCGCATTTTCGCGGCGGTCGTTCTGGGCGCGGCGTACGGATACATGGGGGTGGTGTGGTCGGCGCCGCTGGCGTGGGTGGGCGCGATCGTGATCCTGGTGCCGGCCTATGTGTCGGCGGCGCGGCAGCTCGCCGACGGGTCCTTCGCGGTGCCGCGTCAGAGCGCACACACCGTGACGGCAGGCATCCCCATCCTGGAGCCGTCCACGGCAACGGGGGCGACACCGATCCTGGAGCCGCTGCCCGCCACCGGGTCGATCCCCGTGATCGACCCCGACACCGACGATGCGGGCTGGCCGCCGCCCGGGCGGGATGAGTCTGCGGAGCGCTGAGCTTCGGCGCACCGCACCTGGCCAGGAGCTCCGTCCGTACCACCGGCCGCATCGTCATCACAGCGAGACCTGATCTCTGCCCCGTCGGCGGCTGCGCGCGGATAGTCTCGATGCCAGCTGATCATCGACGCATGCTGTGAGGTGACCCGGGGAATGAACCAACGCATCATGTCTCCGTCGTCGCCTTTGGGCGCGCTCGCGCACAATGCCCGGCGCCTGCTGGGGCTGCTGCTCGCGGCGGCGGTCGCCTCGATCGCTCTTGTGGCCACCGTGCCGGCGCCCTGCGCGTATGCCTGCTCCTGCGTGGAGTTCACCGTTGACGAGGCGATCGACCATGCGGACCTCATTGCCCAGGTCACGGTGATCAACCGGAAGTTGAGCTTTAAGGAGACCACCTATCAGGTGGCCGTGGACACGCAGTGGAAGGGCCCGGATGAACGGGTGATCACGCTGTCCACGAGCGAAGACATCGCCGCGTGCGGACTGGGGCGGTTGAAGCCTGGGAGCTCGCTGCTCCTGTGGGCCACGGGATCGGGAACCGACTTCTCCGCCGGCTGGTGCAGCATCCCCTACGACATGCCGGACGACATCGAGGGCACACTCACCCAGAAGCTCGGCGAGCCGCTCGATCTCACCGACCAGCCGACGCCGACGCCGGAAGACCCCGAGAGCCCGGCGGACTCCCCGTTTCCGATCTCCGACGTCGCGCTGATCGTTCTGATCGGGACCGTTGCGCTGGGCGTGCTCATGGCCGGTGCGGCTGCGGTGGTGGTCGCGATCGTGATCGCCACTCGCGGCCGACGGGCCTCGTCCCGGCAGGGGCCCACGAGTCAGGGGCCAGCGGGCCACGAGTGACCTGTGGCGTGCTGGTCAGCGGCGGGCACGGCAGGATGAGGGGATGGATACCGCATCGCCACACGCCACTCGTCGAGTCCTGATCGTCCGCGGCGGCTGGGACGGGCACGACCCCGTCGGCACCACGGAGGCGGTGATCCCGTTACTGCGTGAGCACGGCTTCGCCGTCGACGTGCACGGGTCCACCGCCGTCTACGCCGACGCCGATGCGATGGCGAGCGCCGATCTGATTGTGCAGTGCATCTCCATGGGCACGATCAGCGCCGAGGAGTTCACCGGGCTCCGCCACGCCGTGGGGGCCGGCACGGGGCTTGCTGGTTGGCATGGCGGAATCGTCGACTCCTTCCGCGATTGCGCCGACTATCTAGCGCTGGTGGGCGGCCAGTTCACCTCGCATCCGCCGATGGTGCTTCCTTCGGCCGACGGTCCGCAGCTGAGCTCGTTCGTGCCGCATCGCCGTAATCACTCCCGGCCATGACCTGGCGACGGTGCAGGAGCCGACGGTGCGGACTCTGATCCAGCGGCCCCTTCTGTGGGCGGCACGCACGGCAGCTCGTCAAACCTGCCGACCCACTCGAACCGTGTCCGTCCTCACGCGGTGAGCGGGACCTTCCCCGGTTTGGGTGTAGTGCTCCGCTCATAGTCTCGGATCAGCTTCAGGGATCAGCGCAGATCCCAAACATCCCCCTCACACCTCCGGCCGAACAGGCCCCTTCCATTTCTGGAGTCCCCGTGCGCCGTCTGCCGAAGATCCCCGTTCTCAGAGCCTTCCGTCCGACCACCCTCGCGACGCACGTGATCACCGCCGCTGCGCTTTTGACAAGCGCCCTGATCATCGGCGGCGCCTTGCTTCTGGCAGGTGGTCTCATCGTCGTCGGTGCTGTGCTGTCGTCAGACACGGTCACCGTTGCAGAGGGGGATCCGGAACCATCTGGTCCGACAGCATCATCCAACGACACCACCACCTCAGACGAAACGTCTGCTATAGACTCCGCGGCACCGTCGGCCACCCCCGCGCCTGCGGACCCGACCCCCTCCGCCCCATCTGGTGTTGATCAGATCTCTGCGCCCGGCACTGCCCTCGCCCAGCTCGATCAACTCGTGGTGAAGGGGCGCTCCCCGAAGACTGGCTATGACAGGGACGCGTGGGGATGGCGCAGCGACACTGATCGCAATGGCTGCGACACTCGTAACGACATTTTGCGCCGCGACCTCACGCAGATTGTCCTCGAGGAGGGCACGCACGGCTGTGTGGTTCTCGAGGGGAAGCTCCGTTCCCCATACACCGACGCATCCATCAACTTCGACCGCGCGAACAGCACGATCGACATCGATCACGTCGTCGCCCTCTCCGATGCCTGGCAAACGGGAGCTGCGAGCTGGGATGACACCACCCGTCATGCCTTCGCGAACGATCCTCTGAACCTTCTGGCCGTCGAGTCATCGGTCAACCGGCAGAAGGGCGACGGCGACGCCGCTACCTGGCTTCCGTCCCACAAACCGTTCCGCTGCGAGTACGTGAGCATTCAGATCGCCGTGAAGACCAAGTACGACCTCTGGGTGAAGCCCGCCGAGGCTGACGCGATGCGTCGTGTACTTGCGGACTGCGACGGCTTCCTTGCCGTGACAGCCACCGCCTGGCCAGATACCGGTGAGGGCGACGTCATTGCGACGCGGTCCGGTGCCCCGAAAACCACGTCGGCCGAAGCGAAAACACCGGCACAGAAGACTTCGAGCGAGGAGAGGAAGAGCTCGCCTTCCCCCAAGGCGAAGCCGAAAAAGGAGGAGAAGAAAAAGGAGCCAGCGAAGACATCCTCCGGCGACTCAGGACGCTCGGACAAGAAGACTGAACGGACCGACTCAGCCAGCGGTGATGGCAATGCATACTTCAAGAACTGCTCTGCCGCCCGTGAGGCCGGCAAGGCTCCGCTTCATCGCGGTGACCCGGGCTACCGAAAGGGCTTGGACCGCGACGGCGACGGCATTGCTTGCGAGTGACTGCGCGTCCGGACCGCTGCGGTGCACTGGGCTGCTCCCTTCAGCAGTACCACGGCACACCCCTGACCCGCTCTCGCTACGATGCCGCGGGTGACCTTCTCGACCCCTCCCCTCGATCGTCGTCCATCGGCCGCTGAGTCCGGGCCCGATGGTGACGCCACAGATCTGCTCGCCGCGATCGGCACGGACCGGCCGGAGCCCGCGGATGACGGTACGCAGCGGCGTCGCACACTGATGACCTGCCTGGGCTGCGGCGTGCTGGCATTCATCATCGTGCTGGCCCCGGCAGTGGTGTGGTGGTCCTGGCAGGATCAAGCCGGCGACGAGGCCTCATCCCCTGCCGCGACGCAGCCGCCTGCTGCCAGTGACCCGGGCGAGAAGGGCGGTGGCCCAGAGGAGTCCGAAGAGCCCACCGACGAGTCCACCGAGGAACCGACACCTGACCCCGTCTCCCCCGCCCCGCCGGATGCGAAGGCGATGAACAGCATCGCATCGCCGAGCGGCAACATCGTGTGCAGCCTGGCGGGCGATACGGTCTCCTGCAGCCTGCGTGAGCACCGTCTGTCCGAGCACTGCCCCACTGATCAGCCGGTGAGCGTACAGGTGGAGGGTGAGGCGGAACCCCATATCGGCTGCGGACAGGACGCGGGCGACCCGCAGCCCCCGCAGCTGGACTACGGCGCATCCGCCACCGACGGCACGGTTGCCTGCACAAGCCGAAAAGACGGCATGACCTGCTGGAACACCGTGACCGGACGCGGTTTCATGGTCGCCCGAGGCACCCTGGACACCTTCTAGATGTACTGACCCGGGACCTCAATCGAACGGTGTGTTGACCTTGTCGTTGGGTCAATGTTTAGCGTCCACGCCATGAACATCTCAGTGATTGACAGCGCTGCCGGGATGCGTCACGTCCTGGACCAGACGAGGCACGAGCGTGCTGAGGCGGTGCGTGATCTGTGGGCGCCGATGGCGGGCATGTACCACTTCATCCCTGGCATCGACATGCTGGGCGTGCACGCGCAGAACTTCGGCTTCCCCCTCGACATGACACCCCAGAGCGAGAAGCGCGTTCGCGACGCGATCGTGGCCCTCGAGGCGGCCAACGCGTGGACCCGCGTGAGAACCGCACTGCAGGAGGGTGCAGCGGCGCTGGCCGCAGGGGATCCGGGCATTCCGGTTCCTGATCTGCAGGTCCTTCTCCTTGCCGGCAACCCGACGAACGACCACTTCATGGAGGAGATTCAGGGCCTGTCGGCCTTCGGCGGGATCAGCGGTTACATCTCCATGACGGTCTGGCCCACCGAACAGGTCCTGGACAGACTGGAAGCGATCGCTGTGCACGAGCTGCATCACAACGTGCGGTATTCCCCGGGCGGAGTCGTCTGGGACCCGGTCACTGTCACCGTGGGCGAGCATGTCGTCGCCGAGGGCTTGGCGGACCTGTTCGCAGCCGAGCTGTACGGCGACCGCGGCTACACCCACTTCGCCAGCGAGCGCACCCGTAGCGACGACGCCGTCCTGGCCAAGGTCGCCTCCGGCCTGAAGGTCACCGGCATGGCCGACTTCGCGGCCTGGGTCCTGGGCGATGCATCCGCCAGCATGTTCGGAGGCGAGCCGGTCGGCCTGCCCACGGGCGCCGGGTACGCCGCTGGTGCACGGATCGTCCAGGCTTATCTGGACGCGACGGGGACGACCGCGGCTCAGAACGTGCGCACCCCGGCATCCGACATCTTGGCCGTGGCTCTGCCTGCACTCGACCTGAACGACGCCGGGGCACACTGAACGGCACGACCACCAGCCTGGAGAAGGGTGACGCACCGTGGAATGGACCGTGCACGAGCTCGCCGAACGCGCGGGCGTCAGCGGACGAACTCTGCGTCACTACCATCGGATCGGGCTGCTCGAGCCTGACCGCATCGGGTCCAATGGGTACCGGTACTACGGGCCCGATGCGGTCGCCCGCCTGCAACGCATCTTGTTGCTACGCCGGACAGGGATGGCACTGTCAGACATCGCTGCGGCCCTGGACGCGGACCAGTCCCGCGCCAGCGAGATCACCGCCCTGTGCTCCCACCTGGACCAGTTGCGCGAGGAGCGGACTGCGATCGAGCAACGGATCACCGCTGTCGAGCACACTCTGGCCATGCGCCGCGCGGGCCGGGAACCGCAGATGGACGTGATGCTCGAAGGATTCAACGACCGCTACCGAGACGAAGTCGTCGCGCGTTGGGGTCGGGAAGCGTTCGAGGCATCGAACACCTGGTGGCACTCGAAATCCTTTGCACAGCAACGTCATTGGAAGGACCGCTCGGAGCAGCTGCTCGCCCGTTGGGCTGAGCTTGCCCATGAGCAGATCGCCCCGGAAGACGATGCAGCGCAAGAACACGCCGCACAGCACGTCGCATGGTTCGCCGAGATCCCCGGAACCCCCACCCACACCGGAGACCTGGTTCAATCCGCGGCCATGATCCGCGCCATGGCCGCGATGTACGAGACCAACCCCGACTTCCACGAGTCCTTCGGCAGCCAAGCCGCCGCCCAGCTAGCAGCACGGGCACTGCGCATCCACGCCGCCCAAACCCTTGAGACACATGCCGATGGCTGACCCCAGCACCGGGGCGCCATTGAATCGCCCTGGGTTTCGTTCCGTTCTTCAAGCAAGGATGGAACCGATGAATCAGAAGTACTCGCCCGAGATGCGCGAGCGCGCGCTGCGGATGCTCGACGAGGCCAGGCCCGAGCATCCGAACCTCATGTCCGCGGTGCGACATGTCGCGGGCCTGCTCGGCATGAGCCCGGAGACGCTGCGCGTGTGGCACCGCCGCCGCGAGATCGACGCCGGGCAGCGCCCCGGCGTGCCGACCGACGTCGCCGAGGAGAACAAGCGACTTCGCCGTGAGAACGCCGAGCTGAAGAAGGCGAACGAGGTCCTCAAAGCCGCGAGCGTGTTTTTCGCGAAGGAACTCGACCGTCCCTGACGAGCATGATCCGCTTCATCGACGAACACAGGGATCAGTTCGGGGTCGAGTTCCTCTGCCGCGTCCTCCGCGACGCGGTGCCGGGGTTCCTCACCTCGCGCGGGTATCGCGCGGCGAAGACGCGCGTGCCCTCCGCCAGGCAGCTGAAGGACGAGCTCCTCGTCCCCGAGATCCAGCGTCTTCACGAGGAGAACTACGGCGTCTACGGCGTCCGAAAGATGCATGCTCTCCTCCGGCGGGAGGGGTGGGACATCGGGCGTGACCAGACCGCGCGGCTCATGAAGCTCGCCGGGGTGCGCGGGGTAGCGCGGTCGAAGAAGGTGTTCACCACGAAGTCCGACCCGACCATCGCGCAGCCGATGGATCTCGTCGAACGCGACTTCACCGCTCCCGCGCCGAACCGGTTGTGGGTCGCGGACATCACGTATGTCGGAACGTGGGCGGGGATGGCGTATGTCGCGTTCGTGATCGACGTGTTCTCCCGCATGATCGTCGGCTGGAACGTCGCCGGGACGCTGCGCGCGGAGGTGCTGCCGTTACAGGCGTTGAACATGGCCGCGTGGGGCGCACGCGGGTCGCTCGATGACCTCGTCCACCACGCCGATCATGGGTCGAACTACCTCTCGGTCCTCTACACGGATCGCATCAACGAGCTCGGCGCGACTCCGTCGACAGGGAGCGTCGGTGACAGCTACGACAACGCCCTCGCCGAGGCCGTCAACGGGCTCTACAAGACCGAGCTGATCCGTCGGAAGGGCCCGTGGCGGACGGTCGAGCAGGTCGAGCTCGCGACGCTCGAGTACGTGTGGTGGTGGAACAACGCTCGTCTCCACGGCGAGCTCGATTACCGCACGCCGGTCGAGGTCGAGGAGGCGTACTACGCTGGCCTCGAATCAGCCCAGCCAGCGCTCGCTGGACAGGGAAGCAGGTAGGAACGAAACCCAGGGCGATTCAGGCCCCGGCCGCGGCGATAGCATGTCGGTTCCCTGCTCATGGAAGGATTCCGGCTTGTGTCCACGGTGCTGACGGTGCTCGCTTTGCTGCTCGCGCTCGCGGTGAGCGCGGCCTGCGTGCTCGTGCTGCGCTGGGGCGTGCGGAACCTGCGACTGCTGTTTCGGCTGCGGGAGGCAGAGGCCTGGGCGGAGGGGCGCGTCGTCACGGCGCCGACGGGCCTGCGTCGTGACGTCGCCGAGGAGGGGGCCCGCCGCTGGTCCGAGACCATCACCTTCACACTGGCCGACGGCACAACGATCACGGGCGCCCCAGCGTGGAGCGACCTGCAGCTCGCCGACCGCACCGGAGAGCAGGTCCCCGTCGCCTATGACCCATCGGATCCGACGCGTTTCGTCTCACCGGAGGACGGACAGCCCGTGAACCCTCTGATCCCGACGCTCACCGTGGCAGCCTCGGCCGGAGTGCTTCTGCTGGCCGTTGCGGGTGGCGTGGTTCCGGCGTTCCTGCGGCTACTGAGCTGACGCGCTGATCAGGCCGGGAGGGCGAGGAAGCCGCGCCCCGGGGCGAGCGGGTGATGCCTTCCGACGGCCCCCACCGTCGTCCCCCTCGGCGGCATCACCCGCTCGGTCCCCGGTGCCCGTTCCCCTATCCCCCGTGGATCCCGCACCCGGTACCGGAAATCTACGGCCGGGGTGGAAGCCGTGGCGATGGGGTGGACTGCACGGGGAGTTCTCCCCGTGGACAACTGACCAGTATCAGTGAACTATGTGGCTGGGAGGTTTGCTGCGCCCCCGCGCACGGATGCTGCAGAGAGCACCGCCGAGTGGGTATCGGTCGACGCATGGGCGTTCGGTCGGTCCCTCCCGTCGGCCGATTCTCGCGGGTACGCTCGAAGCATTCGGACACCGTCACACGGGGGTTGGGATGCACAGGGACGTGGGACCGGATTACGCTGGCGAGGGCACGGAGCGCGCAGCCGAATACGACTATGACTGGGACACCGGCGAGGTGCCGATCGGACGCCCGCCGGAGCCGGAGCCGACCGCCCCGGGCCTG
Organism: Brachybacterium timonense; assembly: GCF_900258505.1. Taxonomy (GTDB): domain Bacteria; phylum Actinomycetota; class Actinomycetes; order Actinomycetales; family Dermabacteraceae; genus Brachybacterium; species Brachybacterium timonense. Next base: position 112,342 of record NZ_LT984895.1, read on the forward strand.
GTACCGGGTATCGAGCAGCTGCCGGATGCGTGGCGTGGCGAGTCCGCCGAACCGACCGGCGCCGACTACACCGGACCAGCCCCCGACCCGGCCGGCTTCAGCGAACCGGGAGCTGACCTGCGGCCCGGCGACCCGATGCCCACCTATGACACCGGTCAGCGTCGCGTCGAGGTGGGTGAGGATGGCTCACTGCCCGCCTACGTCACGCGCGAGCGGCCGGTGATCGGCGAGGACGGGTCTCTGCCCGAGTTCACTGACCGGGATCGTTACCGCAGTCAGCCTGATGAGCCCGAGCTCGAGGAGGAACCGGAGGACACGGGGTTGCGCGCCCTGTTCCGTCGTCGGCGCTGAGCAGCCGCGGACTTGACCGCGCTCGCTTCTGCACCCCGTGGTCGACGGACCCCTGAGGCGAGAGTCGAATCGAGGTCTCAGCCCGATCACGATGCGGGACCATGCGTGAGCCTCGCCGCGTGACGGTTTACCTTTTTTCGCATGCCGCCGTTCATCGACAGCATCATCCAGGCTCTGCTCGTCCCGTTCGCGAACGCGATCTCCGCGATCGTGTTCTTGCCGATCCCGGTGGGCGACGCCAAGGTCCCGTTGATCCTGGTCTGGCTTCTGGTGGGCGCCCTGGTCTTCACGATCGTGCTGAAAGCCTTGCCGTGGCGGTCCGCCGGGCTGTCACTGAAGGTGATCCAGGGCCGGTACACCTCCCGCAAAGACCCGGGTGCGCTCACCAGTCTGCAGTCGCTCATGACCGATCTGGGCGGCGCGGTAGGGCTCGGGAACATCGGTGGTGTCGCTATCGCGATCACGATCGGTGGCCCAGGCGCGGTGCTGTGGATCATGCTCGGTGGCATCTTCGGTATGGCCGTGAAGATGGCCGAGGCCACCATGGGCGTGAAGTACCGGGTGATCAACAGTCGCACCGACACCTCGGGCGGCCCCATGTACTACCTGTCCAGGGGTCTGAAGGAGCTCGGCAGGCCGAAGCTCGGCAAGGTCCTCGCAGCCGTCTTCGCCATCTTCGCCGTCGGCGGCACCCTGGGCGCCGGTGCCCTGTTCCAGTCGAACCAGACCGCCCAGCAGATCACCGCGACCGTCGGCAACGCCATCCCCTTCCTGCCGGACAGCACCTGGCTGATCGGTGTCGCGCTAGCGATCGGCGCGGGAGTCGTGATCATCGGCGGCATCACCTCGATCGGCCGGGTCGCCTCGAAGCTGGTGACGGTCATGGCCGTGCTGTACATCCTGTGCTGCCTGCTGATCATCCTGTCGAACGCCTCGCATGTTCCGGCGGCTGCTGGAGAGATCGTGCGCGGCGCCCTCCAGGGTGATGCCGCGGTGGGTGGCGTGATCGGCGCGATGATGATCGGCGTTCAGCGTGCGTTCTTCTCCAACGGCGCCGGCAACGGCAACTCGGGTATCGCTCATTCGGCTGTTCGCACGGGCCACCCGGCCACGGAAGGTTTCGTGGCGATGTGGAGCCCCTTCGTCGACTCCGTGGTGGTGTGCACCATGACGGCGCTCGCGATCGTCACCTCCGGCGTGTGGCAGCACGAGGATGCGGCCGACGGGGTGGTGCTGACGTCTCAGGCGTTCGGGACTGTCCACGCCCTGTTCCCGATCGTCCTGACGATCTGCGTCATGCTGTTCGCCTTCTCGACGATGCTTGCGCACTCGTACTACGGCAAGAAGGCGCTGGGATACCTGTTCGGCAATTCGCGCACCGCTGAGCGGGTCTACTCGGCGGTGTTCCTCATCATGATCATCGTGGGGTCGGCTGGCACGGTGACCGCCGTGACCTCGCTGGCTGACTCGCTCATGTTCCTGATGGCGATCCCGAACCTGATCGGTCTGTACCTCATGGCCGGTGTGGTGCGCCGCGAGATCCTCGGTTTCGTGGACGGGGTGAAGGACGGCAGCATCCCCGAGGTCCCGGCCGACGAGCGCTTCGGTGGACTGCACGCTGGCGCGTCCCCGGACGACGAGGTGCACGACGGGTCTGGTAGCGGGGCCCGCAGCGCGAAGGCCTGACCTGCGGGGATGAGCTCCAATGCATTGGCGAGCTCTCTGCGGCATGCTCGGGTACGCATAACGCGGGTGACCGACCGGCCAGGCCATCAACCGTGCCCGCCCGTACGATGACCTCATGATCACTGGGGAGCTGCGCAACAAGATCGACAGGGTGTGGGATGCGTTCTGGTCGGGCGGCATCAGCAACCCCATCGAGGTGATCGAGCAGATCACGTATCTGCTGTTCCTGCGGCGGCTGGATGACATCCAGCAGAACGCGGAGAGCAAGGCGCATTTCACTGGGGGTCGGATCGAGAACCCGGTGTACCTGCCCGGGCAGGAGCATCTGCGGTGGAAGAACCTGAGGGACCTCTCGCCGGAGCCGTTGTTCGCGCGGATGCGCGATGAGGTGTTCCCGTACCTGCAGAACCTGGGCACCCAGATCACCGGGCATGGCGAATCCACGCTCACCCACCACATGCGCGATGCCCGCTTCACCATTCCGAAGCCGGAGCTTCTGGTGAAGGTCGTGGATATGCTCGATGGGATCCCGATGGAGAATCGGGACACCAACGGTGACCTGTACGAGTACATGCTCAGCAAGCTCGCCACGTCGGGCCAGAACGGTCAGTTCCGCACTCCCCGGCACATCATCGAGCTGATGGTGGATCTGATGGAGCCGACGCGGAACGACAGGATCGTTGACCCAGCCTGTGGCACTGCCGGATTCTTGGTGCTCGCCTCGGAGTATCTGCGTGCACACGATGGCACGCTGTTCACCGACGCCGCGGCACGCAAGGCCTTCCATTCCACGATGTTCAGTGGTTTCGACTTTGACTCGACGATGCTGCGCATCGCCAGCATGAACATGTTGCTGCACGGCGTGGAGAACCCGGAGATCGCCTACCGCGACTCGCTGTCTGAGGGCGCTGCCGGTGAAGAGGGTCGGTACACCCTGGTGCTGGCGAACCCGCCGTTCGCCGGCTCGCTCGACTATGACTCCACCTCCAAGGACCTGCAGCGCGTGGTCAAGACGAAGAAGACCGAGCTGCTGTTCTTGGCGTTGTTCCTACGTCTGCTGGAGCCAGGTGGCCGCGCAGCGGTGATCGTGCCTGACGGGGTGCTGTTCGGGTCGAGCAAGGCCCACAAGGATCTGCGCAAGAAGTTGGTCGAGGAGCAGAAGCTTGACGCCGTGGTGAAGCTGCCCTCGGGTGTGTTCCGCCCGTATGCGGGTGTGTCGACTGCGATTTTGCTGTTCACGAAGACGGACTCGGGCGGCACGGATGACGTCTGGTTCTATGACGTGCGCGCCGACGGTTTCTCTCTGGACGACAAGCGCAACCCTGTCGAAGCCAACGACCTGCCCGACGTGCGGGCGCGGTGGGCTGAGCGCAACGGCGCCGAGAAGGAGCGCGCTCGCACCGAGCAGTCGTTCTGCGTGCCGAAGGCAGAGATCGCCGAGCAGGGCTATGACCTGTCCTTGAACCGGTACAAGGAGATCGAGTACGAAGAGGTGGAGCACCGCTCCCCCGCAGAGATCATCGCCGACATCAAGCAGCTCAATGCCGAGATTGACGCGGGTCTCGCAGACCTGGAGGGGATGCTGGGATGAGGTATGCGCGCGTTCCCCTGGGGGAAGTTGCGGCGGTCGAACGTCGCAGCATCAAACCTGATGCTATTGATCTTGATCTGCCTTACCTTGGGTTAGAACACATCGAGCGCGGCGGACACATCCTCGATCATCCCACGGCAGGAGAAGCCGAACTCAAAAGTTCGAAGTTTCTCTTTACGCCACAACACTTGCTTTACGGAAAACTCCGTCCATATCTAGCTAAGATTGCACTGCCGCAAACTTCGGGCGTTTGCAGCACGGACATCCTCCCCGTCCTTCCCGGGCCTTCTCTGGACCGATCCTACCTCGCCCACTACCTCCGACAGGAGGCCATGGTCGAGTTCGCAAATTCTCGATCCTCGGGAGCCAACCTTCCACGCCTCAGCCCCATGGCTCTAAAGCAGTTTCCCATTCCGCTTCCACCCCTGGAAGATCAGCGACGCATCGCGGCGATCCTGAACCAGGCCGACGCCATCCGCACAAAGTACCACCGATTCCGTGCGCATCTTGAGGCTTTACCCAACTCGTGGTACCGATCGAAATTCTCGTCGACATGGCCGTTGATTCCACTATCGGAGCTCATCACAAGCCACCAGATCGGACTTAATCGTCGCGCATCTGCCCAGGGGCCCGATCTCGCGTACGAGTACGTCAAAATGGACGCCATCACATCGAGAGGAACACTGCAGCTCGACACTCTGACACGAATCGACGCCAACCTCTACGAGGTTAGCAATTTTACCCTGGAAGAGGGCGACCTAATTTTCAATACTCGTAACTCGCGTGATCTCGTTGGAAAATCCGCTGTTTACTGCGGGCCGCCCCGTCTTTATAACAATAACATCATGCGGCTTCGCTTCAAAGACTCGACTACTGCTCCATTTGTTCACGCTTACTTTTGGTCCGCACGTGGTCGATACGATCTCGAAGCTATCAAGTCGGGCACCACGAGCATCTTCGCTATTTACGCTAAAGACCTGCTGCGACTCCCAATCCCGCTCGCAGACGCAGGCACTCGGCAGAGTTACGCGAACATAGTGTTGGCCTCCCGTGCTAAATTAGATAAACTACGATCGATCTTGGATAAGCACGACGAACTCTTCGCCTCCCTCCAGTCCCGCGCGTTCACCGGAGAACTCTGATGGGAAACTTCGCCTTCCTGAAGCCTGAGTGGCCCACGATCTACGAGAGCTGCGCGAAGGCGGAGTCGTACCTGACCAGTGACCCGTCCACGGCGTGCATCCACGCCCGTCGGTCGATCGAAGTGCTGGTCATGCACCTGTACCGTCTGCGCGGCCTGCGTGAGCCCTACCGGCGGGACCTCGCCGCACACATCGCCGATGCGCAATTCAAACAGCTCACCGGGCAGGGTATCTCCACGAAGCTGCAGCTGATCAAGAACGTCGGCAACAAGGCCGTGCACTCCACGCAGCCGATCCCGCCGCAGACCGCACTGCAGGTGATGCGCGAGCTGTACCTGGTGATGGTGTGGGCCGCCTACCACCATTCCGCCGCACCGAACAGCGTGCCGATGGGCAAGCAGTTCGATCCACATCTGGCCGCACAGTCCGCTCCCCTCAGCCGCACCGAAGTCATCCAGCTCGCGCAGAAGTTCGCGGAGCAAGACGAATCCCACGCCCGTGAGCTTGAAGCCCGCGATGTTGCTCTCGCGGATCGTGAAGCCCGCCTGGCCGAACTCGAAGAACAGCTCGAGCAGGCGCGCGCCCAGGTGAAAGCCGCGCAGCAGGCGAAGACCCTGCCCGAGACACAGGACTACCGCGAAGACGAAACCCGCGACGCGTTCATCGACCTGCTGCTGCGCGAAGCTGGCTGGGCGCTCGATAAACCGCGCGACCGCGAATACCCCGTCACCGGGATGCCCACCACAAGCGGTGAGGGCCGCATCGACTACGTGCTGTGGGGCGCCGATGGTCTGCCGCTCGCCCTGGTCGAAGCCAAACGCACCCGCCGCTCTGCTCTTGAAGGCCAGCAGCAGGCGCTGCTGTATGCCGAGGCTCTGGAGAAGCAGTTCGGTCGTCGGCCGATCATCTACTACAGCAACGGGTACGAGCATTACCTCTGGGACGACGCCTCCGGCTACCCGCCCCGTGCCGTGCAGGGTTTTGCCACCGCCGGGCAGCTGGAGCTGCTGATTCAGCGCCGCAGCACCCGTCGGCCGCTTGCTGCTGAACCCGTCGATACCAGCATCGCTGGCCGCTACTACCAGACCCGCGCCATTGCCGCGATCGGCGACGCCTTTGACCACCGCCAGCGTCACGCACTTCTCGTGATGGCCACCGGCACCGGCAAGACCCGCACGTCCGTCGCACTCGTCAAACAGCTGATGAACGCCGGCTGGGTGAAGAACGTGCTGTTCCTTGCCGACCGTCAAGCCCTCGTGGGACAGGCTCACGGTAACTTCGCCGAACACTTCCCCGAATCCGCCCCGGTGAACCTGCTCAAGGATCCCAACCGTGCAGGTCGCACCTACTTCAGCACCTACCAGACGATGATGGGCCTCATCCAGCAAGTCGACGGCGACCAGCGCCGCTTCGGGTCCGGCTTCTTCGACCTGGTGATCATCGATGAAGCGCACCGCAGCGTGTACGCCAAGTACGGCTCGATCTTCGAGTACTTCGACTCTCTGCTGGTGGGTCTGACCGCCACCCCGAAAGACGAGATCGACCACAACACCTACCGGCTCTTCCAGCTGGAAGACGGCGTCCCCACCGACGCCTACCCGCTCGATCAGGCCGTCACCGACGGCTACCTCGTGCCACCCACCGGCATCTCCGTGGGCACCACCTTCCTGCGCCGCGGCATCCGCTACGACGACCTCACCGAGGACGAAAAAGACGCCTGGGACACCACCGACTGGGGTGAGGACGGCCCGCCGGACGTCATCGAGCCTGACGAAATCAACCGGTTCCTCTTCAACGAAGACACCGTGGACAAGGCACTCGCCCTGCTCATGGACTCCGGCCACAAAGTCGCCGGCGGTGACCGGCTCGCCAAGACGATCATCTTCGCCAAGAACCAGCGTCACGCCGAGTTCATCGCCGCACGGTTTGATGCCGGATGGCCGGAACTCGCCGGTCGCTTCGCCCGCGTGATCACTCACGGCATCTCCTATGCCGGCAAGCTCATCGACACCTTCAGCGACCCCACGTCAGACCCGCACATCGCAATCAGTGTGGACATGCTCGACACCGGCATCGACGTGCCCGACGTTGCCAACCTCGTGTTCTTCAAACCCGTGCGGTCCAAAACCAAGTTCTGGCAGATGATCGGGCGCGGCACCCGGCTGCGTCCGAACCTCTACGGCGACGGCAACCACAAGACCGACTTCTACGTATTCGACTTCTGCGGGAACCTCGAGTTCTTCAGCCAGAACCTGCCCACCGCTGAAGGCTCCACCCAGAAATCACTGACCCAGCGGATCTACGAACACCGCCTGGCGCTCGTGACAGGCCTGGATGCCGCCCACGGCGATGCAGACCTGCGCCGCTCCACCGCCGATCTGCTGCACGAGTTCGTCTGCGGGATGACCCTCGACAATGTGCTCGTACGTCCGCACCGTCGGCTCGTCGAACGATTCAGCGACGCTGCTGCCTGGCACGAACTCAGCACTGACGACGCCCACGACGCCCTCCAGCTCGGTGGTCTGCCCACCGCCGCCGCGCTCGGCGCTGAACCGGCCAAACGATTCGACCTGCTGATCCTGCGCCGCCAAGTCGCCCAGCTCGACGGCGACACTGCCCTGGCTGACCGCCTTCGCGAGACCATCCAGGCCATCGCCACCGACCTGCTGGGCCGCACCGCCATTCCGATGGTCGCCGCGCAGGCCACCTTGCTGGAAGAGATCACGGAGGAGCAGTGGTGGGTTGACGTCACCGTGCCGATGCTCGAACTCGTGCGCCTGAGATTGCGGGACCTGGCAGGGTTCGTGGTCACCGACGGTGCCCGCAACCCCGTCTACACCGACTTTGCCGACACCCTCATCGATGCCGAGGACATCGACCTGCCCGGTACGACCCCCGGCATGAACTGGGAGCGGTTCGTCATCAAAGCCTCCGACCATCTGCGTGTGCACGAGAATCACCTGGCCGTAAAAAAGCTGCGACGCAACAAGCAGCTCACCCCCACCGACCTTGGCGAGTTCGAGAACATGCTCTACGACCTCGGGGCACAGCAGACCCACCTCGACCGCGCCACCGCTGAAGCAGGCGGACTCGGCCTGTTCCTCCGCTCGCTCGTCGGCCTGGACCGGGAAGCTGTGGTGGAGGCGTTCTCCCGGTTCCTGGATGCCGACACCCACACCGTGGAGCAGATCCGGTTCATCGAGATGGTGATCGACGAACTCACCGCCAACGGGGTGATGGAACCGGGCCGGCTCTTCGAATCGCCCTACAGCGACACCCTTCCCCGCGCCGATGTCATGTTCCCCGAACGCGACCTGCACGGAATCGTCACCACCCTGCGTGACGTGAAGGCGCGCGCCATCCCGGAGAAGGAAACAGCCTGACCTCAGCGGCCGCCGCGCTGGGCGTCAGCGCAGCGGCACCGTGAGCACCTGAACGGGTTCCTCCGCTGATGACGGCACCAGTTCCAGCGCCCCGTCGGCCTCCCGCAGCTGCGGGGCCACGCGCCCGCGATCCATCCCGTCTGCCCTGGTCGCGCACCCATCCGCAGAGCCGCTCGCGCCGCCAGATGCAATCTCCACTGTGCCGCGCAGTGCCGCGGCAACCGCCGCTGGCAGACGGTACGGACCCGATGCCGGATCCAGGTCCAGGACGTGCAGATCCTCGTCGGTGCGCGTGAAGCGCAGGCGACCAGGCGGGCGATGCACGGCCGGATCCGTCCACGGCCGCGTGCCGTAGATCGCCTGACCGTGACGGTCCAGCCACGCGCCCAGGCCCTCCAGGGCGCGGCGCTGCAGCGGCGGCACCGTCCCGTCGGCCTGCGGGCCGACGTTGATCAGCAGGTTCCCGTTCTTGGAGACCACATCGGCCAGCAGCCGCACCAGCGCAGGCGCATCCAGAGCATGCTCCTCGGACTCATCACGGTTGTACCCGAAGGAGAGTCCCAGACCGCGAGTCGCCTCGAACACGTTCTCCTGCACAGTGTCGAGGTCCTCGTACTCGCGGGTGAGCACACCGTTGACCGGCGCGCCCCAGCGGTCGTTGACCATGCCGCCGGGCGTGCGGGCCAGGTGTTCGCGGAACAGCTGCGGCAGCGAGTTGGGGCCGGGCAGCTTCCCGGCGTCGGGCCATTCGAGGTCGTTCCACAGGATGTCCGGGGCGAAACGGTCCATGAGTTCACGCAGCTGCGCGGCAGCGAACGCCGCGAAGGCTGCATCATTGCGGCGGAAAGCGAACAGCTCATCATGCGAGGTGATCGGTGGGAAATCGGTGACGTGCCAGTCCAGCGCCCCGGAGTAGTACAGGCCCAGCCGCAGCCCCGCCTCCCGGGCGGCGCGGGCGAAACCGGCGATCAGGTCACGGCCGGGTCCACGTCGGGCAGCAGTGAACGTGGTGGTGGCCGAGTCCCAGAGGCAGAAGCCATCGTGGTGCTTCGTGGTGGGCACCAGGTAGCGGGCGCCGGCGCGCCCCGCCAGCTCCGTGATCGCCTGCTCGCTGCCAGCGGCCGGATGCCAGGCCTCGGCGAAGTCCTCGTACGTCGTGCCGATTCCGTGAACCTGTTCGTGGCGGATCGCGGTGGGGCTGCCGGGGATCCGCACGGTATTGGCGTACCACTCGGCGTACTGGTGGCGGGCGTACGCGTTCTCGGCGGTCACATCGGAGCGGTCCAGCACGTCGGCCCAGGCGGGAACCGAGTACAGGCCCCAGTGGACGAACACGCCGAGCTTCGCGTCGCGGTACCACTCGGGGATCGGCAGCGGCGGATAGTCGGCGGCGGGGGCGGCATCCTCGGGGCCCTCGCGGCCATCGAATCGGATCATCATCGGCTCCTGGGTGGGGGTCATCCGTCGGCTGCATCCGCGTCGATGACAAGATGGGCCCAGCCTAATCAACCGCTTCAGTTCGGGAGCTTCCATGTCCACGCCGCACCGCCTGCCCCGCATCGCCATCGCGGGCATCGCCATCGAGTCCTCCACCTTCACGCCATACCTCTCCGGCGAGGCGGACTTCGAGGTGCGTCGCGGCGCCGAGATCCTGGATCGCTACCCGTTCTTCGCGGAGCCGACGGCATCCGGCGCAGCCCTTCGGCAGGCCGCCGAGTATGTGCCGGTCCTGCATGCGCGCGCTCTTCCCGGCGGGGTGCTGCGTCGCGAGGCCTACGACTCCTGGCTCGCCGAAATCCTTGACGGCCTGCGCGACGCGGTGGCGCAGCAGCCGCTGGACGGGTTCTTCTTCGACATCCATGGCGCCATGAGTGTGCAGGGCCTGCAGGACGCCGAAGGGCATCTGATCACCGCCATCCGGGAGGTGATCGGACCGGACGTGCTGGTGGGAACGGCGATGGACCTGCATGGGAACGTGTCCGAGACGCTGTTCGACGCCTGCGACCTCATGACCTGCTACCGGCATGCGCCGCACATCGACGCCTGGGAGACGCGCGAGCGCGGGCTGCGCGACCTGGTGGAAGCCGCCACCGTTTCGGTGGCAGCCGGGCATCCCGTGCGGCCCGCGAAAGCGCTCGTGCATGTGCCGATCCTGCTGCCTGGTGAGAAGACCTCCACGCGGATCGAACCGGCGACAAGCCTGTACGGGCGGATTCCTGCGCTCACCGAGCGTGACGGGGTCACCGACGTGTCGTGCTGGATCGGTTTCGCGTGGGCGGACCAGCCGCGCTGCAAGGCCGCGATCGTCGCCTTCGGTGATGACGCCGCGGCGGTGGAGGACGCAGCCCTGGAGCTTGCGCGAGAGCTGTGGGCGGTGCGGCACGATTTCGTGTTCGTTGCCCCGACGGGCACGTTCGAGGACTGCCTGCAGGAGGCGGTCGCCTCGGATGCGCGCCCCTTCTGGATCTCGGACTCAGGCGACAACCCTGGCGCCGGCGGGGCCGACGACACGACATACTGCCTGGCTGGACTGCTGGCCAGCGCGGAGATTCGACGCGGGGACGTATCGGCGCTGATGGTGTCGCTCGTGGATGAGGTCAGCACCGTAGAGGCCTGGCGGCTCGGCGTGGGGGCCGACGGTGACTTCGCGATCGGTGGCCGGATCGATGCGCGTGAACCGGGGCCGGTTCAGGTGCGTGCCCGGGTGGTGGCGCTCGACGAGTCCACGCCGACGGGACATGCGGCCGTGCTGCAAGTGCTGGCCGTTGAGGATGGTGACGAGGCTGAGGCGGCTGGGCCGTCGGGGGCGTCTGGGTCATCAGCTGGGGCGCCGCGTTGGGTGCCGACGGGCCTGCAGGTTGTGGTCACGGCGCGGCGGTCGCAGTTCGCCACGGCCGACATGTTCGAGCGCCTGGCCCTGTCGATGACCGGCCCGGACGTGGTGGTCGTGAAGATGGGCTACCTCGAGCCTGACCAGTACGCTGCTGCGGCTGATTGGCGGCTCGCCCTCACGCCCGGCGGGGTGGACCAGGACCTGCTGCGTCTGGGGCATGAGGCCATCGACCGGCCGATGATCCCCTTCGACGCTGAGATCCCCGAGCCGACGGCAGCAGACGTTCGCCGGGGGTGACGAGGGGCCCAGCCGGTAGGACCTGGGCGGGGGTTGCCGGGGCACGGCCGGGCGTCCGGGCGCGTCCATGAGCGCCTTGTCGATGCGAACGGTCCCAGCCGGGCATCTCTCGTGGCGGGGTCCTCCCCCGGGCCGGTTATCCACATCCGCGGCGGTCCCGTGGCGTGGGCTGGTGGGGTCTGCCTACCGTGCTGGTGTCCCCGAGCCCGGATGAGTCGAGGTCCCCGCATGCAGCGCCGCACTGTCTCCGCCACGCCCCATCACGCCAAGCACAGCGATCACGCTGCTCTCTCGCCTGAGGCGATGCTGGCTGGCCCTGCCGGTGCGCCGCCTGGCGCCGGGCACAGCGCCTCCACTGGCCTGATGCCTAGCGCAACACCTGCCCGCTCAGGGAGGCAGCGCCGTGGCGCACGCGTGCTCGCCGCATCCGCCGCACTCATGCTCGCCCTGTCTGCCTGCGGTGGAGACGAGCCGCCCGACAACGGCCTCGACGGCACCATGCCCGATCTCAGCACCAACAGCGACAACGGCGGCGCCAGCGACAACGGCGGGACCGACAACACAGCAGCAAGCGACGCCGGCGGCGACAGTGGTAGCGATGACCTTGCCGCGAGCATCCCCGCTCCTGACCCCGCCGACTATCCCGGCATGGACCAGAACACCCCCGAAGGCGCCGAACAAGCCTTCAAGTACTACATCGCCGTCCTCACCTGGGCACACCAGACCGGGGACACCGAACTCCTTTCAACTCTCCACAGCGACGACTGCAGCAACTGCAAAGGTTTCGAATCACGCATCGAAACGCTTCGTGACTCGGACTCTCTTTGGGTAAGCGCAACCGTAACCCCCGGACACTCCGAAGTTATGGATGCGGAGAACTTCGATCACGAAGTCGGCTATATATACACCATCGATCGGAGTTTTCGAAATAACTCCATCGATGCACAGTCCGACGAACCGGAAGTCGTGGAGGTATCCACCGTCGGTGGACTGACATGGGTCGATAACTCGTGGATAGTCGGCGGATACTCGTCTGATCCGCGGGAGGTTTCGGCGTCGTGAGAAACCATATATCACGTCACATTCTACCAGGTCTGGCAATCTTCTCGCTTATTCTTACACTCGGGGGACATTACTCTCTTGCCGCTCCTACTGAGAACACCTCGGACTCGTCGGACTCATCACAGAGCGACGCAGAAGAACAACGGGAGGATTCACCCGATGATCCTCCTCCCAGCGATCAGTCGGCCTACGAGGGAAAAGCGGACGATGACAAACTCATGACATCTGGACAATCTTTTCGAGATAAGCTTGATCCCGGATCCACGCCTACGGATCGCACAGGCCAGGGACATAACTCATCGAGGCGTGGTCGCGCCACGGCAGCTCCGACGGTGCGGACGATCTGGCAGCGGCCCGAGGGCGGGGTCCGGTACGAGTGCGGGGCACCGGGCGCCGGCCAGTGGTCATGCACCGTCCCGGAAAACTCGTGCGAAGCCGCGTACGTCCCGCCCCTGCACGGGCAGGGCGAGGACGGCCTGCTGATCAACCAGCCCTCGCAACGCGGCACAGCCGACCCGAACAAGATCACCCAACGCGGCACCCGGATCACCCTCGCAGACGGCACNGGCCGCCATGAAGGGGGCGGACAGGGGTGTTCTGGTGATGAAGCGGCGCCCGCGGGGACCTGCACGGAGAAGGCCATCGGCAGCGCCAGATGTGTATAAGGGCCAGCCCGAGAACGAAGGCCCCACCGACCCCAACGCCACACACCGCACCATCTAAACCACCCCGGCACCAACCAGACACGACCTCACACGGCGCACCGCGTCGGCGCCGCCTCGGCCCTCACCGCCCCTCGATCTGATGGGGCTGAAGCACCGGTGGTCAGGACCCCTCGCGCTGGCCGAAGTTCTCATCGAGCGTGGTGGTGACCAGGAAGCGTCGGCCCTGGGAACGGACCACGGTGGCGGCCCGCGCGGTGAACAACTCCGGGATACCCATGGGGGCATCGACATCCAGGTCAAACGGCTGCACCATGCGTCCACCCAGGGTGTCTAGCACCAGCAGCGTGCCCTCCTGGGGCCTGATCGCGTAGGCCAGGCGCTCACCGGCACACAGCAGCGTCACCGGTTCCACGTCCTCGTGGTGCCGCACCTCCTCACCCGCATCATCCAGGCCGCGCACATCGCGGCCGCTCACCACCACCGTCACCTCCGCCGCGAGATCCTGCGCTGCAGCGTCGGCCTGCTCAGCGATCACAGCACCGGAGGAGCGATTCAGGAGCGTTCCCGCGGGAACGTCTCCACCCGCGTCGGCTGCTCCACCGTCTGACCCGGCAACCACAAGGAAATCGTCATCCGGGTGGATCGCGCCCGCGACGTGCGCCGTTTCTGCGTCGATCCCGTTCGGCAATGACACGGCCCAGTGCTCCGAACCATCATGCGCCTCCGCGAACACGAGCCTGTCACCCGCAATGAACAGCACCGACCCCTGATGCTCCGCAAGCACACGCTGTCCCTCCGCATCCAGCATCGCCTCCTCGCCGGAATCCGGGTCAAGCACCACAACGGCCTGCGGATCAGCCACGGACTGATCGCCAGGCGTATTGCCAGCCGGGCCGAACACGAGTCCTGGCGCAACCGGCGGCCCCGGCACAGGCACGGGACCCCAGAGAATCTCGCCGGTGCGCAGCTCAATCGCCGTCGCGGACAGGTCGGATCCATTCGACGAGGCGGACTCATTCGGCGAGTCAGACTCATTCGGCGGAGCCGGCCCGGCGGGCGCAGCAGCTGTGCCGTCCGTAACTCCGCCGTCTGCACCACCGCCGTGCAAACCTACGGCGTCCGCGCCCGCGCCATCCGAGCCTGCGCCATCCGCGCCCGCGCCATCCGAGCCTGCGCCATCCGCGCCCGCGCCATCCGAGCCCGCAGCCTCCGATCTCCCACCCTCGGCACGATCGTCCATGAGCACCGCACAGGCCCGGCCGTCACGCGTGCGAGAGAGCGCAAACCCTGTGCAGCTCGCGGGTCGCGTGGTGCGCCACAGGATGGTGCCGTCTTCGTGAACCGCCTGGAACTGCAGACCACCATCCTGCTCGGAGTACCCCACGAGGATCCCGTCGAGCTGCTGAGCCGGAGCAGTCCACCCGGGGTCGACCACGAGCATCACGGTCATCTCAAGCGGCAGCCGCAACGCGTCCCATGCCACAAGCGGCGCTCGCTCTCCTACCACCTCAACAGGCGGCGGCGTACGCGGCTGCAGCGATGCACCATCGCCCGCAGTGCCGCCGCCAGCGCCGGCTCCAGCCCCGCGTTCATCAGCGCCACCATCCGTGCTGCACGCAGCCACAGCACCCACCACCGGCAGGGCGATGCCGCTCGCACACACCGCTCGACGGCTCAGCACAGCCACCTCACCCCGCTGACTCATGACGCCCCGGTGCGTTGCTCTGTCCCGTCGAGTCATGCGGCCGCACCACCATGCGTCGGCTGCGACGTGTGCTCAGCGCCCACAACGCCAGCGCCAGCAGGCCCAGGACCACGATCACGGTGATCTGCAGGCCCACCCCGTCCAGCTCAGCTGCGCGGTTCTGCCACCGTGCGAGAGTCTCCGTCGGCAGCACCGACGGTAACGTGACCAGGCCATTCGTCACCCAGAACAGCACACCGAGCACGATGATGAGTGCGCCGGTCACGAGGTTCGTCGTGTGCAGACGTCGGCCGGCGACGGTGATCTCGCGCCCACGCAGCACGGCTGTGGCGCGTGGCGACAGCGCATCCCACACGGCGGCGAGCACCACCAGCGGCAGCACCATCCCCGCCCCGTACACCGCCAGCAAGAGCCCCGCCATCAGCGTGGAGCCGTGACCGAAAGCGAGCGTGAGCACCGCTCCGAGAATCGGTCCGGCGCAGAAACCCGCGACACCACCGGCGGCGCCGAGCAGGAAGGTACGCGGCAGACCGGAACCGTGGGCGGAGCGTCTCCGTAAGGCATCGGCACCGGGCAGCACACGGGCGGGATCAAAACCGATACCCAGCAGATGCAGCACGCCCAGCACAATGAGCAGCACAGACGTCGCGCCGATCAGCGCACCTCGATACGTGGTCAGCAGCGCACCGAGCGCCCCGATCCCGAGCCCGAGGGGTACGAGCGTCACCACGAGGCCCAGGTAGAACACGAGCCCGTGGATGGCGAGCGCTCCGCGGCGCGTGACGGTCGACGCGAGGAAGCCGGGCAGAAGCAGCGCGCCGCACGGGCTGAGCAGGGACAGTGCCCCGCCCAGGAGCGCTGCGAGCACGCTGACTTCCATGTCAGCCCTCGTCCTGGGTGCGCTCAAGCGCCTCGTCGACCGCGCCGACGAACACCTCGGTGGGCTGCGCCCCCACAAGCGGGCGGCCACCGATGATGAACGACGGGGTGGAGGTCACGCCGAGCATTGCGCCCTCTTCCACGTTCTTCCCCACCGCGTGAGCGGTATCTGTGCTGGTCATGTCCTTCTCGAACTGAGCACCGTCCAGCCCCAGCTCGTCGGCGAGGCTCACGAGCGCATCGGAGCTGAGATCGCCCTTTCGGGTGGTGCCTCCCTCGAACAAGGCATCGGCGTAGTCGGCATAGCGGCCCTGGAGGCTCGCGGCGTAGGCGGCGCGCGCTGCCCGCTCGGAGTCCTCGCCGAACACGGCGAGATCCCGGAACTCGATGCGCAGCTGACCCGCGTCGACCCGCTCGCGCAGCACGGGCAGGGTCTCCTGATGCCAGCGGGCGCAGAAGGAGCACTGGAAGTCGCTGTAGATGATGAGGGTGACGGGTGCGTCGACGGGTCCTTCGGCCAGCTGGTCGCCGTCGATGCGTCGCTCCATCGGGGAGAGGTCCGGGGCGGCGACCTCTGTCGGATCCGCGTCCGCGCCATCTGCCCCGTCGGCGGTGCCATCCCCGGCAGCCCCCTCATCTGAGGCGGCATCGCCGCTGCTGGATCCGTTATCGGCGTCTGCGCCCTGCGCCGCACCCTGGGCGCCGCCCGGACCCGCTTGCTCGTCATCGTGTCGGCTCGCGGTCCACAGCACCGCGAGGATCAGAGCACCGACGACGGCCACGATGATCAGTGGTGCCGCCCAGCTGCGGGATGCGGGAGTCTCAGATGTCATCGTCTTATCCTTCACGGCTCAGGCGGTCGCCTCGCGCAGCGCACGGTAGGCCTCGATCACCTGCGGCGTCGGCTCCGCTTCGACCAGGCGCCCGCCTCCCTGCTGCCAGACCGGTGGCTCCGCCTCGCCGCTGAGAGCCCAGGCGGCCTGGCGGGCAGCACCGAGCGCCACATACTCGGCCTCGGGAGCAATGGTGACGGGCCGTCCGAGCACGGCGGGCGCGAGCTCCTGGACGGCACGGGAACGGGCACCGCCGCCGATAAGCACGATGCGGGACGGCTGGGTGCCGGTGACCTGTTCGAGGGCGGCGATCCCGTCGGCGAGCGAGCACAGCAACGCTTCGACGGCTGCGCGGGCGAGGTCAGCTCGGGTGGTGCTGGTGCTCATCCCGGTCATGGTGGCGCGGGCGTCGGGCCGGTTCGGGGTGCGCTCCCCATCGAAGTAGGGCAGCAGCACAACACCATTGGCACCGGGTGTGCTCGACAGGGCAAGGCGCGAGAGCTCCTCATGGTCCACATCGAGCCAGCCGCGCATGGTCTCGAGGATCCGCGAGGCGTTGATGGTGGTGGTCATGGGCAGGAAACGACCGGTGGCGTCGGCGAATCCGGTGACGGTGCCGGAGGCGTCCTGCGGCCGATGATCGGACACCATGGCGCAGACGCCGGAGGTGCCGATCGACACGGACACGTCGCCGGGGCCAAGTGAGAGGCCAAGGGCGGCACCCATGTTGTCCCCGGTGCCGGCGGCGAGCGCTGCTCCGCGCCCGGTGCGGCCCATGACCTGGTTCGGAGCATCGGGGAGACGCGGCAGGGCGATGTCGTGGCCGATCGCCGCGGCGGCGAGGTCGGGGCGCCAGGCGTCCTGGGCAGTGGAGAAGTAGGCGGTGCCTGAGGCGTCACCGCGATCGGTGAACGGTTCGGTGCCGGGTTCGGCGAGGTGCGCGCTGACGTAGTCGTGCGGGAGCAGAACACTGGCGGCGCGGGCGGCGTTCTGCGGCTCCTCATCGCGCACCCACCGCATTTTGGTGGCGGTGAAAGAGGCGACGTGCAGCGATCCGATCTGCTCAACGGTGCGTTCGGGGCCGCCCAGCTCTGCGGTGAGGTCCTTCGCTTGGGGCGCGGAGCGGTTGTCGTTCCACAGCAGGGCAGGGCGCACCACGTCCCCGTGTTCGTCGAGCAGCACCATGCCGTGCTGCTGACCGGCAACGGCTACGGCCTCGGCCTGGTTGATCAGTCCCTCGGTGGCGTCGTCGACGGCATCGAGCCAGGCACGCGGATCCACCTCAGTGCCGTCGGGGTGGGCGGCGCGGCGTTCTGCGAGGACCCGGCCGGTGTCGGCGTCGACCAGCACCGCCTTGGTGGACTGGGTGGAGGAGTCGATGCCGAGGACTGCCGGTGCCATGGGCTCTCCGTTCTACGCGCAGGGGCCCGCTGCTGTGCGGGTGAGGGTGACGTCTCCAGCATCGCAGATCCGTCGTATGCCGCCGCGCGCCGCACGGGTCTCACGCCATCGCGAGCCTCACACCGGGCACGGTCTCACACGGCAGGGGGCCGCATCCCGCGTTGCCCTGGCGCCGTCGCAGGTCCCGGGGCTGCGTTGCCGGAGACTGCCACGGTTGGAGGATGAGGTGCCGAATGCTGCGGTACCGGTCGCTGCTCTGTTCGATACTGCGGTGTTCGGTGCTGCGGCACCTCCGGCTGCCGTGCCGGGTGCTTCCGCCCGATCAGGACACCGACGACGGCACCGATCAGCGCCAGCAGGCCAACCGCGATGCTGGGAAGCATCGGGAGGGCGGGCAGGAGCAGACGGACCATGGAGAAGGTGCCCTGCAGCGTGAGTCCCAGGCCACCTGCGATTGCTGCCCCGGCGGTGGCTGGGCGCAGCCACCACCACTGGCGAACATACCCGGCAAGCCCTACGGCAGCCGGAACCACAACCACAACGACAGTTCCCACAGCCACACCGAGGAAGACCGGGGCAATGCTCATGCTCAGCCCCACGAGAGCGAGCTGTACGTCCAGCAGCTGCGCACCCACCAGGAGATGTGCGCCCAGCAGTCCGAGCAGCAGCGGCAGGAGCCCTTCACGCCTCTGCCCCACGAGCAGACCGGTGGCGAGCATGAGAAGCCCGCCAGGCACAGTGACGACCAGCACGGCTGCAGCGCTGCTGCCCTCTGTCAGGCCCACCCACAGCGCAGAGCCCGCGGCCACGATCGCAATCGCCACGACCACCGCCGTCATCACGAGCCGCTGCCGGCGTGCGGCCGCCATCGGCACCACCGACACCACCAGCCCCATCGGCAACGTCATCACGACCGGGATCACGAACGCCGCGATCAGCGCAAAAAGCTGTGCGCTCATGGTCTCCCCCTTTCCCGGGCTCACCCTCCCGCGAGCCGTGGTCACGGTCCGGTCTCGCGGTTCATCCCGCACCCATCCGTCGGCCTTGAGGCTAGCCACAGAGCACTCTGTTGCGGGGGCGGAATCGGCGAATTGTGGACAGCGGACGGTGGGGAGGAAGGCTGACGCATCAGGCGCCGGGTCCCGCACGGGCTCACTCATGCGGGCGTAGGGTGGGGCGCACGTCGCCTGGGCCGCTGTGGCCCGGCACTCCGGCGCGCTCGGCGCGCCCATGTCGAGGAGACTGCGATGAAGCACTTCACTCTGCCCCAGACCACTATCAGCGCCCCGAACGTGGTGCTCGGCCTGATGCGCATCAGCGAGAAGACCGACGAGGAGATCCGCACGCTGGTGCGCACCGCGCGTGACGCCGGCATCGACTTCGTCGACCACGCCGATATCTACGGCGAAGACCTGCATCAGTGCGAGCGCCGCTTCGCGCAGGCGATGAAGCTGACCCCGTCTCAGCGCGATGAGCTGACCATCCAGACCAAGGCGGGCATCGTCACGGACGGCCCCTACTTCGACTACTCCTACGAGCACCTGATCAGCGCGGTCGAGGGCTCCCTGAAGGCGCTGAACACCGACAGGATCGACATTCTTCTGCTGCACCGCCCTGACGCACTGGTGGAGCCCGACGAAGTGGCGCGCGCCTTCGATGAGCTGCACACTGCCGGCAAGGTGCTGAACTTCGGCGTCTCCAATCACACGCCCGGCCAGATCGAACTGCTGAAGGCGTCGCTGAACCAGCCGATCGTCGCCAACCAGATGCAGCTGTCCATCACCCACTCCACGCTGATCGCGCAGGGCATTGCGGCGAATATGCAGGGTGTGGACCAGTCGGTGACACGCGACGGCGGCGGTCTGCTGGACTACTGCCGCCTGCATGGCATCACCGTGCAGGCCTGGTCCCCGTTCCAGGGCGGCTTCTTCGACGGCGTCTACCTGGACAACCCGAAGTATCCCGAGCTGAACGCTGTGATCCGGCGTCTTGCGGCGAAGTACGACGTCGCACCCGAGGCGATCGGCACCGCGTGGATCACGCGGCACCCCGCACAGATGCAGGTGGTGCTCGGCACCACGACACCGCAGCGCGTAGCCGACTCCGCTGCCGGCTCCGAGCTGCCGCTGACCCGCGCCGAGTGGTATGAACTGTTCCGCGCCGCTGGGTGGCGTGTGCCGTGATCGACTGAGGGCTGCCAGGCGCACTCGAGCCCGATGACGAACGTCGGACGCTCGCACCCCGATCGCTCGAGACAGCGGGAGCTCACAGCATCCGGCTCACGGCGGTCCCTCTCAGAGTGTCCGGCGGCTCAGGACACCCCGACACAGACCTGCGGTGCCGGGATCCGATGAGGATTCCGCGGCACCGCAGGGACTGTGCGCTCTGGCCTCTCAGGCTCGAGGATTCTTCTCGGTGGTGAAGTTCTCCGCGCTCAGGGTGAAGCTCTGCTCCTTGTTGAAGCACGCCACCGCGCCATCACCGAGGGCGCCGCAGCTGACGTCGCCCACCACGATCGACTCACCCGACTTCAGCGGCTTGAGGTCCGTCACGAAGTCACCGGTCTTCGGATCCCTCGGCAGGATCCAGCCCTCGGTGGTCGCCTCCGGGTACGCCTCCTTGCCGGTTTCCGTCTCCATGATCACGAGGTCAGCCGGAACCTCTTCACCCCCGTCCCCCTCCGGTGAATCCGCCTTCAGGGAGTCCGGCAACGTGCCATGGCATCCGGCCATCAGCATCTCGCTGTCGCTGGCTTCGATGATGGAGCACTGAAGGTCGCCGCCCTCGACAGTGAAGCTGTACTGAACCTGCTCGGGGTCTTTCTCCGACGGGTAGACGTACTTGTAGTCGTCGGCGTTCACCGGGGCGCCCGGGGCGAAGAAGTCTGCACCTTCGGCGCTGTCTTCTGCGTCATCGGAGTCGGATTCTGTCTGGTCTCCCTCGCTGTCATCAGCATTGGTGTCCTGCTCGTCCTCGCCGTCGGCGTTGCCGCCGGAGGTTGCGTCATCCTCGGCACCATCGTCGCTCGGCTCGCTGTCGTCGCTCTCGTTCTCGCCGCCGCCGTCGTCCGACATCTCCGGGGCCTCGGCACCGGGGTTCTGTGCGGCAGGTGCGTCGGCAGCAACATCGTCGGCGCCCCCACAGCCGGTCAGCGCCATGCCGGATGCAGCCAGGAAGGCGATTCCGACCGCGTGGAGGCTTCGTGTGCGCATGCGTCGTGTGATCATGGATGCCATGTGTGGTGGGCTGAAGCCCATCCCCCCTTAAAGGATTGGTAAAAACTGGACCATGCGCGTGCCAACTTAGCCACACGTGTTCTAGATGTCTAGGGCTCGCGTCGCCTTTCCGCGATCCGGACGACTGTCACCCGTGATTCACCTGCCCCTCCCCTCACTGTCGCCCTGACTTCCTACGGTGGTGCGCATCACCTCCACTCACCGACCTGGCCAGGACGTTCCCATGACAGCCCCCACTGCCCCGATCGCCCCCGCAGACCGCCGCCCGGACGTTCCGGCCACCGCACAGCCCGAGCAGCTCGGCCCCACAGCAGAAAACGCTCCGATCCCAGCAGCTCGCTGGCACAGCCGCAGTCTCAGCCGCCGTCTGATCGGCCGCGTCGCACTCCTCGCGGCAGTCCTGTGTCTGTTCACGCCGGGCGCGCTCACCCTGCAGGCATGGCATGCGCCTCACGCCGCGGCCGCCATCACCGATGAACAGCTCTCCGCCGGCGGCGTGCTGCGCGAGTCGACCACACAGCCGGTCGCGCCGGGCCTCGACCTGACCACCTTTTCCCGCCTCGAGGAGCCTGGCTGGAACGAAGGCAGTGTTCTCACGGCAGACCTGACCGAATCGACCCTTTCCCTCGACGTGCAGGACACCGGAACCGTCACCGGCCGGGCACCGCTGCCTGAGGTGATGCGCAGCGGTGAGAACGGCGAGCGCGCCGTCGCCGCCGTGAACGGGACGTTCTTCGACATCAACCACTCCGACGCGCCGATCTTCACGTCCATCTCCCGCGACGGTCTGCGCACCGGCAACGGCACCCCGCAGCCGTCACTGACCATCACAGACGGCCTCGCTGCCGTGCAGAAACTGTCCGCCACGGGAACTCTCACCGACGCGGATGGCACCACGCACGAGCTCGCCGGTATGAACACCCCTCGCCTGGATCCGGATGGGATCGGCCTCTACACGGCTGCGTGGGGTGACTACACCCTGGATCGGCCCGTCGGCGCACCGGACTCCCCAGCGGAACGGATCGCCACCGCCACCGTGGTCGACGGCACGGTCACCGAGGTCTCCGGCATCGTGGACTCCGTCGGCTCACGCAGCATCCCGGCTGGCGCGCAGCTGCTGCTGGGCCGCGAGGCCGGCGCCGACACCATCGCTGCTCTGCAGGTGGGCGACGCGGTAGACGTCAAGGTGGGACCCAGCGCCGATGTGGACCTGGGCATCGCCGGTTCGCACCAGATCCTCGTGGACGGCGAGGTCGCCGACATGGGTGATGACCCGCTGGCCACCGCCACTCATCCGCGCACTGCCGTGGGCATCAGCAAGGACGGCACCGAACTGTTCGTGCTGGTCCTGGACGGACGCTCCGCCCAGTCCCGCGGCATGAGCCTGTTCGAGCTGGCCGAACTGCTGCGCGACATGGGCGCCCACAACGCCGTGAACCTCGACGGCGGCGGCTCCTCCGCGATGGCGGCGCGTGTTGCCGGTGATGACGGGCCGCGGATCTGGAACTCTCCCTCCGACGGCACGGTGCGCGAGGTCCCCAACGCCCTCGTGTTCTACTCGGACGCCCCGGCCGATACTGTCTCCGACGTGCAGATCCGTGAAGCCCTGTCCGGTCAGACACGTGTGCTGTCCGGCATGCATCGCACGGTGACGGCCACGGGACTGGGCGGCAACCTCTCTCCGATTCCCGTCGACGGTGAGTTCGCCGCCGACGGGGCAGCTCAGCTGGCTGACGCCAACGCCGAGCGCGCCCTCGTGCAGGGCTCCGACGCCGGATCCGCACAGATCCGCTACCGGCACGGCGCATGGGAGGACTCCCTCGCGCTCTCCGTGCTCGGCGCACCGGTCGCCCTGACTCCCTCCGAGCGCGCCATCAGCCTGCCCGACGGCGAGAGCACAGCCACCGTGACCCTCACCGGCGTGGACTCTGATGGCCGTCGTGCCCGCGTGGAGACCGCCGACGTGAAAGTCACTGCCAGCGACGGCTTCACCGTGACCGACGACGGTCTCGGCACGTGGACCGTGCAGGGTACGGGCGCAGCCGATGCCGGCACGCTCACCTTCCGTCACGGGAATCTGAGCACCTCGGTCGCGCTGACCTTCGGCACCAGCACCGTGCCGGTCTTCGACTTCTCCGACACGTCGGCCTTCAGTGACGAATCGGCCCGCGCCACCGGCTCGTTCAGTGCCGCAGAAGGCCCCGTCGGCCCCGATGGCACACCGACTCCGGCCATCGGCATGGAGTACGACTTCACCACCTCCACCGCGACGCGCGGCTACTACCTGGTGGCCAACGATCCGGTCACTGTCGAGGGGACCACCCGCGCCCTCACCCTGGATGTGCGCGGCGACAGCACCGGGGCATGGCCGCGCCTCCAGATCAAGGACGCCGCCGGCACCGTGACCAACCTCGACGGCCCGCACATCGACACCGACGGCTGGCACCCGCTCACCTTCACTGTCCCCGACGGGTTGCCGCAGCCGATCACCGTGGAGCGGATCCGCATCATGGAGACGCGCCCCGATGCCTCCTACACCGGCTCGATCGCGGTGGCGAACCTGCAGGCGATCACCACACCCACCGCGGAGGTCGACCCTGAGCAGCACATTCACGACCCTGCGCTGCTGAGCCAGGGAAGCGTCGACGAGCGTCCCCAGCGCATCGCGGTCATGTCCGACGCCCAGTTCGTCGCCACTGATCCCGACTCGGCGTCGGTCGAGGGCGCCCGGCGCACACTGCGTGAGATCCGCGAGGCGGCACCTGATCTGCTGGTCATCAACGGGGACTTCGTGGATGAGGCCTCGCCCGAGGACTTCGCCCTCGCCCGGAAGATCCTCGACGAGGAGTGGGACAGCTCCATCCCCTTCGTGTACGTCCCGGGCAACCACGAGATCATGGGTGGGGACATCGCGAACTTCGAAGCCGCCTTCGGTGAGGTGACCACCAGCCAGGACCTCGACGGCACCCGCGTGATCACCCTGAACTCGGCGTACGGCAGCCTGAACGGCGGCGGCATCGACCAGATCGCTGAGCTCGAGCGGCAGCTGGAGGAGGCACGCGAATCCGAATCCGTCACCGGCGTCGTGGTGATGTTCCACCACCCGCCCAGTGACCCGCTGCCCTCCAAGCTCAGCCAGCTGTCGGATCAGCGTGAGGCCCGCGCCATCGAACGCGAGCTGGGCACCTTCCGGGCCGAGTCCGGAAAGTCTGCCGCCGTGATCAACGGGCATGTCGGCGTGTTCCACGGTTCTGCGGTCGACGGCGTCACCTACCTGATCAACGGCAACTCCGGGAAGCAGCCGGCTGGGACGCCCCAGACCGGTGGCTTCACGGGATGGACCATGGTGGGCATTGACCCGTCGGCCGGTGTCGTGGGCTCGAACCCCGGCACCCAGGATCGGGTGGACTGGCTGGCCGCGGAGACTCGTCCCTGGGTCGACACGCTGAACCTGGTCGCACCCGCGGAGCTGGACGCCCGCGCCGAGGATCCGGCCCAGGTCTCCGCGACACTGGTCCAGGACGGCCGTGAGGTCCCCGTCGCCTGGCCGGTCACGGCGCAGTGGGGCGGTCAGGGTGTTCTGATCGAGGACGGCAGCGGGGATGAGCAGGTGCAGAGTGCGGATGCTGTGGTGCGGCTGAATCCGCGCACGGGCATGCTCACGGCACTGCGCAACGGGACGGCCACGCTCACGGTCACGGTCAACGGCCGCACGGCCGCGCAGCAGATCACGGTGACCGGCGCCGACGCGGCTGATCCGGGCGCGCCCGGGGATCCCGGCGATGGGGGTGACGGGGACGATGGGGGCGATTCTGGCACCGGCGACGGTGACACCGGTTCCGACGACGGCGATGACTCGGGCGACGGGGGTGACTCGGGCTCGGGAGACGACCAGGGCTCTGACCCCGCTGATCCCGCTCCCGGCGACACCGCCGACGGCGATGACTCGGGCTCCGAAGGCGACGACGCAGGGTCCGGCAACGGTAGCGACCAGGGCGCCGGCTCGGGCTCCGGGACCGATCACCCCGGCAGCGACGGCGACACGGGAACAGCCGATGAGGCAGGGCCCGCTGACGGCACGCGCGGCGCCGATGGCGCGGGCGCTGACTCGTCGGGCCGCCGCTCTCCCTCCGGCCGCGATGACCTCGCGCGCACCGGAACCGACGCGGGCTGGATGCTGGGCCTTGGCGGTGCGGTGATCACCGTCGGCGTCGGCGCCCTTGCTGCCCGTCGGCGCATGGGTGCTGCGCGCCGGCGCATGGGCTGACGCGCCGACCACGCGCCGTCGACGTCCGCGCCGCACTCCCACCGCACCGGCCACGCAGCCACATCGTTCACGCGTGGCGGTATTCGTGAAGCCGCGGATATAGCGCCACACACCCACGAATACCGCCACGCGTGAACCACTTTCCCCCACCAACCCACGCCACCAGGCGTCGGCCACCTCGCCACGCAACCCGAACCAGCGGAGCCGAACCCCCATCCCACCTGCACCGCACCAGCTGACCCACAGGAATCCAGGTTCGGTCACCCCCGCCGCCGCTCAGGGCAACGGGATAGCCTTCTGTCAGACCTGAGACGAGGGACAGCAGGAGCGAGGGAGCCGGTGAGCGAAGGCAGTCGGCCGTCAGCCCAGCAGCGAACAGAGCACGTGGTGGACACGCAGACAGAACGCACCGCGGGCCACCAGCCCACGCCCGCCAACCGCACAGCAACCCCCACCACGCCGCACGTCCCGATCAACGAGGACGGCGCCAGGGGCCCCGGCAATAGGAACCGCCCCGAGCCCACTCACGCCGAAACCAGTGGCCGCGCCGCCATGCCGGGCAACCGTGACCTGCCGTGGAAGGCCACGGCGGAGCGCCGGAACCTCTGGGGACCGGTGGATCGGCCGCTCGAGGGCGAGGTGCACGAACCCCACTCCACCGCCCTCGTCAGGCCCACACCCCGTCGCGCGAACCCCCTGGTCAGATTTGGTATCCCCGTGATCACTGGTGGCATCGCCGCGCTCGGCGTCGTTGCGCTCGGCCTCACGGGGCTGATCGCCGTTCCACTCGCAGTGATGGGTGGCGCGGGTGCTGGCGTCCTCACCGCCGGAGGCGCCGGCGGCCTGATCCATCTGATCCGTCGGTCCACGCGTTCGGATCGCTCCCTCCCAGCAGCCACAGCTGACTCCCCCGACGGCACCCGCGAGATGCTTGAACGGATCCTCAGCGCATGCGCTGGCCTCGATGGCCGCATCCGTGCTCTACGTCGCTCCGCCTCGGAACCGACCGCGATCACCGTGCTGCAGGACGCCTCAGCGTTGATCACCCGTATCGAGGCGCTGGCAGGGTCGCCAGAGATCGCCACGCTGCGCCCAAGCTCCAGCGAGGTGATACTCCTGGACGGCGTGGCCTGTCGCTACGTGCCGGAGCTCCTAGATGCTGCCGAGCGCACCATCGAGTACCTCACCACCTTCCAGGGGCAGGCCCGCGCTGACGCCCTCGAGAACCTGCAGGATGTGGATCGACAGCTTGAGGTGCTCGCCGACGGTATCGAACGCATTGAGCAGGACCTCGTCTCCGGGGTGTCGCGCTCGCTCGAGGTGCACGCCGAGTTCCTCCGCACCCGCTTCGCTGACCAGCACCTGAACCCGATCATCGACGTCTGAACCAGACCCGCCCCACCAGATCAGACCCCGCTCATCCCCGTCCGCACCAGAACCGCCCAGCCGAGGAGGCCCCCATGGACAAGCTGCAGCCGCCCACCCCCGCCGACGACATCGTCCCCGCCGAGCCGGTCGAGGAAGTCAGCGAGAAGAAGGCCGTTTCCCTGCTCCCGGATATGCCGACGGAACAGCGTGAGGAGCTGGAGCGCCGCGCCGACCAGTGGGTCACGGAGATCTCGCAGCTGAACCCGCACTCGCAGGAGTTCACGGCGCAGGTCAATGCCCTGGGGGCGGTGGCGCAGCGCACCTTCGAGCGCACGTCCAGCACGAGCTCGCGCTTCATGGAGCAGTCGCTGCAGGATGCGAAGGACTCCGGTGGTGCGCAGAAGGAGGTTTCCAAGAGCCTTGCGGATCTGCGCACCACGATGGAGAACCTCGCCCCGCAGGAGGACACGTTCGTCTCCAAGGCGCTGAGCTTCCTGCCTGGCCGTAATCCGGCCGCCCGCTACTTCCGGTCTTTCGAGTCGAATCAGAAGCAGCTCGATGGCGTGCTCGCGGCGCTTGCACGCGGCCAGGAGATGCTACAGAAGGACAATGCCGAGCTTGCGGTCGAGCGTCGTGGCCTGTGGGAGGACTTGGGCGCGTTGCAGAAGGCCGCCGCTCTGCTGCAGCTGCTCGATGAGAAGACGGTGGCTCGCGTCGCGCAGGCCCGGGCAGAGGGGAAGGCGGATGCCGCCGACGCCCTCGAGCGCGATGTTCTGTTCGCGGTCCGTCAGCGCCGCCAGGACATGGCCACCCAGATCGCCGTCACGGTGCAGGCGTATATGGCGATGGGTCTGATCGAGGACAACAACACCAAGCTCGGGCAGGGCGTTGATCGCGCCCGCACCACGACGGTGACGGCGCTGCGCACCGCGGTGATCACGGCGCAGGCGCTGGAGAATCAGAAGCTGGTGCTGGATCAGATCGACGCTGTCAACGCCACCACGGATTCGCTGGTGGCGAGGACGTCCCAGATGCTGGCCGACAACTCCGTGAAGATCCAGGAGCAGGCCACGACCTCGGGGGTCTCCGCGGAGACGCTGCAGGCGGCGTTTGACAATCTGTTCACGACGATGGACGGCATCGATTCGTTCCGCATGCAGGCGAACGAGAACTTCCTGGCCACGGTCGGTGCGCTGGAGTCCCAGGTCAAGCGTGCCCAGCCGTACATGGATCGCATGCAGGGCGCAGCAGGCCAGCAGCAACAGCTCGAAGCGGCCACGTCAGACCTGTTGCGCATCGAGGAGGACTGAGCCGACGGAGCCGTGGCGCGGGCTGCCGGGTGTTGCTGCGTTGCGTCGGTCGCGCCTGGTCAGGATTCCAGCCGCACAGCCTCCCCGGTGCGCACGGACTCCTGCGCCGCGGCGACCACGCGCACAGTGCGCAGGCCGACCTCCCCGTCGGGGGCGACGGCCTCCCCGGTGCGGACCGCTGCGAGGAACGCCTCCAGGAGCTCGCCGTCGAGGTTCGTCCCGTAGGGGTGCCACTGGCCGGGACCGCCAACTCGCTGCGCGAAGGCATCGATCTGCAGCTGTCCGCCGGTGCCCAGAGCCTGCAGACGCAGACCGCCCCAGGTCGGGGAGTCGGCCGGTTCCGACCACGAGCAGTCGATGGTGGCGACCATCCCACTGCCATAGGTCAGGGTGACCAGACCGCCCGTCTCCGCGCCCTCGCCCGCCCGGTCGGCATACAGGATGCGATTGGCGACCGCGTGCACTGTCGCCGGCGGCCCGAAGATCGAGTCGAGGATCTCGGCGACATGCACGGTGTGGTCCACCATCGCGCCGCCGCCGGAGAGCTCGACATCGGTGAACCAGTCACGCCCCGTCGGCAGCTTGCCATTGTTGGTGCCGGTCAGGCCGACGATCTCGCCCAGGGATCCGTCCTGGACGGCGCGGCGCAGCGTCTCCACGGCCGGGGAGAAGTGGACCGGGAAGGCCGTCATCAGGACGACGCCGGCCTCGCGGCAGGCGGCCACCATCTCCTCGGCGTCTGCGACGGTGGTCGCGAGCGGTTTCTCGCACAGCACATGGACCCCACGACGGGCGGCCTCCATCACCAACGCATGGTGATGGGCGTTGGCGCTGGTCACGACGATCGCGTCGGGCCCGTCAGCCCAATGCGCCCAGGCTTCGTCGTAGCTGGCGACGACGGGGACGCCGGGAACAGAGACATCCCCGAACCCGTCCGGGTCGGCGATCACGAGCTCGACGTCGGCGCGAGCAGCGAGCAGACGCGCATAGCCGGAGGCATGGGTGTGCGCGCAGCTCATCAGCGCGACCTTCAGGGTCTGATCGATGGTCAGCATGTGATCCTCCGTCCGGTCGTCAGCGCTTCCAGGGCCGCGCGGGCGATACGCACCGCTTCCACACCGTCCTCGCAGGTCACGTCGGCCTCTCCCTCGCCGTGCAGGGCTCGGATGAAGTCTTCGATCTCCACGGTGTAGGGGCTGCGCATTGTGGAGACGTCGGGCAGGAAGCCTCCGCCGCTCGAGCGCCGACCCGCCGCGACGGCATCGAACTCGATGCCGGTCTCTTTGGCGGAGTCGTACTCGAGACGGCCGCCGTCTCCGGCAAGGCTGAAGGTGTAGCGGAACGCTGTTCCCGCCGGACCCCACAGGCCGCGGCAATGGGTGATCACACCGGAGCGGTGCGTGAGCACCACGTGGGCGGTGCGCACCGCATCGGAGTCCGAGGAGATCGACTGCTGGGCGTAGACGCTCTTGGCCGGGCCCGCGATCCACAGGGCCTGGTCGATGTCGTGGATCATCTGGTCCATGATGATCCCGCCGGATACGGACTCGTCAGCGAACCAAGGCTGCTTGGGCATCGCACCAGTGCGCTCGTAGCGCAGCACCGCCGGGCTACCGATGCGACCGGCCAAGACCGCCCGACGGGCTGCCTGGTACTGCGGGAAGTACCGCACCACGTGCGCGGGCAGAACCGTGCGACCGGCCGTCCGCGCATGCTCGAGGATGCCCTCGGCTTCCTCGACCGTGAGCGCCAGAGGCTTTTCGCAGACCACGTCGAGACCCGCGTCGAGCGCGGCGTGGACCTGCTCGGCGTGGACTGCGGTCGGTGTGCAGATGTCCACCACGTCGACGGCCCCCATCAGCGACTCCGGTGAGTCGTGGACGGTGGCCCCGTAGGCGTCGGCGAACGCCTCGGCCCCCTCGAGGGAGAAGCAGTGGATCTCGGCGCCGGCTTCCACCCAGCCAGGGGCGTGGGCGCGGGAAATGCCGCCGGTGCCGACCACACCGACGCGCAGGGCAGGGGTGCTCATCTAGGGGCTCATCCTTCCTCGAGGCCGACGCTCTCGCAGGTGCCGTCGTGCGGGCGGTCACCGAGGTAGCGGTGCCATAGACGACCCTGTCGGGGGTACGGATCGACCCTATCGCCAGCCACCGACAGACGACGGGACCACGCCGTCCCCCGGTAGCCCGATAGCTCGGTCCGGCAGTCGCCTCCCGAGCCGACAGGACAGGCGACAGTCAGCGGCACACAGCAGCCCACATCGTGGCACCAACGCAGGCTCAGCCCTCCAGTGCCGGCAGGATCTCGCGAGTCCAGGCGGCCACGGCGTCGAGGTCACGGAAATCGCCTCGCGGAACCCGCATAGCTTTCATCAGTGCCTTCTCGTGCAGCGGCAGTTTCTCGAGCAGCACCCAGCCGGGGAAGTTGCGCACGGCGACGGGGTCGAATCCGCAGTCGGCCACGAAGGAGTCCATGCCCTGCTGGCGCCCGGCCTTGGCGGGGTCTGAGGCGGAGCCGGAGCAGGAGAACACCGCCACCGGCATGCTCGCCAACTGACGGCGATGCCTCGATGTCCAGGTCACGGCAGACTTCTCGAGGCTGTCCATGCGGATGCCGGAACCGAGGATCACGGCGTCGTGACCGGACGGATCGGGGTTGTCGCGCACGTCGACGGCTTCCCCGGCGATGCCCATCTGACGCAGCTGCGCGACGATGGCATCGGCCAGGGTGCGCGTTGCGCCGGAGTGGGTCGCGTAGGCCACCAGGATGCTCATGGCGGTCAGTGTGGCAGGCGGCCACGCGCGTCTTCGGGGACCGTCGGCCCTCACGTGCTCTTGACCTGCACGCATGCAGCGTCCGTGTGGCTGGACAGTCCGCGAGCCGCGGTACAGGCGCAGAGTCCGTGCGCGATCCGATAGTGTCGGCTCCAGAAGCCGGATAGGAGACGGCGCGGCACCGTTGCCGTGGCGACGCAGCCACCGGTAGACGCGGGGAGTTGGGGGATGATGGACGAGTCGATGGAGTCAGCACCGCGAGCGGGGCGGGCGGTGCTGATGCCACCCGACCTGATACGTGTTCTGATCGCTGGCATCGCCGGGGTACTGCTGGCGGGTGGAACACTCCGCGCCCTGGGCCCGGGCATACGCGACGAGGGCGGAGCCTCATTGCTGTTCGGTCTGGTGTTCTACACCATCGTGATCACGGCAGCCGCCTACCGTCACGCAGGCGCAATGCTGGCCGCTGGCGGCGGCGCTGTGACGGTGGCCATCGGGGCGCTCAGTTCAACGATGCGTTTCAACCCTTACAACGACAAGCTGCGGACCCTCCGACTGGTATTACAGCATCCGTGGTACTCGCGGGTCTGCTGCTCGGCACCGGTCTCGGGATCAGTCTGCAGCGCTACCTGGCCGACTCCCGATACGCGCAGTGGCAGTGGCGACGGATCCTCACGGGGGTCGCTATCGCCGTGATCCCCAGTCTCATCGTGGGGTATGTGCTCTGGGATCTGATGGAGAGACTCTGGAACCACAATTGGGCCACGTTCATGATCCTCGTGCTGATCCCAGCGATCGCACTGGCCGCACTGTGCGCGATCTCGCCGGTAGCGGCAGTGCCCGCTCTCGTGATCCTGTTCTTGCGCATGGTCAGCGGGCCTGACATAAGCCCTGAGAATGTGCTGGAGACCCTCGTGGTGTGCAGCGTGCTGCTCCTGCTCACGATCACCTTCCTTGGTCCGATCGAATACGAGGACTCGACGGCCGACCACGTCGACTGATCCCAGATTGACCTGCAGGAACTATCCCTTCCGGGCACTGAGTCCCGCGCGAGTCTGGGTACGGTGGAGGTGTGCGCCGGTGCACCTGTAAGCGTGCCCCGGCGCCGCAGTTCGTGATCAACGATGACTCATGCGCGAAGGAGAGCTGACATGACTGCACTGCTTGAGGGACGCACCGCGCTGGTGACCGGCGGAACGCTGGGGATCGGTTTCGGGATCGCCACCCAGTTGCGCGAGCACGGCGCCCAGGTCGCGGTAACCGGCTTGACCGACGACGAATGCGGCCCGGCCCGCGAGGCGGGTTTCAGCGCGCATGTGCTGGATGTGCGCGATGGCGCCGCGTGCCGCCGCGTGATCGACGCTGTCGCCGAGGAGCTTGGTGGCCTGTCTGTTCTTGCCTCGAACGCCGGCGTGTACCCGCAGGCCACGATCGAGACAATGACCGATGAGGACATCGACCTGATCTTCGATATCAACGTCAAGGGCACCATCCATGCCGTCCAGGCGGCGATCCCCCACCTGGTGGCGTCTGGCCGCGGCCGGATCGTGCTGACCAGCTCCATCACCGGCAACTACACGGGCTTCCCCGCCTGGTCCCACTACGGCGCGACGAAGGCCGCGCAGATGGGTTTCGCTCGCTCCGCAGCAATCGAGCTCGCACGCAAGGGCGTGACCGTCAACGCCGTTCTGCCCGGCAACATCGTCACGCCCGGCCTCAAGGAGCTCGGGCAGGAGTACATGGATTCGATGGCTCGCTCGGTGCCGGCGGGCTTCCTGGGCGAACCCTCTGACATCGGCAATGCGGTCGCGTTCCTTGCCTCGGACGGCGCCCGGTACATCACCGGTCAGGACATCGTGGTGGACGGTGGCCAGATCCTGCCGGAAACCCCGGAAGCACTGGAGGGGCTCGACACGCTCTGACCTGGGCTCTGATAGTCATCGATCCCATGGCGGTTCGGCCTCATGCGATGCGCGGGGCCGTTGCGCGAGGACGCGAGGGAAGCCGACGGGCTCTAGGCGTTACTCGGCAGCGCCCGGGCGGTGATAGTGAGGGCGTTGGGGTCGGCACACAGGTCCCGGTCTGTCACCAGGATCGGGACATGCAGGAGATGCCGACCTGCCCCCAGCGACCGTTCCGTGATGGGCCGGCCCGCAGCCTGCACGAGAACCCGGACGGGCCGTGTGGTATCCACGCGCACATCGACGGTCACGGCATCGCCGGCCTGCATGCCGGTACGGACAGGACCCAGGCTGGCCTGCAGATTCTCGCGGGCGAAGCTGTGTTCGTTGCCCGGCATCATGGACTGCAGGCCGGCGGCGCCGGGGTGATCACGCGGATCGCGGGAGGCCGGCAGATCGCGGGGATGCGCGGGCGCAGCGGCCTGTGCGACCTGCCGCAGGGTGAGGTCGATTCGCGTCTCAGGTTCGGCCCGCCTCTCACCCAGCCCGGTGGTCGTCGGCGTGGCTGATGCGGATGCGCTCTCGGACGCCGGGGACGTGGCCGACGAGTCGGGCAGCTCGGCGGAAAGTGGTTGGTTGACGTCCTGCAAGCGCACGCGCCGGAACCGCAGCTCGCGATAGCCGTCGGCCTCCCAGAGCACACCGATCTCCCGCAGGTCCTGTGGACTTCGCGTGTCCGTCTGCGGGCCCTCGCCGGAGGTGGCAACTGCCTGTGCTGCGTGAGGGCTGAGGTCCACGAGGGCTGAGTAGGCCGCTGACCCGTCGTCGATCACGAGCTGGCGCGTCCACGTCTGGCCGCCGTCATCGCTGCAGGTGATCGCGAGGTTCCTGCGCACCTCCGGATCGGCGCAGTGGGAGACAACGAGAGTCTCCCCCAGGGTGAGCAGATCACCGTTGCAGCTGGGGTCCACAAGCGCGTCGATCGGCTCCCAGGGGCTGAAGCTCTCCCCGCCGTCGGTGCTGAGTGCCTGCAGCCGACATCCGCGGGCGCGGGCGTGCAGCACGACGGCGCCGTCGGGTCGCTGAGCGATGGCGCTCTCATCGCCGCCGGGCGGCATCACACAGGTCATCCGCCAGGTCCGGCCGTGATCATCGGAGGCGAGCACCGCGACGCGGATCTGCCCGTCGATACGGGCCACCGCCCCGGTGAGGAGCCGTCCCGGCGCCGTCGAGCCCTCATGCAGTGCGATGCCGTGGCCGGAGGCGACGAACAGGCCCGCAACATCGCCGTCGATGTTCTGGCGGGCGAGCGTCTCGCGAGCGCTCGTGCGGATCGTGCGGGTGTGCGTGCGATGAGTCCACGCAGCACGATGCTCGGGATCTTCCGCGAGCAGATCGGCGATGCGGGCAGTGGAGCTGGATGTGCGCAGCAGGTGGGGGTCGGTGTCGTCGTCACCCGATCGGGAGTCCCAAAAACCCACCGCGTCGGACTCCGCGTACAGCACGTGCAGCAGGTCCCCGTCGCCGATCACGCACGGATCCCCGTAGCCGCGTACACCGGTGCCGTCGTCGGTGGTGCGCAGAATGCGGATATCGGACCAGGTTGCGCCACGGTCGTGGCTGATCGCATAGGCAACGTCGATGGGGCCGGGCAGGTCAGTGAGGGTGGGCCGGGCATCGAAGACCGCGATCAGCGTGTGCTCATCAAGCCGAGCCAGCGCGGGAATGCGGAAGACGCTGGAAGGTAGGTGCTCGTGCTGCGTGCCGCTGCGGGCCACCACCACATGATCAGCATCAGCACGTGGTGTGATGGCGGGATCGGTGCTGATCACGAGCTGTGCGCGTGCATACGGCAGGGCGGCGTCAGGTGGTTCTTCTGCCGGACCGTCAGACGTGCCATCGACAGTGCGCAGCCAGCTCTCGGCGATGAGGCGGTGTCCGGCGGGTGTGGGATGGATGCCGTCGGCCGCGAGCTCTGCCGGCGGAACTGTGTTCAGCACGGCTTCATCCATCGCGCGCGCGAGGTCCACGAGCTCGGCTCGCTCGCGCCGGGCGATGCGTCGGACGACGTCTGCGGCCCGCTCCATGTCCGGACGCAGGGCATGGATCTGCTCATCGACGTCGAGGAGGAACGGCGTCATGAGCACCAGGCGCGCGAGCGGTGTCTCCGAACGAATCCGATGACACAGTGCCGTGAGCTGCGCGTCGAAGGCGTCGATGTCGAGGTGCCCGGCGTCGCTGCGGGCAGCGCGGCGCACATCGTTGATGCCCACGAGCACAGTCAACACATCGGGCTGCTCGGGGAGCGCGTCACGCTCGAAGCGTGCGGCAAGCTGCTCCACACCGTCGTGCGGGACCCCACGGTTCAGGACGCGCACTGAGGCTTGGGCGGCGTCGGAGGCGTTAGCCGCAAGGTGGTCGGCGATCAGGCGGACGAAACCCTGCCCCAGGCCGTCCTCATCGTGTTCGCGATGCTCGGCAGTGATCGAATCTCCGTAGAACAGAAGGATCCGATCGCGGTCCTGTGAGTGGTTCGTGCTGCTAAACGCCGGATCAATCATCATGGTCCTCCGTGACCTGAGCGTTCGTGTCGCAAGCGAACATCGCCGCTCCAGTGCATCGTTAACCGCCTGTGATCGCTTGCTCGACGGTGTAGCGGCCTATTGCCGCTGTCTACTCATGGAATGATGCAACCCCGGATCGCCCATCAGCGAGCTTAGCCGTGAGCCTAGCGGCCTGGCACCCCGACTCTCACCTGAACGTACAGCAGTCCCGCAAGTCATGGAGGTGACCTATTGGTCGGGTCTCGGCGGCTATCGCTCGGTGGATGCTTGGTCGAGCTTGGTGAGGGTGGTGCCGAGTTCGTGCGTCGAGGTCTGCGATGGTGCGGGAGTTGAGGGCCATCTCGAAAGGCGGCGTCGGCTTGCAGCATGGAGGTCGCGACGATGCAGTCGCGGACGCACTCGTCGGGTTGTGCTGCGCCGCACCCTTGTTGGCGGATTTCTGTGCAGTGATTCGCCGTATCCTGCTTCATTGCAGTTATGCGATGGTGATCTCCCGGCATACCGGAACCGCTGCCCAAGGTCCACAGATGGCATGTGGGGAGGCGTGACGGTGCCACGAGATCGGCGCAGCACGGGCGTTCCTACCGTGAGAGCTGTTGGTCGGTGGGCAATGGGTAGAGCGTGCGGATCACGTCAGCCGCTGGCCCGGTGGGCGCATTGCGATATCCGGTACCTGCCCACAAGTGGACGCGGTGGGGGTCGTGGGCTTGGGCGGCGGCTTGCCGCAGGGACCGTGTGAGGTGATGGACGGCCGGGTAGGCGGCTGGTGCGTGGGCGTCGTGTTGGGCGATGAAGTCGTTGGCGAGGGCTCGGGCGGGTCGTCCGGTGAAGGCGCGGGTCAGCACGGTGTGGTCGAAGTTGGGGGCAGCCAGTGCTGCTCGATGCACGGGTGAGGTTCCAGCCTCGTCCGTGCGCAGCAGGAGAGTGCCGACGGCGGCGGCGATGGCTCCGGCGTCGAGGACAGCGCGAACCGCGGTTGCGCCGTCTAGGCCTCCGGCGGCAATCAGGGGAAGCTCAGTAATGCTCTGGATGCTCGTGATGAGGGTTGGCAGGTCCACTGATGCTGGAATGCGAGTGGGGTCGAACGTGGCGCTATGGCCTCCCGCCGCTTCACCCTGGACGATCAACCCGTCCGCGCCGTGCTCTGCGGCCGCGTGTGCTTCATCCGGCGTCGTCACCGTGATCACCACGTAGGTCCCCGCCCGACGCAGGGCAGCCATGTCTGTTGCGGGAGGAAGCCCGAATGTGAAGGACACGACGGGCACGGGATGGGTGGTCAGCAACGCGATCTTCTCGTGCCAGTGGTCGTCGTCGGCGACTGGCTCGCGGCTTAGCTGCACGCCATGCCTGGCCGCGTCGGGGGCGAGTTCGCTGGCGTATGCGGTGAACGCTGCCGTATCGACCGTCTGGTCGCCGGGGGTGAAAATGTTGACCCCGAACGGTGCCCCCGTGGCGCGGATCTGCTCGATCTCTTGATGGAGAGCTTCCGCGGTCTTGTACCCACCGGCAAGGAAGGGGAACCCGCCTGCTTCTGCGACAGCGGTCGCCAAGCGAACGGTGGTGGGGCCGCCGGCCATCGGCGCAGCAATGATCGGTCTCGGGGTCACAAACGGTTGAATGCTCATGGAACGTGGTCCTCTCTGATCGGTGACACGGGTTGGGTGACAGCACGCATATGTCAGGGATGGTCGGCAGAGCGCCTACCGGTAGCGATCACGCAGGCGAGAGCCACTGAAGCGTCCTGGGTTTTGTTCCGTGGTCAGGACGCAACGGGCGCGGAGTCCTGGTGGTGAGTGTAGGCCGCCGTAGCCTTTGCGGGAGTGCGGTAGCCCAGGGCCTTGTGGAGGCGGCGCGTGTTCCACCAGTGCACCCACCCCATGGTGGCGATCTCGACCGCCTCGACGGACTCCCAGAACCGCTTGGAGTGGATGAGCTCGGCCTTGTAGAGCCCGTTGACCGTCTCGGCCAGGGCGTTGTCGTAAGAGTCGCCCACGGTGCCTACCGAAGCCGTCACCCCGGCGGTGATGAGGGCATCACAGTACGCCAAACTGACGTACTGGGCGGATTCAACTGGTCGTTGCAACACCCTGTCAGAGAGGGTGGTCATGGGTCGTCCAGCGGGATGGTTGAAGGAGCTCACGGGAAGGAATCCGATGATCTCGCCCGGGGCCCCATCGAGCAGGCGGAGCATCGAGCGAGAGTTCTGGGTGCGGATCGCCAGTGGGGCCTCGTCCGAGGATGCGGCGGCGGCGATCGGCGTGTCACCCGCGGTCGGGGCCCGCTGGTTCCGTCAAGGTGGCGGCATGCCGACGATCACGTTGTCCCCGCCAGGTGGACGGTACCTGTCATTCGCCGAGCGTGAAGAAATCGCGCTGATGCACTCCGGTGGTCTTGGTGTCCGCGAGATCGCACGCAGGCTCGGCCGGGATGCCTCGACGATCTCACGAGAGCTCCGCCGGAATGCGGCGACTCGGGGTGGGAAGCTCGAGTATCGGGCTTCGGTCGCACAGTGGAAGGCCGAACTGCTTGCCCGTCGCCCGAAGACCGCGAAGCTCGTAAGCAACCCAAGATTGCGCGAGTACGTTCAACAGCGCCTGGACGGGTGCCTGCGCTTGCCCGACGGAACTTGTGTCGACGGACCCAAGGTGGCGGAGTGGAAGGGCCGGAACAAGCCGCGCCGGGGCGACCGGAAGTGGTCTCTGGCGTGGAGCCCGGAGCAGATCGCTCAGCGAGTCAAGGTCGAGTTCCCCGATGATGAGAGCATGCGGATCAGTCACGAAGCGATATACCAGGCCCTCTACATCGAAGGGCGCGGAGCGCTCAGGCGTGAACTTGTCGCCGCGTTGCGGACCGGTCGATCACTGCGCAAGCCCAGAGCAAGGACGCGGAATAAGCCCCAGGGGCACGTCACTGCCGACGTCGTCATCTCCCAGCGGCCGGCCGAAGCCGCTGACCGGGCGGTGCCAGGCCATTGGGAAGGCGACTTGATCATCGGCACGAACCGATCTGCGATCGGCACCCTCGTCGAACGCAGCAGCCGCACGACGATACTGGTGCACCTGCCCCGCCTGCCTGGCTACGGCCAGCAGCCCCGAGAGAAGAACGGTCCGGCCCTGGCTGGCTACGGGGCCGGCGCGATGGCCCAGGCGCTGACCTCGTCAATCACGAACCTGCCGGCCCAATTACGCAAGACGCTGACCTGGGACCGTGGCAAAGAGCTCTCCGATCACGCGCAATTCTCGCTCGAGACGGGCACTCAGGTGTACTTCGCCGACCCCCACTCGCCGTGGCAGCGCCCGACGAACGAGAACACGAACGGGGTTCTGCGTCAGTACTTCCCGAAAGGCACAGATCTCACACGCTGGAGCGCACTGGAGCTCGAAGCCGTCGCATACACGCTCAACAACCGCCCCCGGAAAGTCCTCGGCTGGAGAACTCCCGCTGAGGTCTTCGCCGACCAGCTACACTCACTCGACAACACCGGTGTTGCAACCACCGATTGAATCCGCCTTGGGCTCCTCGGTCGCTGTGATGGATCAGTCCGCTCTGGCTGCGCACCGCGCCACTGGTCAGCAGTGCGTGCTCCAGCGCCAGCAGGGGCAGGCCGTCGGTGTGGAGGGTCGCAGAGACGGCCCATCCGACGATCTTGCGGGTGCATACGTCGGTGATGAAGGCGACGTAGCAGAATCCGGCCAGGATCCGCACGTAGGTCATGTCAGCGACCCACAGGCGGTTCGGCTGCTCTGCAGTAAAGCGCCGCTCGACCAGATCCGGGAGGGCATCGGGCACGTGAGTGGGGTATGTGGTGACCGGCTTCCGGCCACGCCGTACCCCCTGAAGGCCAGCTCCTCGCATGAGCCGGGCGACCTGGTCACGGCCCACATCCCAGCCAGCGCGCCGCATCGCATGGTGCATCTTCCGCACCCCGTAGACGCTGTAGTTCTCGGCGTGGATGCGCCGGATCTCCGGCAGGAGAACCTCATCCCGCAGAGCTCTGGCCGAGGGTGGGCGTGCCTTGGCGGCCCGGTAGCCGCGGGAGGTGATGAACCCACATTCTGTCGCGCTGAGCACGCGGCAGATGGCCTCGACCCCGAACTGATCACGGTGCTCGTCGATGAACCGGATCATCTCGTCGTGGGGCGGTCGAGTTCCGCGGCGAAAAAAGCCGAGGCCGCTTTGAGGATCTCGTTGGCACGGCGAGCTTCAGCCAGCTCGCGGCGCAAGCGCCGGTTCTCCTCCTCGAGCGACTCGCTGCTGCCAGCGGACGGTTCGGTGGGGCCGTAGCGGTTACACCAGATCCGCAGGGTCTCCAGGCCGACACCGAGTTGGGGTGCGATGGCCCGGATCGACTCTGCGCGCGGGCCTCCCTCGCGGGCCTGGCGGTCGTAGACCATGCGCACGGCGCGGTCACGCAGCTCGGGACTGAACTTCTTGGGCATACTCCGATTCTCCTTGCTGAGACTCGGAACAGAACCCAGGACGCTTCACGCCCTGCTTGGCTCGGCGCCCATCAACACTGGTGGTACACCCACCGCGAACTCCGCAAATGCCGTGCCTTGTTCCGCGGCCTTCTCCACCGCAACGAACTGTTCACCTGGCTGACCCTCGGCAATGTCCCACTGCCGAGGACCACCTCACCGCTCGAGGGTGGGCCGAACAAGGCCATCAAGGACCTTCTGCGCGTCCACCGGGGCCTGCCCGAAGACCATGCCCGACGCGGCATCGAATGGCTCCTCAACACCTGGTGCCAGTTCCCCCACGACCCATGGTCACTGGCCCAGCCTCACCAATGGACACCAACCAAGACCACACGGCGCGTCATCGACGAACCCGACGGGCCACAACCCGGCACCGCATTCTCATGGGAAGACGGCAACGGCATCCAGAAGGGCTGGGCAGGCCGCTGGCACCCATGACACGCCGACAGCCATACACACATTTCTGCCGCTAACCCACCGATGGAATGGGCCGCAAGAACTCAATGACCGCTCCCATTGCCTCGAACAAGAGACGAAAAGACCCCAGCACGAGCCCGAGTGCGATACCAAAGACGGACGCGATGGAGAGCCCGATGAACCAGGCCACCAACGTCGCTCCGACATCTTGGAGGAACGCCAGATCTACAAGGAGCCCGAACACGTCCACGATCACCTTTGACGCTAGCGGAAGCGCGCTGGGCGGAAGCACTCCAGTGATCGAGGCGAGCTCCAGAATAACCAAGGTGACCAGAGCTCCGACGGCGCCCAGAGCTGGTCGCCGAGTTTTGAGTCCGCTCGGCTTGGAACCAACGCCCGGGAGCCGCGCAGCATTCGCAGTGGCGCTCACATTGCCTC
This sequence comes from Brachybacterium timonense, assembly GCF_900258505.1. Taxonomy (GTDB): domain Bacteria; phylum Actinomycetota; class Actinomycetes; order Actinomycetales; family Dermabacteraceae; genus Brachybacterium; species Brachybacterium timonense. Next base: position 152,923 of record NZ_LT984895.1, read on the forward strand.
CATTGGGTAGCGGGATGGACGGGTCATCAACGAACCGCACCGACGACGCAGGCCAGCACATTCAGCGGTGCATGTACGCGAGTCTTTGGCATCCAGGCCAGCTGGCCATTCCGTGGACCACGTCAACGCGGGTCTTTCCCTGGATCTCCGACTGGAAAAGCAGGCGTTGAAACCACACCGGCCGAGGCCGTGGCAAACTCGTGGGCACGCCACAGCCGTTGGTAGGTGGGGCTGCTGCTCAGGAGTTGTTCGTGGGTGCCCGTTGTTTCCACGCCATGTTCGCTGAGCACGACAATGCATTCGCTGGAGCGAATGGTGTTCAGCCGGTGGGCAATGATCATCACCGTGCGGCCGGCGACTAGCGAGGAGAGGGCTCGCTGGATGCGCACCTCTGTCCGGGGATCAACCGACGCGACGGCCTCATCGAGCAGTAGGACCGGGGCGTCCTTGACAAGGGCACGAGCGATGGAGAGCCGCTGACGCTGGCCACCGGAGAGGTTTCCACCGGCCTCGTCGATCATCGCGTCGAGTCCGCCGGGCATGGCGGCAACGAAATCATGTGCTTGGGCAAGTTCGAGAGCATGCCACAGGTTGTCATCGCTGATGGCTGTCCCCATTGTGAGGTTGTCGCGCACGGTCGCGGGAAACAGGTAGACGTCCTGGTACACGGTTGTCACTTGGGCAGCCAGCCCTGCCGAGGTCAAGTCCCGCACATCGGTGTCACCGAACCGTACCGATCCATCGTCGACGTCCCAGAAACGGGCGACGAGGTTGGCGACGGTGGACTTGCCGGAACCCGACGGACCCACGAGCGCAGTGACGGTGTCGGGTCGAGCAATCATGCTGGCGCCGTCGAGCACCCGGTGACCGTCGCGATAGGAGAAGCCGACATCACGCAATTCCACCGGCACGCCGTTCTCGGCGTGCACGGGAGCTTCGAGGTGGCCCTCAGGTAGCGGCTCGATGTCCCACAGCTCGCCGATGTGCTCGGCGATGCGCCCCTGCAGGTGTCGGTAGCTCGAGAGCTCCAACATTTCCTGGTAGGGCCGGTAGAGACTCAACGAGACCACGAGCATCAGCAGCGCGATTTGCTGGGGCAATCCCCCATCGAGATGCCGCAGGCACACCACCCAGATCAGCGCAGCGAATCCCAACTCCAGCACGGCCGACGCCAGCGATGTGAGCGGGCTGGTACGCACGGCCATGGCGACGCTTCGGCGACGCAGCTCCTCGACGGTGGCGCGATAACGACCCGCTTGGGGCGCGTCGGGATTGGCTCGGATCACAGCGGTGCCCTGCACGAACTCGAGGAGGTCGCCACTGGCGCGCGAACGCACTTGCATCACACGTGCGAGCACATTCTTTTCGACTCGATCGGAGACCCAGAGCAGGACCCCGAACACTGGCACGCCCACGAGTGCAGCCACGGCAAGACGCCAATCGAAGATGAACAGGACCACGGCTGCCAGCAGCGGCTGCAGCAGGCCCACGATGATCTTCGCCGGCAGATTGATGAAGTCGACCAGCGGCAGGTCAGACACGACGAGCGTCGCTGTCCGCCCGACGTCGAGGCGGTCGTATTCACCCAACGGAATGCGACGCAGATGTCCCAGCACCGAGCGACGCAACTGCATCCAGGCCCGATTGGCCTTCGGCCACCAGGTGCTGGCCAGCCCAACGCCGATGAACCATCGCAGCAGAAAGATCCCCAGCAACATCAGGCCATGACGCCACCAGGCCCCCGTGGAGGGCTCACCACCGAGCACATCGAGCAGGGCCAGCACCACGACCACGATGGGTGCGCTGGTGAGCATGCCGTCGGCGATGATGAGCCAGAGCCCACCACGCCACAGGTCGCGGCGTTGGTGGCCGAGCATCGCCAGCCACTGCCGTACCGGATTCATGGAGCCCAGACCATGGACACGAGGCGTCTCACCGAGTTCTCGGTCACGGTTCGCCGACCTGTCGATGTCGGACGCATCGCTCGAGCGCTCGGAACGGTCAGCGTGGATGCCGGTTTCGCCCGCGCCACCGGTCAACTGCCAGCCCTGGGCATCCAGGTAGTCCGACCAGAGTTCGGCATAGTCTGGGCAGTCCTGCATCATCTCGTCGTGGGGGGCGCAATGCACGATGCACCCCTCGGCGAGGTAGGCGATACGGTCATGGCTGGCTATGGTGCCCAGCCGGTGGGCGACCGTGATCATCGTGGCGCTGGCGCGGAGCTCGGCAAGGGCTTCGTTCACAGCCGATTCGCTCTCCGCATCCAGAAAAGCAGTCGCTTCGTCGAGCAGCACGATCTTGGCACCCTTGAGCAGGGCCCGGGCCACCGAGAGCCGCTGACGCTGTCCGCCCGAGAGCTGACCACCACCGGCGGGCAGGACGGTGTGCCAGCCCTCGGGCAGTTCGGCGACGAACTGGCTTACGCGCGCCCGGTCGGCCGCGGCGATCACCTCATCGTCACTGGCCCCGGGGCGAGCCATGCGGATGTTCTCCATGATGGTGTCGGCGAACAGGTAGTCGTCCTGCTGGACGTAGGCGACGCGCCGCATCAGCTCGACCGGGTCGAGATCACGCACGTCGACACCACCAAGGCGCACGGAGCCCTCGGAGACATCGTGGAACCGAGCCAGCAGGCCGAGCAGCGTCGACTTGCCGCCCCCAGAGGGGCCGACGATTGCCAACGAGGTGTTCTCCGGGATGTCCAGGTTCACATCGGAGAGCACATCGGGCTCATCGTCGTCGTACCGGAACCACACATTGCGCAACTCCAGAGCGAACCCCTCCGGCTCATGGGCTTCGTTCGGCACCGGAAGATCGGGTTCGTCAAGGATCTCGGCGATGTTCTTCAACCCGGCCTCGACCTGATACTGCAGGACCGCGAGGCTGATCAGCAGACCCATAAGTGGTTGCGCGAAGCCAGTACCCACCAGCAGGAAGAACACCAGCGTCGCCGGGCTGATGATGCCCTGCGCGGTACACCACAATCCGACGGGCAGGATGAGTAGAACCGGACTCGACGACAGCGCCGTGCTGGCCACAGCCTGCCACTTGCCCCGGGCCTCCTTCCGGTTCTCGATATCTGCGGTCGCCGCTATAGCGGCATCGGTGGCACCGTGGCCGGCCCGCCCCGCCAGGAAGCCGCGCAGGACGCGCATTCCGCGCAAATACGAAATGACGCTGGTGTTGAGGTCGGCTTTGATCGTCGATTCCTGCTCGGCGAACCCAGCAGAACGGTTGACTCCCCAAACGATCAGCGCAACAGCCAGCACGACCACGAGAACAGCCGCCACACCGACCTGCCAGCCCATGATGAACATGACGATGATGCTTGCCACCGGCACCGCGATCGCCGCGGCGATGTCGGGGATGGCATGCGACAGGCCGAGCTCCAGTTGTTCCACATCGTCCTGCAGAACCTTCTTGAGGTGACCAGCGCTTCGAGCGCGAACGCGGCCCAGCGGCATGCGGGCCAACCGCTCGGCCAGCGCGACGCGGAGATCAGCGAGGATCCGGTAGGCGGCGTTGTGCGACACAGCATTGGCCAGTGCCTTGAACACCACCTTGGCGATGACCGCCAGCGCTGCCCAGACCGCGAGCGTGATCAACGCGAAACGATCCGGTTCGTCGCTCAGGAAGAGTTCGGTCGCCACGAGGTGGACGATCAGATACGGCGCCAGCCCCAGCAATGCTCCGACGATGGCCAGGATCGCACTGGCGATCAGGGCACCCTTGCGTCGGCCAATCGTGTGGGCGATGCGCTGCTGCCCGCTTGCTTGCACGTGATCAGGCATGGGACTCCGCTTCGTTCTCCGGGCTGGACGGACATAACTTTAGGTTTGCCTTACCTAACCACATCGCCTAGGGTTGTCGCCGTTGCCCGATCCGGCGTAGCGCTTGCCCGACAGGAGACCAGTCGATGGCCGACAACACTGCCCTGCCGGATCCCGCGGGATCCTCCCGCACGAGATCACAAACCATGGCTCGCGGCTCACGACTCGCACTGATCGCGAGTCTCTACAGCACGCAGAACCTGTCACTCGCAGCGTTCAACTACACCTTCCTGATCGCAGCGCAGAACGCGGGTGTCTCCCTCGAACTCATCGGCGCCGCCACCGGCGTCGCGATGATCCTTGTGCTGAAATTCGTCTGGGCGCCGTTGGTCGACCGAGTCGGGTCACGCAGCCTGGGGCACTACCGCGGGTGGATCATCGCGTGTCAATCGGCCCTGACGATCGGCGCCCTGGCACTCGCAGCCCTCGACCCGGGCCGACACTTCGCGTCGATCATGATTGTCTTCGCGTTGATCTTCCTGTTCGCCGGCACACAGGATGTCGCCACGGATGCCGCCACAACCCGGCTGCTAGACCCACAGGATCGCGGCATCGGCAACGGAATCCAATCGGCAGGGGCCTCCTTCGCACAGATTGTCGGCGGCGGCCTGCTGCTGCTGATCTCGGGCAGCGTGAGTTGGAGCGCCGCCATGGTGACGTTGGCCGTCTTCAGTGGCCTGCCGCTGATCCTTGTTGCGCGGTGGCGTGAATCGGAGACCACCGACCACCTTCCGACGCCCCATGTCTCGACCCGACAGGTCCTGTCGTTCTTCCGCCAGCCCGGCGTCGTTCGGTGGACCTTCGCCGTACTACCGCTGTACGTCGTGGGTGGCGTGATCACCTACAACGTCATCCGGCCCTTGCTCACCGACGCCGGGTGGAGCGAGGCCCGCATCGGAACCATTGTGGTCATCGGCGGCGGCACTGCCGGGGTGCTCGCCGGCGTGGCTGCCGGCTGGCTCATCAGCCGCGTCGGCCGTCAGCGCTCGATGGTCCTGCTGGGCATCGCGCAGGTCATCGGTACCGCAGTAACGATCTGGCTGACGCTGACTCCGACCTCGATTGCCGTTGCGGCGTTCGTCACCGCCATCTCCAATGCCTCCTTCGCCGCAACCGGCGCTTTCCTCTACACGATCGCGATGGATCTGACGCGGCCCGAGAGTTCGGGCACGGACTTCACCGCGTTCTCGACGCTCATTCAGATCGTCATGGTCATCGGCGGCGGCTTGGGAATCGCTCTGGCGGGGGTGCTCGGTTTCACCGTGGTGGCCATCGGTGCCACAGCCGTCAGCGCCGCCGGTATCGCGATCGCGACACTCCTGGCCCGACCGGTCATACAGCGCGCCGAAGCACTGGCGACAGCCGGAGCCATTCCCGAATCGGAGAACAGCAATGGATGACATTCCAACAAGTCTGGACCAGCTCATCGACCAGATCCGAGAAACGCTCGGCTCTCCGAACGAGCCGCTCGCCGCTGACGATGACCTGTTCACGGCCGGCCTGGACTCGATCCGACTCATGCACCTCACCGATCGCTGGGCGCAGGCAGGAGCGACGGTGGACCCCATGGCACTGCTCGACGAACCCACTCCCGCCGGCTTCTGGGATGCGCTCCAAGGAGCCTCCAAGACGACATGACCCGCAATGCACCAAGTACCCTCGCTGCCGTATGTTTGAAGCGCCCTGAGTTTGTTGGAGGCTCCTGACCTTGGAAACGAGGATGGGGTTATGCCGAAGGAACTGTCGAACGGGAAGCCGACGACGCGTCGCTACTCGGACGAGGAGAAGGCCGCCGCGGTGCGGATGGTGAGGACATTGCGCGCCGAACTCGGCGCCTCCCAAGGGACGGTGCAGCGAGTCGCGACGCAGCTCGGGTACGGGGTCGAATCCGTGCGGATGTNTTGAAGCGCCCTGAGTTTGTTGGAGGCTCCTGACCTTGGAAACGAGGATGGGGTTATGCCGAAGGAACTGTCGAACGGGAAGCCGACGACGCGTCGCTACTCGGACGAGGAGAAGGCCGCCGCGGTGCGGATGGTGAGGACATTGCGCGCCGAACTCGGCGCCTCCCAAGGGACGGTGCAGCGAGTCGCGACGCAGCTCGGGTACGGGGTCGAATCCGTGCGGATGTGGGTGAAGCAGGCCGACATCGATGACGGCGTCACGCCCGGTGTGAGTTCGGCGGAGGCGCAACGGGTGAAAGAGCTCGAACAGGAGGTCCGGGAGCTTCGCCGGGCCAACGAGGTGCCCAAGCGGGCCGCGTCTTTCTTCGGGGCGGAGCTCGACCGCCACTACCGGAAGTAGTCGCGTTCATCGACGCGAACAAGGACGACCTCGTCGACGGTCGCCGGCTCGGAGTCGAGCTCATCTGCAGACAGTTGCAGGTGGCTCCGAGCAGCTACTACGCCGCCAAGACCCGCACCCCGTCCGCCCGTGCAGTGCGGGATGAGGCGCTGATCCCGCGGCTCGTCGAGCTGTGGGAGGCGAACTACCGGGTCTACGGGGTCCGCAAGCTCTGGAAGGCGGCCCGGCGGGCGGGGATCGCGATCGGCCGCGACCAGACCGCGAGGTTGATGAAGGTGGCAGGGATCGAGGGCGCGAGGCGGTCGAAACGGGGGAAGACGACCAGGCCGGATCGGGCGTCCGCGCGACACCCGGATCTGGTGCAGCGGGAGTTCACCGCGACCGCTCCGAACCGGCTCTGGGTGACGGATCTGACGTTCGTGGCGACCTGGGCCGGTGTCGCGTACGTGTGCTTCATCATCGACGCGTTCTCCCGCATGATCGTCGGGTGGCGGGTCGCGTCGCACATGCGCACCGAGATGATCCTCGACGCCATCGAGATGGCCCGCTGGTCCAGAGGTCACCGCCACGCGGACCTGCGGTGTCACAGCGACGCGGGGTCTCAATTCACGTCCATTCGCTACGGCGAACGCCTCGCGGAGATCGGCGCGACACCGTCGATCGGGACCGTCGCCGACAGCTATGACAACGCCCTGGCCGAGACGGTGAACGGGTACTACAAAGCCGAACTCGTCCGCGGACCCGCGAGGTCCGGGCCGTGGAAGACGGTCGAGAATCTCGAGCTCGCCACCCTCGGTTGGGTGCACTGGCACAACACGCAGCGCCTCCACGGCTACCTCGGCGACGTCCCGCCCGCCGAGTTCGAGAACGCGTTCTATGCTGTCCAAGCCGACCGCGAACACCTGGTCGGAATCAAATAGCGCGAGTCTCCATCAGACCCAGGGCGATTCAAGTTCTTCGTCGATGCGGCCCGGGACTGGATCGCGGAACGCCGCGCCGTCGGACGCACCATCAGTGCCGAGACGGCCAAGGCCTACCGCGGGGATATCGCTTCGTGGCAGCGCTACCTAGAGGCCCAAACGGGCGCCCCTGTCAGGGTGCAGGACCTCACGAGCCCCGTCATCAAGGCCGCACTGGCCGAGATGAACAACGCTGGCCTCGCGCCGGCCAGCCGCCGACGCCTGGTGACCACGCTGCGCGGGCTATGCCGGTACCTCGTCCTCGAGTCCCGGTTGCCCACCGACCCTACGGCCGCGATCCAGGCGCCCCGCGCCCCCGCGCGCCTGCCCGTCGCGTTCACCGACGGCCAGATCTCCGCCCTCCTGGAGACAGCGAAGACGGAAGACCCGCAGGCGCGCCCAGCAGCGCCGCTGCTGGACGTGGCGATCGTGCTGATCCTCGCAGCTGGCGGACTTCGTGCCAGCGAAGCCGCCGGCCTGCGGGCCCTCGATTACCGGCCCGGTGATGAGCCCTCGCTCCGTGTCGTCGGCAAAGGACGCAAAGCCCGTACCGTGCCGCTGGATCCTGGCGTCGCCGCGCAGATCGACACCTACCTGCCCTGGCGCGCCGAGCGGCTACCCGGGCAGAGCGACTCCTCTCCCCTGCTCATCCGCCCAGATGGCCGAGCGCTGACTCGCGACACGATCTCCTACCGCGTCAACCGCCTCTACGCCCGGGCCGGTATCGCCAAGCCCGAGGGCGAAGCAGCTCACGCTCTGCGCCACACCTACGCCGTCTCCATGGTGGACGTCGGTGTCCCGATCTCCGAGGTGCAACAGCTGCTGGGTCACGAAAGCATCGCCACCACAGGCATCTACCTCAAAGCCTCAGCCGCCCGCCTCAGGGCTGCTTCCGCCGCGCCCTCAGCCGCCCGCCTGCTTGCCAGCAAGCTGACATGACAGCTCCGCGGCAGAGGAGTCTTCTGTACGCGCCGAAGGAGGCCAGCGGTGGTGTCGCTGGCCTCCTTCGCTGCGTCCCCGGGTCAGTGCGCCGCGGCGTATGCCTCGCGGATCTCTTTCGGGATACGCCCCCGTTCGCTGACCTTGTAGCCATTTTCGTTCGCCCAGGCGCGAATTTTGCCAGCGTCGCTTGAAGAGCTCCCACTCTGGGTGCCACTGATACGCCGACCACCGACACGGCGGGCTTTACTGGCCCACTCGCCGAGCTGATCACGCAGGCGCTGGGCGTTGTCATCGTTGAGGTCGATCTCGTACGCAACGCCATCCAAAGCGAAGCTCACCGTGCCGGTAGCTTCTGAACCGTCAATATCGTCGGTGAGGATCACCTGAGTCTTACGCGCCATTTTTGTGCTCCCTGCATAGTTCTGGACTGAATAGCGCGATAGTAGCGAAAGGATCTCCAAGGACTCTGCTTACTGCTCCGTTCTAGACTCTCTCCATCGACCCGACGGAGGTTCAGCAATGTGCGGAAGATTCACGCTGGTATTTGATCTGAGTGCGAGTGGCCAGGCGAGCCGTTGCGGCAAACCTGCGGACGGGTTCAGGTCTGTCGCAGCACGGTCTGCGCTGAGTGCTTGCCCCGGGTCGTAGCGATCCGGGGCATGCGCGGTACCGCTTCGCGTCCGACAGGTGAGTCTGCGTGCCTAGAAGTCCCAGTCGTCGTCGCTGGTGTGCTCGGCCTTGCCGATGATGTACGACGATCCGCTTCCGCTGAAGAAGTCGTGGTTCTCGTCGGCGCTGGGGGCGAGGGCGGCGAGGATCTCTGGGCTGACTGACGTCTCCTCGGCGGTGAACCGTGCCGGGTAGCCGAGGTTCATGAGGGATTTGTTCGCGTTGTAGCGCACGAAGGCGGCGACGTCGCCCATCAGGCCGAGGGGTTCGTAGAGCTCGCCTGAGTAGTCGAGCTCGAGGTCGTAGAGCTCTTCGAGCAGGGTGTACGTGAACTCCTTCATCTCGTCGCGGCGGTTGGGGTGAGCCTCGAGGCCGCGCTGGTACTTGTAGCCCGAGTAGTAGCCGTGCACGGCCTTGTCGCGCAGGATGAGTCGGATCATGTCGGCGGTGTTGGTCAGGGTGGCGTGCACGGAGAAGTGCAGCGGCAGGTAGAAGCCGGCGTAGAGCAGAAGGCTCGAGAGCAGGGTGGAGGACACCTTCCGCTTTAACGGGTCGGGCCCGTAGTAGTACTGGAGCACCTTCTTGCATCGCGCTTGAAGCAGGTCGTTTCCGATCGCCCAGCGGTAGGCCTCATCGATCTCTCGGGTACTGGTCAGGGTCGAGAACACCGAGGAGTACGAGCGGGCGTGGACGGACTGCATGAAGGCGATGTTGGTGTAGACGGCTTCCTCGTGCTCTGTGCGGGCGTCCTGGATCTGGCAGATCTCCCCGACGGTGGCCTGCACGGTGTCGAGCATGGTAAGGCCGGTGAAGACTCGCATGGTGAGGGTTCGTTCATGGGGCGCGAGTGCTTGCCAGGCCTGGTGGTCGTTGGACAGGGGCACCTTCTCGGGCAGCCAGAAGTTCGCGGTCAGGCGGTTCCAGATCTCGAGGTCCTTCTCGTCGCTCACGCGGTTCCAGTTGATCGGACGCAGCGGTGCGCTGGGGTCGTGTCGGTATGCCGGAGGGGTGATGGAGCCTTCTACGGCTGTTGTGGCGGTCATGCTGTTCTCCTCTGTTCGTTGTTCTTGTCGTTCGTCGTGGCTGTCCGTTGCCAGAACAGGTCGAGCCCTTCGTTCACGCACTCAATATCGCGCTGGGTGCCCAGGAGTTCGAAGCGATAGAGCTCTGGGACACCGCACTTTCGGGAGATGACTGGGCCGGCGAGGCAGTAGTGCTCGCCGAAGTTGGTGTTGCCTGCGGTGATCACCCCGCGCAGCAGCGCACGGTTGGCGGGATCGTTGAGGAAGGCGATGACCTGCTTCGGCACGGCCCCGGCCTGCTCGCCGCCGCCGTAGGTGGGGACCACCAGAACGAAGGGGCGGCACACGCGGACCATCCCCTCGACACGGGGGCGGAGCGGGATACGCACCGCAGGCCGCCCCAGCCTCTCCACGAAGCGCAGCGTGTTCTCGGAGACGCTGGAGAAGAACACGAGATCTGCTGACTCCTGTGGCGTCAGGTCACGTGTTCCGAGTCCCGGTGCTGCGCGCTCGATGCCTGCCGTCATCGATCCCTCCTTCGTCGTCGTCCCATCCGACTGACCTCGAACTACTAGATGTTGGGTCTGCACTCCGCGGGGGTGACACATGTAGTGATATCAGTCCTGGCAGCCCTCGACCATACGCCACGCCGGGTTTGTAACTTCGGCATACCGAACCATACGATTTGAGGGTCCGGAAGTGGCCACGCCTGTGGCCGTGAACGAAGAGAGGTCGCCGATGCACATGCGAGGACGATGGAAGGCTGCGCTCGGCGCAGTCGTTGCGAGTGCGGCGCTGGTGCTCACCGGCTGCTCCGCTGGAGCCAGGCCGGATGCTGCCGACGACGGAGAGAAGCCGGTGGTGTTGACGACGTTCACCGTGCTGGAGGACATCGCGGAGAATGTTGCGGGCGACCACCTCGTGGTCGAGTCGATCACGAAGCCTGGCGCGGAGATCCACGGGTACGAGCCGACGCCGGGAGACATCCGGAAGGCCTCGGACGCCGACCTGATCCTGGACAACGGCTTGAACCTGGAGGTGTGGTTCGGCCAGTTCGTCGAGGAAGTCGATGTGCCTCATGTCGTGGTCTCGGAGGGGATCGATCCCATCGACATCGCGGGGGACGCCTACGCGGGCAAGCCCAACCCGCACGCCTGGATGAGCCCGAAGAACGTGCAGGTGTACGTCGACAACATGGTCGCGGCGTTCAGCGATCTCGACCCGGAACACGCTGAGGACTACGAGAGGAACGGGGAGACCTACAAGCAGCAGCTCCAGCAGGTCCAAGATGACCTGACGGGCGAGCTCGAAAGTCTTCCGACCAGCCAGAGAGCGCTGGTGACCTGCGAGGGCGCATTCTCCTACCTCGCCCGAGATGCCGGGCTGACCGAGAAGTACATCTGGCCCGTCAACGCCGAGCAGCAGGCGACCCCGCAGCAGATCACCTCCGCGATCGAGTTCGTCGACGAGAACGAGGTCCCCGCCGTGTTCTGCGAGTCGACGGTCTCCGACGACCCCATGCAGCAGGTTGTGGGTGCTACGAATGCACGCTTCGGAGGAACGCTGTTCGTGGACTCGCTCTCCGAGGAAGGCGGCCCGGTGCCCACGTACCTGGATCTGATCCGCCACGATGCGGACACCATCACTGCGGGACTCACCGGAGAGGACTTATGACGACAGCGGCGATCGATGTCAAAGGTGTCACCGTCCGCTACGGCGATGTACTCGCCCTCGACGACGTATCTGTTGCGGTGCGGGCGGGTGCGGTGACGGGGTTGATCGGAATGAACGGCTCCGGGAAGTCCACCTTGTTCAAGGCGATCACCGGCATGGTCCGGCCTGACGCAGGCAGCGTCCTGCTGAATGGCACGCAGCAGGCGCCGGCCAGGCGGCGAGGACTCGTCGGCTACGTCCCCCAGAGCGAGGACGTCGACTGGGCTTTCCCCGTCTCTGTCCGAGACGTCGTGATGATGGGAAGGTACGGCCACCAGGGCGCCACGCGCCGAGTTCGGCCCGCTGACCGCATCGCTGTGGACGAAGCCTTGGAGAGGGTGGAGCTCACGGAGTACGCCGATCGACAGATCGGCCAGCTCTCCGGCGGGCAGAAGAAGCGCGCCTTCGTCGCCCGCGGGATCGCCCAGGACGCACGGATCATGCTGCTGGATGAGCCCTTCGCCGGCGTGGACAAGCGCAGCGAAGCCACCATCGTCGATCTTCTCCGCGCACTCGCTGACGACGGCCGTACCGTCCTGGTCTCCACCCACGACCTCCATGCTCTGCCGCAGCTCGCCGACGACGCCGTGCTGCTGCTGCGAACCATCCTCTTCCACGGCCCGGTGAAAGAGGCCCTCACACCCGAGAGGCTCGCTCTCGCCTTCGGCCTGGACGTTCTGCAGCAGGAGGGTGCCGCATGACCCCGCTCGACTGGCTCCTCGAGCCGCTCTCCTACGACTTCATGACCCGTGCGCTCGTCACGACCGTGATCGCTGCCGTGGTGTGCGCACTGCTGTCGTGCTGGCTGGTGCTCATCGGCTGGTCGCTCATGGGGGACGCCGTCTCTCACGCCGTCCTTCCCGGAGTCGTCATTGCCTACATCCTCGGTGTCCCGTTCGCCATCGGCGCGGTCGTCTTCGGGTTCCTGGCGGTCGGCATGATCGGGCTCGTCCGCGGGACGAGCCGCGTGAAGGAGGACGCCGCCATCGGCATCGTCTTCACCACTCTCTTCGCCCTCGGGCTGGTTCTGATCTCGGTCACACCCAGCCAGACCGACCTCAACCACATCATCTTCGGCAACATCCTCGGCGTCTCCCGCACAGACCTCGTCCAGATCGCGATCCTGGCTACCGTGGCTCTTGTCACCCTGGTGTTCAAACGCCGCGACCTCACGCTCTACGCCTTCGACCCGACACACGCCCACGCGATCGGCCTGTCTCCCCGATTCCTCGGCGCGCTGCTGCTGGGTCTTCTGGCGCTGACCGCAGTTGCCGCTCTCCAGGTCGTGGGAGTGGTGCTCGTCGTCGCGATGCTCATCATTCCCGGAGCGACGGCCTATCTGCTCACCGACCGCTTCGGGCGGATGCTCGTGATCGCGCCGGCCCTCTCGTCACTCTGTTCCGTGGTCGGGATCTACATCAGCTACTGGGTCGACGCCTCACCCGGCGGCCTCGTCGTCCTCACCCAGGGATGCGCCTTCGCACTCGTCTACCTCATCAGTCCCAAGCACGGCCTACTCAGCAAGAAGGTCGGAGCTCGCCGGTATCGACGCGATACGGCTCGCCGGCGTGAGGATCAGGTAGGCCCCGCAGAGACGTAGAGGGCATCTGTCGCAGAGCGTCCCAGCAACGTTGGCGAGCCCACTTCTCCAGAACGAACTTCCAGCGCATCGGAGAACGGCGCTCCCGCCGCGACCACAAGCGTGGCCCCGACTCCGATGCCCTGGGACTCGAAGAACTGCAACATCGCCGGGTCCGTGTCCGAGATCCGCTCGACCACAAACCTGCCCTCCGCTCCGACGTCGGTGAGACGCCGCGCATCAGGCACGGTCACTGTTCCGTCCGCTGCAGGGATTGGATCACCGTGCGGGTCACGCCGGGGGCGACCCAGAACGTCATCGATCCTCTCCACCATCAAGTCCGAGACGGCGTGCTCGAGCTGCTCGGCCTCCTCGTGGACCTCGTCCCACCGATACCCGAGGGTCTCCACCAGAAACGTCTCGATCAAGCGATGCCGCCGCACCATCACCAGCGCGTACGAACGACCGACCTCCGTCAACTCGACCGAGCCATACCTCGCGTGAGACAGAAGACCCTGCTCAGTCAGTTTCCGCACCGCATCCGAAGCGGACGACAGGGCAACACCGGTCCGCTGCGCGATGAGCTTCAACGTCACTGGCTCGTCACTCCACTCGGACAACCCCCAGATCGCCTTCAGAAAGTTCTGGGCACTCGCAGACAGCTCATCGACGGACATGGCACGACGATAGCCTCGAAGCTTCAACTTAGCTATATAGAACTCGAAGCTTCGGCGCGCCACGGACTCACGTAGTAGGCATCGACCGTGAGGTGCGTCCCGGGCCCGCGCCTCATCCGGCACTGACGCAGAACCCTGAGAACATTGCTCAGCCGAATGAATCTCTCCCCCGGCAACGGAGACGGGTTGCTGCGTGCCTACCTGGCGACGAGTCAGGACCGGGCAGCTGAGTGGGATCCGGTGTACAGCATCGCCCCGCGTACCAAGGCGCCGGTGGTGCGCGAGTTCGTGGATGACAAGGGCGAGCTGCACCGCAGCCTCGAGCTCGCCCGCTGGGGACTGCACCCCTCGTGGGCGAAGGACAAGGGGCCCCGCCCGATCAACGCGCGCCTGGAGACCATCGCGACCAACGGCATGTTCCGCGGCCCCTTCTCCTCAGCCCGGGCGGTGGTGCCCATGACGGGCTACTACGAGTGGGTCGAAGCCGACGACGGCGGCAAGGACCCCTACTTCATCCACCACCCCGACGGGCAGCTACTGCACGCCGCCGGACTCACCGCAGCCCGCAAAGACGAGAGCAGCGACGGCTGGAACGTCACCTTCACGATCGTCACGCGCGAGGCCCGGGACGCCGGCGGCGAGGTCCACGACCGCATGCCCGTCTTCCTCACCGAGGACATCCTGGGAGAGTGGCTGTCTCCTGGGAAGCTCGAGGCCGAGCAAAAGGATCCCCTACTCGCACAGCTCGACGAGGTCTCCACGTCGGTAGCCAGCCAACTCGTCACTCGGCGCGTGGACCGACAGGTCAACAACGTCCGTACCCTCGATCACACCGATCCATCGCTCATCGCTCCGTTGGAGGCCGACTGAGCGTCAGTCGGTGACTGTGTCGTTGGAGATCGCTTTTGCTGCGGCTTGGTAGGCGCGCTCGATGTAGGCCTCGAGTTCCGTGAGCTCTACTCGCCACTGGCCGCGGCCGCCCACCTGGATCGCGCGCAGATCCCCTGATCGAACCAGGGCGTACGCCTGGGAGCGGCTGATGGACAGGATCTCCTGGACGTGCTCGAGGGGGATGAAGCGGACCCTCGACGAGGCCAGGCGGCCTGTCCCTCGAGGGTCGGCTGAAGCGCCCTGAGTTTGTTGGAGGCTCCTGACCTTGGAAACGAGGATGGGGTTATGCCGAAGGAACTGTCGAACGGGAAGCCGACGACGCGTCGCTACTCGGACGAGGAGAAGGCCGCCGCGGTGCGGATGGTGAGGACATTGCGCGCCGAACTCGGCGCCTCCCAAGGGACGGTGCAGCGAGTCGCGACGCAGCTCGGGTACGGGGTCGAATCCGTGCGGATGTGGGTGAAGCAGGCCGACATCGATGAC
Source organism: Brachybacterium timonense (assembly GCF_900258505.1). Lineage (GTDB taxonomy): Bacteria > Actinomycetota > Actinomycetes > Actinomycetales > Dermabacteraceae > Brachybacterium > Brachybacterium timonense. The sequence goes on from NZ_LT984895.1 coordinate 167,989, forward strand.
GGCGTCACGCCCGGTGTGAGTTCGGCGGAGGCGCAACGGGTGAAAGAGCTCGAACAGGAGGTCCGGGAGCTTCGCCGGGCCAACGAGGTGCCCAAGCGGGCCGCGTCTTTCTTGGGGGGGGAGCTCGACCGCCACTACCGGAAGTAGTCGCGTTCATCGACGCGAACAAGGACGACCTCGTCGACGGTCGCCGGCTCGGAGTCGAGCTCATCTGCAGACAGTTGCAGGTGGCTCCGAGCAGCTACTACGCCGCCAAGACCCGCACCCCGTCCGCCCGTGCAGTGCGGGATGAGGGGCTGATCCCGCGGCTCGTCGAGCGGTGGGAGGCGAACTACCGGGTCTACGGGGTCCGCAAGCTCTGGAAGGCGGCCCGGCGGGCGGGGATCGCGATCGGCCGCGACCAGACCGCGAGGTTGATGAAGGTGGCAGGGATCGAGGGCGCGAGGCGCTCGAAACGGGTGAAGACGACCAGGCCGGATCCGGCGTCCGCGCGACACCCGGATCTGGTGCAGCGGGAGTTCACCGCGACCGCTCCGAACCGGCTCTGGGTGACGGATCTGACGTTCGTGGCGACCTGGGCCGGTGTCGCGTACGTGTGCTTCATCATCGACGCGTTCTCCCGCATGATCGTCGGGTGGCGGGTCGCGTCGCACATGCGCACCGAGATGATCCTCGACGCCATCGAGATGGCCCGCTGGTCCAGAGGTCACCGCCACGCGGACCTGCGGTGTCACAGCGACGCGGGGTCTCAATTCACGTCCATTCGCTACGGCGAACGCCTCGCGGAGATCGGCGCGACACCGTCGATCGGGACCGTCGCCGACAGCTATGACAACGCCCTGGCCGAGACGGTGAACGGGTACTACAAAGCCGAACTCGTCCGCGGACCCGCGAGGTCCGGGCCGTGGAAGACGGTCGAGAATCTCGAGCTCGCCACCCTCGGTTGGGTGCACTGGCACAACACGCAGCGCCTCCACGGCTACCTCGGCGACGTCCCGCCCGCCGAGTTCGAGAACGCGTTCTATGCTGTCCAAGCCGACCGCGAACACCTGGTCGGAATCAAATAGCGCGAGTCTCCATCAGACCCAGGGCGATTCAGACACTGGTGCCGATCACGGCTTCGGTGGGGTTCGTGACTTTCCTGACCTACCTTCCCGCGGCATTTAGCGCGATCCACGGCTGGGACGCAGGACGGGCCGGGGCGATGATGCTCGTCGCGACCCTTCCCGTCATCCTGTCCCCGGGTGCGACCGTCTCAGTCATGAAGCGCCACCAGATTGGCATCGGTCCAGTCCTGGCCGCATCCATCGGCTGTCTGGTGGCAGGTTCGGTCGCGATGTTGGCGCTTGATCCGGGTATGCCTGTGTGGGCGGTCGTGCCTGCCCTAGCGCTAATCGGGCTCGGTTTCGGGCTTCCTCTCGGCGTGGTCGATGGAGAGGCCCTGGCCCGGGTGCCGGGCCACTCGTCGGGCAGTGCTGCCGGACTGCTGAACTTCGCCCGTATCGGATCCGAGGCACTAGCGGTGGCGTGCTACTCGGCATTACTCACTGTTCTTGTGCAGCGTCGTATTCCCGATCAAACGATTGCCAACCAGGTCGCAGCTGGAGCTTCCGGCCGGGCCGCTGACTATGCTAGCGCGCAACACATGGTCGCCCTGGGCTGTGGGGCGTTCGTGCTGGTGCTTGGTGTTGCGATCTGGGCACTGTCTCAAGGCGCATCGAACTCAAGTGAGCCTAAATCATGATGGACCTGACGCCGTCAACCAATGTCTCCGACCAAAACAGCTAGAGGACGCTCAACGCCAGGATGGCGCAGGAAAGTGCCAGCATCCCCAGGCAGTTGATCCAGAAAGCCGATCCTGTCGCTCTTGCTCGGATGTGGGCCGCAGCTGCGCATAGAAAGTAAGCGATGACCCCGCAGTTCGCCGAGAAGGCGAGTCCGGGGATCCAGATGCCCACGATGAGTCCGGATGCCGCAAGCGTCTTGACAACGAGAAGAACCCACCACCATTCCTCGGGGAAGCGAACACTGTGGAGACAGTCGCGGATGAAACGGACCGGTCTTACCGACAGTGCGACATCTACAAGGAGGACGGTTGCCAGAAACGCTGGTAGCACCCACGAGGACGGCAACAACATCATGAGTCGCCTTCCTCATGGTGGCAGATCGCCGCAAAGATCTCGCGAAGCTGAGCCAGGAACTCCGATGCGGATCGTTCCGGGGTTGCCGACCAGATGAACAAGCTTCCGATGTACGCCGCGTGAAGCGCTTCGGCTCGCTTGCGGACCTCCATCGGCCGTGAACATCCGCAGACAGTCAGGATCTGCTCGAACACAGCGATCAGCCGGCGCGCGAGGTCGGCGAAGACAACAGAGGAGTGCCTTCCGCTCGCAAGGATCGAGGCATAGGACTGGGCAAGGTGACGACGCTCGCCGAAGAGCACCACGAATGGCTCCACCACGGCGACCACGTCCGCGTCGCACCGGACATTGACGCCGAGCGCCTGCGTGCCAGCGAGTTGCTGGCGTTCCTCGATGAGGCCGTCGAAAAGTTCAACGAGCAAAGCCTCCTTGTCGCCAGATGCCATGACGGTCCCGACACTCACGCCGGCCTGCTGGGCGATGTCTCGCACGGTCGTCGCGAGGAAACCGCGCTCCTCGAACAGCCGAGCAGCAGCATGCAGGACGGCACGGCGCGTCGTCTGTCGCGCCTCAGTTCTAGAAGTAACCATTTTCACCTCCTGAACATGTTCAGTGAACAGGTTCAGGATACACAGCATGGCGGCAACGTGGTGTCATTGCGTCGTAGCGCCGCTCCCGGTCGGTGGGGGTCTGATCGTTGGAGTGTGCGCCTGGAAGCTGCAGACCCGACCGTTGAACGCATGCCGGACTCTCCCGATGCCCAGGGCCGCACAATGTCCGCTGAGGCGATCTACCAGTACATCTACGCGATGCCCCGCGGGGAGCTCGCACGGCGAGGGATCTTCCTGCAGTCCAAGCGCACCAAACGCCGACCCCGCAGACGGCTCGGCTACCTCACCCCCACCGAGGCACTCGCTCGACTGCTCGATGGCGAGCCCCATGTTGCTTCAACGACTTGACACCGCCCGCCCATATCTGCACCCAAGACAGCAACGAGGCCCGAACCGAAACCATCGATGATGGCAAGGGTTCGAGCCTTGTGCGTGGAGTGGAGCCTACGGGACTCGAACCCGTAACCCTCTGCTTGCAAAGCAGATGCGCTACCAATTGCGCCAAGGCCCCTGAGCGCCGCGTACGGCGCTGGGATGTCCCGCTCAGTTCCGGCCGACGGGTGCCGCGACAGGCTCTGAGCGAGGGACGGCGGTCTCCTTCTCGGGCGAGATGGACTCCGCCTGGGTCCACAGGTCCTCACGCAGCCGGTCTGATTCGACCTTGCGCCACACGAGCAGGCCGGTCACCGCGGCGCCGACCAGAACGGTGATGTACCTGAACACCTTCATCAGGGTCCTCCGATCCGTGGAGTGGGCCTAACTGGACTTGAACCAGTGACCTCTGTCTTATCAGGACAGCGCTCTAACCAACTGAGCTATAGGCCCGTGCGGCCTCACCGGATGCTACCGGCTGAGCTACCGGCGCACCACATTACCGTTCCCTGACCAGGTGGGTCCACTCAGATGCACAGGCTGTTCGCGAGGTCACATGACATGAAGCGCGCCGCATCCCCAGGGAGCGGCGCGCTTCTGGCGTGAGCAGGATCAGTTCACTCGTCGGTGAAGGTGATCCGTAGGCCACCCAGCAGGGCGGCCACGATGTTGTACAGGAACGCGAGCAGGGTGCCGAGCGCCGTGATGATCACGATGTTCACGACGGCCACGACAACGCCGTAGGAGACCATCTTGCGGAACTGGAACAGTTCCATGAACGGCAGCGGCTTGCCGGAGTTCATGTCGCGGCCCAGCTGATCGATCTTGGTCCACAGTCCGATCGCGTCCACCACGTTCCACAGCACGGCAACCGCCACCACGGTGGCGATGCCGATCGCGATCGCCACCAGGAATGACAGCTTCATCACCGAGAACGGGTCCAAGCGCGCCAGGGTGAGGCGCACACGGCGGGGTCCACGGGAGCCAGCCTCAGCTGCGGGCGTGCCCTGCTTGCGGGGGCTGCGGCTCGCGCCGCGGCTCGCGTCTCCGCGTGCTTCTTTCGTCGAGCCCCCGCTGCGGGAGCTGCCGCGGGACGTCGCGGCTCGATCATCGCTGCTCACCGGCAGGGTCGCAGTGGCATCGTCGGACGTGTTGCGAGAGTTCGCATCAGTGCTCGCCACGGATCACTCCTCGGGGGATTCGTCGGCCAAGTCATCGGCCGGATCGGACGGGTCCGAGCCTAGATCATCCGACTGCCCGTCAGCTGTCTCCGCGCCGTTGCTCGACGTACCCTTCACATCTGCCTGCGCGGCCTCAGGACCCTTAGCCTCATCGGCGGCGCTCACCGTCTCTTCGGACCCCGCGCCTGCAGCACCAGCAGCGCCACCAGCGTCGTCCACATCCTCCTCGGACTCCTGGGAGGTGGTCACCAGGATGATCCGGTCGCCCTTGTCAGGCTTGGCGAAGACAACACCCATGGTGGTGCGGCCCTTCACGGGAATCTCCGACACCTTGGAGCGGACCACGCGGCCCTTCTCCATCACGACCAGCAGCTCGTCGGTCTCCTCCACAACGGCGCCACCCACCAGCATGCCGCGGTCATCGGGCAGCTTCGCCACCCGGATACCCAGGCCGCCGCGGCCCTGCACACGGTACTCGTCGATCGAGGAGCGCTTGGCGAAGCCGCCGTCGGTCACGGTCACCACGAAGGTGTCCGGCGTGACCACGTCCATGCCCACAAGCTCGTCATCGTGACGGAACTTCATGCCGGTCACGCCGCTGGTGGCGCGGCCCATCGGGCGCAGAACGTCGTCAGCGGCGGGGAAACGGACCGACTGGCCGTTCTTCGAGATCAACAGCAGGTGGTCGTCACCATTCACGGCGCGGGCACCGATCACGCGATCCGGCACGGTGCCGTCCGGGGTGTCGATGTCCCGCAGGTTGATGGCGATGATGCCGCCGGTGCGGTTGGAGTCGAAGGCCGTCATCGCGGTCTTCTTCACCAGACCGGAGGCGGTGGCGATCACCAGGTATTCGGCGTCCTCATACGTGGACAGCGTCAGCACGGAAGCGATGTGCTCATCGGGCTGAAAGGCGAGCAGGTTCGCCACATGCTGGCCCTTCGCGTCTCGCGGCGCCTCGGGCAGCTCGTAGCCCTTGATGCGGTAGACCCGGCCCTGGTTGGTGAAGAACAGCAGCCACTGGTGCGTGGTGGTGGTGAAGAAGTGCTCCACCACGTCGTCCGCCCGCAGGGAGGCGCCGCGCACGCCCTTGCCGCCGCGTTTCTGCGCCCGGTACTGGTCGGTGCGGGTGCGCTTGGCGTACCCGCCGCGGGTGATGGTGACCACCACATCCTCTTCGGGAATGAGGTCCTCCATCGACATGTCGGAGTCGAAGGGCAGGATCTGGGTACGGCGCTCGTCGCCGTACTTATCCACCAGTTCAGCGAGCTCCTCGGAGACGATCTGCCGCTGCCGCTCGGGCGAGGCGAGGATCGCGGTGTACTCCTCGATGAGGGCCTGCAGCCGGTCGTGCTCCTCAATGATCTTCTGCCGCTCCAGAGCGGCCAGGCGCCGCAGCTGCATCGCCAGGATGGCGTTGGCTTGGATCTCGTCGATCTCCAGCAACTCCATCAGGCCGTCGCGGGCGCGGTCAGCGTCCGGGGAGCGACGGATCAGCGCAATCACCTCGTCCAGGGCATCGAGTGCCTTGAGGTAGCCGCGGTAGATGTGGATCTGCTCTTCAGCCTTACGTAGGCGGAAGCGGGTACGGCGCACGATCACGTCGATCTGGTGCTTCGTCCACTCACGCACGAAGGAGTCGATCGACAGGGTGCGCGGCACACCGCCGGCGAGCGCCAGCATGTTCGCGGAGAAGTTCTCCTGCAGCTGGGTGTGCTTGTAGAGGTTGTTCAGCACCACCTTCGCGACGGCGTCACGCTTGAGGGTGAGAACGAGGCGCTGGCCGGTCTTGCCCGAGGTCTCGTCGGTGATGTCCGCGATGCCCTGAATCTTGCCGAGCTTGACCAGTTCCGCGATCTTTCGAGCCAGGGTGTCGGGGTTGACCTGGTAGGGCAGTTCGGTGACCACGAGCGCCATGCGCCCGCCTACCTCTTCGGTGGAGACGACAGCGCGCTGGGTGATGGAGCCGCGGCCGGTGCGGTACGCCTCCTCGATGCCCTTGGTGCCCACGATCGTGGCACCCGTGGGGAAGTCGGGGCCTTTGATGCGTGTCAGGCAGGCCTCGAGCAGCTCCTCCTTGGTGGCCTCTGGGTTGGTCAACAGCCACTGCACCGCATCAGCCACTTCGCGCAGGTTATGCGGCGGGATATTGGTAGCCATGCCGACGGCGATGCCTGCCGACCCATTCACAAGCAGGTTCGGGAAGCGTGCAGGCAGGATCGTCGGCTCGTCGACGGTGCCGTCATAGTTGTCCTGCATGTCGACGGTTTCCTGGTCGATGTCGCGCACGAGCTCCATCGCCAGGGGTGCCATCTTGCACTCGGTGTAGCGCGGGGCGGCAGCACCGTCGTCGCCCGCGGAACCGAAGTTGCCCTGCCCCAGGATCAGCGGGTACCGCATCGCCCAGGGCTGCACCAGACGCACCATGGCGTCGTAGATCGCGCTGTCGCCGTGCGGGTGGTAGTTGCCCATCACGTCGCCGACGACCTTCGCGCACTTAGAGAAGGACCGTTCGGGGCGGTAGCCGCCGTCGTACATCGCGTAGACGATGCGGCGGTGCACGGGCTTGAGGCCGTCGCGCACATCCGGGAGGGCGCGTCCCACGATCACGCTCATGGCGTAGTCGAGGTAGGACTTCTGCATCTCCTGGTTGAGATCCACCTGGGTGATGCGATCCCCGTCGTCACCGTCGAGCGGATCCACCAGGGTGATAGTGCGGTCGGCCGCTTCGGAGGCGGAGACTTCGGTGGTTCCGGAGGCGCCCGGGCTCACCGGGGCGCCCGGCCGGATCTGCTCGCCGGCGCCCTCCCCCGTGGTGCTGGCCTCGCCCACACCGTCCGCGCCCGTGGGGTTCGCGTCGTCAGGGTCGGTGGGGCCGACGGGGGTAGTGGGATCGTGCGGATCGCTGTTCATGGGGGCCTTTCGTCGGGGGCCTGATGGTGGCGGCCGTGCGGGGCGCGCTCGGGGCGCTGCACCCGACGGCGGGGATCAGATATCGAGGAAGCGGACGTCCTTGGCGTTCTCCTGAATGAAGCGGCGTCGCGCGTCGACGTCGTCGCCCATGAGCACGGAGAAGATCGCGTCGGCGTCGGCGGCCTCATCCACAGTGACCTGCTTGAGGGTCCGGGTGGCGCTGTCCATGGTGGTGGACTGCAGTTCCTTCCAGTCCATCTCACCCAAGCCCTTGTAGCGCTGGATGCCGTTGTCCTTGGGGATCCGCTTGCCGGCGGCCCGACCAGCGTCGAGACGCTCATTGCGTTCCTCGTCGCTGAACACGTACTCATGCGGTGCGTTGGACCACTTCAGGCGGTACAGCGGGGGCATGGCGATGAACACGTGGCCCAGTTCGATGAGGGGGCGCATGTAACGGAACAGCAGCGTGAGCAGCAGTGTGCAGATGTGCTGACCGTCCACATCGGCGTCCGCCATGAGGATGATCTTGTGGTAGCGCAGCTTCGTGGCGTCGAAATCCTCGCCGATGCCGGTGCCGAAGGCGGTGATCAGGGAACGGATCTCCTGGTTATCCAGGGCGCGATCAAGCCGAGCCTTCTCGACGTTCAGGATCTTGCCGCGAATCGGCAGGATCGCCTGCGTACGGGGATCACGACCGGAGACGGCGGAGCCACCAGCGGAGTCACCCTCCACGATGAAGATCTCTGACTCGGCGGGATTGCGGCTCGAGCAGTCACGCAGCTTGCCGGGCATGCCGCCCGCCTCGAGCGGGGACTTGCGGCGCGTGGCGTCGCGGGCCTTGCGGGCAGCTTCACGGGCAGCGGCCGCCGACTGCGCCTTGGTGACGATGCCCTTCGCCTCAGCCGGGTGGGACTCGAACCAGTCACCAAGCTGGTCAGTCATCACCTTGGAGACGAAGGTGCGGGCGATGGTGTTACCAAGCTTGGTCTTGGTCTGGCCCTCGAACTGGGGTTCGCCGAGCTTCACGGACACAACGGCGGTCAGGCCTTCACGGATGTCCTCACCGGTGAGGTTCGGGTCCTTGTCCTTGAGCAGGCCCTGCGCCTTCGCGTAGCGGTTCACCACACCGGTGAGCGCGGAGCGGAAACCTTCTTCGTGGGTGCCGCCCTCGTGGGTGTTCACCGTGTTGGCGTAGGTGTGCACGGACTCGGAGTAGGCGCCGGTCCACTGCATGGCGATCTCCACGGAGATCTCCTGGGTGGTGTCCTCCGATTCGAAGTCGATGATCTCCGGGTGCACGACCTCGGCACGTTTGGCGCCGTTGATGAACTCGACGTAGTCCTTCAGACCGCGCTCATAACGGTAGGTCCAGGTCTTGGCTCCGGACTTGTTCTCGGTGCCCTCGCCCTCGGCGGTCTCCTTGGCCTTCTCGGCTTCGAGTTCGACATCGACGAGGTCCGGGTCCTCCTCGGTCTCCTGGGGGCGCTCATCGGTGAAGGTCAGGCGCAGTCCCTTGTTGAGGAACGCCATCTGCTGGAAACGCTTGCGCAACACCTCGGAGTCGAAGGTGACGGTGTCGAACATCTCCGCGTCCGGCCAGAAGCGAATGGTGGTACCGGTTTCGGTGGTCTCCTCACCCTTGTCGAGGGGGGCTTCCGGCACGCCGCGCACGTATGCCTGGCGCCAGACGTGGCCCTGGCGTCGGATCTCGACCTCCATGCGGGAGGACAGCGCGTTCACCACGGAGGAGCCCACACCGTGCAGGCCACCGGAAACGGAGTACCCGCCGCCACCGAACTTGCCGCCAGCATGCAGCACGGTGAGAACGAGCTCCACGGCCGGTTTCTTCTCCGTGGGGTGCATGTCCACGGGGATGCCGCGGGCATGGTCGACCACCTGCACGCCGCCGTCGGGCAGCAGCGTGATCTCGATCGAGTCCCCGTGCCCGGCCAGGGCTTCATCCACCGAGTTATCAACGATCTCCCACACAAGGTGGTGCAGGCCGCGCTCACCGGTAGAGCCGATGTACATGCCTGGCCGTTTGCGCACGGCCTCAAGGCCCTCGAGGACGGTGATGTCCGAGGCGTCGTAGTGGGCCGGCAGCTTCTCGGCGATGTCGTCGGCAGGAGCGTCCGACTGCTCAGGCTGTTCGGTGGGGGGAATGTCGCTCACGGGGTGCGCTCCTCGATCCTGTCGGTCAACCTTCCCAAGTTTACCGCGTCGAAGGCCGAGAACAGGGCAAGGGCCCGCCAGCGGGCCGTAAACGGGGCTGTGACGCTATCGACCCCCGTTCCGGGTGGACCCCCACGGACCAGGGTCCGATGCGCCACAGGCGCCTCGAGCGATCCTCACCCGTGCGGCGGTCACGGCATGGCGTACGGCTCCTCCCGCGCCGTATGCAGCCAGACGATCAGATCCATCGACTCGACACCACCATCTTCGCGCCGATGCACCTGGACCCCGGCCGTGTCGACATGCATGGTGTCGGACCGATGTGGAACTCACGATTCAGAGCACGTCACTAAAAAACTTGCTCGAAAATATAGAACAAATCATCTCGTGGGTGATAGCACAAAAGAATGTAATCCTGCCCCCGCCGCACGGGTTCTTGACATGAGAGCTCGTCGAATATGTCCTCTGCGAGCGGCGCTCCGGATGCGCGAGCAATGTCTGCGGGATCGGGCGAACCGCTAGCCGGGACACCTTCGGTGTACTGAACCGGATCCCATGTGCCACCGCGAGATGTCTGAGGTATCGAGACGACGTACAGATCGTCGCGTCCACCCTGGAGGTCAACTTCCGAACTCCAATAGTCTTCGACTTCCGCGTCGGCCGGAATGTCCATTTCCCATACAGACCGTACGCGATCGAGGTCTGGCTCTGGATCACTATCAACGTCGCATCCCGCAAGGACGAGAGAAGCGGGAATCAGGCAGAAGCCGACAGCAGTGATAACAATGCGTTTCGACAACATATTCTCTGCTTTCCGCATGTCCACTGTCGGACCATTTCGGGGCTCATGCATCGACCCAGTATTCACCCGTAGGTATCACGCACCCCGCGCCAAGTGACCGTGCGGCGCCCCTTCTTCCAGGAGCACTGGGCGGCTGCCGGTCCGGTGACGGTCAGCTCGCTGATCACATGCGCGCCCACATGCTCTTCGATGCGGGAGATGAGCTGCGGGGTGAGCATCCGCAGCTGCGCGGCCCACGCGGACGACGAGGCGCTCACCACGAGAACGCCCGCATCCAGTGAGATAGGGCGGCAGTGCTCAGCAACCGACGGGCCGACGATCTCATCCCATTCCTCCAGTACGCGTCCGGCATTCATGCCCTCGGTCCAGCCCAGATCCCCGAGCACCCGGCGCATCACACCGGCGATGGACTGCGGATCGCGAGGGTCGGGTCGTGCACCGGAGAACCCGGGGGCGGACAGGGACCGGTCACGCAGGTCATGAGCCCGCTGCTGAGTCTTCGCGGAGATCGGGAAGAGCCCGCGGTCCCGTGCCGCGGCACGGGAGCGGTTCACGGTGCGGCGGGCCAGTTCGAACGGGTCATCAGCGCGCGGTAGCTCGGGAGGATCAGGCGGATCCTGGGACGCGTCGTCGTCCGCCTGTACGGCGTCGACATGTATGGCGCCGTCGGTCGAATCCGAGGCCGGGCCCATCTGAGTTCTGGCATGTCCGGGGCCTGTCTGTGACGCGGCTGCGGTATCCGCACACTGGTCCTGCTCGGCTGACTGTGCCTCCGCATCGGTGCGGCTCCAGGTGGACAGCTGGTACGGGTTCGCCACAGCTCGCCGAGGTGCGCTCACCATGAGCTGCTCTCCGAAATGCCGTCCTTCCGGGGCACTGCCTCACCGAGGGTGACATCCACCAGACGGATCTCGCCATGCAGGGACGCGGGGATGTCGGAGTCGTTCGCCGTGGTGATGAGCACCTGGGTGGCCGGGGCAATGATTCGGCCGAGTCGTTCGCGGCGATGCACGTCGAGCTCGCTGAAGACATCATCGAGGATGAGGATCGGTTCGCCGTCGCCCAGATCTCCCTCCTCCAGGCGCAACAGGTCGTACGAGCCAAGACGCAAAGCAAGCGCGAGCGACCAGGATTCGCCGTGGCTCGCATATCCCTTGGCGGGGAAGTCGTGCAGGCGGATCTCCATGTCATCGCGGTGCGGACCCACGAGGGTGACACCGCGGTCGATCTCGTCGTCGTGGCGCTGCTCAAGCAACGTGAGCAGAGCATCGTGAAGCTCGTGGACGCTGGGCAGCGATCCCTCGGGGGCGTTCAGGTGATCGAGCACAGCGGAGCGGTACACGATGTCCGCTGGTGAGGATACGGCGCCACGGTCGGCCGGTGGCAGATCCAGAGCGTCGTCGGCCCCCTCATCGGTAGCGACCCGCAGATAGGAGTAGCCCACATGGGGACGCAACCGGTTGACCAGGTGAATCCGGGCACGCAGAAGCTCCGCCCCGAAGCGAGCAAGCTGCTGATCCCACACCACCAGGGTGGATCGGGCCGAATCCTCGGGGTCGAGTCCACCCACAGACCGGCCGTGACCGCCGCGACGCATGGAGCGCATCTGCTTGAGCAGGTTCGAGCGCTGCTTGAGGACGCGGTCGTAGTCGGCCTTCACCGATGCGAAGCGGGGCGCGATCAGGAACAGCAGTTCGTCCAGGAAGCGGCGTCGACCTTCCGGATCAGCCTTGACCAGGCCCAGGTCCTCGGGCGCAAAGAGCACGGCGCGGACGTGGCCGAGCAGATCGCGCAGACGCGGCAGGTTCTGGCCCTGCACCCGGGCGCGGTTGGAGCGGCCCGGGGTGATCTCGAGATCGACCTGCAGGGGGCGCCCGGCTCGCTGGAACCCAGCACGGATCACGGCGGTCGAACTGCCTCGGTGCACGAGCGCGGCATCATGCGGAACGCGATGGCTCGAGAGCGTGGCGAGGTACCAGAGCGCTTCGACGATGTTGGTTTTGCCCTGACCGTTGCGGCCCACGAACACGGTGATGCCCGGCTCGAGGGCAAGGCTGAGCTGCTGGTATGAGCGGTAGTCGACCAGATCGAGGGTGGTCAGCTGCACGGAGGGGTCACCCCCGCCGTTCAGATCCGCATCGGCATGATCAGGTATTTGTACGAGCCGTCCGGGGTGCCCTCCAGGGAATCCTGGCCGCTCATCACCGACGGCTTGATCGAGTCGGTGAAGGTCAGGCGAGCGAACTCGGTGCCCAGTGCACCCAGGCCGTCGAGCAGGAAGCCGGAGTTGAAGCCGACCACCAGGTCCTCACCCTCCAGCTGTGCTTCGAGCACCTCGCTGGCCTGAGCGTCGTCGCCGGCGCCGGCCTCGAGAGCGACCTGCCCCTCGGTGAAGGACAGGCGCACCGGGGTGTTGCGTTCGGCCACGAGGGAGACGCGCTTGACGGCTTCGATCAGGGGGGCCGTGGCGATCACGGCGGTGATCGGGGAGGAGTCCGGGAAGAGTCGACGCACAGGCGGGTAGTCACCGTCGACCAGGGTCGAGGTGGTCCGTCGGCCCCCGGACTCGAAGCCGACGAGCTTGGCGGCGGAGTCGTCGGCCAATGCGATGTCCACGCTGCCGCCGGTGGCCAGCGAGCGGGCGACCTCGTGCAGGGTGCGGGCACGCACGAGAGCGGTGAGCTCGGCGCCGGGGCTCGCAGGGTTCCAGCTCAGCTCGCGCATCGCCAGTCGGTAGCGGTCGGTCGCCATGAGCGTGACCTTCTCGCCCTCGATCTCGACCTTCACCCCGGTGAGCAGCGGGAGGGTGTCATCCTTCGAGGCTGCGACCGTGACTTGGGAAATCGCTTCGGAGAAGACGTCGGCCGGAACAGAGCCAGCAACCGGTGGCATCGATGGCAGCTGCGGGTATTCCTCAACAGGCAGGGTGGCCAGGGCGAAGCGGGCACTGCCGCAGCGCAGCTGCAGCTTGGTGCCTTCGAGCGCAACGGAGACGTCTTTGTTCGGCAGGGCACGGACGATGTCGGAGAGCATGCGGCCCTGGACCAGCACCTCACCGCCTTCATCGACCTCAGCATCGAGGGTGATCTGCGCGCTGACCTCGTAATCGAAGGTCGACAGCTGCAGCTCTCCGCTGGTGTCCGCCACGATGCGCACACCCTGGAGGATTGGCATCGCGGGGCGCACTGGAAGTGTGCGAGTGGCCCAGGTGACGGCGTCACCCAGGGCGCCGCGATCAAGGTGGAACTTCACCGGAGCCTCTCCTTCACGTGCTCATGCATCGGAACGGATCACAGCGTATCGGCTTTCCAGCATCCGGGCGATACGTCGAGGGGCCCGCTCATCCCCTCCGTGATCCGTTTGTGCTCTGGGCATGGTCTGCCGCTGCGCCGACGCACGCTCAGACCCCGGCCGCCCTCCACAACCCATGAGCTAGAAGAACAGACTTCCTCTTCTTCACAGCGGTGGACACAGTGGAGAACTGTCATCGTCCCTGGTCGCATCGCATGACCACCACGTGCACGCCTCGTGTATGACACGGCGTGCACTGTCCACGGACTGTGGGTGAGACCGTGTGCCACTGACGATTCGTGTCATTCGGCCATGCACATCGACTCCAGGGCCGATGCCATTGCGTCCCCATTCTCCACAGAGTTATCCACAATGGGGATGATCAGGCCCGTGAGCTGGAGTTCTTGATGCGCGCTGTGAGCTCTGTGACTTGATTGAAGATCGCGCGACGCTCCTTCATGAGCTCACTGATCTTCTTGTTGGCGTGCATCACGGTGGTGTGGTCGCGACCCCCGAACTCCTCCCCGATACGGATCAGGGGCATGTCCGTCAGCTCGCGGCACAGGTACATGGCGATCTGTCGGGCGGAGACAAGACGCCGTGAGCGTCCGGTGCCGGTGATTTCGTCGACGTTGAGTCCGAAGTACGTCGCAGTCTGGGCGATGATCGTGCTCGCGGTGATCTGGGCACCGTCATCATGGGCCAGCAGATCCTTCAGCACCGTCTGAGCGAGTGAGACATCCATCGGCTGCCGCGACAGCGAGTGCAGCGCCTGCACACGGATCAGCGCGCCTTCGAGCTCTCGGATGTTCGTGGAGATGTGGCTGGCGATGTACTCCAGCACCTCGCGCGGCACCTCGCCGGTGTTCTCCTGCGCCACCTTCTTGCGCAGAATCGCGATGCGGGTCTCGAGATCCGGCGGCTGCACGTCTGTCATGAGCCCCATCTCGAAGCGAGATCGCATGCGGTCCTCGAACCCGCCCAGTTCCTTGGGTGGCAGATCGGAGGTGATGACGATCTGCTTGTCGGAGTTGTACAGCGTGTTGAACGTATGGAAGAACGCTTCCATCGTCTCTGGGGCGCGCTGCAGGAACTGGATGTCGTCGATCAACAGGATGTCGATGTCCCGGTAGCGGCGCTGGAACTCTTGGGCCTTGCCGAACTGACCGGACTGCACCGAGTTGATGAAGTCGTTTGTGAACTCCTCCGAGTTCACGTAGCGCACGACGATGTCGGGGTAGAGCGTCTGCGCGTAGTGCCCGACGGCATGCAGCAGATGAGTCTTGCCCAGTCCGGAGCCGCCGTAGATGAACAGCGGGTTGTATGCCTTGGCGGGGGTTTCCGCTACGGCCGACGCAGCGGCCTGAGCGAAGCGGTTGGAGGAACCGATCACGAACGTGTCGAAGGTGTACTTCGCATTCAGACGGGAATCTGTGCCGAGCGTGGACTCCCCGTCCTCACTCGAAGGGGCGGGGCGAGGAGCGGGCGTGGGTGACGGCGCTGAGAAGCCGCGCAGGGAGTCCTCCGTCTCGGGAACGGGCAGCTGCGGAGAGGGTTCCTCATCGGCCGACGGTCCGACGCCGAGCGGGCGGAACTGCTCTGGCAGGTCACGGGTGCGCGGGCTCGGTGCTGCGGAGTCCGCGTTTCGTGGGAGGGATCCTCGCGCTGCGGTGGTCCCCGTCGAACCATCCGGAGTGTGGACAGACGGGCCATGGTCATCCACAAGATCATCCACATTGTGTGCACGGCCGATCCCCGATGCCGAGGTCACAGGTGCAGAAGGCGATTCGTCCTCGAGCAGTGACTCATCCACCGTGACCGCCAAGCGCATCTCCGTCCCGGTGGCTTCGCTCAGAGCCTGCGTCAGCTGAGCGGCAATCCGGTGCTCAAACAGGTCTTTCGTCGAGGTTGACGGGGCTGCGAGCAGTGCGGTGTCCGCGACGACGGCCATCAGTCGAGAGAGCATGAGCAGCGCCATCACACGCTGCGAGACGGTGTCGTCGCGCCGCAGGATCTGCAGGGTGCGGGACCAGATGACGTCGGGCTCGACGGCTTCTTCCATGGATCTTCGTGCTCTCGGCCGGGGACGGGAGGAGTTGTCCACGTAGTTTTCCACATTATGTCCGGGGATGCGGGGCCTCGCGGGGCACGGCTACACGGTGTGACTCCAACACACAGCCAGACCACACAGCCAGACCACACAGCCAGGCCCTGTACGCCGAGCACGTCAGCGTGCGTCGGGTGAGAATCCGACCACACCAGCCACTGAGCCGCTCACGATCCGTTGACCGCACGCAGGGGCACTCCTAGGATCGACCAGTCAGCCAGTGCGCCCTCTCCCGGGCTCTCACTGTCGGAACTGCATGGCCGGTCGCGGCATGCAGATCCGGCCGGGCCGTCGCTGTCGCGGCGCAGCAAGGGGATCGGGAGGGACGCCGATCGGAACGGCGTGCGCCGTGCGCCGCCCCGCAGCAGCGGGAGCGCCCGATCTCACCGGCGACGAGAAGCCACCGTGAGGGGCACACCCGTGCCCACGACCGAGGAGAACCGATGACCAAGCGCACGTTCCAGCCGAACAACCGCCGCCGCGCCAAGAAGCACGGCTTCCGCGCCCGCATGCGTACCCGTGCCGGCCGCGCCATCATCAACGCTCGCCGTTCCAAGGGCCGCGCCGAACTGTCGGCCTGAGGCTCGAGCCTCGCGGTGCTGCGGCCGTGACCTGGTCGCGCCACCGGCTCCGGTCGAGTGACGACTTTCGCGTCGTCACCCGCCGCGGAACCCGAGCCGCCCGATCCCACGTGGTGGTGCATCTGGCTGTCCTCCCGGACGGCCCGGCCGCACCGCGCGTGGGATTCGTCGTGTCCAAACGAATCGGCAATGCCGTCGTGCGCAACCTCGTGACCCGCCGGCTACGGGAGATCATCCGCCCCCAGCTGGCAGAACTGCCCGAGGGCACGAGCATTGTCATCAGGGCTCTGCCCGGCATCGCTGACGCACCCTTCGCGACGTTGCGCGCGCAGGTGTATGACGCCGTGGACGCCGCTGTGCGGAAGTACGCAGCGCGGCACACACGAGGGCTCGGCGCATGAGACGACGACGGACACCCGGTGGGAGCCGGGCGCCGCGCACAGGGCACATGATCTCCCGGATGCCGCGACGCTTGCTGCAGCTGCCCGTGCGGGCCTACCAAGTGGGCATCTCGCCCTACACGCCGCCGGCGTGCCGCTTCTACCCAGTGTGTTCGCAGTACGGGATCGATGCCATCCGAGTGCACGGCGCAGTGAAGGGCCTGCTGCTGACCAGTTGGCGGATCCTTCGCTGCAACCCGTTCACCCGTGGAGGCCCGGACCCGGTTCCGGCCCCCGGCATGTGGTCCAATCCTCGCCGGCTCAGGAAGCCGGCCCCGTAGGGCCTACCCTTGACCCCAGACCCGACCGTGAGCCGCCGAACGGCATGAACGACATGCCCTGCCCGGCGGCAGGAAGACCAGGCCGATGCAGATTCTCTACCCCATCGAGTGGGCTGTCGCGTGGATCATGGTGCAGTTCCATGCGCTGCTGTCGCTATTCATGGACCCAGACTCCGGCTGGACCTGGGTGTTGTCGATCGTCGGCCTCACCGCCGTGATCCGAACGCTGATCATTCCGCTGTTCGTGCGACAGATCAAAGCGTCCCGCGCCATGCAGGTGGTCTCCCCGCAAATCCAGGCGATCCAGAAGAAGTACAAGGGCAAGACCGACCCAGCCTCCCGCCAGGCAATGGCAGAAGAAACCATGGCGGTCTACAAGGAAGCCGGCTCCAGCCCGTTCTCCTCGTGCCTGCCTGTTCTGCTGCAGATGCCGATCTTCTTCGCGCTGTTCCGCGTGCTGTTCTACAAGCTGCCCGAAGCCGCGCAGGGCACTGGGTTCGGCCCGCTCACCTCGGAACTGGCCAACTCCGCCTACACCGGCACCTTCTTCGGTTCCGTGACCATCGCGGACAGCTTCCTGAAGTCCAGTGACGGCAGCATCACCCCGAAGATCATCGCCGGCATCATTATCGCCGCCATGTGCTTCGTCACCTTCATCACCCAGAAGGAACTGACGATGCGGAACATGCCGAAGGCCGCCCTTGAGGGGCCCATGGCATCGACGCAGAAAATGATGCTGTACATGCTCCCGTTCATCTACGTGATCACGGGACCGGGCATGCCGATCGGTGTGCTCGTCTACTGGCTCACCACCAACGTGTGGACCTTCGTGCAGCAGTACATCGTCATCCGCGCCACCCCCACACCGGGTTCGGCAGCGGAGAAGCAGCGTCATGAGCGCATCAACGCCAAGCGCGCCAAGAAGGGCCTGGAACCGCTGGACTTCACCCCGAAGAAGTCCGCTGTCGAGATCGAGCAGGAGGCCGCCTCCGCGCCGATCCGCGTCCAGCCCGTCGGCAAGAAGCGCTCCAGCGGCAAGAAGCTCACCGACGAAGAGAAGCTCCAGCGCGCCCGCGAGGCGCGTGCCCGCGCCCGTGAGGAGCGTCGCGCGAAGCTCGAAGCCGAAGGCAAGCTCCCCGACTCCAGCGGCTCCACCGGTTCCGCGCTGCGTCCCAAGGGCGGAGCGAAGTCCAAGGGCTCCAAGCGCCGCCGTTGATCCCCGCTGGCGCATCGATGCGTCCGGCCCCTGTCAGCATCCCAGGAGAACTCATGACCAACACGACTGAGCACACCCCCGATCCGGCCGCCGTCGACGGTGATACCGACACCGTGGTCGAGGACGATCACCTCCACCGCCTCGAGGAGGAGGGCGACATCGCCGCCGACTACCTCGAGGAGCTGCTGGATATTGCCGATCTGGACGGTGACATCGACATCGATGTGGACGGCGATCGCGCCAGTGTCGAGATCCGCGGTGCGGACCAGCTCTCCCGCCTGAACGAGCCCAAGGGTGAACTGCTGGACGCCCTGCAGGAGCTTGCCCGCCTCGCCGTGCAGACCCGTACGGGCAACCGGTCCCGTCTCATGCTCGACATCGGTGGCTTCCGTGCCAAGCACAAGGATGACCTCGAGGCACTCGGGCAGAAGGCCGTCGACGAGGCACGCGAAACCGGCGCTCCGGTGGCGCTGCGCCCCATGAACCCCTTCGAACGCAAGGTGGTTCACGACGTCGCCAAGCGTGCTGGCCTTGTTTCGGAGTCCGACGGCGATGGCCGAGGCCGTCACGTCGTGATCTACCCGGCGTCCTGAGCCCGTCGTGACCACGCTGCCTGAAGAGCTCGCGCCGCTGGCCACCCGGCTGTTCGGCGATCGCCTCCCGCTCGCCGAGCGCTTCACGGGTCTGCTTGCTGAGCATGGCCAGGAGCGCGGTCTCATCGGTCCGCGCGAGGTGGACCGTCTGTGGGAGCGCCACGTGCTCAACTGCGCCCTGATGGTCGACTCGATCGACCCGTCGGTGTGCACCCTGGCGGACGTCGGCTCTGGTGCGGGCTTGCCGGGCGTGATCATCGCGATTGCTCGGCCGCAGCTTCACGTGACGCTCGTGGAGACGATGCAGCGGCGCTGCGCCTGGCTTGATGAAGTCAATGCTGAGCTGGGTCTGGACTATGAGGTGGTGCGGGCGCGCGCCGAGGAGCTTCACGGGGAGCGCACCTTTGACGCTGTCACTGCTCGCGCTGTCGCAGCACTCGACAAGCTCGCGAAGTGGACTCTTCCACTGGTGGCCGACGGCGGTGAGCTGCTGGCCATGAAGGGAAGCTCCGCCGCACAGGAGATCGAGAAAGCGCAGCCGGTGCTGCGCCGCCTCGGCGGGGTTGATCCGAGGATCGAGCAGCACGGGCACGGCGAGGTGGAGGTTCCCACTACAGTGGTCAGGGTGCGCAAGCAGACGCCGGCGAGGAAGGGAGAGCGACGTGGCCGCTGAGCGCGACGACTCCGGATCAACCGACTCCTACGCCGACACCCCGCTCATGCGAGAGCTGACCCGGGATCATGCCCGTCGGCGGAAGCTCGAGGGGCTCACCTTCGAGGCACCTGAGCAGACCCGCATCATCACGGTCGCGAACCAGAAGGGCGGCGTTGGGAAGACCTCCACCACCGTCAACCTGGGTGCCGCGCTCGCCATGGGCGGGCTGCGTGTTCTAGTGGTGGATGTGGATCCGCAGGGCAATGCCTCCACAGCGCTCGGCCTCGAGCATCATGCAGAGGTCCCCAGCATGTACGAGGTGCTGGTCGAATCCCAGCCTATGAGCGAGGTCATTCAGCCCGCCTCTGAGTTGGAGAACCTGCTGTGCGCCCCGGCCACAATCAATCTGTCGGGCGCAGAGATTGAACTGGTGTCGATGGTCGCGCGCGAAGGGCGCCTCCGTGGAGCGATCCGGGACCTGCTCACCGAACGTGACCAGAAGGGCTTGGAACGGCTGGACTACGTGCTGATCGACTGCCCGCCGTCGCTCGGCCTGCTCACCGTGAACGCCCTGGTGGCCGCCCGTGAAGTCCTCATTCCGATCCAGGCCGAGTACTACGCTCTCGAGGGCCTGACCCTGCTGCTGAACAACATCGATCTGATTCGCCAGCATCTGAACCCTGACCTGGTGGTCTCCTCGATTCTGCTGACGATGTACGACGCCCGCACACGGCTCGCTGCCCAGGTAGCACAGGATGTGCGTGACCACTTCCCGCAGCAGACGCTGGACGTGACCATTCCCCGCTCGGTGCGGATCTCCGAAGCCCCCAGCTACGGCCAGACCGTGCTCACCTACGACCCCGGCTCCTCCGGTGCACTCGCATACCGGGCGGCCGCCCACGAACTGACCGTCCGACAGGTTCCCTGACCGGACGGATGACCACCGAAACGGTGCGTGCGCCGTCGCCCGCACCGACCCTCTCTCGCCTACGGGCGTGCACGACCGTTCTTCGGAAGGATGCTGGAGATGACGCAGAAGCGCGGACTCGGACGCGGCCTGGGGGCCCTCATTCCCGGCGCGGGCGCCCCCGCGGGAAGCGAGCAGGAGCTGCGCACCCGCACCCATCCGCGCACTGAGCCGGAACCGGGTGAGAAGGGATCCAGCGCCCGGCCGGTGGATATGTTCTTCTCGGGCGATCCGGTGGAGCACGACGAATCGGACGCCAGTGGCCGGCAGCGCCGATCGCGCCCGGATCTGGCCGGTGACATGGCCCGCGCCGCGGCAGCCCGGCGTGGCCGGGGGCGAGCCAGCACCTCCACTGCGTCGTCGTCGGCGACCAGCGACGACGCGAAGGCCAGCGCTGACGCAGAACCGTCCACGCCCACGAAGGCGTCATCGACAGCGTCATCGGCGAAGAAGTCCTCGTCCACGAGCTCCACCGCCTCGAAGCGCTCCTCCTCGAAGGGAACACGTTCGTCGAAGGACGCGTCCGCTTCCACCCGCGCGACGTCGACGAAGCGAGCCTCATCCAAGGCTACGGAGCCGAAGGAAACCACCTCGTCGAAGGACACGTCCGCTTCCCGGAGGTCGTCATCGTCGAAGCGGGGATCGTCTCAGGGTGCTTCCGCGTCGCGCGGGACCTCGGCATCGTCGGGCGCCGCGTCGCCGAGAGACTCATCTGCGTCGGCATCGTCGGAGGCAACCCCGACGGATTCACCGGTGGTGGATGTGGAACGTGTGGAGCCGACGCCCGTCACTGCCTCGAGGACGCCCGCGGTCGCGGAAGAATCAGCCGCGGCACGCGAGGACGTCTCGACCTTGGACGCCCCGACAGATGACGCCTCGCAGCTGCACGAGCAGGAGAGCAGTGGTCTCGTGCAGGTGCCGGGGGCGGAGTTCGCGGAGATCCCGATCCAGGAGATTCGAGAGAACCCGCGCAACCCCCGCACCATGTTCGATGATGACGAACTCGATGAGCTCGCCTTCTCCCTGCGGGAAGTCGGTGTGCTCCAGCCCGTGGTGGTTCGACCGATCACCGCGACCGCCAACGGGGAATCTTTCGAACTCGTCATGGGTGAGCGTCGCTGGCGAGCAGCGCAGCGTGCTGGTCTGCGCAGCATTCCGGCGATCATTCGTGAAACCAGCGACGATGACCTTCTCCGTGATGCCCTCCTGGAGAACCTGCACCGTTCGCAGCTGAACCCCCTTGAAGAAGCCGCCGCCTACCAGCAGCTGCTGGATGACTTCGGGTGCACGCAGGATGAGCTGGCCGACAGGATCGGCCGCTCACGGCCGCAGATCACCAACACCCTGCGTCTGATGCGCTTGCCCGCGCTCGTACAGAGGCGCCTGGCCAGCGGCGCGTTGACGGCTGGTCACGCACGTGCGCTCCTTGCGCTCGACGACGTGACGCTTATGGAGGAGCTCGCCCAGCGCATTGTGGCGGAAGGGCTTTCTGTTCGGGCGGTGGAGCGACTCGTCTCCCGCGGCACCCAGCCCGCGACATCCCGTACACCGCGGCGAAGCACCTATGACCCGCACGTCGTTGACATCACGAGCCGACTATCCAAGAGCCTCGAGGCTCCGGTCCGCATCGATGTGGGCAAGCGCAAGGGACGCATCACGCTCGAATTCACGTCGATTGAGGACCTGGAGCGTTTGGTCGAGCGCATCGGTCTAGATCTGGATGACCTGACCGGCGTGTCCGACCCAGCGGACTGACGAGGGCCGACGGGACGGATGCCAGTTGAGCACGGACATGAGGGCCCGTGATCCACGCTGGCGTGGACCATTAACGCTGACAGAGCCACTGAGCGATGGCTGTCCTCCTGTTCGACCTTCTCCCGGTCAATGGCCATCTGATGAACGCTGATGCGGGCCACCGAGCGACGGCTGGCTTCTGGCGACACCGTTGCCACAGTGGATTTGACTGCGATCGCCGCGGTCGAGTGTGTGGCAAGCGCAGTGGACCGAATCGACCTTCCCCGGTGCTGACGCCGGGCCCGGACGTGTCCCGATGCATGCCATCGTCGGGGTGCTCTCCGTGGTGGTTGTCGACCTCGGCCGGCTTCCTCTCCGTCCGCAGACCCGATGTCGCGATCATGGCAATCGTGTGCGCTACCGGCTTGTCGCCTGCACGTGTCGCGATGGATAGGGAGCAGCGGTATGGACGTCCCGGGTACCTAGATCGACGGTCCGAGAACCCCGGCGCGAACGACGGTGATGTCTCGGGCGCTTCCGCTGGGCATAAACGTGGGCGTGGTTCCGCGCCATCCTCACTGAGACCACATACTAGACAATAGGCTAGAAAAAGTGACGGATAGCACCACTTTGCGAGATGGGGAGTTCCCGGTGAGGAGCTCAACGTGGGCCAGTCGGTAGTGCGGCGCTGACCAGTACCGCAGTGCCACGAGGATGCGACGGCCTGGCCGGAGACGTGCCCCGATATCTGAGAGCCGGCGTTGACACCATTATGAGCAGCACCATCGCGGGCTGAGATGGGCATAAAGCGAGTTGTCGTGCCGTGGTGTTCCTGTTACACGTGAAACATCCGTGCGCTACCGCTACGCACGGTTAGAGCCATCCGCGACAACGCCCGCGCGATCGGCAGCCCGCGTCACGCACTCGCACGACGTTTCACATGAAACACGGGGAACGCCGCCCCGACACGTTCGATTCTTCCAGTCTGAATCATCGCGGTGCTCGGCCCTCGTCTCTCCGTGGCGGCTTATGTCGAGACGGGTTGCACGTGAAACGCGGGTTCAGGATGGGCGGGGAGGAGCTCCTACCGGGGTGAGATCGGGTATATCCCCGTACCCCGCCAACCGGTTGGCTGGATGTGTGCAGAGAGGTGTCGGCACAGGCCGGGATTTCTACCGTGCTGTTGCCTCGGTCAAAAAGTGAGTATGTGCGTGCGTCATGGAAACCCAGTCCCCTCAATCGGAGCCAGGTGTTGCACCCGGAGACGCCAGCGGGATCAGCTGAAGGGGACGGCATGCCGCACAGCTACCTTGCCCTAACGCTACTGTGATGGCCCGATTGCGGGTCAGGCTGCGCCTACACGCTTTCGATCGAGTGATGTTGCGAATCACGGCTTCGGTCGTTTCACGTGGAACGGCTTGGCGATAAGGGGAGGGCTCAGGCTGTGGTCACGCCCGGAAGCTTTGCGCTTGTTCTCGATCCGAGTAACGGATACGGAGACTCCGAGCCCCACAGGTAGACGCTCGCTCGCGGACAGCATACCCGCGAGGGCACTGCCATCGGCGGATGATAGCGAAGCGACGTGCGGCAGGCCTTATCACGCGGGTCGGTACTCGAGTAGTACGACGACGTGGCGAGAAGGTGAGTGAGTATGAACCTCCCACATTGCTCGGCTGCGGTGTTTCACGTGCAACGCGGGGTGCGTGGTCGCGCTGCGCTGGGCAGGATCGAAAAGGACTGAATGCGTACACGAAGCAGCGTCGCTGTGCGATCCAAGGACATCGACGTACTCATCTCCCCAAGCAATCAGCCCAATAGCTACGAACCCCCGGCGGTGAGCTTGCGGTCAGTGCGTATGAAACAAGCATCCGACCCGAGGTACGCGCACCTCCCGGGATGTGGTTGTATAGCGGACGCGTTGCACGTGAAACCTTGAGCCCGTTCGTCACGACCATCGCGTCCTATGCACACGCGGCGAAGGCAGCGGAGGCTCACGGTGGTGGGAAGCCATAGCGCAGTGCACACGACACATTCCCGCTCCAAGGACACGGCGTCGCTTTTCGCCAGAGTGGGGAGAGTGGTACTCGCTCTCCCGGGCGTATATGCCATGTGCCAGTCGTACCCAACGCTGCGTCACCACGGAGCGCCGCCTCGCGTGTCACATGAGGTTTCCCGTGAAACAGAGAAGCAGAAGCACAGGCCCCCGACCCCGGGTACTGACGTGGTCCCGGGGCTCTGTCGCTCCCTGTGCAGTAAAGGGTGCGGCGACACCATCGTGGTGCATGGTAACGACGTACATCCTCCCCTTGTCTGATTGGTCCGGCTCGCCGGATCCTCGATGCCGGCTGTACAGCAGCAAAGAATCGTCGACGGCAGTTTCGTCGATGAGCGCCCAAGGCGGCAGGTGAGTTCTGCCCCTCGTTACACGTGCAACACCTACGGCAGTTGTTCGCTATTGGGCGGGTACCTCAACGAAGACCCAGTGCGGGGGTAAGCTCTGCCCGCGTTACACGTGAAACACCTACGGTTGTTGTCCGCTCTTTCTGCCGATGTCGACCTGCCTGCAGCGAAGGTGTTGCACGTGAAACCCCGCCGCACTCCTTTGGCAGAGTGGAGTCGTCAGGTGTTGTGGGCGCCTACTCGGAATCGACCGGAGAATCGTCGGCAGTTGCCGCTCCTGCCATGCCCGCTAGACACCGGGAGCGACAGGGATTCAGTAGAGGCCGGGGCATGAATGTGGGGTGAACAGAGGCTTGCGATCGTGGACATCGTGACGGCGAAGGTCTGATCGCGGACCAGTTGTTCCGGTGCATCAGGCTGAGCTCTCCCATCCCGGCGGCCTGGGAGGTGACCGTCATGATCGGCATACCCAGTCGAGGAGACGGAGCACAGTCCCCCAGTGGAGCTCGTACCAGCTAGCGAATTCGCCAGGGACTTCGTCCGTGTTCTCTGCGAAGAGGAGCGAGACGCACAGGCAATCACGTACCGCATGGGTCATGATTCACGGGAAACGTCGAACGCCGGATCGGGTACACGTGACCGATGGGAAGAATCTGATGTGAGTCCGGGGGTGCGTGATCGTCGGCAGCACGTGCGGGTAGACCGTCGGCATCAGGGTTCACGGGAAACGTGCTCCAGTGGAGTGCACAGTGTGGGTAAGTCTGTGGACACGTGCAACCGTGAGGTTGCCTGACTGCAGGGAACGTGGGGATTGTCGCTCTGGGAACCATGGGTGCGGTACTGACCGCGTGACCAGCAGATATGACTATCGCTGCAGGTCAGAGCCATTTGTACGATGCGCGTGGCGCCATGTAGCTTGCGCGCCCTGTCCACAGTCGATTGTGGATAACGTTGTGGATGGAGTGCGCTTTATGCGTGCACAACATTGTGGATACACGGTGCACAGTTTCATGTTCGCACGTCACTGCGGAGCGTCTCACCGATTTGACACAGTGGATGCCTCGCCGGGATCGAGGTGAGGCTGCCAGAGATCATGTTCGAGCTCGTACTTCGGCCGCGCCCCCACCCGTCGGTCTGTGATGGTCCATTCCAAGCTTGCTGGAAGTTCACCACAGATGCCGCGCAGCACCTCGGCTGCATGATGAAACGTGGGAGTCGTAGGCGTCGTGGTGGCATCCCCATGGGCACCCGCATGCGGGGACTCATCGCCAGTTGAGGTCACAGCGCCTGCCCTCCCCGCATACGTGACTGCCTTGACGACGAGCCATGTCGGTACCTCGGTCACGCCAAGAGCAGCGAGAGCATCCGCGCCGAGGTCGTCGAGAAGCGCGCTACGGACCAACGGCGCATCGGCACTGTGCCGGCGCTGCAGTTCGGCGAGCACCGTACGAGATGGCCGCGCCGGGGCGCTCCACGGCGGTGCCGCGAGTAGTAGCCACACAGGAGCAGAGCCAGAGCCGTCGGCGTGAAACTCTGACGGGTTGTGGGAGGGGCCAACCGGTGTGGGTGACTGCCCGGCGAGGGCCGATGATTCGTCCGCAACCGGAGCCGGAGTTCCAGGCGCAGTCTCAACCGGGTGATCCGAGGGAACACCCCGCTGGTCAGGCGACACGACAAATCTCGCTCATGGTGCTGTGCTGCCGCGATGCCGTCGGGCTCTGCCGTGTGGCGGGGCCGATCAGCGTTTCGGGCTGCCGGGGACCCACCACCTCATGCACGGTCCGCAGCACTGGCATCGGCGTCGGACGCTGCATCCTGGGCCGATTCTTCGGTGGTGATACCCGCGCGCTGATCCGCGAGCCAGCGTTCCGCATCGAGCGCCGCCTGGCACCCGCTCCCGGCAGCAGTGATGGCCTGACGGTACGTGTGGTCCACCACGTCACCGGCGGCGAAGATGCCAGGCACAGATGTGTACGTGGAGCGCCCCCGCGTCAGGATGTAGCCCTGATCATCACAATCGAGAGCTCCGCGGAAAAGCTCGGAACGCGGCACATGCCCGATCGCCTCGAACACGGCGGACGTCGGCAACTCTCGCTGTTCGCCCGTGACCGTGTCGCGCAGCGTCACGGACTCCACCTTCTCCTCGCCGTTGATGCTCACGACCTCGGCGTTCCACGCGAAGTCGAGCTTCGGATCCGCTTCTGCCCGTCGGGCCATGATCCTCGAGGCTCGCAGCTGGTCGCGGCGATGCACCAGGGTCACGCCGGTGGCGTAACGCGTCAGGAAGGTGGCTTCCTCCACGGCGGAATCCCCGCCGCCCACCACCACGATCGGCTCATCCTTGAAGAAGAACCCGTCGCAGGTAGCGCACCAGGACACGCCCTTGCCGGACAGACGCTCCTCTCCCTCCACGCCGAGCTTCCGATACGCCGAGCCGGTGGCGATGATGAGCGCTCGCGCCCGATGCACAGTGCCGTCCTCAAGCGTGACAGTCTTCAGCTCGCCCTCGAGGTCCACTGTCACGGCGTCCTCAAACAGCACCTCGGCGCCGAAACGTTCTGCCTGCTCCTGCATGGTGGTCATCAGGTCAGGGCCCTGGATCCCGGCCGCGAATCCGGGGAAGTTCTCCACCTCGGTGGTGGTCATGAGAGCGCCGCCCGCATCCAGTGCACCAGCGATCACCAGTGGTGCCATCTCGGCGCGGGCCGCGTAGATCGCGGCGGTGTATCCGGCGGGGCCCGAACCAATGATCACGATGTCGTGGATCGGGGCGTCCACGGCGGACGCTGCTTCGGGTGCGGGCTGGTCAGCGGCCGACGGTGCTGAGCCGAGGATGTTCAGGGCCTGAATCGGCTGAGACATGGGATTCCTTCCATGAGGCGAAGCGGTGAGTGGGGTGGGGCAGAGAAGAGCTTGCGTGGAGCAAAGCTGAGGTTGGCTGAGGCAGCGACGAGGCAGCGTGGTGCAGAGCCGAGGTTGGGCGGGTCGGGAAGAGGTAGCGCGGCACTGGCCAGAGGGTGCACTGTCCAGACCAGCGCCCTGCCCGGTCGAGGGAACGGCAGCAGGAGAAGGCGCACGGGCCATGAGGCATGATCACACAGATCACACGCCGCCGATCATCACCGATCCGGACCACAGGCGTGTCCGCGCGGCGGGCGCGGCGCCGTCGGCGCCGCACTGGTCCGTCACCACTGTGGCGGACACTGCACCCCCGGAGGCACGCAGGTTCTCGCGGCTGATCGGCCCGTGTACGAGCAGCCAGCCCGGCGTCTGGTCGGGACCCCACGCCACCTCCTCCATGATGAGCACCGGATCTGTGATGCCCTGCTCGTCCACGCAGGTCACCGCGTTGAAGTTGGCCATCGGCGCCACAGCTCCACTGTCCACGAGCCGCTGCACTTCAGGTCCAAGCGTTGTCTCCGTGACAACAGATTGACCCGAGGAGTTCTTCCCGATGCTCGCGCCGTCGCCAATAGTGGTGGATCTGAGATTCTGTCGTGTCTGCGTAGAGGCTTGCAAAGAGTAGGACAGAAGAATGCCCAGCAGAACTGCCATGAGCACGGCAAGCCCCGCGACCGGCCATGGAACGCCCACGAGGTCGGCAGCGCGGGAAAGGCGCGGCACACGATGCCACCAGGCAGCCGTTTCCTGGGCTCCTGATCGCTGTGAACCTGACCGTTCCACGGAGCGGCGCTCTGCTCTCACGCGGTGCTCACTCGACCCGGATCTCCGCGATACGGGCGCGGAACCGACCGCTCTCGCGGGAGTCCGGCGGCAACTCCGTGACGACGATCTCTAATCCGCTTGCCTCGACGGGAGCATCGGGCGCCAGTCGAACCTCGCCGTCACCTGCGAACTGGCCGGTGGCGATCGGTTCCCCCGGGTTGCCGTCAGCGTCCAGCGGACGAAGCTCCATCGCCCCGCCGGTGTTCCGCGCGGTCGTGACTGTGACAGCGGTCAGAGTGGACGGTTCGGCGAAGGTCACCCGCACGGAGACCGTCTCTTTGAGCCCGCCGAAGTTCGCGTTCTTGTAGTGCTTGGTGGACCAGAATGTGCCGGGGTCACCATCGGTTATCCGCGGAGCTTGGTCCGCGTTATCGGGTCCTTTCGAGGAACCGCTGTCGATGACCTCGACGTTCTCGATCGCCGGCGCTGGGGCCGACGGCTTCTCCTCTGGCTCGTCTTTCGCCGGTGGTTCCTCTTCGCCGCCATCCGAGGCTGCAGGAGGTGGCGTCTGCGAGGCGGGCGCTGTCGTGCCTAGGGGGTTCATGATCCGCTCGCGCAGCCCCGAGGTGATCGAGGACAGCGCGAACACCAGCGCGATGATCACCAGCAATGCGGCACCGAGAAGGATCCAGTGCGATTGGCGATCGCGGGCCTCCGGCTGCTGCGGCCCCATGGTGAAGGAACTGTCGGAATCACCGGAGTCGGTGGCGATCGACACAACATCCCGTAGGAGCGCGCCGCGAGTCCAGGTTGCCTCACCGCTGCGGGGAACCGGTTCGGAGCGGCCCGGAACCACGATCGGGCCGCTGGGGCCGGTGACCGGCTCGTTGCGGCCGCGCACGATCACGGGACCAGAGCCCGCGTTCTCTTGACTGCCACTGGCCCCCGCAGACCCTTGGTGCGTCGATGCTTCGTTATCGGGTCGTTGCCCGTGGGACTCGGGTGCAGGTTCGCCGCCGGGGACTGCCTCATTGGACGGGGCAGCTGCAGCCGCGCTGGCGCCGGCCACCCCGGCACCAGCGACATCAGCAGCAGGAGATGCTCCACCGGTACCAGCGACGCCATCGTTGCCGGAGGCGGACGCAGAGCCACCCGCTGAGTCAGCATCGGCCGCAGCTGGCGCGGGCGCGGTGGTGTGCGGCGGGGAGATGTCGAGGTGACCGGGGAACGCCGCGGTCGAACGTTTCTGTGTCAGGTGCAGGTCGGAGACCAGTGCTTGGGCATCCTGACCGTTCTGCTCCTGCACAGCCGCGCGCTGTGACTCATCGTGGCTGGCGACCTGTGCAGGCGCACTCTCCTGCTCGCGAGCTGGATCCCGGTCATCGGCAGCGTCGACGGCGGTTCCGTCCTCAGCTGTCGGGCCACCTGTCGGGTCACTCGGAGTGACCGGCATCGCCGCCGTGGCCTCAAGGTCGTCGGCATCATGCATGCGTTCATGGGCGCCGGGTGCTGGTGCGGTATGGGCGCCGCCGTTCATGGCGGCCGCACTCCCCGCAACGCCCAACGCGGCCGCCGCAGCCATCGGAGTGGCCGTGTCCGGGGCCAGGGGCGCGGTGGCTTCCGGGTCGCTGGACGGAGTCGTCTTCGACCCCGGTTCTGCTTCTGACCCCGGCTCTGCGTCCGATCCGGCGCGTGGCTCCGTCTGTGGCGTAGGCGCCGACTCCGGCGTGCGTTCCGCATCGGATCGCGACTCCGGATCGCGGTTCGGCCGATGGTGGGTCGATGCCTCATACGGGTCGTATGCCTCGAGCGTGACAGGGATGGACTGCCAGGGCTCAAGTTCAGTGATGAGCTCGCGAGTGGTCTCGGGGATGTTGTCGGTGCGCTCATTGAGCACGAGGTCGCACAGTTCGTCGAGATCCTGCGGTACCGGTCGCGGCGCTACCGTGGATGCGGCGGGCACATCCCCGCTGGCGTCAGGGCGAGGAGGCTTGCCGGTGAGAGATCGGTACAGCAACGCGGCGAGCGCGGCTGTGTCCTGGAACGACGCGACAGAGCCGGAGCGGTCCAGATCCGGATGGGAGGCTGCCTCCACTCCGACTCCGAGCACGTGCACCGCACCGCTGGTGATATCGACGAACACCCGGTTGGAGTCGAGGAACTGGTGGCGCACCCCCCGTCGTCGTGCAGCCTCCAGGCCCTGTGCCGCCTCCCCGATGATGGAGCGAGCTGTCTCCGGCCGCAGCGAACCGTCGGACAGCAATGCGGCCAGTGGCGGGGCCGGAGGCATCGGATACTCGACGACGGTCGTCGGCTCGTCACCGTGATCGGCGTGTTCAGTGGCGCCAGTGTCATCACTGAACACGGCCACGTCACGCACGGGCAGTAGTCGCGCGTCCTCCACGAGGTATGCGCGACGGGCGGCATCCGCCGTTTCCAGGGCGGCCGCACTGTGCACGATGAACAGCACCACCTTCTCACCTGTGGTCACCGAGCGCGCCCGATGCCAGGCGGCACCCTCCGCCACAGCGGACAGGGGGATGCGGCCCTCCAGGGTCCATCGCTCCTGGATCGCCGCGTCATGCGGGGTCGTGTTCACCGAGTCTCCTCCGTTGACCGTCGCGTCACCGGGTTCCTGAGGACGCGAGGATTCCACCATGCTACGAGGCGCTCCGCAGAGTGTCGGAGCGCGCAGGGCGTGTGCGGCCCAGCCGACGGCGGATGGTACGCATCATGTCCTGGAGCTCGTCGACTCGTGCTAGCCAGCCGACAGCGATGAACACAACGGTCATGACAGTGGCCACCAGCACGCCCAATACCACTGCCACCATGCGGTGATGCCAGAAGGCATCCCCGATCAGTCGTACAAGCCCAGCGCCCACAGCCCAGCTCAGAATGCCCGCACCGATGAGTTTCATGAGGACGACGACAGTGGTGCGAGAGCTCGTACGGTTCGCCCCGAGCGATGTGGCGCGTCGATTCAGGATCCACAGCCCTGTCACCCAGGCCAGCAGGTTCCCCATCGAGGAGATTGTGGCGGCGGTGGCAGCAGCCCAGCGAGGATCAACCACCGCGAGGATGATCGGCATGGCCACCACACCCACAGCTGTGTTCGGAATCTGCAGGATGAATGGCGTGCGCGCATCCTCGTACGCGTAGAAAACCCTTTTGACCAGGTACAGCGCGGCGAATGGTAGGAGTCCCAGCATGTAGCCGACCAGGACCCAGCTGTTCGCCTCCGCGGCTGTGCGTCCGGTACCGCCGCCGATCACCCACATGATCGGGCCAGCCAGCGCGATGAACACTGCCGTGCACAGCACCATCGGGACGGCGAGCAGGCGATTCGTCTGGGCGTATCCAGCCAGTGCCTTGCTGTGTTCGCCGTCGGCGGCATTGCGGGAGATCGACGGGAACACCGCAGTGACCAACGACACCGCGATGATGCCCTGCGGCAGCATGAACGCGAGATAGGCCCACTCGATCGAAAGCAGGGCCGGATAGTGCGCCGCCTCCTGCGGTTGATCGCGCAGCTGTTCGGCCATCTGTACAGCTCCACCCGTGGCCCATCGGGTGGCCCACACGCCCACCTGACCGAGCGCGAGAACGCCCAGGGTCCACAACCCCATCCGGCTGAGCTTGCCGAGTCCCAGACCGCGTAGACCCCAGGCAGGGCGCAGACGGAGACCAAGCATCCGCACGAAGATGAGCAGGAACAGCACCTGTGCCGCGGAGCCACCCACGTTGATGGCCGCCATCGCCATCACCATCACCGGTGTCCACTGCGAGGGGTCGCCCACCGTGCCCCACAGGCCCAGGAAGATCCCGGCACCCACGATCGCAACCAGATTGTTCAGCACGGGCGCCCACTGGTACGGGCCGAAGGAGTTGTGGGCGTTCAGCAGCTGTCCGCACATCACGTAGAGCGCGGAGAAGAAGATCTGCGGCATCATCCACAGGCCCAGCTGCACGGCCAGCGCGAACGTCTCTGCTGGCAGCACCCCGCTGGTGAGAATGATCAGCAGCGGCACCGCCACCATGCACAGCGCGGTGATCGCGAGCGACGCCGTGGCCACGAGCGTCATCAGCTTCGAAATGTAGTCCCGGCCGCGATCTGGGCGCTTGATCGCCCGCACGATGGCTGGCACCAGGATCGCATTCAGTGTGCCGCCGCCCACAAGGATCCACACGGTGTTTGGCAGCGTGTTCGCGGCGCTGAACGCATTGGCAGCGCTCGACGCGGAGCCCGCCAGGATGGCGCCGAACAGGAACGTGCGGACGAACCCGAGCATCCGGGAGATGATCGATCCGGCCGCCATCAGGGCGCTGGCGCGCAGCAGCCCGGACCTGCCCGCGGGTGCGGAACGAGGCAGGCCGGCACGGCGGTGCCGTGGAACGTGCTGCACGCGCAGCTGGGACGTCACTCGGTCTCCTCGTCAGGACGGGCTCGCGCAGAGCGCGTAGCAGGGGCGGTGTCGGAGTGGTCGCCTGACGGCTCATCTCCGCTCGGGGGTGGCGCTGGAGGGGCCGACGGTGCCGCGGATCCCGCATCTGGGTACGAGGCGGGCAGAGATCTGCCGGTGCGGGCGAGCTCAACAGGGTCCTCGGGCGTGAGCACACCGGGGGCACGAGCGCGTGACCCGGTGCGCCGCGCCCGCAGCACGCCGACGATCACAAGCACCGTCATCAGTACCACGAGCACCATGGTGGTCCAGTTCTCCCACGCCGGGTTCACCGTCAAGGGGGCGGATACCGGGCCGTTGAGGTGACGACCGCTTGGTGTGGTGACCTCCACCTCGAGTGTGACCATCCCATTGGCGACAGCCTCGACGGGAACGGTCACCTCAGCCTGACCGCGTGCTGGGATCGTCACCTGCTTCGGCTCGGAGATACGCACGAGCGGCCTGTCAGTACGGAGCCGAGGACGCACCGTGATCGCGGTGTCCAGTCCGTTGTTGAGCGTGATCGGCACTCCGGAGGAGTCCGAGACCAGGTTGTAGCCCGATGCCGGTTCCACCGTGACCATCGAGAGCATCCGGTCCAGCTCCTGCTGCGCCTCACGCAGCATTGTGGCGGCCCGATCCGGATCGTCGGTGTACCGCTGCGAGAGAGCGGCCAGCGTGTGGACGCTCGGCGCATCCAGCTCCGCGTCGTCCTCCATTCCCTCCGCTAATGCTGTGGTGCGCGATTGGGCGGATGCGGCATCGCGGAGGAGAGAGTGCTGCGGGTGCGGCTGCGGAACGGGGCGACGGAGGCGCTCCGCCTCCCCGTCGGCCGACGGTTGGGTGGGCGTCACATCCTCGGCGGTGACCTCGCCCACGGCGTACAGGCCGCGGGACGTGTCAGAGGTGGTCTGCGCGAACGGACCGTCGGCGGCATCCAGGAGATCAGCTGTTCGGGCGGATCGGATCCAGGGCGCCTGGTCGAAGGCGTCCATGGTCGTCGACATGGCATCCGCATTCAGGTTCGGGCCCAGGCTCGGTGCGATGAGGAGGTGCCGTGGTGCCTCGACGTCCTGTCCGGCGATGGTCGCGGTGTCGGCCAGCAGAAGCTGCCGGACCTGTTCAGGATCGGAATCCGTAGACAGCGCCGCGAACGCGGTCGACAAACCCGGGTCAGGTGCGAGCAGTGCGGTTGCGCCGCCGGGCCTGCTCAGCCGACCCACGGAACTGCGGGTCGCGAAGGTGTCGGTCGTGGAGCCTACGGATGCCGGCGGGAGGATGACAGCATCGGGTGCTGCGCCCTGAGCGGCCTGCACCGCCTGCGCCGACGCCGCGGGGCCGGGAATGCTCAGAGCGCTCGCGCGAGGTGTGATCCCGGATGCCTTCCACGCACGGTCGCCCGCATCGGCGACGGCCGTGCGGAGCTCTGCGAACTGTGGATCCGCCAGAGCGACCGTATCTGCATCCAGGTACGGGCGCGCCAGGACAGTCCGGTCCCCGACGCCCCCGCGCAGCGCGTCCGCGAACTCCTGCATGGCGGGTGCCGGCGCGTAGTCCGGCACAGTGTCCGACGACGGTGAGGCACTGGGGGTGGGCGGTGGATTCTCGTCGGAGTGTGTGCTGATCGCAGGCGGGTCCACAAGGGAGGGGTCCAGCCACCAGTCCAGGCGCGGATCCAGGGCAGCGGTGCGCAGGTTACCCAGGTAGCCGGATGCCGTAGACGCTGCCGCTTCCTGTCCATCAAGGCTGGTCACGCCCGGTTCCGGGTCAGCCACCGGCAGAAGCACGGATTGGCTGATCACCTGATCTGCACCCCGTGGACGCCACACCACGAAGGTGCGCAGAGCCTCGACCGGTCCATCCGCAGTGGTGAGGGTGAGCGAGAGGCGTCGGGCGCCCCAGTAGTACGGCTCAGTCGAATACCCGAGGGAACGCGCCGATGCGCGCACGCTCAGCCGCGCGCTCTTCCCGGGAGCGATGACACCCTGCGGCGCGCTCGTGGCGATCGGGGCTCCCTGCGTGTCCGGGTCGGTGTCACCCTGCCACGAGCGCAGGGCGTCACGCTCGGTGACACGAGAGGTGCGGGTGCGCAGCTCGAGAGCGGGCTCGCGCATCGGTGTCGACGAGGTGTTCGTCACCTCCACCACGGCTTCAAGCGTGCCATTCTCATCCAGCGAGGTCGGCGTGAGCGAGACGAGATCCAGACTCGAATCATCCGCAGCGGCAGGTGCGGCGGGCGAGACCAGGGCATCGGCCGCGGGCAGCGCAGGCGCTAGCGGTACGGGCGCCAGCAGCAGCACGGTGAGCAGAGCCGTCAGCGCCGCAACCGGTAGGCGCATGGGCGACGAGGGCGACGGCATGGTGCCACTGTATGTGGCGACTACCGTAGAGGGGCTGAGGACCCGGCGGGTGCGATGCGCCCGACACCGCCGCCGGTTCCCATTCACCATCCGACTCCGCGTTCGACGCGGACTAATCGACAGGACTACGCGTGACCGACTCCGCCGCTGACTCGCTGGCGCTCCCTCTGGCCGTAGCCCGTACGCGCGCGGCCTCCATGTTCGCTGCACTGCCCGAGGAGATCCACGAACTGGGCAGACGTTTCGAACAGGCCGGGCATGAGCTCGCCCTCGTCGGCGGCCCTGTGCGCGATGCCGTGCTGGGACGATCCAGCGCGGACCTGGACTTCACCACCTCCGCGCGCCCCGAGCAGACCGAACAGATCCTGCGTGGCTGGACGCACGACGGCGCGATCTGGGACATGGGCCGCGAGTTCGGCACCCTGGGCGGGGTGCGCAACGGCGTGAAGGTGGAGATCACCACCTACCGCACCGACTCCTACGACCCCGACAGTCGCCGCCCCCAAGTCGCTTTCGGCGACACGCTCGACGGTGACCTGTCCCGCCGCGACTTCACCGTCAACGCGATGGCGGTGCGACTGCCCTCACTGGAGCTCGTGGACCCCTTCGATGGGCTTGGCGATCTGTCGCGCCACCTCCTGCGCACCCCCGTGGCCCCTGAGCAGTCCTTCGACGATGACCCGCTGCGCATGATGCGGGCCGTCCGATTCGTCTCCCAGCTCGGATTCGACATCGAACCTGCGACAGCCGCCGCCATTGGCGAGCTCGCCCCGCGGATCGCCATCGTGTCAGCGGAGCGAGTGCGGGAAGAGCTATCCCGGCTGCTCCTCGGCGCGCAGCCGCGTCGCGCTCTGGAACAGATGACCGACCTGGGCCTTGCCGAGCAGGTGCTGCCTGAACTGCCCGCCATGCGTCTGACCATCGATGAGCACCACCGGCACAAAGACGTGTACGAGCACTCCCTCACCGTGCTCGAGCAGGCCATCGACCTGGAGAGCCCGGCCGGATCCGGCGGCCCCTGTGAGCGGCCCGACCTGGTGCTTCGCCTGGCCGCGCTGATGCATGACGTGGGCAAGCCCGCCACCCGCCGCTACGAGGACGGTGGCGTGGTCACCTTCCGTTTCCACGAGACCGTGGGAGCGCGAATGACGGCGAAGCGTCTGAAAGCCCTGACCTTCGATAAGGACACCACCAAGAAGGTCGCGCGGCTGGTCGAACTGCATCTACGGTTCCACGGTTATGCCGACGACCCCTGGACCGACTCCGCCGTGCGCCGCTACGTCACCGACGCCGGTGATCTGCTGCAGCATCTGCACCGTCTTACCCGCGCCGACGTGACCACTGGCAACCGGCGTAAGGCCCGTCGGCTCGCGGAGGCCTACGACGAGCTCGAGGAGCGCATTGATGCGCTCGCCGCCCAGGAGGAGATTGACCGGATCCGACCCGACCTGGACGGCAACCGGATCATGGAACTGCTGCAGATCCCGCCGGGCCGTGCCGTGGGCGAGGCCTACCGTTTCCTGCTGGACCTGCGCATGGAGCACGGACCGCTTGGTGAGGAGCGGGCCGAGGCAGAGCTGCGTCGCTGGTGGCAGGAACGCGAGGGCTGACAAGCCGACGCACGGGCGCGCGTGCGGGGGCCACAGCGGGCGAGATCACCGTGCAGGAGTCGTGAACACTGTGTGAGGGTCGCCGCCGCGTCTTCCGCGACGCCTGGAGCCATGCGCATACTGGTGAGCTGGGCATCGTAGGATCGCCCGTCGTCAACGGCCGGCAGCCCCCAGGATGGGAGCGACCGGCCCGACGTCTTCATCCGTCAGGAGCAGCAGCAGTGAGTGATTCCACAGGCTCGTCGCGCCCGAACCGATCCTCAGGAGCGGGTGCGCGTCGCGCTGCCGGTGCACGTCGTGCCGCGGGTGTGCGGAGATCGGCCGATTCGGGCCGTCGGCGCGCCTCCGAGACGAAGCACCGCAGCCGAACCACGAAGAAGGCCGGCGCTGGTGCGACGACGGGCGCGGCAGCAGGCCGCACGGGAGCCGCGCGCGGCGCGGCTGCGAAGGGCCGCACTCCCGCGAAGGGCCGCAAGCCTGCGCCGACGAACTTCTTGAACTATCCCCGCGCAGGCGCCCGCAACCCGTGGCGCTGGTGGCCCTCCTGGCGGATGATCATCGCCGCCGCCGCACTGATGGTGATCGCCGGGGTTGGCGCTGCCGTGTGGTTGTACAACACCACCGAGGTGCCGGAGGAGGCCGCCGTGGCCACCGCCCAGACCTCCCGTGTGTACTTCGCCGACGGCAAGACCGAGATGGGGGCCTTCAGCGAGTTCGACCGCACCATCGTGGAATCTGACCAGATCAGCCAGCACGTCAAAGACGCGGTGGTAGCCAGCGAGGACTCGTCGTTCTATGAGAATCGCGGCGTGTCCCCGCGCGGCATCATCCGCGCGCTGATCAACAACCTCTCCGGCGGCGCGCGTCAGGGCGGATCCACCATCACCCAGCAGTACGTCGAGCGCTACCACACCGGTACCACCACCTCCTACCTGGGGAAGGTGAAGGAGATGGTGATGGCGCTGAAGATCGACCAGGAGCTGTCCAAGGACGAGATCCTCACCCGCTACCTGAACACCATCTACTTCGGCCGTGGGGCGTACGGCATCCAGGAGGCCTCCCAGGCGTACTTCGGAAAAGATGCCGCGGACCTCAATGAGTCGGAGGCGGCGCTGCTGGTGGCGGTGATCCCCGGACCGTCGGCCTATGACCCGGCGAAGAACCCGGAGAAAGCCGCGACGCTGTGGAGCCGCGTGATCGAGCGACAGGTCAATGAGACGCAGACGCTGACCGCGCAGGAGGCCGACGCGCTCGACTTCCCGGAGACCATTGAGCCGAAGAAGACCAATCTGTACGGCGGCACGAACGGGTACCTGCTCAAGGCCGTTCACGACGAGCTGTTGAAGAACGGTCTGACCGAAGACCAGATCAACACCGGCGGCTACACGATCGTCTCCACGATCGATCCGGCGATCCAGAACAACACGGTCGAGACGATCAATGCGCTGGGCAAGCGACCTGAACGCAACCGTGTCGGCACGGTGACGCTGGACCCGGCCACGGGTGCGATCCGCGCCATGTATGGGGGCCCTGATTACGTCAGCCAGTCCTACAACGACGCCACCGAGTCGCGGATGCAGGCCGGGTCGATCTTCAAGACGTTCACGCTGATCGCTCTGCTGGAGGACGGCTATCCGCTGAGCTCGCGATGGGACGGGAATTCTCCCGCGTCGTTCCGCGGCGGGTGGACGGTGAAGAACTTCAACGACACCTCGTACGGTCGTGTCTCGCTCGAGAAGGCCACCGCGAGTTCCATCAACACCGCTTATGCCGAGGCGAACCTTGAGATCGGTCCATCGCGAACCCGTGAGACCGCGGTCAAGCTGGGCCTGCCGGAGAAAACTCCGGGCCTGGATGATGAGGCTCCCAATGTGCTCGGCACGGCGTCGCCGACGGTGCTGGAGATGGCCGAGGTGTATCAGTCGATCGCGACCAAGGGCGTTCACCGCCCCGCGTACATCGTGCAGAAGGTGACGCAGGGCAAGGACACCGTTGCCTACGAGCACAAGAACGCGGAGAAGCGCGTCCTCGATGAGGAAGTCGCGATCAACGCCACCGTGGCACTGCAGGGGCCGCCGTCAACCGGCTCCGCCCGCGACCTGAAGAAGATCATGGATGGGCGGCCTGTGGCCGGGAAGACCGGTACATCGGAGTCGTTCCGCTCCGCATGGTTCGTGGGGTTCACGCCGCAGCTTGTCACGGCCGTGGGAATGTTCCAGCCGACGGCCGACGGGAAGGGCGAGGAGCCGCTGACGCCGTTCGGCGGAGAGGACTACATCACCGGCAGTACCTTCCCCACCGAGATCTGGGGCAACATCATGGCTCGTTCCCTGGAGGGGCAGGAGGAGCTGGACTTCCCCGAGAAGGTGCGACTGGACAACCAGCGTCGGGTCAGCACGCCGAAGTCGAGCGAGGATTCGCAGAAGCGCCCGTCGCGGCCGACGACTGAACCGCCGGCCGACACGGATGCACCAACCGAGGAACCGTCTGAGGACACCCCCAGTGAGCAGGCACCTCCTTCTGAGGAGGCGACGCCCAGTGAATCAGCTCCGAGCAAGGCTCCGTCGCAGACCCCGAAGGAGCCGACGCAGAAGCCGAGCAAGAAGCCGAGCAAGAAACCGGAACAGGGCGACGGCGACAGCGCGGGCGGCCAGAACGGCGGACCCGGAGGGGAGAAGAAGAAACCCACCCAGCCGCCGACCGAGGCGCCGCAGGGCGGCGGTACCGGCAGGAAGGGCTCTGACGCCGCGCCGAGGACGAACGGATAGCCCCCGTGTGATCCGGGGCGCATGCGCTGCGGTGCTCTGGTCCACGCCGGTGCTGGCGAGTACGCTGAGTCGGTCCGTGCCTGCGCCACCGGCGCCGGGATGGATGGCATGAACCCTCCTGCCGCGGAAGGACCGCGGCCGTGAAGACCACAGGAGGTGGGTACCAGAACATGCGCACGTACGAGATGGTCGTCATCCTCGATCCGTCCGTGGACGAGCGGACTGTGAGCAGCACTTTCGAGAAGCTGATCCAGGTTGTCCCCAAGGAGGGCGGCAACGTCGACAACGTGGACGTCTGGGGCAAGCGGAAGTTCGCCTACGAGATCGACAAGAAGTCCGAGGGCATCTACATCGTCCTCACCTTCACCGCGAAGCCGGAGACCGCTCAGGAGCTGGATCGCCAGCTGGGCCTGAACGAGTCCGTGATGCGCACCAAGCTGATGCGCATCGACGAGAAGTGATCCGGAACGGCATCTGAGCGATCGATCGTCAGCAATGGAACCGTTCGTCGGTGTCCACTGACATGATCAGACGCGAACGTCCGACGGGCCGCCCGTCGGGCCCCTGAGCTAAGGAGCACTCATGGCGAACGACACCGTCATCACCGTGGTCGGGAACCTCACCGCCGATCCCGAGCTGCGTTTCACGCAGTCCGGCGTGGCAGTGGCGTCCTTCACCATCGCCTCAACTCCCCGCACCTTCGACCGCCAGTCCGGCGAGTGGAAGGACGGAGAAGCCCTCTTCCTGCGCTGCTCAATCTGGCGCGACGCTGCGGAGAACGTGGCCGAGTCGCTGGAGAAGGGCACCCGCGTGGTGGCCCAGGGCCGCCTCAAGCAGCGGTCCTTCCAGGACCGTGAGGGCCAGAACCGCACCGTGATCGAGATGGACGTTGACGAGATCGGTCCCTCGCTGCGGTACGCCACGGCCAAGCCCACCAAGGTCCAGCGTGGCGGCGGAGGCGGCTTCGGCGGTCAGCGCGGCGGCCAGAACCAGGGTGGCTTCGGCAACCAGGGTGGCCAGGGCGGTTACGGCGGTGGCCAGGGCGGCTACGGTGCGGCTCCGCAGGGAGCGAGCGCCGACCCGTGGGCCGGCGGCGGCCAGCAGAACGCCTACGACGATCCGCCGTTCTGATCGACGGATCACCGGTATGACCGCCTGGGCTGCAGAGCCCGTCGGCCATGCTTGCGGCACCCCGTGCCGCACACCATGCAGAACCACCCCCATCCCGGGTGCATGCCCGGGCTCCCGTAGAAAGAAGGAGCACCACGATGGCCAAGCCTGTTCTTCGCAAGCCGAAGAAGAAGCAGAACCCGCTGAAGGCCGCGGGACTGGAGACGGTCGACTACAAGGACGCCGCTCTCCTGCGCAAGTTCATCTCTGACCGCGGCAAGATCCGTGCGCGTCGCGTCACCGGCGTGAGCGTCCAGGAGCAGCGGAAGATCGCGAAGGCCGTGAAGAACGCCCGTGAGATCGCCCTGCTGCCGTACTCGACCTCCGGTCGCTGAGCGAGGAAGGGACAGAGTTCATCATGACCACGAAGCTCATCCTCACGCATGAGGTCTCCCGTCTGGGTGCCGCCGGCGACGTCGTCGACGTCAAGGACGGCTACGCTCGTAACTACCTGCTGCCGCGCGGTCTGGCGACCCCGTGGACCAGCGGTGCACAGCGTCAGATTGACCAGATCCGCGCCGCCCGCGGTAAGCGTGCGATCGCGAACCTCGAGGACGCGCAGGCCCTGAAGGCCGCGCTCGAGGCGAAGCCGATCGTTGTGTCGGAGCGCGCCGGTGAGAACGGCCGTCTGTTCGGCGCCGTGACCTCCAAGGAGGTCGCCGATGCCGTGGCAGAGCAGTTCGACAAGCAGATCGACCGCCGCTCCGTCGAGTTCCCCACCGCCATCAAGGCGCTCGGTGAGCACAAGGCGACCGTGCGCCTGCACGAGGACGTCTTCGCGACCCTGCTGATCCAGGTTGTCGCCGCGAAGGGTTCGGCCAGGGCCTGACGCTCTTCACCACAGCACGAAGCCCCCGTCCCGGTCCACCGGGACGGGGGCTTCCGTGTTGCGGGAAACCTATAATGAGTCCATGTTCCCGTGGAATCGGACGTCCCAGGAAATCCAGGCTCTACGCACACAGGTGCGCGCCCTGCGGGCAGTCGCAGAGGAGCTCGCTGCCCGCGCAGGGGTCAGTCAGTCTGAGCTGGAGCGCATGCTGGCAACCGCAACCCCCGGCATCACCGACGAGGTCGAGGACCATCTGCGGGCAGGCCGGAGGATCAGTGCCATCAAGGCGTACCGGGAAAGCACCGGTGCTGGTCTCAAGGAGGCCAAGGACGCCGTCGAGGACTACGAGCGGCAGCAGCTCGGCCGGAGTTGACAGGCCCGTCGCGTATCCACCCCTTGATCTGACTGCACGCTCCTGACCAGGAGCAACCCAGGTGATGGGGACTGGTCCCCATCCGCAGGCATTGCCAGACTGGTGCCCAGAACTGCTAGCGTCACCGGCACATGCCATCGAGGAGCCGCGGGACGGCTCGAGAGGGGGACCGCCGTGGGAACCGCACGCATGCACGGCGCACAGCGCCGACGGAGTCTGTTCGTGGCCGCGGCCGCGCTCAGCGTGACGCTCGCCGGATGCGGTGCGCTCGGTGGAGCCGACGACCGGGCTGCCGACGAACCGGCGCAGG
Organism: Brachybacterium timonense; assembly: GCF_900258505.1. Lineage (GTDB taxonomy): Bacteria > Actinomycetota > Actinomycetes > Actinomycetales > Dermabacteraceae > Brachybacterium > Brachybacterium timonense. Next base: position 209,971 of record NZ_LT984895.1, read on the forward strand.
AGCAGCCGGCTGTTGCGGAGCCGGACACGTCGGATGGCGGCGCCGATCAGGCGGATCAGGATGATTCGGGCACTAACGATCCGGGCGGCTCGGACCAAGGCGGTACGAGTGGCTCCGGTGATGAAGACTCCACCGATGAGGGCGAGGACCAGGCAGGATCCGGTGGCAGCGATCTCGAACCGCTGAGCTACGACGGTTATGGCCCGGGAACGGTGGCTCTGGTGGAGTTCGCCTCGGGCGAGGGGGAGACGGTCACGGGTGACCAGCTCACGGAGCTGCTCGCTGCCGAGATCACGGATGGTGACATCAACTGCACGGACGATCTCGAGATCGGATCCGAGAAGACCGTCACGTGTTCCACGTCCACTGAGGAGACCGAGTTCTCCGTTGTCGCGGTGAATGTTGACGAGGCCTCGTCGTCCCTCCTCGCGTCCACGGGTCCGCTTCCGCAGACCATGCTGCAGGAGGCCCATTCCGAGCAGGCTCGTACGTTCGTTGTACCCGATTCGGGGGATGCCGAGAAGGGCGCGCGCGACGCTGACATGGTGGAGCGGGTCAACCAGAGCTTCCCGAATGCAGGTGGCGCGCCCGAGTACGAGGTGCTTGAGTGCCGTGGCGGCATCGGTCCTTTGCCCGCAGGTGACGAGTACGAGTACACCGCGGCGAGCTGTTCCGGCACCATCCAGGGCACGAACTCGGCGGTGTTCCGCGTGGCGAGCGCAACCGATATGGATGAGACTCCGGTGCTGGTGGTCACAGCCGCTTTCCGCGGTTGATAGGCCCATCATCCCGGGGGTGATGGGCCGCTGCGGCGACTGGCATATGCCGGGGGAACTCTCCATCCATCACCCCCGGGGGTGAGAGTTGCTCGCCCCCGGTGGGGATCTCTGATGCAGGATCCGTGAGTATCTCGCCGACCCCTCTGTGCGCAAGGTCGCACTGTTCTGAGTTGGGCAGGCGGTGCGAGGCGCGGTAGGCTTGCGGAGCCTTCGATCTCGGTGATCAATCCCGGTGTCGAAAGCATGCGCGAGTGGCGGAATAGGCAGACGCGCACGGTTCAGGTCCGTGTGCCCGTGAGGGCGTGGGGGTTCAACTCCCCCCTCGCGCACCCGAGGATTCAGCCCCTCACCTACGGTGATACCGGTCAGGTGAGGGGCTGAACCATGTCAGGGGTCGCGACGGCAGGGAATCGTTGCCGGGCGTAGCGAGGCGTTCAGGGCAGGCACTCGCGGCGGCCCGCCATGATTCACACGCGGGCCCCGCCCTGTGTCCTTGTAGCTATGCGACTGATCCGTCGGCCTTTACTCAGAGGAACTCGTACGGGTCGAAGGCGTCGATGTCGATGATTCGCACGCGCGGCAGCGCCTTCATGAACGCACCGGCATCGTGCTCGAGGTCGAACATCTCAATGCCGGGCACCGCCCGCAGCTCGGTGGCGAAGAACTCCTGGAACCCCACCAGCGCGACGCGACGCGTCGGATCTTCCGCCAGGGCCCGCATCTGCGGCGCGAAGTCCGCGTCGTGGCTGACGAGCATGACGTCGTCAGCGCGTTCGATCAGAGCTTCGGCGGTGCGCTGGATCGCGATGTCGACCACCTTGCCGCTTCCGCGCAGCGGGATCGGCCGATAGTCCATCGCCAGCAACGCCTGCACGAACCCCACCGGCAAGGAGTCCTCGACGGCCAGGAAGAACAGGCCCTTCGTCGGCTGCTGCCAGCGGCTCTGCGCCATCTCCAGCAGCTTGGGCCACCGTGGCCGCTCCTCCGGATGGGGCTTACGACCCAGCACTGACCCGCCCAGGGTGGCGTCGATGTTCTCCCCGTCGACCAGCAGGTACGTGGTGCGTTCACTCATGCCATGACCCTACTGCGGTCCTACGATGGCGACATGTTCCCGCGCCGATCCGCCGTGCCCCGATCTGCCCGTGATGCTGCAAGGACCCGATGCCCATCTGCCCGAGCCGCCGTGGGCGTGGCAGGAGCTGGAGCGGTTGCGGGTGCAGCAGCGCTGACGATCGCCCATGTCGCGGCGCGAGCCATCAGCGGTCCGTTCCACCCCGCTCTTGCGTTCGACTTCACGCCCTTCGAGGTGCGGGTCCCTCAGCATGAGCTGGCTCTCACAGCGGCCGACGGGTCTCGTCTTGCCGCCTGGTGGATGCCGTCGCCTGGAGCGACACGCACTGTGATCCTGTGCCATGGGCACCGTGGGTCACGTGCCCAGTTGCTCGGCATCGGTCCCGGACTCATGCGTCACGGGATGAACGCGCTGCTGCTGGGCTTTCGCGGGTCGGCCGGCTGTGGCGATGGTCCGCAGTCGCTGGCGTGGTACGAGCAGCAGGACCTGCGCGCCGCGATCGACTATGTGCATCGCGAACGCCCCGATGATGAGATCAGCGTGGTCGGCTACTCCATGGGTGCGGCGGTTGCCCTGATGGTCGCCGCAACCGACGAGCGCGTTGCCACGGTGGTGGCGGACTCGTCCTTCGCGGACATGCGTGGAGTGATCACCGCGGCTGCTGCCTCGCATGCACGAGGTCTTCCGGTGGGTCCATTGGTTTCGCTCACCGATGCGGTGACGCAGCGGCGCTACGGTTACGCCTTCGACCAGGTGCGGCCGGTGGACGTCGTGGACCGAATACCACCGCGGCCGTTGCTGCTGATCCACGGCGATCGGGACAGCGTGGTTCCCGTCAGCCACCTGCACGATCTCGCTGCAGCCGCCCCGCAGGCCGAGGTGTGGGAGCTCCCGGGCGTGGACCACTGCGGCGCCTATTTCACCGATCGCGAGGGGTACATCGCGCGCGTCGCCGATTTCCTGCAGTGCTGACGTACAGGCGCGCCCCGCCCGGTCCTGTGAGGGAGCCGAACGGGGCGAGCGTGCCGGGCATGGAGTGCTTACTTCAGCGCACCATCTGTGATGCCCGCGATGAACTGCTTCGCGCCGAGGGCGAAGACGATCAGCAGAGGCACCACCGCGATCAGCGCGCTCATCATGAGCATGCCGTAGTCCTGGCCGTGCGCCGTCTGCAGCTGCGACAGCACCACCTGCAGCGTGAGCCGGTCGGGGTTATTCAGCACGATCAACGGCCACATGAAGTCATTCCACGCGCCGATGAACGAGAAGATCCCCAGGAAGGCCAGAGCCGGTCGGGCCGACGGCAGTGCCACGTGCCAGTACTGGCGGAAGAAACCGCAGCCGTCGAGGGTTGCGGCCTCCAGCAGCTCAGTCTGTACCGAGTTCTGGAAGTACTGACGCAGCCAGAAGATGCCGAAGGCACCGGCCAACGACGGCACGATCACGGCCTGCAGCTCACCCACCCAGCCCAGTTTCGTCATCAGCAGGAACTGCGGGATGGTGGCCAGCTGGGCGGGCAGCATGAACGTGGCCATCACGATGGTGAACAGCACGTTCTTGCCAGGGAAGTCGAACTTCGCGAAGGCGAATGCTGCCAGCGAGTCGATCAGCAGCACCAGGACCATCACGGACGTGGCCACGAAGAACGTGTTCCCCATCGCGGCGAACACGTTGACCGTGTCCATGACGGTCCGGAAGTTCTCCATGAACCGGTCGCCGGGAAGCAGCGGTGGCGGGAACTCGTAGATCGCTGCTGAGCGGTGGGTCGACAGGATGAACATCCAGTAGAACGGGAACGCGGAGATAAGCGCCCCGATGATCAGCAGCAGATGACGGATAACCCGGGGGATGCGGTGCCGCAGGGGCGTGCGATGACGTTCGCCCTGCAGGACAACGCTCTTTCGTGAGGTGGCGTGGGTGGTGGTCATCGCTTCCGCTCCCTCATAACGCCCCAGTTGATGATCGAGAAGAGGATCACGAAGAACATCACGCCCCAGGCGATCGTCGCGCCGTAGCCGTAGCGGTTCTCCTGGAAGGCCACTGAATAGAAGTACAGCACCATGGTCAGACCCGAGTTCCCGACGCCGCCGGCGCTGGATGCGCCACCGCCGTGGGACGAGGTCATCACCTGAGACTCGGTGAAGCTCTGCAGCGACCCGATCGTGGACATCACGGTGATGAACAAGATGATCGGGCGCAGCAGCGGCAGGGTGATGGAGAAGAACGTGCGGAAGGGCCCCGCCCCGTCGATCTGCGCAGCTTCGTACACCTGCTTATCGATGGCCTGCAGACCCGCCAGGATGATCAGGGCGTTGTAGCCCACGAAGCTCCAGGTGGACAGCGATGCGATGGCCACCTTGATGCCCCACTCGGATTGCAGCCAGCGCACCGAGTCCAGTCCCACGACGTTCAGCAGCGCGTTCGCGATGCCGAAGTTCGAGGAGAAGATCGATCCGAACAGGATGCCCATCGCGACCAGCGACGTGATGTTCGGGACCAGGTAGGCCACCCGATAGGTGGTGGAAAAGCGCACCGTGCTGTTCAGCATGAGCGCCACGATCGTGGCCAAGGTAAGGCACGGGATCGTGGACATCGCCCACAGGATGAGCGTGTTCGTGAAGGACTTCCAGAACAGCGGATCCTCGATGAGGTACCGGAAGTTCTCCAGGCCGATGATCTGGAAATCACCGATGCCACGCCAGTTCGTGAACGCCAAGAACATGGTGAACGCGATCGGCATGAGGCTGAAGACGCCGAACAGGATGAAGTAGGGCGCGAGCGCCGCATAGGGGCGGAGGGCGCGACGGCCCGACAGCCGGATCAGCCCCGGCTCGACTCGGCGGCGACCGCCGCCCCGCGCTGCCGCTGAGGCGGCGGGGGCGGCAGTCCCGTGTTGCTGACCGACTGCGGACATCGTCAGGCCACCGTGATGCCGTTCTGCTTCGCCAGTCGCTCAGCCTCCTTGACGGCGTCGCTCCAGGCCTGCTCGGGATCCTTGCCGCTGGCCTCGACCAGCTCGAGTTCGGCGGCAAACGGGGCGGAGATGGTGCCGTCCATCGGATCCTCGAAGATTGGGCGGACATGCTCACCGGCGGTGGCGAAGACCTCACCGGCCCTCTGATTGCCCAGGAACTCGACCTCACCGGTGACGCGATCATCTTTCTGCGCCTCGAGATTCGCGGGGAAGTTCCCGGAGTGGACGAACTCCACAGCCTGGTTCTCCCCGTTGAGGATCTGCAGGATGATCTTGAAGGCCTCTTCGTGGTTCTCACCCTTGGCGGGGATGCCCAGGAAGGAGCCGCCCTGGTTGGTGGCGTCGCCGGGGTGGGTGGCAACGTGCCACTTGCCGGAGGTGTCCGGGGCGTCCACCATGAGGTCCGCCAGATGCCAGGAGGCGCCCGGATCCGCAGGCAGTTTGCCGGCGGAGACGGCGGCAGCAGAGTCGGGCGTCTGGGACTGCAGGGCGGCGTTGATACCGGCCTTCTGCATCTTCACGACGGTGTCCCAGGCGTTGCGGACATGCTCGCCCGAGCCGATGAAGTTCTTGTCCTCGTCGATGAAGCCCTGCCCGGACTGGCGCTGAATGATGCCGAAAACGCCCGCGAGGTTGCGGACCATGAAGATCTCGGGGTCACCGGCCTGGAGCTTCTTGCCGTACTCGATGTAGGCGTCCCAGGTGGTCAGCTCCTTGCTCACCTCGTCGGGGTCCGCTGGCAGGCCATGCTGCTCGAAGGTGTCGAAGCGGTAGAAGAGCGCGGTGGGGCCGATGTCGATCGGGATGCCCAGCTGCTTGCCGTCAGTGGTGGTGGCTTGGTCCCACTTCCAGTCGACGTACTTGCTCTTGTGGTCGGCAGCCCCCAGGTCGTTGAGGTCCACGAAGAACTCGGGGACGGTGGCGAAATGCGCGATGTCCTCGCCCTTGATGCCGGTCAGGGCGGGCAGGCCGGAGCCAGCCTGGAGGGTGGTCTGCAGCTTCTGCTTGAAGTCGCCACCCTGGATCACCTGGCTGAAGTTGGCATCAGGGAATGCCTTCTTGACGTCCTCGACGATCGCGTCGTCGAAGCCTTCGGGCCAGTACCACAGGGCGAGGCCCTTGCCACCGCCACCTGAGCCGCCGGAGTTTCCGGAGCCGGTCGAGCAGGCGGAGAGGAATGCCAGGGAACCGGCGACAGCGCCGAGCCCGAGGGCAGACCGACGGGACAGTGTGTATTTCATGGGGGTTCCTCCGGGGTGTGGAGTGAGTGGGGGCGAAGGATCAGTCAGAGGTGGACGGTGAGGGGGCCTGGGCCAGTGCGGAGAGCGGCTCTGCGCAGACCAGACCGTGCGTGCGTGCAAGCGTGGCGAGCTGGGGAAGCGTGGGGGTGCGGCCCGGGCCGTGGACGGCGGCGGCTCGCCCGGTCGCGGCCAGGGCGGCGGCCTCAAGCGCATCGCGCAAGTCAAGACCGTGGCCCAGCAGGGTGATCAGGGCGGCACCGAAGGTGTCTCCCGCGCCGGTTGGATCCACGGGGCCCAGGTCCTGTGCCGGCAGTGTGATCTCGGTGCCCGCGGCGGCATCGATACCGATCAGACCGTCTCCGCCACAGGTCACAACAGTCAGGGGAACGATCGTGGAGAGTTCCCGAGCTGCCTGTAGCGGGGTGTCTGTGCGGGTATAAGCCATAGCCTCCACGGCATTAGGTAGGAAGCCGTAGCAGCAGGAGAGATGGCGCAGGACAGCCCGGTCCCACTGCTCAGTTGGATCCCAGCCGACGTCGGCGAAGATCCGGGATCCTGCGTTATGGGCGCGTTCCAGCCAGGGCATATCCGCCAGGCCGATGTGTACGGCGATAGCGCGTGCCGGCAGCGTGTCGAGATCGGGCTGAATCTGTTCATGGGGGGCGGTCCCGCCGGTAACCAGCGCGCGCTCGCCGTCATAGGCCAGGGCTGCGGTGATCTGCAGGTCGTGATCGGGTGCGGCGATCAGTCCGCGGGTATCCACGCCGCGCGCGGTCAGAATCGTGGCGGCGAGGTCGGCAGCTGGCCCCGTGCCTGTGTGTGCGCTCACGCCCGCGCGGGCACCCAGTGCGGCTGCGGCGAGGGCGAAGTTGGCGATGCCGCCGGGCACCAGGTCAACGCGGCCGGTGAAAATCTCCTGGCCCAGTGCAGGGGCAGAGGGCAGGGGGCCGTACAGCACGTCGAGGAACAGTTCGCCGACGGCCAGGAGATCCAGCGCGCCCGTGGGCAGCGGGGTGCTCTGCCGAGTGGCGGCGGTGTCCATGGATCCTCCGATCCCGCGAGGCGCGCGTGCGGTGCGGCGATGCGTGCAGCACTCAGTGTGCGCGGATGATCGTAAAAGGTCAAGAATGGATGTTGTGGGAGGGAAATCGAGTCCGCGGGCGGGGATTGAGGACTCGTTTCCCATTAGGATGATCGCCAATGATCGTGAATGTTGCTTCGTGCTGGGGAGGCGGACTAGGCTGGTGACGTGATCCGTGCCGCACGCTTCCGCGCCGTCGAGCAATTGCTCGCCGAACGGTCCGTCGTGTCCACGCAGCAGTTGGCCGATGAGCTCGGCGTCTCACTCGTCACCGTTCGCCGGGACCTCGACACCCTCGCCTCCCAGGGCCGGATCGAGCGTGTTTTCGGCGGTGCCCGGCTGCCGGCAGGTGCGACCGTGGGCCGCGCCGACGCCGTCGGCCCCGATTCGCTGGGCGCCCGCGACACGGAGCGGCCAGATGAACCGTTCGCCCAGGTCCTCGAGCGCAATCAGGAGGCCAAGCGCCAGATCGCGGCCCGTGCCGCACAGCTCGTGGCCGACGGCGAAACCGTGTTCATCGACATTGGCACCACCGCCTACGAACTTGCACGCGCTCTGCAGCGTCGTCACCTCACCGTCGTGACCGCATCGCTCGGCGTGGTGGACCTGCTCGGGGAGGATGACGGCATCGACCTCGTTCTCTTGGGCGGCGAGTACAACAGCGAATACCGCTGCACCCACGGCAGCCACGTGGCCGACTCGCTCAGCGCACTGCAGATTGACCGCGCCTTCCTGGGCTGCGCCGGCGTGAGCGACCGCGGGTTGATCCGCGATACCGACACACGCCAGGCCGCCGTCAAGCAGGCCACCTTGCGCGTGGCCGGCTCCACCGCACTGCTGGCCGCAGCCGACAAGTTCCCCGGCACTGGCGCCTTCACCGCCGGCAGCCTCGCACACGTCGATCACCTGGTCACCGACCTCGACGCATCCTCGATCCACGCTCACTTGGGCTCCGCAGTGGAGTCCTCATCCACGGAGGTGCTCCACACATGAAGCTCGCACTGCTGGGCGGCGGCGGATTCCGCGTACCCCTCGTGTACCGGACCCTGCTGCGTGACCGCTCGGAAGGCCGCATCACGCAGCTGCGCCTGCATGACGAGGATCCGCGGCGTCTGGCCGCGATGCAGAAGGTCCTCGCCGCCATGGCCGACGGAGATCCCGAAGCACCCGAGGTCGTGCTGTGCGAGACGCTCGAAGATGCGGCACGCAGCGCCGACTTCGTGTTCTCCGCGATCCGCGTGGGCGGCACTGCCGGTCGTGCCCGCGATGAACAGATCGCCCACCGCCTGGGCGTGCTGGGCCAGGAGACCACCGGTTTCGGCGGCATCAGCTACGCGCTGCGCGGCATCCCCGTGGCCCTCGACCTGGCCACGCGGCTGCGCGACGCCAACCCCGACGCCTGGCTGATCAACTTCACCAACCCCGCCGGCATGATCACCGAGGCCACCTCCGCCATCCTGGGCGATCGCGTGATCGGCATCTGCGACTCCCCGATCGGGCTGGCCCGCCGCGCCCTGACGGCACTGGAGTCCGACGGGCTGGTGCCCGCAGGCACCACTGCGGATGTGGGCACCGGCAGCGGAGACGTCCGCCTGGACTATGCAGGCCTGAACCACCTGGGCTGGCTGCGCGGCATCGACGTGGACGGCACCGATGTGCTGCCCCAGCTGCTGGCCCGGCCGGACCTGCTCGAGCGCTTCGAAGAGGGCCGTCTCTTCGGCGCCCCCTGGCTGCAGACCCTGGGCTGCGTGCCCAATGAGTACCTGCACTACTACTACTACGCGCGCGAGACCGTAGCCGCCGACGACGCTGCGGAAGCCACCCGAGGCGTGTTCCTCGAGCAGCAGCAGCGCGACTTCTATGTCCGCGCTGGCGAGATGGAGCCGAGCCAGGCCGCCGAGCTGTGGGAGCAGACCCGCCGCAGCCGCGAGGAGACCTACATGGCCACCAACCGCGATGCCGCGGGCGGTATGGACCGTGACGAGGAGGACCTTGAATCCGGTGGCTACGACAAGGTGGCCCTCGCGATCATGCACGCCATCGCCCATGATCGCCCCGCCCAGCTGATCCTGAACGTCGCGAACCGCTCCGGCGGGGGAGAGCGGTCCATCGCCGCCCTGCCCGATGACGCTGTCGTGGAGGTGCCCTGCATGGTCGATGCCTCCGGCCCGCACCGCCTGCCCGTCTCCGATGTGCCCGACCATGGCCGTGGCCTGATCACCACGGTCAAGCACGTCGAGCGCACCACGATCCGTGCCGCGGTCGAGGGGTCACGCGATCTCGCGATCGAAGCGCTTGCGCTGCACCCGCTGATCGACGGCGTCGGCGTGGCCCGTCAGCTGCTGGACGCCACCATTCAGGAGTTCCCGGAGCTCGCCTACCTGCGCTGAGAAGGAGCGTCGTGCATCTCGACGAAGCCCGCATCCTCGCCCGCATCGACCGTCTGCAGCGAGAGCGGATCGCTCCGGAGGCCTTCCGCGAGCTCGCCGCGCTCACGGTGTCCGCGTGGCAGGTGCCCGGTGATGGTGAACCCGTGCCGGTTGCCGACGCGCTCGCGGCCGAGCACACGCCGGTGACGCTTCCGCAACGCTGGGGCCGGGCCTGGTCCACCTGGTGGTTCCGCCTCGAGGGCATGATGCCGGAGGGGTCCGGGTGCGGTCCCGTGCTGCTGGAAGCAGACCTCGGATTCGTCGACGACTGGCCAGGTAATCAGTGCGAGGGCATGCTGTATGCCGCCGACGGCACCGCGCTGAAGGCCATCAACTCCCGTAACCGCCGCTACCGCCTGCAGGCCGAAGCTGGCGAGGACCTGCGTTTTCACCTCGAGGCGGCTGCCAACCCAGACATGATGGCCGGCGGGACCACCCCCACCGAGCTGGGCGACCGACTCACCGCCGGACCCGAACCTGTCTACGAACTGCGCACCGCCCGGATCGTTGAACGGGACGACGAGGTGTGGGGTCTGTGGCACGACATCGACGTGCTGCGCGGCCTCGCCCCCGAGCTACCAGCCGATTCGACCCGTCGGGCCCGCATTCTGGTGGGTCTCGACGACGCCGCCGACGCCCTGGACCTGCGCGATGTGCCGGGAACAGCCGCATCCGCGCGCGCCGTGCTCGCACCACTGCTGGCGGCGCCCGCAGATGCCTCCGCACAGCAGATCACCGCGATCGGGCATGCGCACATCGACTCCGCCTGGCTGTGGCCGGTGCGGGAGACGATCCGGAAGGTGGCCCGCACCTTCGCGAACGTCGACGTACTGATGGAGGAGTACCCCGAGTTCACGTTCACCGCCACAAGCGCTCAGCAGTACGCGTGGCTGAAGGCGTCCCGGCCCGATGTGTACGAGCGGGTGCGCCAGCGCATCGCGGAGGGTCGCTGGCATCCCTCCGGCGGCATGTGGGTGGAATCCGATGCCACGATGCCCGGCGGTGAGGCGATGATCCGCCAGTTCACCCAGGGCATCCGTTTCTTCCGTGACGAGTTCGGTGTGCGCTCACGCACCCTGTGGTTGCCGGACTCCTTCGGGTACTCGGCTGCGCTGCCGCAGATCGCTGTGCAACTGGGGCTGGAGTACTTCCTCACCCAGAAGATCTCCTGGTCGAAGACGAACCGCTACCCGCACACCACATTCTGGTGGGAAGGGATCGACGGCAGTCGACTGCTAGCCCACTATCCGCCCGTGGACTGCTACGACTCCATGCTCACCGCCGATGAGATCGCGACAGCGGAGCGCGGCCACCGCGACAAGGCCCGCACCGGCCACCAGGTGATCCCCTACGGCTATGGCGATGGCGGCGGCGGACCCACCGCCACCATGGTCGAACGTGCACGCCGACGCCGCGACCTCGAAGGCTCCGCACACATCACGCCCGGCGACCCCGACGGGTTCTTCGACGCCGCCCGCGAGGACTACGGTGCGCTCGCCCCGACGTACCGCGGCGAGCTGTACCTCGAGTTCCACCGCGGGATCTTCACCTCACAGCTGGAGATGAAACAGGGCAACCGTGCCTGTGAGCATGCCCTGCGCACCGTCGAGCTGGTATGGGCGATGGTCACGGCCCGTGGACGGGGCACGCTGGACCAGGAGCGGCTGGACCGTCTGTGGCAGCGCACCCTGCTGCTGCAGTTCCACGACATCCTGCCCGGCTCCTCGATCGCCTGGGTCCATCGCGAGGCGCGTGATGACCATGCCGCGATCCTCGCGGCCTGCGACGAGCTCGCCGAGGAGGGCCTGCAGCTGCTAGGGGATTCGACGACTCGCGGCGTGCTGAACCCGGCCGGCCATGACCGGATCGCGGTGGTCACGGTCGAGGGCGAGCCCCGCCCTGTGCAGGTGCCCGGCTCCTTCCTGGGCGCCCTGCCTGCTCAGCAGCCCGAGGGCCTTACTCCCGTGCACAGCGGCACCGACGGCGATCAGATCGTGCTCGACAACGGCCTCGTGCGTGTACACGTGGGCTCGGACGGCACGCTGACGTCGGTGCGTGACCTCCAGCGCGATCGTGAGCTGATCCCCGCCGGGGCCAGCGCCAATCAGCTGCAGATGTTCGAGGATCTGCCCAACGAATTCGACGCCTGGGATGTGGACCGCCACTACCGCGGCAACGCCCGCCCCGACCTGGTGGGCACCCCCACCCGCTGCGAGCTCACCGAGAGCGGGCCGTGGCGCGCCGTGATCACCATCGAGCGGATGCTCGGCGCGTCGCCGACCACCCAGACGATCACCCTCGATGCGGGTTCACGCCGCGTGGACTTCGGAATCGACGTCGACTGGCGCGAGCGCGAGACCCTGCTGAAAGCAGCGTTCCCGCTGGCCATTCATGCCCGCGAGACCCTGGCTGAAACGCAGTTCGGGCACGTGGCCAGGCCGCTGCACGAGAACACCAGCTGGGAGTTCGCCCGCTTCGAAACCGTCATGCACCGCTGGGTGCTTGCCGCCGAACCGGGGTGCGGCGCCGCCCTCATCACCGACTCCACCTACGGCTACGACGCCTTGCCGTGGCCGGGGCAGAACGCCGCTGCCACCTCCGGAACGCTACTGCGGCTGAGCCTGATGCGCGGGCCGAACTGGCCTGATCCGCGTGCGGATCTGTCCCGTCGGCGCCTGAGCTACTCCCTGCTCGTGGATGCGGATCCTGAGGCGGCCACCCGTGCAGGACAGGAGCTGAACCTGCCGCTGCGCCTGCTCGAGCAGGCACCGGCGCAGCCCACGTCCGTGCTGAGCCTGGACGGTCACGGCATCACCCTCGAGGCGGTGCTCCCGGCCCATGACGGCAGTGGCGATCTCGTGGCCCGCCTGTATGAGACGACCGGTGGCACCTCGAACGCCCGACTGCACCTGCACGGCGGGGCGCAGTGGATCCGCGAGGTCGACCCGCTCGAAGAGCAGGTCACCGACCCGCTGATCAACCTGCCTGAGCCGACCCAGACAGCCGTCGAGATGAACCCAGACGCTCCGGCCGCCCCGTCGGCGGCAACACGTGGACCGATCACCGTCGTCGATCTCGAGCTGTGTCCTTTCCAGATTCTCACCCTGCGCTGGCGACCGGAGGTTCCCGCATGAAACTACTGCTGATCGGCCTGGACGGTGTGCGCCTGGACATCGCCGTGCCCGCCGCGATGACGGCCCATCCGGGATTCGCTGAGCCTGACCACCCCGCTGACCCCCGGTTCGCTGCGGGCCCGCGCCCCGAGGATGCACCGGACATGCCTGAGCCGACGGACCAGCCTGCGGCCCCGACCCTGGAGCGGCTGTGGCGGGGCGGCGCGATCCTGCCGGTGTGGATGACCCCACCCACCGATTCGGGTCCCGGCTGGTCCGCTCTGCTCACCGGCACCGGTCACGAGCAGAACAACGTGTGGTGGAACGAATTCGTGGGCCACCGCCTGGCCCGCACACCCGATCTGCTCACCCGTATCTGGGCGGCGAACCCGCAGGCCCGCACGTACGCGGCGGCGTCCTGGGATGCGCTCGTGGATCCGGGTGGCCCGGGTCCTGCGATCCAGCAGCGCCCCGACCAGCAGGTGGGTGGCCAGCACCAGATCTTCCACGCTCCCGACACCACCGACGGTGTCGCCGCGGCCGATCGACGCGTGACCGCTCACGCCACCTGGGTGCTGAACCATGAGGGCCCTGATGCCGCCTTCGTGTACATCGGGGGTGTCGACGAAGCCGGGCATGATCACGGTGCCGCCTCCCCGCACTACCGCGAGGCGATCAGCACGGCCGACGAGCATGTGCGTCGCCTGGTCAAAGCCGTGTCCGAGCGCTACGAGCAGCTCGGTGAGGAATGGCTGATCGCGGTGACCACCGATCACGGGCACAAACCCGAGGGCGGCCACGGTGATGACGAGGTCGACGTGCGCCGTTCCTTCCTGGTGCTGCATCGGGTGGGCCCGGACAGGGCCGACGGATGGGCACGTGACGCCGTGGCAGACCGCGGCCCGCTGCGCGCCGAACAGGTGGCGCCGCTGCTGCTGGACCTGCTGGGCGTGCGCGTCGGCAGCTGGGACCCGGCCCATCCCGTGGGGGAGCGCACCGATATCCCGTCCGTCGGCCCCACCCGGGACCTGCGCTACGAATGGTGATCCCGCGGTGCATCGCGCCGGCCCGGCATGAACCGGGCCATGCACGCGCGGCAAGGCGCCCACATGCCACAGTGGGGGCGTGAGCACCCCACCCCTGCAGCGCACCTATGCGGCAGCCGTCCCTGAGCTGTCCACACCCCACCACGCTGATCGGCCGCCGCAGCCGCAGATCGTGCAGCTGAACGAGCAGCTCGCCCAGGAGCTCGGTCTCGACGTGGACTGGCTGCACAGCCCCGCAGGTATCGCCCTGCTCACCGGGCAGCTCGACGCCGACGGCCGCCCGCTGGATCCCCAGCGGGAGCCGGAACGCTCCTCTGCAGAACCTCGCCCCGTAGAACGCGGCGCCGCAGTGTCAGCAGACGCCACCGACGCTTCCGCATCAGCCACGGCGTTCACCACCGCCCAGGCCTATGCCGGCCACCAGTTCGGGCAGCCCGCACCCGTGCTCGGCGACGGTCGTGCCGTGCTACTGGGAGAGCTCATCGACACCCACGGGCAACGTCAGGACCTGCACCTCAAGGGCTGCGGCCGCACCCCGTTCTCCCGGCCCGGTTCCGATGGGAAAGCACCGCTCGGTCCGATGCTGCGCGAGCTCGTGATCGGCGAGTCCCTGCACGCCCTGCGCGTACCCACCTCCCGCATCCTCGCGGTGCTCACCACCGGTGAGCGGATCCGTCCTCGACGTGGCGTGACCCCCGAGCGCGGGGCACTCGCCGTGCGCGTTGCCGCCAGTCACCTGCGTGTGGGCACCGTGCAGTACGCGGCCTGGCACCACGGGCCCGCAGTGATTCGCGCCGTCGTCGATCAGGCGATCACGCGCCACCACGCGGCTGCAGCCGAAGCTGACGATCCGTCTCTGGCCCTGCTGGACGCGGTCGTGGGCGCTCAGGCTCGACTCGTCGCGACCTGGATGCTGACCGGGTTCGTGCACGGTGTGATGAACACCGACAACATGACCCTGTCCGGGCAGAGCATCGACCACGGCCCCTGCGCCTTCCTCGATGCGCATCGCAGCGACGCGGTGTTCAGCTCGATCGACACCGGTGGCCGGTACGCCTACGGCGCACAGCCGCAGATCGCCCTGTGGAACCTGTCCCGCCTGGCAGAAGCCCTCCTGTCCACGATCGGCCGCCCGGGACTGAATGACCCGGCTACCGCCGCCGACGGCCAGGCCCCGGGCGCACGCCCTCAGCCTTCCCCGGCCGACGGCGAGCCGCCCTCACGTGACAGTGAACCGGACGCCCAGGCGATCGAGCGATCCATCGAACAGGCCACCGCGGTACTGGAGCACTTCGCGCCGCGATACCGGGCGGCCTGGATCCAGGGCATGGCAGCGAAGCTGGGCCTGCCCGACCCGGGCCTCGACCGTGGGGCCGCCGACGCCATCGAGGCGCTTGGCGTCGACCTGCTGCAGATGATGGAGACCCACGGGCTCGACCACACAGCGACCTTCCGTGCGCTCGCTGACCAGGAACAGAACGCGACAGCCGACGACGCGGACGCGACCGATGCCAACCCAGGTAGAACCCATGCTGATCGTGACAGCACGGGCATCACCACCCCAGGCGGCACCTCCGCCCTGCCTGATGTACTGCACGGCTGGCTCGAGCGCCTGCGCGCCCAGCGCGGCACAGGGCCTCAGGCCGACGCAGCACGCGCAGCCATGACCGCGGTGAACCCGGTGTACATCCCGCGTGCTGCGCACCTCGACGCCGCATTGCGCGCCGCCGAGCTGGGTGATCTCGCCCCCGTGGAGCGTCTGCTCGAGGCTGTGCGCTCCCCCTTCAGCCACCGCCCCGACCTGGCCGATCTGGAGCTCCCGCCCCCGGATGCGCCGCCCACCGTCACCTTCTGCGGCACCTGACCACGGGGTTGCCCGAGCGTCAGGGATCCGCGGCGTGAGGGTGTTTACAGGGAGGCTCCTTCTCGGGGATGCCCGAGCGTCGGGGAGCCGCGACCCTCAGTCGGCCTGCGCGCCGACGTGCTCGTCGGGCGTGCCGTTGTGCATGCGCCCACCACGTGCACGTCGCCCGCGCAGTGAGGACAGCACCCCGTGGCGGGGGCTCGCCACCCAGGCCAGCACGAAGCCGGCTGTGGAGACCAGCACCACGGTGCCGCCTGTGGGCAGATCCAGCGCCCAGGACAGGTAGATCCCCACGATCGCTGCAGCCGCACCGCTCGCTGCGGCCAGAGCCATCATCGGCACCACCCGTTCAGTGAGCAGCCGCGCTGTTGCCGCGGGCGTCACCAACAGGGCGAGCACGAGAACGTTGCCGATCGTCTGGATGCTCATCACCACCGCGAGCGTCACCAGCACGCTGAGCATCACGTCGAGCGCCAGCACAGGCAGGCCGATCGCGGCCGCGTAGCCGCGGTCCATGCCCACGGCCACCAGGTCGCGGTGCAGCAGGGCGAGCAACGCCAGGATGCCCGCGGCGAACAAGGCAGAGAGCAGCACGGTGCGGTCGGGGATGCCGGTGATCGAACCGAACAGGAACGACTGCAGCGATCCCGCATACCCGGGGGCTCGGGACATGATCACGATGCCCAGGGCGAATGCCGCCACGAAGAACACCCCGATCACGCTGTCCTCCCGCAGCCGTCGGTGCTGCCCCACCACCGCGATGAGCACAGCCGTGACCACACCGGCCACCACACCGCCCAGCAGCAGCGAGCCCTGCAGCACGAACGCCACAGCGATTCCGGGGAACACCGCATGCGCCACGGCGTCACCGATGAAGGTCATGCCGCGCAGCACGACATGCGTGCCCACCACGCCGCACACCACGGCGCTGACAACGCAGACGAACAGTGCTTTCGGCAGGAACAGCAGGAGTGGATTGGTGAGGTCCTGCAGGAAGTCCAGGGGAGTGAGCATGAGTCCTTCTGGGGATGGAAACGAACGGTGGCCGACGGGGCATGCAGGCGGTGCACCACCTGGGGCGGGCGCCTGCAGCCGGACATGGGGGCGGGCCGGCCGGAGTCGGGGGCGGAGAAGAGGTCAGGCTGCAGCACGCACCATGCGCAGCAGCGGCGAGGCCGGGGAGACGTCGAAGGTGCGCATCCAGATATCGGCCTCGCGCAACGCCTCCGGTGGCCCGTCGGCCACCACTGTGCGGTTCAGAAGCGTGACCCGGTGGGCGATATCGAGGGCGTGCGTGAGGTCGTGCGTGGACATCAGCACGGCAACGCCCTGCGCGGCGAGACGTTCGAACAGCCGGGACAGCAGTTCCTGGGATGGCATATCGAGGCCGGTGAACGGCTCGTCGAGCACGAGCGCGCGCGGCTGCTGTGCGAGCGCCCGAGCGATGAGAACTCGCTGCCGCTGCCCACCGGACATCTCGCCCACGGGGCGATCCTTGAGATCCTCCAGTTCCACTGTCCTCAGCGCCCGGGCCACCGCCCGATAGTGGTCGGCTGACGGGCCACGCCAGCGGCTGATCCCGCGCACGGGCCCGAGCAGCACGACGTCGGCGGCGGTCACGGGAAAATCCCAGTCCATGTCGGTGCGCTGCGGCACGTAGCCGATGCCGCCGCGGCGTTCGACCCGCCCGGCGGTGGTGGACTGCAGGCCCAGCAGGGTGCGCACCAGGGTGGTCTTCCCGGCGCCGTTGGGGCCGAGCAGCGTGTGGATCGTCCCGGCCCGGACGGTGATATCCACGTGGTCGAGCACCTGGCGTCCGCCCAAGGTGACGCAGATGCCGTGGGCTGCCAGCGGTGCCGGCGACTCATCCCGTGGGGTGTCCGGGGACGCCGAGATGGTGGCTGGAGTCCGTTCCTGCACGCTCATGCCTGCGGATCCGAGTCGTCCCAGGCCGCGGCGCGTGCCGAGGCAGATCGGCGACGCTGCACCACGGCCGCGCCACCACCGACCACTGCTGCTGCTGCAGCGATGCCGCCCGCGATCAGAAGCGTGCCGGAGCCGCCTGCGTCCTGGTCATCATCGCCCTCCGCCCCAGCGGACGATGATCCGTCGGCGGCAGCGTTCGCGCCCCCGGCGCCGCCGTCGGAAGCGCCGCCGGGATCCGATGCCCCCTGCGTGCCGGTATCTGCCGCGCCGAGGCGGGCCTGCGGCCCAGTCCCGTCGGCCCAGGTCTCCTCGAGCGCGAGCTGCGGGTCGGTGTCGGTGCCGATGGCGAAACGCAGCGTGGTCGATGCAGCGACGCGCGAGCCGTCCTGGTGCTCACCCTCGATCTCCAGATCGACCAGGTAGACACCGGGTTTCGTGAATACCCAGTTCGCATGCGTGTGGGTGTTCATCTCGACGAACACCTCTTGCGGTTCCGTGACTGCCGGATCCACGAGAACCTCCGGCGGCGCGAAGTTGCCGGGCTGCAGGAACAGGCTCACCTGGCCGGGGCCCTGGGCGCTGTGGAAGCGCAGACGCACGCCGCGCAGATCCTGGGCCACCACCGCCGGATCCTGCGTGTTCCAGCCCAGCCACACCACGCCCGGCACCTCGACCTGCGGTACCGACCAGACACGGTCTCCACCGGCAGCACCGGTGAAGGCGTACTCCTCGCCCTCGGGCAGCTCCAGCGCGCCTTCGTCGACCACCCGCATCACGACATCCTCAGGGCGGCGCCACACAGGCGGGTTCGCGGTGTCATCGCGGGCGCAGGCAGTCCATTCGCCATCCAGCAGCAGCGGACCGAGGTCCACGTGACCGCGTTCGAGCACGGCATGTTCGCCCTCGATGACCTGCTCGTCGGAGCTGACAGTCTGCTCCAGGTTCGGGTCCTCCGGCGGTTCGGTCTCGGCACGCGCTGGGCCAGCTGTCGTGGTCGCTGCGCTGACGGCAGACAGGGTGAGGGCGCCGCCCAGCAGGGTGCGGCGCCGTAGCACGGGAAGGGAGGTGGGGGTCATGCAAGGCTCCTGGGGTTTCGGATCAGAGGCGGTCGTGGCGCCCGGCGGGGGTGCCGCCGAGGCAGCGGGCCAGCGAGTCGGCGTTGGCGCGGATGAGAGTCGCGTAGTCGGTGACGTGACGGGTGAAGGAATCGCCCCAGATCGAGCAGACCTGGACGTCAGCGAGCTGCGCGGCGTCCCGCAGCGAATCAGCGGTGCGGCCAGCGGTGCCCTCGACGAACACGGCTGGCACCTTGAGGTCACGCAGGGTATTGGCGAGGCGCCGACGGTCCGCGATCGACGGCTCTTGGCCGGGTGACGGGGACACGGTTCCAGCGATCTCCATCCCGTAGCGGGACGCGAGATAGCCGTAGGCGTCGTGCGTGGTGACCAGGTCGCGATGCTCCTCGGGGATGGATTCGATTGCCGCCGTCATATACGCGTCGACGCTGTCGAGCTCGCGCAGGTAGTCCGCAGCGCGCTGGGAGTAGCCGGTACGATGCTCGGGATCCAGCTCGATGAGATGATCACGGATCACCTCGACGTAGGCCTGCGCGTTGGTGACGTCCTGCCACAGGTGCGGGTCGATCTCGCCGTGCACGTGGCGGCCGAGCACCGCCTGCGGTAGCTGGTAGACATCCGATCCGGGCTTCGCGATGAAGCGGAAAGCGGGATCGGAGGGCACCGGCAGCAGGCTCCGCGGCGGCACATGGATGACGACCTCGTCCAGGCCCAGCAGCTGCGGCCCGTCGGGCGAGTCCACCCGCAGGGCGAGGCGACCGTCCGCGAAGTCCGCCGTGATGTCGGCGTGACCGGCGTCGATCACGCGTCGGTCCTTCAGCTCCGGAATGGAGTGCGGATCGGTACCGACCGCGAGCACGACCGTGCCGCGCAAGCGTGGACCGGATCCCTCGGCGCGAGAGGCCTCCAGGGTCATCCGCTGCACCCCGGCCTCCGTGAACGCCCAGCTGACGTGTGTGTGGGCATCCTGGGGGAGGAGGGTCTCGTCGGAGTCGTCGGTTCCGTCGGAGGAGTCGAACAGGCTCTGCGGTTGCCCGAAGGTGCCGGTCACGTAGCCGTGCAGGGCGCCTGGCCCTGCCGCGTCGGTCATGCGCAACCGGGTCTGAGCGGCGCGATCCTTGGGCGCCGACGGGTCTTCGATCACGCGTAGCCCGAGCCACACCGACTCCAGGGATCGGTTCTCCACCAGCGGGATGATCTCGGCACCGCGCGTCGAGGCCTCTTCGGCCAGCGCCAGATGGTCGACGCCCGGGGCGAGGTTCGCGTCGATGGTGCGGATCAGAGACTGCTCTTCGAGCATGAGGTAGTTCGACAGCGCGAGATCTGCGTACGCGATGTCCCGAGCCGCTCGGGGAGACGGCTCGAAGGAATGTGGATCCGCGCCGTCGGGGACGAGGCTCGTGACGACGGCGTCGTCACCGGCGACGTTCCGGGCGAGGTCGGCGAGGATCCCGGTTGTCGTGATCACCCGCGGACGGGGATCGCCGCCGGCACCACTGGTGGTGCCGGGCAGGACGATCCCCGCCGCGAGGGCCGCCGCCGCGACGCACGCGATCAGCGCGCGCCGGGCGACGGCACGGTTCCCCCTGACTGTCACGCGATGCGCCGGCGCAGCATGGCCAGACCGCCGCCGAAGGCGATCAAGCTCAGGGCGACCAGGCCGAAGCCTGACGCGTCCGTGCCGGTGCGGGCCATCTGCCCCGCAGCGCCGCCGACGAGCTCGCACGGCTCACCCGCTTCGGTGCGGCCCACGACCTCCTTGACCATCGCCTTGCCGTCCTCGACGAACACCTGGCCGGGCTTCGCCTGGTCTCGGGTGACGGTGATCTTCGACAGGTCCGCCTTCGCAGGGTCGACGGGCTTCGTGGGCTTCGACTCGGCCTGGGACTCGCCCTTCGAGGCCGAGAACCACTTCTGGCCGACGACCTGGCCGAAGTTGCCGCTGGAGAAGACACCGACGTTGCCGGGGCCCTTCACGGAGACCAGCTCCATCGTGAGCTCACCGGTGGTGCCCGAGACGATCGAGTCGTGCATCGAGTTCGCGCCGAGCCACGGCACACCGTTGACCTGCGTGGACCCGATCATCCACACGTCCTGCCCCGCGGGGGCGACGAACTCAATACCGGCTGGGGCCTTCGCCTTCCCGGCGTCACCCACCGCGAAGGTCAACGACGAGGGCGAGACCCAGGTCGGGGGAGCAGAACGGTCATCCTTGATGGAGCCGACGAGCTTTCCGCCCTGGAGCTGAGCACCGAAGTCGAAGTGGCCATTGCTGATGCCCGACGCACCCGGACCGACCCTGAAGGTCAGTGTCGAGTTCGCGGAAGCGGTGTCGCCGTTCGTGGTCTTCACACTCTGGCGGATGGTCACCCGGTAGGTGCCGGGCGCTGAGAACACCCAGTTCGGGTGGACGTGGGTGGACTTCGGCACGGTGTAGGAGCCGCTCACCTTATGGGCGCCTCCGCCACCGCCGCCGCTCTCGGTGTTTCCACCGTTCAGGGCGGCGGAGAGCTCCTCAGCGCTGGCTGCACGGACCTCCTCGACGGGGCGGCAGACAGCCTCGGAGGGGCCCGGAAGCGAGCCACCCAGGCTCACGGAACCGTCGCCCGAACCGTCGGCGCTACCAGCCAAGTCGGAGCCGTCGGCCCCTGCACCGTTGTCCTCATCCGCGCCACCGGTGCTGTTATCGCCGGAGTCGGACCCGCCGGAGCCCTCGGTGCCTGCGCCAGAACCGTCGGTGGTGTCGTCGGCCTTGCCGCGGAAGGCATCGCCCACGGTGAAGGTGTAGGTCTGCGGCTCGGTAGCCACCTGTGTCCCGTTCTTGGTGCCCGTGGCGCGGGCCGTCACGGTGTACACACCGGGCTTGGTGAACGCCCAGTTCGCGTGGGTGTGCGCCGGGTAGGCCTGACGACGCACCGCACCGGCCGTCAGGTGGGTCGCACCCTTCTCGAGGACGGGCTCCATCGCACCGAAGGAATCGGTGCCGAAGAGGTGGATCTCGCCTGGCCCCTTCACGTCGGTGATCTCGATATCGATCGACGGATCGATGCCGCCGCCACGGGCCTCCAGGGTGTTCCAACCGGGCCAGAGAACATCCGGGTTCTGGCTCTGCGGGAGGTACCAGGCCTCACCGGCGGCCGGCCAGCCCTCCGGGATCTGGGTACGAGCAGCATCCTTGACGTGCAACTCGACATCCTTGGGCTGGTGATGCACGTGCTCACCGGTGACGTCCTCCGTGAGGTCGAGCGTCAGCGCACCGTCCTGCTGGCCGACGTTGAAGACGTCGGTGTGGCCCTGGTCCAGGATCAGACGCTCGCTGGCGGGAGCCTCGCCGTCCGCACCCGGGTTGGGGTTCTCGGGAGCCGGGTCAGCAGGAGCGGGCTGCTCAGGGGCAGGGTCCTCCGGTGTCGCGATCTCGCCCGTCCCGTTGCAGGATGCCTTCGCGGCTTCGTCACCGACAGCGAAGCGCGCCTCGAAGCTGCCGTAGCGGCTGCCGCCGTTCTTGCCCTGTGCATGGAAGGTGAAGGTCACGGTGTACTCGCCGGGCTGGCTGAAGAACATCGCGCGGTGGGTGTGGGTCGGATCCTTCAGGACGATCGACTTCTCTGCGCCATCCTTGCTCGACAGATCCACGGAGAACGCAGAGGAGCGCGAGTCGTAGTGGCCCACGGCCACCTGGCCGTTCTTCGGGCCGACGACGTCGTCCATCGTGATCGCGACGGACTCGAGCTCGGAGTAGTCGAGCTTCTCGGTGGAGAAGCCCGGCCAGGGAAGGTACTCATCCTGAGCCTCGGGCAACTGGTACGCGAGAGCAGAGCCCAGCGCATCGTGCAGCGCCGTGGTCGCGCCGGTGTCAGCGATGTCGGTCCGCGCAGCGTCAGGAACCAGCAGCGTCGGCTGGCCGCTGGTGAGGCGCAGCTTCTCCCCGTCCGGAGAGTCCCAGGTCATGTGGGTGTCCAGCACGCCATTGCTGGCGAGCGCGGCACCGATGTCGAGGTGGCCGGCCGCGATGGGGCGGCACTCGCCGTCCGCAGGAGCGGGCTCTTCAGGAGCGGGCTCTTCAGGAGCGGGTTCTTCAGGGGCCGGCTGCTCAGGGGCCGGCTGCTCGGGAGCGGGCTGCTCAGGAGCCTCATCGCCATTCCAGCCCTCCGGCAGATCCGCCACCGGCTCGGTCATGTTCACGTGCGGGTAGGTGCCGCGGGGCAGACCCACCTGCTCATCGGTGCCCACGAGCCAGGAGACGGTGCGCTCGGGGGAGACCAGCTCCTCGCCGTCGACCGTGGTGGCGTGCACCTTCCACCGGGTGTCGTACGTACCGGCTTCGGTAAAGGCCCACGCGTAGTGGCCATGAGCGCCTGCGTACAGCTCGGTGGTGCGCAGCTTCGGGTCAGTGGAGGACAGCGTGCGCACAACGCCCTCAAGCTCGTTGCGGTAGACCTCCATGTTTCCGGGGCCGTCGACCCCGGTCAGCTCGAGGCGGATCGAATCCTGCTTGATGTTCTTGGGGAACTCGCCGGCGCCGAGTCCGGCCCACACCGGCGGCCATCCCCAGTACAGGTCCTGCGGCGCGCTCCAGACCACCGAGCCGGGCTCACCGATGAAGGAGTGCGCTTCGTCGACGATCATGCGCGAGACCTCGCGGCCTTCGTCGTCGGCATCGGGCGCGAGACGGATCGCGACCTCGTCAGCGGGGCGCGTCTCCTGGCCGTCGACGACGAGCAGATCGGGGTGGCCGTCGACCCACCCCGCATGGGCGGCGTCGACGTGCTTGCGGAAGAGAAGCTCCTTGCTGCCATCGGGTGTGGTGACCGCTGCGGCCGGAGCGATGGGCAGAGCCATGCCGGCCAGGGCGATCACTGCCGCGAGCAGCAGTGGGAGCACCCGTGCGCGGTACGGCGCGCGGGCACGGAGAGAGGACTGCATCGGATCCCTTTCCAGGGTCGAGGGGTGGATGGCACGCAGACTCAGCAACGCGCATGAGAACAACTATCATGAACAGGGGCGAATGAGACCCGTTCCCTGTAACGATCGGATTGCGGATCACATCGCCGCGGAGGTGCCGGGCGCGCTGACCTGGATGTGTCGGCCGCGTTGACGCGGGTGTGCCGGGTGCCTGACGCGGGTGCTCGCGCTCTTGGCCTCAGTGCCCACCGCCCCGTCGGCCCCTCGATATGCTCGAACCGTGCAGCCTCAGCCCAGTGCCCCGCCCATCTCCCTGATTGCCCCCGAGATCGATGACGCCGCCGTGGTGCGTCTCGGATCGCGTGAGGCCACCGCGCCGATCGTGCTTCTGCTGCACGGCCTCGGCTCCCATGAGCGTGACCTCGCTGGCCTCATCCCCTACCTGCCGCCCGGCTTCGCCTACGCCTCGCTGCGAGCGATCCACGCCTGGGTGCAGGGATACGCCTGGCTCGAAGCCGACATCGACCCCGCGCACCCGGAGGCGCTGCAGCGCTCCGCCGCCGCGGTCGAGGCCTGGATCGCTCAGCAGAGCGCTCCCGTGGTGGGCGCCATCGGCTTCTCCCAGGGCGGCATGCTCGGCCTGCAGCTGCTGCGCCGTGATGCGCAGGCGCTCGACTGGCTGGTTCAACTCTCCGGGGCGCCGTTCCCCGCGCCCATGCCCGGAGATGCGCAGCTCGCACAGGTACGTCCGCCAGCCCTCTGGGGCCATGGCGGCCTGGACCCCCTGTTCGATGAGGAACGCGAGACACTGGTGCGCGACTTCATGCGCGAGCACACTGATATGACAGAGGTGCGGCGCGATATGCTGGGCCACGGCATCGACGAGGCAGAGCTCGCCCAGATCGCGTCCTTCGTCCAGCTGCGCTGGGACGAGCACGCCGCGAGCTAGGTCGAGCACGCCGCCGGCTGAGTCGAGGCTGGTCAGGCGATGCGATCACAGTGAGGAGTCAGCGTGCCTTCGAGAAGAATCGCCCTAGCGATTGCCGTCGTGGTTGGCGGGATCGGAATACTGATTGCATCGTTGATGTGGGCGTCTGCACGCTTTGACGCCTTAGATGCAGGCGCACCGGATTCACCCACCGACATCCTCGCCGTCGGCGCGGTTGCCGCTGGGCTCATTGCCGTCACTGTTGGCCTCATTCTTCTGGTGCAAGGAGTCGCTGCGGCGGGATCACGCCGACGTCCCCGCTGACCTCAGGGAGCTCGACGCGCACCCCCGAGCATCCCACCCCACCGGCGCGCCACCCCCAACTCGCATGAACCCCTCGGGCGGCACTCATGAGCAGTGCGTTGCGCGTTCTCGCCCAGGACCCCGGCATCGGCCTATCCTGGACACGAGCACATCGTCGTGTCCGGCTTGCGCCGGGACCCCTGGGAGGTCCTGTGGTCTGTCCGCTACCTATCCCCCCGCCGCTTCCGCGCGCCCAGGCGGCCCCTGAAGCATCACCCGAATCGCCAGCACCCGCCCCGTCGGCCGATGCCCAGGCCGTGCCGGTCTACTTCCTGTCTGACTCCACCGGCATCACCGTCGAGACCATGGGCAGTGCCCTGCTCAGCCAGTTCCACGGCATCCGCTTCGAGCGCCACATGATGCCGTTCCTGCGCACCGCCGAGGACGCCCGTGCTGCCCGCGACCGGCTCGACGCCGCGATGAATACGCCCGTGACCCCGATCGTGTTCCTCACCGTCGTCGACCCCACGGTGCGCGAGATCCTTCTGGGCACCCGCGCCCCCGTGATCGATTTCGTCGGCAGCCACATGGCGCAGATCGAGCGGCAGCTCGGCATCAGTGGCGACCATGCACCGCGACGCATGCACTCGGTGCGCGACCAGAACCGGTACAACCGCCGCATGGCCGCCGTCGAGTTCGCCATCGAACACGATGACGGTCAATCGATCCGCGCCCTCGAAAGAGCCGACGTGATCATCGTGGCGCCCTCCCGATGCGGCAAGACACCCACCAGCATGTACCTGGCGCTGCTGCACGGCGTGTTCGTGGCGAACTACCCGCTGGTCGACGAAGACTTCGACGCCGCCATGCTGCCCATGAGCATCCGCCACCTGGCCGATCGCTGCTTCGGCCTGCTCACCTCGCCGCAGCGACTGGCCGACGTGCGCGAGGAGCGCCGCCCCCGCTCCCGCTACGCATCACTGGATCAGACCCGATGGGAGCTCTCCCGCGCCCGGCGTCTGTACGACACTCACTCGATTCCCTTCGTCGACTCCTCGACGAAATCCGTCGAGGAGATGTCCACCCTCATCCTGCAGGCCATGAAGATCTCTCCCACCACCGCGTGAGCACCCCATCCACCAGCGACCAGCCCCGTGCATCGACCGCAACCCATCCGCCCCTGACTACTCCACCATTTCGCGACCGGCGATGACGCCCGAAGGAGACACCGTGAGCACGAACATCCAGTGGTACTCGAAGCTCGGCATGGCCGACCTGGACCAGGTGGGCGGGAAGAACGCCTCCCTGGGCGAGCTGATCTCCCAGCTCACAGACCTCGGTGTGCGCGTGCCCGACGGCTTCGCCACCACCGCCGACGCCTACCGCCGGTTCCTCGCGGAGACCGGCCTAGCCGAGCGAATCGATGAGCAGCTGCGCGACCTGGACACCGACGACACCGTGGCCCTCGCCCAGGTGGGCACCAGCATCCGCGAACTGGTGACCGCACAGCCCTTCCCGGCCGACCTCGAGGCGGACATCCGCGCCGCCTACGACGAGCTCGCCGCCGGTTCTGGTGAGGAAGCCTCCTTCGCGGTGCGCTCCTCGGCCACCGCCGAGGACCTGCCCGACGCATCCTTCGCCGGCCAACAGGAGACGTTCCTGAACGTGCGCGGCATCGACGCGGTGCTGCAGGCCATTCGCGAAGTGTTCGCCTCCCTGTACAACGACCGTGCCATCGCCTACCGCGTCCACCACGGCTTCGAGCACGCCGACGTCGCCCTATCCGCTGGCGTGCAGAAGATGGTGCGCTCCGACATCGGCTCCTCCGGCGTCATGTTCACCGTCGACACCGAGTCCGGATTCCCTGACGTCGTCTTCATCACCAGCGCCTACGGCCTGGGCGAGGGTGTCGTGCAGGGCGCCGTGAACCCCGATGAGTTCTACGTCCACAAGCCAACGCTGCGTGCAGGACGCCCCGCCATCCTCACGCGCGGCGTCGGCTCCAAGGCCATGAAGATGGAGTACACGAACGACACCGCCGTGGGTCGCACCACCGCGTTCGTCGACGTCGACCCCGGCCAGAGGCGTCGCCTGTCGCTCACTGACGAGCAGGTTGAGCAGCTCGCCCGCCAAGCACTCACCATCGAGGAGCACTACGGGCGGCCGATGGACATCGAGTGGGGACTCGATGGGGCCGACGGCCAGCTGTACATCCTGCAGGCTCGCCCGGAGACCGTGCAGTCCCGTGCCGGCTCCACCGTCGAGAAGCACCATCTGACCCAGCGCGGCACCGTGCGCATCGAAGGCCGCGCGATCGGCGCGAAGATCGGTGCCGGGCCCGTGCGGGTGCTCAGCTCGATCGAGCAGATGCATGACTTCCAGCCCGGTGAGGTGCTGGTGGCGGACATGACCGACCCCGACTGGGAACCGATCATGAAGCGCGCCGCCGCGATCGTCACCAACCGCGGTGGCCGCACCTGCCATGCGGCGATCATCGCCCGCGAGCTCGGTATCCCCGCCGTCGTCGGCACCGGCACCGCAACCACCACACTCGCCGACGGCGAAGAGGTCACCGTCTCCGCTGCCGAAGGCGACACCGGCTACGTGTATGACGGCGTGCTCGACTTCTCCGTGACCGCCTCCGAGGTCGACGCCATGCCCACGATCCCCACGTCGATCATGATGAACGTGGGCAACCCCGATCAGGCTTTCGCCTTCTCCCGCATCCCGAACGCCGGGGTGGGGCTGGCGCGGCTGGAGTTCATCATCAACCGCCAGATCGGCATCCACCCCAAGGCACTGCTCGAGCTTGATGCCCTGGAGGCGGCAGACCCTGAACTCGGTACGCAGATCCGCGAGCGCATCGCCGCCTATGACGGGCCGCGGGAGTTCTTCGTGCAGCGCGTGGCGGAGGGTGTGTCCACCATCGCCGCGGCCTTCGCACCGAACCCGGTGATCGTGCGCATGAGCGACTTCAAGTCCAACGAGTACGCGAACCTGCTGGCCGGTGAACGGTACGAGCCGGAGGAGGAGAACCCGATGCTCGGCTACCGGGGCGCCTCCCGGTACCTCTCGCCGGACTTCGCGGAGTGCTTCGCGATGGAGTGCGAGGCGCTGCGGTACGTGCGCGAGACCATGGGGCTTTCCAACGTGACCATCATGATCCCCTTCGTGCGCACCCCGCAGGAGGGCAAGGCCGTGGTGGATCTGCTGGCCTCGCACGGGCTGGTGCGCGGTGAGAACGGCCTGCAGGTGGTCATGATGTGCGAGGTCCCGTCCAATGCCGTGATCCCCGAGCAGTTCCTCGAGCACTTCGACGGGTTCTCCATCGGCTCCAATGACATGACCCAGCTGACCCTGGGCCTGGACCGTGACTCCTCGCTGGTGGCCGACCGTTTCGACGAACGTGATCCGGCGGTGAAGTTCATGCTCTCCCGGGCGATCGAGGCCTGCCGTCGCGAGGGCAAGTACGTCGGCATCTGCGGCCAGGGCCCCTCAGACCACCCGGACCTGGCGGAATGGCTGGTGGAGCAGGGCATTGCCTCCATGTCGCTGAATCCGGACACGGTGGTGGATACCTGGCTGAGGATCGGCCGCCAGGGTGGGGCGGCCTGAGCCTCTGTCGGCCCCGGTGCAGCACGAACCCGGCAGGTTCGTGACGGAGGTGACGTTCCGACGGGTCGTTGTGACCGCGGGATCGAATCTGGCTCTTGCACGCTACCGGTAGCCCTCGGTCGATGCGGTTCGCGACGGTCGTCGGAGCCCGCTGTGCCGGTCGATGCGCAGAATGACTGTATGACATCGACGCTCCCTGATAATCCGCCAGCGCCGGTGCAGCACGAACCGGGCCCGCCCGTGCCGGGGGTGACGCTTCGACTGGCCGCCGTGACCGCAGGATTGATCCTCGCGGTGACCGTGCTCCTCTTCGGTTCCGTGCTCGTGCTGGGGCTGACCGTGCCGGCAGTGCGTTCTCACATTGTGACTGTCTTGGCCATCACGGCCTTCGTTCACGCGGCGCTCGTTCTCGCGGTGGAAGTCATCGTTCTGGGCAGGCGCCGCGAGCTCTGGCAGGACATAGGCATCACGCGGCCCTCACGGCGACTGTTGCATCTGCTGTGGCAGATCCCGGTGGCAGTCGTGATTCTGCTGGTCGTTCAGGGAGTCGCTCTGCTCCTCATGGGTGACAACGGTTCTGCCACCGATGGGGTAAGCGAATTCGGTTTGGGGCCCGCGCCCGCGATTCTGCTGTTCATCGGCGCGGCAGTGCTCACGCCGCTGTGGGAAGAAATCTTCTTCCGCGGGGTTCTTTTTGCCGCCGTCGGTCGGAAGTGGGGGATGGCCTGGGCGGTTATCGGGTCTGCCGTGATCTTCTGCGCCGTGCACGGGGTTCCCATTCTGCTTCCCTACCTGTTCACGATGGGAGTGATCCTGGCTCTGCTGCGCCTGTTCCACCGCAACATTTGGGGAGGCCTGGCGCTGCACATGACCATCAACGTGATCGCGTCCTCGGCAGTGCTCGTCGCGCTTGTGTGACGAGTTCGGCCGACGGCCGGGACGGGTTTGAGCACGTCCGGTCAGTCTGCTTCGGCGCCTGATCCCTTGCCGTCGTCGGCGACGGGGGTCGAGTCGCCGTCGGCGTCCGTACTCGGTTCTGCTGTGGGCCCGGTGGGGCCGTGATGTGCACTGTGCTGGCGGGCCGCCACAATGCGGGCGGGCTCCAGTGCTTCGCGTTCGGTGATGCCGAGCGCGCTCGCCGCCGCAGCGACGTCGCGGAACTCCGGCTCGCGACGGATAACCTGGCCGGAATCGTCCCGGGAGACCTTCACCCGAACAAGCTGGCCGCCCAGGGTGATCTNGCCGTCGGCGTCCGTACTCGGTTCTGCTGTGGGCCCGGTGGGGCCGTGATGTGCACTGTGCTGGCGGGCCGCCACAATGCGGGCGGTCTCCAGTGCTTCGCGTTCGGTGATGCCGAGCGCGCTCGCCGCCGCAGCGACGTCGCGGAACTCCGGCTCGCGACGGATAACCTGGCCGGAATCGTCCCGGGAGACCTTCACCCGAACAAGCTGGCCGCCCAGGGTGATCTCCTCGAACTCACGGGTGCGGATCGCGCGCTGAACAGGGTGGCGACGAACGCCAAGGCTGCCGGTCAGGCGCATGATCTGCTCCGACAGTGCCTCGGCCTGCTCTGTGCGGACCAATGCATGCACGGTGAGTGCCGGGCGACCGTGTTTCATGATGATCGGCGTCAGCCAGGCATCCAGGGCGCCAGCATCCAGCAGCGCCTGGACCACACCGGGCCACAGCCGCGGGTCCCGGTGCCCGCCCGCGAGGCTGTCTCCAGTCCGGCGTAGCCGTCAGCGCGGTAGCGGGCGTGCCAGCGCTCCAGGATCCGTAGCCCGACGTCGGTCTCGCGAGCTAAGCGCGCGACGGGTACCTGGTCCTCGACGTGGAGCCTGTGGATTCCCC
This sequence comes from Brachybacterium timonense, assembly GCF_900258505.1. Classification (GTDB taxonomy): domain Bacteria; phylum Actinomycetota; class Actinomycetes; order Actinomycetales; family Dermabacteraceae; genus Brachybacterium; species Brachybacterium timonense. The sequence goes on from NZ_LT984895.1 coordinate 240,174, forward strand.
ACCGCGCTCGAGCGTCCACGATGCACCTACTGCAAGGCGTTCTCGCGCCCGCGCTCGGCGCGCTGAAGGGCGCGGTAGAGCGTGGAGCGGCCCACGCTGAACAGCCCTGCCAGCTCGCCCACGGTGGGCTCGTCGGCGGCATGTAGCTGGACGAGGTGAGCTTCTTGCCGGGGGTGAGCTTCGGTGACTTCCCGCGCAGCCGGCCCTTGGCGTTGGCGACCTTCATCCCCTCGCGGGTGCGGATACGGATGAGGTCTGCTTCGAACTCGGCGACCATTGCCAGCACGTTGAACAACGGTTTCCCCATCGGGTCGGTCGGGTCATACACCGATCCGGCGATGCTCAGCTTCACTTCCCGCGCCGCGAGGTCGTCGGCGATCTGGTGGGCATCACGGACCGAACGCGCCAGCCGATCGAGCTTGGTGACCACGAACGTATCGCCGTCCCGACAGGCAGCCAGGCGTGCCGTCGTTCCTCTCGATGAGTAACGGTGGTGTCCGGTGAGGGATCCCCGTGCGGGCATGCGGTCTGGCCTGGCGCCTGCGCGAGAGTGTTCAGCGCCTGCTGTATAGTTCAGTCCATGCTGACTATTGCTTCGCGTCTCGACGTGATGAACCGCCTGGGTCGCGCACTGGCCGACCCCACTCGATCCCGGATCATCCTGACCCTGCTCGACCATCCCGCTTACCCGGCGGAACTGGCCCGAGATCTGGACCTGACACGCCCGAACGTGTCCAACCATCTGGCATGCCTGCGCGATTGCGGGATCGTCGTCTCCGAGCCCGAGGGTCGTCGGACACGGTATGAGATCGCCGATTCGCACCTGGCGCAGGCGCTGACGGCACTGGTCGATGCCACCCTGGCAGTGGACGAAGACGCCCCGTGCATCGATCCCGCCTGCTCGCTTCCCGGATGCGACGCAGCTGGGGAGGGCGCATGATCCTCACCTCGGTCGTGCAGGCGATGGGCCTGTTCGCAGCGACCAACATCGACGACATCATCGTGCTCTCCCTCTTCTTCGCTCGAGGGGCCGGCCAGCGCGGCACCACCGCCCGTATTCTGGCCGGGCAGTACCTCGGATTCGCTGGCATCCTCGGTGCCGCGGTCCTGGTGACCATCGGCGCCGGAGCCTTCCTGCCCTCGGCAGCCATCCCGTACTTCGGTCTCATCCCTCTGGGCCTTGGCCTCTGGGCCGCATGGCAGGCCTGGCGCGGAGACGACGACGATGACGACGAGGCCAAGGTTGCCGGCAAGAAGGTCGGCGTGTGGACAGTCGCAGGCGTCACCCTTGCCAACGGCGGCGACAACATCGGCGTCTACACCCCTGTCTTCCTCAGCGTGGAACCTCTCGCAGTAGTCGCCTACTGCATCGTCTTCCTCGCGCTCGTCGCGGCCCTGGTGGCCCTGGCACAGTTCGTCGCCACCCGCCCCCCGATCGCGGAAGTGCTCGAACGCTGGGAGCACATCCTCTTTCCCATCGTTCTCATCGGCCTCGGCATCGTGATCCTCGTCAGCGGCGGAGCCTTCGGGCTCTGACGTAGCGGCAGCGATCCAAACGGCCCCGATCGGGCGCACCCCTCTCGGTTCAGACCCCAACAACTACCCGCAGCCAGTCCTGTGTGATCGCAGCAAAAAGACCGCCACGGAGCGCTGCAAAAATCCCGCCGCCAAGCGAACGACGACACACGTTCGGCTGCTGCCCTCGAGGTGAAGCCGTCACCGGGGGACACCGCCTGCCCCAACGAGGCCCTCCGCTACCGCTCCCGCGACGGTCGAGACGACCGATGCTCACGACCAGGACTCCGCGTCCGTTACGCCCTGGACTCGGAACACGAACCATGACGCTTCAGGTCGAGCTGCCGTCGGCGTCCGTACTCGGTTCTGCTGTGGGCCCGGTGGGGCCGTGATGTGCACTGTGCTGGCGGGCCGCCACAATGCGGGCGGTCTCCAGTGCTTCGCGTTCGGTGATGCCGAGCGCGCTCGCCGCCGCAGCGACGTCGCGGAACTCCGGCTCGCGACGGATAACCTGGCCGGAATCGTCCCGGGAGACCTTCACCCGAACAAGCTGGCCGCCCAGGGTGATCTCCTCGAACTCACGGGTGCGGATCGCGCGCTGAACAGGGTGGCGACGAACGCCAAGGCTGCCGGTCAGGCGCATGATCTGCTCCGACAGTGCCTCGGCCTGCTCTGTGCGGACCAATGCATGCACGGTGAGTGCCGGGCGACCGTGTTTCATGATGATCGGCGTCAGCCAGGCATCCAGGGCGCCAGCATCCAGCAGCGCCTGGACCACACCGGGCCACAGCCGCGGGTCCAGATCATCGACATTCGCGTCGAGCTGCACCGCGTGGCGGGGAGTGTCATGCGCATCAGCGGCCGCGGAGCCGGCCGGGTGAGCGGCGACGCTGCCCTCGTGGCGCGTGGTGGTTGGGGTGGCGTCGGACGCTGGCGCCTCGCGGGGGCTCGCTGCGCTGTTGCTGGGGCCGACGGGTGCTGGGGCGCCGATGAGCACGCGCACCACATTGGGCCTGCCGGGAGTGTCCTTCGTGCCGGCACCGATGCCCATCGCCTGGGTGATGATCGGGGGCTGCGGGCCGGAGGCCTGGCACAGCGCGCGGATCAAGGCCACGCCCGTGGGTGTGGCCAGCTCGCCGATTCCGGGCGCGACCCCAGGCGGGACGGGGCGATCCGGGTGGGCGTGCGGCCCGCCCACCGTGTGTGCAGGCGGGTTCGCCTCGTGATCGTGGGGATCGTGGGGGTGGTCGTGCGAGTCCGTCTGGGGGTGCGCGTCGTGGTGGTTGTGAGCGTGGGGGTGGCTGTGATGCCGGGGGCGGCCATCATCGTGGGAATGCGCGTGCTCGTGCCCGTGGTGGTGCGTGTGGTCGTGACCGTGTCCGTGCGCATGCCCGTGGCCGCGCGGTGGCAGCAGCTCGCCAGAGACCGTCGGCCACCCGATCGCGAGCCGCGCGACCGCCGGAACAGGCACCGGAATATCGCCATGCGCAGCACGGATACGACCAGAGCCGACGGCGATCACGCTGCCGATACCGGACTCAATGCCGAGCTGGCGCCACGCCTCGCAGCAGCCCACCACATCCGCGATCGAGTCAAGCGCCCCGACTTCGTGGAAATGGATCTGCTCGGCCGGGATGCCGTGCGCGGCAGCCTCCGCATCAGCCAGGCGTGAGAACGCGTCCAGGGCCAGCTCGCAGGTGCGCGCCGGCACGGCCCCGCTCTGCTGTGCAGTGGTGAGCATGTCCCGGATCGAGGACCATGTGCGGTGCGGCGGATCCTCGACCAGCACGTCAACATCGACCTTCGTGCTTGCCTGCCCACAGCGGTCCACGCGCTCAGCACGCAGTCGCACCGAGCCGGGGATCAGTGCATCCAGCACCGCCTGCACGCCCTTGAGACTCGCGCCAGCATCCACCAGGGCGCCCAGCAGCATGTCCCCGGCAACCCCGGCGGTCGCGTCGATCCACGCGAGGGCCGGTGCGGCCTCGACCGGGGGTGATGGCGTGGCCGAAGCGGATGACGGGGTCGGAATGGTCGCCGCGCGCGAGGTGCTCTGCATGTACTCGATGCTACGTGGCGGCCCCGCGTAGCGTCTGGCGAAGCCGACGGCACTGCGCAGGGCCGGGGGTCGATGGCGGTGCGCGGTGACGGGCACGCCGAGGGCAGGTGTTGACTCCCGGTGTGCGCCGCCCCGGGCGGGCTGACGCGAGGTGATGGGGAGTTCTGCCCATGTGCAACCCTCTGGCCTGCACATACGCTGCGAAGTGCGACCCGACGGCCGCATCGTTTCGGCCCTGCGGGATGCTCGACGACATTGACGAACCCACCGAGCAGGAGACGCCGTGACCGCCCACCTCGACCAGGCCCCGCGCCTGGCATCACTGCCGGGACCGTCCCGTCTGGTGCGCATCTCCGAGCCCAGCTGGACCTGGCTACGGCAGGCCGCCCTCGGCGTCGACGTCGGCGAGCCGACGCCGCAGCAACGTACCGAGCTGGTCACCGCCGGGCTTCTCATGGCCGGTGACGCACAGGCCGATGAGACGGCGTCGGACCCGACAGACGAGAGCGCCGTCGAACTGGAGCCGCACTGGCAGCACGCCATCGCGACCGGACTCGATAGCCCCGTCGGCGTCGAACTGGTCTGCCTCGATGGCACGGACGCCTGGACGACGCGCCTGCGCGTTACTGGCCGCACCGCACTTCTTGTTGACCAGGTGCACGCGCCCGAGGCTGACGGGGAGACGGTCCGTCTGTCCCATCGCAGCAGTGCCGTGACCCTCGGCATCGCTTCGGTGGACCACATCGCGCAGCTGCTGGAAGCCGTTGTGCCGCAGCGCCCTGCCTTCACTGACGCCGAGCCCGCGCCGGTCCCCGAGCACCTCGTCGACGCGCCGGCGGTTGCCGAGGTGCAGGCACTCGTGGTCGCAAGCCCCACACCCGAGACCACGGTGGCTGGCGGCGGCTCGTTCTACGCCGTCGGCGAGCAGGGCGAGCATCTGATCGTCCTGGAGAAACAGGCCGACGGCGCGCAGGCCACGGCTCTCGCCCCCCGCGCTCTGACCACGATCATCACCCACGACCTCATCGCCGCGATCAACCACGTCGCGGCTGTTGCCGCTCAGGGGAAGGACCAGGCATGAGCTTCTACGGCATGGACACTGCGCAGGTCCAGGATCACGCAAGCACCGTCGACGAGGCGGCACGCCGACTCGAAGACATCCTCGGTCAGCTCAGCAGCACTGTTGGTGGCGTCGGCTGGATCGGTCCGGACGCCGACGCGTTCCAGAACAGCTTCAGCCAGGTGCGCGGCAGGGCTGCGTCGGCAGCGGACGACCTCCGGTCCCGCGCCGACGTGCTGCGCGACGATGTCGACGAGCAGGATCGTGCCTCAGCCGACGGCGGGTTCTTCGACGGCCTCTTGGATTGGCTGGGCGATATGGCGCGCGGCATCACCGATGCCATCGCCCGTGGAATCGAATGGCTCGGGAACACCGTCAGCGACGGTATCGAGTGGGCTGGTGATCGGGTTCGCGATGGCGCCGAAGCGATCGGCGGCGCGATCGAGAGCGGCATCGACTGGGCCGGGGACCGGATCAGCGACGGACTGGGGTGGGTTGGCGACAGGCTCCGCGATGGTGCCAGCTGGGTGGGGGACCGCATCAGTGATGGCCTGGACTGGGTTGGTGACCGGGTCGAGGACGGCAAGCGCCTGCTGGAGAACGCCGTGGAGGCCGTGAAGGACCGCGCGTGGTCCTTGCTTAGGCCGGAGAACATCGACGGCTTGTCCGAGACTGTGCGCGGTATTGGGGACTTCATTGACAGCGAATTCGGTACGGACCTGAATTGGGTCCAGGATGGCGCCGGCTACGCGGATCCGCCGCAGCGCGTGACGGCGGAGGAGTCTGGCTACGTCGCGCCCTCGGACCTCAGTGACATCATCCAGAACACCCAAAACGCCTACGGCGATAAAGAGACGGGGAACGTGTCGATGACCGTGGTCCGCGATGCGCAGGGCAACCCGCAGGGCGTCATCGCGAACATCCCGGGCACCGAGCAGTGGAGCCCGTCGGCCGGAGACAACCCTTTCGACCTCACAGGCAACGCGGAGCTCGCCGGGTCGTCGGGCACCTCCGCGGGTACCCAGGCCACGGCCGATGCCATCCGCCAGCTGTACGAAGACGCTGGCATCCCACCGGGGACCCCGCTGATGCTCAACGGGCATTCGCAGGGCGGCATGGTTGCGGCGAGCCTCGCCGGTGATTCCTCATTCACCAGTGAGTTCAATGTTACTAATGTGATGACCGTCGGATCGCCGGTGGATAACCTGCCAGCCGCCCCGGGTGTCAACCAGATCAATATTCAGCACGATAAGGACGTCGTCCCGCACCTGGATGGTGACGGCAGAGGTGCTGGTGGCAAGCCAGTCAGCAGCGCGACCGGCGAGACCGTCACGCTGGACAGCCCCTACGGGCGCTCGAATCCTCTGGGGAACCATGAGGCGCAGGAGTACCAGAACTCCGTCGCCGAGCAGCTGCAGGACCCGAACTCCGCCTTGTCGAAATACCAGTCGGACTCGAGCATGGACCCGTTCTTGACGAACAACCCCAGTCAGGTCGAGCACTACGAGTCACAGGTGCACAGGCGGCAAACCGACTCATCCCCGCGTAATGAGCGGCTGTGGCCTGATAGCACGGTGTGAACACGGCGCGAGTGGACGGAGCGCCTTCTCTGCCTCTGCACATGTGCTGGTCGCAGTGTGATCACAGCACGAGCAGTGTGATCACAGCACGAGTGAGCCGAGCAGTGGCCGGGATCGGCACGCTTCCCGACAGTGCAGGATGATGTTGTGATGACCAGAGGATGGACCAGGCGAGGAGTCGGCATGGGTGTGATCACGATGCTGCTGGCTGCCTGCACGGGCGGCGGCCGCGCAGACGCCGACGCCGTGCAGCGGGCGCTGCAGGATGCGGCCGAGGACGGCCCGGAACTCGCCGAGGGCACCATCCACTTCCAGGACAGAGCCAAGACCGGTACGTCGATCTCGGGCGTCCTGGCGGTGAACGCCGCCGGGGATGAGGCTCCGGCCGCCTTCGAAGCGATCCTGGAGAGAATCTCGCATGCGTACCGTGAGCAGCCGCGCACCCGCACCGCATCGGTGCTGCTCGAGGCGCATCCCGCCGACGACGTCGATCAGCGCATCCGCATCACCGACATCCTTGCGCCGTCCTCCGGTGCCACGGTGACCAGCGACGATCTGGCCGCACACTTCGGACTCTGAGGCCACGGGCAGGCGCCATCACGGGCGTCAGGCTGGTGACGGCGTTTGTTGGCGGGCTGATGGTGGTGCGCGGTGGTGCGGGTGCCCGGGTGTGGCGGCGCGTGTTGGCGGGCTGATGGTGGTGCGCGATGGTGCGGGAGCCCGGGTGGTGACGGCGTGGATGCCTGGTCGGTGCCGGCGGCTGGCGGTAGGTGAACGGTTCTGGCAGGAGCGGGCGGTGCCCCCAGGCGTACGCGGACACTGCACCGGTGAGCCTCCCCGCGTCAGCCTTCGCTGAAGGTCCCCGGCGGGGTGGCGTGGTCAGCGGTGGCGTTATTCGTGAAGCCATGTCGAATAGGGACTTGGCTCCAGCTATACGTCCACGGATTGACGTTGCATCGCGCGACTCCCGGCCGGTGCGATGGTGGCGGTGCCGCAGGCTGGCCGCCGGTGGTCGCAGGTTAGCTGGCCGGGCCGGGGTGGTGCCTCGCGAGTCCCGGCAGGGACCAGTACCTGTGGTGGCGGTACCACAGGTCAGCCGTCCGCCGCCGCTGGCCAGCCGGTCGCCTCCTGGCCCCGCGCCCCCGCTCGCGTCTACGCGTCGCTGTCCAACCGGTGCCCCGGCGTCCCGGGCCGGGTGCGGATCATCGAGGCACCCACAGCATCAGGGAAGGCGCTGCGGTACCGCTGCTCCCATGCGGCCGCGAAGTCGTCGGCCCCGTCGGCCTGCACGAGCGCCCACACGCTGCCGCCCCAGCCTGCGCCGAATGACGACGACGACACGGCGCCCAGGTCACGGGCCATGTCCACCAGGCCGACCGTCTCCGGAACCTGGTTCTCCAGATGCGTGGCAGCCAGGGCCTGCGAGCGCTCCACCAGCTGGGCGAACGCGTCCAGGTCTCCGCGACCCAGCGCCTCACGGGCCGACGGCACGAGCAGGCATGACTCTTGCAGGAACTGCTCCAGGCGCCGCGCCTCGGCCGCGCCGCTCGCCGCCCGCCGCAGCGGCTCCAGGCGCTCATCGGCCGGGTCGACCGGACGGGTCAGGTCCTCACGGTCCGCGACCAGCAGCGAGCGCACCGCCGCCTGCACCGTGGCGTCTGACCGTCCCGTCTGCGTGTTCCAGCGATCCAGCACCGCCTGCAGCAGCGCAGGTCCACGGTTGTACGCCTCCTGGGCGGCGCCGGTCTTCTCCGCGAGCACGCCACTGACGCCCACGACGAAGCACAGCTCCGGCGGCAGCGCGACGCGGTCGATGATCTGCATCGGGTCGAACTGCGCGTAGGAGACCATGCCCTCCTCGCTGGTGAGCATCCCCGTGTGGTCTAGTGACCCGCCCGAGGTGCCCACACCCGGACGGCCCGGCAGATTGCCGAACGTCTTCCCGTTCTCGATCGACGCCGCGTAGCCCGCCAGAGCCAGCCGGTCCGGCAGCTCGGCGCGCCACAGGTCGCTCTGCGGCAGCCCGCTCAGATCCGCGAGGGCGAGCGCCACCGCACAGATCACCGCCGACGAGCTCGACATCCCCGACGCCGGCGGCAACGTGCTCGTCATGCTGATCCGCGCCGGACGCAGCTCACCGAAATTGCTGGTCAGCCGCTCCATGACGGTCTGAACGTAGCGCGCCCAGTGCCCGGACGGCAGACCCGGGTCCGTGCCCACCTCGAGCCGCACCGTGCCATCGAACGCCTCCGTGGAGGCCTCCACCACGCCGGCGCGGGCCGGCCCCGCCACGGCATCCGGCAGCGCCTGCGCCGTGACGGTGACACCGCGGTCCACAGCACACACAAGCACCCTGCCGCCGCCGTAATCGGTGTGCTTGCCCAGCACCTCGATGCGGCCCGGCATGAACCAGCGGGCCTGGTCAACGCCGCTCACAGGCGCACCTGCACGCTTGCCAGGCGCTGCTCGACCGCGGCCACGTCCTCGCGGCGCGACAGGTCCAGCACGCCGCCGGCGAACGGCACCACGTGCATCTGCTCCAGCTCGCGCACCGCGTCGACGATCTCGTACTCGCCACGGGCCGACGGTTCGATTCGGGCGCACGCCTCGAAGATCTCCGGGGTGAACGCGAAGCAGTTCATGCTCACCAGTGCATGCTCGCCCGCCGCCGCCACCGTGGCCGCATCCGGTTTCTCCAGAATGTCCACGAGCAGCCCGTCGCGCTCATCCACCAGCGCGAACGCGGCGATCCTGTCGGCGGGGATGTTCGACTGCTCGACCAGTGCGGTGCGGTCGAAGCCCAGCAGCGCGTTCCCGTCCTGCTGCAGCAGCGCCGCGATGCCTGCGCCAGGGTAGAGGTTGTCACCGTTGACCATGATGAACGGCTCCTCGCCCACAGCTTCCTTCGCCGACGCGACGGCGTCGGCAGTGCCCTTGGGCTCGGCCTGCACGGCGAAGGCGATCTCCAGCCGCTCGGGAGCGACCGCACGGAAATGCTCGGCGAACTCCTCGTGATCGGGTGCCACGACGAGCACTGCCCGGCGGATACCGGCGTCGGCCAGGGCGCTCAGCGAGTAGTCGATCAGGCGATGCTCGCCGATCGGCATGAGGGCCTTGTGTCCGCTGGCTGCGGCCTTCGCCTGTTCCTCGGTGAGCGTGGAAGCGTCGGCGGCCTTACGCATCCGGGTGCCCAGGCCGCGGGCGAGCAGAACGGCAGTGGTGATCATCAGGTCTCCCAGTCGTCGTGGCACTCATCGCCCGCACCGGCTCCGGCATCCGTGGCGCGTCGAGCAGCGGCCGAGCTCCGGGAAGAATCCTACTGGTCAGCAGGGCCGTGGCAGGGGACCGCCGGAGGTGTGGCCCGCTCGCTGGGCTGTCGGATTCTCACCGCCGCCGCAGTCGATGCAGGACGAGGCCCGCTCCCGCGTAGGCGGCGGTCGTGATGACCCCGACGACGGGCGAGAGCAGCCACTGCCCGGTCGAGGAGTAGCGGATGCCGCTGTCGATCACGGGCGGATTCACGACCGAGTCCTCCACAGCATGCATGGTGACGCACGGCCAGATCGAACGGGTCAAGGCGTAGACCTCGGTGAACAGGACGGTCCAGCCGAGCATCACGCCGACGGCGACGAGCGCGAACACCGGCCGGTCCACATCCAGCACTTGCCGCATCTGCTCGTGCGGCAGGAACAGCAGGTAGTAGGGCGCATGCCAGGCGCCCCAGACCAGCCCCGTGATGAGCGTGAGAGACCGCCGGGTCACACCCTCCTGCAGCAGTTCCTCCGTGAGGTATCCACGCCACGCGGTCTCCTCGAGGATGTTCTTGACCACAGCGGGCACGAGAGCCGCAGCCATGGCGGCGCCGACGCCGGAGAGGTTGGCATTGGATGTATCGGCGAGTCCGAGCGCATGAGCCGCCAGCAGCGTCCCGCCCGTCACCAACGGATATGCGGTCAGAGCGACGCCCCAGGCCAGCGCTCTGTCGATGCCACGTACCGGGCCGTGGCCATCGGCACCGCGGGGCGGAAAGAACGCTCCCCGGCGCACTCTGCGCAGCACGAGACCCGTGATGGCCGGGGCCGCCAGCCACACCAGGGTTCCGGGGCTTTCCATCGAGTTCTCCTGGCCAAGCAGACGATTCACGCCCGCGCCGACCCAGCCCGAGGCCACCGACACCGCGGCGAAGACACACAGATCCTTGCGCACCGCTCTCAGCCCTCTCGTTCCGCGCGCAGCAGGCCGACGAGCCAGTCGGCGTTAAGCACCGGGCGGTCCTGCCGGCGGGCCAGCTCCTCGATCGACCCTTGGATCGCGCCCCAGAACAGTAGGGACAAGCCGAGCGGATCACCAGTGCGGATCTCGCCGCGTGCCTGCCCAGCCTCGATGATCGGAACGCATCGGGCCACAACGTCGACCTCACGCAGCAATGCCGCCGAGGTCTCGGTGACGCCGAGATCGCGCTGGGCCCCCGCCATGAAGACGAACATGCGTGCCGCATCAGGGTGTTCGGTGGCCATCGCGAAGGAGTCCGCAGCTGTCCTCCGGAAGAAGTCGAGCGGATTCGCGAGACCGGCCTCGACGTCCACCGCCAGGTGCTCGCAGCCGATCCGCACGAGTTCGTCGTACAGCGCGTCCTTGCTGGGGAAGTAGTGGAAGAGCAGGCCGGGGCTGGTGCCGCAGGCCTGGCTCACCGAGCGGGTAGAGGTGCCGTGGTAGCCGCGCTCGATGAACTGGCTGAGGGCCTCACGGAGGAACTGGCTGCGGCGGGCGTCGGCGCGGGTCTGTTTCGCCTCGGAGCCGGCGGCCGGGTCCGACGGTGTCGGTGTTGTCGGCGGTGCGGAGTGGCCAGGGGTGACCGGCGAATCGGCGGGCACCGGCAGATCGTTGATCATATGCTCAATCTAGGGCGGGTTGAGCAGGCGATCAATAGCTGCAGGCGCGTCGCGCGGCTCAGTCGGCCTCGAGGCCGTAGTGCGCGCGCACGGTCTGCGCCAGAGCTGCCGCTTCCTCACCGCTCGCGGCTTCGGCGAACACGCGGATCACCGGTTCCGTGCCGGAGAAGCGGATCGTCACCCAGGTGTCGTCGGCGAAATACACCTTGCAGCCGTCCTCCCAGGAGATTCGGTCGATCTCGCGGTCGAAGGCGGGTAGGTCGTGCTGCGTGAAGATCTGCTGCTGCAGTGTCTCGCGTCGCTCCGGGGTGTACCCGTAGGCGGCCTCCTCCATCACCAGCTCGCCGTAGCGTTCGACGATGTCGGCGTAGAGCTCGGAGAGCTTCTTGCCGGAGGCGGCGACGGCTTCCACGAGCAGGCTGCCGGCGTGGATGCCGTCCTTGCCCGGGATGTGGCCGCGCACCGTGAGACCGCCAGAGGACTCGCCGCCGATGATCGCTCCGGTCTCCGCCATCTTCGAGCTGATCCACTTGAAGCCCACCGGCACCTCGTGGCACTCCTGACCGTGGGCCTTCGCCACACGGTCGAGCATGTGCGTGGTGGACAGGTTGCGTACGACGGGGCCCTCCCAGCCCTTGCCGGTGAGCAGGTACTCGTACAACAGCACCAGGATCTGGTTGGGGGAGAGGAAGGCGCCCTCGTCGTCGATGATGCCCAGCCGGTCCGCGTCACCGTCGGTGGCGATGCCGAGGTCAGCGCCGGACTCGAGCACCGCGTGGCGCAGCGGCTCGAGCGACCCCGCCGCCGGAGACGGCATCCGGCCGCCGAACAGCGGATCGTGACGGGCGTTGATGACCTGCAGCTCGCAGCGGGCGGTCACCAGCACCGTCTGCATGGCGGTCTGAGCGACCCCGAACATCGGGTCCAGCACGATGTTCAGATGGGCATGGCGGATCGTCTCCACGTCCAGCTGTTCGAGGATCGCATCGAGGTACCAGTTGATCGACCGCTGCCGAGTGACCAGTGCGCTGGAGCGGACCTCATGGGGGGCCAGGGCGCGGACGTCATCCTCGGTGAGATCGGCGATGCGCGCGGCGATCCGATCGGTGACCTCGACGGTCGCATCGCGACCACCTTCGGTGAACACCTTGATGCCGTTGTAGAGCGCAGGGTTGTGGCTGGCTGTGATCGCCATGCCGTACGGGGTGCCCTGCTGCTTCACCGTCCACATGCACATCGGGGTGGGGACAGGGCGGGTGATGATCCGGACCGGGATGCCGTTGCCGGCCAGCACCTCGACCGCCCACCAGGCGGCGACGTCAGAGAGGAAGCGGCGGTCGTAGGCGATGACCAGGCCGCGCTCGGCGACGCCCTCGGCGTGCATCTGATCCGCGAGGGCCTGCGTGAGCAGGCGGACGTTCGCGCGCGTGAACTCGTCGCCGATGACGGCACGCCAGCCGCCGGTTCCGAACTGCAGCATGCTGACTCCTTCGTCTGTGGTCGCATCTGCCGGTGTCATCGAACGCGGGCCGGGTCCGTGTCGGAAGACAGCTGCCGACCGGGGTGTGTAAATGTATTCACATCACACGCTAGGCAGGCCGACGGCGCAGGTCAAGGGGTGCGGTAGGGGGGAGCGCTGCGCGCGGCGATCTGGAGCGTGCAACGCTGTCGGGCCCGACAGGAGGTGACTAGGCAGGTCAGCGTGTGCGAAGTCCGCGGGAGAACTGGGTCGCCGCCTCGGCGAGCACGGCCCGGAACAGGTCGTCATCGCGGTTCTCAAGCCAGCCCATGGCGGCGCCGAACACAGTGGACTGCATGAGAGCGGCGAGAACCCGCAGGTCAGTGTCCCAGGTGCCGCCGGCCTGCTCGGCAAGATCGGACAGGTAGCGGGTGAGCAGCCCTGCGTACTCCGCATCCGTCTCCTGTACGAGGGCCCGTAACTCGGCGTCCCGGGAAGCCATCAGGGACAGCTCGAGGTAAGCGGTCTCGGTGTCGGGGGCCGCGATGACGTGGTCGGCGTAGGCCATGAACAGGGCGGTCAGCGCTGTGAGGGTGTCGCTGTGTCCAGTTCGGCTGCCGTCGGAATCGGCCAGGTCGTCGCCCGCGTCGGCCCGCGCCGTCTCAGTGAGCGCCGCGAAGCCGTTCAGATCCCGTCGCAGCACCGCGCGCAGCAGCTCGTCCTTCGAGGAGAAGGTGTAGTGCACCGTGCCGTGCGGGACGCTGGCCTCGGCGGCGACGGCGCGTGTGGTCAGCGCCCATGCTCCGTCCCTGGCCATGACCCGTACCGCGGTCTCGGCCAGTTCGGAGCGTCGCTGTTCCAGGGGGACGCGGGGGCGTTTCGCGGGTGCCATCAGATCGTCGTCCTTTCCGCGCGGGCGCCCGGCCCGTCGGCGCCTGCGCTCGCTACGACGGCGTCGGACGGAGCGACCCCGCGCCCCGCCTCGGAACGCAGTCCGCGCCAGGCCAGCAGCAGGGTCAGCGAGGCGATGCCGATGCAGACGAACGCGACGAGGTCCATGCCGGAGGTGAAGGCGCGGTCGGCGAGCTCCCGCAGTGCGACGCCACCGTCGGCCATCTGGTCCGCGACGTCGTGGGCGGCGGCCAGGGTCTGCGAGGCGCGGTCGGCCTCAGCGGTGCCGAGGCCCGGCAGGTCTGTGCTGCGCACCTGCCCCGAGTAGACGGCCATGCCGATCGTGCCGAGCACCGCGGTGCCCATGGCGCCGCCGAACTCGTACCCCGTCTCAGAGATCGCGGCGGCGGCAGAGGCGCGCGCGGGCGGGGCGGCGGTGAGGATCACGTCGTTGGTGAGGGTCTCCGCGAGGCCCACGCCCATTCCGAGCAGCATCGACGCGATCGCGAACACCAGCATCGTGGTCGCAGTCTCCAGGAAGTTCGCGGCGACGAACCCGCCGATCAGCACCACCAGGCCGATCATGATCACGGTGCGGACGCTCGCACGGCGGGCGAGGAACGGCGCGAGCAGGGTGCCGGTCACGGCGGCGGCGGCCAGCGGCAGCAGCCACAGCCCCGCCTCCGCCGAGCCCAGCCCCTCCACGAGCATCAGGTACTGTGGGAAGAAGAACAGCACGCCCATATTGGTGAACACCGAGATCACATTGATCACGACAGCCGAGGTGAAGGCGATGTTCGTGAACAGACCGACGTCGATCATCGGGTCGGGAAGCCGTCGTTGCCGGATCACGAACCAGGTCAGGGCTGCGGCACCGAGCAGGAGGGCCACGCCGGCCGAGAGGTCGACGCCCTTGACGAAGGTCTTCAGCGCGTAGACCACGCCGATCAGACCAACGGTTGACAGCAGCGCCGAAGGGATGTCGAAGGGTCCGGGGGAGGGGTCTTTCGACTCCGGCAGCAGGAACGGCGCGATCGCTAGGAACGTGACGATCACCGGCACGTTCAGCAGGAACACCGAGCCCCACCAGAAGTGCTCCAGCAGGATGCCGCCGAGGATGGGCCCCAAAGCCGCGCCGCCCGCGAAGGCCGTGGCCCACACGGCGATCGCGATCTGGCGCTCCCCGCGATCCGGGAACACCGTGCGGATCAGACCGAGCGTGGACGGCATCAGGGTGGCGCCGCCCAGACCCAGCAGAGCACGGGCAGCGATCAGCATCTCCGGAGACGTCGAGAATGCGGCCACGAGAGAAGCGGCTCCGAACAGCGGGGCACCGATCAGCAGGATCCGCTTACGGCCGATCCGGTCGCCCAGGGAGCCCATCAGGATCAGCAGACCGGCCAACAGGAACGAGTACAGATCGATGATCCACAGCAGCTGCGCCGAGGTGGGCTGCAGATCGGCCGAGAGCGCGGGCACGGCGATACCCAGTACCGACATGTCGATCGAGATGAGCAGCACGGGCAGCACGAGCACGGCCAGGGCAGACCATCGGCGCAGAGTGGACATGGAGACCTCGTGGTTCGGGCGGGACGCGAGCGGTGAGCGGGCGTCGGGATCATCGGCGGCGGCTGGGGCCTGCGGTCAGGGGTCGGAACAGGGTTGGTCAGCGCGCCGGGGGCCAGCCTGGCAGAGAATTGGCCGTGCGGCCAACTGTGGGTGGGAGAGGCCACGTGGATGGCGGAGCGGGCGGTGAGGACTGCGGCAGGATGGCCCCGAGCGGCGCACCGGCGCCGGCCGACGCACTGCCGCGGCGGGGCCCGGAGAGAATCGGTACTGCAGCGTGCGGTCACGGCTCTGGCGGAGGGTGACGCCACGCTCCAGTACCGCGGGGCTCCGGGCCGCAGCCACCGTCGATCCCGGGGGACGCGTCCCCGACGCCGTGGCCTTTCACGAGCGCTTGCACCACATCAACGAGAGCGCGGTGCCGACGATGCCTGAGGCCGAGCCGACCCCTCAACAGCTCAGGCGAACGTGGCCAGCGCAGGTAAACGTGGTCAGCCCAGGCGAACGTGGTGCGAAGCGCATGCCAAACCGCCGCCCGTTTGACCTGCACTACGCACCACATTCGCCGGGTGGGGCAGGTCGAGTGGGCGCGGCGGGGCCGGCAGAGCCGGATGTGGTCCGGGCGCCGCGTGAATGCATTCGCGACCGATCTATGCAGGCTACGCCGACGGGACAAGGGGCCCCGACCGTCGGACGGATCTCGAACGGCCAGTGCCGCGTGGCGCGAGTGCCCGGCGACCCTGGGGACGGTGATGCCTGTCAGGAACGCAGAGTTTGGGAGCGCGACGAACGTCTGCCCGGCTCCTTCAGCGGCCAGTCAGCCTCGTGCGTGAACGGAACCGCGACGACCTGCACGTCATCGTCGTAGACGATCCGACCGGGGCGTTCTGTTCGGAGCTCAACCCAAGGAACGCCGTACCTGTCAAGCAGCGCGGTGTAGCGGTAGGCCATCTGCACAAGGCCAACGGCAGTGTCTTTGAACCAAGACCGTGCACCGGGATTGGGCCTCCCGTCGTAGCAGTCCGCGATAACCGTGCTCGGATCCGTGTAGGAACGGTTTCCAAGCGCGTTCTCACGCTGCACCCACCGCGCATCGTCATCATGGAGCAACCCGGCGTCGCGCAGACCGTTGGCCATCGCGAAAATACCGGGGTAGGTGCCCCGACCATTCGGAACCGCGCTCTGAAACCGGATGAACACGCTGCGAGCCTATACAGGTAGCCGTGGGCCTGGGATTGGGCTCGACGGAGCTCGTGGAGTTGTTGATCCGCGCGGCACGTCACCGCGGTGGAGCGCCTCCCGCCACGAGGTGGCGGATCACGTCGACCAGGCGATCGCCATGGCCGTCGTCGTGAGTCTTCAGCGAAAGGGAGTCGCCGAAACGGGAGTGGACCGTGACCTTGTTCGTCAGCATCCTCTTGGTGAGCTCAGCGCCCGCGACGTCCGCGGCAGCGAACTCCTTGCTCACTTTCCATGCACCCGACAGGCGTGGCTTCGCGAGGATCACCCGCTGGTCCGTGACGAAGAGCGCAGGCTCGTTCTCCACACTCGTAGCGCCGACGACACCGGCAAGGATGCCCTCCTGCGCTGCGAGGATCTCCGTGGCGACACTGAACCAGCTCGATCCCCCGAAGTGGCGGTGGAGCTTCATCTCCTCCATGAGGGTCTGCTGTGCGCGCGTCATGGCCATGCACGAAGCGTACAAGGGCCCCGATCATGACCCCGAAGGCTCGAGACTGTCGCCTACGTCGCGGCGAAGAACGCGAAGCGGCCGCGATCATGCCGACGGAGCGTCGACCCGCGCGCCAACCGATGGGGAGTACTCCCCATCCCGGTTGACCATCATTCCCTTTACCCTGCTGTGTGGTGCCAAGGCTGGCCACCAGACATACCTGCGCGAGAACGATCTGAGGGGTGGAACATGAGCGGCTTCATGGGGGCTGATACCGAGCAGCTGCGCAACCATGCGGAGCTGCTTCGAGACCGAGCGACGGCGATCTCCGATCTGCGGGGGCGCCTTGAGCCGCTCGTGATGAACGCCGAGATCTGGGTGGGGCCAGACGCGGACACCTTCCGCGATACCTGGATGAGCCGGACCGCGGCCGAGCTGCAGGAGAGGGCCGACCGCATCACTCAGTGGGGCGCGGACCTCGATACCCAGGCGGAGGAGCAGGACGACGCATCCGCCGAGGGTGGCTCGATCTTCGGGGGAGTGCAGGGTTCGGGTGAGGGTCAGGCGAAGTCCCCGTGGGACATCCTCAAGGACTTGGCGGGCGGCGCTCTGGGCGTCTACAACAAGCTCCAGGGTCTCTTCAACAAGGGGAAGAAGGCGTGGGACTTCATCAACATGCTCCGCAAGGGGGCGGACATCGGTGATCTCCTCAAGAAGGCCTTTGACCCGGGCAAGGCATTCAGCGGTCTAGCCGGCAAGCTCGCCGGGATGTTGGGAATTCCAACAGGGTTCGGGAACAAGAACTTCTTCGGCTGGGTGGATGACCTCGCCGCCAAGTCCTCCTTCCTGACGAAGGCAGCGCCCATGCTTGGAAAAGCGCTTCCCGTGGTGGATGTGCTCTTCGGTGGACACCAGATGATCGATTCGATCAAGAACGGTGACACGTTCCACGCCATCACGGGTGGTGCGCAGGCCCTCGGCGGAGGCCTCATGATCGCTGGGGGCGCGCTCTCTTCCACCGGAGTCGGAGCTGTGGTGGGCGGCCCGCTCTTGGCAGCGGGAGCCGTTGTCTCCGGTGCGGGCGCTTTGGCTGACGTCGGCAAGATGGCGTACGACAACTGGGACTCGATCAGCTCCACCGCCTCGAACGTCTGGAATGGGGCGGGGGACATGGTCTCCGGTGCCGCCTCGACCGTGGCAGACGTGGCGAGTGACGCAGGCAACGCGATTGCCGACGGCGTCTCTGGGGCATGGGATGCCGTGTTCGGCTGAGGCCGGCAACGTGCATCCTCGCCCCACTGGTCCCTACCCGCCTGATCCGGGAGACTGTGCCCCATGACGACACCGACCACACAGACACCGGAAGCTGAATTCCGCATTACCGAGCGCGACATGCTCGGCGCGATGGAAACCCTGGGAATGGCGGCCTCCGACCCCGATGAGCTGATGGTGCTGACTGACGAGGAGCTTGAGGGGCTCTCCGGCCCGTCGGCTCACGAGATTGTCGGCGACCCGTACCTGTCGCAGGCCGTTGTGGACCGTCCGAGTGCGACGTCAACGGCGTTGCGGTCCCTCGCCGCGCGCCACCTCCTGGCACCCCGTGGGGATGCAACGGAGAACGAGGGCGACACCGTCAGCGGTGACGGCCCCGAGCGGCCTTACCAGCTGGATCGTCGCCTCGCGGGTGTGATCACACTGCGCCGGATCCCCATGGGCATGGTGATGTGCCAGCGCACCCTCGCTGGCGGAACCACCACCCTGGTTCACTACCTGTACCCGGCTGGTGGCGTGCTTGAGGAGTACCTGACCATCGACGGGTTCCACCACTTCTCCGTGCCGCCAGCGGACGAGATCGCCCAGCGGATCGCCCGGTTCGTTGATCCCTTCGAGGACGCGTCCGACGACGGTGACCCGGTGGACTCTTCACGTGAGGAACTCGAGCGGCGGATCGAGGGAGCGCGCGCGGTGACCGTGCTGACCTCGATCGTGGACGGAGAGGGTGCTCAAGCCACATTCTTCGCTGTTCCCGGGCACATGCATCTCGTTGACACTGGCGAGATTGACTCGGGCAGCACGGGTGAGTCCGACCTGGAAAACGCTCTTATCGGTGAGATCGGCCCGGAGTCGCTGGTGACTGTCATCGATGAGCTGGTTCCGGCAACTGTCGATGGCGAGGATAGCGACACCGAGACCGACGACGCGGCGGAGTCATCGGATTCCTGACACGGGGCAGTTGACCCGTCGGGCAGACTGGCGTCATGGCTGAATCCGCAGATCCCCGCGTCGCTGTCTATCTGGACTTCGACAACATCGTCATGTCCTGGTACGACCGCGTGCACGGCCGACAGTCCTATTCGCGTGACCGTCAGAAGATCGCGCAGGATCCGGCCGCCCCGGAGATTGCCGAGAAGCTCGAGACGGCCACTGTCGATGTGGGCGCGATCATCGATTACGCCGCGTCCTTCGGCTCCCTCATGCTCACCCGTGCTTACGCGGACTGGTCCGCGCCGGTGAACGCCGAGTACCGCGACCAGCTCGTGGCGCGCGCAGTCGACCTCGTGCAGCTGTTCCCGGCTGCCGCCTATGCCAAGAACGGCGCGGATATCCGCCTGGCGGTCGACGCCGTGGAGGACATGTTCCGCATCAAGGGCCTCACCCATGTTGTGATCGTCGCTGGTGACTCTGACTATGTGCCGCTCGCGCAGCGCTGCAAACGGCTGGGCTGTCATGTGGTCGGCGTGGGCGTTGCGGGCTCGACAGCGAAGTCCCTGGCAGCGGCCTGTGACGAGTTCGATTCGTACGAGACCCTGCCCGGTGTTGAGCTGCCGCAACGCCCCGGGCGCGGCGGGGGAGCCGGCCGAAAGGGTGCGGCCACGGCCAGTGACCGCGGCGATCGAGCCTCCCGCGCAGGGGCCGACGAATCGTCCGCAGCCGGGCAGAGCAGCGGCGGGAACCCGCCGAAGGCCGCAGCCCCCGACGCCTCAGGGGATCCCGCAGGAACCGTCGGCGTTTCCGCCGCCCCCGGCGTCCTGGGGGAAGCCTCAGGAACCGTTGGCGCCCCCGACGCCCCCGACGCCATTCCCACCGTGGAAGCAGATGACGCCTCCCGCAGCGATGCCGAGAACGCAGCCCGTCGGCTGCTCCAGCGCGCCCTTCAGCTGGGCGATCGTGACGACACCGAATGGCTGCACTCTTCCGCCGTGAAAACGTACATGCGGCGGATGGACCCGTCCTTCAGCGAGAAAGCCCTCGGCTACAAGAACTTCAGCGCCTTCCTCACAGCCCACGAGGACCTCGTGGAGATGTCCGAGGATGGCTATGAGCGAATGGTCCGCGCGGTCGAGGCCGATTGAGTCTCAGACGGTGTCGCCGCTCGTGACTGCTGTGACCAGTTCAGTCGGCGGTGCGCCGACGGCGCGAGGTCGGGCGTCAGCAGGCTGTCAAAGAGACGGCGCGCCGAAGACGCCGGACAGCGTAGTGATGCGGGTACCGCGACGGGCGTCAGCCGCGCTCGAGGGCGCGGCCGAGTCGGTTCCCGGCCCGTTCAAGCGCTGCCTCCGCCGCGGCGCGGTCCAGGCCATGCCGGAGCATCACGGCGGCGACCTTCACCCGGTCACCCGATGCTGTGAGCGCGCGGGCTGCCTGCTCGGCGTCTGCACCGGTGATCGTGCGCACGAGGCGCTCGGCGCGGTCGCGCAGTTTCGCGTTGGTGACGGAGACGTCAACCATGAGGTTGCCGTACACCTTGCCGGTGCGCACCATCACGGCGGTGGACAGCATGTTCAGCACTTGCTTGGTGGCAGAGCCCGCCTTCAGCCGCGTGGAACCGGTCAGTACCTCGGGGCCGACGACGACCTCGATCGGATGATCCGCGGCGGCGGCCACCGGCGATCCGGGATTGCAGGTCACCGAACCTGTGAGTGCCCCGGCCTCCCGCGCCGCGGTGAGCGCACCGAGCACATACGGAGTGCGGCCGCTGGCAGCGATGCCCACCACCACGTCCCGGGGGCCCGGGCCGAGGGCGCGCACGTCGGTAGCGCCCAGATCGGGGTCATCCTCCGCCCCCTCGACAGCTTCGAACATGGCGCCGCGCCCACCAGCCATCACGGCCTGCACCGTCGACGGGTCCGTGTGGAAGGTTGGCGGACACTCGGCCGCATCCAGCACCCCGAGGCGGCCGGAGGTTCCCGCACCCACATAGATCAACCGTCCACCGGCCTCGATCCGCTCGGCCGTCGCATCAACCAGCGCCGCAAGCGCAGGCAACGCTGACGCGACCGCGCGCGGCACCTGGGCTTCGGCGTCATTCATAGCCTCGAGCACACCCAGGGTGGACCGGGTATCGAGGTCCGAGAAACGCTCATCCCGACTCTCGGTAGCCAGCTGCGAAAGATCCTCGGCGGGTGCAGAGTCAGCAGGAGTGCCGTGCGTGGCTGCACCCTGGCTCGTCGCGGCTGTGGCCGGTGCACACTGCGCTGTCGTGCTTGGATTCGGCACAGCTCCCGTTGGTGCGCCCTGGTCGTTGCTCACGCGTCCCCCCGCCTCGTCTGCTCTTCCCGGCGCCGGCGTGGATTCGGGGCCGCCGCCAGGAGGCGCTGTGTGTATTCGTGGCGCGGATCGTCGATGACCTGGGCGCTTGAGCCGCGTTCCACCACCTCGCCGTGGTACATCACCAGCGTGTCATCGGAATAGGTGCGGGCCGAGCCGAGGTCATGCGTGATGTAGAGGACCGCCAGGTTCTCCGATGAGCGCAGGTGATCCATGAGGTCGAGGATCTCCTTGCGGATCGTCACGTCGAGCATGGACACGGGCTCGTCGGCGAGCAGCACCTCCGGCTCCGCGGCGAGGGCCCGGGCGAAGGAGATGCGCTGGCGCTCGCCGCCGGAGAGCTCATGCGGGAACCGGTGCAGATACCGCTCCGGTGGGTTGAGGTTCACCTTCTTGAGCAGCTCGATGGATGCGGCCTCGCACGCCTCGGTGCCTTTCGCCTTCCCATGGATGGTCAGTGCACGGCCCAGGATGTAGGAGACCCGATGCACCGGGTTCAGGGAGGCGAAGGGGTCCTGCAGCGTCATCTGCACACTGTTGGTGTAGCGGCGGAACGCGTTGCCTTTGGCGTTGGTGACGTCCGTGCCGTCCAGCAGCAGGGTGCCTTCGGTGCTCGGGATCAGCTGCGCGAGCATGCGACCAACCGTGGATTTCCCTGAACCGGACTGGCCCACCAGGGCCGTGACGCGGCCCCGGTGCAGGGACAGGTCAACGCCCTTGACGGCACGGAAGGTGCTGTGACGGAGGAAGCCTGTGCGTGGACCGCGGAAGTCTTTGACCAGGCCCCGTGCCTCCAGGGCCGGGGTGCCGAGGCCGTCCGTCGACAAGCCGTGATCGATCATGCCGGTCTCGGTCTCGACGACCCCGTTCTCACCTGCGACCTGGCCGGTGATGTCCTGCTCCGGCGCCCGGGGCTCGCCGGGGGCGCGATGGGTGTTCGGCTCGCTCACAGCAGTGCTCCTAGCTCCTCGAGGGAGGACAGCAGGGTCTTGGTGTACGGGTGACCCGGCTTCGTGTAGACCTCGAGCGCTGGCCCGTACTCCACCAGCGTGCCGCGCTGCATGATCGCGATCGAGTCGGAGATTTCCAGCAGCAACGACAGGTCATGGGTGGTGAAGATGATCGCGAAGCCGTACTCCTCACGCAGTTGCATGATCTGATCCAGCACTTCGCGCTGCACCAGCAGGTCCAGGGCGGTGGTGGGTTCGTCCATGACGATCACCTCGGGCTCCAGCACCAGTGCGATCGCGATGGCGACGCGCTGCTTCATGCCGCCGGAGAGCTCATGCGGGTACGAGCTGATGCGCTCCTTGGGGATTCCCACGCGGACCAGCGCCTCCTGGGCCATCTCCCGCCGACGTGCCGCGGGCAGGTCCGGACGGTGGACCTTCACCACGTCATCGAACTGGGCGCCGACGGAGATCACCGGGTTCAGGGCGTTCATGGCGCTCTGGAACACGATCGCCAGCTCGCTCCAGCGCAGAACGCGCAGCTCCGGCGCCTCGAGGTGGAGCAGATCCACGTCGGTGTCCCCGCCGCGGTCGCGCTCGGATAGGCGCCGATGGTAGGTGATCGAGCCAGCCTTCACCTCGGCGGGGTTGCGCAGAAGGCGGGTGATCGCATTGGTCAGGGTGGACTTGCCGGAACCGGACTCGCCGGCCAGGCCCAGCAGCTCACCGCGGTGCAGCGTGATGGAGACGTCGTCGACGGCACGCACGGTGCCTTCGGCCAACGGATAGTCGACCACCAGGTTCTCCACCGTGATGATCGGATCACCGGAGACTGCCCCGGGGCGGATCGAGGGTGCGACGTTCTCGTCGACGTCGGCCTGATCACTCGCGGCCGCGCTGCCCACTGCGGCGCCGCCCGGGTCCGTGGAAGCGACGCCGGAGACGGCAGCTTCGGCCCCAGCGGTGGACATGGCCATCGCCGACGCGCCGGAGCGTTTGGAGACCTTGGCGCGGGACTTGCCGGTGCGCAGGCGCGGGTTGGCGTACTCGTCGATGCCGAAGTTGATCAGCGCAAGACCGGCACCGATCAGTGAGATCGCCAGGCCCGGCGGAATGAACCACCACCAGGCGCCGATCCGCAGCGCCTGGGCGTTCTGCGCGAAGTACAGCATGGAGCCCCACGAGGTAGTGGTCAGCGAGCCGATGCCCAGGAACGACAGGCCAGCTTCGGAGAGGATCGCGCCGATCACCGAGAAGATGAAGCCCGAGCCTGCGATCGGCAGCGCATTGGGCAGGATCTCCGCGAAGATGATCCGCCACCGTGACTCACCGGTGGCACGGGCCGCCTCCACGAAGTCGCGGTTGCGCAGCGACAGTGTCTGGGCGCGCAGCACACGAGCTGATCCGGCCCATGACGTGATGGTGATGACGATCGCCACCGAGATCATGCCGGTGGTCGGCAGCCACCCGGTGAGCACCACCAGCAGCGGCAGGCCCGGGATGACCAGGAACACCGAGGTGAGGATGTACAGAAGGTCATCGACAGTGCCCCGGAAGTAGCCGCCGATCAGGCCGATCGCAACGGAGACGATCTGCGAGAGAACACCGGCGAAAACGCCGACCAGCAGCGAGACGCGGGCGCCGTGGACGAACTGGCTGAAGACGTCCTGGCCCAGCTGAGTGGTGCCGAACCAGTGCGTGGCCGAGGGGCCCTCGAGGATATGCGGACCAGACTCGCGCGGGCCGTACGGGGCGATCAACGGGCCGAAGATCGCGACCAGCACGAACACGAGGACGATGATCAGGCCCACACGGACCTTGCCGGAGGTGGGAATGAGGCGGGACAGCAGTGTCATCTCAGGCCTCCACTCGGGTGCGCGGATCGAGGAACACGTAGACCACATCCGCCAGCAGGTTCGCGAGGATCACGCAGACGGAGATCAAAAGGAACAGGCCCTGCATGAGGGGGAAGTCCTGCGACTGGACGGCCTGGAACAGGATGTAGCCGATGCCGGGGTAGTTGAAGATGACCTCGGTCAGCATGGAGCCAGAGACCACCGCGCCCAGCGACATGGCGAAGCCGGTGATCGAGGGCAAGATCGCGTTGCGTGCCCCGTACGTGAACAGGATCGTGCTGGGCTTGAGCCCCTTGGCTTCGGCCATCGTCACGTAGTCCTCACCCAGAACGGTGACGGTCATGTTGCGCATGCCGATCACGCTGCCGGCGAAGGAGCTGAGGATGATGGTGATGGCGGGTAGTAGCGAGTGGTAGAGCACCGACAGGATGTACTCGGGATAGAAACCCTGCACCATGAACCGGTCGGCGCCGCCGGCGATCGGGAACCACCCCAGGTTCACCGAGAACACCAGCACGAGCAGCAGCGCCATCCAGAAGTAGGGCACCGCGTTGAGGAAGGTCAGGGCCGGCAGCATGTAGTCGGTGACCTTGCCGCGCCGCCAGGCGAGCACAACTCCGAGTGCCGTGCCGATCAGGAAGGACAGCACCGTGGTGGTTCCTACCAGGCCGAGTGTCCAGGGCAGCGCTTGCAGCGCGAGCTCGGTCACCGGCACGGGGAAGTAGGAGATCGACCGACCGAAGTCTCCGGTGAGGATATTGCCCATGTAGTCGATGTATTGGACGATCATCGGCTCATCGGAGATGCCGTACGCGGCGGTGAGAGCGGCGACGGCGTCGGGGGAGATCTGTCCTTCCATGCGCTCCATGAGCAGCGTCACTGGGTCCCCCGGCATGAGGCGGGGGATGAGGAAGTTCAGGGTGATCGCGGCCCACAGGATGAACCCGTAGAGCATGATCTTCCGCAGCAGGTACTTCATGCGGTGCCTCCGTGGCGTGAGTACGACAAGGCTGGGGGTGGGGGCCGACGGGTGGCCGACCCCCACCGACTCGATCAGTCCTCGGTGGGTGTCAGCTTCTGGACGATGAGCAGACGGTCGGGGGTCTGGAACGGAGCGCCCAGCGCGTAGGGGTCATCCGCGTTGGGGAAGCCGGTCCAGTTGACGGTGTTGTAGTGGAACCAGTTCGGTGCCGGGTACAGCGGCAGGTTCGGCATCTGCTCGACCATGATCTTCTGCAGGTCAACGGTGGCTGCAGCGCGGGCCTCGTCGTCGGCGGCCACCGAGTACGCAGCAAAGGCCTTATCAGCCTCTTCGCGGTAGAAGCGACCGAAGTTCTGGTTCACCGTGCCGGACTCCACCTTGTACTCGGAGCTCATCATGAAGCGGTACATGTCGAACGGGGTGTTGCCAGCGCCGAAAGCGCCCAGGGCAAGCACGAACTGTCCGGTGCCGCGCTTCTCGGTGTACGCCTCCAGGGAGATGCCCTGCGAGGTGAGCTTGACGCCGATCTTTTCGAACTGCTCGCCCAGGAGGGTGGCGACGTCGATCAGGTCCACCCAGTCCGAGGGCAGCTCGATGGTGAAATCGAGCTTCTCGCCACTGGGCGCAACGCGGATGCCGTCCGAACCCTTGGTGTACCCGGCCTCATCGAGGATCCGGTTGGCCTCGTCGACGTCATAGGTGTAGGCGGCGTCCGTGTACTCTTCGGCGATCGCCTTCTCGAACGTGGGCTTCGGCAGCCCGGTGGGGTGAGCCGGCTTCACGTAGCCCTGAATGGCGACGTCACAGATCTGCTGACGGTCGATCGCTGCGGACAGCGCCTTCTTCAGCTCGAGGTCCTTCCACAGCGGGTTCTCGTCGTTCGGGATCAGGCAGACGACACCCGCACCCGGGAGCCAGGTGCCCCGATGCTCGGGATCGGCCTTATGGAAGACGTCCTCGACATTCGCCACGAATCCGCCGGCCCAGTCGAGGTCACCGGAGGCAAGAGTGTTCACGAAGGTCTCGCCGGTGATGGCGGGGAACTGGAGAGACTGGACCTGGAAGCCTTCCTTGTTCCAGTAGTCCTCGCGCTTCTTGAGGGTGTAGAGCTGTTCGCCGAACTGGTCGAGGACGTATGGACCGGTGCCGATGGGCTCCTCGATGACGGCCTCGATGGGGTCGAGGTCCTTCCAGATGTGCTCGGGCAGCATCTGGATGTTTCCGATGGCTTCGATGTAGGCGAGCTGCGGGCCGTCGAAGGTGATCTCGGCGGTGGTGTCGTCGATCTTCTTCGCGTCGGTGATGGGGCGGGCCGTGTAGTTGGCGGCCGGATTGTCCCGCATGAGCAGGAAGGTGAACACAACGTCGTCGGCGTCAAACTTCTCGCCGTCGCTGAAGGTCACATCGTTGCGCAGGCTGATGGTGAGGACGTTGCCTTCCTCGTTGAACTCCATCGACTCCGCCAGCCACGGGATCTGGTTGCCCAGCTGGATGGGGGTGGAGATCATGAGCGGTTCGTACACGAAGGAACGTGAACCGTTGAGCGAGGTCGGGCTGAAGGGGTTGAAGTTCTTCTGGAATGTGTTGGCGCCCACTGGGTAGAGGGTGAGCGGCGGGAGGTTCTTGCCGCCACCGCCGCCACCGGCCCCGTTCGGGCCGCCGGAGCAGGCCGCCAGGGCGCCTGCGGTGAGTCCAGCGGCGCCGGTGCCGAGGACGAATCGTCGTGAGATCTGCATGGTGTTCCTTCCAACGGGGGCGGCGACGGTGTAATCCGTGCCAGGTGTGGGGTGAGAGGGGTAGGTCGTGCAGGTCATGCGGGGGGTTCTGCCGGCTTCACGCCGACGGGAGGCGTGGGTGGGGCCGGGGAGGCGGCGAGGATCTGGTCGAGTCCGGCGCCGTCGTCGATGCCTTCACGCAGGGCGGCGGAGCCCCACAGCAGGTCGACGAAGAAGGGGCGGCCCTCTTCGTGCGGACGCCACAGCGGCTGCTGCGGGTACAGGCGGGCGATCGTGGACAGCAGCGTGTAGGCCAGGGCGGTTGTGTCCAGGGCGGCGGAGTCAGTCAGATGCAGCTGCACGCCATGCACCTGCGTGTCGGCACATTTCGAGAACGTGGGCCGGAAGACTGCTTCGCGCACCGTGAGGCCCGGTAGATCCTGCTCGCGCAGCGCGGCAGCGAGTCGTGCGTCCGTCCAGTCCGCACCGATCAGCTCGAAGGGCCGGGTAGTGCCTCGCCCTTCGGACAGCGTCGTGCCCTCGATGAGACCCGTGGCGGGGTACAGCATCGCCGTGTGCAGCGTGGGCATGTTCGGGGAGGGCATCACCCACGGGTCCTCGAGGGTGGCGGGGGCGCCGTCCCAGTCTGCCGTGTCGATGACGGTGAGCTCGGGGTTGGTGCCGGTCTCGGCGGGCACGTGCTCGGCGGCGAACCAGCGGGCGAGCTCGCCGAGTGTGAGGCCGTGCTGCAGGGGCACGTTGACGCGGCCGACGAAACTGGAGAAGGCGCTGTCCAGGCCGGGGCCGGCAGCCGTGCGGCCCAGAGGGTTCGGACGGTCCAGCACCGTGATCGGCAGTCCGATGCGCGCCGCGGAGCACAGCAGATCGAAGAGCGTCCAGGTGTATGTGTAGAAACGGGTGCCGATGTCCTGCAGGTCCACGACGAGATGGTCCGCACCGCTGCGCTGAAGCAGCGCATCGAGGTCCGGCCCGCTGACCAGATAGGTGTCCAGCACCGGGAGTGACGTGGCGGCGTCCACTCCATCGCCGTCGCTCTCGCCAGCCTGCACGGCGCCCCAGTAGCCGTGCTCGGGGGTGAGCAGACAGGCCAGCGGCACACCGGCAGCGTGCAGGGCATCGACACCGCGCGATAGATCAGCTGTGACAGAGGTGTAGTTCGCGCACAGTGCGATCTTCTGGCCGGGTAGAAGGGAGGGGTCGGCGAGGACGCGCGCCAGCCCCGTGGTGGGGGCGTTGGCTCCGAAGGGAGCGGTCATCGGTGACTCCTTCACGGCGGTGTGGTGGGTCACAGACTAAACATCCGCCGAATCGAGAATGAAAGAAAAATTCGTTCCGTTACCGAAGTGTGACCCCGGATGCGTGGCACTCCAGCGGTCTGATTCGCGGGGTCGACGGGCCGGCGGGATGGGACGTGGGTGGAATACGCACTAGCCAGACGCATGGTCCCGCGGTGGTGGCGAGTGCTGCGGCACGACGGGGCCCCTTGAAACGGACTTTCGTGCATGTGAGGATCGCCTGCATCCATGCCCCGCAGCGCCGCGACTGATCAGCGTCGATCACAGCAGAGGGTCGAGCCCCATCCGCAGGAGATGCCATGAGCACCACGTACCGCCACCTCGCCGCCGGTGACCTGCCCGCGCTGACCGCACTGCTCACCCGTGCCGTGCCGCGTGATGTGATCTCCGTGCGCCGCCTGGCCCAGAACCTGCTGCTGGAACCTCATCACGACCCGCGCGGTCTCGTGGTTGCCGAGGACAGCGAGCACGGTGTCGTCGGCTTCCTCTATGGCACGGTGGCGGATGGCGGCATCCACGAGAATCCCACAACCGGGTACCTCACCATCGGCGCCGTCGACCCTGTCGTGCAGCGGCACGGCATCGGCAGTGAACTGCTCGACCGCGTCATGGCCCACCTGGCCGCGCGCGGGGCGGCCCGCGTGGTCGTCAGCGGATACCCGCAGGCCTATTTCTGGCCCGGCGTGGATCTCGAGGAGAACCCGGGCACCGGTGCATTCCTCACCGCCCACGGCTTCACGTCCGGATCGGTGGCGGCCGCAATGCACCGGGACCTTGACGCCTGGGCAATGGACGATCGCGCCCGGGACCTCGTTGCTACGCGCGAAGCCGAGGGCTATCGCTTCACCCCTGCCACACTCGAGGATCTGCCGGAGACCATCGCTTTCGCGCGCGAGAGGTTCGCACCTGACTGGGGCGAGGCGTTGCGCACCGCCGTGCTGCACCGCCCAGATGCCACAGCCGCCCTGCTCATCGCACGCCATCCGGACGGACACGTGGTCGGCTTCGCCACGTCCGGCGTGTACGGCGATTCACCGGAACGTTTCGGTCCCTTCGGTGTGGATGAGTCTCAGCGAGGCAAGGGGCTCGGGCGCATCCTGCTGAACCTCACGCTGCAGCGCATGCGCTCGGATGCCGCGCACAGCGCATGGTTCCTGTGGACCGGCGAGCAGACCCCGGCCGCCTCCCTGTACCGCTCCACCGGGTTCACGACCGTGCGGCGCTTCACCGCCTTCAGCCGCGAGCTGTGACACCACAGAGCCGTGACACCACAGAGCCGTGAGTGCAAGGAGCAGCGACAGCCGCGGGCGAGGGCGGCCACGACCGCGGACAGGCGAGCCGAGAGCCGTGACAGTCGCGAGCAGCCGGGCGACCACGTGTGGCAGCCCCTTGCCTCGGCGGCGGGAACGGAGAATGCTGGTCGAATGAGCGCCCCGACGGATTCGACACCGACCCCGACGCCCGCCGCCAGCGACAGCACACGCACTCGCGACGACGCCCCCATGATCCTCCCGATCCCGGAGGGCCTTGCTGAGCGTGCCGCCATGATCGGCGGGCCCGGGCAGATCCTCACCCCGCAGCAGGTCGCCGAGTTCGTCACCACGCAGCTCGCTGCCCAGGACCTTGATGGCGCGAGCGTCTGCGTCATCATCCCCGACGGCACCCGCACCGTCCCGCTGCCGCAGATCCTGCGACCGTTGCACGCCGCCCTCCATGGACGTGCCTCGAAGGTCACGGTGCTCATCGCCCTGGGCACCCACGCCGCCATGAGCGAATCCGCGATCGAGACACTCGTCGGCGCCACCGAGAAGGGTCTCGCGGGAACCTATCCCGGCTGGGAGATCCTCAACCACGCCTGGGACGACCCCGAACAGATCGCCGACCTCGGCGAGATCAGCGCCGACCGGATCACCGAGCTGTCTGGCGGTCTGCTCACCGACGTGCCGATGCGCGTGCAGATCAACCGTCACGTGGTCGAGCACGACGTGGCGCTCGTGGTCGGTCCCGTCTTCCCGCACGAAGTCGTCGGCTTCTCTGGCGGCACGAAGTACTTCTTCCCCGGCTGCTCCGTGCACGACGTGATCGATGTGTCCCACTGGGTGGGCGCGCTCATCACCGCGAGCCGGATCATCGGCGCGCTCGGCATCACGCCGGTGCGGCAGCTCATCGATGCCGCCAGCGAGCGTATCCCCGCTCGCCAGCTGTGCTTCACCTGCGATGTTGAAGGGGCCGACGACCTGGGTGCCATCGCCTTCGGTGACCCGCAGTCGGCCTGGGCCGCGATGGCGACCGTGGCCGCACAGACCCACATCACCTACGTGGAGAAGCCCTACCAGCGGATCGTCGCGATCGTCCCGGAGATGTACGAAGACATCTGGACCGGGGCGAAGGGGTTCTATAAGTCCGAACCGGTGTGCGCCGACGGCGGCGAGGTGATCATCTACGCCCCGCACATCACCGAGGTGGCAGCCATGCACCCCGGGCTGAAGGACATCGGCTACCACACCATCGAGTACTTCACGAAGCAGTGGGACCGCTTCAAGGACCACCCCTGGGGGGAGCTCGCCCACTCCACGCACGTCACTGGATTGGGCACCTACGACCCCGAGACCGGGGTGGAGACCCCGAGGGTGCGTCGCAGCTTCGCCACCTCGATCCCGCCGGAAGTGTGCGCCGAATACAACGTGCCCTACGTTGATCCAGAGAGCCTGGACTTCGATGCCCTGCGTGCGGACCCCGACACCCTGGTGATCGATCGGGCCGGTGAGGTGCTGTACCGCCTCGCCTCGGAGCGGCCGACGGCCTGAGACTCGCGTACTGCTCAGTCGGCGTCAGCACGCACGATCACAGACGCCTGTCGGGGATCACGGCGACGGTGCTGTCCGTGCCGACGGGCTCGTGGATGCGTCCGGCGGTGCATCGCCCACGTGACCGCCCAGACGCAGAAGACGGGCAGCTGTCGCGGCGGCGGTGCGCAGATTCGTCGGCCCCTCCCGCAGTGCCTCGTCGAGGGGACAGGCCGACGGCACGATCGGCATGACCACGTCGATGCCGTGGTCATGCAGCACAGCGGCGTCGGCGGTGACACTGCCGGCCAGGGCGATCACCGGTACGCCGTGGCGCCGGGCTGCTTGTGCGACGCCGTAGGGGGTCTTACCGAATCGGGTCTGCTCGTCGATGCTGCCCTCACCGGTGATCACAAGATCCGCTCCAGCAATGGCGCGGTCGAGCCGGGTGTGCTCGATGACGAGGTCGATGCCGCGCTCGAAACGTGCCCCCAAAAACGCCATCAGGCCAGCGCCGAGTCCGCCCGCGGCTCCCGCGCCGGGTTCATGCTCCACATCGCGGCCCAGGTCCTGGCGGATCACAGCCGCGTAGCGGGTGAGCGCCTTCTCGAGCTGCTCGACCTGCTCAGGGGTGGCGCCCTTCTGGGGGCCGAAGATACGGGATGCGCCCGACGGGCCCGTGAGCGGATTCTCCACATCGCTCGCCACCACGATCTCGACGTCATCCAGGCATGCGGGGACGCCGGACAGGTCGATGCGGGACAGCTCGGCAAGGGCGGCGCCGCCGCGAGGAAGATCCTGCCCGTCGGCGTCCAGCAGGCGGCCGCCAAGGGCCTGCAGCATGCCGGCACCGCCGTCGTTCGTGGCACTGCCACCGATCCCGACGATGATCCGCGAAACATTCTGCTCACGGGCCGCCCGGAGCAGCTCGCCTGTGCCGAATGTGCTGGCCCGCAACGGGTCACGCTCCCGGGGCGAGAGCAGGGGCAGGCCGCTTGCCGCCGCCATCTCGATGATCGCTGTGGGGCCATCACCCAGCACACCGAAGGTCGCGGTGATGGGACGACCCAGCGGGTCGGTGACCCGCTGGGAGATCAGACGCCCACCGGTGGCATCCACGAGAGACCGCACGGTGCCCTCGCCGCCGTCGGCCATCGGCACACGCACGCACTCAGCATCGGGCCAGACCTCCTGCACACCCGTGGCGATCTGCTCGGCGGCCTCCTGGGCCGTCATGGAGTCTTTGAAGGAATCGGGTGCGATGACGATGCGCATGCCGTGTGCGTCCCCCGTTCTGAAGCATGTCGCTGCCACGAGCGATAGGTGATGCGCGCAACTATAGGGTTGTTCAGGTGCGACGAACCTCGATGGAGAAGATCACCCCAAACCCGCAGCTGGTCGGGGATGACCTTGCGCTTGCCCAGGCTGTGGCCGCTCAGCTCGACGGCATCGAGCGTTTGGGGGTGGCCTACTCGGGCGGTGTGGACTCCGCGACGCTGCTGGCGCTCGCCGTGCGCGCGCTTGGTGCCGACCGTGTGGTGGCGGTGCTAGGCATCTCGCCGTCGCTCGCGCGCCGCGAACGCCGCCTGGCACATGAGACCGCCCAGGTGATCGGTGCCCGCGTGGAGGAGATCGCGACCCACGAGGGGGAGCGGCCCGAGTACGTGGCCAACGACGTGGACCGCTGCTTCTTCTGCAAGGACGAGCTGTTCACTCGCATCAGCGACGAGCTCGTCGACGAGCTCGGTCTGGATGCGGTGGCCTACGGAGAGAACGCCGACGACGCCGAGCGGCCCGACCGCCCCGGTGCAGGCGCCGCGACCGCGCATCGAGTGCTGCGTCCGCTCGCGCAGGCTGGTGCCACCAAGGAGCAGGTGCGCTCGGTGGCGCGTGCCCTCGCCCTGCCAGTGGCGGACAAGCCCGCCGCCCCCTGCCTGGCATCCCGCATCCCGCATGGCGAAGCGGTCACGCCTGAGAAGCTGCGGCAGGTGGAGGACCTGGAGGACGCCGTGCTCGAGGCCGGTTTCAGTGACTGCCGCGTGCGCCATCACGGCACCATCGCCCGCCTGGAACTGCCCGTCGATGAGCTCACCCGTGCCGTTCAGCCTGAGATGCGCGCTCGGCTGCTCGGTGCAGGGAAGGAGGCTGGCTTCGGTCACGTGGTACTCGACCTCGATGGCATCCGCTCTGGCCAGTTCACCCTGCAGATCCTGCGGAAGCGCCCCCGATGAGCACGCCGGACGTCCCCGGTATGCCGGGCGCGGCAGGCCCCGTCGGCGCCCCGGGAGCGGGCGATGGGCCCGATGCCCCAGGCATCCTCGGCTCCGGCGATCGACCAGATCCCCCCGTTGCTGCCGACGACAGCGTTCACGACGCCCTCGACGGCATCGCCGAGCTCGACCTGGACCGCATGCGCAGACGCGGCATCCCCGAGGCCGTGCTGTGTGACGCCAAGAGCCCCGACCAGGTGGCGGCCATCGCCCGCGAGTACGCGCGCCTTTCTCGGGATGGCCGCGATGACCTGGGCACGGTGCTGTTCACCCGAGCAGACGCCGCACGTGCCGCCGCTGTGCTCGAGGCCCTGCCGTCGGCCCTGCACGATCCGCAGGCCCGCCTGCTGGCCTGGCCCGCGCAGCCACCGGCTCCGAGCGGTGGCCTCGTGGTGGTGGTCTGCGCCGGCACGAGCGACCTGCCGATCGCCCGCGAGGCCGAGCTGACCGCCCGCTACCTGGGCCGCCCCACTCGCCTGATCGCCGATATCGGCATCGCCGGGCTGCACCGGATGAACCGACGCCTGCCCGAGCTGCGCGAGGCGGCCTGTGTGGTGGTCGCTGCCGGCATGGATGGTGCGCTGCCCACCGTTATCGCAGGTCAGATCGCCGCCCCGGTGGTGGCGCTGCCCACCTCGGTGGGCTATGGCGTGGCCGCCGGTGGCTACGCGGCGGCGCTGACCATGCTCGCCGGGTGCGCCCCCGGCATCGGCGTGGTCAACATCGATAATGGCTACGGCGCCGGGCACCTTGCCGCCCAGATCGCCCGCTGGGCTCCGGCGCCGACGGACGAGAGCCATCGGCCCGGCCGGGAGGAGACGCCATGACGAAGAAGCCGGTCACCATCTATGACGTGGCCCGTGAGGTCGGCGTCGCCCCCAGCACTGTCTCGCGTGCCTTCTCCCGCCCGGGCCGCGTCAGCGCCGCGACCCACACGAAGGTGATGGAGGCCGCCGAACGGCTGGGCTACCGCACCCAGGCGCCGGCCGTACAGCGGGCCACAGCCTCCACGCAGCGCATCGGCATCGAGCTGCCGGACATCACCAACCCGTACTTCGCCGAGCTCGTCGCCGGTGTGCAGGAGGCCGCCAACGAGCAGGGCTACATGGTGCTGCTCATGGACACCCGCGAGGACCACGACATGGAACGCGCCGGCCTGCTGCAGGCGGTGGAGATGGTCGACGGGATCCTGTTGACCGGCAGCCGGATGTCCGATGCGTCGGTCACCCACGTGCTCAAGCGTCGACCGGTGGTGGTGCTGAACCGCGCGATCGCCGGGCTGGACAGCGTGATTCCTGACTACGCCGCCGGCATCGAGCAGGCGGTGGCGCACCTGCGTGACTGCGGTGCGCGCATCGTCGCCTACGTGGCGGGGCCGGTGAATTCATGGTCGGACGCTGAACGCTGGCGCTGCCTGCGCGCCTCCGCAAGCAGGCACGGCCTGCAGGCCCGTCGGCTGGGCCCCTTCGCGCCGACGGCCGCGGGCGGCGAAACAGCGTTCGCGCAGCTGCGCGAGAACCTGCCGGATGCGGTGATCGCGTACAACGACCTGATGGCGCTCGGCCTGCTGGCCGGGGCCCTGCGGGCGGGAGTGCGGGTGCCGTCCGAGCTGTCGATCATCGGCCATGACGACATCCCGGTGGCGCGCCTGTTCGCCGGTGGCCTGACCACCATCGCGAGCCCGAAGGCGCAGCAGGGCCGCATCGCGGTAGAGCGACTGATCCGCCGTATCGAACGCCCGGGTGCGGATCATGAGCCACTCACGGGCCGGTTACCGATGACGCTGGTGGTGCGGCGCTCCACCGGCACACGCCAGGAGTGAGGGCAAAATGCTGCAACGAGTGCCGCCCAGGCGCCTCGAGCGGAAGAGTGGGCGCACGGTGAGCAATGAGGCTGTCGTCCCGCACGAGGATCGGCGCCGACGCCAGACGACCCCGCCGAGTCTGCCGACCCCGAACGCGTCACCGTCAGTGCAAGGAGGCCCAGCATGACCACACCCACGCATCGACTCGTCCACATCGGTATTGGCCGTTTCTCGCGCGCCCACACCCTGCCGCTCACGCAGCGCGCCGGCGGCTGGTCCGTGGAGGCCTTCACAGGCCGCAGCCCGGATATGGCCCGCACCCTGGAAGGCCAAGGCTGCAGGTACGGGCTGATCGTGCGCGGCGCCGACGGCGACGAGGTGGAGCTCATCGACGTGCTCGACGCCGTGCACCCCGGCGATGACACCGACGCCCTGAACGCCCTGCTCAGCGATCCAGCAACCGCCGTGGTCACCCTCACAATCACGGAGAAGGGCTACAGCGCCGGCACAGACCCGGCCACCTCAGCCGTGGCCCGCGTGGCCGCCGCACTGCAGGCCCGCCGCGCCGCCGGCGTGGAGGAGCCGATCGCACTGGTCTCCTGCGACAACCTCACCGGCAATGGTGACGTGCTGCGCGCGGCGCTGGTGGAGTGCCTGCAGGAGGATGACCGCGCCTGGTTCGACGCTCACGTGGACGTCGTCTCCACGATGGTGGACCGCATCACCCCGTCGGCCGACGACAGCGCCGCCGCCGTGGTGGCCGAGCACACCGGTTTCACCGACGCCGCCCCGGTGGTCACCGAACCGTTCTGGGAGTGGGTGGTGGAAGACTCCTTCCGCGGTCCCCGCCCGGCATGGGAGACGGTGGGCGTGCAGATCGTCCAGGACGTCACCGCGCATGAGAAGCGCAAGCTGCGCCTGCTCAACGGCGCCCACTCCCTGATGGCCTACGCCGGTCAGGTGGCCGGCTGTGAGCGTGTGGATGAGGCCATCGCGCACCGCGACGTGCGCGCCCTGGTTGAAGCGCTGTGGAGCGAGGCGAAGAGCACCCTCGGACTGCCCGCCGACGAGCTCGACGCCTACACGCGGGCGCTGGAGGAACGCTTCCGCAACCCGCGCCTGGCCGATCAGCTGATCCGCATCGCCGCCGACGGGTCGGAGAAGCTGCGCGTGCGCGCCCTGCCGGTGATCGCCGAGCGCGGTGGCCCGCAGGAGGCACCGGGCGAGGTGGCGGCGCTCGCCGCGTGGACCGCCTGGACTGCGCAGCGGGTACGGGACGGGCTCGAAGTGGCCGATCCGCGCGCCGACGGTATCGCTGAGGCGGCCCGGCTCGAGGACGACGCCCAGCGGGTCGCGGCCCAGCTCGCCCTGCTCGGCGTCGAGGATGACCAGGCCCTGGTCGACGCCGTGCTCGCCCAGGAGGAGAGGCTCGCGAGCATCGCCGCCGCCCGGTGACGGTTGCCCCCGCCTGATGGCTGACGCCCCGCTGGGCGAGCGGCGGCCCGCACGGTGACTGCCGCCGCTGCGCGGTGACGGCCGCCTCGCCGGGCGGGCCCAGTCAGGCTCAGGCCTGACTTGGACCTCTCTGGGGTATTCCCTGGGGTTGCGGGTGTATCGGTGCTGGTGGGCGGCTCGCGCCTGTGTGGAGTGACACACTAAGCGGGTGGTGTTCCTGCGGAAGGTGAGGACGGCGTCGGGGGCGACGGCTGTGCAGATTGCTGAGCGGCGGAACCGTCGGGATGTGGTCCTGGAGCATCTTGGGTCGGCTCATACCGAAGCCGAGCTCGCCGGCCTGATGCAGGCGGGTCGGGAGAAGATCAACGCTGGTCAGGGCGTCCTCGACCTGGGGACAGCAACGTCGACGAGCCCCGCAACGATCACGTCGAAGCAGTCCCGGCTGCTGCTGGAGACGCTGCAGTCCGCGTGGGCGGGGCTGGGGTTCACGGCGATCGGTGATGAAGCATTCTTCCAGCTCGTCGCCGCACGCTTGATCGAGCCGACCTCGATGAGCGACTCCGCCAGAGTGCTGGCGGAGGTCGGGATCGCCCCGGTACATCGCTCGACGATGAAGCGCTGCCTGGCCCGGATCGCCACAAACGACTACCGCGGCCAGATCGCGAGGAGGTGCTTCGAGCATGCCGCGACCAGCGGCGACATCTCGCTGGTGCTCTACGACGTCACGACGCTCTATTTCGAGGCGGAGAACGAGGACGCGCTGAGGAAGGTCGGCTACTCGAAGGAACGCCGCGTGGATCCGCAGATCGTGGTCGGCCTGCTCGTGGACCGGGGCGGGTTCCCGCTGGAGATCGGTTGCTTCGAGGGGAACCATGCTGAAACCCGCACGATCGTCCCGATCATCCGCCAGTTCCAGGCCCGCAACGACCTCGCTGACATGGTCGTGGTCGCGGACGCCGGGATGCTCTCGGCGGCCAACCTGCGCGAGCTCGACGAAGCGGACCTGAAGTTCATCGTCGGCTCACGACAGACGAAAGCCCCGGGTGACCTGGCCAATCACTTCCATTGGAACGGGGACGCATTCACCGACGGACAGCTGATCGATACCATCACGCCCCGCCACGGGAACACGAAACCCTCCACGACGAAGCACCGCAAGGAGCCTGTCTGGGACGCAGAGGAGCATCCCGGGCACTGGCGTTCCATCTGGAGCTACCGCAGCAAGCGTGCCACCCGCGACAATCACACCCTCACCGCGCAGGAGAACCGGGCTCGAGCCGTGATCGACGGGGACGCGTCTGTGAAGTCGACCAGATTCGTGAAGACCACCGCGAGCGGCCGGTCCCTCGATACAGCCTCGCTTAAGCGGGCACGAAGTCTGGTCGGGCTGAAGGGCTACGTCACGAACATTCCTGCCGCCACGATGCCGGCGGCGGAGGTGGTCTCCAGCTATCACGACCTGTGGCATGTTGAGCAGTCATTCCGGATGAGCAAGACAGACCTGCAGGCCAGGCCCATGTTCCATCGCACCCGTGACGCGATCGAAGCCCACCTCACCATCGTGTTCACGGCCCTGGCGATCGCGAGACACCTCCAAGCAGTGACCGGGTTCAGCATCCGCAAGATCATCCGGACACTCCGTCCCCTCCAGGACGTCACTATCAGCATCGCCGGGCAAACGATCACCGCGAGCCCCGAACTCACCGACGACGCCCGACACATCCTGCACCGAGTGACACACTAAAGAGGTCCAAGTCAGGACNTCATCCGGACACTCCGTCCCCTCCAGGACGTCACTATCAGCATCGCCGGGCAAACGATCACCGCGAGCCCCGAACTCACCGACGACGCCCGACACATCCTGCACCGAGTGACACACTAAAGAGGTCCAAGTCAGGTCAGGCGAGGTCGGAGAGTTTCTCGAAGCGCTCCAGGCGTTCGCGGTAGTACTCGGTGTGCGCCGCGACCGGTTCGACGCGGCGCCGCACCGGCACCTCCGCCGGAACCAGGGAAGCATCCGCCTGCTCAAGGGCCAGCACCGCGGAGCCGCGCATCGTGGACCGGGAGATGGCCACGTGGTCGATCGGCTCCCCGATCGCGTCGGCCAGCAGATGCAGCCAGGCGGGGATCGCCTCGGTCATACCGCCGGAGAGCACAATGCGCTGTGGGCTGCCGCCCACGGAGCGGATTTGATCAGCGATGCGCAGGAACGACAGCGCCACGCCCTCCATCGCGCCGCGCAGCATGTCCTCCGAGGTGGTCGCGGCGGACACGTTCGCGAACAGAGCCCGGGCGTGGCCGCGCCACTTCGTGCCGCGCTCGCCGGACAGGAACGGCACCACGAGCGGCGTTCCGGCCGACGGGGCCGCGGAGAACAAGGTCTGGGTGTCCATGGCCGTGATGTCGTCGGGGAGTGCGAGGGTCTGGCGCGCCCAGTCGACCACGCGCCCGCAGTCACTCATGGCCGAACCCACCAGGGTGCGATTGCCATCCATGCGGTATGCCCACAGGCCGCGGGGCAGCTCGGGGATATCGCCGGTGAGCAGCTGCCGGATCGCACCGGATGTCGCGGTGGAGATGCCCCAGATGCCATCGCCGATCGCGCCGATGCCCAGGTTCGCGGCCAGACCATCGCCGATCACCGGCACCCACACGGCATCCGTCAGCTGCGGGTACTCCGCGGCCAGCGGCGTGCCCGCGATCGGCACGGCATCCTGCGGATCGCGCGGCGCCCCCATTGCGTCGGCCTCCACGCCCACGGCATCCAGCAGCTCCGGCACGTACTCACCGGTGCGGCGGTCGATCATGCCGGACCATGCCGCTGACGCGGTGCCGAGCGCAGCCGTGCCCAGCAGTTTGTGTGCCACGTACTCGCCGAGCGCCATGAACCGTTCGGTGCGGTCGAAGATCTCGCCGTGATGCTGGCGCAGCCACGCCAGGCGCGGCGCCGTGTAGGAGGAATGCAGTCGTGACCCGGTGCGCTGATGCAGCTCGTCCACGTCGAACTGCTCGGTGAGCGACTCCACCTGCGGGGTGCAGCGGGTGTCGGCGTAGGTGATGCAGGGGGTCAGCGCGTTGCCGTCGGCGCCCACCGCCACCAGCGAGGAGGCGAAGGTGTCCACGCCGATCGCGGCGATCGGGCCCGGCAGAGGCTCGGCGAGCACGGCACCGAGAGCAGTGCGCAGCTCCTCGACCACCTGATCAGCGTCAATGATGGAGGTACCGTCGTCGCCGACGGTGAAGGCGTGCGGCTCCTTGTGGGTGCGCTTGCCGACCTCCCGGCCCGTCGCGTCATACACGCCGGCGCGTGAACCACCGGAGCCGACGTCCAGACCGATCACGTACGGCGCGTGCGAAGCGTCTACGGGGGTGGCGAAACGAGGCGTCATTGCTGCTCCTCCTGGATGGGCCCGCGTGCAGCGGGTCGTGGAAATGAACGACGGCGGTGAGGCGGGGCGGGTCGGAATGCTCCCACACTAGAGGCCGACGGTTCGGGGTGGCAGGGACGGTCCGTCAGTTGCCGAACAATGCCGTCACCCTCAGCCGAGCAGGCTTTCACCCACGAACTCACCGTCCCGCACACCCGGTGGCACGGCGAACACCGCCGAGCCCACCGGCACCGTCCACTGGTTGAGCAGGTCCAGGCGGTCCAGCCGTTCCTGGATCGGCACGAACTGGGCGTCCACATCCGCTTGGAACGAGGCGAACAGCAGACCGGTGTCGGAAAGCTGCCCCGGCTCGCGGGGCGGATCCTCGTAGTTGTAGGCGCGGCGGAAGATGCGCTGCATCGGGGCGCCGCCGGCCTCCTCACCGCGTGCCGCCCGCAGGTGCGCGAACTCGGGGATCACCGGGAAGCCGTTCTCGCTCACCGCCGCGAAGTCCGGCTCGTCCAGTTCATGCGTGCCGGTCAGCGGTGCCCCGTCCCGTAGGCGGCGGCCCACAGCGAGCTCGCGGCCGGGCGCATCGAGTTCATCCCAGGTGTCCAGGTTCATCGCGATGCGGCGAAGCACCAGCGACGTGCCGCCGGCCCAGGGGCCGTCGGGGATCCACACGGTCTGGTCGAACTCAGCGGTGCCGGGGCGCGGGTTCGATGTTCCGTCGACCTGACCGAACAGGTTCCGCATCGACCCGGATGGCACGGCGGGAGCGGCCGGCTCACGAAAACCGCTCTGCTGCCAGCGCAGCGTGGTGAAGGCGCGGGCGTCCTTCAGCAGCATCCGCGCCGCATGCGACACGGTGGTGGACTCCTCGGCGCTGATCTGCAGGAACAGGTCACCGCCGGAGAACTGCTCCTCGAGACGGTCGATCGAGAAGGCCGGTAGCGGGCGCAGCCACGACGGTGCCTCGATTCCGGCCCGCTCGACGAAGCCCGGGCCGAAGCCGAACGTCACGGTCAACCGTGCGGGTCGCTCGGCAAGCTCCGGCTCGGGATCAGCCACCGGGGCGCGGCCCGTGGCCAGACGAGCCGCATCGTCGGTGAGCAGACGCAGAAGGCGGATAATCGCTTCACGATCCACCTCCGCTTTCAGGTCGAGGGCGACCATGAGCACCCGGGCAGCGGGTGCCGTGGCGATTCCTGCCTGGTGCGCGCCGTGGAAGGGAACGGTGGCCGTGCCGCTGGTCAGGCTCGCCGCGCTGCTATCCGCATGCTCACCGGCGGGACTTGCACCCTCATGCCCGGTACTGGAGGAGTCCGACGGGCCGACGCCGGCACGGCCCGCATCCCCAGAACCACCGTGATCACGCCATCGCGGCAGGGTCGCGCCGACGGACAGGCCAACGGCGGCCCCAGCCCCGGCCGCGACGCCGCCGAGCAGCAGGCCACGGCGGGACCGCCGTCCCGCACCCGCGGGCGGCTGACCGGCGGCAGAAGCGGACGCGTCGGCGCCCGCCCCTGCCGCCGTTGATGAAGCGCCCGACCCACTGGCGGGCGAAGAACCGGTCGCAGCCTGGGCAGGACGTGCGCCGCCCTGGTGCGGCGCCTGCTCCTGCCGGGTCAGTGGATCGCGCTGAGGCGTCATGTCAGTGCCCACCATCCGAGGCGCCGTGGTCGTGGTCGTGCATGTCGTCATGGTCGTGCATGTCGTGACCCTCCGCGCCGCCGCCGTCGGAGCTGTCATGGCCCGGGGCGTAGTCCTCCTGGGCACCCGCGTAGTCCTTCACAACAGCGTCGACGTCGACCCGGCTGCCGTCAGAGAACTCCAGGGTGAGCGGCAGATCCTCACCGGGCTTCAACGCGCCCTGCAGATCCATCAGCATCACGTGATAGCCGCCGGGCTCAAGGCGCAACTCCCCGCCGGCGGGAAGCGGTAGGCCGCCCTCGACAGCGCGCATGGTGCCGTCCGTGACTTCGTGCAGCTCCACCATGCCAGCATGGTCGCAGTGCGCGGCGGTGAGCTCCAGATCGGTTGACCCCGCGTTGTGCAGGATCATGAAAGCGCCGGTCATATCGGAGTCGGCAGCCTTCACCCACGGGTCGGTGACCGTCACGCCCTCCGATCCGGAACCAGCAGCGTCACCACCGCCGTCGGAGGCAGAGGCGGCGGGCTTGTCCTCACCGCTGCACGCGGCCAGACCCACCGCGGGCAGCAGCGCAAGGCTCGAGAACAGGGTGCGACGCGACAGCGGCGACAGGGGACGGGTACGGGTTAGGGCAGATGTCGTACGAGATGTCGGACGGGATGTCGAACGAATAGGAGTCATGGAAGGGTCCTCTCAGGGGGCGCCCGGCCACGGTGGCGCAGACGCCGGGGCTCCCTGGAGCAGGGAGCATCGGATGGGGGAGTGGAGTCACGAGAGCGGCGCACCCCGATGGGTCAGCAGCGCTCAGGCGGTGAGGACCCCCGGAGGAGAGCGACCCGCGTCAGGACCCGCGAGGATGCGGCCCCGCAACGGATGACACACGGGCCACGGGCTGACCGGCCGCGGCGCCGCGGCGGGAACCAGCAGCGGCACACCCATGACCAGAGCCGACGCTGCGCAGGTGAGGCGATCGGACAGTTCCGCGGCGATCA
This sequence comes from Brachybacterium timonense, assembly GCF_900258505.1. Classification (GTDB taxonomy): domain Bacteria; phylum Actinomycetota; class Actinomycetes; order Actinomycetales; family Dermabacteraceae; genus Brachybacterium; species Brachybacterium timonense. The sequence continues at coordinate 282,564 of NZ_LT984895.1, forward strand.
CGCCGGCGCGCTGCAGGGCGTTTTCGCCGCGGTGCAGCACCAGCACGGTGAGCGCGGCGGCGAGCAGATGCCCGGCCAGCATCGGCAGATCCAGATGCAGGGCGTGGGACAGGCCGTGCGCATGTGCCCCAGCCTCTACCCCGGCCCCAGCTCCGGCGCCATGTGAGGCCGTAGCGGAGGCCGCAGCGCTCGCATGGCCTGCATGCGTGCCATGGATGGCACCGGCACCGGGCTGGGCGCCCACTGCGGTGGTGGGTCCCGCGCCGTGGCTGTGCGCGGCCCCGGCGCGACCTGCGGCCATGAGACCCGCGGGCGACCCCAGCACGAACAGCAGATGGAACAGCGCCTGGCTGCCCAGGACCCCGAGCCAGAGCCGCGGCAGAGAGAGGGTGCGGCCGCTGAGTGCGGTGCACAGCGTGATCGACAGCCACCACGGCACCAACAGACCGGCGACCCCGGGCGCAGGCCCGTCGGCCAGGAGGTGGCCGAGGAGCGCCACGGCTGTCGCCACGGTGGCGGCGAGCATGCCGCGCAGCAGGCGATCAGGGTGCCGGGACGTCATGCCGGTCATCCTCCCATGCACGGTGGACGCGAGCTGAGAGCGCCTGGGCCAGCCACGGCCGGATGCCGCTACCGCCCTGGCGGTCCCCGCCTGGTCGAGCGCTTTCCTGTGGTCAGTGCGCCGGGGCCGTCGTCCCTCAGCTCCGGCTGAAGCGAGCCGGCGGCAGCGGCGGAGCCACCGACGCGGGGGTCTGCTCCAGCAGGGCGAGCGCCTCCTGCACACCCCGTTCGAGCTGCGGATCGGCGCCGCTCACCCACGCGTTCGGCGGGAACGGCACCTCGATATCGGGGTCGACGCCGTAGTTCTCGATCTCCCAGTCCACGCCCTCGAACCAGCTGGCGTACTTCGGCTGGGTGATCCCAGTGCCGTCCACGAGGTCGTAGCGGCCATCGATGCCGATCACGCCGCCCCATGTCCGGGTGCCGATCACGGGCCCGATTCGCATCGCCTTCGCGACGGCGTTGACGATGTCACCGTCGGAGCCGGCTTCCTGGTTCGTCACGAGTACCACGGCGCCGCGTGGAGCGAACTGCGGGTACGTGCCGGGCTCTTGGTGGCGCGGGTAGTCCCAGCTGAGCACGCGCCGGGCGAGCCGGTCGGTGACCAGCTGCGAGGTGTGGCCGCCGCCGTTGTAGCGCACGTCCACGACGATGCCGTCCTTCGTGGAGGCCTCCCGCAGGTCACGGTGCATCTGCGCCCAGCCGGAGGAGACCATATCCGGGATGTGCAGGTAGCCCAGGCGCCCACCGGAGAGCTCTGCCACCGCCTCACGGCGAGAGGCCACCCAGTCCTGGTACCGCAGCGCGGCGTCGTCGCTGAGCGGCACCACCACCACACGGCGATGCTCGCCGTCACGCTCCAGCACCAGCTCCGTCGGACGATCGCCGGAGCCGAGCAGTAGCGGTGCGATCCCGTCGGCGCCCACCTCACGGCCGTCGATCCGTACGATCGCATCGCCTTCGCGTGCAGCCACGCCGGGAGCGAGCAGCGGGGAGCGGGCATCAGGGTCGGAGGAGTCGCCCGGCAGGATGCGCTCGATCACCCAGCGGCCGTCTTGCTCCACCACATCCGCACCCAGCAGAGCGGCCGGCATCGGCGAGTCCACCGTATGCGGTGCGCCCTGCACGTAGGCATGCGAGGTGCCGAGCTCGCCCACGACCTCCCACATCATGTCCTGGAAATCATCCGCGGTGACCAGACGATCCACCGTGCTGTCGTACCAGGAGGTCATGGCGTGCCAGTCCTGGCCGTCCATGTCCTCACGCCAGTACTGCTGCGCCATGATGCGGTAGTTGTCCCACAGCATGCCGCGGCGCTCCGCCACCGGGTCGACCACGAGGCGCAGGCGCTCCACATCGATCTCCACCCGCGCGGCATCATCCTTCTCGACGGCGCGCGTGGCAGGGATCTGCACCCACGCCTCGCCCTGGCGCACCACCAGCGTCTCGCCATCACCGGAAGCGGCCACAGCGGTGACCCCCTCGGCCAGCACCGTGAGCTTGCGCTGAGGCAGGCTCCAATGCTCCAGACGCGGGGCAGGCGCATCACCCTCCACACCGGCACGCGCTGAGCCGAGCACGCCTATCTGCGGATGCCGCAGCCACACGAACCCGTCCTTCACAGCGGTCAACTGCGAGTACAGACCGGACTCGACCGGGAACGGGATGATCCGTGACTCGATTCCCGCCATGTCCACCACGGTGGCGGCGGGAGCTGTGGCGTCCTTCGCCCCAGCCGGACTGTCGGCACCCACCGGGCGATCCGCCGCAGCTTCCGGGGTGCTCTGCGCAGCGGCCGACGGTGCGGCGGCGCCCTTCTCGGTGCTCGCACCCGAACCTGTGCCACCGGTGCCGCTGTCGGCGCCTGCGTAGTCGGCGCCCCAGCCATCCGGATGCGGGCCGAACGGATCAGCTGTCGTGGCCTCAAGCGGGATCAGGAACGGACGTTCAGCGTTGACGAACCCGAGGTCGAACACCATGTCGTCGTACATCGTCTCGAAGGTGCGCAGCGACAACAGCGCGAGGTGCTTGCCGTCGGCGCTGAACGCCGGGCAGGAGTCCTGGTAGCGGCCCGACGTCAGCTCACGCACCTCAGGCGTGGAGGCGCTGGTGTCACAGATCAGAAGGCGCCCTAGCTGCCAGGAGTTCGGCCTGGCCCACACCAGGTAGCGGCTGTCCGGCGACCACGCCAAATGTTCGACCTCGCCGCCTGTGGAGCGGTCCAGCTGCGTCACCTGCTGCACGCTGGGTGTGCGCTGCGGCAGAGCAGAGTCCTGCCCCCAGGTGTGTGTCGTGGTGGCCGATGCCGCGGCATCGGAGCGCTCAGGGCCGGTTGTCTCCTGGGCCGCGGTCTCCTCGATCGGGCGAGGCTCCCCGGCCGGGTCCTCGATACCGGTGAGCGTCACCAGATGCACGGTGTCGTCGTGCGTTGCAAGCGCCACGCTGCGGCCGTCGGGGGATGGGACGGCGTGGAGGATCCGACCGATCTCACCCACATCCAGCACGGTTGGTTCACCGCAGCCATCCAGCTGCGTGAGGAGCAGCTTGTCAGAGGCGACGCCGCCGCTGGAGCGGTCTGCCGCGTCCTGGTCCGTGACCGCGAGCGCGTATGGGGACCTCCCCAGCGGCCGCACCTCGCGGATCCGCACGCCGTCACGGGCGGCGAGCACCCGGGCAGGGCCACCGCGATGCGTGAGCAGATGCGCACTGCCACGCCACTCCACCACACTCGAGCGCGCATCATGCACAGGCCGCATGGCCAGCAGGTTCTCGGTGGGCTTCGCGGGGCGGGGCCGACGATGCGCACCCACACCCGCAGTGATGACCTCGACCTCGCGAGGTTCGGCATCCAGTGCGTCCATCGCGAACAGGCGACCGCGTGAGGTGAACACGATCGAGGAGCCATCGGTGGCAGGTTCACGCAGGTACCCCTGCTCGCTGGTCAGGTGCGTGTGGACCTGCAGGTCCGTGCCGTCCATCGCCACCGACCACAGGTTGCCGGAGGCTCGATCGGTGCGAGATGCGCCCAGCCCCGGTGTATCGGAGGCGAACAGCAGCCGATCCCCGTACCAGGCGATACGGGTCTTCGAAGCGAGCAGCTCGTCCAGTAGCGGCTCCCAGGACCGCTCTTCATGCGCCTGCTCGTCGGCATCCAGCGGCACATCCTCGCGGGAGATCCACAGCTTCGCCGCGGTACCGCCCTGGTAGTGCTTCCACCCGGCGGGCTCACGGCGCCATGGCGTGGTCACCACCGTGGTGCCCGAGGGGTGGATGGCCACCTCACCCGATCGGCCCAGTGGCAGCAGGGTCGCGGTGCCGTCCAGCGCAATGCCCCACAGCACGGCGTCACGCGCCATCGGCGCACCGTAAGAGCTGGTCACGAGCACACGACCGTCGGGCAGCCAGCCAGCGCTGCGGGTGTTCGCGCGACCCCAGGCGGTCAGGCGGCGCGGCTCATCGGAGCCATCCACCGGCAGCGCCCACACCTCGGCGCCACCGGAGGCGCGAGACGTGTAGGCGATATGCGAGCCATCGGGGGAGAAGAACGGGTAGGAGACCGGATCGCCGTCATCGGTCAGACGCCAAGCGTGACCGCCGGCGAGAGGGGCCATCCACAGGTCATTCGCGGCGGTGAAGACCACCTGCTCGCTGTGGACGTCGGGGTGGCGCAGGTATGCGGTATGGGCTGGCGTCGTTGTCATGCGCAGAATCCTATGCGGACCGTCCGACGAACTATCGCGCGCTGCGGATATCAGTCCGGCCGAATTCTCCCGCCTGTTCGCCCCGGTGTATAGATCGGTGGCGAGAGACGGACACGTCACTCAGCGCGTTGCTCGAGCAGCCCCTGCGCGGAGTGCAGCAGCGAGGCCACCTCGCGGCGCCGGAGCGGCTGATCACCGTCCCAGCGAGAGTGCTGCGCGGCGGCCACAAGTCCGGCGCCCAGCAGCCACAACACGTCCCGGGAATCCTCGGGAACCAAATCCTCGAACGGCACCGTCGTCGGGGCGTCAACCTCGACGCCGAGCCCGCGCAGCCCCGGACGCAGCAGCGCGGTGACCATGCTCGCGGCATCATCGCGCGTGGCCGGATCATCCGGCCGCACCTGCATGTCGTCATCACCCCAGGCGGCGCCGCGGCCGTGCAGCCACAACAGCGCCGAGGCCGTCACCGGGTCCGCGGGAAGGTCAGCGAACAGCTCCGGCACAGGATCCACGCTGATCTTCGGTGACCCGCCGAAGGCATGGAGTGCCCGCGCCAGGTCTGCCCGAGTCATCTCTAAGTCCGGGGAGTAGGAGCCGTTGGCCAGTGCCGGTTGCACGTCATGCTCGTGCGCCCAGGTGATCGCATCGATGTCCGGGTCGTTGGCAGCGACGTCGGCGAAGATGGCCGACGGACGTGCAGTACCGGCAGCACCGTTGCTCGCGGCGCGCTGCGCTCTGGACGATGACGCGTCACCCGCGAGAAAACGACGCGCTGCGAATACCCCCGCTGTGCTGATACCGCCCACGGCGAGCACAGCACCCGCGGCCACGACGATTCGCCGCGAGGCACCGGTGCCATGCGCCGCCGGCGCAGCCTCCGACCCTGGTCCGGGTATCAGACCGGGCGTCGATTCCGACGCCGCTTCCGGCGCTGAGACCGGCATCGGATCGGGCGCCCGGCGAGGCGTTGCCGTGTTCGTGGGCGCCAGCTGAGGCGGCGCCGTCTTCTCGGGCGGCAGCTCCGGGGCCGCGGGTGTCGGGTCGGCGCCGGGCCGACCGGACTGCAGTCGTGGGGCGTGGGGGCGTCTCAGAGCCATCTCAGCTCCTGCATCCGACGCACGAGAGCGGAGCACACCGCAAGGTTGCCCCAGCCGTTGAGGTGGATCTGGTCATCGGCCACCAGCACCGGCGGGACCACGCCACGGTCGAGCGCCTCCGCCGTGGTGGCGTGCTCGAGCACCCGCACGGGGCGTAGCGCCGTCGACGTGAGGCCCTCCGGCGTGGTCAGCTCTGCGTTCACATCGAGGAAAGCGCGGCCGTAGCGGGCAGCGAGCTGTGTGTTGACGTGGTGCAGTGCGGCTGCGGTATCTGAGCCGACGGGGTCGTTCTCGGTGGCCCAGTGTCCCAGGACCAGGTTGTCGTGCTCGGGGTCCTCGGCGGCGTCGTACATCGAGGCGATGTCCGCCAGCACCCCGTCGACGTCCAGGATGTTGTTCTTGCCCATCCACAGCACCTGGCGCGAGCCCTGCGCCACGTCCCAGAGGGCAGAGACGAATCGCCCGTCGGCCACGACGGTGGCCGCATCGTCGGGGCGGAACCACCAGCTGCCTGAGGAGCCGTCCAGCGTGCCGGGCACCTCACCCAGGCTGCCGCGGCAGCGCAGGGGACCCGACGGGGTCATGCCGTCGGCAAGTTCGACCTGCACGGACCCGTCGGCCCGGCGTGCGCCAGCGAGCACGCGCACCTGCGGGGTGCTCAGGCCGCGCAGCAGCAGCATGTGCTCCGAGCGTGTGGCGCCGATCCCGAAGGCATGCACCGGGGCAGGGTTGTTTGAGAGAGCCAGATGCTCGTCGATGCGCACCGCCAGAGGGGTGCCCTCACCTCCGCCTTCAGAGCTCATCGAGGAGGATCCCCACAGCGTGATCGGGCGGGACGAGCCTGGTGGGGAGAAGAAACGACGGGAGATCTCGGTGCCGGTGGGCATTGATCCTCCCTCGTCCTGCCGCGGGGCATCCCTCCGTGCCCCATCCCTGATTCTAGGGCGCGGTGCGGGCGTGTCGCACGGGGCTGTGGACGACTCCGGTCACAGCGCCGCGAGTGTCGACCCGGGCATGAGTTCTCCGGGAATCAGCACGTGCTCGACAGCGTCGGACGGTGTCTCGTCGCCCTGCTCGGACGGGGCGGTCGATCCTTCCGGCGGGAGAGACGCGATAGGCGTGTCCGGCCCGGAACCGTCGGCCTCCACCATGCGCACCATGTGGGCGACCGCCGTGCGGGCCACCTCCCGCACGGGAAGGCTCACCGTGGTCAGTCCGATTAGGTCGAGCCCGTCGGCGACACCGTCGAAGCCGACGACGGAGACGTCCTCGGGCACGCTGATGCCGCGACGCCGTGCCGCGCGCAGGAGATCGAGGGCGACGTAATCCACCGGGCACACGATGCAGGTCAGCGACTGCTCCGCCGCCGCATCGAGGGCGCGTTCAACGCCGTGCTCGACCGGGAGTAGGTCCACCTCGACCGTGCGGATGCCCAGCTGCTTGCAGCGATCCAGAAAGGATCGGACCCGCAGCAAGAACACCCGCGAGTACAGCTCTGGGGCACGCAGCACAGCGACGGCGCGGTGCCCGTGAGCGGCGATGTGATCAGCCATGAGTCGACCGTGCATGCGCTCGTCGTAGCTGATGGAGTTGATACGCGGGTCATCGTTGGGGCGGCCGATGATCATCATCGGGCGGGAGCTGGAGGCGGCGATGATCTCCTCGGGCGGGGTGACGCCGGTGGACACAAACAGGCCGGCCACGCCGAGCCCGATCAGCTGCTGGAGGCCTTGCGCTTCCGCGTGGCCGTACTCATGGCGCCGGGCCGTCACCGTGATCAGAGCGCGAGATGCGGCCTCCGCTGCACGGTTCAGCTCCGAGTGGAGCAGACCGTAGGCGGGGTTTGTGGCGTCGCGGATCAGCAAGCCGAGGTGCCCCTGGCGGCGGCCAGCGAGGGCGCTCGCGGCCATGTTCGGAGAGTAGCCGAGCAGTCGAGCGGCCTCGCGAACCTTGATCTGTGCATCGGGGGATACACGGTCATCGCCCGTGAACACGCGGGAGACGGTGGAGCGGGAGAGCCCCGAGGCGCGGGCGACGTCCTCCATGGTGGGAGGGCGAGAACCGGGCAGCGGACCGAGCATCGAGAATCTTCCTGCGGGGTGGTGGCACGGCAACGGGCCGTCTGGATGGGGCGCGTCTGGATGGGGTGCGTCTGGATGGGGCGCGTCAATGCGTTGTCTGTCGACTGTAGGGCTCGCGTCTCGGCCTGACCAGGGTGTGGCGGTGAGCAGTCGGTGAACGTGCAGAACATGTACTTCCGAGGCGGGCGGCCAGGCGGTGAAGACTTCCCGAGCAAGTGGTGAAGTCTGGTCAACGGAGGAATGTCCGACCCGGCGTGTCGGGCTGTCGAGGAGTGCCAGACCCGTTCGTGGGAGCGCTCCCACCAGCGTGCTTATGCGGTGTTCACCCATGGTTCACGGACGCGCGCCGACGGTGGCGCGGCGTCCTGACGTGCATTTATGGTCGCCGTGTCAGCTCGAGACACCCGTCGTCGGGAGTGCCGCGCGCCGCCGAGGCGTCGGTCACCCCCTCCTCGCCTCCGCGCCGTGCATGCGGTCGGACGGCGCCCCGCCCCACTGATCATGCGGTTTCCCCGCGGTTTCCCCGACCTGTGCGTCATGGATGGGAGCGCTCTCATGGCCATTGCCACCACCCTTCGGGACACCCCCGAGACCACTACGGCAGCCGCTGCCCCCGGCTCCAGCGGTGACCGCTCCGCTGCGGCAGCAGCACAGGGTCGCAGCCGCCGCCGCGACACTCCCGCCCGTCGGCGCCGCCGGCGACGGGACGCCCTCCTCTTCGCGGCGCTCGTCGCACCGAACTTCCTGGCCATCGTCGTGTTCTCCTACTACCCGGCTGCCTACAACATCGGCCTGAGCTTCTTCGAATGGGACTTCGTGGCGCCCTCGCCCGAATGGGTGGGCCTGGAGAACTACACGGATCTGTTCACCAGTCCGAAGTTCGGACGCGTGCTGCTGAACACGCTGATCTTCACCCTGGTCAGCGTCTTCGGATCGATCTTCGGCGGGATCCTGCTCGGCGGCCTGCTCGCCACCAAGCTCCCGCTGACCGGCTTCGCCCAGACCATGGCCTTTGCTCCGCACATGCTGCCCGGTGCAGCCGTCGGCACCCTGTGGCTGTTCATCTTCGACCCGAACTACGGGCTCTCGCGCTGGCTGTTCTCCCTGGTCGGCATGGCATCCCCGGACTGGACCACCACCTCGGACTGGTCGCTGTGGGCGATCACCATCGCCTACACCTGGCAGCGACTCGGCTTCGTCACCGTCATCTGCTACACGGCGATCCTGGACCTGCCCAAGGACCTGTATGAGGCGGCCGCACTCGATGGCGCCCACGGCTGGAAGCTGTTCCGCTTCATGACGCTGCCGCTGCTCAGCCCCATCACGTTCTTCCTGTCCATCACCGGAGTCATCTCCGCCGCCCAGGCCTTCGACATCATCTCGATCATGACCGGCGGCGGTCCAGGCATCTCCTCCTCGACCTTGAGCTGGATGGTCTACGAGGAGGCGTTCCAGAAGTTCAACATCGGTTCGGCCTCCGCGGCCGCCACAGTCCTGCTGGTCATCCTGCTGATCCTCACGTTCATCCAGGTCCGTGTGGGAGAGAAGAAGGTGAACTACGACTCATGAGCACCCACGCCACCACCAGCTCGCCCGAGATCCGGGACACCGCCGACGCCCCGAGCCGCTACCGTCGCGCCCGCGGCCCACGCCGACCCGCCTGGCAGACCGCACTCTTCATGGTCGGGATCATCGGGATCATCGCCATCTTCTTCGTTCCGCTGTACTGGCTGTTCTCGTCGGCCTTCAAACCGCAGGACGCGATCTACACGTGGCCGCTGAAGTGGATCCCCACCGAACTGACCCTGAAGAACTTTGCCGAAGCCTGGTCCACCGCACCGTTCGACCGCTTCTACCTCAACTCCATCATCACCACGCTCGTGGGAACCGGACTGGAGATCCTGCTAGCGATCCTGTGCGCCTACGCCTTCGCCTTTGTCGATTTCCGCTTCAAGAAGATCGTGTTCGTGCTGATCATCGCCTCGATGATGCTGCCCGGCCACGTCACGCTGATCGTCAACTACATCACCGTGGCGAACCTCGGATGGCTGAACACCTACCAGGGCCTGATCCTGCCCGGCATCGCCAGCGCCTTCGCGATGTTCCTGCTGCTGCAGCACATGCGCACCATCGACGTGGACATTATGAAAGCCGCAGAGATCGATGGAGCGGGGCATCTGCGCCGCATGTTCACCATCGCCGTGCCGCTGTCCATGCCGATGATCATCACCTCCACGCTGATCGTGATGGTCGGCAAATGGAACGAATACGTCTGGCCGCTGATCGTCACCAGCACCACGAACATGCGCACCCTGCCCATCGGCCTGCTCTTCCTGCGCAGCCAGGAGGGCTACTCGAACTGGGGCGCGATCATGGCCGGCACCGTCTTCGTGTCGCTGCCGATGCTCGTGCTCTTCTTCCTGGGCCAGAAACGGATTATCGGCGGTCTCGCCGCTGGTGCCCTGAAGTGACCCTGCCCCGGTCCCGACCGTCGCCCGCGTGCGGACAGTCAGCCCCGCCGCCGACCCTTCACTGCTGTTCCTCGTCCACCTCGACTCTCGTCCACCCGGACTCTCGTTCACACGGCCTGACCCCACCACACCGTCCCAAGGAGACGCCATGACCACCCCCCGTTCCTTCTCCCCGTCGCGCCGCAGCATTCTGACCGCCCTCGGCCTCGGCGCAGCCGGTGCCTCCCTCGCCGCCTGCGGTGCCCCCAACGGCGGCAGCTCCGAGGACGCTGAGAATCCCGTCCGCGACGGCTTCAGCCAGGCTGACATCACCGTGCCCAATGAGTACAAGGACCGCACCCCGATCCTGTTCTGGGCGCCCTTCACCGGCAACCTTCTCGAAGTCCTCAACGGCCTGTTCACCGCCTTCAACGAGTCCCAGAACGACATCGTCGCGGTGGCGGAATCCGTGGGCGGCTACGCCGATCTGAATCAGAAGTTCACCGCTGCGCTGCAGGCCCGCACCGTGCCCGACATCGTTTGCTTCCCTGAGATGCAGTGGCTGCAGTTCTACTTCTCCGGCGCGCTCGCGCCCCTGGACGACTACTTCGATGACGAGTGGAAGCTCGATAACTACATCGACAACTACACGCCCGAGTGCAAGGCCGCCGACAAGACCTACCTTGTGCCCTTTGCCCGGTCCACTCCGCTGTTCTACTTCAACCGCACCCGCTACCAGGAGGCCGGGCTGCCGGAAGAAGGCCCCGAGACCTGGGAGGACCTCGCCGAGTTCGGTAAGGAGCTCTCTAAGATCAAGGTCGAGGGGCGCTCGCTGAGCGCGATGGCCTTCTCCACCGACGACGCCTGGCACTCGCAGGCTGACATCTGGGGCTTCGGCGGCCGCAACAGCGACGACGACTTCAAGGTCACCATTGACGAGGCGCCCGGGATCGAGTGGCTGGAGTACCAGCGCAAGCTGATCCACGAGGACAAGATCGCGTACATGGCCAAGTCCGCTGGCACCGACTTCGAGTCTGGTGTCACCGCTGGTAAGCGTGGTTCGACGGCTGGCCTGACCGGCACCACGAAGGCCGTGGGCGACAAGTTCGAGGTCGGAACCGCCTACATGCTCTCCAAGGAGGGTCAGGAGAAGGCCGTGCCGACCGGTGGCTCTGGGCTGTCGATCGTCCGCGCCGATTCAAAGGATCGCCAGGACGCATGCGCTGAGCTGTTCCGCTTCCTGGGCACGCCCGAGAACTCGGCGACGTGGCACATCGGCACCGGCTACGTGCCGATCGTCAAGGCCGCCCGCGACACCCAGGAGGTCAAGGACCTCGTGGCGAAGGACCCCAACTACGAGGTGGCCCTCAACCAGCTGGAGAACGCCCGCACCGCTGACTACACCAACTGGTTCCAGTCCGCGGTCACCGAGATCTCCACGGCCGTTGCGCAGGTGCACGGTGACGGCACCGATCCCAAGAAGGCTCTGGGCTCCATCAAGGACTCCCTGCAGGAGATCCTCGACGACAACCGCGAGGACATCGAGAAGATCAAGTTCGAGAGGATCTGAGCATGAGCACGCTCGTCACGAGCGGATCGGACGTGCCCGGCTCTGATGCCTCAGGCGCGGCGGGGGCGTCGCACAGCGGCGCCCCCGCCGCGGCCGGCGCACGACCCGACCGTCACATCCCGCAGCTGGTGGGTCATCGCGGAGCTGCGGCCCTCGTCCCCGAGAACACCCTCGCCTCCTTCCGCCGCGGCGTGAAGGCGGGTGCTGATCGGCTCGAGTGCGACGTCCACCTGTCGGCCGATGGCCAGGATGTGATCATCCACGACGGCACCATCGACCGAACCGCCCAGCCTGACTCACCCCGTCGCACCGGCGCCGTGAAGGACCTGACGCGGGCCCAGCTCGATGACGTTCTCGTCGGCGGCGGCGAGTGCCCGCCAAGCCTGCGCGAGGTGCTCGAGGCGGCGGTGCGTGACGACGGCAGTCGGGTCCCGGTCAGCGTCGAGATCAAAGCCGTCGAGGCGGCCGAGCTCGTTGCCGACATCCTCGTGGACACGTTCACGCCGCAGGACGTCGCCGACCCGGCAACAGCTCCCGTGTGGGTGCTGTCCTTCCACGCGGACGCTCTGCGGATCGTGAAGGAGCGGGCCGGTCACCTGCCGCTGTTCCTCACGATCGATGAGCCCACCGAGGCGTTCTGGCAGACGGCGCAGGAGCTCGGTGTCACCACCGTCGGCCTGCGGATCGCCACCGCCCGGATCGCAGACCTCGAGAAGGCGAGGAGCCTGGGCATGCTCGTGGACCTGTGGACCGCACGCAGTGACGAAGAGTTGGAGCGGGCTGTTGAACTCGGCGCCGACACGATCGCGGTGGACGACCCGGAGTGGGCGCGTGAGCGTCTGCGAGAACTGATCCCTGGACACGAGGTGAACTCATGACCACCCCCCGCATCGTCGGCCACCGCGGAGCTCCCGCGCACGCGGCCGAGAACACCCTTGCATCCTTCGAACAGGCCCTCGCAGATGGCGCCGACCTGCTCGAATGCGATGTTCACCTGCTGGCCGACGGTCACGTGGCGATCATGCACGACGAGACCATCGACCGCACCGCGGACTCCGACTCGCCGCTCACGAGCGGCGCGCTCGCCGATCTCACCCGGGAGGACCTCGCCCGGGTGCGGGTGGGCGGTGGACACCGGGTGCCGTTGCTGCCCGAGCTGCTGGAGGCAAGCCCCGTCGGCCTGTTCCTGGAGATCAAGACACCGCAGGCCGCTGCTGCAGTCGCAGAGCTGCTGCGCACGAGTCCGCATCCCAGCGCCGCAGCCACCACGGTGATCTCCTTCCACGCCGAGGCGCTGCAGGTTATCCGGGAGGAGCTGCCGGATCTGCCGATCTCCTACCTGGTCAGCCGTCTGGACGAATCCGCCATCGCGCAGGCGCGCGAGCTTGGCGCCGACGGGGTGGGTCCCTGGGTTCGCACGCTGACCCTGTGGGGCGCCGAGCAGGTGCATGAGGCGGGGATGAGCCTGAACCCGTGGACGGTGAACACCGAGCAGGAGCTTGCGGTGGCGCGTGCCTGCGGGGCAGACACCATCACCAGTGACGACCCGGCGTGGGTGCGCCGCAGCGAGAGCTGAGAGTCCGGATCACGAGGCGGTCACGCTTGTGGACGCCCCTGGGACCGGCGCCTCATTCTCCCTAGGATGCATGGGACCTGCTGGCTGAAGAACCTGGTCAGCTGTGCCCGCCACGATCTCCAGGGAGGCTCCCGTGACTCGCACCGTTCTCACCAACGCCCGTTTCCTCGACGTCGACGCCGGAACCTGGCGGACCGCGGACATCCAGATTGACGGCGACCGCTTCAGTGCCGTCCATGAGCGGGGGGACCGTGGCGACCATGGTGGCGGCCCAGACCCGTCGGCCTCCCCCGATGGTCAAGACCGTCCCGCAGAACCGTCGACCGGAGAGGACACGGAGCGCGCCGGGCAGGTCGAGCGCATCGACCTGTCCGGCTCCTATGTGCTGCCGGGCCTGATCGACTGCCACGTGCACGTCTATGCCATGACTGCCAACCTGGCCTCCCTCACTCACTCCTCCGTGCCATACACGGTGATGCAGGCCCAGCGCCTGATGGGTGACATGCTCGACCGCGGATTTACCACCGTGAGAGACGTGGCTGGCGGTGACTTCGGCCTGGCAGCTGCGCAGGAGGAGGGCCTGCTGCGTGGCCCGCGCCTGTTCTTCGGCGGCAAGGCGCTCAGCCAGACCGGTGGCCACGGCGATACCCGCGGTCCGGCCGACCATTCGCACGGTCCATGCGGTTGTTCCGCAGCGATCGGAGTGATCGCTGACGGTGCGGACCAGGTCCGCGCTGCCGCTCGAGATCAACTGCGCACGGGAGCGCACCACATCAAGATCATGGCTGGGGGAGGGGTCGCCTCACCCACCGATCGGGTTGACTCCCTGCAGTACTCCGCCGCGGAGATGGCCGCAGCCGTCGAGGAAGCCGCTGATGCGAACCGCTACGTCGCTGCCCACGCCTACACCCCCGGGGCGATCACCCGCGCCGTCACCAACGGCGTGCGCTCTATCGAGCACGCGAACCTCATGGACGAAGCGTCCGCCCAACTGATCCTGGATCGCGAGGCGTTCGTCACCATGAATCTCGTGACCTACTGGGCGTTGCACGAGGAGGGCCCTGCCATGGGTCTGCCCACAGAGAGCCATGCCAAGGTGCGCCATGTGCTCGATGCCGGAGAACGGGCGCTACGTCTGGCTCATGAGGCCGGCCTGAACCTCTGCTACGGCTCCGATCTGCTCGGCGGCATGCAGATACATCAATCACGAGAGTTCGAAATCCGCGCCCGACACCAGGATGCGCTCGACGTGATCCGCTCAGCGACCACCACCGCCGCGCGGCTGCTGCAGCGTGAAGGCGAGCTGGGCGTGATCCGCCCGGGTGCCCTCGCAGATCTCGTAGTGCTGGACCGCGACCCGCTGGCAGATATCACCGTGCTCTCCGAACCGGACCCGCTGCGCATCATCCAGGGCGGCCGAACCGTGCGCGAACGCGCCGCCTGACACTCGCCCACCGCATCCGAAAGATCCCTCGATGAACATCACCCATGTCCTCGTCCTGATCTCCTACCTCGTCGTCATGGTGCTGGTAGGAGCCTGGTTCGGCCGTTCCAAAGAGACGGCCGACGGGGAGGACTTCGTGCTCGCCGGTCGTTCGCTTCCCGCCCCCGTTCTGGGCGGAACGATGCTTGCGACATTCGTTGGCTCCGGCTCGATTATCGGCGGAGCGAACTTCGCTTACACGTATGGCCTGTTGCCCGGATTCCTGTTCTTCTCAGGCACAGTTCTGGGCACCGTGCTCATGGTGGGGCTCTCCCGCCACGTGCGTGTGTTCGCCACCCACACGGTGCCGGAGGTGTTCGAGCGGCGATTCAACCCGACGGTGCGCGTCATCGGCACGGTACTGATCCTGTTCGCCTTTGTCGGCATTGCCGCGTACCAGTTCACTGGCGCCGGCTACATCGTCAGCCTGATCACTCCGCTGGATGAGGGCACAGGGTCGTTCCTCTCGATGCTGCTGATCACCTTTCTCGCCCTCACCGGCGGCATGAAGTCGGTGGCATGGACCGACTTCCTGTCCGCTTTGGGCATTGTGTTCGCCCTGTGGGTCGCCACCTTCTTCGTGGTGGGAGTGGATGTGGGCGGACTCGCCGACCTCTCCCAGGGCAGCGCCCGACTGAGTGAGCACTCTGGCGTTCTGGGCGGCCTCACCGCCGTGCAGATGCTCGGCTTCGCCATTCCCATTCTCGTGCTGATGCTGGGCGACCAGAACATGTACCAGCGCCTCAACGCAGCCAAGAGCGACGGACACGCCTTCGCCGGAGCCATCATCTTCGCGGTCGGCGCGGTGCTGATGGTGACGCCCGTTGTGCTCCTCGCGGTTGCCAGCGCGATTCTGCAGCCAGAAATCGAGGCGGACATGGCAGTGCTCTCTCTGTCCAGCGCGGAGTTCACGCCCGGTGTCATCGGCGGTCTCCTGCTGGCTGGAGCGCTCGCGCTGATCGTCACCACCGGTTCCTCATACCTGCTGACCTGCTCCTCGAACATCACCTACGACTTGATCGGGCAGCTGCGCCGCAAGAACCCTGCCACTGACGGGCAGAACCTCTGGTATGGCCGTGTGGCCGTGTTCGGTGTGGCTGTGCTCGCCTACGTCCTGGTGAATTTCTTCCCCAGCGTGCTCGCCATCCAGATGTACGCATACACGATGTACGGCGTGACCATCACTCCGGTGATCCTTGCGGCTCTGTTTTGGAAGCGCGCCACGGCACCCGGGGCGATCACCGCGATGCTGGTGGGTGCCGCGACCACACTCTTCTGGGAGCTCACAGGGCGCTCAGAAGACCTCAACTCCGTGCTCGTGGCGCTTCCGGCAGCGGTGATCGCCCTCGTGACCGTCTCCTTGCTCACCTCGCATCGGGATGATGAGGAGCACCTCGACCCCGCGAAGGCCTGACGAACACAGTGCCGCCCCTGAAATCGAGGCTCGGATCGCGTCGCGTTTCGGCAAGCAAGCGCGAATGAAGCCGCTCTAGCACCCGTCTCACCGTGGACGTCCCGTGCACATCGGGCGGAGGGCTCGTACCCTGGGCGCGTCCTCGTTCCGTCGGATGGGGAGTCACCGCTGATCTGAAAGGTCGTTCCGTGCTGCACGAAACCCTGACATCGACACTCGACGAGGTGCTGCGCCGCAATCCTGGCGAGCCCGAGTTCCACCAGGCCGTGCACGAAGTGTTCGAATCGCTTGAGGCGATCGGCGGCGGCCACGAGGAGTACCGCGCAGCGGGCGTGCTGGAGCGGCTGTGCGAGCCGGAACGGCAGATCATCTTCCGGGTGCCGTGGGTGGACGATGAGGGCCAGGTGCACGTCAACCGCGGTTTCCGTGTCGAGTACAACTCGGCTCTGGGCCCCTACAAGGGCGGTCTGCGGTTCCACCCGTCGGTGAACTTGGGCATCGTGAAGTTCCTGGGCTTCGAGCAGATCTTCAAGAACGCGCTGACGGGCCTGCCGATCGGTGGTGGCAAGGGCGGTTCGGACTTCGATCCGCATGGCCGCTCCGACGGCGAGGTGATGCGCTTTTGCCAGTCGTTCATGACGGAGCTGCACCGCCACCTGGGTGAACAGACGGACGTTCCCGCCGGTGACATCGGCGTGGGCGCCCGCGAGATCGGCTACCTGTTCGGCCAATACAAGCGGCTGACCAACCGCTATGAGGCCGGCACCCTCACCGGGAAGGGCCTGGACTGGGGTGGCTCGCTGGTCCGCAAGGAGGCCACCGGCTACGGCACAGCTTTCTTCGTGGACGAGATGCTGCATGCCCGCGGCGATGGTGGTGTGGATGGTCGACGTGTGGCAGTGTCCGGATCCGGCAACGTGGCGATCTACGCGATCGAGAAGGTGCAGCAGCTCGGCGGCGTCGCGGTGACCGCGTCGGACTCCTCCGGATACGTGGTGGACGATGCCGGTATCGATCTGGATCTGCTCAAGCAGATCAAGGAGGTCGAGCGCGGCCGTATCAGCGAATACGCCGATCGTCGCGGTGGCAGCGCCCGTTTCGTTGAGGGTGGCAGCGTGTGGGATGTCCCCGTGGCGATCGCCCTGCCCTGCGCCACGCAGAACGAGCTCGATGCCGATGCCGCCCGCACACTGATCTCGAACGATGTGCGTGCCGTGGCGGAAGGCGCCAACATGCCGTGCACCCCCGAGGCCGTGGATCTGTTCGCTGAGGCTGGCGTGGCCTTCGGCCCGGGCAAGGCAGCAAACGCCGGCGGCGTGGCCACCTCCGCTCTGGAGATGCAGCAGAACGCCTCCCGGGACAGCTGGAGCTTCGAGTACACCGAGAAGCGACTCGCAGAGATCATGCGCACCATTCACAACACGTGCCTGAGCACCGCTGAAGAGATCGGCCGCCCCGGAGACTATGTGGCGGGCGCCAACATCGCAGGCTTCCGTCGCGTGGCCGACGCAATGCTCGCCTTCGGCATCATCTGATCAGCGGCGCCGGGCAGGTCCGATGGGCCTGCCCGGCGCGACCGTGCGTCGCGCTGCCGTGGTTGGAGGCGGTGCTTTCGTCACTGCGTGTGCTGTTGCGTCGGCGCCATGTCCCAGGGTCGGCGCGCTCACACACCCAGCTCGCGGGCGAGCGTGCCCCGCAGAACGGGCAGAACCTGCTGATGGCGGCCCTCTTCGTAGGCGCAGACCGCAATGTGCACGAGCATGGCGCCGCGCTCGTAAGCGGTCCATGCCCGCATCCGCTCCCGCAGCGCGCCGGGATCCACCAGCGCATCCGGCGCCGGCCCGAGCTGGGCGCGCTCACGTGCGTACTCATGGACGAACGCCTTCACCTGATCGTCCGTCATCGGCACGTACCACGGCCCGCCGTGCACACTGCCACCCAGGATCGCGAGATCCCGGGCAGGATCGTCTGCCTGAGCCCACTCGAAGTCGATGAACACGGGGCCGACGGGAACCTCCGGCGCCGACGGCGTCTGCGGCCACAGGATGTTCGTGGCGCACAGGTCTCCGTGGGTGAGTGACACCGACTCCAGCGCGCTCACCTGCGGAGCGATCTGGGCGACGCGGTCCAGGACAGCGTCCAGCAGGGGATCCAGATCAGCCCGTGCGATCACGTCGGCGTGCTCGTCGCGCCACTGGGAGACGAGCTGCCCCACCTCCGTGAGTAGATCCATGCCGCCCGGTGGCACCTCCGCCCAGGGATCGGGTCCCGGCGTCACGGGCCCGCGAGCGGGGGCGAGCACGGTGTGCAGCTGCGCGAGCCGGCGCGCATGCGCCAGCACATGCTGCGGCGTCCACGCCGACGGTGCGAGCACACGGCCGGGGAGGTAGGACACGACCGCGTACGGCAGCCCCAGCGGCGAGTGCTCAGCCTGATCATGCACGGCGACCGCCGACGGACCGACCCCGGCGGGGATCACGGTGAGCGCCGCGATCTCGCGACTGAGAGCCTGGGTGAGCTCCCCAGGTGCGACGTACGGGATCCGTACCACGAGCGGTGCGTTCTCCTCCGGCTCGAGCAGCCACGCCACGAATCGCTCACCCGCACCCAGCTGACGAACATGAGCGCTGCCGGTCAGAGCGGTAGGCAGGGGAGCGTCGCGATGCTGGCCGGGCAGCTGAACCGGTTCGCCGCTGTGCTGCAGCGGGAGCACAAGGGTGCCCTCATGCCATGCCTCCAGGATCCGTTCGCCCATGGCCGGTGAGGTCGGATCAGGAGCTCGCGTTGCGGACTCGGATGCCGTTGGGGCCGCAGCTGCTGCGCCCGATGGCCGGTCTGACACGGGTGAGTCAGGGCTGGACGCAGCTGGAGAAGCGTGCGGTGGCTGCATCGGTACGTTGCTCCTCCCGGTGATCGCATCGCCTGTGCGCGCGGCAACGGTCAGAAAACCCTATCCCTGATACAGGCCGCTTCTCGGAATACCCTGGTGTGGCGCCGAAGGGCCTCGCAGAAACGCTATACCGCATCTGTTGATGAGCCCCGTGGCGCCCCGAGCACTGATGTCAGGCGCGCCCACGCCGTGCGAGAGCGCGCATGGTCACCGACACCGGAGGAGTCCGCATGGAGATCGCACTGGCCGTGATCATCGGCATCGGTGTGGGTGTGGTGGTCGGTGCGCTCGGTGCGGGCGGCGGCATTCTCGCGGTGCCCGTGCTTGTGATCCTGCTGAACCAGGAGCCGCATGCCGCGACGGCCTCCAGCCTGGTCATCGTGGGGCTCACCGCAGCGGTGAGCATCGTGCATCATGCGCGGCGCGGCAATGTGGCCTGGCGCGATGGGTCGATCTTCGCCGGGGTGTCCGTTGTTGGCGCCGTCGTCGGCTCCCGAGCGTCTGCGCTCGTTCCGGCCCACGTACTGCTGGTGCTGTTCGGCGTCATGCTGGCGGTGATCGCGGTGCTCATGGCCCGTCGCGCACGGGCCACGCGGCGCGACGAGCACCAGAGCATGGCTGCGACGAATACCCATCAGCCACCGCTGGATCACCATGACGATCCCGTGCTCGATGCCCCCGGTCCTGATCGAGTGCTCACCGCCGACGGGCACGAGCAGATACACGGAGCCTCAGAACCTGCTCACCCGTCATCGCACACGCGACCGACGGGCCAAGCCCGGGTGCCGGTGGTTGTGGCAGCGGCACTGTTCACCGGCGCGTTGACCGGGTTCTTCGGGGTGGGTGGCGGTTTCGTCGTGGTGCCGATGCTCGTGATCGCCCTGGGTCTGGCCATGCGGCGAGCTTCCGGCACGAGCCTGTTGGTGATGATCGTGGCGACCGGCGTGAGCCTGCTTGCGAGGATCGGCACCGACGTCTCGATCGACTGGGCCGTGACTCTCGCCTTCGCCGCCGGTTCCATGATCGGTGGCGCACTGGGTGGGCCGCTCTCGGCGAAGGCGCGCCCGTCGACACTCACCTGGATTTTCGCTGGGCTACTGGCCGTGGTGTCGGCCGTGACGCTGCTTCAGACGCTGTTCGCCTGAGTCGTCGCCTGTGCGCTACCAGGAGAGTGTCACCAAAGCAGCCTCGGAATCTTTGACGACGCCCGTCATGGATGCTGTGGGCAGGGCAGGCGCAGTGGACCGAGTGTGTGGGACGTGCCCCTCGACTGATTCGATGCGCCGCGTGAACCGGAAGTGGCCGCCGGTGGGCGGGCCCGACACGGTGGCGGACAGCAGCGTTGTGGGCACCAGGCTGACCGCGCGGAACTCGTGGGCAGCGCCAGGTGCACAGGTCACCGGATACTGCAGATCGATCACGCTGGCCTCACCTGCCAACAGAGGACGTGGCAGGATCACCTCCACCAGGCGCATGGTGCGCCGTATAGCACCCTCACGACCCAGGCTCGCTCCGGCCACCGTTGTGAGGGTCGTGAGCGTGGTGCCGCTCCCCAGACCCATGGCGTCCAGGGCGACGATGATCCTGTCCAGACCATCGTGCACAGCGTGCACCACATTGCGCTGGGAGACCTGCCCTTCGTGTTCGTTCTCCAGCTGCACAGTGGTCACCACGATGTCGCGGAAATAGCCGATGGGCTGTGCCAGGCCCCACTCACGCACCAGCGCACCGCTGTCCGCGCCCAGGCCAGCGATCGTTGGCGCAACGCTCCTGTGTTCGGGGACGTCCCACTGGTACAGGTGGCGATGCAGCATGCCGGTCCCGATCCCGAGGACACTCTCCAGGGTGTCGATGAGGGCTATAGATGAGCGGCGTGTGGGGAGGGATGCCGCTGATGCCCAGGACCGCAGTGTTGGTGCCGTGATCGGCGCGCCGCGCAGGGTCATCTCTTCAGCCAGCGCACGGAAAGACAGTCCGCGCGCAGCGATCGCTTGCGAGAGCGTATCGGCGAACCCGGTGTCCTGCGTCTGAGGAGTCTGGCGCGCGGTTCGGGTCACTGTTCGGCCCCCGGCCAGGTCCAGAAGTGTGCGACGCCGCCACCGGAAACCATGTTAGTGCCCTGCGCCACGGCACGGTTCCCGCACAGAGCGAGCCGGCGTCGTTCGTGCTTCGTGTACTCGGGGTCGCCCATCCGGGTGCTCGTGCGCTGTTCGATGAGTATCGGCAGCTGCTCGGGCGAGAAATCCACGCAGATCGTCATCTGCCCGATGGGGCTGGCGCTGCGTAGCTGGTGGCAGGCCTGCCCTGTTTGTGGGGGCTCGGGGCCGTTCACTGGGGTCACCGTGAACTCGATCGTGGTGATATCCCCCTTATCCAGGGGGGCGTCGAACACGAACTCACTGATCGTCTGTCCGCTCGTGCGGGAGACTCGCCGCCTGCCCAGGCGCGCGCCGGACTGCGGTTCGGAGACGCGCACGTATCGCGAATCTTCGGTGAACAGATCGGAGAAAGTAGAGGTGAGAATACGGTCCACTCCGTCATCGAGTGCTTCGAGCATCATGGTGCAGGTGGATCCTGCCCAGGATCGGTTCTCGTCGATCCGCACGACGTCGAGGATGGCAAGTCGCTTCACACCACCCGCCACGGGGAGGCCGAAGTCTTTCTGGGCAGCTAAGAACTCTTCGCCATGTTGAAGCACGATGGCCGGATCAGAGGTGGTTGTCCACCACTGTGAGGATCCGGTGAGGGGAACGTGATCGGCATCCACCAGGTAACCAGGCGGGGTGGCGAGGATCACCTCGAGCATCTCCACCGCCTTCTTGCCCTCGGCGCGTCGTGGGCGGGTGCGGCCGTTGCGCCAGAGTGACAGTGTGGACGCGGAGCAGGAGACATCGTACTGGCGCAGGTGCGCGCAGATGCGTTGCAGGCCCAGGCCACGGCGCTCGATCGCAGTTCGGAGACGCTCGGGGAACGGGCCATCCGGCCACGGCTCGGTGGTGTCGATGCGCTCCAGGTCTGTCCCCTTTCATCAGGCCCCCAGATCCTCTGGGCAGGGCGAGCGGAATGGGCCGCGTGCTCGGCGAGGTTCGGCGCTATCCGCCGAGACTGATTCTCGCCTTTAGTACCGCTCGCACAGAAAAGGCTCGTCCAGATGATAGCCGGTTTTGGACAAGCGTCGCGCTCAGGGGGTCGGTGTGAGCAGCATCGCGGAGGATGTGAGCGTCACCTGCGGCGGGAACAGTTCCATGACCGCGAGCGCAGCGCGGCCGTTCTCCTGTGTCGAGGCAGCCACCGCGTCGGTGACGACGGTGAGGTGCGCACCGGCATCGGCGGCGGCGAGCACGGTGGAGATCACGCAGCAGTCCGTGGACACGCCCGTGACCCACAGATGCGCTCCAGAGCCGACCGCGGCCTCGAGCTGTGGCCCCCACTTGCCGAAGGTCGGCTCATCAATGAGCGGGTGTGCGGTCAGGTCGGCGGCGCCGTCCACCAGGGAGTACAGCGGATCCTCGGCGGGCACATCCGCGAAGGGCCACGCCTGGAAGTACGCGCCCCAGCTGGTTGATCGATCTGCCGTGGGCAGCCAGCGTGTCACCAGGGTGCGCTGTGGCCCCACGTGCGCGGCGAGTGTCCGTATCCGTTCGAAGGCTGCTGGGAAGAACGGTGAGGCCCAGTCCGAGGCGGGGTCGGCGAAGATTCGCTGCGGGTCGATCACCAGCAGCCAGGGATCAGCGGAGGCGGGGGAGGAGCTCATGCTCGAACAGTACGCGGCGGGCGCCGAATGTGGGGGTCAGCTGCGTGCACGCGAGAAGAGCTCGTCCACGTCGGTGACGACGTCGTAGGTCACGGATCCGTCCTGCCCGGCATTGAGAGCGGCGAAGAATCTGCGCGCTGCTGTGATCTTCGCGTTCTCGGTGCCGCGGCGCTCGATATCGGCGTGCGTCGACTTCGTCTCTGCGACGAAGAAGACGTGCTCGACGGAGCCTTCCGTGAAGGCGATCGCCCAGTCGGGGTTGTAGTCGCCCACGGGTGTGGGGATCACGAATCCGTGAGGGAGCTTCGCGTACACAATGACGTCGTCGCTCGTGTCGAGGTCTTCGACGAAGCGTCTCTCGACTGCTGAGTCGGTGACCGCGTACTCATAGATGTGGCGGTTCAGCTTCGTGGCATGGGTGAGGTCGTACTTGGTGCGGTCGGCGGTGAACAGGGCATCGCTGTGGCGCTCCTCGCGCAGTGAGTAGCGGAGGTTCTCGAGGATCAGGGTGGCCTTTTGCTCGTTGATGATCCGTGCGCTCTCCCGCAGGAACTGCTCTGGGTTCTGTGCGAAGCGGGCGAAGGTGTTCGGTGTGATGCGGCTGAGGATCGTGCCGATCGTCCGGCGGGTCAGGGCGGTGTGCTCGGCGAGCTCACCGATGAGGTCGTAGGCCACGGATGATTCGACGGTGTCGACGGGTGTCTCGCTGGAATGCGCTGCGCGGGAGAAGCTGCGTCCATCGCCGACGTCGTCCGAGGTCATCGAGACGTTCTGTGCTCCGCGGTCCACGCGGTACGTCATCCGATCCACGTGGAGGCCGTGGTCAAGGGCGGCGACAGAGGACGTGATGAGGGTCTGCGTATCGAAGTCGACGTGGTAGGTAGCCCGGCGGTTGATCCGTGACCAGAGCTCACGGAATGTCGGCCCGTCGAACAGTTCCTTGTTCAAGGGGATCGGCTTGGCTCTGCGATCGTCGGTGGGGGCTGGGATATCGATGACGAGTGAGTCGACGATCTGGGTGACCTGGTAGTGGTAGGGCTCCAGGGCCTCGGGAAGCGCGGGCATCGGATCAAGGGTGTCGCGTTGGTGCCACAGATCGGTGAGGCGGTCATCGAGGTCGATGAAGTCGTTCTTGGCGAGCCAGCGGCACAGCTGTTTGGCTTCGAGCTCGGTGATGGCGTGCTCGACTCCGGTGGTGGGGTGGGTGATCTTCTTCCCGGTGAAGAATTCGGGCGTTGCGGCGCGCGGCCGCGATGCGAGGGTTTCGGAGATCTCTTTCTGCAGCCCGGTGACGAACTCGGTGTAGCTCTCATCGGTGACGACGGTGAGTTCATTGACCTCGTGTACGCGGGCGGGGTCGTCCACGCGCTCGCCGGCCTGGTTGACGCAGAGCCGCAGCCCGCGACCGATTTCCTGGCGGCGGGAGATGGTGCTGTCGGATTTCTTGAGCATGCCCATCACGAACACGTTGGGGTTGTCCCAGCCTTCGCGCAGCGCGGAGTGGGAGAACAGGAACCGCACGGGCTCGCTCTGGGAGAGCAGGCGTTCCTTGTCTTTGAGGATCAGGTCGTAAGCGGATTCGTCGGTGGCAAGGCCCTTGTCTTCGCCGCGGCCGGCGATCTTCGGGTCGATCAGCCGGTTGGTTTTCTTGTCCACGGAGAAGTAGCCCGCATGCACGGCGGAGGCTGTGTCGCGTTGGAGGAAGGCCAGGTAGTCCGCTTCGGCGTCATGGAGGGCGAGGGACTGCTGGAGCTCGCTGACGGCCCGCTGGTATTCCTCTTCGAAGATCCGGGCGTAGGTGCCGAGCGTGTCCTCACGCGTGTAGTCGCGGTAATGGGCGACTTCGTCGATGAAGAACAGGGAGAGCACCTTGATGCCCTCCGCGAAGAGCGAGCGTTCCTTCGTGAGGTGAGCGTCGATGACTTCGCGGATCTGGATCCGGCGTTTGGTCTCGTCCACCACGGTGTTCGCGGTGATCTGACCACTGTCGATCACGGCGCCGTTGCTGAGCTCGACCACGTCCTGCACAGCGTCGATGTCGGTGATGAACAGGCCGCGGTATGCCTCGATGCCGCCGGACACGTCGTACAGGTTGGTGCCGTGGTCGAGCAGCCGCATGGTTCTGCGGATCGCCCCGGTGGGGGACTTCGTTTCGATCTCCATGCGGGCGCGCGGTGCGCGACCTGCGGCGATTTCGATGGAGTCGAGGTACATGTAGGCGTCGAGCCCGGCGATGCCGTGCACGGTGATGCCGCGAACGGCGATGCGTTTGACGAGCTTTTGGTTGTAGGCGTCGACGGCGTCGAGTCGGTGGATGAGGGTGCGCGGCACTTTGTGCGTGGCGGAGTAGCGCAGGATGAACAGGCTGTTGAAGCGGGCGAGCGCATCGAGGGTCTTCTTCGCTTCGAGCCGCTGTGGTTCGTCGATGATGACGATCGGACGGTTCGCAGCGATCACGTCGATCGGCCTGCGGGACTGGAAGTCGTCGAGCACTTCGTAGATGCGCCGGGCGTCTTTGCCGGTGGCGTTGAAGGCCTGAATATTGATGATCATGACTCGGATGCCGGCATCCGAGCTGAAGGTCTCGATCTCGTGGAGGCGGCTGGAGTTGTAGACGAAGGCGCGCGGTGTGGTGCCGTAGTCCTGCTGGAAGTGTGCGGCGGTGAGCTCGAAGCTCTTGAGCACGCCTTCGCGGATCGCAACAGAGGGCACGACGACGATGAACTTCGACCACCCGTACTGCTTGTGCAGCTCCATGATCGTCTTGATGTAGACGTAGGTCTTTCCGGTTCCGGTCTCCATCTCGATGTCGAGGTTGGGGGCCGACGGGGCAGCGGGGCTGTGCGCGAGGGCCGTGCTGGTGGCTAGCCGGCGCCGCGGGTCGGTCTGGACGGCGTGGATGTTGGCGAGTAGTTCGGCCTCGGACAGTTCGAGTTCGGCGTTGCGGAATCCGGAGTCGTCCGAGGAGATCTGGCGACGAGCCCCGGGGTCGACGCGGTAGCGGGTGGGGTCGCGGCGTGGCTGGCCGGTGAAGCAGTCGACCACGGCGTCGACGGCGTCGGCCTGGAACTGCTGGTGCTTGAACTGGAGCTTCACGGTGACCTCAGGGGGCTTGCTTAACTACACACAACTGCGCGGTGCAAAAATCAACGATGACCTGCGGTGATGCTGCCGTCACTGATTTTTCGATGGTTCTGTGGCTGAAAACTGGACATTTCTATCAAAGGAGCTCCCAGCGTGGGGACCCGCGCGATCCCCGGTTGACGATCACGCCTCGGCGCGCGAGCTTCTGGAGTAGGTTGTGGATCTTGTTCCGCTTCTGGTCCTGGGTGAGTGCGGTGCTCAGCAGCGGGGTGAGGAGCGTATCGATCTCTTGACGGCTGGCGTGCCCGCGGGACTCCAGGTAGTCGGTGAGGAGCTTCGCGTAGTGCTCGTCGCTCTGTGTTCTCGTGCGGACGTAGTCGGCCAGGGAGTCGGTTGTTCGGGCGACTTCAGCGCTCACATGAAGATGCGGCCTGCGTCCTTCGATGAGGTTGTTGCGACGCAGTCGCTTTACGGTGGTGTCATCGAGGGGAAGACTCTTCTGCACCCGATCCAGAGCGAGGACATCGCGCAGATCAAGATCTGTGCGGGCCATGAGCTGGCTAGTGTATTTGGCGTCGAGAACGCTGCCGTAGATCGTGACCCGTACATGGCGCGGGTCTGAGAGATCGTAGTCGGGTAGTGGCAGGTAGCGCTGGCGTTGGGACTCGTGGATTTTCCAGATGCCGTATCCGCGGCGGTCAATCATCTTCACATCGCTCATTGCGCGGGCGAGTAGTGGGTTGCGGTAATGCTCCGGAGGGTGCGGTGTGAAGAGATAGTCTTCAACGGGGCGTCCCTCGATAAATGTTCCGGGGTTTGTGAGCACCAGTCGGTCATTGTATTCCAGCAGGCTGATGCGTTTCCCTTGAGTCCAGTCGGCGTGAGCGAGGGCGTTGTGGATGGCCTCGAGAACGGCCTCACGGTCGTACTTGGCAACTTCGGTCTGTATCAGCGTGCCAGGTCGCAGCATTCGGAGCTGGAACGTCCGGATTCGCTCCCAGATCTTCGTGGTCGTGAGCAGGAATGGAGGGGAGAAGTGCTCGTAAGCGCGGGATTCATCAGGCAGTATCCATGTGATCTCTCCGGCGTCACCGGGGATGTGATGCTGTGTCCAGGGCCTACCGAGGAGCAGGAGTGCCGCGTAGGTGAGAAGTCCTGAACGCATCAGGCCAAGGCGCGTCAGGAACTCGGACAGTGGCCAACCGGTGATGGTGGCAAACGGGATGCTGACCTGGTCGGCATAGTTGTGTTGGGCGAGACGGACCGCGTCAGGGTCGAGGTCGTCGAGGGCTGCCTCTGGGGCGGTGAGCGCGGACCAGTCTTCGATGGGGGAGAAGCGGCGGAGCTGGTCGAGCTTGTCGATCGAGAGGGCGACGAGTGAGTCGCCTGCGCGGCCGTAGTAGTGACCCTTCCACGCAACAGCTTGACCTGTGGGGGCGGCTGGGATTGCGAAGATCAGAACCCGCCCGTTCGGATGGTCGACCTCCATGATGTTCCTGAAGGTCGCGGCGGGAGATGTGTCGTGGTGGATCTGGTGCTTGAGGCCGTCCAGTCTCTTCGGGTCAGGCCTGTAGCTGGTTCCTACGACGGCTCGGTCCTTGTCACGAACTCCGAAGACGAGCCACGCATGGTCGGATCCGGCCAAGGACGCCTCGTTGGCCAGGGCAGAGAAGTACTTGCCGAGTTCGGAGGTGCTGAAGTCCGTCGTTGCTTCCTTGAACTCGACGACTTCGCTCTCGCCAACTGCAAGCAGATGCTCGAGCAGCTGGCGGGGTGAGGTCTCAGACGAGTTTATGGGCATGCTCAGATGACCTTCACATCGGTCACGCTGGAGTGCTCGGTGAAGATCTGCTCCACGTTGATCCGCAGGGCGTCGCTGGTGAATGCGCTGTCCCGGAAGACGGCGCGCAGCGGCTGCAACGCCGCGATCTCGCGTGCGAGTTCTTCGGTGGCGTTCCCCTCGAAGCAGGCAACGAGCGCGCCACCATCGACGATGAACACCTCACGCCCGGCGATCGTGGTGCGTTCAATCGGCAACGAGAGTTCCAGCCCCCAATCCAGCATGACCTGGAAGAGCAGGTCCTCGGCGGTGCGTCCGGACTTCACGCTGCTGACGAACTCCATCACATTGTCCTGGTCGTACGCCGACGGGGTGAGCGTGGTCTCGTTCATGTTCGTGGTGTCGATGCGAAATGCGCGGAAGCCGAGGTCAGGGTGCGGTGCAGCATGATTCATTGTCTCGCGAAGCTCGTTCCCGGACCGCCGGATTCTTTCCCTGCACAGCGAAGAGATCGTCTGATGCCCTGCACGCATGGCGGCAGAGTCGGATTCAAGTTCCTCGGGCAGCTGAACTGCGATCCAGCGGCGATGTCCGCCGTCTTCCGCGTTCAGAGTCATCACGGCATGAGATGTTGACCCGGAGCCAGCGAAGAAATCGAGGATGATCGCGTGCTTGTCGCCGCTTGTTGTGGCATTTATCCATGTCTTGAGGACGTCGATGTCCTTTGGGTAGTCGAAGACTCTTGCGCCCATAAGACGCGACAAAGAGTCGCTCGCTGGGGCTCGCTCCTGAGAAATAACTGGGCGGATGGCCTGATGGCTCATATCTCGGAGGAGTCTCTTGAATCTTGGTGTTGTAGTTTCGTCCTCACCAAAAAGTATATGACCATCCTTTATTCTCTGATCCATTGCGTCCTTGGTGAGCCTCCAGCCATTTCGGTGCATGGGTACCGGCTTTAGTGTGGTTGGGTGGAGTACGTCATACATGAGGTTTTTTCTGGGGTTTGGGCTGGCGAGGTTGTCCCGCGTGAAAATGTTGCCATTTGAGTCGATCTCAGAGTATGCGCGAAGTCCGGCCTCTACGTCCGGTTTTGTTTTCCACCATTCGCGAAAAAGGTTGGTCGCTTTGGCTTGGTCTCCGTCGGATAGGTCCCATGCGTTCCGGCCTGCCTCAAGAACGTCTTCATATCCAGCCTTAGGGCTTTTGAATCTGACGTCGTTGGCGATTAGGGCACGCCTGCTCCGGGCGTAGATGAGCATATAGTCAACTCCGCCGGCAGTGAAGCGCGCATCATTCTTTCCGGAACCCTGCCACACCGCGTTTGCAAGGAAGTTGTCGCTACCGAAAATTTGATCCATCGCGGCTCGAAGATTGGCGTGCTCGCCATCGTCGATCGCGGCGATGATGACGCCATCCTCGGTGAGTAAGTTCCGCGCCAGCTTCAGGCGTGGATACATCATGCTCAGCCAGTCCGAGTGGAAACGCCCGTTGGACTCCGGGTTCGATGTGAGGCCCACGCCGTCCTCGTCGCGCTGACCGGAGCGCTCGAGGTAGTCCTTCGAGGTCTTCGCGAAGCTGTCGTTGTACACGAAGTCATGCCCCGTGTTGTACGGCGGGTCGATGTAGATCAGCTTGACCTTGCCCAGGTAGCTCTCCTGCAGGAGTTTCAAGGCGTCCAGGTTGTCGCCCTCGATGAAGATGTTCTTCGTGGTGTCGAAATCGACGGACTCCTCGCGCTGAGGGCGCAGCGTCTTCGCGATCGGAGCATTCGCGGCGAACAGCGCTTCTCGCTTGCCCGGCCAGTCCAGCTGGTACCGCTCCTGAGGACCCTCCACCACATGGTCGGAGAGCTCCTGGCGCAGCAGATCGAAGTCGATCCCGCGCGTCACATTCCCCTCAGCGTCGCGGGTCTCCGTCACCACAGACGGGAACAGCTCCGCCAGGCGATCAATGTTCGCTGCGGTGCCATCCGCCGAATGCATCTTCAGGTGCTCCACGTCGTACTCCTTCATCGGGCATCAGGGCCTGGGCCCACCTCGAGCGCTGTACGCGCTGCCTGCAACGAGCGCAGTTCGCGATGCAGCTCCACTCGACGGTTGAACTGCACCTCGCGACGCATACGCGACTCCACCTGCGTGATCTGGCGATCAAGATGGCCAGCTTCCCTCATTGTGGCAGCGACCTGGGACACACGAGCGCTACGCGGGCACACCACCGGGAGGATCGGCGCCAGAACAGCCAGATACAGCAGTTCCAGATCCGCCGCCGCAGGAAGCGGGCGCCGGGCAGCCGTGGCCGCCTCCCACGGTCCGGCCGCCATCGGCACCTTCACCGTCGAACCGGCACGTTCCCGCGGGAACGCGACCATGCGTGACTCACGTCCTGCCACGCCGTCCCGCGCGAGCTCCAGCACCGTCACATGAGGGATCGCCCGGTCGATCAGCGCAAGCACATCCGCAGGCAGATCGTCTGCCCGCAGGTCAATCTCGACGATCACGAACTCCGGCACAGCCTCTGTTCCGCCCAGGCCCATCAGCGCGGGGGACAGTGAATACGCCCACCGGATCTGCTCAACATCCTCGGTGAGCGCGGTGCGCAGCGCCGTTGGAGCTGCCGACCTGCCAGCGAGCTGACGCTTAGGAATCACTCGCCCCATCCGTGCCGCCTCGGGCCAGCGCACCAGGCTGGAAGACGCCAGCTGAGCGTGATCAGTCATCAGCACTCCGGATCGCCACGAACGCCGTCAGCTCCACAGCATCCAGATCGGCACGTGCCTGCGGCGGTGCAGCGGTCATCCCTGGCATGAACAGGCTATCCATCACACTGCGCTCCTCAGCCTCCGTGATCGACGCGATCGCAGTGGATAGCAGCCGCGAATAGTTCCCCATACGGGCGCCGTCGGCCGTCTGGATGTTGAACGGCTCGAACACGGCCGGGATCGGATCAGCGTGCGCGCGGCATGCCATCCGCAGCAGCTCCAGAACACGTCGCGGATTCGTATGCGGCACCACCACCTCCCCGCCCTCATCGAGATACACGAGGTAGTGAGGATGCAGCTGGTTCCTGCCCGACGTCGCATCGTCGGCCTTCACCCAGCGCAACGCGAAGATCACACCCGGAACCAGCCCCTTCTCCGGGGCGGCGGGCACCACCGTGTGCAGGCCCCGCGGTGCCGTGGCCACAGAATCGTCATCGCGGCAGTGCGACTGCAGATCCATGTGGAAATCGTTCAAGCCCAGATCCGTGATCGAGACACCAGAGCGGGTGTCCTCCAGATCCACGATCTCGTGCTGAAGGCGCTCCAGCTGCCGCCGACGGAACGCGGCCTCATGTGACTCCGCGGGATCCAACAGGTTGTCATCCCCGGTTGCCGCCAGATTCGTGATTCGCATCCGGCTCTCCACACGCTCCACCAGTCGGATGTACTGATCCAAATCCACGTCGGGCCAGAAGTTCACCAGCTGGATCCGTTCGTTCGTCGACCCGATGCGATCCACACGCCCGAAACGCTGCACGATCCGCACCGGGTTCCAGTGGATGTCGTAGTTGACCACCATGTCGCAATCCTGGAGGTTCTGGCCCTCACTGATGCAGTCCGTCGCGATCAGGACATCAACCTCTCGCGTATCCCCTGGCATGAGAACATCCCGCCGCTTCGAGCGTGGAGAGAAGAGTGTCAGTGCATCCGCGAAATCGATGCCTTTGCCCAGAGTCGATCGTGCGGCCGAGGCCCCACCGGTCACCAGCGCCGTATGGAGGCCGCCCCGCTGCAACGCTGGGGCGACGTTGTCGTACAGGTACTCCGCGGTGTCAGCGAACGCCGTGAACACCAGGATCTTCCGGTTCCCGTTATTGAGCGGGGACGCGATCTTCTCATCGATCACAGACATCAGCGCCCGCAGCTTCGCGTCACGGTCCGCATCGATGCCGGCTAGACCCTCCAGCAGCCCCGTGAGGATGAGCTCGTCGGCCTCGAGATCAGCACGGAAGCTCACATCGTCCAGGTCATCCAGGTGGATCTTGACCGTGCGGCCCACATGCGTGGGCACCGTGAGGTCATCCTGGGCATCCTCATCGAGGTTCTCCCAGTCCACGGCCTCCTCGAGGGGCTGGCTGGCATTCAGCGCCGCAAGATCGCTCTGCACCTGATCCAGCACGTTCTGCAGTGTGCGACGGAATGCCTCGACAGAGCTCTCCAGGCGCTTCAGCAGGTTCGTTGTCATGAGCCGTTTGATGCCCTGTTCGCGTGAGTGAGCCCCGAGATTCGAGATGTCGCCCTTGCGGCTGTTCTGGCCTGCGCCCGCATTGCCGTACTCCTGCTCGTAGGCCGCCAGACGACTGGGATGCACATAGCTCAGCGGCGTGTACGTCGCGAGCGTGAGATCCGCGAGCCGATCAGCGATCTGTTCGAAACCTGGCACATCCTCCAGAGTGGTCAGTGCCGGGCGCTCCGAGCGGGGAGGCATGCGCGTGGGGAACGACCCGATCGCGGAGGTGTCGTAGAACTCCGTCACCTGCTTGCGGGACCGCGCGATCGTGACCGCATCGAGCACGGTGAAGAAGTCCATGTCCAGCATTCGCAGCAGGGCTGTGGTGCTGCGGTCCTCCGCAGGGCGCTTCGACCAGTCATTGAAGGCCGTCTGCGCACGACGGAACACCTCATCGAGAGTCGTCCCCAGATTCATCTGGGCAGCGACCTGCTCCTCTATGCCGTCAACCGCAAGGTTCAGCTGATTTCGCAGGTCGAGGAAGCGGTTGTTCACCGGCGTGGCGGAGAGCATCAGAACCTTCGTGGCCACACCCTCGCGGATCACCTTGCGCAGCAGCGCGTCGTACCGCGTCTCGCGGTCCTCATGATGGATCGCGTTGCGGAAGTTGTGGGACTCATCGATGACCACAAGGTCATAGTTGCCCCAGTTGAAGTCGCGGAGCGCCTGACCCATCGATTCGCCGCGGTCGCGCTGCAGGTCGGTGTGTGCGAGAACGTCGAAGCGGAACCTGTCCTCCGCCAAAGGATTGGAGCGCCGGTTCTGCCGGAACGTGAGCCAGTTGTCGCACAGCTTCTTCGGAGCCAGGACCAGCACCCTGTCGTTGCGCTCCTCGTAGTACTTGATGACCGCAAGAGCGGTGAAGGTCTTGCCCAGGCCCACGCTGTCCGCCAGGATGCAGCCGTTGAATCGCTCGAGCTTGTTGATCAGGCCGGTGGCGGCATCAGCCTGGAAGTCGTACAGGGCCTTCCACACGGCGCTGTCGCGGTAGCCGGTGTGCTCGTTGGGGAGCGCGTCCGTGAAGACCTCGGTGAGGAACTCGGCGAAGACCGAGTACAACACCACGTAGTAGAGGAACTGCGGTGGATTCTCGGCGAACACACGGCCGATCTGGGCCGCAATCTCCTCGGTGATGTCCCGCGAGAGCTCCGAGTCCTCCCACAGCGCCTCAAAGCGCTGGAGGAACTGCGGGACCGAGTCAGCGTCGAGCGTCGTGATCAGCTGCGAGTAGCCAGCTGAGGGTGAGAGCCCAAGATCCACCGTGGTGAAATCCGTGAATCCGACGTACCCCATGCGGTCGCTGATCATTGCGGCAGGCTGCTGCCGCGGAGCGTTCGACGCACGGAACGAGGCCTTTCGACGCACCCAGTTGGCGCACTCGCGTGCAATGTGGCGCTGGGTGAGCTCATTGCGCAGACGCAGCTCGAACTCCGTGCCATACAGCGAGGACTCCGCGGGATCCCGGTGGTCGACATTGAACACGCGCCGCTGCGAGGATGACCCCTTCTCGAATGCGGGGGAGGTGAACAGGAACTGGAACTCCTCAACGGACTCCAGCTCATCGCGCAGGGCCTCGAAGGCGTACAGGGAGAACGTCGCCGCGGCGACGCGCACGACGTCACCTGCCCGGATCTCTCCCCGCAGATCGTCGACCCACAGTGTTGAGACGTTGTCGATGACCCGCATCGCGCTCCTGTCCTCGGGCGGACCGACCCACGCCCGTCCATCACGTGTTCAGCTCCTCGATCGTACGTGGCCGGATCCTTCCTCTGGCCGGACGGCCGGGCTGGGATTCCACCAACGCTGACGGGGCGGCTCCCGCTGCTGCGAGAACCGCCCTGTCAGCTGATGAGAACCGAGGTTGGAGCTGAGTCAGCCCCGCCGCGCGAGGCCGTCCTCCTGCCGACGGATCGTGCCGCGGCGCAGCACGAGCGTGACCACGAAGCCCAACACGAGCGCGAGCAGCACCCCGAGGTTCGCGTATGCCCAGGGGCCATCCTTGCCGCCGATCGGGCCCAGCAGGTAGCCCTGCCAGTTGTTCCACGCGGCCTCGTCGGCGAAGGTGTTGACCACCAGGCCCCAGCCCAGCACCGAGGCCACCACCATGGTGCCGATCGAGACCCAGTCGACGGTGCCGTAGCGGCCGCTCGCGTCGAACAGAGCGTGCTCGTCGTAGTCGGTGCGGCGGGTGAGGATGTCGGCGATGAGGATGCCGGCCCAGGCCGCGAGCGGCACACCGAGGGTGATGAGGAAGGACTGGAACGGGCCCAGGAAGTCGTGCGCGAAGAACACCACCCAGATGGTGCCGAGCGTGAGGATCACCCCGTCGATTCCAGCGGCGGCTGGGCGCGGGATGCGGATGCCCAGGCTCAGAAGTGTGAGGCCCGAGGAGTAGATGCCCAGCACCGCGCCGGAGACCAGCGCGAGCACAGCAGTGATGAGGAACGGGATCAGCACCCACACCGGAAGGATCGTGGCGAGCGCCCCGATCGGATCCAGGGCGATGGCGTCCAGCAGCTCGGCGTCGCTTGCGGCCAGCAGCAGACCGAAGATCACCAGCAGCACGGGTGCTACGGCGCCGCCGATCGTGTTCCAGGCGATGATCGCTGCGTCCGACGCGGAACGCTTCTGGTAGCGCGACCAGTCTGCCGCGATGTTGATCCAGCCCAGTCCGAAACCGGTCATCACCATCACGAGTGCACCGATCACGGCCTGGGGGGAGCCGCTGGGCACTGTTGCGACGGCCCCGAGGTCGATATGCGGGATGGCCAGTGCGATGTACAGGATGGTCACCGCGCCTGTGATCCAGGTCAGCACCGACTGCAGCTTCATGATCGTGTGATAGCCAAGCACGCTCGCCACCACGATCAGAGCCGCCACTGCCGCGGCGGCAGCGATCTTCACCCCGGTGCCGCTGGGCAGACCCAGGCGGGCGAACACGGTGGCGGTGGCGAGCACCGCCATGATCGCCAGGTATGTCTCCCAGCCGATCGAGGTGAGCCAGGAGACGATGCCCGGCACCTTCTGGCCGTGCACGCCGAAGGCCGCGCGGGAGAGCACCATCGTCGGTGCGCTGCCGCGTTTGCCCGCGATGGCGATCAGCCCGCACAGGAAGAACGAGATCGGAATGCCGATCAGCGCCACCAGCGTGGCCTGCCAGAAGCTGATCCCGAAGCCCAGCACGAAGGAGCCGTAGCTCATACCGAACACGGACACGTTCGCCGCGAACCACGGCCAGAACAGGTCTCGCGGTGACGCGGTGCGCTCGGATTCGGCGACGATCTCGATGCCCGTGGTCTCCACCAGGGTGGAGCTGCGGGATTCGGCGGGAGCGGTCATGGTCCCTCCAGGGATGGGGGTGAGGCCGACGTCGCACACGGCGTCGTGCGGGAAGGGGCGCGCGGGCCGACGGTCGCGCGCGGAAGGATCAGCCCCATCTTCTCAGATGGACCATAGGTGGGGCGCCCGCATGCACGCAGAGCGTCGTCGGTCAGGTGGCCACGCCCGCGTTGCCCAGCAGCATGCCGATCACGAAGGTGACCGTCAGCGCGAGTGCACCGCCGACCACCACTCGCACCGCGGCGCGCACCGGGTTCGCGCCGCCCACCTTCGCTGCGATCCACCCCGTCAGCGCCAGTGCCACCAGGGTTGCCGCATAGGTGATCGGGATGCGCACGCCCGCCGGGGGCAGCAGGATCGCAGCCATCGGCAGGATCGCACCGGCCAGGAAGGCGAGGAAGCTTGCGATCGCGGCGTGCCACGGTGAGGGCACGTCATCGGGATCCACCTCGCCGTCGATCTCCAGGCGCGCCGCGAGCGGATCGCGGCGGTGCATCTCCGTGGCGACGCTCCGGGCGGTGTCGCTGGACAGGCCGTGCCCCTCCCAGCGCTTCACCAGCTCCTCGAAGGCGCCGTCTTCGTCGTCGGCCAGTTCCTTCTTCGCCGTTGCAATGGCGGAATGCTCCGCATCGGACTGACTGGAGACCGACACGTATTCGCCCAGCGCCATGGAGACGGCGCCGCCCACCGTGGCCGCGAGACCCGCGGTGAGGATCGGACCGACGGCCGCAGTGGCACCGGCAACACCGACGACGACCGCGGCAGTGGAGACGATGCCGTCATTCGCGCCGAGCACGGCAGCGCGCAGCTGATTCAGGCGCTGCTGATAGCCGGTGGTGCGCTCCGCGGCGCCATCCGGTTCCGGTGCGTCGGCGACGGGGGTGGACGAGGGTGAGGGGGCGTTCATGCGCTGATCACACACCTTTTCCTGACACCCTGCAAGGAAGATAAGGCTGTCCTCACCTGCGCTTCTGTCCGTTTCGTTGGGTTCTTTGGCCGACGGTGTGGACAGACGGGAGGTGCCTCATTCGTGACAATGGCGGCATGAGGATCTGGTCGTTACACCCCCGCCACCTTGATCGAGGTGACCGACGGCGAGCTGGCGTTTGAGCGTAAGCATCTGCTGGCGAAACTGCGTGTGCGCAGCCCAGACGACGCGAAGCGCCTCGAGGCATCACACCTCGAGGCGCATCCGCTGCTGACAGTGGTCAGCGGACCTGTGGCGTCATGGGAGCGGGGCTGACCGCATCTGTGGCGGGGGCGGTCACAGCCTCCGCGCCGGCAGCGGTGTCCTCGTCGGACGGCGCCACCGTGGTGAATGGCAGCGTGCGCGCGGCGTCATACGCCCCGCGATCCAGGATCTTCTCCCGGGCGGCGACGATCACGGCGACCAGCGACTGACCGGTGACGTTCAGGGCTGTGCGGCCCATGTCCAGGATCGGGTCGACGGCGAGCAGCAGGCCCACGCCCTCCAGCGGCAGGCCCAGCGTGGACAGCGTGAGCGTGAGCATCACGGTGGCGCCGGTCATGCCAGCGGTCGCCGCGGAGCCGAGTACTGCCACCATCACGATCAGCAGGTACTGGGTGATGCTGAGGTCGATGCCGTAGAAGTTCGCCACGAAGATCGCTGCGAGCGAGGGGTAGATCGCCGCGCAGCCGTCCATCTTGGTGGTGGCGCCCAGGGGGATCGCGAACGACGCGTAGTGGCGTGGCACGCCCATGCGTTCGGTGACGGTCTGCGTCACCGGCATGGTGCCCAGCGAGCTGCGGGAGAAGAACGCCAGCGAGGTCGCGGGCCACACACCGCGGGCGAAGGACAGGATGCTCAGACCGTTCGCCTTCAGCAGCAGCGGGTAGACGACCAGCAGCACGATGAGCATGCCGATGTAGACGTCGGCCACGAACACGCCGAGCGAGCCGATCGCATCCCAGCCGTAGCTGGCCATGGCGTTGCCCAGCAGGCCGACGGTGCCGATCGGCGCCAGCCGGATCACCCACCACAGCAGCTTCTGCACGATCGCGAGAGCGGAGTCGACCACGGTGAGGAAGGGCTCCGCCTTCGAGCCCACGCTCAGGGTCGCGACGCCGACGGCGATGGAGATGACGAGGATCTGCAGCACATTGAAGCCCAGGAACACAGCGCCGTCGCCGCTGGTGCCAGCCTCGATGCCCAGGAAGTTCGCGGGGACGAGACCCACCAGGAAGTCGAGCCAGCCGCCCTGTTTGCCGGGGGCCTCGGCTGTGGAGGCGTCGATCGAGGTGTGAGCTCCGGGCTGGGTGATGGCGCCCAGGCCGATGCCGATCAGTACGGCGATCAGGGAGGTGAGCGCGAACCAGATCAGCGTCTGGGCCGCCAGGCGCGCGGCGCCGGTGACCTTCCGGAGGTTCGCCACGGAGCTGACGATCGCGAGGAACACCAGCGGCGGCACGAGGGCGCGCAGCAGCGTGATGAACGTGGAGCCGATGGTCTGCAGGGTGGTGGTCAGCCAGTTCGGGCCGGGCTCCCCGGACTCGGTGGCGACGGGCCCCATGGCGGCGGCGACCAGACCCAGTGCGACACCGAGCACGAGGCCGATGAGGATCTGCCACCCGAAGGGGATGCGGGTGAAGGGGTTGCGTGAGGGGCGCTTCGGGTCGGCCTGTGCCGCGGGAGTGCGCTCTGCGGCCGACGGCGCCGGCGGGGACGAGGGTGAGGAGGACATGCGGCCAGCGTAGGGAGCGGCATGACCTCTGTCAGCAGAATGCCCTAAGAAATGCTTTGCGAGTGCCCAAGTTCACGTGTGGGGTGTTGTGAAGGAGAGCGACCGGGCAGACGGCTGCGGTCATGAGCCGTGCGCGGTGCCCCAGCCACACGTCGTGGCGTGGCTGCGGATGGTGAGCACGCGGTGCGCTACGGCTCCGCCCCGCGCAGTCTCAGCTGCGCGCAGTGGGAAGCATCCGAGCGCGGTCGCTGCGGGAGCTGACGATCTCCTTGCCGAAGGGGAAGCAGGTCACCGGGATCAGCTTGATGTTCGCCCACGCCAGCGGCAGACCGATGATCGTCACGGCCTGAGCGGCAGCGGTGACCACGTGCCCGATCGCGAGCCACAGCCCGGCGATGAGGAACCAGATGACGTTTCCGATCGTCGAGCCGGTGGTGGGGCGATGCCGGTCGACCACCTCGCGACCGAAGGGCCACAGCACGAAGCTCGCGATCCGGAAGGACGCCAGACCGAAGGGGATCGTGACGATGAGGATGCAACCGAGCAGGCCCGCCAGCACGTACGAGAGGAACAGGGCCCAGCCGGCGGTCAGGACCCAGATGATGTTCAGGATGAGGCTGATGACAGAGCGCATGCCTCGATCCTACGGAGCGCCGCGGCCCGAGCCCTGGACCGAAGCCCCGCGCTGCCGGTCAGCTGTCTAGTCTCGCTGCATGAGCGAGCACCACTACACCCACGGGTACAGCGCTGCCGTGATGGCCGGGCATCGTCGCCGTACGGCTGAGAACTCCGCCGCCCACCTGGTGCCGCATCTGCGGTCGGGCGACCGACTGCTCGACCTGGGCAGCGGGGCCGGCACCATCACCGCGGACCTCGCCCGCATCGTCGGCCCCGAGAACCTCACCGCAGTCGAGGTCGCCGAGGAGGCCGCCGCCCTGACCCGCGGTGAGCTCGCCGCCCAGGGCATCGAGGGATCCGAGGTGGTGCTCGCCGACGGCTCCGCCCTGCCTTTCGCAGACGACACCTTCGACGTGGTCCACGCCCACCAGGTGCTCCAGCATGTCGCCGATCCCGTCGGAGTGCTTCGCGAAGCCCGTCGCGTGACCCGACCCGGCGGCATCATCGCCATCCGGGACAGCGACTACGGCGGATTCCGCTGGTTCCCGCAGTCCGAGGTGCTCGACCACTGGCTCGCCTGCTACCTCGACGCCGCGTGCCGCAACGGCGGATCGCCCGACGCCGGCCGTCGCCTGCTCTCCTGGGCCCGAGCCGCCGGTTTCGAGGACATCACCGTCAGCTCTTCGACCTGGTGCTACGCGACCGAGGAGGAGAAGGAGGCCTGGGCGATCACCTGGTCCGGGCGGCTGCGTGACGGGGCGCTGGCGGACTCCCTGCAGCGGCACGGCCTGATGGGTCCCGAGGACCGCGAGCAGGCCGCGCGTGCCTTCGAGCAGTGGGCCCGGCAGCCGGACGGTTGGTTCAGCGTCCTGCACGGGGAGATCCTCGCCCGGGCCTGACGCCTCCGATGCACGGCGAACCCGCTCAGCCGCGGGCAGCGACCTGCTCGGCGGCGCGCAGCGTGGGCGTGGTGTATGCGTCGCCGAACAGCGCGACATGTGCGAGCAGGCCGAACAGCTGATGCGCCGGGATGTCCTCGCGCCAGCCATCCGGCAGGGGATGGGCCTGCTCGTACCCCGCCTCGATCTCGGTGAGACGATCGGCGCCGAACAGATGCAGCATCGCCAGGTCCTCCAGGCGATGGCCGCCGTGGGCGGCCGGATCGATCAGAGTGCCGTGCACGGCGCCGTCGGCCCCGCGCGCCCACAGCAGATTCCCTGCCCACAGGTCGCCGTGCACCCGAGCCGGCGCCTCCGGGGAGCGGCCGGTGCCCGCGCCGCCGATCGCGTCGAAGGCGCCGTCCTCGACCACGGCGATGGCCCGTCGCAGCAGATCGACCTGCGCGGGTCGCAGCTGCGCCTCCACCCGGTCCACGAGCGGCGCCAGTCGGTCCTGGGCCCAGAAGGGCCCGAACTGCTCATGGCTGCGTGCAGGCACCTCGAAAGGGGAGTCCAGCGGTCCGAACCAGGTCGGCTGATGGGGCGCCCAGCCGAAGCCCGGGGCGCCGGTGTCGTGCAGGCGGGCAAGACCGCGACCGAATGCGTGGGCTGCGTCCTCATCGGGTGCCCCTTCCGCGAGCCGCTCCAGCAGCAGCTGGTCGGTGCCGACGTCCAGAACCTGCACGACGGGTATGGCGCCAGGCTCAGCAAGCCAGGCGAGGCCAGCTGCCTCGGCGCTGAAGAATCCCTCGGGTGCGCCGGGCCGGGACTTGGTGAAGACGTCCCCGCGGTTCATCGGCTCACCGTGTGCGTCGTGCCGTCCACCAGCACCTCGACGTGCGCACCGGGCAGGGCGCGGTCACCAACCACGGACCAGTCCGTCACGCGCCCGTCGGCCCACGAGACGCTGACCCGCCAGCCGCCGCGCGCCCGCAGACCCTCCGCACAGCCCTCGCTGGCCCACGCCGAAGGCAACGCGGGCAGCAGTGTGATCCGCCCATCGTGGCTGCTCGCGAGCATCTCCGCGATAGCAGCGGTGATGCCGAAGCTGCCGTCGAGCTGCATCGGCGGGTGGGTGGCCCACAGGTTCTCGAGCATGCTGTGGCGCAGCAGACCGCGCACCATCTCGTGTGCCGACTCCGCCTCGCCCAGCCGCGCGAACAGGGCCGCCCGCCACGGCCAGGTCCAGGAGCGGCGGGAGTCCCCGGAGACGCCGTCGGCCTGCACCACCGCCGCGTCGAGCTGGCCGCAGCGCGCCGCAAGTGAACGCCGGGCCGCAGCGGCCAGCTGTGGCGTGCGCTGCGGGGTGATCTCCCGCCCCGGATAGACCGCGAACAGATGCGAGGTGTGACGATGCAGGTCAGTGGGATCATCGAGGTCCTCGCGCCACTCCTGCAACTGCCCCCATGAGCCGATCCGGTCCCCGCCCAGTCGGTCATGGATCCGCTGCCATCGCCTCCGCTCCTCCCGCGCGGAGGAGTCGACGCCCCCACCTGGCGCCGCATCACGGGCCGACGCGGCAGCGGACGTATCGGAGACCGACGTGGACGGCGCCGGCGCAACCCCACCCAGCGCGCGAGCCTCAGCGAGCTGCGACAGCTCCACGGCGCGAGCGAACAGATCCCGCAGGATCTGCTGGTCGTACGCCACTCCATGCTCGCGCGGCCCGTGCTCCGGCGACCAGCCGTCCGGCGAGAGCAGCTCCGGCCCGTGCTCTGTCATGCCCGGCCCCTCAACCAGGCGGGCCTCCCAGAACGCGCACACCTCACGGACCAGCTCAAGCGCCCGAGCCACGTCGGCTCCCGCGGGGGAGAAGGCCGCCTGCTCGGCCACGTGCTGCATATACCAGGCGCTCGCCACGGTGTTCCACTCCCACGCGCTGCCGCCGAAGGGGCTCTGCGAGGTACGGCAGGTCCAGCCCGGCACGTCACCGAAGGCGTGCCGCGTGGCCCGGGCGCAGGAGTACCGTGCCGCCTCGAGGAAACGCACCAGGCTCTCGTGCGCCTCAGGCATATCGCAGGTCTCCGCAGCCCAGTAGTTCATCTGCACGTTGATGTTGGAGTGGTAGTCGCTGCCCCAGGCCGGCTCATCGGAGTCGTTCCACACGCCTTGCAGATTCGCGGGCAGAGTGTCCGCCCGAGAAGAGCTCAGCAACAGGTAGCGGCCATAGGCGAACAGCAGCTGCTCCAGTGACGGATCCGCCCGACCGGCCCGGTAGCGCTCAAGGCGCTGCGGGGTGGGCAGTGCCAGGACCTCCGGTGCCGACGGCGTCCACGCGACATGCACCCGGTCCATCAGCGCGCCGAACCGCCGTATGTGCTCGAGGCGCAGCGCCTGCTCACCACGGGACGCTGCTGCGTCCAGGCGGGTGGTGATCGCGGCGACCGGGTCTGCGCCGCGCCACCCGGTGTGTGCGCTCGGGGCGTAGTCGGTGCCCAGGTCCACCAGCAGCACGAGCTCATGCGCGCCGGTGACCTGGAGTGTGGGGTGGGACGGAGCGGCGCCGGTGACGGTGACCTCGCCGTCGGTGCTCGCGATCTGCACGCATCGCGCATGCCGCAGCTCGTTCGGGAAGACGCCTGTGACCCACAGTCTCGGGGACTCCGGATCGATCGACCAGGACGCGCCCTCTTGTGTGCACGTCAGCCCGATCTGCGCCGCGAAACCGCCCGGGTGATCGGTGCTGTACCGCAGCACGAGCACATCGG
Source organism: Brachybacterium timonense (assembly GCF_900258505.1). Lineage (GTDB taxonomy): Bacteria > Actinomycetota > Actinomycetes > Actinomycetales > Dermabacteraceae > Brachybacterium > Brachybacterium timonense. The sequence goes on from NZ_LT984895.1 coordinate 324,578, forward strand.
CGTCGTGCGGGGCGTACGCCTCGCGCAGCATGCGGGTGTTCCCCGGAGCGAGCTCTGTGATGGTGTGCAGGCCCGTGCGCAGGTCCAGCCGACGGTCATAGGCCGTCTGCACCGAGGATGAGACATCGGGCCATTCGAGTCGCACCTGCAGCTCGCCGCCGCTGAGGAAGCATCCGGCGCCATGCCAGCCCAGATCCTGCACATCCTCGGCCACCCCGGCGAGGGCGTTGTCGTAGTCGTTCGCGCCCGCCCACAGCGATTCCTCGTTCAGCTGCACGCGATCGAGGCCGCGCTCGCCGTAGAACGTAGCGCCGAGCCGACCCGTGCCGATCGGCAGCGTCTGAGACGCCCAGTCGTCGGCCGGGGCATCGAACACGATCTCGAGCGAGGTGCGGGGCATGGAGGGGCTCCTGGTCACGGCGACGGTGGCTGAGGGAAGGCGGTAATCATCCTATGTCTGCGCCGGGGTTGTGCCACAGGATCCACGTGCCCGGGCGCGCACAGCACCCCACCTCACCGCCGCACCAGCACGGCCAGTCCCACTACAGCAATCACCACACCCGCACCGATCGCCACCGCGAACCCGGCCACCGGGCCCGACGCTGCGGTGAGGGCGCCGCCGAGCATCGCTCCCAGGCTCACGCCCACCGTGATCGACGACTGCATGGACGTCATCGCCACCGAAATGCCGCCTGTGGGGGAGCGGCGCTCGGCGATGGAGAACGCGGTGACCATCGTCGGCCCTACGAACAGGCCCACCGCGAACAGCAGCAGCGCCGTGGCGACCAGGGAACTCGCTGCCGCCGACGCGGCGAGCATGAGCGCCATGCCCGCGCCACCGATGAGCACGCGCACCGCGAGCCGCACCGAGTCCGGCACGAGCACCACGGCAAGCGCGGTGGCTGCGGAGCCCAGGCCCATCAGGGCGTAGACCAGGCCGGCGGCACCGTCTGCGCCGAGCAGCGCGGCACGCTCAGTGGTGGCCGCCTGCACGGAGCCGAAGTTCGCGCCGATGCAGAGCATGATCACGACCGCCGGCAGCACGGCAAGCAGTACGCGCGGGATCGGCGGGACATCGGCCCGCGAGCGGGCGGGGGAGTCAGGAGTCACCGTCATATCCACTGCATCCGCGCGAGACACCTGCCCGGCTGCATCCGCGTCTTTCGGCCTCGCGGCCAGCGGCGGGGAGGTGATCGCGAACGGGATGCCCGCAAGCAGCACAAGGGTGGCGGCCAGCGCGATCGGCGCCGCGGGGAACGCCGTCGACGCCGCCACCCCGACGAGGGCGGGCCCCAGCACGAACGTCATCTCGTCCACGGTCGACTCATAGGAGAAGGCGGTGGACAGTTCCCGGGGGCTGCGCACAAGCGACGTCCACCGGGCACGCGTGAACGAGCCGATCGGCACAGCCGTGGAACCCAGCAGGAGGCATACGGCCCACAGCAGGGGGCCGTTCAGACCGGTCAGAGCGGCGGTGAGCAGCAGTGCGAAGGCAACAGCGCTAAGCGGAACCAGGGTGAGCAGCACCCGGCGCTGCCCGGCGTGGTCGGCCCAGCGGCCGATGAGCGGACCAGCGACCGCGCCTGCAGCGGAGGCGAGGCCGGTGGCGAGTCCGCCGGTGGCCACAGAGCCGGTGGAGGCGGTGATCGCGGTCATGGTGCCCAGCGGCACCATGGCGTATGGGGCGCGAGCAGCGACGGCGAGAATCATCCAGCTGCCGGACGCCCGTGAGGGAAGAATGCGGTACTGCGCGAGCGCGCTGAGAGAAGAAGACACGGGAAGACGACTTCCGACTCGGGTGCCCGCACGGGACCGGTCGACGCCGACAGGGGCCGACGGGTGCATGCGGGCGGCGCAGGAATCCGTCCCCTGGCCTCTGTGACGTGCCTGTGACATGCCCGGGCAGATCCGGCGCCGATCCATGGTACGGCGCGCTGCCCCGATGTGTCCCCCGCGGCAGCAAGAATCACGGTGCAGGTCAGAGAGGGGCCGGGGTGTCGTCTCGCCGGAAGATGGCATATTGGACCGAGATGGCACCTGAAGCGAAGGGCGGTTCTGGGATGGCGGGGGAGAGTCGTCCCGCAGCGCCGAAGGCCCCGGCGGCAGATGCTGCCCTGCGCCTGCTGACATTCTTGGCTGCGCAGCGCAGCCCGGTCCCGGCTGCCCGCGCTTCCGCGGAGCTCGGGCTGCCGCGCTCAACCACCTATGACCTGCTCGCGACCCTGGTCCAGCACGGGTATGCGCTCCATCTACCCCATGAGCGCCAGTATGCGATCGGGCCGAAGGCGTATGAGGTGGCGAGCGCCTATGCCCGCCATGCGCCGCTCGCACGTGTGGGACGTCGGATCGTCGAGAGGATGGTGGATGCCGCGGGGGAGTCTGGTCACCTGGGCAGCCTGCAGGGTGGCGATGTGCTGTACCTGGTGGAGGAACGGGCGAAGAACCGGCCGTCCCTGGTCACCGATATCGGGGTGCGCCTGCCTGCGCATCTGACCGCTACCGGTCGGGCCATGCTCGCGGCGCTGCCGTCGGCCCATCTGCGGACGCTGTATTCGGCGGGGGCGGAGCTTGCTCAGCGCACTGAGGCGGATGCGCCGCGCACGGTGGCTCAGCTGCACGCCCAGCTCGATGAGGCGCGACGTGACGGTGTGGCGTGGGAACGCGGCGAAGTGACCGACGGCATGGTGTCGGTCGGCGCGGCTGTGCTGGACCAGGCAGGCTGGCCCGTTGCTGCGCTGTCGCTCACCTGGGATGGTGCGAGCGTCACCCCGGAGAAGGCTCAGTCCTGTGCTGCCCTGGTGCGTCGGGCGGCAGACGATATGGCGCGTGTGATCTCGGGGCGCCGTCCGGGCTGATCCAGCACGCGGTCTTGAATTACGCAACACCCGACTGGCGTAATCGCCCGAGGTAAGGCTACACTTCCCTAAGCGCCGAGACTGGCGCACTGCTCTTCACGGAAGGCCCACCCTGATGACCGCACTGAGTCGCCGACGCCTCGGCACCCTCGCCGCCATGAGCGGCCTTGGCCTGTTCGCAAGCTCCTGCTCCTCGCCCGCCGGCGACGAGGCTGCTGGTGGATCCACCAGCTCCGACGGCGGCAGCGGCACCGGAACGTCCACCGACGGCACGATCAGCGTCGAGGACAACTTCGGGACCGTTACCGTGCCCGCTTCTCCCACCTCTGTGGTCGCCACGGATAACCGCACTTTCGAGACGCTCGACACCTGGGGCATCGAGCTCACTGCGGCCGCTGTCACGCTGATGCCCTCGACGATCTCCTACACGAAGAATCAGGACATCGTCGATCTGGGAAGCCACCGCGAGCCCGACCTGGAGGCCGTCGTCGCGGTCGAGCCCGATCTGATCATCAACGGTCAGCGCTTCGCCCAGTACCGCGAGGACTTCACCAAGCTCGCCCCGAATGCCGCGATCGTCGAGCTTGACCCCCGTGACGGTGAGGACTTCGCCGCCGAGCTCAAGCGACAGACCACCGTGCTCGGTGAGATCTTCGGCAAACAGGACGAGGCGAAGCAGCTGTGCGACGACCTGGACGCCGCCATCGAGCGTGCCAAGGCCGCCTACACCAGTGACGACACCGTCATGGCCGTGACCACCTCCGGGGGCGAGATCGGCTACATCGCACCGACCGTCGGCCGCACCCTCGGCCCCGTCTTCGACATCCTCGGCCTCACCCCGGCCCTCGAGGTCGAGGGCTCCAGCGATGACCACCAGGGAGACGACATCTCTGTGGAGGCGATCGCCAAGGCGAACCCCGACTGGATGCTCGTCATGGATCGCGACGCCGCCATCTCAGCTGACGACCCCTCCTACGAACCGGCCGCCGCCGTGCTCGAGAAGAGCGAGGCGCTGACCTCCGTCACCGCGATCAGCGAGGGCAACGTCGTCTACATGCCGGCAGACACGTACACCAACGAGGGCATCCAGACCTACACTGAATTCCTCGAGTCCCTCGCTGACGCTTTCGAGAAGAAGGCCTGATCAGACCGCCCCCGGGCGGTACTTCCCCGATGACACACGACCTCACGCGAACCGATGCGTCCGACGCCCCCGCGGCGTCGGGCGCATCGCCCGTTCCCGCCCCCGGGCCGAAGCCCGCACAGGCCGTCGTCCGACGCAGCCGCGAGCGACTCGTCGACGCCAAGCTGATCCTCGGCATCATCGGCGTCGCCCTCCTGCTGCTCGCCTCCCTTGGCGTCGGCGTCTTCGACCTGCGCGGCGAGGGCGGTGCAGAGATGTTCCAGATCACCCGCGTGCCACGCACCATCGCCCTGGTGCTCTCCGGCGCCGCGATGGCGATGTGCGGCCTGGTCATGCAGCTGCTCACCCAGAACCGCTTCGTCGAGCCCACCACCACCGGGACCACCGAGTGGGCAGGCCTGGGCCTGATCCTGGTCATGGTCGTGGCACCCGACGCCAGCCTGATGACCCGCATGGTCGTCGCGATCATCGCCGCGTTCCTCGGCACCATGGTGTTCTTCGCGTTCCTGCAGAGGGTTTCCCTGCGCACCTCGCTGATCGTGCCGATCATCGGCATCATGCTGGGCGCTGTCGTCGGCTCGGTCTCCACCTTCATCGCTCTGCAGACCGACACGCTGCAGAACCTCGGCGTCTGGTTCGCCGGCTCCTTCACCTCGGTGCTGCGCGGCCAGTACGAGGTGCTGTGGGTGGTGCTGCTCGTGGTGATCGCCGTGTTCATCACCGCCGACCGGCTCACCGCCGCCGGACTCGGCGAGGAGATCGCCACCAACATCGGCGTCAACTACAAGCTGATGGTCCTGATCGGCACCGCACTGGTCGCCGTCGCCACCGGCGTGGTCACCGTCGTTGTCGGGTCCCTGCCGTTCCTCGGCCTGATCGTCCCGAACGTCGTCTCCCTGATCCGCGGTGACGACCTGCGCTCCAACCTGCCGTGGGTGTGCCTGCTCGGCATCGCCATCGTGACGGTCTGTGACCTGCTCGGACGCCTGCTGATCATGCCGTTCGAGATTCCCGTCTCGGTGATCCTCGGCATCGTCGGCGCCGTCGTGTTCATCACCCTGCTGCTGAGGACCCGTCGCAATGGCTGAGCCCACCACTGACACCGGCACCGTCCGCGTCGCCCGCAGAGGTGAGGAGGCCGACGCCCGTCTCGGCACCGTTCGCCGCACCCCGCCGCTGCCCGCTGGAGAGGCCTCACGCCCCGGTCGTCGGCAGGCGCTCGAGCTGCTCAACGCACAGGACGCGCCCCCGGCTGTCCGCGCCACCCTCGGCGGCGGCATGCCCTGCGAGTCCGGCTCTCCGGCCTGCATCAACTGTCCGGCCGGCCCCGGCGCCCGCTGCACCTCCGGCGCTTTCTCCACCAAGCAGGGGTATCGCCGCTACCGCATCGTGATGACCGTGCTGGTGCTCGCCGCGGTCGTCTTCGCTCTGGGCCATCTCGCCTGGGACAATCCGATGCCGCTGGGCACCCGCGGTTTCTGGCTGATCGCCGAGCTGCGCGCCACCTCCCTGATCGCCATGGCAGTGGTCGCGATCGCCCAGGCCATGGCCACGATCTCCTTCCAGACGGTGACCAGCAACCGCATCATCACGCCCTCGATCATGGGCTTCGAGTCGCTCTATGTCGCGATCCAGACCTCGGTGATCTACTTCCTGGGCGCCGCCGGGATCACCGTGCTCGTCGGCACCGGCCAGTTCATCCTGCAGATTCTGGCGATGGTGGGGCTGTCCTTGCTGCTGTACGGCTGGCTGCTCTCCGGAAAGTACGCGAACCTGCAGGTCATGCTGCTGGTGGGCATCATCCTGGGCGGAGGTCTCGGCTCCGTCTCCACCTTCATGCAGCGTCTGCTCACCCCCAGTGAGTTCGACATCCTCACCGCCCGCATGTTCGGCTCCATCTCCAAGGCCGACGCGGACTACTTCCCGATCGCACTGCCGCTGGTCGCACTGGCCTGCCTGGGGCTGTGGCTCAACGCACGGCGGCTGAACATCATGGCGCTGGGCCGGGAGACCTGCATCAACCTGGGCATCGACCACAAGCACCAGACCATCATCATGCTGGTATTGGTGTCGGTGCTGATGGCGGTCTCCACCGCCCTCGTCGGCCCGATGACCTTCTTCGGCTTCCTGGTCGCAACCCTGACCTACCAGCTCATCGGCACCCACGACCACCGCAGGCTGTTCCCGGCCGCGGCCCTGCTCGGCTTCGTCGTGCTCTGCGGCGCCTACTTCGTGATGAACAACGTGTTCTACGCGCAGGGCGTGGTTTCGATCATCATCGAACTGGTGGGCGGCTCGCTCTTCCTGTTCGTCATCCTGAGGAAAGGACGCCTGCAGTGATCTCCCTCGACGGCGTCACCAAGCAGTACGCCAGCGACGTCACCATCGGCCCGGTCACCGCACAGATCCCGCCGGGCGGCATCACGGCGCTGGTGGGCCCCAACGGTGCCGGCAAGTCCACGATGCTCACCATGATCGGCCGACTGCTCGGCATCGACGAGGGCGCGATCGAAGTGGCCGGATATGACGTCACCCGCACCAAGTCGAAGGACCTCGCCCGGATCCTGTCGATCCTGCGGCAGGAGAACCACTTCGTTACGCGCCTGACTGTGCGCCAGCTCGTCGGGTTCGGCCGCTTCCCGTATTCGCAGGGGCGCCTGACCGAGGAGGACGAGCACAAGATCAGCGAGGCGATCGACTTCCTGGACCTGGGGGAGCTGGAGTCGCGTTACCTCGATCAGCTCTCTGGAGGTCAGCGCCAGCGTGCCTATGTGGCGATGGTGCTCGCGCAGGACACCGAGTACCTGCTGCTCGACGAGCCGCTGAACAACCTGGACATGAAGCATTCGGTGCAGATGATGCGTCGGCTCGAGGCAGCCGCCCGCACGCTGGGCCGCACCATCGTGGTGGTCCTGCACGACATCAACTTCGCCGCCCGCTATGCCGATCGCATCATCGCGATGAAGGATGGTCGGATCGCTGAGTTCGGCCCAGTCGAAGAGATCATGCGCTCTGACGTGCTGACCTCCGTGTTCGACACCCCCGTGCAGGTGATCGATGGGCCCGACGGGGCCCTCGCCGTGTACTTCTGAGGCCTGCGTCAGCCGAACGGGCCGCCGCGCGGCGCCAAGGGGTCTTCCTCGCCGAACAGTGCCCGGGGACGGCGACGTCGGCCCGGAGACGACGTCTCATCCGCCGACGCACCGGGCTCGTCGACCGTTTCCCGCTCCGAGGACCATGTCGGGCCCGTCACCGGGGTCGAACTGCTCGAGAAATCCGACGTCCAGGCCGTGGTGGAGTGCTCGCCTGGTGCTGAGGGCGGGATGCTCTCCGCTGGCCACGTCGGGAGGTCCGCGGCTGATCGCTCGTGCGAGTCCGTGGCCCGTGGTGAAGGACGTGACTCCTCGGGACCGTGGAGGGTGCGACGGACTCGAGTCACCTGCGAGCGGACGAATCGGATCATCGACCAGACGAACATGACAAGGACGAACAGCACGATAGGCCGGTCGCCGATGACAGAGAAAAGATGGTCGATGAGGTCGTGCGGGAACATGCCACTAGTGTGCCTGAGGGACCACGAGCTCTAGGCCGCCGCGACATGAGAGGCGGCTCGCCTCGCAGGCAGGCATGGCTGGTGGCGCGTATACCAGCGGCCCGGCGAATCGTGAAGCCGATTCGGCCGGGCCGCAGAGGTGTGGATCAGAAGTCGCAGGTCACCGGGTCGCCGCCCACACGACCGTCGGGACGATCCAGTGCGTTGATCTGTTCGACCTGCTCCGCAGTGAGGGACACATCCAGCGAAGCGAAGTTCGAGACGATCCGCTCCGGCGTCACGGACTTCGGGATCACCACATTCCCGATCGCCAGATGCCAGGCGATGATCACCTGGGCATTGGTCACGCCCTTCTCCTCGGCGATCTGGGAGATCACCGGGTCGTTCAGCACCGCACCGCCGGAGCCCAGCGGCGACCATGCCTCGGTGACGATGTTGTGCTTGGCATGCAGCTCTCGCAGCTCGCGCTGCTGGAAGTACGGGTGCAGCTCGATCTGGTGGATCGCCGGCACCACGCCCGTGGCCTCGATGATCTCCTCCAGCTGCTCGGCAGGGAAGTTCGAGACGCCGATCGAGCGGGCCTTACCAGCCTGCTGGATCTCGATCATCGCCTTCCATGCCTCCAGATACTTGCCCTGCACCGGCTTCGCCCAGTGAATGAGGAACAGATCCACCTGCTCCAGGCGCAGACGCTCCAGGGAACCGTCGATCGCAGCGAGCGCCTTATCGCGGTCATGGTCGTCGTTCCACAGCTTCGTGGTGATGAACAGGTCCTCGCGCGGCACGTCGGCGGCGCGGACGGCACGGCCCACACCCTCCTCGTTCCCGTAGATGCGGGCGGTGTCGATGTGGCGGTACCCGGCGCGGATCGCCTGCTCGACCACGTCGGCGGCGACGTCATTCTCCACCTGCCACACGCCGTAGCCGAGCTGCGGGATGCTGTGGCCATCGTGGAAGGCGACAGAGGGGCTGATCGTCATGAGGATCCTCCTGAGGGAATCGAAGGGATCGATCGCACGGTCGGTTCGTCTCCACCCTAGAGCAGGTGCCTGGTCCTTCCCCAGAGGGTGACCGGGCTGGCAGGGCCGCGACGGGTGGAGCGGTCTGTCAGGGCCGGGGACCGGTGAACCGGTTACGGCGTCACGCCCCGCGGAACGCCGGAATGTTCTCGCACAGCCAATCGATAGTGGTGCCAGCGTGCGACATCCACAGTGCCATCGCATGCCCACCTCGGGGGGTCATCTGCACCGTGAGAACGGTGGGGCCGCCCGGTGAAGCAGCCACAGCCCGCTTCATTTCTGCGAGCGTCGGACCAGGCAGCGGATCATCGGAGCCAGCGAAGAAATACATGGTCACCGCCGGTTTCTTCGTGCGGACGATCGCGGGCACGTCGTACCGTGGGTCATCCGGGGCGGTCCACACCTGGTGTTCGGCATACTCCGGGCGGAAGTAACCGGCCAACGAGATGCTCGTGCGGAACAGGTCAGGGTGCCGCACAGACAGCATGGAGGCGCACCAGCCTCCCGCGCTGTACCCATAGGTGGTCCAGGCCGACGGGTCCTGCACGGTGCGCAGATGTGAGGTCGCGTAGCCGACTACGTCCTTCACGAGCCACGTCTCCCACAGGTGGCCTTGCCGATGCCCCGCCATGGTGGTCTGGTCCACGCACTCGGTGTCGTAGTGACCCGGATACACCCGCGGGGCGACGACAATGCTGGGCTTCATCGCGCCGGAAGCGACCCGCTGCTCGATCAGGCCGCCCAGATCAAAGCTGCTCTTGAACGCGTCGGGAGATCCCGGGATCCCGCTGAGCGCCATGATCACGGGATACCGCTGGTCGGGATGCTGCAGGTAGCCCGCCGGGAGGTACACAAGCGCATCGGACGTGACGTCGCTGGCGTTGGCGGGGATATTCACATGCACCCACTGCCCCCGGTCAGTGTCCTTGATGCCCGTGAGCGTGGTGTCGGCAAGCGGATTCTGGAGCGCAGAGGTTACAGGGGCTTTCTGGGCGGCCTCGAGCGCCTCCGCCTCCTGGGCGGTCAGGGGAGCGGCCTCCTGTCCGTCGGCACCGATCGACTCCGCGGTGCTCACGTTCCCGGAACCGAGGAACAGATCGCTCCACGAGGGGTACATCGCGAACGTGCGATTGATCCACACCGCTACGGTGATGAGCATCAGTGCTGCGACCAGCAGCATCGTGACCAGTTGCGCGAGGACATGCCGAGTGCGTACGTGCCCGGTTCGCGCGGGATGACGCGGCAGCCGCACCGCACCGAACAGCAGCACAGCGGCGCTGACCACGGTGATCATGATGCACACGGGCAGTCCCCGTAGATCGAGCAGACTGGCGATGCTCATCTCCTTCCCTCCCGGTCTGTGCAGCGGGGCCGAAACCTTGTGCTACCGCCCGCGGGCACAGGCAGATTCTGCGCCTCTTCCTTCAGAGACGCACGTGGCCGATGGTCGAGTACAGCAGCTGTTTTCTCGACTTTGGTCGAGGGTTGTGTGCACAGTGCGGCAGGCAGGTGGGACGTACATTGGAGCCCGTATTCACGGAAGGGCACCGCGCATGGACCGCAGCGAGAAGATGAGACATGCTCGCACCGAGCGCGCCGTCGACCTGCTGATCTGGGGGCACATCCTCGCGGCCCTGGCGAGTCTTGGCGCGCTGCTGTACGTCAGGCAGGGGCGCCAGCTGCCGTCGTTGCCGGAGCTGGTCTTCTCCGCGATCAACGTGCCCGTCTTCCCGTCGTTCGTCTCCGTGGCCTTGCTGATGCTCCTGATCAGCGGCCTCGTGCGACGCAAGCGTCTGGCTCTGCTCGGTGTCGCAACCCTGCAGGTCACCGGGGCGCTCTACTCCGCCACCCGCTTCGTCACAGTGGCCAGCCAAGGCGCCTTGCCCGGCCCGACCGGCCCGCGCGGTGCCGTGATACTGCCTGTGATCGCGGCTGATCTCCTCAGCCCGGTCGCCGCCGTCGCCATGCTCGTCCTGCTGTTCCGTCTGCGCGGCGCGTTCCCGGGCACCGTGGCGCGGCGTTCATGGCCGCAGGCACTCTTGGTGCTCGCCGGTGGGGTGGCGGTCACGGTGGGCGTGACCTATCTGATGCTGCTGGCTACGGTGAACGACCCCCGCGGTGAGGGCCGGCTGCTGCTGTTCTCCCTGGGCAGAGCAATGGGTCTGGTGGCAGGCCGGATCGGTGGCACACCGGCGCAGGTGTCGCTCGTGACCGGCCTGCTGCTGGGGCTGACTGTGCTGGCTGCAGCTGTGATCTTCCTGCGGTCGCCGAAGGGGGACCGTACACGCACCGGTGAGCAGGAAGTCGCTCTGCGTCGCCTGCTTGCTGAGCACGGCCGTGCTGATTCTCTGAGCTACTTCGCTACCCGTCGGGACAAAGAACTCGTGTTCTCGCCAGACGGCGAGGCTGTGATCGCGTACGAGGTCTCGGGAGCGGTTGCTGTGGCCGCGGGTGATCCGATTGGGGTGCGCAGCTCGTGGCCTGCAGCGATGGATGAGTTCCTCGTGCTGTGCCGCCGCTCTGGCTGGATTCCGTCGGCGCTTGCAGCAGGCGAGGATGCGGCCCGCGCCTGGACCGAGCGTGGCCTGATCGCTGTGCCGATGGGCGACGAGGCGATCCTGGATGCCGAGCATTTCCAGACGGCGTCGACCTCTCTCACTGAGGTGCGTCGCGCCGCGGCGCGGGCCCGTGCTGACGGTGTGCAGGTGCGTCTTCGCCGGCATGGGTCACTCACGGTGGAGGAACGCGCAGAGATGATCCGCTGCGCGAACGCCTGGCGGCACGACGGTGACGAGCGCGGCTTCTCCATGGCACTCTCCCGCCTGGGCGATCCTGCCGACGCGACGTGCCTGCTGGTCAGTGCCCACGCCGCCGACGGCACGTGGGTGGGACTGCTCAGCCTGGTGCCCTGGGGACGCACTGGTGCGAGCCTGGACGTTATGCGGCGGTCACCCACAGCCCCGCACGGCGTGATGGAACTGATGGTCTCCACACTGCTCACAGACGGCCCGCGCCTGGGCGTGAAGCAGGTCAGCCTGAACTTCGCGATGTTCCGCCAGGTCTTCGACGATGCGGAGAAGCTGGGGGCCTCGGTCACGACCCGGATCATCGCCGCGGTGCTGCAGCGCGCCGACCGCTGGTTCCAGCTGGAGCGCCTGTACCGCTCGAACCAGAAATACAGGCCGACGTGGGTGACGCGATACCTGCTCGCCGATGGTCTGCCGTCACTGCCACGGACCGCGCTTGCCGCCGCGCGTCTCGAGGGATTCGCACCCCGTCTCACCCGACCCGCGCCGGAGGCCCCCGCGCTGGATGCCACCCAGCTCGACGACGTGCGCCGCATCGAGTCTGCCGCCCCGGTGCCGTCGGATCTGGCGCCGCGACGCTCGGACCAGTCCCGCCACCGCGTGCTGCACCTTGAACAGCTGAGGGCCGCCGGGATGGAGCCGTACCCGGTGGGGGTGCCCGCACCCATGGACCTCGCCGAGGTCGCGAAGAAAGTGCAGGCCGATGCGGCGGGGTCGGTCTCTCTGGAGCCTACGGAGGGGGCTGCCGGGCATCTGCGGGACGACGGGACGGGGACGCATCCTGTGGCGTCGTCGGCCCCTCTGAATCCCTCGGAGGACCCGCTGACGCACGACGGGCAAGATCGAGGGGAACTGCGTGTTGCGGGGCGTGTACGGCACCTGCGCGACTTGGGCGGTGTCGCGTTCGTCGAGCTCATGGATCGGTCCGAGCGCTTGCAGGCGATCATGGAGCGGGAGCAGCTGGGCGCCGCATCCTTCGACCTGCTGACTCGTGCTGTGGACCGCGGTGACCTGCTCGAGATCTCGGGGCGCCCAGGGCGCTCGCGCACCGGGGAGCCGTCGCTCATCGGGGCCAGCTGGCGGATCGTCTCGAAAGCGCTGCAGCCGATCCCCTTCGACTCTTTCGAGGACCCAGAGTCGCGTCTGCGACGCCGCGCCACCGATCTGATCGTGCACCCTCAGACCGCCGAGCTGTTACGCGCACGCTCCGCCGTTGTTCAGGCGGTGCGGCAGACCCTTCTCGATGCTGGGGCGATGGAGGTTGAGACACCGGTTCTCGCGACCGTGCACGGCGGTGCGAATGCTCGCCCCTTCCGCACCCGCATCAACGCCTACGACACGGACCTCACCCTGCGCATCGCCCCCGAGCTGCAGCTCAAGAAGCTGCTGGTGGGTGGACTCGGCCCGATCTTCGAGATCGGCCGCAACTTCCGCAACGAGGGCGCTGACGCTACGCACAATCCCGAGTTCACGGCCCTGGAGACCTACTGGCCGTACTCGGATTACACCGGCATGCGCCACCTCACTGAACGATTGGTGCGGGCTGCCGCGCGTGCGGTGCACGGTGACGAGGTGTTACCTGTGGGGGAGGGCGGTGCCCTCGTGGACGTCTCGGGGCCGTGGGAGGTGATCACGGTGTGCGATGCGGTCTCCCGTGCTGTGGGACGCAGCGTGGACGTGAACACCGATATCGATGAGCTGCTCGAGATCATCCGTGATCATGACCTTGAGGTGCGTGAAGACATGGGGCCGGGCGCCCTCATCGAGGAGCTGTACGGCGAGCTGGTCGAGCCCGCCACCATGATGCCGACGTTCTACCTGGATTTCCCAGCCGAGACGTCGCCGCTGACCGCGCCGCACCGCAGCTGTCCCGGGCTCGTGGAACGCTGGGATCTGGTGGCGGGAGGTATGGAGATCGGCACCGCCTACTCCGAGCTCGCCGACCCGCTCATCCAACGCGAACGCCTCACGGCGCAGTCGTTGAAGGCTGCCGCGGGTGACGCGGAGGCCATGGAAGTGGACGAGTCCTTTCTGGAGGCGCTCGAGAACGCGATGCCGCCCGCCGGGGGCCTGGGCATCGGCATGGACCGCCTGGCCATGCTGATCACGCGCACCGCGATCCGCGACGTGCTGGCCTTCCCCTTCGTTCGGCCGCACCCCCGCACTGCGGGATCACCTGGGGCGTAAGGGCGTGGTGCCGCGTGTGGTCGCTCATGGACGTATAGCTGGGGCCAGGTGGATTATTCGCACGGCTCCACGAATACCGCCATGCGTGAACGATGCAGCGGCGGGGCGGCGGTGTCGGGCGGTGGCGCGGTGCGGCCCGGCGTGACCGCGCAGATGGGCGGCGGTGCCGCCGTGCCCGCGACAGTGCGAGTCAGCGCCCCTGCGCCGCCTACGATGTCGGCATGACCCCGGCGCGCCGTTCGAGACTGGCTCCCCTGCAGCGGCCGGTCCCGTCAGAGCCACCCGAATACGACCACGACCGCGGCCACACCACCGTCGGCCCCCGTATCGAGATCTACGGCCTGCTCGACACGCTGTTCATCATCGCCGGCCTGGTGGTGTCTGTGTGGCTCGCGGTGCTGTATCTGCTGGAGGGCTTCTCCCTCACCCCGGTGAGGCTGCTGTACCTGGTGGGGTTCTGGTTGCTGCTCACCTACATCGCGCTGCCGCGACTGCATCAGCTGCTCACGTGGATCTATCTGCCCGACTACTTCTTCGGTCGTACCCGCACCACCGAGGGAGTGCTCTCTGACCCGATCAACCTGGCGTTCGACGGGAAGGAGGTTGACCTGCACGTCGCCATGCGCAAGGCAGGCTGGGTGCTCGCCGAGGAGCGCACGGTCGGCTCTGCGTGGGGCATGGTGCGCGCCACTCTGATGCGTGACTCCTATCCGTCGGCCCCTGTGTCTGACCTCTATCTGCTGGGGCGTCGGCATGACTTCACGTACCAGCAGGAAGTGGGCGGCACCACCGCTAAGCGCCACCACGTGCGCTTCTGGCGCGTCCCCAAAGACTTCGTGCTGCCCGGCGGCTACCGCGCCGACTGGCTGGCGGCCGGAACCTATGACCGTGCCGTCGGCTTCTCCTTCTTCACCCTGCAGTTCACGCACCGGATCGACGAGAACATCGACGTTGAGCGCGACTACATCATCGACACGGTGCGGTACGCGGATCCGGACATTGACGTCGAGGTGATCGAGGATTTCTCCACGTCGTATCTGCATCGCAACGGGCAGGGCGACAGGATCCGCACCGACGGTGACCTGCCGATCGTGGACGTGACCGGCGCCGCCGCACGCTCCGACGGGGCGACTGCGGTGATGCTGCCTCGGCATCGCCCCACCGGTATCTCCGTGATGAAGGCGCGGGCGCTTGCGGCGGCGCAGGCCGCGGTGGATGCGAAACGCGAGAAGCTCTCGCGGCGCCAGCTCAGCGGCCAGTGGCAGGACACCGTGGAGGACCTGCAGGATGTGTGGGCCGGGGCCGCCGACCATCATCTGCCGCCGCCCACGATCCTGTTCACCGCCGGCCTCGTGCTGGTGCAGGCGATCCTGCTGGGCATCCAGTGGGCCGCCCGCGCGCTGGACGCGGATCTGGGGTTGATCGCCGAAGACGTGGTCGCCCTGCTGCCACACGCTGATGCGCTAGGTGCCGCGACCGTCCTGTGCCTGGTCAGTGCTGCCCTCGTGGTCGGCGTGTTTCGACGCAACCGGTGGGCGCGCCTCGCCCTGATGGCGGTGTTCACGGCCGACGCCCTGGTGAGGCTCGCCATGGCGACCTCTGCCACGGGGGAGGTCGAGCATTCGCTGCTGGTGGGCGTGGGCGCGAGTGCGCTCGGCGTTATGGCGATCTCCTCGGACGCCTCACGGCTCTGGGTGCAGACCCAGCGGCTCGGCCCGCGCGACTGAGCCGAGCGCATCCCTCGGGGCGCCGACGGTCGGGGCGCCGACGGTCGGGGCGCCGACGGTCGGGGTGCGAACGGCGACGGCCGACGGGCAGGCCACGCGGTACGCGGGCGCTGTGCGATCCCGGCGAGTAGGCAGGCCGGCGCACCGACGGCGTCGGCCTCAGTGCTCACTGCCGTCGGCCGACGCCGCCGTGCTCAGCGCTCCGACTGACCTCGCGGGGTATCGGCGTGGCCCTGTTCAGAGCCGCCCGTGCGGGCGGAGTCGTCGGCGAACACGTCCGGGATACCGTCCCGGTTCACGTCCTCATGCTCGCGGGCGTAGATCTTCTTGTAGTGCGCATCGCGCGGCAGCAGGAGCACGGCGCCGACGATCGCAGCGAGCACGGAGGCGGTGAGCACGCCCACCTTCGCCACATCGTGCAACGGATCTTCGACCGCGAAGCTCAGCTCCGCCACCAGCAGCGAGACGGTGAATCCGATTCCCGCGACCGACGCGAGGCCCGTGAGGTCGTACCAGGTGATGTCGGGGTCCAGGTTCGCGCGCCGCAGCCGGGTGACCAGGAATGTGGAGCCGACGATCCCCAGGATCTTGCCGCCGACGAGCCCCAGGATCACGCCGAGTGCCACGGTGGACTGCCAGGCGTCGAGCAGACCGGAGAACCCGCCGACGGCCACGCCCGCGCTGAAGAACGCGAACACAGGCACAGCGAACCCCGAGGAGAGCGGCCGGAAACGGTGCTCTAGGGTCTGCAGCAGTGAGTACTTCTCGCCGAACGGCGAGCGGGCGCTGGCGGGTACGGCGAACGCGAGCACCACACCGGCGATCGTGGCGTGGATGCCGGAGTTGTAGAACAACGCCCAGGTCACGATAGCCAGCGGCAGTAGCAGCAGCCACGCGGCAGCGTAGGACCGCTTGAACCAGGACTCCGCCTTGATGGCGAGCAGGGCGAACAGCGCGATCGGCACGATCGAGAGCGCGAGCCAGCCCAGCTGCAGGTCGCTCGTGTAGAAGATCGCGATGATGAGGATGGCGATGAGGTCATCCACGATCGCGAGGGTGAGCAGGAAGGTGCGCAGCGCCGCCGGCATGTGTGAGCCGATGATGGCGAGCACCGCGAGCGCGAAGGCGATATCGGTGGCGGCGGGGATCGCCCAGCCGCTCAACGAGCCCTCCGGCCCGAACATGTTGATCGCCGAGTAGATCAGTGCCGGGGTGATCACGCCGCCGAACGCGGCAGCTACCGGCACGAGGGCGCGGCCCGGGTCGCGCAGATCTCCGCGCGTGAATTCGTGCTTCAGCTCGAGCCCGGCCATGAAGAAGAACAGGGCGAGCAGACCGTCGGCTGCCCAGTGGCCCACGGACATCTTCAGACTGAAGTCACCGATGTCGAAGCCCAGGTAGGTGTCGCGCACACCGAAGTACAGGTCGGACAGCGGCGTGTTCGCAAAGATAAGCGCCGCTGCGGCGGCGATCACGAGGAGTAATCCACCGACGGTCTCGGTGGTGATGAGCTTCTCGATGCGGGAGTACTCACGGTAGGTGCCGCGCTCGAGGATGTGCCGCGGCACGTCGGGACTCGGGGACGTGGTCACTGGGAATCTCCTGACGTCGAGGATCGGGTGGGGCGGGAGCGGAGCCGCGCACCCGATGCCGTCAGGCGTGAGTGGCGGACTCCGTGGACGAAGAAGCAGCGCGGGGCGCGCGAGCGAGCAGTGCGCAACGGATAAGCAGCGCGAGGAGCACGAACACCCCCGCGATGGTGCTCCAGATACCGGAGGCGATGAACAGCAGCACCATCGCCAGCAGCACCGGCGCGAGGTAGCGGAACGCTTCGCGGACGTAGCCCAAGAACGACGGCATGTCGACACCGTCGGACTCGGCTAACGATTTCACCATGAAGTTCGGTCCGTTGCCGATATAGGTCAGTGCACCGCACAGCACGGCGCCCAATGAAATGGACACCAGAAGCGCCTCGGGCACGTCCGCCACACGCGGCTCGCCCGCGATCTGGGTGGACATCTCGAAGAACGTCGCGTACGTGGGGGCGTTGTCCAGCACGGCGGAGAGGCCGCCGGTGAAGACGAACAGCGTCACCTCGTTCAGGGGCAGGCGCGGGGCGACGGCGCGCAGCACCTGCAGTGCCGGCACCATCGTCAGGAAAATCCCGACGAACAGCGCGGCGACCTCGAGGATCGGCCCGAAGGTGAACTGGTTGTCCTCGAACCGTACCTTCTTGGATCCCAGCAGGTAGGAGCCGGCGGCTGCGGCCAGCATGACCATCTCGCGCCACGGCACCCAGTTCAGGCCCTCGATGTGCCCGTGTGCGACGGCATCGATCTCCAACGACGGCACTAGCGCGACGGCCAGGATGATCATCGCGAACCACAGGAAGTTCGAGGCACCCATCAGGCGCAGCGGTTCCACGGTGGAGGCGTCTTCGCTGATCGTGGCCGGCGACTCCTTGGCATGCATCGTCCGGTCGAGCGCCCAGTACGTGGCCAGGAGCAGGGTGTTGACGAACAGCCATTGCGGCAGCAGCGAGAAGGTCCAGGTGAAGGGGACGCCACGCAGCATGCCGAGGAACAGTGGCGGATCGCCGAGCGGGGTGAGCAGGCCGCCGCAGTTGGCGACGATCAGGATCGTGAACACGACGGTGTGCGCTCGGTAGCGTCGTTCGTGGTTGGTGTTCAGCAGCGGCCGGATGAGGAGCATGGCTGCACCGGTGGTGCCGATGAAGCTCGCCAGGAGACCACCGATGGCCAGGAAGATCGTGTTCGTGCGCGGGGTGGCCGCCAGATCGCCGCGCAGGAAGATCCCGCCGGACACCGTGAACAGGGCGAACAGCAGCGCGATGAACTGCACGTACTCGATCACTGCATGGGCGACCAGCTCCGGGCGTCCCACCACCAGGAGCGTCACCGCCACCGGCACACCCAGGGCGAGGGCATACAGCAACTGGTTGCGGGGCTTCTCCCAGTGGTGGGCGAGGGCGGGGATCAGCGGGAATGCGGCGATGCCGAGCAGCATCAGGATGAAGGGAATGATGCTCCATGCCGGGAACGACATCGTTCCGTGCTCCTTCTCCGTGGAGCCTGCGTCGCATGGTCGTACGCAGGCACCTCCTGGCGGAGATGGATGGTCCGGCCTGCGCCCAGGCAGGTGGTGGGGCGGAGAGCGTCATCGGATCCTTCGGGGTCGTGGACGGCGGGCACAGGGCCCGTGCCGACCAGTCTTCCCGGCTCTCCGGGGCCCACTCTCTCATGCCGACGTCTCGAGAGGGTGGGGCCTCGGGTCCTGGCCGGGGTGACCGAGACCCAGATCTCAGTCCCCACGGCTGCCCGGTGCTGCTCTCTGGCGGTGCCGCGTCGGCGCAGTCTTCCTGGTCTGGCGGATATCCTGGCTCGCAGCATGATGCACCCGGTCGTTCTGCAGACAGGCACGGTCACCGCGCTCGTCGGCGCCACCGTCATGGTGTTCGCCCTCCGGCTCGAGGTGCTGTGCGAGGCGGACCGGATCGTGGTGCGCGAGAACGGAACTGTGGTGGAATCAGGGCAGGACGAGGAGCTGGCGAACACGGGTGGAGGATTCGCGGCCCTGCTCGCGAATCAGGAGACTTGAGGGGGACGCTGCACGATGACCGCACCGCGTAATCCGTCGTCGGACCATCTGGCCGGTCCGATGGCCCCTGTCGGCGGCCAGCCTGTGACCGCTCCGACGGTCCCACCGCACGGACAGCCGCACCTGCTGCAGCAGCGGCGCTGGGTGATCGTGCTGGCCGTCGCTGCCAGCGTGCACCTTCTATGCGATGTCCTTGGAACCTACCTCGTCCCGCTGCTCGCGGTGCCGACGTCGGATGCGCGGATGGCACTCGTGGTGTCGGGTCTGCTGGTGATTTCCGTGGTGGTGGTCCTGTTCATCAGCTGGCTGGCGACACTGGTGGCCGGCATCGTGGTGGCCGTGCGGGAGCGCGCGCTGGCTCGGGTCGGCGCGTTCGTGATCCTGATCAGCATCCTCGCATCGACCCTGTTCGTCTTTGAGTTCGATGCCGAGGGGAACGGGTCCGTTGACGGGCTCGACGCCGTGGTGCAGGCAGCGTCCCTGATCGCCACGATCGCCGGCATCCTGCAGTCGATCGCGTTGGCTGTCGGCCTGGTCATGGTGCTGATCGCCCTCGTGCGGGACCGCGCCGCCATACGCCGACTGTGAGCCGCCCCGAGCGACGGTGAGCCGCCCCGCCCGACGGTGAGCGGTCCCGCTCTATCCACAATCCCGACGGCGGTCTTGAAACGGTGGCCTGGCGCTCCTAGCGTCGGCTCCCACGTGCACAGATGCATGTGACGCCGACGAAGGAGCCCCCGTGGACACCTCTGCCCGCCGCACCACCGTCCGACCCAGCCGTCGCAGCGTGATCCTCGGATCCGCCGCCGTGACCGGGACGGTCCTGCTGCCCGCCGCGGCCCATGCCGCCCCGCACACCGGGCCAGACTCCGCCGACGGTGACTCCGCCGGCCGGGGCCGCCGCGACCGCCACCCGTGGGACCGCTCCCGTGGCCCGAAGCGCCGACTGCGCGACGGGAACCCCGCGTCCGCAGGTCTTGATGCCACGCTGCTCGAGCAGATCCCCCGCATCCTGCAGGACGGCATCGACTTCGATCCCGCCCGTTTCTCCGGTGCCACTGCCCTGGTGGCGCGTAAGGGACGCATCGCCCACCGCAGCGCCCGCGGCTACGCCTTGCGCTGGAAGAGCGACACCGAGCTGCTGCCCGAGGGTCAGTGGATCCCGGCCGCGGCCGACACCATCTACGACCTTGCCTCGATCTCGAAGATCTTCACCGCCGTCACGGTCATGCAGCTGGTGGAGCGGGGCGAATTGGGCCTTGAGGACACCATCGCCTCCCATTTCCCGGACTTCGCCCAGAACGGGAAGGAGTCCCTCACCGTCCAGCAGCTCCTCACTCACTCCAGCGGTCTGCCCGCCGGCATCAACCTGTTCACCGATCCGCTCACCGATGAGGAGAAGGTCGCCAGGGTGATGGCGGTGAAGCTGAGCAACCCGCCCGGGACGGCTTACATGTATTCCGATGTGGGCTTGATCGTGCTGGGCCTGCTCGTCGAACACCTCACCGGTCAGAGCCTCGATGAGGTCGTCGCCGAGCGCGTCACCGGCCCGCTGGGCATGACCGAGACGATGTACAACCCGCCGCAGGAGCTTCTGCCCCGCATCGCCGCCACGGAGGCGACGGGTGAGCGCGGGCTCGTGCACGGCGTCGTCCATGACGAGAACGCCGCGGCTCTCGGTGGAGTGGCCGGTCACGCCGGCGTCTTCTCCACCGCTGATGACCTGGCGATCTTCGCGCAGATGTTCCTCAACGGCGGCTCTTACGGAAAGGCCCGCGTGCTCAGGCCGGAGACCGTTGAGAGCATGTTCACTGACCACATCGCGGAGATCAACGGGCCCGGAGGCGACCGTCGAGGACTGGGGCCCGAGCTGGAGGCCTGGTTCTACCACTCCGGCCTCACCAGCCCGTACAGCGCCGGCCACACCGGCTTCACCGGTACCTGCCTGGTGATCGATCCGCTCACGGACACCTTCCACATCATGCTGGCGAACTCCGTGCACCCCACCCGCGAGTGGTCCACCACCTCGGTGACCCGCCGCGAGGTGTCCACCTGTGTGGCGCGGGCCCTCGGCCTGGACCCGTCGCTCACCGAACGCGGCTGGGCCGCCGGCACCGAGGACGACGCCACCGCGATCCTCTCCGCACTGGTGGAGATCCCTGAGGGCATCGATCAGGCGGCCCGGCTGACGATCGATATCTCCCACCACCTGGAGACCACCTCCGACCTGCTCATGGTGGAGGCGAGCGCCGACGGCGGCGAGACCTGGGTGGGCCTGAACGGTGCGCTCGAGGCTCGAGGCGGCCGTGTGCAGGAGATCGTCGACGGGCTCGTCACCGGCTGGGGCGAGAGGGTCCGCTGGGATGGCGACTTCCGCATCGCCGATGGCCGCGAGCCGCTCACCGGTGAGGTCGAGCTGCGGCTGCGTGTGGTGACCGACGAGGCGATCCACGGCCTCGGCGTGCACCTGTCCCGACTGCGGGTGTCCGCTGACCACGATCGGCTGCTGGACACCCGCCGTGAGCCGGACGCGCTCGTGGCGGTCGGGTGGCAGGAGATCGGCTGAGTCAGCTCACAGCGAGTCCTGCCACGCCTGGTACAGCGCAGCGAATCGGCCGCCGGCCGAGACCAGCTCCTGCGGGGAACCGTCCTCGACCACCCGACCGTCGTGGACGACCAGCACGCGGTCGGCGATCATCACCGTGGACAGGCGGTGCGCGATGATCAGCGCGGTGCGCTGCCCCAGCAGCTTCGTCAGACCCTCCTGCACCATCCGCTCCGAGGGGATGTCCAGCGAACTGGTGGCCTCATCGAGGATCAGCACCTTCGGGTCCGCCAGGAAGGCGCGGGCGAAGGAGATCAGCTGGCGCTGACCGGCGCTGACACGTCCGCCACGCTTGTTCACGTCGGTGTCATAGCCGTAGGGGAGGTCGGCGATGAAATCGTCGGCGCCGATCGCGGCGGCTGCCGCCTCGATCTCTTCGCGGGAGGCACCGGGACGCCCCAGCTCGATGTTGTCCGCGACGGTGCCGGAGAACAGGTACGCCTCCTGGGTGACCATCACGATGTTGCGGGTCAGGTCCTCCATGGAGATGTCCCGCAGGTCCACGCCGTCCAGCGTCACCTGGCCCTCGCTCGCGTCGTAGAAGCGCGAGATGAGCTTGGCGATGGTCGACTTGCCGGCGCCGGTCTGGCCTACCAAGGCCACTGTCTGCCCCGCAGGGATGTGCAGGTCCAGCGGCTTGAGCACGGTCGGGCCGTCCTCCGAGTAGCGGAAGGAGACCTGTTCGAAGTCGATCCGTCCGGTGGCCTCCGCCATCGGGGTCGGATTCTCGGGATCCTTGACGTGGGGCACCTCGGCCAGCAGGGTCGAGATCTTCTCCAGGGCAGCGGCGGCGGACTGGAACGTGTTGTAGAAGTTCGCGATCGCGTCGATCGGCATGAAGAACTGGCGCGAGTACAGCACCAGCGCCACCAGCACGCCGACCTCGAGGTCGCCGGCCAGCACACGGAAACCGCCCACGACCAGCACCACCGCGATCGTCGCGTTGCCGAGGATGCGCAGCGCCGGCTGGTAGATGCCGAAGATCATGATCGAGCGCAGCGAGGCGTTGCGGTAGTCGTCGGTGAGGACGTCGAAGGTCTTCTCGTTGCGCTCCTGCTTGCGGAAGGCCTTCACCGCGCGGATGCCGCTCATGGCTTCCACGAAGTGCACGATCATGCGCGCCGAGTGGGTGCGGATCGCTCGGTACTCCTCGCGGGAGCGTTTCTGGAACCAGATCGTCAGGAACACGCCGGGGATCAGCATCAGCAGCATGACCACACCGGTCACCCAGTCCATGCCGACGATCAGCACGACGGTGAACACCATGGACAGGGCGGAGCCGATCACCACGTTGACACCGGAGTCGAGCAGCTCGCGCAACGCCTCCATATCGGAGGTCTGGCGGGAGACGATACGGCCCGAGGTGTAGTGCTCGTGGAACTCCAGATCCTGCTTCTGGGTGAAGCGGAATACCCGACGGCGCAGGTCCAGCAGCATCCGCTGGCCCACCACGACCGACTGGCGCACATAGCCGAAGGTGAGCACGCCGCCCACGATCGCGGCGCCGGTCAGCAGCGCGGCCGCCATCAGCGCGGGCAGTTCGTCGCCGCGGGCGAGGGCGGGCAGGCCGGTGTCGATGCCCCAGGCGATGATCGCCGGGCCCGCCACGGTCGCGAGCTGAGCGATCACGACCATGATGCCGATCCACAGGAACTGCCACTTCACGGGCTTGACGAGGGAGCCCAGCAGACGCAGGGAACGTCGGCGTGAAGCGCGGTTCTCCTCGGCGGTGAAGGTCTGCTGGCCGTCCTGGTTGTGGTCCTGTTCGGCGGGTTTCTGCGTCGTACCGGTGTTCATCGCTGTCCCGCCTGCCCCTGCAGAGCGCTCAGGTTCAGCTCGCCCGTCAGTGTCTCGATATCCCGGTCGCGCCGGGCCTCCTCCTCCTGGTTGGCGATCACCCAGCGGTACCGGGCGGAGGTGCGCATCAGCTCCTCATGGGTGCCGACGGCCTCGACCTTCCCGTGGTCCAGCAGGGCGACGCGGTCGGCGAGGGCCACGGTGGAGGTGCGGTGGGCGACGATCAGCGTGGTGGTGCCGTCGAGCACCTCTCGCAGGCGCTCGGTGACGCGCTCCTCGGTCTTGGTGTCGAGTGCGGACAACGGATCGTCCAGCAGAAGCACCGTGGGTTTCGCGGCGATGGCGCGGGCCAGGGCCAGGCGCTGGCGCTGACCGCCGGACAGGCTCATGCCCTCCTCGCCGATACGGGTGTCCACTCCCTCGGGGAGGTCGTGGACGAAGCTGGCATCGGCAGTCTCCAGAGCGAGCTCCAGCAGCGCCTCGCGCTCCTCGTCGCTCAGGGACTCGTCGGCCCCCAGCAGCACGTTCGTGCGCACCGAGTCGGAGAACAGGGTCGCGTCCTCGAAGGCGACCGCTGTCAGGCGGCGCAGGTCCATCAGGTCCATGTCGCGGATGTCGACACCGTCGATGGTGATGCGACCGCCGGTGACGTCGTACAGGCGCGGCACCATCTGCAGCAGGGTCGACTTGCCGGAGCCGGTCACGCCGACCAGGGCCATCGTCTCGCCGGCCCGGATCTCCAGGTCGGCGCCGTCGATGACGTCGCTGACATGGTCGGGAGCATCGACGTAGCGGAAGTGGACGTCCTCCAGGCGCACCACACCCTTGGCATCGGCGATGCTCACGGGGACGGGCTTCTCGGGCGAGGTGATGGTGTTGACCTCGTCCATCACTTCATAGTGGCGGTCCAGAGCGGTCACCGTGTTCACAGCCTGACCGAAGAGCATGCCGAGCATCTGCACCGGACCGATGATCAGGGTGGCGGTCGCGAAATAGGAGGCCAGCTGGCCCACGTTCATGTCGCCGCGAGCGGTCAGGTGCAGGCCCACGAAGAGGCTCACACCCAACGCGAACTGGGGGAGCATGAACATGAACATGTTGAAGCGGGCCATGGCGGTGGCCTTCTGCACCTCGGTGGTGCGCAGCTCCTCGGCCTGATGCGTGAAGTCCTCGAGCGCGGTCGGGCCACGGCCGAAGGCCTTCAGCACCCGGATGCCCTGCACGGACTGCTCGATGGTGGTGGCGAGGTCGCCGTTGAGGTCCTGCGAGCGCCGGGAGAGCACCGAGTAGGTGCGGTTGAAGCGGAAGGCGATGATGCCCACCGGCAGTGCGGCGAGGAAGAAGATCAGGGACAGGATCAGGTTCGAGCGGATCAGCAGGAACATGCCGACGATGATCGTGACCGTGCTGGTGGTCAGCATGATCATGCCGAAGGCGACCCAGCGGCGGATCATCGAGATGTCGGAGATGACGCGCGAGAGCAGCTGGCCGGAGCCCCAGCCGTCATGGAACGACACTGGCATGTGCTGCACCTTCTTGTAGAAGTCGGTGCGCATGGTGCGTTCCACCTGGGTGGAGGGGGAGACCGCAAAGGTGCGTCGCAGCCAGATCATGGCGGCCTCGGCCAGACCCAGGGCGAGCACCACGGCGCCCGCGGTCCACACGGCGGCCGCGGTCGGGTCGGTGTTCAGACGGTTGACGATCACCTCGAGCACCTGCGGGATGAGCAGGGCGAGGATCGACGCCGTCAGGGCGCTGAGCAGGCCCAGATAGAGGCGGAAGCGGATGGGACGGACCGTCTGCCACAGGCGGCCCATGGTCGCGAGCATGGGTGGGGTGACCTCGGGGGCGAAGAGGAGGAGTGTGGGCGGGCTCACTAGCCTATCCCCGTCGGGGCGCCTGCGCCTGCCCTGTTCACCCTGCGGATAAGGAGGTCAGCCTCGGGGGGTGGCTGCCCGAGGAGGGGTGGTCAGTCGGCGTCGTCGGCGATCCAGTCGCCGTAGGCGGCGTCTGACAGCAGGGCCGACGCTCCTGCCGAGACGGCAGTGACCGTGAGCACTGCCGGCCATGCGCCGATCTTCTTGGCGAGCGGATGAGAGAGCCCGAAGCCGAGCAGATAGGTGGCGCCGAGCGCCGCGGTGGTCGCGCCACCGGTGCGGGCGAGCCAGGTACGGCCGGCCCAGAGCCCGGCTGCGGCCAGCACCACGCCGCCGAGCGGCCTGATGCCGGTCTCGCGTGCGGTCAGCCAGCCGCCGATGAGGCCGACGGTCACGACCGGGGCGGTGCGGACCTGCTCGGCGGGCTTGAGGGACATACCGGAGCTGCGCGTGGTGCTCATGGGGCGAGCGTAGCCCGTGAAGCCCGTTGAAGCCTCGCCGTGAGGGGCCGGCGCTCGTAGTGCCCCGCAGGCCGTGCCGTGCGCTGCTGTGCGGCAGACTGTGTGCAGATCCCACGCCCAGGAGGCCCCGAATGATCCGCATGCGCACCGACGTCTTCGCCGAGTCCCTCGGCATGGGCACATCGATGGTGGTGCTGTACCCGCAGGCTGCTGCCGGGATCGGCATGGACGGCAGTGACAGTGCGGGCGGGCGCGACGGCGTGCCCGTGCTCTACCTGCTGCACGGTCTGAGCGATGACTGCACCATCTGGGAGCGCCGCACCGCCATCGAGCGCTACGCCACCGAGAAGGGCATCGCCGTGGTGATGCCCGAGGTGCGCCGCTCCTTCTACGCCGACGAAGCCGTCGGCGAGAACTATTGGACATTCGTGAGCGAGGAACTGCCCGCCCTGGTGGCGAGCACTTTCCATGTCTCTACGGCGCGTGAGGACACCTTCGTGGCGGGTCTGTCGATGGGTGGCTTCGGCGCGTTCAAGCTCGCCCTGAACCACCCGGACCGCTTCGCCGCGGCGGCGAGCCTGTCAGGGGTGCTCGATGCCCGCGGTTTCCATCAGGGCGAGCACGGCGGTCATCTCGCCGAACGTGTGTGGGGAGGCAAGCCGCTGGAGGGCACGGCCGACGACCTTATCGGCCTGCTCGAGCAGGCCGACCCGGCGGTGCTGCCGCAGCTGTTCGTGGACTGCGGCACCGAGGACTTCCTGATCGAGCACAACCGGCGGTTTCTCGCTGCGGCCGAGGGCAGGGGTGTGGAGGTCACCTCTCGGTTGCGTCCCGGCGCCCACACCTGGGACTTCTGGGACACCGGCATCCAGGACGTGCTGGACTGGCTGCCGATCCGCGGCTGAGCGCTTCGACCGACGGAAATCCACCGGGGTCATCCGAGTGGCCCGGCGCCCCTAGGCACGGCGCAGACACGCAGAGGAACCGGAAGCGCCGGTCGGAGCCGGTCCCATGCCCGCGGGCACGGTGCATACGCGCTCAGAGCGCCGCGTACAGCGCCACCACAAGCAGTGCGATCAGGACCAGCGCCCCGGTGACCACTGTGGTGATCGACGGGCGGCGCAGAGCCGCGACCTGGAGCTTGGAGCCCTCCGCCTGGACAGCGGCGACCCTGCGTGGCCGCTTCTCGTCCAGCAGGCGCAGCACGGCGTAGACGGTCGCACCGGCGAGCCCCAGCATCAGCGCTGCCAGGATGAGGGCGAGCGAGGGCGGCAGCAGGGGGATCAGACCGAGGATCCCGAGTGTGACCGCCGCCGAGAACACAGTGGTCAGTACTCGCAGCGGATGCATGTCGCGGGCAATCAGCCGGTACCCATCCCACGCCAGGGAAGCGGTCAGGACGAGCCCGACGACCACGGGAACGTAACCGATGAGGGTGCTCATGCAGACACCTCCTTCGTGAGCAGACCGATCGCGAGCTCGTCCAGACTCAGCGCGGTCGCAGACATCAGCATCACGCCGCGCCCCGTCTCCGGCACCCAGCCGCAGAACGAGGCGAAACCACCGGTCATTCCGTTGTGCCAGTGGATCGTCGGCTGGTCGTCCCAGAGCAACTTGACCCAGCACATCGCCGTGTTCTCGTCGGGTTCCTCGAGGAGGACCTCGGTGGCTGCTGACGCCCCGGGCGCCGATCCGTCGATCATGCCCGTGAGGAACACGGTCATATCCGCGGGCGTTGACCGGATGCCGCCGGCGGGCGCGACCCCGCCGAGCGTCCAGTGACCGCTTCGGTGCCCCTGGCGGGTGTGACCTCGCACCGCGCTGTCGCGCAGTCCCTCGGGAGTCACCGGGACATAGGTGGAGCCCATGTCCAGCGGGTCCAGGATCCGCTCGCGCAGCAGGCTCACGTAATCCGTGCCGGCGGCGAGAGCGAGCAGCTGCCCGAGCAGGCCGACCCCCAGGTTCGAGTAGGCCGGCTCTCCCCGATCCGACGGCTTGAGGTCAAGGGCGCCGTCGATCACGTCGTCCACGTCCTGGAAGCCGTGCGGGTCCTTGCGCAACATATTTCGCCACGTCCCGCCCAGCGCCGCGCCCGGGGTCGCCGGAGGCAGACCGGCCGTGTGGGTGGCGAGCTCCTGCAGCGTCACATCCGCGATAGCGGAGCCGCTTGCACGCTCGCCGAGCACATCCTCGACGGTGGTGTCGAGGCGGAGTCCGTCCTTCTCGATGCCGAGCGCGAGGAGGTTCCCGGTGAAACCCTTGGAGACCGAGCCGATCTCGAACTCCGTCGTCTCCTCGACACCGAAGCCGGCGAAGCGGATCGAGCCGTCGGTGTCGATCAGCGTGACCGCGACGCGGCTGTGCCCGTCCAGGTGCTCGCGGACAGCCTCGGCGAGAGCCTCGTCGCCATTGACCTCGCCGAGGCTGCGGGGGCGAGGGAGGGCCAGTGCTCCTGTGCCGAGGATGGCGGCGAGACCAACACCCCCGATGGTCAGCGCCGTGCGGCGGCTCACGGAGTCGGCGGGGTCGGGAGCGGGCCCGGAGTCGCCCGTGCGCGGAGCATGTTCGGTGCTGTCCTCATGGGCAGAGGAGGGTTCGGTCGATTCGTCGGGGGCGGTGTCGTGGTCATGGCGATCGGTCACGAGGCCTCCAGTGCGGTGATGATGGTCAGAAGGGAGCATGTGCGTGCGGGCGGGATGCTCCAGGTGCCGCGCTGTGGCGAGGTCACCCAGCCGCCGGCCTGGAGCGCGGACAGGTGGTGGTAGGCGATGCCTGTCGAGCCCAGGTGCAGCAGGTCGACGAGCTGGGCGACGGTGCGGTCCTCCTCCAGCAGCAGACGGAGGATCGCCAGGCGCAAGGGGTGTCCGAGGGCGTTCAGGGGATCTGCGAGCTCGCTCCAGTCCTGGGCGAGGAGATGATCTGTGGGACGGCCCCACTGGTACTCGAAGCGACCACGTTCCACGGTCGCAGCCACGGCGTAGACGACCCCGCCGCGGTCGGGAAGCTGTGCCTTGAGTGTTTTCAGCGCCCAGAGGGGGGAGCTCGGGGGCTCCTTGTCCGGGGTGGTGTCGACCGCTGGCTCGTTGGTCTTTCGGGCCTCTCCGTCTATGGCGCCCGCCGCTGGGGCGGAGCTCACAGACGGGACCTTGAGCGTGATCGCATCGGAGGGTGCGGTGCCCGTGATCGCTGCTTCATCGAGGCGTTGCTCCACAGCGGCGAGCCTGGCTTCCATCTGTTCGAGCTGCTCGGAGAGCTTCGTGATCGTCCTCTCGCGCTTCTTCTCGCCCATGCTCACCGCCCTCTCCTGCCCTGTTCGCACGTGACGACCCTGATCATATTCCAAATAATCGAGAAGTTCGGAAAAGTTCAATGGGAAACGTTCTCGCAGGTAGTAGAGATGCTGTCGGACGCAGTGTCGGCCCGGTGCCCACACCGGGGACTTCTGGGACCGCGGCATCCAGGACGTGCTGGACTGGCTGCCCATTCACCGGTGACCGGCGCGCCGCCTCGACACAGTCGAGGGTTGGTCGACGATGAGCCGTGGCGCAGCAGCACGGTGCTCAGCGGTTGAGGATCCGCGCCGCCTTCGAGCGTGTGACCTTCTTCGAGGCGGCGATGATCGCCAGCACCACGTATGTGATGGGGCCGATGAACGCGACCCAGGCGCTGAGCGCGATCAAGAGGATCGTCGCGGGGAGCCACTCCTCGGGGATGTAGCCGCGGTCAACGGCCCACGGGTGCACGCCGAACAGCAGTGTGAAGAAGCTGATCATCAGCACGATGTTCGCGGCCCCGAAGAGGATCGCCCGTCCGCCCAAGCGTCGGGCGACCCGGTTGCGTCGTGCGACGATCGCGCCCGCGATGATGCCTGCGAGCGACGGCACGAGCAGGGAGAGGCCGGGAAAGCCGACGAGGGCGAGGAAGCCCAGGATCCATGGGAAGCGCCCGTCGTTCTTCGGTGAGGTGGGGAAGTGCGCCGGAGTGGGATGGGCGGGGAACCGGGCGGCACCCTCCTGGGGAATGCGACCCGGTTGTCCGGCCTGTCCCGGCGGCTGGACCGAGCCTGGTCGTGCGGCAGAACCCGGGTACGGAGCCTGCTGTGGCACCGGTGGATGCTGCGGTGTCGGTCTCGTGTGGCGCACGCGGCCACAGTAGCCGAGTCGATGCGACTGCCCGTCGCGCTGCCGTGGATCACTACGCGTGGTCGCGACACCGGCGGGGAGTCGTCGACGTCAGGTCCGGTGCGCCGCCGCCTGCAGGTCCAGCAGCTGGCCGACGGTCGCACGCATCTGCACGTTCTCGCCCACGATCACCAGGGGCAGTGCCGGGCGACCGCCGTGGTTCGCGAGCAGCTGCGCCGCCTCGTGATCCTGGTGCACGTTCACCCACACGATCGATTCGTGACGGTTGCGCAGAGCAGCCTGCATCCGCGAGGACAGCGGGTCTCCCGGGGCCCACAGCACGATCGCGGTGTCATCGCTGCGCTCGGACATGGCCTGGCGGAACGGGGTGTGCGGGCCGCGACGCAGAGGGCTCGTCCAATACCCCATGAGCAGTGCGAAGGCGGCGAACACAACGGCGGCCACGTCCTGCCCCATGAGCAGGAGTAGAGCGGCGACGGCCAACCCGCCCAGCAGCATGAACGACGGGCGCAGCCAGGCGCGTGCCGGGATGCGGCGTGCACGGGTGGTGGCGTCGGCGGGCGGGGGAGTCATCCGTCCAGGGTAGTCAGCGTCACCGGGCAGAGCGGTTCCACAGCGGTGCAGGGGTCGTTCCGCAGCCTGGCAGTGAGCGCTCAGTCGTCGGCTGTCTTCGCAGCGGATGCTTCGCGTTCCCTCGTCACACTCACGAGGGCGTCGCGCAGCGCGGCCACCGCCGGGATCGCCATCGCGCCCCGCCGGTTCAGCAGTCCGATCGTGCGGTCCTGCAGATCAGGTAGGGCGCGGGCGATGACCTGCTCGCAGCCGTATCCCTCCAGGGCGATCTGCGGCAGCAGTGTCACGCCGCCGCCGTGCACGATGAGGCGCTGCGCCACCGTTGAATCGTCGGTGGAATGGCGGATGTTCGGCTCGAAACCGGCCGTGCGGGCGCTGCTCAGCAGGTTCGCGCGGCAGCGTTCACAGCCAGCGATCCACTGCTCCTCGGCGAGGTCGGCGAGCCGCAGCCCGGGATCCTGCGCGCGCGGATGCGCCGCGGGCAGCACGGCGAGCACGGGATCGCTCGCGAGCGGCGTCCACTCCAGGGCGCCGCCCTCCTCGACTGCGCCGTCGGGGTAGCGGAACACCATCGCCAGGTCGATCTCCCCGTCGTCCAAGGCACGAATCGCATCCGGTGGTTCGAGCTCGTCGAAGGTCACCGTCAGATCCGGTGCGGACTCGTGCAGGCGGGCAAGCGCCGGCGGCAGCAGCACCGCGGCGGCCGACGGGAAGGTGCCGAAGCGGACCGTGCCGCGGCGCAGAGCAGTGAGATCGGCGAGCTCCTCACCGGCGGCTTCGAGCTGGGAGTGGATCGCTTCGGCGTGCACTGCGAGGCGTCTGCCTGCCTCGGTGGGTTCGACGCCGGTGGAGGAGCGCAGCAGCAGCTGGGTGCCGACCTCCTTCTCGAGCGCCGCAAGGTGCTGCGAGACCGCAGGCTGGGTCCACCCCAGCTCGCGGGCAGCGGCACCGAGCGAGCCTTTGCGCACCACGACGCGGAAGATGAGCAGCCGACGCGGATCCATGGGGCTCATCGTACGGGCGTCGCGGCGCGGGCGACGGCGTCGGCGAGCACCACGTCACCGAGACCGGAGCCGAGATTCTGCGCGACCAGCAGCCCGTCGGGTCGCCCATCGCGCAGCAGAGCGCCGGTCGCAGCGGTAGCGCGCGGGTAGTCGGCGCTGAGTTTCACGGGGCGCAGCGCCTCGAACTGTTCGGGGTCATCGGCCACGACCGTGCCGGTGCTCGCCACATCGCGCCCGGCAATGGTCGCATAGTCCAGCGGCAGCAGCGTCGCATCAGGCGCCACCTCCTGCGGCGAGAGCGCGAGCCCGTCGAGCCCGATCGGCAAGCCGGAGATGATCACCCCGGCGCCACGGAGCGCGCTGACGCGATCGGTGGTGGTGCGCAGTTCGAGGTACGGGGTGTGCCGAGCGCACCAGGTGACCAGGTCATCGAGCGCCTCCTGGCGCCTGCCCCACACCGTCAGCGGGCCGCGACCCAGGGCCTCGATCACGCGGGCGTGCGAGCGGGCCTGCACGCCGGTGCCGAAGAACACCGCGGGCCGATCATCCAGGGCCAGGCTCGCCCCGGTCACCGCCGCGGTGCGCAGTGCGGTGAGTTCTCCGGCGGCCATGGTCGCGCGAGTGGAGCCGTCGGCGCCTGAGAGCACCATCAACCCGTCGATCATCTCGGCGCCGCGCTCACGGTTCGACGGCGTGATCACCACCCATTTGACGCCCAGCAGCCCCCGCTCCGGCCACGCCGCCGGCATCGCGTTCGCGAACCCACCCTCCTCGTGCACGACCTGCGACTTCGGGGTGACCGACGCGCTGCCGTCGGCGAGCGCGAGAAGTGTCTCGCGCATGAGATCCACCGCCTGGGCAGGCGAGGGGAGATGTTCGTGGACCTGGGCATCGCTGAGGTGCATCATGCCTCGACGCTACCCAGGAACGCGCCGCGGCACAGGAACCGACCACCATCTGCACCGTGATCCACGGAACTGCGCACCGCTGTGACCAGGTCTAGAGTGCTGGAATCATGTGCCGACTGTTCGCTCTCCACGCTGACCGCCCTGTGACCGCTGACCTCTGGCTGCTCGAGGCGCCGTACTCCCTCGTGCAGCAGTCGCGCTTCAACGCCGACGGCACGGGGCTGGGCTGGGTGGATGAGCAGGGCCAGGCGCAGGTGCTGAAACGGCCCGTCGCTGCTTACCGGTCCGAACGCTTCTCGCAGCTCGCCGCGACGCTCCGTTCCCGCGTGATGATCGCTCATGTGCGATTGTCCTCCGGCACCGTGCACACCGTGGAGAACACGCACCCGTTCCTGCAGGACGGCATCATCACCGCTCACAACGGCGTTCTCGAGGTCACCGACGCGATGCGCCGTCGTGTCACCGAGCTCGGCGCTGCCCGGCTGATCCACGGCTCCACCGACTCTGAGTGGATGTCTGCTCTGGTCACGGCGGAAACCGAGCGGTGCGGCTCGCTGCGCGACGGTGTCGCAGCGGCGCTGGAATGGATCGGTCAGAACGTGCCGGTGTATTCGGTGAACCTGCTGGCTGCTCGCGGTGAGGAGTTGGTGGCGGTGCGTCTGCCCGCGAAGAACGAGCTGTGGGTGCTCGACCGTCGAGCCAGCAACGGGGACGGTGGCGCCGGCGAGGGCAGGCACGAGCTGGAGCAGTCCTCCTCCTCACTGCGCGCCCGCTCCGCAGACCTCGCCGACGTCGGATCTGTGGTGATCGCCTCCGAGCCGATGGATGATGACTCAGACTGGCGCCTCATGGACTCCGGCGAGATGCTGCACCTGGACGGCGAGGGCCACCTGGAGCGTTCCTTCCCCTTCGGCCAGCTCGCGAAACCACTGGACATCGAGGATCTGGGGCTGTCGGCCGCTGCCTCGCAGGCACACGCCGCGCAGGCGCGCGCCCACGAAGCACGTCGCGCCGCGCTCGCCGCCCGGCGCTGAGACCGTTCAGCTGCGGATCGCGTCGATCACCTTGATACGGGTGGCGACGATCGCGGGCAGCGCCCCCGCGAGGATGCCCACCAGGGTCGCCGCACCCATCCCGACCAGCACCGCGCTCATCGGGAAGGGCGGTGCCTCCACGAGCCCCGCCTTCTCGAACTGTTCGATGATGATCGGCAGCCGCAGCAGTGCCACGGCGAGTGTCACGCCGATGGCGCCGGCGATCACGGTGGCGACCACGGACTCCATCATCACGCCCACGAAGATGCGTGCGCCGGTGGCCCCGTAGGAGCGTCGGATGCCGATCTCGCGGATCCGGTAGCGCATGGAGACCAGGGAGATGTTCACCAGGCCCATGGCGCCGAGGATCAGCACGAGCCCGGCGATGCCCGCGATGGCGTAGGAGAGGTAGTCGATGATGTCGGCCTCACCGGCCCAGTCCATGGTGTTCTGGATGCTGACGTCGCCGTCCGGTCCGGGATCGAGCGCGGCCGCCAAGTGGTCGGCCACAGCGAAGGAGTCCTCCGGCGGCACCCAGGCGCTGATCTGCTGGACCTCCGGGGCGCCCTCGGCGCCGGGCAGGCCGCTCGCGGTCTCGAACAGCACCATCGCCTCCATACCCTGAGGCGGCCCGAAGATGCCAGGCACGTCCTTGACCACGCCGATGATCACGGCGCGGGCGGTCTCCGTGGTGCCTTCGGGGCCGTGCAGGCTCACCGGGACCCCGTTCCCGAGCGGAGGGGAGCCGATCTCCTCGTACATGCTCTGGTTGACGACCAGCGCCGGGGCGAGCCGATCTTCGTCCGCGGCGGTGAACCATCGGCCCTCCAGCAGCTTCACGCGGTACATGTCGGCGTAGGCCGGGTCCACGGCCTGCACGGGCAGTGCCCGCACGCCGGTGGACATCTGCACGCGGGTCGAGGTCTCCGAGGACCGGGTCCAGTGTGTGACCTGCAGGGTCTCGAACTCGTCGATGACCTGGGCGGTGTCGTTCGTCCCATCGGCGCGGTGGACAGCGACCTGGATCACGCCGGCTCGTCCGCTCTGTGCCTCGGTCATCTGCTCGAAGGTGGCCTTGAACAGGGACCCGGCGCCCAGCACCGCGGTGAGGGCGAACACGGAGAAACCGACACCGATCAGTGCGAGCATGATGCGGTTCTTGTTCACGCGCAGCTCGCCGTAGGCCTCGACGATCGAGGCGATCAGGCCGGTCATGCGATCACCTCCGTGGGCGGTTCCTGGCCGGGATGCGGTGCGTGCGACGCGCCCTGAGCGCCGTGGCGGACACCCGGGCCGGCCTCCGCCACGCGGGCGCGGCCGGCGCGGATCCCGGCTGTCGCTGCGAGGGCGCCGCGGGCCTGGTCGGTCTCCTCCAGCGGCGTGAGCACGCCGGTGTCCAGCAGGTAGGCGCGGTCCGAGAGCGCGGCGACCTGCAGGTCGTGGGTGATGGTGACCAGGGCCGCTTCCGATTCGCGGGCGATCTCGTCCAGCAGCGACATGACGGCTTCACCGGTGGTGACGTCGAGGGCCCCGGTGGGCTCGTCGGCGAGGATCAGGCGCGGGCGGCGCACCAGGGCGCGGGCCACGGCGACGCGCTGCTGCTCGCCGCCGGAGAGACGGTTCGGTGTCTGGTCGGCACGGGCGGACAGACCCACCCGTTCGAGCATCTCCATGGCGGCGCGCCGACGGTTTCGGAACTGGGCGGCGGTGCCGTACAGCATCGGCATCATCACGTTCTCCAGGGCACTGCGGCCATCGAGCAGGTTGAACTGCTGGAAGACGAAGCCGATGCCGGCGCCGCGCAGGCGCGCCCGGCGGCGGTCGGAGAGCCGTCGTACGTCGAGGCCGTCGAACAGCAGCTCCCCGCTGGTCTGGCGGTCGATCAGACCGAGCTGATTCAACAGCGTGGTCTTGCCGGAGCCGGACCGGCCGACGATGGCGATGTGGTCGCCGGCATGCACGTCACAGGTGACGCCTCTGAGGATGTGCAGTTCGGATCCGTCGGGCAGCCTGACCGAGCGGGTCAGATCCTGCAGCTGCAGGAGCGGGGCGCTCGTCACCACGCCTCCACTCCGTCGGTGCCCCCGTCATTCGGGTCGGTGACGCCGGGGGCCACCTCGAGAATCTCCTGGCCTTCCTCGAGTCCACTGATGACCTCGATCAGCTCGCCGTCGCGCAGTCCGAGCTCGACCGGGATCTCGGTGGGCTCGCCGCCGTCGGCCGACGGGGCGTACACCGTGGCGGACTTCCCCTCACCGATCACAGCGGTGGTGGGGACGGCGAGCACACCGTCGCGAGAGCCGAGGTTGATGGTGATGGGAGCCTTGAGCCCGGGCACGACGCGCACGTCCTCGGGCACGGGGCAGCGCAGCGAGGCCCGCGAGGTCTCGCCGGCTCCGGGGAGCGGCTCGCCCCACTCGTCGTACGCGCCCTCGGGGACAGCGGGGGTGGCATCCTCATCGTCCTCGGTGTTCTCGGAGATCGACGGATCCTGGCAGGTGATCGGTTTCTCGGACGTGGGCAGCTCCGCGGTGGCCTCGATCGTCGTCTCCAGCAGCTGCAGCTGCTGCTCCGGGGTGAGGGAGGCGCTGATCGAGTAGGTGCCGGGGGACAGCGTGGCGACGGTGTCGCCGGTGTTGAGCTGCTGGCCCTCGGTGACCTCGAGGCCCGAGATGATGCCACTGCTGCTGGCACGCAGTGTGAAGTAGTGGTACGTGGGTCCGCTGGGAGCTGGCGCCGCGGCGTCGTCGCCGCCCGCGCCGTCGGCGCCCGCCTCGCCGTCGACGCTTGGGACAGGCGCCTCGATGATCTCCGGCTCCGCCTCGACCTTCACCTGCAGGATCCGGTCGCCCTCGTCGACGACGTCTCCATCCTTCCGCCAGATCTTGTTGACCTCACCGGTCTTCGTGGCGCGCAGCGGGGTGCCGGGATCGGGTTCCACTGTTCCGTCGAGTTTGAGAGTGGAGGAGAGGTTCACCTTTTCGACGGTGGTGACCTGGCCTTCGATGACGGCGACGCCTGGCTGCGCCGTGGGGCCTTCCTCCTCGCTGGTGAAGAAGGCGATCTTCACCAGCGCCGCGGCGATCACAGCGGCGACCAGGAGCCAGAGCGTGGGCAGGACGATGCGGCGGAGCACGGTCATGGCGGCCTTTCGGATGGCGTGAGGTGCACAGCGCAGTGCACAGGCCCGGGACGGGCCGAGGCACTATTTCACACCTGCCCAGGTCCCCGTGGCATCCGACAAAAGTCGTGTTCGTTCCGCGGGACCAGGACCGACAACGTCGAGGACGTCGACACCGACCGCAGAGTCTCGCTCGTCCCGCAGGACGGGGGAGTACCGCATAGGCTCGGAATATGGCTGTCACTGCTTCGACTCCCGACCCGACCGAGGACACGACGCCTGCGGCGACCACGGAGATCTCTGCGACACCCTCGGATCGCAACCAGGTGCCTGACGAGCTGCTGCTGACAGGGCTGCGCCAGCGGATCCTGGAGCGCCGCCTCGGGGTGCGCGCCATCCACGTGCATCGTGAGGGGCGCCGTGAGGTCTCCCACCGCTTCGTGGACGATACGATCGAGAACCTCTACTCGGTCTCCAAGACCGTGACTGCGCTCGCCGTCGGCATCGCCGCCCAGGAGGGGCTGCTCACGGTCGAGGATCATGTTCTGGACCACCTGCCGGCTCCGTCGGGCGGGGCCGGTGCCGGCTGGGATCGGGTCCGGATCCATCACCTGCTGACCATGACCTCGGGTTCCCCGATCACGGTGTTCCTCGATGAGCAGCGCGAGCATCCGGACCTCACGGCGCTGATCCTCGGCACCGATCTGGTGCGCGAACCAGGGAAGGCCTTCGAATACTCGAACGGATCCATCTACCTCCTGTCGCGGATCATCCATGAGCATGTCGGGCAGTCGATGCGTGACTGGCTGATGCCGCGCCTGTTCGAGCCGCTCGGAATCCTCAACCCGCAGTGGTTCACGGATCGCTGCGGCATCACCTGGGGCGCCACCGGGTTGAACCTCAAGAGCGGTCAGATCGCCCGTATCGGCCGTCTCTTGCTGGATCGCGGCTCGTGGGAGGGCCGCGAACTCGTGCCCGGCACCTGGGTTGATCGGATGCACGCCGATGACACCTGGGTGTCCACAGGCGACCGGGTCGAACCCGAGAGCGCTCGCTATGGCTACGGCGTGTGGGATTGCAGCATTGACGGCGCCTGGCGGGCCGACGGTGCCTACGGGCAGATGCTGCTCGTGCTGCCTGAGCAGCGGGCGATGGTGGCGATCACCTCGCACCTGGAGGGCCGCCCCGGCGCGGACATCATCCGGGCCGTGTGGGAGGAGCTGCTGCCGTTGCTGTGAGCGCGGGTGGACGGTCATCCGTGCTCAGAGCGTGTCGGGTCGTGCTCGGCGAAGCGCTGTTGTGAGCGAGGGCGCGGCGCAGGAGAGCTACTGTCGGCTTCCGGACCGCCGCCGGGTCGCATTGGACGTCACAGGCTTGCGATGCGGGTGATCCCGATGGAAAGTCGTGAGAACGCCCCGGGATCCGTGCAGGTCGCCTGCTGGTACTAGCTGGGCGGTGCGTAGGATGAACGAGTCCGTCTCTGCCGAGGTGAATGGTGCCCGTGTGACCATTGAAGAGTTTCTGCGGTTTCTGCTGCGCAATGCCCTCCTGCTGGTGGTAGCGATCCTGGTTGGCGCTGCCGCCGGCTACGGCTATTCACATACGAAGCCTGAAGTTTTCGAGGCATCGGCGCTGGGCTATGTCTCCGCGAGCGGAGAAACGGACCCGGACGGCAATGCGATCACGCAGGCCAGCTCGAACATGCAGTTCCAGTACAACAAGGCGCAGTCGTATCTTCCACTGTTCAACACCCGCGCCGTCGGCCAGAACATTGTGGATTCCACCGGCCTGCCGATCAGCCCCGATGCTGCTGCAGCCTCGCTCCGCGCTTCCTTGGACCCCAACGCCCCGATCATCACGGTGACTGCCACCGCTGGCACCTCTCAACAGGCTCAGCAACTGGCCAACGCTGCCGTGGAGGCAGTCGCCCAGGAGGCTGAACGCCTCGAGACGGGCGGCAATGATGCGGCGCAGGCACAGGTGGTTCTTGTGCCGTATCAGACCGCTAATGCTCCGAGTGCACCGATTGCGCCGGACCGACGGAAGTTCCTCGCGATCGGCGCGGTGGCTGGTCTGGCCATCGCGCTCTCCATCGCGTGGCTGCGCGCCCGCAACGATTCCCGCATCCGTACGGTGAATGACCTTGAGCGTGCTACCGGCATTCCTGTGCTGGGCGTGCTTCCCGCCGGGAAGGATCTCGGGAGGAACAAGGGGACCGGCGTGCTCGTGCAACCCTGCGAGTTCCGTACCCGGGAGGCGCTGCGTAAGCTGCGCACCAACCTGCGTTTTGTGGATGTCGATAACCCTCCACGCTCTGTCGTGGTCACCAGCTCCGTGCCCGCAGAGGGCAAGTCCACCGTGGCGGCGAATCTGGCACGCGTGATCGCCGCGTCTGGGCAACGCACCTTGCTGATTGACGCCGACATGCGTCGTCCCGTGCTTGCCGCCGCCATGGAGGTGGATGACGCAGTGGGCCTGTCCCAGCTGCTCGTCGGCAGCGTGAGCGCGCAGGAGGCGCTGCAGCGTGTCGAGGCTACGCGGCTGTGGGTGCTGCCAGCAGGGCAGATCCCGCCGAATCCGTCAGAACTGCTCGGGTCACGTCGCATGCATGACCTCGTGGCGGAGCTGAGTGAGAGGTTCTTCGTGATCATCGACGCTCCGCCGGTGTTGGCGGTGACCGATGCGCAACTGCTCTCCCGCCACACCGACGGCGCGATTCTCGTGTCGGTTCCGGGAAGGACGCGCGCCGAGGGCATCCGTAAGGCCGTCGACTCGGTGCAGGGCGTCGGCTCCACGGTGTACGGGCTGGTCATGAACCGTGTAAGCACCGGCCGTTTGAAGCGCATAGCTTACGGCGATGCCGAGTATGGCTACTCCTCGTACGGTAG
Organism: Brachybacterium timonense; assembly: GCF_900258505.1. GTDB lineage: Bacteria > Actinomycetota > Actinomycetes > Actinomycetales > Dermabacteraceae > Brachybacterium > Brachybacterium timonense. The sequence continues at coordinate 363,898 of NZ_LT984895.1, forward strand.
CTACACCTATGGGGCCAGCAAGGGATACGCCTACGCGGTCGTCGAGCCAGACACCGATGCTGAGGTGCTGCCCGATGCGCCCGTCGAGGCCGCACACGAACCGCTCGGGGAGGCGCACGGAGAGCAGGCCTCTTCAACTGCTGGGTCCCGTCCGGATGGGCATGCTGCTCCTATCGCCTCGACGAGCCCCAGCTCGGCATCTGACGCACCCCGTCGGCGTCGAGCGAAACGGGCTGCGATGCCGAACGACAGCGAGTCGTGATGCTTGCTCTCGCTGTCATCATCCCGGTGCACGGAGCGATTGATCCGGTTCTCCCCCTGCTGGAGGCCCTGATCGGCCCCGACGTAGCACAGGAGGATCGTCCCGCACAGGTGATCGTCGTCGATGATGCCAGCCCGTGTCGCGTTCCAGCCGATGCCCTGCCGCGCGGTGTCGATCTGGTGCGGCGTGAGCACAATGGCGGCTTCGGGGCTGCGGTCAACACAGGGTTGCACGCCGCGGCCTTCCCCCAGGCACTGGTTCTGAACTCCGACCTGATCATCCCCCGCGGGTTCGCGCGTACCCTGCTCGAGCACGGCGCGCCCTGGCAGCCAGCGGTGGTCGGCTGTCGTGCCGGCACCCCGGACGGGACCAGCGGCTGCAGCGCGCGTTTCACGCCGAGGATCTCTCACCAGGTTGTGGAATGGCTGGTCCCGTTGGCATCGCAGCATCACCGGCCGGTGATCCAACGCGCTATGGGGAACGACGTCGACTCCGACGCCGCCACCGGAGTCGTTCCTGTGGACTGGGTCTCCGGGGCCGTGATGCTGCTGCCCGTCGCGGAAGTACTGGCCATCGGCGGCTTCGACGAGGGGTACTTCATGTACACCGAAGAAGTTGATCTGCAGCTGCGCCTGCGTCGGGTAGGAGTGCCGACGCTGCTCGATGCCGACGTGGTTGCGGTGCACGAGGGAGGCGGCTCGTCGGGCGGTGAGGCGCGTCGGCGCCTTTGGCTCGTTGGCGCACGCATGCGCTACGCCCGCAAGCACCAGAATGTGCATCTGTTGCGTGCTGGCCTGCTCAGTGCGTCTGTCGTGAACATCGTGTGGAACACGGGCCGCCGGCTCTTCGGCCGTGACGTGAATCCCGTAGCGGTGTTCCGCGAGGAGACCACACTGATCCTCACCGCCGGCAAGGAACTGCCCCGATGACCGCCGCCACCAGACTGCTCCTGATCTCGCCCACCTTCCACGGGTACTGGCGATCGATCGAGGATGCCTTCGCGCGCCGCGGCTACGAGACCAGCACGATCCGATACGACGCATACGACACGGCTGTGGACAAGCTGCGGCTGAAGGCCACTGTGGAGCTGCCGGAGAAGCTCGGGCGGGGCGCTGCCCGCAGGGCGGCGGAGACGCGTCGGCTCACCGATCGAGTGATCGAGGCACTGCGCACCGTGCAGCCCGACAGGGTCGTGGTGATCAAGGGGGATGCACTCGACCACCGTTTCTGGGACGCGCTCGGTAACACTCCACGGATCCTCTGGCTGTACGACGATCTGCACCGCCACGACTACACGCTGGACTTCCTCCGGCATGTGGGGCCCATCGTGGACTATGCCCGCTCCGAGACCGATCGCCTCGCCGCCGAGGGCGTCGACGCGCATTTCGTGGCGAACGCCTTCGATCCACATCGGGTGTCCCCGCCCACCCGCCGCACCGGCGAGGTCGTCTTCATCGGCTCCGGCTACGCGAACCGGTACGAGATCCTCAGCGAGCTCGCGGCGCGCGGTCTTCCTGTGCACGCCTGGGGGAGGGATTTCTCCCGCCACCCGGTGGACCGGCTGCGCACCTTCTCATGGAAGCGGCCTGCTTTGGCGGCGTCACGCGAGGTCCCGCTGGACCGTGCCTACGAGATCCACGCCGAAGGGGCGGCGGCCGTGGCGATCCACGGTCGTCAGGAGGGACACGCGATGCGCACCTTCGAGATCCCTGGGATGGGTGGCGTGCAGCTTGTGGACCGTGAGGACGTCGATCAGTTCTACGACGTCGGCATCGAGGTCGCTCTCTGGCGCGACGTCGATGAGTTGGAGGAGCTGGCCCGGCGTGCGGTCGAGGACCCCGTCTGGGGAGACCGCATGCGAGAGGCCGGGCGGGCGCGCACGCTTGCGGAGCACACATTCGATCACCGGATCGCGGAGGTGGATGCCCTGTGGCACTGATCCATGCGACGAGTCTCGAGCGCTGGCAGGACTGGCAGCGTTCCCGTCATCCGCTGCGTCGTGCCAAGCACAGCACGCTGGATGCGGTGCGCCGTCTACGAGGCCGTCACGAGCATGAGCCGGAGCGCTACGCGCTGCACTCCGTGGACGGGGAGGGGAAGGAGCGAATCCTCATCGCGGTGGACTCCGTGTCCCCGACGTCCCGGGCGAGCCTGCTCACGGCGCTGCCGTACCTGCGCAGCGGCGTGGACATCCTCGCCCCCGCAGACGTCGAGTTGCCGGAGCTTGCGGGTCGAAAGGCCGCGCGCACCGAGCTCGCCGATGCCGAGGCGCTGACGGGACGAGGCATCAGAGCGATCACCTCTCTCGGCTGGCATCTCGGTGCGGGGCGTTTGGCGCATGACTGGGCCGCGAGCCACGGGATCGCCTCCACGATCGTGCAGCATGGCGCCCTGACCCCGTACGCACCGCCGCTACCGCCAGAGTCCACCCTGTTCGCGTGGACCATGGAGGATGGCAACTTCTACCGTTCGAGCCGCCGCGACGTCGACGTGCGCGTGATCGGCTCGCAGCTGCTCTGGCAGGCGTCCCGGGAGGATGTGCGGGCAGGTGCCACGGCGAGTGCGCAGGAGCACCCGGATGAGGACCGGTTGGTGTTCCTGGGGCAGATGCACGGCGCGGAGCTGCCGCGCCGCATCACCGCCGGTGCGGCCATCGATCTGTGCCGGAAGGAAGGCGCTCTATACCGACCCCATCCGATGGAGACCGACGTCGTCTCTCGCACGACCCACCGGGCGATGCAACGGGCCGGCATCGAGTTTCAGGACTCCTCGATCCCGCTGGCCACTATGTCCAACCCGGTGGTGGCGGTGTTCTCCACCGGCGTGCTGGAGGCCGCGGTGCGCGGCGTCCCCGCTTGGGTCCACGCCCCGAAGGCGCCCGTGTGGGTGGAGGAGTTCTGGGATCGCTATCGGATGTCCCGCTTCGGCGGCTCCGAGCCGACCCGCGGACCCGAAATCGGCGCCGACGAGCCGGCCCGACTCCTCGCCCAGCATCTGGAAGGTGTCGCATGACCGCTCTCGCTCTGATCCCCGCCCGAGGCGGGTCCAAGGGGATCCCCCGTAAGAACCTGCTGCCCGTCGGTGGCCGCCCGCTCATGACCTGGACCATCGCTCAGGCTCTGGATGCGGGGGAGGACGTCATCGTCGCCGTCTCGACGGAGGACGCCGAGATCGCGGAGGTTGCCCGCGCTCACGGGGCTCGCGTCATCGACCGCCCCGTCGAGCTCGCAGCGGACACCGCCCCCACCGAGCCGACGATCCTGCACGCCATGGACGTGATCGAGGCCGAGGGCGTGGAGCTCGACGCGGTGCTGCTGCTGCAGGCCACCTCGCCTGTACGCAAGCCAGACACCATCCGTCGGGCACTCGCCCAGTTCCGGGCAGGCACCGCGGACTGCCTGGTCGGCGTGGTCCCGAACTCTCCGTTCTACTGGCACCTGCCCGAGGGCGTCGGCGAGTCAGCCAGGGCTGACTATGACGTCACCGCACGGCCCCGCCGCCAGGAGCTCACGCCCCACCAGATGCACTACTTCGAAAACGGGTCGCTCTACGTGACGGCTCCCCACATCTACCGCACGTGCAAGAACCGAATCGGCGGACGCGTCGACCTGTTCGTGCTCGACGAGATGGAGGGCGTGGACATCGACACGCTCACCGATGTCGCCGCAGCTGAGAGCATGCTCGCCCGCATGGGATGGAGGACGTCATGATCTTCGAACGGGCCATCTCCCCGTACACGATCGACACCGAGGCGTCCGTGCTCGAGGCGCTCGGACGGATCAACGACAATCGAGCCCGTGTCGTCTTCGCCGTCGACACCCACGGCGTCGTCCAGGGTGCCCTCACCGATGGCGATGTGCGCCGCTGGCTGGTCGCGCAGACCGCCCCGGACCTGTCCCGGCCCGTCGCGGAAGCACTGAACTCGTCGATCGTCTCCGTGCGCGAGGGCACCCCGGTGGATCGCATCACCGCTATGTTCCGTCCCGGTGTGGACCGTATTCCCGTGGTCGATGACCGCGGGCGGCTCACCGCGATCGCGAGCCCCGGCGACCACACCCTCACCATCGGGCGCCACACCATCGGCGCAGGCCATCCCGCCTATCTGATCGGTGAGATCGGCAACAACCACCAGGGCGACGTCGAGCTCGCCAAAACCCTCGTCGATCACTGCAAGGCGGCCGGGGTCTCCGCCGTGAAGTTCCAGCTGCGCGAGATGAGCGCCCTGTACCGCTCCGGCTCCGGCACCTCCAGCGAGGGTGAGGACCTAGGCCCGCAGTACACGATGAACCTGCTGGCCAAGTACTCCCTCGGTGTCGAGGACATGTACCGGGTGTTCGACCACTGCGCGGACGTCGACCTTGACGTGCTGTGCACGCCGTGGGACATCCCCTCGGCCGACGCCCTGCAGCGCTACGGCATCCCCGGCTACAAGATCGCCTCCGCAGACCTCACCAACCATGAGCTCCTTGCCCATGTGGCCGACTTCGGTGCCCCAATGATCGTCTCCACCGGCATGAGCACCGAGCAGGAGATCACCACCTCAGTGTCGGTGCTGCGCGAGCACGGCGCCGCTTTCGCCCTGCTGCAGACCCAGTCCACGTACCCCGCGCCCTTCAAGGACGTGAACCTGAAGTACATGGACCGGCTCGCCGAGCTCGGCGACTGCCTCGTGGGCTACTCGGGCCATGAGCGCGGCTGGCATGTGCCGGTCGCGGCGGTCGCGCGCGGAGCGAGCATCATCGAGAAGCACGTGACCATCGACAAGACCCTCGAAGGCAACGACCACAAGGTGTCGCTGACCCCCGGCGAGTTGACCGCCATGGTCCAGCAGATCCGGGACGTCGAGGAAGCGCTCGGCTCCGACACCGCCCGCGAAATCTCCACCGGCGAGCTCATGAACCGCGTGAACCTCGCCAAATCACTGGTGGCCGCCCGCGATCTGCGCCAGGGACAGGTCGTCACAGATGCCGACATCGAGGTGAAGTCCCCCGGTCGCGGCCTGCAGCCCGACCGCCGGCCAGAGCTCGTGGGTATCACCCTCGCCCGTGACGTGGCTGCTGGTGACTTCTTCTATCCCGGCGACCTCGCCGGACGCACCGACACCAGCCACCAGTACAGCTTCCATCGCCCCTGGGGCCTGCCGGTCCGCTTCCACGACTTCCGCTCCCTGCTGGAGGCCGCTGAGCCGGACTTCCTGGAATTCCACCAGTCCTATAAAGACATGGATCTCAGCCCCGGTGACTTCTTCCAGCCGGGGGAGCGCCTACCCCAGTTCTTCACCATCCACGCGCCAGACCTGTACGCCGGGGACTTCCTCATCGACCTGGCCTCCCCGGACGACGCGATCTGGGAGCGCTCCATCCGCGAGGTGCAGCGGGTGATCGACCAGGCCCACCAGCTGCGCGAGCACTTCACCTGTGAGCAGGACCCGATCGTCATCGTCACCATGGGCGGGTTTTTGCCCGATCGCCACGTGGCCCGCGAGGAGCGGTACCCGATGTACGAGCGGATCCAGAAGGGTCTGGAGCGGATCGATGAGTCCGGCGTGCGGCTGACCGCCCAGACCCTGCCGCCGTTCCCGTGGCTGATGGGCGGGCAGCAGTTCCACAATCTGTTCATGGACCCCGAGGACACGGTCTGGTTCTGCGAGAACCACGGCCGTCGCCTCACCTTCGACGTCTCCCACACGAAGCTCGCGGCGAACTTCGCGCAGCGTCCCTTCAGCGAGTACATCGACGCGATGGGCCCGTACACCGAGCACCTGCACGTCGTGGATTCGGTGGGCGTGGACGGCGAGGGCGTCCAGGTGGGGGAGGGCGAGGTGGACTTCCGTGACCTGGCCGAGCGCATGGACCGACTCGCCCCGAACGCCCCGTTCATTCCGGAGATCTGGATGGGGCACGTGAACAACGGCGAGGGCTTCTTCACGGCCCTGGATCGGCTGCAGGAATGGTTCTGAGCAGCTCCGCGGGCACCCCGGCCGCAGGCGAGGAGGGCCTCGCCCTGTGGTGCTCTCCCGTGGCAGACCTCGGTGGGGTCGCCCGGCACATCCTGGACGTGCTCACCGCTGGCGTGCCCGGGTGGCGGATCATGCTGGTCTGCCCCGACGGGCCGCTCGCACAGCGGGCGCGCGACCTGGGTGCCGCGGTCATGACCGCTCGGGTCTCACCGGCCGACGGGGCACGCTGCGCCGTCCGGGAGCTGCGCCGCATCCTGCAGCGGCTCCGCCCCGACCTGCTGCACACCCATCTCGCCTTCGCTGATCTGGTCGGCGTGGCCGCCGTTGCCGGCTTGCGTTCCGGGCAAGGGCAGAGGATCCGGTTTGTCTCGACCGAGCATGGGATCGCAGGGGCACAGGGCTACTACCAGTCCTCGCGTGCTGCGGCGGTGATGAAAACGGGCGCGCATCGTGCCCGCCTGCACCGCACGGACGCGGTCATCGCCGTCTCCGATTCCACTCGCGAACAGATCCGTACCCAGTGGGGGAGCGGCGCGCCAATCACCGTAGTACGCAATGGCGTGGTGGTTCCCGCCGAGGCAGAGCGCACGCCGGGGCTGCGGGTGCTGTCTCTGTCGCGCCTCGCGCCAGAGAAGCGGATCGACCGGCTCATAAAAGCCTTCGCACGGGTGGCAGCGGAACACCCAGAGGCACGCCTCACGATCGCCGGCACCGGACCCGAGGAGCAGACACTGCGATCCCTCGTAGCCGCATCAGGCCTACAGAGCATGGTGGAATTCCCCGGATACGTTGAGGCCGCCTCGGCGTTGGCATCGCATGACGTTCTCGTCCAGCTCTCGGACTGGGAGAACCTCTCCTACACGCTGCTGGACGCCGTCGCCCACGGGCTCGGCGTGGTTGCCACCGACGTGGGCGGGAACGCGGAGATCCTGCCCTCCCGCTGCCTGGTGGACGGGGCGGATCCGCACGCCGTTGCCACAGCGATCACCAGGCAAGGTCTCGAGATTTCCGTGCGACCAGATCGTGCGGAGTCTCGCCTCGGCCCGGTCGCTGAGATGTGCTCGGGCATTGCCCACGTGTACTCGGGGGTGTTCCGATGAGCATGACGAGCACGCCCCGTGGCATGGGCATCGAGCACCGCATCGGCGAGGGGATCCGTCAGGATCTGCGGCAGAGCGTGCAGGCGGTCGGGTCGATCCGCATCCCGGAGTTCCTGCTGTTCTTCCTGCTGGTGACGCATTCTGTGCTGCCGATCCCCTCCATCGGGTTCCCGATCGCGAATCTGCTCATGGTGGCGGCCGTCGGTCTCGCGCTGCTGCGCCGCCCGACCCACTCACTGGAGCGCGTGGAGTGGATCATCCCGGTGATGGTCCTGGGACTGTTCTATGTGTGTGCCCTATCGATGTTCGCTGAACCCACCGAGTTCGCCGCCGACTGGCAAGGCCGGGCGCTTCGCATCGCCGTGACGTTCGTGTTCGCTCTGGTGATCGGTTCGGGCCGGATCTGCCTGCGCTCAGGCCTTCTTGGATACACCGCGGCACTGATCCTCAACGTGCCCCTCTTCCTTGCAGGTCTGCTTCCCGCCCCGTATGGGCAGTACCTCACCGGATTCATCGGCGACAAGAACGTGGCGGGCATGGTCTACTGCATCGTCGGGCTGCTGGTGCTTGCGGTGGTGCAGCGTCGCTGGCCGCAGATCGCGCTGGTGGTTTTCTTCACCTCAGCCCTGTGGCTCACCGGGTCGCGCACGTCCCTGGCGGCGTTTGGTGCTGGCCTGGTGTGGATCCTGATTTCGCCACGGCTGCCGGTGCTCGGCAAATGGCTACTCGGCGCGGGGATCTACTTCGTGGTGGAGCTCCTGTCCGAGGACTATTCGCGGATCGGCACGTTCTCCGATCGCGAGGGGTCGGACCTGCTGCGTTCCCGTATCGATGCTGCGGCGGAGATCCGCGTGCGCGAGGCAGGGTTTTTCGGTGAGGGCCTAGGAGAGGCGTATGTGGTCTTCCCCGATGATCCGCTGAAGTCGTGGTTCTTTCACAACTCGTACTGGTCGGCCTTGGTGGAAGGCGGCTGGCCGTGGCTCATGGTTGCGCTGCTGTTGACCGTTCTTGTGGCCCTGCGTCCGTTCTCGCAGCAGCTCTCCCGTGAGGAGATGATCACCCAGGCCGCAGGGATTGCCCTGCTCGTGTGCGCGACGCGTCTGGGTGAAGTGTTCTTCACGATCAGCTGGGCCCTCGTGCTCGGAGCAGCGATCCGCTTTGGTCCGCAGGCTGGTGGTGGGGGCACTGCGCCCAGCGGGCGGAAACAAAATAGCCTGAACCGTGGTCGGAACAGATCCGCACCTGAAGCCGCTGCGGCGAGGTGGCGATGACGAACAGTCGAGAGCGAACCGTGACCCCACCCCGGATCGCCATCGCCACGAACAACGGCGATATCGGCGGAGGTGAGGTCATGCTTCTGAACATCGCCGGGGCGCTGCGCGAACTCGGCATGCGCGTCCTTGTGGTGGGGCCGCGGGAACCTGGGGACCTTGTGGCCGAAGCCGCCGCTCGTGGATTCGACGTCGAGATCCTCCCAGCATCTGGCCGTCTCCAGTGGATGCTCGCTCTGCGCGCGTGGCGTCGGCGGAATCGCCGGGTGCCGCTGTGGTGCAACGGTCTGGTCCCGTCTGCCGCCACCTCGTTGCTCGGGCCTCGGCTGGTGCATCTGCACATCATTCCGACGGGGACCCATGCGATCCTCGCGGCGCTGGCACGTATCGGTGCACGACGCACGATCGTGATCTCCCGTTTCATGGCGAGCAGGGTCCGCGGCCGCACCATGGTGCTGGAGAACTGGACCGAGGAGATCCCCTTCGTTCCCCACGAGATGCCGACGAGCGGAGAGGTGCGTATCGGGTTCCTCGGTCGCCTCACGCGCGACAAGGGCGTGGACGTTCTCGCTGAGGCCATCACCGCGCTCGACCTGGGGCAGGGACGGAGTGCTCGGCTGGTGCTCGCTGGGGAGAACAGGTTCGGGACCACTGAGGACGACCGGATCATCGCGCAGGCACTGGCGCCGTTGGGCGATGCCGTCGAGCACCTCGGATGGGTCAGCCGCGAGGATCTCTTCTCCTCAGTGGACGTGGCGGTGTTCCCCTCGACATGGGACGAACCCTTCGGCCTGGTGGCCGCCGAGGCCATGGCCGCTGGAGTGCCGTTCGTGATCTCCGACGCTGGCGGCCTCGTCGAGGTGGCCGGGCTCGAGCATCCGTGGATCGCGCGCCGTGGTGATGCTGAAGATCTCGCCAGAGTTCTGAAGACGGTGATCGGGTCGTCGTCGGAGGCGAGGGACCGCGCCTCGAAACACGCGAGAGGGCGATGGGAATGCCTCTTCTCCCCGAGAGCCGGTGCTGAGCGGGTGAGGCGGGCTCTTCTGGCCCTTCCCCGCGAGGCAGGCCATGAGGACCGACGGATGGAAACACTATGAGCGCCGTTGACCTCAGCGTCGTGATCCCTGCATGGAATGCGGAGAAGACGCTCTCCGCACAGCTGGATGCCCTCGCTGAGCAGAGGAGCGGGATCACCTGGGAAGTCATCATCGCGGACAACGGGTCTCGGGACGGCACGAGGGCACTGGTCGAGCATCGAGCTGCGGAGTTCCCAGTACCTCTACGCGTGGTCGACGCGTCAGAAAGACGCGGCGCTGCTCACGCCAGGAACCGTGGCGTTTCTGAGGCACGTGGGGAAACCATCGCTTTCTGCGACGCCGATGATCGAGTCGGCGAGGGGTGGATCCACGCGGCACACTGTGCGGTGCAGGATCTTGACGTTGCAGGCGGAACGCTGAGAGAGCTGCGGGATCCCTTCGACCCCAAGGCGCCCTCTGTCGGCTACGGGGCCTTCACGAGGACTGCAGCTGGAGGCTTCGGTGTGCTCACCTGCAACATGGTGATACGCCGCGAGACGTTCCTGGATGTCGAAGGATTCAGCACGCAGTTGCCCGCATACGGTGGCGAGGATTCGGAGTTTTCGCTGAGGCTGGGCAAGAGCGGCGCGCGAGTCGGCCTAGCTCCCGCGATGGTCGTGTTCTTCCGGTCGACGACGGACGTCCGCACCGCGCTGCGCAAGGTCTATCTCGGATCGAAGGCCGAGGTGATCATCTGGCGAATGCATCCGGATCTGTTCCCGGTCCAGCAGTCGCGGACCATCCTGCTGCGGGAAGCACTCGGGCTTCCTATCGCCGCTGCGCAGACCTGGAGCAGGCGAGGCAAGCGTCCGGCAGCCAGACTGCTGGTGCGCTTCGCCGCGCATCTGTCGATGTTTCCGCGATGGAAACGTCATGTCCCGGAACCGCCGGGTTCCAAATCAGACCCCTCGCCGAGAGCTCCGGGAAAGCAGGAGAAGGCATGACCACACCGATCGCTTCCCTGATCATCCCGAGCTATCGCGGTGCAGCGCGCCTTCCGGCTCTTCTCGACTCTCTCGCCGCCCAGGAGAACGCCCCCGCCTTCGAGGTGATCGTGGTCATCGACGGCGTCGACGACGGCTCAGTCACCCTGCTCGAGAACGAGACCCGGCTCGATATGAAGCCGATCGTGTTCCCCAAGAACCGCGGGCGCGTTGCCGCCTTGAACGCGGGTTTCGAAGCGTCTCGCGGCGAGATCCTGATCCGCTGCGACGATGATCTCGTCCCCGCACCCAACTACATCGCCCAGCATGTTCGCGCACATCAGGGCAGGGAGGTCGCAGTCATCGGCCTCTACCGCAATGTCTACGACCCCACCCCCTACGCCGAGGCGTACGGAGTGGCGATGGACGCAGTGTTCCGCGCGGACGCGTATCGGACTTCCCCCGAGCTCATCTGGCGTTACTGGGCGGGAAACTGCTCGGTCACGCGGAGCACGTGGGAGACCGTCGGGCTCTACGATGCGCAGTACCGGCTGTACGGCTGGGAGGATATCGACTACGGATACAGGATCCACGAAGCGGGCGTGCCAGTGATCCTTGACCCGTCCTTGGAGACAACCCATCGAGTCGCAGCGGTGACGACGCAGGAACGGACGCGTCGCGCCGCGCACGCGGCGTCCGCACGACGTATCTTCGAGACGAAGCACCCTGATCATCCGCTTCCCAATGCCGTTCCTGGGGACGGGCTGTGGAATCTGTTGGTCCGAGCCAGCGCGAAGACAGTTGCGCGATGGCCCGCACGCCTCGGAGCTTCCGTGGACCGGATCCTCCCACTCGTCCCCAAACCTGTCGGGACGAAGCTCGTTGCTCTGGCCGTCGAGTCCTCAGCGGTCGGCGGATACACGAGGACGTCATCAGCGAAGGAGGTGTTCTGACGGTGAAGATCGCCATCGCCCACGACTACCTCACCCAGCGCGGGGGAGCGGAGCGCCTGGTGCTCTCGATCTGCCGAGCCTTTCCGGACGCGGAGGTCCACACCCTCTTTTACGAGCCCGATCAGACCTACCCCGAATACCGGGACATGAAGATTCGCACGAGCCCGCTGAACCGTATCGGGATCTTCCGCAGGGATCCGCGGCTTGCACTGCCTCTGCTCGCCTTCTTCGCCTCGCGGATGAGGATCGACGCAGACGTCGTGGTCGCCTCCTCCTCCGGATGGGCGCACGCCTTCCCGGCCAGTGGGCGGAAGATCGTCTACTGCCACTCGCCCGCCCGCTGGCTGTACCTGCCCGAGGACTATCTCGGCGAGGCGAAGCCCTGGGATCCCAAGCGTCTCGCGCTCACCGTGCTCACCCCGCTCCTGAAGCGTTGGGACCAGCGTGCCGCCCGCACCGCCGACCAGTACCTCGCAAACTCCTCCGTGGTGCGCGAGCGGATCCGGCGGGTCTACGGGATCGACGCTCCGACCCTGTTCCCGCCGTTCAGCCCCGACGTCGCCGAGGGCCAGCAGGAGCCGATTTCGGAGCTCGCCGGCTGGGCGGGGGACGACGGCACCGACGCCGGCCACTACCTGGTCGTCTCCCGCCTGCAGCCCTACAAGCATGTGGACCGCGTCATCGAGGCGTTCCGCTCCATGCCCGACAAGCGCCTGCTCGTGATCGGCAAGGGCCCCGAGCGGGACCGCCTGCACGCGATCGCGCCGGCCAACGTGCGCCTCGTCGAAGGCCTCAAGGACGCGCAGATGCGCTGGGCCTACGGGCACGCCCGAGCGCTCATCGCCGCGAGCCACGAGGACTTCGGCCTCACCCCCCTCGAGGCCGGCGCGCACGGCGTGCCGGTCGTGGCGCTCCGCGCCGGGGGCTACCTCGACACCATCCGCGAAGGCCTGAACGGGGTGTTTTTCGAGGCTGCCGAGCCGGGGGCGATCGCTGATGCGGTACGGGCGCTCGACGGCGCCGCGCTCAAGGGCGCGGGGATCCGCGTGCACGCAGCGGCGTTCGCGGAGGGCCGCTTCATCGAGGCGATCCGAAATCGTGCCGGACTCGCGGGCACGGGAGATATGTCGTGAACCGCCTGAGGATTGCGGTCGTCGCCGCGGGGGATCCGGCAGACCCCCGCGTCTGGTCCGGCACTCCGCGAGGAGTCTTCGACGGCGTGCGTGCGCTCGGGCATGAAGCAGTCGCCGTCGATGCCCTCCCCGCAAGAGGCAGGAGCGCCCGAACACGTGCGCGCATCGCAGCGAAGCGCTGGCTCGGCGGCGGCCCTCGGCTCCGGCCGCGCACCGCGATGGCAGCGGCGTACTTCGGGGAGGAGTGGGGCCAGGCGCTCGCCGCAACTGCTCGCGATCGCATGCGCGACGAACGATTCGACGCGATCCTGCAGCCGTCGGACGGCTGGATCACCCCGGACGGCGACGTCGCGATGTTCATCGACATGACCTCGCACCAGGACATCGCGGTGCGGGAGTTCGGGACGGGCGGCATCGCGGACCCGCGCATCGACGCGAGCCGCGAGAGGGGCGCGATGGATGCATATGCGCAGGCTGCCGCGGTATGCGCCGCGACGCCGTGGGCAGCGCGCTCCGTGATCGAGGACTACGGGATCGACTCGGCGAAGGTCCACGCCGTCGGCATCGGGGGCGGCGGGCTCCCGATGGGGGAAGCGCTCGACCGGGACTGGGCCGCGCCCCGCTTCCTCTTCGTCGGCACGCAGTGGGTGCGGAAGAACGGGCCGACGGTGCTCGAGGCCTTCCGACGTGTCCGGGAGCGTCATCGCGAGGCTGAGCTCCACCTCGTCGGCGACCACCCCGACCTGACCGAGGCCGGCGTCATCCCGCACGGCTTCCTTCGGAAGAACGATGCGCAGGCGCAGCAACGGCTCCGCGACCTCTATGCCGACGCGACATGCCTGGTCGTCCCCGGGCGATTCGAGGCGGCGGGGATCGTCTATCTCGAAGCCGCGGCGGCGGGGATCCCTTCGATCTGCGCGACCGTTGGCGGCGCCCCCGACTTCGTGGGTCAGTACGGCCGCAGCGTCGCACCGGGAGACCCTGACGCGCTCTCCACGGCGATGCTCGAGCTCTGCGACCCCGAACTCGCCCGGACGCTCGGCACCGCCGCGAAGAGACGCGCGCCCGAGTTCACGTGGGAGCGAGTCGTGCAAAGGATGCTCGTCGCGCTTGGCCACGGGGACGGGAAGACCGAGCCGCACTGGACCAGCGCGAGAGGTGTTGATGAACGATGACGGAGCCACAGCCTGTTGCACGCACGGCCGAAGACAAGCAACTTCTGCGCCATCGCGTGCGCGCGTCGCTCTTCCAACCTCTCGGACACGCTGCGGGCGTGCCCGCAGTGCACATCACGTCGCCGCTCACGAGAGGCGGGAACTATCTGTACTACTGGCTGTGGGCGCACACGAATTCCCTCGCGGGGGAGAAGTCGCGGGTGCAGCACCATGACGTGATCGACGAATGGTTGCGGGAATTTCCGCTACTCGACGCGCTGACCGTGCGAAAGTCGATTTTTCTCAATGTCTTCGCGCAGTGGGTGAGCGGTCACAAGCATGAATTCGACATGGACTTCGATCGCGAGGCGCTCACCGGTTTCTGCCGTGAAGTGGTGGCGAGCTCGGCTCGCTTCCAGCACCGGCTCTCCGTTCTGCGCCAGCAGATCGACGATGGCACGTGCGTCCTGAACGTCCGTCGAGGCGACTACTACGCGAATCCCGATCTCACGCCCATCTACGGGATCGATATCCGCAAGCACGTACGTGAATCCTTCGAGATCCTAGAGAGCGAAGGGCGCACTGTCTCGAAAGTGCTCTTCGTCTCCGATGATGTTGCGTGGTGCGTCGAGAATCTCGCCGAACTCGTGCCCGCGGAGCACGGCGTCATCGATGATCGCAGATCCATGTTTGACGACCTCGCGGCGCTGGCAACCGCCCCCCAGCTTATTCTCGCGAACTCGACGTTCTCCTTCTGGGGAGCATTCATCGGTGACGCCCTGGCACCGGAGCGAGTGGTGATCGCGCCCTCTAGGCACCTGATCGCCGACGACGGGACGCCCTACTCCGCAACCTTCGACCCGCGTTGGCGACGGACGACGGCCGAATGAGCGCAGCTGATCCGAGCGGCGGCGCCGACGAGCCTCTCGAGTCCCCGGTTGCCGACGGTGCGGGAGGAACTGCCGCGCCTGAGAGCGTCGGGCGCCGGGCCGCGCGCGGTTTCGCATCGATGACGGCCGTCCAGCTCGTGCGTTTCGTCGTCCTCACGGGGTCGATGGTCGTGATGAGCCGGTTGCTGACGCCGCGCGAGTTCGGACTCGTCGCGATGGTGACAGCGGTCATCGGCATCGCCGACATGTTCCGCGATATGGGCCTGTCCACGGTCACGATCCAGGCGAAGGAGCTCTCACGGGCGCAGCGCGACAACCTGTGGTGGGTGAACGCTTCCATCGGGGCTCTGCTCAGCTGCGCGATCGCGCTCGCCTCTCCGCTGATCGCGTGGGCGTACGGCGTCGCGGCGCTCCTTCCCATTGCCTTGGTCATGTCACCGATATTCCTCGTGAACGGGATGACGACGCAGTACCAGGCGAACCTCCAGCGCGAACTCCGCTTCACGAGCATGGCGCGGATATCGATAGGCAGCCAGGTGATCAGCGCTCTGGTGGGCATCGTGAGCGCTTATTTCGGAGCGGGCTACTGGGCCATCGTCGCCCAGAACCTCACCGGAGCTCTGCTCGGTCTCGTGATGACCGCGACGGCCGCGGGCTGGATTCCTGGCCGATACGTGCGAGGCTCCGGCACCTGGGGCCATGTGAAGACCGGATGGCAGTACTTCGCCAGTGCGATTCTCTTCTACGTCGAATCGAATGTCGATTCCGTGGTCATCGGTCGAGTCTTCGGCGCGGAGTCCCTGGGCGGATACAACCGCGCAGTCCAGCTCGTGCGTGTTCCCCTGAACATGATCTCCGGCGCCGCCGGATCCGTGCTCGTTCCCGCGATGGCTCGAGTCCAGGATTCCGACGAGAAGCTCAGGCGAGCGCTCCGGCTCCAGTTCATCGCCACTGGCTATCCGATCCTCGCGGTCGTTCTCGTCGTCGTCACGGTTCCCGATTCGCTGCTGTCCCTCGCGTTCGGCTCGCAATGGCTGCACCTCGGGGCGATCCTCTCGTGGGTCGCGGTGGGTGCCGGAGTCTCTAGGCTGATCAGCGGCGTCGCCGGGGGGCTCACTGCGCGGGGGCTCGCGAAGGATCTGGCGCGGCTGTCTCTGCTCAACGCTCTCGTGGCGGTCGTGATCGCGATCGTCGGCTCCGTCTTCGGCGTGGTCGTCATCGCGGCGGCGATCGCGGTTTATATCGCGGTCTCGTGGCCCTTGGGGCTTGTCATCCTGCATCGGCGTACCGGAATTGCGATTCGCGACGTCCTTGGGGCAGGACTGCGGCTCGAGACGGCAGGCGTCGTGGGAGGCATATGCGGCACAGCCCTGTTTCCCCTGCTTCCCGGCATGCCCGCGTGGGCTGATGTCCTCGTCGCAGGCATGGGAGCTAGTGCGTTCGTCGGTGCCCTCTCGATGGTCCCTGGTTATCGGAGAGATTTCAGGGAGGGCCTTGGCCTCGTGGAGCATTTCCGCTCGCGCCGATGAGCACGTGAAATCACGACAATCGAATTCTTTGGGAGACTGGCGGTGAAGGATGCTTGGGTGTAGGACCGTTCCGAGGTGATGGAGACGTATCGATGCAACCCAGACTCGTCATCGTCCAGACCGAGCCGTTCGGCTCGGCGGGCGACCGCGTCCAGATCGTCGACAAGACTCTGACCGGTCTCACGGCCTATGCGCGCTCATGGCCCGGCGAGACCGTCGTCATCGCGCGGCCGCGCCCGATCGCGGACTCCGCGGTCCAGACGGTCTCGCGAACCGCGGACCTTCCCTTCAACGTCGAACTCGTCGAGGACCCCGCCGCCGCCTCTGCTATCACCGGTGCGGATGCTCTGCTCGCGATGCACCAGCCGTCCCACGCCCCGCTCATGGCCCGCGGCGCCCGCAACGTCGTGTGGTTCGCCGAATTCCCACTCGCAGAGCGGATTCTCACCGCTTCGATCGGTGCGAGCGTGCTGGATCGTGCCCGGAGCACGGTCGGCTGGCTGCGGCAGGCTCGGCTGCTCCGGCGTATGATCACGGAATCCGCTGGGCTGCAGTCCAACGGCTATCCCTCCCACCTCGCGTACGGCCCGCTCTCGCCGAACCCGATGCTCTACTTCGACACCCGTGTCCGGTCCGCGATGATCAGGCGGCCGGGCGATGAGAGCCGGGGCGGCTCTGCGCCCACGGGCGCGCTGCGTCTCGGCTTCTCCGGTCGGCATATCCGAGCGAAGGGCGCAGACCACGCGATCGAGCTCGTGCGCCGACTGGACGCACGTGGGGCAGCCGTGACGATGGACGTCTTCGGCGAGGGGGAGCTGACCGCCGAGCTCCGTCGGCGCACGTCAGCGCTTCCCGTCCGCTTCCACGGGTCCGTCCCGTTCGACGAGGAATGGGTTCCCTATGTCCGCGAGCATGTCGACGTCATGGTGCTTCCGCACATCCAGGGCGACCCGTCGGGCACCTATCTTGAGTCCGCAGCCTTGGGAGTGCCCGTCCTCGGATTCGCGAACCGCGCGTTCGCGCCGCTCGTCGAGCGCCACGGAGTCGGATGGGCCGAGCGCGTCGGAGACGATGCCGCGCTCGAGGCGGAGGCGCGTCGGCTGCTCGAGCAGCCCACGGCGATTCCGGAGGCCGGCGCGCGAGGCATCGCCTTCATGGAGCAGCACACCTTCGAGTCCGAGTTCGCCCAGCGCATGCGCCACATTCGGGAGATAGCTGACGTCTGACTGTGTCTGAGACCCCATTGAACCGGGCCGAATCGGACATTACCCTCTCGTAAGTAGAGGGAACTACAGAAAGTTCTCGGACGAACCAGCCGCAGCGCCCGCGCGGGTGCTCGCCGACGCACGACGGGAGATACGCGGATGTCGAGCACCATGACCAGAGTCGAGTCCGCGCCGTCATCGAGCGCGGATGAGACCGACAGGTCGGAGCTCGCAACGCGCCGCCCCGCGCGCGCCCGGCAGCGTCGCACGCAGCGCCGCTGGGGGATCGCCGGTCTCGTTGCCGCCGACACCCTCGTGATCGCCATCGCGATGCTGATCGCGTTCATCGTGCGGCAGCGGTCCCTCGGCCGCGCCGCCGACCTGCAGGCGAACGTCCTCGACTCGGCGGCGCTCATCGCCGTCGGCTGGATCGCCGCGATCGCGCTCTCCGGCGCCTACTCGGCCCGGCTCCTCGCCACCGGCACCAAGATGTTCCACCTCATCGCGCAGGCGAGCTTCGCCGCCGCCGGGATCGTCGCAGCCGGAGTGTTCCTGCTGAACATCGAGCTGTCCCGCGTGTTCTACGTGGTGTTCTTCCTCGTCGGCCCGTTGCTGCTGCTCATCGAACGGTACGCGGCCCGCAAGATCCTCGGCCGGATCCGCCGCGGCGGCCGCTTCCGCACCACCGTGATCGCCGTCGGCCCCCTCTCCCATGTCGACGGGATCGCCCGCACCCTGCAGCGCGAATCCTGGCTCGGCTACGACGTGATCGGCGCGATCACCCCCGACGGCGACCCGCGCACCCGCACCGTCAACGACATCCCCGTCCTTGGCCACGAGGACGACCTGCTCGAGATCCTGCACTGCGAACAGCCCGGCGTGCTGCTGTTCACCGCGGGCGCCACCGGGACCGCAGAGCAGTTCCGCCGCACCGCGTGGAAGCTTGAGGACCACGCGATCGACGTGATCGTCGCCCCCGCCATGACCGACATCGCCCCGGACCGGGTCGAGCTGCGGCCCGTCGCGGGCCTCCCGCTCGTGCACATGGACCGCCCCCGCGCCCGGGATTCCTTGCGCTGGACCAAACGAGCCTTCGATATCGTCGCTGCCGGAGTGGGCCTGCTGCTGATCAGCCCCCTCCTGCTGATCATCGCGGTCGTTGTGAAGCTGCATGACGGAGGCCCTGTTCTGTTCACCCAGGAGCGCGTGGGCCGTAATGGCGAGGTCTTCGACTTCTTGAAGTTCCGCTCCATGGTCACCAACGCTGAAGAGGTGCTCGCGGAGATCCGTGCCTGCGAAACCCAGGACAAGGGCAACAAGGTCATGTTCAAGATGAAGAACGACCCACGCATCACAGCCCCGGGTCGTTTTCTGCGCCGCTACAGCCTTGACGAGCTTCCTCAGCTGGTCAATGTGCTGCGTGGCGATATGAGCCTGGTGGGCCCCCGCCCCGCCCTCGTGCATGAGGTCAGCGCCTACGACGAGGATGCGCGCCGCCGTCTCAGCGTGCGTCCCGGCATCACCGGGCTCTGGCAGGTCTCCGGCCGTTCTGAGCTTTCCTGGGAGGAGACCGTCCGTCTAGACCTCTACTACGTGGACAACTGGTCCTTCCTGCAGGACCTGCAGATCCTCGTCCGTACGGTGAAGGCCGTACTCGCGTCCGATGGCGCCTACTGAGTCCGATGGGAGCCCGCCTGACGTGACCCCGCGCACCACCTGGCGTGCGGCACGTGCCGTGGCGGTTGCCGTGCTCCTCGTCTATGTGGGAGCCGCTGCCTGGCTGCTCCTGACCACCGATGGGTGGGCAGTGAACCGGCTGAACGTCCTGATCTGGACCATCACCGTTGGGCCAGCTGGCCTGCGTCTGCCGATCACTCCGGAACAGTTCGCCGTGGTGGCCAACGTGCTTTTATTCATCCCGGCGTTCACTGCGCTCGCTCTCCTGAGACCGAGCTGGTGGTGGGTGCTGGCGGGCGCAGGAGCCTCGGGCGCCGTGGAGCTCTACCAATACCTCGGCGGCTCTCGAGACGCCAGCCTCGCCGACCTCGCAGCGAACACCCTCGGCACGGCGCTCGGCGTCGGCCTGGGCTTGTGGATCAGCCGGGCCGCACTGTTCAGCCCCGAAGCCGCCCGATCGAGGAGCCGAGCACTCGCCTCCCCGCTCGACCGAGCCGGCCCACCCAGTCCCGCGCGAGATCCACTCGCGTCGGTACCCTGCCCAGACGAAGCGCCAGATGATCGGGATTGACATGCATCGCCGACCACAGCACCGCCACATGCTCACGTACTCCCCGCGCGTCCCGCAGGCGAGCGAACCACACGGCCGTCGAGTTCTCATGCTCATGCAGAGCCGTCCACAGCCGTGCCTGAGGAAGGCCAACCACGTCACCCTCACGACCTGTGGCGATCGCCAGCGGTACGACGGCATCGAGCCGCCGGGCGAGTGCCTCGACCGCCATCCTCTTGTCATCCGAGGCGCTGTGCCAGGCCCGCTCGACGTCCCCGGATGCTTCATGTCTTCCCGTGCGCGCTGCGTGGACCAGCATGATCAGGCGCTGCCCAATGAGCGAGGGCACAGCAATGGGGCGACCGCCGTGTTCCACGAGCACCCGCTCGGACCACAGTGCCTCGAAGGTCGCGGCGGGATCTCGATGCAGGCCAGGGAACCATCGGTGCAGATCAACCGTGCCCCAGACGGGGTGGTAGTAGGTGGCGGCGTGCGCGAAGACGCTGCCGTGCTCGAACGTGGTCATCCGCTGCCAGGAGGCGCCCTCGAGCGCGTCGACCATTGCCTCGACGCCTGCCGGATCCACCAGCAGATCGCAGTCGGTGGAGGGCCGACGCCCTCGTGTCAGCGCAGGATCCCAGGCCACGCCCTTGACGTGGAGGACGCGGACGTCCGCATGATCAGCCAGCGCCTGCAGCGCCCCATGGGCCAGGCGCAGGCGGACCGCCATCGGGATCTCGGGTGCGCTCACCATTTCATCGTAGAAGGTCACGCCCCTTCTGGTCGGGTGAGACGAAAGTCTGGCATGCAGGAGACTGAAAACGTCCGGGACCGAACACGTGAGGGAGGAGCCTGAGCATGTGGGAGCTGACCCCCCGCATCCAGCATTACGCCTGGGGTGACACCGCGGTGATCCCCGACTTCCTCGGAGCGGGTCGTGACGGGCAGCCGTGGGCGGAGGCCTGGTACGGAGCGCATCCGACCGCGCCCGCGACACTCGAGGACGGCACCGGTCTCGATGCGGCGATCGCTGCTCGCCCCCGTCGGCTCCTGGGCGAGGGGATCGAGCGTGCATTCGGGCCGCGCCTGCCGTACTTGCTGAAGCTGATTGCCCCCGATAAGCCGCTCTCGCTGCAGGTCCATCCCACCAGGGAGCACGCCGCGGAGTCCTTCGCCGCGGAGAACGCGGCGGGTCTGGACATCGAGGACCCGCGCCGGAACTACCGCGACGACAACCACAAACCGGAGATGGTGCTGGCGCTGACCAAGTTCGAGGCCCTGTGCGGCTTCCGCACTCCCCGCCGCGCACAGCAGGTGCTCACCGGCTTGGACACGGTTCTCACGGATCGGTTGTACGGGCTCTTGCGCGAACAGCCCACAGCCGCCGGCATGCGCGCGGCGTTCCGCACCCTGGTCTCCTCGACTATGCGACCCAGCCCCGATCAGGTCGCCGACGTCGCTCGGGCCAGTGCCGAACGGCTCGCCGCAGGCCGCTCGCCGTCGCCCCGTATCGATGCGACTGTCGCGCGCCTGCACGAGAGCTTCCCCGGTGATCCGGGCGTCGTCGCGGCCATGCTGCTGAACCCGGTGACGCTCCAGCCTGGTGAAGCGATGTTCGTCCCGGCCGGTGCGATCCACGCGTACCAGTCCGGTTTCGCTGTCGAGATCATGGCCTCCAGCGACAACGTACTGCGCGCTGGCCTGACCCCGAAGAAGGTGGACGCCGACGAGATGCTCCAATGCGTCTCCGTGGTCGCCGCACCCCCGATCCGTATCGCCCCCGAATCACTCACCGACCGCACCGTCGCCTACTACGCACCGGTCGACGATTTCGAGCTCACAATCACCACGCTCAAGGACGTTCCCGGATCGTTCCAGCCCCGCCACGTGGTGCCCGGCTCAGGCCCGCGCATCCTGCTCTGCCTCGAAGGAGACGCCCTGGTGGAGAGCGACTCCGGGCGTCGACGACTCGGCACCGGGCATGCCCTGTTCGTCCCCGCTGATGCCCGCGCCGTCCGGCTCGGCGGGCACGGCCGAATCATCCAGGCGTGTGTCCCGTGAGCACGGTCTATCGGCTCGCGAGCATCGTTCACGAGCCGGACATCGATGACCCTCGCGCGCTGTGGGTCGCGCCCGTTCCGGAGGGGCCGGTGGCGCGATTGGATGGTGTGGGGCCGCTGATCATTGACCTGCTCATGGAGAGCCCGATGAGTACCGACGAGCTCCTGCAGCAGATGCGCGCCATGCTCCCGGACACCCCCGCCGACGCTGACGAGACGGTGCGCACCTTCCTCGACTCGCTTGTCGGCTCAGGGATCCTCACTCGTGAGGAGCCCGCGTGACGACCTCCGATGACATGCCCGCTCTCGGCCAGGTCGAGGTTGCGAGCACAGCCATGCGCGAACTCGTGCTCGACCTGCCGGGCGGGCCGCTCGCACTGCAGATCTCTGAGCCCGGCACCGAATTGGCGTCAGACCTCACGGCAGAGCTTCGCCGACTCTGGTCCCATGTCCTCCTGGACCCCGCGCCCGGCGGCGACATCGAGACCCTCGAGATTGCGGCCCCCTCAGCTCTGCCCGTCGGTACTGAAAACGCCGAGGCTGCTCGGGCCCGCCTCGAGCGGGTCACCTACGACGCGTCTGGGCGCATCACCCGCGCTGTGCTTCCGCGGCTCGTCGGCTCCCGGGTGTTGCTGCACGCCGGAACTGTTCAGCGAAAGGACGGCGGCGTCACCACGGTGATCGGCCCCTCCGGTGCTGGCAAATCCACCGCGATCAGCATGCTGGGCCGTGGGGAGGTCTATCTCAGTGACGAGCTGAGCATCATCGACCCCGACACCTTCGCGATCACCGGCTATCCCAAGCCGGTCTCGCGGGTGGCTACCGCCGGACATAAGTGCGACGTCGCTCTGTCCGAGCTCGGGCTGACGCCTGCGCGTACTGCCGGACCCCCCGATCAGATCCTGCTGCTCAACCGCGACCCAGCGCGCACCGCACCCGCGGAGCTGACCCGCTGCCCGATGGCCACGGCGATCGTGCGCATCATCGAACAGTCCAGTTCGATGTGGCTGGTGCCGCGACCTCTCGAAACGCTGGCCCGACTGCTCGACTCCGTTGGCGGAGCCCTCGAGGCGCACTACTGCGAGGCCAGTGACCTTCCGGAGCTCCTGCGCGACATCCCCGCCGCGAGGCATCAGGACTGGGCGGTCATCGACGGCACCGGGCCTGAAACATCCGAAAGCCCTGCCAGCATCGAGGGTCCCGAACTGCAGCAGTGTGCGATGACAACCGGGTCAGCGGCGGCGCCGTGCGAGGTGGATGGCGGACACGAGATTCCGGCACTCACAGACACCGTGACCGTGGCACCGTTCTACCAAGCGCTGCTCACGCAGGACGGCACGGTCATCCTGCTGGAGATGCGCGCTGCCCACCTCACCGGGCTCAACGCCCTGGTATGGGAGCTCCTCGTCGAGAGTGGCCCGATGACAGGCCATGACGTGGCGTCCGCGCTCATCGCCGCCATCGGCCCGCACCCGCAGGCCCAGGAGTTCACCCTGCAGGCACTGCATCAGCTGGGCGCTGACGCGCTCATCCGCTCCTGCTGATCGGGCTGCTCTGTGCCCTCGTCGTCGGCGGCATGCGGGTCCGCGATCTCCCCATCGTCGATCGCACCCTGGATCTGATCAAGGATCTCCTGCCCGAACTCCAGGACCCTGCCGCCACCCGTGACCGGGCCGCCGGCGGTCATGCGGTCGGCGCCGAGCAGCATCGCGCTAGGAGTGCCGTGCAGCTCGAGGACGTCGGAGATGTTGCCCTCGAGGTCATGCATCGGATCACCGCCGGCACGGTCGATTGCCTCCTGGGGGAGTCGGTCGAGTTTCTGCACGTACACCACTTGCACATGCACCAGACCTCCGAGAGCCTCGCGCCACTGCGGCACCGTGTCCAGCACGCGCACACAGGGTCCACAGCCATAGGACAGCATCAGCAGCAGGACTGCACGCCCCGTGGCGAGTTCACGCAGGGACATGCGCGAGCCGTCGGCCGCCTCGAGCATTCCGTAGGGGATCGGCTGGCGCAGGTAGTCGAGCTCCTCAGCCTGCTCGCCCTCGTCCAGCGGGCCGGCCGCGACAGGATCGGTCTGCTCAGCCCTCGCACTCCGGACACCGCCCAGCACGAACACCGTGATCGCGCAGGCCACCGCGAGCGCCAGCGTCCAGCCGAGCAGCTGGAGCGGGGCCGTCGTCACGGCCGCCGCGATCGCGCCTGTCGCCGCAGCGATCACCCCCACCAGAGCCGTGGCCGTCAGCAGAATGTTGCGCAGCAGCGTGGCGCGAGAAACCGTCGGCGAGGCGATCGTGCCGAAGCATGAGCACTCCACCTGTTCCTCGAAGGTGAGCGCCCGCGCGATGATCACCAGGTACGCGACCATCAGCAGCGCGACACCGACCGAGACCACGACCTGCAGCGGCACGATCGGTACCCACAGCAACGCCGCGGCCACGAGCTCCACGACCGGTACGGCGATCGCCGCCAGCGGATGCAGCCCCCGCAACGGAAGTCGCAGCGAGGTCATCGCATCCACGGTCTCGGTGCGCGCCGGAAGCTTCGC
Organism: Brachybacterium timonense; assembly: GCF_900258505.1. Classification (GTDB taxonomy): domain Bacteria; phylum Actinomycetota; class Actinomycetes; order Actinomycetales; family Dermabacteraceae; genus Brachybacterium; species Brachybacterium timonense. Next base: position 388,191 of record NZ_LT984895.1, read on the forward strand.
CAATCCAGACACCAGGAGTGTGAAGGTCAGGATGATCGGTGCGGCGACCAGAGGGGACATCATGGGTGCTCCTGAGAGGACGGGGCCGGTCCATCGATGAAGACAGCCAGATCAGGCGGGGCGATGAGGTCGGCCAGGATTTCGACGTTCTGCTCGATCGTGGCGGCGGCCTGTGCTGCGGCCTCGGGCCCGCGCTGGAACGGATCCAGCACGCCGGGGCGATCAAAACTGTTGCGGGCCCAGGCGGCGACATCTCGGCGCGTCACCGCCCGGTCATTGACCTGTCCGCCCAGGCGGGGCAGCGAGGTCAGCAGCCCGATCCGATCCACAGCGTCGGGCCGCTCCTCGATCAGGGGCCGACGGTGCTGACGCGACATCACCAGCACCAGATCGGCATCGAGATCCATTGCTTCCACCTGGCGGCCACCGTCGGCCCGCGGGGTGATGCCCCGCCGGCGCAGCTCGGCGGCCATCGGCGGATCCATGGGGCGGCCCTCGAGCGCGGTCACCCCGGCGCTTGCGACCGTCAGGTCGGGCAACAGCCAGGCGGCGAGGCGTTCCGCAAAGGGGGAGCGGCAGATATTCGCGGTGCAGACAAACAACACCGACTGCACCGGCCCATCGGCCCGGCGCGCCGAGAGGCGATGCTGTGGTGTCACATCGCCCAGGGTACGGCGCCGTTTCGGCCCTCGCCTGGCAACCGACCGGGAACTATCGTGAAGCCATGTCGACCGATGACGCCCCTGACACCGACGCCCGCCCTGCGGCACCGTCCGCCACAGCCCAGGCCCGGCAGCAGGCCGCCCACACGATCGCCGGTGCACGGGCTCTGTACGACAGCGGCGCCACCCGCAGCATCGATGCCCGACTGGCGGTGCTCGCCACCCTCGATAAGGCGCTACGCATCCAGCGGCAGAACCTCCTCGACGCCGTCTACCGAGACCTGCGCAAAAACCCCACGGAGGCGACCCTCACCGAGCTCGGCGTGCTGCACCAGGAGATCGCGCACGTGCGCAAGCACCTGAAGGGCTGGGCCAGGCCACGCAGTTTCAGCCCCGGGATCACCCTCGCGCCCGCCTCCGGGCGCCTCCAGCATGAGCCGTACGGTGTCGCCCTGGTGATCTCCCCGTGGAACTACCCGGTGAGCCTGTCGCTCGCCCCGGTGGTGGCCGCGATCGCCGCCGGCAACACGGTGGTGCTGAAACCCTCTGAGCTTGCTCCGGCCACCTCGGCGGCGCTCGCCCACCTGGTGCGTACTCACCTGGACCCGAACTGGGTGCAGGTCGTCGAAGGCGGCGTGGACGAGACCACTGCGCTCCTCGAGGAGCGGTTCGACGTCATCCTCTACACCGGCAACGGCACGGTTGGGCGGATCGTCGCCCGCGCCGCCGCTGAGCACCTCACCCCCACGATCCTTGAGCTCGGCGGCAAGAGCCCCGTGTTCGTCGACGATGACGTGGACCTTGCGACGGTGGCGCGCATCATCGCCTGGGGAAAGTTCACCAACGCGGGCCAGACCTGCGTAGCGCCCGATTATGTGCTTGCCCGCCCCGAGACCCTGGACCGGCTCGAGCCTCACCTGCGCCGTGCCGTGCGCGAGCTGTACGGCAAGGACCCGCGCCGCTCCCACGACTACGGCCGCATCATCAACGAGCGCCACTTCGACCGCGTGCTCGGCCTCATGGATCCCGTGCGCTGCACCGTGGGCGGTCCGGAAACAGCCGCTCGCGCCGAGCTGTACATTCCGCCGACGGTCATGGTCGACGTCGACCCCTCCGACGCCGTCATGGACGAAGAGATTTTCGGGCCCGTGCTTCCGCTGCTGGCCGCGGACGGCCCCGATGACGCGATCCGCTTGATTCGCGCCGGCGAGAAGCCCCTGACCGCCTACGTGTTCTCTGGTTCGCCCGAGGTGGAGGAGGCCTTCGCTCAGCGCACTTCGTCAGGGTCGCTCGCCTTCGGGCTCACGCTCGCGCATGTGGGCTCGACGACGATGCCGTTCGGTGGGGTGGGAGAGTCCGGCATGGGCGCCTACCACGGCCGCGCCGGGTTCGAAGCCTTCGGGCACCGCAAACCGGTCGTGTCCAAGCCGGTCAGGTTCACCACGTTGTCGATGGTCTTCCCGCCGTACGGCCCGCTCAAGCGTCGGCTGATCCCGCGCCTGTTCGGCTGACTGGCCGCAGCGAATCGCGCACCACCAGGCGCGGCGCGTCGATGGAGCGGTGTACGGGGCCCGCCTGCGCCCCGCGTTCGCGCATTCCACGCAGGATCCTCACGGCTTCCTCACCGAGCACGGCGGGGGAACGCTCCAGCGTGGAGAGGCGCGGTGACCGCATCACGAGGCCTGGAGTGCTCTCCCAGGAGACCAGGCCGACGTCCTCGGGCACTCGCAGGCCGCGCTCGGTCAGGCCGTGAAGCATCGCGAGTGTGATCATCTCGTCCTCGCAGACGATCACGTCGGGCAGGCCCAGCTGCACCAGCTGGTTCAGGCGCTCATCGATCTGGTCGGCCAGATGGCCGTCGGCGGGTGTTACGGGAGCTGCAGGCACGATGGCAATGCCAGCTGTGTCGCTGGCCTGGAGGGCTTTCTGGCGTGCGGCATCGTGCTCGAACTCGCTGACAGTGCGCACGTAGGCCAGGGAGCGGCAACCCATGGCTGCGAGATCTGCGAGCAGGGTCGCCATCGTCTGCTCGTCGTCAATCTCGACGGTCGAGACGGGGGCGCTGGTGGGTGGGCGCCCGATGAAGACCGCAGGCAGGCCCAGGGAGTGCACGAGACCGGGGCGCGGATCCTCGAGCCGCGGGTTCACGAGGACCACGCCGTCCACCCGGGACTCGCCATGCCACTGGCGGATCGCGCGCAGTTCATCCTCGAAGGTCTCCACCATCTTCAGCACCAGCGCCACCGGCGAGCCGGCGAGCTCACGTTCGATGCCGGTGATGAGGTGCAGGTAGAACGTGTCCGAGGGGATCACTTCGAAGGACGTGGTGATCACCAGCCCCAGGGCGTTCACCCGTGACGTGGACAGCGCCCGCGCGGCGGCCGAGGGGACCCAGCCCATCTCGTCGGCTACAGCTTTGATCCGCTCGCGCGTCGCAGGAGCAAGACCGGGCCGCCCATTGAGGGCGAAGGACACCGCAGTGCTGGAGACACCTGCCGCATGTGCGATGTCAGCGATGGTGGGGCGGGACATGGCGCAATGATAGTTCTCACCTGCGGGGTTAATCGCTTAAGCTCGAGAGCGTTGCGCACAGGGCGCAACGCACGGACGCGCTGAGTGACGATCCTCGGGCAGGACGGACGGTCCCGGCAGATCCAGGCTCTGCCGATATCCTGTCCGGAGCTCGAAGAGCACCAGTGCGACCGGATGCAGGACCACGACCGACAACGAGGTAGACCGGTGGATCAGCTCCAGGGCGAGGACGCCCTCCTCCCGCGCTTCGGCGCGAACTACACCCCGCGGCGCGGATGGTTCCACTCCTGGGACGATCTGGACCTCGGACAGATCCGCGAGGACGTGCAGGCACTCGCCGAGCTCGGACTCGATCACCTGCGGATCTTCCCGCTGTGGCCGACGCTGCAGCCCAATCGCACCCTCATCCGCTCCGCTGCGATCGCCGACGTTCTGGCTGTGGCCGACGTGATCGGGGAAGCGGGCCTCGACGTCTCCGTGGACCTGCTGCAGGGCCATCTGTCCAGCTTCGACTTCCTCCCCGCCTGGGTGAGCACCTGGCATCGCCGCGGCCTGTTCACCGATCCCGATGTGATCGACGCCCAGCACCAGCTCGCCCGTGCACTCGCCGCGCCACTTGCGGAGCGCCCCCATGTCCTGGGTCTCACCCTGGGCAATGAGATCGGCCAGTTCGCCGCACCCCGACACCCCGACACCTACGTCACCTCGACCGACGAGGCCTACCGGTGGAACCGAGACCTGCTCGCCACCCTGGAGCAGGTCTTCCCGCGCGGCCGCCACCAGCATTGCTTCGACGACAACCTGTGGTTCGTGGACGACCACCCCTTCACGCCGGCCGCAGCGGTGCAGCTCGGAGCCGAGACCACCGTCCACTCCTGGGTGTTCGGCGGCGCCGCGCAACGATTCGGCATCGACGCCCCCGAGCTCCATCTCTTCGGGCGTTACCTGCTGGAGATCGCCGACATGTGGCACCACCACCTGGACGTGCCGGCAGAGCGCACCGTGTGGCTGCAGGAGATCGGTGCCCCCACCCCGTGGGTCTCGCCCGATCGCGCCGCCGAGTTCCTGGCCGGAAGTGTGCGCGCTGCGCTGGGGTTCCCTAGACTGAGCGCCGTGACGTGGTGGTGCTCACATGACGTGTCCCGGGAACTGGCCGACTTCCCTGAAGTCGAGTACACCCTGGGGCTCATCGACGCCCGTGGTGAGGTCAAACCCGCAGGTGTTGCGATGCGTGATCTCATCAGTGAGGTGCGTGCCGAGCGCCCTGTCGACCACGCGCACACCGACGCCCCCGTCGGCCCCGAGCCACTGCTCGTGCTGGGCCTCGCCCGCGACGGCTCCAATCGCTCCATCACCGATACCGCCTCGGACGTCTTCGGCCGTTGGATGGCCGACGCGCTCGACGGCGTGATCCGTCCGCTGCGCGCAGCGGACTGATGGGCAGGGTCTGCCGACGCAGCAGCCAGTATCGCGTCGGCCCATGACCCACCGCTGCACCCACGCTGCACCGCATCTGTCCCCGAACCACCGCACCGAACCCGACTCGAAGAGGTGTCTGACCATGTTCGACAATCGCTCCACCAGCGAAGGCCGCGTCCATCGCTTCCTGCGCGAGATGCTCCCCGAGCGCCGCAATCTCGACACGGCGCCGCTGACCATCTCCGCGTGGGAAGTGCCGGACGAGCCGGTGCCCTTCGCCGAAGCCGTCGGCCAGGAATACACGCCGATCAACGTGGGCGACCGCTGGGGCCGCCCCTGGTCCACGCTGTGGCTGCACGTCACCGGCACAGTGCCGGAAGCGTGGAGCACCGGGGATGACCGTGACGTGGAGCTGCAGCTGGACCTGTCCTTCACCAACTCGCCGGGTTTCCAGGCTGAGGCCCTGATCTGGACGCCTGAGGGCGAGACCATCAAGGCGATCAACCCGCTGAACCAGTACCTCACCCTGGAGCCGGGCCAGGACGTCGACCTGTACCTCGAGCTGGCTGCTAACCCGTCGGTCTCCGGCAACTGGGTGTTCGCCCCCACTCACCTGGGCGACAAGGCCACCGCCGGTGAGGACCCCATCTACGACCTCACCCAGCTGCGCCTGGTGTGGCGCTCGAAGGACATCTGGGAGCTCGAGCAGGACGTGCGCGCCCTGTTCGAGCTGATGGTCGCCCTGCCGGAAGAGACCACCCGCCGCCAGGACATCCTGCGCACCCTCGAGGACGCCCTCGACGTGGCCGACCCCGACGACCTGCACGCCACCGCGCCCGCAGCACGTGAGGTACTGCGCCGCGAACTGGACAAGCCCGCGAATGCGTCGGCCATGACGGTGGTGGCCACCGGCCACGCGCACATCGACTCGGCATGGCTGTGGCCCGTGCGGGAGACCATCCGCAAGTGCGCCCGCACCTTCTCCAACGTGTGCTGGTTGCTCGAGCGTTACGACGACCTCAACTTCTCCTGCTCCTCCGCGCAGCAGTACGAGTGGATCCGTGACTTCTACCCGGGCCTGTTCGAGCGCATCAAGGGGCACGTGAAGAGCGGCCGCTTCATCCCCGTGGGCGGCATGTGGGTCGAGTCCGACACCAACATGCCGGGCTCCGAGGCGATGGCTCGTCAGTTCATCCACGGCAAGAGCTTCTTCATGAACGAGCTCGGCGTGGAGACCCGCGAAACGTGGCTGCCGGACTCCTTCGGCTACTCCGCCGCGCTGCCGCAGATCTGCGCGGCCGCGAACAACACCCACTTCCTCACCCAGAAGGTGTCCTGGAACCAGTACTCCACGTTCCCGCACCACACCTTCTCCTGGGAGGGCCTGGACGGCACCACACAGTTCACCCACTTCCCGCCGGCCGACACCTACAACGGCATGCTGAACGCCGCCGAGCTGCTGCGCGTCGAGCAGAACTTCAAGGACAAGGGTCGCTCCCACTACGGCCTGACCCCGTCCGGCTGGGGTGACGGCGGTGGTGGCCCCACCCGGGAACACATCGCCTCCGCCAAGCGCTTCAAGAACCTGGAGGGCACCCCGAAGGTCGAGTGGGCCAGCCCCACGGAGTTCTTCGAGAAGGCCCAGGCCGAGTACGGCGAGCACCTGCCGCGCTGGAACGGCGAGCTGTACCTCGAGCTGCACCGCGGCACCTACTCCTCGCAGATCCCCGGCAAGCAGGGCAACCGCCGCTCCGAGGCGCTGATGCATGACGTCGAACTGTGGTGCGCCACCGCCGCGCGACTGGACACCTCCTTCACCTACCCGGCGGAGGAGATCCACTCGCTGTGGTCGCGCGTGCTGCTTCTGCAGTTCCACGACATCCTTCCCGGCTCCTCCATCGCCTGGGTGCACCGCGAGGCCGAGCAGAACTACGAAGGCATCGCCGCCGACGGCGAGAAGCTGGTCGAGGCCGCCCTGGCCGCGATCGCCCGCACACAGGGCGTTGAGACCGAGCCGGCCGTGGAGATCACCGGCATCGGCGCGGACCGCCCGCGCGTCTTCGACCTGCGTGCGACGGCGGCCGGCGACGGCTCCGCACAGGCAGTGTCGGTGGACCGCAACGGCGACACGATCACCCTGGACACGCCCGCCCTGCACGTCGAGATCGACGAGGGTGGCCGCCTCACCAGCCTGCGTGAGGGTGCCGATGGCCGAGAAATGATCGCCCCCGGGGCCGGCGGCGCCGTACTCCAGCTGCACCGCGACACCCCGAACGCCTGGGACTCGTGGGATATCGACGAGTTCTACCACCGCATCCGTCGGGACCTGCCGATCGTCGGCGCCCCGGAGCTGGAGACCGACGAGGATGGCACCGTGCGCGTGCGCGCCACCTACCGCACCCGCGGCGAGGACGTGCTCACGCAGGAGCAGCCTCACCCGGAGCATCCGGCCAACGGCGCTGGCTCGGAGATCACCCTGACCTACTCCGTTGCCCCCGGCGCGGAGGCCCTGGGCGTAGACCTCGACATCGACTGGCACGAGCGCAAGAAGGTGCTCAAGCTCGCCTTCCCGCTGGACCTGCGGGCGCCGCGGATGAGCTCGGAGATCCAGTTCGGGCACATCGACCGTCCGATCCCGGTGAACACTCTGGAGGACTTTGGCCGCTTCGAGACCTGTGCCCACCGGTGGGTGCGGGTCCAGGAGGGCCGCGGCACCGAGGCAGCGTTCGCACTCGCCAATGACTCCAGCTACGGGCACGACGCGCGGCGCCTGCTGCGCGAGGACGGCGGCACCACCACGGTGGTGCGTGCCACGGTGATCCGTGCGGCCATGTTCCCCGACCCCACGGCGGAGGAGGGCCATCACCGCATGCGGTACGCGGTGAAGCCGTCGGCCACGATCGCGCAGGCGATCCAGCTGGGTGAGGACCTCAACCAGACTGCCCGCACCGTGCCCGGTGGCCAGGAGCTGCAGCCGCTCGCCGTTGTCAGCGGCGGCGAGGGCGAGACCACGGCGCGTGTGCAGACCGTGAAGCTTGCCGAGGACGGCTCCGGTGACGTGATCGTGCGCTTGTACGAGGCTGAGGGTGAGCGCACCACGGCCACGGTGCAGGTGCCCGGCGCAGCCCGCCTGGTGGCGACCGACCTGCTCGAGCGTCCGCTCGGGCCGGACTCGGTGCTCGCTCACCGAGCGCAGGAGGCGCAGGGCGAGGCGATCACCCGCACCCTCAGCCCCTTCGAGATCATGACGGTGCGCGCGAGCTTCTGACCGCGCCGCGCGGGGGCGTGTCGGACTGCGCCGCGCGGGGGCGTGTCGGACTGCGCCGCGCGGGGAGTGGCCGGTTGAGTGGCCACGCAGGGACGTATTCGTGCCGCCTCTTATACACATCTGACGCTGCCGACGACCTACCATGTGCAGATTTCCGCCCGCGCCGTTTTACACAACAAACACCGCCGACAAGCTTCATCTTATGAGGCTGTGCTGNCCGCACAATGGACTTATGTTTCCCGCCTCTGCTGCTGCGCCAGCCCTGACCGTGCTCACCCAGAACATCCCCATGCCCTCGCCATCCACGCCCCCGCCCCACCCCCACCCTCGCCAGCACCCCCGCCACGCACCCCCGGCCCGGGCGGTGCTTATCCTGCTGGGGTGATGTCCGAGCCCGCAGCAACCCCCGATCCCGTCCGACGCAAGCCGCTGCTGGCGGTGCTGCTGATCCCGTTGTTCATGGCCCTCGTGGCCGTGAGCGTGATCAACGTGGCGCTGCCCGCAATCGGGGAAGGCTTGGCCACAGATTCCATTGGCCTGCAGTGGGTGCTGTCTGGGTATGCGCTGGCCTTCGGCGTGCTGCTGGTGCCTGCCGGGCGCCTGGGTGATGCCACGGGCCGCCGACGGGTGTTGCTGGTGGGCGTCGCCCTGTTCACGCTTGGCTCGCTGCTCGCGGGATTCGCCCCCGACGTCGGCTTTCTCAACGTCGCCCGGATCCTGCAGGGGCTGGGGTCTGGCCTGCTGAACCCGCAGACCGTCGGCCTTATCCAGCAGCATTTCCGTGGCCAGGACCGGGCGCGGGCTTTTGCACTGTTCGGCACCACGGTGGCGGTAGCCACCGCGCTCGGCCCCGTGCTCGGTGGTCTGCTGATCCAGATGCTCGGCCCGGAGCTCGGCTGGCGGTGGATGTTCTTCATCAACGTGCCCGTGGGCCTCGTGGCGCTCATCGGGATCACCCGGTTCGTGCCCGATGACCGGCAGCAGCGCGGGAAGCGGGCCGATCTCGACCCCGTCGGCACTGCGCTGCTCACCGTGGCGATCCTGGGGGTCATGCTGCCGTTTCTCGAGCGCGGCGCCGGCGCGATGGTGTGGTTCGCGCTGCCGGTGGGTCTGCTGGTGATGGGCCTGTGGTGGGCGTGGGAGGACCGGTACAAGACCGCTGGTCACACCCCGATGGTGGACACCGCGATCTTCACCAACCGGGCGTTCCGCAACGGCATCGTGATCGTGTCCGTGTACTTCCTGGGCGCGACCAGCATCTGGATCATCGTGGCGCTGTACATGCAGATCCACCTCAAGCACACGGCATTCGAGGCGTCGGTGATCGGGGTGCCGTCCTCGGTGGCGGCAGCGTTCGCGTCGCAGATCGCAGGCAGGTATGTGCTGCGGTTCGGCCGACGGATGGTGATCGCGGGCTTCGCTGTCGCATTCGCGGGCCTTGCGCTCACGACCCTGACCGCGATGGGGGTGGAGAAAGCGGGGCTGAGTTTCTGGCTGCTCGCTGCACCGCTCACCCTGATCGGCGTCAGCCAGGGCATGACGATCTCGCCGAACCAGACCCTCACCCTGAACTCGGTGGACCCGCGCTACGGCGGGGTGGCGGGCGGCATCCTGCAGCTGGGGCAGCGTGTGGGTGCAGCGATCGGCACCGCCCTGATCCCCGGCATCGTGTTCGGCCTGACCGAGGGCGGCTACCCGTGGGGCGACGCATTCACGGTGGCCATGTCGATCATCATGGCGTTGACGGTCGCCGCGCTCGGCGTGAGCGTGATCGACCGCCGACGGGAGAGGTCCACCACGGGCTACGAATGACCCGACTAGGGCCGACGGTGTGCGGCTGCTCGGTGAGGCGCTGTTTCCCGGCCCTCCGGTGAGGCGCTGGCGCCCGGCCCTCCGGTGAGGTTGGTGCCCGGTCAGGCGTCGCCGAGTCGCATCCAGGCGTCGCCTCGCACCCGCAGCCACAGCGACACTGCCCGGCCCACGAGGAACAGCAGCGTGCAGGTGATCCACACGGCGGCAAGGCCCCACAGACCCGGTGGCTGCACAAAGCCGACGGCGATCGCGAAGGGCAGCACCGCCATCATGGTCACGAGGACGGCCCGCGCCAGGTACGGGGCGTCACCGGCGCCCATCAGCACACCGTCGAGTACGAACACGTACCCGGCCACCGGCTGGCACAGAGCCAGCACCCACAAGGCCACTTGCAGGTTCTCCTGCACGGCCGGGTCGGGGGAGAACAGGCTCGGCGCCGCATAGGCCAGCCCGAGCAGCAGCACAGAGGTGATGCAGCCGGCCGCGACGCCCCACGTGATCAGCCGCGAGGTCACCTGCCGCACGGAGATAGCGTCGGCCGCTCCGAGGTAGCTGCCGGTGAGGGCCTGCCCGGCGATCGCGAGCGCGTCGAGGGCGAGAGCGAACAGGGAGAAGACGGTCAGCGCGAGCTGATGCGCGGCGAGCTGCACCTCGCCGAGCCCCGTGGCCGCCCAGGTGCCCACGAGCGCCACGACGCGCAGCGACACGGCGCGCACGAACATCGGCACTGATTCCCGACCGGCGCTCGAGATGGCCGCGAGCTTCGGCCGCAGCCCCACGCCGTGTCGACGTGCACCGCGGGCCACCACGGTGAGCAGCGCGAACGCCATGCCCCATTCACACAGCACCGTGCCGATGGCGCTGCCGACGATGCCTAGGTTGAGGCCGAAGATCAGCAGGGCGTTCAACGGCACGTTCAGTGCTGCACCGATCCCAGCCACGATCAGCGGGATGGTGGCCTTCTGCAGGCCGCGCACGAGCCCGGTGGCCGCCTGCGTCGCGAGCATCGCGGGCAGACCGACGGCACTGATCAACAGGTAGACGCGTGCCTCGCGCAGCACATCGGGTCCGGGCCCGAACAGCCGCAGCAGCGGGTCGCCGGTTGCGAGCAGCACGAGCAGCGCGCCAGCGCCGATGCCGAGCCCCAGCCAACACGCATCGACACCGCGGGCCACCGCGTCGCGGATTCGCCCCGCTCCGAAGGCGCGTGCGACCGATGCCGTGGTCGAATACGCCAGGAACACGGAGAGGGCGACCACCGTGGTCAGCACCACGGAGGCGAGCCCCAGCCCGGCGAGCGACACCGTCCCGACACGGGCCACGAATGCCGAATCGACCAGCACGAACAGCGGCTGCGCCACGAGCGCGCCGAGGCTCGGCAGGGCGAGCTGGAGGATGCGGTGGTTCAGGGAGGGGCCGGGCTGCGGCGGTGTGGGCGTCACGCCGACACGCTTCGGCTTGGCGACGGGCTCTGCGGGCAGGAGGTAGCATCGGGCGGCAAAAACGGCATGCGACCAGGGTAGTGAGCGGACGACACGACCGACGACCCGGCCGCGTCAGGCCCTGCGTCGGAGCACACCGCGGTGACGCAGCGCGAGCGCGAGGATCAGCAGCAGGGCGGCGCTGAACAGCCGGGAGGGGGATTCCTCCCGGTTCAGCACCAGCACGGGTGACGTGGGCAGCGTGAGCCCTGCAGCGTCGACGTCAGCCGCCCGACGTCCCCACATGTGGTGTCTTCCCACATGGCGATGACGACTGTCAGGGGCCTGTGAGAGAGTTCCCGCTGGGGGATCAGGAACTGCCGACCACGTCGGGCGCCCGTCGATCGTCCGCAGCATCAGTGATGTCCCGCCCCCAACCGACGCCGCCCACGGCCGTCCACGGCCGAACCAACGGGGAGCCTTCATGCACCGCCTGTCCAGCCTGAGCCTCAGCAACCGGTCCTTCATCGCGCTCGTCTGTGTCGTTGTCTCGATCTTGGGTGCCATGTCGATGCTGACCCTGCGCCAAGAGCTGATCCCGTCGGTGACGTTGCCGCAGATCCGGGTGGTCACCACCGCCCCCGGCTCCTCCCCGCAACAAGTGCGCGACCGGATCTCCGCGCCGGTGGAGAACGCGGTGCGGGGTCTGGAGAACGTGGAGGGCACCAGCTCCACCTCGCAATCCAGCATGTCGATGGTCACCGTCGAGCTGAGTTACGGCACCGATATCGCTCGCGCCTCGAATCAGGTTGATGCGGCGTTGAATCGCATCGACTCGGAGCTGCCGGAGGACGCGGACCCAGAGGTGGTTGCCGGTGGCACGGGGGATATTCCCGCCGCCGTACTGTCGGTCTCCTCGGATCTTGAACCGTCGGTGCTCTCGGAGCGCCTGACCTCGAGCGTGGTTCCGGAGCTGGAACGGATCGACGGGGTTTCCGGCGTGATTGTCGTCGGCGCCCCGGAGCAGATCGTGCGGATCACCCCGGATGAGCAGGCGCTTGCCGAGCGGGGCCTTACCACCGATGCGATCTCCACCGCCCTGGATGCCAGCGGACTGTCGGTGCCGGGCGGCACCGTGGTGGATGGCGAGCGCAGCCTCGACGTCTCCATCGGCGTGCCGATGGAGTCCGTGGACGCGTTGAAGCAGATGGTGCTGATACCACCGGAGGGCACAGAACCGGACCCCACCGCGCCGGTGACCACCCTTGAGGACGTCGCCACCGTGGAGCAGACCGAGCAGGACGCCACCTCGATCTCCCGCACCAACGGCCGCGAGTCCCTCGTGCTGGTGGTGAACTCGACCGTCGACGGCAACGTGGTGGATGTGTCCGACGCGGTCAGCGCCACCCTCGACCGTGAACTGCCGGGCATCGGCGGTAACGCCACCAGTGACGTCGTCTTCGACCAGGCGCCCTTCATCCAGGAGTCCATTGTGGCGCTCGCCGAGGAGGGGCTGCTGGGCCTGATCTTCGCGATCGGCGTGATCCTGCTGTTCCTGCGCGCCGTGCGGCCCACCGTGGTCACCGCGATCTCTATCCCGCTGTCGCTGCTGATGGCGTTCGTGGGGATGCTCGTCTCGGGTTACACGCTGAACATGCTCACCCTGGCGGCGCTGACGATCTCCATCGGCCGTGTGGTGGATGACTCGATCGTGGTGATCGAGAACATCATGCGCCACCTCAGCTACGGGAAGCCGCGCCTGCGCGCAATCACCGATGCGGTGCGTGAGGTGGCCGGCGCGATCACCGCCTCCACCCTCGCCACCGTGATCGTGTTCCTCCCGGTCGCGGTGGTGTCCGGTATGGCCGGTGAGCTGTTCCGTCCGTTCTCCCTCACCGTGGCGATCGCGATGCTGAGCTCGCTGATCGTGGCGCTGACGATCGTGCCGGTGCTCGCCTACTGGTTCCTGCGCCCGCCGAAGGCCGTACGTGACCTGGACCCCGACGATGAGAAGGCTGTGGCCGCGGTGGCAGATGCCGCCGAAGCGAAGGAGAAGCGCTCCCTGCTCGCCCGCGCCTACATGCCGGCCCTCGGCTGGGTGCTGCGCCACCGCATCATCACGGTGCTGCTCGCCGTGGGGGTGTTCGCCGGCACGATCGCCCTGGTGCCGCTCATGAAGGTGAACTTCCTGGGCGACAGCGGCCAGAATATTGCGGCCTTCACCCAGACCCTGCCGGCCGGCACGAGCCTGGAGGACTCCTCCGCGAAGGCCACCGAGGGAGAGGACGCGCTGCAGGACATCGACGGTGTGCAGACCGTCCAGACCACGATCGGCGGCTCCCAGTTCGGCTTCGGCGGCGCCGAGAACGAGATCACCTACCAGATCACCACCGATCCCGACGCCGACCAAGGAGCGCTCGCCGACCAGATGCTGGCGGCGCTGCAGGACCTGCCCGAGGCCGGTGAGATCGAGGACTCCATGGGCGGTGGCGGCATGACCGGAGGGAACTCCGTGGACGTGCTGGTCACCGGGCCGACGCCGGAGGACCGCCAGCAGGCCGTGGACGACATCATGGCCGAGCTGGACCCGACGCCGTCTTCTATCAAGGACGTCACCACGGACCTTGAGGGCGAGCAGCCCACGGCCCGGATCACCGTGGACCGTGAGGCGGCCGCGCAGCGCGGGCTCACCGAAGAGGCCGTGGTGGGCCTCGTCGCGCAGCAGATATTCCCCGGGGCCATCGGCACCATCACGATCGGTGACGCGGAACTGGACATCTACGTCACCCAGGGGGAGCGCCCCGAGACCTTCGCGCAGCTGCGTGACCTGCAGATCGCCGGATTCCCGCTCACCGATGTGGCGAGCATCGACGAGGTGCTCGAACGTCCGACGATCGCCACGCAGGACGCCCAGGAGACTGCGACGGTGACCATCACCCCGTCGGGTGATGACGTGCGCGCCGCGCGGTCCGATGTGGAGTCCGCTATCGACTCGGTGACTCTGCCTGAGGGCGTGCAGACCTCCATCGGTGGCACCGCTGCGGACATCGACGACACCTTCGGCCAGCTCTACATCGCGCTCGCCGCGGCGGTGATGCTCACCTATGTGCTGCTGGTGTGGATCTTCAAGTCGCTCGTGCAGCCGCTCGTGCTGCTGGTGTCGATTCCGTTCGCGGCCACCGGTTCTTTCGGTCTGCTGATCCTCACCGGGGTGCCGCTCGGCCTGCCGTCGATGATCGGCCTGCTGATGCTGATCGGCATTGTGGTGACCAACGCGATCGTGCTGATCGACCTGGTGAACCAGTACCGGCGCAACGGGCTTGGCCTGGATGAGGCGCTGATGGTCGGTGCGCAGAAGCGCCTGCGGCCGATCCTCATGACGTCGGCCGCGACGATCTTCGCGCTGGTGCCGATGGCGCTGGGTGTCACCGGCAACAGCGGCTTCATCTCACAGCCGTTGGCTGTGGTGGTGATCGGTGGCCTGGTCTCCTCCACGCTGCTGACGCTTGTGATCGTGCCTGTGCTGTACCGCATCACCGAAGGGCCGGGGGAGAAGCGTCGCCTGCGTGAGGAAGAGCGTGCAGCGCGGCGCCGACGCGAACGCGAGGCCCGCCAGCAGGCGGAGACTCGACGTGACGCCGCAGCCCAGCGCACACAGTGCGAGACGTGCGGCGCGGAACCGTCGGCGGTCGCGGCGGCCGACGCTGCTCAGCAGGCAAGCGGCACGCGCAACTCTCGGAGGGGCACGCAGAAGGCACCTGGCGCTCGCCGCACCCTGAAGGAGCGCGGCGGTCTCATCGCCCTGCTGCGATCGCGCGGCCGACGGGACTGACGCCACGGGCCGGGCGAATCGGCGCGACAGGCCCCTGACCTGCCCGTCTACCATGACCGTATGGCCGAGGACGCTCCGTTCGCGCCGGAGAGCAAGCCCCGTGGGTTCTCCCCGGCGGTGCTCGAGCACGGTCATCGTTGGGCTCCTCAGAAGAACGGGGACACCGGGAGCGGTGGCTGGCAGGATCTACAGAACACGGCGGTGATGAAGCTGCTGTGAGGGGGCAGCCTCCGCTTGGTAGTTTCGGCCTGTGACGGCTTCTGAGGCATGGGCTCTTCCCGAGGGCGACGGCCTCCATGGCGCGGCTCAGGGTCCGCGCCTGGATCAGCTGCGTCTCGCACTGCGGCCACCGGAGCTTCCACTGCCCACACCCCGCACCGCCGCCCAGGCCGCCACGCGGATCCACGACCTGATCAGCGCTGAGCGTCTCGCGGAAGCACAACGACAGCTGGACCGTGCCGCATCCCTGCCCACCACGGACCGTGACCGCGTGCGGCTCGCCCGCGCCGGACTGCGCTGCGCCCGCCGCAGGGGTGGCCGCGAGGAGCTGCAGGAGTCACTCGCAGCCCTGGTGAGCGCCCTCAAAGCAGCGGGATACCGGCAGCAGGCTGCCGCGAGCGCACACGTGCTGGGTGCGCTGCTGCTCGGCCCGTCGGCGCCATCTCCCGGCGGGCACCGACGGGAATCGTCCGCGATCTGCCCAGACTGCGAGGCTGTGGTCGCCGGCCTCGCAGTCGACCTGCCGCAGCCGGGCGCTGACCTGGCCGCGGACATACAGGTGCTCACGCAAGCACGTGAGGCCGCGCCCCGCGTCCGCGACGACCTCATCGAGGATCCGACAGCGCAGCTGCTTGTGCGGCGCGCCCAGCTGCTCGAGATCGCCGGCGCACCGCAGGCCGCCGTCACCGACGCCCTCGATGCGCTCGAGCTGGTGGAGGAAGCCCGGGCGGAACAGGGACTGGCGCCAGCGGATCAAGGAGCCACGGCTAACGGGCAGGTGAGGGCCGACGAACGCATGGACGATGAGGTGACCACGGCAGACGGAGAGCGCCTCGCGGTCAGCGCCCAGTGCGTGCTCGCCCGCACCCTGGTGGCCACCCATCCTGCGCTCGCGGCCCAT
Source organism: Brachybacterium timonense (assembly GCF_900258505.1). Lineage (GTDB taxonomy): Bacteria > Actinomycetota > Actinomycetes > Actinomycetales > Dermabacteraceae > Brachybacterium > Brachybacterium timonense. The sequence goes on from NZ_LT984895.1 coordinate 404,257, forward strand.
CACGCCGTCGATGCTCTGCTCGGTCTGCGCCAGGTGGATGATCCGACGCTCCGCGTCGGCCTCATCACTGACCTGCTGCGGGCCCTCATGGCCGCGGGGCTCACCGAGCAGGCTACTTTCACGGCCGGTCGGCTGCTGTCCCTGCAGCGCAGAGTGCCGCGGGAAGCCCAACGGACCGCACCGTTGCTGGTCGTGGCCGCACAGCGCCGCGCCGTCGGCCGCTTCGACGCGGCCATGGTGCCGCTTGAACAGGCGCGACGAATCGCCCGATCGCACCGTGACCGGGAAGGCACGATGGAGGCGGCGCGGCTTGCAGCAGCGATCCACGAGGCCACCGGACACCGCGACGAGGCCATCACCGAGCTGCGTCAGGTGGCTGGTGATGCGCGCTGGCTCGCCGACGATCTCGCGACTCCTCCCGCTCGCCGCGCCGAGCTGGTGCGCGATGAGCTGAACGCTCAGGCGCTGCTCATGCGGTATGCGCTCGACCGAGCCGACCGTCCCTGTGCCGACGCCGCAGCCGCCGCGATCCTGCGGCGTACCCGTGACGACGGCGGGCGGCCGGTCGCGCCCGCGCAGGTGCTGTGGGATCACCGGGTCGATGCCCTCATCGGGCAGATGCTGGCGCTCACCCTCCGCCCGGAGCCAGCCGTCGGCCCCGATGCGCAGACCCGTTCGGATGCCGGCGCGGGTATCGATGGTGACGCATCTTCCAGCGCTGCTCACCCCTGCGCTGATGCCGACGTCACCGGTGACGCTGACAGCGACACTGCGGATGCGGCCGCGGGCATAGCCTGGCAGGAGTACACACAGCGACGCCGGGCCGTGCGCGAGGCGATCGCGCAGGTGCCCGACGGGCATGAGGACCGTGCCCGCTACTGGAGCGCGTACCTGGAGGACCACCACGCCCACCTGCTCGCAGAGCACGGCCAATACCGGCGTGCCCAGCGCGCTGCCGAACGAGCACGCCGCGCCCTCGACGAGCTCGACGGTGATCACACCGCCGAGCGCGCACGGCTGGACGCTTTGCTCGAGCGCCTCCGTGACGAGCAGGCCACCTGACGCACCAGACAACTGGTCCGGAGGCTCAGGAACCGTCGGCCGCCTGCATCGTCTCCTGCAGCACCGAGATCACCAGCTCCGGATCCGTATCCGGGTTCAGGAAAGCAAGGCGCAGCGCCGGGGCGCCATGCAGTGACGTGGGGACGCACAGGATCGTGCCGTCCTTCGCCAGACGCTGCGACCAGCGGGAGTAAGCGGCACCATCCCAGCCGGGTCTGCGGAACACCACCACGCTCAGCTCCGGCTCCAACAGCAGCTCGAGATGCTCGGCCGCATCGATCGCGCGGGCCACCTGCCGGGCGATCTCCAGGCAGCGCTCCACGGCATCGCGATAGCGGTCGGTGCCGTGCGTGGCCAAGGAGTACCACAGCGGTAGGCCGCGGGTGCGGCGCGAGAGATGCGAGGCCAGGTCCGACGGGTTCGACTCGCCGCGGTCGATCTGATCGAGATAGGCGGCATGCTGCGCGTGCGCCGCCATCGCAGGTCGCGGATCCCGGTACAGCAGGGCGCAGCAGTCATACGGCGCGAACAGCCACTTGTGCGGATCCACGATGAAGGAGTCTGCCTGCTCGATGCCGTCGAAGCGGTGCCGGGCCGACGGTGCAAGCAGCGCGGCACCACCATAGGCTCCGTCCACATGCACCCAGGCGTTGAACTCGTGAGCGGCCTCCACCACAGAGGCGATGTCGTCGACGATCCCCGCGTTGGTGGTGCCGCCGGAGGCCACCACGGCGCAGATCCGGCGATCAGCCTCCAGAGCTGGGCGCAGCGCCTCCCCGGTGAGATGCCCGTGCTCGTCGATCGGGATCGTCACCACGTCCATGTCCAGCATCCGCGCGGCGGAGGCCACCGAGGAGTGAGCAGTGGACGCGCAGGCCAGCGCCCATCCGCCCGTCGGCCGGCCGCCCTGTTCATGCCGGGCCCGCTCCCTCGCCGTGGCGAGCGCCGACAGGTTCCCGCTGGTTCCGCCCGCGACGAACACACCGGCAGCGTCGGCGGGCCAGCCCAGCAGATCAGCGAGCCAGCGCAGCACCTGGTTCTCCGCGAAGATTGCGCCAGCGCCGGTCTCCCACAGGCCGCCGAACACGTTCGCGGCACTGACCGCCGTGTCGAAGGCGACCGCCGCGCGAGTGGGGGCGCTGGGAATGTACGCAAGGTTCATCGGGTCATCGGCGGCGCGTGTGGCCGGCAGCAGTACCTGCTCGTACAGCTCCATAGCGCGCGCGGAGCCGATACCGCCCGGCGTGATCGTCTGCCCGACGTCACGGGCGAGGGCTTCCGCGCTGCGGGCGGTGGCCTTCGGGTCGGAGGCGATCGTGGTGTGCGCGGCGGCCCACTGTAGGGCGGCACTGACCGCGTCGGTCTCATCGCCCCAGATCATTGACGGGCTGCGGTGGCGCTGCAGGGCATCGGAGGCTTCGGTGAATGCCTCGCGCTCCTGCTGGGTGCGCTGCTGCTCATGCTCCGGCGCCGGGGTTCCGGAGCTCTGTGCGGGATCGTGCTCGGTGGTCTGATCGGACTGCTGAGGATGCTGCGTGCTCACCCCAGCATGGTGCCACGGCGCGCAGCTCGTCCCGCACCCAAAGCGGCCGACGGCCCCGCCGGGCAGTCACCGCGTGCGCGGTCTACTTCTTGCGTAGCTCGTCGATCCGCTTCCCGAGTGCGGTGCGTCGCAGCTTCTGGGTGGGCGTCATCAGGCCCGAGGACTGCGCCAGATCAGTCAGCATCACACGGAAGGAACGCACCTGCTCAGCGCTCGGCACGAGCGCATTGGCCGCCTCCACTGCCTCCGCGATCGAGGCACGCACGTCCTCCGACGTGACCTCCTGCAGCACGTCGCTGGGGCGTGGCACCTGCCAGTTCGGCGTCACCGCCTTCGCCCACTCCTCCACGCGCTCCGCATCGATGAGGATCACGGCCTCGGGGTGCGGCAGCCCATCGCCGAGCACCACGGCATGCCCCACCACCGGATGGCGCTCCACCACGCCTTCCCAGGCGGCCGGGTTGATCGTCTTCCCGCCGGAGGTGATGACGACGTCCTTGGAGCGGCCGGTGAGGACGATGCGGCCCTCGGCGTCGAGCTCGGCGAGATCGCCCGTGCGGAACCAGCCATCGGTGAACGCCTGCTCGTTCTCCTCGGGATCGGTGTAGCCGGCAAAGATACCGGGGCCGCGGGCCAGCAGCTCGCCCTCCTCATCGACGGCGACGCTCATGCCCGGCATGGGCAGGCCGACGGTTCCGGGCCGCAGGTCATCCAGGCGGTTGCCGCTCAACGGTGCGGTCGACTCGGTCAGCCCGTACCCCTCGACGAGCGGGATGCCGATGCCCAGGAAGAAGCGGGCGGTGTCCGGGTCGAGTCGGGCCGCACCACACATGAGGTACTCGAGGTTGCCACCGAGCACCGCCCGCAACCTGCGGTAGAACAGCAGCTCGTACACGGCGTGCATGACGCGCAGCCCCACAGTGCGCGGCCTGCCGCGTGTCCCCCAGGCGATCGCGACCTCGGCGGCTTGCCGCCACGGGCCGCCCAAACGCTTCTCTTCGGCGGCATCGCCACCGCTCTGGCGGATCTTCTCCAGCACCATCGGTACCACCATGAGGAAGGTGGGCTTCAGCTCGGTGAGCGCACCCACTGCATCCTTCGGGCGAGCGATGTGAGCAAAGCGCATGCCGCGGGCCAGACACATCCACTGCAGCGCGCGCGCCAGCACATGCCCGAGCGGCAGGAACAGCACGGTCGAACCGTTCTCGTGCAGCGCATCGCTGTAAGCCTCGCCCACGTTGAGGATCTGGTGCACCAGGTTCCGGTGGATGATGCGGGCGCCCTTGGGGCGGCCCGTCGTCCCGGAGGTGTAGACGATCGTGGCGAGGTCATCGAGATCCGCGGCCGAGCGGTGCTGTTCGAGGAGCGCGTCATCCACGTCGGCCCCGGCGGCGGCGAGTGCCGTGAGATCGCTGCCCTCATGTGTATCCATGCTCCACACCGCGGGGGCATCATCGCCGCGGTGCTCGGCAAGGAGCTCGCGCACGGTGGCTGCCAGCTCCACGGTGCCGACGACCGCTGCCCGCACGTCGGCGTCCGCGATGATTGCCCGCATCTGCGATGCAGGTGCTGAGTCGAACATCGGCACCACGACGGCACCGGCGTACAGGCTGGCGATATCGGCGAGCGTCCACTCGACCCGGGTGGGGCCCACGATCGCGATCCGGTCACCTGGCCGGATCCCGGCGGCGATCAGGCCCTTCGCAAGGGCGGTGGCCTGCGCGTGGAGCTCGCGGGCGGTCAGGGTGCGCCAGGCTCCATCCTCGATGACCTGCACGGCGGGATGGTTCGGCTTCGATACCACGCGCTGCTCGAACAGATCGGTGAGGTTGCGGTGGCGGCTGGCCGGGATGAGTTCGGGGATGGCGCTGATGGCGTCGGGGGAGGGCGGCATAGGACCAGGGTATGCGCTCGGGCGCCTGGCCAGCGGGGGTATCACCGAAGTCGCCGGTGCGTGGGGCGTACAACTGGGAAGACGGCAACGGCATCCAACACGACTGGGCCGGCCGAACACACTCCTGACCCCGCCACGACACACCCCGGCCATACACACATTTGGGCCAATAACCTGGATCGAACGGCGCAGGTAGACCCCCTCTGTCGATGGCAAGGGCGGAGCGCCTGCGACAGCCCTTCAACATCCAGAGAGTCGGGAGGGTCAGGCTGGCTCTCAACCAGCCCGACCCTCCCGACGTTTCCTATCTGCTGCAGATGGCAATCACTTAAACGGGTTGCAATACGCAACAGGAGGCCAATCTGGCATTTTGATGTCCATCGTTCCATCAGAGTTGGTACAAATCGCCGTCCCGGCCGCCACGAGAGTAAGAACCTGCCCAATCAGAGGGATAGCGGAGATTCCGATCCGCTTCGCAATGGCCTTGCCGGCGCTAAGCCCAGCCCCTCCACCAAGACCTGCCCACTTTTGCACCTGAGCGGTCGCGTAACTATCGAAATGATAGTTCTTGACGAATCCTCCGGTGACAACGATGTGCCCGTTCCACCACTTGGTCTCCATGGTCGTGGCGCCGTTGCTGGGTCCCGGGGGAGGCCCCTGCTCTTTCGCTGTTTCATAGGTCTTCTCGTAGGACAGCGACATGGGGTCAACCCCATCCTTTGCGCCCTTCGCGGCGCCTTCAGCGTTAAGCTCATCGACCGTCTCTGCAACGTATAACCGCAGTTCAGTGCTAACCTCTCCCCCCCTTCCAGCGCGTCGGGTCGTACGCTACTTTCTCAGCCCTCACGGAGACTGTCCCACGCACGTACTCTTCCAGCTCCTTGACGGACTGCTCCGCGCCAGAGCTGCCTGCCGACGCTACCGAGGCCGTCATGCTGCGGCTGGTGCTCTCGTCAGCTTGCGCAGCACCGACACCGGCCCACGTCGCAGCAAGCAGCGTGATAGGAACCAATGTGAACGTCATCTTTTTCTTCATTTCAACCACCCTGGATCACGAGAGATGAACCGTGGGTGTGATACCCTGCACCGAGTCGAAGGAGATGTAAAGCGACACCTTTTGGGGCTCTTTCTATAATGATCTGCATAATGGCCGCCTCGCAAGCTGCCTCTGCACGCATGGAGTCGGGGAGGGCGAAGGAGTTCATTTCCATGTACCTCCCCGCCTTGGTCGCCGCCATACTTAGCGCAATCCTGGGATTTTGGTGGGGTGTCCTACTTTCAGTCGCTGCCCTGGTTCTCGTAGCACTCGTACCGCGGCGCAACACCCCCTCTTCCTGATACCGCGTGCGCGCGTCATGGTCTGGCGCCACCGCCCTGCATCGCTTCCGGCGTTCCGACGAAAGAGGAACAACGCGCGCTGGAAGCAGGGGCCGAGGGGTGGCATGGTCGCGGCCGTCAAGGAGGGACGACGCGCGGCTGGGACGGGCCACGGCCATCGGCGCGCAGCGCCGATCTGAAGCGTCCTGGGTTTTGTCCGAGTCTCAGCTAGGAGAATCGGAGCATGCCCAAGAAGTTCAGTGGCTCTTCGCGAACGAGGGTGTAGTCGGGTGAGCGCGTGGGTGGCCGGGTAGGGGTCGAGGTCTCCCGGATGATGGAAGTTCTTCACGCTCGCCATCCCGAAAGACCTCGACGTGCTCCACTCTACTTTCGCGACCNTGGCTCTTCGCGAACGAGGGTGTAGTCGGGTGAGCGCGTGGGTGGCCGGGTAGGGGTCGAGGTCTCCCGGATGATGGAAGTTCTTCACGCTCGCCATCCCGAAAGACCTCGACGTGCTCCACTCTACTTTCGCGACCCCTGACCTGACGACGTTCTGCCGCCTGGATGAACTCGGACTCGAAGCGGTCGGCCAGCTGATCGAGCGGGACCGGGCGATGATCGAGTGTCGGCCGGTCGAGGTGGACCCCTGGTGTCGGAAGTGCGGGGCGGAGGGCGTGTCGCGGGACACGGTGACGCGTCGACTCGCGCATGAGCCGTTCGGGCATAGGCCGACAACGCTTCTGGTCCGGGTCCGCCGCTACCGGTGCGCGCATTGCCGACGGACGTGGCGGCAGGACATGACTCGCGCCGCCGCGCCGCGAGCGAAGATCTCCCGCCTTGGCGTGGAGTGGGCGCTGCGGGGCATCGTCAGCGACCACCTCTCCGTGACCCGTGTCGCCGCGGGTCTCGGGGTTTCCTGGAGCGCCGCGAACACTGCGGTGCTCGCGGAGGGCAAGCGTCGACTCATCGACGATCCTGGTCGGTTCGACGGGGTCACCACGATCGGCGTCGACGAGCACGTCTGGCGGCACACCCGCCTCGGTGACACGTACGTCACCGTGATCATCGACCTCACCCCGGCCCGCGACAAGACCGGCCCCGCGCGGCTGCTGGACATGGTCGAGGGTCGTTCGAAGGCGGTGTTCAAGCAATGGCTCGCGGCGCGCCCGCCCGAGTGGAGCAAGCGGATCGAAGTCGTCGCGATGGACGGGTTCGCAGGCTTCAAGACGGCCGCCGCCGAAGAACTCCCCGACGCCGTCCCGGTCATGGACCCCTTCCACGTTGTCCGCCTCGCCGGCGACACGTTGGACCAATGCCGACGCCGAGTGCAGCAGGACACGGTCGGGCATCGCGGCCGCGCCGGTGACCCGCTCTACAAAGCGCGCCGCACCCTGCACACCGGCGCGGACCTGCTCACCGAGAAACAGACCGCCCGCCTGGAGGCTGTGTTCGCGATCGAAGAGCACGTCGAAGTCGAAGCGACCTGGGGTATCTACCAGCGCATCGTCGCCGCCTACCGGGAACCCGACAAGAAGAAGGCCAAACAGATGATGCACGCCGCGATCGATGCGATCACCACCGGCGTCCCCGCCGCGCTCGTAGAGATCCGCCGGCTCGGCCGCACCATGGGCCAGCGTGCCACCGACATCCTCGCGTTCTTCGATCGCCCCGGCACATCGAACGGGCCAACAGAGGCGATCAACGGCCGACTCGAACACCTCCGCGGCTCCGCGCTCGGCTTCAGGAACCTCACGAACTACGTCGCGCGCAGCCTGCTCGAAGCCGGAGGCTTCAGACCCCACCTACACCCTCGTTCGTGAAGAGCCAGTTCAGTCCTCAGCTGCGTGAGCGTGCGGTGCGTATGGTCTACGACCGTCAGGCCCGCGAGGGCGGTCCGCGCGCAGCATCGATTCGTGCGGTCGCCCCGCAGCTCGGTGTCGGCACCGAGACGCTGCGGATCTGGTGCAACCGTTACGGCCCCACCGAACCAGCCGGCCCGGGGGAGCCGCTCGAGGAGGAGAACCGTCGCCTCAAGCGTGAGCTTGCCGAAGCCCGGCGCGCCTACTCAGGGCGATTGATCCGGCAATGGGCGACTGGTACGCCGGCATCAGTCGGATCCCCGAGGTCTACCGATAGAGACCGTGAGACTGGCGTGGAGGCGCTATCGCCGGAGTTCAGGAGGATCTGAGCGCTCACGGCTCCAGTCCTGCCTCACCACTCACAAGGCGGTAGCTGGGACCAGCCTCAGCGCACCCCGCGCATGCCCTTCGAGATGGGCTTCGCAATCAGCAGCATCAGCACGCCGATGCCGATCGTGACAGCGCCCAGGGTGCCGAAGTAGGCGGTCTCGGACTCCTCGGAGTAGAAGCCCGACAGCGTGCCAGACAGCGCGGTGCCCAGGGCAAGTGACAGGTTGAACAACGCCATCATCAGCACCGGGAATCGCTCCGGTGCGAGCCGGGTGGCCAGCGAAAGGCCGACGGGCGAGAGCGACAGCTCACCCCAGGTGGCCACCAGCATGATCAGCGCCACCCACAGCACCGGCACGGACGCGACCCCCGCCATCGGCAGGAACAGCAGGAAGGCCGAGCCCATCAAGATGATGCCGATGCCGAACTTGACCGGCGTGATCGGATTGCGTGACCCGAGCTTGGTCCACATCCAGGCGAACACAGGCGCGAACACGATGATGAAGAACGGGTTGAAAGACTGTGCCCAGCTCACCGGCATCTCCCACTGCACCAAGCCGAAGATGTTGATCACGCGGTCCAGACGCTGATCGGAGTAGACGGCGAGCACCGTGAACTGCTGCTGGAACAGTGCCATGAACGCGGCGGTGCCCAGGAACAGCGGGATGAAGGAGACCACGCGGGAGCGCTCGTCGCTGTCCACCTGCTTGTTGGTCAGCAGGAACACGAAGATCACCACGGCGGAGGCGATCGCGAGCAGCGCCACCACGTCGGCGAGATTGCCGGAGCTCACCACGCCGGTGACCACCAGCAGCGCGAACACGGCGATGGCCACGAGCAGTGCCAGTCCCCAGCGCAGCAGGGTGGAACGATCCACGGGGTTGGGCACACCGTGGGCGTGCTCAGGCAGGTTCTTGCGGGTGAGCATGTACTGCACGAGGCCGACGGCCATGCCGATCGCGGCCAGGCCGAAGCCGAAGTGGAAGCCCAGCTCCTTCTGCGCGACGCCGGTGAGAAGGGGGCCGAGCAGGCCGCCGATGTTCACACCCATGTAGAAGATGGAGAAACCCGCATCGCGACGCGGATCGTTGCGGTCGTACAGCGTGCCCACCAGGGTCGAGACCGTGGATTTCAAGCCACCGGAGCCGATCGCCACCAGGACCAGGCCCACGGCCAGGCCGGGCACGCCCGGTACGAGGGCTAGGGCAATGTGGCCCAGCATGATCAGCACGCCGGAGTAGAACGTGGTCTTCTCTGCGCCCAGAATGCGGTCGGAGACGATCGCGCCCAGGATCGAGAACAGGTACACCGAACCGCCGTAGCCGCCCACGATGCCGGTGGCGACGGTCCGGTCGATCCCCAGACCACCGTTGGTCATGGCGTAGTACATGTAGATCGCGAGGATGCCCTGCATCCCGTAGAAGCTGAAGCGCTCCCATGTCTCGACGAAGAACAGGTTCGCCAGTGGCGCCGGGTGGCCGAAGAACGTGCGGCCGGTGGGGTTGTGCTCGTCGGTCGGTTGCGTAGCGGACTGCGACGGGCTGGCGTCGTGGGAGGACGTGGCGGCGTCGGGCGACGGGGTGTTGTCGCTCGAGGCAGCGGGGGCGGGGTCGGCGCGGTTCACGCCGCCCCACTGTCCTCTTCTTCTCATGACGATGCAAAGGCTGTGCATGAATATGTGAGGGAGCTGTCGCTCTGACTCACGCGAACAGCGTCAGCGCATATGTAGCGAACAGTCCCAGATGCACCGCCCCGTGGACGGCGGTGGCGCGTGGCCCCAGGAAGGTCAGCGCCGAGACGGCGAGTGTCACCGCGAGCAGACTGAGGTTTACGGCGGACTCAGCGAACACAACATGCTGACCGGTCAGAGCAGAGATCAGCAGAACCACGGGAATGGTGGTGCCGGTGGTTCCCACCATGGCGCCGTGGCACAGGTTCACCACCCGTTGCGTCTCCCCGTCGAGGGCGGCGCGCAGCGAGGTCAGCGTCTCCGGTGTGAACACGATCATCGCCACGAGCACACCGGCGAGCGCCACGGGGGCACCTGAGCGTTCGAGCACGTCGTCGACAAGTGCCGCCATGGCATGCCCCATGAGGACGATCGGCAGCACGGTCGCGATCAGCACAGCGGTGCGCAGCAAGATCTCGGTGCGGTGTTCTGACCAGGGTTGCGGTAGTGCGTGGTCCGAGCTGGCCGTGGTCTCGGTGTCGCGGGCTCCTGCCCTGGTGCCAGCAGCCTCTGCCTCGGCGCTGCCGCCGCGTGCCTGTGCGCTGCGCATTCCCGCGCAGGCATGCCCGTCGGCCGATCCGACGGCGACTTCCTGGAAGTCGCTGGCCCGCGGCCCGAGCTGCTGCGACAGGAAGAACGCATACAGCCCCAGCGTCAGCACCACCACCACGATCTCCTGGGGTGGGGTATAGGCGCCGCCACTGCCCACCAGCCCCGGCAGGCCGAAAGCGAGTAGGCAGAACGTTGTTGCGAGCACCAGGTAGGTGGTCACGCCGGTGCGATTGGCGGCCAGCGCGCCGTACCGCAGCCCGCCCAGCAGCAGGCTGAGCCCCACCACCAGGTTCAGGATGATCATGGTGACCGCCATGATCGAGTCGCGTGCGATTGTCGTGTGATCCCCAGGGTCGAGCATCATGGCGGCGATCAGCGCCACTTCGATCGCACCGATGGAGATGGTGAGCACGAGCGTGCCGTACGGGTCGCCGAGTCGGGCGGCGAGCTGCTCGGCTTGGTGCACCACGCCGAAGGCGCACACCAGAATGATGCCGACGATCCCGGCCAATAGCGCAAGCACGAGCCCGATCGGCAGCGAGGACGTGTCGCGTGGCAGGAGCAGGGATAGCGCGAGTACCGCGCCCGAGCCGAGCGTGAGCCGGCCCAGCGCATCACGCGTGAGCACGGAGCGCACGCCGCCCGGAGCGGGGGCGGGGCTGGAAGCCGACGATCCGGCGGACGATGCTGACGCCGACGATGGAGCAGAGGGCGGGCCAGGCGTGGGGGACGGCACGGCAGTCTCCTGGAGCGGGGCCGTCCCCGGATGTGATGGCGCGTGCCGGGTCGTCCCGGAGCGGTGCCCGCGCTGCGGCACCAGACCAGGGTACCGGGCGCATTCGCTGGCCCCGATGAGCCTTCCCTGTCCCAGGGCGGGACCTCAGAGGCGCGGCGTTGGCTCCCTGGGCTCCGGCGCGTTTGTCGGCCCCTCTTCTTACACTGACCTGGTGACCACGAGCGACGCCTTTGAAGCCGGATCTGACCGCACACTGGAACGCACCCCGCCGCAGGACCTCAACGCGGAACGCGGCGTGCTGGGCGGCATGATGCTGTCCAAGGACGCCATCGCGGATGTGGTGGAGAAGGTGCGCGGCATCGACTTCTACCGTCCCGCCCACGAGCTCATCTATGAGGCGATCATCGACCTGTATGGCCGCGGTGAACCGGCCGACCTGGTGACGGTCTCCGATGAGCTCACCAAGCGCGGTGAGCTGCAGCGGGTGGGTGGCGGCGCCTATCTGGCGGACCTCATCGACATGGTCCCCACCGCCGCGAACGCCGGGTACTACGCAGACATCGTGGTCGAGCGCGCCACCCTGCGGCGCCTGGTGGAGGCCGGTACGCGTATCGTCCAGCTCGGCTATGCCGCCGACGGAGGTGAGATCGAGGAGGTCATCAACGAGGCACAGGCGCAGGTGTACGCCGTCACCGAGCGTGGGCAGGCTGAGGACTTCGTGCCGCTGGGCGAGGTGATCGAAGGCACGATCAACCAGATCGAGGCCACCCAGAATCGTGGCGGCCAGGTCACGGGAATCCCCACGGGCTTCGCGGAGTTCGACGAGCTCACCCAGGGTCTGCATCCAGGCCAGATGGTGATCTTCGCGGGCCGCCCCGCGATGGGCAAGACAACGCTCGGCATGGATGTGCTGCGCTCCGCGTCGGTGCACAACGGCCAGACCTCGGTCATCTTCTCTTTAGAGATGGACAAGCACGAGATCACGATGCGTCTGCTCGCAGCGGAAGCGAAGGTGCCGATGAACCGGATGCGTGACGGTTCCATGGATGACCGTGACTGGCAGGCGATGGCGCGGGCCATGTCCCGGATCGCCGATGCGCCGCTGTTCATGGATGACTCGGCGAATATGTCCCTGATGGAGATCCGCGCGAAGTGTCGGCGCCTGAAGCAGAAGCACGACCTAAAGCTCGTGGTGATCGACTACCTGCAGCTGATGAGCTCGGGCAAACGCGTCGAGTCCCGTCAGCAGGAGGTGTCCGAGTTCTCGCGTGCCCTGAAGCTGCTGGCCAAGGAGCTGGAGGTGCCGGTGATCGCCATTTCGCAGCTGAACCGTGGCAACGAGCAGCGCCAGGACAAGAAGCCGATGATGAGTGACCTGCGCGAGTCCGGCTCGATCGAGCAGGATGCTGACCTCATCGTGCTGATCCATCGCGAGGACTACTACGAGAAGGAGTCCGCCCGCGCGGGCGAGGCGGACCTGATCGTGGCCAAGCACCGCAACGGCGCCACCAAGACGATCCCCGTCGCGTTCGAAGGCCACTACTCGCGTTTCCAAGACATGGCGGGGACCGGTGGGTTCAGCGGGTGAGGCCCCGAGCTCACCTGCCACCCGGCGCTTACTTCGGCGCGTGATGCCCATCCCGGTCCTCGGTGCGTTTCGCGCGGTAGCGCTCTACCGCTACTCCGGCAATGAAGGCAAGAGAAAGGAACGGGATGGCCAGCGGAAGGCTGGTGAGAATCTCAGACATGAGAGCACTCCTTCGGACGAGCGTCAGTTGACAGAGACGCACACACGCTGAGGCCAACCACTCTGCTTCTCAGCCTGGGCTGACCCCGTTTCGTAGGTCCAGTCGTTATGAGAGTTGTCCCGTTGCCTGCGGTCGTGGGCAGGGAGACTGGTCAGATCATGTCGAACAGCAGGAAGCGTCACACTCTGGAGCAGGTTGTCCGTCAGCTTGGGTAGGCCGACAGGATGCTCGCCGACGGCAGCGACATCGCCGCGGTGTGTCGGGAGCTGGGGTGTGCGAGCAGACGTACTACCGGTGGCGGAACCAGTACGGCGGACTGAAGGCCGACGACGCAAAGCGCTTGAAGGAGTTGGAGAAGCACAACGTGACCCTGATGCGTCTGCTGGCGGAAGCGGAGCTGGCGAAGGCCGTGCTCAAGGAGCTGGCTGAGGGAAACTTCTCAGCCCGCACAGGCGCCGCGCCGCCGTTGATCACCTCTAGCGCAGGTGCGGGTGAGCGAACGGATGACGTGCCGTGCAAGCGCGTCGGGTCCTCGACCGTCGACGCGCCGAACGTGGTGTGGGCGGTGGACTTCCAGTTCGACGCCGATGCGCACGGATGATTGATCACGATCTGCTCGATCGTGGACGAACACGCCCGGGAGTGCATCGGCGGCTTCGTGGAGCGCTCGATGACCGTCGACCGACTCCGTCGAGCGCCACAGGTACCACGAGACGTTCGCGATGGCGATCAGCGCGAGCATCAACCCGCGGGCGATGTCGGGGGCGAGGGAGCGGGCCGGCACAGCAGGCGCGGCAGACACGGTGGCATCGGGCGTTCCTGCGGCGCCGGGGGTTGTGGCGGCGGCGTTGCTCGATGCGGCGGGCCGACGGCGGCGGTGTCGTCGGCGGGGCGGGAGCGGAAGCGAAGGTCACGGTGGGGGCCTTCCGGGATGGCGGTCGGGATGGTGATCGACGTCGGGGCCACGCTAGTGCGGTGCTCGCCGTGCGTCCCACGACGAAAGTCAGGGGCCCGGGGTCCGTTCAGCGAGGGAGTCTCGCAGGGACGAGCTATAGGGGTGCCGGCGCATGAATCGCACGCGTCTCGCGCGCAGAGGTAGAGCCTGCCCTCATCAGTCCGGTGCTCCGTGATGTCGGTCAGCCACAGTTCGTCGATGCTATCGGCGGAGAGGTCGCGCTTCACGAGATCGTCGTGGACTGCTGACCTGGGGCGATGCCCTGGTCAGCTGAGACCGCTCAGCCGCAGTCGCTGCCGTTCAGCCGCGCGCCGGTGATGCTGAAGATCCCCTGGTCGGCGAGTTCGAACTCGGCGCCGTGCTGGTCGGTGGCGTGTCGGACCAGCCAGGCGCCCTTGCGCTTCTCCCTGCCGAGCGGGGAGAAGCTCCATTCCTCGAGCACCGGATCGAGCGCTGCGGTCCAGGGCTCCCAGTCCATGCCCTGACCGGACTCCGGGTAGAGGCTGGAGTCCGCCTCCCAGCGGCCTGGGTGGTACTTCTCCGCACAGGGCTCGACGGGCTGCAGGGCGGTCGCGCCACCCTCCCAGTCCAGATCGCGCACGGTGTCCATCGCGGCCATGAGGGCGTCGACCACCTGGGTGTAGTGGGCCACGGCGTCGGCGGCGTCGATCGGCTCGGTGCGCAGGCCGCAGCCGGTGAGCGTGGCCAGGGGGAGCGCGGCGAGCAGGGTGCGGCGGGGGAGGCGGGCGCGGTCACTCATCGGCGGCGTCGATCTCCTCGATCTCCAGGACGACAGCGCCGCGTCGTACGCGGGTGGAGGCGATCACGTCGCGGGCGGCCATGCGGTGGGCGCCTCCGAGCATGCACCATTCGCCGATGCGCAGCTCCACGCGGCACATCTGCGGGGCGTCCGATGTGGTGAACCACAGTTCGGCGACGGGGCCGGAGCCGTCGTCGACGGTGCTGACCACCGTGATGGAGACGTCGTCGTCGACGAGGCGCCCTGCCTGCATGATCGGGTGGGTGCCGTGCATATCAACCCTCTCCGATACCGGTCATGAAGATGTCGAAGGGGAACCCCGGGTCGTCAGGCTTCACCCGAACCTCGTAGCCGGGGGCGGGTCTGTCACCGGGGCCCGGGCCGTGCGGGTTGGTCAGGATGATCTCGCCGGTGCTCTCGTCGTAGCCGGAGACGTGGTAGACGTGGGCGCTGACGAGCTCGCTGCTGTTGGGGCCGATCGGCTTGATCGGGTCGGTCATGACGGTGACGGGCCGGCCCTCGTCGATCGCCTGCTTGAACTCCTCGAAGGACGGCTGCCCGAGGGTGTCCGACTCACGGGCGCGCTGACCGGTGATGATCTCGAGACCTTTGGCGGGGGTGTCCGCGGAGACGGCGGATGCGCGGCCGTCCACGGAGTTGATCATGGCCTGCTCGTAGATGGACAGCACTCCCGGTTCGCCGTTTTTCGCATTCCGAGCGCCGTTGACCCCGAGGTCCGACGGGGCGACGGAGATGTCCCTCCACTCGCCGTCGACGTAGAGCCGTACGGTCCATCCGTCGGAACCTGGCGGGCTGCCTTTGGGGGTGATGTTGTCGGACAGCAGCTTCGGGTCGGTCTGTTGGACAGCCATCAGGCCTGCGAGGAACCAGCAGTCGCCGAGTGCCCCCCTGGTCCATGACCTCTTCCATGATCGCTTTCTTGGAAGTGTCGATGCTCGAGGGATCCCAGTCGGGATGCTCATCTGTGTACCGGGCACCCAGGATGTTCTCCGGGTTGCCGGCACGGACCGGGTCCCTCCAGAGATCGGAGATGCGTTCGCCCCCGTTGATGATGTCGCTCCAGTCGATGAACTCTCCGCCGACGAGACCGTCGTAGCGGCCGGAGTCGACGTGCCCGTTCGGGTCGGAGACGGCGTCCTGCTCGGCCGCGTTCGTCGCGAGGATCTCGGCGGAGCTGTGCAGCGCGTCCACGGCGGTGTTCCACTGCTCGCAGACACTCCGGAAGGCGTCCTGGAACTGGTCGGCGTCCGGGCCGCGCCAGGTGACACCGGCGACGAGTCCCTGCATGCGCTCCATCGTGCTGAGCGCCAGCTCACCGTTGCGCTGGGAGGCGCGGGCCTGCTCGATCAGTTGGTCGGTGTTCGCCCCATAGAACGTCATCGTCTCCCCCTCGTCGTCTCTTCACCATTCAAACAGGCGGTGGCCTGGACGACGATGGGGAGGTGTCCCCTGGAGGCAGGCGCCCGCTGTGCAGGGATGGTACGGCGTGCGCGGCCACGGGGCAGGTCTCGCCGATGGTCGTGCTCGTCTTCAGCATCGACTCGAAGGTGGTGAGCAGCAGCCCGCAGATCGCCGGGAGGATGATCGCCACCTACTGGCTGGATGTGGTGTTCAGCGAGGGAGAGGCCACCGAGAAGCATGCGCTGGTGCCGGCGGTGCGGCGGATGCGTCAGCGGGGCTTCGCCGTTGACTTCCGCGCCGGCGGGGTCCACCCCGCTCGGTCAGCGGGCGGCGCTGCCGCGGGCCTGCTCGGTGTCACGGTTGAGTGCGCTGTTCAGCGCCCACAGACCACCGTAGAGGACCGCGGAGACCGGCCACACCGCCCATGCCTGGCCCCAGCCGTTGAACCCCAGGCCCCAGATCAGGAAGACGGCGAGCGTGATGGACCACCACAGCGCGGCGACGACCCGGATGGCAGTGCTCCTGCTGTGGTCGAGGTCGTCCTGGGGGTCATGCGCGGGGTGCAGGTGCTCGGCGGCGCGTCCGCCGGCGTTCGGGGCGATCCAGCAGAACAGGCCCAGCGCGATCACGGCCAGGGTGCCGGCGGCCCCGAACAGGATCAGCTGATCCGCACCCAGCAGCGTCGGCCCTCCGGCGTCGGTCCGCGTCCTCTCCTCGGCCAGGAGTGCGGGCAGGAACACGCACAGCGGCGAGAGGATGAACAGCGCCAGTGCCGCTGCCTTGTTCCATGTGCTGCTACCGGCGGAGCGCAGCTGCCCGGCATACCGCCTCACGGCGCTGGTCGCCGTGACCTCGCCCTGCTCGATGTCCTCGAAGGCACGCATCCTCGCGCCGCGGAGCATGGCGATCAGCACGCCGGCCGCCACGATCGCGAGCAGGAGGGCCAGGCCGATGGCCACCGCGGTGTCCTCCGTCAGGAATCCGCCCTCGGCCGCTCCCAGCAGGAGCAAGCAGCACGGTGGGGGAGTGAGGCGTCCAGGGTTTCGTTCCGAGTCTCAGCAAGGAGAATCGGAGCATGCCCAAGAAGTTCAGTCCTCAGCTGCGTGACCGCGCCGTGCGGATGGTCTACGACCGTCAAGCCCGCGAGGGCGGTCCCCGTGCAGCATCGATCCGTGCGGTCGCCCCGCAGCTCGGTGTCGGCGAGGAGACGCTACGGATCTGGCGCAACCGCTACGGCCCCACCGAACCAGCCGGCCCGGGAGAGCCGCTCGAGGAGGAGAATCGTCGGCTCAAGCGTGAGCTTGCCGAAGCCCGGCGCGCTCACGAGATCCTGAAAGCCGCCTCTGCGTTTTTCGCAGCGGAACTCGACCGCCCCACAACGAAATGATCGCGTTCATCGATATGCATCGCGAGCAGTTCGGGGTCGAGGCCATCTGTCGCATCCTCGGTGCGACAGAATGTGGGTTCATCACCTCCCGCGGATACCGCGCCTCCAAGGTCAGGCCGGCCTCCGCGCGTAGCGTTCGGGACGAGATCCTCGTCGAGGTGGCCTGACCCCCTTTTGTAGGTCCAGTCATTGTGGGAGTTGTCCTGTTGCTCGAGGCTTCGGGCAGAGAGACTGTCGCGCGTCAGACTTAGTGGCAGGGCCGTTATGTAGGTCCTGAAGGAGAGTCAGACACGGGTAGACCACCCTCGATTCCGGCGGAGAAGACCCGGATAGTGCTGAGCGTGCTGGCCGGCGAGATGTCCATCGCCGAAGCGGCACGCAAGGAGAAAGTCAGTGAGCAGTCCATCGGACGGTGGAAGGCCGAGTTCCTGGAAGCCAGCAAGGCCGCCCTGGTGGACGGCAGGTCCGGACCATCCTCCCGAGAGGAACAGCTGGAGGCTGAGGTCGCCGAGCTGACCCACTCGTTTGGAGGCAATGCGGAATGACTGGTCAACGTTGTGCTCAAGAAGTCAAGATCTGACCTTGAGGAGACCTTGATCTAGGGGTCATAGGCTGGTACAAAGCATCCCCTGACTAGGAGAAATCATGCGTTCTCGTCGCTCTCTCGGCCGTCTCGCGGCCGTCGTCGTCACCGGTGCGATTGTGCTTGCCGGCTGCACCGACAGCGGGTCTGAGGAGAGTCAGACGCCGGGCGAGTCAGAAGCGTTGGAGGCGTCCGATGGAGGCAGCCACGGCGGCATGGAGCACCCGATGGATGGCGGCCCTGCGCCCGAAGGTATGGCGTCTGCGGAGGATCCCGAGTTCCCGGTCGGCACGGAGGTGACGCTCACGGCGGACCACATGGAGGGCATGGAGGGGGCGACGGCGACGATCTCGGGCGCCTTCGACACCACGACCTACTCGGTCAGCTTCACGCCGACCGATGGCGGTGAGCCGGTCACTGACCACAAGTGGGTGGTTCACGAGGAGCTCGAGGACCCGGGCGAGGCACCGCTGGCGGAGGGCACCGAGGTGGTGATCACCGCCGATCACATGGCGGGTATGGAGGGTGCTGAGGCCACCATCGACAGTGCCACCGAGGAGACCGTGTACATGGTCGATTACGAAGCCGACGGGATGATGATGACGAACCACAAGTGGGTCGTCGAGAGCGAGATCGAGGCCCTCCAGTGAACTCCCCGGCAAGACCGCATAGCGCGTTGGGTCCCTCCGGCGGTGGATCCCGCCGCGGGACCGGCCAGCTGCACCGACGATCACTCTTGATCGGTGTCGGACTGCTCCCGTTCGTGGTCGCTGGCTGTGGGACCCGCGGAGCTGAGGACGCTCCCGTCACGGGAGGTGAGGACCTGCTCCGGGAACATGGGTTCGCTGACGCCGACGCACAGGAGATCATCGACCAGCTTGAAGCGCTCCCGGTGGCTGAGCGACCGCAGAACCTGATCGCCAGCGTCACCGCGAGATCCCTTCAGCTCAGTGACGATGCAGGGCGCGAGGCCGAGTTGCCCCTTCCCGAGGACCAGTTCTACTTGTCGGTGGCCCCGTTTGTCGAGACCACCCACGAGTGCGCCTTCCACAGCCTGACCACGTGCCTTGGAGAACTGCGCAACCGCGAGATCTCCGTGAGCGTGGTCGACAGCAGCTCGGGCGAGGTCCTTGAGGACGGCACTCACACCACGCACGACAACGGGTTCCTCGGTCTCTGGCTACCGCGCGGGATCACCGCGGAGCTCACGTGCACCCTCGAGGACTACACGGGGACCGCGTCCATCTCGACCCAGGCGGAGGATGATCTGACCTGTCTGACTAGTCTCCAGCTGACGTGAGCAGGCGAAGCACCCGGTCCGCCTTCTGGCATTCGGTGGTCGGCCCAACTGGGCGGAGCGTGACATCACGCCTGAGTCGTCGGACCACGCTCCGACTGGGCAGGAGCCTGCTCGTCCTCGCGCCTCTTCTTGCGGCGTGCAGCAGTTCTTCGGACGCCGCGAGGCGAACGCCGGGTACGTCTCCGGCGATGGTGGCGTCGTCGAGATTCCCCGGAGGGACGCGCCGATCCTCTGGAGATTCGGGGAACCACCTACGACGGCGACGACTTCAACTCCACGGCGCTGCGCGGTGCACCCTTGCTGATCAACGTCTGGTATGCGTCGTGTCCGCCGTGCCGGGTCGAAGCACCGGCGCTGAAGGCCGTGCACTCCGAGTACAGCGCCCTGGGAGTGGAATTCGTGGGCGTGAACACGCGCGACAAGGCCGGGCCCGCCGCCGCGTTCGAGGAGACCTTCGGCATCACCTACCCCTCGATCCCCGACACCGACGGGGCGGTGATCGCGTCCATGGACGGCAGCGTCTCGCCCAACGCCGCCCCACGACTTTGATTCTCGATGCTGAAGGACGAGTAGCCGCCCGGATCGCGGGCGCAGCCGATCAGAGCACCCTAGAGAGCCTCTTGGATGCCGTGCTAGCGGAGGCCGCCTGATGGGTGAACTGTTCGCACCACCGTGCTGAGCGGATCCCTGGCCGCAGCCCTGCTGCTGTCGATGGTGGCCGGTCTGGTCGCGTTCCTCTCGCCGTGCGTGCTTCCGGTGGTCCCCGGCTACCTCGGATACATCACCGGGCTCACCGGAGGAAGCGCCGGGCTGCCCCGCACCGGCGATCCCGGGGAACGGCCATGGCGCCTGGTCACCGGCGCTGTGCTGTTCGTCGCCGGGTTCACTGCGGTATTCCTGGTCATCGGAGGATTCGTCGGTGAACTCGGGTCATTGGTGATCCAGTACACCAGCGCGATCAATCGGATCTCCGGAGTGCTGGTGATCCTCATGGGCCTGGTGTTCGTGGGAATCTTCCCCCGCCTGTCCGGTGAGAAACGGATCCGGAAGCGCCCCGATGCCGGACTTACCGGCGCCCCGCTGCTCGGGATCACGTTCATCCTCTTCGCCCTCGTGTTCCGGCGCGCCCTAGGAATCTCCAAGATGCTGTCCCGGCATCGCCGCACGCTTCAGATCGTCGGCGGGTCCGTCCTGATCACCATCGGGCTGCTGTTGGTCTCCGGGGTGTGGGAGCAGTGGATGGCGCTCCTGCAGGTCCAGATCGGCACCTTCACCACGATCGTCTAAGGGTGCTGCTCTCGAGGATCAGCGTTCAACGGTCGCTCGAGGAAGCCGGATGGTGAAGACGGCTCCCCGCCCGGGCCCCTCACTGGCGGCAGCCATGGTCCCGCCGTGCGCATCCACGAGGGCACGACTGATCGTCAAGCCGATTCCCGAGCCGGAGTTTTCGCGGGTGCGAGCGCTGTCGGCGCGGAAGAAGCGTTCGAACAGCCGCGCCTGGTCACGCGCGGTGAAACCCTCACCGTCGTCGGACACCGCGATCTCCACCACGTCGCCGGTGGTGAGCGCTGAGAGAGTGACGGCGCCCCCGGGCGAGGTGTGCCGCAGGGCATTGCTCAGGAGGTTTCCGAGTACCTGGGCGAGGCGGTCCGGGTCGGCGTGAATGATCGGGGAGCGGCGCATAACGAAATCTCGTCGCAATGCCACACCCGCTGCCTCAAACCTCTCCTCCCATTCCTGGAGTGTTGAGTCCAGCAGGTCGCGGACCGACGTGGGCCGCAGTTCCACCGGGAGCTGTCCCTCTTCGGCACGGGACACCTCGCTGATGTCGTCGGCCAGCCGGGACAGGCGTATGGTCTGACCGGCAAGGATGGGCATGGCCGCCTCCGGCTCGATGACACCATCAGCCATCGCCTCGTGATGTGCCGAGAGAGTAGCAATGGGAGTACGTAGCTCGTGGGCGAGGTCAGAGAGCAGCCGGCGGCGATTCTCTTCGACGGCATCTAGGCGTGCAGCCATGTCGTTGAGCGTGGCGGCCAGAGAGTCCAGCTCGGTTCCCGCGCCGAGGGCGGGCACCCGAGTGGAGTAGTGGCCTCGGGAGAGTTCGTCCACGGCCAGGGTGAGGCGGTGGAGTGTCTGCCGGAGTCGTCGCGCCAGTCTCCAGGAGACCAGGCCTGCCGCTAGGAGGGAGACCACCAGTCCGACCCCGAGGGCGAGGGCGAGGGCGTCACGGTAGGCGCGCTCGATATGCAGAATCTCAGCACTGCCCACCGGAAGAGCAGTCTGGAGCAGGTGATAGTGGAAGACGGCGGGTCCGATCATCACCGTCAGAGCGGTGATGCTGACGGCGCCGGCACACACACAGCACGATGAGCTGGCCGATCATCAAACGTGAGGCGAGGCTCGTGCCGGGGCGGATCGTTCTGGCCGATGAGCGGGGATCAGTCACGCCGTCACCCCTTCCCCATCCGGTACCCGATACCGCGGACCGTGGTGACATACCGTGCCGAACCCGCTGTCTCGTCCAGTTTTCGTCGCAGGTTGGCAATATGCACATCGACGAGATGGTCATCTCCGATCCAGGTATCACCCCAGACGGCTTCCATCAGCTGGTGGCGGCTGAAGACCTGGCCCGGCCGACGGGCCAGGGTCATAAGCAGTCCCCTTTCGGTGGGGGTCAGCGGGACTGGTTGGCCAGCGAGCCGCACCTCCTGGGCGGCCGTATCGAGCTCAAGCTCTCCGAATGCGCGCACGGTGCCCGAAGGAGCGGTCCCGGGCTCGCCGCGGGGCCGCCGCAGCACGGCCTGGACCCGGGCGACAAGTTCACGCACGCTGAACGGTTTGGTGAGGTAGTCATCCGCACCCACCGACAGGCCCACCAGGCGATCAACCTCCTCTGATCGCGCCGTCGTGATCAGCACGTAGCAGTCGGAGAAGGCGCGGATCCTCCTCATCACCTCCAAGCCATCGAGGCCAGGCAGGCCGAGATCGAGGATGATCACGTCCGGTGACAAGGCGCGGGCTACCTCCACCGCCTCCGGACCGCTTCGCGCGCTTCTCGTGGCGTAGCCGGCCTTCACGAGGTATGCCTGCACGACGTCCGAGAGCGCGACTTCGTCTTCGACAACGAGAACCGTCGCTGCAGCTCGAGCCGATTCACTCCTCATGGGCTCCAGTCTGATCTCCGTTCCTGGGCGCCGTGGAGGTCCTGCTCGAGTCCGACCGGGAGCTGGCCGAGCCCGCGCGGCTCGAAGACTGGGTCGTCGACACCGAGGTCGAGCTCTCGCGGCCGGCCAGGCGCGCCGCGCTCTTGGCAGGGGTCAGATCCAGTCGGCGCAGCATCTGCGCATTCAAGGCCACAACGACAGTGGACAACGACATCAGGATCGCGCCGACCGACATGGGCAGTACGAATCCGATCGGCGCCAGGACACCGGCGGCCAGCGGAACGGCGGCGATGTTGTACCCGGCAGCCCACCACAGGTTCTGCTTCATCTTGCGGTAACTGGCACGGGAGAGCTGGATCACCGAGAGTACCGAGCGGGGATCGTCGGAGGCCAGGATCACGCCGGCGGAGGCGATCGCGACGTCGGTGCCGGCACCGATCGCGATGCCGACGTCGGCCTGCGCGAGGGCGGGGGCATCGTTGACGCCGTCGCCGACCATCGCCACGGCTCGTCCGTCGTGCTGGAGCTCGAGGACCTTCTCGCTCTTGTGCTCCGGGCGCACCTGGGCGAAGACCTGGTCGATACCGAGCTCGCCGGCCACGGCGCGGGCAACGGGCTGGGCATCGCCCGTGATCATGACGACGCGGATTCCCAGCTCGTGCAGGGCATCGACGGCCTCACGGGATTCCTGGCGCACTTCGTCGGCCAGGCCGATCGCTCCCGTGACCTGCCCGTCGAGGAGGACATGGAGGACGATCGCTCCGTCCGCGGACCACGACCCGGTCGCCGGCAGCGGCTGGTGACCGTGCTCGGCCAGCAGGTTGGGACCGCCGACCTGGACGGTGCGCCCGTCCACGGTCGCGCTGACGCCGACCGCGGTGGTGGACTGGAACTCGGTAGCGCGCGGCACGTCGAGTCCGCGTTCTGCGGCAGCGGCGGTGATGGCGCGGGCGAGCGGGTGCTCGCTGTCGGCCTCGGCCGCGGCGGCCAGCGCGAGCAGCTCGTCCTCGCCCAGGGTGCCGACGGTGGTGACGTGGTTCAGGGCGGGCTCGCCCTTAGTCAGCGTGCCCGTCTTGTCGAACAGGACGGTGTCGATGGTGCGCATCCGCTCCAGGGCGGCACGCTCCTTGACCAGGACGCCGCCCTTCGCGGCCCGCTCGGTCGAGATGGACACCACCAGCGGGATCGCCAGACCCAGCGCATGAGGGCAGGCGATGACCAGAACGGTGATCGCGCGGACCAGCGCACTCTCGGGCACCCCGACGACTGTCCACACGATCGCGGTGACGATCGCCGCGATCAGCGCGTACCAGAACAGCCAGCCGGCGGCTCTGTCCGCGAGCAGCTGGGCCCGGGTCGTGGAGGATTGGGCGTTGGCGACCAGGCGCTGGATGCCCGACAGGGCGGTGTCCTCACCGATCGCGGTGACGCGCACGCGCAGCGCGTTGTCCGTGGCCACCGTGCCGGCGACGACCTGATCACCGATCTCGCGACGCACGGGGCTGGACTCGCCGGTGATCATCGACTCGTCGACGTCGGCGCCACCATCGACGACTTCCCCGTCGGCCGGGACCCGGCCACCGGGTCGCACGATCACGACGTCTCCGAGCTGCAGCTCGGCCGGGGAAACCGCGACGATGTCCTCGCCCTCGATCTTCTCGGCCTGGTCGGGCAGGAGCGCGGCCAGGGAATCCAGCGCGGAGGAGGTCTGCGCGAGGGAGCGCATCTCGAGCCAGTGGCCCAGCAGCATGATCACGATCAGGAGGGCGAGCTCCCACCAGAAATCGAGCTCGTGGGAGAGCAGTCCGAGGCTGGCGCCGAGCGAGGAGACGAAGGCGACCGTGATCGCCATCCCGATCAGGAGCATCATGCCGGGCTTGCGGTCCCGGATCTCCTCGATCGCTCCGGTCAGGAACGGTCGACCACCCCACAGGTACATGACCGTGCCCAGGACCGGCGAGACCCACGGCACCCAGGCCGCGTCCGGCAGCGCATAGCCGAGCAGGTCAGCGAACATCCCGTTCAGCAGTACCGTCGGGATAGCAAGGACGAGCATGATCCAGAACAGCCGACGGAACATCCCCACGTGATCACCATGACCCGCATGGCCCCCGTGACCCGACATGTCGTGCCCCGCGTGCGGGTCGTGGTGCTCGTGGCCCGCCATGTCGTGCTCACCGTGCCCGGTCATGTCATGGCCGGTGTGCGTGGCGGTCGGCAGGGCATGCCCCTCGTGCGCCATCTGCTCGGCGTCGTAGCCGCCATGACGGTCCCCGCCCGGCGGAGCGTCCGACGGGCCGTGTGGGCCCGTGCCGCGGTGATGCCCGTGCTGGGCCATGTCGTGCCCGGCGTGGTCGGGTTCGGGGGTAACCGGGTGGTCGTGGCGGTGGTGGTGGGGGGTGCTCATGGTGTCCCTTCCGCAAGGCCCCGGACGGGGCTGGGTGTTGCCGGGGTGGGTCAGGCGTCGGCCACGGTGTAGCCGGCCTCCGCGACGGCGGCGCGGACGGCGGCCGGTGCGGCAGCTCCGGCCACGGTCACGGTGGAGATCCCACCGGGCGCCAGGTCGATCCGTACTTCCTCCACGCCCTCGAGAACGGTGATTGCCGTGGTCACGCTGTCGGCGCAGTGACCACAGGTCATGCCCCGCACCGGATACGTCGTGGTCTCGGCCGCGGACGTCGCAGTCGCCTCAGCAGCGGCGCGGTCCTCCACCGGGGCGGTGGCGCAGCAGGAACAGCCGGTGGAAGCCATCGGCAGGGGTCGAAGTGTCTCGGGGCTCATGAGGTACTCCTCGGATTAGAGGGTGCAGCAGCGGCGGAAACTATCGTTGCTCGCCTCAGTTCTATACCCCCCGGGGGTATTTGGCAAGTGATTCACTGCGGGAGCATGGGGTCGACCGGTCGCTCGGTGCCGGCTGCGCGGCTCTCGTCGGACACGCTCTCGTCCGCGATCGAAGAACGGCCGAGCCTGCCCGTCCTGCTGCTCGCAGTTGCGTGCGGCGCCGCCATTAGCAGGAACCCCCGAGATCACGCCCGCGGCCCGGGCAGCCGCTTTTGAGCTATTAAGGTCCCGGCCCCAACGGGCGCTAGCCGGAAAGACCAGCTATCGGATAGGCATGCGAAAGGCCCGAGATCCAGTCGTCCGGCTGGGGTTCTCAGGCCCCACCAGACAGGAATGGGACGCACTCGATCCCCGGGTGCAAGTTGAGTCCCGCATAGTGGTGTAGCGCGGTGGCCCTGTGATCGTCCCGGACGGGGACGCGGTCACCGTGTGATCCTTCGAGTCAACCTTCCACAGAATCCTCGAACGGAGTCATCACGATGACCGCTCCCCATATTGTCGACCCTCACGGCCTGCTCGGTGAAGCCCTGGCCGAAGCGTCCCCGGATCTGATGCGCAGCCTGCTGCAGGACGTGATCAACGCCCTACTCTCCGCGGACGCTGATGCCGTCACCGGCGCCGAGTACGGCCGACCCAGCCCGGACCGGACCGCTCAGCGCAACGGCTACCGTCACCGCGACCTCGACACCCGCGTCGGCACGATCAACGTCGCCGTCCCCAAGCTCCGCACCGGCACCTACTTCCCCGAGTGGCTGCTCGAGCGGCGCAAACGCGCCGAATCAGCCCTGATCACAGTCGTCGCGGACTGCTACCTCGCCGGTGTCTCCACCCGCCGCATGGACAAGCTCGTCAAGACCCTCGGCATCAACAGCCTCTCGAAGTCGCAGGTCAGCAGGATGGCGGCGTCGTTGGACGAGCACGTCGAACAGTTCCGCCACCGCCCCCTGGACGAGGCCGGCCCCTTCACCTTCGTCTCCGCCGACGCGCTGACGATGAAAGTCCGCGAAGGTGGGCGCGTGATCAATGCCGTCGTCCTGCTCGCGACCGGCGTGAACGGCGATGGGCACCGCGAGGTCCTCGGCATGCGGGTGGCCACCTCCGAGACCGCAGCTGCATGGAACGGGTTCTTCGCCGACCTCGTCGCCCGCGGCCTTTCCGGGGTCCGCCTGGTCACCAGCGACGCCCATGCCGGGCTGGTTGAGGCGATCGCTGCGCATCTGCCTGGCGCAGCCTGGCAGCGATGCCGCACCCACTACGCCGCGAACCTCATGGCCGTCACGCCCAAGAGCATGTGGCCTGCGGTGAAGGCGATGCTGCACAGCGTCTATGACCAGCCCGATGCAGCAGCGGTCAACGCCCAGTTCGACAGGCTGCTGGACTACGTCGGCGAGAAGCTCCCGGCCGTGGCAGAGCACCTCGATGCCGCGCGTGCTGATCTGCTCGCGTTCACGGCGTTCCCCAAGGACGTGTGGGTGCAGATCTGGTCAAACAACCCCACCGAGCGACTGAACAAAGAGATCCGACGCCGCACCGACTCCGTCGGTATCTTCCCCACCCGCGAGGCGATCGTCCGCCTCGTCGGCGCGGTCCTGGCCGAACAGACCGACGAATGGGCCGAAGGGCGACGCTATCTCGGACTCGACGTCCTCGCCCGCTGCCGCCTCAACCTCGTCCCCGACACCAGCACCGAGGAGGNCGAGGCGATCGTCCGCCTCGTCGGCGCGGTCCTGGCCGAACAGACCGACGAATGGGCCGAAGGGCGACGCTATCTCGGACTCGACGTCCTCGCCCGCTGCCGCCTCAACCTCGTCCCCGACACCAGCACCGAGGAGGTCACCGCAAGCTCCCTGCCCGCACTGACAGCCTGACCCCTCCCAGCGAAGGATCGCTACACCACTTCCAGGGACTTGACCCACCACCTTCGTGAAGGAGAACAAGGTGCCAGCCGTGTTCTGCGAGTCCACCGTCTCGGACAAGCCGATGCAGCAGGTGGCACATGACAGCGGTGCGCGCTTCGGCGGAACCCTGTATGTGGACTCCCTGTCCGATGCCGGCGGTCCGGTCCCGACCTACCTCGATCTCATCCGCCACGACGCCGATGTCATCGTCGCCGGTCTCACCGGGAAGGAGTCCTGAATCCATGCCCTCCGCCCCGGCGATCGCGGCGCGCGGGGTCACCGTCCGCTACGGCGACGTGCTGGCCCTGGAGTCCGCCTCACTCTCCATCGCTCCTGGGCGGGTGACCGGTCTGGTCGGGATGAACGGCTCCGGGAAATCCACCCTCCTCAAGGCCCTCACCGGCATGGTCAGGCCTGATGAGGGGGAGATCGAGCTGCTCGGGCACTCCGTCTCGGCGGCCCGCGCGCACGGTCTCATCGGCTATATGCCGCAGAGCGAGGACATCGACCCGACGTTCCCGATTAGCGTGCGCGACGTCGTGATGATGGGGCGCTACGGGGCCCTTGGCCTCACGCGACGACCGCGGGCGGCGGACCGCGCCGCTGTGGCCGAGGCGCTCGAGCGGGTGGAGCTGTCCGATCTGGCCGGCCGGCAGATTGGTCAGCTCTCCGGTGGTCAGCGCAAGCGTGCCTTCCTCGCCCGTGCCATCGCCCAGGGGGCGAGCCTTCTGCTGCTGGACGAGCCTTTCGCCGGGGTCGACAAACGCAGTGAGGCCACGATCGTGCGTCTGCTGCGGGAGCTGGCCTCATCTGGCCGGAGCATCCTGATCTCCACGCACGATCTGCATGCGCTGCCGCAGCTGGCCGATGATGCCGTCCTCCTGCTGCGCACCGTCCTGTTCCATGGGTCGGTGCACGAGGCGCTCGAGCCTGAACGTCTCGCGACCGCGTTCGGGCTGGACGTGCTGACCGGGGGCGGCGCCGCATGACCGCGCTGACCTGGCACACTGAGCCGCTGATGTACGACTTCATGGTGCGTGCACTGGTCACGACCTGCATCGCCGCGGCAGCGTGTGCGCTGCTGTCCTGCTGGCTGGTTCTCATCGGATGGTCCCTCATGGGGGACGCCGTCTCCCACGCTGTCCTCCCCGGGGTGGTGATCGCCTATATCGTCGGCGCCCCCTTCGCGGTAGGGGCCATCATCGCTGGGTTCTTCGCCGTCGGTCTGATCGGATGTGTCCAGGGCACGAACCGAGTCAAAGAGGATGCCGCCATCGGCATCGTGTTCACCACCCTGTTCTCGATCGGGCTCGTCCTCATCTCCATCACCCCGAGCCAGACGAACCTCACGCACATCGTCTTCGGCAACGTCCTGGGGGTCTCCTCCCTCGACCTGCTACAGGTGGTGGTGCTGGCGGCCGTCGTGATCGGTGTGCTGCTCCTGCGTCGACGTGACCTCGTGCTGTATGCCTTCGATCCCGGGCACGCCCACGCCATCGGGCTGTCGCCCAGACGCCTCGGCGCACTGCTGCTTGCGCTGCTCGCCCTGACGTCCGTGGTCGCTCTGCAGGTCGTCGGTGTGGTGCTCATCGTGGCGATGCTGATCATCCCCGGCGCCACAGCGCGTCTGCTCACTGACAGCTTCGGCAGGATACTGGTGATCGCGCCGCTGCTGGCGATCGCCTGCTCGGCTCTCGGGCTCTACATCAGCTTCTGGGCCGACGCATCACCCGGCGGGCTCGTGGTCCTGTGTCAGGCAGGAGCGTTCGTGCTGGCGCTGCTGGCGGGGCTGCGTCGTCGGAGGAGCAGGCGGGTCTGAGGGGCGACGGGTGGGTGCGGCAGGATGCCCCTCATTTACGCATGAACGAAGTTGCGTAAATGAGGGGCATCGGCTTAGGTTTGCCTAACCTTAGTAGGGACGGGTCTGGTGGACCCGTCAAGCGATCGAGTCCGGAGCGCCATGACCCCCTCGCCGAACGACCCCACGCCACAACACCCCACGCCGCTCACCGTCGGCCCCGCCGGCCTGCCGCCGATCCCTCCCCGGATCGCCCGCCGCTGGCGCGCTCGGTGGGATGCGCAGCAGCAGCGGTACCTGCCGCGGCGCACGGAACGCTTCGAGGTGATCACTGATGCACTCACCCTCGACATCAAGCGTCCCGATCCGTTGATCGTCGACCTCGGCGTCGGCCCCGGGTCCCTCGCCCTGCACCTGCTCGATCGGATCCCCGGGGTGCGGATCATCGGCGTCGACGCTGATCCGTTCCTGCTCGGGCTGGCCGACGCCGCTCGTGAGGAGGCAGGGCTCGCGCCGGACCGGCTGCGGCTGGTCCAGGCCGACCTCCGGGCCCCGGACGTGCTCGACCGCCCCGAGCTTCCCGAACCCGTCCACGCCTGGGTCTCCACCACCGCCCTGCACTGGATGCAGCACCCTGACCTGCAGCGGCTTCTGCGGTCCCTCGGCGCGTACACCGCGCCGGGCGGGCTCGTCCTCGACGGCGACCACATCTACCACGAGTCCAAGCAGGCCCTGTTCGACGCCTTCACCATCCGCCTCGCGGGCCTGGACGCCGAACGCTGCGGCGTGCACGAGAACGAGGACTGGCAGCAGTGGTGGGAGGCCGTGGCCGAGGTCCCCGAGTTCGCCGCCCACCTGGCCGCTCGCGACGGCGTGCTCGAGGACCGCCACGGCGAGCACGGCCCTGCGCGTCTGCACCACTACGAGCAGGCGCTGCGCGAGGCGGGCTTCGCCGATGTCGGCACCATCTGGCAGTACGGAGACGACCGGGTGCTCGCCGCCCGACGCTTCGGCGCCGCCCCGTCGGCCCCCGGATCGAGGGGCTGACCGATGCGCGCACGAGCCGACCTCGCTCTCACGAGGCGCACCCTGCTGGGCGGCACCGCCCTCGCCTCCTTCAGTGCGCTGAGCTCCTGCGGCCGTTCTGCACGGGACCGTGAGCGCTCCGCCGCCTCCGACGGGCCCGTCCAGCGCGGCGGCGTCCTGCGCGTGGGCGCCATCGGAGACCGCTCCAAGCTCATGCAGGACCCGCACGGCCTGCTCGGCAACGACTCCGACTTCCTCATCATGTCGCTGGCCTTCGACCCCCTGACGATCCCCGGTGAGGACACCAATGTGCAGCCACGCCAGGCCGCATCCTGGACCACCCCGGACGGTGGGAAGACCTGGGTGTTCTCCCTCCAGGAGAAGGCGGCCTTCTGGGACGGAACCCCGGTGACGGCCGACGACCTCGTCTTCTCGCTGCAGCGTCTGCGCAAGGACCCGGCCAATGCCTTCAAGGTCCCGG
Organism: Brachybacterium timonense; assembly: GCF_900258505.1. Classification (GTDB taxonomy): domain Bacteria; phylum Actinomycetota; class Actinomycetes; order Actinomycetales; family Dermabacteraceae; genus Brachybacterium; species Brachybacterium timonense. The sequence goes on from NZ_LT984895.1 coordinate 434,645, forward strand.
TGCCTGTCGAGGGCATCACCGCGCTGGACCGGCACACCGTGCAGCTGGTCGGTGAGGCGCCCAACGCCGACCTGCCGCTGCTCCTGCGCATGATGACGTTCACGGTCAAGGCCAAGGCCGCCTCCGAGGGCGAGTTCATCGGGTCCGGGCCGTTCCGCCTGGTCTCCTCCTCGCAGGGCAACGCCAGACTCGAACGCAATGAGCACTGGTGGGGACCGACGCCGCCGCTGGATGCCATCGAGGTGGTCCTGTTCACCACGACGGACGCGATGGGGCGGGCGCTCATGGCCGGACAGATCGATCTGGCCTCCAACGCCGGGGCCCTTGTCGCTCGCACCGTGAAGGGCCGGGAGGATATCCTCGAGCTGCGCCGTCCCGACGATCTGGCTCTGCCGATCATCATGCGCGTGGCCGACGGACCGTTCGCCGATCCCCGTGTGCGCACCGCCATGAAGCTGATCGCCGACCGCGAGGCCCTGGTGTCCCGGGCGCTCAGCGGATACGGCGCGGTCGCCAACGATGTGCTGGGCACCGCCGACCCGTTGTACGACGCCGCTGCGATCCCGCAGCGTGTCCAGGATCTGACCCGGGCCCGCGCCCTGCTCCGGGAGGCGGGCTTCGACACCTCCCGTACCTACACCCTGCACACCCTGGACCGGGCGTACGGGCAGGTCTCGTCGGCGCAGGTCTTCGCGGAGCAGGCCGCCGAGGCCGGGGTGAGGATCCAGGTGCAGGTCGAGGACACCCAGACCTTCTACGACACCGTGTGGTGCAAGGAGGACCTCTACAACTTCTCCTGGGGCACCAACGACTCGGTGAGCTTCTACGCCCAGAAGGTGCTTTCCTCGGCGTCCTCCACCAATGAGACCGGATGGGCGAACCCACGATTCGAGGAGGCCTACGCCCGCTACGAGAAGGACACTGCTCCCCAGCAGCGCGCGCACTGGTCCCAGGCGATGCAGAAGGAGATCCACGAGGACTCCGGGTATCTGCTGTGGGGGGTGGCCGACGGAGTCGACCTGCACCACCGGTCCGTGCATGGCCTGCCACGACGGCCCGGATACGGCCGGGTCTACCTCGAGCAGGTCTGGATCCAGCGGTGATTCGCGCAGCACTGCGCCGCCTGGCCATGGTGATCCTCCTCGGCGCGGGGCTGTTCCTGCTGGTCGCAGCCCTGCCGGGGGAGCGCCTGCGCGCCCAGCTGGGGCCCGACGCCTCCGCGGAGGAGCTCGCCCGGGCCGCGCACGAGCGCGGACTGGACAGGCCCCTGCTCGAGCAGCTCGTGCGCTGGGCGGCCGACGTGGCCACCGGCGACTGGGGACGCACCCTCCAGGGGACGCCGATCCGCCCCCTGATCCTGGGGGTGCTCCCCTCCACGCTGCTGCTGGCGGGGGTGACCCTCATCCTCGGCACCACCATCGCCTGGGCGCTGGCGTGCCTGGCGCACCAGCGGCCTCGGTCTCTGCCGGCCCGGGCGCTCGGGCCGCTGACCGCGCTGACCATCGCGATCCCCGAATTCGTCCACGCCACGGTGCTGGTGGCGATCTTCGGGGTGACGCTGGGGTGGCTGCCGACGGGATGGACAGGCTCCTCCGATCCGCTCGTCTACGTGCTGCCGGTGGCGGTGCTGTCGCTGCATGCGGCGCTGTGGAACGCCACGGTGGCGCGTGCCGCACTGGATCATGCCGCGCAGGCCCCGCACGTTCAGGCGGCGAGACTGAACGGCGAGACGCTCTCCCATGTGCTCGTCTCCCATGTGCTGCCGGCCGCGATGCCGACGATGGTCGCCTCGGTGGTCTCGACCCTGGGTGTGCTCGTCTCGGGGGCCGTCGTGGTCGAGACGGTGTTCAACCTGCCCGGGCTCGGCGCGGTTCTGACCAGCGCGATCGCAGCGCGTGACGCGCCCGTGGTCAGCACGGTCGCGGTCGTGGCGGCGGTGCCGCTGGCGGTGCTGCTCACCGGGTCGGATGTGCTCGCCGCCAGGGCGGGCCGGGCGGCAGGAGTGCAGGCATGAGCATGACGATGATCCCGCCGGGGACGGAGCACGTGCGCGTCGCGCAGTCCTCGAACGCGGTTCCGGGGCCGTCCCTCACGACGGGCCGAGGGCCGCGACGGTGGGGAGAGGCCCTCGCCGCGGTCGTGCTCGCGATCGTGCTCCTCGGTTCCCTGGTGCCGCGCGGGTGGCTGCCGCAGGGGTCAGACGGAGCCGGTGGTCTGCCCTTCGATGCGCCATCGGCAACGCACCTGCTCGGCACCGACATCACCGGCCGTGACGTGCTCGCCCAGACGGTGACCGGAGGCGGCCTGGTCGTCCTGATCGCAGCGGCGGTCAGCGGTGCTGTCGTCGGACTCTGCGCGGTGCTCGCCGCCGCGGCGACGCTGTCGGCCCGGGTCCGATCCGTCGTCCGCTTCGGGGTGGAGACGATGCTGCTCGTCCCGTCACTGCTGCTGCTGGTGACCGTGATGGTCTCGCTGTCCTCCTGGGGCGTGGGCGCGGTTCTACTGGCCTGCATCCTCGCGGGGGTCCCGTACTGCGCCCAGGTGCTGCTGGCCGCGGCCGTGCCCCTGTCCCGTGCAGGCTTCGTGCAGGTGGCCCTGGCCAGCGGCGATACCCGTTGGCAGGTCGCGGTGCGGGAGGTCATCCCGGCGCTCGGATCCGAGCTCGCGGCGCAGCTGCGGCTGCGCTTCCTCGAGGCAGTGCTCGTCCTGAGCACTGCGGTGTTCCTCGGCGTCTCCACCCCGCTGGCGGCGGACAGCTGGGCGGCGATGATCCGTCAGAACGCGCCGGGGCTGGCTCTGAACCCGTGGGCGGTGCTGGCCCCGGCCCTCTGCCTCGCCGCTGTGGGGGCTGCCATCGCCGCGACCGTTGGGCGGCGCACCGCGGGCGGGGACGCCCCGGACGCAGAGGCCTCCGATCCTGTGCACCGGTCCTGCGCGCCCTGGGCCTTCCCGGAGCCGGCCCCCGGTCGGGTGCTGATCCTGCGCGGGCCGTCAGGCAGCGGCAAGACCACGGCGCTGCATGCCCTGGCCGGTGAGGACCCGGTAGGGGGGCTCCAGCATCTGCGCGACCTGGTCGTGCTGGGTGAGCAGCCCCAGAGGCTCTCCCCGGCCGCGCTGCACCGTTGGCGGCGCCGGACCGTCTCCTACCTGGCGCAGGATGCCGCCGCCAGTCTCCACCCAGGGCTCACCGCCGCGCAGATCCTCCAGGAGGCCAGCGCTGCCACACCGGATGGACCCCGCCGGCCGGCCGCGCGCACCCCCGGCGAGCTGCTGGAGGCATTGGGCGTGGCAGAACTGGCGACAGCACGTGCCGGGACGATGTCCGGCGGTCAGGCGCGACGGGTGGGTCTCGCCGCCGCGGTGGCCCGTCAACGACCGCTGCTGCTGCTCGATGAGCCGCTGTCCGGTCTCGACCGGCTCAACCGCCGGCGGGTCAAGGAGCTCATCGCCGAGCAGGCCCGCGCCGGCGCCGCGGTCGTCATGACCGATCATCACGCCGATGCGCTCGAGGACTGGGGAGATGCAGCCGTCGAGGAGCTGACGGTCGGTGCGGACTGTCCGTACCGGGCGTCTGACTCGTATCGTGCATCTGACGACGGTCAGCCCTGCTCCGAGCGGACATCGCAGCGCGCTCGGTCCTGCTGCGAGCAGCCACCGCAGCGCGCACAGCCCTGCTGCGGGGCTGCGGAGCCCGTGCTGGCGCTGGCCGGACTGGTGGTCGGCCATCCGCATGGCCCGAGCATCGACTCCCCGGATGTCGTGCTGCAGCCGGGCGAGGGGGTGGTCCTCGTCGGACGCTCAGGAGCGGGGAAGACGACGCTCCTGCATGCGCTCGCCGGCATCGCTGAGCGCCGGGCGGGCACTGTGACCGGGCGGGCGGTTGATCAGCGACGCGCCCTGCAGCTGGTCCCGCAGGATCCTCGCAGCACACTGCATCCTGCGCGGAGCGTACGGCGCCAGATCGAGCAGGCTCTGCGCCGTGCCGGAGTACCTCGCGGGCAGCGTGCGCAGCGAGCTGAGGAGCTGCTGGCGAGCGTCGGGCTGGAGGCGGAGCTGCTGTGCCGTCGGCCCCACCGGCTCTCCGGCGGGCAGCGGCAACGGGTGGCGGTCGCGCGGGCGCTGGCGGCGCAGCCCGAGGTGCTGCTCGCGGACGAGATCACAGCACATCTCGATGCGGCGACGGCAGGGCAGATCGTGGTGATGCTCGGACGGCTCCAGGAACAGACCGGCCTGGCGGTGCTGTGCGCGAGCCACGACGTGGACGTGTGGAGACCTTTAGGCTGGAGGCATGCCCCGCTCTGACCTGACCACCAGCGCCGAGAATTACCTCAAAGCCATCTGGAGCCTGTCCGAATGGTCCGATGAACCGGTCACGGTCTCGCGTATCGCCGAGCACACGGGGCTGCGGCTCTCCTCCGTGTCGGACGGTATCCGCCGCCTGGTCGCCAAGGAGCTGCTCCACCATGCCCCCTACGGGTCGATCGAACTCACCGACACCGGGCGCGCCCACGCGCTCGACGTGGTGCGGCGACACCGGCTGCTGGAGACCTTCCTGGTCAGCACCCTCGGCTACACCTGGGATGAGGTGCACGATGAGGCGGAGGACCTCGAGCATGCTGTCTCAGATCGGCTCATCGACCGGATTGACGCGTTGCTGGGGCGTCCCGAGCGGGACCCGCACGGGGACCCGATCCCGTCGGCCGATGGGACGATCCGGCTGCCGGACGCCCGCCCACTGAGCGCCGACGGCGTGGCCGGGCGGGTCGTCGTGGAACGGATCTCCGATCGCGACCCCGAACTGCTCAAGCACCTCGCGGAGTACGGGATCACCGTGGGCACCGAGCTCGAGGTCACGCCCGGCGCGCCGTTCTCCGACTCCCTGGTGGTGGTTCCCCGCTGCGACTGCCATGACGAACCGATCAGTCTGGGCCGGGCCGCGGCCGATGCCCTGTTCGTCTCGAGCGTCGACGGCTAGGCGTCGACGCGGGCGACCATCGCCCGCAGCGCGTCCTCCCAGGGCGTCGGGCTGAGCTCGCCCTCGAGCATGAGCCGACCGGGCTGAAGCACGCAGGGCTCGCGCCAGAGGTACTGCTGTCGGTCCAGTTCGCGCAGCATCGGATGGAACGGTCGGGCCAGACGCAGAGCTGCGCGGGGCACTGTGGCGGTGCGAGCGGGGCGGCAGAGGATCTGCGCAGTGTCCTCGGCGAGCTCGCGCAGGCTGCGTGGGGCTGCGGTGGGGCAGTGGAGGACTGCGTCGCCGGCGGGTGCGAGTCGGTCCGCATGGAGCGCGCAGTGGATCATCGCACGACTCAGATCGGGGATCGACGTCCAGCTGTGCGGGGCATCCGGTGCTCCGAGCAGCCAGGCCCTTCGCCCTGCGGCGAGCGGCCCGACGACCGTGAGGGCTGCGACGGAGCCGGCGCCGGCGCTCGGACCGATGAGATCCGACCCGACCACGCTGAGCGTGGCGGCGGGGTGCGCCGCGCGCGCCCGGAGGAGATCGGCGCGGACCTCGCCCAGCGGGCTGATCGGTGCGGGCGGCGCGCCTTCGTGCAGGTCGTGAGCATGGGTGCCGAATGCGTACATCGACTCGGGGAAGATGACGGGGATGCTGTACCGCACGGCGACATCCATCACCGCCTGCTCGCGGGGCGGCAGATCGCGTGCCCAGACCCGCGAGTCATACGGCGCATGCATGCAGTGGAAGATCGCGGCGGCGCCTTCTGCGGCGGGAGCCCATGCGGCAACGTCGATCACGTCGGCGGCGATGGTGCGGATCGAGGTAGCCGACGCGGTAGTCGAACGGCGCACGACGGTGACGTCATGGCCTGCTCGGACCAGGTCGCCAGCAAGCTGGGTGCCGATCTGGCCAGCACCGATGATCAGGTAATGCATTGTTCCTCCAGGTATCCATGTACGCCCATCTCGAAAGGGAGAGCAGTGCTCACAATTCATGTGATGACCGTAGCGGGACTACGGAAGGGAAGCAAGAGCGGTGCTCTCGATGTGTTTCGGGCGTGCGCGGAGCTGCGCCATACTGGAGATGTGACCGCACGCCGCAGCCGCGCTGAGAACCGCGCCGAGATGGAGGCTCGCATCCTCCAGCTCGGCCGAGAGCATCTGGCGCGTCATGGAGCCGCGGCTCTCTCCCTGCGTGCGATCGCTCGCGATCTGGGTGTGGCCAGCTCAGCCGTCTATCGCTACGTCGACAGCCGCGACGCCCTGCTCACGCTGTTACTCGTGGATGCGTACACGAGCCTCGCGGACGCCGTCGACCACGCGGTGGTGCAGGAGGACGCCCCGTCGGACGAGGCGGGCCTGATCGAGGGCGCCCCACTGGAGCGCCTCGCCCTGGCCATGCGTGACTGGGCCATCGCCCATCCGGCGCAGTGGGGCCTCGTCTACGGAGCCCCCGTGCCCGGCTACCGAGCACCCGCCGAGCGCACCACCGGTCCCGGCACCCGCGTCATGCGGCGTCTGCTGGAGGTGATCGCCGCGGACCCCTCTGCGGAGGCTGCAGCCTCCAGCGCCCAGAATCCTGACGTGCGTCCCGCCGAATATGAGGCATTCCTTGCCGCCAGTGCTGAGGAACTCGGCGTGGAGGCAACGCCCGTGCAGGCGGCCGCAGCAGTGCGCGCCTGGAGCGCGATCGTCGGCACCATCAGCATGGAGCTGCACGGCCAGCTCGGTCCCGAACCGGCCGCCTCGCCAGCCCTCGGCCGCGCCATCCTGCTCGACGCCGTCGCCGCGCTGACGCCGGAGCGGTGAACATGCCCGGGCCCATCCTCACCATCAGCCCGCTGCGCCAGGCCGATGCCGCCGTGCTCGGTCCCTTGCACGTGCAGCTCTGGCATGCCGCCTACACCGGCCTGCTCTCGCAGGCACGACTGGACGGCATCGACCCCGAGCACCGTACTCGCGCATGGGAACAGTACGGGCAGCAGCATGAGGCGAACGGCCGCACTGTCGACGGATCGGTGGTCCAGGTCGCCCGCAACGCGAACGGCACGCCGATCGGCTGGGCCGCCGTCGGCCCTCCCCGCGATGCAGACGCACCGAGCGAGACCGAACTGTGGTCGCTGTACGTCGCGCAGGAGCACTGGGGCAGTGGCGTCGCGCATACCCTGATCACCACCGTATTGGGCGAGCGGCCCGCCTACCTGTATGTGCTGCAGGGCAATGAGCGGGCGATCAGGTTCTACCGGCGGCACGGCTTCACGCTCGACGGCGCCACGAAACTGCTCGACCCCGACGACGGGCCCCGCGGTGGTATCGAACTGCGCATGGTGCGGGGCTGAGCGCGAGGAGTGCGCCTCGGCTGCGTGTGCCCTCCCAAGGGTTGAGCAGGCGCGCTCCCGTCTCCAGTTCCATGATGGTGATCGTGGAGAGGAAGAAGGAGCGCCTCGGGTATGCCGCTGCCCAGGAGTGCACTGTGGGGGAGATGGCCGAGGGCGGTTTACAGAGCTCGCTGATCACATTCGTCTCGAGCAGGAACCTCATAGGTCAATCTCGCGAGGGAGTGTCCCTATGTTTCGAGTCAAGCCGCGAGTGCGGCTGGGACGGGGGTTGGGGGGCTGGTAGTAGGTGCCGTCCCTGGGAGGTAGGCGACCGAACAGCCCACGTCCCTGGCGACGGGACTGCCGCACCGTTAGGTGACAGTTGGGGTGTTAGGCCGCGAGGCTCACGGCTGGGTTCATGATGGTCTCGTATTCGATGGGGGTCAATCGGCCCAGGCGGGCCTGTCGACGGCGGCGGTGATAGGTCCGTTCGATCCAGGTGGGGGCACCTCCCGCTTGCGGGGGAATGATCGCGATCCGGAGCTCGTCGCGGGTTCGCCACCTCTTGCGGTCCAGGACGTTCTTCTGGAGCAGGGCGAAGAAGGACTCCATCGCGGCGTTGTCGCCGGCGGCGCCGACCCGGCCCATCGATCCGACGAGGTGATGGCGGTTCAATGCGTGGACGAGTTGTCGTGATCTGAACTGGCCCCCGCGGTCCGAATGCACGATGCAGCCGGCCGTGTCCCCACGTCGAGATGCCGCGCTGTCCAGGGCGTTCACTGCGAGACGAGCCTTCATCCGGTCGCTGATGGAGTAGCCGACGACCCGTCCGGAGAATGCGTCCTTGATGGCGCAGAGGTAGAGCTTGCCCTCGTCGGTCCAGTGCTCGGTGGGGATACCTCCCGCTGGCGATAGCTCAGCAGGAGGGGTCGACCGCATGGCCGACCCCTCCGCTCGCGGCAGGTCGCTTCAATCGACTCGGGATCAACCCTCCGGCGAGCTGGGCGCAGCAGCAACACCGCTCGCGAACCACAGCTTGGTTGCACTCATATATACATATATGTAGAGTTGGCCCATGAACAAGATGATCTACGTCGCCGACCGAGATGCCTACATCTTCGACCGAGCCCAGGAGCTCAGCCAGACGAGCCTGTCCTCCACCGTCGTCCAGGCCCTTCGGCTGTATATCGAGCGCGAAGACGCCAAAAGCGCAGACCTGAAAGAGATCCGGCTTCGCATGTACAAGAATGGCAGCTTCCAAGTGAATCGCTTCTACGGTCGGCGGCTCATGCGTTATCGGTACAACCACACTCCGACCGAGTTGTGCGAATTATCCGTCTACATCACAGCAAAAGGCCGCTACGCTGCGTACCGCCGACTCGAGCCCGACTGGAGCACTGACAACACCGCCCAAGGCCCGGGTCACGAGGTCACCTATGAAATCACCTCGACGCTAGACACCTACAACACCCTCGACACACTCGCCGAATCCCTTCCGGAAGCTGCTGCACAGCGACTCCGTGACGTTGTCGCCATGGACGCCGTCGTCGATCTCGATATCTAAACCGTCGCAACACCGACGCGCACCTCATGACGACCAATAGCAACGCCGAGAACTCAAACAGACGCCCACGCCTACTCGACCGTCGTGGCTTTCCGCTGCTTTGGGTTGGATCCGCAACCTCAAGCCTGGGAGACCGAGTCTATGAAGTAGGACTCATGTGGTTTGTCCTCCAGCAGACTGGCTCCGTTCTACAAACGGGTGCCGTGCCCGCATTCAGCCTGATTGGACGAAGCACCTTGGGGCTACTCGGTGGCGCTCTCGCCGACAGACTTCCACGCAAACACATCCTCATCGTCGCAGATATTGCCCGTGGATGCATTGTCGCCTTGACCGCTATTCTCGCAATGCAGGGCGATGTGCCGATGTCTTACATATACGCATCGGCATTCCTGCTCAGCGCATTCAGTATGCTGTACGATCCAGCATCAGTCGCCGCCCTACCGGACATCGTCGGTGAACACAATCTCGTTCGTGCGAACGCTTACTTATCCACTACTTCCCGGCTCGTACAGATTCTAGGCCGAGCCGCCGGCGGGGTCGCCATTGCAGCTTTTGGAGAAGCCTCAGCCATGGCCGCCAACGCTATAAGCTTCTTTGTGTCCGCACTAATGGTTCTATTGGTGACCTTCCCGCCGCCTGACTATATTTCTGGCGGACCGTTGTCGATCCGCACCCTCGTCGCGGATACCGTCTCGGGCCTGAAATATTTCCTTGTCAACAGGGCATTGCTAGCAGTCGTCCTAGTCGCACTGTTCGCGAACTTCAGTGGAGGACTTACGGCCGGCTTGATACCAGCATTTGCCGAAATGCACTTATCTGGCGGAGTCGCCCTATATAGCGCCTTGCTAGCAGCCCTCTCAATCGGCGAGTTCATAGGAATGCTCGTGATGGGCGCGCTAGGAGCGCGCCTTCCGCTAAGGAGAAGCCTGTCCTTCTCGATACTCGCTAGCGGATTAATATATCTCGCCCTCTCAATAAATGTCGCTCCCGGTGGTGCGCTTTTCCTCTTTGGTATACAAGGAATTGCGTTGGCAATAAGCAACCTCCCCATCCGCACGCTCCTTCAGACCACCGCTTCGACGGAAATGCGCGGACGGGTATTCGCCGCGTTCATTGCGGCGGTCAACGCACTCTCCCCGGCCGCCACGGCGATCGGCGCCGTTTTAGCAGCATGGCTAGGAATACCGGCCGTCCTCGCGATCTCCGGGGTGCTCCTCATGGCCTCTGGAGCCGTAGCTCTTCGAATAATCTCCGAACGCTAGATACCGCGACCACTGGCCGCTGCTTCAAGGGCATTCGCCGTCCTCATGCCTACGTCATACCATGAATACTTTGCAACAATCTCGCGACCCCGCTCAACCCGGCCCTTCACTGCCCCCGTCGAGTCGCCAGATATGGACAACACCTTCCGCGCAAGATCATGGGGACTTTGCGGGTCACAAAACAGTGCTCCGTCTTCAAGGATTTCACGAAAGACTGGAATGTCAGACACAATAACAGGCGTTCCAACAGACATTGCCTCGACAGGGGGGAGACCGAATCCCTCTAGAAGCGACGGATACACGAGGCACTCGGCAGCCGAATATACTGCGGGCATCAGGTCACGCGCGCAGTATCCCGTGAACTGAAGGCGCTCCTCGAGAGGGGTGCCTTCTGCGATCTTCCGCAGTGTCGGGTCATCTTGTCCAACAATGACTAAGCCTAACTCCTCTACTTGCTCGCAGACCAACACCATTGCACGAAGAACGGTTTCAATATTCTTACGACGCGTCAGCCCTCCCACATGTAGAACAAACGGGTGAGACCAGCCGAGCAGTTCGGCTACTACATTGCGCGAATAAGGAACGTCGACATCTCCGAGGGGTAAAGACGGAGCTAGATGAGTCACCGATATGGCGGCCTCAGGCACGCCCCAGAGATTGCCAATCTCCCACTTAGTAAACCCGGACGGACAAAGTATCTGAGTAGCATCTCTTGCACACCGCCGCGCCCAAAACGAGTAGTAGGCTTCGTTTTCTGGCGGGTTCAGCCCTGAGTGCTCAAACGCAAGGTCGTGTACCGTTACCACCTTTGGACCTCGCCACTCTATAGGCGCCATGAAGGCGGGCCCTAGGTAGACGTCGGGATCGAGCGATACAGCATGTCGTTGCATCACACTTTGATGCCACACACTGCGCGAGTCCAAACTCTCTGCGGTGAAGAATGGAAATGGTTCGATATGCACATTGACGTTAGCTCTGTTGGTAATATCTGGCCGAGGCCCGGGTGCAACTACATCCACTGTGAACCCTGCCTGACCCAGGCCGAGGATTACTTCGACAGAGTAAGCGCCAATCCCCCCGCACTCATAAGACGCAAAGGCCCCATCAACAAGAACATCCATTGCAGATTATTCGACGGAGGCCTTGGCTAGCTTGCGGAATGAACTTGCCATCTTAAGTGGGCTACCGGCAGACCCGCCCTCGAGATCACTACTGTCGCACTCGTCGCGAGCCTCGAGCATTATGTCTACCACACGCACTGCAGTGCTGCGTACATCGAACTTCTGCTCGGCAACTAGTCGAGCCTCACGCCCAAGTCGACCACGCAACTCTGGGTTGCGAACAAGCGTGACAAGCTTGGCCGCCCGGTCATCGTATTGAATTGCTACATTGGCTGACGTCCGCGCCGTAGTATTAAACCCCACATTGGTGAGATAGGCGAGCTCATCAGCTGGCGTCGGGTCGTTGAATACGATGTCAATTTCTAGCCCGGTAACTCCGTCCTCGACAACATCAAGGTACCCTCCCCACCCAGAGCACAAAACCGCGCATTCTCTCTGCATGGCTTCCACAATCGACAAGCCGAACATCTCAGAGACTGTCTGCGATGGAGAGAGGAAAATGTCGCTCGCGTCGAGTAGCATTTCTTTGTGCGAGTCAGTAATATTGGGCATCACGCGGAGAGTCCCGTCCGGAAGTTGTCTACCAACCTCTATCACCCGACGCTCGGCGGCCTCACTCGCGGCTCCCGCAAAGACGACTGTAAAATCACATGATTTACGGGCCTTTGCCAGCGCATCCATGGTTCGTTCAAATTCAATCTTGTCACCATCGACCATTCGGCCGACAAACGTCACCAAGGTCCCCTCGATGGGGAGATCGAGGTTACGCTTCGCTTCTGTCTTATGTGTGCGCGAAGACACCGGTCCCACCCCGTATGGGATCACTTCTACTCTTGGCGCAGCTTCCGATCGATCCCGACCAAGATAGTTGCAAACCTGGTCCAACTGCTCCTCGAGAAGCGCGGCGGCCCGTGGTCCGGGTGCGACTATCACGTCATAGGGCCGTGCGCCTACCGACACGCACGTCATTAGTGGCACTAGTTGTTCCGGATATCCAAGGCTGTGTAGCATAGTGACAATCGGGAAGTTGTGTCCGACCGTGTCCCTTATAATCGCGGATCGCCACCAATAGTGACGACCTGGCTCGAACCAGGCCGCGTCGGCTCCAGAGGCCCAATGGGCCACATCGCTGTGCGGGAGGGACGAGATGCCCTCGCTATTGATTGGGTTGTCGCCAATCACGCGAAACGCGTTGATACGACTATCGTTCGACACAAGTTCTGCCGTCGTCTTCGCCATGACAAGGCGTCCATTGTAGGCAGGACCGATTGGAGTGTCGCGGAACTGGAAGGGAAGCAGGTCTTCAAGAAGGTACGAAGCGATATCGAGCAAGATTGTTTTGTCTTTCTCCGTAGATGAAGGAAGCCCCCTCGGTGCACGCATCTAGGCGTGCAACCGAAGGGGACCATACAACTCTCGTCTCATGAACGAGATCCCTCGTGTCAGCTGTCGGCGCTAGTCATGTCGAGGGCATTCATGATCGCAATCGACTGTCCGACCTGCATAGTCTCGTGCAGGACAGTTTGGAGCTTCCAGAACTCCTTCGGGATCAGGGACGGAGAGACTTCGACGGTGAAGTCGTCATGAACTAGGCCTTGCAGTCCATCGAGGACCTCACCCAGTTCTTTCACACGAGGAAGGAACTCATTGAGGTAGGCCCCCTTGGGATCCGCCGACCCGGCGTTATACGCAGATACGACACCCCAGATGTGTTCCGATCCGGATGGCAGTGATCGACTCTCCACGCACTCGGCGAGAAGAGCGGCAAAGTCATACTCCTCAAGCCAGTTCCTGTAGCGCTCCGCCATGTCGGCTTCGACAACGAGACTGGCTACCCGGTTGTAGTGCGTGCTTGCAGTGTCCAGGTGGGATATTGCGATATCGAGCTGATTACTGATCTCGTTTCGCGACCCGTCCTCAACGGCAGAGAGGGCAAGCATTGACGCTGAAGCCGCCCTGAAGAGCGCGGCGGAGCCGAGCTCGATTTCGCGATTTTTCAGGGCCTCGGTGGCAGGATTCTCGAACTCTAGGAATCCGTTGCAAATCTGAGACATCTTAGACGAGCACCCCTTCGGCGTCGGTATCGGTACTAGCAGGGGAAAGCAGGCTGCCGTCGCTGAAGTCATCCCTCTGGAAGAGGGCGGCTGCAGCCTGTCCGTACATCAACGTCTCGGTCATCGGCGTGGTGATCTTCCACAGGAGACGAGAGTCCTCGACAAGTCCGTCCTCCGTCCTATGAGAAAGAACGGACTCGACTGCGCGGGAGCATTCGATCAGGCCAGCTAGGAACTGCTCGAGAATGCCTGACGGGTCTTCGGCTTGCTCGAGCACGCGCTCCCACGCGTCCTGCTTGAGCATGCCAGTTTCCACATAGCCCACGTCCGCCGCCTTTGGGTCGGAGGGGGATGTCACTCGAGTAGCGGTTACCTTCTTCGACTCATCGACCGCAGCCCGATACGAGTCAATAGCGGCGCTAAGGTGTGCCGCAACAATATCGAGACGCTCGATATCGATGCTGGGACCCCGAAGTTCGGCAACCGCCGTCCTCGTCATGATCTCTGCAAAAGCCGATGCGAAGTGGGCTGATCCGAGGGCGATCTTCTTCTCCACGCTCAACCCATATAGTGGGGAACCCTCTGTGAGTCGGAAAATGGAATTGCATGCTTGCGTCACGGCAAACTCCTCTTCAATGAGGTGGTAGGCGACTGAACTGCGAATCCTTTTCCGACGCTACCGGTGGCTTCGACGGAGTGTCAAGAGGTACTGCCGCATGGATAGGTGACATCTGATCTGGCTTGCCCGCAGGGCGGGCTGGAAGGATGTGCACCATGCCCGCTCCCTACTCCAGGAGTTCCGCGACGACGTCGTGCGGGTGGCCCGGTCCCGTGAGGACGGCGTCACCATCGCACAGATCGCGAATGACTTCGGGATCCACGAGATGACGCTGTATACGTGGATCCGTCAAGCCGACATCGACGACGGCAACCGTCCCGGCACGTCTCGGGAGGAGTCGACCGAGCTGCGGGAGGCCCGCAAGCAGATCCGTCTGCTTCAGCAGGAGAACGAGGTCCTGCGCCGCGCCGCTGCTTACCTGTCTCAGGCGCACCTGCCGGGAAAAGGACGCTTCTATGCCTCCGTGTCAAGCCATCCGAGTCCGAGGTTCTCGGAACAGAGACCTGCAGACGTAGCGCTTGAGGCACCGTCGAATCTCGCGCTTGGAGAGCCCTTCGGCACGCCGGCGCTCAACGTATTCGCAGGTGACGGGGTCGTAGTTCATCCGCGTGCGGACGACGACATCGACGGCACGGTTGAGTTGCCGGTCGCCCGAGCGGGAGAGTCGGTGGCGACTGGTGTTGCCCGAGGAGGCCGGCAACGGGTGTTGCCACCCGGACCATTGATGGCAGGGCAAAAGAGCCATGCCCGGCCGAGCGACCAGACCCCCGGCTATCGGAGATGCTCACAAGGTAACGGGTCGGTGAGTCGAGGCGGTTCGAAGTCGATGTCCTCGTTCATGGAAATGACGTCGGTCAGAGGGCGGTCGTCGGTGAGCGCCTCGTAGTCCTGAGGGGTGAGCAGGACGAAGGCGGCCCGTCCGCGGTCGGTGATCGTCACGGGACCGGCTTGTGCAGCGCGCTTGGCGGCGCTCACGTCTCGATTGAAATCGCGTGCGCTGATCGTGGTCACCTGCACTCCTCTCCATAGGAGGTACGTGCCTACGTCAGAGGCTGCTTCGTGGGCAGACCAGGGCAACGTGCCCGCTGCTGAACCGCTCGGTCGACCCACATCCCTCCGGCTGAGTGCGTCCCAGGTCACAGCTCGCTAGGCTCGAAGCAGTGCGCCCGGCGACCGTCGGGCGGTCATTGACCGAAAGAAGACACTCATGAACCTCGGCGACAAGATCAAGAACAAGGCCCAGGAATTCTCCGGGAAGGCCAAGGAGGCCCTCGGCGACGCCACCGACGACCACTCCCTCGAGGCAGAGGGCACGGCGGATCGCGCTGAGGCCGGCACGAAGCAGGCGGGCGAGCACGTCAAGGACGCCGTGAAGGACATCAAGGACGGCTTCTCGAAGTGAGTCGTCGCTGACAAGAATGTCAGCCCCGGCGCATCGGCCGGAGGATGCGGGATGATCGAGCCATGCATCCTCCGGCCGACGTCCATCCCCTCTGGTTCCAGATCGGCATCTCCTGGTGGGGTGCTCTCGGCGTCGTCATCGCCACCGTCGTGCTCTACCTGGTGTACACGGGGTTGATGCGGCTGCTCGGGCCGCGCCTCATGGCCGCCCCGTCGGCCCTCAGCTTCACCCTGGTCGCCCTGTTCGGCGCTATCGCCGCCCGCGCCATGATGGGCAACAGCCCGACCCTGCTCGGCGCCCTGATCGCCATCGGCACCCTGCTGTGCATGGAAGTCATGATGGGCAGGATCAGTGACGCCGTCGGACGATTCCGCCGGCATCACGGCCCGAGGCCCGTCGTCGTCATGGTCAGCGGTCAGGTCATCGAGGCGAACCTGCGCAAACGTCACCTCACCGGCGGGCACCTCATGGACATGCTGCGCCGGGCCGGGATCCACCGCCTCGTCGACGTGGAGCTCGCCATCCTCGAGAACCGCGGCACCCTCACCATCGTGCGTGCCGGTGATCAGGTCGACGACGCCTTGCTCGCCGGCATCGAAGGGGAGCAGCTCATCCCGGCTTCCCTGTTGCGTCATGGCCGACGGTCAGGCGGCGACCATCGACCCGGCGGCGCAGCGTCATCAGACGCAGAACAGGGCTGACCGGCCCGGCAGCGTCAGCGGCACTGCTCCGCCAGAGCGGTGAGAGTCTCGTGGTCGGCGGGCGAGATCGACAGGTCGTACGTGGCGGCGACCTCCACCCAGGAGGCGCCGTACTGGCAGGCCACCGCCTCATTCGTCGGCTCCCACTCAGAGATGGTCTGATCAGACTTCGAGCGGTTCGCCCCGGCATCCACGGCCAGCAGCACGAGCGGATCGTTCGCGTACTGCAGGCGCTTCGCGTCGGTCCACTCTGAGGCTCCGGCCTCCCAAGCCGCCCCGAGCGGGATCATGTGGTCGATGTCGATCTGGCTTCCGCCCTTGGAGCGCTCGAAGTCAATGACCTCGCCGGTGTAAGGATCCTTCAGGGTTCCGCTGAGCAGTGTGCAGCCATCCGCATCCAGCTCATCGCGGGACAGGTCGCGCTGGAGAATGTCATTGCGGGTGTCGCACCCGTTGTTGTCCACGTCCTCCCAGGCCGGGCCGAAGGCATCCCGGTCATAGGCGCGCTGTGCGCCCGGTTCACGAACCTCGAGGGTTGCCAGTTGCGCCGTGTCAATGACACTCGGTGTTGAGGCCGACCACGAGCCGCTGGGGGAGCGGGGATCAGCGGCCGACGCCGGGGCAACCACCCCGAGCAGCATCACCAGCAGCAGCGCCACTAGGGCCGAGGCCCGGCGTGACAGCGGCACGGTGACCTCGTGCCAGCGGAAGACGGTCAGGGGGCGGGAAATACAGACACGCATGGGGAGATCCTGAGGTCGAGCGGCACGGCCGCGAGTAACCTAACCGGCCCGTGACCAGCGGGGAAGATGATGCCGCAAGGTCTGAACGAAGGTGCCGTGCCCCGTCGGCCAGACACCCAGGTCGCCACATCATGCCCGCACGAAAGTGCTACCCGTGCCGCCGCCGTGCGGCGTCGGACTCAGACCAGATCCTGTGCCGATGTCGCGCGTTGCTGCGCCGCGCTCACCCGATCGTGCAGATCAAGCACCAGCTGCTCTGCCTCACTGACCTGGCCAGGGCGATGCTCCCGCAGAGCACACACCTGGGTGCCTGCCGCCACCCCTTCGTAGGTGGTCACCCAACGCTGCACGCGCTGCTGCTCCTGGTCGGAGGCTGCAGGCCAGGAGATTCTTGGCGTTTCCACGCCACGTAGGCGCCACGGCTTCGCGGTCAACCGTGCTCGATAGGTGCCCTGGTTCCGGCACAGCCGCGCGTACAGGGGATCCACAGCCATCGCGGTGAAGAGCTCGGACGTGGCGTCTTCGCGCGGCTGCAGATCGCTGCCGCAGATCACCACGCGCAACCCCGCGCGGGTGCGATAAATGCGCACGTCCCACTGCGGGTGCGGTGCCACTGCCGTGAGGACCCGCTCGATTGCTGCAGCCTCGGCCGGGTCCGTTGCGGGCGCCGCAGCAGGTTCCGGCTGCGGCGCTGGGCGCCCCAGTAGACGGTCCATGAAGGAACGCTTGGGGGAGGCGCCGCGCTGGGCCGACGGTTCGTCGGGCAGATCCACGTCGGCGATGAACACGGCATCGGTGACCAGGCAGCGCGCCCCGTAACGGTTGCGCGTCACCTCCGCAAGCAAGGTCCCGTCGGCCGCCCGCACCTGGTCCAGCACCTGCTCCCGCACCGGCATATCCGGGTAGTAGGCCTCGCTGGCACGGATCTCGCCTGAGCGCCACCGCTGAACGAGCCGGGTCAGACGCTCCTGTGCCCGGGTGCGTGCCTGCGCCGGGTCGTCCTGCGACCAGCCCCAGGCCGTGAGGTCAGCAGCGCGTCCCCCAGGACCTTGCGCGGGGAGAGACGTGCGTTCGTACGCCCAATGCGTCGGTGTTGGCTCCATCGAGACGTCCTTTCCCTCACCTCAGCTGCTTCAGGAGGACTGCTTCCTTCGGGCGGAGCCGATGCTCCGCTGCCGACAGGATTCACTCCACAGGTTCACTCCACGCGGTCAGTCCATGACGCGATCGAGGACCTCGCCGAGCAGCTCAGCGAACGTGTCGAAGCAGTCCTCATCATCGTCGAGGTCGAGGTCCGCTTCCACGATCGACCAGCACTCATCGCGCGCATCGTAGATGAGCACCTCGTCCGCGAGCGTGCCCACGAGCAGCACGTCATCGGGCGCGTCCTTCTGCTGGATCACCATGTCCCCTGCGCCGTACACCGTCAGCTCGTCGACCTCGATGCCGTCACGTTGCGTCAGAAACGCCAGGTAGTCGGCGGGCATCGGCGCCTCTGCCAGGTCCAGGAATGCCTCGGCGGCGCCCTCGGTGTCATAGGGGGCGTCGGACTGTGGTGACTCATCCTCGTCGAGCTCCGCCAGACGCTCCGGCAGACGCCCCGAGGGAAGGTCGTGGGCGGAGCTGGAGGCGGCGCGCGATGCGGCGGCGGCAAAGCCCGGCACGTAGTGGGCCAGCGCCTCATGCAGCAGCGCGAGGTCACTGGGGTAGGTCTCCTCGATGACCGAGCCGATCGGATCGAAGCGGCACCACACGCGCTCGGTGGTGTGCCAGCCGTACCCGTGCGACGCGGAGCCGATCAGGGCGATGAGCGGCGTGTAATAGTCCAACGGCTCGGTGATCGCATCGATCGGACCCTCATCGTCCACGCCGTACAGAGTGGCACCGGGCAGATCCAGGCCATTGGTGCGCCCCAGCAGGGCGCGGTAGGCCTGAGCTGGAGGCAGATCCAGGTTGCCCAGCACGGAGGCGATCTTCGCCGGGTCGGCGCCCGGGGCCTCATCGACCAGGGGCAGAAGAGTCTCGATCAGGGCGTCGGCGGTGGTCGCAGCGGTCATGTGCCTATCGTCTGCGACCGGGGCCCCGGCGGCAAGAGCACCGGCTCCGGTGTGACACGCACGAATAAGGGGTGTGGTTGTCGCACTCAGCGGGGGTGTGGACGTAGCACTATCGGACTGATTTTCGGTGTCGGCTGTGAGCCCAGGTGCCGCGTGCCCCGTCGGCGGCCCGTGCTTCCGTGCCGGTGACAGCGCCGTGCGCGGCCTCAAGCGCCCGCAGCACCGACGGGGTCCTTTCGGACGAGGGGAGAACTGCCCATTGAATTCCTCACCTCGGGCACGACAGCGTCGAGGTGCGGGCCGACCCCGGCCCCCGGGCGGAACCGGCGCCCGTGCTGCACCACGGCAGCAGCACTGTGCCGGCGCGTCCGGCCCCGATCCTCGAGGAGGACACCATGGCCACCACCCGTCGCACTTTTGACCGCCGCAGCCTGCTGGCCGGCACCGGACTGCTTGCCGCAGCCGCCGCCACTGGGCTGACCGTCTCCGGACTCACTGTCCCCGCCGCACACGCCGCCGAGCTTGACCGGCGCGGCACCCAGCTGGGCCTGTGGGGTCTGGCCTACTACGACGGCCGCACCGACGGCACAGACGACCCCGCACTGAAGGACGCGGTCAGTGCTTTCCAGAAGGACCGTGCGCTCACCGTGGACGGTAACGCCGGTGCCGAAACCACAGCTGAGCTCGCCGCCGTCGTGTCGCACGTCCAGCGCCGCACCGGCGAAGCGCAGGATGGCTGGTACGGGGAGAAGACCGTCGCCAGCGTCCAGGATTTCCAGAGGCGGTGGGGCGGTCTGCGCACTGACGGGCGCGCCGACGCCGCCACCATGACCGCCCTCGAGGTGCCCCGCGTCAAGGACCCCGACACCTCTGAGCCGCCGGAGGATCCCGGCAAGCCCTCGGACGACGACTTCGGCGGTGACTTCAACACCCCCATCACCCGCAAGCAGGTCATCAACCGCGCCATGGTGTGGGTCAACAACAAGCGGCCCTACTCGATGGAGAAGGCCGATGTGGGCCCCGAGAATGATCCGAAGATCCTGTGGCGCACCGATTGCTCGGGCTTCGTATCGATGGCCCTGAACCTGCGCTTCGATGACAACCCGACCGGCCTGACCACCAGCACGCTGCATCCCGACGGTGGCTACGGCGTCTCCCGCGCCATCAGCAAGGATGAGCTGAAGCCCGGCGACTTCCTGGACATGCTCGGCCGGGACTCGCCCTCCGGGATCGGTCACGTGGTCCTGTTCAACGGCTGGGCCGACGAGTCCCGCACCAGCTACCACGTGCTCGAACAGGCCGCTGGTTCCGGCGGCACCACGGCCCGCATCGTGAAGTACCCCTACGACAGCGGTCTGTACAAGCCGTTCCGTTACACGAAGATCGCCGATTGACGGCCGACGGGGCGTCGATACGAGCGGTCCTCAGGCGCTGAGGTGTGATTCGGCGCCGGGCGCCGGCTCGACACGAGCTGCCGTGAATGGCGACCGTGTGGACGGCTACGGGCGGGGCTGCGGAATGGACGTAGGGTCAGACCATGGCTCTGCCCACCGCTGCCCCGCCCGTTGACCGCCGGATCGCATGGCGTCTGCTCGCCGCCGACGGCACGCTGCTGGAGTCCGAGGACGCAGCGCGACCGGTGTATGCGGCCAGCACCATCAAGCTGCACGTCCTGGCCGCCGTTCTGCGCGCCGCCGATGCCGGTCGCCTCGACCTGACGCGCACCGTCCCTGCCAGCCGGACCTTCACCGGGACCACCGGTGCCGCGTTCACGCTGGGCGGCGACCACCTCGACCCCACGCACCCGGCGGACGGTCATCCAGTCAGCCTCGACGAGCTCGCCATCCGCATGATCGACCGCTCCAGCAATGAGGCCACGGATCACCTGCTGGAGATCGTGGGTCTGGAAGCCGTCGCCCACGAGATCGACCGGCTGGGCCTCACGGCGACGCGCGTCGACCGGCTGATCGGGGACGCCGCCGCGATCGAGCAGGGTCTGACGAACGAGTCGAGCCCCGCCGACCTCGTCTCCACGCTGCGTTCTCTCATGCAGGGCGAAGGGCTCAGCCTGCGCTCACGCGACCTGGCCCGTCACGCGCTGCGCGCCCAGCGCATCCCGATCATCGCCACCGCCCTGCGGCCGGGCGTCCCCTGGGGATCGAAGTCCGGGTGGGTTGACGGCTACCGCCATGACGTCGCCGCCATCGGGAATCCCGAGAACGGCGACGAACGGTACCTCGCGGTCATGACCTCCGGGATGGAGCTGACCGCGGCCGACGAGCAGATCCGCGCCCTGACCCGTCGGCTGCTGCCGCGCTGGGCCGCTGCTGCGGGGGTCAAGCCCGGCCTGTGAGCATGAGGTTCCAGTACATCAGCGGTAGACCGTGCCGTTTGAGGTACCACATGTCCTTGCGGGAGACGGTCGTGTCGATGACGGGGAAACTCGGAGTGGGCTTCATCGTGTAATCGAACTCCGCCAGCAACATCTTGTCGCGTGCGGTGGTCAGCGGGCAGGAGGCATAGCCGGAGTAGCTGCCGGTTAACGGCTTGCCCTGCAAAGACGCCACCACATTCTGGGCCACGACGGGAGCCTGCTTGCGGATCGCAGCGCCCGTCTTCGAGTTCGGGGTGGAGCCCGCATCACCGAGCGCAAAGACATCCGGGTAGCGCATATGCTGCAGAGTGTGCTTGTCGACCTCGACGTAATGGCCCGGTACATCGGCGCCGGCCAGCGGGGTGTTCTTCAGCCAGTCCGGGGCGGACTGCGGAGGCACGATGTGCAGCATGTCGAAGTCCAGGCGCGAGGTGGTGCCGGCCGCGTTGTCTGTGATGGTGACACAGCGGCCGGGCGCGTCGATCTCGGTGACTTCGGAGGTGAAGCGGACGTCGATGCCGTAGTCCGCGACTACTCGCTCCAGCTCCTTGGCGAACTCCGGGACGCCGAACATTCCCGGGGTGGGAAGCACCAGGACCACGTGGATGTCTTGCAGGACGCCCTGCTGCCGCCAGTAATCGGCAGCTAGATACGCGATCTTCTGCGGGGCGCCAGCGCACTTGATCGGTCCCGACGGCATGGCGAACACAGCCGTGCCTCGACGGGTCTTCTGAATCAGGTCCCAGGTCTTGGGGGCGAGCTCGAGATCGTAGTTGGAGGACACAGACGGGGTCGCGAGCGCCTCCGCGGTGCCGGGGATGCGTTCCCAGTCCAGCTGAATCCCGGGGCAGACCACGAGCCGGTCGTACGAGATCCGGGTCCCGGTCGCCGTGGTGACGACTTTCTGCTCCGGGTCGATATCGGTGGCGGCATCCTTGATCCAGGCCACGCCCTTGGGGATCACCGAGGCCTCGGAGCGGACGGTCTCCTGCGCAGAGGCCAGACCAGCGCCGACCAGGGTCCACAGCGGCTGGTAGTAGTGCTTCTCGCTCGGTTCGATGAGGCCCACGTCCTCGCAGCCCTTGCGACGCAGACGAGCGGCAACGGAGATGCCAGCGCTGCCACCTCCGATGATCAGAATCTGATGGTGGATGGTGTTCGGCATCGGGCAGGCACCTTTCGGGGTGATCCGAAGCGGTCGCCCGCGGGCCCGTTGCTCCGGGTTACGGAGGACGCTCCGCTGTGTGCGGGCGGGCGGCATTGCCCGCCATCGAGAATGTACGTACCTTATGGTGATCCGGAGGGAGGAGGCAAGCAATGTCCGCGAGCAGGCTCGAACGTCGCGGACCCGTTGCGCTGTGGCAGCAGGTGCGTGATGACGTGCGTCGACGTATCGACGCCGGTGAGTTTCCCGGAGCTTTTCCCGGTGAGAAAGCGCTCGCCGCTGAGTACGGCGTGAGCCGCCAGACCATGCGCCAGGCCTTGCGGCCGCTGCGCGAAGCCGGTGTAGTGAGCGCATCGCGTGGCCGAACTCCGCGGGTGCGCACCGACGTCATAGAACAGCCGATCGGCGCCTTGTACAGCCTGTTCACCTCCGTCGAGGCGGCCGGGATGGAACAACGCAGCCACGTGCTCGCCCTCGAGCAGCGTGCTGACGCAGAAGCCGCCGGTCGGCTGGGACTTCCCCCCGACGCCCCGTTGATCTATCTCGCACGACTGCGGTTGGCAGGCCCTGAACCGTTGGCCCTGGACCGCGTGTGGCTACCAGCAGAGATTGCCGCCCCACTGCTCGACGTCGACTTCACGCGCACCGCACTGTACGCAGAGATGGCGGCACGATGCGGGGACCAGCCCCGCGCCGGTCACGAGGTCATTCGCACCGTCAGCCTCAGGCCCGACACGGCGCGCCTTCTGGGCACTCGCAGCGGAGAGGCCGCCTTTCATATTGAGCGTATGGGGCGTTCCGCAGACCGCGTCCTGGAATGGCGTACGACGATCGTGAGGGGAGACCGCTTCCGCGTGACCAGTAGTTTCTCCCCATCTGACGGTTTCCAGTGGGCCTTCGACGCCAGCACGGAGGCGACCGGTCCCGCTGCGACGGCGCCACCCGCCCCGACTGCTCTGCCCCATTGAACCTGCCGCCAAACCCGCCCATGCAAGGAGCGCACGCATGACCACACTGGACCCCACCACCTCGCAGCTCGAGGTCGATGTGTGTACCGCCGCGGAGCTTGCCTCCACGACCGGTCACGTTCTGCTCGATGTGCGCGAAGACGAGGAATGGGAGCGCGGTCACGCCCCCGACGCCAGACATCGCTGTCTCGGGCTGATCCTGCCCGAGACGGGCGGCGACCCCGACGCCCTCCCCGGCATCGCCCGCGACGCCACCATCCTTGTGGTCTGCCGCTCCGGCCGGCGTTCCCAACGGGCCTGCGCCGCGTTGACCGCAGCCGGCTGGGCGGTGCGCAATGTGACCGGCGGGATGCTCGCCTGGGCCGAGGCTGACCTGCCTGTCCTCGACATTGACGGGCAGCCGGGTGTCGTCTGATGGCGTGGGGGATCGCAGTCGTTGGCGGACTGCTCATCGGGCTACTGCTCGGTGCGCTGGGCGGCGGTGGTGCGATCCTGGCGGTTCCGGTGCTGGTCTACCTGCTGGGGCAGACGCCGCAGGAGGCCACCGCGTCGTCCCTGGTGATTGTCGGGGTGACCGCGGCCATCTCCACTGTGCACCATGCGCGCAGCGGCACCGTGCGGTGGGTGGTCGGGATCGGGTTCGCGACGGCCGGTATGCCAGCCTCGCTGCTCGGCGCAGCCCTGAACGAGCGAACCGATGCAGTCGTGGTCCTGGTCAGCTTCGCCCTGGTCATGCTGGCTTCTGCCGGCGCTATGCTGTGGCGCACTCGACCCCGGTCCGCGTCGTCCCCCGACGCTGCCGAGCGTGGCCCGATCGCATCCTCCCCGGACGCTGGCGAGCGCGGCCCGATCGCATCCTCCCCGGACGCCACCGAGCGTGCATCGACCACATCCTCCCCGGGAGCCGTCTCCCGGGGCCGCCGCGGAGCATTCCCGAATGCTGGCCTGATCGGGAAGGTCCTCGGTGTTGGCCTCGTCATCGGATTCCTCACGGGGTTCCTCGGCGTCGGCGGCGGTTTCATCATCGTGCCTGCGCTGGTTGCCGTGCTCGATATGCCGATGTCTCGGGCCGTCGGCACCTCCCTGTTCATCATGGCCCTCAACGCCGGGGTGTCGTTGCTGCCGCGGATGAGCGGCGACCACCTCGACTGGGCGCTCATCGTGCCTTTCACCGCCGCCGCAGTCCTCGGCTCGCTGGTCGGCACGTCTGTCGCAGACCGCCTGCCAGCCACGATCCTTACCCGAGCCTTCGCGGCTCTGCTCATCGCCATCGGCATCGGCGTGATTGCCCTCGAGGTGATCAACTGAGTGTTGCCCTCACGATCAGCAGTGTCATCGTTCGCGACCTCATATCGCCACCGCTCACCATCTGACCGCAGCCACTGACCACGTACGTCTCCACCGCATTCCAACCACGGACGAACACCCGCCAACGACCACCCCACCCACCAGGAGGAATCATGCTTCTCGAACGGATCTATGACGAGGACCTCTCGCAAGCCAGCTACGCCATTGGGTGCCAAGCCGAGGGCGAGATGCTCGTGGTCGACCCCCGCCGTGACATTCAGGTGTACCTCGACCTGGCTGCTCACCACGGCATGAGGATCGTGGCG
The DNA here is from genome assembly GCF_900258505.1 of Brachybacterium timonense. GTDB lineage: Bacteria > Actinomycetota > Actinomycetes > Actinomycetales > Dermabacteraceae > Brachybacterium > Brachybacterium timonense. The sequence goes on from NZ_LT984895.1 coordinate 459,565, forward strand.
GTCGCCGAGACTCACATCCACGCCGACTTCCTCTCGGGAACCCGCGAGCTGGCCGCAGCCACAGGGGCCACCGCCTACGTCTCCGCCGAGGGTGGCGAGGACTGGACCTACGGATTCGATGCCCAGCTTCTGCGCCACAACGACACGATCACACTTGGCAACATCACCGTTCAGGCGAAGCACACGCCAGGCCATACCCCCGAGCATCTGTCGTACCTGATCACCGACGGCGCCTTCACCGACCAACCGGGCTACTACCTCACCGGTGACTTCGTGTTCTCCGGGGATCTGGGCCGACCCGACCTGCTCGATGAGGCCGTCGGCATGAAAGACACCCGTTTCGCTGGCGCCAAGCAGCTGTTCGCCTCGCTGAAGGCCCACTTCGTGGACCTGGGCGATCACATCCAGGTGTTTCCCGGTCACGGGGCTGGCTCTGCGTGCGGCAAGGCCCTGGGCGCCCTGCCCTCCACCACCATCGGCTATGAGCGCCAGTTCGCGTGGTGGGGCAAGCATCTGGCGGCCGACGATGAGCAGGGCTTCATCGACGAGCTGCTTGATGGGCAGCCCGACGCCCACGCGTACTTCGCGCGCATGAAGAAGCAGAACAAGGAAGGCCCGGCGATCCTTGGCGAGCGTTCCGAGCCGCGCCTGGTCGAGATCGACGAGCTCATCTCTGGCATGGAGTCGGGAAGCCTGGCCCTGGTCGACACCCGCCCCGTCGATGATGTCCACGCCAAGGCAGTGCCCGGTGCATTGTCCATCCCGTCGCTGGGTAAGGCAGCCACCCACATCGGCTGGGCCTTCGACCCGGAAAAGGACTCGGCGCAGCTCGTGGTCCTCGCGCCCGACGCGAAGACCGCCCAGGAGTACGGCGACCACTTCGTGCGCGTCGGCGTCGATGCCTTGGTCGGTTACACGACCACTCTCGACGGGCTGCAGACCGTCGCGCCCGAGCTCGTGGACCCCAAGGACCTCGAGGCGCTGCGTGCGAAGGAATCGACCGTGCTGCTGCTGGATGTGCGCAACCGCACCGAGCATGCTGCCGGCACTATCCCCGGCGCTGAGCAGCTCTCCGCTGGCAAGGTCGTGTTCCACCAGGACCACCTTCCCGCCCCGGACGCTGGCACCATCGTGACCTTCTGCCAGTCGGGCGTGCGCAACGCGGTGGCTGCCTCGGCCCTGCGCCGAGCCGGCTATGACGTGGTGGAGATTGACGGCAGCTTCGCGGGTTGGGAGAAGTGGGCGCGGGAGAACGGCGAAGGCGCCCAGAAGCCAGCGTCCCACGGCGCCGAGGCCTGATCGGCTTGCTCGCGCTGACCTCGCGGGTTCGCGCCGACGTCGCGGGGCTCGCGCTGACCTCGCGGGTTCGCGCTGACCTCGCGGGGCTCGCGCTGACCTCGCGAACTTGGTGCGTAGAGCATCCCATTCATGCGATTTGAGATGTCCTACGCACCAAGTTCGGCGCAAGCCGCTGGCGCAAGCTGCTGGCTGCAAGATGTCGGCTAGCCGGCGGGGGCTCAGCCACCAGAACCCGGCGTGCTCTAGGGCGTGTCTCTTAAGGTCGTGGAGGTTGGAGGTCTGACGGTGGGTGGGCTTGGACGCCTCGAGCCCGGGGCACTCGGCGCGCCAAAGTCCGCGGCCGCCGGCCTGGATCGCTCACAGGTCACCGGAGCGGACGAGTGCGTAGGGCTGGGAGCGACCAATGGACATGATGGTCTGCACGCCCTCCAGCGTCATGAAGAGGGGCGTGGCGGTCACCGGCTCTCTGGAGGGCCTGATTACTCGGGGACCTCGCTGAGTTGGGCTTCAATCCGATCCAACCGCTCGGTGATGTTGCGTAGGTGCTCCACGATGAGTTGGTTCGAACCATCGATCGCCGTCGCCGTTTCGCGTCGTGCGCTGGTGACGGTGCGTACCACCCAGACGGTAAGAACAACGAAGATCGCGAGTGGTAGTGCGGCGGCGAGGATGATAACAAATACGGTAGCGGTAAGTGTCACGAAGATTCCCTTTCCTGTTCTTGATTAATCAGGTGCACAATGTGGTCTGGAGTTATTTCAAGCCGAAACGGAGCGATCCAGTAGTGCTTCCTCACTCGGCTCTCTCCGAGCTGTTCCAGGCCACTCTCGATGAGTCGAGCAGCTTCCAAGCGGTTGAGGTGCTGGTAGAGCAGTGGCCGAGACATCCCGAGTCGGCGGGCCAGCTCACTAACATGGGTCGACTCCGTCTCTAGGGAGGCGATAATTCGCAACCGAGGCTCACTTCCGAGAGCACTGAGCATCTGAGCTAGCCGTGCTGCGTCCATCACCCCTCCGGATCGTAATCGAACGATGTCAGGTGTAAGTATATGCTTACAGTCAGCGGTGCGCAAGTTCTGCCGGGTCTGGCGGAGACGCTGGCTGCTCACCCGGGGCGGCCGGTCGGACTGCGGGCCGGCCTGCACCGCCGGCGAGTACGGGAGGAGTCGACCTCATGGGGTCGACCCCTCCTTGCGTGCGACGAGCTGCGCAGTCTCCTCGCCGCAGCGCTGGATGGACGCCTCGAGCTCGGGGTGCTCGGCGCGCAACTGCCCACGGCCGCCGACTTGGATCGAGCGCAGCTCCCCGGAACGGACGAGTGCGTAGGTCTGGGAGCGATATCCCGAAACCTCGTCAAACGAGGTGGTTGAGCCATTGGATGATCGCGCGGAGGACGGCTCCGGCTCGGTAGGTCAGGCCGAGTTTGTCGTAGCGGGTGGCCAGGCCGCGCCATTGCTTCACGTCGCTGTAGCCGCGCTCGATGACGTTGCGGCCGCGGTAGGCCTCCATGTCGAGACCCACGGGGCGTCCGCCGCGTGAACCGCGGTTGCGACGGTGTTGCTGCTGGTCGCTGGGTTCGGGGATCACGGCCTTGATCCCGCGACGGCGCAGAGTCTGGCGTGTGGCGCGGGAGGAGTAGGCCTTGTCGCCGCGCAACATGTCCGGCCTGGTGCGCGGTCTACCTGGTCCCTTGCGGGCGACGGAGAGGGCGTCGAGCAGTGGGGCGAGCATCGGTGAGTCCCCTCCCTGACCGGGTCCGCAGAGGATTACCAGCGGTAGGCCGTGTCCATCGACGAGCTGATGGATCTTCGTCGAGAGCCCGCCGCGGGAACGGCCCAGCGCGTGATCAGCTGGCTCGACGCGGAGATTCTTGTGATTCCACTGCGCCCCCTGTGGTGCGCTCGAGGGTGGTGCCGTGCTGGTGAGCGCGGCAGATCGTGGAGTCGACCGCGACCGACCAGTCCAGGTCACCGTCCGCGTCGGCACGGACCAGGAGCGCGTCGAGGACCTGGTCCCAGGTGCCATCAACTGCCCAGGCGCGGTGGCGCTTCCAGACTGTCTGCCAGGGCCCGAAGTCGGCGGGGAGATCGCGCCAGGCGATCCCGCACCGGTAGCGGTAGATGATCCCCTCGACCACCTGTCGATGATCCCGTCTCGGCCTCCCTGACCAGGGGCGCTGAGCGGGGAGCAAGGGCTGGATCATCTCCCATTGGGTATCGGACAACACGCTTCGCCGGCTCATTGACCTACCGTCACCCCCGCGTCCTCACGAACTTAGGAGACACGCCCTAGCTGGCGGGCTCAGCCCTCCAGGACCCGACGCGCCCCGGCGTACTCGCCGTCCGGGTCGTACTCGGTCAGCGACATGACCTCCACGCTGCGGGATGCGTTCGGCGCATGCAGGATGAGGTCATCGCCCAGGTAGACGGCGACATGGCGGATCGACTCGCCGCCCGGCTCACTCGCGAAAAACACCAGGTCACCGCGGCGCAGATCCTCCCGCTCGACGGCGGCCAGACCCGACTCGTGCATCTGGTCACCGGCGTCACGGGCGATGGTGATGCCGTGGTGGTGGAACATCGTGTACGTGAAGCCCGAGCAGTCGAAGCCGTAGGCGCTCACGCCGGCCCACAGGTATCGCAGCCCGAGGAAACGCTCCCCGGTGGCGATGACGTCCTCGATCGTGGGTGTCGGAGGCTGTTCGCCGTGAGCGCGAACCACCACATCGTGCGAACGCAGGTATGCGGGGCCTCGTCCCGGCACGGCTACCCGTACGGCCTTCGCGGTGCGCCCGATCACCGGCAGCACCGTGTTGAAGGAGATCTCCATGACCGGGTGCTTGCCCGAGGGGGTCTTCGTCAGCAGTGCACGGTCCGCAGTGACCGTCGCAGTCGGAGTCGAGGCGCGCAGGGCGCCGAAGGCCTCGTCGGGTGCGAGTTGCACGACCGGCACCCACCCCGGGTAGCCGCGCGGGTCGCGGGCGGTCGGCTGGGCCGTGACGACCACACGCGCCCAGTCGCCGCGCACCTCATCGACGAGGACCTCGCCGCCGAGCACGCTCTGCGTCTCAAGATTGCCGGTCAGCCAGCGCCTCGGCTCGGTCTCCAGCATGTTCTGGTTCCACGCCTCGAGGTCCGTCGGGTTCCCCAGGGACGGAGTGTCAACCTCGGGCCGGAACGTCTCGGGCTCGACCCACAGGGTCGCGGCCTGGACGGCGACGTACGCGGTGGCTCCGGGCGTGATGGGCTCGGCGGGCTTCACCGACGGAGCCGTGGCTGGCCCGCCATCGGGAGCGGCGAGAGCCGGGCCTCCGACCAGGGCGGCGGCGCCACTGGTGGTACCGAGAGTGGCCAGGCGCAGTGCACCACGGCGCGTGGTGTGGTGGGCAGCGCTCCGTGCTGTCGCGGATGACATCTGGTTCTCCTCTGCGAGTGATGGTCCTCGTGTCGGGCGTCGCCCGTCGCGGCGGGCGACAACCCGGCACGACCCTACGAAGCAGCCGCCCCGACGAACAGGGGCGGCTGCCGATTGTGGATGACGCGCAGCGGGACGGCGTCGATGTGGCCTTCGGCATGGCCGATACAGCCTTCGGCGTGTGGGGCGTGCAGAATCCGGTCCTCGTCCCGATGGTCTTGCCGTCAGGCCGACGGGTCGTCTGCTGGTGCGAGGCGGTTCAGGGCCAGCCCGGGCCCATCCGCGAGCAGCAGATGCCCGTCCTCGGCGCGGTACCCGCCGGCGGGCAGATCCGTTGCGAACCACAGCGCCGAGTCCAGGTCGATCATCGTCACTGCAGGATGCGCGGCCGCCAGGTGGGCGGCGGCGGTGATCGAGATCTTCGGCTCCATCATCGCGCCGACCATGCAGGTCACGCCCGCCTGTTGGGCGACGTTCGCCAGAGCCAGCGCCTCCTGAAGACCGCCGGTTTTGGCGAGTTTGATGTTCAACAGGTCGGCTGCCTGGGCGTCGACGATCCGTCGGGCATCCTCAGCGGTCCACACCGCCTCATCGGCCATGATCGGCGTGGTCACGGCGGCGCGCACGCGGGCAAGGCCCGCAAGGTCCGCGGCATCCACGGGCTGCTCGACGAGTTCCACGGGCAGGCCGTCCGCCTCGAAGCCCTGGATGATGCCGATCGCCTCATCCACACCCCAGCCCTGGTTCGCGTCCAGGCGCAGACGCGCATCTGGTACGGCCTCGAGTACCGCAGCGAGCCGACGGCGATCCTCATCGGCATCGCGCCCGAGCTTGATCTTCAACGTCCGGTAGCCGTCGGCCCGCGCCTGCGCGGCATGCTGTGCCATGACCTCAGGCTCCTCGAGGGAGACCGTCATGTCGTTCAGCAGGCGAACAGGGGAGTGGAGTGCGGCCGACGGTGCGGGGGCGTCGACGGCCGACGGGGCACCGGCATCTGCCGCCGACGGGGCACTGGCTTCTGCCGCCGACGGGGCGCGGGTGCCCGCCACCGACGGGGCACCGGCATCTGCCGCCGATGGGACACATGTGCCTGCCGCCGGCGGGGCAGCTGCGTCCGTCCCCGACTGTGCGGGGACGAGCAGCTCGCGCAGTGGCTGCCCGGCCGAACGCGCCCAGGCGTCGTGCAGGGCGACGTCGGCGGCGGCCTTCGCGCTGGTCGCCCCGGGCAGGGCCGCCGCGATCCGGGCCGAGAGCTGCGTGATCGTGCCCTCGGCGCCCTCGAGTGCCTCCCGGATCGGGCTGCGCAGCGCCGCCAGAATCGAGGCGGCGTCCTCCTCGGTGACCGCCACAGTCTCCGCTGCGGAGCCCTGACCGATCGTCCCGTCGGCCAGCTCGACCTCGGCCACCACGTACTCGACCGCCTCGGTTCGCCGCTTGGCAGTCACGAAAGGCCGCAGCAGCGGAGCACGATGCGCGTGGCAACGCACGGAGATCACCTGGAGGGTCTTCGGTTCTGTCATCGTCATAGCACGCTTCCTCTCGTGGTCGGGATCGGCACTGCACCAGCCCGTGCACCGTCGTGCCGGCGCCGACCCCGGCGGGGCCTGTCAGACCGACGCAGTGTCACCGCAGTGCCGGCGCCTGCACTGGTCACAGTCCGGCCATCACCTGGGCGGCGGCCAGGCCGATCCAGGTGCCGGCCAGCGACCCGATCAGCGCCATCAGCACGCCCACGGGCACCAACTGGCGGTTATAGGCCGCCGCCACCACCGGGGCCGAGGCGATGCCACCGATGTTCGCGGTGGAGGCCACAGCGATGGAGAACAGCTCGGTCTTCGTGAGCTTCGCGTACACCAGCATGATCGCGGCGTGCACGGCGAGCACCAGGAAACCGGCAATGAGGTAGATCGGCGCCTGGGTGAGGGCCGAGAAATCCGAGCCGGAGGCGATCTGGCCGATCACGATGAACAGCATGAGCGTCGCGGCCTCAGAGGAGCCAGCGACCTTCGCCAGCGGCGTGTGGGCGGCGATCAGTCCCAGTGCAGACACGATGATGATCGTCCAGGCGGAGGCGTTGATGACGTCGCCGATCTCCGGCAGCTTGTCGCCGATCCACAGAGCCGCGGTGGAGACGAACACAGAGCCGAACAGGATGATCGCAAGCGACTGCACAGTGATCGGGGCTTTCTCGTCCTCGAGGGCGCCGGCGTGCTCGTCAAGGTAGGACGTGTCCGCCTTGGTCCACGTGTTGAAGCGGGGCGAGACCGCGACGGAGGCGAACATGACCATCAGCCACACCGAGTACACGATCGTGTCGGTGATCAGGGCGTAGCCGAAGATGTTCTCGGGCGCCTGCACGATGTCCTGGACAGCGACCATGTTGGCGCTGCCGCCGGTCCAGGAGGCGAGCATCGCGCCGAACGCCTTCCAGGACTCCTCGTGCAAGGCGCCCTGGAACACGGCATAGACCGCGACAACGCCGACGGCCAGGGAGAGGGCGGTCACGAAGAAGGTCAGCAGCAGCTTCGGGCCGAGCTTGATGATCTTGCGCAGGTCGCAGCCGAACAGGAAGAGGAAGATCATGGCCGGCAGCGCCACATCCTTGACCGCTTTCACCGGTGCTCGGGTCGCGTCCTCCTGCCCGAACACCCCCAGCGAGTTCAGGGTCGCGCAGACCAGGTACATGAGCACCATGCCGGGCACGTATTTAAAGATGCGCCATCCGGTGGAGCGTTCAAGAACGATCAGGGTGCCAGCCAGGGCGAGGAGTACGCCGAGCATCAAGAGCCCGTCGGTGATCACGGGGGACCTCCAGTGTCGTAGGAAGCCGTCGGGCCCATACCGGGGAGGACGGCCGACGACGCGGGATGTGCACAGACCGTAGCGTGTGTGAGGCACGTCGGCGCAAGATGACCGCGAATCGTCGGCCCGACATTGGCATGATCTCCCCGTGCCTTCCGAGACCCCTGCCATGCGACCGGCCACGATCGGGCCCCTGCTTGCCCTGGCTGCGGTCGCCACGATGTCCCTGACGCTGCGCCCTGGTGCCACGTCGCCCGGCCCGCTCGTCGATCCGATCCTGGAGTTCTACGGCGTGGGGGAGAGCGCCGCCGGCGCACTCACCGCCCTGCCCGCATTGAGTTTCGGCGTGCTGGGCCTGCTCGCGGTGCCGATCGCGCGACGGGCTGGACTCACCGGCGCGATCGTCGGCTCGTATGTGCTCGTCATCGCGGGGCTCCTGCTTCGTCCGGCCACGCCTGGATTCGGCCTGTTCCTGCTGCTCAGCGTGCTCGCACTGATGGGTCCGGCGCTCGCCAACGTGCTCGTGCCCGCGTGGATCAAGCAGCATGGCGGCTCCCGCACCGTCGTGCTCATGACCCTGTACTCCACGCTTCTCGCCGTGGGCGGCGCCTCCGGGTCCGGCCTCGCTGTCCCGCTCATGGATGCGGCAGGTGGCTCGTGGCAGGACTCGCTGCGGTTCTGGGGGCTCGCCTCGGCGGTGCCACTGCTGGTGTGGGTTTTCGCGCTTGTTCGGGTGCGGCACGACTTCCCGGCATCGCCTCCGCGCGGTGAACTGCATGGCAGCCTCATGCGGTCACCAACGGCGCTCGCCATGATCGCCATGTTCGCCTTGCAGTCGATGAACGCCTACACCCAGTTCGGCCTGCTGCCCACGATTCTTGTAGCCGACGGCGTCAGTGCCCACACAGCGGGCTACGCCACCGCTGTGATCTCCTTGTGGGGCATCGTCGGCGGCCTGGTGATGCCGCTTCTGGTGGCGCGCTCCCGGCATCTGCCGTGGATCAGTGCAGGCCTGGGCCTGCTCACCGCCGCCGGGTACATCGGCCTGCTCGCCATGCCCGGCACGGTGCCGTTTTTCTGGGCCAGCGTGCTCGGCATCGGAGGTTTCTGCTTCCCGACGGTGATCGCCCTGATCCCCGGGCGCAGCCGCGATGCGCTGGTGACCGCCCGCCTGTCCGGGCTGGTCCAACCGGTCGGCTACCTGGGTGCAGGCACAGGATCGCTGCTCGCGGGGTGGCTCCTGGAAGCAGCGGGATCCACGGCGATGCTGGTGATGATGGCGCTCAGCGGCGTGGCCTTGGCCGTCTGTGGGTCCCGCGCCTCCGCCCGACGCATGGTCGACGACGAGATCGCCTGACCGATTCGGCCGACCCAGCTGGTGTGGGAAAGCCGCCGCCCTGGCTCAGCTGGAGCAGGCGCCTCGTGTGCCCGTGGCTCGAACATCGAGCACTGCCGGGTCGCAGACGATATACCCCAATGGGCGGAACGGTTGCGCCTCACATCGTCGTTGGTCGAGCAGGGCGCCTTAGGGATCGTCGGGGAGATCGATAGGAGAGCACCGGTCGTAGGCTCCGCGCGCGAACCACGCGCCTGCCCCCGCGGCGCGCAGTGGACATAGCCAGTTCACGGAGTGGGCTTCGCACCATGCCATTACCTCCGGCAGTGTCAGCCCGATTGAGTCCACGACTGGGCGAGCTCGTCGGGAAAGCAGGTCGGGAGCGCCCGGCGGGGAGTAGATGTCGATGCAGAAGATGCGGCCATAGACTCGAATTTCGCCGCGCAGGCCCTGGAGAAGTGTTCTTTCTGGGATTCCTGGTGCTCACGCAACCGCTTCCGCGATGTCATTATCTTATGGTAGCGGCCTTCTTCGCCGCCCCCGTTGCACTGATTCCATTACTCTCACGCAGCGAGGATCACTTGAGCGGAACAGCGAACAAGCTCCTACGGCTCGAAGAATTCCGAAACGATCCTGGAGACAGCCTCCTCCCCGAGGACGTCAACCGCCAACTCCAGCCTGTAACGCCCCCAAAATGCGCGAAAGTCTGAAACGAATAAGATTCGATCACCAACGTCCACGCCAGGCACGGGCCGTCTCTTGCCGACCGCACTCTCATTAGCCCAGCTTGCAAGCAGGGTGGCGTCAGTGTGGGGCGAGAAGTGCCAAAACCGCAACCCACCGATAGACAGATGCTCCAGACCCATTGGGGGGACGGACTCCGAATCGAATCTGAGTTCAGAGTTCAAAGCCATGGCGCCCACTTTCGTGGTTTGGAGTGCCTAATGTGCAAATTCCTGTGCTGGTGGTGTCCCCGCTGATTGATTTCCAGATTCGAACTATATCAGGGGTTCAGAGTCGAGTGTGTGGTGAGGCGTCAGTGGTGTCAAGTCGTTGAAGCAACATGGGGCTCGCCAGCGAGTAGTCGAGCGAGTGCCTTGGTGGGGGTGGGTAGCTGAGCTGTCGGCGGGGTCGGTTGTTGATCTCCTCGGAGATGGTGGTGAGGTATGGCTGATGGTCCGGGATCACGGTGTCCTTGGGCAGGTACTCGCGGTAGAGCCCCTTGGTGTTCTCGTTGCTGGGCCGCTGCCAGGGCGAGTGGGGGTCGGCGAAGTAGACCGGCATGCTCGTGGCCAGGGAGACCTTCGCGTGCTGGGCCATCTCGCTGCCCTGGTCCCACGCCAGTGACGCCTTCATCATCTGGGGTAGAGCGTTGACGTGCTCGATGACCGCATCCGCGGTGGGCTTGGCCTGCTTTGAGGGCAGGGCCAGCAGTCCGGTGAAGCCGCCATTCGCTCCACCAGCGTCGCCGCGCACGAGGCGCCATTCTTCCTGATGATCGGGTCTCCCTCCCAGTGCCCCGGCACCCGGCGCTCGGCGGCGTCCTGGCTCCGTTCACTCAGGGGCACCATCCCCACGATCGCACCGCCCCGGGACCGACCGGTGGTGCGGGGTAGGCGCTTGGTGCGCTTGGACTGCAGGAAGATCCCGCGCCGTGCGAGCTCCGGCGGGGCATCACGTCGATGTACTGGTAGATCGCCTCAGCGGACACTGTGCGGCCCCGGGCATCGGGAGAGTTCGGCATGCGTTCAACGGTCGGGTCTGCAGCTTCCAGGCGCAAGCGGCCCGCGATCTCCTTCGGCGTCCACGACGCAGCCAGGTCCGCCTCCACCCTCGCCTGCAGCACCGGATCGCCCGCGACCTTCCGTTGCTGCGGGCGAGCCCGGCGACGCTGTGCGGCAACGTCCGCGGTCACGGCCTGGTAGCCGCGTGTCTTCGTTGAGTTCCGGCGGAGTTCCCTGGAGATCACTAACGGGCAGCGCCCCAGGTGACGAGCAATCCTCCGCACGGACCATCCCGCCTTCGACGCCGTCGAGATCTCCGACTTGTCACTGAAAGACAACCCCAATCGCGACATCCGCACACTCCACCGATCAGACCCCCGCCAACCGGGAGTGTTGCTTCGACGCTATGACACCACCACCTCACTTCCTGTTTGAATATATAAACTCGACTACGGGCAAGGTGGCGCCATCCCGGCAGTATATTACAGGCCGAATCCGCCTTGATCGAAAAAAACGGCGACGTACTGGCTCTAGGCGTATTCGATCGTCCGCAATCGATTGCGCCAGTACGATAATCTTGGATCGATACTTCCGCAGATTTAACTCCATTGATGATATGTGTGTCATATCAATGATGACTTCGTCTGCTATTCCATCGCGCACCGTCATGGTCACGCCACTGCCGGAGCAGCGGGCGACGACAGGGAGTGCCGAGTCGACATCTTGAACTTCGTCGAATCCGAAATGACTCACCAGGTATTGTATGAGGCTGAAATACTCTGGCCAGGCTACAGTCGCATCGCGACCATTATCTTCGACGGGAGGATCTTTTTCCATAGGGTCCATTCCACTTCAATCCGCTTCGATACGTCACAAGCTTGCGATTCCGATAGGCGCCTCTAAAGACTATCCCCTCTTTCTTCCGGCCATTGGGCCACCCAATACGGAACTTACCCTTGTTGAGCTTCGCATGATATCCGAAAAGTCGACTGTTGACGCCGATCCCCTTCATCTTGGCCTGCTTGGCCACGGCGCCGCGTACAACTTTCCCGATGAGCCGCCCAGACTTGGCTGCTTTGGGATGAGCCTTCAAAGTGCCTCACGCGAATGCCCTTCATCTCCGTCTAGCAAATTACCTACGCCTATTCCTCGTTGCCTCATCCCGCCATGCCTTCTGCCTGGATGAGGCCGATGGTCTCGTAGTAGCCCAACGTGGTCGCGGGCACCCCCCGACCGGGCTGTGACCTCGGAAAGTCGCACCACCGCAGGCTAGACCTTCCAGTCGACTCGAGGGTCTAGCGTTGCGACTGTGACTTATGTGATAGCCCACCCCGCTTCGGCGTGAACGACCGTGTCACTCGGAAGCTCCCTGGTTCTGCTAGCAGCACCTCAATCAAGAGCATAATCATCACACCCTGCACTGCAAGGAACCACTTATCCCAAGCTGCTGCTGGCGACAATCCACCGCGTATTTCCGCGTGAAAAGTTTACGAAGTCCCCCCTCGAGATTGGCACATGCAGTTTGTATCCTAGGAGCGTTCGGGTAATAGTAGCGCATCCAGTGCTATACGCGAGAGCAAGTTCCGCCAGCGGTCGATAAACCGACTCTTGAACTCTAGGAAACTCATCAATGGCATCCTGCCACCTCCATTGCCAAGCATCCGCAAGCGTCACCTCGAATGATGTACCGTCGGTTACGGCACTTAGGATCCGTGTCGATCCGTCGATGCTGGAGATGTCGAGCTTAACCGCGTCATCCCCTGACTGCTCAACGCTACCGAGTGCTCGTTCGTTGAGTACCCTCGTTACTCCTTCGAGGAGGGCCGCGGAGAACTCGCTCCACGATTCGTCATTGCGATCCATTGCGGCTCCAGCCTCCCTATCTCTTGATGCGAAGGGTGTGAGTTCTTCTCTTGGTGTGCCAAGAGAGTGCCACAACCTTCTTCTCGATGTGTAGGTGACCCCTAAAGACCGCTCGTGCTGGCCGCGAAAGCTTCGTCCAGTGGTTGCGTGCGGCACCGAAAGAAACACGGAATGGGGCACTTTTGTTAGGTCGGCCGACCCTAACTGTATTCTTCCGGAGTTTCTTCGCCCCGCCGTATAGCTTACCGGCAGCCGAGTAGAGCCTTTTGGAAAGCTTTGATCCTTTATAGCCCTTATAGAGCAGCGAGCCCACGCGAAGTACCCTGGCGCCGCTGGCCACAACACTCAGGCCGGGCACAAGCATAGCTGCCGTGAGAGCAATGTCCCACTTGTTCTTCCATGCCCATTTGCCGGCGGCCTTAGCCCAGCGCTTCAGCTTTCCTTTCTGCCCGTCGAGGTCGAGCGTGTTGATGGGGTCGGTGGGGTAGTTGTAGGCGGTGCTATTGCCGCCGGGGACGGGGTCCATGCTGGTGAAGGCGCCGGTGGTCCGGTTGTAGAACCGGACGCCCATGAGGGTGAGGTTCGCTGTCTCGGCAGTGGTGGAGCGTTCTTTGGCCCCGAGCCAGCCGTAGCCGGCGCTCGTGGCGACGGTCGCTGTCTGGGCGGGGTCGATGGGGGTGCCGTATTCGGTGTAGCTGGACCAGCCGGTGATGGTGGTTGCTGGCGTGGTGGCGGGGGCGCCGGCGGGGATCGGGATCGTGGTGGCGATGTCCCCGTGGATGTTGGGCAGTATGAGGGAGACACCGCCGTCGGTGGCGATGCTGGCGCCGAGGTCTCCGCTGATGGAGTTGGTGTAGCGGAGGGTCTCGGTGGTCCCGTCGGGGCGCTTCGTCTCGATCCAGGAGGGGTTGTCGGAGGAGTCGGTGTAGTGCCGGGTCGTGGTCGTCACCTCCCCGCCCGTGTCACTGGACTGGACCAGGCGTCGTTTCGCGACGTCCAGGGTGAAAGTCGTGGTGGTGCCGTCCTGGGCGACCTTTTGGGGGAGGTCGTTGTCGAAGTACCCCAGCTGCACGTCGCCACCGGCGGGGTTCGGGGCGTGGGCTGCGGGGAGGGTCGTCTGCCGCCCGAGAAGGTCGTAGACGTAGCCGCCGGTGAGCCTGTCAGCGGTGTCATAGGTCAGGGTCTGATCGATGCCAGCGGTGGCTGTACCGGCGGGGGTGCCGTCCGCGTGGATCGTCTCCTTCAGCGTGGCGCGGGCGCCGTTGGTGGTGAAGGTGTAGTCCCGCACCGTGTAGGGGCTGACGTCGCTGCCCTTGACCGGGGTGCCGGTGAGGTCCTCGACCTTCGCGAGGTTCCCGGATCTGTCGTAGGTGTAGCGGTGGTCGAAGACCAGCGGGTTCCCGCCGGTCGGTTCGGTCATCTCCCCGTCGGTGGTGCCGCCGTCGGGAAGGATCCCGGCGCTTGTGGCGATGGCGGAAGCGAACGTGGTCTGGTCGGTGCGGACCCGGCCGAGGATGTCGTTGGTCTGGGACCACGCGATCCAGTCCCCCGTGGTGACATCACCGGTATCGGGGTCGGTGAGCTGTCCCGCGTAAGTCAGGCCCACCTCTTCACCGGCCTCGTCCACGTGACGGGCGACGGTGATGCCGCCGGGCAGTTTCTCCGTGGTCATCGCGCCGTTGGGGTCGTAGGCGGCGGTGTAGGTGAGGACCTGGGTGCCGGTGCGGGTGACGGTCTGCGTCGTGATGACGCCGCGCCGTTCGGGCTTCCCGTTCGCATCGGTCCCGTCGTAGGCGAAGGTCGTGGTGCCCTTCGGGTCAGCGATGGAGGTGACCCGGGCGGCGGTGTCATACCGGGTGGTGGTCTTCTCGCCGAGCTGGTTGGTGTAGCTGGTCTCCTTGCCCCACAGGTCGTAGGTGTAGGTGTCTTTCGTGCCGCCGATCCCGGTGTTCATCGGGTTCGAAACGCCGATCGCATCGACCAGCCCGGTGACCGGGTTGTACTGGGTGTAGATCGCCTCGGTCGCGACTGATCCCGGCACTCCGCTGGTGGAGGTTCTTGTCCAGATTGCGCGGCCCGCGGCGTCGTACTTCACCTCGCTGGTGCGCGTGGCACCGTCAGAGGTTTCTATAGTCGTGGTCGGTGCGAGCCAGAAGTCATACCCGGTGACCTTCGTCGAGGGCAGGGTAGGACCGCTGCTGGGCGCGGCCGCGGGATAGGTGCGGCACAGCTCACCGGCCCAGGCCTTCGCCTGGTCACTCGCCCCGCAGGACGCATCCGCGGAGTTCGCGCCAGCGGTGTAGTAGATCGTTCTGGTGGTGCCGGCATCGGAACCGTTCGAGGCCGGCATCCGGGCCTCGAGCACCTTCCCGCGGGCATCGAAGCGCTGCTTCGTGGTCCTCCCCGCCGCATCGGTGACGGTGGTCGGGACGCCGAGGACCCATCCCGACGTCGGGTCATCCAGCGCCTTCCCGTCGATCGGGGCGTAGCCGTTGGTGGTCTTCGCGACCTCCTCCACGACCGTGGTCACGCCGTCGTTCATGTCGGTGGCGTTCACGGTGACCGTGGTTGGCAGGGCATAGGCCTGACCGGTCACGGGATTCACCCCACCATTCGGTGCGCCCTCGTCATAGGTCGTGCGCGTGTGGGGGCGCAGGCGCTGCGTGGTGCCGTCGGCGAGCATCACCGTGCGGGCGGGCCCGAACGTCTCTGTCACCACAGACCCAGCAGGCAGGATCACCTTTCCGGTAGCGTCCTTCTTCTCGTCGTTGAAGACCGTGCGCGTGCCCAGGTCATCAACCTGCGAGCCCTCGAGGCTGGGGTCGGCGATCGCAGTCTGGATCGCGGTGGCGTCGAGCTCACGGATCACGTTGCCGTGATCGTCATACCGGGTTGCGGTGATCTGCCAGGCTCCGGCGCCGTAGGACGCGGTGTTGACCGTGTACGCCTCGGAGTTGATGTACTGCAGATCCGCGTACTGCAGATCCGCTGCCGAGACCCCGGAGCCGACCAAGGCGGTGACGGGCTTGTCCGGCCCGAACACCGCGTACCCGTTCACGGGCTTTTGCGCGAGATACTCCGGTGTGCCGGGATCATCCTTCACCCACGCCGCGATCCCGTCCTCGGAAAGGTTCGGCAGCCCACTGCCGGAGACAGGCACGTTGTAGACGATCGAGGCGATCTGCACCGGCGCCCCGCCACTGGTCTGCGCGCCGCGCTGGACGTTCTTGACCACCTGCGTCGGGACCGACGCATCCGGGTTCGCAGCGTAGTTCAGCGTGTACCCGGCAAGACCAGACGGAGTGATCGTTCTGATCCGGGTGGTGCTGCCCTCCCACGTGTAGGAGGTGGAGAGGTTCGAGCGGACATCGGTCACCCGCGACAGGCGCGAGAGCGAATCGTAGGTGTAGCGGGTGACGGGCTTCGACTCGACCGTCTTCGTGCCCGCGTTGTACATCACCGCGGAGACCTGTGAGAGGCGCTGGACCTGTTTGCCGTTCGGGTCGGTGACCGTGGTGTAGCTCAGATCGATGGCCCGGCAGCCTGCCGCGAGAGCGCCGCTGGTGGGGCAGGCGGTGCCGGAGAGTCCATCGGGCAGCGGGGCCACGATCCGGGTGACGACCCCGGTGGTGGGGTCGTGCCCGAACGTGGTGGAGCCGGCCTGGCCGGGCTCTGCGATCGAGGCGGGCCGCCAGTCGAGGTTCTTCGAGGCCCCGCCCGTGACCGGCACGAACGTCGTCTTCGTGCCATCGCTCTCGGTCACCACCAGCGACGGTGCCGCCGCCGTCCCCGTGATCGTTGCGGTCACACCGGACAATGCAGTGTCCTCCGTGCCGGGCACGAGGGCGCCGACGACGGTGCCTGTCTTGCCGGTGGCATTGACGAACACGAGGGCCCCGCCCTCATCGTCCAGCAGCGCGATCGTCCCATCACTCATCCGCTGGTCCACCACGTCCATCCCGGCGAGCCCCACCGCATCATCACCCTCGAGGTTCGCGGTGAACCCGGGACCGAACACGCCGGTCACGGGATCGGTCGGCCAGGCCTTCACATCCCCCGTCCCGGTAAAGGAGAGGTGGGAGCGTTCCAGGGTGAGGTTGGAGCCGTACCCGGGCACGGTCACATCCGTGGCCGTGGTTTGGAACTCGCCGGTGTACAGGGCGACCTGCCCCGCCTCCACGTCAGTGGTGGGGTATCCGCCGCCGAAAGCGTGCGGGATCCGCACCAGCACCGACTCCTGCGTCTGTCCCGTGCACAAGGGTGTCGCAACGCCGGTGTAGGAGAAGCAGACCTGGAACTGCATCCGCACCGGGGCGCGGGAGGTGTTGCCCGCCGCGGCCAGCGCCGCAGCCGCATCGAACGTCGATGAAAGCTTGACCGGGGTGCCCAGTGGTGCGGTGACGTTCGTAGCCGTCCCGGCGTTGGTCCAGGCATCGTTCGTGCCGGCCAGACGCCACTGCATCTGCGCGGTCACCGCGGTGGTCTCACTCGCTGTGCGCGGCGGAGCCGTGGCCTGGACCTGGAACTTCCCGTTCGAGGCCGACAGCGGGCCCGGCGACAGCAGCGAGGGCCCACCCCAACCGGTCGTGAACACCGCCGCGTCACTGCCCAGACGCGACGCCGTATACACCCTGGCCCGGATCTGATGCCCACCCTCGGTCTTCGGCAGCTTCACCGTCACGGATTTCCCGGCCGTGACCGTGAAGATCTGGGCCTTCACGTTTCCGTCGATGCGCACATCGAGCTGGACCGCCTGATTGTTGCCCGTTGTCGCGGGCGCAGTGACCGTGCAGGACACATCCGCGGTCGGCGGTGTCTGCACCCAGCCGCCGTTGGTGTACGTGCTGCCGCAGGTGATCGTGGGCTTGGACGGAGTGGCCTGCGCCGTCTTGATCACCGTCGACGTCGACCAGCCCCCGTTCCACAGACCCAGCTCATCCGCGACAGCAGCCCGCACATACAACGTCTTGTTATCCGGCAGATCCACACCCGGGCTGCATGACAGAGTCGCCCCCGATACCCCCATAGACGTGTCACACTCCGCGACCAACGTCGAAGCCGACGCAGTCGCCGAGGTGTGCACCTCGATATTCGCCCTGACTCGGTTCCCGTCCGGATCGGTCGCGGTCGTGGAAAGCACCGGCCGCTTACCCGGAACGAATGAGGCCTTCCCCGAGGTCGCAGCGCCCGCGACCGTCGGCGCGGTCGCGAGGTTCGGCCTGCGGTTGTACGTGAAGGTGATCGACGGAGGCGTGGTCGACTCCATCGACCCGAACCGCTTCCACCCCTGCACATTCGTCTCCGAACCCGCCTTCAGCGCCAACGTCACCGACGACGCCGCGTTGGTCGACCACGACTGCGCCAGCGACGTGATCGGGATGTTCACCCACCCCGCCGCGCAGGAGCTGTTCGCGCCCTTCGCAACCGTCACCGACCCGTACTTCGTACCCAGCGCCGGCTGGTTCGTCCACCGCGTCGACGTCGACACACTCCCGGAGCTCCACACCTCCACCGCCGATGCCGTGCACGAATACGACCACGTCTCATACAGGTTCAGCGTCGCGGACAGGACCTTCACGCCCTTGAACGCCGTGTTCGAGAACGTCAGGAAAGACCTCGCCTTGTTCTTCCCGTCATACGTGCCGACCTTCAGCTCTCGCTCGCTCGAACGATCCGACGAAATATTCGTCTGCACAAACGCATCGAAGGTCGGTCGTGCCGTCCCCTTCGCATACACCGGATCCACCGTCACCGGGAAGACTCGGGCCTCATCCAGCAGCCAGTCCCGCTCTACCCCGAGCCGCAGCGTGACCGCCGTTCCCGACTGCTCCACGATCGCAAGGCTCACTCCGGCGCGCTGGAGATGCTCCCGCGAGGCCTCATCCACGCTCGCATCCCACGCGAGCGGCGCCTCGAACGTGGAGACCACCTCCTCGTCACCATCGACGAACTCGATCCGTTCCCCCGCAATCTCCCGCGCAGTCAGTCCCTCCGAGACCCGCAGCGGCACATCCCACGACACCACACCGGACTCATCCGCCGGGGCCGGCTCCGCGCCACCACCATCGCTCAGCCCAGGCTCACCGCCACCATCACTCGCCGCCGTCGCGCCTCCGACGTACTCCAGCAGCGCTTCCCGGTCGGAGATCACGAACGACTGCTCGAACCCATCCCGCGTCGCATGCACAACCAGATCGATCCCCGGCCACGCCCCCGCATACGTCGCTGCGGATCCCTCCAGCACCGGGGCGGGCAGCGAGTCCTCCCACGCCACCGCCACCGACGCGTCCTCGCCCGCGCCGACCTCCGCCACAGGGGCCGGCTCCCCGCTCGAGCCCGCGACCTCCCCGGAAAGCACCACCCCGTCCGGCACCGCGGCCGGCGCGATCGAACCGTCCTTCTGCTCCACCAGGGTGGTGTCGTACTCCTGCCACGCCCCCTCCCCATCCTGGAACCGCACCGGCGCCGCGTACTGCGTCGTCGTCACCGTGCCGTCAGGGTTCACCCACGTCGTCGACGAATCCGTCCGCTCCGCAGTGACCTCCACCCGCTCACCCGTCGCACGCGCCTGCACCACCGCCGACGGGAAATCCACCGATTCCGCAGACACCGGCGCCGACACCTCCGGCGAGGGCTCCACCGGCGGATCCTCACCCCACGCCTGATCCGACGGCAGCCCCGAGACCACCAACGCCGCAACACACAACGCCGCCACACCAGCCAGAACCCGGTGATACCACCGGCCCACCACAGAGGACTCCACCGTAGGAACTCCCATCCCACGCGCAGCACCCACGCTGCTCCACCCCTCCGAGGCCGGAGATTGCGCACATTATGCACCCCCCGTACAGGGCGGATTCAACTGGTCGTTGCAACACCCTGTCAGAGAGGGTGGTCATGGGTCGTCCAGCGGGATGGTTGAAGGAGCTCACGGGAAGGAATCCGATGATCTCGCCCGGGGCCCCATCGAGCAGGCGGAGCATCGAGCGAGAGTTCTGGGTGCGGATCGCCAGTGGGGCCTCGTCCGAGGATGCGGCGGCGGCGATCGGCGTGTCACCCGCGGTCGGGGCCCGCTGGTTCCGTCAAGGTGGCGGCATGCCGACGATCACGTTGTCCCCGCCAGGTGGACGGTACCTGTCATTCGCCGAGCGTGAAGAAATCGCGCTGATGCACTCCGGTGGTCTTGGTGTCCGCGAGATCGCACGCAGGCTCGGCCGGGATGCCTCGACGATCTCACGAGAGCTCCGCCGGAATGCGGCGACTCGGGGTGGGAAGCTCGAGTATC
Source organism: Brachybacterium timonense (assembly GCF_900258505.1). Taxonomy (GTDB): domain Bacteria; phylum Actinomycetota; class Actinomycetes; order Actinomycetales; family Dermabacteraceae; genus Brachybacterium; species Brachybacterium timonense. The sequence continues at coordinate 479,287 of NZ_LT984895.1, forward strand.
GGGCTTCGGTCGCACAGTGGAAGGCCGAACTGCTTGCCCGTCGCCCGAAGACCGCGAAGCTCGTAAGCAACCCAAGATTGCGCGAGTACGTTCAACAGCGCCTGGACGGGTGCCTGCGCTTGCCCGACGGAACTTGTGTCGACGGACCCAAGGTGGCGGAGTGGAAGGGCCGGAACAAGCCGCGCCGGGGCGACCGGAAGTGGTCTCTGGCGTGGAGCCCGGAGCAGATCGCTCAGCGAGTCAAGGTCGAGTTCCCCGATGATGAGAGCATGCGGATCAGTCACGAAGCGATATACCAGGCCCTCTACATCGAAGGGCGCGGAGCGCTCAGGCGTGAACTTGTCGCCGCGTTGCGGACCGGTCGATCACTGCGCAAGCCCAGAGCAAGGACGCGGAATAAGCCCCAGGGGCACGTCACTGCCGACGTCGTCATCTCCCAGCGGCCGGCCGAAGCCGCTGACCGGGCGGTGCCAGGCCATTGGGAAGGCGACTTGATCATCGGCACGAACCGATCTGCGATCGGCACCCTCGTCGAACGCAGCAGCCGCACGACGATACTGGTGCACCTGCCCCGCCTGCCTGGCTACGGCCAGCAGCCCCGAGAGAAGAACGGTCCGGCCCTGGCTGGCTACGGGGCCGGCGCGATGGCCCAGGCGCTGACCTCGTCAATCACGAACCTGCCGGCCCAATTACGCAAGACGCTGACCTGGGACCGTGGCAAAGAGCTCTCCGATCACGCGCAATTCTCGCTCGAGACGGGCACTCAGGTGTACTTCGCCGACCCCCACTCGCCGTGGCAGCGCCCGACGAACGAGAACACGAACGGGGTTCTGCGTCAGTACTTCCCGAAAGGCACAGATCTCACACGCTGGAGCGCACTGGAGCTCGAAGCCGTCGCATACACGCTCAACAACCGCCCCCGGAAAGTCCTCGGCTGGAGAACTCCCGCTGAGGTCTTCGCCGACCAGCTACACTCACTCGACAACACCGGTGTTGCAACCACCGATTGAATCCGCCCNGAGCTCGACGCCGTCGCATACACGCTCAACAACCGCCCCCGGAAAGTCCTCGGCTGGAGAACTCCCGCTGAGGTCTTCGCCGACCAGCTACACTCACTCGACAACACCGGTGTTGCAACCACCGATTGAATCCGCCCAGTCACCCAGCGCGATGCCGTCCATCACGATCAGGTCACAACGCACAGCACGTACCTCGCCATCTGCGCTCTCGCCGATCACCACGCTGCCCGGCCTGCACAGTGCGCCCCGTGTTCGCATGCAACGCACCTCGCCGTCCGCGGGTGCGACATGGGATCATGCAGACCATGAGCATCGTGCGCGCCCTGTCGGTCCTCGCCTCTCAGTCGCCCACGCGACCCCCACGCAGCGTCGCCGCGCGTGACCGCGTCGAGCGACGCCGGCACCGCTCCGTGCCCGTCACCTGGATCGACGCCGACCGTGCACACCGTGGGACGATCGTGCACCTGCACGGCGGCGGGTATATCACCGGCGAGACCCCGCGGCACTGGGCGTGGCTGGAGGAGGTCTGCCGACGCTCCGGCACGGCAGGCGCGATGATCCACTACCGGATGCCGCCGCGCCACCCCCACCCTGCCGCACTCGATGACACGATTGCCGCCCTCACCTCCATGCTGGACGCGGCTGACCTGCGCAGCGGACGGTGGGTGCTCTCCGGAGACAGCGCCGGTGCGGGCCTGGCTCTCGCCGCTGCGATGACGCTGCAGGAACGCGAGATCGCTGGCCCCGAACTGCTGCTGCTCACCTCGCCGTGGGCGGATCTGTCCACGCAGGAGCGGCTCGGCGATGAGCTGCGCCGCAGCCGAGTGCTGTACATCGACGGATCCGACCCCCTGGACCCGCTCATCTCGCCGGTGCACGGGGATCTCACGGGCCTCGCGCCGATCCACCTCACCAACGGCGCGCAGGATGATCTGGTCGAGGATGGTCGTCGTCTCGCCCGCACGGCGCAGGCTTGTGGCGTGCCGATCACCGTGCACGAGGAGCCGGAGGCTGGCCACGACTTCCCGTTCCACGGAGGCCCCGCGGCCCAGGCCGCCCAGCGCGAGCAGATTCTCGCTGTCCGCGAGGCGCTCGGACTGCAGCAGCACGCCGCCCCGGCCGCGCACTGAGGCGAGCCGGGGCGATCAGCGCTGGTCACTCGTGGGCGCGTGCGCTCTTGCGCATCCCCCACAGGTAGTACGCGGCCAGGATCGCGAGCAGCAGGGAAGCGCAGATCGCAAGGGCCGATGCCTCCCCATACTCACGTTGTTCGAAGGCCAGCGACCGGCCTGCAGTGTGAGCAGGGCAGCGTCGGCGGGTCAGCGTGTGCGCAGCGCCGACGTCACCCGCCCGATGACCTCGCGCAGGATTGGTTGCGGCATCGCGGTCGTCATGCGGATGCACCCCTGCCCGACAGCGCCGCACTGGGACCCGTCCGTGACCGCGACTCCCGCCCGCTCCAGAAGGAATGTGGCCGGGTCTTCGGGAGCATCGGCCTCGCGCAGATCGATCCAGCTCACGTAGGTCGCTTCCGGCCGGGTGACGCGCGCTCCCGGGATCGTCTCCACGACCTGGTCGTGCACCAATGCGGTGTTCTCCTCGAGGTAGGCCGTCACCTCGGGTAGCCAATCGGACTGATCGCGATAGGCGGCGATCGTCGCGGCCTGACCGATGGTCGAGGTGCGGTGCGCCAGGGGAGGGGTCATGTTGCGCCACTGTTCGCGATCGCGGTCATTGGTCGTGACAGCCTGGGCGCACTTGAGGCCGGGGATGTTCCACCCCTTGGAGGTGGAGATCGCTGTGATGCTGTGCTCGGCGGCCTGCTCGGACACACTCGCGTAGGGAATGTGGCGGTGCCCGGCGTGGACGAGAGGCGCCCAGATCTCGTCGGCGAACACTCGAACGCCGGTGTCGGTCATGACCTGGGCGAAGGCCTCGAGCTCGGCGCGCGTGTGCGCGCGGCCCGTCGGGTTGTGCGGATTGCACAGCACGACGAGCTCGGCTCCACTCGAACGGATCGCTGCGGCGAGAGCATCGAGATCCCAGGTGTGGCGCCCGGCCTCGTCCAGGACCATCGGCACCTCGACGACGCGTCGTCCCGCGGTTGCCGCAGCATTGAAGAAGTTCATGTACGACGGGGTCGGGATGACCACAGGTGACCCGGCGGAGGTCTGAGCCATCGCCTGCTCGAAGACGGTGATGACATCGGGCACGGGGTGAACATCGCTCGGCTCGACCCGCCACTCATGCGCCCGAAGGAGGCGTTCGGCAGTGGCGTCCTGAACCTCACGGATCAGCGGGTCTGGGGTGTACCCGAAGCACCCCTTCTCGACCGCCGCGACCAGGGCCGCCTGGACCGCGGGGGATGTGCCGAAGTCCATCTCGGCCACGAACGCCCCGATGGTGGGGGCGGGCAGCGACCATTTCATGGCTCCGGTGGCCCGGAGGTCCTCAGCGGTGAGGTTGTCGAAGGTCGCGCGGAAGCTCATCAGTGGGGTTCCCTTGGTGGTTTGCGTTCAGCAGTGGTGTTCTGGTGGCTATCTTCGCAGAGGTCGTATTCGCTGTCCGCATCGATGTAGTTATGCGCAACAAAGCGTCATCTTATGGGATCTGACCTGCATGGATAAGCAGGTATTTGGGATGTGGTCCCACTGTGTGAGAATTGTTGTGAGACGATTGCCAGCCCCGCCCCAGCCAGCGATGGTGTGTGAAATGTCAAGTACGTCATAGCGGGGTTCGGCCGAGAGCAGGAGGCAGTGGTGCCACGCCAGATCCATGACATCAGTGATCCACCCAGGGTTTTCGCGGTGATCGGCGGCGGGCATCGTGCAGCCGATCGGGGCGCGTATGCAGGTTGGCCGCGACGGCGCGGTCGTCTCAGGGGCGCTCGAGGTCGGGCCGCCGCCGTACCGGGTCGTGAACGCGCACGGAAGCGCCCAGCGCGGCCTCCTCGCCGTCGGCGTCCCGCTCGAATCGATCCTCTGGGGAACTCAGTTACAGCCTCTGGCCTGCACGAACTCACGCATGCTGCGGGAAACAGACGCTGTTGCGCGAGAGGCGCTCGTGCCGGGCATCGACCAGCGCGCGGAACATCCCGGCAGTCCTGAATCCCCAATGCTTCCGGACGGTAAGATCGCGGGATGACCACTGAGCAGACGGCCGCTGCGCACGCGGGAGAGGCCCGTCATGTCCTGTGGGACGGCGAGGACCCAGCCGTGCACCGGCTCCGCGCCGTGCTCGCCCCCTTTCTGCCGAACGGCACCGTGCGGGTGGTCCTTCAACAGCTCCGGCTGCATGAACACGGCCGCCTCGACGCCATCCATGAGCTGATCGACGTCATCGTGGACGTCGAAGGAAACCTCGTGGTGATGGCACTGGGCGAGACAGTCCGCGGCGATGCCGCGGCCGCCGCCCGCCTGGATGTTGAGCTCGCCGCCGTGCGCGCCACCCTGGACGCGCACGGCCTCGTGGGCCGTGATTCGCTCGAGATCGTGCTGGACGCCGACGGCTCCGAACAGGTGCTGCTCGCCTTCGGGCTCGAGCTCGCTGCGCACGACCTTCACGAGCGGCCCGAGGCCCTCCACGGCGGAGAGCATCACGTCGCCCAGCACTCCGCTGAGCTGGATGACCTGCGTGATCGTCTCGACGCGCAGCAGCGGCGCCGCACCCCGTGGTGGCGACGGCTGCGTCGGGCGATCAGTGACCGGATCCCGCACAGCCCCCGTATCCTCAGGCGATCTCCCTGAGCCTGGCCTCCCGCATGCCGGTTGCGGTCGCCTCCTCCAGGCGCAGCCCCATCGCGGAGGCCAGTGTCACGCCGAGGTCCGCCCACGAACCTGTGGCGGATGACCGTGGCAGCCCTGGTCCACTGGCCAGTGCGTCGATCGCCGCCGTCGGATCGGTGACCGCACGCGGACCCGCGTAGTACGGGTCATCGCCCGGCACCAGTGGCCGATGCGTCGCCGATTCCCCGAACAGGATGCCCGCAGGCCCCTCGATCACAGCGATCACATCCGTGGCGTCGGTAGCTCCGACGCCGTCCTCCACGGGCCGCACCCGCAGATCGGTCTCGCGTGCGAGCTCTTCCAGCACATCCATCGCTACGGCGCGCAGAGCTGATCCCTCATCCCGTCGCACGTGGAGGGCGCCGTGCGGACCATCGGGCCAGACAACAGCGCGGAAATCCGCCAGCTGTGGCCCGTCGGTGCGCAGCAGCCCGTGAGCGGCGAGGGCTGTGTTCGGGTGCACCAGCAGCGTCGTCGGCACGAGCGGCCTGTCGTGCACCAGAAGAATCCGGTCGCCGCTGCGCGCGTCGAAAGCCTCGAGCACGGCGAGGATCTGCTCGGTGACCTCGTCGAACGTACGGCGTGCCTGCAGTGAACCGATGCCGTGGGTGCGGCGAGCCGTTCCCAACCCGGTCAGGCGCACCGCGAGCAGATCTACCGACGCCGTATCGAGCTCCCGCACGATCTCGGTGACCAGTGCATCCGGAGGCACATGGGACAGCTGCACACCTGCTTCGCGGCGGGCCCGCAGATGCTCGCGCACCATCCGCTCCGAACTGGTGCGTTCGGCCATCGCCCAGCGGTCCCGGTAGTTGCGCAGGTCCTCCACGAGGGGCAAGCACAGGTCGATGTCGGCCCCGGCGGTCGCGGGCCACTGGAGGGCGGCCGTCACCATGCCGGCCTGGGCGGCGGCGTCGAACAGCGTCGGGGCGCGCAGGGAGCTCGCGTACCACGTCGACCCCGTGGACAGAGACTCCGGAGCGAACGGCCGCTCGGTGGTGACACCGTGCCGGGCCACCGTCGTGCCGGTCATGAGGGCAGTGAGAGCCGGAGCGGTCTGCGACGGTCCGCGTGGCTCGATACGCAGCGTCACCGCGGCTCGAAGCAGTGTCGCGAGATGCCCGTCGGCCTGAGCGGCGGCGTGCAGGGCATCGCTGTCGGACGGGCCGAAGCCGTCGACGGCGATCAGCAGGGTGCGTGCGCCCTTCACGTCCCTCCCTCCGCTGCAGGACATGTCACGTCGCGTCGGTGTGACGTGACGGGACATGACGGTAGGTGCCGCGGATGGACGCCTCGCCAGGGGGCGGTGAGCACGGGGTCACGTGTGGGTGAACACCCCGTGAGCACCGGTGCGCTCAGCAGTCCTCGACGAAAGCCTGCGGGTCGGCGTCAAAGGATGACGCCCATGGATCCAGGATCTGCTCACGGGGCACGCGAGGGGAACGCAGATAGGTCGTCATGACGTGGTCCCGCACGCGCTGATGGCTTTCGCTCTGTTCGAGGGCGGGCATGGCGCGTCCGTCGTCGGACGTGGTCGCGCACATGTCCAGGCCCAAGGCCAGCACCCGCAGTCGACCCGCACCGAGCACGCCTGATTCCTCGACAGTGATGTCGGCGGCGAACCGCAGCCCGGTCGCGGCCACGGCATTGCTCGTCGGATTGAGCACCGTCCACGCCACAGTGCCGCCCACGAACAGCTTCGGCTCTACGCCTTCCTGCCCCAGGAACCAGTCGGCGGCCACGAGCGGCGCCCCCACGTGCACGAGCCCGGAATGCAGTGCCGACGTGTGGAAATAAGCCATGCCCTCCGTGAACGCCTTGTCCAGATCCGAGCTCCAGTCGGAGGGCACCAGCTCGAGCAGGGTCTCGCGCCACTGATCCACCGAGAGGTCGGCGTGTTCATGGGTCTTCAGATAGCTGGCGTCGAAGAACGCGGCGAGACTCCGCTTGGCGGTGTCAACGTCCTCGTCGGTCACCCCGGCGTCGTTCCACACGGTCTGGTTGCGTTCGTCGTGCAAGGGCGCCGACAGCAGCGCCTGCAGATCATGGCCGTCGTAGAGGTCCGCGGGCAGAGAGCCAAGCGGGTCGCGCGGAACATCCGGATTCGTCGACGGCCCACAGGAGACGAGGGCCGGAGCCAGAAGAGCCAGGGCCGGGAAGGCGCTGCTGAGGACCATCCGCCGCGCCGGTGAGCGCGGCGGGGGAGGTGTGCTCATCGCAGCTCGGGCTCCGACGCGTCGGCGCGGCCCGCGTCGGCGTCCTGACGCCGGCCGACGGTGCGAGCGGCGGCCCGGTCGCGCTCGGCGGCCTTCTTCACCAGATCGGTGGTGTCATGCTCCGGCTCCTCGGGCTGAAGCACCATCCACACGGCGAAGCCGATGGTGAGCACCACGGTTCCGATGAGCAAGATGCCCATCAGCGGCCAGGAGAAACGCACAGGATCCCAGAAGCCGCCGACGCTGGCTGCCCACACGCTCATGCCCCTCCCTGCCTGTTCTCTTGGTGCCCCGTATCCCTGCACTCGTGCCGGTGCGCGCCGTCGGGCGCACAGCGGTCACCCTGTGAGGATACTCCGGCCCGCTGTCCTGAACGCTATGCTGAGGAAACTATGGCCGATGTGATCGTGGGGCGGTTCGCGCTCATCGACCTGATCGCCAAGGGGGGATCAGGCGCAGTCTGGCGTGCCTGGGACCAGAAGACCGAAGAGGTCTGCGCTGCGAAAGTGCTGCGTCAACGTGACTCAGCGGACCTCATGCGCTTCGTGCGGGAGAAGGGCGTCAGCTTCGACCACCCGCACCTGCTGACGCCATACGGCTGGGGCGCAGAGGACGAACACGTCGTGATCGCCATGCCGCTGGTCTCCGGCGGCACCCTCGAGTCGATCGTGCGCAAACGCGGGAAGCTCTCAGAGCCGGCGACCGTCGTGATCCTCGACCAGCTGCTGGACGGCCTCGCGCATGTGCACGCTGCCGGCTGGATCCACCGTGACGTCAAGCCCGCCAACATCATGTTCGAGCCGCGTGGCCGATCCCGGCCCGTTTCACGTCTGGCGGACTTTGGTATCGCCGTGCATGAGTCCGACGTGCGGTTCACGCATGTGGGCATGGTCAACGGCACCCCCGGCTATATGGCGCCCGAGCTGTTCTCCATGGCGGAGCCCGCTCCGTCGCACGACGTGTACGCCGCGGGTGTGGTGGCGCTCGTGGCGCTGAACGGCCCGATCAAACTGCATGACGGTGCGTTCCGGCCCGACGAGCTCACGCAGTATCTGCGCGGGGTCTCCCCGAAGCTGGGAGCTGTGATCCGTCGGATGCTCGCCGCCCAGCCTGATCAGCGGTACCAGGATGCGAACGCCGTGCGGCGGGACCTGCCGAAGGTGCCGCCGGGTCTGCCCCTGACGCACGCCGACGGTGCACCGCTGGATCTGGTCGACACACTGCCGCCGTTGCCCGAGAACGCGCCCGGTGCCCGCCGTCCCGAGCGGCCGGCCCCGCGTCCCTCCGGGCCATCGATGGAGGCGATCCGGTCCGGTCGCGTTGAGCAGGGCTTCTCCGCCTCCTCCGCGTCTCCGCAGACCGGTCCACGGTGGACACCGGGGACGCCAGGCGGACCGCAGGGCCCCGGCGGCCCCGGCTACGGCCCATCACGAGGACAGCAGGGGCCGGGCCCGTCGGGCGCGATGAACCGACCAGGACCCCAGGGCGCCCTCGGGCACAGTGGCTCCGGAGCGCCGCCCCGCCCCGGGACGCCGACGGGAGCGCGCAGCGGCCCCACCGATCCGCGCACCTCGACCACATCCTTGACCGGCCTCACCGGGCTGACTGGGGCGAACCTCGCGCGCAACCGCGGAGCGCTCATTGCGATCGGCGTGGGTGTGGCTGCGGCTGTGGTGCTCGGCGCAATCGTCGCCGTGATCCTGCTGGTGATGTTCCCGACGGGCCAGAACAATGCCCGAGGCGAGGAGGCCTACGGCGTCGTGCAGGCCGGGCAGAGCTGCGGTGAGGACGATCTGGGCATCATCGGCGTCACCGAGGAGGGGGAGTACCTCTCCTGCCGCCTCAGCGAGGACGGCCCCGCCTTCGACTGACGCCGCGGGGCCCGCTGGCACCTTCCCGCGGGGCCGATGACGCCGTCCTCGGGCCCGATCACACGGCCCCGGAACCCGTCTCAGGCGTCGACCGCGGCGAGGTCCAGCTGCTGGATCTGGCACTGGCGGCGCGGGTCCATCAGCATCATGATCTGCAGTTGCTTGCCGTCCACCGTGCCGGGCACGCGCCACTGCAGCTGCGCGGGGGAGAGCACCTGCGCATCCTCCAGCCGCAGCGTCGTGAGCGCCGCCGCGTCGACACCCGCGGCCGCGAGCGCCTGGTCGCGGCGCCGCGCCCGCTCATCGCGAGGCACGTCGGGATCCATGTTCTCGGCGAACCACGCATCGGCGATCGCTGTCGCACGCTGTGCAGCATCGGAGTCGGCCGGCTGCTCGCCCGGGGCGAGCGCAGGCGCGTGTCGCAGCCAGTCCAGCGCCGCCTGAGCTGCCTCGCGGGTGCGCGGCATGAGCGTGGGCACGCGCGCAGCGAGCAGCTCCGGGCAGCGCTCGCGCAGCAGACGCAGTGCCTGCATCGACAGCGGTACCGCCGGTGCGTACTTCGAGTTCGCGAGCGCCACGATGCCGAGCCCCGTGTCGCGGTGCCAGGCCATGAATGAGCCGTAGCCAGGGAAGCCACCGGAGTGCGAGACGATCTCGCCCAGATCCGGGAACTCCTCGATGACCAGGCCGTACCCGTAACCGCGGATGCGATCGAAGCCCGCGGAGGCCTTCCCGCCCGTGGACGGCAGGGCAGGTGTGTGCTGGATGCGGTGCAGCTGCTGCATCTCGCGGCGGGAGGCGGTGGACAGCACCGACTGATCGTGGTCCGCGGCGTCCGGTGCATCGGCGGCGGCGAGGAACCGAGTCCAGGCGGCTACGTCGTCAACACTGCTAAAAAGGCCAGCCATCGCGCCGTACACGCCATGTGCGTCGAAGGGGAGCGGTTCGAAGCGGGTGGCGTCGGCCCGATCTGCGAGCCGGTGACCGGTGGCGGTGCGGGAGGCGTCGACCTCCTCGCGAGCGAATCCGGTCGAGGTCAGGCCCAGCGGGCGGAGGATCCGCGCGGTGATGTGAGCGCCGAAGTCCTCACCGGTGATCTCGTCGATCACGCGCCCCAGCAGGGAGTAGCCGGTATTGGAGTACTCGAAACCGGTTCCGGGCAGGTGCACGAAGCCGAGGGATCCCGCGAGGATGTCGGCGAACTGCTCACGGCTGATCGGCTGCTGCCGGTCGCCCCACGGATTGTCGGTGACGAAACCGGCGGACATGGTCAGGAGGTGCCGCAGCGTGATCTGCGGGGAGTCCGACGGCAGACGAATCCCCGCCGCTTCGGGTACATGCTCGGTGATCGGATCATCCAGGCGCAGACGGCCTTCATCGCGCAGCGCCAGGATCGTGGCGGCGGTGAACGACTTCGTCATCGAGCAGATGCGGGAAATCGTGCCGCGATCCATCGGCGTGGAGGCCGCGGTGGGCTCGCCGTTGCGCAGTTCGCGGTGTCCCGCAGCGCCATGGGCCAGCAGCACGTCACCGTGATCGTGCCCGCCGACAACACCCCAGGTGACACCGGCCGTGCGGTGCTCCGTCACCGCGGTGGTGAACAGGCTGTCGATCTCCTCGACAACGGCGACGGGAAGCAGGTCAGGGCGCAGTGCGGTCGGGTCAGTCATGGGTGTCACTGTAGATCCTCGGCACGTCCGGCGTGGAAGAACGAGACCAATACAGATGCCGCGTCGGGGCCGATCGCCTCCTCGATGCCGTCGGCCCGCAAACGGGTGGGATCCATACGGGCGGCCCGCAGCTCGGCGCCAGACGCAACCTCAGCAGCAGGGAATTTTTTCGCGGCGGCACTGGTCGCCGCGCCCGAGTCCGGGTCTGGTGGCGTGTCACGTGCCGCCTGCGGGGCGCCGTCCGCGTGGTGTCCGTCGACCTCCGGTGATGCTGGCGGGCGCGGCGCCACCAGGTCTTCGAGAGCGAGCCCCCGCAGGGTCAGCAGATGCAGGGGCGCCTCATCGACCGCCTCCACCAGCACGTAGGCGAGCGCAGCCACGTGCCGGCACGGTCCGGGCCAATCCAGGCACGAGCAGTCATGCGAGAGGTCGGCTGCGCCGCGGGGCAGCAGCGACACCTCGTGACGCGCGAGCTCTTGCTCGATCTCCACCGGATACGCCCCGGCCGCAAGACGCGCGGGAAGCTCCGGATGGGCCCGCGCCACCTGCAGCATCACGTCGCGATCATCCGCACGCAGCACAGGCACCTCGAGGCTCGCCTGCACGAGTGTGCCATCGGCGTGGAGCACGTCGCCGCGCGCCCGGCCAGGAGCCACATCGAGCCACTGCACGCGGCCAGCGCGCGCGTCGGCCTTCCCGCCGGAGGTGCGCCCCACGCCGAGCAGCCCCTCAAGCGCTTCGCGCAGTGCGACAGCTTGCCAGCTGGTCCCGATCGCCCCGCGTCGTGACCGCAGCATGATGCCCACGTCAGACCTCCTCATCCAGGCTCAGCAGACGGTGCAGAGCGGCATCGTCCAGATCCGCCATCCAGCCCTCCCCGGGCCCGATCGCGAGATCCGCAAGCGCTGACTTGTCCGTGAGCACCTGGTCGATCCGCTCCTCCACGGTGCCGGCCGACACCAGCGTGTGGACGGTCACGGCGCGCTGCTGCCCGATGCGGTAGGCGCGGTCCGTGGCCTGGTTCTCCACCGCCGGATTCCACCAGCGGTCCAGGTGCAGGACATGGCTCGCCGCCGTGAGCGTGAGCCCGGTGCCGCCGGCGCGAAGGCTCAGCAGCATCACCTCGGGGGTGTCGGGCTCCGCTTGGAAACGCGCCACCATCGCATCGCGATCCGCCTTGGCCACCCCGCCGTGCAGGAACGGCACGTCCACACCGAACCGCTCACGCCAGTACGGCACCAGCAGGTGGCCGAAGGCGGTGAACTGGGTGAAGGCCAGCACCTTCGCGCCGTTCGCGAACGCCGCGGCGAGCAGGTCGTCGGCCAGCGCGAGCTTGCCGGAACGGTGCTCGCCATCGCGCAGCAGTTCGGACCCGTCCTGCAGGTAATGCGCAGGGTGGTTGCACACCTGTTTCAGCCGCGTGAGGGTGCTGACCACCAGGCTGCGGCGCTGCGCCTGCTCCGCCCCATCGATCTGCACGAGCAGCTCATCCACGAGCGCCTGGTACAGCCCCGCTTGCTCAGCGGTCAGGTTCACCACCCGGGTCAGTTCGATCTTCTCGGGCAGGTCCGCAATGATCGTGCGGTCCGTCTTCAGACGCCGCAGGATGAACGGCCCGGTCACGAACTTCAGGCGGCTGAGGGCCGACGGATCGGCGTCGCGCTCGATCGGTTGCGCGATCCGCTCACGGAACCCCGCGAGCTCGCCCAGCAGGCCGGGGTTCACGGTCTCCATCAGCGCGTGGAGGTCGTCGAGTCGGTTCTCCACCGGGGTTCCGGTCAGCGCCAGCCGGTGCCGTGCCTGCAGTGATCGCGCCGCTCGCGCCACCTGGGTGCCGGGGTTCTTCACGTGCTGTGCTTCGTCCAGCACCACGCGATGCCAGTCCACGGATCCGAGCACCCCCTGGTCGCGAGCCAGCAGCGAATACGTGGTGATCACGAGGTTGGTGTCCAGGGCACCGGGTGCGAAGGACTCGTCCCGGATCCGATCGCCGCCGTGGTGCACGTGCACGCTGAGATGCGGGGCGAATGTGCGGGCCTCCCGCTGCCAGGCGCCGACCACCGACATCGGACACACGAGCAGGGTGGGGCCGAGCTCGCCGCCCACTTCCCTTTCCCGGCACAGCAGCGCAAGCACCTGCATGGTCTTGCCGAGCCCCATATCGTCGGCCAGGATGCCGCCGGCGCCCATCTCATGCAGTGCCCACATCCACTCGAGCCCGGCCTGCTGGTAGGGCCGCAGGGTGGCGTGCAGAGTGTGCGGCGGGGGCAGCTGGGGGGCGCCCGGGCCGCCGGGGAGCAGATCCAGCAGGCCGCCGCGCTGATCGGCGACAGCGTCGGCAGCGAGGTCCACGTCTGCCGCATCACCGGAGAGCAGCAGAGAGAACAGGTCCGTCCACGGCATCTGCCCGGCTGTCGGCAACGGCGGTACAGGAGGCACGGCGGCGGGCTGCCCGTCGTCGGTGCGCGGGCGTTTGGCCGGGGCGGCCTTATCCGCTCGCGGGCTCGTCACGTCGTGCTGCCCGACGTGGGCGCGCGCGGCGAAGGACTCCAGGAACCGCTCCGCCGCCCGCAGGGTCGTCGCATCTAGGCGCACCCACTGTCCACGCAGCCGCACCAGCTCGGACTGCGCGTCGCGGATCTCCTGCATCTCCTCGTCGCTCAGATCGAGGTCACCCACGGCCATGCGCCAGCGGAACGACGCCATCGCCCCCAGCCCCACGCCGGGCCGGCGCTCGCCGTCGGTCGTCTCCTCCCGCGGTTCGGCGCGCAGACGGGTGGACTGCTTCGTCCAGTCGCGCGGCAGCAGCACCGTCACGCCAGCGTCCTCGAGCGCCGGTGTGTCCAGTGACAGGAACTGTCCGGCCTGGGTGGTGGTGAGCAGCCAGTCCACGCCCGTATCGTCCACGGCGGCCTCGCGCACCGTCGGGGCGAGCTGCAGCACGGCGGCGCTCGCCTCCGCTGCGCCCGCGGCACTGACATCGCCCACCGCGCGCAGATCGGCTACCGGGTGCACAGTCCCGTCGGCCTCCCGCAGGCAGGTCTGCAATGGCCAGGCGGTGCCCAGGGGTGGTTCGTGCAGACGCACCACCAGCTGCGCATCTGTCGACGTCAGCCGCACCCCCGTGCGGGCGGTCCGCAGCCAGGTCTCCAGCGCCCGCATCAGGGTGCGCTGGGCGGGCAGATCACCGTCGAGCGGCGCCTGCGTGGCGAGGGCATCGAGCACACCCAGCGGGTCGTTCGTGTGGTGCGCTGCGGTTCCCGCGGCGGCGCGTACTGCTTCACGATGCGCTGCGAAGGCGCGGCGAGCGTGAGCATCGGTGAGGGCGGTGAGCATCGGTGGCCCGTCCCGTTCGGTCGGTGCCCAGTGCAGTGTCGTACCGCCCGCGCTGTCACGGGAGTCGATGCGCAGCTGCCGGGCATCGACCAGGTGACGGGCGCGTTCCTCGAGGGCGACGGCGGCCAGCAGATCCGGCATGGCTGCGGCCTGCTCGCTCAGCAGGGCAGCGCGACCATCGGCCAGCAGCTGTGCCAGGACCTGCCCGACCTCGTCGCCGAAGCGGTGCTCGAGAACCGAGCGCACCGCCTGCACCAGAGCGATCAGCAGATCATCCCCGAGCGCGAGCGCCGGGACGCGCCGATCCGGCCGACCGGCGCGGCCTGCCACACGCACTCGGTGCCGCAGCCGCGGCCCCTGCTGCGCCAGTGCTGTGCGCACAGCAGGTGGGCAGGATTCCAGCACCGCCGTGAGCTCCTCGGCCGCGCGGGAACGCCCTGGCGCGGTCTGCTCCCGCACCCAGAGGGCTGGCCCCAGCTCGGGATCGAGCAGCAGGTGCAGGCGGTGCTGTGGAGCGGTCACAGCCCGTCGACGACCAGTGCCGTGGCCTCCATCCACGCCTCCTTCGTGGCGGGAGTGATCCGATCCCACTCCAGATGGGAGCCGTCCACGAAGGCTTCCTCATACGGGACTTCCGCGATCGCACGCGTGTGCGCGCCGAAGTGCGTCATCAGCCGGCGGCGCAGCGTTGCCTCGATCTTCCCCTTCGCCGAGTGGGACAGGATCGTGACCGCATTGTCGACCTGGGAGCCGAGCCCGGTGGCGCGCAGCTCGTCGATCATCCAGGCGGCGGCATTGAAGGTGTCCTCACGCACCGTCGAGATGATTACGAGCTGATCCGCTGAGCGCACGGCCGCGAGCCAGTTGGAGGCGCGCACGTTGTTGCCGGTGTCGATCACTTTGAGGCGGTAGAACCGCGACAGAGTCTCGTCGAGCTCCTCGAAAGCGCGCCCGTCGATCGAGGCGGCCGAGCCCGGGTCCTCATCAGAGGCGAGGATGTCGAATCGGGTCACGCCCTGGTGGCGCACGTAACGGTCCAGGTCTGCCACCGACGCCTGGGGGGAGCGCAGCTGGTCCAGGTCGTGCAGCAGATCCAGTGCCGTGCGGTGGTGGTCGCTGGGCACACCGCGCCAGCCCAGGGTGCCGCGGGTCTCGTTGTTGTCCCAGGCCAGCACGCTGCCGCCACGGGCCACGCCCAGCGTGGCGGCGAGCATGAGAGTGGCGGTGGTCTTGTGAGCGCCGCCCTTGAGGTTCACCACGGCGATGTTCCGGGGACCGTCAACGGGCCGACGAAGCCGCTCGGCGCGATCGCGCTCGTGCCGCTCTGTGCGGTTCGGCCGTGGCGAGATGACACCGCCGGTCACGCGGGTGATGAACCCGGGCAGCCCCTTGGTGGCCGGGACCTTCTTGGGCGTGCGCGCTGTGGACTGCAGGTCCTGGAGTGTGGGCCGAGAGGGATCGGTCTGGTCCGCCGTCGGCAGATTCCGCTCGGGCTTCTGCGGTGTCTCGGGCGTCTGCCCGGTGGCCGTGTCGGCGTCGCCGGGTGCGTCCGCGGGGCGCGTGTCGTCATCGGACAGCTCCGGATCATCCGCGTGCTCGGGCGGCCGGGACGATGGGGCGCTGCTGGCGCTCGCGGCACTCACAGCGCTGGAGGCGCTGTGACCGCTTGCGCCGCTCGATACCGCTGCACTCACCCCGGACGTGCGTCCCCAGGATGCGCTCGCTGCGGAATGCGCGCCGCGGTGGCGGCGCGGGGTCACCGAACCAGCACCCTCACGCGGGGCCAGCCCCGATGACGGCGCCCACGATGCATCGCTCGGGGACGCCAGCGGCGCGGGTGTGCTGTCCTCTGGGCCGTACAGCGGACGATCGTCGGCCGGTCGGCTCGCGATCCGGCCCGACGGCTCGACGCGCAGATGATGTCGTGCGTCCGGCTCAACGATCGCGATGTCGATGCCGTCACCGCTGCGTCGGGCGGCACCGATGAAGACCTGCTTGATCTGTGTGCGCAGATCGGGGAGGTCCTCACCTGCCAGCTCGACGGTGTCATCGGCCAGGTAGACGGTGGCCCGGGTGTCGGAGGTGATGCGCGCCTGCGCGATCATCGAGGTTCTCCTTGGGACGGGGGCGATCTGCGCGGAAGGCGCGATCGGGTGCCGGACCACTCTACGGCGCCCACGAGCGAACACCGAAGGCGAGCATGCGCGATGTGAACGCCGTCCTACAGTGGAGGAATGGACGCGCGCGTGCTGACAGACCCTTCGGGCAGCGCCCCCAATGAGGACGCCGCCGGGGTGCTCGGTGAGGTGGCCGTGGTGGTCGACGGTGCCGGAATCCCGGAGCGTTTCCGTGCGGGCTGCCGACACTCCGTGGCCTGGTACTCCCATCACCTGGCCTCTGCCCTGCTCCTGCACGCCCAGGACGCTGCCGATCTGCGTGAGGCCCTCGCCGCAGCCATCGGCACGGTCGCCTCCCGTCACGCGAGCACCTGTGACCTGGAGGCAGGTAGCCCGTCGGCCACTGTCACGGCCGTTCGCATCCGCCCGGACCACCTCGAGCATCTCGTGCTGTGCGATTGTTCGCTGTTGCTGCGCCGACGTGACGGCAGCGTCGAGCGCTGCACCGATGATCGCGTGGACCGCATCCAGCCGGCCGAACCCACCGCCGAGGCAGTGGAAGCCCTGCGTAATGCGCCGGGCGGGTTCTGGGTGGCCCGGCACGAGGTCGAGGCTGCTGAGCAGGCACTGGTCGGTACCGCCCCGCTCGACCAGATCGATCGCGTCCACCTGATGTCCGATGGGATCACGCGCACGATCGATCTGCTCGGCACCCATGACGCGGCGGAGCTCGAGGCAGCGCTCGCAGCGGACCCGCGGCGACTGCTGCACGACCTGAGGTCGGCGGAGGCAGCGCTGGAGGCGGCGCGGCGACCCCGCAAGATGCACGATGACGCCAGCGTCATCTCCATCGTCCTGCCCCCGCATGCCCCGGCCTCGGCGCAGCGGAGCGCACTGTACGGGCAATGATCGATGGGCACGCCCGAATCCAGTGCGGTTTTACTGAATCCATGCGCATCCGGGACCGAATCGTGGCGTTCTGCAGGGGCTGTTCATGCGTTCAAAATACCGGTGACGACCTGCGCAAATAATCCGTTCCGGTGCGTTTACAGAAGCGTCTGGAGCGCGTAGGATCATGAGCGTCACCTCGGCACGTCGAGGGCCGGACCTGGCAGTGCATGACACGTCCGTGAGGGCGCGATGGTTCGGTCATCGGTGTGACATAGTGATCCGTTCGATGGGGCGACAGGGGTATACCCCGCTGGTAGAGTTCCCACCGTTCCCTCGAGTGATTGAGAACTTCATAGTCGCGTCGTCTCCCGCCACCCCCCTCAGGGAGACGGCCAGACGGGTGAGAACCAGGTTCCCCCCACCATGGTCACCCGTCGTGCCTGATCGCCCGCACCCACCCCTGACGGTCGACAGGCCTGGCGAGCGGTCCGTGAGCCCCCGACGATGTCGAGTGCGCGCTCCGGACCGCTCGCCCTTTTCGTTCTCTGTGTCGTTCGTTGTGTCGTTTCGGGTTATTGGCCAAAATGAGTGTATGGCCGGGGCGTGTCGTGGCGGGGTCAGGGGTGTGTTCGGCCGGCCCAGCCGTGTTGGATTCCGTTGCCGTCTTCCCAGGAGAAGCTGGTGCCGAGGGTGGGGCCGGGCTCCGGGCCTGGAGTGATCGCCGGTCGCGCTGGTGGCGGTTTCCAGTGCTCTTCGCGTGCGAGTGACCAGGGCTCTCGTGGGGTTGCGGTGAGGGAGTCCAGGAGCCATTCCGCGGCTCGTCTGGCGTGGTCCGCGGGCATTCCGCGGTGTCGCCGCAGGAGGTCCTTGACGGCCGTGTTCTGAGCGCCTTCCAGGGGTGATGTCGTCCGGGGCAGCGGCTTGTCGATGTCGGGGGCGAGTTCGAGCCAGGCGAAGAGGTTCTCGTGCTTGATCAGGCCGCGGAACAAGCCACGAACACTGCGGAGGTCTCGGTGCGTGTACCACCACGGCTTCGCCAATGGCACTGATCGTGGGCGTTCTGTGCCGGTTCGTGCGTAGGTGCGTTGGCGGAGGAACTCGTTCCAGCGTGCTTCCCAGGACGCGTAGGCACCGAGCCAGAGAGCGGCCTGATCGATGTTCTGAATCTTCATGAGCGCCCTGGTCAGTGCCAGGATCTGCCTCCCGGCCTCGAGGCGTGGGGCAAGCGTGGTGTAGCGGCGGACGTTCTGGAAGATGTGGAAGTAGCAGCGTTGGACGCGTGCTTGGGGCCAGTGCTCGTGCACGGCTGCGTGCAGTCCCGTTCCACCGTCTGTGACGACCAGACGTGGTGCGGGCCAGCGCTGCAGGATCTGAGCCCAGGCGATCTTCTTCTCCCGGTCGCACCACTGCCAGTCCAGCACGTAATGACCGTTAGTCGCGATCAGCAGGCACCAGTTCTGGAAGTAGGTGCCATCGAGCATGACCACGTCGTGGAGCTCGCCCG
The DNA here is from genome assembly GCF_900258505.1 of Brachybacterium timonense. Lineage (GTDB taxonomy): Bacteria > Actinomycetota > Actinomycetes > Actinomycetales > Dermabacteraceae > Brachybacterium > Brachybacterium timonense. The sequence goes on from NZ_LT984895.1 coordinate 497,696, forward strand.
TGGGCAGTGGCGGCGGGACCTCGATACGCCAGCACCAGCGCAGACGGCGGCGGAGCGTGCGATCGCTGCCGGCCCAGGCCGGTGGCCTCTCGCCCTTCAGCAGCCAGGCATGGAACCACTCCAGCTCAGCTCGATGGCTGATGTCGGGACGGTCCAGGACGGTGCTGGAGCCGCAGGAGCGACACCGCCACCTCGTCCGCCCCGCAGAGGTCTTCCCGCTCTTGACCAGGGACTGATCACATACACGACACCGAGGCCGATTACCAGGAGGCGACACCCAACATGCTTCCAAAGCATGTCAACACCCCTAAACCCCCAGGTCAAGGCCGAGAACTAGCCGGATCCATACACACAATCTGGCCTATAACCCGTCGTTTCGCGTCGCCGTTCAGCGGTGTCGTTCAGCGCCCTCCGAGCAGCGTCACGTCACTGCCCGGATCCAGCCGGTATCCCTCTCCGCGCACCGTCGAGACCAGCTTGCGGAAACGACCCAGCTTCGAGCGCACGCGCCGCACATGCACATCCACAGTGCGTTCGCCGATCTCCTCACCGCCACCGGCCCACACAGTGCCCATGAGCTCGGCGCGGGTCACGGTGGTCCGTGCCCGCCGAGCCAGGTGTGCGAGCAGCTCGAACTCCTTGTGCGTGAGGTCCACGTCCTGCCCGTCGATGCGCAGGCGTCGGCCGTACAGATCGAGCACGAGGCCCGGGGTGACGGCGTCGGAGGGGGAGGACGGGCTGACCGCGGTGGCGGCAAGGGCGCGCCGACGGGCGGCCTCGGCGTCTCGGCGGGCCGGAGCGGTGGGGGAGACCACGCCGGTGCGTCGGGGGCGCTGCGGCACGGCGGCCACGGTCCGGTCCTGGCGCGGCGGCAGTGCGCGCAGTGAGCCGCGGGTCGCGAACCGCTCCGGCGCGGAAATGCCGACGCTTACGGCGGCCTGCCGTGACGCGGTGAGACGCCGCGCATGAGTGCGCAGATCGTCGGCGATCAGGGCGGACTCCACATCGCTGGTGCCAGCGGGCAGGGAGACCGTGAGGGTCACGGTCACCGTATCGCCGCTGGGCTCGGTGCGATGCGCAGTTGAGGCGTGGGTCGTCGTGGTGCGGGTGACAGGGCGGTTCAGGGCGATGGTCATGGCAGCTCTTCCAGGTGCGGCGCGGTGGCGCGGCGAACGGGTGGGCCGGGATCCCGTACCGATCCGCACTACCTGGGTGGGTCGAGGGCTGTGCTCCCGGGGCACCTGGGACCCACGCCATCTGGCCGGCCCCTGTCAGCCGACCCCGGAGGAGTTCGTTCGAGCGCTCAGAGGCTCGGCTGACGCTGCAGCATGCGCATCATCATCTGCATCATCATCCGGGCGCGCATCATCGACCGGGCCACCGTGGTGGTGACCTCGGGACGGAGCGCCGGAGCGGACATGCCCGCAGGATGCCCGATCTCCTCGACGGAATGCAACAGCGTGTTCACATTGCGGGACACGCAGTTGAGCCGACGGGCCCCGCGACCCACCGTCGGCCGGTCAGTCGACGACGCCGAAGAGACGGTCGCCGGCGTCGCCAAGACCCGGCACGATGTAGCTCTTCTCGTTCAGGCCCTCATCGATCGCAGCGGTCACCACGGTGAGGTCCACCGACGGGTCGATCGCCTCCTCGAGCGTCTTCAAGCCCTCCGGAGCGGCCAGCAGGGTCACACAGGTGATGTCCTTGGCGCCGCGTTCATGCAGGTAGCGCACCGAAGCGATCAGGGTGTGGCCAGTGGCCAGCATCGGGTCGAGCACGAAGCACTGGCGGTCCGTGAGGTCATCCGGCAGACGGTTCGCGTACGTGGTGACCTCAAGGGTCTCATCGTTGCGGACCATGCCGAGGAACCCGACTTCGGCGGTGGGCAGGAGGCGGGTCATCCCGTCGAGCATGCCCAGGCCCGCACGCAGGATCGGCACGACCATCGGGCGCGGCTTCGTGAGTTTCCGGCCGACGGTGGAGGTCACCGGGGTCTCGATCTCGACGTCGGCAACTTCGACGTGGCGGGTGGCCTCGTAGGCCAGCAGGGTCACGAGCTCATCGGCGAGGCGACGGAACACGGCCGACGGGGTGTGCCTGTCCCGCAGGACCGTGAGTTTGTGGTCGACGAGCGGGTGGTGGATGTCGAGAACGCGCATGAGTCGAATCTACCTGAGTACAAGGCCCTCGTCCCGGGAAACAGTGACCACGATCAGTGCCTGGGAGGCTGCTGCGACACTGGAAGCGTGGACGACGAGACGATGATGGGCCTTGCCCTCGAGCAGGCGCGCGCCGCCGCCAACCGGAACCCCGCTGACGTGCCGATCGGCGCGGTCGTGCTCGGGCTCGACGGGGAGCTTCTGTCTGAGGCCGGCAACCGTCGGGAAGCCGACGAGGACCCCACCGCGCATGCGGAGATCCTCGCCCTGCGCGCGGCCGCTCGCGTCACCGGTCGCTGGAACCTCACCGGCTGCACGCTCGCCGTCACGCTCGAGCCGTGCACGATGTGCGCCGGTGCGATCGTTCTGTCCCGTCTGCAGCGCGTCGTCGTCGGCGCGATGGATCCCAAAGCTGGTGCCGCCGGATCTCTGTATGACCTGGTGCGCGAGCCGCGGCTGAATCACCGCGTCGAGCTCACCACCGGGGTGCGGGGCCAGGAATGCGGTGACCTGTTGCGCGCATTCTTCCGCGAGCGTCGGCGACGCTGAGCCGCTCAACCAGTCTGTGTGAGCGAGGACGCGAGTGCCTTGTCGAACACCCCGGGGGCGAGAGCAACGTCCGCTGTGAACCCCGGCGCGATGTCGACGACCACGAGGCCATCCTGCAGACGGTTCTGCAGCCACACGGTGCACGGTCCCGTCATCCCCATTGCTCGGGCTGCAGCGATCGCTGTCCGTTCGGCGTCGGGGAACGAGATCCGTTGTGAACGCCCGTCCGTCGGCCCACCCGCGGTGTCAAGGCGTCGGGGAACCGTGACGACGGCCGCATGCTGGCCACCCTTGCCGTCCCGTGCCCGGAACAGCGGCACGCAATAGCAGTCGCCCTGATCCGGTTCGAGCAGGAGCTGCTTGTCATGGATGGCATCGCGAGTCTCCTGCGGCGTGGTCAGCACGCGAGAGTCCACAGCCTCAGCCGCATCGCGGGGTACGGCAACCAGAGCACCGCCTGCTGCGGCGAGCAGGTGCGACCAGCGGGGGTCATCGGGAGCGTCCGGAACATCCAGGATCAGATGGGGAACGGGAACGCCGCGAGCTCGCAGATGCGCATGGGTGTACAGGCGGTCTCCCGCAAGACTCGTCGCACCGATATTTCCTCCCAGCGTGGCGATGCCCGCCTCATCGAAGAGTGCGCGGCCTGTGGTGACGGCGTAGTGCTCGGCGATCCCTGTCGGTACGACGAGCCGAGCGCGCACGTCGACCGCGACCCGAAGCAGAGGGAGGACGTCGACATCACCGGGCTCACCGCAATCCATGACGAGCACGGTGTACTTCCGCTGCGTCAGCAAAGAGACGATGACGGCGCGGGCTGGGTCGTCGGGACCGACGACGATCGCTGCTGTGGGCCCGCCGTCGGATGCCGGGAGGTCTCCTCCTGCTGCGGCTCCCCACCCTGTGCGTCCCGCTCCGGCGGAGGCTCGGTTCCTTCCGCGGAGCACGGTGGCTGCGTGCGGCGTCGAACGCCGTGGTCGCCGTGCCGGGGAGTCGTTGGATGCGTCAGGTTGTGGCAGTGTCGCAGCTGGCCCCTGGTTCAGCTCAGCGGGCATAGCGGTCCTCCTTCGTGCTCTGGAGTGCCCCGAGCGCCTACACGATCACCGGGGCCAGATTCGAGGCTAGGAAGAGCCGTTCACAGATTTCGGATGTGTAGCTTTACAATCCGAATCTCCGTGCCGCAGTCGCGATAGGCCGAGCTCATGCTCGCCTGACTCTCGGCGTCGACGACCCATGAACCCTCGCGCACGCTGCGCCGTTGAACCCCCGCGCACCCCGTGCCGTCACGTCGGAGAAGATGACGATCCACACCACCACCCCGTCCGAGGACCACCGTCCTGACGCCCAGGTCGCTGAACGGCCCGTTGGCCGCACGGCCGCGCCGAGCACCACAGCGATGCACGCGCCTCCGGGCTCGACCACGGATTTCGCCACCTTCTTGCGCTCTGCGATCCGCACGCGCGGGGTCACTCTCGCCGAGCTCGCCGAGCAGCTCCGTGCACAGGGGCGCGGCGTCTCGAAAGCGACGCTCTCGCACTGGCAGTCGGGCCGCAGCCAGCCCGATCCGTCGCGCTCGATCGGAGCCCTGACCGCGCTCGAAACAATCCTTGTCATGCAGCCGGGAGAACTCGTGAGCCGGCTCGCAGCGCCCCGAGCACGGGGTAGGACGGTCAAGGATGTGCACGCCGGCGCCGATATCGAGGTGCCTGAACAATTCGTCGATGCCCTCGCGGCGCTCGGCTTCGATGAGCCGAACTCGATCCCGCACTCACGCATGGCGCATGAGCTCCTTGAGGTCGACAGCTCACGGATGCATCAGACCTTCACGTATCACTCGGTGATTCGCGCCACCGCCGACGGGATCGCCAGGGTCCCGATCATCGTCGAGTTCGAGGCGGAGCGGCCCGCACATCCCCCCGTGATGGAGAGCCACATGGGGTGCCGGGTCGGGAAGCGCTACGTCGATGAGGAGCGCAGCGTGTTCGGCATGGCAGTGGAGAGTCTGGCACCGGTGCAGCGCGGAAGCCTGCTCCTGATGAGCTACGGCTACTGGGTCCCGATGGACGCTGAATGCCTGACCAGCGCCCACCACTCGATTCCCCGTCGGGCGAGCGAGGTCGTTGTCGAGGTGGCCTTCACCGGGCCACGCACACCGTGCGGCCTGCACACGTTCCGACGGGACTCGGACGGTGACGAGGTGGAATCACCGGCGCAGCTCGACGGGCGTCACCGCGTTCAAGCCGCCGCGACGGGTTTCGGTCCGGGAACCCTTGGTGTGCGCTGGCAGTGGCGCTGAGGAGACTTGCCGCGTTGCTCCGGAGAGTCGTACGATCCGGGCAGGGTTGCGGAGCGATCCGCCCCCTGTGCATCGATGGGACCTGGCGTCCTGGCGCCCCTGGCCATGAGCATGGGCTCGACTGAAGTCGCCCCACCTGCTGGCCCGCGCTGAACGTGATCTCGCCCTCCCGTCTCCCTGACATAGCGTGAGCGCGTTGCCGTTGCGACCTGCCCGCCGTTCCCGTGGGCAGCCGTTGACTGTGCCCGCGACCACTTCCTCACGCGCTGCCCGTAGTCGCCCGATGGGCGAGGTCGAACGGAGGCGGCGTGATGACCGCATTGGTGAAGGATCCCCCTGATACTGCGCGCCAGGAGCTCGGGGCGAGCAAGCCGGCCACACGATTCGTGCCATCTCGCTTGCGCGTTGCAGGCAGAGCCCTGACGCAGGTTGCTCTCGCCGGTATCCTCGCCGGCGCAGTCGTGCTCATGACCAGACGGCTCGGGCCGGCGCTCGGACAGCTGGCGACCACAGACTCCGTCGCCGCGGACCTCCTGCTCACCGCCCTCTGGTTCGGTGTCCTGGGTGCCTCGGGCGGCCTGACCGCGCACGGCCTGAGCCACCGGATCCCGCACGGGCTGCTTGCCGCTGGCCTGATCACCGTCGTCGCTTTCGTGGCGATCGATCACCGTCGCATCGCAGCGGCAGGACACGCCGTGGTGCTGCTCTGCGCGCTGACAGCAGCCTTCGCTCTTGCGCAACCAGCGATCGTTCGGATCGCCGAGTTCCTCGTGCCGCCACGCAGTCTTCGTGTAAGCAGCGCTCCGGCACGAGGCCGCGCGCGGACAGCGGGACGTGGGGAACGCGTTGCGGCGTTCGGAACGCGTGCGCTGAGAGACCCTGATCTCGTCCGCGCCGCCGTGATCGCAGAGCTCGAGGCACTGCATGCCGATCGCATCATCCTGGACATGGACGTCCCGCCGGACGTCATTGACCTGGTCAGCTGGGAGCTGCGCGGAACCGGCGTAGACCTTCGGCTCGGCAGCCGCACCCTGCCGCATATCGACGCCTCGCGCCTCGTGCTCCCCACAGCGGCACCAGCCGCGGAGCTGGGGATCACCGCGCCACGGGCACGCTGGCCCCACCGTGCTCTACGCCGTCTGCTCGACGTCGTCGCCGCCGGGGCGGGACTCCTGATGCTGGCGCCGATTCTGATCCTGATCGCTCTGCTTGTTCGACACCAGGACGGGGGGCCGTCATTGTTCCGGCAGGAACGGATCGGCCGGGACGGGAAACCGTTCACGATCCTGAAGTTCCGCACGATGGTGCTCGATGCTGATGCCCAGTTGACGGAGCTTCTTGCGCAGCAGTCTCGCGGTGGCACACCCCTGTTCAAGGTCGACGATGATCCGCGGATCACGCCGCTCGGCCGCGTGCTTCGGGACACGTCTTTGGACGAGCTGCCGCAGCTGGTGAACGTCCTGACCGGAGCGATGAGTCTCATCGGTCCCCGGCCACAGCGCCGCGAAGAAGTCGAGCTGTACACGGAGCGTGATCGCCGTCGTCTCGACGTCCGCCCAGGGATCACTGGGCTCTGGCAGATCTCCGGCCGTTCCCGGCTCGGCTGGGAGCAGGCGCGCGAGCTCGACCTCCGGTACGTCGAGAACCCGTCGATCCTCATGGATCTGCGGATCCTGATTGCGACCGTTGGCGTTGTCCTGCGTCGGGACGGAGCCCAGTGATGAGAGTCCTGCACATCGTTCACGACACCGGCATCGGCGGCGTCCAGCGCATCGCGGCGGATCTGCGGAACTGCGGTCACCTGCAGGGGGATGAGTGCTCGGAGCGCACCGATTCCCGTCGAGTCGCGGCTGATCCGGGGCCGACGGCGCCTCGGGGGCTCACATACCGGGTGGCGGCACTGCGCCGCCCCTCACCTCGCACCGACCTGTTCACCCCCGACATCCCGGGGCGCGGCCTGAACTCCCCGCTGGGATGGATCGTGCTGGCGCGGATGATCCGACACCGCGCGACGGAGCCCGACCTCGTGATCTGTTCACTATGGCGCTCCGTGCTCGTGATGCAGCTGGCGCGGCTCCTCGGAAGCCGCGTGCGCTGGGCCATCTGGGTCCATAGTTCACGCTTTACCAGTGCGCCGGATCGCTGGATCCACCGCTGGGCGCTACCGCGTGCGGACCACGTGCTGTGCGATTCCACAACCGCGCGTGACGACCTCGTGCTGCCGATCGTGCGGGCCGCCGGTGCATCGATACCGGTTCACATCGTGCGACCCGCCGTGCGCCCGTTCATGGCATCCGGCCACCGACCGCTGAGCATGGATCGGCCGATTCGGCTTGTCGCCTGGGGGCGCATCGAGCGCGCGAAGAACCTTCAGGCGGCTGTTGATATCGGCGCCGCGCTCGCTGATGTCTGGCCAGCAGGCGCCTGGCTGACCGTCATCGGACCGGACGGCGGCGACGCCGAGCGGGTCCGCCAGCACGCCGTCGAAGGCGGCTTTGGCCCGCACCTCGAGCTGGCGGGCATCGGGGACCGAGACCGTATCGCGCGTGCGGTGAGGAACGCTGATGTCTTCATCCAGACCTCGCAGTTCGAGGGATTCTCGATCGCGGCGCACGAAGCACTTGCGAGCGGCATGCTGTGCGTTCTCACACCCGTCGGGGATCTCGCGACCGACACTGTCGACGGGGTACACGCCGTGCATCACCACGGGGATGTGCGGGCCACCGCTACGAGACTCGCCGAGCTCTGCCGCGACGCGGCACGCGTGCGGCGCATGCGGGAAGCCGCTGCGAGCCTGCCGCAGCACAACCTGTGCGACACGTTTCATCGAGTCTGCAGCACGACGGTGGCCGACGGGGCGGAGATGAGATGACCGCCGCGACACCCTCCACCGAGCACATCACCCCAGGACAGTTCGTCCTGGTCGCGGCGGGTGGCGCCGCCCTCACCATCGCGCCATTCATGTACAGCCTCCTGCCCGAGCAGTACCTCCGGGACGCCATGCACCTGGAGGAAGCGATGGGGCCTCGGCACATGACCGACAGTGCGGCCTCCTTCCAGGACATGGCTGCGGTCTATCTGGCTCTCGGCCTGGATCGGTCTCGGATCCTCGCTGCGCTGCTCGGGATCATCGTCTTCGGGCTTGGAGTCCTCGCTGCGACCGGGTGGCGCCGCCTGGGTTCCCTTCACCTCTGGGAGATCGCCCTGTGTGCCGGGTCGTTCGTGCCGGCCCTTGCCTATCTGGCGCAGTACACCAAGGAGCTTGCGACCTCGGTGCTCGTGCTGCTCGTCCTGCTGCTGCCCACGAGCCGGTCACACCGTGGACAGTGGGCCGCCCATCTCGTCGTGGTCATACTGTGCCTGCTGTACGGGGCTGCTCTGCGGCCGTACTGGATCATTGTCGCGGCGCTGTATCTGCTGTGGACCCTCGTCCTGTCCAGGACAGCGTCGCTCCTGGTCGGGCTTGCTGCCGTGGCCATCTCCTATGCGGTGATGCAGCCGCTCTTCCGTGCCGTGCTCGGCACAGGACTGCAGGGCCAACGCGACTGGTCCAACCTCGAACGGGCGCAGACCGGTGTCGAGGTGCACAGCCAGATCGCATCGTTCATGCCGGAGGCAACGGGTGCTCTCGGCGTGCTCGCGGCGATGATCGCCCTCGCCGCGACGGCCCTGCCGTGGCCGCTGCTCCTGTCCGGTTCGCCGTTCCACACCGCGGCGGGGCTCGGTATCGCGGCGCTGTGGGGGACCGTGCTGCTCTCCATCCTGCGCGGCACGCTCCTGACACGCCCCGCGCCGTCGGGGAACAGCCCCGAGACACAGGCCCTCGAGCGCGCGGGGGCTGTCGTGTGCGCAGATCTTCTGCGTCGCCGCAGGACGGCAGCGCTTCTCATCGCCTTCCTCGTGGTGCAGGCGCTGTTCGAACCCGATTACGGATCGGCCCTGAAGCACCTGACGCCGATGCTGCCGCTGGTCCTCGCCGTGACGATCGACAGGAGCGAAGGATGACACGAGACCCGTTGACGATCACGCACATCACCGATGCGTCGGCCTCCGGTGTCCTTGCCGCGGTGACAGCACTGGCCAAAGCCCAGTCTGAACTCGAGATGGTCGATGTCGAATTCCTGTACTGCCCTCGGCCCGACTCACCGAGCATCGACCGGATCCGAGACATGCTCGGCCCGGACGTCCGTGTGCGGCGCCTGACCACGGAGCCACGGCTAGCCGTCCCCGCGCTCGCCGCGTGCCTTCCCAGGGTGCTGGCGCGCCGACATGGTGTTGTCCACCTGCATTCCTCTCGTGCGGGCCTGATCGGACGGCTTCTCGCCCCGGTGCTCGGTGCGCGACGGCGCACGGTCTACAGCCCGCATTGCTTCGCCTTCGACCGCACCGGCATCACGCGATGGCAAAGAGCCTTCCTCGTGCTGGCGGAGCGGATCGGCGTGCGGGCTGCGCCCGCGCTGATCGCGGTCTCCGCAGGGGAAGAGCAGCTCGCCCACGATGCGGTGGCGGCGACGCGCACGGCGGTGCTGCGTAACCGGATCGATCCGGCGCGCATCGATGAGGCGCGGAAAACGCTCGGCGTTGATGCCCACGACAGCGAAGGCGGCAGCTTTGGCCCGCAGAAGCGCTTGCCCCTTCGCGTCGTCCATGTGGGTCGGATCACCGCGCAGAAGCGTCCGGACGAGTTCGCTGCCATCGCGGCATGGTGTGCGGCCGAGCATCCGGACATCCCGGTCGTCTTCCGATGGGTGGGCGATGGAGATCGTGCCCTGCTGGGGGAGACCGCGACCAGCGGAAACGTCACCGTGACCGGTTGGGTGACAGCTGCCGATGTGCTCCGAGAACTCAGCCGCGCCGATCTCATGCTCTTCACGAGCGCGGGGGAGGGCTTGCCGATCGCTGTCCTCGAAGCGCAAGCGATGGGGGTGCCTGTCATCGCCCATGACGTGACGGGACTCGCCGATGTCATCGACGACGGCACAACCGGGGTCCTGTGCACGCGCCGCGCTGAGATGCAGGACGCACTGGCGTCCCTGTTGCGTGATGCCGCGGCGCGCCGAGCCCTGTCACGCAACGCGATCGCCGCGATCGCACGTTCTGACACCGCGGAGGCACTGGCCCGAGAGTCCCTTGAGGCGTATCGGCAGGTCGGCGTGCTTCGTAAACAGGGTCCTGGTCACGACACGGTCCGCGAGGCGGACGGCACGGAAGGAGAGAGATGACAACGCAGACAGCACTCACGCGGCTCCGCGCCCGGTGGTGGATTCCGCTCGTCGGCGGGTTCCTCGGGGTGGCCCTCGCTCTTGCCCTGGTCAGCGCGCTGCCGCGGACCTATGAGGCTGAGGCAGAGGTCCTACTGCGCGAAAAATCTGCCGACAGGGACCTGGATGGGCCGGTGCAGCCGATCATCGACGCGAGCGTACCGACGTACATCGACCTCATGGGATCGGATGACGCTCGCCAGGAGATCAACGCCGCCTCCGGCATGTCCCTGTCCTCCGCAGAGCTCGAGAACAGGGTGCGGATCGAACCCGCGGAGGGATCGGCGGTCATCCGCATCACGGCGCAGGCACCCGACGCGCACGACGCGGCACGCCTCGCAGAAGCAGCGTCGACAGCCTTCGCCTCCGTTGTCCAGGACACACCGCTCTCCTCCGTCCCGCTCACGATGCAGGTCGTGAGAACCCCCGAGCCGCCGAGGGAGCCCTCTGCTCCGGACACGGGCGCATTCGTGGCCGCCGGTGTGTGCGCGGGCGTGGTCATCGGCGTGCTGATCGCCCTGAGTATGGCGACTGCGGCCGAGCGGCGCGGCTCACCATCGGAGGTGGCGGCATGAAGACCCTCCGTCTGTTTCCGCGCTCAAGCGTGACCCGCAGAGCCCGGGAGGCTAATGCCACTGACAGCCCCGGCGCGCGTCTCATGGCTCGGCTCGAGGAGCTCGCCGGGGGTCCGCCGCCCGACGCGATCCACACCCGCGTGCGCGAACTGGTTGCGGGGCGTCGGGTGCTCGTCACGGGGGCGGGCGGCTCGATCGGCAGTGAGATCGTTCGACAGCTGAGCTGCTTCGAGGTCTCGGCCGTGGTGATGCTCGACGGCGATGACACGGCTGTGCATGACATATCGCTGGAGATCGACGGGAACGGCCTGCTGGAGAGTCCGCACGCCGTGCTCGCCGATATCCGTGACGCGCAGGCCGTCGACCGAGTGTTCGAGATGCATCGGCCCGAGATCGTGATCCACGCAGCGGCACTGAAGCATCTGCCACTGCTGGAGCGTTTTCCGCACGAGGCGTGGGCCACCAACGTCCACGGCACGCTGAACGTTCTGGCCGCTGCGCAGCGGTACGACGTGGAGCGTTTCGTGAACATCTCGACGGACAAAGCTGCATCCCCCTGCAGCGTGCTGGGCAGATCCAAGCGGATCACGGAGGCGCTCTGCGCACAGGCGGCTGTTGCAACGTGCTCGCCGTATGTATCCGTCAGGTTCGGCAACGTCCTGGGGTCACGAGGCTCTGTGGTCCCCACCTTCATACGTCAGGCGATGCGCGGCGGACCGCTCAGCGTGACGCATCCGAACGCGACACGCTTCCTGATGACCATCCCGCAGGCCACAACGCTCGCCCTGGGGGCGGCCGCTGTCGGTGAGCCTCAGGACATCCTTGTGCTGGATATGGGGGAACCGGTGCGGATCCTCGATATCGCACGAGCCGTCAGTGACGAGTTCTCTCCTGACTGCCCGATCGTGTTCACGGGACTGCGCCCGGGGGAGAAGCTTCATGAGGAGCTGCACGCCCCCGATACCCGGCTGGAACCGACCGTCGTTCCCGGGGTGCGGCGCATGACCTCCGCGACGCTCGACCCGTCTGCGCTGCCGGGACCCGACGCCGGGTCCGAGGCCATCGCCGCGTTCCTCACGCCGCCGGACACAGCGCGGCCGGCGCATCTCGCGATGCTGTACGAGGACGGCCCCGAGGAACAGCTCGTCGGGGCCTCCGCGCCGCATTCGGGTCGACCTCGCGAAGGAGCCGTCGGATGACCGCGGTCAGGATTCCTCTCTCGAACCCGACGACCGGACCACAGGAACGCTCTATGGTCAACGAGGTGCTCGCGAGTGGGTGGGTGGCTCCCGCCGGTCCCATGCTGGAGCGCTTCGAGCAGGAGCTCGCGGCGACGACGGGCCGCCGATACGCCGTCGCGCTCTCCAGCGGGACCGCGGCCTTGCAGCTGCAGCTCCTCGCGGCGGGGGTCGGAGAGGGAAGCATCGTCATCTGTCCGACGCTCACCTTCGTGGCCACGCTCAACGCGATCACGCACGCCGGAGCGACGCCGATGCTCGTGGACTGCGACGAGAGCGGACTGCTCGACGTCGCTCTTGTCGAGCAGGCGCTTCGCCGGGACGCTGAGCGCCGCATCGCCGCTGTCGTTCCCGTCGACCTGTATGGGCGCCTCGCCGACCACCGCGCGTTGGAGGAGCTCACGTCCCAGCACGGGGCGGAGCTGCTGGTCGATGCGGCCGAGTCGCTCGGGGCGCAGCACAACGGGCTGCGTGGCGGCGGGAGCGGCCGCGCGGCCGCTGTCTCCTTCAACGGGAACAAGATCGTCACCGCCGCAGGAGGCGGCGCCGTCGTCACGGATGACGAGCGCCTTGCCCACAAGGTCCGCTACCTGTCCACGCAGGCGAAGGCGCGCTCGGATCTCTACTTCCACACCGAGCCGGGATTCAACTTCCGCATGTCGAGCCTGCAGGCGGCCGTGGGGCTTGCCCAACTGCAGCGACTGGACGAGTTCCTGTCGGTGCGGTCTGCTCATCGCAAGCGTTATCGGCAGCTGTGCGCCGAGAACACCGGTGTATCCATTCTCGGAGGCGACGCCCCTGGGGATAACTGCTGGCTGACAGTGCTCACCTTCGACGGGGTCGGCAGTGAGGCCATCGACGCGCTGCGCGACCACCTCGCCGCCGAGGGGATCGAGACCCGACGGGTATTCACGCCGCTGCACCTGATGCCGCTGACCGCCGCGAACAGACAGTGCCCGCGGGTGCTGAGCGGCCGTGCCGTCGAGCTGTTCGACACGTCGCTGGCTGTGCCGAGTTCACCGATCTCACCCCCCGAGGCGATCGACGAGGTCGCAGAGCGGATCGGGCAGTGGTGGCGCACACAGGCAGCCCGTTTCCGGGATCGGCGACCGGGACGGCGCCGCAGACCAGTCACCACGACGTCGGGAGGACACGAATGAGCACGCGCACAGCATTGGTCATCGCACCGCATCCGGACGACGAGGTGCTCGGCGCCGGAGCCACCATCGCCCGGCTCGCCGCAGAGGGGTGGGCGGTTGACGTCAGCGTGGTCTGCGCCGACCTGCCACCGCTGTATGACGCCGACGTCTCGCGGACCGTTGAGCGAGAAGCGCGCGACGCTCATGCGCTGCTCGGTGTTCGTCGGTCCGTGTTCCACGGCTTTCCGTCTGTCGAGGTCTCCCGGTCCCCGCTCGCCGAGCTGACCGGCGCGGTCCGTTCGGCCGTTGAGGCCAGCGAGCCCTCACTCGTGCTGATCCCGTTCCCCGATCGGCATGCCGATCACCGTGCGGTTTTCGACGCGGCGATGGTCGCGACGCGCCCCATTGGGATCGGGCGGCAGATCCAGACTCTCGCGATGTACGAGACAGTCTCGGAGACCTTCTGGAACGCGCCCGGAGCAGAACCGAGCTTCGTGCCGACGATGCACGTCGACATCAGTGATCACCTGGAGACCAAGCTGCAGGCGATGCAGTGCTATGCCTCGCAGCTTCAGCCCGATCCCGGCCCGCGATCGCTGCGTGCCTTGCGCTCCCTGGCCGGTTTCCGCGGCAGCCAAGTGAGCATGCGCTCAGCCGAAGCCTTCCAGACGGTGCGTGTGAGTGTTCCACGCGGTGACGTTCTCGCATGACACCGAGCAAGCGCCTCGACGCCGACGGGCCCGACCTGGATGGGCCATCGGCGTCGGGCAGGAGTCCGCAGCGGCGGGCATCGGCTCCACGCGATGCTGTGCTCATCGCACTGGGCTACCTGATCAGTTACAGCTACCCCCTGGTCTCGCTGCCCGTCCTCGCCCGTGTGCTGGGCCCGCACGATCTCGGTGTTCTCCTGACCGTCCTCGCGCTGCTTCAAGTCATCGTGTTCGTCACGGATTTCGGGTTCGGCATGAGCTCTCTGCGGCGTGCAGCTGAGCCCCGTGCGCGAGCGGAGGTGGGCACGGTCGCGCGGATCCTCGCGGAGACCTGCTGGGGTCGGAGTCTGCTGTGGGCGGTCAGCGGCGGTGTTCTTCTGGTCATTGCCATGCTGGTCCCGTCGTGGCGGCATCAGCTTCCCGCACTGTGCGCAGGGCTCCTGTTGGTGCTGGGCGGTGCCTGGTATCCCGGCTGGCTCCTGCAGGCGCATGGCCGCGTGGTGGCGTTCGCGGTGATCATGGCATCCACCCGGCTGATCGCTCTCGGGGGACTGCTGCTCACCGTCAGGACGGCAGGCGACCTGACGCTCGCCGTGGTGTGGCAGCTCGCGCCGCAGGCGTTCGCCGCACTCGCCGGGTGGGGCCTGCTGATCGCCCGGTGGGGACCGGCCATCTGCCGTCTGCCGACACCACGCGGAGTCCTCACGGCGCTGAAGGACGCCGCACCGTTGTTCGCGGCCAATGCGTCCGCCATGGTGTCGGGCACCGCCTGCACTCTTGCGCTCGGTGTGGCGTCGACCCCGGCGCAGGTGGCGTACTTCGGTGCCGCGGAGCGCTTCGGCAACGCGGTGCGAGGAGTGATGCGTGGGGTCGGCGACGCCATGCTGGCTCGTCTTGTCCACGATGCCGATCCGACGGCGCGAAGGAGCGCTGTCCTGACCGTTGCCGGAGGCTTCGCTGCGGCAGGACTCGCACTCGCAGCATTCGCTCCCCTCGTTCTGCCCTGGTACCTGGGCCCCGAGATGGTCCCCGCCGTTCTGCCGACGATGCTCTTCGGCGCTGGGATGTTGCCGGCCGGCGCGGTCGCCGTCCTCACCCTGCTGGCCGCACGCCGCCATCGCTACGGCATCATCGCGCGGATCGCTGCCGTCGGAGCCACGGGCCTGCTCCTGGCGTGCGTCCCCGCTGCCGCGCTCGGGGGAGCCGTTGCTATGGCCTGCGTCGTGATCGGCGCTGAGCTGCTCCAGGCCCTCTGCTATCTGATCGCCCGCCCCACTCGTCAGGAGACGCCATGACGCATGTCCCGCAACGGGACCGCAGCACCGAACCCGCGGCCACGATTGTCGTTCCCAGCTTTAACAGCGCGGAGTGCCTGCCGACGGCACTCGCCTCCATCTCCGCGCAGACGGTCCAGGATCTGGAGATCCTCGTCATTGACGATGGCTCCACCCAGCTCCCCGTGACACAGGAGATGCTCGCGCACGAACCGCGCGCGGTGCTGCATGCGCTGCCGGAGAACATCGGCTATGGCGCGGTGACCAACTATGCGATCAGAGCCGCGCGCGGCGAGTGGATCGTCTTCGTCGACGCGGACGATGAGATCGAGCCCTGGTGCGTCGAGCGCCTGCTCGCCCGCGGGCGCGAGGAGGATGCAGACATCGTCCTCATGCCCTTGATGTGCCGCCGCGGCGGGCGTCGCATCGGACCGTTGGCCTTCCCACGCGAGGGGCAGGTTCTGACACCCGCGCAGGCGGCGGTGGCCTGGGCGCGGCATGAGCTCGTGCTCTCGGAGCACTGCCTGCTGCGGCGCCCACGCCCGGACGCGCCCGAGGGCTACACCTACTCCGATGCCGTGCACGTCCTCGCGCACATCACGCGATCACGTCGGATCGCGCTCCTGCACGAGCCCGGGTACATCTATGACGTCCACGCCGGGTCCACCACCGGCACCCTGCGCCCGAACATCATCGAGCTGATGCAGATGCCCGCGCGCACGGCGGACTCGTGCCGCGCGGTCACGTCGGGCAGACAGCGTCAAGAGCTCCTGCAGACGGTGTCCGACTACACGGTGAGCCAGGTGCTGCACAAAGCCGCGCGGGAGACCCGCCCCACCCCGCTGCGACGCCATGTGGAGGGCTGGTGCCGAGCCCGCGTGAGCGTGCGAGGCGTCCTGCGGCATCTGCGGCGTCGCCAGGTCAGTGCCGCGGCATCCTGGATGCTGTTCCTGATCAGTCCCGCACTCCACCGTCGGATGTACACGGCGTACGACAGGTCGAAAGACCGGCGCGCGTCACGAAGCCATTCCGAATCCTGAGTCACGTGTCCCAGTCGGTGAGAATGCTCGTAGGCTGACCTCCTGGCGGGGATACGTTCCCGCCGGTACCCGGCATGAGCGCCGCGACAGGGCCCGTTGAGGTGTCCGAGCGCGCTGGCCCCGTCGTCTAAGTCCCGACCAGGAGCATCCGTGAGCACCCCGACTGCCGCACCGCCAGCCGTCGTCGCCGACACCGTCTCGAAGGTGTTCTTCTCCGGTTCCACACCCGTCTGGGCACTCGAGGACTTCTCGCTTCAGCTCGAGGACGGCTCCTTCACCTGCATCGTCGGCCCTTCGGGCTGCGGCAAGTCCACCTTCCTGCGCATCCTCGGTGGACTCGAGGAGCGCACCGACGGTGCCGTCACCATCTCCGCCGTCGACCATCCGATCCCTGCCGCGTACGTCTTCCAGGAGCACGGCCTGTTCCCCTGGATGAGCGTCGAGGACAACGTCGCCTTCGGGCTGCGCATGACCGGTGTCGGCGCCGCCGAGCGCCGCAGCACCGCACGTGCGTGGCTGTCGCGTGTGCGGCTGGACGAGTTCGCCCGCGCCTATCCGCATCAGCTCTCCGGCGGTATGCGGCAGCGCGTCGCCATCGCCCGCGCTTTCGCCACCGGCTCTCCGGTGCTGCTGATGGACGAGCCGCTCGGTGCGCTCGACGCGCAGACCCGCATGCTCATGCAGGAAGAGCTGACCTCCCTGTGGGAGGCAGAACGCAAGACCGTCCTCATGGTCACGCACGATATTGATGAAGCGATCGTCCTGGGTGATCGGGTTCTGGTCATGTCCGGACGCCCCGGCACCCTGCGCGACGACATCACCGTGCCCTTTGAGCGCCCCCGTCGGCTCACCGAGATCGAGCGAGACCCCGCCTTCACGGCGCTGCGCTCGCGCATCTGGGACCTGCTGCGCGAGGACGCCCAGCACGCGGAGGAGGAGGCATGAGCACCCCTGATATGACCTCGGCATCGCATCCCGACGCAATCGCTGCGACCCGCGACGCAGCCACGGAACGCCGTGAAGAGCGCACGCTCGCCGCTGCCCGCGCCGCGCACGAACGGGAGCGCAGGCTGCGCCGACGGGATGCGATCCTTGCGGTCGCCACGCCGATCCTGCTCGCTGTGCTGTGGGAGATCACCGCCCGGGTCGAGGTCATTGATCCGCGCTTCTTCCCACCGCCCAGCGAGATCGCGATGTCCGGTGTGAGCATGCTGGGCGATGGAGAACTGGTGACCCACACCGTTCCGACCTTGGTGCGGCTTCTCGTGGGTGGTGGTCTGGGCGCGGTCGCAGGTGTCGCTGTCGGACTGCTGATGGGCGTCTCGAGGCCGCTCAACGCTGCTGTTGGCCCGCTGTTCTCCGCTCTCTACCCACTGCCGAAGATCGCGATCTTCCCGATCCTGCTGATGATCTTCGGCCCCACCGAGATCCCCAAGATCATCGCCGTGTTCATCACGACGTTCTTCGTCATGCAGATCAACACGGTCTCGGGTGTGCGCGCCATCGACACACGCCTGCTGGAGGCGGGAGCTGCCTACGGGGCGACGGGCCTGGACCGGTTCCGCTTCGTGATCCTGCCCGGCGCCATGCCGTTCGTGTTCAGCGGTCTGCGCACCGCCACCGGTACCGCTGTCGTGGTGATCACCGCTGTGGAGTTCACCGGCGCCTCGAACACCGGTCTTGGCTACCTCATCTGGAATTCCTGGCAGCTGTTCCTGCCGGAGAAGCTCTATGTGGGCCTCGTGGTGATCGGTGGCATCGGCGCCCTGCTGACCTGGGGCCTGGCGGTGCTCGAGCGGGTCGTCCTGCCCTGGCGCCGCGACTGACCGGCCGCTGGGGCGCGCGCCCCGCATGGTGAGCGCCCGTGATGCTCGGAGGGCGCCGACCCATCCTGTGCGGGGACGACGGATGGGGCCCGACTCGGCATCGCCAGATCGGGCCCTGCCTGTGCCGGGAGGTGATCAGCCGAGCTCGGCCGGACGCTCCCACTGCTGCTCGCGCACATGCTCATCGAGGAACGCGATGAAGGTGCGGTACCAGACCTCCGCGTTGCCGCGGCCCATGATCCAGTGGCCCTCATCGGGGAAATACAGGTAGCGGTGGCGGGTGCGGCCGGTCTCGTCCTTCGGCGTTGCGGAGAAAGTGTTGAGGTCGTACCACAGCGCGTGGCCCTGGGCGATCGGCACGCGGTAGTCCTTGTCGCCGTGGATCACGAGCATCGGCACCTGGATGTCGCGAACGAACAGGGCGGGGTTGTAGGTGTCGTTCTGGCTGCGCATCGGCGGTTCCCACGCCGCGTTGTCCGTGGTGGCGCCCATGGAGCGGGTGTCCCACAGGGAGGCGTGGGTGACGATGCAGCGGAACCTCGTGCCGGTGTGTCCGGCGGTCCAGTTCGCCATGTACCCGCCGTAGGATCCGCCGGCGAAGGCGGTGCGCTCGGCATCGATGTCCTCCCGCTCAACGGTCGCATCCACCAGCGCCATGATGTCGGTGAACGGCGCGCCTCCCAGCTCATGCTGGCCGCGGTCGATCATCGCCTGGCCATATCCGGTGGAGATCGCCGGATCAGGCAGCAGCACCGCGTAGCCTGCCTCCACGAAGGGGTTCGGGTTCCAGCGGTACGTCCACGCATTCCACGAGCCCCACGGGCCGCCGTGCGCGAACACCACGAGCGGGTGCGGGCCCTCGCCGTCGGGCAGGCGCAGCCATGCGCGTACCTCGGTGCCGTCCTCACCGTGAGCGGTGAGCTCAGTGAGGGTGCCGGGTGCCTCGAGCGCATCGGCGGGATTCGGCAGTGCCGTGACGGTGCCTGAGGTCGGGTCGATCCGCACCGGATGCGGGGCCACGGCGATACCGGAGGCCGACGCGTACACGGCGCCGCCAGCCACCTGGACATCCGAGAAGGTCAGCGGCTGCCCAGGGCCGCCGGCCAGACGGTGCGGCGTCTCATCGGTAACGGAGCCGATCCACACCGAGCCGCGCCCGGTGTCGTCGCTCGAGGCCACCAGCGTGCTCTCATCCAGCCAGACTGGGGAGAACCACTGGTCCAGGCCCGGCCACACAGGCGTGGTCTGGCCGGTGGCGACATCCAACAGCTCAACGCCCGAGGACAGCGCGGCCGACTCGGTCCAGCCCTGGTGGCGAGAGACCAGCGCCTGCGTGCCGTCGGGGCTGAAGGCGATCCCGGACATGCCCACGCGATCAGCGGTGGTTTCGTGCAGCAGGCAGGGCTCCTCGGAGCCGGTGAGGTCCACGAGGTACAGGCGGCTCGCGCCGATGCGGTCGGCCCAGCTGTCGTTCATGGACACCAGCGCGCGACGGCCCGCCCGATCAGCGACCCAGCCGTTGAGGCGGCCCTCGGGCAGGTCGACGTAGCGGAAGTGCAGGAGCTGCTCGGCCGGCTTGTCGTCGTCGGACGTCGCGCCGCCCTCCCCGGTGTCCGACAGCGGGGCGGTGCTCGCGCCCTCGGCGTCGTCGGCCGGAGTCGGTGCCGCCGTCATGATGTCCGCGGGCAGCTCAGCCACAGCCAGGCGCGGCCGCGCCGGCCCTAGATCATGGTCCCAGTAGCGGGTTGGAAACTCGTGGTGGAGAGCAGCGCTGACCTTGGCCTTCTTCCGGGTCGCGCTGAGCTTCGCGTGCTCGGCCTCCGTGCTGGCCTGTGAATGCACGGAAAGCTGAGCGACCAGCACGCCGTCACCGATGTGCAGCGGGCCGAAGCCACCGGGACGGGCAGCGACCTGGCGTGCCTCGCCGCGGGTGGGCAGCGCCCACAGCTGGGCGTCGTCGGACGACTCGCCGTCCTCTCCGGTGCGCTTGGCGGTGAAGTACGTGGTGCCGTCCTCCGCGAGGGCCACGGCGCCGATGTTCGCGGCGCCGCGCGTCAACCGTACGGGCGGGGCTGCGGCATCCCCTGAACCGTCGGCGTCGGCGTGAGCCGGATCCAGGTACTCGGCGATGTGCGTGGTGTATCCGGTGCCCTTGGCGTCGAGAGCGGAAACGTGGGCAAGGACGCGGCCGCCCTCCGTGGTGGACAGGCCCGCGAGGCGAGCGGCATCAAGCAGTTCGGTGAGAGTCGTGGAGGTCATCTGGCAATCCTGCCAGGTCATGTGGCGCGGTGCGGGCGGTTTCCAGATTCCGCTTCGACACGGTGAGTCGACATGACCACAGGATGGTCCCACCATCAATGACGCGCCTCCGCCTCATAGGATCACGGTGGCAGGGAGGACGTCGACGTTGATCCCGTGCCTGTTCAGACCCCCGCCCCGGATGCTCGCCCCTGAGCTCCCGACACCTGATTCAGGAGCCGCCATGACTGCTCGACCCCGCACCCTCGGCCGCCGTGGAATGCTCGGCCTGCTCGGTGCCGCCGCCGCGGTTCCCGCCCTGGGCGCCTGTGGCAGCGCGATCACCGGCAAGGATTCCGACTCCGGCAGCGCGACGGTGAAGGTCGGTCACCTCGCCTCCACGCTGTTCTCACCGCTGTATGTCGCTGAGGCGAAGGGGTATTTCTCCGATGCGGGTCTGACGCTGGAACTCGTGGCGATCACATCCGGGCAGGACGGTGTCCCGATGCTCGCGGGCGGCCAGCTCGACGTGATGGTCGCGGGCTTCAGCGCAGGCATGTTCAATGCGCTGCACGAAGGCGTCCAGTTCCAGATCGTCGGCTCCATGGGCATCTCCCCGGGGGACAAGGAAAACTCACCGACTGCTCTCGAGGTGCGCCAGGAGCTGCTCGACGACGGCTCGGTCAGCTCGGTCACAGACCTTAAGGGCAGGAAGATCGGTGTGGCTGGCGGGCCCGGCGCCACCGGCGGATACCTGCTGGCCTCGATGCTCGAGGAGGGTGGCCTGACGCTGAACGACGTCGAGGTCGTGAACCTCTCCACCCCGGACCAGGAGCCCGCGCTCACCAATGGGTCCATCGACGCAGCGACTCCGTCAGCTCCGTTCTCCACCTCGATCGAGGAGGCCGGCGTCGGCTCCCCGCTCGCCGTCCCCGCGCAGGGCGTCACCGGAACCGGGGTCGTCTACTCCGAGAAGTTCGCCGGCGGCGAGCTCGCCCAGCCGTTCTTCTCCGCCCTCGCCAAGGGGGCCGGTGACCTCTCCGATGACGGTGAGCAGACCGACGAGATCTACCAGATCCTCGCCGATGCCACCGGCCAGAAGATCGACGTGCTCAAGGCTTCACCGATGTACACGTACCTGCCCGATCTCGCCCCGCAGCCTGACCAGCTTGAGGCCATGCAGCAGGTGTGGATGACTGGCGGTCAGATCAGCTACGAGGAGCCGCTGGATGTGAGCTCCGTCGTGAATGAGTCCTTCGCGAAGAATGCCGGCTGAGCAGCTGTCGCGCAGGTCACATCCCTGCTGGTGATCAGTACTAAATAACGAAACATCCATGTTGTTCAAGTCGGTGAGGGTGCACTAACCTCCCGCTGTGATCAACGCTCCCCGTTCCCAGCCCACCGTCATCGGCCGCCGCTCCGCCCTGCTTGTGGGGGCCGGCGCCCTCGGTGCGGCTCTGTCCGCCTGCAGCACCGGCCCTTCGGGTGATGCTGAAGCTGCCGCCTCGGATCGCGGTGGCGCGGCCAACTCGGCCGGTTACCCCCGCACCATCACCCACGCCCTGGGCAGAACCGAGATCCCGGCGCCCCCGCAGCGCGTCGCCACTGTCTCGTGGGCCAACCAGGACATCGTGCTTGCGCTCGGCGTCATTCCCGTGGGCGTGACCCGGGTGGACTGGGGCGGCAACGAGAACGGCTCCACTGACTGGTTCGACGCCGCCCTCGACGAGATCGGTGGCGACAAGCCCGTTCAGTTCAGCGAGACCGACGGTCTGGACACCGAGGCGATCGCAGAGGTCCAGCCGAACCTCATCGTCGGCGCCTACTCCGGGCTGACAGCCGAGCAGTACCAGGAAATCTCGAAGATCGCCCCGGTCATCGCCTACCCCGAGGGGGACGTCCCTTTCGGCACCGCCTGGCAAGACGCGACCACCCTGGTCGGCGAGGCCCTGGGCAAGGAGAAAGAGGCTACGGCGCTCATCGAGGAGGTCGAGAGCGCGATCGCCTCCGCCGCCCAGAAGCACCCCGAGCTCGCGGGGACCACCGCCCTCTACGGCACCATCGACCCGGCCGCGGCCGACCAGATCAGCATCTTCACCGCGGTCGACAACCGCCCCCGATTCCTCACCGAGCTCGGCATGGAGAACCCACCGTTCCTCGAGGAGAACACCCCCGACGATGAGACGTTCTTCTTCACCTGGAGCCCGGAGCGGGCCGATGAGCTCGACGCCGACGTCATCATCACCTGGGCGGCGGACGACAACGTCGGCACGACCATCGCTGCTGATCCGCTCCTGAAGAAGATCCCGGCGGTCCAGGCCGGCACCCTCGTCCTCCAGACCGATCCTGCCCAGGTCCTCTCGATCTCCACCGCCTCGCCTCTGTCGATCCCGTGGGCTCTCGAGCACACCCTGCCGGCGATCGCCGAGGCCGCGGCCACGGCCCGGTCCTGACGACACAGCGTGAAACGCCCCGCCGGACCAGCACTGATGGTGCTGATGCCGTTCACCGTGATCGTTCTCCTCGCGTTTCTCGCGCTGGCGCTCGGTGCGCGTCCCGTCCCCATGGACGTCGTGGTCGACGTCCTGGCCGCCGGGGTGCGCGGGGACCGGGGCGTGTCATCCGATGGCGGCATCGAGGCGGCGGCCGTGCTCTCCCGGATCCCGCGCAGCGTCACCGCACTCGTCGTCGGCGCGGCCCTTGCGGTGGCGGGATTCGCCCTGCAGGGCGCCACCCGCAACCCCCTGGGCGACCCGGGACTGCTGGGACTCGGCGCCGGAGCCTCTCTGGCCATGGCCGTCGGGATCTGGGCCGGACTGACCACGGCGCTGCCGATGGTGATGCTGCTCGCGGCCCTCGGGACCGTGGGCGCGGCCGCTGTGGTCCAGGTGGTGGCTGCGGCGGCGAGCCGGACCGCTGACGGCACCGGCCGGGGATCCCCGGAACCGCTCGCCCTCGTGCTCGCCGGCGCCGCCGTGACCGCCGGATCCACCTCGGTGACCACAGCGTTGCTCCTGCTCGCGCCGAACGTGCTGGAACGCTTCCGCTACTGGACTGTGGGCACAGTCGCCCGCACCGACCTGGACGACGCGCTGATGGTCGCTGTGGTCGTGCTCGTCGCGATCACTGCGGTCCTGCTCCTCGCCCCGGGCCTGGACGCGCTCGCACTCGGGGATGACGTCGCCCACGGACTCGGTGCCCGCCCCGGACTGCTGCGAGGGCTGCTGCTTGCGGCCGCCGTGATCCTGACCGCCGCCGCGACCGCACTTGCCGGGCCCGTCGGCTTCATCGGGCTGATGGTGCCTCACGCCCTGCGGCGGCTGCGCCCGGCAGGCACCCGGCTCATGGTGCTCGGCTGTGCACTGTGGGGCGCTGCGCTGCTGCTGGCTGCCGACCTCGTCGGTCGCGTCGTCGTCGCCCCGCAGGAGATCCACGTCGGCATCACTGTGGTGCTGCTGGGCGTTCCTGTGCTCCTGCTCCTCCTGCGCCGACGAGTGATCGCACTGTGAGCGCCCCGGACATCATCACCGCAGCCCGCGGGCGCGAGGTCGGCCGGGCACCGTCGACCGCGCGCACAGCGGTGGCCGCATCCCGCCGCCGGGACCGCACCAGGCTCACCATCGCTCTGTGCGGGCTTGTCATGCTGCTGCTGGCCGCCCTGGCGACACGGGTTCTGCTCGGCGGGTACACGGTGACGGTCGCCGACTTCGTACGGATACTCCGCGGCACCGTCATCCCGGGTGCGAGCTACATCGTGCTGGAGAGCAAGCTGCCGCGGGCGCTGACCGCCGGCTGCGCGGGAGCCGCACTCGGTGCAGCCGGGGCCCTGTTCCGCCGCACTCTGCGCAATCCGCTCGCGAGCCCTGATGTGCTCGGCGTGACCCAAGGAGCCGCAGCGGCGGCCGTCGGCGCACTGCTGGTCACCGGCGGGCGCGGCACCGCTCTGATCTTCGCTGCCCTCGCCGGAGGCCTCGCGGCCACGGCGGCCGTGCGCGGACTGTCCGGTGCCGACGCCCGCCTGCGGGCAGCTGGGGGAGTGGCAGGATCTGCCGGCGGGCAGCGGCTGATCGTCGCCGGGATCGCGGTGGCGGCCCTGTGCCAGTGCGTGGTCGCCGGCGCGATGCTGCAGATGAACGAGCACGACCTTCCCGCCGCAGCCGTGTGGTTGGCCGGGTCACTGTCGGCCGTCACCTGGCCGCAGCTCACCGTCCTGGCGATAGCGCTGGTACCGCTGTTGCCGGTGGCCGGAGTGCTGCATGCCCGTCTTGCTCCGGCCGATCTCGGCGGTGCGCTAGCGCATGGACTCGGCGCGCACCCGTCCCGCACCGGCACGGCGGCGCTGCTGGTCGGGTCGGTCCTCGCGGCCGCGGCCACCGCCGTCGTCGGACCTCTGGCGTTCGTCGCTCTGCTCGCCACCCCGCTCGCCCGCGGTCTCGCCGGCGGTCGTCCCTCCCTGCCCGCCGCCGCACTCACCGGCGCTGTCATCGTGGTCCTCGCGGACTTCCTCGGCGGCGAGGCCTTTGGCTCCTCACGCCTGCCCGCGGGTGTGCTCACCGGAGCCTGCGGCGCCCCTCTGATGCTCTGGCTGCTCATCCGATCCAGGAGACACGCATGACTCAGCACCTGAGCCCCGTCGTGGACGGAGCCGACCCCGCGATCCGCCTGCGCGATGTCGAGCTCGGTTACGGGGGGCACCGCGTCGTCGGTCCCGTGGACCTGGACATCCCGCGTGGTCGCATGACCGTCGTGATCGGTGCGAACGGTTGCGGCAAGTCGACTCTGCTTCGCGGACTGACCCGTCAGATCCCACTCATGGCGGGACGTATCGAGGTGCTCGGCGAGGACGCGCGCGGCATCGGTGCCCGCGACTATGCCCGCACCGTCGCGCTGCTCCCGCAGTCCCCGGTCGTCCCCGAGCACACGACGGTGGCGCAGCTCGTGGATCGTGGCCGCTACCCCCACCGTTCCTGGTTCGGGGCCCGTAGTCGCCAGGACGAGGCCGCCATCGCCGAGGCCGTCGGCCGCACCGGGCTGGTCGACCTGGTGGACCGCGACGTCGCTGAGCTCTCCGGTGGGCAGCGGCAGCGAGCCTGGCTCGCCCTCGTCCTTGCTCAGCGCACCCCGATCGTCCTGCTCGACGAGCCGATGAGCTTCCTGGACATGAGCCACCAGGTCGAGCTGCTGGACCTGGTCGGGACGCTCACAGACCCCACCGACCCCACGGGCCCCGCTGGCCCCACGGGCCCCACTGGAGATGGTGCCCCTCCCGTGCTGAGCGGACCCGCCGATGCGGCGTCGCAGCCGCGACGCGCCACCGTGGTCGCCGTCCTGCACGAGCTCAGTCTCGCCGCCCGCTGTGCTGACCACATCGTCGCCGTCCACAACGGCCAGATCGCAGCCCAGGGCGATCCCGCCGACGTCATCACCCCGGACGTCCTGCGGGAGGTCTTCGGGCTGCACGCCGACGTCATCACCGATCCTCTGCTCGGGCACCCCGTCGTGCTGCCGCGCAGCGAGAAGGAGGCCCAGCCGTGACCGATATGACCTGCGCTCCTATCGAGGTCCTCGCCGTCGCCGATCCCGACCCCGGATTCCGCCGTCTGCTTCTGGCAGGAGCCGCGATCGATGAGGCCTGCCCGCTCCTGCGTCCCGGCCCCGACATCGTCGGTATCCAGCAAGCACTCGACGGGACCGGTGTGCGACCTGTCGCTGACGCGTTCGTGAAACTCCTCGTGCCCGCCCCCGGACGCGAGGTGATCGAGGTCGACGTCGACAGTCCGCTGCGTGAGCAGCTCCACCGCCTCGAGGTCGAGGAGGCCGGGTGGATGCGCACCTACACTGCACGCGCCGTCGCCCGGGTTCGCACCGAGCAGGGGGCTGTTCCCGCGATGCTGGTCGATGTCGCGCTGCACGGCGACCCCGAGGACGCCGAGGACCCTCACCAGGGCCCTGGGCTGCGCTGGGCGCGGGCCGCCCGCCCTGGCGACCGGCTCAGCATGCTGCTGCCCGGCCCTGACATCCCGGCGTGGTCAGCCTGGGCGCCGCAAGGTGCCACCGGCATCCTGGCCATCGGCGACGAGACAGCAGCCCCGGCACTCGTCTCCATCGCTCTCGAGCTCGCAGCGGATCCGACCGCCCCACCAGCCGATGTGCTCATCGAGCTGCCCGCCGGCATCGGCCTCGCCGACACGGTGGATGCCGCGCTGTGCGCCGACGAGGGTCGTGTGCGACTGCGGGTGGGCAACCGCAGCGCGGGCGAGCGCGCCGGTGACTGGGCGATGCGCACCACCATCGACCTGTTGCGCCTGAACGTCGCCGCGGGGGAGGTCCTCTCCCGTCCCGCACCGGTGGCCTGCGGGCCGTTCCGCGAATGGTCGCTCGCGGAAGAAGCTCAGACCGTCGGCGGCCAGGACGTCCCCTATGTGTTCATCGCCGGGGAATCGGCCATGGTCCGTTCCCTGCGTCGGCTGGTCGTCGGGGATGCTGGCATCGATCGCAGCCGTGTCTCCTTCATGGGGTACTGGCGTGAGGGTCGCCCCGAGAGCTGACCTCCACGGCGGAGGCGAAACACCGGGCAGCGCCTCAGCCTGTGTGGTGCTGGACACCTTCTGGCCGGTGAGTATGACGCCGTGTGAACGATGTCGTGCCTGGAACGGCCGCAGGTGGTCCACTGTCGGCTGTGATCGTTCTGGAGCAGCTCACCAAGAGATTCCCGGCGCCGGATGGCGGTGACCCCGTCACGGCGCTCGACGGCGTGGACCTGCACGTGCGCAGGGGCTCGATCCACGGCATCGTCGGCCGCTCCGGTGCCGGCAAGTCGACCCTCATCCGCTGCCTGACCGGTCTGGAACGCCCCACCTCCGGCCGCGTCGAGATCGACGGCGTGGACATCGCCCGCCTCGACGGAGCTGCCCTGCGCCAGGCGCGCCGACGGATCGGCATGGTCTTCCAGCACGCGAATTTGCTGGATTCCCGCACAGCGGCGCAGAACATCGCCCATCCGCTGGAGATCGCGAAGGCAGATCCGGCACACCGCCGGCAGCGTGTTGCCGAGCTCGTCGACCTCGTCGGACTTACCGGCCGGGAGCACAACCACCCCGCGCAGCTTTCCGGCGGGCAGATCCAGCGCGTCGGCATTGCCCGCGGTCTCGCCGCGGAACCGCAGGTGCTGCTGTGCGACGAGCCCACCAGCGCACTGGACCCGTCCACGACCCGCCAGATCCTCGATCTCATCCGCGACCTGCGGGATCGACTCGGGATCACGGTCGTGATCATCACCCACGAGATGAGTGTGGTGCGCGAGATCTGCGATGATGTCACGCTGCTCGTGGATGGCCGCGTGGCCCAGAGCGGATCCCTGCTGGAGGCCGCTTCCGATCCGACGAAGCCGCTGGCCGCTGAGCTCATCCCGCTGCCGCCGGCCCCCACCGGTATCGACGCCGTCGCCGTGGACTGCGACTACGGCCGGAGCACGCGGGTGCATTCCGCCCAGGACATCGTCGACATCGCCGGCACCTACGACGCCGAGGCGACGATCGTCGCCGGCACGATCGAGACGATCAGCGGCGTCCAGGTGGGCCGGGTGCAGATCACCCTGCGCAACCGCGACCACACCGCCATCTCCCGCCCCGGCCTCGAACGTTTCCTGGATGAGCTGCGCGAAGCCGACGTCGTCGCCACGGAGGTGACCCGATGACCGACCTGTTCGAGACCCTGCAGGGCCCGGTGTTCACCGGCCTCGACGCGAACTTCAGCATCTGGACGAACACCCTGATCACCCTCTACATGACCGTCCTGACCATGCTGTTCACCACGCTGATCGGTGTGCCGCTGGGCGTGCTGCTGTTCGAGACCACGGGCTCACGCAACCCCCGCGTGCGTCGCCTGCACGACGTCCTCGGATTCATCGTGAACGTCGGCCGGTCCTTCCCGTTCATCATCCTGATCATCGCCCTGCTGCCGGTGACCAGGCTCGTGGTCGGCAGCGTGACCGGTCCGAATGCGGCGGTGTTCGCCCTGACGGTCTCCGCCATCCCGTTCCTGGCGCGACTGGTGGAGATCAACCTGCGCGAGATCCCCGCCGGGAAGATCGAGGCGGTGCGCATGATGGGCGCCACCCGCTCCCAGGTGATCCGCCAGGTGCTGCTGCCGGAAGCCCTTCCCGGCCTGATCGGTTCCCTGACCACCACGGCGATCGCCGTCATCGGCTACACCGCGATGGCCGGTGCCGTCGGCGGTCAAGGCCTCGGCGACCTCGCCATCCGCATGGGCTACAACAGCTACGACACCGTGGTCATGACAGCCACCGTGCTGGTGCTCGTGCTCATCGTCATCACCATCCAAGCGATCGGCTCTCGCTGTGCTCGCGCCGTCGATCATCGCGCCCGCAACACCTGACCCGAACCCACCACAAGGAGCATCATGTCCGCGTTCACCCGACGCACCCTGCTGACCGCCTCGGCCGGCGCTGCCGCTCTCGCCCTGTCCTCGTGCGGCCTGGCTGGCGGAAAGGACGAGGGGCCGACGGAGAAGGACGGTGTCACGACCATCGTCGTCGGCGCTTCCCCGAAGCCGCATGCCGAGATCCTGCAGTTCGTCCAGGACGAGCTCGCGCAGGAGGCGGGGCTGTCCCTGAAGATCACCCAGTACACCGACTACCAGATCCCCAACCAGGCACTGAACGACGGTGATCTGGACGCGAACTTCTACCAGACCCCGAATTTCCTCGAGCAGCAGGAGAAGGAGAAGGGCTACGAGTTCCACGGCTTCGAGGGCATCCACGTCGAGCCGATGGGCCTGTACTCGGACTCGCTCGCGTCGCTGGACGAGGTGCCCGACGGCGCCAAGGCCGCGATCGCCAATGACCCGGCCAACACCGGTCGAGGTCTGGCACTGTTCGAAGCAGCGGGCCTGATCACGCTGAAGGAGGGCGTCGACGTCATCTCCGCGACCCCTGCCGACATTGCGGAGAACCCCAAGAACATCGAGTTCACCACGCTCGAGGCCGCCCAGATCGCCCGCTCGCTCGGCGATGTGGACCTCGGGGCGGTCAACGGCAACTACGCGCTCGAGGCGGGGAAGTCCCCGAAGGACGACTCGCTGTTCCTCGAGCCGGGCGAGGACAGCCCCTACGGCAACATGCTCGTGGTGCGCGAGGCCGATAAGGACAATGAGGCCCTCGTGAAGCTGAATGAGCTGCTGCACTCCGACGAGGTCAAGGCGTTCATCGAGGAGACCTACAGCGACGGTTCGGTCATCCCGGCGTTCTGAGTGCTCGGGGCGGCCGCGGAAAGGTGAGCGGCCGCCCGCTCAGATCCAGCCGTGCCGTCGGGCGATCGCGACGGCCTCGTGCCGGTTCGCGGCCTGCAGCTTCGCCTGCGCGTTGGACAGATAGTTCCGGACCGTGCCCGGCGCGAGGTGGGCGCGCCGCGCGATCTGCTCAATCGAGGCGCCGTCGGCCGCGAACTCGAGCACATCTGATTCGCGCGGCGTGAGCGGGGACTGGCCGGAGGAGATCGTCTCGGCTGCGAGCTCCGGATCGATCGCGCGGCGCCCCTCGGCGATGCTGCGGACGGCCGACGCCAGCTGATCGGCGGACGCCGTCTTCGGCAGGAAACCCAGCACCCCGGTCTCGAGGGCACGCTTGAGGTAGCCCGGTCGCGGATGCGAGGTGAGGATCATGCATCGCGTGCCGGGGGAGACCTCCTGGGCCTGAGCACAGACTTCCAGGCCATCGCCATCGGGCAGCTGCAGATCCACCACGGCCACATCGGGTGTGTGCTCACGCAGCGCCGCCGTGCCAGAGGCGAGGTCCGACGCTTCGGCAACCACGTGCAGGTCCTCTTCGAGGTCCAGCATGGCGGCCAGGGCACCACGGATCAGGTGCTCATCGTCGATCAGGATGATGCGCAGCGGGTCGGAGCTCACGGTTCCTCCTGGGGTGTGGCCATGCTGGGTGGTGCCGTATCGGAGTCGACGATGAGCTCCACGGTGACACGATCCTGATGCTGCCGGGCATGGAGCCGACGGCCCGGCCCGATGCGTTCGCGCAGACCGGTGAGGCCGGCGCCGGCCGGCAAGTCAACCGGAGTTTCTGCGGCACCCTCCCGGGGTGGGGCGCCGTCATTCGTCACCCGCAGCCCACCCGGATGCAGCGTGATCTCGACACGGCGTGGATGGGCATGGCGCAGCAGGTTCGTGCCCGCCTCACGCAGCGTCCACGCTGCCGCCTCGGCGTGAGCAGCTGGAACATCCTCTACCGCGCCGTCGAGGTGGGTTCCGATCCCGGCTGAACGCAGCAGGGACAGCGTGCCCTGCAGCTCCGCGACCAGGTCAGCGCTGCGATAGCCGCGCACGAGAGCCCGCATCTCCGCGAGGGACCCGCGGGCGGTGTCGGCGATGGTGCGGGCGTGCACGGCGGCCCGCGGATCACCGCGTTCGGCCAGGCGCGTGACCAGCTCGGCGGTCACAGCGATGGTGGAGAGGTCCCGCCCCATCACGTCGTGCACGTCGCGGCTGAAGCGCAGCCGCTCTTCCGCGAGCGCCAGACGCCCTTCGACGGCCCGAGCCTCACCGACCTCGCGCACGAGCTCCAGCAGCCACAGGGAGCTGCGGATCGCGAGCGTCGCGGCCAGCACGAAGCTCGCCATCGGCAGGGCTTCCCGCCAGGTCAGCCCGAGCACCATGGCGAGAAGGGGGACGGCGGCCGCCGGGACGAGGGATGCCTGCCAGGGCATCTGCGTGCTGGGGATCATGGCTGCCGCCATCAGTGTCACCAGGCCCAGCAGAACCTGGGCGTCGGTGAGGCTGCCGTGAAGAAGGTGAACCAGGATGAGCAGCGCCGCGACCGCGCCCGGAAGCATGCACGGGACGGCGATGGTGCGCGAGATGCCAACGCCCTGCAGCCAGCGCCGGAACCACAGGTGCACGAAGGCACAGGTCGCGAGGACCTGCGCCACGAGCATGCCCAACAGGGCCGGGAATCGATCCAGCTGTGCGAGTGGAACGACGGGGGAGGAGAGGAGCGCTACCAGCAGCAGGCCGACGACGACGGCGAGCACCGACCAGACCGTGTACCGCCAGAATGCCGTGAGCGGACGGGCCGCGGGGGACCCGGCCGGCGGTGAAGCCTCTGCGGGTGCAGGCTTCTCGGCATCGTGGAGCTCGGTCACGCTCCCGAGTCTGTCACGACCCTCCGCCGCGTCCGGGTCCACCGCCGCCGCGTCCGTTTTCACCTCCGCCGTGCCCGCTTTCACCTCCGCCGCGTCCGCGTTCACCTCCCCCGCGTCCGGGCCGTTCACCCGCGGGGCTCCCAGCGGAAGGTGCGCGCGACCAGCACGAGGCCGAGCGCGAGCCAACCCAGCAGCACCGCGGTCGGTGCGATCGCCGAACCCCACACCTGCGCGGTGGTCCGCGCCGCACCGTCGGCGTCCACGCCGAGCCATCCGGTGCGGGTCAGCTCAACGATCGCGGAGCTCGGAATCAGCCGCACCAGGCGGCCGAACCACTCCGGCATGAGATCCAGCGGCACGACAGCGCCCGAACCGATGAGGAGCACCGCCATCAGCGGTAGCGAGGTCACCTGGGCGGCTTCCACGGTGCGCGTCATGGTGGCCGTCACGAGTGCGAGCGGCACCAGGACCACGGCGCCCAGCGCGACGCCGAGCACGATCATCAGAGGATGTGTTGGCAGCGGCAGGCCGAGCATCGGCGTGGAGAACGCGCCCATCAGCAGGATCATCGTGACTGCGATGGTGAGTGCCGGCACCGCCGTCGAAGCCAGCACGGTCGCATCGGAGGCTTCACCGGTGCGCAGGCGCTTGAGCACCAGGTCTTGTCGCCGCGCGACGTAGGCCGACAGCAGGTTGTAGTAGACGACGAACAGTAGCGCCATCACGATCATCAGCCCCATGGCTCCGGCCAGTGTCTCGGCCGGGACGCCGCGATTGACCAGGGGCAGCAGCAGGAAGGGGATCGCGACGGGCATCGTGATGGCGACGATCAGTTGCATCCGGTTGCGCAGCAGCAGGGTGAGCTCGGCTCGTGCGAGGCCCAGCAGGCGGAAGCCGGGGCGTCGAGAGGGACGATCCGTCATGGTGGTGGCGGTGGTCTGGGTGTCGTGTGCAGCAGTGGTCATCGGGTGCCTCCGGTGGTGTCGGCCGACGGGTCAGTGCCGGCGATGTCGAGGAAGACGGATTCGAGGCTCGCGGCTCGGGCATCGAGGCGTTCGAGCGTCAGATCGTGCTCGTCGGCCCAGCGCAGCAACGCGCCCAGATCCCGTTGCAGATGGGCGGTCTGCAGCTGGAGGAGGTCGTGATCACGGGTGGCAGTGCCGCACAGATCCGGCAGGGCGGGCGCATGGCGGGGGATGATGGCCCGGATGCTCGCGGGGTGATCGGCGACCACCTGGTCGACGGTGCCCTGCCGGACGATGCGACCGTGGTGCATGATCGCGAGCCGATCAGCGAGCTGCTCGGCTTCGTCGAGGTAGTGGGTGGTCAGGACGATCGTGGTGCCTTTCTCCCGCTGCCGTCGCACGAGGTCCAGGGCACGGGAACGGGATTCGGGGTCCAGGCCGGTGGAGGGCTCGTCGAGGAACAGCAGCTCGGGATCCCCGGCGAGGGCGCAGGCCAGGTCCAGGCGCCGCACCTCGCCGCCGGAGAGGGAAGAGATGCGCGTCGAGGCGCGGTCGCTCATATCGACCTCCTCGAGCAGGGCGCCGACGGGCCGCGGCGTGCTCAGCGTGGAGCACCACATACTGAGTGCTTCGCGGGCGGTGAGATCGGCGGGGAAGCCGCCGGTCTGCAGCATGAGTCCCTGGCGGGGACGTACATGGCGGCGGTGCCGGTACGGGTCCCGGCCGAAGGCGCGCACCGTTCCCGAGCTGGCGGGGGCGAGCCCTTCGAGGACCTCCAGGGTGGAGGTCTTGCCGGCGCCGTTGGTGCCCAGCAGCGCGAAGAGTTCCCCGCGTGCGATCTCCAGGTCGATGCCGTCCACGGCGGTGAACGCTGTGCGTCCGGTGCCGTAGCGGCGGGTGAGGTTCTGTGCGCTGAGCACGACTGTCTCGGGCATGGCAGGTTCGGTGGGTGCAGATGGGGTGGTCGATGCGGTCATGGTGGTCCTCCCAGTCGAAGGGTGCAGCGCCCGATGCGGGGCAGCGGTGCACTCCGGCGTGATCAGCGGTCGGCGCTGAACCAGCCGTGGCGCAGGGCACCCCAGACGAAGCGCGCGCCCATGACCACGATCACGAGACCGATGACGAAGCCCACGATGTGCAGCGGCGGCGCGATGACGAACAGCACGACGCCGGCGATAGCCAGCGAGATGACCGCGCACAGCAGTTCGCGGCTCATCGTGTGCGCCGGGGTGGCGGCCATGAGGTCCACCAGCAGGCCGCGGTCCTCGGTGGGACGCTCGGGGGCCCGGTCGGTGTCGGCGGCGGTCTCAGGGGCGGAACCGGTGTTGTGTGTCGTGTTCATGCCTCCACACTCCCGGGTCGCGGGCGCTGGCAGTAGGGCGCCACATCACCTGGTCATGTGTGGTTCTCACAGCTCTGTGATGACAGATATCACGGGCCGCGCATCGACGGTCGTCTGCCGGAGACGGTCACAGCGCCGCGCTCTCGCCATGACGAAGGGCTCCCCGTCCGAGTGAACGGGGAGCCCTTCGAGCTCGGCGCCTGATCAGCGCCGTGCGGGATCAGGTCGGGGCGTCAGATCATCTCGGTCGCCCCGATCTGGTCGAGCAGCCATGCCATCTCGTCGGCCCGCTGCTCCCACTTCGCGTAGCGGCCTGAGCGGCCGCCATGCCCGGCGACCATCTCGCAGCGGAACACGATCGGGCGCTTCGTCTGGTCGCTGGTGACCGTCTCCCGCAGTCGGGCGATCCACTTGGCGGGCTCGACGAAGAACACGCGGGTGTCGTTGAGCGAGGTCGAGGCGAAGATCGCCGGATACTCGACGGCCTTCACGTTCTCGTAGGGGGTGTACTCCTTCATGTACTGGTACACCTCGGCGGAGTCCACCGGGTTACCCCATTCCTCCCACTCGCCGACGGTCAGGGGCAGCGACGGATCCAGGATGGTGGTGAGCGCGTCCACGAAGGGCACACCCGCGATGATCGCGCGGAACCGCTCCGGTGCGAGGTTCGCGACAGCGCCCATGAGCAGGCCACCGGCAGAGCGGCCCTCGGCGGAGAGGCGATCTGTGGCCACCCACTTCTCGTCCATCAGGAACGCGGCGGAGTCGACGAAGTCGGTGAAGGTGTTCTTCTTGTTCAGCAGCTTGCCGCTCTCGTACCAGCTGCGACCCATCTCGCCGCCACCGCGGATGTGGGCGATGGCGAGCACGACGCCGCGATCCAGCAGCGACAGGCGGGTGGCCACGAAGCTCGGGTCGATCGAGGCCTCGTAGGAGCCGTAACCGTACAGGTAGCCGGGGTTGGTGCCGTCGGCCTGCACTTCCTTGCGAGTGACCAGGGAGATCGGGATCTGCGTGCCGTCGGCGGCAGGCGCCCACAGGCGCTTCTCGACGTACATCTCCGGGTCGTAGTTCGGTACCGGGGTACGACGCAGCACGGTCGATTCGCCGGTGGCGACGGAGACCTCCGCGATGGTGGGCGGGGTGAGCATGCTGGTCAGTTGGTAGCGGATGATGTCCTGCTCCCAGTTCATGTTCTCTGCCAGCCACACGGAGTCGAGCTCGCCGCCGTGGGTGACGTCCCTGGCTCCGTCGATGTCCCAGATCGCAGCGAGGTCGGAGGCGTCGGCGGCGCTGCGCTGCAGGATCCGGACCGTGGCGAGGCCGCCGGAGCGCAGTTCGATGGCGGCGGCACCGGCGAAGGCGCTCACGGACTCGATGCGCTCGCCGTCGGCGGCCTTGACGAGGGTGGTCCACTCGGCGGGGGCGTCGAGCGTGGCAGCGGCGATCTCGAAGCCGACGCAGTCGCCGTTGTGGACGATCAGCAGGTGGTCGCCGGCATGCTCGACCTGGTACTCCAGGCCGGGACGGCGGCCCGCGGTGGGGCGCGGCGCGGAGGTCGGGTCGTTCAGGTCCAGCAGCCAGAACTCGCTGGTGGTGGTCGAGCCGGCACCGATCACCAGGGTCGAGTGATCACCGGAGACGGAGAAGCCGATGGTGAAACGCTCGTCAGGCTCCTCGATCACCAGCTCGTCGGTGGAGGCGTCGGATCCGATGCGGTGGCGCCAGATCTGGTGTTGACGCCAGGCGTCGTCGACGCGGGCGTAGAACAGGTACTGCAGGTCGGGGGAGAAGGCGAGGCCGTAGCCGGTGTTGGTGACGGACTCGTCGATGATCTCGCCGGAGGCCAGGTCCTTGATGCGGATGGTGAAGCGCTCATCGCCGGCGACGTCCACTGCGTAGGCGAGCAGCGCGTGATCGGGGGAGGGCCGGAAGCCGCCGAGCTGGTAGAACTCCTGGCCGGCGGCTTCGGCCTGCGCGTCCAGCAGCACCTCCTCGCCGTCCAGCAGCACGCCCGGCTCGATCTGCGGGACGCCGCCCGGGCCGCGGGTCAGGCCCTGGTGGTCCTTCACACGGGTGTACTTCGGGTAGTCGTCACCTTCGGTGGTGCGCACGATGTACCAGTACTCGCCGTGGCGCACCGGCACGGACAGGTCCGTCTCCTGCGTGTGGCCGATGAACTCTGTGACCAGCTGCTGGCGCAGATCTGCGAGGTGGGCGGTGCGGGCGTCGGCATAGGCGTTCTCCGCCTCGAGATGCGCGATGACCTCCGGGTCGGTCTTGTCACGCATCCACTCGTACGGGTCGACGACGGTGTCGCCGTGAGCAGTGCGCTCGGTGTCGCGGTGCGGCGGGCGGGGTGCTGCGGGGATCGTGTGCGTCATGGTGCAGAGCCTACGGCCGCGGGGGCGCTGGCTCCCATTGCACTCCCGCACAGGCTGGCTGGAGCAGGCTGATTCGATCAGGCGGACCAGATCAGGGTGGCTCGATCAGACCGACCGGATCAGGCGGGCCGGATCCGACCGACCGTGGCGGTATTCGTGGAGCGATGGCGATATTGGCACGGTCCCACGAATACCGCCATGGCTCGACGGCAAGGGTGGTGGTACGACGGACTGCGGCGGAGCCGATCCTGCAGACCGGCCTCCCCGGCCGCATGCGGAGCGGCCCCGCCCCGGGGATGATCCCGGGCCGGGGCCGCTCGGCGAGAGCAGGTGCTCAGGCGTCGTCGGTCGACGGGTCCTGCACGTCACCCTCGTCGGACTCCGCCGCCGCTGGGGCCGGAGCCGCGCCGCTCTTGCGCTTGGCAGCCAGGGCGCCGCCCGCGCCCAGCAGTGCTGCAGCCGCGGCAGCCGGAGCGGCCAGGCCGAAACCGGTGCGCGCCAGGCCCGAGCCGCCGGAGGAACCGGTGCGGCCAGCCGAGCCACCGCCGCTCGTGTCACCGCCGGAGCCGCCGCGTCCGTCGGAGCCGCCGCGTCCGCCGGAGTTGCCCGAGCCGCCCGTGTCGCCGGAGCCGCCCGTGTCGCCGGAGCCGCCCGTGTCGCCGGAGCCGCCCGCGTTGTCCGAACCGCCAGTGTCGTCGGAGCCGCCCGTGTCACCGGAGCCACCGCCGTCAGAGGGGTCGGGCTCCGGTGCCGGCTCGCCGCCGCCGTCGGAGGGATCGGGATTCGGCGCCGGCTCTGCCGGAACAGGCAGCACCTGCACGACCGTCGGCCGCGGGCCCTTCTTGTCGTAGTCCGGGAAGAAGGAGTGCTGGTCTTCGAAGGAGCCGTCCTCGCCCGGATGCTGCACCGAGACGAAGGCCGTCATCTCGGCATCACGCACGACCGGTCCGCAGGTCTCCGCCTCACGAGGAACCGACAGGAACTGCTCGACGCGGCCGCGGGCATCGCCGTTGAGGGTGACGCGGAACAGGCCATCGCAGTAGCCGATGCCGTCGGGGGCGCCGTCCGTGGAGATCCACAGGTTGCCCACCGAGTCGAAGGCCAGGTTGTCCGGGCAGGAGATCGGGGAGACCTTCTCGGTCGGGAAGCCGGAGAAGTACGTGGCGTCGCCCTGGGCGGGGTCGCCGCAGACCATCAGCAGGTTCCAGGTGAAGTCGGTGGAGGTCTGGTCGCCAGCCTCGTCGATCTCCACGATGTGGCCGTCGCGGTTCTCGTAGCGCGGGTTCGCCTCGTCCACGCCCTTCTCCGGGGTGCGCTTGGAGTTGTTCGTGCAGGCCATGTACACGCGACGCGAGTGCAGGGAGGGCTCGACATCCTCGGGGCGGTCCATCTTGGTGGGCTGGACCTTGTCTGCCGCCACGCGGGTGTGCACCAGCACCTCCTCAACGGTCATGCCCTCGACCATGGACTTCCCGTCCTTGACCAGCGGCAGCCATTCGCCGGTGCCGTCGAAGGAGCCGTCGGCGGGGACCGTGCCGGAGCCGTCGATCTCGGAGGCCGGGGAGCTGCCGGTGAAGCGTGCGACGTACAGATCGCCCTTCTCCAGCAGCGTCATGTTGTGGGCGCGGTCGCCCTCGACGTACTTCTCGGCGGAGACGAACTTGTACAGGTACTCGAAGCGCTCGTCATCGCCGGTGTAGGCCACAACATGGCCGTTCTCGGCGACGATGACGTTGGCGCCCTCATGCTTGAAGCGGCCCAGTGAGCTGTGCTTCTTCGGGGTCGATTCCGGATCCCACGGGTCGACCTCGATGATGTAGCCGAAGCGGTTCAGCTCGTTCTCGTAGCCAGCATTGGTGGTGTCGAAACGGTCCTCGAGCTTCTCGAAGCCGTACACCGAGGGCTCGTTCGTGAAGCCGTAGCGCTCCTGCTCGGGGCTGGTGCCCTCGGCCACGAAGTAGCCGTGGAAGTTCTCCTCGCCGCTCAGCAGCGTGCCCCACGGGGTGAGGCCGCCGGAGCAGTTGGCGAAGGTGCCCAGGATCGTGCGGCCCTCGGAGTCATCCGTGGTCTTGACCAGGTCGGAGCCGGCAGCGGGGCCGGTCAGCTCGAACTTGGTCTTGTGGATGAGGAAGCGACGGTTCAGGTCCCCGCCCTGCACGTACCGGTACGGTTCGGAGACGGAATCGCGCTTGAGCTCGACGACGGACAGGCCCTGCGCAGCACGGGAGATCTCCAGCTGCGTTTTCTCGTCCATGGTCTCGGGGAACATGATGCCGGGGTTCGTGTACTCCTGGTTCACGAACATGACAGCGCGAAGACCGTCGGAGCCGGGGATCTCCTGGATCTCCGTGTAGTCGTTGTTGTAGCCGAACTGCTGCTCCTGCGCTTCCGGTGTCTGGTTGTCCCAGTCGAACTCCGGTGCCTCGGAGAACAGTGGGTCGCCCCAGCGGACCACGACGTGGTGCTCGAAGCCCTCCGGCACGACGAACTCGTCGGTGTCCTTGTCCACGGGCGCGATCGCGGTGAACTCAAGCGTGCTCCCGTTGGGGGCCTTCGCGGGCATCGGGCCGACGACCTCAGCACCGGTGGGCTGCGCGAGGGCGCCCTGGGTGCCGGCGAGCGCGATCGCCACGGCGCCTGCGGAGCCGCCCAGAAGGGAGCGGCGGCTGAGCGCCGACTGCGCGATCTCGCGGAAAGTTGTGCCGGCCGAGGTGTTGCAGACCTCGCGAGCGCACTGGTTGTCGCACTTCAGGGCGCAGGTGACCGCCGAGCGCTTGCCGCGGGTATGGCCCTGCATGAGGAGGGGGAGCTGGAGTCGAGCCACGTGTCATTCCCATCGTGAGGTGTGCCGCGGCGGCTCCGCGGCAACTGGAAAAGCTCGGCCTACCTTCTCGTCTTGCTATGGCGAAATGGGGACGACAATGTGAACGCCAGAGGACGGATTCATGTTCTGCATCACAGCTGGTTGATGACTGGGGAGCGGGGCGTCGACGAGCAGCGTCGGGCACGACGTGCGTGATCCGCCTCGCGTCGCGGGCCGCAGGATTGAACGCCGGGTGTCCACGCCGTTACGATGGCCGACGGTAGCGTGTCCGAGCGGCCGAAGGTGCATCACTCGAAATGATGTGTACGGTAACCCCGTACCGCGGGTTCAAATCCCGCCGCTACCGCCGCTGACCTGGGGAAATGCCTCCGGGTTGCGAAAGGGTCCTGCGTGGGCAGGGCCCTTTCTGTATGGGGGCGGGGGTGCAACCGGGGGTTATTGGCCAAAATGTGTGTATGGCCGGGGCGTGTCGTGGCGGGGTCAGGGGTGTGTTCGGCCGGCCCAGCCGTGTTGGATTCCGTTGCCGTCTTCCCAGGAGAAGCTGGTGCCGAGGGTGGGGCCGGGCTCCGGGCCTGGAGTGATCGCCGGTCGCGCTGGTGGCGGTTTCCAGTGCTCTTCGCGTGCGAGTGACCAGGGCTCTCGTGGGGTTGCGGTGAGGGAGTCCAGGAGCCATTCCGCGGCTCGTCTGGCGTGGTCCGCGGGCATTCCGCGGTGGCGTCTGAGGAGGTCCTTGACGGCCGTGTTCTGAGCGCCTTCCAGGGGTGATGTCGTCCGGGGCAGCGGCTTGTCGATGTCGGGGGCGAGTTCGAGCCAGGCGAAGAGGTTCTCGTGCTTGATCAGGCCGCGGAACAAGCCACGAACACTGCGGAGGTCTCGGTGCGTGTACCACCACGGCTTCGCCAATGGCACTGATCGTGGGCGTTCTGTGCCGGTTCGTGCGTAGGTGCGTTGGCGGAGGAACTCGTTCCAGCGTGCTTCCCAGGACGCGTAGGCACCGAGCCAGAGAGCGGCCTGATCGATGTTCTGAATCTTCATGAGCGCCCTGGTCAGTGCCAGGATCTGCCTCCCGGCCTCGAGGCGTGGGGCAAGCGTGGTGTAGCGGCGGACGTTCTGGAAGATGTGGAAGTAGCAGCGTTGGACGCGTGCTTGGGGCCAGTGCTCGTGCACGGCTGCGTGCAGTCCCGTTCCACCGTCTGTGACGACCAGACGTGGTGCGGGCCAGCGCTGCAGGATCTGAGCCCAGGCGATCTTCTTCTCCCGGTCGCACCACTGCCAGTCCAGCACGTAATGACCGTTAGTCGCGATCAGCAGGCACCAGTTCTGGAAGTAGGTGCCATCGAGCATGACCACGTCGTGGAGCTCGCCCGTGGGCAGTGGCGGCGGGACCTCGATACGCCAGCACCAGCGCAGACGGCGGCGGAGCGTGCGATCGCTGCCGGCCCAGGCCGGTGGCCTCTCGCCCTTCAGCAGCCAGGCATGGAACCACTCCAGCTCAGCTCGATGGCTGATGTCGGGACGGTCCAGGACGGTGCTGGAGCCGCAGGAGCGACACCGCCACCTCGTCCGCCCCGCTGAGGTCTTCCCGCTCTTGACCAGGGACTGATCACATACACGACACCGAGGCCGATTACCAGGAGGCGACACCCAACATGCTTCCAAAGCATGTCAACACCCCTAAACCCCCAGGTCAGGGCCCAGAATCAGCCGGATCCATACACACAATCTGGCCTATAACCCGCAACCGGGGTAGGGGCGCTTCAAGCGTCCGGCCTGCCGAGCATGCCCCGAGATCTGCATCGTCCGCCCGATTCGCGCCGCGTCGTCAGTCGTGACGCATCGTCTGATTCGCTGAACGGGCCACCTCGTCCGCGCGCTATAACCTCCGTGTGTTCAGGCGTGGTTCACCTTGGGGTCATCCGGAGTGCACTTGAGATTCGTGCATCCGTCCATAAGGGGGCTCTGCCTGCGGCGTCACCCCATGATGCGATCGTCCGCGTGGTAGATTCACCCCTGCCCGTCAGGGGAAGGCGACACTGTCGCCCCGCCCTCGGCCCCGATGTGGGATCCGGGGGCGGGGGCGGCCCGCCCGTCCAGAGCGCGGCGGGATGCAGAACCGTCGGCCGTGCGCATCTAGCGGTGCCGACCCACCACGCCCGGGGAGTCGTACCCGGACATCCCTGGGCCGAGCGCCTGCACACCGGTGGGACCCAGCGCGTCGCGCCCCTGATCGGTGAGCCGGAACCACGCGATCATGTCGCGCCCAGGTTCACGACCGCCGATCGCCAACCAGGTGGTACCGATGTGTTCGATGATCTGCTCGATCGGCATCGACCACGCAGAGAAGGCACCGTCGGTGACGAAGCCGGCCTCCAGCTCGCCGCGCACAAGCAGGCGCGCGAGAACCAGTGGACCGCGACGTTCGAACTCGTCGTCCGCCACGGCTCCGGCCTGGGTGAGCGCGGCCACCACATGCCCCGGGTGGATGAACGGCTCATTCTGCGCCGCCCGCAGGACCGCCCGCTCGACCCCACCGATCGACGATTCGCGATGTCGGGCAAGAGCCTCCGCTGTCGCGTGGACGGGCCCGCTCGGGCCCGCCGAGCTCACCTGGCCGGAGTGATCAGCCCGCACCACAACCCCGTACGGGCCTGTCACAGTCCACGGCGCCCTGGTCTCGAGCGGCAGTGGGCCGGCCGGTCCGTCGAGGGTGACCAGCAGATCGCCGTCGCGCCCTACCGTGCTCTGCGCGCACCGCGCCCCGAGTGCTCGCGGATCTCGCAGCGTGAGAGCGATATCCGCCAGACGCTGCTCACGAGATTCGATCACCCAGCCACGATCGAAGACACATCGCGTCCCGCGCCGCTCGACAGCGGTGTGGATGATTCGTTGCCCGGTCAATGCCTGCAGCGGGGTCAGAGCCGACGGATCGGGGTCGCCGTGAAGAAAGGGGAGCATCCCTTGATTGTGCCCGCCTGTGCTCACACCTGCATGGCGCATACTCAGAATCCTGCAAGATCCTGCATAGGATGAGGGTATGGCGCAGATCGATGAGAGTGAGGGCAGAGTGACTGGTGGCGTGGACGCCTCTCAGAAGGCGACGGAGGAACTCGGTGGAAGGCAGACGCAGGGCACCGAGACACCTCTGAAGAAGCCACGCGCAGCGGATCCGCGACCCGCCCGTACTCGCGCGGCGATCTTCCGTGCAGCCACGGAGCTGAGCGTGGAGGGTGGCGACCTGACGGTCAACGACATCGTCAAGCGTGCCGGCGTCAGCCGCGCCTCGTTCTACGCGCATTTCTCCAACCTGGAGGATGTCGCCTTCGGCCTCATCCGTCGAGAGCTCGATGAGCTACATCGGCGCGCCAAGGAGTCCGTCGGCGGGGAGATCCCGGTCGATATCCGGGTGCGTGATGCCATTCGCGCCACGACGGCGTTCCTGGCAGAGAACCGTGCTCTGCTGCGCGGCGTGCTCAGCTGGAGGATCTCCCATCAGTCCTACGCCTATGTGGTCGA
The DNA here is from genome assembly GCF_900258505.1 of Brachybacterium timonense. GTDB lineage: Bacteria > Actinomycetota > Actinomycetes > Actinomycetales > Dermabacteraceae > Brachybacterium > Brachybacterium timonense. Next base: position 540,200 of record NZ_LT984895.1, read on the forward strand.
CGTCCTCGCGGAGTACTGGGAGATCGCCCTATCGCGGCTGAGTGATCGCATCCCGGAGGGCATGCCCGCACAGACCTCGCATTTCCTCTCCGGCGGTGTCACGCAGCTGTATGTTGACTGGCTGCTCGACGACTCGGTGGGACCAGACGCTGACCTGTCCGTCGAGGCTGAGCGTCTGGCCTCCGACATCATCGCGGTGCTGCCCCAGTGGATCGTCGGCGACGAAGGGTGGCGCGCGAGCAGCGTCTGATGTGCCCGCGGGGCGGCGGGAGAACACCACTGGCAGGTGACGTAGCCATCACTCCGGGTCACTGCCCGCGCAGCAGCCTCGCAAGCACGCGTGCGCCGAAACGCACGGCATCGACAGGCACGCGCTCGTCGACGCCGTGGAACAGCGGCGCGAAGTCCAGGTCCGCCGGCAGCTGCAACGGCGCGAAACCGTAGCCCGCGATGTCGAGCTGGGTGAGCGACTTGTTGTCGGTGCCTGCGCTCAGGCAGTACGGCAGCAGGTGTGCTCCGGGGTCCTCGGCGCGGATCGCAGCGGCCATCGCGTCGATGAGCGGGCCCTCCCGCGGGGCATCGACCGACGGGTAGACCTGATCCATGATCACCTCGACATGCTCGCCCGTGAGCTCGTCGAGCAGAGCCAGCAGTGACTCCTCGTGCCCGGGCAGGAAACGGCAGTCGATCGTCGCCTCAGCGATCTGTGGGATCACGTTCCCCTTGTAGCCAGCGTTCAGCATGGTGACGTTTGCGGTGTCCTGGAGGGTGCCGCTGACGAACTGACGCGCACCGCGCAGCATCGGTAAGAACCCCTGCAGATCCTCCGGATCCCAGCCGGTGCCGGTGATCTCGGTGACGCCGTCGTAGAGTGCGCGCACGCTTGCCACGGCCTCCAGAGGGAACTCGTGCTCATCGATCGCGACGATCGCGCGGGCAAGACGCACGATCGCGCTGTCCTCGGTGGGCACGGAGCCATGCCCAGCCCGGCCATGCGCACGCAGTCGCCCCCAGGCGAGCCCTTTCTCCGCGGTCTGCAGCAGGTAGGCCCGCACGTCCGCGCCGGTCTCGCGCTCGGGCAGGGTGATCGAATACCCGCCCACCTCGCTGATCGCCTCGGTGCAGCCGGCGAACAGATCCGGGTGCTCGGCCACCAGGTAGCGGGCGCCGTACACGCCGCCGGCTTCTTCGTCGGCGAAGAAGGCCAGCACCAGGTCCCGACGGGGGCGATGGCCGGTGCGCTGCAGGTGCCGCGCCACGGCAAGGATCATCCCCACCATGTCCTTCATGTCCACGGCGCCGCGCCCCCAGATCATGCCGTCGTGGATCTCGCCGCCGAAGGGGTCGTGGCTCCAGTCGTCGGCATCGGCGGGCACGACATCCAGGTGACCGTGGACAACCAGCCCGCCGGCGTTCGGATCCGTGCCGGGGATACGAGTGACCACGGAGTCGCGGCCCGGCGCTGAGCTGAATCGCTGCGTGGGGAGGCCGACGTCGGTGAGGAGCTGTTCAACCAGATCCGCGGCGGCCGCCTCGCCGGGCCCCCATGTCTGCGGGTCGCCGGTGCCGTAGTTCGAGGTGTCGATGCGGATCAGAGCGCGGGTGATATCCACGGCCTCGTCCTGCAGGCACGCGAGCTCGTCGGCGTCGATCATGAGGCTCGCGCTCGAGGAGGCGTTGTCCTCTCCAGCGTGCGGATGCGTCACTGTGTCTCCTGGCGGGTGCGATGGTCGGGTCCATCCCAGCGTAGAGGCATGGAGTGCAGGCAGGTCTGTGCCGTCAGCGTCCGGGCCCGGGGGTGCGGCGGGCCCGCACTCCGCCGCCGAGCTCGCCGCTGGGTCCGCGCACCCCGTCGCGTCGGCGCTGCAGTGCCTCCCGCAGGTACGGCAGAGCGAACTCGACGTATCCGCGGCCGGCCGGCCGGATCAGCTCGTCCTCGATCAGCCGATCCCGATACACCGACTGGTAGCCGTGGTAGGTGCCCAGGCGGCTGGCGACGTCGCTGACGCGACTTGGCCCCTCGTCAGCGAGCATGGCTTCGAGGTATTCGAGCTTGCGCGGCGCGAGATCCCGTAGCGCCGGGCCGTGGATGTTCGTGGCCATCTGCTCGATGGCGCTGGCCAGGGCACGATCGGCGTCCTCCCGCATGATCGTCGGATTCTCTGCGGCGTTCGCCCAGGTCTGGGCGCCGACGTACTGGATCAGATAGGGGTAGCCCTGGGAGATTTCGGCGGCGCGCACCGCCGCATCCGGTTCGATGGTTTTCGACGTCGACGCCACGGTGGCCTGGATCGACGCGGCAGCCGAGCCGATGTCCACCATGCCGATCTCCACTCGGCGTGCACGGCGCAGGAACGTCGTCTTCGGGGAGTCCAGCAGGGTGTGCACGCCCGCCCCCAGACCGGCGCCGACGAAGGCCACGTTCCGCTCGGACCGCACGAGATCCTGGTACGCCTGGGCGAAAGCCGCAAGCGATGCCGGATCCACGGACTGCACCTCGTCGAGCGTGAACAGCAGGCCCGTCTCTGTTCCGAGCAGGTCCGTGAGCCTCTCGAGTGTTGCGGCAGGGGAGAGCGGCTCGGTGTAGCGGTCGACGTGCTCGCCCCGCACGGAGCCGACGGTCGCGAGCGAGCCGCCGGTGAGTCGATAGCCGCGCGCATCCGGGTCCAGTTCCCGCAGGATCTCGACGGCCCGCACACGTGCTTCCTCCAGTAGGGACGCCGCGGAGGTGTGCAGGGAGATGACGTGCCAGTCGTGGTCGCGGGCGATGGACTCCATCTCTGTGAGCAGCACCGTTTTGCCGGTGCCGCGGGCGCCGATCACGAGGCTTGCCCTGGCCTCTGCACCGGGCGCGTAGTCCAAGGCCTGCTCGAAGCCATCGAGGGCATGGTCACGCCCGGCCAGGAACAGCGGCACGGCGCCGAAGGACGCCCTGAACGGGTTGCGCACCGGACTCAGCTCTCCTGCGGCGCGTCGGTGGCGGCGTCAGCCTGGTCGAGAGCCAGGTCTTTCGTCGGCCCCTGCGCCTGCACGCCGTCGCTGTCCAGCAGTCGGGCGGCACGGTCCTCGAGATCTTCCGGCGGGCGGCCCGACAGCATGTGCAGCTCGAACTCCTCGCTGAGCGTCTCGAAGGCCACCGAGCCGCGCACGGAGTTGCCGTGCCGGTCGAGCTTCGGGGCATAGGTGGCGATGCCGAAGCGGGTGGGCAGTGCAGCGATGATGCCGCCAGCCACACCGGATTTCGCCGGTAGGCCGACGTCTGTCACCCAGTCGCCGGCGTTGTCGTACATCCCGCAGGTGAGCATCACGGACAGCACCTGCCGGGACGCGCCCTGCGAGAACACGCGTCGACCGGTCAGCGGATTCACGCCACCGTGGGCGAGCGTCGCCGCCATCACGGCGAGATCGGAAACCGTCACCAGCACGCAGCAGCCGCGGATGTAGCCGTCGACCACCTCGCGTGCATCCTCCTGCATGCTCCCGGCAGCGCGCAGCATATGGGCGAGTGCGAGGTTGCGGTCAGCGGTCCTGAGCTCCGCGTCGTAGGTCGCCTCGTGCATCGCGAGAGGGCGGCCAGCCGCAGCATCGAGGGTGTCGAGCAGACGCTCAGTGCGCTCGGACTGCGTCGCGCCCAGCATGGCATGAGTGCGGATCGCCCCGATGTTCACCAGTGGGTTCTTCGGTCGCCGGGTGACGGCGTCGAGGCTGATCGCGTTGAACTCCTCGCCACTGGGCTCCTCATCCACGGCCTCGCGCACGTAATCGAGGCCGTGGAGATCCAGGGCGGCGCCGTAGGCGAACGCTTTGGAGATCGACTGGATCGGAAACGCGTGCGCTGTGCCGGCGGCGGTCACCTCACCGTCCAGGTCGCACACGGCGATGCCGAGCTGGTTCGGGCGCGCCCCGGACAGCCGGGCGAGTGCAGGGATCTCCCCACCCAGATCGAGATCGCGCAGATCCTCGGCGAGGGACAGAAGGTAGCGGTGCAGTGCGGTCACGATGCGACCGTACAGGGCTCAGAGCTCGGCCTTGTCCTGAAGCTGGCGTTTGATGCGGGTGAGCATGCCGGTCATGCCGCGCAGTCGCAGCGGGCTGACCACGCCCTCGAGGCCCAGCGCGTGCGGGGCGTCGATCGGCACGCTCATCACCTCGCGCACCGGATGCCCGTCAAGGGACTCGGCGAGGATGCCGGCGAAGCCGCGGGTCGTCGGCGCCTCCGCCGGGGCGGAGAAGAACAGGCGAGCCGTCGCGTCAGGGCCGGTGCCGTCGACCTCCGTGACGAGGAACAGGGGGCTCTGGCACTCCGGCACCGGCTCCAGCCGCTCCGGGTGGTCGCCGTAGCGCGCTGGCAGCTCGGGTAGGCCTTCGGAGAACTCCAGCAGCAGTTGCAGTCGATCGCGCGGCTGCAGTGCGTGGAAATCATCAACGATCTGCTGGAACGAAGCCGGCAGCGGGGTCTGGTCAGTCATCGGGTCGCCTTCCCGGGGACCTCGCCGGGAGCGTCGCCGGTGACGACCGGGACGCGGACGAGGTTGCCCCACTCAGTCCAGGATCCATCATAGTTCCGGACGTTCGTGAAACCGAGCAGGTAGCGCAGCACGAACCAGGTATGGGAGGAGCGCTCACCGATTCGGCAGTAGGCGATCACGGGCTGTGACGGATCGAAATCGAGCTCCTTGCGGTAGATCGCCTCGAGTTCGGCGCGGGGCTTGAAACGACCATCCTCCTGCGCGGCGCGCCCCCACGGCACGGAGCGGGCGGTGGGGATGTGACCGCCGCGCAGCGCACCTTCCTGCGGGTAGTCGGGCATGTGGGTGCGCTCGCCGGTGTACTCCATGGGGGAGCGCACGTCGATCAGCTGACCGCCGAGGAAGTCGAGCACGTCTTCGCGGTAGGCGCGGAGAGGTGCGTCCTGCCGTTCGACGACGGGATAGCTCTCGGTGGCCGTGCGCTGCGGCGTCTCGCGGGTCATCTCGCGCCCCTCGGCCTCCCAGGCGCTGCGACCGCCGTCGAGCAGTCGCACGTCGGGGTGCCCGAACAGCTCGAACACCCACAGGGCGTAGGCCGCCCACCAGTTCGACTTGTCGCCGTAGATCACGACCGTGTCCTCGCGGCGGATGCCGTGCGAGTCCATGAGGCGGGCGAACCCGGCACCGTCGACGTAGTCGCGGGTCACCTGGTCATTGAGGTCAAGGTGCCAGTCGATCTTCACGGCACCGGGGATGTGCCCGGTCTCGTACAGCAGCACATCCTCGTCGGATTCGACCACCACGAGCCCGTCACTGTCGAGATGGTCGGCGAGCCACTGGGTGGTGACGAGCTTCTCGGGATGGGCGTAGTCCTGCAGGGACGTTGCCGGGTCCAGATCGACGGGCACAGAGCACCTCCGGTGCGGGTGGGGTCTCAAAGGTGAACGACCCCAGTGTGTCACTTGGCGCCGAAGTCTTCACCGTCGGGCCACCGAGCCGTGACGTGTCAGGCCGCACGCTGCGCTGGGCAGTGCTGACTGGGCAGTCGACGTCGCGTGGATCCGACGGAAGGGCAACACGTGCCAGAAAAGAGTCGGTGAACAGAGTGGCGCCAAGGATTTGATGTCTGGCCATGTCTGCTCCCATCGCGCGTGACCTGCGCTCCTTAGCGTGGGAGCGCACTCACTGCTGATGGCGCCGATCGCCGACGGGCGCAGACGGCCACTGGTGGTTGCGGGATCGTGCTGTGCTGGATCGTTCAGCTCTGGCGAGCATGGCTCCGGTTGCCATCGCAGTGCACCGGGTGCGTGTTGCGCTCGCGATGCTGAAAGGACGCCGACATGACCACTGACCCCAACGCAGGCCCGACCATCGACTCGACCGCAGTTCCCGCTGTGAACCGCACTCATACCCCCACCGTCGGCTCATCCGTTGCTCCGGCTGCTGACCCGACCGTCGGCTCAGCCACGCCCGCGGCCCGCACCGAGCCCCACCGCCTCGTCGTGATCTCCGTCGACGCCATGAGCGACGTCGATGTGCCCTTCGCCCGCACGCTGCCGAACTTCGCGCGCATCTTCGAGGGCGCCTGGGCGCGGGCCACGGCCATTTACCCGAGTGTCACCTACCCCAACCACACCGCGCAGGTCACCGGTCGCACCGCCGCCGGGCACGGCATCTACGCCAATGAGCTCGTGCAGCCCGGCGTTCGCCGCCCCGACTGGTTCTGGGACGCCCGCGCGATCGCCTGCCCCACCATCTTCGACCTTGCGAAGGCGGCGGGTCTGCGCACCGCCACCGTGAACTGGCCCGTCACAGGATGGGCTCCGAGCACTGACTTTTCGGTGCCGGAGATCGTGGACCGGCGCGGGCTCGAGGAGACCCGAGCCCTCGTGCGTGAGGCCGCCTCGGAGTCGGCCCGGGAGTACGTGGACCGTCACAGCGAGCTGATCGAATGGACGAAGAAGCCGCACTTCGGCCGGTTCGCCACGTCAGTCGCAGTGGACGTGATCCGTGAGCAGCAGCCGCATGCCCTGTTCATCCACCTGGTCGATGTGGATTCTGAACGCCATGCGACCGGTCGTTTCACGCCGGAGGTGAAGGCAGCCCTCGAGCGCGTTGACGGCTGGATCGGCGAGATCCTCGCGGCCATCGAGGACGCCGGTCTCGCATCGAGCACCAACGTCGCGATCGTCTCCGACCACGGTCATGTCGAGGTGGGTCGCTGCTGGCGACCGAACACGCTGCTGGTCGACGAGGGGCTGGTGCGCGTGGACGCCGACGGCGAGGTCGAAAGCTGGGATGCCTGGGTCCACGCCTGCGGGCTCACCGGTCAGCTCCATCTTCATCCGGAAGCGTCTGACGATGTACGTGCTCGGGTGCTGGAGCTGGTGCAGGGCTGGGTGGCGGATCCGGAGGTGCCGCTCGAAGCGTTCCACCCGTCGGCGGATATGCGGGAGCGTTACGGGTACGACGGGCCCTTCCTGGGCGTGCTCGAGGGCACAAGCGGAACGAACTTCCAGAACATGTGGGACGGCCGCAGCCTGTACACGCGGTTCGACGAGGACTACTCCTTCCTGCTCAGCCAGCATGGGCACCTTCCCGAGCAGGACATCCAGGCGGTGTTCGCGCTACAGGGCCCCGACGCGGCGCAGGGTGCGCGCATCCCGCGCTGCACCGTACCGGATGAGGCCGTGACCTTCGCTCATCTCCTGGGCCTCGAGATCCCGGAGGCGGATGGCGCGGTCGTGCGGGAGATGCTCACCGGGGATGCTGCGCGGGGTTGACGCTGCGCGGAGCTAACGCTGCGCTCCGCTCGAGCCGCACCAGAACCTCGGCGTGCTCGGTGTGCGGGAACATGTCGACGTACCGTGCGGCGGTGATCTGCAGTGACGGCATGGCCTCCAGGTCGCGGGCAAGGGTCTCCGGTTGGCAGGAGGAATAGACCAGGCGCGCAACGCCGCTCGCCTCGATCCAAGCGGCGAGGTCGCGCCCGAGGCCACGACGTGGAGGGTTCACCACGAGCACATCTGGCGGGCCGTCGGTCTGCGCGGTGCGCTGGGCCCAGGTGGTCGCGTCGGCGCTCAGGAAACGGAGGCGTTCGCCGAGCCCGGCGTCCTGCGCCGAGCGGCGTGCCCCCTCGACCGCATCGGCACGGGTCTCGACGCCGGTGATGAGCGGCAGCGGGTGCTGCGGGCCGCGGCCGACGGGGACGCCTGCGCGGGCGTCGCGTGCGCGCAGGCCCCGTGAGTGGACGCCGCGGGCAGGTTCGTTCGTGCAGGCCAGGGCCGCGTGCAAGGCGAAACCACCCAGCCCGCAGTACAGGTCCCAGACGGTGTGGGGTGCCCAGGCGGCAATCCACCGACCCGCTTGACGGTACAGCTCCCCGGCCACGGCAGTGTTGGTCTGGACGAAGGAACGCGGCCCGGCGTGCAGGGTCGCGTCGCCGGTGGTGATCGGCAGCGTGCGCTCGCCGGCGAGGTGGATGTCGGTGGGGCCGGTGATCGCGGTGGTGTGGTCGGGATGGATGTTCGCCCACACGGAGGTGACCAGTGGAGCGGGTCCGAGCAGTCGGGGCATATGTTCGCGGATGCGCTCGAGGGCCCGCTCGCTGCGCAGGACGAGCTGGACCATCGTGCTGCCATCCGGAGCGGCGGTGACGATGACGTAGCGGATCTCGCCGCGCCGGCGTGCGACGTCGTACGGCGGCACCTGGGCGCGACGGATCAGGTCGCGCACCTGCTGCAACACCGTGAGGACGGGCGGTGGGTACAGCGGGCAGTCGGCTAGGGCGTGTTGCTAAACACCTCTGGCTGGGGTGCGGGTGAGCCTTGGAGGATGTCGCGTGATGTGATCTCGGATCAGGTGTGGGCTGTGATCGGCCCGTTGTTTCCGTCGGTGAGGGCTACGGGGCGCCCACCGGTGGACCGGCGCACTGTGGTGGAGGCCGTGGCGTGGCGGTATCGCACCGGGGCGCCGTGGCGGGATTTGCCGTCGCGGTTCGGGAACTGGAACACCATTTATAGGAACTTTCGCCGGTGGGCGACGGCCGAGGTGTGGGCGCGGGTGTTGGAGAAGGTCCAGTCGCTGGCGTACCAGCGGGGAGACCTGGACTGGGTGACCTCGATCGACTCCACGGTGGTGCGCGTGCACCAGCATGGGGCGACCTTGCCCAGGGACACAGGGGGCCGGATCGAACTACAAGAAGTTCGGGCCGGAGACGCCTGACCACGCCATCGGTCGCTCTCGGGGCGGGCTGACCACAAGGACGCATCTGGTCTGTGACGGGCGCGGCCGGGCGCTGGCGTTCATCCTCACCCCGGGGCAGGCGGCCGATACGAGCATGTTGGTCCCTACGCTGGGCCAGATCCGCGTGCCCGGTGCGGTCGGCAGACCGCGGACCCGTCCGGACCGGGTGCTGGCCGACAAGGGCTACCCCTCGAAAGCGAACCGGGCCTGGTTGCGCGCGCACGGCATCGCCGCGACGATCCCCGAACGCGACGATCAGATCGCCCACCGTCGGAACAGGCCGGGCCGACCGATCGATTTCGGGGAGCAGCAACGGGCCCGTTATCGCGGCCGGAACGTCGTGGAGCGATGCTTCAACCGGCTCAAGCAGTGGCGCGGGATCGCGCTGCGATCAGACAAGACCGCCGGCAGCTACCACGCCGGTCTGTGCCTGGCCGCCGCCCTCCACTGGCTCGCCACCGGTCAGCGTAGCGCGGCTCAGACGTAACGGCAGACCTGGTCGGGGCCGCAGGTGTCGGGGTGGAGGGTGGTGGCCTCGTCGCGGAGAGCGGTGAGGGTGTCGCGCAGTGCGCTCAGGCTGCGCAACTGGTCCTCGATGTCCGCCAGGCGTTGGTCGAGCAGGTCGCGGACGTGGTCGCAGGGCGCCTGCCCGCCGTCGCGGATCTCCAGCACCTGCTGGATCTGGGCCAGCGTGAGCCCGGCGGCCTGGCCGCGGCGGATGAAGTCCAGCCGGTCGAGCACGGTCGGGTCGTAGTCCCGGTACCCCGCGGCCGTGCGGTCCGGGGCGGGCAGCAAACCCTGCCCCTCATAGAACCGCAGCGTCTTGGTGCTGGTGCCCGCGGCGGAGGCGAGTTCACCGATCCTCATGACAGCCCTCTTCTCGGGGTCTCCGGCGGGGTGGGCTTGACCTTGCCCTGCACTGGAAGGTCCATTCTGGCCTCAGTGGAGTATTTCGCCAAGTGATGGGGGTATCTCAAGTGGACCAAAAGGTTGACCTGGCGGTGATCGGCTCCGGGGGTGCGGCGTTCTCCGCCGCGATCCGGGCCCGGAACCTGGGCAAGTCGGTGGTGATGATCGAACGGAGCACGGTCGGCGGCACCTGCGTGAACATCGGTTGCGTGCCGTCCAAGGCGCTGCTCGCCGCCGCCGAGGCCCGGCACGTCGCCGCCGACGCCCCCGGCCGGTTCCCCGGCATCGCCACCGCGGCCGGCCCGGCGGACATGCCGGCCCTGATCCATGCCAAGCAATCCCTGGTGGAGAACCTGCAGGCGGCGAAGTACGTCGATCTCGCCGCCTCCTACGACTGGCCGATCCGGCAGGGGGTGGCCTCCTTCGGAGGCTCCCCAGAGGCGCCGGTGTTGCGGGTCACCGGCCCGGACGGGAGTACCGAGGTGCTCGAGGCTGCCCACTATCTGGTCGCCACTGGCGCACGCCCCTGGGTCCCGGACCTGCCGGGACTGGAGCATGTGGACTACCTGACCTCGACCACCGCGATGGAACTCACCGAGGTGCCCGAGTCCCTGCTGGTCCTCGGCGGTGGGTACGTCGCCCTGGAGCTGGCCCAGCTCTTCGCCCGGCTCGGCTCGACGGTGACCATGCTGGTCCGCTCCCGGCTGGCCTCCGCCGAGGAGCCCGAGGTCAACCAGGTCTTGGCATCGGTGTTCGCCGACGAGGGCATCACGGTGCTGCGCCACGCCCAGCTCGAAACGATCGCCCAGGACGAGACGACCGGTGAGGTAACCGCCACCGCGACGGTCGAAGGCCAGGCCAGCCAGTTCCGCGCCCAGCGGGTGTTGGTGGCGCTGGGCCGCCGTCCGGTCACCGACGACCTGAACCTGGACACCGTCCAGGTCCCGACCGGCGTGGGCGGGGAGGTCGTCGTCGACGACGCGCTGGCCACCACCAATCCGCGCATCTGGGCCGCCGGGGACGTCACCGGGCACCCGGAGTTCGTCTACGTCGCAGCCCACCACGGGGCGATGGTCGTTGACAACGCCTTCACCGGGGCCGGACGCACGGTCAACTACGGCCACCTGCCCCGGGTGACGTTCACCAGTCCCGCTATCGGCGCGGTCGGGATGACCGAGACACAGGCCCTGGCGGCCGGCTACCGGTGCAACTGCCGCGTGCTGCCGCTGGACAACGTGCCCCGCGCACTGGTCAACCGGGACACCCGCGGATTCATCAAGGTCGTCATCGACGACGACACCGGCCGCATCCTCGGCCTCACCGCCCTCGCAAAGGACGCCGGTGAACTCGCCGCCGCCGGCGTCTTCCTCCTCGAGGGACACCAGACCTACCAAGACGTCGCCGCCATGTGGGCGCCCTACCTGACCATGGCCGAAGGCATCAAGCTCGCCTGCCAGTCCTTCACCACCGACCCCTCCCAGCTGTCCTGCTGCGCTTGAAACGGCCACGCAATAGTCGCGCGGCCACCTTTAGCAACACGGCCTAGGTCGACGCCGGTGCCCTGCCCGGGCAGGCCGAGCACAGGGTCGCTCGCGGTGCCGGACACGGCCATCTTGGCGCGGGCGCGGAACCCGGACTCGTCGCCTATGATCGGCGGACCCCACACGGCGCTGTCTTCTGTGCCAGGTCCCAGCAGCGCACGCACGCGAGCCTCGCCGTCGCTGACCTGGCGGGCATGCGGCAGCGCGAGCAGCGTGCACGACCGGCAGGTCGCGGCGTCGAAGTGGGGGCAGTGCACGCGGGGAGTCTAGGCGAGCGCGACGATCCTGCCCGATGGGGAGCCTCGGCTACTGCCGATCCGTGAACCGCTGGGGCCGACGGTGATCGTGCCAGTTCACGGCCGCAGGCGGTGGTGGATCCACCAGTCGTGGTGCGCTCGCGTGAGCCACGCGCCCGGTGCTCGTCTCCCAGTGCGTCACATGACGGCCGATGATCCTGCCCGGTCTCACCGCGGGCAGCAACTCTTTGATGCTGTTGCAGTGCCGGCACAGGCCCTGCAGGTTCTCCAGGGACGTGCTGCCTCCGCGGGACCAGGGGCGAGCGTGGTCGATCTCTCGCACCGGTGCGTCGCAGAACGGTGCACGGCAGCGCTGATCGCGCCAGCGCACCAGCCGTGCGAGCCCTTCCGGCACGGCACGGGACCGAGACTCGACGGCGACCAGCTCTCCACTGGTCGGATGTGTGAACAGGCGGCGCATGACCGCTTCGGGCGCATGCCGAACCCAGTCGGGCACCACCTCAGCGGCGACCGGACCGTACCCTTCGAGCACAGCGGGCTCGCCATGGGAGGGCTCCATCAGCGAGCGCTCGGTGATCACAACGCCGAGGTCGATCCGTACGGGGCTCGTCCCGTCGGCGCGTCCCAGCAGGTGGTCGCACAGCAGATCCGCCATGATCGCGCCGTGGCCACGACGGTCACCGTGCGCACGTAACCGTTCCGCCTCCAGTGAGAGTCGCTTGCGGATCGCGGTGGCCTCGAGCGCAGGCAGATGCGCGTGCAGATCTGCCATGCCGTGCGGTGCGGGACGCACGCTCACCGACCGTTCGCGACCGGCGCGAACAGCACGCCCCGCATGCCCTGCAGGGTCTAGTTGATGGGCCACACGCCCCGCTTCCCGCGCCCACTCACCGGGGCTTGCACTGTCCATGTAGGGCAGAGCCCGAGATAAATGCTCGTCGATCTGCGTGCGCTCATCGGGCCGTAACGGGCCGACGCTGCGTCCCACGGCAAGGGCAGCGGATTCGTCGATCTGCCCATGGGCGAGAGCAGCGAAGAGCAGAGGCATGTCTGTGACAAGACGGTGGGATGCGCGCAGCCGTCGGCGTGCATCTGCGAGCCCGCGACGTGATGCGATAGCCGTCTCGAGAGCAACGGTGCGGCCCTGGTCAGCCTCGGGCGTGCCCGTTGCGGCTTCGTCGGCGCGTGATCGAGCATCACGGGAGGTGAGAAGCCGCGCCTCGAGAGCGCCCGCGGCGTCGCGCACACGGCCAAGAGCGGCGAGCGCGTGGTCCAGATCCGCAGTACTGAGCCTGGGCGGGGCGCCGTCGTGAGTCCCGATCTCGCTCAACCCGGATGCTGCGGACGGTGCGAGCGCGAGCCGTGCAAGCTGTTGCGCGAGCATCTCGAGATCCAGGCCGCCGGCGAGCACGGCGCCATCGGGGCCGACGACGATTCGTGGCCCCTCTGCGTGACGCTCCGGTGCGCCCGACTGCTCGATGTCCATGACTCCACCCTCGGGGAGGGGTCTGACAAACGAAGGCGCCCAAGCCCCACCGAAGGTCACGGAAAGGTCACGAAAGGGTGGGTGGGCGTCGTCTGCGGGGCCAGGTGGTTGATGCTTGCCCGGCCGGGGTGTCATGTGCTGGGCCCGGGTGGATACCGTCTGCTCGGCCAAAGCGGCTGCCGCCCGCCCGGCGTTACGCACCTACTGTCACCCGCCGGACGTGCCTACGGTCACCCGCAGCCCGAGCACATCTCGAGCGGCACCCTCGCTTTCCTCTACCCCTCGTCTTCATCTGCACCGTGCGGCACACTGTTCGCGTGATTCACACCACTGCCTCAGAACCCGCGCCCGCCCACCTCAGCCTGTCCTCCGAGCTGTTCCTGCTGCTCACGAAAGACTCTGGTCGACAGGACTCCACGTCCTACCGGCAGTACGCCCTCGTCGGCGCCGTGCTGGCCGAGCTGCTGCTGCACCAGCGGATCTCGCTGGATGATCGACGTGACCCGCGCGTGCAGGTGATCAGCACCGAACCCACCGGTGATCCTGTGCTCGACCAGTTCCTTCCCGAGCTCGAGAGACTGGACGGCACAGCGATCTCTCGCGTGATGGGTCACCGTCGGATGAACCCCACCGAGGCGATCGGCGGTGCTCTCGCATCCGTCGGCATCCTCGAGCAGCGGCGCGGGCTGTTCGGCAACAGGTGGCCTGTAGTGAACCCGCAGCCCGAACAGGCTCTTCGGGAACGGATCGCGAGGAGTGTTCGCGGTGAGGGAGAGCCCGACAGTCGTGACGCGATCTTGGTGGGTCTGCTCGATGCGACGCAGGTGCTTCACGCGATCCTCCGGCATGATCTGCCGGAGCTGTCTCGCCGTGAGCTGAGCGCTCGCGCGAAGGAACTGATCGAGACGGCGTCTGCCCCAGGCGTCACCAGTGCTGTTGCGAAGCAGATCCGCAGTGCGATGGCCGCGATGATGGCCTCCATGGCCGCTATCACTGCGGCCACGACCGCGACCGCCGCGCACTGAATCCGTGGCCGCGCGGTGACCGGGCCGCACTCGGTCGTGTGTCAGGGCCCTGTCCTATCCTGCCTCTGTCACTCGTGGGATGGAGAGGGAGTCGATGAGCATCCGCATCAGCATCGGGCACGGCGGTCAGACCACCGTCGATGTCCAGGGCGTCGTGCATGCCATCGAGGAGACGGCGAGCGACCTGGCTGAGGCGCGGGCCGTCCGCATCGTGGCCGCACATGCACAGGCTCAGGGGCACCCCGTGACAGCACAGGTCCGTGAGGCCGGGCGCGAGCACCTGCTTCGCATCTACCCCGACGGCCGTGCCGAACGGGTCGCTGGCGCCATCGCGAGCGATGACGCGAGCAGCGTGACCGCCGCTGAGCCGGGGCGCCGCTCCGCGCCGGCCTCTCGTCCTGACCCGGTGGTGCCGATCGATGACGGCATCGACGTCTGGTCCCAGGACGCCGACGGTACCTGGGCCGACGGCGCCATGGCGGATGGTCCTGGTGATCGCGATGCTGCAGAGCAGAGCGCCGAACAGCCCGCTGCACCGCTGGAGATCGCGCCGCACCCGGCGCAGACTCCGGCGCCTCGCTCCGCCTCCAGCCCATCGGCCGCCGAGACGTCCGAGGCCGACGCCGCATGGCAGGCCCAGGCCGCCGCACCCGCGCGAGACGGTTTTCGGGGCCTGCTCGCGAGCATGGGCATGGCCGTGCGGCCCAGCGCCGAGGAACTCGCACGCCGGCGTGAAGCCTTCGACGCCGACCAGCAGCGCAACACCCAGCGGGCGACCGATACGCCACAGAACGCGACGGGTGAGAGCCCTTCACCGGATGAGGGCGGCCCCGACCTGTCGTTCGCGCCGCCCGCCCCCGCGTCACACGATTCGCAGATGCCGGAAACCGCGCAGACCGCAGGACACCCGTATGACCCCCGAGACAAGGAGCACGAGCCGATGCAGGACCCGCAGCGACCCGCCCAACCGTTCCCCGCAGACGATGCTCGCGCACGTCAGCAGGCAAGCGCCCAGGAGCAGCGCGAGCAGGAACGCGCCCGACGCGCCCTGATCCAAACGCAGTACGACGGTCCGCGCACCATTCTGGTGGCGAACCCCAAGGGTGGCTCCCGCAAGACGACCAGCACGTACCTGCTGGCGGCGATCATGGGCATCGCCCGTGGCGGGTTCGTCGTGGCGTGGGATGCGAACGAGACGATGGGAACGCTCGGGGATCGCTCCCTGGCCAGCATCAACACCCGCACCTCGATCGACCTGCTCGAGGAATCCGCCGAGCGGTTCGGCTCGGTGCAGAGCTCGCGGATCAGCGAGATGGACCGCTATGTGCGTCCGCAGGGCGATGCGCATTTCGACGTGCTCGCCTCTGACGACACGCTCATCCGCCAGGACATCGTCGATGCCGACGGCTTCGAGACGGTTCACGAGATCCTCACGCGGTTCTACCGAATGGTGCTGGTGGATACCGGTAACAACATTCGCGCCGGGCACTTCCAGGCAGCGGTTGCGGCCGCAGATCAGCTGGTGATCCCGGTGACGGCAAGCCGCGACTCCGCCAAGGTGGCGCTGCAGATGATGCATGCCCTCACGTCCACCGGTCATGACGAACTGGTCCGACGCGCAGTCGTACTGCTGCAGGATCTTGAGCCGCGAGCAGCCGCCGACGAGGCCTATCTGCGTACCGTCGAGGAGATCAGCGCCGAGTTCGAGAAGCGGGCCGCCGCGGTTGTGTCGGTGCCGTTCGACCCGGCGTTGAAGGCCGGCGACCGGATCGACATCGTCGCGCTCGCCCCGGCGACCCGTGCCGCCTACTCAGAGGCAGCCGCTGCCATCGCTGAGAGCCTGCGATCCGCGATGGAGCCGGACAACGCGCCAGCATCGAACGTGCCGGACCGCGCGCCAGCATCGAACGTGTCAGGTAACGAGCCAGCAGCGACGGCGCCGGCCACGCAGGAGGCGTCGCAGGACCCGGCGCACGATGATGCGTCGGCCGCGAACGCCTTCGTGCCGGATGCGGCCGCGTTGGACCAGACCGTGCCGCGCATGCCGAAAGTCGCCCCTCAGGCCGACGCGGCAGCGGGGGACCAGCAGGGGGCCGACGGCTCAGCAGTCGATGAGCTGAAGACCGACCGCATTCCGCCAGCTCCCGGCGTGGACGGCCGCGAACCGCGCGCCTGAGTGTGCAGTGGCGGCAGCCGTGCCGCCACCGGCGAATACCCGCGAATCAGCGCCCGCGCGTTCGGGCGGTGGCTGGTCGTGCGCTGCGTGATCGCACGCCGTCGGGCCTCAGCGTGTGCGTGTGCGTGCCGTGGCCGGAGCGCTCCACGGATCCTCCGGCCACGGGTGTTTCGGGTAGCGGCCGCGCATGTCCCGTCGGACCTGCTGGTACGGCCCGTCCCAGAAGGAACGCAGGTCATCAGTGACGGCGAGCGGCCGACGAGCAGGGGAGAGCAGCTGCATCTGCACCCGCACGCGTCCGCCCAGCAGCATCGGCGTCTCGGCCAGGCCGAACATCTCCTGCAGCTTCACGGCGGCGACCACGCGTCCGTCGGTGTCATCCGGGTCGGGATACAACAGCCTCACCCGCGACCCCGAGGGCACCTCGAGGTGCTCCGGAGCCAGCGCATCCAGCTGTGCGGCCTCCGGCCAAGGCAGGAGCGCGCGCAACGCAGCGAGCAGGTCGATCCGGTCCAGGTGCCCGGAAGCATCCGCAGCCGCGGCGCCGAGCCAGGCGGCGAGGTCCGCGCACAGCGCAGCCGCGCGTACGTCGGGCCACGGGGCACCCAGTTCGCGGTGCAGCACTCCGAGCCTGTATCGCAGTGATACGGCTGCATCGCTCCAGGTCAGAGCGTCCAGGCCGGCCGCCGTTACGTGGTCGAGCAGTGCCTGTTCCGCCTCGTCGCGTGTCGCCGCCACCGGGGTGGCTCGCAGGGTGATCGCGCCAAGACGCTGCACCTCGCGCACCGACACCGTGCCGTCCCGCACCGTCACCTCGCGAGCCGCGGTACGCAGCGGCGCGCCGATCGCGAGGGCGTCGTCCTCATGCAGTGCCGCGGCGGCTCGTACCACGGCGCCCGTGCCGTCGGCGTGCTGACCCGCTGCCCGCTGCACGTCCCACACGGCGACCCAGTCGCAGCCGATCAGGGTCGAGGCTGGCGGCAGCGCTGCCCGCGTCCCGGCAGCGAGAAGCACGGTGCGTCCACCGGGAAGGCACCGGGCGATCCAGTCCGGGCGGGCGAGCGCGACCACGGCACCCACCTGCTCCGCCTCGGTACGGTTCGTCGCGCCCGACCGGTGGCCGCCCGGTTGGTCCGTGCTCGGCCGATCCGCGCTCCCCGGCCGGGTGTTCGTCATGCGTGTGCGCGCAAGGCGCTCCAGTCGATCAGCCTCGCGTCGCCATCGGCGTGCGCGGTCATCGCGTCCGTGTCGCAGCTGGCGCAGCAGGGCGGCAAGATCCGCGCCGTCGGCCCGTTCATCCCCACTGAGCAGGGCCGTCACCTCAGCGGCACGGCGTGAGCCATCGCCAGAGCGGCCCAGCTGCAGGCGGCTGCCGTCATGCAGCGCACGCGCCTCCCGCACGCCGATAGGCAGCAGCGCGACCTCACGTCCGTGCTCCGTGATGCTGCCGTCCTCCTCCACCAGGCCGAGCGCATGCAGGGCGTGCTGCGCTGCATCGACTTCGAGAGCCGGCGGCGGGGTGAGCAGCGGAAGTCCGTCGCCGCGAGGGGTGCCCCAGCTGGCCAGCCAGAGCATCGCATCGGTGAGATCAGCCGTGGTGATCTCTGGCGGAGCCTGCTGGGGCATGCGCGCGAAGTCCTCTTCGGCGTAGGCACGCACCACCCGGCCCGGGCCCTGACGGGCGGCGCGCCCGGCGCGCTGCGTCGCGGAGGCCTGCGAGGCGCTGACGGTGACAAGCCCCGTCATGTCGCGCTGCCGGTCGCGGCGTACCTGCCGGTCAAGGCCCGCGTCCACCACCGCGCGCACACCCGGCACCGTCAGGGAACTCTCCGCCACCGCAGTCGACACGATGATCCGGGGTGGGCTGCCGGGAGCACCCCCGCGTGTGGCGCGGTCCTGTGCTGCGACGGGCAGGCGGCCATGGAGTGGCAGCACCTCGGGCCGCGTCGGTCCCGTTTGAGGCGAATCTGTCCGAGGAGACGACTCTGCGCCTCCCGCAGCATCCGGTACACGTGCACGCCCCGTACCCGCTGCGCCGACACCGCGCAGCTCCCGCACCACGGCGTCGACCTCCCGGGCGCCGGGCAGAAAGACGAGCACATCGCCCTCATCCCGCGACGCCTCCTCACGGGCCAGCTGAGCGACATGTCGCAGAAAACCCGGGTGAACACCGCGAGCGTCTAGGCGCGGCGTCGGCCCTGGCGCCCAACGGACCTCGAGCGGGTGCAGTGCACTGGGTACCTCGACGATGGTCGCGGGATCGAGCAGATCCGCAACCTGTTGCGCCTCGAGCGTGGCGGACATGGCGCCGACCAGCAGGTCATCGCGCAGCAGACGCGCCTCGGCGAGCATCCCGAGCAGCAGATCCGTCTCGAGAGACCGCTCATGCACCTCGTCCAGCAGCACGGCGCCGACGTCAGGCAGCGCAGGATCGGCGAGGAGCCGACGCAGCAGCACACCGGGGGTGAGCACCTCGATTCGCGCCGACGGCTGCAGGATCCGCTCCCCGCGCACCGTCAGGCCCACCCGCTCTCCGAGCACCGATCCGTCAAGCTCGGCGATGCGGCGGGCAGCGGCACGCACCGCGACCCGACGCGGCTGCGTCACCAGCACGCGGCCGTGCACCCGGTTCGCGACCAGGGGTGGTAGCAGGGTCGTCTTCCCGGTACCGGGCGGGGCGGTGACCACCATGGCACCCGTGGCCGTCGCGCGGTCGAGCTCGTCTCGAGCGCGGGCGACGGGCAGGCCGTGCCCGATTCGGTCGAGGTCGAACGGGTGGGCGTCCACGTCAGTCGATGACGTCGAACTCGACCTGCTTCGTGTCGGGGCAAATGCTCGTCACCGACAGTGTCCACAGGTCGATCTCGATCGTGTCGCCCACGGCCGCCGGATCGATGGGCCGTGGCTCGCCATTACCGATGGTTGCGGTGAGCGAAGCGGTGGCGTCATCCAGCGAGTGCAGGCCGATGCTCAGGGTCTCGCCCGCGCGTTCCGGTAAAGCGGGGTCCGTGGGTTTTCCGGGCTGGACCAGATGCATTCCCTCGCCCGTGCAGCCGCCCGATGGCGGAGTGAAGTCGGCAGGCGCTGGCGTGACCGGGATCGGATCGAGGTCGTCAGGCACGGTGGCGGCGGTTGCGCCACCGTCGGAGGCCGACGCTGCACCGCCCGCATCCGAGGTCGGCCCTGGGTCGGAAGCTGGGCCGGGGTCGGCTGCGCCGGTGCAGCCAGCCGCCAGCAGAACGATGGCGGCGCAGGTGAAGCGAAGTGCGCGCACGGGAAGTCCCTGGGGATCGGGGCCGATGAACAGACATAGCGTATCGGAACGCTCCTGGTCACGGCCGGATCGGTTCAGCATTCGCCCGGCCGTGGCAGGATCGTTCGGGCCAGGCGGAGCGCAGCGAGAGGACCCGTGATGAGCAAGGAGCACCCGGTGCCGCCCACGCCGCGTGCGCTGCGCGGCCGCACGGATCCGGCTCGCCGCGTGCGGCCGGTCGACTGGACCTCCCGACCGGCTCGCCCGCGCAGTCCTCAGGAGGAGCAGGCCCAGGGCGCGGCATCTCCTGCAGGCAGCGCCGAGCCCACGGCGACGGTCCAGCACGAGGAGTCTCAGGCCAAGTCTCAGCAGGAGAACTCCCAGCAAGCGAACTCCCAGCAGGCGGACTCCCAGCAGGCGGAGCCTGCGGCGAAGCATCCGAACGCACGCAGATCCCGTCGGCTCCGCAGCCGCAGCCTTCCCAGTTCCGGCGGGCCGCCGCCGCCCGAGGCGGTGCACGTGCTGCGTCCGGAGGACCCCCGTCCGCTGCTGCGGCCACTGCGGATTCAGGAGGAGCTGATCCGCACCCCGGGGCCGATGGATCTTCAGGCACAGGCGATCGTCGAGGTCGTCGCGCAGCCGGAGCAGGAATGGAGCTCCGATGGCGGGGTCAGTGATCATTTCCTGCGCGGCACCCTCGTGGTCCAGGTCCGACGGTCCGATAACACGGTGATCGGCGTCTTTCCGACCGCCTACGCGCTGCGCGTCCGGCCGGAGGAGGCGGCGCATGATCCCGACCGCGATCTCGAGACCGCTGGCCCGTCGGCCCGTGGCGGGCGCGGCACCCGCCACCCCACCAGCCGACGAGAACTCCTCACGGCGCTCGAGAAGGCGGGATTCACCGTCGCCTCGGGCGGCACGCATGATCGCGTGACGCATCCGGAGCATCCAGGACTGTTCGTGCCGCTCGCCACCACGCCCTCGGACCGGCGCTTCACCCGGCACACCGTCGCAGCAGTGCGGCGAGTCTTCGGCATTGATCTGAAGCGCTGAGGCACGCAGCACGCAGCATCGGTCTGCCCTCAGACAGGAAAGTGCCCCGGCCCGTCCCCACGAGCCGGGGCCATCCCTTTCCCCCGCGTCCCGGTCGTCGGGATCCCGCCTCCTCCTCAGTCAGCGGTCCCTCCGGTGACGCGTTGGGTTGAGTGAAGCACTGCAGTCAGAACGTGGGCTGTGGAGCACCTTCCGATTTCCTGGGAATCGATATGCCGGGAGCTCATATACCGGAAACCGGCTCGCGTGACATGCTCAGCGCTGCTCCTGCACCGGCAACGGCCACTCATGCACCGGGGCGCCGGAGTCGACGCACTCCCGGTAGCGGCGCGTCATCTCCGCGAGCGCCTGCGGGCGGTCCATGCCCCGCAGCTCGAGCGAAGTGACCGTGTCGATCTGCCAGCGGGCACCGTTGCGGCCGCTGCGGGCGCGTTCGGCGAGCACATGCTCGTACCGATCCACCACACTGCCGTCGGCGCCCAGATCCCGCAGACCGTCCATTGCGAGCGGAATGAGCTGCTCCAGCAACAGGTCCGCAACGCGGACCCGACCCAGTCGTGGCCAGCGCACCCGACCCTCGAGGCCCCAGCGGGCGCAGGTTTCGAAATTCTCCCTGGCCTGCTCGAAGCTCATCCGCGACCACAGCGGGCGGCGCTCATGCACGAGCGTGCGCACCAGCCCGTAGAACAGGGCGGCGTTCGCGGCCATGTCCACGGCCGTCGGGCCCGCTGGCAGCAACCGGTTCTCTAGTCGCAGATGGGGGACGTTGGTGCCGGGATCGTAGATCGGGCGATTCCAGCGCCACACGGTGCCGTTGTGCAGCATGAGCTCGTGCAGGCGCGGTGCGGCGCCCTCGGTGAGCAGCGGCTCTTCCGCCATGGATCGTGACTCGGGGATGAGCGCGGGGAACATCCGCACGTTCTCTTCGAACAGGTCGAACATCGAGGTGATCCAGCGTTCGCCGAACCACACCCGGGGGCGAACGCCCTGCGCGGCATACTCCGGCGGTCTCGTATCCAGAGACTGCACGAACACGGGGATGCGCGTCTCATGCCAGAGGCGTCGGCCGAACAGGAACGGAGAGTTCGCCGCGAGCGCTAGCTGCGGCCCCGCGATCACCTGCGCCGCATTCCATGCGGCGGCGAACTGCTCGGGCGGCACCCGCAGATGCAGCTGCATCGAGGTGCATGCCGCCTCCGGTCCGATGGAGTCGAAGGTCGCTTCCAGGCCTTTTCCTTCGCCCTTGATCGACAGCGCGATCTCCTCGCCACGCGCCTCGGACACCGCATGATCGAGCGCCGCATAGCGGGCGCCGGGGGAGCGCCACGCCCCCGAACGGAACAGGTCCTCCTCGAGCGTGGGCAGATGGCCGACGGGCACGATGCGGGCCCCGCTCGCCTGAGCGGCGGCGTCGGCGCGCTGCATCCGCTGTTCGAGCTGCTGCTCGAGCATGCGCAGCCCGTCGCCGTCGGGATGGGTCACCGGCAGGTTCATCTCGAGGTTGAACACCCCGATCTCATGCACGAAGTCGGGGTCATCGAGCGCATCGAGCACCTCGACCGAACTGAGCGCGGGCTGCCATGTGTCCGCGTCGGCCAGGTTCATCTCCAGCTCGACACCGATTGTGCCTTCGTCGACGAACTCGGCGGTGTCCAGGAATCGCTCGAAGATATCGAGGTTGCGGCGCAGCGCATGCCGATACCTGGTGCGTTGACCGCGCGTGTATCGGGTATCGGTGATCTCGCGTCCCATGAGGACCTCCCTGAGCGGCAGTGGGGCAGGCACATCATGCGGCATTCGGGCCGTCGAGGTCACGGCCCGGTCGCGATGGTGAGACTGTGCCAGCATTGCTGCATGAGCACACGCTTGCCTTCAGCCGTCCCGTGGCCGACGGGCGCCGCGCCCCTACCGATCGCCTCGCAGCGTCCGGTTCTGGAGCGCCTTGCCTCCCTTGCCCTCACCCATCCTGACGACCTCACGCCTATCGCGGGCCTCGCTCAGAGCGATGAGGACGTGAGCGCTGATCCGCCGCCGGCGCTCGAGCAGATCGTCGACGAGTTCGGCGGGATCGTGCGCCACGGCATCACTGAACTGACTCTGCTGGCGGAAGAGCGCACCGATGTGGGCCCCTACACGCTGCTCGGCCCCGCCGAGACCTACTACCCGCTGCACGAGGATCCGGAGTCCGCGGTGGTGCTCGCCATCGACCCCGACGGGACGCCGGGGGCCGTGTACGGGATCGGTGAGGACCTCGCCCTCCAGCTCGCTGCGTCGGACCTTGGCGGCTACCTGAATCGCGTGGCCGATGCGCTGCAGGCCGCCGTGGATCCGGCCGTGGTCGGGGATGGCGACGTCGATGCACGTGCCGAACGGGCCGAGCAGGTGATGGACCGCGAGCTCTACCGCGAGGTGCTCGGCATGCAGGGCCTCGGCGATGTGCCGGACGTTGCCCTGCAGCAGGTCACCGAGTGCGCGCAGGACCTGCGCGCCCCGGGCGCGCTACCGGAGGGCACAATCGCTGTTGCGGACCTGCGTGAGGCCCCGCGCGGTGCCCGCGTGGACCTGGTGGACGCGGATCTTCCCGGCGACCCACTCGAACGTTCGGTGGTGTTCAGCCATCGCGGCCTCGTGGTGTGCATCCTGGATACGTGAACAGAAGATCCGCATGGGGAGTTCTCCCCATTCCCCGCTCTCACCTGCACTCTTAGCGTTGATGACCGGTGGCGGAAGCCAATACGGCGAGCGGGCGCATGGGCGGAGGATGAGCGGTTATGGGCGGTTTCCTGGGGGCGGACACAGCAGCCCTGCGTGAGCACGGGTCCGTGCTCACGGCGAGGGCTGGTGAGGTAGAGGACCTCGCCGCGCGCCTGGCCGCGATGGTGGACCAGGTGAACTGGATCGGGCCCGACGCCGAGGAGTTCCGCACTGACTGGGCAGTGCGCGTTCGGCCAGCACTACACGACTGCTCCGATGCCATCCGCTCCCGGGCCGACGAGATCGACACGCACGCCGAAGAGCAGGACGGTGCCTCAGACGTCGGTGGCGTTGGCGGTGCCCTGATGAACGGCGCCGGTGACGCCCCCATCGTCGAGATGCCCGCTGACTCCATCCAGCTGGCGTCCATGTCGATGCCGCTGCAGGCCTTCGGTGCCCTGGGTGATGCGGTCGAATCAGGTCGAGATGCCGCTGGCCGCCTCATGGGCACCGTCCGTGACGCGGGCGAGAGCGTGCTTGCCTTCGCGGCAGGCAAGGCCTCCGGCGACATCGGCGAGAGCACCCTGCAGTTCAACGACTCCGGTATGCAGCTCGAGCCGCCGAAGACCACCGACACCGTGAAGGTCACCTCCGGGGATGACCTGTACCCGGGCTCCGGCAGTGCCCCCTTCGGCATCGACAAGGACGGCGCGCAGATCGAGCTTGAGCCCAACACCCGCTACAGCGTGGGGGAGCGTGGCGAGTACTACACCGACGGTGATGGCCGCATCGTGTACGTCGAAGCCGAGGGCGGCGGCAAGGAGATGAACCCGAACCTGCGTCAGGTGCTGCCGGATGTGACGTACCACGTCAACGACAAGACGTACTACCAGACCGATGAGCTGGGTCGTACCGAGCACATGTACATTCCCGAGGTCGAGGTCGACCGCGACATGAGCCGCAGCCAGTCGATCCAGTCGAAGATCGCTGACCGCTTCGACATGAAGACCTCCGACGGCACGGAAACGATCGAGTTCAACGCCGGCCACATGGAAGCCCGCCAGCTGGGTGGTATCCGCGAGGAGATCAACTACACCCGGCAGTGGGACGATGTGAACCAGGCGCGCCAGGGCACGGATAACATCTACGCCTTCGAGTCGCTGCTGGTGGACGGCATCGAGGATGGCAAGAGCTACTCGTACGAAACGCGCGTGACCTTCGGTGATCAGCAGCCGCCGGGCGTCGGCAAGGGCAGTGAACCGTGGGAGTACGTGCCCGAGAGCTACGACGTGGCGATTCACGAAAACGGCAAGCAGGTCGTTGATGCGCACCTTCCGAACTACCCTGACGGCGCGACGTTCGTGAAGAAGGAGTGACTTCGATGACGCAGAGCACCGAGGCGGCGGGCCCGTCGCCGATGGAGCGCCAGGGCGCGCTGATCCAGGACCTGGCACGTGAGGTGCTGGTGTCGGCAAACCTGTCGGAGACGTGGCGCACGCTGACGATGGCCTTCATCCCTCATGGCACCGGGTGGGTGGGTCGTGTGGTGGTCAAGGACGCCGACGGCAGTGCGCTCGGCGGCGACACCCAGTTCGGTGAGGACGCCCAGATCACGCTGCTGATCGACGCACTGCAGCAGGCCAGTGCCGAGCAGTCGCAAGCTTTTGTGTCGCTGCGGATCGATGCGCAGCGCCGCGAGGAGGATTCTGACCGGATCGCAGTCTCCTCGCAGATGAACTTTGACCAAGACCCGGGTGACTTTGAGGGCGTTGGCGGGGTGGATGCCCTCGTGGCGCAGCGCTGGGTGGAGCGTTTCGGCGCGGACCGCGTGCCCGGATGGGTGGGCGAGCGCGCTCAGTCGCTCTGAGCAGTCGTGACGAGGCCAGCACATCTGCCCCGTTATCCCCATGGGGACTCCTCCCCATGTTCTCAATGGCGGATCGTTTCTAGGCTGGTCAGTGACGACGGGGTGGCATGCGGTGTGATGACTGACGGTTTCGCACGTGAGCCGAACAGGATGTGAGAGGGAGGGCGTTGAGCATGACCGGTTTCTACGGTGCGGACTCTGAAGCGCTGCGCACGATGAGTTCGATCATGGCGCGACGCTCCGAGGCGGTCGCCGATCTGTCGACGGCCTTGCACAGCGTGATCGACTCGATCGAGTGGATCGGCGAGGACGCCGACGAATTCCGCGCGGACTGGACCGGTCGCGTTCGTCCGAACCTGGAGGACTGCTCATTCGAGCTGCGAGATCGTGCGCGTCGTCTGTTGGACAACGCGGATGAGCAGGATGGCGCCTCCACTGTTGATGCACCCGGGGCCTTCAGTCCGGGTGGTGCTGGCGGTGGCGGTGGTGCCGGTGGTGGCAGCGGTGCGGGCGGTGGTGCTGGTAGCGGTGCTGGCGGCAGCGGCGGTGGTGCCGGTGGCGGCGGCGCGGGGGCGCTGGCAGCATTGGAAGCGACCGGCGGCCTGGGCGACGCTGTCGCAGGAACGTTGCTCGGAAACATGGTGGCTCCCGTTCTTGACGCGGTGACCTCCGGTGCGATCAGCGAGGGGCTCGCCTCCGTCCTCGGCCTGGCCGATGGCCCCGAGGGCGGCTTCGCAGAGGTGCTCGGCCAGGTCACGCAGGCCGTGCGTGATGCGCTGGTGGGCGATGGCTCCCCGCCTCTGCAGCAAGCGCTCGCCTCGTTCCTCGACACGCCACTGGGCCGCATCGGGCTGGCGACTGGCCTGCTCTCTGGCATGTTCGGCCCGGCGGTCGGCGGCATGATCGGCGGTGCTCTGACCGCAGGTCTGGTGTTCGACCAGCTGATGTCGACCCTGAGCCCGGGGCCGATGGTGGGCGATGCGATCGGCTTCGATGGCGAGCTCTCCGGTTTGGAATCTGGGGTAGGTCGCGGGGACAGCGTCTCCGACTTCAGTTCCTCAAGCGATGCGCTCACTGATAGCGCCTCGAGCAGCGGTGAGTCCGGCGGCGGGTCGGATGCGGGCAGCGCCGGTGGCGGTGAGTCTGCTGGCGGCGCCGGCGGGGGCGGCGAGTCCGGTGGGGGCTCTGGCGGCGGTGCCGGAGGGGGCTCGGGCGCCGGCGAATCCGGTGGTGGCCACAGCGAGGCTCCGGCAGAGGCTGCCGGTCCTGTCGCTGATAGCCGCGCCCACACGGTCGGTGAGGCCAGCGAGGGCGGCGCCGCGACGTCGGCGGCCCCCGCGGGACGCGTGGGCAGCGCCATCGGCACGGGCGAGGAGGACCTGAGCATCCTTCAGCAGCTGCTGCAGTGGCTTAGCTCCGCCGGTGAGTTCATCGGTTCCCCCGGTGCCTCGGCGGGTGCTGAGATCGGCAGTCGTCTGCGCGACTGAGTGTGCCTTGCTGACCAGCTGAGGACGGGGCCCCTACCCTGGTGGGACACCACAGCGCCGTCGGCGTCCACGCGGCGGCCTCGACCCCAGGAGCCCCGATGCCTGCCCATAATGCCCCGTCGCCCGTTCTTGTGCTTGTTCCCGGGATCGTGGGTGATCCCGATGGTGGCGGTGAGGCTCTGCGCGTCGTTGACGAGCGTGACGCACAGCTGTGCGTCACCGACCTGGGCGTCACGCGCGGTGAGGGCGTGTTCGAGACGATCGGTGTGTTCGATGGCCGCGCCGTGAACATGCGGGCGCATCTGCGCCGCCTGCAGCGCAGCGCCGACATGATCGAGCTGCTGCGTGCCTGCGACACCGATCAGCTGGACCTGGGGCTGCTCGAGCAGGCCGTGCAGCGCGCCGTCCAGGAACACGATGACGTTCCCGAACTCACCGTCCGGATCATCGTCACCGCCGGTGATGAGGCTGATACCCGGCCGTTCGCATGGGTGCATGCCCGCGCTGTCGATGACTGGACCCAGGCGCGTCGGGGGCTGCGCGTGGTCACCCTCGACCGTGGCCTGCCGTCGACTGTGACCGCCACCAGCCCGTGGCTGCTCGCCGGAGCGAAGACCATCAGCTACGCCGTGAACATGGCGGCCGGCCGCGAGGCGGTACGCCGCGGGGCCGACGACGTTCTGTTCACCACGAGCGACGGGTACTGCCTGGAAGGCCCGACGTCGACGCTGCTGGTGCGTCGCGGGAACGAGTTTGTCACCACGCCACCGGATGCCGGTGTTCTGCCAGGCACGAGCGTTGCCTCCCTGTTCGCCGATCGCACAGCCGCTGGGGCACGCTGCCGCGAAGCCCTGCTCACCCCGCAGGAGGTGCTCGAGGCCGACGGGGCATGGTTGCTCTCCTCCGTGCGGCTCGCCGCCCCGATCACACACCTGGATGGCACCGAGCTGCCCGTGGACCGTGCACTCACGGATCACTTCAACGAGGTGCTGCGCGGCCGCTGACAGCGCCGCCCCCACCGGCAGCACCACACCGCACGGTGCTCTGCAGGACTGGCCGTCGTCGTCTGTGCCGGCGGCGCGCCCTCAGGTGGCGAGCAGTGCGCGGGCGAGCTCGAGATCGATCACGAGCGTGTCGATCGCACCGCTGCGCAGCACCCCGCGCACGCCCGGTGCTTTCTCCGCACCGGCGGCCACCCCGATGACGTGGCCGATGCGCAGCAGTTCGGAGAAGGTCACGCCGAGCACGCGGTCATCGGTGGGGGCGCCCAGGGGGATGCCGCCCGCGTCCACGAAGCGCCCACACACATCGCCCACCGGGTTCTGTGCCTGGAAGGCCTGCTCCTCCTCGGGGCTGAGCCGCATCATGCGGACCAGGTGCGGGGACGAGTGATGGCCCATCGACCCGATGCCCACGAGAGCGAGTTCCACGGCAGCCGCGACCTCGAGCACCCGGGCGATGGAGGACTCTGCCCGCAGTGTTCGCACCGCGGTGGCGGACTCGAGCAGGGCGGGGGCGTACAGCATCTCCCCGCGGGCACCGAGCCGTGCGGCGAGCACCCGCAGCACCGACTCGCCGCTCTCGTACTCATCGAGCGCGCTCAGCCCACCCACCAGCGGCAGCACACGCGGCGCGGGACGCAGGCGCAGCGGTTCGAGATGCTCGACGACGCTTTGGACGGTGTGACCCCAGGACACGCCGATGCTGTGTGCGCTCGGGGCGAGTTGTGCGAGCAGGGCGGCGCCTGCACGGGCAACGGCGTCGAGACCGTCGGCGCGCGGCGTATGCACCACGTGCACGTCACGCAGTCGGAATGTCGAGCGCAGCACGTGCTCGAGCGCCGCATCGCGCAGCGGCGGCCCTTCAGGATCGTGGATGGTGATCTCGACGATGCCGCGCTCGCGCGCCTGCGTCAGGATGCGGGAGACGTTGGAGCGGGACAGCCCCAGAACCGTAGCGATCTCCGACTGGGAGCGTCCCTGCTCGTAGTACAGCCGGGCTGCGTGCACCACTGTGGCGGTATCCCGTGCTGCGGGCATGGCCCCTCCTTCATGCAGTGTTCGCCAGACTAGTCTGGAGCAGCCTGCTGAGCGGAGCACCTGATGGATGGACAGTAAGGGGAACAGGGTGAGCACGGACGGTCGATCACCGCGCGTGGGCGTGAAAGCGCTGATCGTGCATGACGGGAAACTCCTGCTGAACCACATCGTCACCCCCGACGGGCATTCGCTGTACGGCCCGCCCGGCGGCGGCCAAGAGCATGGTGAAACCCAGATCCAGGCGCTGATCCGCGAATGCCGTGAGGAGATCGGCGCCCTCGTGGAGGTGCACCAGGTGGCGTGCGTCTACGAGGTGATGACCGACCGACGCTTCCGCGACGGCGCCGCCATCCCGCCGTTCCACCAGGTCAATGTGGCCTTCTGGTGCGGTCTCGCCCCCGGTGAGGAGCCGGGGGAGCCCACCTCGCCGGACGCCGGGCAGGTGGGCTGTGTGTGGCTGCCGATGGAGCAGCTGGACCAGTACGACGTGCGCCCGGCCGAACTCGTGCAGTGGCTCGGATCAGATCCGAGCGCCCGCGAGGTACGCATCGGCGTGACGGGCGAGCAGCGGCGCCGCTCCGCCGCGGATGCTGTCACACCCCCAACTGCCCCATGATCACCACCGATGCCGTCCAGGTCAGCGGCGCGACCGCGGCGGGGGAGCCGTCAGCCAGCACCTTCTCCGGCAGGGACCCGGCCGACGTGCAGTGCACCGCAAGCCAGTCCCACAAGCGCTGCGCCTCCTCGCGCAGGCCCAGCTGAGCGTAGGCCTGGGCGAACAGGGCGGTCTGCGGTGTCCACGAGATTCCGTCGCGCTTCCACCCCTCCCCGGGGGCGACGCCTCCTGCGGGGCGGCGCATCCGCTGCTCGGCCGGGCGGAGAAGGTCGGCTACCTCATCGTCGGCGTGCAGGGCGTAGGGCGGCAGGAGGAACAGCATGCCGGCATCGGCAGTGGTGCCGCCCGCGTAGCGGGTGAAACCGCTCGGGCCGAAGGCATCGCGGATCGCCGCACGCACCTCGACTGCGCGCTCATGGGCGTGAGCAGCCATCTCCTCGCCGATCAGCGCGGGCAGCCGGCCCGCACGCTCCAGGCCGACGGCCACCAGGGCCGCGGTGGCGATGGTGAGGCGCCGTTCGCGGACCTCCCAGTAGTCCGGTGAGGGCGGCGGGAGCCGATCATCGTTCGCCGTCAGCTCGAGCAGAAGCGCCGCGGCGCGGCGGGCAGCGCTCTGGACAGTGCCGTCGGACGCCAGAGCCGAGGCAGCGTTGGTCTCGCGCACCGCTGTTGTGTCGTCGTCGGCGAGGACACTGTCGAGTGCCCAGAGGAACCAGCCGGTGCCGTCCAGCTGCCGCGGTCGCCCGTCGGGAGCATGCCGACGACCGGGCACATAGCGGGCCTCGAACCAGCCGTCGGAGCCGCAGAGCACCGCGAGCTCGTGCACGGTGGCCCAGGCGCGTTCACGCAGCCCGAGCTGGTGCAGGGCCACCGCCGCATGTGCGGCATCCCGCGGCCAGACGTATCGCCAGTTCGAGGACCATCCAGCCACCGGCGCCGGAAGCCCCGTCGACAGCACATGCAGGTCACGCACGGCATCGGTGAGCAGCGGGTTCGGTGCCGAAGACCGGGCAGCGAGCGCCTCGAGCACGCGGTTCTCCTCGGCGCGTAACTCCTCATGCGCGTGTGCATCGGGCAGCACCCGGGTGTCGGGCGGCACTGTCGGCCCGCTGCGGCGCACGAGCACGCGCTCGCCGGGCCCGCGCAGAGCCACGGTCAGGGAGAGCAGGTCTACATGCGCCGGAGGGCGTCGGTGAGCGGTGCCGCTGGTGGTGACCGCCGCGAGTGCGGCGCCCAACGCGATCGCCCCGCGCCGCGCCACCGAGTGGCCCGGGCTACTGTCCGAGCCGGGGGTGGCGGGGCGGGGATGAGAGCTCTGCCCGGGGTCGTCAGTCACCCGGCTCCTCAGCGGCGCTGCCCTGTGCGGCGTGCGATCCTCCGCCGACGAAACGCGCCAGATGCTCGCTCAGAGCGATGCGGCTGGGCTCGTGCACGTACATCATGTGCCCGGCCTCGTAGTACTCGATCTGGATGCGCTGCTCATAGTCCTGCTGCGGGATCTGCAGGTGGGCGAGCACATGCTCGCTGGCGTGGAAGGGTGTGGCCGCGTCGTGGTAGCCGTGGGCGACGAACACGCGTGTGTGCGCAGACTTCCGCAGCAGACGCGAGAGGTCCGTGAACACCTCCACCGCGCGGCCCTCGAACTCCTTGTAGCTCCACGGATGCACGCGGCCGGACATGATCTCGTACACCACATCACTGCTGTACTCGAGCTCGGTGCGCAGGTACTGGTTCATCGCAGCGGTGTACGCGGGCGCGAGCTGGTCGATCGACGGATCGGTCTCCATGGTCGCCGCATTGCGGTCCCCGGCCGGGGCGCTGAACCGGCCGTCGATACGGCCCGTGACCAGGCCGCGTTCGCGCTGCAGCTGGGCGAGGAACGCCATGTGCTCCACCCGCAGGTCGGCGCGCTCCACCCACTCCGGGTCCACACCGATCAGCGCACCGATCCGGGCGGCGGCTTCCTGCTTCTGCTCTGTGCTCAGGCGCTGACCTGCGGCGAGCAGCGCGGGGTACTCCTGCTCAGCGAATGCCTCCGCTTCGTCGACGACGTCCTGCAGCATGCGCCCTTCATGCATGCCGTGCGCATGGGCGATCGCCGCATACGTGGGGAGGTAGTGCACATAGGGGCGGTCATTGCCGGGCGTGAAGCGGATCGTGCCGAAGTCGAGCACCGGCGAGATCAGCGACAGTCCCTCGACGGCCACGTAGTAGCGGTCCATGAGGCGAGCGGCCACGGCGCTCGCGCGGGTGGTGCCGTAGGACTCGCCCACCAGGTGAATCGGGGAGGTCCAGCGGTCGTTGCGGGTCAGCCAGTCCACGATGAACGAGGCAATGAGGTCGCGGTCAGCGGCCAGCCCGTGGTGCCGATCAGGCTTCGCACCGCGCACCGGGCGCGAGTAGCCGGTGGTCATGGCGTCGACCACCACCAGATCGGCGGTGCGCAGCAAGGTCTCGTGATTATCCAGCAGACGGTACGGCGGGCCCGCCTGCTCATGGGCGTCGGGGGCGTCCACGCGGCGCGGCCCCAGCTGACCCAGATGCAGCCAGACCGTCGACGCGCCGGGACCGCCGTTGAAAGCGAAGACGACGGGGCGAGCAGCGGTGTCCTCGACCGAGGTCGCGACGTAGCTGACGGAGAACATTTCCGCGTACGCGCTGCCGCGGCCGTACGTCTCGCTCTCCGGCTCCTCGCGCAGCACGACGGTGCCGGTGGTGGCCGTGTAGGCGAGCGGGCCGTCGGGCAGCGTGATCGAGTGGGCGGTGACGACCAGGTGGTCCTCCGGCTCGGTTGCGTCGGTACTTGTCTCGGCGCGGGTGCTGCTGTCGTGGTTCGCGGCGTCCTCGACGGGCCGGTGGGTGCTGGTCATCGCGGGGCCTCCTGACGGGGTGCGGGTTGAGTGCGATCGTACGGGACCGACGCGGCATCGGCCTCGACACGACGGTGCGGGCCGCACAGCGGCGAGTGGTGTGCACAGCGGCCCTTGCGCGCGGGACCTCGGTGATCATCGGGCAGCGTGCACGCATCGTGGCCACACGGGCCGACTTTCGCGGAACTTCGGGACGAGCGTAAGCGGTACCGTAGGTGCACTGATGTGATGCCGCGTCGGTGCGTGCAGGAGGGGATGCTCCCTGCATCGACCGCTCGACTCGAGGAGGAGCAGTGCGTGCAGTGACGAGGCGAGGTCTGCTCGCCGGATCAGCCGCCGGGATGATCGGCGCGGCCGCGGGATGTGCCCCTCCGGATCCCGGAACCGTGAATCAGGACCCAACGATTCCGCCCGCCGACGGGCCCGTGACACTCACGTACTGGGCGTGGCTCAAGGACCTCCAGAAGGTCGCCGACGTCTTCAACGCAACGCAGGACCGGATTCGTGTGGAAGCCACGTGGATCCAGGGCGGCGGCAGCGGCGGCTACGCGAAGATCCTTTCGGCGGTCGCTTCTGGCGGCGGTCCGGATATCGCCCAAGTCGAGCTGCGGAACGTACCCGAATTCGCGCTGGCCGGAGCGCTCGTGGACCTGTCCCGGTACGGTTTCGCCGACTCGGAGGACCTCTTCGACCCGGGGGCTTTCTCCCAGGTGAAGGTCGGTGATTCCCTGTATGGCGTGCCGCAGGACACCGGTCCGGTCGCCCTGTTCTACAACCGCGACGTGCTCGTTGACGAGCTCGGGCTCGAGCCCCCGGCGACCTGGGAGGACTATCGCGATCTCGCCCGGGAGGTGGCCGACGCCGGAAAGATGCTCACCGTGCTCGACCCCACGGATGGATCCCACCCGATCGCCTGGGCCATGCAGTCCGGCGCTGTGTGGTTCCGCCCCGAGGGCGACGGGTGGATCGTGGATATGACCGACGACGCCTCCGTGCGCGTGGGCGAATTCTGGGACCAGATGCTCAAGGACCGAACTCTGGGCACCAACTTCGGTGTTTTCGCCACACCCGGAATGGCAGCGGCCGGCGATGACAAGGTGCTCTCTGCGATGACCGGTTCCTGGGGTGACGCGCTGGTCGAATCGATTCCCGGCGCATCGGGCCGCTGGGCTGTCGCACCGATGCCAACCTGGAAGGATGGATACGCCTCCGGCGCTCATGGCGGGTCGGCCGCTGCTGTGCTCTCCACCAGTCAGCACCCGGCCGAAGCGCTCGAGTTCCTCACGTGGATGTGCACGGATCCTGCGGGCATCGACGCGATGATCGAGTACTCCGGCATCGGCTGGTCGCCAGCCGCTGACTACATCGGAGAAGTCCGCGAAGGCCCCTCGGAGTTCTTCAGCGGTCAGTCCTACAACGAAGACGTGATCCGCCCCATGGCCGCGGGCCAGAACCTCGACTGGACGTGGGCGCCGCTGATGCAGCGTGCATCCGCGATCCTCGGCGACGGGTTCGCCGCAGCGGTGAACGGATCAACCTCCCTGGTCGATGTGTTCGCCGATACCCAGCGAGAGATCGTCGAGATCATGCGCACCATGGGCCTGGACGCGGAGGAGGCACGATGAAACACCGCAGCGCCCCCTGGATCCTCATGGCACCGTTTCTGGTGCTGTTCATCGGCACCATCATCGTGCCGATTCTGATGACCATCGGTTACAGCTTCACCACGGTCGAGCGCTCAGGCCTGCTCGGAGAGAAGGGCACCACGGCACGGTTCGCTGGACTCGACAACTACCTCGCCGCGCTGTCGAACGTGAACTTCGTGGCCTCTATCGGCCGCATGCTCCTGTTCGGCGTCGTACAGGTGACCGTCATGATCCTTGCCGCCGTGATCCTCGCTCTCCTGCTGGAGAGCGCAGCGGCGAAGTGGCCAGGCTTCTTCCGCTCGGCCTACTTCCTGCCATACGGCATCCCCGGCGTCATCGCCACAATTCTGTGGTCGTTCCTGTACATCCCGGGGCTCAGCCCGATCATCGACGTACTCAGCCTGGTGGGTATCGAGATCGATTTCCTCGGCCCCAACCTGGTGCTGTGGTCTATCGCGAACATCGTCACCTGGACCTACACCGGCTACAACATGCTGATCATCATCGCGCAGCTGAAGTCGATCCCCGGTGAGCTGTACGAGGCCGCCCGGATCGACGGTGCGGGATCCTTCCGCATTGTCCGCTCCATTCAGCTGCCTCTGATCCGGCCGGCGGTGATGCTCACCGTCATCTTCTCGATCATCGGCACGCTGCAGCTCTTCGCTGAGCCGCAGGTGCTGATGACCATGAGCTCCGGCATCACCTCTGAGTACACCCCGAACATGTCGGCCTATGCGTTCGCCTTCCAGTACAACGACGTCGGGATGGCTGCGGCGCAGGCCGTGATCATCGCGGTCTCCGCGTTCACTCTCTCGGCGATAGCCCTGACTGTTTCCAACCGTGCGGGGAAGGACTGACATGAGCACCACGGACCGCTCTGCCGGCCGCAAGCCGACCACCACCATCCTGGTCACGGCGATCCTGGCCATCGTCGCCATGTACTTCCTGGTGCCCGTCTACTGGGTGATCGTCAACGCGACGAAGTCCACCGAGGACCTCTTCGGCACCAATGGCTTCTGGTTCGCCCCCGACGTTCGGCTGATTGAGAACCTCGGCAACGTCCTGACCGCGAACAACGGAGTGTTCCTGCGGTGGGCAGCGAACTCCCTGATCTACTCCGGTATTGGCTCGATCTTCGCCACCTACTTCGCTGTGGCCGCTGGGTATGCCCTGGCCAAGTACCAGTTCGCGGGGCGGAAAGCTGTCTACGCCCTGGTGCTGGGCGGTGTGCTCGTGCCCGGAACCGCCACAGCGCTGCCGCTGTTCTTCCTGTTCAGCGCGATCGGTATCACCAACACGTATTGGGCGGTGCTGATCCCCAGCCTGGTGAGCCCCTTCGGTATGTTCCTCGCCTCGGTCTACGCCGGTGCGGCGGTGCCAGACTCGGTGATGGAAGCCGGCCGTATCGATGGCGCCTCTGAGCTGAGGATCTTCCACTCGCTGTGCTTGCGTCAGCTCACCCCGGCGATCGTGACGATTCTGCTGTTCCAGTTCGTCGCGATCTGGAACAACTACTTCCTGCCGCTGATCATGCTGGCCGATGAGGACCTGTACCCGATCACCCTGGGGCTTTCCAGCTGGCGTGCCCAGACGGACCGCCTGCCGGAGTTCTTCCAGCTGACCATTGGCGGCTCCCTGCTCAGCGTGATCCCGCTGGCGATTCTCATCCTGGTGCTGCAGCGCTTCTGGCGTGGCGGCCTCACCGAGGGTGCCGTGAAGGGCTGAGGTGGCGCGCCCGAGGCGGCTCCGCATCGGTGCTCTAGGGGAGTTGCTTGCGCCGTGGCCGTCGGCGCGGTTCTATGACTCTTAGACACTCTGACGCGCCTGCGACGGGGAGGAACGTTGACCGCGCGAGCACTGAGCTGGGACCGCCGACGGTTTCTGGGTGCGGCACTGGCTGTTCCCCCGGCAGCAGGCCTTATGACGGGATGCGACGCACGGGGAGGGCACGGTATGGGCACGGATAACCCCGACCTGCGCAGCGACGTCGAGCGGGCAGCGCCCGGCGCCGTCGAGGAGGCGGGCAACCTCACCGCGCCCTTCGCGGCGGCGCTGCTCAGCCAGCTTGACCGTGAGACAACGAACCTGGTCTGCTCCCCACTCTCAGCACAGATCGTGCTGTCCATGGTGGCTGCTGGCGCAGGCGGATCGACCCGGGCGCAAATGGAGGATGTGCTCGGCGCGGATGTGCGCACGCTCGGGGAGACCGCGAACACGCTCGCCCAGCATCTGGCCGCGATGGGTGAGAAGGAGCGCGCGAACAACGGCAGCGACGGGCCAGAGCCTCCGCGCGCCTCCCTGGTGAACGCTGTGTGGGCTGCGGACGGACTGGAGCCGACCCAGGCGTTCCTCGATGCCCTCGCCACCTGGTTCGACACCGGTATCTACACTGCCGATTTCACGGACGCGACAGGCCGAGAGGCGGCCTGCGAGAGGATCAACGCGGTGGTCGAGCACGCCACCGAGGGGCTCATCACCGATCTGGTCGCCCCCGACGCGCTGACGGAGCAGACCGTCATGGTGCTGGTCAACGCACTGCACCTGAAGACCGCCTGGCTGAAACCCTTGAACCCGGATGAAGCCGTCGACTTCACCACCTCGGATGGCGAGACTGTTCGCCCCGAGATGCTGACCGGCGAGGTGCCCGGCTGGTACGAGGACGAGCACTGCACCGCGTCGGCATTGCGGGGCACCGGCGGGCAGCTCGCCCTCGCACTCGTCCGCCCCACCGGCGAACCCCACGAGGTGCTCGAGACCTGGGCCGCCGACGGACACCGGCTGGGCGCCGTGCTGCGCGGCATCGAGGGGTCAGCGGATGTCACCACCACGGTGACGACCCCCGGTTTCGACATCGACTGGGATGGCGAACTGACAGATCCACTGAAGCAGCTGGGTATGACCGAGGTATTCGATCCCGGCACTGCGGATCTTTCCGGCATCAGCACGGACCGCGACCTCGCAGTCACCATGGTGTTCCAGAAGGCCGTGATCACAGTGGATGCCGACGGTATGGAGGCTGCCGCTGCAACGGCTGTGGCTGTTGGCACCACTGCCTACGTGCCGCAGGAGACGAAAGAGCTCGTGCTGGATCGCCCCTTCCTGTTCGTCGCATACGACACCGCCTCATGCACCCCGCTCGTGCTGGGCTGGATCGGCGACCCGACGCAGACTCGATAAGGGATCCGGTACGGCAGAGCCGAGAGTTGGCGTGGACAGGTTCGGAGTATCGACGTCGCGGTCTGCGATGCCGACGGGACGTGACCCTGCGGGCCGACGACCTGTGCCACGCCGTGTCGCTGCCTGATTCGCTGAGGCGCGGGTCTTCTGGATGTCGCATTATCGGCGGCGGCGTGAAAGGGTTAACAGATGGCATCCCACGACATTGATTCCCCGCTCACCGGCACTGTTGCCCTCGGCTCTGGAGTTGCCGGCTCTGCCGCTCCCGCCTCCGGGACGACCGACTCCGCCGCCCCCACTCTTGTACCGACGCCCGACGGCTTCCTGCGTCGCGGCGAGCCGCACGTGATCATCTCCGGCGCGATCCACTACTTCCGCGTCCACCCCGAGCAGTGGCGCGACCGCCTCAAGCGTCTCGTGGCCATGGGCTGCGACACCGTCGAGACCTACGTCGCCTGGAACGTGCACCAG
Source organism: Brachybacterium timonense (assembly GCF_900258505.1). Lineage (GTDB taxonomy): Bacteria > Actinomycetota > Actinomycetes > Actinomycetales > Dermabacteraceae > Brachybacterium > Brachybacterium timonense. The sequence goes on from NZ_LT984895.1 coordinate 577,481, forward strand.
CCCTCACAGCACGAGACCACCTTCGAGGGGATCGCGGACCTGGGGCTATTCCTCGACATCGCCGCCGAGGAAGGACTCGACGCCATCGTGCGCCCCGGGCCCTACATCTGCGCCGAATGGGAGAACGGTGGCTTTCCCGGCTGGCTGCTGCGCGATCCCGCCATGCCGCTACGCAACCGTGACGAGCGCTACCTGCGCCACGTCGACTCCTGGTTTGATCAGCTCATCCCCGCCATCGCCGAGCGTCAGGCCGCCCGCGGCGGCAACGTGGTGATGGTGCAGGTGGAGAACGAGTACGGCTCCTACGGCGACGATACCGCCTACCTGGAGCATCTGCGCGACGGTCTGCGTGCGCGCGGCATCACCGAGCTGCTGGTCACCTCCGATGGTCCGGCTCGGATGTGGCTCACCGGCGGCGTCGTCGACGGGGCGCTTGCCACCGTGAACTTCGGCTCGCGCACCCTGCAGGTGCTCGATATGGCCGCTGAGGAGCTGCCTGATCAGCCGCAGATGTGCATGGAGTTCTGGAATGGCTGGTTCGACCACTGGGGCGAGGAACATCACACGCGTGATGCCGCCTCCGCCGCGTCCGAGCTCAGCGACATGCTCACCCACCGGATGAGCGTGAACTTCTACATGGCGCATGGCGGCACGAACTTCGGGCTCAGCGCCGGCGCGAACGACGACGGCACCTACGGGCCCACCACCACCAGCTACGACTACGACGCACCGATTGCGGAGAACGGCGAGCTGACGGAGAAATTCCACGCCTTCCGTGAGGTCATCGCGCAGCATCGCCAGCTGCCGGCCCTCGAGGAGCATTGTGCCCAGCTCGGGATCGAGGCAGTACCGGCGCGCCTGCCTGCACGGGAGCTCGCTCTCGAGTCTGTGGTGCCGTTCCGCGGCACGGACCTCTTCCAGAGGACAGCGCCAGTTCACCCCGTCCCGCCAGCCTTCGAGGAGGTGGGTCTCGAGCGCGGCATCATGCGCCTGGCCCGCGACATCGAGATCACCCGCAACCATTCCGCCGAGGATGACGACAGCCCGGCAATCGATCCGCTGCGCCTGTACGGCCTGCACGACCGCGCGTGGGTGTATGTCGATGGCATCCACGTCGACACGGTCCAGCGCGGCAACGACCCGGTGGCCGTGAACCTCGCCGACCACGTGGAGGCGCTGCTGCCCAAGGGTGGGCGCCGTACCGTGCGTGTCGAGATCCTGGTCGAAAGCCTGGGGCGCACGAACTTCGGACCACGCCTGGGGGAGCGAAAAGGCATCCTCGGCGGCGTCTGGCAGATCATCCGCTACCTCAACGACTGGGAGGTCGACACCTACCCGCTCGAAGGCATGGCGGACGAGCTCCGCGCCGCACTCGATGCGGGCACGTCGATCCTCGATGCCGTGCAGGGTGGGGATGCGGATCCGCGCCGCACGCTGCCGGTGCTCATCGCATCCTCCTTCGAGGCCGACGAACCCACGGATACCTACCTGGATGTGTCCGCTGCCGGACACGGTGTGGCCTGGGTGAACGGATTCTGCGTGGGCCGCTACTGGAGTGTCGGACCGCAGCAGAGCCTGTATGTGCCGGCGCCCGTTGTGACCGCTGGGCGCAATGAGGTGCTGCTGCTCGAGCTTGAGCAGGTTCCGGAGCGGTTGGGTCTCGTCGAGCGCATGCAGTTCGGCGGCGCCGGGACGGGTATCGCGACGCAGGGCTGAGTGCAGGATCCGCGCTGTGCGGCTGTCGATGTCGAGAGCCGCACAGCGCGCCCTGGTGTGGCCCCATCTCGGGGCAACCGCCGCACCATTTGTGACACAACCGTGATCATTCGGGGCCCGCTGATGGTTCCCGGCTTGCTTACCTGGGCTTACTCTGAGTGAACCGATTTGCAGGCGGTTGGGATCACTTACCGTCTGCTCGACGCCACGACGATCGCCCGATGACGGGTTGAACAGCCCGATGAGGGGACGCCCGTGGCGCGGGCACGCTGATCGATCGGCCTGACGCAGTGAAGCGGATCGAGAGAGAGGAGGCCGGGCATGGCGATGCAGGACACCGCCACGGGCCGACGGGACGTCGTCCTGGATGACCCCGTGACGAGCTCCCCCGGAGCAGCGCGAGGCCGTCGGCGCGGAGGAACGAGGGGGCGCTACTTCCTCAACCGACTGGGAAGCTATCTGATCGTCATCTGGGCCGCGGTGACACTGAACTTCATCATCCCGCGGTTCATGCCCGGCGATCCGGCCGAAGCCGTCCTGCGCAAGATCCGCCAGACCACCGGTGAGCCACCCACGGAGGCACAGGTCGAAGCCGTGCACCGCATGTACGGGAACCCCACGGAGAACCTGCTGCAGCAGTACTTCGACTACTGGGTGGGCGTGGCACGGTTCGATTTCGGGGTCTCGACAGCGAACTACCCGACGCCCGTCTCCGAGCTGATCCTCCAGGCGCTGCCGTGGACGCTGTTCCTGATCGGCATCTCCACGATCGTCGCGTGGATCATCGGCACTGCACTCGGCGCGATCATGGGCTGGAAACCGGGCAGCATCTTCGACTCCTGGTTCGCTCCGCTGTCCACGTTCTTCCATGCATTCCCGGGTTTCTGGATCGCCCTCGTGCTGCTGTGGATCTTCTCGATCGTGCTCGAGTGGTTCCCCGTCTCCGGCGGATACGACACCAGCGTCCCGATGTCGCTGAACAACTTCTACTTCATCATGAGCGTGCTGTGGTACGGCGCGCTGCCGATGGGTTCGCTGATCTTCATCGGCTTCAACGGCTGGCTCTTCTCTATGCGCAACGTCATGGTCGCCACCGTCACCGAGGACTACGTCCTGCTGGCACGCGCGAAGGGGCTGACCGAGCGCTCCGTGCTGTTCGGATACGCCGCGCGCAACGCCCTGCTGCCCAACGTCACCGGGCTCGCCCTCGCGATCGGCGGCGTGATCGGCGGTGCCGTGCTCATCGAAGCCGTCTTCACCTACCCGGGTATGGGGTACCTGCTGCAGACCTCCATCACCGGTCACGACTTCCCGGTGATGCAGACGGTGCTGCTCATGCTGACGTTCACCGCGATCATCGCGAACTTCGTCGCCGACTCGATCTACGTGCTCCTGGATCCGCGCGCGGCGGACATGGGCTGAGAGGAGCATCGGAATGTTCACAGGGTTCCTGCGCAACCGTCGCGTGCAGACCGGCCTGGTCATCTTCGCTATCTGCGCGATCGTCGCGATCTTCGGCGACTTCATCCTCGCCGTGTACGGCTTCCAGCCGCTCGAGGTCGACTACGGCAACACCGCCGTCCCGCCGGGCGTCGGCGGTCACCTGCTCGGCACCACGGTCTCAGGTCAGGATGTGCTGGCGCAGCTGATCGCGGGCGCCCGCGGCTCGCTCGCCGTGGGCACACTCTCTGCGCTGCTCGCCATCAGCGTCGGTGCTGTGCTCGGCGTGAGCGCTGGCTTCCTCGGCGGCGTTTTCGACACCATCGTCAACGCGATCACTAACGTGTTCCTGACCATGCCGTCCTTCGCTCTCACGCTCATCGCAGCCGGCTACATCTCGGCAGCAGGCGGCCCGGGCTCAGCCGGCATGGGCTGGGTGCTGATGGCCTTTCTCATCGGCATCTTCGAATGGCCGGGCATGGCGCGCTACATGCGCGCACAGACGCTCACTCTGCGCAGCCGCGACTTCGCGATGGCCACCCGCCTGCTCGGCGAGTCGCGCTGGCGGCTGATCTTTTCGGAGATCATGCCGCACATGCTCGGCATCATCTCCGCGAGGTTCCTCGCCGCGATCATGGCCGGGATCATGGCAGAGGCGGGTCTGAACTTCCTCGGCGTCTCCACCGGTGGCGTCATCTCCTGGGGAACGATGATCACCAACGCACAGAACCAGGGCGCCCTCACGCTCGGTTGGTGGTGGTGGTTCCTGCCGCCGGGTCTCGCGATCGCGCTGATCGGCACTGCCACAGCGTTCGTCAACTTCGGTCTGGACGAGGTCACCAACCCCAAGCTCCGTACCGGAAACAACGCAGTCGTCCGTCGATTTGTGAAGAAGCAGATCGCCGCGGCGCACTGACACCCCACCTCCACTGCAGCGGCACAGTCGCCGCATCCACCCACCCAGAGAAAAGAGCACGTCATGACCACGTTCCATCCCTCACGCCGTCATGTCCTCGCCGGGTCCGCCCTCGCCGCTGTGGCCGCATCCGCGGGCTGCAGTTTCGACAAGGGTGACGGCTCCGGTGGATCCGATGGAGGTGGCGGCGGAAAGTCGAGCATCAACCTCAACTCCTTCGGCCCGAAGCCGACCTTCGTCAACAACTTCAACCCGTTCTCGCCGGCCGATGGCGTGGTGGGATCGAACTACCTGTACGAGACCCTCATGTACGAGGACGTCAACGCCGAGTACGAGATCAAGCCGTGGCTCGCGGAGAAGCTTGACTTCAACCCTGAGCAGCGCACGGCCTCTATCACCCTGCGTGACGACGCGACGTGGTCTGATGGCACGAAGATCACGGCTGACGACGTCGTCTACACCGTGGTGGACCTCCCCAAGCAGGCGGAGGAGCAGAAGGCCAACGCGACCGCGCAGGAGTTCACGGCGAAGAAGGTCGATGACCTCACCGTCGAGTTCGAATGGCCCGAGGACAAGTTCGATGTTGACGGCGATCGCGCCATCGCCCGCCTGCGCATCTACCCGAAGCACATCTTCAGCACGGAGAACCTGGCGAAGTTCACCAACACGGAACCGGTGACCTCCACGCCGCTCACGCTCAAAGAGTTCACGCCGCAGCGTGTGTCCTTCACCGTGCGTGAGGATCACTTCATGGGGCCGTGGGAGCACATCAAGGAGGTGAACTGGACGCCGTTCGGCAGCGCCGAGATCGGCAAGAGCATGATCCTCCAGGGAACCCTGGACTGGGCGACCCTCTCGCTGCAGAACGCCGACGAAACAATCGTGGCCCAGGGCAACCACTACTGGACCGTGGAGCTCGTCGGATCCGAAGGCATCATCTTCAACACCGCGAAGGCACCCTTCGACGACAAGCACGTGCGCAACGCGATCTATGCCGCACTCGACACCGACCAGATCCACAGCCTCTTCGACATCGGCCTGAAGAGCACCAGCCCGACGACGATGGACGAGAAGATCTACGGTGAGAAGGTGGCCGAGGAGTATCGCGCCCCGCACACGGCCGATCCGGAGGCAGCCAAGAAGTACCTCGCCGATGGCGGCTGGACGGTGGAGGGCGGCAAGCTCGCCAAGGACGGAAAGACCTACGACATCTCCTTCAAGACTGTCGCTGACTACGTCAACTGGGCCACGTGGTCCGATGGCGTCAAGGCGCAGCTGAAGGATGTGCTCGGCCTCGACGTCAAGATCCTGAAGGTGCCCGATGCCCAGATCTGGGCGCAGTACGCCAAGGGCGAGTTCGACTTCGGCATGACCTGGATCGGCGGTGGACCGCGCATCTCTGCCGTCTACGCCGATTTCCACTCGAAGAACTTCCTGCCCCTGGGCGAGGAGGCACCGGGCAATGCCGCTCGCGTGAAGAACCCCGAGCTGGATGCGCTGCTGGACGAGTCCCGCGAGGAGTTCGACGAGACCAAGCTGAACGAGCTCGGCTACCAGATGCAGAAGATCGTGGTGGAGGAGTGCTACTGCGGCCCGTTCAACCCGTCGGCCTCCTTCATCGAGGCGAGCGGCAAGAACTGGGAAGGCTTCCCGGGGATGCCACTGAAGAAGGGCGACATCATTCCCCGCCCGTACGGCCCGGAGGGCTGGCTGACCATGCAGAAGCTGAAGCCGGTCAAGTGACCCGTCACTGACCCCCGACCCGAGGTGGTGCGCCCGCTCAGAGGGCGCACCACCCCTCACTCAAGGAGCGCAAGTGGCTCGACGTGAACTCGGAGACGTACTGCTCGATGTGAACGGGCTGTGCGTCGATTACCTGACCCTCAACGGTGCGGTGCGCGCCGTGACGGATGCGAGCTTCCAACTGCACCGCGGTGAGATCCTGGGCCTCGCCGGAGAGTCCGGCTCGGGCAAGTCGACCCTCACCACGGCGCTGCTGCGGCTGCAGCGACCGCCGGCCGTCACCGCCGAAGGGAGCGTCGTGTACCGCGACGCCACCGGTACGGCGACGGAGCTGGTGGGCCGCACTGACAAGGAGCTGCTCCCGCTGCGCTGGAACAAGCTCGCGATCGTCATGCAGAGCGCGATGGACGCTCTCAACCCGGTCAAGCGGCTCGGCGCCCAGTTCCAGGACGTCCTGCAACAGCATGACCCGCGGATGAGCGCGAAAGAGGCCCGCACCCGGGCCCAGGACCTGCTCGCCCTCTCCGGCATCCCCCGTGACCGTGTGGACTCCTACCCGCATGAGATGTCCGGTGGCATGCGCCAGCGCTCACTGATCTCACTCGCCCTGGCCTGCGATCCCGAGCTGGTGGTCATGGACGAACCAACCACCGCCGTCGACGTCGTCATGCAGCGCACCATCATGAGTCAGGTGCTGCGGCTGCAGCGCGAACTCGGATTCGCCATCATCTTCGTGACCCACGACCTGTCGCTGCTGCTCGAACTCTCCGACCGTCTGGCGATCATGTATGCCGGCCGCATCGTCGAGATCGGCCCCGCCGAGGAGCTGTACCGTCGGCCGCACCACCCCTACACGAAGGCGCTGCGAGACTCGTTCCCGCCCCTGTTCGCCCCGTTGAAGGAGATGCGTGGCATCCCCGGGGCGGCGCCGGACCTGACAGACCTCCCGCCCGGCTGCGCCTTCGCGCCCCGATGCCCGCGAGCTATGCCCGTCTGCAACGAGGTCAGGCCCCAGATGGTGTCGGTCGGCGCGACAGTCGACGCCGCCTGCCATCTCAACGACCCGGCGCATGCGGCTGCCGGCGCCGCGGAAGGAGACGCCCGATGAGCACGTCGATGGATCGCGCGACCGAACCGAGCGGCACCGAACCTACCCAACGCGCAGAAGGCGCCGTGGGTGAGGTCGTTCTCGAAGCCCGGGACGTCACCAAGCACTTCGAGGTGCGAAGCCGGAAAGGCACCCAGATTGTTCGCGCTGTCGAGGGCATCGATCTCACCCTCCACCGTGGCGAGATCGTGGCCATGGTGGGCGAATCCGGCTCCGGCAAGACCACCGTCGCTCGCTTGCTGAGCCTGTACTACCCGGCCTCCAGCGGAGAGATCCGGCTGCACGGCAAGCCGATTCAGCACGTCTCCGGGCGGAAAGCGCGCAGCTACTACGCCGAGGTGCAGCTGCTCTTCCAGGACCCATTCGCGTCGCTGAACTCGCTCAAGCCGATCCGGCACATTCTCGGGCGCGCCCTGCGCATCCACGGCCGGGCGACAACGAAGAAGCAGGTCGAGGAGCAGGTGCTCGAGCTGCTCCGACGCGTCAACCTGACCCCGGCTGAGCAGTACATCGACAAGTACCCCCATGAGCTCTCCGGTGGGCAGCGTCAGCGCATCGTGATCGCGCGCGCCCTGGCGGTGAAACCCGCGGTGATGCTCGGTGACGAGCCGATCTCCATGCTCGACGTGTCCATCCGGCTCGACGTGCTCAACCTGCTGCGACGCCTGCGCGACGAGGAAGGTCTCGCGCTGCTCTACATCACGCACGACATCGCCTCCGCGCGCTACATCGCCGATCGCATCAACGTCATGTACGCCGGAGAGATGATCGAAGGTGGCGCATCAGAGCAGGTGATCCACTCGCCGCAGCATCCATACACGCGCCTGCTGCTGGATTCGTCGCCCGATCCCGCCCGTGGCCTGGAGGGAGACCAGCAGTCGCTGTTCGAAGAAGTAGGTGACCTGGGCGAACCGCCGAGCCTGATCACACCGCCGCGCGGCTGCCGCTTCAACCCGCGTTGCCCCTTCGCGATGGATATCTGCAACGAGCAGAGCCCACCGAAGACGGAGGTCACCCCAGGGCACTGGGCACGTTGCTGGCTGCATCAGGAAGGCCGCGCCGACGAGTTGCGCGCTGAGCGGATCCAGTTCGGTGTGCCGCTGTCCAGCCAGGTCGAGCAGAGCGGCCTTGACACGATCCGTGACTTCGAAGCTGTCCGTGAGGAGATCGAGCCGCTGCCGGACGCCGAGGCCCCGTCGGCCGCCGCTGGTGAGCCTGCAGCCGATGCTCCGTCCCATCGCCCCGCACTGTCAGGAAAGGACCAGGACTCATGAGCGATCTCAGGATCGGCGTCATCGGCTACGGCGCCCGGTCGACCCTCGCCACTCACGCCCACAAGCCGGGGGAGGGCTCCCGCGTCACCGTGATTGCGGATCCCACCCAGCGTGCCAAGGACCTCGCCCGCGAGCGCCACGGCGAGGATGTCGCCTGCGTGGACACGGTCGAGGAGATGCTGGCCGAGCACGAGGTCGACGCCGTCATGATCCTCGCGCCCGACTACGCGCACGCCGGCATCGCCCTGCAGACCCTCGAGGCCGGTATCGCCACCTTCTGCGAGAAGCCGATGGCGATCGCCATCGAGGATTGCGACGCCATGCTGACCATGGCGCATGAGAAGCGTGCCCGCCTCTACATCGGCCACAACATGCGGCATATGCCCGTGGTGCGGCAGATGAAGGAGATCATCGACGCGGGGCGGATCGGCCGTGTGCGTGCGATCTGGACCCGGCATTTCGTCGGCGCAGGCGGCGACTTCTACTTCAAGGACTGGCATGCTGAGCGCGCCAAGGCCACCAGCCTGCTGCTGCAGAAGGGTGCCCATGACATTGACGTGATGCACTGGCTGGCTGGCGGCTATACGCGCCGCGTCTCCGGGATCGGCGACCTCGCTGTCTATGGCGACATCACCGATCGACGTGACAACTCCGACCGGATCATGTGGGACTGGTTCGACGCCGACGTCTTCCCGCCGACCACGCAGAAGGAGCTGAACCCCGTCATCGACGTGGAGGACATCTCCATGCTCTCCATGACGCTCGACAACGGTGTGCTCGCCTCCTACCAGCAGTGCCACTTCACCCCGGACTACTGGCGCAACTACACCGTGATCGGCGACGCCGGCCGCCTTGAGAACATGGGCGATGGCGGTGGCGACCAGATCCACATCTGGTCCTCGCGCCGATCCGGCCCCGGGCGTCCCGACGCTGTGGAGGTCATCGAGCGCGGCGACGGCGGCCACGGCGGTGCGGACCCGAACCTGGTGGCGGAGTTCCTCCGCTTCGCCAAGGACGGTGGCGCCACCGACGTCTCCGCGATCGCAGCCCGTGAAGCAGTCGCCACCGGATGCTGCGGCGCCGAATCGATCCGCTCCGGCGGCGTTCCCATCGACGTCCCCGAAGTGCCCGCTGACCTGCGTGCGTACTTCGACGGCGGACAAGCCTGAGCTCGGCGCACGCCATGACGTCCCCGCTTCGCTCCCACAGCGCCGTTACCCTCGCTGATGTCGCGAGAGAGGCGGGGGTGTCGACGGCCACAGCATCCTTTGTGCTGTCCGGTCGCGACGGCTCCACCTCCTCTGGATCACCGGCCACCAAAGCCAAGGTGCGCGCGGCCGCGGAGAGGCTCGGGTATGTCCCGAACCGGTCCGCGCAGGCCATGCGCACCGGCCGCGGCGGCGGGATCGTGCTGGCGCTGGGCACGCTCGCGGATCCATGGGGCGTGGCGCTCGCGCGCGAAGTGCGTGACAGCGCCCTCGAGCATGCCCTGTCCACGCTCGTGCTCGCCGATGAGCGCTGGTACGAGTACCTCTCCGGCGCGAGCCCCGACTGCGCTTTCATCACCGGCGTGGATTTCGTCGACGACGGGCCCGCGAAAGTGCAGCGCCTCGCCTCCGGTCTGGCCGGTGGGCTCGTTGCCTTCAGCACGCTCATGGAACCCGACTCCTTCGACGTGATCCACTCGTCGGCCTTCCCCGCCATCGGGAAGGCCTACCGGAAGCTGCGCGCCCGCCACGCACGCGTCCACTTCATGGCTCGCACACCGCGCGATAACCCCGACGGGGCTCTGGCCGCGCCGCGCACCCGCGCGTTCCTCGACGCCGTCGCCGCGGCAGGTGACGAACCATCAGAGGGCCTGGTCTGCGCGGCTGCCCCAGGAGCACGCGAAGCCCACCATGTGGCCCGCGACTGGCTCTCTGACACGCGGCGGCCGACGGCGGTCGTGGTGAGCACCGGCTACCAGGCTGTTGCACTGCACACGGCCGCGAATGAGCTCGGGCTGCGCTGCCCGGACGACCTCGAGATCATCTCCATCGGGGATGTGCCCGAGCAGTCGCAGCTGTATGGCCCGATCAGCTACTACGGCGTGCGCGATGTGTTCCCCCGCATGGCTGATGTGATCGTCTCCCGCGCCACGGATCGCACCGGCCGGCCTGGGCAGCTGTATCGCTTCGACTGGGAGTTCTTCCCCGGCGCTACCACGGCGGACTGACCGCGGGCCCGCGGTCCCGCTGAGGCCCCGGCCACCAGATCATGGCCGGTACCACCGGGCGGCTCTGCAGTGTTCGGACCGCCCGAACGGTTAACCCGCGACCGGGCGCCCCCCGTACCCCGCCGCCCGGACCCGGGTGTCCTCGTACCCTCCCGCTCGCGCCCGGGCGCCCCCGTGCTCTTCCGCTCGCGCCCAGTTCCGCTCGTATCCTGCCGCCCGCGCCAAGGCGCCCCGCCGTACCCTGGTCGCATGCGTGAACACACCTGGTCTCTGCTCGGCCTGACCGTCCGCGACCTCACCGTCACCGCGCCCCTGGACCACGGTGACCCGGCATCGACACCGATCGAGGTGTTCGCCCGCGTGGTGACGAAGCCCGGCGGCGAGGACAAGCCATTCCTCGTCTACCTGCAGGGCGGGCCGGGATCCGAGGCGCCACGGCCGACGGAAGCCACCAACCCGTCGTGGATGGGGCGCGCCCTGGAGGACCACCAGGTCGTCATGCTCGACCAGCGCGGCACCGGCCGTTCCACCCCCGTCGGCCCCGACACCGCCCTGCCGGCCGGAGCGATCGACGGCGCTGCGACCCTGCGCGAGGCGAGCGTCGAGCAGCGCGTCGACTACCTCCAGCACTTCCGCGCCGACGCGATCGTCGAGGACGCCGAGCTCGTCCGGAAGGCGCTCGGCGTCGACACCTGGGGACTGCTGGGCCAGTCCTTCGGCGGCTTCTGCACTCTGCGCTACCTCAGCGCCCACGCCGACTCGGTCTCGCTCGCCCTGTTCACCGGCGGCCTGCCGTGCCTGGGGGAGCAGCTCGACGACGTCTACACCCACACCTGGCACGGCATGGCCGCCCGCTCAGAGGCCTACTACCAGCGCTTCGAGGGCGACCGCGACGTCATGCGGCAGCTCGCCGAGAAGGCCGACGCCGGCAAGCTCCTCCTGCCCGACGGCCAGAAGGTCGGGGTGGAGCGCCTGCGCCGGATAGGCCATCTGCTCGGAGCGTCCGGTGGCCAGGAGCGCCTGCACTACCTGTTGGACATGCCCCAGGACTCCCCGGCCTTCGCGCACGACCTCGCCTCGCTGCTTCCCTTCGGCGGCCGTAACCCGATCTACGCGGTCCTGCACGAGTCCTGCTGGGCTGACGGCTTCGCCACTCGGTGGGCCGCCGACCGCACCATGCCGCACGGCGTGAAGCAGGACCCGACGCTGCTGGGCGGAGAGCATGTCCCGCGCAGCATCTTCGCGGAGGACCCGGAGCTGGCCATGTGGGCCGAGACCGCCGACGCGCTCGCCGAACATGTGTGGCCTCGCCTGTACGACGAGAAGGCCCTGGCTGCGGTGGATGTGCCCGCAGCGGCCGCGGTCTACTATGACGACGCCTATGTGCCTCGGGAGTGGTCCATGGAGGTCGTGGAGCTCGTGCCGTCGCTGAAGGCCTTCGTCACCAGCGAGTTCGAGCACAACGGCCTGCGCGCCAGCGGCGACGGCGTCTTCGAGCACATCCTGGACCTCGCCCACGGCCGCCGGGTGGCCTGACCCGCGGGGCCGGGCTCGACCCGCCGCCTGGCCTGTGCTGCTGCCGGACCTGGCCCATGCCGCCCTGTCCTAACCTGCCGCTCGGCCGGGCCCGTCCCATGCCGCCTGGCCTGTGCTGCTGCCGGACCTGGCCCATGCCGCCGCCGGGCCGGGCCTGACCCGCCGCCTGGCGTGTGCCGCTGTCGGACCTGGCCCGACCCGCCGCTCTGTCCTGACCTGCCGCCCTGTCCACGCCGCCGCCTGGCCTGGATCGCCGGCCAGCTCCGTAGGAAATCGGTACTGAGGCGTGGCACCGCACTCTCCTGTAGCCATGACGCCACGTGTCAGTACCGATTCCCCTCGACCAGGTAGGTGCCCCGGCTCGCGCCGACACCCGTAAGCCGGTCACCCGCCCTGATGGACCGGCGTGGTGCACCCGGCTCGCGCCCAGTCGGGGTCGGTCGCCCACCCTTGCGAACTGGACAGGTGTGCTCGGTTCGAGCCCGCACCCGTAGACCGGTCACCCACCCTGACGGCCCGGCGTGGTGCGCCCGCCCCTGGGCGGCTCCGACGTTCCCGGCGATCCCTCCCCATGTGTCGGTGATCCACCGGACCGTCACTGCCCTGGCCGTGCCCTCGTCGGATCCTCGACGATCACCACATGGACCCCAGATCAGCGATGCGCCGTCAGCTCGGTGTGTGGTCGGCCGGCGACCTTGAAGCAGTCGGCATGCGGCATCGCAGTATCGCTGAACTGATGCGCGCAGGAACCCTGTACCGAGCAGGACATGGTTGGTATGCCACGTCCTCGACGCCCGCTGCCGTGACCACGGCGCTGCGTCGCGGAGCGCGGCTCACCTGTGTGAGCGCGGCCGCTGTCCACGGGCTGTGGACGCCCCCGTTCGGAGAGGTGCACGTCGCACAGCGTCGAGGCGGCGGACGTCGCTGCCACAGTGTCGTCCATGAGCATCGGCCGGTCGTTCGTGCCTGGCCTGATGATGAGCCGGTCCTCCCGCTGGACACGGCCTTGGTCCATGCCGGGACATGTCTGCCCGGAGAGTCCGTTGCGGTCCTCCTCGAATCTGCTCTCGAGCGAGGGGTGCTTGATCGCGCAGCCGTGGTGGACATCCTCGACAGGATCCCGGTGAGGGTTCGTCGGCAACTCACGGGTCTGCGGGTCGACGCCGGTAGCGGTTCCGAGACGCGCGTGCGCCGGTACCTCAAGCGTCGCGGCGTCCGTGTTCGTGCACAGGTGCAGATTCGCGACGTGGGACGCGTGGATCTGCTCGTCGGGGACCGGCTGATCATCGAATGCGATAGCCGCGAGTTCCACGACTCAGCGGATGCCTACGAGACCGACAGGGAACGAGACGTGCGGGCAATTGCCGCGGGCTACGCAGTCGTACGCCTCACCTGGTACAAGATCTGGGTCGACTGGCAGCGTACCTGCGAGACCCTCGACAGTCTGGTGCGGTCTGGCCTGCACCGGGCGCGTGGCGGTCGGCTGCGTCTCGCCTCTGGGTGAGGTGATCCGTTGTGGTCGACGACCAGCGCGGTGGCCGGTCGGTGGCTGCTGCGAACGGGCGGTTCGTGGCTGTGTTTCCTCGATCGGTAGCCAGGGTCTGCCGACTGGTGGAGGTGTCATGCCGGCCGGGGATTGCGGGTCGGTCGGCAGCTACGGTCGACGGGTGGCCGTGGGCAGTCGGCGGATGCGGTAGGTCGGCGGCCGGCGGCGATGAGTGGCCGGTGCCCATGTGCGACTGCGTGTGGCGGGACGATCCCCAGCACTGACGGCATCGTCGAGCACATCCTGGAGGCCAGCCCGGAGGCATAGCTCGGCCTGAGCAGCTAGCACTGCGGCAGGAACGCCTCCGGGGCCACAGGGCGTTTGTCCTGCGGCAGTTTCTCGACGACGCATAGGTAGGAGCCAATCACCAGCTCCCGCACCAGCTCCTCGTCAAGCCTCGGTCCGGCCACCACGCTGTTCCAGTGTTTCTTGTTCATGTGGTATCCGGGCGTGACCTCAGCGAATTGTTCACGCAGTGCTAGGCCGTCCTCCGGGTCGGCCTTCACGATGAGCATCGGCTCGCCGCGCACCTCCGTGGTCAGCATGAAAACGCGGCCACGCACCTTGAACACGTCCCAGTCCGGACCGAACGGGTGGGTGAGCTCGGCGATTGGTAGGCCGACGGCGCACTCATGGGCGAGGGCGATCAGTTGTGCGGCGTCCATGGCCCCATCGTGCCGTAGTGCGCGAGTTACCGCGCGCATGACCGGACTGCATGATCGGTTTCGGTACCGGAGCGTGCGGTCACCGCCTCATGGTCGCGCGGTGCCACGCTGCAGTACCGAATTTGTGCGGCCCGCGGTCTGCGGGACGTGGAGGCGGAGCTCGCAGGTGGTCTGGTGCCACGCTGCAGTACCGAATTTGTGCGGCCTGCGGCCTGCGGGATGTGGAGGCGGAGCTCGCAGGTGGTCTGGTGCCACGCTGCAGTACCGAATCCGAACGGCCCGCGGTCTGCGGGACGTGGAGGCGGACGCCGCCAGTTGCTCAGGTGTCGGCGGCGAGGCGGAAGCCCTTGTTGCCGCTCGAATCCTCCACAGCAGACGCATGTCGGGCGGCGACCCGGTAGCGGTTGCAGTACGAGTCGTGGCACAGGTACGAGCCGCCGCGCACCACCCGCACGTCCCCGGTGAGCGACGGCGCCGCGCCCGTCATCCAGCGATCCGTGCACCACTCCCACACGTTCCCCGCGACCTCGTACAACCCGAAGCCATTCGGTGGGTAGCTGCGGACTGGGGCGGTGCCCAGGTGGCCGTCTTCCACCGTGTTGCGGGTGGGGAAGACCCCCTGCCAGATGTTGCAGCGATGCTCGCCATTCGGTGTGAGCTCATCGCCCCAGGCGTAACGCGCCTGGTCGAGGCCGCCGCGGGCTGCCTTCTCCCATTCGGCCTCCCGCGGCAGACGCATGCCGCACCATGCGGCGAAGGCCTCGGCATCGCGCAGCGACACATGCACCACCGGATGGTCGGCCCGTTCGCGCACATCGGAGCCGGGCCCCTCTGGCTGATCCCAGCGGGCGCCCTCGACGGCGCGCCACCATGGCGTGCCGGGCGGTTTCGGGCTGCCGCGGCGCAGCTCGGGGGTGAGCAGGGCGGCGAACACGTAGGACCAGCCGAATTCCTCGGCCTCGGTCACATAGTCGGTCTCCGCAACGAAGACGGCGAATTCGCTGGTGGTCACGCATGTGGGGTCGATGCGGAATGCGGGGACGTCCACGGTGCGGATCGGGGATTCGCCGTCGTAGGGGTTGCGATCTGGGTCCTCGGTGCCCATCCGGAAGGGGCCGGCGTCGATCAGCACGGCGCGCTCGGCGCGGGCACGGACGACAGCCACCCGCTGTGGCGTGAGCTCCTCGCCCAGCAGCGCGATCGCGCGGCGACCTGGGGAGGGGGCTGTGACGTGCTGCGTGTGGTGACCGCCCTCTGCGGTTGCGAGGCCGCGTGGGGAGGGGGCTGTGACGTGCTGCGTGTGGTGACCGCCCTCTGCGGTTGCGAGATCGCGCGGGGAGGAGGCCGTGACGTGCTGGGCTTGGTCACTGCCCCCTGTGGTCGCGAGATCGCGCGACGAGGACGCCGCATGCCCGATGCCGGGCGCTGCCGCGGCGTCGCGAGCGGGCCCGCAGCAGGGTGAGGGAGAGGGGTGCTCAGCATTCACAGCATGTGAGCCTACGGTTTTCGATACTGGTCAGGAGCTGCAGACGTCCTCGAGCGGCTTCTCGAAGCGGTACTGCTCGACGTGGTAGGGCCAGTCCGGGCCGGTGTGCCACTGCGAGCAGACCAGGTGCAGCACGTCGAGCGTGGAGCCGGGCACGATGTAGGGCCCGTACAGCTGGGCGACCACATCGTTCTTCTCCTTGCCCCACTCACCGCCGTGCAGCAGCGTGATGTGCTCTGCCTCGGCGATCTTCTCCGGGGAATCGGCGCCGAGCAGGTCGCAGCGGTATTCGGCAGCGTTGAACCAGGTGAGCAGCCATTTCCCGTCGACGACGCGCAGGCACATCTCGCCGACCTGGCCGTCGACCATGATCTTCGGGGTGCCGCCGACGGCCCAGGATCCGTCTTCCTGGAGCGTCTCGTAGGCGTCGGGCTCGAGGATCTTCTCGGCGGCCACGCGTGAGAGGATCGCCGCCTTGTCCCGCTGGAAGCCGGTGGTCAGCAGGTACACGTTCCCGTCGTCGGGATGCGGGTACCAGGTGCACTGCTGGTACATGCCGTCGCCGTGCTGGCCGTCGAACATCTCGGCGCTGCGCTCCCAGGTCTCCCCGGAGTCGGTGGAGGACCAGATCTCGGTGTGCAGCACGTTGCCGAGTCCACGGTTGGCCATTACCCACACGTGCATGGTGTCGCCGATGGTGATCACGTCACCGGGGAGATAGGTGGAGATCACCGAGTCGTTGTGCTCGTAGTCGATGAGCTGCTCGGCGGTCTCGCCGCCCACGGCGCTGGTCCAGGCGATGCCGTCGTCCAGCGGCCGGTCCGGATCGGCGAACAGGCCGACGGGGGAGCGCCAGAAGCCTCCGCCCACCACGGCCTCCTCGAAGGTGTCGCCGAAGATGAACAGGATCCGGCCGTCGGGTGTGACCGCTGGCGCCCCCAGATCGGTGGCCTCCATGCGAAAGCGGGTGGTGATGCCGGGGCCCGTCACGGGGTTCATACGTCGCACGTGTTCACATCCGTCCTCGGTGAAGGCCTTCTCTTCGGTCATCTCGGCGTCCTCCTCGCCGGGGGCTTCGTCCGTCTCGTCGGAGCAGGAGGCCAGGGCGCCGCCGGCCAGGGCCATCCCGCCGAGCACCGTTCCTCCGCGCAGCAGTTCGCGGCGTGCGAGCCAGGGGCGGGGCGGGGGGGGTGGCTGTGCTGGGCTCGGGCCGATGGGCGGCGACGGAGTCATCGGGTGCAGGTCCTCAGGTGGTCGTGGCCGATGGTCAGAGTGCGGCGATCTCTCGGCCGATGCCCTGCACGCGGTACTGCTGCACGTGGTAGGGCCAGTCGGGGCCGGTCTGCCACTGCGAGAGCGCGACATGCATGTCATCGAGCGTCGAGCCGGGCAGGATGTACGGCCCGTAGAGCTGGGCCACCCGCTCGTCGTCCTCCCGACCCCAGTTGCAGCCCCAGAAGAGCGTGTCGGCGAACAGGGGCGGTTCCGTGAGTTTCTCGGCGCTGTCGAAGACGAGGCACTCCACCCGGTAGAGGCCGGCGTTGAAGTAGGTCAGCACCCACTTGTCCTCGACGACTCGCAGACACATCTCGCCGACGTGACCGCCGATGACGTGGACCGGGTCGCCGACGCCCCAGCCGTCGGTGCCGTAGACCTCATAGGCTTCCGGGTTCAGGATGCTCTCCTTCGGGACGCGCTGGAGGATGACTTCCTTGTCGCGCTGGAAACCGGTGGTCAGGGCGTAGACGTGACCGTCGGCCTCGTTGAGTGCCCAGGTGCACTGCTGGGAGAAGCCGTCGAGGTGGTCTGCTGCGAACATCTCCGCTGTGCGCTCCCAGGTCTCCCCGGAGTCCGTCGATGTCCAGATCTCCGTGCCGGTCACGTTGCCGAGCCCGGCGTTGAGCATCACCCACAGGTACATGGTGTCGCCGATGGTGATGACGTCGGCCGGGAGGATCGTGGAGAGGGGGCCGTCGTGTGAATACTCGACGAGCTGCTCGGCGGTCTCGCCGCCGACGGCGCCCGTCCAGCGCAGTCCCTTCTTGAGCTTCACGTCGGGGTCCG
This sequence comes from Brachybacterium timonense, assembly GCF_900258505.1. Classification (GTDB taxonomy): domain Bacteria; phylum Actinomycetota; class Actinomycetes; order Actinomycetales; family Dermabacteraceae; genus Brachybacterium; species Brachybacterium timonense. The sequence continues at coordinate 595,190 of NZ_LT984895.1, forward strand.
CGTACAGGCCGACGGGGGAGCGCCAGAAGCCGGCGCCGACCTTCGCGCCCTCGAAGGTGTCGCCGAAGATCAGCAGGATGCGACCGTCCGGGGTGACCGCGGGGATGCCGAGGTCGGTGGCCTCCATGCGGAAGCGGGTGGTGATGCCGGGGCCCGTCAGTGTGGCGAGCCGAGTGATCTCGGGGCGCCTGGCTCGGGGGTTCGGATCGACGCCGGGGCGAGCCTGAGCGGGGGAGGCCGGGCCGAGGACGCCCGCCGCGCCAGCGGCACCGATGCCAGCGGCGAGTGCACCGCCGCGCAGGAACCCTTTCCGGCTCGTGTGCAGCGCTGGGCTGTTCGGAACGGTGTCCGTTGCATCGTGCTCGCCGGTGGTGTCGTGCGGGGTCCCGGTGATCCTGCGGGTCATCCTCGTCCACATCCTCGTGATCGGCCGGACGCATCGGCGGGTCCGGCGGGTGCCATGACCCTACGTGGACGGACCTGTTCTGGCAATCGTTTACCGACTGGGTTCGCGGTGTCATGCCGCGCTTCGACGTTGTCCACAGGTCGGCGCAGGGGGTGGTTCAGGGGTGCTCGCCCTGCTACCGTCGCACGGCACGACCTGGAACATGTGTACACAGGGGCGTGCTGCGAGCAATCGTGTTCTCCGAATGGACGATCGCGAGCAGCGGGGAGCAGGAGCTCGCCGAGCCAGTCCACGCGCCGCGCATGAGTCCCGGTCCGCTCGCATCCCGCGCAGGATCTCTGGATGCAGCCCCTCAGCAGGACCGATGACGACCCGAGAGGCTCAGCATGAACCAGCAGTCGCCCCGATCCGACCACCGCCGCGGCGCCCCTGCGGCCCACCCCGAGGGGCCGATCGCACGGCCGATGCGGCGGCGCACACTCGCCGGACTCACCGCCGCGCTGCCGGTCAGCGCCGTGCTCGGCGCCGCGGCGCAGGCGGCGCCGCCGGACCCGCACCCCGGCAGGGGCAAGGGGCCCGGCAGAGGCAAGGGCAGAGGACGGAAGGATCCTTTCCGCCTCGGCGTGGAGAACCTCATGGCCGAGCGGCTCGATCTGCTCGCCGGTGCCTCCGTCGGCCTGATCACCAACCCGACCGGCACTGACAGCGCGCTGCGCTCGACCATCGATCTGCTCGTCGATGCGCAGGACGCTGCAGGATTCCGCCTGACCGCCCTGTACGGCCCCGAGCACGGTGTGCGCGGGTCGGTGCCCGCTGGCGGCTACGTCGAGGACTACACCGATGAGAAGACCGGCTTGCCGGTGCGATCCCTCTACGGCAAGACCCAGAAGCCCACGCCGGAGATGCTCGAGGACATCGATGTGCTCGTCTTCGACATCCAGGACATCGGCGCTCGCTTCTACACCTACATCTGGACCCTCTACTACGCGATGGAGGCGGCGGAGGAGAACGGCAAGCGCTTCGTGGTGCTGGACCGCCCCAACCCGCTGGGGCGCCAGGCCGAGGGATTCGTCCTGGAGGATGGGCTGTCCTCCTTCGTCGGCCTCACAGCGATCCCGCAGCGCCACGGCCTGACCGTCGGCGAGCTCGCCCTCTACTTCGCCGACGAGTTTCTTGGCGGGGACCTCGATCTCTCTGTGGTCCCGATGAGCGGCTATGACCCCCGCACGCCGCAGACGGTCGACAGCCCCTGGGTGCTGCCCTCTCCGAACATTCCGACCCGCGAGACCGCGATCGTCTACGCAGGCACCGGTCTGCTGGAGTCGCTGAACGTCTCCGAGGGACGCGGCACGACCACCCCGTTCCTCTGGTTCGGCGCCCCGTTCATCACCGAGGCACACGCCGACCAGATCATCCAGGACCTCTCGGTGCTGCCCGGAGTCCTGTTGCGTCCGATGTCCGCGACACCCACCACGAGCAAGCACGTCGGCGAGTTCTGCGGCGGCGTGCAGATCCATCTGGTCGATGAGGAAGCGATCGAGCCGGTGCGCCTGGGCATCCACCTCATCGCCACGCTGCTGCGTCGCGTCGAGGAGGCCGACTGGCGCGAGGGTGAGAAATGCCGCACGGCCGAGGACACGTGCTGGATCGACAACCTCACCGGCACCCGCCGCACCCGTCAGATGCTCGAGGACGGTGCCGAGCCCGACGCCATCGTCGATGCCTGGAAGAAGGAGCTGAAGGACTTCACCCGTCGTGCCCGTGCGCACCACCTCTACTGACGCGCACGCGCTGACCGAGCCGCCTCGCGGCACTGATCACCGACCGCACCGACCGCACCGACCGCGCCGGCACCGCCGGCAGAGATAAGGACGAGGACAGATGACCCCCACCACCGCACGCTCCACCGCCGATGCGCACCGCACGACCCTCAGCCGACGCGGCTTCACAGCACTGGTCGGCGCCGCCGCGCCCCTCGCAGCCGCTGGAACGGCCGTCGCCGCCCCCGGCACGGGAAAGGGTGACGGCAAAGGCAAAGGCAAAGGCAAAGGCAAGGGCAGGGGCAGAGGCAGGGGTAGGGGGTGCGACCGGGACGCCGAGCAGCTCATCGAGAAGGCCCTCGCCGAGATGAGCATCGAGCAGAAGATCGGCCAGCTCTTCGTGCCCTTCGTGTACGGCTCGACCATCGATGAGCCGAGCGAGCACAACGTGACCGCAACCGGTGTCGAAACGATCGAGGAGATCATCAGGACGTACCATGTCGGCGGCATCATCTACTTCGGGTGGAGCAAGAACCTCGAAGACCCGCATCAGATCGCAACGCTCTCCGACGCCGCCAACGAGGTCGCCCTCGAGGAGGACGGCGCCCCGTTGCTGATCAGCACCGACGAGGAGCGCGGTGTGGTCACGCGTCTGCCCGCCCCGGCCACCCCGACCCCCGGCAACATGGGGCTCGGCGCCACCGGCTCCACGAAGCACGCCGCCGAGATGGCCCGGATCACCGGTGAGGAGCTGCGGGTCTGCGGCATCGCGCAGCCCTATGCCCCGATCCTCGACGTCAACGTCGACGCCAGGAACCCGGTCATCGGCGTGCGGTCCTTCGGCGCTGACCCGCAGGCCGTGTCCGCACTGGGCGTCGCTCAGATCGAAGCCTTCCAGGACGCGAACGTCTCCGCGTCGGTGAAGCACTTCCCGGGTCATGGCGACACCGCGGTGGATTCCCACGTGGGCCTGCCCGTCATCGAGCACACCCGCGAGGAGATCGACGAGCTGGATCTGCCGCCCTTCCATGCGGCGATCCGGGCCGGTGTCGACGCGATCATGACCGCTCATATCGTCGTGCCGGCACTGGACGACTCCGGCCGACCTGCCACCCTCTCCCGGCCGATCCTCACCGGTCTGCTGCGCGAGGAGATGGGCTTCGAGGGTGTCATCGTCACCGATTCGCTGTCGATGGAGGGCGTGCGGACGATGTTCGACGACGATCGTGTCCCGGTCGAAGCGATCCTCGCCGGCGCCGATCAGATGCTCATGCCGCCGGACCTCGCTGTGGCCGTGGCGGGCGTGCGCGATGCTGTGGCATCCGGTGAGATCACCGAGGAACGCCTGGACGAGTCCGTCCGCCGTATCCTCGCCCAGAAGGCGAAGCGGGGCCTGTTCGAGGACCCGTGGGCGCGCCATGACGAGATCGACCGCACCATCGGATCCCGGCGCAACATCCGTGCGGCCGAGTGGGCGGCCGACGACGCGATCACTCTGGTGACCAACGATGGCGGCGTGCCACTCGCGAAGCGCTCCACGGTCCTGGTCACCGGCGCGGGCGGCAACGCCGCCGAGACTCTCGCCGCCGAGCTGCGGGAGCTCACGATCGACGCCTCTGCCGTGGTTCTCGAGGAGATCGATGAGACGTCCTCGCAGCTCGTCGCCGAGGCTGCTGAGGGTGTCCAGACCGTCATCGTGCTCACCTCCTCCTCGTCCTTCGAGACCGCGGACGCGCAGCTCGCCGTTGTCGAGGCGGCACGCGAGAGCGGTGCCGAGGTGATCAACGTGTCGATCCGCAACCCGTACGACGTGGTGCACGTCGGCCCGGTCGCGGCCGCGATCGCCGCGTACGCCGGCATCAGCGCCGTGCTGCGCTCCGTGGCGCGCGTCCTGGTCGGCCGCCACCACCCCAGCGGCACCCTCCCGGTCGCGATCCCGAAGGCCGACGGTACCGGCGAGGCCTTCCCGCTGGGGCATGGGCTGAAAGGCTGACCCGGCCGGTACGGTAGGTTGACTCGATGAGTAAACGTTGTCTTGCTCGAGGCGGCGAAGCCCCACCGGAGACATGCGCACGGGATTCGAGGAGGCACTCACGGCCAGGGAGAACGGAGAGTGACCCGGTGACTGTTCAGCTCACGCCCGGCGCGAAGCGCCACCTGCTCGATGCCTCGCCGTCCCCGCAGGAGCCCTGGTACATCAACGACCACACCCTGATCCGCGACGAGTCCGGCACCTGGCATGTCTTCGGGATCTGGCATCCAGAGCCCGCTGCACCGCTGGACGAAACCTTCTTCCTGCACGCCACGACGGACACGCTTCCTGATGGCACGTGGACCGTGCACGACCCCGTTCTGCATGCACGCACCGAATTGGGGGAGACCCACGTGTGGGCGCCGCACGTGATCCGGCATGACGGCCGGTACTGGATGTTCTACTGCGGCGGCACCGAGGACCACACCCGCTACCGGATCGAGCTCGCCACCAGCGACGACCTGTTCACCTGGGTCCACCACCCTGGCGGGCCGCTGTTCGAGGACGGTTTCGATGCCCGTGACCCCATGGTGGTCCGCGACGCGGAGCGTGATCGCTGGCTGCTCTACTACACGAAGACCGAGACAGTCGACGGCGGGCACCACGAGGTCGGTGTGCGCACGAGCGATGACCTCATCACCTGGTCCGAGCCGAGCGTCGCCTACCGCTCCGAGCAGACCGGCACCTACGGCGGCCCCACCGAATCGCCGTTCGTGGTGCAGGTGGGGGAGCAGTGGGTCCTGTTCGTGTGCGAGTCCGGGATCTACGACTGCACGCTCGCCTATGCCTCCGATGACCCGATGCGCTTCACCGACGACGGACGAATCGATGTCGAGCTTGACGAGCACTGCGCGGAAATCGTCGAGGATCCGGCGAACGGATGCACCTGGATCACCGGCGGCGGCTGGGGCCGCGGCGGGCTGAGCATCCGGGAGCTGGGCATCGAGGAGCTGCCCATCGGGGACCAGGGCGCAGCGGCCGGCGACTGAGACGACGGCCGGCAGCGGCGTGATCAGAACACGTCGGTGATACGGAACTGCTCTGAGTGGTACGCCTTGCCCTTGACCCACTGGCTTGCCACCAGATGCAGCTCGCGTCGGGTGGACCCGGGGATGATGTGGCCGCCGTACAGCGACGTGACGAGGGCATCTCCCTGCTTGTCCCAGGCTGCATTGCGCAGGATCGTGCGCCGTGGAGCCTCGAACATGTTCGCCAGGGGATCCTCCAGCAGCAGCATGTCGATGCGTGGATCGTCGTACAGGAACATCGTGAGCACCCAGACGCCGTCGATGACCCGCCAGTTCACGTGACGAGCTTTCATGGTGAGCACGAAGGACGGCGGGTTCCCCCACGCCCACTGTCCATTGGCGAAGCCCCATGACTCGTAGGCCGAGAAATCGGTCAGCTTCTCCGGGCGTACGCGACGCAGGATCATGCCGGTGCCCTTGAAGTTCTTTGAGAGAACGTAGACGAAGCCGTCCTTCGGGTTCAGGCACATCGTCCCCTGTTGCGCACGGTGTCCGAGCGCGTCACCGGGTGCGAGGTGGTGGCGCTTCCAGGTGGCGCCGTTGTCGCGGCTCGTCCACATCTCGGTCGAGCCGACCTTGCCGAAGCCGTGGTTGAGCATCACCCACAGGTAGATCGTGTCGCCGACGGTGAGCACGTCGATCGGGAAGATCGTGGACAGAGCCGGTTCATGCCCGTGGGTGTAGGGAACGAGCTGCCGCGCATAGTCGCCGCCGACGGCGGACTCCCAGGCGAGCTTGTCGCGCATCGGCTCCTGCCGCGTGGCGTACAGGCCGATGGGCGAGCGCCAGTCGCCGGAGAAAACGCCCTTGTCCCAGGTGTCGCCGAACAGCGCAAGGATGCGGCCATCCGGCGTCAGGGTGGTGATCCCCAGATCAGTGAAGCCTGCCCCGAATCGACCGGTGATCTCCAGACCCGTGATCCTGCCGAGTCGCTCCACGCGTGCCGCTCCGAAATCAGGTCCGGAGCCGGCAGCCGCTGCGGGCGGCACCTGGCCCGCGACGCCCGCCGCGACAGACCCGGCGCCGAGGGCACTCAGTGCGCCGAGCCGGAGGAAAGAGGAACGGGACATCTCTGCAGATGCTGCAGCGCGCTCGGTGGCCATGGGGATCCTTTCGTCGACGCATCGGCTCGCACCCATCCCACCGTGAACGGAGCTGCCACGGAACCGCCCAGCACTACGACGTTCGGCCCGTTCCGGTCCGAACTCTCCGTCGAAGGTGCAACGCGAGCAGGATGCCTCGGTCGAAGGGGCCAGACGTCCGCTCCCGTCGAGCGGGGGTTCCTCGTGCACCCGCCCGGTCGGGAGGTGAACTTTGCACCTCGCTTTCTCCGAGCGCGGGCTCTTCTTTGTCCCACTTCCCGGCTCCTATCGGCCACGACGCCCGGCTCTGTCTGAGAAGCGCCTATTTGAGGCCGGAGGTCTTGATCGAGGCGACGATCTGCTTCTGGAACACGAAGAAGATGGCGATCGTCGGCAGCGCTGCCACCGTTGCGGCGGCCAGGATGTAGTTCCAGTCGGCCGCGTACTGCTGCTGGAACGTCTGGATGCCGAGCTGGACCACACGCAGATTCGGGTCCGAGGTGATCGTCATCGGCCAGACGAAGGAGTTCCAGTTCGCGAGGAAGAAGAACACGGCAAGCGCCGCGAGGATCGGGCGGGACAGCGGCAGGATGATCCGCCAGTAGATCCGCCAATAGGACGCACCGTCGACCAGTGCAGCCTCCTCGAGCTCATCGGGCAGGGAGATGTAGAACTGCCGCAGCAGGAAGATGCCGAATGCGTTGAACAGTGCGGGCACGATCAGCCCGGCATAGTTGTCCACCATGCCCAGAGTCCTGACGATGATGAACGTGGGGATGATCGTCACCGGGGCGCTGACCAGCATCGTCGAGAAGATCGCGAGGAAGATGCGTTCTCGTCCGGGAAAGTCCAGACGGGCCAGCGCGTACGCAGCCATCGAATGGAACCACAGCGAGACGACGGTGACGACAGCCGAGACGAAGAAGCTGTTGACGAGGTATCGGGCGAACGGCACCTCCGAGAACACGTACACGTAGTTCTCCAGGGTGAAGGTCTGCGGGATCAGCGCAGGGGAGTTCACCTCCTCGGCAGTCTTGAACGACCCGATGACCATCCAGACGAGGGGGAAGACGGCGACGAACGCGAGCACAGCGCCGAGCAGGCACAGCAGCCACGACAGGCGGCTGTACGGTCGCCGACGACGCCGTGGACGTGTCGCTGTGGACGTATGCAGGGCGATATCAGTCGTCATGGCTGAATCGACCTCCTCGGGTCGCGAAGAACATGCCGGCGGAGATCACCAGAAGAAAGAGCACCAGGACAGAACCGATCGCCGCTGCGTAGCCGAGATCTCCGAAGAGGAATGCCTGCTGGTAGATGTAGTAGATGAGCAGCGAGGTCGAGTTCGCCGGGCCACCGCTGGTCAGCACGAAGATCATGTCGAGCCCGCCGGTGACGACGGCGACCATGGACGTCAGCAGCACGAAGAAACTCGTGGGTGCGAGCAGCGGGAGCGTGATCCGACGGAAGCGCTGCCAAGCGCTCGCCCCGTCGATTCGCGCGGCCTCATACAGCTCCGCAGGGATGTCCTGCAGGCCGGCGAGGAAGATGATCATGTAGTACCCCATCTGCAGCCAGATGGTGACGACGATGACTGTCGCGAGGGCATAGCGCGGGTCGCCGAGGAACGAGATCCCCTCGATCCGCAGCCATGACAGGACAGAGGCGATCACGCCAGTGCGGTCGGTCAGCATGAACTGCCAGACCATCGCCACCACGACGATGGAGATCACGTAGGGCAGGAACAGGGCACTGCGCACCGCTGCAACACCGGGGAAGCGCTGCTGGACAAGCAAGGCAAGCCCGAGTCCCACGATGAAGATGAGCGGAACCAGCGTGACCAGATAGATGAACGTGACCAGGGCGCTGTTCCAGAACTGCGGATCCTGCGCCATACGGACGTAGTTCTGGATCCCGATGAAGTCGAAATTGCCGAAACCGTCGATCCAGAAGAATCCCAGCACGACAGAGAGAAGCATCGGGACCGCCACGAAGACGAGCAGCCCCACAGCATCGGGAGCGAGGAACAGCGCCGCGACTCGTGCCTCCCGGCGTTGCCGTCGCGTCCTGTGTCGACCGGTGCCGGAGGTTCGTCGTGTCGGTGCAGCCGACGCGGTCGGCTGCGCTGGTGTAGACGTGGTGCTCATACCAGAGTCCCTCCTCGGTACGTCTCGAGGTAGCTCTCGATGCTCGCTTGGGCGATGCCTGCCTGTTCCGCGGGATCGGCCCCGGCGAGCTGAACAGACTGCAGGGCGTCGGAGACTGCTTTGTAGACGTTCGGTGGGAAACGCGGCTCGCCGCGGCCCGTGGGCAGGATCTCGTCGTGGAACGTTCTTTGGTGTTCGTCGGCGAAGTAGTCCTTGGCCACCATCACGTCGTCCACCGATTGCCGGGCCGGCATGTTGCCTTTGACGGGACCGTTCCACTCCGCGAGGTGCTCGATCGAGCTGGGTTCCATGCTTCCGAGTGCTTCCACGGTGAACCGTGCGGCGGCCTCGGGGTCCCGTCCGCGGGCGTTCACGCACCATGCCCAGCCGCCGAGGATCGTGGCGGTGTCCTTACCGGCAGGTGCAGGCATCGGCATGACGCCGAACTCCTTGTCCGGTGCGTTCAGACGCAGATTCACCACGTCCCACACACCGCTATGCCAGAAACCTGCGTATCCGGCGGAGAATGCGCCGACGATGTCGCCGTTGGCGGGCCGAGTGCGAGGCGCGGCTCCGGTGGCGATCGACCGGCCGTAGAGATCGAGCGCCGCAATGGGGCCGTCGTCACTGAACATCGGGCGCTGGGACTGCGGGTCGATCACATCTCCGCCGGTCTGCCACACCCACGGGTAGAACGTGAAGTTCTGGTAGTAGCCGGGGTCGACATCCAGCACCAGGCCGGTGGTGGTGCCACGGCTGAGGGATGCCGCGATGTTGAGCAGCTCATCCCAGTCCTTCGGCAGATCCCCCTCGGAGTATCCGCCCTTTTCGAGCACCGCGGGGTCGTAGAAGAGGGCCAGCGGCTCCTGCTCCATGGGAAGGCCCAGGATCTTGTCGCCGATGGTTCGGGTTCGCAGAGCATCGGGAAAGAAGTCGTCGATGGCCTCCTGCTCCATGAAGGGAGCGAGGTCGAACAGCACGCCGCCGTTCGCATATCGCAGGAAATCGCCCGGTGAGATGAGGAAGATATCGGGCCCCTCCCCGGAGGCGAAAGCGACGGGCATGCGCTGATTCATCTGGTCGCCGGTCATGTAGACCGCCGAGATCTGGCGGTCGTTGCGGCTGTTCCAACCGGAGATGACGTCCTCGAACCAGTCGGATTGCGCGACGAGGTTGGGGTCCTGCTGCGGCGCGGGAGAGTAGAAGTTCCAGAACACCAGGGGCTCGTCATCGCTCCGGGCCCCGCAGGAGGACAGCAACGGAACAGCTGCGGCGGCACTTGCAGCTCCGGCTGTCAGCAACTGACGCCGACTGGGGCGGCCGGCGGGGATGGATGACACCGCTGGGCGCGGTGCTGGATCAGGGTGATGGAGTGTGGGCACAGCGTCTCCTTCCGGGAGAGCTCAAGCGGTCACGTCGAGGGACAACGGACCGGGGCCGCAGAACACCAGGCTCTGCGGCCCCGATCGGGCCGATGCGCTCAGCGCGCTGTCGTGATCTCGACGTCGTCGATCTGGACGAAACGGTCGCCACCGTCGGCGCTGTAGCCAGCGACAACGTCGATGCTGGTCACGCCGTCTGGGATCGTCACAGTGTGCTTGTAGACGTCATAGGTGAACGTGCCGGGCGCCGTGAAAGATTTGATGCTCTTTCCACCCTCCCACCGGGCGCCCACGGCAAGCGTGCTGACTCCTTCCGAGGCCCGCAGAGCTGCCGTGACCAGATAGGAGCTGCCCGGGACCACGGACACGGTCTGATGAATGACCTGCTGTCCGAGCTTCTCGGAGGTACGGATCCAGGCGTTGCGCTTGCCGGTGTTGGCGTGCTCGTCGCCGTTGTCGATGCCGCGTGCGGCCTGCCCGTCGAAACGCCAGGCGCCGGTGAAACTGTCCGTGGCCTCGAAGCCCCCGTCGATCAGCCGACCGGCGAGGTGATGTACCTGCACCTGCGACATCGAGCTGTACCGGTGCGATCCGCCCGGGTGCCCCGTGATGCGCACCCCCGTGGCATCGACGGCGGGGAACGCCACGGTGTACGTCGCACGCTTTCCGGCCTCAGCGCCCGGCGTGAACGTCGGATCGATGCTCTGGCCCTCAACGGGTTTCCACTCGCCGTCACGACGGACCTCGACCCATGGAACGTCGTCGAACCAGCCGCCGTCCTTGGCCACATCACCGGTGGTGAAGGTGAAGGAGTTCACCCGCTGCGTGAACGGCCATTCGACGCCCCACCAGGAGAGCTGTTTGACCTCGTTGTCCCAGTCGGTCAATGACGTCTCGCCTGTGCCGTCGGTGAGGGGCGAAGGATCAGCGGTGAACACCGACTTCGCGATCGGCACCGCGTCGGGGTCGCGCGCGAGGTCGTCGTCGGACGGCACCGTGCGGGTCTCATCGCGCAGCGGTTCGATGTGGTACGTGCGCAGATTGAAGTTGTATGCGGGGTTCGGATCAGGAATGCCGCAGCACAGGTTGGACTGCATCTGCATGGTCTTGCCATCTGCGGACAAGAACTTCGACATCAGAGAGACGCCATAGCCCCAGTGCTGCACATCTTCCTTGGCGGACCGAGTGAAGTCGTGGTACGAGAGCTCATGGAACGGTCCCCACGGGGCTGGTGCCTCATAGAACTGGTGCGAGCCCCAGGTCCAGGCGGACAGGATGTAGCGGTCCAGCGGTGCGTTGTACAGCGTGCCGCCTTGGGAGATGATGCCGCCTTCTTGCCCGGGGGTCGTGTCGATGAAGGTGTTGTTGTAGTTGCGCCGCGGATCCTCGAGGACCGGCTTCTTCTCCTCGATCTTCTTCGACCAGGTGGGCTTGCCCTTCTTACCGACCCCGGTGAAGAACTCCCACTTGCCGCGGACGTCGACCTTGTCTTTGGGGACCCGGGCCAGATAGACGGCGTCCTGCCCCCGCCAGTTGTGGTCGAGCGCGTACGCATAGGCGTAGCGGTCATGACTCCACTCGCCGCCTTTGCCGAAGTCGGCGAACCAGATCGTGGTGAACACACCGTCGGCGAACATCGGCTTCGCGGTATCGGTTGTCCATGTGCGCCCGGAGTCGGTGGACTTCGCGATCGTCGCGGCCGGAGCTTCGTTGAAGTCGAAGGAGAGATCCTGGACGGCGAGGTAGAGAGTCGTGCCCACAGCGAGCATGCCGGTGGGTTTCCGTGTCGTGTTCGGCGTCCACGGGTGCGGAATCACCTCATCCGCCACCGCGAGGTTCTCCCCGCTGAGGGAACCGGGGTCGTCTCCGGTGATGCGTGCGACGCCGATGTCCACGAACCCCTTGCCGAAGCCGTGTCCGTCACCCCAGGCGGAGTAGAGGTTTCCGTCGGCGGACCAGGCTGTGGGCCACAGGTCACCGTCGGACGTCGTGTAGTGCTCCGGCAAGGGGGTGAGCTGTGCGGTGCCTCCCCAGGTGGTCTTCGGTGGACCATCGCCGCCGGCGAAGTCAGCCCGCGCCTGAGGGAAGCGGGGAAGTCCCGCCGCCATCGTGGCGGCGAGCAAAGCGCCTCCGGCGAGAATCGTGCGTCGTCGTGCCTGCATGGTGATCACCTCGTGGTGTTTTCCAATAGGTCGGGCGGTGGGACGTTCTCGTGCTCTCGTGCAGTGTGGGGTTGCAGCTGGCTGTGGGGCGTTAATCGGTGGCTGACCAGGCCGGACGAGGGTTCTACTTCAGCCCCGCCATCTTGATGTTCGCGATGATCTGGCGCTGGAAAATGAGGAAGATGATGATGATCGGGGCCGCAGCGCAGGCGGAGCCGGCCATCAGCAGCCCCAGTTCGGAGGCGCGTTCGGAGCGGAATGCCGCAAGGTACTGCTGCACCTGGAACAGGTCGGGGCTGGTGATCGTCATGATCGGCCACACGTAGGAGTTCCAGAACCCCATGAAGCTGGTCATGCCCACCACCACGAACGGCGCCTTGGACAGTGGCAGGAAGATCCGCAGGTACACACCCCAGCGGCCGCAGCCATCCACCACGGCTGCCTCCTCCAGACTGGAGGGGATGTTGAGGTAGAACTGGCGCACGAAGAAGATCTGACCGGCCGCTGCCATGCCGGGCAGGATCAGCACGGCGATCGTGTCGAGCATGTGCAGGCGAGTGACCACGATGAAGCTGGTCAGCAGGATCGTCATGCCGGGGATGAACATGGTGCCCAGCACGAGCGGCCACACGATGCGCTTGCCCTTGAACTCCAGTCGCGCGAAGGCGTAGGCGGCCATCGAGTTCACGGCGATCGAGCAGGCGGTGAAGATGACGGCGCCGAAGCCGGTCACCGCGAGAGTGCGCAGGAACGACGGGTCCTGCAGGATCTGCGCGTAGTTCTCCCAGCGCCATACGTCGGGGAAGAACTGGAACGGGGTGCGGACCACCTCTGTGCGCAGCTTGAATCCGGAGATCACCATCCACGCCAGCGGGAACAGCGCCATGCCGATGATGATCGCGCTGAACAGGGCCTTGACGAGGGAGGTGAGGATCCAGCGGGGGCTCAGCATCTTCTGCCGACGTGCGCGTGCACGGATCGCCTTGGCGTCATCGCGGTCGAGGATGCCCGCCTCGGGCCCGGCGGCGGGGGAGTGGGGTGCAGTGGTGGGTGCGGACATATCAATCGACCAGCTTCTCGGAGTTGACGACGCGGAAGATCACCGAGGAGATCGTTCCGAGCACGATGAACAGCAGCAGCGCGGCTGCGATGGAGTAGCCGACGTACGCGTCTCCGCGGAAGTGGTTGAAGATGAAGAGGTTCGGCAGTTCGGTGGCGCGGTTCGGGCCACCGCCGGTCATCACCAGCGGCAGCTCGAACTGCTGGATCGCGCCGACGAAACCGGTGATCAGCAGGAACAGGATCACGTTCTTCATCTGCGGGATCGTGATGTAGATCGTCTTCTGGAACCAGTTGGCGCCCTCGAGGTCGGCTGCCTCGTAGAAGCTCTCCGGGATGTCGAGCATGGCGGCGATCATGATCAGGGTGGTGATGCCCATGCCCAGCCAGACCGCCGGCACGGCGATGGCGCTCAGGGCCCATTTCGCATCACCGAGCCACGCCTGGTTCTGGATGCCGAACAGGTTGATGACCGCGTTGAGCAGACCGCCGGAGTAGTCGTAGATCAGCACGAAGGTGATCGAGGCGATCACACCGGAGATCACCGACGGGATGTAGATGCTGACCTTCAGCGCCGTGGAGACGCGGCGCGAGACCGATACCGCGAGGGTGGCCACGAGAAAGGACAGGATCAGGCTGACCGGCGTCGTCATCAGCACGAACATCAGGCCGCGCTTGATCGCGTTCCAGAACTGGTCGTCACTCAAGACGTCCGTGAAGTTCTTGAAGCCGACGAATTCGCTCTCGGTGTAGAAGCTCCAGTCGAAGAAGCTCAGGTAGATCGCCTGGATCGTCGGCCATACAACGAAGATCGACAGCAGGATCAGCACCGGGGCCAGCATGATGTATGCCATTGCGGTGTCCCGTGTGCGGCTCGGATGCACATGTGGCGTCGTGCGCCGGGGCGTAGCCTGCGCTGTCATCGCCTGTCCTTTCTCGTGGTCCCGTGGGCGCGGCTCAGGCGTCCATCTCGGCGCGGATCTCCTTGAGGCCCTCGCGGTCGATGACCTTCTGGATCTCCTCATGCGCCTTCGCCAGGGCGTCGGCGGGGGACATCTCGCCGAGCATGCCGGCCTGGATCGCATCGCCCATCGCCAGGTTCACGTCCCACGGATAGCGGGCCTCCGGGATCGATGCGGGCACGACCTCGTTGAAGACCACGTCGGACCAGTGCGCGTCCTTCGCGCCGGGATCGGCGTTGACCACCTCGGTCACCTCGTCGCGAGCGGGGGCCTTGGTGAACTTGGTGTCGACGAAGAAGGGCTTGAGCACCTCCGGGTCGCCGCCGAGCACCCACTCGAAGAACTTCGCAGTGGCCTCGGGCTCCTTCGCCTTCGCGTCGATGACCCACTTCATATTGCCGACGGTTGAGACGGACGTCGACATGTCTCCGTCGGACTGCACCCACGGGGCCATGCCCGTCTTCTCCACCATGTCCGGGTAGTCGGCGGCGATCTCCGACATGCCCCAGGACCCCTGCGACATCATCGCCACCTTGCCCTCGCCGAAGGGCTGCGCGGAGTTGCCGGCACCGAGCGCCTGGCGCGGAATCCAGCTGTTCTCCTGCAGCGTCTTGTAGAAGGTGATGAGCTCTTCGTATTTGGGGTCTTTGGCGTCGGCCGTTGACCAGTCATCGGAGATCGGCAGGTGGCCGGCCACGTGCATCTGCGCGGCAACTGTGGTCCAGCCGAAGGTGCCCGAATCCACGGCGGTGTTCAGGGGGAACTCGCCGTTGCTCATCACCGGGGCGAGCTTCTTGCAGGCCTCGTACATCTCGTCCCAGGACGTCGGCGGTTTCTCCGGATCCAGTCCCGCTTTCTCGAACAGCTCCTTGTTCCAGTACAGGGTCATCTGCGGCTCCACCAGCAGCGGGAAGCCGTACCACTTGCCCTGGTACTGGCAGACCTCCTTGGCGGAGTCGGTGATCTTGTCGAGCACGCCGTCGCTGAACAGGTCCGAGATGTCGTAGAGAAGTCCGGTGCGGGCTGCGGTGTCCAGGCGGCCCGGGGAGACGTACATATCCGGGGCGTTGCCGGCGGCCTGCGCGGCCTTCAGCTTCTGATCCCAGGCATCGCCGGGGACGACCTGGTGCTTGACGAACACCTCGTCCTGGGCGTTGTTGAAGTCCTCGACGATCTTCTCGTACCAGGCGTTCTCCGGGGTGGTGAAGACTCCGCCCCAGAACTCCACGGTGGTGCGGCCCTTCGCCCGCGGGTCCTCCTTGGATTCGCCCGGCGTGCCGCTGCCGCAGGCCGCCAGGGAAAGAGCCGCGGTCGAAGCTGCGGCTGCCGAGCCGATGAACGTCCTTCTGCGCATGACGTGTCCTTCCGAAGGTGCGACAGTGCACCGGTTGAGGGGTCCGATCCCGTCAGTCGCACCACAGTGTCGCGCTGAGGCGGGCGCGGAGAGATCCCCACTAGCTGAAATCGTTTTCCTTACGCTAGGAACCGTCGCAGGCCGGTGTCAAGGCTTTGGTCCTTGCGTGCCCGCTCGTCGCCAGGGCTTTTCCCTGCTGGTCAGGCGGAATGGAGATTGGGGCTGGCGAGCCGTTGACGATGCGGCGGCTGTGACCGTATCGTGCTAGAAAACGTTTGCCAACCGACGTGATCACCGTTGATCCCCTGTTGAGGAGAGCCCCATGTCGTTCATCTCGCCCCTCCCGCTCGCCCGACTCCGCTCCGTGCAGACCCGCTCCATCAGCCCCGAGAACTTCGATGGCTCCGTCGGTGGCGGCGCGAAGGCCACCGAGGGCACCGGCGCCGCTCCCGGTCGCGACCTGGGCACGGGGTGGAAGATCTCGCCCAGCGTCGCTGTGAAGCCGGGAGAGACCTTCACTATCGCGGACATCTCCGGCGCTGGCGTGATCAACCACATCTGGGTCACCACCCATACCGACCACTGGCGCACCCTCGTGCTGCGCGCCTACTGGGACGGCAGCGAGGAACCCGCTGTCGAGGTGCCCTACGGTGACTTCTTCTGCAACGGCTGGGGTGTGTTCGCCCAGGTCGACTCGCAGATGATCGCCGCGAACCCGCATGGCGGCTTCAACTCCTACTGGCCGATGCCGTTCCGTGAAGGAGCCCGCCTCACCATCGAGAACACCTCCAATGCGGAGGCGGTCGTGTACTACCAGGTGACCTACGAGCTCGGTGGTGACCACAGCGAGGACGCCTACTTCCATGCCCAGTGGCGCCGCTCGGATCCGCTCGAGGAAGCCACCCCGCATGTGCTGCTCGAGGGCATCGAAGGGCAGGGGCATTACGTCGGCACCTACATCGCCTGGGGCGTGAACTCCAATGGCTGGTGGGGAGAAGGCGAGATCAAGTTCTACATGGACGACGACACGGAGTACCCCACGATCGCCGGCACCGGCACCGAGGACTACTTCGGCGGCGCCTGGAACTTCGACATCCCCGGCGAGGGCTACACCGCCTTCACCACCCCATACCTGGGTATGCCGCAGGTGATTCGCCCCGACGGCCTGTACGTGTCCCAGCAGCGCTTCGGTATGTACCGCTGGCACGTGGCCGATCCGATTCACTTCACGAAGGGCCTGCCGAAGGTCGATATCCAGGCGCTCGGCTGGAAGTCCGCTGGCCGCTACAAGCCGCTGCGTGACGACATCGCTTCGACCGCTTTCTTCTACCTCGATCGCCCCTCGACCACGCGCCCGTCGGCCCCGGACTTCGACTCCATGGAGGTCTTCCTGGGCACCGGGCCTGGCCCCCACGTGCCCACCGGCCCGGCCTCCGAGACACCACAGGACTGAGCGCCATGAGCGGCACGGACGCCCCCGAGGCGATCCTCGCGGTGGACGTCGGCACCTCCAGCACCAAGGGCGTGCTGGTGGGCGCCGACGGCACCATCCTGCGTATCGCCACACGCCAGCACGACGTGCAGCGGCCACGCACCGGGCATGTCGAGATGGATCCGCGCGTGTGGTGGGAGGAGTTCTGCTCCCTGACCGCTGAGCTCACCGCACCGGACGATGACGGACGGACTGTGCGCGTGAGCGCGGTCGGCGTCTCGGGCATGGGGCCCTGCATGGCGCTCACGGACGCCGACGGCGAACCGGTGCGCCCGGCCGCGCTGTACGGCGTGGACATGCGGGCCACAGAGCAGATCGCCGCCCTCACAGCAGAGCTCGGTGAGGAGGCGATCCTCGAGCGCGGCGGTTCCCTGCTCACCACGCAGGCCGTCGGCCCGAAGCTCGCCTGGATGCGCGAGCATGAGCCGGATGCGTACGAGCGTGCACGCATGCTGCTCATGCCCGCGACCTTCCTGGCGTACCGGCTCACCGGCGAGTACGTGCTGGATCACCACAGTGCCAGCCAGTGCTGGCCGCTGTACGACCAGAAGGCGCAGGCCTGGTACGAACCCTGGTGCGAGCTCATCGCTCCCGGGCTTCCCATGCCACGCCTGCAGTGGCCCGCCGACCAGGCCGGTCACGTCACCCCGCAGGCCGCCGAGCAGCTGGACGGGATCGAGGCTGGCACCCCGGTGATCACCGGGTCGATCGACGCCTGGACCGAAGCGGTCAGCGCCGACGCCCAGCGACCCGGGGATCTGCTGCTCATGTACGGCACCACCATGTTCCTGGTGGCCACCGCCACGCAGCCGATCCCCAGCCGCACCCTGTGGAGCACCGTCGGCGCCTTCCCCGGCACCTTCTGCCTGGCCGGCGGCATGGCGACCTCCGGTGCGATCACGTCGTGGATCCGGGGCCTGACCGGTGACGCGCCCTACCCGGAGCTGCTCGCCGAGGCCGACGCTGCCGGACCGGGCGCGCACGGCCTGCTGATGCTGCCGTACTTCGCGGGGGAGCGGACGCCGATCCAGGACCCCGATGCACGCGGCACGATCATCGGCCTCACCCTCGACCACGGACGCGGTCACCTGTACCGTGCCGCGCTCGAGGCCACAGCCTTCGGTGTGCGGCACAACGTGGAGGCCCTCACCGAAGGTGGTGCCCCGATCACGCGGGTCATCGCCGCTGGTGGCGGCACACAGGGCGGGCTGTGGACCCAGATCGTCTCTGACATCACCGGCATCGAGCAGGTGGTGCCCACCATCACCGTGGGAGCCTCCTACGGCGCCGCGATCCTCGCTGCCGATCACGTTCCCGGCATCGACGGCACCGCCCAGGAACGTGCCGCCACCTGGAATCCGCCAGCCCAGGTGCTGCACCCCGATCCTGAGCGGCGAGCCCTGTACGAAGAGCTCTACCCGCACTACCGCTCGCTCTACACGAGCACCCTGCAGACAGCCCACCACCTCGCCGGCCTCCAGCGTTGACGCTGCGCCGCGAGAACCACCCGTGAAGGAGCAGACATGACCGCCACCGCCGACCGCACCTACACCCTCCCGGAGCGACGCGACATCGCCCCCGCGCCGGACGGCACCGTCTACATGATTCCCAGCGGTGACCTGCGCGAAAGCGCGAACATCCCCAGCTGGCCCTACCAGCAGGAGCTCGAGAAGCTGGTCACCGAGACCGTCGAGGCTACCGGCCGCACCGTTCGCCGCGCTTTCGAACCGGACCCAGAGGTCGGGCACGGTTTCATCCGATCTCAGCGGATGGGCCTCGAAGTGTTCGCCACCATCCCCACCGATGCCCCGCTGATTGTCGCGATCGCGAACTGGCAGTACAGCCACCACGTGCTCGCCGGTCTGCGCGACCACCGCGGACCCATCCTCACTGTCGCGAACTTCGTGCCGGACTGGCCCGGTCTTGTTGGCCTGCTGAACCTCAACGGCGGCCTGACCAAGATGGGCCGCGAGTACTCGAGCCTGTGGACCGTCGACGGATCCGACGACTACTTCCGCGACGGCATGCGCACCTGGCTGGAGACCGGCCGCCTCGAGCACGACGCCTCCCACGTGAAAGCCCTGCCGACCCTGTCGGACACCCCCGAGACGCAGCTCGGCCGCGCCCTCGCCGACCAGCTGCGCGAGGAGAAGGCCATCATCGGCATCTTCGATGAGGGCTGCATGGGCATGTACAACGCCATCATCGACGACGAAATGCTCAACAGCCTGGGCATCTATAAGGAACGCCTCTCACAGTCCGCGCTCTGGGCGGAGATGCAGACCGTCACCGATGAGGAGGCCGAGGCCATCGGTACCTGGCTGCGCGAGGCAGGCATGACCTTCAAGCTCGGCACCGATGAGGCCACCGAGCTCACCGAGAACCAGCTGCGCTGGCAGTACAAGATGTACATCGCCGCGCTGCGGATCAGCGATGACTTCGGCCTGGACGCCGTGGGCATCCAGTACCAGCAGGGCATGAAGGACGTCTGCCCCGCGTCAGACCTGGTGGAAGGGCTGCTGAATAATGAGCAGCGCCCGCCGGTCACCTCCCGTGACGGCTCCCGCGTGCTGTGGGAGGACCGCGCCCTGCCGAACTTCAACGAGGTCGATGAGGGCGTGGCCGTCGATGCGCTCATCACCCACCGCGTGTGGCGTGCCATGGGCATGGACCCGGCCACCACGCTGCACGACGTGCGCTGGGGCGAAGAGTTCGACGGACAGTACGTCTGGGTGTACGAGATCTCCGGCTCCGTGCCGCCGAGCCACTTCCGGAACGGCTACGCCGACGCCGAGGGCTGGCGCCAGGGTCCGGAATTCTTCCCGGCCGGCGGCTCCACCATCAACGGCGTCTCCAAGCCCGGCCAGATCGTGTGGTCCCGCGTGTACGTGGAGAACGGCGGTCTGCACGTGGACCTGGGCCGCGGCGAGGTTGTCGAGCTGCCCGCCGAGGAGACCACCCGCCGCAAGGAGGCCACCAACCCCGAGTGGCCCATCGCCCACGTGGTGCTGCACGGTGTGACCCGGGACCAGTTCATGGGACGCCACAAGGCGAACCACGCCCAGCTCGTCTACGCTGACGACGCCGTGGCCGCCGACCGTGCCCTGACCGCGAAGGCAGCCATGTTCGAGCGTCTGGGCGTGCAGGTCCACCTGTGCGGAGACGCGAACATCGTGCAGGACTGACCTATGGAGGCCCCGATGGCGACGCGCCGCCCCACCATCCTGGACGTGGCGCGCGCCGCGGGGGTGTCCACCGCCACCGTGTCGCGGGTCATCAACGGCTCGCCCACGGTGGACAAGGGGTTGCGCGCGAAGGTCGAGCTCGCCGTGCAGTCCACCGGCTATGTGCCCAATGCGGTGGGCCGGTCCCTGCGCCGCGGCGGCACCGGCATGATCGCGGTGGTGGCGCCCGACGCGGAGAACCCCTACTTCACGCAGATCATCAGTGAGGTCGAGCGGATCGCCCGCAATGAGAAGCATGCGGTCACCGTCGCCCACACCGAGCATGACCTCGAGCTTGAACGCGAGACCTTCGCCCAGCTCGTGGGCCGACAAGTGGCAGGCGTCGTGCTGATCCCGGTGGATGGCCGCAGCACCGACCTCACGCCGCTGACTACAGCGCGCATCCCGCTCGTCCTGGTGGACAGATGGGTGGAGGGCGCCGCCACAGACCTGGTGGCCACCGACAACGTGGATGCTGGGCGGCAGGCCGCGGCCCACCTCGCCGAGCGGGGTTTCACCCGACCCGTCGTGCTCACCGGCCCCGCTGACCTCGCGGCCACCGAGGACCGTGTGCGCGGTTTCGTCGACACCTGGGCGGCGCGCGGTGTGGAGGCCACGTCCGAGCAGATACTGCGCGGCGACCTGGGGCTGGACTCGGGTCGCACGCTCACCGCGGGCGTGCTGCAGCGTGGGCGATGTGATTGCATGTATGTCACGAACAACCGCATGTCTGCAGGGGCCTTCGATGCGATGCGCGGACGCAGTGATGTGCCCGCGCTGCTCGCCACCGACGATGACCTGTGGACCCGACTGGTGACACCGTCGATCTCCGTGGTGAAGCAGCCGGTGAAGGCCACGGGCCGGGCTGCGGCACGGATGCTCGGCCAGCGGATGCGCAATCCCGACGAGGAGCCATCCACCACCCTGTTGCGGCCGCGGATCGTGGAGCGGGAATCGACGCAGACTCGCAGCAGCTGACCGGTCACGGACCGGCCAGGCACGGACCCGTCGGCTGAGAGATCAGCGGCGTGCACCCGGCAGCGTCGGGTTCGGGGTCTTCGGCAGCGGGTACGGGATGGGCGGCGCCTCGTAGACCTCCTCTTCGACCGGGTAGTAGGCCGCCGTCTGCACGCCGGCGCGGGGTCCGACACCTATCATTTCGGGGGTTGCGCCCGGCGGAAGCTCGACGTCATTGCCACCGAGCGTCTTCTGGACGATGGTGCCATCTGGCCGGATCTCGAATGGTCTGAGTGCCTGATATCCGCCCGCCGTGTTCCACGGCGAATAGCTCTTCTGCATGATGTCGCGGACTTCCTGATCGTACTGGCCAGGGAGGGGAGCGCCCGGCTCCATCCGGACCATCTGCCCGCGGTTGAAAACGGTGATGCTGCCATCGTCATGCTTCTCGATGACTTCCAGGTCACCGATCCGCTGCCCGACCTGCGGATCCGAGTAGTCGAAGAGCTGCGGGTTGAAGGGCAGCTGGTTCAGATCGACGTTCGCTCGCCGGCTCAAGAGGTCGACACCTGGCGTGACCTGTGAGGTGAGCTTCCGCGTGGGAAGGCCCGGCATGTCGGGGTTCCCTGGATCCATGGTGGCGCCGAGCTCAGCAGGCGACAGCTCGCGGACATCGTTAGGGTGCCGCAGTGGCGGATACATGCCTGTGTAGTCGATGTACATGCGGTACGGGGGCTCGCCCGTCCACTGCGAGGGGTCGCCCGCGTCGGGGCGCGGCAGCCGTTTGCCGTCGTAGTAGATGACCTCCTGGTCGTCGGGGTAGCCGGGGTAGGGGGCGGTCTCTTTTACAAATCTGGAGCGGGCCAGGAGCCACCCGGTGGAGAGNCTGCACACCACCGTCGTCTCAACCGACTGGACCGGCCCCGACGCCGAACGGTTCCGCAACGACGCGCACCGTCTGCTCACCGGCGACGTCGCCCAGCTCGTCGGCGGGACCACCGGGGCTCGGCAGGCCGGGGCGGTCTGTGCTGCCTGTGCTGTCTGTGCTGCCAGCGCTCGAGCCGTCGGCCTGTGAGGCGAGGTCCTGTGCCTCGGCCTCGCGCGTGAGCTGTTTCCCGGTCTCCAGCAGGCGGCCGACGAGCTGGGCGACGTCGCCGGTGAGCAGACGGTGCGCGTCGTTGCGGAACCGTTCGGCGTCGGGGCCGGTCCAGTCGGTTGAGACGACGGTGGTGTGCAGCTGCGCTGCGATCTGCCCGAGGTGCTGCGCCTGCGCAGTGCAGAGCCCGCCGTGGGCGGTGAGCTGGTTGGTATCGGCCCCCCAGAAGGTCATGGTTGTTCCTTTCCTCGCGCCGTTGCGTCGGCGATATCTATACCTGGATTGTGGACGGGAGTTTCGTACATGGCGATGGGGAGAAGTCACCGGGGAGACCTACTGGGGGAGAGCTCCCCATGACACCGGAGGTCTGTATGTTTTCGCTGGTCCCAGCCGCTCCTCTGCTCCAGGGGTCTTCCGCTGGGTGCGGTGTATCCAGCGGCAGATTGAACGAGTTTCCTCTCCGGTGCCACGAGCCGTGAACACATCCGTACGATGGGGGAATGGATACGGCGCGCTCTCCCTTCGGCCCTTTTCGTGCTCGGAATGAGCAGACCGCACCTTCGCGACCCGGGGGCGCGATGACACGTCGGAGTGTGGTGGGTGGGGCAGCCCTGGGATCCCTGCTTGCGCTCAGCGGGTGCGGACGGATCGCAGATCTCCCGGGGGTACGGAACCTGCCGTTCGTCGGTGGCGGTCAGGGGCCGGCGCAGATGCTCACGCGTCTGCCTTCGTCGCTGTATACCGACGAAGGGGTCCTCTCGGTGAACTGGACTCGACCAGCGGCGATCGTCGAGCAGCTGGACCTGAGCTCCGGTTCTGTTCTTGGCGCCGGTACTTCGCCCGAGGTGAATCGGCTGAAGGTGGTCACGATCTCCGATCCGGTCACGGGCAACGGCAGCCTTCTGGGGAATGCGGCGGATCTGGACGATCTGGAGCCCTGGTATCAGGTTGAACAGATCCGCACCTGCTCACAGGCCCTCACCGTGATGAACCCGCCTGCCCGCGTCACGGTGATGGAAGGCGCCGGGGACCAACTGGATCTGGTTGAGGAGATGCTCTCCGCGGCATATACGCGCGACGGTGACCTCCTGAGGCCCGATAGCGACCTGCTGGAGCGCGCAGGTCTGCCCGCGCCGGCAGATTCACTCGTTCCGGCGACGATCGGCGCCGTGTGCGGCGACCTCGTGTTCACGTCGGAGGACTCCCTGGAGAGCATCGATGGACGGAACCCACTCTCGCCCGAGGATCTGGGTCTGCAGGAGATGCTCGACGCCATCGACCTGCCCGGCGCACACATTGCTCGCGGGCTCTGGCGGGAGAGCCCTGACGAGCCGTACTCCAGCTACCTGTGGATGAGCGAGCTGGACGGCTTCCCCGATGTCACCACGCGCGGCGCCGTGCGGGCAACGGGTGACCCTCAGGAGCTTGCCGACACCATCGAACAAGCCGCGGGCACGTGGATGTCGGGGCCAGCGGTACAGATCGACTCGCTCGAGATCGAGGATGATCTGGTCATCATCGAGCTGGAGGTCACTCAAGGGGAGAGACCGTACGACGACGCGCTCACGTCGTTGTACCAAGGCATGTCTGGAGCCGATGGTCCCGGGTTGCAGCTGATGCTCTCTCGGTGACCGGAGTGCGTGTGGCTGCTGACGTGTTCGCCCGGTGACACATCGAACGGGAGCCTGACAACGGATTCGTCTGCCGAGTGCCTGCGTCGAAGGTGCCGACGCGGAGCCGTGTGATGGACGCAGGTACTGCTTCGCGACGAGATCGGCACGAAGGTGCTATCCGGGTGCCCTTGTGCGCACAGCAGGCAGAGGGATTTCCTGGGGGTGTGGGGTTGCGGTCCCGCCGTTGCATGAGAGCGCGGCGGGGCCGCTGATCGTGAAAGCGGTCGCTGGGAGCTGAGCGGGTCACTGGTGGAACGCCACGGTGTCGCACGCCGCTCCCGTACATCAACCCAACGTCGTCGCCCCGCGAGGAGTCATTCCATGAGCACCCAGCCCACCCTGATGCCGTTCGCTGAGAACACCGCCGGTGCGTACGCGGCATCGTCGCGCCGCGCGCTGCACCACGGCCATGCCCAGGCCACGCAGCGTCACGCACACCCGAGCCGACGCGATCTGTGGCGGCTCGGCGCGATGAGCGCCCTGGGCGCTGTCGGCATTGCCGGTGCAGGGGGCATGGGGGCCCCGGCCGCCCAGGCCGCTGGCACCACCACGCGCATCGGCCCGATTACGGGGCCGGGGCTGACCACGGCCTTCCGCATGGAGGCCACCGACCTGGGGATCCCGGTGCGCTGCCCCGACGGGCGCGTGCTGTACATCTTCGGGGACACCTTCGAGCGTGCGGGCGTGGGCCTGGGCAACGCCGGCTTCTGGCGCTCGCCCACCGGCCTGTACACCGACGGCTCGCATCCGCGCGACGGGATCCGCTTCACCGGTGCCGTGGGTGGCGAGACCGCGCAGCAGATGCTCCCGTACGAGCACAACGCCAACGGTCTGGGCACGAAGATCCCCTCCGACGTCATCGAGGTGGACGGGATCCTCTACCTGTACGTGTGGAACTCCGGCACGGAGGGCTTCGGCACGTTGAAGGGCACCGAAGTGTGGAGCTCGAAGGACAACGGCGCCACCTGGCAGCCCACCCGCGCGAACTTCCCGGCCGACGCCTGGGGCGGGATCATGCACAACATGACCTGGGCGAAGCACGCCGACGGCTTCACCTACATGTTCTGCTCCAAGTACCGCAGCGGGGACCTGCACCTGTTCCGCATCAAGACCGAGAACCTGTGGGACGCCGCGGCGTACGAGCCGTGGGGCTGGACCCCGGAGAAAGGCTGGGCATGGGGGCAGCCGCCGTCACCAGTCCTGCACGGCCGCTTCGGCGAAATGTGCCTGCGTGAGCTCGACGGCCGGTACCTGCTGACCTTCTTCGACCCGGAGGCGTACAACATCCGCGCGATCGTGATGGATGCGCCGTGGAGCGACCTCACGGTTCTGGATCAGACCACGTTGCTGAACGGCGGCGCCTGGGGCGCCGAGTCCGACACGTCGGTGGCCCAGCTGTACGGCTCCTATGTGGTGCCGGGCTCGACCCTGGGTGATCTGCACCTTGTGGTCTCGCAGTGGAACACCACCGACGGGGCGAAGGACACCCCGTACCACGCGATGCACTTCCGCTTCCAGGGCGTCCTCTGAGAGAGCGCGGCGTCTGGGCTCCCCGCTCCGTTCTGAACAGAACCAACCAGCTGACCGGTGCGCCGAGTTCAGGAGGGACGAGCGGCGCGGCGGACTCGGCTGGGGGAGCGTGACGACAACGCCTGGCGTGACGGGCTCAGGCGGGAAGCGTGAGGATCCGATCGGCGCGGGCAGCGCTCGCCGCAATCAGGCGGGCGTTGTCCTCGTCGGGCCCCAGCGCCCAGGCGCGTGCCGCATCGGGATCCTTCCCGAAGCGTTCGTGGCGGGCGATCAGCCGTTCATGCCGCACGGCCTGATCGACCGTCACGTACCAGACCTGGTCCAGCATCTCCCGGATCCGCCGCCACGGTTCGGTATCCAGCAGCAGATAATTGCCCTCGGTGATCACGAGTGCGACGTGGGATGGGATCTCCAGGGCGCCAGCGAGCGGCTGCTCGAGATCCCGCTCGAAGCTGGGGGCCCAGATGGATCGCTCTCCCGGTCGCGCCGCGGCCACGCGGTCCAGGAGATGCACGTAGCCGTCGGCGTCGAAGGTGTCGGGTGCGCCTTTGCGGGACAGTCGGCCGAGTCTGCGCAGCGGGGCATCGGCCAGGTGGAATCCGTCCATCGGCACGGCACAGGCGAGCTGGGGACCCAGCGCCTCGATGAGGTGCGCGGTGAGTGTTGACTTGCCGGCACCGGGCTCGCCGGTGATTCCGAGGATCCGTCGGCGCCCATCGCGGCGGGCGGCGTCCAGGAGCGCCTCTGCCATCTCGACCAGAGGCGTCAGCTGAGCGTCGTTCACCAGAGCGTCTCCTGCGGGTCATCGGCCGGGGATGGGGTCCCTGGGGCGGCGGCTGGGTCCGGCTCTTGGCAGCTGGAGGCGGTTGGGTCCGGAGCGATGGCGGGCTGAGGCGAGGCGAGAGCTTCGGTGGCCGGGACTGCGCCGTCATGCAGAGTCACCTCCAGCACCTCGCCGCGCAAGGGCAGATGGATCAGGATCCGGTCCGGGTTGAGCCCGGCGGCCGTCAGCGCCTGCGCATAGGTGTGCAGCTGGCCCAGGTAGTGGGCACGAACATGGCCGACGGGGTCCTGCCCGGGGTAGGACTTGTGGTCCACCAGCACGATGCGGCCATCCGGCTGGCGCAGCAGCGTGTCGATCCAGCCTTCCATCACTTGCGCGTCGTCATTCCACCAGGAGATCGGCTGCTCCGTGAGGACCTCAGTGTCTGGGAATTCGGCGGCGAGGAAGGCGTGCCAGGCGTCGCCCGCCTCGCGCAGAACGGCGGCGTCCACGGTGCGGGCCACCATCCAGCGTTCCACGAGCCGCTGCGCACTGGCCTGCTTCTGCTGCGGGCTGAGTGCCGTCAGTGGCAGCGCCAGGTAGGAGTGGATCGCCTCGCCCACTCGCTCCCATTGCGGGCCGCCGCCGGCGATGAGCACCCGGCCGATGCGGCGCGGTGCGCCGACGGTGCCGAGCGCGTCGGCAGAGGCGACCGCGGAGGCCTGGAAGCGGGCCGCGATCCGGTCTCGGGCCGGTCCTGCGGGCCGCAGCGGCACATCGGTCGCGGCGAGCAGGTCGGGGCGCGGGGCGAGGCGGCGCGGCGGCGTGGCGACAAGCTCGTCGACGTCGACCGCAGTGACCTCGGCCGGGATCGACTCAGCGGATCCTGCGACGCGCACGTCGCTCGACGTCCAGCGCACAAGCTCGGTCGCGCCGTCCTTCGCGCCGTCCACGATGAGGTCGTTCAGGACGGTGCGGGATCCGGCGGCGGCGAGCACGCCGGTGCGGGCCGCCCGGGTGAGGGCCACGTAGTGAACCCGGGCCGCCTCCTCTGTCTCCCGGGCGGCGCGGCCCGCGGCGAAGGCGGAGGAGGCCAGGTGCTCGCCGGTCTCGGCCGGAACCGCCAGCTTCGGCCAGAACAGCAGGTCGCGGCCGTGCAGCGGGGCGGTCACGTCGACCCCGTCAGGGGAGCGCACCAGCACGCCCCAGCTGTGGTCGTAGGTCTTCGCCTTCGCCGGCAGGTAGGTGACGACGTGGTCCCACTCCAGGCCTTTCGCGGCGTGGATCGTGCCCACCCAGACGGCGTCGGGCAGGTCCTCCAGATCGGGGCCGTCCTCCCAGGCATCCAGGTCGGCGCGCAGCCCCGACAGCGTCACCGGGGCGCCCTCGGCCCGGCGGCGCTCGGCGGATCGGGCGGCCAGCGCGAGCAGGGCGTCCAGGGAGCGGCGCCGCGCGGACTGCTCGCTCCAGCGTTTGATCCGTTGCGGCAGGTCGAGGGCGTCGATCAGCGCTTGGATCATCTCCTGCGGTGTGAAGCCGATGCAGGCGCGGCGCACGCGACGCAGTCCCGCGAGGGCGTCGTCCTGCCACCAGGTGGCGAACACGGCGTCACGGTCCTCGGCGGCCATGAGGTCCGCGAACCAGGTGTCGTGCGCGCTGTGGTCCTCCAGCAGCACGACGAGTTCGGTCAGGGCGAGAGTGTCGGAGGCGTCCAGAACCGCTGACAGGCCAGCCCGGATGATCTGTGCCTCTCGGGTGTCCCGCAGCGTATGGGCGGCACCAGCGACGGGCACGCCGCGTGCCTGCAGTGCCGCGATGACGGCGTCCCGCTCGGATCCCTTGCGCACCAGCACGGCGGTGCGGCCGGGATCCATCGTGCCGCCCTCGATTCGGACTCGCAGCTGCTCAGCGATCATCGCGGCGTGCTTGGCGGCGGAGAGGGCACCACCGCGGGACTTCTGCGCCTCCCACACCTCGAGACAGCCGCCCTCTGCCTCTGTGGCCCGCTGGGCGGGGATCGCCAGGCGCACCCGTTCCGGCGGCATCCCGATCTGCGCGAACACGGGCGTGAACACGGCGTTGGAGAAGTCCACGAGGCGGGCGGCGGAGCGCCAGGACTCGGACAGGTTGGTGACCTCGCCCTGCCCGAAGATGGTGCCGCCGGATTCGAGGGCGGTGATGATGTCCTGCATGAGGCGCGGGTCAGCGTCGCGGAACCCGTAGATCGCCTGCTTCGGGTCGCCCACCCAGATCTTGTCCTCGATGAGCTGGGACAGTTCGAGGAAGAGGGCGAGCTGTACAGGAGAGGTGTCCTGGAACTCGTCGACCGCCAGCAGCCGGAACCGAGAGGCGACGGAGGCGCGCACCCGCGGTGAGGTCTGCAGGAGCCGCAGAGCCTGCACCTCCTGGTCGATGAAGTCGATGAGGCCCAGGTCAGCCTTGAACCGGGCGTAGTCCTCCAGCGCATGGGCGGCTGTGCCGAGCACCAGCTCCATGAGATCGCGGACGTCCCGCTGCCAGGCAGCGTCGGCAGGGAGTGCCTCCGCGATCTCCTCCGACAGCGGTGCGAGGGTTTTCTTCGCGACCGCACCGAAGGTGCCGTCGGCGATCTTCACCCAGGTCTCCCACGGGGCGCGGTCATGCTTTGCCAGGGTGCGGTGCAGGGAGCGCAGCGTTGAGAGGTCGTTCTGGGTCTTGTTGACGCTGCGGGGTGCGACCTCTCCGGCCTCCAGCTGAGCGGCGAGGTCGGCGATACGCGCCTCCAACTCGTGCAGCCAGCGCGGCCGCTGGTCAGGCACCGGGTCGGGCAGCTCGGCAGCTTCCCGGTACGCCTGCCAGGACGCGTCGACGGCGGCACGCAGGGCGTCGGCGTCCAGACAATTCGTGCGAGCCACGTCGGCGACGCCCCGGACCCGCGCCATCCACGCTTGCTTGCGCGAAAAGGTGTCGTCCTCGGCCCCGTCGTGGGAGGTGCGGGCGAGCAGGTCGCTACGGGTAGCGCCCGCGGTCGCGGCGGTGCGGGAGATGGCTGCGGTGAAAGCGGCCTTCTGCGCGTCGGCGTCGAGCACCTGCACATCGGGGGAGATCCCCGCGTCCAGGGCGTATTCGGTGACGAGCTGGCCCGCCACCGAGTTGACGGTGCCGATCAGCGCCGAGTCGATCCCGCGGGCCTCCTCCACCTGGCGGCGGTCCAGCAGCGTGGAGCGGATCCGGCCGGCGAGCTCCTGGGCGGCTTTCACCGTGAAGGTGGTGGCGATGATCTGCGAGGGGTCCAGTCCCGCGGCGATCCGATCGGCTAGCGAGTGCGTGAGTGTGTATGTCTTGCCGGATCCGGCCGACGCATTGATCACGGTGAACGTCATGAACGATCCCCTCTCAGACCGCACAGGAGCGAGAAGTCGCAGTAATCGCAGCGCGCATCGACCACCAGTGCGTTCTGGTCGCGGGCGATGTCGCGGGCCGTGGCGTAGGTCTTCTTGGCCGCGGAGCGGTCGGTCGCGAGATCCTGGCCTGCGTCCAGCAGGATCTGGCCGCTGCGGGCGGAGACCTCGCCATCGAGAATCGCCTCCAGCGCCTCCTGGATGCCACGCCGACCACGCTCCCACAGACCGTCGACGTCCAGGCGGGTGCGGCCGTTCGGATCCAGGGCGGGGTTCGCCGCCACGAACTCGCCCTGCGCCAGCAGGTAGTAGCCGACCTCGGCGTCGGGGTCATGCAGCGACCAGGCATAGGACGCCAGCTGCAGCGCCTCCCCGGTGTCGAACAGGTCCGGGTACTTCGCGGCGGCGTACGTCCACTTCAGGTCGATAACGAACCGGTGACCGTCGGCGCTCTCACCGAGCACGTCGCGGAAGCCGACGAAGGGGATCGCCTCGGGGCGGCCGTGCAGGGTGAGGGTGACAGGCTCCTCGAAGGCGGACTCGACCGCGGTGATGGTGATGCCCGCGTCGGCGAGGCGGTGGAAGAACTCGGTGAGGGTGCGGACTGCCCGCTCGGTCATATCGGCCAGTTCGACCTCGCGGCCGGGCAGCTCCAGCTCGGAGGCGAGCCGCGGCACGAGCGCAGTGATCTCCTGCCGGATCCGCTCCGGGGTGGGCGCCCCGATACGGCCCTCCTCGGGTGCGGTGTCGACGAGGGACTCGACCACCGCGTGCACGAGCGTGCCGATCATCTGGTTCCCGGTGGGGACGGTGGAGGCAGCGGCTGGGCGGATCCGCAGCGCGTTGCGATAGGTCCACTTCTGGCGGCAGCCGATGAGGTCCTCAGCCTGGCTGTAGGACAGTCTGCGCGGCATCAGGTGCGGGGCCGGTGCGGCCCGTTTCGTGAGGTCCTTCGGCCTGGGTGCGATCTGTGCTGGTGCTGACGTTGTCACCGGGATGCGGGAGCCCGCCACCTCGGCCATGTCGCCGTGAAGAGTGCGGATGACAGGGATCGTGAGCCGGTCCAGGACGTCGCTGACGCCCTCCCCGTCGGCGGCGCGCTCTGCCGCCAGATGGGCGAGGAGCGCGTGCGGGGCGGTGGGCTTCTCGAGCCGACGGCGGGTACGCACCACGAGCAGACGGCGCGCCCCGTGCA
Source organism: Brachybacterium timonense (assembly GCF_900258505.1). GTDB lineage: Bacteria > Actinomycetota > Actinomycetes > Actinomycetales > Dermabacteraceae > Brachybacterium > Brachybacterium timonense. Next base: position 625,874 of record NZ_LT984895.1, read on the forward strand.
GGCCACGCAGCCCGGCGTTCGTGGCCAGTGCCGCGAGGTCCGTGGCGGCGGGCAGACGAGCGCAGAGGCTCTCGAGGGCCGCCCGCTCGGGTGCATCCCAAGTGATCTCACCGCCGGTGGCGGTGTCGCGGTCGGCGCCCCACCACAGCACGTCCCCATCGAGCGGGAGCAGCTGGGCGGGACGGGTGCAGACCCGCCATGCTCGGCTGGCCTCGGCTCCCGCGAGGGGGGAGGCGGCGCGACCGCCGGCGGCGGTCAGGATCTGGGTGATCTCGCGGGGGTGCAGTGGGGCGGTGTCGTCGAGGGCGTCGAGCACGGCGAGGACGGTCTGCAGGTGGGCGGCGGCGCGCAGCGGATGCCCGGTGCCTTGGGCGAGGCCGCGCAGGCGGCGGTCCAGCGGCTCCAGCAGGATACGCAGACGATCAGGGGTGACGGCCTGAGCGGGCAGTGGGGTGGCGACTGCGTCGCACAGGGCGCGCAGGAAGTCGCGGGCGCCGTCGGAGAGGCGAGCCTGGGTGAGCAGATGGGTGACGGCGGTGCGCCAGGCGGGACCGCCGATGCCGGGCTCCTGCGCGAGAGCCTGCTGGAGACGGCTTCGCGCTGGGGCGGGCACGAGCCCGACATGGTCCTCGGCGCCTTCGGGCGCGTCCATTACACGCAGGTCGAGGAACGCGGCGACCTGCTGCACGTCGACGGGCGCGGTGGTGATCGCGAGGTACAGGGGCAGCACCTGCAGGGCGGCACGATCCGCCGACGGCTCGGCCACGCCGAGAGCTGGCAGGTCACGGCGGTGCAGCTCGTGGTCCAGGGCGATGGTGTCCGAGGTGGCGAGGATCTGCAGCGGGCTGGACGGGTCACGCCCACGCAGGTGCCGGGCTGCGGCTTCGGCGGCACTGGCCTCGTCCTCTGCCTCGATGATGGTGAGCTCCGGGTTCCGCCCGGGGGCGGCGTAGACACGCAGCGGCACCCCGTGGGCGGTGAGCGCCGCGATCAGGCGGGACCACAGTCCAGGCAGTGCCGTCGGTTCCTCGTGCAGGAGCAGCTCCTCGATGCCGAGCGGCCACTCGGACTCCGCCTCCAGGTGCTCGACGATCTCGCGCAGATCATCGGCGAATCCGGCCGCGTCTGGCGGCAGATGCTGCTCGATCGCGGCGAGGGCGGCGATCCGTTCGGGTAGGTCCGGAGTTGGGGTGAGGGAGGCCCCGGCGATCACCGCGTCATCGCGCCAGCGCAGCATGGTTGCCGCCGTTGCCCACGGGTCGCGGGCGAAGGATGAGCGCGGCCATGGGTGATCAGCCGCCCGGACTGCAGCGGCATACCGGGCGATGCGCACCGCCGGTTCGAGGGCGGGTCGAGAGAGTGCGAGACGATCCTGCAGGATGCGGACGAGCCCATGCGGGCCCGTGCGCACGACGCCCTCAGCCCAGGCGGCGCCGTCCAGGTGCATGCCGAACTCGATGCGCATCGAACTCCTTCGTCGCAGGTCGCAGGCTCCTCTGAGCCGGTATCCACCACCCTAGGCGAGGGGTCCGACGAACGAGCGTGACACTGCGTCCGACCTGGACGGCCACCGGTTCTCAGCGATTGAAGGGATCGTCCGGCCGTGGCGACCAGCTGAATCCCCGGTCGTGCAGCAGCCGCCCGCTCTCATCGGGTGCGAGGACCAGGTCGACGCCGTCGCCGGTGATGTGCAGGGTGCCGTCTGTCTGCTCATCGACGGTGAGGGTCAGCTCCTGAGCGGGGGACTCCATCCAGTCCTGCACCGTCTGCCCCTCGACCCGCTGGTCATGCAGCTCGACGGTGATCGTGGTCGGGCTCGTCCGCTCGTATCGCCCCTCTTTCAGTTCACCGTTCGCGAGCCGGACTTGTACCCGAGCCCCGAAGGAGCCTTCCTGATTCCCGAAGGCGACCTTCTGCCAGCGCTCGTCCTCGCTGAGCTGCGCAGCGGGCTTGGCCGTATCCGACGCGACGCTCCACACCCCAGCCGGGGTGGCGTTGTTCTGCGTGGGGGCGTGTAGCTGGCTGCTGATCATCCAGCTGCCGACTGCGATGAGCACGACGGCAGTGATCGGCCCGAGCACGTCGGTGATGTGGGCAAGCGGCCGCCAGGGCACGAGCGTGGGCACTGGGCCGCGCCCCACCTCGCCGTGGGAGAGCAGCGAACGCACCAGCCGCGGGATCCACGGCAGCAGAACGATCGCGCCCATCACCAGCAGAGCTGTGGAGAGCTGCTTGACCGGCACGTCATACCCCAGGTTCAGCACCACGACGAACGCCATGTCAGCGATCGCAAGCAGCGCACCGATCAGCGCGGTGCGCCGCCACAGCAGAGCGAGCGCCGCACCGACCTCCGCGAGACCCGCGAGCACCTGGAACAGCGGCGAGTACGCCACCATCCGCCACAGCAGACCCATGGGGCTCATCTCGCCGAAGGCGATGAGGGAGTCGCCCATGTCGGCCATGCCGAACTGTCCCAGTCCCAGCTTCGACGCCCCGTACACCAGCAGCGCCGCAGCGAGCAGGGCACGTACGGCGCCGTGCAGCCACCACAGGATGGTGGTGATGACCAGCCGCATCCGTGAACGCGGCTGCTGCTCGGCGTCCGCTGTGTGCCGTGATTGCGACGCTGCGTCGTCGGACGTTGGGGTGTTGGTCGTGGAGCCCGGCGTCGTCGGCCCGGAAGCCGACGGGTCAGGCGTGGTGGAATCTGTCGTCGAGGTCATGCCTCCACCCTTCCGGTGCTGACACGGTGGTGAATCCCGCGCCGGTCGACATCAGGGCCCTCCACAGTCGCAGACCCGGCCGTGGCCGACTACGACCTGAGTCGGAGTCGTCGGGCAGCGGTACCGAAGCGGTGTGGGCAGAGCCGAGCTGTTCCAGCACCACGTCCCGGCGCGACACAGCGACGGCATGGGGACGGATCAGTGAGTGCCGGCGTCGGAGCCCAGCGCGAAGGTGCCCTGGGCCCGACGTCGTCCCAGCACCGGGTGCGTGGGAACGATGTCGTCCAGGAAGCAGTAACCGTCACGGGTGAAGGCGGCGCGCAGATCACCGCCGTCCGCAGCGGCCGACAGGGAGCGCCACCAGTCGGTGATATCTCCCCAGCCCGGTGCCGCGAGCGATCCGCCGAACTGCTGGACCGCGAGCGCCGAGCACAGCGAGGAGAACTTCAGGCGCTCCGCGAGGGGCCACTCGGCGAGCGTTCCCAGCACCATTGCCGCGGCGAACACATCACCGGCACCGGTGGTGTCGATGGCGGTCACCGGCACCGCCGGGCAATAGGCCTCCTCACCGGTGGAGGAGTCGATCGCATAGGAGCCGTCGGCGCCATCGGTGACCACGGCCAGCGGGACCATCTCGGCGAGCGCTCGCACAGCCCGATCAGGGCTCTCGGTGCGGGTGTAGTTCATGGCCTCGACGGCGTTGGGGGTGAAGGCGTGGCAGTGGGCCAGCGGCGCGAGGTCCGACGTGTCCCACGCCCCCGTCTCGTCGAAGCCGATGTCCGCGAAGATCTTTGCGCCGGACCGTGCGAGCTCGGACCACCAGCTGGTCTCCCCGGCCAGGTCCACCACGGCGGCGCGGGCCCTGGGTGCCTTGGCGATCAGGCTGGAGAGTGGCTCGGGAAGGTCGTGGCCGTGGGTGACCATGGCGCGGTCGCCGTGCGCGGCGATGGAGACGGTCAGCGGCGAGTGGAAGTCGGTGAAGCGTCGCGAGGCTGACAGGTCGATGCCCTCCTCGCCGCTCATCGTGTGCCACATCCAGTCGGCGTAGGCGTCGTCACCGAAGCCGGCGACGAGGCCGGTGCGCAGACCCAGGCGGGCGGCGGCGGTCGCGAGATTGGCGATGCCGCCGGGACTGGAGCCCATGCCCTTGGACCACAGCTCTTCCCCTGGGTCGGGCAGCCGCTCGAGACCGGTGAAGACGATGTCGAAGAAGACGGTGCCGGACAGGAGCACATCCAGCGGCGGGTCCTGCGGCGACCGCATCGCGGCCAACGGGTCCCAGTCGCCGTCCGGGGCGAGCTGCGCGGAGGCGTCGGTGGTGCGCGGGTCCTTCTCGGTCATGATGTCGTGGCTCCTTCGAGCATGCCGCGGATGACGTGTCGTTGCTGGAAGAGGAAAGAGGATCACCAGCCGCCGAGCGGAAGATCCTCGAGGCGGCCGTCACCGGTTCGCGCGAGGCCGCCTGGCAGGGGTTCTCCCTGCACCCCCTGGTGAGCTCTCCCGTCGTCGGTCGGCAACTGCTGGACGCCCGTCATAGTCGGGCGAACTCCCGAACCCAGGACGCCTCGGACTGGATCGGGCGCCCAGGCACCAGGTCATCGCCGTCGACGAACCCCTCTTCACGCTCCCGCAGCGCATCGACGAGCAGCGCCCGATGCCGGGCGAGCTCGTCGGCATGAGCCGGATCCGCCGCCAGATCATGCTCCTCGAGCGGATCGGCCTCGAGGTCGAACAACTGCTCATGCCCGTCGCCGGAGAACCACAGGTACTTGTACCGCTCGGAGCGGATCCACTGCATGGAGTGGTACCCGAGCTGGCCGATCACGTGTTCGCCATGCAAGTGGTCGCGCACCGGACCCTCGCCCGCGATCGCCGGACGCAGCGAACGACCATCGACGCCCTCCGGCACTTCTACCCCTGCGGCATCCAGCAAGGTCGGCATGAGGTCGCGCAGCTCCGCGATCGCATCGACCTCGCCCGTCGGCCCCCACTCGTCACGTATGTAGCGCGGCAGATGCAGCAGGAACGGCACCCGTGCCGACCCCTCATACCCCACCGATTTGCGGTACAGATCGTGGTCGCCCAGCATCTCACCGTGATCGGAGACGAAGGCGATCACCGTGTTCTGCAGCAGACCCTGATCCGAAAGCGTCTCCATCAACCGGTTGATCTGCAGGTCGATGAACTCGATCGCCCCGTAGTAGCCGGCTCGGACCTCGTCATGCACCGACTGTTTGCGGGTGGCGAACTCGGCCTCCACGTCCCCCTCGCGGCGGAAACGATCGAAGCGGCCCAGCCAGTCGCCGTGCGCGCGGCGCGGACCGGGTCGATCGCGGTACTTCTCCCACAGCCACTGCGGTGGATCGAAGGGTGCATGCGGCCGATGGAAGGACATGTACAGGAAGAACGGGCGGGTCGGATCGCGCCGTTGAAGGAAACGAAACGACTGGTCAGCCACCCACCGTGTGGGGTGCAGCCGCTCCTCACGCTCCCACGGCCGCGCCGCCATCGCGTTGCAGCCAGCGCCTGTGTCCTGGTAATCCGCCGACGGGTCACCGGTTTGTTCGCGCAGCCACAGCACGTAATCGTCGATTGCGGCCGACGGGCCCTTCGTCAGGTGCCGCGAGACATGCAGGAACCCGTCGTGCAGCAGCACATCATCGAATCCGCAGCGCGCCCGGTCGGGGAACACGTGCATCTTGCCGACGCCGAAGGTCTGATAGCCCGCATCGCGCAGCGTGGACTGCAAAGTGACCGGGTAGGCGTCCGGGAAAGAGATCCCCTCGCGATAGCCGTACCGGCCATGCAGCTCGGGCGACTTGCCGGTGAACAGAGCAACGCGAGCGGGCACGCACGTGGGCGTTGCCGAGTAGGCGCGCGAGAAACGGTTGCCGTACTGGGCGAGCCGGTCCAGCCACGGGGTGTCGATCAGCTCGTTGCCGTCGGCGCCCAGGGCGTCGGCGCGCATCTGATCCACGCACACCAGGATGATGTTGGGGCGCGTCATGTGATGCGCGTTCTGCGTGTCAGTTGCCTGCATCCGGGTGTGCCCATGGCGGCAGCGGCACCCCATCCGCAGCATGCGTGGGGGCATCCTGCTGCTCGGCCCGGCGGCGCGCCTCAGCAGCCTGCTTTTCGGCATCCCGACGAGCCTGGTCCGCTTGCTGCTGCTGCTCAGCCTGGCGGCGGCGCTGCGCTGCGGCGCGACGGTTGTGGGCCGCCTCCAGCTCGTCACCGAAGTGATCCGCATCCTGCGCGGCATTCGCCTCGAGCATGGCGTTTCGGATCTCTTCGCCCATCGACCCGACGCTGCCGGGGTTCGAGGGCAGGAACAGCACGTTGGAGCGGCCGTTGCGGGCCACATCCTGCATGGTGTCGAAGTATTGGGTCATCAGCAGCAGCTGCTCAGCGGAGTTCTCGATGCCCACCTTCTTCAGCATCTCGTACTGCTCGGCGATACCCATGGCGATGGCCTTGCGCTGCGCGGCCACACCCTCACCCTGCAGGCGCTTGGACTCGGCTTCCGCCTCTGCCTGGGTGACGCGCTTGATCTTGTCGGCCTCCGCGAGGGACTGCGCGGCCACACGGTCGCGCTGCGCGGCGTTGATCGAGTTCATCGAGTCACGCACACGAGCATCCGGGGAGATGTCCTGCACCAGGGTGTTGACGATGTTGAAGCCGAACTCCTGCATGCGGGCGGACAGGGTGTTCTCCACGCTGCGGGCGATGTCGTCCTTCGACTCGAAGGCGGCGTCCAGCTCAAGGCCGGACAGCGCTGAGCGCACGGTGTCGAACACGTAGGAGCGGATCTGCGCTTCGGGGTTCGACAGCCGGTAGTAGGCGTCCACGACCTGCTCGTCCTTGATCACGTACTGCACCGCCACCGGGACGGTCACGAACACGTTGTCCTTCGTCTTGGACTCGATGTTCACCTCGAGCTGCTGGATGCGCAGCGAGATCGGGCGGGTGAGCGTGTCGATGAACGGCATCTTGAAGTTCAGGCCGGGCTTGGCGACCCGCCGGAACTTGCCGAAGCGCTCCACGATGACGTTCTCCTGCGTATGCACGGTGAACATCAGCGATGTGCGCAGGCCGCCGAACAGTAGTGCGGCGATGATCAGCAGGCCGACGACAACGACGGCCAGGATCACGAGGACGGCGATGAGGCCTTCCATGGGTCCCCCTCAGGATTCGACGTTTCAGGCGCGACGGTGCAGGGCAACGCTATCAAGTGCGTCCGACACACGCCGGGGTGAGCTGTGGGGCGTGGTGCGATCTGAGGCCGGGCCGTTGTGCTCAGCGTGGGGTGTCGTGCTCAGGCGAGGAAAGCGTTCACCTCGGCACGGGTGGGCGCGCTCGAGGGGCCGCGTCGGGTCACCGCGATCGCGGCCGCGGCATTTGCTCGGGTAGCGGCAGATTCCCAGTCCGCGCCCAATGCCCGCTCGGCGATCATCACGCCGGTGTGGGTGTCGCCCGCACCGTTGGTGTCCACGGCATCCTGCGGATAGGCAGGGATGTGTGTGCCGCGGCCATGGTGGAACACCACGCAGCCGCGCACCCCATCGCGCACCACCACCACGGCGTGGGAACCGATGCGCCGACGGATCGCCTCCGGGGTGTCCTGCAGTGCATCCAAACCCGTGAGGGCTCGCGCCTCCGCGGCGTTCGAGGTCCACACGTCGGTCAGGTGCAGCATGCGCCGCTGCACCTGTGGTGGGAAGGACGCGAAGGCATCACCCGGGTCGAGCACCACCACCACACCGCGCGGCAGCGCCTCGAGGAACTCCAGCAGCGGCTCTCGCGTGGGCTCGAACAGGCTGTACCCGGACACGCACAGCAGGTCACCGGGTTGCGGCTCCAGACGGGCGAGTGACTGCGCCGTGATGTCGCGCTCGGCACCGTAGACGGTCACGAAGCTGCGTTCGGCCGACGGCTCCACAAGCACCAGGCAGCTGCCGGTGTCGGCATCGGGACGGGGATCGTCGGCCAGGCGTACACCGTCGGCGGTGAGCACAGAGCGCACCAGATCGCCGTTCGGGCCGGTGCCGTGTGCACCGCCGTGCACCGCCTCGGCGCCGCTGCGGGCGGCGGCCAGCAGGATCGTGGCAGCCCCACCCGCGTAGCGCTGCTCACTGATTGCGTTGACGTTCCCGCCGGTGACCGGCAGCTCCGGCACCTCGACGACGACATCGACGAGGGCCTGGGCGGTGTGCAGCACGCGAGGCATGACTGCAGTCTAGAGAGCCCGGGCGTCGAGAGTCCCGCACTCCGAGGCGTCGTGGACGGTCGCTGCGGGCGCGATCAGGCCCGGCGGTCAGTCCAGACGGCGGTGGGCGCGGTCGGTGATCAGGCCGGTGATGGTGACGACGCCGCGACGGGACACGAAACGGCCGGCGCGGGTGACCAGCTTGTTGATCGGCCCGGGCACGATCGCCGGCGACGGGTCCTTCTGGTCCAGGCGGCGCAGGGCCGCGGCGACGACGTCCTCGGGATCCATGGCCGGCAGGTCGCCACCGGCGGCGGGGCCGGCGACGTCGAAGAACTCGGTGCGGGCCGGTCCCGGGCACAGGGCCAGGACGCGCAGCCCGGTGCCGCGCGACTCGTACCAGAGCGACTCGGTCAGGCTCAGCACGTAGGCCTTGCAGGCGCTGTACACGGCCAGGCGCGGGGTGGGCTGGTAGCCGGCGATCGAGGCGATGTTGATGAGGAAGTTGCCGGGGGTGGCACGCAGATCGGCCAGGTAGGTGCGGGTGATGTCGGTGAGCGCGGCGACGTCCAGGGTGATCTCGCGGCGCAGGCGCTCCTGGTCGAGCTCGTGGAAGGGGCCGTTGGAGGCGAAACCGGCGTTGTTGACCAGCGAGGTGGGCTGCAGTCCGCGGCGTTCGAGCTCCTCGCGCAGGGCGGTGCCGGCGTCGATCCGGCCCAGGTCCATCGGCACGACGTGCGCCGCGATCCCGCAGCCGGTCTCGAGGCGATCGGCGAGCTCGCGCAGCCGCTCCTCACGCCGGGCCACCAGGATGAGATCGGCACCGCGGGCGGCGAACTGCTGGGCGAAGTGGACACCGAAACCGGAGCTGGCGCCGGTGATGAGTACGAGCTGGCGGCGGAAGTCGACGGGCTGCATCGGGCGGGTGCCTCCGGGCAGGACGGGGCGCGAGGGCGCCGGGGGAGGGGAGGCCTCCACGTTATCGCCGACGGACGCGCCGCTTCGGGCCCGACGGCGTGAGGTCCCTCGCGGTCACAGCCCGGCAGCGACCTCGACAGCCTGACGGATCGCCCGCTCCGCGTCGAGCTCGGCGGCCACATCGGCCCCGCCGATCACATGGATCCGCGGCACCTTCCCCTCGCGGGCGGCCTCGAGCGCGCTGGCGAGTTCGTCGTTCGATTCCTGGCCTGCGCAGATCACGACGGTGTCCACAGTGAGCACGCGCTCCCGGCCGTCCTCGATGAAGTGCAGGCCCTCGGCGTCGATCCGCTGGTACGTGACACCGCGATGCTCGATGACGCCGGCGTGCCGCAGCTCGGCGCGATGCACCCAGCCGGTTGTGCGGCCCAGTCCCGCGCCGATCTTCGTCTCCTTGCGCTGCAGGAGACGGACCTCGCGGCGTGGTGCTGCGGCCTCCTCCGAGGCCGTGCTCGCTGTGCGGGGCCGGATGCCGCCGCGGTCGCGCGCCGGATCGGTGACGCCCCAGCGATCCTTCCACGCCTCGACGTCCAGGGTGAGCGACGGCCTCGGGGCGGTGAGGAACTCGGCGACGTCCACACCGATGCCGCCCGCGCCGATCACGGCGACGCGCTCGCCGGCCTCGGCGCGGCCCTCGAGCAGGTCCTGGTAGGTGAGGACCCGGGGACCGACTGGCGCCGCCGCGACGTCGGTCGTCGGTGCGAATCCGGGCAGGTCCACCGCGCACGGCCGCACGCCGGTCGCGATGATCACGTCATGGAAGGCCAGCAGGTCCTCCGGCGACGGCCGCGTGTTCAGGCGTATCCCGACCCCGGCGGCCGGCAGGCGCATCCGCCAGGACTCCAGGGCGAGTGCATAGTCCTCCTTGCCGGGGATACGTGCGGCGAGCCGCAGCTGCCCGCCGAGCTGATCAGTCGCCTCGAAGAGCGTGACGATGTGGCCGCGCTCGGCAGCGGTGACGGCGGCCTCCAGCCCCGCCGGGCCGGCCCCGACCACAGCGACCCGTCGGGCGCGTCGGGGCGAGACTGGGGTGATCTGCAGCTCCCGCTCATGCCCGGCGCGCGGGTTCACCACACAGGAGGCCTTCTTGCCGTCGAAGATACGGTCCAGGCAGGCCTGGTTGCAGCTGATGCAGGAGACGATCTGGTTGCCGCGGCCCTGCAGCAGCTTCGCAGGCAGCATCGGGTCCGCCAGCAGCGGACGCGCCATGGACACGAGGTCCGCCTGACCGCTCGCGAGGACCTGCTCGGCGAGCTCGGGGGTGTGGATACGATTCGAGGCCACCACCGGTACATCGACCACCTCCCGCAGCGCCGCGGTGAGCGAGACAAAAGCGCCGTGCGGCACCGAGGTGACGATCGTCGGCACCCGGGCCTCATGCCAGCCGATCCCGGTGGCGAGCACATCCACCCCGGCAGCCTGCAGGGCAAGGGCGAGGGCGCGGACCTCCTCGGCGTCCTGGCCGTCCTCGACCAGGTCCGCAAGCGAGATCCGCCAGGACAGCAGCCGACTCGGCCCGAGCGCTTCCTGCACCGCATGCGCCACCGCCACCGGGAAGCGGCGCCTGCCCTCGGCGTCACGGCCGAAGCGGTCCCGGCGACGGTTCGTGCGCGGGGCGAGGAACTGGTTCAGTAGGTATCCCTCGGAGCCCATGATCTCCACACCGTCGTACCCGGCCTGTACGGCACGCATAGCTGCGATCGCGAAGTCCCGCACCGTGCGCACGATGCCCCGGCGGGTCAGAGCGCGGGCCCGGAACGGCGTGATCGGGGAGCGGCCCCAAGAGGCGGAGGCCGCCAAAGGATGGACGGCGTAGCGGCCAGCATGCAGCAGCTGCATCAGCACGCGCCCGCCGGCGTCGTGGACGGCATCGGTGACCTGACGGTGCTGGCGGGGGAGTGCACGCGTCACCTGCGCGCCGCGCGGAGAGAGCCGACCCGTGCGATTCGGGGAGAACCCGCCGGTGATCAGCAGCCCCGCGCCGCCGCGAGCGCGCTCGCCCAGGTATGCCGCGAGGTCCGGAACATGTTTCGGGTCGTCCTCGAGGCCCACGTGCATCGAGCCCATGACGATGCGGTTGCGCACCGGGAACGGGCCGAGGTCCAGCGGAGACAGCAGCGTGGGGACGGCCGACGGTGACATGCGTCGATTCTGCCAGGGCGGCTGAGGGACCGTGATGCTCACTCTCTGCGGCGCACCGCAAGATCCTCGGGCACCCGCCCCAGCAGGAGCGCCGCCAGGGCCGATAGCGCCAGCATCAGGCCCACGCTCACGGCGACCGCCGCCGGCAGCACCCCTACGGAGTCCGCCGGCCCAAACAGTCCGGTCGCGCGCAGCAGGGCGAGGCCTGCAACTGAGGCCGGCACGCCCACCAGCAGCCCGAGGGGCACCCCGATCATCAGCACCGTCAGCGCCTGCCAGAGCCCGTAGCGACGCACCTGCGCACGGCTCGCACCGATCGCGCTCATGGTGGCCAGATCCGCCTCCGACTCCCGACGCCCGAGGAGCACCGAGAGAACTGTGGCCAGCACCGCCAGCAGGGAGAGCCCCACGAAGCCGAGCTGGGTCAGGCTCGGGGCGCGCCAGTCCTCCGTGAAGCCCAGTGCATCCGGGACGGGCGTCGCGATTGGCCAGACGACCGGGGTGATCGCCGTGATCTCCTGCACCGTGTCCGTCACCTCCGCCGCGCGCAGCGGGTGCACGGGTGTCACGATCTCGCCGATGTACCGCGTGGTGAGGCCCAGCCGCTGAGCCGTCGTCCCGGACATGGCCAGCTGCGGTTCGAATCCACGCAGGAACGTGCCGGACACCGTGCCCGCCGGCGTGGTGGGGGCGCCGGTGTCGGGATCGTGGTCGACAAGCCGTACGGTGCCGTGGTCGTCCACCCGGGTGGCGTCATTGACGATGACGCCGCCGGCGGCGAGCACCTCCGCGGCGTGCTCGGCGCCCGGCAGGTCCGTGGCGCGGATGGCCTCGGGAGTCATCACCACGACCTGGGACGACAGCCAGGTCGGGAAGGTGAAACCGGGCTGGTAGGTCTCGTCCCACGCGACGCACTCCATGGGGGCCGACGGGTCCGTCGCGGCGGTGAAGGACGGCCCCATCTGCTCAGGGCATTCCTTGCCGGGCGCCGGGGCCGCGTCGATCCACCGGGTGGAGAGATCCACCCCGCGCACCGGCTGATGCTCGGTCACCTCACCGCGCGCCTGCAGCTCACGGATCACCGAGCCGATGATCGCCTCGTCGACCGCGTCGCTGACCGGTGTCTCCATGCCGATCAGGAGATGGCCCGGGGTCGCCATCGCCGTGGACTGCGCTGCGATGCTGCGGTGGATGCTCGCTGCGGTCGTGCTCAGCAGGACGAGCGCTGAGGTGCAGGCGATAACGGCCAGCACGGCCGGGAGCGTGCGCAACGAGTGTCGCTGCACGTCCCGGGCCGCCGCCCGCGGCATCGTCCCGAAGGGCAGCCGCGCGAACAGGCGTGCTGGCAGCCCGAGCAGGCCCGGAGCGGCCAGGGCGGTCCCCACGGTCAGAGCGGCCAGGCCCGGCAGCGCGACCGCCGTGAACAGACCCGGCAGCAGCATCGAGAGCACACAGATCGCCGCGCCAAGGATCGCGAGTGCGACCCCGACCCGGGCCAGCCGCAGTCGCCCCTTCTCCGCGCGTGGTGCTGCGCTCGGTCGGTCCGCCAGGGCCTGCACGACATCGAGCCGGGCTGCGCGACGCGCCGGCGCTGCCGCAGTCAGGAGGCCGAGCAGCATGGACAGGACGACCAGAAGGGGCGGAGCCCACCAGGAAATCGGGCCGAGGCTATCCACGATGGCCAGTTCGGTAGCGCGCAGCGCGGCGACAGTGCCCACACCGAGCATGCAGCCGGCCACGGCGCCGACCACGCCGAGGAGCGCCCCCTGCAGCAGCTGGATGGCGGCGGCTTCCCGGGGTCGGGCACCGACAGCGATGGCGAGGCCCAGGGTGCGGCGCTGGCGCTCGGCGCCCACAGCCAGGGCCGGGGTGACCAGTGCTGCCAGCAGGGCGAGCATGCCCAGGGCACAGGCGATCACCAGGGCGATCTGTGCCAGCATGCGCTTGATGTCCACCGGCACCGGGTACAGCGCGGAGCCGTCCGGATAGTGCGTGAGCACATCACGCGAGATCGCGCCGACGCCGGACCGGTTGAGCTCCTTGATCTGGTCCCAGCGCACCGGGTCGGCACCGGTGGCCACGAAGTGGCGGTCGATGCCCGCCTGGTCATCCCGGATCATCGGCGCGATCCACGTCGGCAGCGCCCATGCCTGGGCGCTCGTCCCGTCGACGATCCCGCTGACGCGGTAGCCGCGCGCGGAGTTCTGGACGACGTTGCTGACGCGCCCGTCGGTCGACATCCAGCCGGTGTCAGGCGGGGCGAGGAGCTGGACCGTGTCCTCTACGTGGACCCCCAGGACGCGGGCGGCCTCGCGGGTGAGGACGACGTCCGCCTCCGTTGCTGGCGCGGTGCCCTCGAGCAGCGATGGCATCAGCATCGCCAGGGTCTGGGCATCAGCCTCGTGCAGCTGGAGCCGACTCAGCTCGCGGGCATCGATGTCGCCCACGAGCGTCGCGGCCTCGGCGGGGACCTGCTGGCCGGCCGGGATGGTCAGTTCCGTGGTGGCGATCAGCTCCGGGGAGTTCCACCATTCGTGCAGCGTGAGGCCCGCATTGAGGTGCTGTGCGATGGCCTCGGGCGTGGCTGGCACCGCCTCAGGATCGCGGGGGATCGGTGGCAGCTGTTCGGGCAACTGGATGATCGGGCCGCCCACGGTGGTCGCGGTGACGACGGCCTGGGCGCCCTCCGGCACGGTCGCGAGCGCTTCTTCGCGTGAGGAGACGGCGGGGGAGAGCGTGCTGATCTGCAGCAGCACAGCCGCGATCGGCACGGCGATGACCGCGAGCATGAGCATGGTGCGTCCGCGGTGGGTCAGGGCATCGCGCAGGGCGAGCCGGCACAGCGGCCTCAGGCGCCCCACGGCAGCATCTCCCCTCCCGTGGTGCCGACGACGCGGCCGTCCTGCAGCTGCACGATGCGGTCGGCCCAGGCGGCCAGCCGCGCCTCGTGGGTGACCATCACGACGGCCAGCCCGTCGTCGGCCGCGCGGCGCAGCGTGGTGACCACGTCGCGGGCGGTCGCGGAGTCGAGGGCACCGGTGGGTTCGTCGGCCAGCAGCAGGCGGCGCTCCCCGACAAGAGCGCGAGCGATCGCGACGCGCTGGGCCTGGCCGCCGGAGAGCTCGTTGGGTCGACGATCAGCGAGCTCGGCGATGTCGACCCGCTCGAGCGCCGCGAGGGCCTCCTGTCGGGCGCGTCGGGCTGGGATGCCGGCCAGCTCCCGTGGGAAGGCAACATTCTCCGCGGCCGTGAGCGCGGGAAGCAGGTTCAGATCCTGGAAGACGTAGCCGATCGTGTCGCGGCGCAGAGCGGCGCGCGCCGCCGGACGCAGGGCCTCCAGGGGTGTGCCGCCGATCAGCACCTGCCCGGAGGTCGGCTCGGCGAGGCCGCCTGCCAGATGCAGCAGCGTCGACTTGCCGGACCCGGAGGCGCCCATGATCGCGACGAACTCCCCGACGGCGACCTCGAGGTCGACACCGTCCAGCGCGCGGACCTGCCGGGCGCCGTCACCGTGGACGCGCACCGCGGCGCGCAGCTCGAGCAGTGGCGGGCCGACTGGGACGGAGGGACCCGCGGGGCGCGGTGCGGTCTCGGCGACGGGGCTCATCGTCGGCTCCGCAGCGGAGTCGAGGCGGTCGATCGGGTCACGGCGGACGGCTTCAGAGGTGCGGCGTTGAGCCGTGGCGCCGCGCGGTGGCGTGCGGCGACGCGATCGAGCGTGCCCTCGATGTCGTCCAGCCAGCGTAGCTCGGCCTCCAGGGAGAACAGGTGATGCTCCAGGACGAGCAGCGCGGAGAGATCCTCCTCGCCGAGGTGCCGCCGGGCACGGGTCACGTCCTGCAGCGCAGAGAGGGTCGCGGTGCGCTGCTCCTGCACGACCGCGGCGACGTCCACGCTGGGCACGGTGACTGCGAGGGCGAGCTTCATCACCAGCTCTTGGCGGTCCGGCTGTGTGCGGTCAACGGCGGCGGCCCACCAATCGGTCAGATCGGTGCGGCCCTGATCGGTGAGGCTCCACAGGCCGGCGGTGGACTCGCCCCCCTCCTCGGGACTGCGCACCACGAGACCGTCGCGCTCCAGACGCGTAAGGGTGGTGGAGGCCTGGCCGATGTTCAGTGGGCGGACGTGGCCGGTGACCTCGTCAAAGTCCTTGCGCAGCTGATAGGTGGTGGAGGGCCCTGCGCTGAGCAGGGCCAGGAGCGCGTGGTGGATCGACATCCGACGGCCTCCGTGTGATGGTTACCGAGTAAGGGGTTGCACAGTAACCATAAGCGTGCGGCGATGTCCAGAGCTGATGTTCAGGGGCCGGGCCGCGGTCGCGGCGGGCGGGACGGGGCCCGCGGGCCCCGTGGCGGGGATCGTCCGGCCGACCACGGCTCAGGCATCCCGCAGGGCGGTCAACGGCTCGACCCCGTCGGCAAGATCAAGCAGCCCTTGCGGCGCAGGTCACACCCAGCCCCACCAGATGAGGAAGCGCATCCCGAACTTCCAGGCGATCATGCCGATGATCGCGGCGTACCACAGCACGGTCAGCAGCACCGCCGTGCGGGGCCGCCAGCCGAAACGGTTCGCGAGCGAGGCGAAGAGCATCGGGCCTGTCATCGACCAGATCACCATGCACCACGGGCACAGCGCGTCCAGCACGAAGAAGATCGTGTACTGGAACAGCGTCACCATCGCGAAGCCGACGCCCATACCGATCAGCTGACCCCAGCGGATCCACTCCGGGATGCGGGTGCCGGAGGCATAGAACACGCCCACGGCCAGCATGGCCGCGAAGGCGACGAGCCCGGTGAACGGATTGGGCACGCCCAGCAGATGCCCTTGCCAGGTGACCATCGTCTGGCCGCAGGAGATGAACGGGGAAGCGCTGCAGGACAGATCCTCCGCCTTCGTGCCAGCCGCGCGAGCGAGCGTGGCGAACATCAGCTCGGCGGAGGCAATGACGCCCACCAGGGAGCCGACGGCGAGGATGATGCCCAAGGTGCGCTGGGACAGGGCGCTGCGGGAAGAGGTACTCACGGGGATGAGTGAACACCGTTGGGCTGGACGGTGCCAAGACGCGAGGTCCCGTGACGGCAAAACGGCTCGCGCACGCCGCATCCTCGCGCTCCATAGGCAGGCATGAGCCTCACCATCCATCCGCCGGATTCGCCTCCGACGCTGCGCTCGACGGTGCCTTATCTCTATGGAGAACGCGTGCTCGAGGGCGCTATCGCCAGTAATAGCGAGATCACCTGGAACTCCGCCACCAAACCGTGGATGATCGCCATCACCGAGCGGGGCGGTGAGGGACCTTCTTTCGCTCCCCGGTCTACTCGGGGTCGACCTCCTGCTGGGGCCTATCCCGGAGAGAATCGGTACTGGAGCGTGGCGTCAACGCTGTAGACGGCGGTCGCACCACGCTCCAGTACCGAACTCGTCACGCCGCGCGACGATCGTCGACGGAGCACGCATGCCGCCCCACGCCATGAGAAAAAACGTCGCGCACAGCAGAGCGCATGTGGTCCACTGCTCCGCGTGAACATCACCATCCGCCCCCTGGACGCCAACGCCTCCGATGCCGTCATCGAGCAGCTGCTGAGCTTCAACGTCGCCAGCGACCTCGAGCTGTACGGCGCCTGTGAACAGTACACAGTCGCCCAGCGCCGCGCCGCCCTCACCGACACCGCGTACTTCCACCGCCAGCGCTGGATCGCCGTCACCGAGCCGATCGAAGGAGGCGAGGCGATCATCGGCATAGCAGCCGTCACGCTCCCGCAGAAAGAGAATCTCGAGCAGGCGTTCGTCGGGCTGGACGTCCACCCCGCCTACCGTGGTCAGGGCGTCGCCACACAGCTCATCGAGGAGGCCGTGCGGCCTGCGCTCGAAGCATCCGGACGCCGCACCGTGACGATGTTCGGCAACGTTCCCGCCGACGGCGAGGCCTCCGACCCCTCGTTCGCATGGAACCGCGTGGCACAGCGGCTGGGGGCGAGCATCAAGAATGTGGCGATCGAGCGTCTGCTTGCTCTGCCTGTTCCCGGCGACCGGCTGGATCGCCTCGAAGTGCACGCACAGGAGAAGCTCGGCCCGTATCGCTTCGAGCTGTGGGACGACGAGATCCCCGAAGAACACGTCGCGGCCTACGGCATGCTGCTGCGGCAGCTTGATCTCGACGACCCCGACGGTGACGCCGAGCTCGAAGCCGGCGAGTACTCCCCGGAACGGGTCCGGTCCCTCGTTGCCACCCAGCGTGAACGGGGCATGCGCACGCTGGTCGCCGTCGCGATCGCCCCCGATGGTCAGATCGTCGGCAACAGCGAGATCAGGTGGAGCACCGGGGACGGCGCCACTCTCGCCTGGCAGGAGAACACCCTGGTGATGCCCGAGCATCGCGGCCACCGGCTGGGCCTCGCCATGAAGGTGCTCACTCACCGTCGGATCAGCGAGCTGGCTCCCGACCTACGGGTGCTGGTCACCTGCAACGCGGCGGAGAACCCCTGGATGATCAGTGTGAACGAACAGCTCGGGTACGAGATCGCCTTCCGGGAGAACGTGTATCAGGGGCCGATCGTCGCCGCGGCACCCTGATCCTTTCGGGGTACGGGTTCCCGGCCCTCCGCTCACGCACGCTCGACGGCGACCGCGCCGTCAGGCAGTGCGACGCCCCATCGTGCACGGTGGGTGCACCATGGAGGCATGGCTCGCGATGAGGACTGGATCCCGCCGCCGGTGATGCGCAGCGCCGCCGACGAGGCGATCGATGCTGCGATCGCGCGCGGCGACTTCGACGACCTCGCGCTCGCCGGCAAACCGCTGAGTCTCCCTGCACAGGACGACCCGGATTGGTGGATCCGACAGCGGATCGAGGATGGTGACATTGATCGCAATGCGCTGCTGCCGGCAGTCGTCCTGTTGCGCCGTGAAGCGGACGATCTCGACACCACTCTCGCCGCGCTCGACAGCGAGCAG
Source organism: Brachybacterium timonense (assembly GCF_900258505.1). GTDB lineage: Bacteria > Actinomycetota > Actinomycetes > Actinomycetales > Dermabacteraceae > Brachybacterium > Brachybacterium timonense. The sequence continues at coordinate 643,877 of NZ_LT984895.1, forward strand.
GCCGTGCGTGACTATGCCGAGGACTACACCTCACGCGTTCTTCGTGATCGTGTCGAGAACCCGCTGACCAGGATGTTTGCGCCGACCCTGGATGCCGACATCGCCGTTGAACGGTGGCGCACGGTGCGCCAGCAGTGAACGCCGTATGCCGCTGACGTCACCGGTACCGGCTGACACGGCGTCATCTCCATCCGGGGTGCCGGACACCGATTGAGAAAGTGTCAGCTTCGTGGACGAAGGGCCCGGCGCACGTCGGCTTTCTTGCGTAGGTTACGACACGTGCCCGGGCACGCCGTCCGGGCGTCCGCACGGGACCGGGTTTTCCCGCCAGTACGACCGCAAGGACGACGACGATGTCATCAAGCACAGATGCACACAACGAAGCAGTGGCGCGCGCCGCGCAGAAAGCGGCCGCGGACAATGACCGCATGCCGACCGGTGAGATCACCGACCCGAAAGCCGCCAAGAAGTTCGACTTCTCCTGGGCGATCAGCCTCTTCGGCACCGCCGTCGGGGCCGGCATCCTGTTCCTGCCGATCAACGCCGGCGTCGGAGGCCCCTGGCCGCTGATCATCGTGACGCTGTTGATCGGCCCCATGACCTACCTCTCGCACCGTGCACTTGCCCGCTTCGTGTGCAAGTCCCCCCGCAAGGGTGAGGACATCACCGTCGTGGCCGCCGACTACTTCGGCAGTGGCGTGGGCAAGGCCGTGACGCTCCTCTACTTCGCTGCGATCTACCCGATCGTTCTGATCTACGGAGTCGGCATCACCAACACGGTCGACTCCCTGATCGTCAACCAGCTGGGCGGCCCGCAGATCCCGCGCGCGCTCCTCTCCTTCGTGCTGATCGGCCTGCTCATGACGGTCATGATCTTCGGTGAGAAGCTCATGCTCACCGTGTCGAACCTGATGGTCTATCCGCTGATCATCATCCTGTTCGTGCTCTCGCTCTACCTGATCCCCTCCTGGGACTTCTCCGGCTTCCATCAGATGCCGAACATCGGCTCGCTGCTGATGACGATCTTCCTGGTGATCCCGGTGCTCGTGTTCGCCTTCAACCACTCTCCCGCCATCTCCCAGTTCTCCCTGGCGATGCAACGTGCGCACGGTGAGAAGGCCGCCGACAACGCGTCGTGGGCCCTCAAGCGCACCGCCACCATCCTGGTCGTCTTCACGATGCTGTTCGTGTGGTCGTGCTCGCTCGCGCTCGGTCCCGAAGGCCTCCAGGCCGCTCGCGAGTCGAACCTGCCGGTGCTGTCCTACCTGGCGAACGTCCGTGACGAAGCGTTCATCTCCTACATGGGTCCGTTCATCGCGATTCTCGCGATCGGCACGTCCTTCTTCGGCCACTACCTCGGCGCAGCCGAAGGCGCCGCCGGCATCGTTCGCGCCGTGGCGCCGCAGGCCGGCAAGAAGACCGTCTCCCTCGTGGTGGCTGTCTTCATCTTCATCACCACCTGGATCGCCGCGATCATCAACCCCTCCATCCTGGGGCTGATCGAGACCCTCGGTGGCCCGGTCATCGCCGCGATCCTGTACATCATGCCGATGATCGCGATCTACAAGGTCCCGGCACTCGCTCCGTACCGCAAGCAGGCATCGAACATCTTCGTGATCATTGCCGGGCTCGTGGCCATCTCCGGCATCCTGTACGGCGTTGGCAACATGATCCTGGACGCCCTCAGCTGAGACCCCTGATCGGTGGGGAGCGTCCGCGCTCCCCACCGCCTCGGAAGGAGATCCCATGACTGTCAGCATTTTCGACCTGTTCAGTATCGGAGTCGGCCCCTCGTCGTCCCACACCGTGGGACCGATGGAAGCGGGAGCTGACTTCGCTGAGGCTCTTCGCGACAAGGGCCTGCTGGAGAAGACCACCGGCCTTGGCGTCGACCTGTTCGGGTCGCTCGCCGCCACCGGCCAAGGCCACGGCACCTTCGGCGCCGTGCTGCTGGGGCTGGATGGCCACCGTCCGCGCTCGATCCGCCCGGACACCGTCGAGTCCCGTCTCGCGGAGATCGCCGACGGCTCGCCGCTGCGGCTCGGCGGAGACGGCCCGGAGATCCGCTTCGGCATCGACGACCTGACCCTGCGTCCGCTTACCTTCCTGCCGCGCCACTCCAACGCCATGACGTTCCGGGCTCTGGACGCCGACGGGGCTGTTCTGTACGAACGCACGTCCTATTCGATCGGCGGCGGTTTCGTCGTTCACGACGAGGATCCCACCGGCGAGAACGCGGACACGCCCGCCGGAGCGGAACTGCCGACCGTTCCGGACGACGCCCCCCAGATCCCGTACCCGTTCCACACGGGTGAAGAGCTGCTGGAACACTGCCACCGCGAAGGCCTGTCGATCGCCGAGATCGCCCTGGCCAACGAGTCCGCGCTCCGACCCCGCGATGAGGTCATCGCCGGCGTGCTCGAGCTGTGGGACGTCATGGAGGAGTGCAAGAACAACTCGCTGACCCGCACCGGGACACTGCCCGGCGGTCTGAACACTCGCCGACGCGCCCCGGCCTGGCACAAGCGCCTGTCAGCGGCCGACCCGGACTTCGACTACCAGTACTGGATCGAGTGGGTGAACCTCGTAGCTTTGGCTGTCAACGAGGAGAACGCCACCGGCGGGCGGATCGTCACCGCGCCCACCAACGGCGCGGCCGGCATCATCCCCGCGGCGATCTTCTACGCCAACCACTACACTCCGCGGGCTCGCGAAGGCGGGCGTGAAGCGCGCCCAGGCATCGTGATCGACTTCCTGCTGGCCGCTTCGGCGATCGGCTCCTGCATCAAGGAGCAGGCGTCGATCTCCGGCGCCGAGGTCGGCTGCCAGGGCGAGGTCGGCTCTGCCGCAGCCATGGCCGCGGCAGGCATCGCGCAGGTCCTGGGCGGCACTGCCCAGCAGGTCTCCAACGCGGCCGAGATCGCGATGGAGCACCATCTGGGACTCACATGCGATCCCGTCGGTGGCCTGGTCCAGGTGCCCTGCATCGAGCGCAATGCGATCGCTGCGGGCACTGCCGTCAACGCCGCGCGCATGGCCCTGTTCGAGGATTCCAAAGCCGCAGTGTCCCTGGACGTCGTCATCAAGACGATGAAGGACACGGGCGACGACATGTCCACCAAGTACAAGGAGACGGCACTCGGCGGTCTTGCCGTGAACGTCGTCGCCTGCTGACCCCGCGAGCCGAGTCCCGGCTCGCAAACCGGCGCCCCGCCCCGATATCTGGATCGGGAGCGGGGCGCCGCTGTGCCTGCGCGCTGGGGTGCGGCCGAGGCTCGCTCACGCGGAGCACGCCGCCACCTCTCGACCTCGCGCGCGCCGCGGTGCGGCCCCGTCCCCTCGCGCGCCGCGGTGCGGCCCCGCCCGCTCGCGCTGTGGCGCCAGCCTGCCCTTGCGCGCGGCAGCGCCGCTCCGCCCGCTCGCGCCGCAGCGCCGCGAGTGGTGGGGAGAATCGGTACTGGAGCGTGCTGCCACCCCGTCCTCGCGCCACCGCACCACGCTCCAGTACCGTTTTTCTCCGGGCCGCATGACAGCTGTCACGGTCGACTCATGACCAGAGAGGATGGGCCGGCAGGACTGTGCTGACCAGCATGGAGACATGCACGACACGACCCGGCCCATCCGCCCCACCGGCTCCCCGGCTGGGGCAGCCCCTCACGCCTCCGAGTCGGCCTGCGCCGTCGAGCTGCGCGGAGTCACCAAACGCTTCGGCTCTCAGAGGGCCGTCGACGACCTCACCCTGAGCATTCCCCGTGGCCAGGTCCTGGCCCTCCTCGGCCCCAATGGCGCTGGCAAATCCACCACCACCGAGATGATCCTGGGCCTGCAGCAGCCAGATGCCGGCAGTGTCACGGTTCTCGGGCGCGCACCCCACGAGGCCTGCCACGACGGTCTGGTCGGCGCGATGCTCCAGTCCGGCGCCCTGCTGGACGAGGTCACGGTCGCCACCATGCTGCGCCTGGTCGCGGGGGTGTGCGCGCACCCGCTGCCGCTCAGCGACGTCGTCGAGATCGCAGACATCGATTCCCTGTTGCGCAAGAGCACCTCGAAGCTCTCCGGTGGTGAGGCGCAGCGCGTCCGCTTCGCGCTGGCCCTGCTGCCCGACCCGGACGTGATCCTGCTGGATGAGCCCACCGTCGCCATGGACGTCGAGACCCGTCGGCGCTTCTGGGAGCGGATGCGGCATGTTGCCTCCGCCGGTCGCACGATCGTTTTCGCCACCCACTACCTCGAGGAGGCCGACGAACAGGCCGACCGTGTCGTCGTCATCGACCGCGGCCGCCTCGTGGCCGACGGCACCGGAGCCCAGATCAAGGACCGCATCGGTGGACGCACCATCTGCGCTGCGCTCACCGCTGTCCACGGTGAGCGACCGGATCCCACCCAGCTCGCCGCCCGCCTCGCTGACCTCCCCGGCGTCAGCTCGGCAGCCGCGGTGGGCGAGGACCGGATCCGCCTGGCCTGCTCTGACTCCGACCAGGTGCTGCGCGCCCTGTACGCCCCGGGCGGCGCTGCTGCCGACGGGCTGCTGGCCGATCTCACCGTGGCCAGCCCGAGCCTCGAGGATGCCTTCGTGCAGCTCACCTCCCACCACGACGACCTGCAGGAGCAGTCATGACCACCGCCGCATTCGCCCCGGACAGCACGCGCACGGAACGCCCCACCGCAGTTGCCTCTGCCGCTACACGCACGGCACGCTACGCTTGGGCGACGACCTGCTCGACCTTCCTGAACATTTCCTTCCTCTTCTTCACCATCGCTCTGCCTGTGATCATGCTGGTGATGGTGACCGGAATCTTCGGCTCCTCCGTACCCGATGAGGCCCGCCCTGCGATGGTCAGCGTCACGATGATGAACATGGCCGCCTACGGCGGGCTCACCGCGGCGATCAACGCCGGCACCATGATCCAGCTGGAGCGCGCGAACGGCTGGCTGCGCCAGCTGATGGTGGCCGGTATGACCCCGGGCACCTTCGTGATCGGCAAGCTCGTCGCCGCCATGGCTGTTGCACTCCCGGTGATCCTGGCCGTTATCGCCGTCGGCCTCATCATGGGTGCCCGGGAAGACGCCCTCCGACTGCTCGCAGCGATCCTCCTGCTCTGGGTGATGCTCCCGCCGATGGTGCTACTGGGCCTTGTGCTGGGGCTCAGCGTGAGGCCGAGCGCCGTTGCCGCGGTGTCCACCATCGCCATGATGCTGCTCGCCGTGGCCGGTGGCCTGTGGTTCCCGACGGAATTCTTCCCGGACTGGCTGAAGCAGGTCTCGTACCTCACCCCCACGCACTGGCTCGGTGCACTCCCGTACAGCGTGCTCAGCGGTGGTGACCTCCCGATGCGTGGCATCGTGACGGTGCTCGCGTGGACGCTGGCGCTGGGCATTGCCTGCGCGCTGCTTCTGCGGCGTGGCGCCCGCACCACCAACCGGCGCTGACTGGACCCGGGCCGGGAGATCCGCTTCTCTGCGCGGACGCATCGTCACGGTGACGCGCTGACTCGTCCCGGCTCGGGACATTCGACTGAGAGGATGAGGCTGTGGAGACTGCCGCAACACCCGCGATGCCCGGGCCTCATCGCACAGACCCTGTGCCGATGGCCCCGGAGACAGTGCGTCCGCTCAGCCTCCGCACCCTGCACCGGGCGGCCCGCGAGTCCGGCGGTCTGCTGTACACCATCCCGTCGCTGGTGTTCATGGCCTTCGCCATCGTGCCGGCCTGGCGCAGCGGATCGGTGGTCGTCGGTGTTTCAGTCACCGCGCTGTGCGCCGTCTACAGCGTGCTGTACGTCTACAGCGTGGCCATGCCCGCCTATCCGCGCCGCGTGGGTGTGGCCTGGCTGATCGCATCCTGGCTGGTGCTCGCCCTGGCGATGATCCCGCTGGGGACGGACGTCGGCTTCTTCGTGATCTACGCGATGATTCTGCACGTGATCGTGCTGCGCGGACGGGCAGGGCTCGCCGCGCTCGGTGTGATCGCCGTGCTGGCCGCTCTCCTCGCCGTGGCCGCCTCGAGCGGCACCATGGTGATGCTGACGGTGATGGGTCTCGCGACTAGTGTGGGCATCCAGCAGGGAATCGAGCGAGAGCGTGCCCAGGAGGCGCTCGCCGAGGTGCAGGAGCGCAACGCGGTGCTCGCCGTGGCTGCCGAGCGTGAGCGGATCAGCCGGGACCTCCACGACATCCTGGGGCACTCCTTGACCACGATCACCGTGTCCGCGCAGCTCGGCCGCCGTCTCGTGGCCGCCGATCCCGAGCTCGCCGCCGAGCATCTCACCGAGATCGAGCGGATCGCCCGCCAGTCCCTCGCTGATGTGCGCGCCACCGTCGCGGGCATGCAGGAGGTGCGGATCGCGACCGAGATCGCGTCCGCGCGCAGTGTCCTCGCGGCTGCCGGTGTCACCGCCGAACTGCCGACCGCCGTGCCGACGATCACGGATGAGCACGCCGAACTGTTCGGCTATGTGGTGCGGGAGGGCGTCACCAATGTGGTGCGGCATGCGAATGCGACGCGTTGCGAGATCCGCCTCGATGAACACAGCGTGAGCGTGACCGACGATGGCCAGGGGCTTCAGGCAGGTGCCCTGGGCAATGGCCTGATCGGGCTGCGTCACCGTGTCGAGTCTGCAGGGGGACGCTTCGTTTTCTCGAGCAGCGCCGACGGCACCACCGTCGGCGCGACGATCCCCGACACGCGTCCGGCCATACGATCGGCAGCAGGTCCGGTCGCGAACCACGCCATGAGCAGTGCCGCAGGGCCCACGTCGCAGGAGGAGCAGCCGTGATCACCGTCGCCCTCGCCGATGACCAGCAACTGCTGCGACGCGGATTGGTGGCGCTGCTCGCTCAGGAACGGGACCTCCAGGTTGTGGGGGAGGCCGCCACCTGCGCTGAGACCCTTGAGCTGGTCGAGCGCCACGCCCCGGATGTGCTCCTGTTGGACGTGCAGATGCCCGCCGGTATCCGGGCCGACGGTCGTGAAGGACCCGCCGACGGCATCGCCATCGCTCAGGAACTGCATGAGACTTGCGTGGGGACCCGCGTGATCGTGCTGACCACCTTCGGGCGCGCCGGTTACCTGCGCCGCACCATGGACGCCAGGGCCGCTGGCTTCATGACCAAGGACGCACCGATCGAGCAGATCGTCGATGCCGTGCGTCGTGTGCACGCCGGCCTGCGGGTGCTCGACCCGCAGCTCGCCGCGCAGTCCCTGGCTAGCGGCCCGAATCCGCTGAGCCGGAAGGAGATCGAGGTGCTGCGTGCCGCCTCCCACGGCGGCACCTCGGAAGACATCGCCGCGCGGGTGTTCCTCTCCACCGGCACTGTGCGTAACCACATCTCCAGCGCCATCGGGAAGCTCGGCGTGACCACTCGCGCGCAGGCTGTGCGGGCCGCCACCGACAACGGCTGGCTGTGACGCCGGTGCTGACGCTCCCAGCCCTGCTGCGCGCCGCCGACGACCCGCAGTGACCGCCGACGGCGGCTCGACGGTGGTGATCCGCGCGCCCTCCGCCACCCCTTCCGTACATACCCCTTGGGGGTATAACCTTGTGCTGAAGGAGGCCCCGTGACTCGTTCCCCCAACGCTCCCACCGAGCTGAAGGCCCGCTCCATCGTGTCTAGCCCGGCTGATGCATCCGCTCCAGCTGCGTCTCGCAACCCGACCAGAACACCCGCAGCAACCGTGGTATCCGGCCTCGACGGCATAGCCGGCGCAGCCCGACAGTCGAGGCAGGCCGACCAGACCGGCTCATCCGACACGGCGTCACTCACCCCGATCGAGCTCGAGATCAGCGGCATGACCTGCGCCAGCTGCGCGGCGCGCATCGAGAAGAAGCTGAACAAGGTCGAGGGCGTGAGTGCCGCGGTCAACTACGCCACCGAGATAGCAACCGCTCAGGTCCCCGCGGGCGTCACCGCGGATGACCTCATCGCGGTCGTGGAGAAGACGGGCTACGGCGCCCGCGTACCGGCCCCGCCGCAACCGCACGCCGCCCCGTCGGCCAGCAGCGAGCGCACCGAACATGCCGAGGATCCTGAACTGCGCGACCTGCGCCACCGCGTGATCGGCGCGACGATCCTCACCCTGCCGGTGATCGCCATGGCCATGATCCCGGCGCTGCAGTTCGACCACTGGGGCTTCGCCTCACTCACCCTCGCCGCCCCCGTGATCGTCTGGGCAGGGTGGCCGTTCCACCGTGCCACTGCCATCAACGCGCGCCACGGCGCCGTCACCATGGACACGCTCATCACCATGGGCACGGGCGCCGCCTTCCTATGGTCACTGGTGGCGCTGTTCATCGGCACTGCTGGCGAGGCCGGGGTGCGCCACAGCTTCCACCTCACCCTCACCCATGGCGACCCGCTCGAGTACATCTACCTCGAGGTCGCTGCCGGTGTGATCACCTTTGTGCTGCTGGGACGCTACTTTGAGAAACGCGCGAAGCGGGACTCCGGCGCGGCCCTGCGTGCCCTGCTCGACCTCGGTGCCCAGCAGGTCACCGTGCTCGAGGATGGCGTCGAACGCACCGTCCCCATCGGTGAGCTCCGTGCGGGCCAGCGTTTCGTTGTCCGCCCCGGGGAGAAGATCGCCACCGACGGGCGGATCATCTCGGGCCGCTCATCGGTGGATGCCTCGATGCTCACCGGCGAGTCCGTGCCCGTGGATGTGGCCGACGGTGATGACGTCACCGGCGCCACCGTCAACGTTTCCGGCCGCCTCGTCGTGGAGGCCACCGGTGTTGGTGAAGACACGCGCCTGGCGCAGATGGCGCAGATGGTGCAGGACGCGCAATCGGGTAAAGCGGAGGTGCAGCGCCTGGCCGACCGGGTCAGCGCGGTGTTCGTGCCGATCGTCATACTCATCGCTCTGGGCACCGTCATCGGCTGGGTCATCGCCGGAGCAGGCTGGGGTTATGCCGCCTCTGCCGGTGTGGCTGTGCTCGTGATCGCCTGCCCCTGCGCCCTCGGCCTCGCCACCCCCACTGCGCTGCTCGTCGGCACTGGCCGCGGCGCGGGCATGGGTGTGCTCATCAAGGGCCCCGAAGCGCTGGAGTCCACGAAGAAGGTCGACACGATCGTGCTCGACAAGACCGGCACCATCACCACGGGCGTCATGACACTGCAGGATGTGCAGGCGGCGGCCGACACCTCGACGCGGGAGCTGCTGGCCCGCGCCGGCGCCGTCGAATCCGCCAGCGAGCATCCGATCGCCGTCGCCATCGCGAGCGGAGCCCGTGAGCAGGTGGGTGACCTGCCCGAGGTGACCGGCTTCGAGAACCTGGCCGGCTCCGGTGTGCGCGGCACTGTCGACGGCCACGATGTGCTCCTGGGCCGTGAGAGCCTGCTGTGGGAGCGCGGCATCCACGTGCCGGCCGAGGTCACCGCTGCGCGCGAACAGGCCGAGCGGGCTGGACGAACTGCCGTGCTCGTCGCCTGGGGCGGGCACGCCCGCGGCGTGCTCGCTGTCGCGGACACTGTGCGCCCCGACGCTGCCGACGCGATCACCCGCCTCACAGACCTCGGGCTCACCCCCGTGCTGCTCACCGGTGACAACGAGACCGTTGCCCGCCAGGTGGCCGCCGAGGTGGGCATCGATCAGGTGATCGCCGGTGTGCTGCCGCACCAGAAAGTCGAGGCGATCCAGCGTCTGCGCAGCGATAAACACGCGGTGGCGATGGTGGGCGACGGCATCAACGATGGCCCCGCCCTTGCGGAGGCAGACCTGGGCATCGCCATGGGATCCGGCACGCATGTCGCCATGGAGGCCGCCGACATCACCCTCGTCCGCACGGACCTGCTCGCCGTGGTCGACGCGATCCGCCTCTCCCGCCGCACCCTGCGCACCATCACGGGAAACCTGTTCTGGGCCTTCGCCTACAACACCGCCGCGGTCCCCGTGGCGGCACTGGGCCTGCTGAACCCCATGCTCGCCGGTGCCGCCATGGCGTTCTCGAGCGTGTTCGTGGTGACGAACTCTCTGCGGCTGCGCAGTATCAGGTCCGTTGGGCAGGCGGCCCGCTGAGCCGTGAACCGTCGGTCCTACCCCGGTGGGGTGTCCTCTCTGCTGCGCATCGCCCGCTTCACGCGGGAACTGACCCCGCTCTACCTCGCGATCATCGCCTGCTCGGTGCTCACGGCCGTGGCCGGGCTCGCCGTCCCCTTCCTCATCGGCAGGGCCACGGACACGGTGGCCGCAGCGCTGGCCGGCTCCACCCCGGTCGATGCGGCGCTGCGCACCGCCATCTGGCTGGCGGCCGCACTGTTGCTGGCTGAGCTGGTGCAGACCGTGCTGTCGAACGTCGGCGGCTGGTACGGCGACGTCATGTCGAACCGGATGCGCACCATCTTGTCCGTGCGGTACTACGACAAGCTGCTGCACCTGCCGCAGAGCTGGTTCGACGCCGAGCTGACCGGAACCATTGTGGCGCGGCTGAACCGGTCGATCACCGAGATCACGAACTTCGCGAAGATGTTCTCGAACATGTTCGCCACCTTGCTGATCACGACGGCGGCGGTGCTCGCCATCAGCGCCTGGTATGCGTGGCCGCTCACTGTACTGCTGCTCATCGTGTTCCCCGTCTACGTGTGGCTCACGGCGCTCACGTCGAAGAGATGGCAGCGGCTCGAGGGCGACAAGAACGAGCAGATCGACATCGCCTCGGGACGGTTCGCCGAAGTCGTCGGTCAGATCCGTGTGGTGAAGTCTTTCGTGCGCGAGCGCTCGGAGCTGCAGGATTTCACCACCCGATTCCGCGCCACCGACTCCATCACGGCCGCGCAGTCTTCGCACTGGCATCGCATGGACTCGCTGCGCCGGGCCGTGCTGAACATCGTGTTCTTCGGGATCTACGCGATTATCTTCGAGCGCACCGTGCACGGCGCCTTCACTCTGGGCGAGATGGTGCTGCTGATCCAGCTGATGACCATGGCGCGCCAGCCGGTGCAGAACATGAGCTTCGTGATCGACACCGCCCAGCATGCGATCGCCGGCTCCAAGGATTACTTCCGGGTGATGGAGACGGAGGTGGACGATCGGGCGGCCAGCATCATGGCGCAGGCCGACGATGCCCAGCAGGCGTCGGCCCCGGCACCACAGCTCGCCCCGGGGCAGGCGATGGTGTCCTTCGACGACGTCAGCTTCGCCTACGAGAAGGGCGAAGACGTCCTCCACCACATCAGCTTCGACATCGCACCCGGCGAGAAAGTCGCGCTCGTGGGAGAATCCGGCGGCGGAAAATCCACCATCGTGAACCTGCTCCTGGGCCTGTACAGCGCCCGGGAGGGCCGCATCGAGGTGGCCGGCCACCAGATCGACACGATCCCGCTTGTCCGCCTGCGCAGCCGCATCGGCGTCGTGTTCCAAGACGCAGCACTGTTCTCCGGGACGATCCGGGAGAACATCGCCTACGGCTACCCCGGCGCCACGGACGAGCAGGTGCGTGCAGCGGCGGTCCGTGCCAACGCCGACCGCTTCATCGAGCGCTTCGAGCACGGCTATGACCAGGTGATCGGTGAGCGCGGCCTGAAGCTCTCCGGCGGTCAGCGCCAACGCATCGCGGTGGCTCGCGCCATCCTCAAGGATGCCCCGATCCTGGTGCTCGACGAAGCCACCAGTGCTCTGGACACCAAGGCCGAGCGTCAGGTGCAGGCCGGGCTCGACGAGCTCATGCGCGGCCGCACCTCGCTGATCATCGCCCACCGCCTGTCGACCATCGCCGGGGTGGACCGCATCGTCACCCTGCGCGACGGGCGGGTGGACGAGATCGGTTCCCCCGCCGAGCTCGCCGTCTCCGGTGGGATCTATGCGCAGCTGCTCGAGCTGCAAACAGCGGGGAACACGAAGAAGCTCGCGAGCTTCGACATCACCGGCTGAACAGGCTCCGGCCCTGGACGATACGATGTCGCCGATCACGTTCTCCGGGGGACAACGAAGGAGCTCGCAATGGGATTCATCCAGGCATTCAAGGGCGCGATCGGCGGCATGCTCGCCGACCAGTGGAAGGACTTCCTCACTGTGCCGGACGGTCTGCCCCAGACGGCGGCACTGTTCCCGGCCGTGCCCCGCGGGCAGAACGCCGGCCGCGGCTCGAATGTGCGCGGCAGCGAGAACATCATCTCCAACGGCTCGAAGATCCTGGTGCCGCAGGGCTACGGCTTGATCACCGTGGTGGACGGCCGCGCCACCGGCCTCATCACCGACGCCGGCGGCTACGAGTTCCGCACGGACCCCCCGGACGCCCGCTCCGTGTTCGCAGGCGATGACCCGCTGGCCTCGACCGTGGGGACCAGCTGGGAGCGCTTCAAGTACGGCGGCCAGCCTGCCTCCCAGCAGCTCGCCTTCTACGTGAACCTCAAGGAGCTGCCCGACAACCGCTTCGGCACCCAGTCGGAGATCTACTGGGATGACGCCTACCTTAACTCGCAGGTGGGCGCCGTGACGCGCGGCTCCTACACCATGCGGATCATCGACCCGCTGCTGTTCGTGCACAACTTCGTGCCCGCCACGTTCATCTCCGCGAACGCGCCGGTGTTCGACTTCTCCGATCCGGACAACTCCGCCGGCAACCAGCTGTTCCGTGAGGTCGTCTCCTCACTGGCCGCTGCCTTCTCCCGGTACACGAATGACCCGGACAAGGGCAACCGCATCACTCGTATCCAGTCGGACTCCGTGGGCTTCGCCCAGAGCCTGTCGGCCGCGGTGGAGGAGGAGTACCGCTGGTCCAGCGACCGTGGCCTGGCGATCGTGAAGGTCGCCCTCGCGGCCATCGAGTACGACCAGCGCACCCGCGAGCTGCTCACGGAGGTACAGAAGGCCGACGCCCTCTCCGGCGCCCGCTCGCAGTCCTACCTCAACCAGGCGGTGGCCCGGGGCGTGCAGGCCGCTGGCGAGAACGGCGGCGGCGCGGGCCTGGCGATGTTCGGCGCCGGTGCCGGTGCGGCCGGCGGCCTCGTGCAGCCCGTCCAGCCGTGGCAGGCCCCTCCGGGCATGCAGCAGCAGGGTGGCCAGGCTCCGCAGGGTGCAGCGCAGGGCCAGGCTCCGCAGGGTGGGCAGGCTCCGCAGGGCGCAGCGCAGGGCCAGGCTCCGCAGCAGGCCACCTCACCGGAGGACCCCGTGGCGAAGCTCGCCCAGTACAAGCAGATGCTGGAGCAGGGACTGATCTCTGAGGAGGATTACGAGGCCGCGAAGAAGAAGGCCCTCGGACTCTGAGATGACCCAGCCGCCGTCGCGGCCCGACTGGGCGCGCCCCGAGGGGCCGCCCGGTCGGGCACCCAGTTCGCAGCCAGGCCCCGATGCCGTGCCGCCGGTGCCGCGACCACCCGCTGGTGTGCAGCCGGGCCAGGGCGCGGTACCACCGCAGTTGCGCATGCCTGGTCCTGTGCCGGGGGCGCATCCCGGAGCTGTCGGCGCCCCTGCTGGACCCGGTCATCAGATGCCGAACACGTCGATGGGAGCGGGCACGGCTGAGCGGTCGGTGCCGCAGTGGCCGCAACAGCGCACCGCAGATGAGACTCGTGCCGCTGCCGCCGGGCCGCCATCCCGGGTCGAGAACCGCACCGATGCGCCCGACAGCACGCCGCCGCGCCCTGACGGTCCCGCCCGGATGCTCGGTCGGGATGAGCTGAGCGGCGCCGAACAGGCCGCCCGCAACGCTGGCCGTCGCGTGATCGATACATCGCTTGGCCGCACCGATGGTCTGACGAAATGCCCGAGCTGCGGCAGCTCAGAGATCGCTTACAGCATCACGGCGCGTGCGCTCGTGTGCTCCTACTGCCGGCACTCCTTCAATGAGGCGGTGGCCGAGCGCGCCTTCGGGCTGGACTCTCCGATCGACCAGCTGCGCGGCACGACCATCGCCTCCGGCTCGGTGGACATCCAGGACGACACCGCCACGGTGGTCACCCTCAAATGCCAGGGCTGCGGCGCCGAGGTCGTGATCCCCGTGCAGGAGACGCTGCAGGCGCGCTGCCATTGGTGCCGACAGACCCTGTCGGTCAACACCCAGGTCCCCAACGGTGCCGTGCCCGATGCGCTGCTGCCGTTCCTCCTCACTCGCGACGACGCGGTCGAGCGAATCCGCGCCTTCGTCGGCGAGCGGCGCACGTTCGCGCTGAGCCGCTTCAAAGACGAGTTCGTGCCTGAGAACGTGATCGGTGTCTACATCCCGTACATGGTCGTGGACGGCAACCTGCATGCTGAGCTGCGGGGACGTGGCGAGATTCAGACTCGCCAGTACACCGTGCGCCGCAAGCGCGGTGACGACTATGTGACCGAGACCTACTACGACGCCGACGTGTATGCCATCGCACGCTCCTTCGACATGCTGGTGGACGACCTCGCTGTGGAATCCGCCAGCCGCTACGACGCACGTGACAACAGCGCCTCGACCAACAACATCCTCAACGCCGTCCAGCCCTACGACATTGAGAATGCGTTCGCGTTCAACCCCAACTACCTCAAGGGGTTCAATTCCGAGCGCCGCGATGTGAACATCGACGACCTCGACGAGCGGATCGAGGACAAATTCCTGGCTGTCGCACGCGCGAAAGCGCTGCCCACCATCAGCGCGTACGACCGCGGCGTGGAATGGACCGAGGAAGGTGTGGCCGTGAGGGGCTCCCGCTGGGTGTCTGTGGCGGTGCCCGTCTGGTTGTACAGCTACGCCGATTCGGCGAAAGGCCCAGGCAGCCTGGTCCACTACATCGCCGTCAACGGCCGCACAGGCTCCACGATGGGATCGGTGCCCGTATCCCACCCGAAGATCGCCGCACTGGCCTGTTCCGTCGGGGCCGTGGTCACTGCTGTCACGGGCGTGATCGCCGCCATGGTGTTCCTGGCCGGCTGAGGAAGGACGCGCGATGCTGTATGAGCTGTTGGCCGAAGGGTCATCTAATTACTCGCTGGCGGTGGTGGCGCTGCCGTTCATCGCTGGCCCCGCGACTACGGTGACGATCTACCTGGCGATCTTCCGCCGCTACCGCAACACCGACAAGCGCTATATCTTCGAGCGGGAATCACGCGTGGCAGTGGGCAATCTGCGTACCGCGGACCGCAAGGTGGGCGAGAACAACCGCCAGAAGTCCAGCCGCATGTCCAGCGCGAACCAGACCAGTCATCTCACACGCGTGCGAAGGATCCGGGTCCCATGACGCCTCCCGGCGTCGCCAGGAGACCGGCTGACCCGGACGGCGAGCGCCCTGGCGCCGCCGTGCCTCGCACCCAGAGCCCCGGCGGAGCATCCCGCGCTGAGCCGCAGGACCACGATGTGATCGTCGTCGGCGCGGGAATGGCAGGGCTCGTGGCTGCAGCAGAGATCGCCGACGGGGGCCGCAGCGTGCTGCTGCTCGAGCGCGAGGGCGAGCAGGATCTCGGCGGCCAGGCCTGGTGGAGCTTCGGCGGCCTCTTCATGATCGACACACCCGAGCAGCGTCGGCTGCGGGTGCGCGACAGCCTTGAGCTCGCCCGGCAGGACTGGCTGGGCACTGCCCGTTTCGAGCGGGCCGAGGACTACTGGCCGCGCCGTTGGGCCGAGGCGTACCTGCACTTCGCCGCCGGTGAGAAGCGCGCCTGGCTGCATGCGATGGGGCACCGCCTCTTCCCCGTGGTGGGATGGGCCGAGCGCGGCGACGGAACCGCCGACGGGCATGGCAACTCGGTGCCGCGCTTCCACATCACATGGGGCACAGGCCACGGCATCGTCGAACCTTTTCTGCGGCGCGTGGAGGAGCACCGTGCGGCGGGCCGTCTCACGGTGCGTACCCGGTGCGCTGTGGAGGAGCTGATCCTCGAGGACGGCCGCGTGAGCGGTGTGCGCGGCGCGGTGCTCGCGCCGGCCACGGGTGAACGCGGCACAGGCTCCTCGCGGGAACGCATCGGAGATCTCGAGGAGCGTGCGGCAGCGGTGCTCCTCGCCACGGGTGGTGTCGGCGGCAATGAAGACCTCGTGCGGCGTCTGTGGCCCGAACACCTCGGGCAGATGCCGCAGAGCTTCGTGCACGGTCTGCCGGCATCGGTGGATGGCCGCGGAATGCTGGCGGCGCAGTCCGTCGGCGCCCGCTGGATCAACTCTGATCGGATGTGGCACTACACCGAGGGCGTGCGCAACTGGAATCCGGTCTGGCGCGGCCACGGGATCAGGATTCTGCCGGGACCGTCCTCGCTCTGGCTCGATGCCACCGGTCGTCGGCTGCCGGCCCCTGCCTACCCCGGCTTCGACACCACGTCGACGCTGCGGCATCTGCGCAGCATCGGGTATGACCACTCCTGGTTCGTGCTCACCGAGAAGATCATCGGCAAGGAGTTCGCGCTCTCGGGCAGCGAGCAGAATCCGGACCTCACCGGCCGTGACGTGAAGGCCGTGCTGGGCAGGGCACGCCAGTCGATGCCTGGCCCGGTGCGAGCCTTCCTTGAGCACGGCGAGGACTTTCTGCGCGCCGACTCGGTGCCGCACCTCGCCGAGCGGATGAATGCCCTGGTGGGACAGAACCTCATCGACGCCGCAGAGCTGGAGAGGGTGATCCGTGCCCGCGACGCGGAGATCGCCAACCCTTTCGGGAAGGATGCGCAGCTCACGGCGATCCGCGGGGCGCGCCGATACCTGGGGGACCGCCTCATCCGCACCGCCGCACCGCACCGGCTGCTCGATCCGAAGGCCGGCGGTCTCATCGCCGTGCGCCTGCATGTGCTGCTGCGTAAAACCCTGGGCGGGTTGGAAACGGATCTGTCCGGACGCGTTCAGCGCACGGAGGAGACAGGCGGCGGAACGCTCCCCGGACTGTATGCAGCGGGCGAGGCGTCAGGTTTCGGCGGCGGTGGCATGCATGGCCAGAGCGCCTTGGAGGGCACTTTCCTGGGTGGTTGCCTGTTCTCCGGCCGACAGGCCGGGCGCGGCATCCTCGCCGATCTGCGCTGATCCGGCCTGCGCTGATCCGGGGTGCGAAGATCCGGGTTGTGCGCCGGGCTCAGTCTTCGAGCTGTTTGGCGTTCTCCGGCAACAGGATCGCGGAGAAGTCATGATCCCCACGCCCGGCATCCTGCTCCTGCTCCAGGGAATCCAGGGCGGCGCGCACCGCAGTCAGCTCAGCTCCGGGCGCGACGTCGTCGGCCGGGAGGTCACCCATGCCGCCGACGGTGTCGAGCATGAGGCGCACATCCTTGGCGATCGCATCGACCGTGAAATCCCCGGGGAAGGTGCTGCGCTCTCCGCGCACGAACGGGCCCTTCATGCCGGCGATGAACGCGAGACCGGTGGCGGAGAGCATGTCCAGTGCATCCTCCGGCTCCGTGCCGGTCGCCTCCGCGAACGCAAGAGCCTCGCGCAGGCCCTGGGCGCTCACGGCCAGAGCCAGATTCGCGAGCAGTTTTCCGACGGCCGCCTGACGGGCACTGGGCACCGGACGCAGCCGGTCCGGGTCCGCCCACGGGACGACCAGCTGTGCGGCCTGCTCACGCAGGGCGTCATCGGCGGTGCCGACGTACACGCCGAGACGACCCTCGCGTGCCGGTCCGAGCGTGCCCACCACGGGGCAGGCCACGTAGGTCGGCACGGCTCGGGCGAATCCGTCGGCGTCGGCAGGGGAGACCGTGGTGGTGTCCAGCCACGGCACCCCGGCCGGGATGAGTGCGGGGGTGATCACGACCTCGCGCACGGTGTCGGGACCGAACAGCGCAGTGACCACCACGTCGGCGCCATCGACCGCGTCTGCCGGGCTGGCAGCAGTACGCGCGCCCGCCTGCTGAAGCGGCGCGGTCCGTTCCGCAGTGCGGTTCCACACCACCAGCTCATGATCGGCCAGCAGATGGCGGGCGAGTTCGGTGCCCATGCGTCCGGTTCCCAGGAAAGCAATCCTCATGGGGCCAGTCTGGCATCCGCACGTCACGCGTGCCGCCGGAGGTCCGGGCACCGCGCGCCTGCGTGCAGAAGGGGGTGCATGGAGACCCTGTGACGGTGTTTGTCAGCCTGTGACCAGCACAGTGGGGACAGAGCTGGTCCTGTCGGCCACACCGGGGCACAATGGAGCGCATGGAGCAGAGCACCGACCACTCCACTGTGACCCGACGCGGAGCCCTTGCCGCTGCCGCAGCGGCGGGGCTCTCTGTGCCGTTCGCCTCCGCGACCGCACAGGCCGCTCCGCCGCCGGGGCGGCGAGGACGCGGCATCTCGGCACGGATCGCGACGTACAACGCCTCGTTGAACCGCTCGAGCCAGGGGCAGTTGCTCGCTGATCTGGAGCGCGGCGATGACCCGCAGATCGCGGCCGTGGCCCGTGTCATCCAGATCAACAATCCTGACATCCTGCTCATCAACGAGTTCGATCACGACGATGACGGGCGCGGCGCGGACCTGTTCCGCACGAACTACCTCGAGGTCTCCCAGTCCGGCTCCACGCCGGTGCACTACCCGTATGCCTTCACCGCCCCGGTGAACACGGGCGTGCCCAGCGGTCTGGACCTCAACGGCGATGGCAAGGCAGAAGGCCCCGACGACGCCTGGGGCTTCGGCGAGTTCCCCGGTCAGTACGGCATGCTCGTGCTCAGCCGCTTCCCGATCCTCACCGAGCAGGTGCGCACATTCCAGAAACTGCTGTGGTCCGCCATGCCGGGCAACCTGATCCCGGAGGACTACTACGGCAGCGACGTCGCCCAGAAGCTGCGCCTGAGCTCCAAGTCGCACTGGGACGTGCCGATCCGCGTGGGTGATCGCCTGCTGCATGTGCTCGCCGCGCATCCGACACCGCCGAGCTTCGACGGTCCGGAGGACCGCAACGGCCGCCGTAACAACGACGAGATCCGCCTGTGGGCCGACTACGTAGCGCCGGGTCACCGGGGTGACTGGATCGTCGATGACAAGGGCACCCGCGGTGGGCTGCATCCCTCGGAGCGTTTCGTGATCCTGGGCGACTACAACGCCGATCCCGTCGACGGTGACTCCTGGCCGGGTGCGATCGATCAGCTGCTGCTGCACCCGCGGATCCGTGACCCCCGGCCGCGCAGCGAAGGCGCCGTCGAGGCCGCGCAGAAGCAGGCCGCGGCGAATCGGGACCACGTCGGTGACCCGGCGCTGGACACGGCAGACTTCACTGACGAGCCCGGGCCCGGGAACCTGCGTGTCGACTACGCCCTGCCGTCGAAGAATCTGCAGGTGACCTCGAGCGCCGTCTACTGGCCGCAGGAGGGGGCTCCCGGCAGTGAGCTGACCGGCTCCTACCCGTTCCCCACCTCCGACCACCGGCTGGTGCGTATCGACGTGGAGCTGCCTGGCGCCTGAGCTGCCACACAGCGCCCAGGCTCGGAAGAGGCACCCCATGATCGATCCCGTCATCGACGTCGCCGAGCTGCGCGAGCCTGAAGGCCGCGCGGGAACGCTGCGGCTCATCGATATCCGCTGGGCTCTCGACGGGTCGAAAGGCGAGACCACGTACCGCACGGGCCATCTTCCCGGCGCGGTCTACATGGACCTCGAGACGGCGCTCGCCGCCCCAGCCACCGCCTCGACGGGACGGCATCCGCTGCCGGATCCGGAGCGCTTCGCCTGGGCGCTCGGTGAGGCCGGCATCGACCCCGAGACAACAGTGGTGGCGTACGACGACACGGATGGGTCGCAGGCCTCCCGCCTGGTCTGGATGCTGCGCGCACTCGGCCAGGACGCTGCCCTGCTCGACGGCGGACTGCGCGCGTGGACCGGACCGCTGCACACCGGTTCCGTGCACGTGGACACCGTGTCGTGCCCGGTGCGGATCTGGGGGTCCGACGTCATCGCGGATCTGGATGAGGTCGCAGCTGGGGTGCCTGTGCTGCTGGATGCCCGCGCCCCGGAACGCTACCGCGGCGAGGTCGAACCGATCGATGCCCGCCCCGGTCACATCCCGGGAGCCCGCAGCGCCCCCACCAGTGTCAACACGGATGAGACCGGACGCTTCCGCAGCCCAGAGGCGCTGCACGCGCAGTTCACCGCGCTCGGTGCGGACCCCGATGGTGACGTTGTCGTCTATTGCGGTTCCGGCGTCACTGCCACCCATGACCTGCTTGCCCTCGAACGGGCGGGCTTTCGCCGGGCGCGCCTGTTTCCAGGCTCCTACTCGCAGTGGAGCGCCCGGGACGAGCTGCCCGTCACGCGCGGCGATCAGCCCTGACGGCACTCAGGCCCGACGGCGCTCAGCCCTGACGGCACTCAGACCCGACGGCGCTCAGCCCTGACGGCACTCAGGCCCGACGGCGCTCAGCCACGCCATCCGGTCACGCAGCAGGATCGATCGGCTCAGCTGCGCACGACCTGCTGACGAATCGCCGTGATGATGCGTTCCAGACGCTCATCGAACTCGGCCTCGCAGCCATCCTCAGGCTCCTGCCCGAGAACAGCCGCCCACATGGGCACGACTTCCTCGTGATAGGAGTGCCCGTGCCCGCCCGGCATCGTGATCGACAGCGGCATATCCGCGGCGATCTGCCAGAACGTGGTCCACGGGAACCATCGCATCGCCGGCGTGACGTCGTGCCCCACGCGCTCGCGCAGCCACCGTGGCTCGTCCCACAGCAGCGACGGCGTCCACCAGGCCACCGGATCGGATGGGTGCTGTGCGTACACAATGCGGGGCGACTGCCAGGGTGCATAGAGCCCACCCCAGTAGTTCTGATGCAGGTCCTGCAGGCGTGTCACGACACGGATACTCGCGCCATTGTCGATGATCGGGGCGATCTCGGGGGACCCCGGACGGGCTGCCTGCGTGATCTCCCGCCACATGGGCGTGAACCCTGGGGTGCCTGTCCACAGAGCCCCGTCGATGCGTGAGAGCATGTCGGGCACATCACGGAACGCGGCATGCCCGCCGAAGGACCCCAGTGACTCCCCAGCGACGAACAGTCGCGGACGTGTCGCGGGCTCCATCTCGTCCAGGCGCTGCGTCACCGCGTCGAACAACAGCTGGCCGGCACGCTGGGGGGAGCGCCGATCCAGCAGGTAGCTCAGGGCGCTCGTGTAGACGGAGTACTGGAGGGATGCGGTCGCGCAGTTCCCGTCGGTGAGGAACTCAAGAGCGGACAGCGACCACTCCTGCAGCCACCCGGTGCCGGTTCCGGTGAACAGCACCAGGGTGTCCCGATCCCAGGCGCCGGTGCGGTCGAGCTCCGCGATCACCGCGTCGACCGTCTGCTCCAGACTGCGGGCGGAGGTCTTCCCGGCGTACACCCGGATCGGCTCCATCGCGTCGGCGCCGACGGTTCGGGAGATCAGTTCGCGGCTCGCGCCCCCGGCGACGATCTTCCGGCCGGGAGCGCCCAGGGAGCGCCAGGACTCATGGGAGTGGGGGCTGCCCGACCGCAGCGGTGAGGTGGGCTGTGGCACATCGGGGGCGATCAGTCTGTTCGCTGCTTCGGCTTGTTCGAGGGCACGTTCCAGGAAGCGGCCGCGCACCAGTCGTTCCACTGCGAGGCCGACGGTGACGGCCGTGAGGATCACCGCGACGGCCTGCAGCAGCCGGGGAGGCAGGTACGGCCGCAGCAGTGCGCGGTACAGCGTGGCGGTGGCCGTCACGGCGCGGACGACCGCGAGGCCGGTCAGGGAGAAACCGATCCCTGCTGCGGTGCCGACGGCATGGGTGGCGAGGTTCTTCGGCTCCTGGTTCACCAGGTGGCTGATCTCGCGCTGACGCAGCACACCGCGCACCCACGAGTAGGCGGAGATACCGGTCAGCGCCGCAGCCCCGAGGAAGCGGGCACGCCGACGATGCTCCGGTAGGACCGTGACCTGCACGCCAAGCTCCCGCATGGCCCGTGAGCCGAGGCGCTGCGCGAGCACACCGGCGGCGTAGCCATAGGTCTGAGACAGCGAGATGTTCGCGGCCCACATCCACCAGGTGCGCGGCAGCAGCGACGGCGATGTCGAGATCCAGCCGGCCACGGAGGCGCCCAGGAAGCCACCGGTGGACAGCGGCGAGACGACGGCAGCATGCCGTGCGCGGTGCCCGGTGGCGCGCGTGATGCGCCGGACCGTGCGCAGAAGAGGTCGCAGGGCGGATGATCGGATGGTCCTTGGACGCGATCGCAGGGCCATGGGATCACCCTAACGGGGCTGCAGTGTCGGGCGGACCCGGTGTCTGGCGGGCAGCATGGCCGAGCAGCGGCACCGTGCGCATGGGCAGGTTCCAGGGGCGTGGACGGTTAGCCTCATGCCATGAAGATCCTGTTGCCCACGACCACGCCCCTGAATCCGGAACTCCCTGATGGCTGGGAGATCGCACGCGTTGACGCGCGCGAGGAGATCCCGGCGGAGCACTATGACGCCCAGGTGCTCGTTGTCTGGGGCGCCTCGCGGCGCCATCTCGCATCGGCGGCACAGAATCTGCAGGACCTGCGGCTCGTCCAGTCCCTTGCGGCGGGCGTCGAGGGTATCCAGGCCGCAGGCTTCGGGCCGAACACTCTGATCGCCACCGGGGCGGGTCTGCATTCGATGACCGTCTCCGAGCACACGCTCGCGATGCTGCTGGCTCTGCTGCGCCGGCTGCCCGCATGCCTTGAGGCCCAGGCGGAAAGCCGCTGGGCATCGGAGCTTGGTGGCATGCAGGAGCTGCGCCCCGAGGGCCGACTCACGAGTCTGATGGAAACCCGTGTGCTGATCTGGGGCTTCGGGGAGATCGGGCAGCATCTCGCGACGCTGCTGCGCTCTTTCGGCGCAATGGTCACGGGCGTGGCACGCAGCCAGGGGGAGAGAGCCGGCACCCCCGTGATCACTTCCGACCGGGTGCCCGACGAGCTTCCGCGCACCGACGTGCTGATCACGATCCTTCCCGCCTCAGATGCCACCAGGCGAGTGATCAACGCCGAAGTGTTCGAGGCTCTGCCCGAGCATGCTCTCGTGGTGAACGTCGGCCGCGGCACGATTCTGGACCAGCAGGCGCTGCTCGAGGCACTGCGCAGTGGCAGCATCGCCGGGGCGGGGCTGGACGTGACGGATCCGGAGCCACTGCCTGCGCAGGACCCGTTGTGGGGTGCGCCGAACCTGCTGATCACCCCGCATGCCGCGGGTGGTCGTCCGGTCGGGGCGAACGAGCGCATCCGACGCAATGTGCAGGCCCTGGTCGACGGCACGGAACTGCTCCACCCTGCGCGCTGAGCGCAGCGACTGGCGCTGAGATCGACCGTGGCTCGTCGGCGCTGAAGCGCTGAGGCGGCGTTCAGGCGGCCTCGGCGCGCGAGCCGAGCCACATGTCCAGGCCGTCGTCCACCCCGAGCCACGGCAGCAGGCCACGCTGCCACTGCGCGCGGGTCATCAGCGAGGCCTCGAACGCCCGACGCACCCGCTCGTCATCGCCAGCGTCCACACCGGTGATCACCAGGTGCGTCGTGGGCTGCTCCTCATCGGCGCCGATGAGAGCATGCACACCGACGGAGACCTGACCGCCCGCCCCGTCCCAGCGGCAGATCGACTGGGGGCGCGTGGGCAGCCAGAAACGGCCGCGACCGCGCAGCCGACCCGCCCCGAGCTGCTCGATATTCTCGAGGAATCGCTCCGGATGGAACGGCAGATCGCTGCGTAGTTCGATCGTCCAGGTGCCGTAGTCCGATCGGCCGCCATGCATGCGCACTGAGCGGACGTCAACGCGAGCATTGGCCTGTGCCGGATCATGTCGCAGTGCCGTGAGGCAGCGCTCCCCGAGGCGATGTGCGCCGCGGACCAGAACCTGCTCGTCGGCGAGCAGATGCTCCAGCAGTTCGAGGCCCGGACCGTCATGCTCGGCGGCATCGATCACAACATCGCAGAACTCGATCTGCGCTGCGAGAGCCTCGCCCACGGCCCGCTCGTCATCGACCGCCCACTGGAGGCCGCGCTCGGCCAGCGTGTCATCGCCCAGCAGATCCTCCACCATCCGCCCCGAGTCCACGACGGTCGCGACACTGGCGATACGGGTACGCATCGGCTGAGCGCTGAGCGCGCGGGTCACCACCCACGGGTCGGCGCTCACGGGCAGCACAAGGGCGATCGAGGCCCAGCGGCCGTCGGCGGCGAGTGCCTCGAGCATGGGCACCGCGTCCTCTCGCATCGCACAGGAGATGCAGGCATGCTCGAGCTCCACCTCACGGTGCTCGATCACGCCGGTCACATCCATGACCAGGCGGTGCATGGTGCCGTGCGCGGCATCGGTGTCGTAGCGCAGCAGCACGGCGCCGGGCTCATCCAGCAGCAGGTCGGCGGCAACGGCGTCACGCAGCACCGGGTCCAGGGCGCACAGCACCGCAAGTGGCATCGAGGGGCGCAGGGCATGCGGATCGGGGGTCATGAAGCTCCTCAGGTCAGTGTGCCGACGCGCGTGGTCGTGAGGGCGTGGTCTCGGACTGGCGTGGGCACACACATTGAGTTGACGATAATGGTTATCAACAACTAGTGTGCGTCGTCATGTCCCGTCACTGTCAAGTCACCGGAGCTCAGCCCTCCTTCGGCAAGCAGGTCTCGCATTCGCACCGTCGGACCTCTCGCCGATTCGATCCGAACATCCAGAAGAAGACGTACTTCGTCCCCTCCCTCGGGCGCCGCGTCACCCTGCGCCTATCAGCCAAGGGCATCAAGACCATCGACACACGAGGAATCGATGCCGTGGTCGCGCAGCTCCTGGCCCGCGGCGAGAAGCTCTGACCCGACACACCCAGGAGAGAACCCATGGCCAAGAAGAGCGATGTGCGCTCCATCGTGAAGCTGCGCTCCACCGAGGGCACCGGCTACACGTACGTGACCACCAAGAACCGTCGAAATACCCCCGACCGGCTGGTCATGAAGAAATACGACCCGGTTCTGCGCCGCGTCGTCGACTTCCGCGAGGAGCGCTGAGATGGCGAAAAAATCCAAGATCGCGCGCGATGCGCAGCGCCGACAGATCGTCGCCCGGCATGCAGAAGAACGCGCCCGTCTCAAGTGCACCATCAAAGACCCCGCGACGTCGGACGCCGAAAGGATCCTCGCCCTGCGCGCCCTGCAGAAGATGCCACGCGATGCCAGCGCCACCCGCCTGCGCAACCGCGACGCCATCGATGGCCGCCCCCGCGGCTACCTGCGCGCCTTCGGCCTCTCCCGCGTCCGGCTGCGCGAGATGGCCCATCGCGGTGAGCTGCCAGGCGTCACGAAGTCCAGCTGGTGACAGCCCCACAGATCCGACCACAGGAGAACCCATGAAACCGGGCATCCACCCCGACTACCGCCCCGTGATCTTCCGCGACAAATCCGCAGACTTCGCGATCCTGACCCGCTCCACGCGCA
This sequence comes from Brachybacterium timonense, assembly GCF_900258505.1. Taxonomy (GTDB): domain Bacteria; phylum Actinomycetota; class Actinomycetes; order Actinomycetales; family Dermabacteraceae; genus Brachybacterium; species Brachybacterium timonense. The sequence goes on from NZ_LT984895.1 coordinate 669,112, forward strand.
CCTCCGACGAGACGATGGCGTGGGAGGACGGCCGCGAGTATCCGGTGATCGATGTCGAGATCTCCTCGGCATCCCACCCCTTCTATACCGGCAGCGCACGCGTGGTGGACACCGCCGGACGCGTTGAACGCTTCCGCCGCCGCTACGCGAAGAACACTGCCGCGGCGGCCTCCGCAGCAGGGAAGGAGACGGCATGAAGGTCCGTGCTTCCGTGAGGTCACTCGCTCGCATGCCCGGCGCGCAGGTAGTGCGCCGCCGCGGCCGCCTGTACGTGATCAACAAGAAGAACCCGCGCTTCAAGGCCCGCCAGGGGTGAAGCGCGCCGCGCCCTGTCCCGGGGTTCGGGGGCGTTCCCCCGGCAGGATGCGCACAAGGGGCCCGGTCGCCGCGGAAGGATCCGCAGCGACCGGGCCCTGATCATGTCACCCCGCGCCCAGGGCTGAGCAAGGACGCGGGGGTGGCATGTGCAGTCTCGAGCGGGCGAGGTCAGTGCCGTGGGGGCTGCTCCGTCGACGGGGAGCTGTCCTCGGCACGGTGACTCTGGCTATGGCCGGGGCGAGCCGATCCGTCGGTCTTCGCCGCTGCACTGGTGTCGACAACAGCCGTGATCTCGCCCGTGGCCAGTCCCGTGATCTGGGCTGCAACCTGCTCCTGGACTTCGGAGGACACCTGATCCTCCATGCGAGCCTGGACGGAGTCGGAGACCGAATCGGTGATCTCGTTACCCCAGCGCTCGATGAACGCGCGCTGGCGCATCCGCAACTCGAGGCGCTCGATCATCTTCACCTCGATGTACAGCGAGCGCCAGATGGAGATGCACATGCCGATCATCACCACGGAGAAGGGCAGAGCGGACAGCAGGGCGAGCGCCTGCAAACCGGACATGCCGGCGGACGGATCAGGCGAGGAAGCGCCCGCCCACAGCAGGGCCGCAGCGATCACGCCAGAGGCCGAGGCCCAGAAGATGCGGGTGATGCGCGGCGGATTCGTGTCGCCACGGTGCGCGATCATGTCCATCACGAAAGCGCCCGAGTCCGCGCTGGTGATGAAGAAGATCGTCACCAGCACCACCGCCACACCGGACAGCACGGCGCCGAGCGGCAGCGTGGAGAGCGTGTCGAACAGTGCGGTGTTCGCATCGATGCCGCCCTCGTCGGTCCTGAAGTCCACACCGTCGAAGAGGGACTTGTACAGGGCGGTTCCACCCATCACGGTGAACCACAGCATGGTCACGAGCGTCGGCACCAGCAGCACGCCCATGATGAATTGGCGCACCGTGCGGCCGCGTGAGATGCGGGCGATGAACACGCCCACGAAGGGCGACCAGGAGATCCACCAGCCCCAGTAGAAGGTGGTCCAGCTGGAGATCCAGGTGGCGCCGTCCTCGCCCATGAAGGGCATCGTCTGGAAGGACAGCTGCACCAGGTTCTGCAGGTAGTAGCCGATGTTCGCGACCAGGTCACGCAGCAGGAACAGCGTCGGGCCCAGGGCCAGAACCGTCACCAGCAAGATGGCGGCCAGGCCCAGGTTCAGGTTCGACAGCAGCTTGATGCCCTTGTCCACACCGCTCGCGGCGGACAGCGTGGCCAGCGCTGTCACCGACAGCACGATCACCACCTGCACGCCCACCGAATCGGGGATCAGACCGAGGTGGTCCAGGCCCGCGGCGATCTGAGTGACGCCGAAGCCGAGCGAGGTGGCGATGCCGAACAGGGTGCCGACGATCGCGATGATGTCGATCAGATCGCCCACCCACGTATCCGTGTGCTTGCCGAGCACGGGCTCGAGCGCCCAGCGGATCGAGATCGGGCGGCGCCGACGGTGCACGGCGTACGCGATCGACAGGCCGACCACGACGTAGATCGCCCAGGCGTGCAGCCCCCAGTGCAGGAAGGTCTGGCCCATGGCTCGTTGGGCACGAGCGCCGTCCTCCAGATGCGCAGCGTTCGGCGGCACGCCAGCGGGTCCGTCGGCGGCGAAGAAGGTCAGCGGCTCCGCTGCCCCCCAGAACACCAGACCGATACCCATGCCGGCGGCGAACAGCATCGCGAACCAGCTCAGCAGCCCGTACGCCGGTTCCTCGTCATCGGGGCCCAGCCGGATCGATCCGAGTCGGCTCCCGGCGACGACCAGTGCGAACACCACGAAGCCGGTGACCACCAAGATGTAGTACCAGCCCACCGTCGACACCACGGTTGAGTTGAGCGTGGAGATCACGTCGTTGAAGGTGCTCGGCAGAAGCAGCGCGAACCCGACGGCCAGCAGAACGACCGCGGCTGAGACACCGAAGACTCCACGTGCCATCGGCAGTGATTGCGCCGATGGATCGGCCGTATCGGGCAGGGGGTGTTCGGTCGCCTCGCGGGCAGCGCTTCGGCTCATGACTCCTCAGTCCGGGTGGGGTGCAGGGATGCGCGCCCCGAGCCGCCACAGCGCGACAGCGCCAGGGCGCCGCAAGCACCTTAGCGCGATGCGACAAGATGGGCGACCGCGCGGGCTGAGCGATGCGCCACGATCGCCAGTTCCAGGTGGAACTGTTGGTCGGCTGAGGGGCCGCACAGATCCGACACCGCGCGCAGTGCCGTCATCGGGACGCCGAGTGCCGCCGCAGTGTGCGCTGTGGCCGTGGTCTCCATGTCCGCGCTGAGCGCTCCCGGGAACCGTTGCCGCATCGGTTCCGCCAGGGGAGCGGTGACGAACGCGTCACCGGAGAGCATCAGTCCGCGTCGCACGGGCGCATCGCCGTCCTGATGCGAGGCGTGTGCAGCCTGTTCGGCGAGATCGGCCCATGCGGGGTCCGCTGTGAAGCGCTCGGGAGATCCCGGCACCTGGCCGGGGGCGTAGCCGAACGCCGTCGCATCCGCGATCGAGTAGGCGAAGCAATCGCCGACGATCACCGTGCCCACCTCGACGTCCGCCGCGAGACCGCCGCAGGAGCCAACCGCAACCACTGCCCGTGGCCGCGTCTCGAGGATCGCCCATGTGGCCGCTGCCGAGGCGGCAGCGATGCCGATTCCGGTGGTGACCACGACGACGTCGCTGCCACGGAGACGTCCGCGCACAGCGCTGACGCCTGTGAGCGGCGCCGCCACAGGCTGTGCCGCCTCCATCAGCTCGATCACCGCAGCGGCCTCCTGCTCCATGGCGGCGACGATGAGGACGGGGCCGTCGCTTGAGGTGAGAGAGCCACGCGGCACGTTCTCAGAGGTGGACTGGTCTGTATCAGGGTGGGCCTGGCTCATGCGGTCAGCGTAGCGGCGTCGGTTCAGCCCACTTCGCTAGGCTGGAGGAACATGACGCACAGCGGCAGCAGGCCGCGGACAGGAGGCAGCATGGGACGCATCCGGGACGCCGTGGTGATCGGGGCGCGCAGCATCGCTCGCGCTCCCATCCCAGCCGCTATCAGCACGCACGCCATGCGCGAGGCGCGGCAGCCCTACCCTGGCGGCGCCGTGCAGAAGCGCCATGCGATCGACGTCGAGATGATCGGCCGCACCCGGTGCGTGTGGCTGGATCGCCACCACGCCGACCAGGGGCTGATTGTGCATCTGCACGGTGGCGCCTACATCTCGGGGCCCTTTGCCGCCGACTGGTCGTGGCTGTCGCACCAGGTTGATACCCGGGGCTGCGCCGGCCTCATGGTCGATTACCGCACCGCGCCCGATCACCGTCACCCGATCGCTGTGGATGACGCCTCGGCAGTGCTCACCGCTCTGGCGGCCGACGGCCGCATGGATCAGCCGTGGGTTCTCTCGGGCACGCATGCCGGCGGCGGTCTGGCCTTCATCATCGCCCGGCACCTGCGCGAGGAGGACTCGATCCAGTTGCCCGCAGCGCTTGTGGCCATGTGCCCCTGGATCGACCTCGAGCTCGCCAACGCGCAGCTCGCCGAAACAGGCAACGCCGACCCCGTCCATGAGCGGCGTCTGCTGCGCTCCGCCGCCCGAACCTACGCTGGGCGCACCCTGCTGAGTGATCCGGACCTCTCGCCGATCAACGGTTCCCTGGAAGGACTGCCGCCGGTGCACCTTTCCGTGGGTCGCAAGGATTTGTTCCTCTCCGATGTGCAGGTTGCACGTCTGAAGCTGGAGGAGAACGGCGTGCCGGTGGACTACCGCGAGCTGTCCGGCCGGATCGGGCTGCGGATTCGCCCCCGCGGCGGCGAAGATATGGAGCGACTGCTGCGCGAGCAGGCCGAGCTGATCGACCGCGTGCTCACACGCGCCTGACGCTGCCGGGGCCGGATCCGGCCCCGGATCGGTGCGTCGACTCAGGTCGCGACGATCAATTCAGCTCTCGACGATCACGAGTGACACCGGCCCGGTGACCGTGTCAGGCTCCGTCGATGCTCGACGAGCCTGGATGATCCCGGCGGTCAGCAGAGCCTGGCCCAGGAAGTATGTGGCCATCACCGCCACCGCAGAGTTCGGCAACCAGGCGCCCGGCAAGAACCACACCATGCCCAACAGGGCATTGGACAGCATGAAGAGGGTGCCGCCGGTCCAGGTCAACGTGTTCACTCCGGCTGCAAGGAACGCCATCAGCGCGAGCATCACGGCGTAGGTCAGCAGCAGTGACAGCATCTGACCAGCACCGCGGGCGAAGGCGAGAAAGAGGCCCACGACGATGCCGCCGTACGGGATCGCCATCGCATAACGCAGCGGATCACGGTTGCGCATCCACAGCGGGGCGAGCGCCAGACTGAACAGGATCAGGCTCGCCAGGAAGCTCGCCGTGGGCAGCAGACGCGAATCCAGCTGTGGCACGAACGGCGGCAGCAGATCACCCATCCAGGAGCACAGCAACGCCCCGGCGGTCAGCACCGTGGTGCGGTCCGCGCGGCGTGCCGAGAACAGCAGGATGAACAGCAGCAACGGACTGATCAGCGGCTGCGTGATCCGCGAGATGCCGTCGGCACCGAGCGCCATGGCAATCAGATGCACCGCCGCCACCACGGCGTAAGCCGCCCAGGCGGTGAGGACGACGGTGCGAGAACGCGACATACCACCAGGCTAGGAACCAGTCCAGGGGGTGCGAAGCACGCCGAGAAACCAGTTCGGACACGATCAGGTCACGGCGCTGCGCCACGCCGCGTCACATCTGCTGCGGCGCGTTCACTCCCAGACACTCCAGGCCCGTCACGAGCACTCGTTCCGTGAGCGCAGCGAGCGCCGCACGGCCCGAGCGCACCGCGGCGTCCTCCTCCTTCAGGATCGGTGCGGCGTCGTAGAACGCCGTGAACGCCTGAGCGGTGGCGAACAGGTATGTGCACAGGCGATGCGGTTCGAACGCCTCACCCACCTGCTGCACCGTCGGTCCGAACTGCAGCAGCTGCAGAGCGAGCGCCCGACCCGCAGCGCCCTCGACGAGCGGCGCCGCCTGGGGGTCGAGCGCAATATCCTGCGCCTCGGCACGGCGACGGATCGAGCGAATCCGCGCCACCGCGTACTGCAGATACGGGGCGGTGTTGCCGGTGAGGGCCAGCATCCGGTCCAGGTCGAACACGTAGTCCGAGTCATGCGCGGTCGAGAGATCCGCATACTTCACGCCGCCGATACCGATGTCATGCGCGATCGCGGCACGCTCGGACTCCGGCAGGTCCGGCCGCAGCTCGTCGATCACGCCGCGCGCCTTCCCCACGGCCTCCTCCAGCAGCGCCATCAGCCGCAGCGACGAGCCGGAGCGGGTGCGCAGGATCTTGCCGTCCTCGCCCAGCACGGAGCCGATCTTCACGTGCTCGGCCTGCACGCTCTCCGGCAGCCAGCCAGCCTCGCGAGCCGTGGCGAACACCATCTGGAAGTGCAGTTCCTGCGCGGTGCCCACCACGTAGCCGATGCGGTCCGCCCCCAGGTCCTGCACGCGGTGCCGGATCGCGGTCAGATCCGTCGTGGCGTACCCGTAGCCGCCGTCGGACTTGCGAATGATCAGTGGCAGCGGCTGCTCATCGCGGCCCGTGAAGCCCTCGGGGAACACACACAGCGCGCCGTCGGACATTCGGGCGATGCCAGCGTTTTCAAGATCCTCGCAGGTGCGGGCGAGCTGGTCGTTGTAGGTTGACTCCCCGGCCAGATGCTCATCGGTGAGGGTCACGTCGAGCATGTCGTAGATGCGGTGGAAGTACTGCTTGGACAGCGCCACCAGGTTCGTCCAGATCCGCAGCGATTCGGCATCGCCCGACTGCAGGGTCGCTACGCGCCGACGGGCACGGGAGGCGAAATCGGAGCCATCGGCGTCGGGGGAGCCGTCGGTGGCGTCGAACTTCGCCCGTGCCGCCTGGTAGAACGCGTTCGGGTCGGTGCGCAGCTGATCCGCTTCCGGTGAATCCTCGCCCACCTCCAGCAGATGTTCGATGAGCATCCCGAACGGTGTGCCCCAGTCGCCGATGTGGTTCTGACGGATCACCCGATGGCCCAGCAGCTCCAGAGTGCGCGCCAGTGCATCGCCCACCACCGTGGTGCGCAGATGGCCGACGTGCATCTCCTTCGCCACATTCGGTGCCGAATAGTCCAGCACCACGGTGCGCGGCTCAGCGCTGGGCATCCCCATACGCTCATCGGCAGCGACCTGCGCGGTCTGCTGGGCGATCCACTCCGGCAGCAGGGTGATGTTCAGAAAGCCTGGCCCGGCGATCTGCGGTGTCTCGGCAACATCAGCGAGATCCACGTGCTCGAGGATTCGGGCGGCGATGTCTCGAGGCTTCATCCCCAGGCGCTTGGCGAGCCCCATCGCTGCGTTGCACTGGAAGTCGGCGAACTGCGAGGGGCGGATGATCGGGTCGGCATCGGCGTGCTCGGCACCGAACGCCGCCGCGAAAGCGGCCTGGAAGCGCTCGGTCAGCACCATCTCTGGAGCGGTCATGCTCCGAGCGTAGTGCTCGCCCTGCCCGATAGCCCCACTCGCACGCCCGGGTGCGCCGTGACGTGATACGGCTCGCGCCCGGCGCGTCACCGAGGCGGGGAGGTGTGCGCTCCCTAGACTTCCCCTGAGCAGTCGGTCGATGCCGGGGCCGTCGCTGGTGGCGCCTCTCGACGGCATCATCGACGCGGGCATCGCAGTGAGTTCCGGAGCAGCGCGAGCCGATGCACCGGGCAATGGACAGGCAGGAGCGGATGACGACGGACGACGAGCGTCACGACGAAGACTGGATCTTCGCCGCCCCCGACCCTGGCACCCTGCCCACCGAGCAGTTGCCGGGCCGCGAAGAGTTCGAGCGCTACAGCGCCCCGCTGGTCGCTGGCCGTGGCCGCCGCCCCTCCCGCCCTGAGCAGCACAGTGCCGAAACCGTCGATCTGTCGAGTCTGTCCGACGACGTGGCTGAGCTCGCTGAGCAACGCGCCGCTGACAGCGCGGGACGGGCGCGCGCCGCGGGGCCGCTCGCGCCTGGCGGCGCCCGGATCGGTGAGAGTGACGAACCTGCCCCGATCACCGCGCCGCTGCGCGTGCCCACCTACGCCCGCTCCGGCACCACGCCGAATGCTGCTGCTGACGACGATGCACGCACCCCCGTGCTGCCGCGTCGCTTCCACGACCTGGGCATCTTCGATGCGTTGCGGGACCTGTTGGCCTTGGTGTGCCTGGTGATCGCGCTGAGCACGACCTTCACGCTCGGCGAGCTGCGCATCGTGGAGATTGCCGGGAAGACAGGGATCGGCATCGCCCTGATCGGGCTTGTTGTGGTGCACCTGCTGCGCTGGGTGCCGTCCACGCCTCCGCTCGGATTGATCCGCGTGCTGCGCGTCACCGCGATGCTGCCGGCCCTTGCCGTCGGCATCGGAGTGATCGTCGCCGACTTCGTGACCTCCCTGCCTGTCCTGTTCTCTGCGCTGCCCGACGGGCCTCCCGTGGGCGTCGGCGTTGGCGTGGCGATGCTCCTGCTCGGTGCGATCGTGGGCATCGAGCCACGGGCCCACGAGGGCTACCTGCCGGCGGCCACCGCTCGCGCCCGGTCGCGGATGGTGCTGCTCGTGATCGGCGTGACCGCACTGGTCCTGCTCCTTGTCGCGACCGTGATGGCTGTGGGGCGTGTCTTCACCACCGGCTGGGCGTTCTCACTGATGAGCTTCGCGAACACCCTCATCTCCGCCCTGCTGCTGGCGATCCTGCTCGGCTCTGCGATGCGGCGTGAGCGCTCCTGGTTCGTGTTCTCGGTGTCGGCGGTGGGCGCCCTGGTGATCGCCGCGCTCGCCGACAACACGCTGCGGCTCTCCTTCGCCGCACCCGAGTCTGTGGCCACCGGGTACGTGTATCTGCCGCTGCTTCTGTCCGCGTACGGCGTGATGATCTCCCGCTCGTTCGTTCGCACCATGCCGGTGAGCTTCGAGCGCAGCGACTGGCTCGTCTATGCGGTGCGTGCCTTCGAATTCAGCATCCTCATGCACAGCGCGGCCGTGCTGTGGAACCTGGCCGCTGCTATCGCCGCCGGCCGCGGTGTCACCCCCGGTGGCACGGTTGTGCACCTGATGGATGCGCTGGTCTGCGCGATGTTCGTGGCGGTCTCCCTGTTCGCGCGCAAGGCCCTGCTGGAGCGTCCGGCGCAGATTGCCCGCGCCTCCGGTGTGGTCTCCGCTCTCGTGCTCGTCATCGTCGGGTTCCTTGCCGTGATTGTGAACTCCTTGGCCACAGGGGCCGGTGTTGGCCTGGTGACCGGCGGCACCGCTCTCGCGCTCGGCATCGCCGCCGCGCTCATGCTGACGGTGCCCGCCCCGGTGCGTGACGAGTTCGGTGCCCCAGATCTCGCCCGCATGTTCGCTGAGTTCCGGCACCGCAACGCGCGGCGCGATCCGCTGCTGTCACTGCTGCCGGACATCGCTGCCGAGCGTTCCCGCCGCAAGACCTTCCCCCGCACCTAGCCCGTCGACGGCGTCGAGCCCGCCAGTGGGTCGCACATCCCGGCGGCCCCGACGATCCCCGCCGCTTTCGCCTCGCCCCCCGACCCCGTCCCTCGCCTCGACGCGCCCGCATGCGCGCAGCGACCCTCACCGCGCTGCATGGCGCCCGACCCCAGGAGCAGACATGGCCATCTGGACCCTGCACGGCAACGGCAGAACCGTCGCCCCCGACGCCATCGTGAAACCGGAGGAGCGCCTGAGCTGGCCGCTCACCATCGGCATCGGCGCTCAGCATGTGGTGGCGATGTTCGGCGCCACATTCCTGGTGCCGGTGATCACCGGTTTCCCCCCGTCGACCACCCTGCTGTTCTCCGGCGTGGGCACGATCCTGTTCCTGCTGATCACCCGGAACCGGGTGCCCAGCTACCTGGGCTCCTCCTTCGCGTTCATCGCGCCGATCACCGCCTCCACGCAAGCTGACTCGATGGGCGCGGCACTCGGCGGCGTGCTCGTGACCGGACTGCTGCTGGCCCTACTCGGCCTCATCGTGCAGAAGGTGGGCGCCGGCTGGATCTCCCACCTCATGCCGCCTGTGGTGATGGGCTCAATCGTCGCGCTCATCGGCCTGAACCTCGTGCCCACCACCTACCAGAACAACTTCTCGAAGGCACCGCTCACGGCTGTCGTCACGCTCGTGTCCGTGGTGGCATGCACGGCCCTGTTCAAGGGGCTGATCGGCCGGATCAGCGTGCTCGTGGGCGTGATCATCGGGTACCTGTTCGCGTGGAGCCGCCACGAGGTCGACTTCACCGCGTACCACGACGCAGCCTGGCTGGGGTTGCCCGAGTTCCACACCCCGACCCTGAACGTCACCCTGCTGCCGATCTTCCTGCCCGTGATCCTGGTGCTGCTCGCGGAGAACGTGGGGCACGTGACCAGTGTCGGCACCATGACCGGCCGCAACCTCGACCACATGGTGGGGCGCACCCTCACCGCGGACGGCCTGGCGACCTCCCTCTCGGCCGTGTTCGGCGGATCTCCGACCACCACCTACGGCGAGAACATCGGCGTCATGAGCGCCACCCGCGTCTACTCGACCGCCGCCTACTGGGTGGCCGGCATCTTCGCGATCCTGCTCTCGCTCTCCCCGAAGGTTGGCGCGCTGATCAACTCGATCCCGCCGGGCGTGCTCGGCGGCGTGACCTTCGTGCTGTACGGGCTGATCGCGATCGTCGGCTTCCGCATGTGGGTCGACGGCGGGGTGGACTTCTCGCGGCCGAAGAACCAGATCACTGCCGGTCTCGCCCTCGTGATCGCGATCGCTGACCTGCATTGGGAGATCGGCGGCTTCGCCTTCACCGGCATCGCGCTCGGCACCCTCGCCGCGCTCGTGGTCTACCACGGCATGACGCAGATCGGTCGCCTGACCGGCACGGATGTGGAGCGCTCCGGCCTCCAGGGCGGCTGAGCCGACGGGGGAGGCGCGGCACTGCCAGCGCGCCAGGCTCGTCCCGCGAGGCGACGGGTGGAGACATGCGGCATAGCTGGCATGCCGGGTCCCTCCCGCCGGGCCGACGGCCTGGGTCAGCCCCGCCGAGCAAGCAGCACGGCGGCGGTGCGTCCCGGGATGCTCAGCAGGCCAGCATCGGCATCCCACTGCACCTCACGCTGGCGCGGATCCGCCCCGTCGGCGAGCACGGGATGCAGGGCGAAGCTGATCCCGGCACAGTCCTCGATCTGCTCCGTGAGGGGCGCAGGGCCGGCGTTGAGCACCACGAGCACCTGCGCATGCTCCGGATCGACGATGTCGCCGATTGTGTCGTCGATCCGCATCACCAGTAGCCCGGGCGTCGCGCTCGGACCGGCGTTCGGGAAGCTCAGCTTCGCGAGAATCGCCGCGGGGTCACCGAGCGTCAGCAGTGGCGTGCTCGCACGCACACGCAGCAGATCGCACACACGGTCGCGGCACGCGACCATCGCGGCATGGTCGGGCCGCAGCGCGGGGTTTTCAAGCCGAGGCACCATCAGTGGCCACTGCGCTTCATTGCGGTCTGCAGGTGGAAGCCCGACGCCGAAACGGCTGCTCGCGCCGGTCCAATCCACGGCGTTGAAGTGGTCGCCGGAGTTGTACGAGTCGGTATCCAGCGACTTCGAACGCAGCAGCTCCGCGCCAGCGCAGAAGAAGGCGGGGGATTGCCCGAGCAGCACAGTGGCGAGCATGACCACCTGGGCACGCACCCTCTCCTCGAGTGGCGTGTCCACGGGTAGCTTCCACACGCCGATGTCATACAGCGTCTCGTTGTCGTGCGCGTCGACGTAGCTCACCGCTTCCTCGGGGCGGGAGGCATAGCCCGCGACCATGCCGTTGTAGTCCACCTCCTCGGCTGCACGCTCGACACCGTCGGCGCACAGCAGACGCAGATGCCGCAGGCTGCCGCCCATACCGATGCGCACCCAGTCCGTCAGACGCCGTAGCTCATCGGCATCCGCCGCGTTCGCTGCCATACCCGTGGCGCCGCCGTTCGGTGCGAGCGCCAGCCCCGTGCCGAATCCCTGCTGCAGACGCTTGTCGGCATCCGCGGGTCCGCCTCCGTGAACACCATCGCGCAGACGATCGGAGAACGTGCCGATCGACGTGTCGTCGAGCATCCCCTGGATCGCCTGGTCGAAACGAGCACCGTCCATCACCTCACCGAAGTTCCAGCCCTCGCCGTACAGGTAGATCCCGGCGCCGTCCACACCGTCGGCCTCGAGCGTGAGCGCATCCAGCGCGGCGCGCGCAGCCAGCAGGTTCTCCCGGGTGTGATGCCCCATGAGATCGAAGCGGAACCCGTCGACCCGGTACTCCTGCGCCCACAGCACCAGCGCCCGGATCATCAGATGTTCGGCCATCGCATGCTCGGTGGCGACATTCGACGTGCACGTGGATGCTTCCACGCGACCCTCGGCATCCAAGCGGTGGTAGTAGCCCGGCACAACACGATCCAGCAGCGAATACTCGTGCTGGCCGTCGAAGGCGGTGTGGTTGAACACCACATCGAGCACCACCTGCAGCCCCATGGCATGGAGCTGCCCCACCATCTGCCGGAACTCACGGGAGCGGGCGGGTCCGTCCTGCGCACCGTCGGTGGCGTAGGAGCCCTCCGGTGCGAGCCAGTGCCACGGGTCGTAGCCCCAGTTGAACTCGTCCTCATCGGCGACGTGGGCGATAGCCGCCTGCTGAGCGGTCGAGGCCGGCCCCGCCTCGGTCGGGACCTGCGCCCGACGCTGCCGCGAGCGCAGCTCGGGCACGGTGGCGAAGTCGAACGTGGGCTGCAGATGCACGGTGGTCACGCCCGCCTCGGCGAGCTTCCGTAGATGAGCAGTGCCGCGTGCCTGTGGATGGCCGACGGCCGCGTATGTGCCGCGTAGCCCCTCCGGAAGGTCAGGATCGACGGCGGAGAAGTCCCGCACATGCAGCTCCCAGATGGTCTGGCGTGCAGGGTGATCAAGGCGAGGCGCCGGAGTGTCCGTCCAGATCGCCGGCGCCCACCGGGGATCGGCGAGATCGGCAACCACCGCACGCTGCGAGTCGACCGTCAACGCCGTCGCATACGGGTCGGTCACCGTGTTCGCCACCATGCGCCCGACGGATGGCGCATACACCTCCACGCGCCACCGACAGGTGCGGCCCACCCAATCGCTCCCGCCTCGAGCTCGCCACAGCCCGCTGCGCTCATCCCAGTCAGCGGGGAGCTCCGTCTCCGGCCCGTCGGCGGTGTGGTCGCCGAGCAACAGCGTCACCCGACGCGCCGTCGGCGCCCACAGGCTCAGCTCCACGCCCTGCTCATGCACGTGAGGGCCCGGGCCATGTTCTGCGCGGGCAGCATCGGCGTACAGATCATCGAGCACGCCGGGGATCTGCACGCCGGTGGTCGCCAGCGTGCCGTCAGGAGCATGGGCACGCAGATGCAGAGGGCCGCGCAACGCCTCGGCCCAGGCCGCGCGACCCAGGCCGCTGACCTCGAGCGCCACGTACCCGGCAAGGTGGCGGCGGGTGGGCAGCTCCTGGACGGTAAGCGGGTGCGGCCGCATGGACAAGGCGCCGACGGGGCCGCTCTCGGCATGCAGCTCCCAGTGCGCGGTGGCCGGGTTTGCGATGAGATCCGCAGGCGCGGCGAGCAGCGCGGTGCTGAGGGCGTGGGCGCGGGAGGGGGCGAGCGGTTGGTGTGTGGTCGGGGCGGTGGTGGAATCGTGCCCGGTGCTGGTGGCGGGGTTGCCGTGCTCGGTGGGGGCCGTCGGGTCGTGCCCGGTGCTGGTGGCGGTGGTGGAGGAACGGTCGGCATCAGCGGAGGCGCGCATTGCTCCACGGTAGCGGCCCGATGAGACTAGGCGGGTGATGGATCTGGCCGGGTTGGGCTGGGTTGTGCTGTGCACCGCCTGGCCTGCTTGCACCTGCCTGGCTGGGGTCCGTTGCGTGACGTGTGGCGCGTGATTGCCGGCCGGGAGTGTCAAGCTGTGGACGTATTCGTGGCGCCGCGGCAATATCGTCGTAGCCCCACGAATACGTCCACGGATGAACATCGAGGCGGGGCTACGCCCGCTGGGTCGGGGTGGGGACTAGCCAGGCCCGCCTGTGCCCTCGCACGATGCATGCCGGACCTGCTGGCGGCCCCCACGCTCGGTAGACTTCCCGTCATGGCTTCGACCTCCACACATGACCTGGTCCGTCGCCCCTTCGAGGGCATCCCGAACGAGCAGGATCTGGTTGCGATGCGGCAGCTGATCCCGGCCGCCACGATCGCGGCCACGACGACTGCAGAGCACGGCTCCGTGCCGGTCGTGCTCGCGACGGTGCTGCCGATGACCTGGCCCGCGGTAAAGCGGTCTGACGGCTCCGTGATCCTGGGACTGCAGTCCAGCGTTCCCGGCGGCGACCTCTCCCGCGGCCTCGGTCAGGCGCTCGCTCAGGCCCTGCAGACATCGCCGGGCACCCCCGTGGGAGCGATCGGCGTGACGACGGAGTCCCCGCGACTCCAGGATCTGCTGGACCTCAGCGGCGCGTTCGCTATCAGCGTGGAAGATACGTTCGACTTCTGGATCGACCCGGGTTCCGAGCGCACTTCCGACGTCAACCAGGCGCTTGCCCAGGCAAATGAGTCGATCATGCCCACCGCCGCGGTGCCGTCCCTGCCGCATGGCTACTGGGTAAATGCCGGACCCAAGGAACACCTGCGCTGGGTGCTGGATGCGGATGAGGATCGCGTCATCGATGCCGTCGCCCGCCTGCACGCGCGGCGTGAATCCGGGATCGGCGAGGGCACGAAGTACGTCGGCTCTTTCCGTGCCGAAGGCTTGTCGATTCCGGTGTGGGATCTGCCGAAGGGGTATGGCGTCGACGGTGTCGAGGCCGAGGCCGCGGAGTTCCGCGCCCGGTTCGAGGAGGCCCTGGAGAGCACCGAGCCATTGACCGCGCTCGAGCGACGCGCTCGCGGCGGCATCGTGGCGCGCCAGGTGACGCTGCGATGACCACGGTGGGGCCGTTGCAGGAGCATCGGCCCGAGCGGATCGCTGTGGTGATCCCCGCCAAGAACGAGGCCGAACGCCTCGAGGCGACGATTCGCTCTGCCCGCACCATCGTCGGTGTGGACCTCGTGGTGGTGGTCGACGACGGCTCCACGGACTCGACGTCCGCGGTGGCTCAGGGCGCTGACGCACTCGTTGTACGCCACCGCAGCAACCGTGGGAAGGCCGCAGCGATGGCGACCGGTGCACGCCTCGTAGCGTTGCGCGAGGAGGCCGAACGCGCCGCCAGCGGCATTGGGGCTGGCCAAACCGGGGATGCGGGCCCGCGCCAGACGCCGACGGGGGAGACGCTGCCCGGGGCAGCTCAGCCGGGTGAGACGCCGACGGGGGAGACGCCGGCCGGGGCAGCTCAGCCGGGTGAGACGCCGACGGGAGAGACGCCGCCCGAGGCAGACCAGTCCCCGGCCGCCCCGATTGGGCCCGACCGCGCCGGCGGAGCAGGCGCTTCTCACGCCGACGCGGCCCGCGTAACCGATCCAGGCGCCGTGGCGCCGCGCGCCCTGCTGTTCCTGGACGCGGACATGACCGACTCCGCAGCCGCCGCCCAGCCACTGGTCGATGCTGTGCTCGTGGACGGCGTCGACATGGCAATCGCCCTGCTGCCACCGCAGGAGGGTGCAGGCGGCATGGGCCTCGTGGTGCGCACCGCCCGCAACGGCATCCGTCGGGCCACAGGCTGGGAACCGACGCAACCGCTGTCCGGCACGCGCTGCATCACGAGGGAAGCGTGGGACGCATGCCAGCCGCTCGCTGCCGGCTGGGGCGTGGAGACGTCTTTGACCATTGATGCACTGGACGGCGGATTCTGGGTCAAGGAGATCGAGTGCGACCTGCGGCATCGTGCGACCGGTAACGACATGAAGGGCCGCTTGCACCGGGCCGCTCAGCTGCGGGATGTGTTGCGGGCCCTGGTGCGTCGTCGCCATGTCACGCCGGAGACTGCCGCGACAGTCCCCGATGCGAATGACACCGTGGCAGCACTCGACGCCGCCTCGACATCTGGCGCAGAAACACCGCCGGTGGATCCCTCCGAACAGGCTCCCTCCGCACCGACGCCAGCCGCGCAGGCTCCCTCCGCGCCGACGTCTGCCACTAAGACCCCCTCCGCGCCGATCCCCTCCGCGCCGACGCCTGCCGCGCAGGCTCCCTCTGCACAGGCCTCCTCAGCCCAGTCGCCCGAGGAGCGCAGCGCAGGTGCGGCCGATGCCGGGCAGGTGCGTGACAGTGCAGCGGATGCGCGACGCAAACGCCTCCATGTCCTCCCCGTCGCGGGCGAGTTCAGCGATGACCAGTTACGGGCCCTCGGCGATGTCGATGCGCCCGCGCTCGCCGACGCCCTCGCATCCTTGCCCGTGAGCAGTGTGTTCTCCCCTGATGACGTGGTGATGCTCGCTGGCGAAGACCTCGCCTCGCTTGCCGACCTCATGCGATCCGCCGACGTCAGCGAGCAGTTCGCGCCTGAGCATGCGGTGGTGCTCGCCGCCTATGCCGCACGTCCCGCGCCGCATGCGCCGCAGGGAGTCGGCCCGCTCACGCCGGACGAGTTCGTCTCGCTCGTCGTGCACGAGGCCGTTGAGGCGGAGAACCGTGGTGTGTGCAGCACCCATGACGAGAAGCCGGGCGGCGATGGATCCGCCGCGGCGGAGAACCGTGGTGCGGGCAGCGCCAACGGGGCTTCGGGCCCTGGCGAGGGCAGGTGTGGAGCCGCCGGCCCGACGGGGGAATCCCGCCCCGAGAATCACTGACATGAACATATTGCAATACGTGCATATGTGTGATGGGGTATGGCCATGAGCGTCGAGCAGGTTCCGGAGGAGCTGCCTGACGCCGCGCAGCTGTTCAAGCTGCTGGGCAGTGAGACCCGTCTGCGGCTACTGGTCCTCATCGACCGGTCGCCCTGCACCGTCGGCCATCTTGCTGAGCGGGCTGGAATATCCCAGCCGCTGGTCTCCCAGCACTTGCGTGCACTGCGCGACGCCGGGCTCATCTCTGCGACCCGCAGCGGCCGCGAGATGCGGTATGCCGTGGTGGACCACCACGTCACGCATGTTGTCCGTGACGCTCTGGATCATGTCCGAGAGAGCATCACCCGCCCGGGAGATGCAGATGGCAAGGAGACACCATGAGCGATCACAGCACCGCTGAGCACACCAAGGACGAGCACACCCACGGCGAGAACTGCGGCCACGAGGCTGTCCAGCACGGCGACCACGTGGACTACATCCACGACGGCCACAAGCACGCCGAGCACGAGGACCACTACGACGAGCACTGAGTTCGAGCAACGCTGAGCTGACCGCGGCGCCCCGCGCCCGCAGCAGTGTCAGTGACCACCTCTGGCGGCCTCGGCATCTGCGGATGTCGGGGCCGCCTTCGCGTTCGGCGACACCGACGGCGCAGGCAGGATCGCTGGCAGCCACAGCAGCCACACGACCAGCACAGCCCCCACCAGAACCGGACCGGTGTCGTTGACGGCATACCCCAGCCAGGCACCCGCCACCAGAGCGATCAGCACCGGACGGGCCACGGGATGCGCCGCCTCGAGCGCTGCCAAGCGTCGCAGCCGCAGCCGACGGGGCATCAGCATGGCGGCCGAGAGCACCACGGCCGCCACCAGCACCGGGATCAGGACCGGGAAGTCCAGCGGCATCGACAGGTTCTGCGCGAGCTTGCGTGTCACCACCGTCGTCAGTTCCCCGCCGAGCAGATCGTCGATGAAGCGCCCCAGATGGGTGCGCTGCTGCGGCGGCCGCAGCCAGTCCAGCACGGAGACCGCGAGCACAACGGCCACAGCTGCCGCACCCAGGCTCGCGATCTGCCACGGTGTCACACGCCGATTGCTCAGCAGCAGGGCCAGCAGCCCGAATGTCGGCAGGGTGACCAGCATCGACCCAAAGTCTGCGCCCATCGACGGGGCCACACAGACGCCCGCCACGATGATGCCTGCCGCGAGCGTGATGAGCACACGTGCGCGCCGGGAAGCCACAGCCGAGAACAGGCATAGCAGCCCCATCAGCACGGCGCCGAGCACCAGGCCGAACAGGTGATTGGACAACCCGTAGTACCGACCCCCGGAAATGGGCTGCGCCCCCAGCGGTGAGGCGACCTGCAGATGGGAACCCGTAGCCGATTCGAGCAGCACGATCCCGGCCACGATTGCGGCCGACGCACCAGCGGGCCCGAACCTGCTGCGCCGCCAGGGCCCGAGCAGTACAGCGGCAGACAGCACCGCGGATCCCGCCCACACCCAGGCGGTGAGTGCAAGAGCCGGATGCTCGGTGCGCCACCACGGCACCACCTGAGCCACAAGGCCGACGGGCTGGGCCAGAGGCGCCATGACCAGCAGCGCCCGCCCGAACCGCAGCGCACGTGGCCGCCGTGCTAGGGCCGGCACGAGCACCAGCACAGCGCCGACCGCTCCGAGCAGCAGCCAGGATCCGAGCGCGAGCGGTGTCGCCGGATCCACCAGGCGGGCGGCGAGCGTGCGGTCGATGACCTGCTGCTGCGGATCGCTGCTCGGTGCCCCCTGAATAGCCTGCCCGGGAATCGGACCGCTCGCCTCCGCATCATGACTGTCGAGGATGGTGGGCAGAACGTCTGTGAGGATCACCAGGCCGTCCTGTTTCGTCGACCCGCTGACGAGCGTCTGCCCCGGAAACGCCGTATCCATCGCGACCTGCAGCCCGGCGGTGCGTGACGGCACGGATGTGATGGTCTGCGCGGCGGTGTCTGCCGACGGCCCGGTAGCGGCGACGGACAGCAGCACAGTGCGCGCCAGGGTAGCGTTATCGCAGCCACCGGCCGCCCCGAGCACCTGGTCAACACGTTCATCGAGCGCCTGCAACGCGTCGGCGCGGTCAGCGGTGCCCGCCACAGGGAGCGCACCGATATCAACGAGCACGAGGCCATCTCCAGCGAGCGCCGAGCGGAGACGGTCGACCGGCACCGCAGCGGTGGCGTCGATCTGCTCGACGCCGCCGGGGATCGGGGCCCACTGGTCGGTCGGCGGGTTCGGGATGCCAGCGGAGCGGGGAGCGGTCTCGGCGAGTCCGCGGTACCCGGTGCGCAGCGTCTCCAGGCCCTGATCCTGGGTGGAGACGCGCGTGGTGGAGGTGGTGTTCATCGCGCCGAGCCCCGCGTGGTCCGCCAGGCACTGCAGCGCAGGGGTCTGCTCTGCGGAAACGTCTTCCCAGGTGAGGCCCGCTGTGGCCACCACGATACGGACTGGCCCGGCGGAGCCGTCGGCGTGCGCCGTCGACGGAAGGAACACCATGAGAGTGAGTCCCACCAGCGCGCAGAGCGTCGTGATCGGAGCGAGCGCAGGGGCCGCCACGCGGCTGAGCCACGGCGAACGAGAGCGGTGCCACGGTCGTGCAATTGCCGCAGCGGCACGCCGTGCGGGCGCGGCGGGGGAGGGGGTACGGCCTGCTGGACTCATCATGAGCATCGTACGAGCCCACCCAGACGATCCTGGAGGCCGACGGGACAGACGCACCGCCAGCTTATGGCGGTGACACGATGGGGTCGTGAACTCGCAGCATGAGCCGACGCGGACAGTGCCGCGCTCCGGGGCCCTGACGGAACGGTGGAGCATCCCGTGATGCGCCTAGAACCCCTCAGCTCCGCTCACGCCGAGGACATTCTCCGCGGCCAAGACGAGTATCTGGCCGCGGAAATCAGCGGGCGGCGCTGGGACGCGCAGAGCCTTGCTGCCTTCCTCGCCCGCGTGGAGCGTTGGCGCGCGGACGGCCCACTGCGCGAGTACGCCGCGCGTGACGGTTCGCGCCTGGTGGGTGGCGCCGGCGCAGTCCTGCTGGGGGCGGGCCTTGACCACGGACAGGCAGCACTCACGTACTGGGTGCTCGCCGCACACCGCGGCCGCGGATACGGCCACCTGATCGCCACCCAGGTCGCGCAGCTCACCGCGGCGGATCCACGGGTCCAGGAGCTCGTGTTACGCATCGACGCGGAGAACCTCCCCTCGCAGGCTGTCGCGCGGCGCCTCGGGGCGCAGCGCACCGGACGATGGGCGCGCCATCCCGGCGATCACACACGCCGCGTCGAGGTATGGACCCTGCCCGCGCAGGAGGTCGCCGCCCAGTTACCCTGCCGCTCATGACGCGGTACGGATTCCTGGGTCCCGAGACCACCTTCACGCACCAGGCGCTGCTGCAGGCGCTCGAGGCTCGAGAGAGCACGGGCACGCGCACGCCGCCCGAGCAGCTGCAGCTCGTGCCGGTCTCCACGGTTGCCGCTGCGGCCGCCGACCTTATCGCCGGTGACCTCGACGCCCTCATGGCACCCATCGAGAACTCCGTTGAAGGCGGCGTCTCCGGCACGCTCGACGTGCTCGCCGCGACCGACGCGATCACGATCGTCGCCGAGCAGGTTGTGCCGATCACCTTCGTGCTCGCCGCCCGTGAGCCGATGGCGCTGGACCAGGTCGAGTCTGTCGCCTCGCATCCGCATGCGCAGGCGCAGGTGCAGGGCTGGCTGCGCACTCATCTGCCCGACGCCCGCATCGACGCCGCCTCCTCTACGGCGGCAGCCGCACGCGACCTGGCCTTCTGCGCACCCGAGGATGCGCTCGGCCGCACAGCGGTCTGCTCACCACTTGCCGCAGAGCACTTCGGGCTGCACGTTTTGGCACACGGGATCGAAGACACCGTCGGCGCCCAGACCAGGTTCGTGCTGGTCCAGCGGGAAGGCAGGATCCCGGCGCGCACAGGCGCTGACCGCACCACGATCGTCATCAAACTGGCGCATGATCGCGCCGGCGCCCTGCTGGAGGCGCTCGAGCTGTTCAACGCCAACGGTGTGAACCTGTCCCGGATCGAGTCGCGGCCCACCGGTGATGCCCTGGGCCGGTACTCGTTCTCGATCGACGTCGAGGGCCATCTGGAAGACCGCCGTGTGCAGGCCGCGCTACGCGACCTGCACCGGGTCTGTCCCGCGGTGCACTTCCTCGGTTCGTATCCGCGATTCGACGGCACGTCCTCGCGTGCCCGTGAAGGATTCGAGGACAGTGCCTACGACACGGCTGTGGAGTGGGTGCGGCAGCTCAGCTCGCTCATCGAGCCTCCGCAGTGACGCACACTCAGTGACGGGACGGGACCCGCAGCACCAGGGAGCCGGCGTCGATCGTGGCGATCATGTGGGTCGCTTCGGCTGCGGTGTCGCCATCGAGCTGCACCGGCTGCGGCTTCGTTGTGGCCACCCGCACGGAGGCGGTCAGGTAACGCTCCATGGTCGAGAGCTTCACACCGCCCGGCAGACGCGGGTTGACGAGCTTTGTGACCACCTGACCGAAGCCTGCGGCACCGCGCCAGCCAGCCACCAGCACTTCGAGCCTGCCGTTGTCGATCGTCGCATCAGGCATGAGCACCAGTCCGCCCGGCAGCTTGCCGACATTGCCGATGATGACGGTGCGGGCCTTGAGCTGGTGGCGGGAACCATCGGGCAGCGCCACATGCACGTACTGGGAGCGGCCCAGGATCGTGCGGACACCACCGACGACGTACGCGATCCAGCCCATGCGCTTCTTGAGCTCGGGGTCGGTGTTGCCGATCATCTCCGCGTCCGCACCGTATCCGGCCATCACCAGGAACACCTGTTTGTCGGCCGTGCGAGCTTCCTCCTCGGACATGCCGGTGCGCAGCCAGCCCACATCCACCGGGTGGTCGTGCCCGGTCAGGGCCGCCGCTACCGCTGCCTCCGGGCTGTTCAGCGGCACGTCGATGTTGCGGGCCAGCAGGTTGCCGGTGCCCACAGGCAGAATTGCCATGCGCACATCGGTGCTGGCAAGCGCGCCTGCGACCATGCGCACGGTGCCGTCGCCGCCTGCAGCGAACACGAGGTCGCATCCATCCTCAATGGCCTGCAGTGCCTGGCCGCGCCCGGGGTCGTCCGGGCTGGTCTCGTAGAAGCGTACGTCGGAGATGCCCGCGAGGCGGATGCTGCTCTCGACGTTGCGACGGAACTGCGATGGGTCATCGAACTTCGAGGGGTTGACCACCACGCCCACGCTCTCGAGTGCGCCGGCGGGGCGATCCTCGTTGTCGGCGTCCGACGTGCCGCCTCGGCCCGATGCATCGCCCGAGCTCGTGAGCTGCTCGGCAGTGCGGCGCAGCTGTTCCATCTCATGCTGCTGGTGTGCGTTCGAACGCAGCACCACCACGAGCAGCACGATGGTCACGAGAGCGAGCACTGCTGTGATCGCGGTGAGCACGAGGGCGGTGATGTCCATGGGCTCACTGTAGTGACGTGGCGACGCGTGCGTCAGCCTGCACGGAAGTCAGGCACTGTGGCGTTGCGTTATGCCGTTGCGTGTGGGGTCATGGGGTGCGACTGCGCCTCGCCGACCCCAGCGGGGTGCATGCCCGCCGTAGGCTGGGAGCCATGACGAGCGACGTGCATCCCGAGACCCCGCAGACAGTGCTGGTGGTGGCCGGGATCCTGCTGCGCGAGGTGACCGACGGGCTCGAGGTATTCGCAGCGCGGCGCTCGCCGGAGCGTCACGTCGGCGGGCTGTGGGAGTTCCCCGGTGGCAAGGTCGAACCCGGGGAGACGCCGCAGGAGGCGCTGGCCCGGGAGCTGCGTGAGGAGCTGGCAATCGACGTCACGGTCGGCCCGCATGTGGAGACCACCCGGACCGCGCAACGCGGCGTGATCATCGAACTGGCCTGCTATTGCGCGACCCTGAACGGTCCCGAGCCGGCGCACAGCACCGACCACGACGCGATGGGCTGGATCCAGGTCGACGCACTCGGAGACTACGCGTGGGCCCCCGGCGACGTGCCGGTCGTCGACGGCCTGGCGGAGAAGCTGGATCGGTCAAGCGCTTGCCACCGAGGAGATGCATGATGGCGCAGCACCTACCCGATGGCATCTACGAGAAGCTTCTCACCGATGACGTCGCGTGCAGTCTCCGTCTACTCCCTGCGGATCGCGAATCCACTCTGTCAGCAGGCATCGACGACGCAGACCTTCCCCACGTGCTGTCGCGGCACATGGCTGCTCGCTTGGAACAAGTGCTTGCCGCCCTGCCGACTCGTCGCGATCGACTCGCCTTTGCCACGCACGTGGCGACCCTGCTCTCCTTGGACGAAGATGCCGTGAGCGAGGAAGACGGACCCCGCTTACTGACCGAGGTTCGTCCACGAGCCCAGGCCCCCAAGGCGCGCCCATCGACGCCCCTTAATGACGTTGCTCTGTTCACCAATGGGCCCAGCGACCCGCAGCTCGCCGCTGAGCTTCGGCTCGAGATGGCGAGTGCAGACCGAATCGATCTGCTGTGCGCCTTCGTGCAATGGAGCGGTATCCGATTGTTGGAGGGGGCGCTGCAGCACGCTCGCGATCGCGGTGTTCCCCTCCGCGTTCTAACCACGACCTATATCGGCGCGACCGATCGCAAGGCGCTGGACCACCTGGTGCGGTCCTATGGCGCCGAGGTTCGCGTGAACTTCGATGCCCAATCGACACACCTGCACGCCAAGGCATGGTACTTCCACCGCAACAGCGGTTTCAGCACGGCGTATGTGGGCAGCTCGAACATGAGCCGCGCTGCGCTACTGGATGGCCTCGAGTGGAACGTTCGCGTCTCTCAGACCTCAACCCCGGGGCTCCTCCACAAGTTCACGGCGACCTTCGAGTCGTACTGGGACAGCCCCGCCTTCCAGTCGTATGACCCCGACACGGACGCTGATTACCTCGACGCCATGCTCATAAAGCACGGCGGTCGGGGAGGCGCCTCGGTGACGGAGATCAGTCGGCTCGACGTGCGGCCGTACCCGCATCAGGCGATCATGCTGGAGGAGCTCGCCGCTGAGCGCGAGGTCCACGACCGCCACCGCAATCTCCTGGTGGCAGCGACCGGCACCGGCAAGACCGTCATTGCCGCGCTGGACTACAAGCGACTCGCCTCCGTGATGGGCGGCGCGCCCCGTCTGTTGTTCCTCGCTCATCGCAAGGAGATCCTGGAGCAGGCGC
Organism: Brachybacterium timonense; assembly: GCF_900258505.1. GTDB lineage: Bacteria > Actinomycetota > Actinomycetes > Actinomycetales > Dermabacteraceae > Brachybacterium > Brachybacterium timonense. The sequence continues at coordinate 692,493 of NZ_LT984895.1, forward strand.
TGCGCACCTTTCGCGAGGTTATGGGCTCAGGTGCCTTCGGCGAGCTCTTCGTGGATGGTGCGCGGCCGGTCGAACGACGTCATGTCTTCGCGTCGGTGCAGTCCATGGCCCGCCGCGAAGAACTTGAGGCATGGGCTCCGCACCACTTCGACATCATTGTGGTCGACGAGTTCCACCATGCAGAAGCTGACTCCTATCGACGTCTCCTCAACCACTTCACACCTCGCGAGCTGCTCGGTCTGACCGCCACTCCGGAACGCGCGGACGGACGCGCAGATCTCAGCCTCGAGCTCTTCGACGGCCGCATCGCCTCCGAGCTGCGACTGTGGGATGCCCTCAGCGCCGACATCCTGGTGCCGTTCCACTACTTCGGGATCGCCGACGACGTCAGCCTCGAGGGACTGCGTTTCCAGCGAGGCCGCTATGACGTGACGGAGCTGGAGAAGATCTACACCGGCAATGACGCTCGTGTGCGTAAAATCCTTACAGCCGTCTCTGACAAGGTGACGGATCCTCACCGAATGCGTGCTCTCGGGTTCTGTGTCAGCGTCGCTCATGCCCGATACATGGCGGACCGCTTCACCGCCGCCGGAATCCCTTCGCTCGCACTTGACGGATCTTCCGGCCGAGAGGAGCGCCGTCAGGGACTCGAGAAACTACGCGACGGCCGCGTGAACTGCATCTTCGCTGTGGACCTGTTCAACGAGGGCCTCGACATCCCCCACATCGACACGGTCCTCATGCTGCGACCCACCCAATCGGCGACCATTTTCTTGCAGCAGCTGGGTCGTGGTCTCCGCCGGGCTGAAGGGAAAGCTGTGCTGACAGTCCTGGACTTCGTCGGCATGCAGAACAAGCAGTTCCGTTTCGACCTGAAGTACCGAGCCCTCACCGGGCTCTCCCGTACTCGGCTGGTGTCATCGATCGAAAAGGGGTTCCCGTTCCTGCCACCCGGCTCGCAGATCATCTTCGATCGCGTCGCCCAGGACATCGTGCTGCGCAACGTAAAGAGCCAGCTGACGCTCAGCACGCGAGACCTCGTCGTCGACGTGCGTCAGCATCTGCCGCAGGGCGTCGAACCGTCGGACTACACCCTGGGCATGTATCTGAGCGCTGCAGATCGTGCCATCGCGGACATCTATGGCTTTCGGAGCAGTCGGACGTTCCAAACCGAGAAGCGGCCATCGACATGGCGGACGTTCGTGGACTGGGCGTTCCCGACCGCACGACAGCCCCTCAACGATGAAGACCAGGAGATCCTGCGGCGTGTTCAGTCGCTGACGCACTGCGATGACGAGGAGCGTCTGTCGGCCTATCGCCAGTTGCTCACGGCACGCTCCCTCCCCGAGCACATCGAGTCGAACCTATTTGCTGCGATGCTCTACTTCTCGATCTGGCCATCGGGATACACGGGTGGGATGCGGGCGGGTCTCGAACGCCTGCGGTCACACCAGACCGTCCTCGCTGAGCTTCTCGGTGTGTTCGATGTGCTGTCGGATCGTTCGCGTGTCCGCGCCAAGCTCTTGGCCGGACGACTCGCGGCCACTCCGCTGCGTTCACATGCCCGCTATTCCCGTGAGGAACTCCTTGCGGGGCTCGGCCTGGGTACGCTGGATCCGGGAACACCAGGGGCGATCCGCGAGGGTGTGAAGTGGCTACCGGGGCTGCAAACCGATGCCCTGCTCGTGACGCTGAAGAAGTCGGAGGCGGACTACTCACCGACGACCATGTATCGCGACTACGCACTGGCGCCTGATCTCTTTCACTGGGAGTCGCAGAGCACCACCTCGGCAGAAAGCCCCACGGGCCTTCGCTATGTGAACCACGCGGCGAACGGCACGCACGTGGTCCTGTTCGTACGGCGAGCCAAGACCGGCGATCTTGGCACCGAGCCTTACACCTGTCTGGGCACTGCTCAGTTCGTCAAGGCCGAGGGCTCCAAGCCCATGCAGATCATCTGGAAGCTGGATCGAGGGATGCCGGCGGAGCTACTCGTTGACGCCCGCGCCGTCGCCTGACCTGGCACGAACCGTCGGCCCAGCAGCTGTTGCCTGCGACCTGACCCCATGCCTCAGCTGGTAGTGCCCTTCCCGGGCTTCGCCCCAACGGCGGAACCGCAACCAACACCAGGTTCATCGAACTCCACCACGGCGTCGTCTGAGGCATCCACACGTCAGACAACGACCGCCTCCGCCTGCGCCTCACCGCAGGCACTCTGAACCCACGATCCACGTTCAACGGCGAAAAGCCGGAAACCAGCCGACGACAGGGCCATCCGGGGCACGAGCGGCCGCCTGCGGACCGGTACCCTGGGCCCATGATCGATCTGCGGCAGCTGCGAGAGAATCCGGACCGGGTCCGCGAGGCCCAGCGTGCGCGGCGGCGTGACCCTGCTGTGGTTGACGCCGTGCTCGCGGCCGACGAGACGTGGCGGGAGTCCACCGCGGCGTTCGAAAGCAAGCGCGCGGAGCAGAAGACTCGTGGCAAGGATGTCGCCAAGGCCCAGGGCGAGGAGAAGCAGGCTCTGCTGGCCGAAGTCAAGGAGCTCGCCGCCGAGGTGAAGCAGCTCGAGGCGAAGACCCAGGAGGTGCTCGCCGAGCGTGACCGGCTGCTGCGCACCATCCCGAACATCGCCGAGGGCGCCCCCGAAGGCCTCGAGGAGGACTTCGCGGTGCTCGAGACCGTCGGCGAGACACCGACTTTCGACTTCCCCGTCAAGGATCACCTCGAGCTCGCCGAAGGGCTGCGCGCCATCGATATGCAGCGCGGCGCGAAGGTCTCCGGTGCCCGGTTCTACTTCCTCACCGGCGTGGGTGCCCAGCTTGAGCTGGCGCTGCTGAACGCCGCCATGGAGCAGGCGGCCTCCTACGGGTTCACCCCGATGATCACCCCGACCCTCGTGCTGCCCGAGACGATGGACGGCACCGGCTTCCTGGGGGAGCACGCCGACGAGGTCTATCACCTGGACAAGGACGATGACCTGTACCTGGTGGGCACGAGCGAGGTGGCCCTGGCCGGCTACCACAGCGGTGAGGTGCTCGACCTCAGCGACGGCCCGATCCGCTACGCCGGCTGGTCGGCCTGCTATCGGCGTGAGGCCGGCAGCTACGGCCGCGACACCCGCGGCATCATCCGCGTGCACCAGTTCCACAAGGTGGAGATGTTCTCCTACTGCACCCTCGAGGAATCCTACGAGGAGCACGAGCGGCTGCTTGCGTGGGAACGGGAGATGCTGGCACGTGTGGACCTGCCGTACCGCATCATCGACACCGCCGCCGGCGACCTGGGCACCTCAGCCGCCCGCAAGTTCGACTGTGAAGCGTGGATGCCCAGCCAGAACACCTACCGAGAGCTGACCTCCACCTCGAACTGCACCCAGTTCCAGGCCCGTCGCCTGAATATCCGCGAGCGCACGGAGGACGGGCTGCGTCCGGTTGCCACGCTCAACGGCACATTGGCCACCACCCGGTGGATCGCGGCGATTCTTGAGAACCACCAGCAGGCTGATGGCTCTGTCCGCGTGCCGGAGGGGCTGCAGCGATTCCTGGGCGGCCGCGAGGTGTTCGAGGTCCTCTCCTGAGCCCCGCCGACAGCTCGAGGAGCCGCAGCACGCTGGGCGGCCGGCTCCGTCGTGCCCTGGCGGCCCTGCGTCATCGGCGGTTCCCCCGCCGGTCAGACGCCCCTGCCACACTGCCCGCTAGGGATACCGCCCAGCGCAGCCTGACCGATCTCGACGCCGCCCGCGACCGCGTGGCAGCTGCCCTGGAAGAGATCCCGGCCGGCGACGGGCCCCTGCTGATCGGCCTGGATGTCGACGGCACCCTCGTGGACCACGACGGCGATATGACCGACGCTATGCGCGAAGCGCTGCGCCGTGCCGCCGACGAGCATGAAGTCGTGATCGCCACCGGCCGCTCTGTTGGCGCCACCGTGCCGATCGTGAAAGCCGCCGGTGTGCAGCATGGTTTCGCCGTGTGCTCCAACGGCGCCGTCACCCTGGGCATCGAGAACGGCGAGCATCGCGTGATCGCGACCCGCAGCTTCCAGCCCGGGCAGGCGCTCGCCACACTGCGGGAGGTCGCCCCCGATGCGCACTACGCCGTGGAGATGGCCGACGGCACCTTCCACGCGACCCCCGGATTCCAGGACGCCAGCTTCGGCGTGCGTGCCATCGAGAACGACATCGAGGAACTCATGCAGCTGGAGGCCGTGCGCGTGGTGGTGCACGTACCGGATCTCAGCCCGCAGGAGTTCAGCCGCGTGGTGGCCGAATCCGGCGTGCAGGGCGTCGAGTACGCGATCGGGTGGACGGCCTGGCTTGACATGGCAGCCCCTGGCATCTCGAAAGCCAGCGCCCTGGAGGAGATCCGCGCCGAGCTCGGCATCGACCGCGCCCGCACCGTGACAGTGGGTGACGGTTTCAACGACACCGAGATGCTCCAGTGGGCTGGCGTCGGTGTGGCTATGGGCCAGGCGCCGCAGGGCGTGAAGGACAGTGCCGATGTGGTCACCGCCTCGGTGTACGACGACGGCACGGTGATGGTGCTCGACGCGCTGCGGGCTTGAGCCGCCGGTTGAGCTGCAGGCCCGAACCGCGCGGCGTCAGCCGACGAACAGCGAGAACAGAAGCACCATTCCCAGACCCACCAGGGAGTTGCAGAGCTGCAGCAGCCCCCACGTCTTCAGTGTGTCCTTGACGGAGAGGCCGAAGTAGCCCTTGAACAGCCAGAACGACGCATCGTTGATGTGGGTCAGTGTGTTGGAACCGGCGGCGGTGGCCATGACCAGAAGGGCCGGGTCGATCCCGGCGGTCATCGCACCGGTGGCCGGATCCATCACCGCGGCGGAGATGATCCCGGCGGCGGTCATTGCGGAGACGACGCCCTGACCGGTGGCCAGACGGATCAGCACGGTGATGAGCCACGCCATGATGTAGGGATTGGCGGAGGTGCCGGTCATCAAGCTGCCGATGAAGTCACCGATGCCCGTGTCGATGATGACCTGCTTGAGGGCACCGCCGGCACCGATGATCAGCACGACACCCGCGATAGCCTTCACAGCCTCCTCGAACTTGTCCATGACCCAGGAGAACGGCCGCTGTTGTCTCGTGCCGAACAGAACGAATGCGGCGAGCATGGCGATCGTGATGGCGACGGGCGACGAGCCGATGAAGTTCACGACGTCGTGCGCGAGGGTCCCCTCGGTGAGCCAGATGTTCGCGATGGTCGCAGTGATCATGATGATCGCGGGGATCAGCGGGGTCAGAATTGACACGAGGAAGCTCGGTCGCCGGTCGGCGGGGACCTCTTCGTCCTGTTGCATGATCGCGGGCACCGCATAGTCGAGATTGCCCAGGAAACGGGGAAGGACCCACCCGGTCACAGCCACGGTGGCGATGGCGATCGGGACGCCATAGATGTAGGTCATGCCGGTGTCGGCGTGATAGGCATCCACCAGGGCGACGGGGCCGGGCTGCGGCACGAACAGCGAGTGCGCGGTGGTGGTGGCGGCCACGGCAGGAATCGCCAGTTTCATGAACGGCATCTTCGCCTCGTGCGCCACGGCAATGATCAGCGGGGCCAGCACGATGAAGGCGACTTCGTAGAACATCGCCAGACCGAACACGGTGCCGGCCAGCACCATCGAGATTTTCACCCAGCGCAGGCCGAGCGTGGTGATCAGCGTCTGAGCGATCTGCGTGGCGGCTCCAGAGTCCACCATCAGCTTGCCGATCACCGCGCCGAACACCACGATGATGGCGAGAGACCCGAGGGTGGAACCGAAGCCGTTCTGGATCGTCATGAGCAGGGAACCCAGGGTGATCGAGTCACCGGGGATCCAGCCTGCAGCGATCGACACCATCTCGCCGATGCCGATGAACAGCGCGGCGAGCAGCAGCGCCAGCATCGCGTTGAGCTTGTACCTCATGTTCAGAAAGAACATCAGGGCGATGCCGAGCACGATCCAGAGGATGTGCAACCACTCCATTATTCCCACCACCATTCGTCGTCGAACAGATCCCGGCGCCGAGCCGGACGGCGAGCGGGGACCGGGTGCGTCCGACCGATGCGGATCTGGGCCGACGATGGCCCGCGCGCCACTGTAGTGGTGCCAGGCTAGGGACGGTGCGCTGTCACGCCCAACACCAGGCCATCTGTTGCCGTCGAAGGATGATCACCGCGCGACGCGCAGCACGACCTTCCCCAGGTGGCCACCGCGGGCGAGAACCTGATGCGCCTGGGCGGCCTGCACGAGGTCGAAGCGCTCCTGGATCGGGATACGGATGCTGCCGTCGGCCAGGAGGGGCCAGACGAGTTCGCGGGTGCGGTCCAGGATCTGCTTCTTCGCGGCGAGATCGAGGGACCGCAGAGTCGTGCCGATCACGCGTAAGCGTTTGACCATGAGCTGACCCACGGGAAGCTCCCCGGTGGGCCCGCCCAGTATGCCGATGATCACCAGCCGGCCGTCGGGGCGCAGACTGCGCACATTGCCCCTCAGCGCGGGACCGCCGATCATGTCGAGGATCACGTCGGCTCCACCATCGGCTCGTACCGCCTCGACCAGGTCGGTCTCGTGCCGGTTCCATACCCGATCGGCATGCAGGGCGCGCACCTGCTCGGCGGCATCCTCGGAGCCGACACTGGCGAGCACACGAGCACCGAGTCTGTGGGCGATCTGCACGGCGGCCGTTCCGATGCCGCCGCTGGCGCCGTGGATCAGCACCGTCTCACCTGCCGTGAGGTGCGCCTCGATGACGAGGTTCGAGACGACGGTGGCGCACACCTCGATCACACCGGCAGCGTCGACGGGATCCATACCGCTCGGAACCGGCAGCAGCAGATCGGGATGCACTGCAACGGTCTCGGCGTAGCCGCCGCTTGGCAGAAGCGCCACCACCTGTTCGCCGGTGTCGCGGCGGCGGCCGCAGACTTCGAGCCCCGGCAGATCCGAAGCGCCGGGCGGGGGAGGGTAGGAGCCGGAGACCTGCGCCAGATCGGCACGATTCACGCCGGCAGCGATGACATCGACCAGCACCTCACCGTCGCGTGGTGTCGGCTCGGGCCGCTCCTCGGGCACGAGTGTGTTCTCGGGGGAGATCGCCATGGCGCGCATGGGACCACCGTAATGCGCGGTCATGAGGCAACCTCGGATACCCTAGACGTCGCTCCCTTCGGGGCAGCAGGAGGGTTGTCAGAGCGGCCGAATGAGATGGTCTTGAAAACCATTGTGCAGTAACCCTGTACCGCGGGTTCGAATCCCGCACCCTCCGCCGTGTGACCAGTGATGATGCTGCTTTGCGTGCAGCATCATCCGTGCAGGATCACTCGAGCGAGCCGGTGAGCCCCGGCAGCCACAGCGACAGCGCGGGCACGTACGCGATGAGGAACAGCAGTGCGATCAGCGCGGCGAAGAACGGCAGCAGGCGCGGCACCACTCGTTCGATGCTCACCCCCGTGATGCCGGTGGAAACGAACAACACCGACCCGACCGGCGGGGTCATGGTGCCGATGCACATCGCCATGATCAGCACCATGCCGAAGTGGACCGGGTCCATGCCCACGCTTTCTGCGATGGGCAGCATGATCGGGGTGAAGATGAGGATTGCCGGCGTGATGTCCAAGAACGTGCCCACGGCCAGCAGCACGATGAGCATCAGCGCGATCACCAGCGGCCCGGAGGACGCGACCGAGAGCATGGCGTCGGTGATCGCCCCGGGGATCCCGCTGAACGCCATGATCCAGCTCATCGCACTGGATGCGGCCACGAGCAGCATCACCACGCCAGTGGCGCTCACGGTGTCGCGAATGATTCGCGCGATCGCCTCCCGGTCCAGTGCCCGGTAGATCAGGGAGAGCACCAGGCAGTACACGACGGCGACGGCTGCACCTTCGGTGGCGGTGAAGACGCCAGCCACGATGCCGCCGACCACAATGATGATCAGCAGTAGCGAGGGGACGGCGCGCAGCAGCACAATGAGCCCCTGCCGTAGGCCGACGCCCGTGCCGCCACGCAGCCCCTGGCGCAGCGCGATCACGGTCGCCACCGCGATCACCACGAGGCCCATGAGGATGCCGGGAACGTACCCGGCCATGAACAGCGCTGAGACAGACACGCCACCGGCGATGGTGGAGTAGACGATCGCTGCGGTGGTCGGCGGGATGAGCAGACCGGTGGACGCAGAGGAGACGTTCACCGCGGTCGAGAACGCCGGGTCATACCCTTCCTCCTCCTGCCGCCGGTGCAGGGTGCCACCGATCGCGGCAGCGGAAGCCACCGCAGACCCGGACAGGGCGCCGAACAACATATTCGCCACCACATTGGTGTGCGCAAGGGAGCCGGGCACACGACCGACGATCACGAGTGCCAGGTCGATCAGGCGACGCGCGATACCGCCGCTGTTCATGATGTTGCCGGCCAGGATGAACAGGGGGATCGCCAGCAGCGGGAAGCTCTCCACGCCGCCGGTCATCTGCTGTCCGAGAACGAACGTGGCGTCGCTCCAGCCGAGCACCGCGACGATGGTGACGAAGCTCGAGACACCGATCGCAATGGAGATCGGGACCGATGCGAACAGCAGCAGGAAGAACAGCCCGAACAGCAGAAGGGCAGCACCAAGGGCGCTCATCGCTCACCCTCCGTTCGTGTCGCGGGGCGGATTTCGTCCGCCGTGGAGCGGGTATCGCCGGTGAGGGTGGAGGACCCGGTTGCGGGGGCCGCCTGCGCTGCCTCGGCTGCCGGGCTGCTCGTGCCGCCCGCCGACGGGTCCAGCAGGGCCGTGATCTGCGCAAGAGCGATCATCAGGCCGCTGATCGGGACGATCGCGTAGACGGCGCCGCGGGAGATGCCCAGCAGCGCCGACATATCGCCCAGCGAGGACAGCACCAGCATCACGCCGCCGACGCCGAGCACGAGCACGGCGAACAGCAGCACGAGCACGTCCACGGCGCGGGTCAGTCCGCGCCGGGCGGGGGCTGACAAGCGGTCCGGAAGAATCGACAGCGCCATGTGCCGACGCTCGAGGAATGCGTACGACGCCGCGAGGAAACTCGTCCAGATCAGGGCGTAGCGCACGAGCTCCTCGGTCCAGGCGGTGGGCTGGTTCAGCGCATAGCGTGTGACAATTTGGATCATGACCAGCACGGTCATGAGTACAAGCAGCGCGCCCGCGCCCCACAGCAGGGCCGTGGCGAGGCCGCGGCGGATGGTTGCGATGCCTCTCATGTCAGCTCTCCTCAGCCTCGTGCCTGATCGATGATGGCCAGAACGTCGGCCACTTCGGGGAAGTCCGCACCGAACTCGTCGACCACCTCACGGGTTGCTTCCCGGAAGGCCTCCAGGTCGACGTCCTTGATGAACTCCACGCCCATCTCGGCCGCCGCGGAATAGGACTCCTCGATGCTGGTGGCCCAGTCCTTCTTGTGCTTCTCGGTGGCGGCTTGCGCGGCGTCCCGCAGAGTGGCACGGTCCTGCTCATCCAACCGCTCCCAGGCGGGTGTGCCGATGGTGAGCAGGTCGGGGATGCGCGTGTGCTCGGTCAGGGAGAAACACTTCGCTACTTCACCGTGCCCGGACTGGTCGAGCGCGGTCTCGTTCGATTCGGCGCCGTCGATCAGCCCGGTCTGCAGGGCGGTGTAGATGTCGCCGAAGGCCATGACGATCGGGGAAGCGCCCAGCGCGGACATCATCCGCACCTGCGTGCGCATGTCCTGGATACGGATCTTCAATCCGGCGGCGTCCGCCGGTGTACGCACCGGGGTGCTGCCGGTGTAGAAGGAGCGGGCGCCGGAGGTGAAATAGGTCAGTCCCAGCAGGCCAGCATCCTCATTCGAGGTGAAGAAGCTCTGCATGGCGTCGGAGTCGAGCGCCGCGTAATAGTGCTCCTCGGAATCGAACACGTAGGGCAGACCGAACGCGTGATAGCCCGGGTTCCAGGCGGCGAGCCCCGGTGAACCGACGCGGGTCATATCGACGATCCCTTGGCGCAGCTGGCCGAGCACCTGGGGTTCGCTGCCCAGCTGCCCGCTGTCGAACATGGAGATCCGCAGCCGACCCTCGCTGCGCTCCTCCACCTCAGACGCGAAGGCGGCGAGGGCTTTCGACGTCACGTGCTGTGGATCGAGGCTGCTGGCCAGTGACAGCGTCAGCGGTGCGGCGCTGCTGGCGTCCGCGCTGGTCATCTGCCGGGAAGGGTCGCCGCAACTGGCGAGTGCCATCGACCCAAGGCCGACGGCACCAGCGAGCGCCAGAGCACGGCGCCGGGTGGGGAACGGGTAGTTCATCGCAGTGTCACATTCCGATCATGTCGAAGGGCTCGACGCTGACCACGATGCGGTGGTCGGCGCCGTCGTCCGGCATACGCACCAGGGCGCGGCCGAGCTCCGGGTCGTAGTGCCAGGCCCGCTGTGCCGTATCGAAGCGTGGGCGGTGCAGCTCCTGGTCGATGCGCTCACCGTCAATCTCCACCCAGTACGGGGCGCTGGACGGGCAGATCACGTCCCACTGCAGGTGGCTGAGTGGGCTGCGGAAGGAGCCCGAGCGCGTCAGTGTGATCTCGATGCGGTCGCCACCGGTGACGGTGATGGTGGATTCGCGCAGGTCACCGCGCTCGTACGCGCGGGTTGCGCCGTCGTCCTCGTAGAGCACGAACTCGGCGGGGCCGTCGGCAGCGGCAGGGGGAGCGCACAGGATCCGCAGGCTCTCGGGTCCCGCGCCGGTGAGACTCATCGGCTGTTCGGCAGCGAGCGGCAGGATCGCACCATCGGGCAGGAACAGCGGGATGGAGGAGAGATCCACGTCCACGGTGACCTCCTGGCCGCCCTCGTACACGCGTCCTGTGCCCAGCTCGTGGAAACGCCGCCCGGCAGGCAGACGCACAGTGCGGGTCCGCGCGCCTTCCTCGAGCACGGTCGCGACCAGCAGGGCATCGCCGAGCATGAACTCGCTGCTGGTGGCATCCAGCGCCGGGTCCTGCTGGAACGCAGAGACCAGTGGCTCCATCAGCGGCAGACCCTCGACATGCGCCCGGCGCATCAGCGAGTACAGGTAGGGCGTGAGCCGGTAGCGCAGCAGGATCGCCTCGCGCACGAGCGGAGCGACCGACGGATGCATCCACGGCTCAGTGACCGTGTTGTCGCTGTTGACCGAGTGGATGGAGAAGCGCGGCTGGAAGATGCCGTGCTGCACCCAGCGCAGCAGCAGCTCAGGGCCGGGCCGCGGGCCAGCGAAGCCGCCGATGTCGCAGCCGTGATGGGCCACACCGGACAGGCCCATCCCGAGGATCGTGGCGATGTTGTTCTGCAGCGATCGCCACGAGGTGAAGTTATCGCCCGCCCAGGTCTGCGCGTACCGCTGAATACCGGCGTGCCCGGCGCGGCACACCACGAACGGGCGAGCGTCGGGGTCAACGGCGCGAATCGCGTCATGGGTGGTGGCGCACATGAGGTTCGCCATCACGGTGCGCAGTCGACCGATGGTGGCGCCGTGGCCTTCGAAGTCGACCCGGGCGTCCTGATCCACGATCGAGTCGTACTCGCAGTTGTCGTTCCAGACCGAGAGCGTGCCCTTGTCGAGCACGGCCTCCTGCAGCCACGTCGCCCAGGCCTCGCGGGCGGCCGAGGATGTGAAGTCGACGAACCGGCCGGGTCCGCCCCACCACATGCCACGCTCGGCGCCGGGGGCGACATCGGCGTCGCCTGCATCGCCCTGTGTGCCCTCGGCGGTGCGCACGAGGACGCCGGCATCCGCGAACTCGCGCAAGCGCGGGTGCACGTCGAGGATGCCGGGTTTCACGTTGGGGGAGACGACGATGCCGCGCTCACGCATCGACGTGAAAAACTTCTCGGGATCGGGGAAGCGGTCGTCGTTCCATGTGAACACGCAGCGTTTCGGCCCGTCAGCGGTGTCCTGGGTGGTGTAGCCGGAGGAGAGCTGGAAGCCGTCCACAGGGATGCCTTCGCTGCGCGCGGTGTCGATGAAGTTCACCAGCGCCTGGTCGCAGTCGCGGTCCAGTTCGGCGTAGAACATGGACGAGGCGAGATAGCCGAGCGCCTGCCGCGGCAGCATGGCGGAGCGGCCGGTGAGCATCGTGAGGCGCCGCACGACGTCACGGATCGACGGGCCAGCGATGACGAACAGATCCAGGTCCCCGCCGTCGGCGCGCATGCGGGTACGGCGTGGCCAGTAATTCGAGTGCTCGCGCGCGAAATCCAGATCCAGTGCCCACGTCGTGTGCCAGAACACGCCGCTCGCTCGCCGGGTGGCGCGGTCCAGGCGGATCCCGGCCGGGATGTGCTTGTACAGCGGATCCGAGTGCTCGGGGTCGTAGCCGAGTGCGTCCTTCGGGCTCAGTGTCAGGGTGCGACGGGACTTGTCCAGGCTCCCGGTGCTCTCACCGAAGCCGTAGAACGCGTCGCGCTCGCCGGTGACGGCATAGTGCAGCACACGCTTATTGCTGTCCTGCTGCCAGGCGATCCCCGGCACGTCGCGGTGCAGCACCTGGCCGTCCTGATCTGTCACCGTGATCGCGAACGGGCTGCGATCGACACGCACGGTGAGCCGGCCGCCGCTGAGCAGCACGTGGTCGTCCTCCTCCGCGTCGATCGTGAGCGGGAGGGGGTCGACGCGAGTGCGCTCCTCGCCGAGCACAGGATCGAGGCGGTCTTCCCAGGCGGTGGTGACCAGGCTGTAGGAGGCTTCCTCGAAGGCTCCGTCGAAGCTGGCACGGATTCTCAGCACCTCGGGTGTGAGCAGCAGCAACCGGATTTCCGGCCCGCTGGTGATCAGACGGATCCAGGGGCCGTCGGTGTGGACGGCGTGCAGCGCACGGGCGATGAGCATCGCTCTCCGGCTCCTTTGGCGGTCTCGGCACAGGGCAACGCAGGGAAACACAGCAACGATGTCGAGTCAGTGTGACACGTTCCACCGGTTGCCGCGCATTGTCGTCGATGAGCGTCCCCAGCGCCAGCACGTGGCGTGCGCTGCGGCGGCCGAGTGCTCGCGCCGTGACCACCGGCAAATGGTGGCAACGCCTCCGGTGACGGTCGTGACGCGCGCCAGGATCGGTCCTATGAGCGACGATGCCTTCGAGCCCCACCCGGACCGACTCCTCCCCGCTGATCCGGGGGTGCGCGCCATCGCCCGAGACATCTACGGGCAGATGAAGGACCAGTCCATCATCTCGCCGCACGGCCACGTCGACCCGCGCCTGCTGCTGGATGACGCCCCCTTCCGTGACCTCGCGGCGCTGTTCATCACGCCCGACCACTACGTCACACGGCTGCTGCATGCCCGCGGCGTCGCGCTCGAATCCCTCGGCGTCGGCCAGGGGCCGCTCGAGGAGAAGGACGCCCGCACCGCCTGGCGCCTGCTCGCCGAGCACTGGCACGCCTACGCCGGCACCCCCTCGCGCTACTGGATCGAACATGAGCTGCATGACGTCTTCGGCGTGCGCCAGGCGCTCGCCCCCCAGACCGCCGACGCGATCTACGACCAGGTGGCTGAATGCCTGGCCCGCCCGGAATTCTCCCCACGCGCCCTGTTCGCACAGTTCCGTATCCAGGTGCTCGCCACCACCGACGACCCCTGCGACGACCTCGCCGTCCACCGTGCCCTGCGCGAAGATCCCGAGATCACAGGTCGCGTGGTGCCCACCTTCCGCCCCGACAAGTACCTCGAACCGGCCCGCGCGGACTTCGCGCAGCTCACCGACGCGCTCGGGGCCGCCGCGGACCATCCCGTGGACACCTACGTCCAGTACACCGAAGCGCTCCGCCAGCGCCGCCTGTTCTTCCGGGACAACGGCGCTGTCTCCTCCGATCACTCGCATGCCGATGTCGGCACGGAGCGCTTGAACGAGGCCGACGCCGAGCGGCTCTACGCGCAGGCACGCCGCGGAGAGATCACGGTCGAAGCCGGTGCCGCGCTGCGTCGGCATCTCATGAGCGATCAGGCCCGCATGGCGGCCGACGACGGTCTGGTCATGACCCTCCACCCGGGGGTGCACCGCAACCACCACCGCGGCATCCACGAGCGGTTCGGTGCCGACGTCGGGTTCGACATCCCCACCGCGATCGACATCGTGCACGGCCTCGAGCCCGTGCTCAATGACGTCGGCCTGAACCCCGGATTCCGTCTGGTGCTGTTCACCATCGACGAGACGGTCTTCTCACGAGAGATCGCGCCACTGGCGGGCGTGTACCCGTCGGTGTACGCGGGAGCGCCGTGGTGGTTCATCGATGCGCCCGACGCCATCGGCCGGTTCCGCCGCGCCGTCTCCGAAACGATCGGATATTCGAGAACCTCTGGGTTCATCGACGACACCCGGGCTTTCTGCTCCATTCCCGCCCGGCACGACATGGCGCGCCGCGTCGACGCCGCGCATCTTGCCGGGCTCGTGGCCGAGCATCGGATGCGGATCCAGGACGCGCTCGCGCTCGCCGAGACCCTGCCCGCACAGCAGCCGCGGTATGTGTTCCGCCTGGGCGAGGACTGACGCCGCCCCCGGTTCCTACTCCCCGCTTGCCAGCACGTCATCGAGCGCTGCCGACGTTCCCTGCTCGTGCATGAGCCGCAGGAAACGACGGTACGGCTCGGTGAAAGCGGGCTGCTCGGCAAGGTCGCCGAACAGGGTGGTATCGCGCAGGAACGCGAGTTCGTCCCCGGTTCCTCCCTGGTCGGTGGGTAGCTGGCGCCGTGCCGCCTCGATGATCGCGTCACCGCGGGCATCGACCACGTCGATCGGCTCTCCCTGCTCGTCGACCCCTTCCGCATACCGTGCCCAGGAGGCGACCACAGCTGCCGCGTGACGCACATCGCCGCCCGCCGCAAGACGTTCGCGCACCACCGGCAGCAGCCACGGCGGGATCCGGTTCGAGGAATCCGCGCATAGTCGCGCGAGCGTGTCGGCCACATGCTCGTTGCCGTACCGCTCCTCGAGGGTGCGCGTATAGGCGTCCAGGTCCACGCCGGGCACGGGGCGCAGGGTGGGGCGAGCTTCGCGCAGCCAATACCGGCGCAACAGCTCCACGATCCGCGGCTCGCGCATCGCTTCGTGTGCGTACCGGTGGCCCAGCAGATAGCCGATGTAGGTAAGCGCCTGATGTGTCGAGTTCAGCAGGCGCAGCTTCATCAGCTCGTACGGCTCAACGTCATCGACGAGCTGAGCGCCTGCGTCCTCCCAGGCGGGGCGGCCCTGCGGGAAGTGATCCTCGATGACCCACTGTTCGAACGGCTCGGCCACCACCGGCCAGGCGTCATGCACACCGAGCGCGGCATCGGCGTCCTCACGGTCAGCGGCTGACGTCACCGGGGTGATCCGATCCACCATCGTCGCAGGGAAGGCCACCTCCCGCTCCATCCAGGCGCCCAGCTCAGGGTCGAGCGCCGTGGCGAAAGAGCAAAATGCCCGCTGCGCCACCTCCCCGTTGCCCTGCAGGTTGTCGCAGCTCATCACCGTGAACGGCGGCAGGTCGCGTTCCCGTCGCAGGGCGAGCGCCGCGGTGACCACGCCGAACACGGTGCGTGGCGTGGCTCCAGGTTCGAGGTCAGCGGCGACGTTCGGCTCGGTGAGGTCGAAGGAGCCGTCGGTGCGCGAGACGTTGTATCCACCTTCGGTCACCGTCAGCGACACGATACGGATCGCCGGATCGGCCAGTCGCTCCAGCACCGCCTGCGGGTCTTCCGGCGCGTGCAGGTACTCGATGAGCGAGCCGATCACGCGCCGGTCCCGACTGCCGTCCGGGTGCTTGAGGGTCAGCGAGTACAGGCACTCCTGCGGCGCGAGGGCTTCACGCATCGCCGAGTCCGAATCCAGTAGGCCGATGCCGCAGATACCCCAGTCCTCGTGACCACCGGCGGCGAGCAGACGATCGGTGTACAGCGCCTGGTGTGCGCGATGGAAGCCGCCCACACCGATGTGCGCGATACCGGCGCGCACACGCGAGCGGTCATAGGTCGGGCGCGCCACCTCCGCAGGCAGCTCGTCGAGCACGGCGGGGGACAGGCGAGACGTCATGGGGACCTCCAGGCGGAGCCGCGGTCGCTGGCCGCGGCGTTGAGGCCGACATCATCGGGGATGCCGGGTGGACCGTTCCTTGACTGTACGGGACGGCAGCACCGCACAGAGCAACCGAGGTCCGTTCTCCGCGGCACCCGTGGATCGATCGTGGCAGGGGAGGTCGGACGTCCGGCGCGGTGTCGTGCCGATATCGTGAGGGCGGGGGCTGGTCCAGGGCGGTCTTCCGCGATCAGGCCTTCCTGTCCTGCCCGCCCCTGCACCAGCCCGTTTGCGCCCTGCAGCGCCCGCCCAGCTGAGGAGAATCATGGCCGCACCTGTGAAGCTCGCCGTCGGCGACCGAGCCCCCTCCTTCGACTTGCCCACAAGCGGTGGAGGGAGACTGAGCCTTGCCGACCTTGCCGGAGCGCCTGCGGTGCTGTGGTTCTACCCGGCGGCGAACACCTCACTGTGTACGCGCCAGGCCGTCGACCTGCGCGACCATCACCAGATGTTCACCGATGCCGGGTATCGCGTCGTGGGCATCTCCCCGGATCCGGTGGCGGAGCTGGATCGGTTCGTTGCTGAACAGCAGCTGCCATACACCCTTGCGGGCGATGAGAGCCACGAGGTGATGTCTGCTTACGGCGCGTGGGGCGAGAAGAACATGTACGGCAAGATCGTCGAGGGTGTGATTCGCTCCACCTTCGCCATCGACGCCGACGGCGTTCTCACCTTCGTCAAGTACCGCGTGGGCACGCCCAAGCACATTGCGCTGCTGCAAGAGAAGCTCGGCCTCTGATCTGAGGTCTCTGATCTGTGGCGTAGGCCGATGCTCCTCTCGGGCCGGAGGCGCCGTGACACGGTGCACAGACCGCCGCGAACCGCGTGCGGGTGCGGTGCGGGCGTGCTGCCCCGGCCATGCGCCGCCGACGTGGCCCGGATCGCTTTGTGAGCAGGTGATGCTCTCCGGTAGTGTGTCCTTCGCGCTTGCTGCCGTGGGTGGCTGAGCGCAAGGAGACGTGGCAGAGCGGCCGAATGCGCTCCCCTGCTAAGGGAGTAGGTGGTGAGAAACCGCCTCGGAGGTTCAAATCCTCTCGTCTCCGCCCAGTGGAGGGGCCGCCAGCTCGGCAATAGCCGGAGCGGCGGCCCCTCCTCTGCCTCCGGCTCTCCCACACCGGCGTGTCTCGGCGAGCCGGGACCGTCCACCAGGCCACGCGGCCCGGTCGGCGGGGGCATGCCAGCGGCTGAAAGGGGTCGCCTCCGGTGGACTCTGCATCCATGCCTCGAGTGAAGCCGTCTTGCTGTACATCGGCGTCGAGGCGGTGGATATAGGTGGCCAAAGCGTGTTCGAGGCTCTTGCTGGCGGCGGTCTCGTCGCCGTTGCGCAGTGCGAGCAGGAGTTCGCGTGCCTGATCCTCGACCTCGGTGCGGAGTGCGAAGCCCAGGGGATCGGAGAACGCTGCGATCCGAGACATGATCGCGATCGTGTACATCGAGGTGGTCAGGAACCGGTTTCCGGTCTGCTCGACCAGGCCCTGGTGCAGTTCGAGGTCGGCGTCGGCAGCGGTCCGCAGGTCACCGGCGTCGAGGGCGGTCCGCAACTCGTCCGCTTTCTGTTCGAGCGGGGCGAGTAGTTCCGCGACGGCATCCGCGCACCCGTCGGCCGTCAGCGAGCGGATGCGACCTGTGAGGATGCGGATCGCCTGCATCTCGACCGCCGTGCGGTACTGGATGAAATCCCCCACGGTGTCCCGCCCGAGCCGGGTGACGCTCACTCCGCGCCCAGGTTGCTGGCGAAGCAGTCCGTCGCGTACGAGCCGTTGGCATGCCTCGCGCAGGGATGAGCGGGAGATTCCCATCTGCTTGGCCACCTGGATCTCGGGCACCTGGTCACCCGGCCTCAGTGCGCCGTCGTAGATCGCCCCGCGCAGCTGGATCTCCGCCTGATCGATGATCGAGAGACGCTCGACGGCGTGAACAGACGGCAGGTTCACAGGCTGAGAGGTCTGACGCAACGCGACGGCTCCGGTGAGTTCGACAGATGAGATGGGCCGCCATCGTATCCGGGCAGCGATCACGTGCCGCAGACGTCACGGACCCGTCACGATCGAGCGTTTCTCTCCGCTATGGGGGTCCATCCGTCGGACATCTGTCTTACGGTGGCGAGGATCGAATGTCAGATTGTCCGACAAATTGATACGCCGACGAACGACACCCGCAACGTGACAACACCTCTGCTTGACAACGCTGTGCGACGAGATCCCGGATCCGCGCTGCCGCACTCACAGACCAGGCGGTGCAACCGGTGGCTGTCGCACTGACCGGTGTCCGTCGACCGCACTCCCACCCGAAAGGAATCGTGGCTATGCACGATCGCCGCACGTTCTTCCGCGCCAGCGGACTTGTCCTGTCCACCGCTGCTCTTGGCCTCGGCGCCACCGCCTGCAGCCGCACAAGCGCGGGTGGCGGAGCCGCTGGCGATGGCGACCTGCTCGAGCGGCTGCGCAAGGCCGGGAAGATCACCGTGGCCTTCGCAGGGGAGGCGCCGTACAGCTTCGAGGACGATGGCGAGCTCACGGGGGCGACGATCGCTCTGCATCGCGAGATCTTCCCTGCTCTCGGCATCGACGAGGTCGAAGGCGTCCTCACCGAGTGGGGTTCCCTGATCCCCGGCCTGAACGCCAAGCGTTTCGACGCTGTCAGTGCCGGCATGTCGATTCTCCCGGATCGCTGCTCCGAAGCGGCATTCACCGATCCTGAGATCCAGTACACGACCGCGATCCTCACCCCCAAGGGCAACCCGGAGGGCCTGGAGAACCTGCAGTCCTTCGAGGGCAAGGACCTCAAGCTCGCCACCATGTCCGGTGCTATTGAGAGCGACTACTGCGAGCAGCTCGGAATCGACAACATGCAGGTCCAGAGCCCGCAGGATGGAGTCGACGCGGTCCAGGGCGGTCGTGCCGACGCCTTCGCTCTGACCGGTATCTCTCTCAAGTACATGGTGGAGAAGCAGGGCATCGATCTGGACGTCACCGAGTCCTTCGTGGCTGAGGTCGACGGTGTCAAGCAGTTCGGCGCAGGCTCCACTGTGCTGCGTCCCGACGAGGACTCCGCCAGCCTGCTGAAGGCGTACAACGAGGAGCTTGGCAAGATCATGGGCGACACCGAGCGCTTCCTGGGGATCGTTGGCGACTTCGGCTTCACCGAGGCCGAGATCCCACCGGAGGAGATGACGACTCAGATGCTCTGTGAGGGTGATCTTTCCGAGCTGCAGTGACCTGCGCCCTCACAAGGGCGGTCGCCCTTGAGTGGCCGCCCTTGATCGCTGACGAGCTTCATCCTCTCGGAGGTGTCATTCGATGGAATGGCTGAACGACAACGCGTCCTCGCTAGTTGATCGGTTGCCGCAGTTCGCCGACGGTATCTGGGTGACCGTTCTGCTGACCGTGCTCGGAGCGGCCGGAGCATTCGTGATCGCGATCGTCTTTGGGCTAGCCAGTGGTCACCGTTCAGCACCGCTACGCACCGTCTCCCGTGTCTTCGTCGAGTTCTTCCGCGGCACCTCACTGCTGGTGCAGATCTTCTGGCTCTTCTACGTGCTGCCGCTGCTCGGTTGGGAGCTGGAGCCGCTGGCCTGCGGAGTCCTCGCCCTCGCGCTGAACTACGGTGCCTACGGTGCAGAAGTGGTGCGCGGATCCATCGCTTCGGTTCCCCAAGGCCAGTATGAGGCGATCAGCGCGTTGAGCTTGTCGCCGGTGCGCGGCATGGTGCGGGTGATCTTCCCGCAAGCGTGGGCGCTGATGCTCCCCTCGCTCACCAACCTGTTGATTCAGTTGCTCAAGGGCACCGCGATCGTCTCGTTCATCACCCTGCATGATCTGTATTTCCAGATCAGTCAGCTGCGTAAGGACACCGGTACCTGGTTCGCCTTCGGCATTGGCCTGCTCGTCTACTTCCTGCTCGCCTATGCCCTCACCCTGATCATGAATGCTCTCGAGATCCGTGCGAAGCACGCGCTGGGACGCGGCCCGAGCCTGCGCGACTCGCTGGGGACACTGCTGCGCCCCGTTGATGCGATGCCCGCCGAGGGGAAGGTGGCGACATGAACGACGTCTTCAGTCCCGAAGCGTTCGGTGAGGTCTTACCGGTCCTGTGGGCTGGCTTCAGGATCACGCTCCTAGCCACTGTGTTCGGCACGCTGATCGCGGCCGTACTCGGACTCGTGCTGGCGATTGCGCGTCGAGGCCTGCCGCGCGTGGTGAGCATCCCGCTGATTTCCGCCGCCGAGTTCGTCCGGATGACGCCGCTCGTGGTGCAGCTGGTCTTTGCGAACCTCCTGCTTACGCAGTTTTCATCGCTCACGATCGGCATCTGGGTGCTTGGCATCCACTACTCGACGTACATGGCCGAGGTCTACCGGGCCGGCATCGACTCCGTTCCCAAGGGTCAGTGGGAGGCGGCGACGGCGCTCTCGATGTCGCGTCGGCGCACCTGGCGGGCCGTGGTGTTGCCGCAGGCAATCCGCAACACGCTCCCGTCACTGGGCAACTACGCCATCTCTATGTTCAAGGAGACCCCGTTCCTTTTCGCCATCGGCGTGGTGGAGATGGTCACCGCCGCCCAGCAGTACGGCGCCTCCACCTTCCGCTACACCGAGGCGTTCACACTGGCCGGCATCATCTTCCTGCTGGCCAGCTACCCGACGTCCGTGCTCGTGCGGAAGCTCGAGTCGCGCATGGCCTATTGATCCCAGGAGGGACCGCATGACCACAGACGATCACACCGCGGCGGACCGCGTCAGCCAGAGCGACACCGGCGACGGTGCGCCAGGAGCAACCGCCCCGACCATCGAGTTCCGCGACGTGCTCAAACGCTTCGGCGACAACACCGTGCTGGAGGACCTGAACTTCTCAGTGGATCCCGGCCAGCGGGTGACGCTGATCGGGCCGTCCGGCTCCGGCAAGACCACCATCCTGCGGCTGGTGATGACCCTCGAGGAGCTGACAGGCGGTTACATCTTCATCGACGGTGAGCCGCTCGCTTACGAACGCGTCAATGGCAAGCGTGTGCGGCTGAGCGATAAGCGTCGCCGGGAGAGCACGCGGAAGATCGGCATGGTCTTCCAGCACTTCAACCTGTTCCCCAACATGACTGTGCTGGAGAACATCATCGAGGCGCCGATACACGTGCTCGGGCGGCCGAAGGAGCAGGCAGTGCAGTCTGCGCAGGAACTCCTGGAGCGCGTGGGCCTGCGCGGCCGTATGGACGCGCGCCCCTCGCAGCTGTCCGGTGGTCAGCAACAGCGCGTAGCGATCGCCCGAGCTCTGGCCATGGACCCTGAGGTGCTGCTGTTGGATGAGGTGACGTCCGCGCTCGACCCCGAGCTCGTGGGCGAGGTGCTCTCCGTTCTCGAGGACATCGCTGATACGACGGACATCACCATGCTCATCGTCACGCACGAAATGCAGTTCGCCCGCGATGTTTCCCAGCGGGTGATGATGTTCGACCGCGGCCGAATCGTCGAGGAAGGGCACCCGGACAAGATCTTCTCGGATCCTGACCATCGGCGCACGAAGGACTTCCTGAGCGCCGTGCTCTGAAATCCGCCCGCACAGCGAACGACGCGCGGCCGAGTCCGAGGGATCGCCGCGATGCGCGATACCCTATGCCTGCCCGATCCGCGCCGCTGCGGTCGCCTGGATCGGCGGCCGACGCGGTGCCCTGTGAGGAGAACCGCGTGAGCAACACCAGCCCCGCCGAAGGCCTGCACGTCCCGACGCTGACCAGTGAGTTCCCAGTCGTCGGCGATGATCCGCACATCGACGCCCCGTTGCGGGCCACCGTGCGTCGGCTCTCCACCCTGCTGGGCCGCACCCTGGCAGAGCAGCACGGTCCGGAGCTGCTGGAGCTTGTCGAGGACGTGCGCCGCGCCACCAAGGAGGCGAAGACCCTCGGTGACACCGAGGAGGCGCGCGCTGTGCAGAAGCGTCTGGCGGCGCTCCCGCTCGAGCAGGCCACCGCGCTCACCCGCGCCTTCACCCAGTACTTCCTGCTGGCCAACGCCGCCGAGCAGGTGTACCGCGTGCGTGCCATGAACGAGCGTCCCGGCTCCGAGTCCTGGATTCCGCGCACTATCCGTGCTGTTGTCGAGCAGCGGGGGAGTGACGCCCTGCAGCAGGCGGTCGATGCGCTGGACGTGCGCCTTGTGTTCACGGCCCACCCCACGGAGGCGTCACGTCGGGCCGTGCTCACGAAGCTGCGCCGCATCTCCGAGCTTCTAGAGGCCGATACTGCTGAGGGCAGCCGGGAGCGTCGCCGCCAAGACATGGACCTCGCCGAGGTCATCGAGTCACTGTGGCAGACCGATGAGCTGCGTCGGGAGCGTCCCACCCCGCAGGACGAGGCACGCAACGCCCTGTGGTACCTGCGCGAGATCCACCGCCACACCATGCCCGACCTGCTCGACGATTTCCGCGAGGAGCTGCGTGAGCACGGCGCCGATCTGCCCGCTCGCGCCGTGCCCTTGCGCTTCGGAACCTGGATCGGTGGGGACCGCGACGGCAACCCATACGTCACTGCCGAGGTCACCCGGGAGGTGCTGCAGCTCCAGGCCGACTCGGCGCTCGATATCGCCATCGAGGCGCTCACCGGCCTCATCGCGGAGCTGTCCGTCTCCAGCGTGCTCACCGGTGAGGACGAGCAGCTGCGCGAGAGCCTGAACGCGGATCTCGCCCTGGACACCCGCATCACCGAGGTGGAGCGCAGCCTGTACGAGCAGGAGCCGTATCGACTGAAGCTCGGCATGATGCGGGCGAAGCTCGAGGCCACCCGTGAACGCCTGCACAACGGCTCGGCACATGAGCCCGGCCGTGACTACCGCGACGGTCATGAACTGCTGGATGATCTCGACGTGGTGCGCGATGCGCTGCGACGACACCGCGGGGTGAAGGCCGCCGACGGCGCACTCGCGATCATCGAGCTTGTGCTCGCCGGATCCGGTCTGAACCTGGCCACCATGGACATTCGCGAGCACGCCGAGAAGCACCATGAGGTGCTCGCCCGCCTCTTCGACCGGGTGGGAGAGCTGGGACACCCCTACGCGGAACTTGACCGTGCGGAGCGTACCCGGGTGCTGTCCGCCGAACTCGGCTCCCGCCGACCGCTCGTCGGCAGCGCGATCACGGAGGACCCGACGATCCTGGACGACGCGACACGCACCACCTACGACGTGTTCCGCGAGATCCGTGAAGCGCATCGCCGCTACGGCACCCAGGTGATCGAGACGTACATCGTCTCCATGACCCGAGGCGTGGACGACATCCTGGCTGTGGCGCTGCTGGCCCGCGAGGCAGGGCTGGTCGACCTCACCGGCCCGGGTGAGCATCGCGCCGACATCGGCTTCGTCCCGCTACTGGAGACGGTGGAGGAGCTGCGCCATGCCGGCGAGATCCTCGACGGGCTGCTGTCGGATCCGTCCTACCGCGAGATCGTGCGGCTGCGCGGCGATCGCCACGAGATCATGCTCGGCTACTCCGACTCCAACAAGGAGTCCGGTGTGATCACGAGTCAGTGGGAGATTCATCAGGCCCAGCGTCGACTGCGCGACGTCGCCGCCCGCTACGGCGTCACCCTGCGTCTGTTCCACGGCCGTGGCGGTTCCGTCGGCCGCGGTGGCGGCCCCACCTACGATGCGATCCTCGCTCAGCCGTACGGCGTGCTCGAGGGCGAGATCAAGTTCACCGAGCAGGGCGAGGTCATCTCCGACAAATACATGCTGCCGGCCCTGGCCCGGGAGAACCTCGAGCTGTCGCTCGCAGCGGTGCTGGAAGGATCCGCGCTGCACACCGCGCCGCGCACCACCGCTGAGCAGCTTGACCGTTTCGGCGAGGTCATGCAGCAGGTGTCTGACGCCGCTTTCGCGCGCTACCGCACTCTCGCCGATGATCCGGACCTGCCGGAGTACTTCGTGACCTCGACGCCGGTGGAGCAGCTCGGCGAGCTGAACATCGGCTCCCGCCCCTCCAAGCGCACCACGTCAGAGAAAGGTCTGGACGGTCTGCGTGCCATCCCGTGGGTGTTCGGCTGGACCCAGTCGCGGCAGATCGTACCCGGCTGGTTCGGGGCCGGCTCGGGTCTGAAAGCCGCCCGGGAGGCGGGCCTGGAGCAGGACCTGCAGGACATGATGCGGCACTGGCACTTCTTCCGCACCGTCGTCAGCAACGTCGAGATGACACTGGCGAAGACCGACATGCAGATCGCCGCGCATTACGTGTACTCGCTCGTGCCTGAGCGGCTGTGGCCGCTGTTCGACCGGATCCGTGAGGAGTACGAGCTGTCCGTGGCGGAGGTCGAACGCCTCACCGGTGTGCTGGAGCTGCTGGACAACCAGCCCGTCCTCAAACGCACTCTGGCCGTGCGTGACCGCTACCTCGACCCGATCTCCTACATGCAGGTGGCCATGCTGCAGCGCGTCCGCGCCGAACAGGCCGCCGGTGTGGAGATCGACCCAGAATTGCAGCGCGCCCTGCTCACGTCGATCAACGGCGTCGCCGCCGGTCTGAAGAACACCGGGTGAGCACCCCGGCGCGCGTCAGCGCGCCGCGGTGCCGTCCACGGCGAACTCGTCGATCGCGGTCAGCTCGTCATCGCTGAGCTCCATGTTCTTCAGCGTGGAGATGTTCTGCTCCAGCTGATGCGTGCTCGAGGCGCCCACCAGGGCGGTGGTGACCTGCGGGTGCCGCAGGGCCCACGCGAGCGCCAGCTGGGCGAGCGACTGGCCGCGGGCGTTCGCGATCTCCGTCAGGCCGCGCACCCTGTGCTGGTAGTCAGGGTCATTGACCTGCTTCACGCTCAGCGACGGCGACGAGCTGGCGGCACGCGAAGACTGCGGCACCCCGCTCATGTACCGGTTGGTGAGCAGGCCCTGCTGCAGTGGGGAGAACGCCGCGATACCGATGCCGAGTTCGGTAGCGGTCTCCAGCAGCCCGTTCTCGATATGGCGGTTGAACATCGAGTACGACGGCTGGTGCAGCGTGAGGTCCACACCCATCCGGTTCAGGATGCGTGCCGCGTGCCGCGTATTCTCCGGCGAATAGTTGGAAACGCCGACGTACAGCGCCTTGCCGGTGTGAACCGCGTGGGCGAGCGCGCCCATCGTCTCCTCGAGCGGTGTCTCGGGGTCCTCACGATGGTGATAGAAGACGTCCACGTATTCCAGTCCCAGCCGCTTCAGGGACTGATCCAGTGAGGCAAGCAGGTACTTGCGGGAGCCGCCGTCACCGTAGGGCCCCTCCCACATGGGGAAGCCGGCCTTGGTGGAGATGATGATCTCGTCGCGGTACGGCATCAGATCGCGCTTCAGAATTCGGCCGAACTGCTTCTCTGCCGATCCAGCGGGCGGGCCGTAGTTATTGGCCAGATCGAAATGGGTCACGCCCAGGTCGAAGGCGCGGTGGACGATATGGCTCAGTGTGCGCGGGTCGCGATCCCCACCGAAGTTCTGCCACATGCCCAAAGAGATCGGCGGCAGCAGCAGGCCGGAGGCCCCGGCGCGACGGTACGGGGTGCTGTCGTAGTGGTATGGGGCGGGATGGTAGGCGTCCTTGCTCATGCCACGAGTCTACGGTGAAACCACACCGCTGAGCCGGGACCGTGCAGGTCAGTGCGAGAGCACGCCCAGATCGCGCAGACGCTGCAGCAGGGCGTGACCATCGGGGCCACGCACCAGAGCAGGGCTGTCCCCGCCCGTGCGCCTGCGGTCAAGCGGACGCAGCGTACCGTGAGCGAGGAGCTGCTCGGACTCGGTGAGCTGACGGATCGCGATCGCTGTGACGGCCTGCGGGTTCTTCGCGGCGAACTCGCTGTAGATGACCGGATCGTGCTGGCCGTCATCCCCGATGAGGATCCACTGGATGTGGGGGAAGGTGCTATGTAGCCGGTCGAGCGACCGGTGTTTGTGATCGGGGCCCGAACGGAAGAAGCCGGTGTTCGTCGGCCCCCAGTCGGTGAGCAGCAGCGCGCCGCTCGGGTACCCGTTCTTGTACAGAAAGCGCTGCAGGACAGGGAACACGTTCCAGGCGCCGGTGGAGAGGTACACAAAGGGTGCGGTGGGCAGTTCCCGGGCGATGCGCTGGTACAGCATGGGCATGCCGGGCACGATCTTGCGCGAGGACTGGTGGACGACGAACGCGTTCCAGAAAGCCAGCAGTGGCCGCGGAAGCCAGGTCACCATCACGGTGTCGTCGATGTCGCTGACCACGCCGATGCGTGCCGTGGGGTCGACGACCTGGACCTCGGCCGTCACGGCGTTGTCCTTCGTGGTCCACAGCTCCACCTCGTGGCGGCCCGGCTCGAGCGCGACCTCCAGGACCGTATCGACGAGTCCGGCGCGGTCCGCGCGGGTCGTGAACTCCTTGCCGCCCACCCGCAGATGCACGGTGCGTTCGGGGGCGACTTGGCCCGCGAAGTTGCGCCAGCCGCGCACGGCCATCGACCGCATGTCTGTGACGGGACGATCGTGGTGATCCGCTCGGGTGCGGGGAGACGCATACAGCACGCGCGCGAGCACACGCACGTTCTGGGTCGTGCCGTAGCCGTAATAAGGCTGCAGGCGCAGGTCCCAGCCCATGCGACGCAGAAGGGCGCCGACGCGGCGGTTCTTCACGTCTTCCACGCGGGCGGCCCAATGTGGGCGATCACCCTGAGCGCGAAGAGCGCGGTTGAGCGGGCGAAGCATCAGGGGTCTCTCCGGCGCAGTAAGCGATGCAGAAGGGAGGACAGCCGACGGGCCACTGGGTGGGCGACCAGGCAGATCAGACGTCGCGGGCCATCTTGAACCAGGCGCCGTCGGCATCGCCCTCGACGACCTCCCAGCGGTCGCCGGTGTCGCGGAAACCCAGCGACTCATACAGAGCGCGAGCCGGCTCATTGGTGGGGCCGACGTACAGCGTCACGGTACGTGCACCGTCCTCCTTCGCCCACGCAAACACGGCCTCGGCGAGGTCACCGGCGATGCCGACCTTGCGGAACGCGGGCGTGACCCACATGGCCTGCAGCTCGCGCTCGTGAGCGGGAGCGTCGTTCTCGTGGCGGCTGGCAACGAGGCCCACCGGGGTGTCGCCGTCCACAGCCAGGAACCAGGCCGCTTCCGAGACACGCTGCTGCCAGCGCTTCTCGTCATAGGTCGATTCCTTCTCCCAGCTCTGCCCGAAAGCCTCCGGGTCGGTGCTGAGGGAGCGCAGACGGATCTCGCGCACCAGGGGCCAGTCGTCGTGCTGAGCGCGGATGATGTCGGCCATGGCTGTCCTCCTGTGCCGGATGGGTTGGCGGGCGAGCGAGCCGGAGCTGGGTGCTCCGACGCGGAGCAACGTCGAGAGCTGTTCCCCCCGATCGGCTCCGCGAACGGTTCGTGAGGCCCGGGCCGATCCCGCGGCGTGGACCGGGACAGGACCCGTTGCCATCATAGGGCCCAGCCGGGCGGTGCGTCGCATCCGTCCCCATCGGTGAGCGTGCGCTGGCACAATGGAGCGATGAGCCGACTGCGGGTCCTGACCGTGTGCACGGGCAACGTGTGCCGTTCTCCGGCCGCTGCCGTGATGCTGCGGGCTGCCGTGGAGGAGGCTGGCCTCGCCGATCGCATCGAGGTGAGTTCGGCTGGCACCAGTTGGGAAGCCGAGGGCATGCCTATGGATGAGCGCACCGTGCGCGCCCTGGAACGCGCTGGTTACCCGTGCTCGGTCCAGCAGCACACGGCACGCGCAGTGCATCTCTCGGATCTGGCCACCTGGGACCTGGTCCTCCCGATGACGCTCGAACAGGCGCAGACCCTGCGGCGGATCGCTGAACAGATCCCCCCGGAGCACACCGCGCCCCGCATCGTGCTGTGGGGGCAGTTCGATCCGGCGAACGACGTGGATGCGGCGGAGGCGGATATGTCGGTGCCAGATCCCTGGTACGAGGGGCAGAAAGCCTTCGACCGCACGGTGCTGGCGATGCAGCGGGCGCTGGCGTCGATCGTGGTGTATCTGCGCGGTGAGCTGGAGCAGCTCGAACGTACCTGATGCGGTCGACGTTGCGCGCGGACCACGCGCTGCGTCAGTCCAGCGTGGTGTTCTGCGCGCGTCGACCCGGCCTGCGGCGACGCCCGTGTTCCATGACGGCTTCTCGACGGGAGCGCCAGGTCGCCCCGATGAAGCCGGCTGCCGTGAGGAACGCGAATCCGAAGGCGCCCACGAGGATCTGGCGCAGGCGGCCGAAGGGGCTTTCGGTGTCGTTGACGAAGGTATTGAGCAGGGTGACGAACGGGCCGTCGTCGGCGGTGTCGGCGGGAGGCGGTGTGCTGGGCGTCCGCGCGGGGGAGGCCACAGCGCCCTCGGTGGAGCTCTCCTGACCGGTCGAGTCCGAGCTCACCGACTCTTCTTCCCCGCGGCCCGTGCGCTCCAGGGACCGGGACGGGGGCTCGGTGGGAGTGCTGCTGCCGCGTGCGACACGTGTTGCTCGGTCTTCACGCGATGCCTCACCCTCGGATGAGTACCGTGCGGGCGGCTCGACAGGGGCGTGCTGCTCAGCGGGATCATCGACCGCTGACGGGTCATCCGGTGCCGTGGACTCGTCGTTCGCGTCTCCGGCCTCGGGTGCTTCGGTTGGTGTGGGGGAGGTGGGCGGTTGGCTGGGTTCGCCCGGCTGTGACGGGGAGGGCGTGCCGGGGCCAGGCGCAGTTCCGCGTGTAGGCGTCGGGGTGGGCGTGCGCGTTGGTGGCGTGGTCTGGGGTGGGGTGCTCGGAGAGGCCGACGGCGTCGGCTCCGTTGTGCCCGGCTTGGATGGTGTGCCCGGCTCCGTCGTGCCCGGCTCGGACGGTGTGCCCGGCTCGGACGGGGTGCCCGGCTCCGATGGGGTGACCGTATCCGAGGGGCTGCCTGTGCCCGATCCCTTCGAGGGGGATGGCGAGGCGGGCTCCTCGACCGGTGTTCCGATGGAGGGCTGGTCTTTGTCGCCGTCCGACGGCTGCGGGGCCGCAGGAGTGGCGGGCGCCGTGCTGCAGACTGCGGCGGGTGGATTCGGTGTGTCACAGGGAGGCTCGGCCACCGCAGAGGTCGGCAGGAGCAGGAGCGCGGCGGCGCCGCCGCCGCTGAGCATGCGCGTGTGTGCCCGCATGCACTGCTCCTTTCTGCCACGCATTGCTGCATCGGATCCGGGTTTCCGTGCTGATCGCACGGTTCCAGACGTGCCTCAGGTCACAAAGCCGTGACCCGGTCCAGAAGAATACCGCACCAGTTCTTTACCTTCTCACCATGGTTGCGCTGGGGAGGGGCACTGAGCAAGAGCCTGTGCATACTGCCACGTAAGGCGCGGTATTCGATCGTCGCTGCGGCGTGGCTGCAGTGGTGATCAGGCGCCGAGCACACCGTCGACCAGGTCTTTCGCCTCAGCCTGCACGTGGGCGAGATGCTCCTCGCCGCGGAAGGACTCGGCGTAGATCTTGTACACATCCTCGGTGCCGGAGGGGCGTGCGGCGAACCATGCCGACTGCGTGGCGACCTTCAGCCCGCCGATGGCGCCGCCCGCCGGAGCGGTGGTCAGCCGCGCAGTGATGGGCTCACCCGCCAGCTCGGTGGCGGTGACCTGATCGGCGGTCAGCGCCTTCAGCCGTGCCTTCTGCTCTCGACCCGCTGGGGCATCGATCCGGGCGTAGGCGCTCGTGCCCAGTTCCTCCACGAGCTCGGCGTGCAGCTGCGAGGGGCTGCGACCGGTCACGGCGAGGATCTCCGAGGCGAGCAGCGCCAGGATGATGCCGTCCTTGTCCGTGGTCCAGACGCCGCCGCCATGCCGCAGGAAGGAGGCGCCGGCGCTCTCCTCGCCGCCGAAACCCACCGACGAGTCGAGCAGCCCCGGCACGAACCACTTGAAACCTACGGGGACCTCGAACAGCTCACGCCCCAGGGACGTGACGACGCGGTCGATGAGGCTCGAGGAGACCACGGTCTTGCCGACCTTCGCGCTTGCGGGCCACTGGGGTCGGTGCGCGAACAGATAGCGGATCGCCACAGCCAGGTAATGGTTGGGGTTCATCAGTCCCGTATCCGGGGTGACGATGCCGTGGCGGTCTGAATCAGCGTCATTGCCGGTGGCGATGTCGTACTCCGAACGCTTCTCGAGCAGCGACGCCATCGCCCACGGACTCGAGCAGTCCATGCGGATCTTCCCGTCGCGGTCCAACGTCATGAACGCCCACTGCGGGTCGACGGACGGGTTGACGACGGTGAGATCCAGGTCGTGCATCTCACCGATCGTCGCCCAGTAGTCCACGGACGCACCGCCCAGCGGATCAGCGCCGATGCGCACACCGGCACGACGGATCGCCTCCAGGTCGATCACATCCGCGAGGTCGCGCACATAGGAATGCAGGTAGTCGTGGCGTCCGGCGGTGGCGAGGGCAGTAGCCCGATCGGTGCGGCGCACCTCCCGAAGCCCGTTCTTCAGCAGCTCGTTGGCGCGGTCGGCGATTCGGGCAGTGGCATCGGAGTCGGCCGGGCCGCCGTGTGGCGGGTTGTACTTGAAGCCGCCATCACGCGGCGGATTGTGGCTGGGCGTGACCACGATGCCGTCGGCCCGACCGGGGTCCTCGGCCGCGCGCTCGCGGTTATGCACGAGGATCGCGTGCGACACAGCCGGGGTGGGAGTGAACCTGTCGTCGGCGTCGATCAGAACGCTGACGTCGTTGGCCACGAGCACCTCGAGCGCGGTATCGAAGGCGGGACGGGACAGAGCATGGGTGTCGCGGCCGATGAACAGTGGTCCGCTGATGCCCGCATCGCGGCGCAGCTCGACGATGGCCTGGGTGATCGCCGCGATGTGGTCCTCGTTGAACCGCCCGTCGAGCGAGGAACCGCGGTGCCCGGATGTGCCGAAGGCGACGGCCTGATCCGGGTCGGAGGCGTCAGGGTGGATGTCGTAGTACGCGTCAAGAAGGGCGTCGACGTCGACGAGATCCTCCTCGAGAGCCTTCTGACCTGCACGTGGATGCTGCATGACGACGATCCTCCCACCAGGGTGTCGGTTCGGGGTGCCGGGCGGTCCATCGCCACTCTAGGGCAGGTCGCGGCATGGCGCGCGGGCGGCCCGATACGTGGGAGAGACGGATCCGCCGACGGATCAGCGGCGCCGCACCATCAGCACGATGCCCACGATCGTGAGAACAAGCCCCACCAGTCCTGCGAGCACCCCGATCACAGGCCCCAGCAGCAGCGGGAGTGCGATGCCGAACATCGAGTACGGGCCCAGATAGGCGGGGGCATCGGTGCCCGTGCAGGTGATCGTCGCCGTCGTGTCCGAGGTGGCCGCCACGCCGAGCGCCTGGCGGTAGGTCGAGCCGTTGCCGAACGTCACCTCCGCATCGGAGGCGATCGTGGTGACACCACCGCTGGCCGTGCAGGTAGCGTCGGTCGCCTCAGCCGGGACGTAGACGAACACCATGTGGTTCGCTTCGAGAGTGATCTGCTGCTCGGCGGCGGTGAACTCCGTGGGCCCCCGCCCGGCATCGCCGACGACGGAGCTCATGGCCCAGGCGATGCCGCCGATGAAGAACACAGGTGCGATGACCACCAGGAGCACGAGCCCGAGGGCCAGCGGCACACGGGCGCGGCGCCGCGGCCGTGTGGGCGGTTCGCCCGAGCCTGGACCGCCGAGCAGCGTGCTGCCCGTCGGTATGGTGTGCGGGCCCGAGGCTGCGCCGTCGCCGCTGGGCGCGGAGCCGCTGTCCACAGGACCAGGCAACCCGTACGTGGGGCGGGCACGTCGAGGGCGGCTCGCCGTGCTGTCGGACTCGGTCATCGGGCCTCCTTCAGATCGCCGACGGTCAGACTAGCGACCGAGCCCGAACGGCAGCCGAGCATCAGGGTGCCCCACTCCCTGTCATCCCAGTCGCAGTGCCAGCACCGTGAGGGCAGCAGCTGCCGCAGCTGAGGCCACCGGTGTCGCCAGCCAGACTGCCACTATCCGTGCCACAACCGGCCAGCGCAGATGGCGCGGTCCCAGGCCGAGCCCCACGCCCACCACACTCGAGGCCAGGGTGTGTGAGGTCGACATCGGTATATTCAGCCCGAGCACGCCGACGCCAAGCACGATCGCGGTGGACGACTCCGCGGCCAGGCCCTGCGCTGTGCTCAGGTCGCTCAGCCGTCGGCCCAGGGTCCGGATGATGCGGTGGCCGCCCATCAGCGTTCCGGCGGCGAGAGCAAGGGACAGCGGCACGGCCGCGGACAGTGCAGCCTGCGGATCCAGGCCGCCAGCCCAGACGGCCATCGCCACAAGGGTCATGGGAATGCGGATGTCATGGATCCCGTGTCCGGCCGCAACGGCACCGGCCGATATGGTCTGCGCGAACCGCAGATGCCCGGCACGCAGCATCTCCGTGCGGCCCAGAGCCAGCAGCCCGCGCATGAGCAGAAAGCTCAGCGCAACTGCCACCAGCGGTCCTATGAGCAGGGGCAGCATGATCAGCTGCATCGTCGCGTCCCACGGAATGCTCGCCCCCACGACCCAGGAAGCTCCGAGCACCGCTCCCAGGATCGTGTGCCACGTGGACGTGGGCATGCCCATCCACCAGGTGAGTATCGACCAAGCCAGCGTGGATAGCACCACGGCGCACAGCACGAGTCCGAGCATGTCAGGCGCGTCTGCGAGGGTGCGCGCCAGGGGAGTCAGCTGCAGCAGATCCGCGCTCCACCCAGCACCGAGCGCCATCAGCCCGGCGCCTAGCAGCCCGCCCAGCAGGTTCAGCGTCGCGGCCACCCCCAGGGCGGTCGACTCGCGCAGGGTGCGCGTGGTGATCGCGGTGGACACCGCGTTGGAGGCGTCATGGAATCCGTTCACGTACGCCAGCGCCACGGCGAGCACTACGAGCGCTACCAGGGAGCCCGAGTCCACCTCAGGAGTCCTTGACCCGCAGCATGTCCGCGATGCGGGCCACCCGCTCGAGCAGTTCGAACGTGGTCGAGACCGCGTAGATCACGTCGCGCTGCAGCATCATGTCCGTGGCGGCGCCGCCCGCACGATACAGCTCTCCGAGCGCCTGACGGCACAGCCGGTCACCCTGGTGCTTCACGGTGCGCATACGTGTGTAGTAGCCCCCGAGATGATGCACGCGCCGCAGCTGCCAGGACGCCTGCATGGTGTACTCGGCGGCGTGCTCGAGAGCCTCAGCGGCCTCCAGCAGGGGTGTCGAGAGCGCGCTGAGTCGGGTGATGACAAGCAGCTCACCGGTGTGCTCGAGCGAATCAATGCAGTCAGCCATCGTGAGCGCGAGATCGTAGAGCAGCTCCGCCTCATACGGGGTGATGAGGGAGTCCGCCAGACGCGTGGCGATGCGAGCTGAGATCTCGGTGGCACGCGAGGAGTTCTCATGCAGGATCGGCACCAGACGAGTGCGCGCCTGGGGCCCCTGCCCGAGGATGCGCGAATGGGTCACTGCCGAATCCGCAAGAATCTGCGCGAGCTCCGCGAACTGGCCGGTGAGGGGGCGCTCGCCGCGCGTGGACAAGCTTCTGACCATCACACCCTTACCTGTTCGGAGCGCTCTGTGCCCAGGAACTGTTCTGATGTTGAAGCGATGGGGCGCCGGACCGGGATGCGCCTGTCGGCGCGTATGCCGCTCGAAGCGGCGCAAGGTGGAGCCCGGGGCAACCGCGGCCCGGCGCGTGCCTCATCGTAGAGCACGCGAGCCCGGGCGAGCCAGACGGATGCGTGTTACGTGGGCGTCATCCGCGCGTCACATGCACGTCACTCGAGGGTGTCGCGGTCGGCCAGACGGGCAGCCGCTGCGAGATCCTCTCCGGTAGTCAGCAGACGGCCAGCCTGGGTGGTCAGCTCCTCCTGCGCCGACGCGGACGCAGCGCGGTCAGCCAGATGCGCTGTGCCATGGGCGCAGATCACCGCCACGGCGCCAGCGCGTGCCAGAGCAAGAGCCAGGTCGCCGGTGAAAGCTCCGCGCAGAATCTCATCCAGCGTCTGAGTGACCTGATGGGCATCCGGCGGCTCAGCGAAACCGGCCAGGTAGCGCAGCCCAGGCACAGTCGCGGCACCCTCGCGGTAGCGATGCACCACATCCTCACCCTGCGCATGCACCCAGGTGTGCAGCACATACAGCCGCCACAGCGCCCCCGGCAGGGTCTGCGCGGGCGAGCCCGACCACAGCATGGCCAGATCCTCCAGGCCCTCCTCGCGCACCAGCGTGACCACACGCTCGACCACGTCGGGGTCAGAGGTGTGCAGAGCACCGTCCAGCAGAGCCGCGGCGGAATGGTGCGCGAGCTCGGTGCGGGTACTCGGGTCGGGGGCGCCTTCGATCGCCTCCGCGGTGCTGTCGAAGAGAGAGGCGGGCCGACGGAACCTGGCAGAGCGTTCTGACATGTTCGCCATCATTCCACTCACCGATCCCCCCTCGCTGATCCCGCGTGCCGATCATGTCTGTCCGGTGACCGCATAGTCTGAGGGCATGACGATCCCCCGCCAATTGGGGCCGGAGACAGGCCCTCGACGGATCCTGCCGGACTTCTCGCGCAGCGATGCGACGGTCGAGCGCATGATCGAGAGCCTCGATGGGCCGCCGGGCCGCGCCGCTCATCGGGGTCCGGTGCGTGTGCTGGTGCCAGCCGCATCGGTGATGGACACGGCGATCCGCGCCACCATCAGCGCTGTTCTGCTCGGGGTGGCGCTTGTGCTGGTGGTCCTCGTACTGGTGCTGCTGTTCAGCGTCGACGACGGCCACGCGCCGGGAATCGGCATGGTGCTGGTGCTGCTGCTGCTCGGTACCCTTGCGTTGGTGTTCGTGCTGTTGGCGGCGCGTTTCGCGGTCGTGGCGCTCGGCACAGCGCGGGGACGCGTGGAGATCACGGAGCAGGAACTGCGCGTCGTCGGCGGGCTGCGCACGCGCGACGTGCCCTGGCGGGACGTGCTGGCCATCGAATCGCGCGTGATCCACCCGATCCACGGGCTCACCGCGGCTTTGCGCCTGCGGGATGGCACACGCGTGGTCATGCCGGCCTTCGACCGGCACATCTGGTCCTATTCCGCGCCATCCGGGCAGGATGTCCGAAAGCTGCGACGGATGCTGCACGACCGGGAACAGGCCACCTACCGCCCGCGTTGAGCACGTCGGCGGCACCGAGCCGAACGGCGAACCGGTGCGACATACGCGCCTGCGGGGGTCTGGATGATGAGTCGACCCCGTGAGGGGGAGGAGATTTCGTGGACGCTCTGATGATGACGCTCGGCTCTGGCTGGGTGAGCGGGGTGCGGCCCTACTTCATGGTCTTCCTGCTGGGGCTTACCGGCAGAGTCCTCGACCTGCAGCAGGTCCCCGCCGTGCTACAGCGCACCGATGTGCTGGTGATCGCGGGGATCATGCTGGTGGTCGACTTCGCGGCCGACAAAATCCCCTATCTCGATTCTCTGTGGGATCAGGTGCACACGGTGGTCCGCCCGATCGCGGGTGGGGCGCTCGGCTACCTGCTGGCGGGAGAGACCGACACCGTCACCGCCATCGTCATGGCGATGCTCGGCGGCGGCATGGCGCTCGGTTCACACCTGACGAAGGCAACGACGCGCGCCGCGGTGAACGTGTCACCGGAGGGGGCATCGAACGCGATCGTGTCCACCACCGAGGACGTTGCTGCCGTGGTCATCGGCGTGCTCACGATCGCGCTGCCGGTGCTGGCGGGCATCGTCGCGCTGCTGTTGGTGGCCGCCGGCATCTACGTGGCGATTCAGATCCACCGACGGATCCGTGGGTTGCGGCGTCGGCTGCGTGACGCGCGGAAAGCACGCGCGGCGCGAGCCAGGGGAGGGGCAGCGCCCTCCTGATTCGCGCCGCGCGTGGCGGTGACACGGCTGCCCAGTGTTGGGGCCGTCCGCCCTGGGGTATTCGGCCGACGTGCCCCCGGTCCGGGCGCCTCAGACGGCAGGCGCCTGACTGGCGCCTTGCTCCCACAGCGCCGCAATAGCCGCCTCCAAGCCGTCCCGGTCCAGATCCGAGACCGTCAGCACGCCATCATCGTCCAGCGGCAAATGCCCGACCTTCCAGGAGCCGCCCTCCTCAACGTGGAACATGAGCGGAACGGCATCCTGCGGGGCGGAGGCGTCGGTGCGACGCAGCGAGACGGTGCGTTCCTTACCCTCCGCCAGGAACGCCGAGCACACGCCCGCGATGGCGACAGGCACCTGCGAGGGGTCCGGCAGCGCTGTGATCGCGAAAGAGTCGAGATCATCCTGCGTGAGCATCAGTACGGCCTGATTGGCCTTGACAATGAATGCCATCCGCATCGCGTCGCCCTGGGCGAGCGCGATCCCCAGCCAGCGGTCCGCGGCGGTGAGGGCGGTAGCGATAATCTGCGCTTCCTCGCCCAGCAGCCACTGTCCATCCTCGGAGTAGGCCACCTTGCCGCGGGCGTGCAGCCCGGAGGTCACCGCAGCAGTCACGTACTCGCGCGCCTCCTCGGGGGCGCGGCGCAGCCCGATCTGCTCGCGGGTGATCTCCCCGGCGTCGGTCGTGCGCAGATCGAGCATGAAGTCGATCTCGTAGGCGGTGTACGTCGTCTGGCTCTCGTCAACCGACGGAGTCATGGTGGTCTGCTCGGTCATGTTCTCCCCTGATGCTCGCCCGGCGCACTGCCGCGCCGCTTGCCGGCACCAGCTTCTCAGATGCGGGAGAGACTGTGCACCTCACGTCTCAGCGGATCAGAGCGGCAGCCACGGCAAGCCTGGCCTCAGAGCAAGCCGCGCCGCTCCACGAGGTGCCGCACATCCCTGTCCTTCCCGCGCAGGGCACGGTAGGCATCGACCATGTCCACCGAGCCGCCCAGCGCCAGCAGTTCACGGCGGAAGCGATCGCCGATCTCGCGCAGAGGGTGGCCCGCGGTGAGCTGTTCCTCGAACCAGGCCACGGCGTCGGCGTCGAAGACCTCGGCCCAGAAGTAGGAGTAGTAGCCCGCGGCGTATGACCCCGAGAAGGTGTGGTTGAAGTACCCGGTGCGGTACCGCGGTGCCACGAGCGGATGCGCCAGATGCTCCTGCTCGAGCTGCTGCGCCTCGAAGGCATGCGGATCCGATGGGATCTGCTCGGGCGCAAGGCGATGCCAGCGCCAGTCCAGAACGGCTGCAGCCAGGTACTCCACGGTGGAGAAGCCTTCGCCCCACAACGCTGAGGTCCGCACCGCCTGCAGCAGCTCGGATGGGATCGGCTCATCCGTGTCGACGTGGCGCGCCCAGTGCTCGACGATGCCGTCGCGCAGCGCCCACATCTCGTTGACCTGGGAGGGGAACTCCACCACATCGCGGGCTACAGACGTGCCAGAGACCGATGCACGGTCCACGTCGCTCAGCAGCCCGTGCAGCGCATGCCCGAATTCATGGAACAGCGTGCGCACCTGATCCAGGGACACGTAGGCGGGCTGACCCGGCGCCGGACGAGAGATGTTCAGGGTGTTCGCGATCACCGGGCGCATGCCGTGACGCCGCGACTGAGGCACAACCGCGTTCATCCAGGCGCCACCGCGCTTGGTGTCACGAGTGAAGAAGTCACCGATGAACAGGCCGATCCCGGTGCCGTCGGCGTCGAAAACCTCCCAGATGCGGGCCAGCTCATGGTGGGCCGTCAGGTCATCTCGCTCCGTGAAGGTCAGCCCGTACACCTCGCGCGCGGCACGGAACACGCCGTCAACCAGCACCCGATCCAGCACCAGGTACGGCTGCAGAGCAGCCTCGTCCACTGCGAAGTCCTCGGCGCGTACCCGGTTCTCGTAGTACGCCCAGTCCCACGGCTCGAGGTCGGTGATCCCATCGGCTGCGGCCCGCTCGGCGATCCGTGCGGCTTCCCGGTCGACGTTGCGCATCGCAGCCGGCACTGCGGAGGCGAACAGCTCGTCCACTGCCGACGGGGTCTTCGCGGTGCGGTCGGCCACCGCGAGAGAGGCGAAGTCCTCGAAGCCGAGCAGCTGAGCCTTGCGGGCGCGCGCGTCGGCGATCCGTCGCGCGGGGCCCCAGGTCTCCTCACCGCGCTGGAGCGAGGCCCGATGGAGCTTTTCGCGGGTGGCGCGCACTGTCAGGGACCCCAGCAGGCCCTGCACCGTGGGCAGCTCCAGGGTGAGCAGGAACCCGTCGAGCCCTGCATCCTGGGCGGCAGTACGGGCGGTGGCGAGCTGCGCCGCATCCAGGCCCGCCAGGTCGGCTTCGTCCCGCACGTGCACTGCGGCCGCCTTGAGATCGGCGCGGACCTGCTGAGCGAAGGTCGTCTCCAGGGTGCTCAGTTCCTGATTCAGCTCTGCCAGCTGTGCCCGGCCGGCCTCATCGAGGCGGGCACCGCGCAGCACGAAACGCTGATGCATCCGCTCGAGGATCTGCTGCTCTTCGCGGTCCGAGCGCGGCCCGGCTGCGTGCAGCGCGTCCACACGGGCGAACAGCTCGGGGCTGAGCCACGTCGCATCGGCCAGCGCCGCGAGCCGCGGGGAGATCTCCGACTCGATACGGATCAGCTCTTCGGTGCCGTTTCCACCCATTTCATGGAAGAACACTCGCGAGACCCGAGCCAGCAGGGCGCTGCCCTCATCGAGCAGTTCGACCGTGTTCTCGAATGTGGGCTTGGCAGGATCTGCGGCGATCCGCTCCAGGAGAGCTTCCTGCTGCGCGATCCCGGCGTTGAAGGCCGGCATGTAGTGCTCGGGGCGGATCGCGGCGAAGTCCGGCAGCCCGTAGGGGAGGGCCGACGGCGAGGCGAAGGGGTTATCGGCGGGCAGGGCGAGTGAAGCGCTGGAGTGCGATGGAGCCATTGCCCCAGGCTAGTCACTCGCCCTGTCCGGCGCAGGTCAGGAGAACAAGGCGTTGATCTTGTCGTTGTACTCCGTGAAGTCGGCGCCGCTGATCTGGCGCTGCCAGATCCGGTCGAAGGCCGGCTGCATGATCGCCATGATCGAGGCGGAGTTCTGCACCAGCGGGTACAGGCCGGTCTGGCCCTCCGTGACCCGGTCCGTGAAGGCGCTGACGTCCAGACCGTCGTCCTCGTAGGAGGTGATTGCTGCCGTTGTGCCGACGTCCGTTGCTGGGAAGAACGGAGCGCGCTGCCCGATCAGCTGCTGCGCCTCATCGGAGGCGAGGAATGCGATCAGGCGCGCCGCCTCCTCCTTGTTCTGTGACTGGGCGCTGATGGAGTCGCCCAGCCCGTTGAACACCGAGACGGGATGCCCGATCGGGCCCGCCGGCAGTGGTGAAAGCCCCAGGTCGACACCGTCGAGCCGGTTGAAGGTGCCGATCATCCACGAACCGGTCATCGCCAGCGCAGCGCTGCCCGATTGGATCTGCGCGGTGGCCGGGGAGGAATCCCCGAAACGCCCGAACGGCGGGAAGAAGCCTTTGTCTACCAGGCCGAAGTACCAGTCGATGGTCTTGACGAAGAGTTCATCATCGAAACGGAAGCGGGTGCCCCACACCGGTTCATCAGTCCAGTGCCAGCCGGTGGACAGCGCGAAGGACCCCCACGTGGTCTGGCCGACGTAATCGATCGAGGGGTCGGCGGCGAGGCCGAAGGTCGCCACATTTCTGGCATCGAAACCCTTCTCGTCGCCGCGCACACCGTTCTTGTCGACGCTGAGATGGGCGATGATCTGCTCGAAGCTGCCGCCGTCATCCGGGTTCCAGTCGAGCCCGTACAGGTCGTCTTCCGACACACCGGAGTTCGCCAGGCGTCTGCGGTCGTAGGCGAAGGCGATCGTGTCGTAGTCCTTCGGCACGCCGTAGCGTTTGCCGTCCTGACCGGTCCAGAGGTCCTGCAACCCGTCCTGGAAGCGTGAGGCAGACAGCTCATCAACCGGCGCGAACCCGTCCAGCGGCGTGATCACACCGAGCTTCACGAACTCCGGGAAGCGCGCCAGGTGGTCGGTGAACGCGTCGGGCCCGGCCTCTGCGACGAAGCTCGCGGTGAGCTTCGTCCAGTAGTCGTCAAAGCCCAGCTGCGTGATGCGCACCTCGATATCGGGGTTCTTCTCCATGAACCGGTCGATCGCAGCCGAGTATGCGGGCAGCTGCAGGGCATCCCACAGCCAGTAGTCGATCGCCACCTTCCCGCGTGCGGTGCTCGCACCGCAGCCTGCGAGAGAGGCGGCTCCCGCTGCCCCCGCCGCGAGACCGGCCGTGCCGCCCAGGAGCGAGCGGCGCGACACTGCGCGGGGATCGGACCGAAGTGTGTGTCGTCGGGGAGTCATGGGGTGCACCTCACTTGATCCCGCTGAAGCCGATGGAGTCCACGATCCGCTTGGCGAACAGGGCGAAGAGGATCAGCATGGGCGCGGCCGCCACGAGCGTGGCCGCCATCAGGCCGGACCAGTCCGGACCGGTGCCCGGTGCCTGCGCCCGGAAGACACCGAGCGCGACCGTGAGCACGCGGGAGGCGTCGGTGTAGGACACCATCAGCGACCAGAAGTACTCGTTCCATGCCGTCATGTACGTCAGCAGCGCGAGCGTTGCGAGCGGCGCCGAACTCATCGGCAGCACCAGGGTGAAGAACACCCGCACCTTCGAGGCGCCGTCGATCAGAGCTGCCTCCTCCACCTCGCGTGAGATGTTGTTGAAGAACTGCCGCAGGAAGAAGATGGCGAACGGCGAGATGAACAAGGTGGGCAGCATGATGCCCAGCAGGGTGTCCACCAGGTGCAGGTTCTTGATCAGGATGAAGTTCGGCAGCAGCGTGAAGATCTGCGGGATCATCATCGAGGCAAGGAACACCATGAACACGGTCTCCCGGCCCCGCCAGCGCAGGCGGGAGAATGCGTAGGCGGCCATGGCGCAGGAAAAGGTCTGCACGACGGTGATCGACGTCGCGACGATCACCGAGTTCAGCAGATACCGCCAGAAGTTGATGGAGGCGCCGGAGCCGCCCTGCGCGATGGCGGTGTCGACGTCCTGCAGGCCGAACACGCGCTCGAAGCCGCCGGTGTTCAGGCCGACGGGCAGCAGACTGCCCGGATTCGCAGCCAATGCGTTGTTGCTGGACAGCGCTGTGCGCAGCATCCAGTAGAACGGGAACAGAGTGATGAACAGGAAGATGATCATCACCGCCCAGGCGAGGATCTTCCTCCAGGGGAACGGCTTACCGGGCCGCGTGGACGGGACGCCCACGGGGCGCTGCGCTGCAGCGTCGACGGCGTCGGTGCTCTGACTCATCGTGTGCTCCTCAGTCCAGATCCGATTCGCCGGCACGGCTCAGCCTGTATTGGGTAAAGGTGATCACCAGCAGGATCAGCAGAAGCGCCACCGACAGCGCCGAGGCGTAGCCGAACTCGTACTCCGCGAAAGCGTTCTGGTAGATGTACATCTGCAGAACGCGTGAGGCATCGGCAGGGCCGCCCTGGGTGGTCACCGAGACTGTGTCAAACACCTGGAACGAGCCGATGATCGTCATGATCAGCACAAGCGCCAGGATCGGCCGCAGCAGCGGCATGGTGATGCGTCGGAACATCTGGACCTCGGTGGCGCCGTCGGTGCGGGCTGCCTCGTAGAGGTGACTCGGGATCGACTGCAGCCCCGCGAAGATCAGCAGCGCCGTGTAGCCCATGTGCCGCCACACGTTCACCAGCGCGATGGTGGGGATCACCCAGGCTTCGTTCGACCAGAACTGGATCGGGCCGATCCCGAACCACCCCAGCGCGATGTTCGCGATGCCGAGCTGCGTATCGAGGATCCACAGGAACACGATGGCTGCGACGACATTGGAGACCAGGTACGGGGTCAGCACCAAGGATCGCAGGATCGTGGACTGCGTGAGCCGCTGCATCAGCACGGCGATCACGAGCGCGACGATGGTCTGCACCCCGATGTTGATGACCACATACAGCACGGTCACCACCAGGGCGTTCCAGAACACCGAGTCGGCCAGCATCTCCCGGTAGTTCTGCAACCCCACCCAGGTGGGCGGGGTGAGGGTCGTGTACTCCGTGAAGGAGTAGTAGATGCCGGTGATCATCGGCCAGATGAGGAAGACGAGCAGGCCGATGCTCGCCGGTGCGATGAACAGCAGCGCGAGCGCCGTGTCATCGCGGTGACGGCGCCTGGCGCCGCGTGCCGACGGTGAGGTGGTCATGGGTGTCCTTTCCGCCGATCTGCAGTGATCAGATTCGTCAGGAAGCGACGGCTTCGAGCTCGAGCAGGAACGCCTGCTCGGGGGCGAGGTTCGGGGTGGCCAGGCCCGTGAGCGTCAGCGCAGAGCCGGGCAGGACCAGGCCCTCCGGTCGTGAAGCGAGGGGCCACCACGCGGGGGCCTCGAGGATGTGCGGGTCGCCGCTGGGGGCAAGCAGGCGCACCCGGTAGCGACGCGCATCGTCGAGCCCTCGCAGCCGCAGCGATCCGCGCGGGGACAGCGCCGAGCTGGACAGCGCCGCGAGGGAGAACACGGCATGGCTCTGGTCATCGGCGACGACACCCTGGATCTGCAGCGATGTATCCGCGCGATCCACGCGCACCAGAGTGCCGGTGAACAACAGCTCTCGCAGGCGCTTGTACGCGCTGATCCATTCCCGCAGTTCGATGATCTCCTCATCGGTTGCCTGCGCGAGATCCCATTCGATGCCCAGATGGCCGAACAGGGCGGTGGCTGCGCGGAAGGCCAGGGAGTGCAGACGGCCCGTGGTGTGGGAGCGGCCTGAGGCGATGTGACTGCCCATCAGCTCCAGCGGGATGAGCTGTGCGGTCCAGCGGTTCATCTGCTGGCGCTCGAGCGGGTCGATGCAGTCTGACACCCACACGCGGTCGGTTCGTTCGAGCACCCCGAGGTCGACGCGTGCGCCGCCGGAGGAGCAGGACTCGATCTCCAGACCGGGAAAGCGCTCCTTCAGCTCGTCCATCAGGCGGTAGGCAGCCCGGGTCTGCGCGGACACGGCAGCGGCGCCGGTCGCGCGGGTGCCGGAT
Organism: Brachybacterium timonense; assembly: GCF_900258505.1. Taxonomy (GTDB): domain Bacteria; phylum Actinomycetota; class Actinomycetes; order Actinomycetales; family Dermabacteraceae; genus Brachybacterium; species Brachybacterium timonense. Next base: position 735,430 of record NZ_LT984895.1, read on the forward strand.
TCGATCAGGTCACGGTTGTGGTCCCACTTGACGTACGAGATATCGGTGGATTCGAGCACCGCGACCATCTGGTCGCGGACATGGGCGTACGCCTCGGGGATCGACAGGTTCAGCACCTGCTGGTGTCGCGAACGTACGGGGAGGCGGTCCGGGCCGGGCGCCATGATCCACTCGGGGTGGGCACGTGCCACGTCGGAATCCTCGTTGACCATCTCCGGCTCGAACCACAGGCCGAACTGCATGCCCAGGTCCGTCACGTGGTCCGCGAGCGGGGCCAGGCCGTCCGGCCAGATCTCCGCGGAGACCACCCAGTCGCCGAGTCCAGAGTGATCATCACGCCGTGAACCGAACCAGCCGTCGTCCAGCACGTACCGTTCGACGCCGAGGCTCGCGGCGCGATCGGCGAGGTCCTTCAGGCGATCGAGGTCATGGTCGAAGTACACCGCCTCCCACACGTTCAGCGTGACGGGCCGGTTCAGGCTCACGTGGTGGTCCCGCGATCGCAGGTGGCGGTGGAAGCGTGCGGCCACGGCATCCAGGCCGATGCCGTAGGCGCCCATCACCCACGGGCTCTCGTACGAGGCGCCGGGGGCAAGGCGGCCCTCGCCGGCCAGCAGCAGCTCACCACCGCCGATCACCTGGTCGCCGGTCCACAGCCGTTCCGCCCGATGCACATGGTTGCCGGAGAAAGCGGTGTGCACGGCACGGATCTCACCGGAGGCGAAATCGAAGCCGGCCGGACCCGTGTGCAGCACGTAGGCGCTGTCAGCGCCCGTGCGGCCGCGACGGTTCTCGCGCACATGCGCGCCAACGCCGAAGGCGCTGCGTTGCGGCACCCGCTCCTTGCCCCACCGTCCGGCAAGGTCGAGGATCTCGTCGGCGTCGGGGGAGGCGGGCAGCGTCAGGGTGAGGCCCTGTAGCACGTAGTCGTCGTCACCGGTGTTCGTGAGCTGGGCCCGTTCGCGCACGAGTCCGCTAGCCAGCAGCTCGACGGTGAGCTCCACGCGGATCCCGGCAGCCGGGTCCTCCAGGGTCCACACGGCGGCGCCGGCACCGGTTTCGTGCAGTGCGCCGTCGGTGCGTCCGGGTGGAACCGTGACGCCGGTGACGGTCAGGCGTGGGGAGAAGAACGACCCGTCGGCGCGAGCCCCGGAGATGCCGGGATGACCGGTCCATGCGTCGGCGAGCTGCGGCAGGATCGCCACGCGCACGGGCTCATCGGCACCGTTGTTCGGCACCGTGTGCACGCTGGCGTCCGCGATCGCCTCGGCATCCGCCCCGCTGAGCGGCCCCAGGTCATCGCCCCAGTGCAGGATCGCTGGGGAACGGTCCCCGCGGGCCTCCAGCAGCACCGACACATCCGATGCGCGAAGGTGGACAAGGGCGGGGCGGACGGACGACGTCATGCAGGGACCTCCGGAGACGAGGCGACGGCGCGCAACGACCCGGGCAGGGGCAGGGCATCGTCGCTCTGACTGATGATGTAAGCGCACCGTACACGCGCGGGCCGACAGACACCGAGGGCTGCAGTCCCGCAGGCGTGGTCTCGCACGCGCGGATCCGTCGTCCCGGACGGGACGTGCGCTCGACCCCGAAAGGGGTGCGGCTCAGCGCCCCATGCCCTCCCGGCTGATGCGCACCATCTCCTCACGGTCCACGACCTTCACGCGGGCACGCGGTTCACCGTCGGCGTCCCGGCTGGCAGCGCCTAGCGCCTTCTCGTGCTCATCCAGTGCCATCCAGCCGTCCCACGTCGTGTACTCCACGCCGCGCTCGTCCAGCAAACGCAGGATCGCATCGGGATCTCGCTCGGCTGCGGTCGGCACACGGTCCTCGCGCAGGTCCTCCAGCAGCGAGGTGATGGTTTCCAGCGCGTCGGACTTCGTCGCGCCGATCAGGCCGACGGGCCCGCGCTTGATCCATCCGTTCGTGTACAGGCCCGGCTGCACCGCACCGGCGGCGTCCACCACACGCCCGGCCTCATTGAGGATCACCCCGCGCTCAGGGTCATAGGGCACCTCGGGCAGCTCCGAGCCGAAGTAACCGACGGCGCGGTACACGGCCTGCAGCGGGTAGTCGACCATCTCGCCGGTGCCCACCAGGGCGCCATCCTCGTCCAGTCGGGTGCGCTCGAACCGCATGCCCGTGACACGGCCGTCCTCGCCGAGCACCTCGACCGGGCGATGCCAGAAGTGCAGGTGCAGACGGCGCCGCACCGCCCCGCCATGCGCATCGACGGGTTCCGCACCAGAAGCCTCCCGCTCCTTCTGCTGCTCGAGCCAGCCAACGAAAGTCTGCACCACCTGATCGGTGCGTTTATCGGCGTGGATCGCCTCCCACTCCGCATCGGTGACCTGCTCGAGGTCGCGGGGGTCCATGACGATCTGCACGCCGTGTGGATGGGCCAGCTCACGTGTCTCCAGCGGGCTGAACTTCACCTGTGCCGGGCCGCGGCGGCCGAACACGTGCACGTCGGTGGTCTGTGCAGCTTCGAGCCCCTCGTGCACGGTGGCGGGAATCTCGGTGCGCAGCAACTCATCGGCGCCCTTGGACAGCATGCGCGCGACATCGAGAGCTACATTTCCGTTACCGATCACCGCGACGTCACGGGCGCTGAGGTCCCAGCTGCGCGGATAGTCCGGGTTGCCGTCGTACCAGGCGACGAAATCGGCGGCACCGAAGGAGCCATCCAGGTCGATGCCCGGGATGGGGAGATCGGCATCCTTCAGAGCGCCGGTGGCGAAGACGATTGCGTCATAGTGGGCGCGCAGGTCATCCAGGGTGAGGTCGGTGCCGAACTCGACATCACCCAGGAAGCGGATGTCGCCGCGGCCCAGGATGCGGTGTAGGGCCGTGATGATGCCCTTGATACGCGGATGGTCGGGGGCGACGCCGTAACGGATCAGCCCAAAGGGCGCGGGGAATCGATCAAAGATGTCAGCCTGCACCTGCAGCTCACCGCCCTTGACGGGGGCGGAGCGCATGAGAGTCTCCGCGGCATACACCCCGGCAGGACCGGAGCCGATAACGGCTAGGCGAAGGGGCTGGGAGGAGGACATCTCACCTCAGTCTCGTGGCGCAGAGCGCCGGGTCGAGCGCCGACTGCGCGACGCAGGGATTTCCGCACCACTCTATACGCGAAAATCGCGGCCGGGATGCGTCGTTGCGCACCCCGGCCGCGATCGCACAGGCGTGGGTCTCAGGCGGTCTTGCGCTCTGAGCGCAGGTAGCAGGCCCAGAAGTAGACGCCGACGAAGACAGCGCCGCCGACGATGTTGCCGAGGATCACGGGAACGAGGTTGTTCCCCAGCACGGCCAGGGGAGTCAGGGCGTCGTAGTCCGCCTGGGTGACGCCCGCATCGGCGAGCACCTGACCGCTCCAGAACGTGTCCCCAGCGAAGTACTTCACCAGCAGACCCATCGGCAGCATGAACATGTTGGCCACCGAGTGCTCGAAGCCGGCGGCCACGAACAGCGAAATCGGGCCGACCACGGCGATGACCTTGTCAACCACGGTCTTGCCACCGAGGCCCACCCAGACCGCGAGACACACCGCGAAGTTCGCGAGAATGCCCAGGAAGAAGGCCTGGTGCCAGTCGTAGCTCACCTTGGCCAGGGACACATCGAGCACGATCTTGCCCCAAGCGCTCTTGTTGGTGGCGTGGGTGCCAGCCAGGAACACGAGCACGGCCACGAGCACGGAGCCGATGAAGTTACCGCTGATGGACCCGGCCCAGTGCTTGAGCATCTGGCCCACGGAGATGCGCTTGGTCAGCAACGGGACCACGGTCATCGTGGTGCCGGTGAACAGGTCGGAGCCGGAGATCAGCACGAGCCCGAGGCCCACGGAGAAGGTGACACCGCCCAGGATCTTCGCGATACCGGTGGGCCACTCGCCGGCCATGCCCTGCTGGGACGTGACCATGTAGATGAAGCCGAGGGCGATGAAGGCGCCGCCGGTCAGGGACAGCAGGAACATCTTGCCGAAAGGCATCGTGGCCTTGGCGTACATGCCGTCGTCGAGGGCCTTGGCGAGGCCCGCCGGCGCGGGGAGGGCAGTGGCCGGGGCTGCGGGGGCCGGTGCGGGTGCGCCCTGGGGAGACGAGGTCATTGCTCATCCTTCTACGTTGGAAAGGGAATGCTGGCTGCACGTTCGGCGACCCCGCGCGGGGCGCGGGACGTCGAGGCCGCTGACGGCCCAGGGGAGGCACTGCGGATGCGCACGGTGCGCCGAGCCCCGAAGGCCGACTGCCAGGGTACGCCCAGCCCTGTCCGAAGGCGCCTGGTTCTTCTGGTTAACACCGATTCGGGACCGAGTCGTGACCCTCGCCTGCGGCCGGCACCACGCTCACGCGGACGTGCAGCCCGTCAGTAGCCCCTGGCGGCCCCACCACGATGCCCGTCAGCGGTGCCACGTCGGAGTAGTCGCGACCCCAGGCAGTGGTGACGAAGCGTTCATCGACCACGGCGCGGTTGGTCGGATCGATGTCGACCCACCCGGTGCCCGGCACCAGGACCGAGAGCCAGGCGTGGGACGCGGCCGAGCCGATCAGTTCCCCCGCTGGGGTCGTGGCCAGTGCACTGGGAGATTCGGGTGCGGGTGCTGAGGCGGTGCGCAGATATCCGGAGACATACCGGGCGGCGAGCCCCATGCTGCGTACCACGGCGATGCCCACATGGGCGAAGTCCTGGCAGACGCCACGGCGACTGGCCAGCACCTCCTCCAGGGTCGAGGCGACCGTGGTGGCACCGGAGTCGTAGGTGAACTCGTCGTGGATCAGCGCTGTGAGCGTTGAGAGAGCGTCGCCGATGGGGCGCTCCGGATCGAACACGTCGCGGGCGATCTCCTGCACGGCACTGCTGATCCGCACGCGTGGGGACTCTCCCGTGAAGTCGTGGCTCGCCCCGGGCACCAGCGGACCCCAGTGGGGCGGTGTGCAGCGCTCCCACGGTTGTGCGATGGCATCGGGGGCGTAGATCGGTGCCGTGACCTGCACGAGGGCACGCGAATGAAGGTCGAGGTGCTCGTGAGACTCCTCCACCAGCAGGTAGGTCGAGGAGTTCCCGTAGAAGTCGGTGTGGGTGCTCAGGCGCGTGGGCTGGGGAGAGACGGTGACGTCGTGGGAGAGGACACGTTGGAACGCGGTGGTGCGCGGCTCCACATGCGCGCGCCCATAGTTGCGTGTGACCGCTGTGCGATACCGGTACGCGGTCAGGTGGTGGACGCGGTAGGTGACCGAGGCGGCGGTGTCGGCGCCTCGGTCACCTGTCGGCACACAGGGTGGCAGCTGCTCAGACATCCTCGATCCCCCAGGGTGGGGTGCGCTCGCCGGGCCGGAGGTACCTGTTCTCCAGGGCGAGTGTCGCCCCCGGGGCGGAGCCGACGGTCGAGTCGTCGATCGCCGGATCGTCGGCGATGCCGCTGTGCTCAGGCTGGAGCACCCAGATGTCCTTCATCGCCTCGGGCGCGGCGTCCAGAGTCGTCGCGATCCCACCGGACAGCACGCTGAACCCGTCGGCCGTGGCGACCATCAGGAGCCTCAGGGCCAGTGGGCGTTGCACGAGCTCATCGCCGCCGCTGGGGTCCAGGCAGCAGGACGTCGCGATGCGATCGAGGTCGCTGAGATCCGCGCTGCGCAGGTGGAGGTCCTCGTGCAGCAACTCCCGGCACAGATCCGGCAGGGCCTCGCGCAGCGCCGGATTCTCCAACAGACCGGCGCCTATGGGGTTGACGACGGCGATGTCGCCGGTGCGGGCAGCCTCCACCAGTCCCACGACACCGCCGATCGGTGAGGGGCCCAGGTCCAGAGGGTCTAGATGGGCCGACGGGACCAGGCGCAGCAGCGTATCCACGGCATCACCCGTGTCGATCTCGCCACCGGGCGCGCGCAGCACCACGGCGCCGCCGGTGGTCTGCAGGTCACTGCAGACGACGGTGGGGGCTCCCAGGAGGGTTGCGAACCGGTGATGGTCGAAGGCGAGCATCGGGTCAGCGTCATCGGTGATCACGACGACGCGGCCAGCGCGTTCCGCGCGGACAGCGCGCCGGTGCAGCTCCGTGCGTACGGCATCGAAGAACGGACACAGGTGACGCACGGCGGTGGAACGGTAGAGCTCCGGCGCACTGCGGGAGAGGACGCGTCTGATTTCCAGGGTGAGACCTGCGCCCTGCGGCACCTCGATGTCGTCGGCGATGACGCGCCACGCGCCGTCCGTGTCCTGTACGACGCGCACGCCGAGCATGAACAACCGATGGCCGCCTGGAGCGGGCAGGCCGATCGCGGGACGCAGGTAGGCAGGGTCGCGCAGCAGCTCGGCAGTGGGAGCCACGGTGTTGTCCAGCAGGGCGCGCGGGCCATACAGGTCCGCGAACACGGCGTCGAGCAACCGAGCTCGCTGGATGAGTCCGGCAGTGAGGTCATCCCACTGCGCAGCGGTGAGGACCGCGGGAACAGGGTCCACCTGCGCTGGCGCAGGCGCGGAGACGTCGGCCGCAAACATGGTTGAGGCGTCGCGTGCGGCGCGGAGCAGGCACGCCGGACCCATGGCGTCGAGCTGGTCGACGAGGGTTCTCGGCGCGGTGTTACTCACGCGGTCATCGTAGGTCGTGGCCGCCGGAAGGAACCCTCCGGCGGCCACGTTTACCTACCGTGGGTGTGCTCAGGAGCCCTGGATGACAGGCGGGCCCTCGGAGGGCTGCACCACCACGAAGCCGGGGCCGTGGAAGGCCAGCTGGAAGGACTCTCCCGAACCGCGGCCGATCAGGGAACCCATCTTGAAGTCATTCTTGATCTGCGGCTGCAGATTCGCCGACCAGCACACGGCGGCCTGCGGGTCCACGTAGGTGGGCTGACGCGAGCAGTCCAGCAGCATCGGCGGGCCGTCGGAGGTCAGAGCCACCATGCCCTGGCCCTGAAGGAACAGGTTGAACAGACCACCCGCCATGAAACCGGCGCCGCCCAGGGAGCGGATATCCCATTGGATGGTGGAGTCGAACGCCAGCATGGAGCGGGTATTGAGGGTGATGGCATCGCCCTCGAGCTGGATCAGGAAGATCTCGTCGGCGTGACGGGCGAAGAAGACCTCGCCCTGGCCGCGCACCCGCATCATGTTGGCGCCCTCGCCCGTGGCCATCTTCTTCAGCAGCTTCATGCCGCCGCCGGACCCCTGGTACGAGAAGTCCATCTGACCCTGGTACGCCACCATCGCGCCGGCAGCGGAGACAATCTCCGGTGCCTGTGGGTTCAGGACGCAACGCAGCATCTTCGATGACTGCAACGCCCAGCGATCGGTGGTCTGGCGCTCCTGATTGCCCGCGTCGAACAACGTGCTGCGCATCTTTCCCCCTAGCGTCGCTGCGGATCCGGCACCGATGCGGTGCCTTTCTGCTCCGGTGCGGCGCCCCGATAGCGCCGCTGCCGGATAGTCTCACACACGCGGATGACGGGGCACAGATGACGGGGAAGCGCGGCGCGGTCAGCCGCGGCCGACGAGCTGGTACTCCCCGGCCTCCTCCAGCGCTTCGCGCACCTCGTCGTCGCTGAGCTCGCGGTCAGCTGTGACAGTGAGGGTGGATTCTCCGCCCGCGACGAGGTCGACGGTCGCCTCCGTGACGCCGTCGAGGGCGCTGACCTCTTCGCTGACAGCCTTCACGCAGTGTTCGCAGGTCAGTCCGGACAGGACATAGGTACTCGTGCTCATGGTGTTCTCCCATCTGCTGCTCAGAGTTTCTGTGCGCGGCCCGACTCCGGAGCTCGGGTCCGCGCCGCGAACTCCTGCACCATATACCCCTGGAGGGTATGAGTCGAGAGGGGTTCGCCGAGAGGTGGACACACCGGGATGCGCCCGCCTCGTAGCATGGCGGCCATGGTCCAGGAGCAGACACCGGCGCGTCGGCGCACCGATCCGCGCCTGCTGACCCTGGAACAGGACTCCGGCTACCGCATTCACGGCCGGATCGGTTCGGGCGGCATGGGCATCGTGTACCGCGCGCAGGACGCCGACGGGCGTGATGTGGCGATCAAACTGCTGCGCCATGAGATCGCCGATGATCCACGTGCTCGTGACCGGCTCGCTCGTGAGGTCGCGGCACAGTCGAAGGTTCGCTCCGACTCGATCGTCCGGATCGTCGACGCCGAGCTCGAGTCCCCGGACGCCTTCGTGGTGACCGAATACGTGCCCGGACCGACCCTCGACGAGGCCGTGCGGACCGTCGGCGCGCTGCATCCCGAGGTTGTGCGCGAGATCGCTGCGGTGCTGGGTGAGGCCCTGCAGCGCATCCACGACTCCGGGGTTGTCCACCGCGATCTCAAACCCTCCAACATTTTGCTGCGCGGCGCCCGCCTTGAAGATCTCACGGGCTTCGATCCCGACGGTGACCGGCTCGATCCGGTGATCATCGACTTCGGGATCGCGATTGCCGCCGAGGAATCGCGGCTGACATCCACCGGTCTTGTCATGGGCACTGCCGCCTATCTCGATCCGGAAGTTGTGCGCACGAACCACACCGGTGCTGCAGGGGACTGGTGGGCGCTCGCCGCGCTTCTCGCCTTCGCCGCCACCGGCCGGGAGCCCTTCGGGTCGGGCCGAGCCGACATCGTGTTCCTGCGTGCAGAGCGCGGCGACCTCGATGTGGACGGCCTCCCGACGCAGCTCGCCGCCTGGCTGCGCGCGGCGCTGCAGGCTGAGCCGTCGAAACGCCCGGAGCCGCGCGCCTGGATGACGCGGCTGGCCACACTGGATCTCGAGGAGTACGACGATCCGGGGCCCACCGAAATGCTGCCAGCCGCGGATGGCCGCGATACCGGGCACCTGGCCGCATCCGACACGGCCGATGGGGAGGATGCGACCGAGGTGATCCCTCGGATCGACGACAGCACGCAGGCGCTACCCGTCGTACCGACGCCGAACGAACCGTCGCCAGCTGATCCGCCGACCGAGATCCTCGACGCGGTGCGGGATCCGACGATGCCACTGCCCGTGGTGCGTGACGCCCCACCGCTGCAGAATCCACCCCAGGCGCCCCAGGTGCCCCTGGAGCGAAGAGGTGACGTTCAGCAGCGCCCGTACGCCCCGACGTCCTTCCCGCCACAGCATCCTGTGCAGCGCCCACCACAGGCTCCGCCCCTGACTTCGCAGCAGCATCCCTACGCGCCTGCCCGGCCAGCCCAGCCCATGCCCGCGGGCATGGTGGGGCCCATGCCGCCGCACGGCGCCTGGCCCACCCCGATGCCACCTCCGCCGCGTCGTCCGTTCCTGATCTGGATGGGGCACGTGCTGCTGATCGCCCTCGGGGCCGTGGCCCCGTACATCGCGCTCACGCTGGTTCTCCTGCTCGGTGCACTCGCCCGCACCTGGGAGCGCAGCCACCGCTCGATCGTCCAGCATCGGCTGCGCGGTGGCACGGGAGCGGGTCCGCTGTGGACCAGTGGCATGGCGGCTCCGTTCCGCTTCCTGCTGGGCCTGTTCGAGACAGTGGGCCAGGCGATCATTCCGCTGATGCTCGGCCTCCTGATCGGTATCGCCGTCGATGCTGGCTGGATGCTCTGGAGCGGGTCCCCGCCTGCTGACGGCGTCGCCTTTGCCATTGCCATCGGTGTCACCGTGCTCGTGACCTGGGTGGGACTCGGCTCGGCTACGACGCGCCGCGGGGCGCATCGCATGGTCGACGCTGCGGCGCCTGACCGGATTTGGGGACTCGTCGTCGGGGTGCTGCTCGTGCTGTTGATCGGTGCCGTGGTCGCCACGATTCTCGCCCGGGATGGCATGGTGGATTACTTCCCGTTCCCTGCACTACCCCGGCTCGAGGACATTGCCTTCTGGCGACGGTGAGGTAATGCGGCCGCTAGACTTCCCCGCGACCCCGAGCCGAGCACAGCCCTGAAGGCGCAGGAGGAACCATGGCATCGACCCCGTCGTCCGGGCCGTCCAAAAAGCGCGCAGCCGCGAAGGATACGTCGGCGGCCACGGCACAGGAGCGTCGTGCTGCACAGCGCGAGCGGATCCGGAAGGAGCGCGAAGCGGAGCTGCGCCGCCAGCGCAACGTCCGCACCATCGTGATCGCCGCTGTGACCGTGGTGGCGCTCGTGCTCGTTGGCGGCCTGGGCTACGCGATCTGGACCCAGCTGCGCCCCGCTGGCCCCGCCACCGCGCCGAGCAATGTGGCATCGGGTCAGGCCTACCTCTCCTACGGTGCCCCCGCCGATTCCGGTAAGCCCGTGGTGGAGATCCACCTGGACTTCATGTGCCCGTTCTGTGGCGAATTCGACAAGGCGAATGCCGAGGACATCTCGACGATGATCGAGAACCAGGAGGCGCAGATCCGGATGGTTCCGCGCCGCTTCCTGGATGCGCAGTCCACCACCGGCGACTACTCGACACGGGCCGCGAACGCCTACGTGTGCATGTACGAGCAGGACCCGAAGGCTTCCCTCTCCTTCCAGCAGCTGCTGTTCGAGAATCAGCCGGAGGAGGGCTCTGCCGGGCTCAGCGATGAGCAGATCCGCGGCTTCGCCGAGCAGGTGGGCGCCACGGAAGAGACTCTGTCCTGCCTGGAGAAGCAGACCTACCGTCCCTGGGTGCGTCAGGTCGTCGAGCCGTACGCGGCGGAGAAGAAGCAGGGTACGCCCTACGTCGAGATTGACGGCACGAAGGAGAGCGTTGATCGTTTCAAGACGCCGGGCGCGCTGCGTTCCGCGGTGCTCGAAGCAGGCGGGGCTGCGCCATCCGACGCAGGCGGAGCCTCTGACGCGGGCGGTGCCTCTGACGGCGGACAGGGCTGAGACGCGAGAATTAGCCAGGAATGAGCATTCGGGTCGACGACTCGGGTAGTCTCACGTGGTCCGGGCTTCAGTACCCGGATCGGCGGCCTCGTGCCGCCTCGCTGGAGTGGCGCAATTGGTAGCGCACCTGTCTTGTAAACAGGTGGTTGCGGGTTCGAGTCCCGTCTCCAGCTCTGCGTCCGACGCTGGGTGGCCCCACCCCACAGGACGATGGCCTCATCGACTCGATGGTGCCGCCGCCTCAGGCCTCGTCGGTCACCACGGGGATGGCCGTCGTGGTGGTCATCGGCTCGCCGTCCTCCGAGAGAGGGCGCACCTTCAGCCAGTAAAAGCCGTGACCTGCCAGTGTGAGAGTCAGCTCGCCGTCGTCATCGATCGCGGGGAATTCGTGACCGCCGAACACGTCACGCACGGTGCGTCGGGCGAGGCCGCCCAGATCCAGGCTCGCGGTGACGGGCCGCCCCGAGAGGTTGAACACGCACAGCAACGTCTCGGCATGCGCCTGCGCTGCCTCCCCGTGTTCGGCGCCGTCGTATGTACGGGTGAAGGCGAGCACGCGATCCGTGTCTGCCGGGATGTTCCGGTAGGCGCCCAGACCGAAGGCATCGTGCTGGCGGCGCACCGCGAGAATCCAGCGCACGAAATGCAGTAGGGAGCCGGAGTGGGCCATGTGTGCTTCGACGTTCGTGGTCGAGTAGTGGTAGACGAGCGACTGGATCACCGGCAGGTACAGCTTCCCCGGATCGGTGATCTCGCTGAACCCGGCGTTGCGGTCCGGCGTCCACTGCATCGGGGTGCGCACGGCGTCGCGGTCCTCGAGCCAGATGTTGTCGCCCATTCCGATCTCATCGCCGTAATACAGGAACGGTGAACCCGGCAGGGACAGCAGCAGCGCATGAATGAGTTCGAGCTCGGCGCGGGAGTTATCCAGCAGGGGAGCCAGGCGCCGACGGATGCCGACGTTCGCGCGCATCCGCGAATCCGGTGCGTACCAGCCGAGCATGGCGGAGCGGTCCTCCGGGGTGACCATCTCGAGCGTCAGCTCGTCGTGATTGCGCAGGAACGTGCCCCATTGAGCGCCACGCGGGATCTCCGGGGTATCCGCGAGGATGTCGATGATCTGGTGTGCGCTGCCCTCGCGCAGCGCATAGAAGATCCGCGGCATGACGGGGAAGTGGAAGCACATGTGACATTCGGGGGCGTCCTCGGTGCCGAAATACTCCACAACGTCACGGGGCCACTGGTTGGCCTCGGCAATGATCACGCGTCCGGGCCAGTTTTCGTCCACGTAGGCGCGCAGATGCTGCAGGAACTCGTGGGTGGCTGGCAGGTTCTCGCCGTTCGTGCCCTCTTCCTCGTACAGGTACGGGATGGCGTCGGCGCGGAACCCGTCGATGCCCTTGTCCAGCCAGAACTTCACCACCTCGAACATGGCGTCGTGCACGGCGGGGTTGTCGAAGTTCAGATCCGGCTGATGGGAGAAGAAGCGGTGCCAGAAGAACTGGCGGCGCACCGGGTCGAACGTCCAGTTCGACTCCTCGGTGTCCACGAAGATGATCCGGGCGTCGGGGTATTTGTCGTCGGTGTCGGACCAGACGTAGAAGTCGCCGTAGGGCCCGTCCGGATCGGATCGGGACTCGAGGAACCAGGGATGCTTGTCCGAGGTGTGGTTCATCGGCAGGTCGATGATCACGCGGATGCCGCGCTGGTGTGCTTCGGAGACGAGCCGTTCGAAATCGGTGATCGATCCGAACTCTGGCAGCACCGCCTCGTAATCGGAGATGTCGTAGCCGCCGTCGCGCAATGGGGACGCGAAGAACGGCGGCAGCCACAGGCAGTCGATGCCCAACCACTGCAGGTAGTCGAGGCGTTCGATGAGACCTGTGAAATCGCCGGTGCCGTCGCCGTTGCCATCGGCGAAAGCACGCACGAGCACTTCGTAGAAAACGGCCTTGCGATACCAGTGTGGGTCGTAATCGACGCCTGGACCCTGCAGGGCGAACTGTCCGCTGTTCAGGGGCATGTGGGACTCCGTCCGTGCGTGGCCTGGGCGTTCGCGCGCGCCCATGAACGCCACCACAGTAGTGCAGACGGCGCCGAGTGGTGACCCTGATCGCAGAGCATTCACGCGCCCCGCGGTAGGGGTAGGCTCCCCGCCGTGAAGCGTCCCCGCCGCACTTATAGCGGTGCTGATTCGGCGCGTCGGATCGCCCTCGCGGTGGCCGGCGTGCTGCTGGTGGGCACCATGGCGCTGCTCGCACCCGGCTCCTGGACAACGCACCGCCCGTCAGTGGTGGATGCCCTGTTCACTGCGGTTTCCGCACTGTGCGTAACGGGCCTGGCCGTTGTGGATACGCCGAGTGCCTGGACCGTCCAAGGGCAGGTCGTGATCGCGGTGCTGATCCAGATCGGCGGCACCGGCGTGATGACGCTTGCAACGCTGCTAGCGATGATGGCGGCGCACCGATTGGGATTGCGCCGCCGCATGGCGGCGAGCACCGAGACACGTGGCGGCCTCGCCGAGACGGCAGCGGTGGTGCGGGGCATCATCCTCACCAGTGCGGTGGTGGAGACACTCGTGGCGCTGATGCTTTTCGCACGGCTGCGTCTGCACTACGGGATGGGCACTGCGGAGGCAGCGGGCACAGCCGTGTTCCACGCGGTCTCCTCGTTCAACAACGCTGGCTTCGCGCTGTTCCAGGGCAATCTCACCGAAGTGCAGACCGACGCGTTCATCCTGCTGCCGCTGGCTGCGGCAGTGATTGTGGGCGGTCTAGGGTTTCCGGTGCTGGCGGAGCTGCGTAAACGCTATCGGGCACCGGCGCGCTGGTCGCTGACGACGAAAATGGTGCTTGCGGGCACGCCCGCTTTACTGGTGGGCGGTGCTGCGACCACGCTGCTGCTCGAGCATGCGAATCCGGGCACGCTCGGGCCACTGGGCTGGCCCCACAAGGTATTGAATGCCTTCTTCCACGCCACTGTTTCTCGCACGGCCGGTTTCAACGCGGTGGACGTCGGCGCCATGCATCCGGAAACCTGGCTGTTCACGGACCTGATGATGGTGGTGGGTGGCGGGCCTGCGGGCACCGCCGGCGGGCTGAAAATCACGACGGTTTTCGTGCTGCTTGCCGTGGTGCGCTCCGAGCTGCGAGGCGACCCGTACGTGCTCGTGTTCGGTAAACGCCTCTCGCGCGCTCAGCATCGAGAAGTGATCACCATCGTGGTGCTCATGGTCGGTGCGATCATCGTCGCGACCGTGGCGATCATGCTGCTGGAGAGCGCGAGCTTGGACCGCGTGCTGCTGGAGACCACCTCGGCGATCTCCACCACCGGCCTGTCCACAGGCATCACGTCTGGCCTGAGTGATGCATCGAAGCTAGTGCTGTGCACACTGATGTTCACGGGCCGCGTGGGGCCCATGACCCTGGGTACGGCGTTGGCGCTTCGGCGCCGGCCGCTGCTGTTCGAACCGGCGAAGGAGAGAGCCCTCATTGGCTGACATGACACGACCGTCGGGCCACGCGCCCTGGCGTCTTCGAGCCCGTTCCCGCCCCGACGAGGCACTGGTGCGCGGTGCTGCCGTTCTGGGGCTGGGCCGTTTCGGCTCAGCGCTCGCAACCGAGCTGGAACGCCTGGGTGTGGAAGTGCTGGGGATCGACGCCGACGAGGACACCGTCCAGCGTCATGACCCGTTGCTCACCGCAGCTGTGCGCGCGGACGTCTCCCGCGCCGAGGTGTTGGACCAGCTCGGGGTCACGCAGGCCGACCGGGTGGTGGTGGCCGTGGGCGGGCGTCTCGAGACGAGTGTGCTGGCCTGTTCGCATCTGTTGCGCGCGGGGGTTGAAGACCTGTGGGCGAAAGCGGAGTCCGCGGAGCACGCGCAGATCCTTGAGCAGCTCGGGGTGCGGCACGTGATCATGACCCAGCGTGCGATGGGTGTGCGCATCGCACACCGCTTGGTGGATCGCGCGGAGGACTGGGTGGATTACGGGCATGGCCTGCAGATGGGCCGCTTCGCGGTGCCGGTGCGGATGCTGCATCAGACTGTGGCTGCCTCCCGCGTTACCGAAGAGTGGGCGTTGCGCGTCATCGCCCGCCGCAGCGGCGATGCGCCGTGGGAGTACGTGACGGCGCAGACGGTGCTGCAGCCGGGCGATGAGTTGATCGTGGCCGGCTCCGCGGAGGAACTGGCCGCTTTTGGACGGCTTGACAGTTGATCCGATCGTGCGTGGGGCGTGGCGTCGTGGCGCACAGTCAGCGCTCGATGCGCCAGTCGATCGGCGGTGCTCCCTGTTCCTGAAGCAGTGCATCGGCCTGACTGAAGGGCCGCGACCCGAAGAAGCCGCGCGAGGCCGACAGCGGGCTTGGATGCGCGCTTGCGATCACTGGCACGGAGCCGAGCAGCGGTGTGAGGGACTGCGCGTCGCGGCCCCACAGGATCGCGACGAGTGGCCCGCCGCGAGCAGCGAGGGTGCGTACGGCAAGCTCCGTGACCTCCTCCCAGCCGCGCCGACGGTGCGATCCCGGTGCTCCCGGGCGGACGCTCAGCACCCGGTTCATCAGCATCACGCCCTGCTCCTGCCAGGCGGTGAGGTCGCCGTGGGATGCCGGGGGAATGCCCAGGTCTGCTTCGAGCTCGGCGTAGATGTTCGCCAAGGAGCGTGGCAGTGGGTGCACGTGCCGTTCGACCGCGAAGCTCAGGCCGATGGGATGCCCCGGGGTGGGGTAGGGATCCTGGCCGACGATCAGCACACGCACCTGCGCGAGCGGTCGCGTGAACACGCGTAGCACCTGGTCACCGGCGGGCAGGTAGCCAGCACCACTGTGTGCCTCCTCGCGCAGGAACGAGCCGAGTTCGTGGATGCGGCTCTCGACCGGGGCGAGCGCTTCCGCCCAGTCCGGGGCGATCAGGTCAGCGAGCGGTGCGGGCATAGGGGCAGTCTTCCACGGGTCCGGTCTGGCAGCGATCCACGGCGCTGGCAATGCTCCATAGTGTCGGCCGGGCAGTATCCCGCGGACGAGGTGGGCCGTTCTCTACCAGGCCAGCCGGTGGCAGTGAGGCGAGCCGTCGGCGCGGCGCCGACGGATCGGCGGCGCGTGAGCCTAGAGTCGATCTATGCCCGCTGATGACCCGACCTCGTTGAGTGACCTGGAACGCCGCATCCTGGAACTCGAGGCCCGGCCATTCCGTCACCTGGGCGTGAAGGAGCGGCGAATTCGTGAGGAGCTGGGGCTTTCCCCGGTGAGCTATCACGTACGGCTGAACCGCTTGCTTGATGACCCGGCCGCCCTCGCCGCAGCGCCTGCTGTGGTGAACAGGTTGCGTGCCCGCCGCGTCTCGGCCGAGGACCGCGTGGCCTGATCCGCACCCGCGGGCGTGTGCTGACCGTCTGGCTGCATCGCGCCTTGTTTAATGGGGCCGTGGCTGATTCCTCGTATCCTTTCGAGCCGGACCGCTTCGATGAGGAGGCAGATGCTGTCTCCTTCCATGGCGCTCACCGCGCCGAGGAGCCGTTCTGGCGGCAGAACCTGATCTACATCGTCATCATCGCTGCAGCGTTCATCACGCTGCTCGTGTTGCTGTTCCTGATCGGCGGCATGGGCAAGGGCGGCGACGGCGACGATCGGGCCGCGGACCCCACCGGCGAGCAGAGTCAGAGCGCGTCGCCGGAGCCCTCCGAGGAGGAGCCCACCGACGAGGCACCCGCAGAGCCGGATCGCTCCGTGCAGGTCGAGGTGATCAATGCCGCCGGCATCAACAAGCTCGCCGGCGCCTGGCGCGACACCCTGAAGGAGTCGGGCTGGCAGGACGTCACGGTCTCCACCGCCGACAACCGGCAGGAGCAGGCCGTCGTGTACTACCGCGACGAGGCCGATAAGGCCACCGCGCAGGCGCTCGCGGATGAGGTCGGCGCTGGGGAAGCTGTGCAGAGCGACGAGTACGACTCGCCGATCACCTTCCTTGCCGTGCAGCGTCCCGGTGAGCAGGGCGGCGACAACGGTGGCGATGGCGGCGAGGACAACGGCGAGGACCAGGACGGCTGAGCCTCCTTCTGAGCCTCCTTCTCTGCGCCGTCGGCGGAATTGACCCGTCGGCCCCTCCGGGAGTTAGCACTCTCCCCGGCAGAGTGCTTATGATGATCTGGCACTCGGGGTTCGAGAGTGACAGCCCAGCGGGTCTGCCGCACACGTACCCTGGATGCCTGATCGAGCGGCGAGAAGCGCCGCTGCGACCATGAACATTCCGGCCCCGTGAGGGACCCGTCGGCGTGGGACAGGAACACGTCGGCGCGCCCCGTCCGTCGCGGGCACTGGGTCGGGTGGACACCACACCACACGGGAGAGATTCCACAATGGCCAAGCTCATCTCTTACGACGAGGAGGCGCGGCGCGGACTCGAGCGGGGTATGAACCAGCTCGCCGACGCCGTGAAGGTCACCCTCGGCCCCAAGGGCCGCAACGTTGTGCTCGAGAAGTCCTGGGGCGCTCCGACGATCACCAATGACGGCGTCTCGATCGCCAAGGAGATCGAACTCGACGATCCGTACGAGAAGATCGGCGCGGAGCTCGTCAAGGAGGTCGCCAAGAAGACCGACGACATCGCGGGCGACGGCACCACCACCGCCACCGTCCTGGCTCAGGCCCTCGTGAAGGAGGGTCTGCGCAACGTCGCCGCAGGCGCCAACCCGATCGCGCTCAAGCGCGGCATCGACAAGGCCGTGGCGAAGGTCGCTGAGACCCTCCTCGCTCAGGCGAAGGAGATCGAGACCAAGGACCAGATCGCCAACACCGCTGCTATCTCCGCGGCCGACCCGGCCATCGGCGAGCTCATCGCCGAGGCGCTGGACAAGGTCGGCAAGGAGGGTGTGATCACGGTCGAGGAGTCCAACACCATGGGCCTCGAGCTGGAGCTCACCGAGGGCATGCGGTTCGACAAGGGCTTCATCTCGCCCTACTTCGTGACCGACGCTGAGCGTCAGGAGACGGTCCTCGAGGATCCGTACATCCTGCTCATGAACTCGAAGATCTCCTCGGTCAAGGACCTGCTGCCGCTGCTGGAGAAGGTCATCCAGTCCGGCAAGCCGCTCGCCATCATCTCCGAGGACGTCGAGGGTGAGGCTCTCGCGGTGCTTGTGGTGAACAAGCTGCGTGGCTCCTTCAAGTCCGTGGCCGTGAAGGCCCCCGGCTTCGGTGACCGCCGCAAGGCGATGCTCGAGGACATGGCCATCCTCACCGGTGGCCAGGTCATCTCCGAGGAGGTCGGCCTCAAGCTGGAGACCGCCGGTCTCGAGCTGCTGGGCCAGGCCCGCAAGGTCGTCGTCACCAAGGACGAGACCACCATCGTTGAGGGCGCGGGCGACGCCGACCGCATCGCTGGTCGCGTCAAGCAGATCCGCACCGAGATCGAGAACTCGGACTCGGACTACGACCGCGAGAAGCTGCAGGAGCGCCTCGCGAAGCTCGCCGGCGGCGTGGCCGTCATCAAGGCTGGTGCCGCTACCGAGGTGGAGCTCAAGGAGCGCAAGCACCGCATCGAGGACGCGGTGCGCAACGCGAAGGCCGCTGTGGAGGAGGGGGTCGTCGCCGGTGGTGGCGTGGCCCTGCTGCAGGCCGGCAAGGACACCTTCAGCACCCTCTCCCTCGAGGACGACGAGGCCACCGGTGCCAACATCGTGAAGGTCGCCATCGAGGCTCCGCTCAAGCAGATCGCTGTCAACGCTGGCCTCGAGGGTGGCGTCGTGGCGGAGAAGGTGAAGTCCCTGCCTGTGGGCCAGGGCCTGAACGCTGCCACCGGCGAGTACGAGGACCTGCTGGCCGCCGGCATCATCGACCCGGTGAAGGTTACCCGTTCCGCGCTGCAGAACGCCGCGTCCATCGCTGGCCTGTTCCTCACCACCGAGGCCGTCGTGGCCGACAAGCCGGAGCCGAAGGCCCCGGCCGCAGGTGGCGACGACATGGGCGGCATGGGAGGCATGGGCGGCATGATGTGATCCGCCACTGAGGCGATCGCATCGGCCACAGCCGAGCATCCACAGCGCCCCGTTTCGGATAGCCGAAACGGGGCGCTGTGCATGTCAGGATGAGGAAGAAGAACCACAGCGCATCGGGGGCGACGATGAGGGAACGACGCGAGGCGCGCGCCGGTCGAGGGCGCCATGAGGGCTCACCCTGGACCGTGCGTCGGCGCGCGGCGATTCTGCTGCGGACGATGCCCGTGCTGGCACTGGCTGCGTTGCTGACCGGCTGTGGAGCATGGCCCGGCAGCGCCCCCGAATCGCCCCTCGATGAGGAGGCGGTCACCTGGCAGTACGACGAGGCCTCCAGACGTTGGTACGTGCCGGCCAGCGTGATGACGCAGCAGGAGACGGTCCACGAGGCCCTGCCCACGATCGAGCCGACGCTGGGTGTGTGGACTGAGGGACGCTTCTCCGACCCGGGGGAGCGCATCGCCATGCCTGCGCCCGACGACTACTGGATCCAGCTCGTCGTGCAGCTCGATCCGCAGGCGACGCAGAGTCTGATCGCTGACAGTGTCGGCGAGACAGTGCCCGCCGACGATGTGGCAGCTGAGCTCGTCCCCACCATGGAGCACGCTGCCGCCACATGTGAGGGCGGCTGGATCGATGCTGTCGAGGCGTTGCGCATGAGCGACAGCTCTGCCCCGCACCTGGGAACGGGCGCCATGATCAGCCTGGCCGCGATCTGCCCGTCCACGGGCGTGCTGGTCGTCTCAGCCGTCGACAGCTGAGCGTCAACGGCGCCCTCTGCGCACTCGGTCATTGCGCAGGCCGTAGCTGATGATGTCCGGCGACGATGCCCCTCAGCCCGCGAACGGGTTCCAGAAACGCCCGCCGTTCACCCACAGGAGGGCGACGGGCACGAGGGCCAGCAGCACAGCCGCGGCGATCACCAGCCAGTCCGCTGCCCGCAGTGGCGTGCTCACCGCCCAGGTGCGTCGGCGTCCGCGGCCGAAGCCGCGCAGCTCCATCGCCGCGGAGACCTGCTCGATCCGGTCGAAGGTGCCCAGCAGCAGCGGCATGAGCACCGCGACCGTGTTCCGCACCCGCGTGCCGATGCCGACCTTGCGTGAGACGTCCAGCCCCCGGGCCTGCTGCGCCTGCGAGATGACCCGAAACTCGCGTTGCACATCGGGGATATAGCGCATAGTGAGCGAGACCGCGTAGGCAGCGCGGTACGGCACGCCGATCCGGTTCAGGCTCGAGGCGAACTCCGGCGGCCGGGTGGTGGTGATGAACAGCAGCACGGCCGGGAGCACCGCGAAGTATTTCGCGGTGACGTTCGCCTGGTAGAAGAGCTGCTCACCGGTCAGGTCCCAGTGCCAGGGGCCGTCGATCAGCAGGTGGTGGGTGCCGAACAGTTCCGTTCCGTACCCGGGGGCGAACAGGAAGATGCCGATGTTGTTCAGCACCATGAAGATCCCGATCATCCACAGCACGAAGGCGAGGTCCCGCAGCCGCACACGGGAGAGCGCCCACAGGATCGCGGACAGCACGCTCACCGCGAGCAGGTAGCGCAGATCGAAGCCGACCATGGCGCCGACCACCACGCCGATGGCGAGCGCGAGCTTGGAGACGCCGCTGAGGCGGTGCAGGAGACCGGGCCGGTCGACGTAGCCGAGGATGGGGCTGCTCATCGCTCCTCCTCGCCGGTGCTCGTGCCGGGCGCCTCGGCGGAGGCAGCGTCAGCTCGCCGCTGGGCTTTTTCGGTTCGTCGGCGAGCACGCTCGGCCCGGTCGACCTCGACGAAACGCCGCACGAGGGCGTGGGCGTCAGCGATCCCGCACCGCTGCGCGAGGGTGTGCAGGCCCGTGGTGACGAGGTCTGCTCGATCGCACACGTCCTGATCGGTGAGCACGCGGGCCGGGTCGTCGTCGGCGATGAGCCGGCCATCGGACATGACAAGCACCCTGTCGGTGTATTCGAGTGCGAGATGCATATCGTGGGTGATGAGCAGGACGGTGGTGCCGCGGGCGTTGATGCGGTGCAGGAAGTCCATGAACTCGGTGTAGTGAGCGAAGTCCTGCCCGGCAGTGGGCTCGTCCAGGATGAGCACGTCCGGGTCGAGGGCGAGCACGCAGGCGATGCTGACGCGTTTCTTCTGGCCGTGGCTCAGTGCGGAGATCGGCCAGGAGCGGAACGGGGCGAGGCCGCAGACATCGAGCATCTCGGCGGTGCGTTCCGCGATGCGGTGCTCATCCCAGCCGCGGGCCCGCATGCCCAGGGCTATCTCCTCAGCGATCAGGGGGCGCGAGAGCATCTGCCCGGGTTCCTGCAGCACGAAGCCCACCTGTTCGCCGCGCTCGGCAATGGACCACTGTGCGGCATCGGCCGACCCGATCCGCACCACCCCGTCGGTGGTCTGCTCGAAGCCGCAGATCACGCGGGCCAGGGTGGATTTGCCGGCGCCGTTGGAGCCGAGCACGCCGATCATCTCGCCGCGGTCCACGCGCGCGGTGATGCCGTCAAGGATGCGCACGCTGTGTTCAGGTCCGGGGCGCAGCGTGCAGCCGACGTCTGTCAGCGTGAGGGCGGGAGGTCGAGCGTCGGCCCGTGGGGGAGCGCTGCGATCAGCGCGCGCGACCCACGTACGCATGGCCTCGACCTGCTGCGGAGTCAGCTCGATCCGCTCGGCGCTGCCGGGGTGCTGCGCGGCCGTGACGGGTGCGCCTGCGTACCGCAGTGCCGCCACATGCAGCGGCGGCCGGATGCCGTGCTGTTCCAGCAGGCCGGAGGCGATGATCTGATCCGGGGCGTCGTCGGCGATGATCCGGCCCGCGTCCATGAGCACGATCCGGTCGAGATCGCGGTGGAGCACGTCCTCGAGGCGGTGCTCGACGATGATGACGGTGGCTCCCAGGTCGCGGTGCAGCGTGTCGATCAGCTCGACAGCGCTTCGCCCGGAGGCCGGGTCGAGGTTCGCCAGCGGCTCATCGAACAGCAACACCTCGACCTCGTCGACGAGCACCCCGGCGATCGCCACCCGCTGTTTCTGCCCGCCGGACAGGTTATGCGGGGAGGCGTCAAGGCGATGCTCAATGTGGGCGAGCTCGGCGGCGCGGCGCACACGCGGCGCCATCTGCTCGTGGGGGACTTGCTGATTCTCCAGGCTGAAGGCGATGTCCTCCGCGACAGTGAGGCCGACGAACTGGCCGTTGGAGTCCTGCAGCACGGTGCCGACGTGCCGCGCGGTCTCCACGAGCCCGGCCTGCGCCGGGTCGGCGCCCGCCACGCGGATGGTGCCGGTGGCAGTACCCGCGTAGCGGTGGGGGATCAAGCCGTTCAGGGCATGGATCAGCGTGGACTTGCCCGATCCGGAGGCGCCGACGATCGCCACCTTCTGCCCGGCCTCGATCCGCAGATCGATGTCGCGCAGGGTGGGTTCGGACTGGGTCCGGTACTGGAAGGAGTACCCGATCAGCTCGATCGGCGGCGCAGCAGGAGTCACAGCAGCGGGCAGGTCACTTCTCGACGGTCAGCGAACCGGTGCGCGTGCGGGTGCGGGAGTACACCAGCAGAATGAGCGTGCCGATCACGCAGGTGAGCACCGAGTTTGCGGCGAAAGCGAAGACGCCCTGCACGAACACCTTCGAGGCCGGCTCGGAGTAGATGAGGACGTCACCGAGCGGCGCGACCAGCAGCCACGCGACCGCGTGCGCGATCACCACGCCGATGGTGAACCGGGCGATCGTGCGGCCACCGAACTCGCCCTCGTGGATGAGGTGGCGCAGCATCACGAGGCCGACGATCAGGCCGAACACGGCGCTGGCGAGCTCCCAACTGAACCAGATGCCATATCCGGTGGCGTCGGTGAGCACGTGCCCGATGAGACCCGCGAGGGCGCCGACGACCGGGCCGTACAGCACAGCGAACACGGCGAGCACTGCGTACTGCAGCGCGATCGCGGTGTTCGGAATCGGGGAGGGAATCGCCACGAAGCGGGCGAGTACGAAGAACAGCGCGGCACCGATGCCGGTGGCGACGACCTGGGTGACGGGGGACGTGCGATGCACGGGAACTCCTGTTCGTGGGGTGGGGGAGTGGGGCGGCGCCTCAATGCCGGGCTGGCCGCGAGGGCGGGAGAGCTGGTCAGCTCGGCGTGACGGGGGTGATGCTCACGCGCCAGGATTCCCCGGTGCCCAGGGAGAAAGCGCGTGCATAGTGCCCGCGGTTGATGGCGATCGCGGCACGGTCGAGCGAGTTGATGTAGAGCAGGGATTCGCCGACCTCGACGTCAGCGAAGCTGCGGGCGTAGCTCATCTGTGCGGAGTGCACGGCGGACCCATTGTGGTGCACGCGCAGCTGCACCCGGTCGCCGTGGCCGATGCCGAGTTCGGTGAGCAGGGCGCGGGGAATGGAGGTCCACAGGGAGCCGTAGCGCACGTCCAGGGTGTCGATGCAGCCGTGCACGCTGCCGCCGGTGATCTCTGGCTCGGTGACCGGGAGCGTCACCAGGTGTGAGAGATCCACGGCTGGCCCGACCTGCTCGTAGCTGATCACGCCGGCGGCGAGTCGCGCCCCGGTGTAGGCGTAGATGTCGCGGCCGTGGAACGTGTAGGACTCTTCGGATCCGGCACGGCGGTTGACGGTCTCGTCGATCTGCCGCAGCTCGGTGATGCCGACGAAATGATGCAGGTGGGTGAGGGTGCCGTTGTCGGGCGTGACCACCAGATGTCCGGTTGCCGTGCGTGCCACGACGGAAAGCCGGTCGGAGCCGACGCCCGGATCCACGACGGACACGAACACGGTTCCCTCTGGCCAGTACGCGGCCACCTGAGCGAGGCGATAGGAGCCCTCCCAGATGTCGTACGGCGGGATGTTGTGGGTCAGATCCGTGATGCGCAGCGAGGGAGCGACACCGACGGCGACGCCGTACATGGCGCTCACGGCGCCATCATCGAGACCGAAGTCGGACTGCAGGACCAGGGTGTGCATGAGCGCAGTATGCGCCCTGTGCACGGTCGCGGCACGGCCTGTGCGTCACATGCCGTCATGTTGTGATCTGGGATGTGATCTGCGCGGCGTTCGGTGCCGCACAATGCCGCACAATGGGCTTATGTTTCCCGCTTCTGCTGCTGCGCCAGCCCTGACCGTGCTCACCCAGAACATCCGCATGGCCTCGCCATCCACGGCCCCGGGGGACCCCGACCATTGGGAGGATCGGCGCCATGCACTCGCGCAGCTGCTGACAGACAGCGCAGCAGATGTGGTGGCCACACAGGAGGTGCTGGCTGGGCAGATTCCGGTCCTGCATTCTGTTCTGGGACAGACGCATCTGCAGCTGGGTTTCGGCCGCGAGGGCGGTGGCCGGGGTGAGCACAATCTGCTGTTTCTGCGCCGTGACCGCTTCGAGGTGCTGGACTGGTTCCAGTTCTGGCTCTCACAGCAGCCGTTACTGATGGGGTCGACGGGCTGGGATGCGGCCTGCCCGCGGATCGCGGTGCTCGCGACGGTGCGGGACCGCGTCACTGACGAGACGTTGACGCTGGTCAACACGCATCTGGACCATGTCAGCGAGGATGCACGTGTGCAGGGCGCTCGGGTGATCCTCGAACAGATCGGCGCGATCAGCGAGGCCGGGCCGGTGGTCATCACCGGTGATTTCAATGCGGCAGCGGGCTCGAGCGAGACGTGGCAGCTGTTCCAGCAGGCTGGTTTCCAGGACTGTCATGACGGTGCCGGCGAGCACCTGGGCGAGGACATCGGCACGTTCCCGGACTATGAGGACCCTGTGGTCGGTGCCGATCGGATCGACTGGATCCTCACCCGCGGCGTCGAGACGGACACCTACAGTGCGCAGGCGTACCGGCACGACGGCGCCTGGGCGAGCGATCACGCCGCGGTGGCGGTGACGCTGCACTGCTGAGTGCGCTGGGATATCGCTGGATTCCCCCGGGTGCCGTTGACGGCCGTGACCGGCCCGGTCAGGCGCCGAGCCCCCACGCGTCGGCGAGCAGCTCGAGAGCGTGCAGCCGGTCAGCAGGGTCCGCGTAGTAAGCGGTCAGGATCAGTTCGTCGGCGCCGGTCGAGTCAACGATCTGCTCAAGCTGCTCCACAACGGTCTGTGGGGAACCGACGGCTTTGACCGCGAGCGTCTGCTCCACACGGTCGACCAGTTCCTGCGGGGCCACCTCGTGAATCGGGCGGGGCGGCTGGATCTTCTGCCGCTGACCGGTGACCACGCCCAGGAACATCTGCTGCAGCGTCGTGTACTGGCGCTGTGCTTCGTCGTCGGTGTCACTGACCACGAGGTTCACACCCACCATCGTGTGCGGGGTGTCGATCTGGGCGGTCTGCGCCTGCGCATCGAAACGGTCACGGTAGACGTTCAGCGCCTGCAGATGCTGGAACGGCGCGAAATGGCTGGCCACGGCGAAGGGCATGCCGAGCGTTGCGGCGAGCTGTGCGCCACTGACTGTGGATCCCAGCACCCACATCGGCACCTCGGTGCCTTCGGCCACCGCTGCAGAGATCTGCCGCGTGGTGGCGTGTTCGGTGCTGGACCACGCACGCATCTGCGCCACCGACTCGATGAACGCCGACGGTTCAGCGCTCGTGCGTGACAGCAGCTGCGCTGTGAGCGGGTCTGTGCCAGGTGCGCGGCCGAGTCCCAGGTCGATGCGGTTGCCGTGCATCTGCACGAGAGTGCCGAACTGCTCGATCACCGTAAGCGGCGCATGGTTGGGCAGCATGATGCCGCCGGAGCCGACGCGGATTCGTTCCGTCAGACCTGCTGCCTGCCCGATCAGGAGCGCGGTGGCGTTGGAGGCCAGGGAGCGGGTGTTGTGATGCTCGGCGAACCAGTAGCGGTGGTAGCCCAGGCGGTCGGCGGCCTGCGCCCCGTCCATGGAGGCGGTGATCGCCTGGGCGGTGCTCATTCCCTCGGAGATCGGCACCAGATCGAGGATCGACAGGGGGACATGCGGGGTGCTCATGCGGCGAATCTATCGCGGGGTGAGTCTTCTATCGCGCGGGCGGAGCCGTGGCTTCGCCGCCCTCGCCGCGAATCGGCACGTGAGCGTCCGGAATGTCGTCGTAGCTGGCGGGGTCGGAGATCGGCTCGAGGTGGGTGAGCACCACCAGCTCGGGCAGGGCATCGGTGAGCTCGTGCTCGAGTGACTCGATGTAGTCGTGGCCGCGTTTGACGGTCCAGTCGTCCGGCACGAGCACGTGAACGTTCATGAATTTCTGCTGGCCGGCTTCGCGGGTCTGCAGGCCGTGGAAGGCCACCGGGTCCTCGCCGTCGGCGCGCCGACGCAGAATGCCGGTGATCACCTCGTGGTCCTCCTCGCCGAGGGATTTGTCGAGCAGACCGGAGACGGATTCAGAGACGAGACCCACCCCGGTGACGATGATGTTCACACCCACCGCGAAGGCAACGATCGGGTCGAGCCGCTCCCAGCCGGTGAGCCAGACGAGGCCCACCCCGAGAATCACTCCGACGGACGTCCACACATCGGTGAGCAGATGTTTGCCGTCGGCCTTCAGAGTGATGGAGCGGTGCCGGCGCCCTGCCCGCAGTAGCACCATCGCTACGGCTCCGTTCAGCACGGAGGCGATCACCGAGATCCCCAGGCCCCAGCCAACGTTTTCGAGCGGCTCAGGGCGCACGAAGCGCTGCACGGCGGTCACCAGGATCACGGCGGCAGCGACGAAGATCATCGTGCCTTCGACGGCTGCGGAGAAGTATTCGGCCTTCGCCCGCCCGTACAGGAACCGCTCGGTGGCCGGCTGCGCAGCGATCTTCAGCGCGATGAGGGCGACTACCGCGGCGACCAGGTTCACGGTGGATTCGGCGGTATCGGAGAGCAGACCCACGGACCCGGTCATCGCCCAGGCGCCGCCCTTCAGGGCGATCGTGGCGATCGCCGCGGCGATGGACAGCCAGGCGAAGCGGGTGAGGTCCGTGGGGGTGTGCGTACGGGTTTCGGTAGGGGCGTTCACAGGGGTGTCACCTCGTCGAGAGCGGCTCTCGCGCCGAGAGTCGACCCCAGCGTACGCGCCGATGAGGTCACTGCCCGCCGCCGAGCCCCGTCGCCGTGAAGCCGCTGACGATCTGTCGCTGGAACACCGTGAACAGGATCACCAGAGGCAGGCCACCGATCACGGCGCTGGCCATCGACTGGGCGTACTGGAGGCCGTAGGCATCCTGGACGGTGCCCAGACCCACGGGGATCGTCATCAGCTCTGGCGAGTTGGTGATGATGAAGGGCCACAGGAAGTTGTTCCACGCGCCGATGAACACGAAGATCGCCACAGCCACGAGGATCGAACGCGACAGCGGCAGCACCACCGTGGCGAGGATCCGCAGGTTCGAGGCGCCGTCCAATCGGGCGGCCTCCTCCAGTTCGGTGGGCACCTGGTCGAAGAAGTTCTTCAGCACGATCACCATGAGCGGAGCAACGATCTGCGGCAGCGTCACCCCGGCCAGCGTGTCCGACAGTCGCAGCAGCTTCATCTGCTCGAACAGCGGCACGATGAGGATCTGCGGGGGCACCATGATCGCGGCGACCGTCAGACCGAACAGAACGCCGCGGCCGGGGAAGCGGTGGCGGGAGAAGGCGTAGGCGGCAGGGACCGAGACCAGCAGGGTGAGTGCCGTGACCGCGGTGGAGACCAGCAGGGAGTTCCAGAGCCAGCGCGGCAGGCCGGAGGCGGAGAGCACGGCGGTGTAGGCATCGATGCTCCACCCGTGCTCGGGCCAGAACCGCAGGGGAGTGGCCGCAGCGTCGGCCTCGGTCTTGAACGAGACGGACACGGCGAACAGGATCGGCAGCGCCCACAGGATCGCAGCGAGCGCGAGTGCGGCAATGGCGATCACTGTCACGGCGCGGGAGGAGCCGAGGGTGAGGCGGCGAGTGCGGGCGGTATCCGTGGCGGAGCTCATCTCAGGCTCCCTTCTGCTGGCGACGCATGATGGCGACCTGGGCCAGCGACAGCACGACGATCAGGGCGAAGAACAGGTACGAGATGGCCGAGGCGTAGCCGAGTCGGTAGCCGACGAATCCCACGTCGTAGATGTACTGGAGCACCGACCGTGTCGCGCCATCGGGCCCGCCCGCAGTGAGCAGAAAGATCTGGTCGAAGACCTTCAGCGAGGCGAGGATCTGCAACAGCAGGATCAGCACCGTGGTGGGACGGACCATCGGCAGGGTGACGGACACGAGTCGACGCCAGGGACCGGCGCCGTCGAGTGCTGCCGCCTCGTATACGTGATCCGGGATGCTCTGCAGAGCGGAGAGGTACAGCAGGAAGTTGAATCCGATCGTCCACCACACAGTGACCAGGGCGATCGCCCACATAGCCACGTTCGCATCGGACAACCAGGGGATGTTCGAACCGCCGAGGCGCACCAGGAGCCCGTTGATGAGGCCGAAGTCGTTCGCATAGACCATGCCCCAGATCCCGGTGACCACGGAGACCGGCAGGAGGAACGGTGCGAAGAAGGACAGACGCCACATCCACTGGCCGGGCAGCCCGGTGGAGACGAGGTAGGCCAGCGCAAAGCTCAGCACCACGAGCGGCACCGAGGTGATCACCGTGAAGAACACGGTGTTGCCAAGGCTGGACCAGACGTCGGGGTCGGTGAGCGCCTCGGCATAGTTCGCGAGCCCCGTCATCCGCACCCGCGGCGCGGCGAGGGACCGGTCGGTCAGGCTCATCCACAGGCCGTAGAGGATCGGCCAGACGAGAAAGAGTGCGAAGACGACGACGTAGGGGATTGTGAACCAGATCGCGCCGCGGGAGGCGAGTGGAGTACGGGTGCTCATCGGTGTGTCCTCCTCACGCCGTCGGGTCGGGGCTGGCGAGCATGTCGTTCAGGACGTCCACGAGCGACTCAGCGGCGCGGCCGGGTTCCTTTTGCCCGCGGAAGCCCTCGATGAGTGCCTGGGACATCCGGTTCTGGAAGTCGGTGCCGCCGCCGGCGAACCACACCGGCGGATCGAACACGGCGACCTCGGCGGCCTGCTTGTACGAGTTCTGAATGGTCAGCTCCCGGTATGTTGCGCTGTCCTGTGCGGGCAGGTAGGCGGGGATGTGTCCGGCGGTGCCCCACTGGTCTCCCAGGGCCAGGATTGCAGCGACGAACTCATAGATCCGCCGACGGTGCTCCTCGGAGACCTCGCGCTGGGCGGGCAGCACATAGGCGTGTGAGTCGGCGTAGTTGGCAGGGGTGCCGAACATGGTGGGCATCGGCATGGCCGCCACGTTCTGCTCGCCTTTGGTGTCCAGGAAACCGGTCAGCTCCCATTCCCCGGAGAGGATCATGCCGTTGCGGCCGTTGTTGAAGGCGGCCAGGGCCCCGCCGTAGTCCTGGTCCGGGGGCATCACGGTGCCGTCCATCCAGCTGTGGATGGCGTCGATGACAGAGGCAGCCGCGTCGATGTCGAGCTCTGCCGGGGAGCCGACCTCGATCGTCGCGTCGCCGCCGGTCTGGTGGTACAGGCCCCAGAAGAGACGCCACGCCTGGGCGGTGTCCAGCAGGAATCCGAAGCCGATCCCGGCGCTGCCGGTGACCTCGCCGAGCTTTCGCCCCACCTCAGCGAAACGTTCGGGGGAGTCGATCTCGATGGTCCCGTCGCTCTCGAGCACGTTCGCCTGCTCGGCGATCTCGGGGTCGAAGAAGACGATGAAAGGGTGCGTGTCCAAGGGAACTGCAAAGAGTTCGCCCTCGTATGTGCACGACGTCCACAACGCCTCGGTGAAGTCCTGCTGGGTCGGGCCGACGTTGGCAAGCTGTGTGAGATCCCAGGGTTCGAGCAGCCCACCGGGGGCGAAACCCGGCATGCGTGAGACGTGCATGATCGCCGTGTCCGGCGGGGACTGCGAGGATGCCGCCATCGCGAGTTTCGTGTAGTACGGGCTGCCCCAGGCGAGCGTCGTGGGGTCGACATTCAGGCCGTCACCGTCCGCGATGACGTCGGCGATCATTCCGCGCATGTTGGCGCCGTCCGCGCCGGAGAAGAGATCCCAGACAGCGACCGTGTCGGGGTCGCGACCGGTCGCTCCCGAGCAGGCGGCCAGCGCGGGCAACGTCGTGGCGAGCGCGGCGCCCCCGAGCAGGCGTCTGCGGCTGAGGTGGGGGAGCACGGGAATCTCCTCGGGCTTATACACATCTGACGCTGCCGACGAACTAAGCTGTCTAGACATCCGGGCGGCCTGTCCCGCTGAAAACCAAAAACACATCAGGNGTCGTGGGCGGGTGGGCATGAGCGGGCGACAGTGTTTCCCACGTGAGACTTTATGATGACCCCGGTCACGTCGATGCGGCAACCGGAAGCGCCCGATGCCCGCCGGGGCAGGGCCGCACATGATGGGCGGGGCCGCACATGATGGGATCGTGCGGCGAGAGGCGCGGGAGGAGGGGAGTGATCGGGTGGCGGCACGCGTGAGCATCAAGGATGTCGCGGCGCTCGCCGGTGTCTCCTGGAAGACGGTCTCGAACGTCGTCAATGACCGTCCGGTGGTGCGGCCCGAGACCCGCGCGCGAGTGGAACGGGCGATCGAGGAGCTTGGCTATGTGCCCAATGCTGTTGGTCGCGAACTGCGCGGGGGGAGCACGAAGGTGCTGTCCTTGGTGGTCCCCGAACTCGCCAACCCGTACTTCGCCCGATTGGCCGAGCAGATGCAGGTGCAGGCACGTCGTCGAGGCCTCCGCGTCAGCGTCGAAGTCTCTTTGGGGGATCGCGAGGTCGAGCGCGCGCACGCGTGTGGCCGTACGGCACGCCCGGTCGACGCCGTGATCCTCTCCCCGTCAGCGCTCACTGCCGCCGACCTCGCTGACAGGCGGTCGGGGCCTCGCCTGGTCCTGCTAGGCGAGTCGATGGCGGCGCTGCCTGACGTGGTGCACGTGGCCATCGACAATGTTGCCGCGGCTGTTGATGTGGTTCGCCACCTGGTTGAGCAGGGCTGCTCGCGGATTCTGTTCCTGGGGGCTGAGCAGGGGGCACGCTCCACGGGCGGTGAGCGGGTCGCGGGGTTCCGTGCCGCCCTTCGCTTCGCCGGTCTCGAGGATGATCCACGCCTGCTGGTTCCGGCTGCGCGCTGGGATGAGGCAGCCGGCCACGATGCCCTTGCCGAGGTGCTTGCGGCTGGGCTCGCACCTGATGCGGTGCTGTGCGCGAATGATCGGCTGGCCGTCGGTGCACTGGCTGCGTTGCGCGAGGCGCAGCTGTCCGTGCCTGAGCAGGTCGCGGTCACAGGGTGGGATGACCTGCCGTCGTCGGCCTGGATTGATCCACCGCTGACCACGGTCGCGCCGGACTTGGAGGCATTGATCTCCGCTGCGCTGGATGCGGCCCTCGCTCCGAGCGCGGAAGGGGCTGAGCGTGTGGTGCCCCATCGTCTGCTCGTGCGCACCTCGAGTCGCGGCGGGACTGGTAGGTCCGCGCCCATCGGCCGCAACGTCGGAGGCGAGGCGCCGGATTCTCACGTTGCACTTTCGCCGGAGATCCACTGAGATAGAGGGCGACCCTGAACCGCCTCGCCGCAACGCCGGCCACGTATCCCCGTCGAGTACAGGAGCCCTCGTGACCACGACATCCGAGTCCACCTCGTCCTCCCGTACCTCCGAGTCCGCCGAGTGCCCCGAAACGCTGCTCGCGCTCTTCGAGCGGGCCGACGCCCTCGCCGCCGTGCTCGAGCCGCCACGGTCCGACGTCGGCTCCGTGCCGCGCCCCGAGCATCCTCGTCCGCAGCTGCACCGCCCGACCTGGCTGAATCTCAACGGTCTGTGGGGTTTCGAAATCGACCGGTCTGACACCGGCATTGAGCGGGGCCTTCTCGAACGCGAACTCGCCGAGGAGATCACTGTCCCGTTTGCTCCTGAGTCGAAGCTCTCCGGCATCGAGGACACCGACTTCCTTGAGGCTGTCTGGTACCGGCGTGAGGTCACCATCCCGTCGGACTGGGAAGGGCTGCGTCCCGTGCTGCGGTTCGGCGCTGTGGACCATGACGCGACCGTCTGGGCGAACGGCGAGGAGGTCGCTCGCCACCGCGGCGGATTCACCCCCTTCGATGCCGACCTCTCAGGCGTCGTCGGCCCTGGCGAAACGGTGACGATCGTGGTGCGCGCCCGCGACCCGCGTGACGCCGTACAGGCCCGCGGTAAACAGGCCACCTGGTTCCACTCCACGCACTGTCAGTACACCCGCACCACCGGCATCTGGCAGACGGTCTGGCTCGAGGGCGTGCCCGAGGCGGAGATTCGCCGCCTGCGCATCCTGCCGCAGGTGGCCACCAACTCCTTCAGCATCGACGTCTCGCTGCGGCAGAACCCGCGAGGCTCCCGTGTGCGCACCGAGGTGGGCGTTCCAGGCGGTGAGACCATCGCTGCCGCCGAGGCACGAGCGGATCTGGACCTCGCCCCGCAGCTGACGGTCGCCATCCCCGAGGAGCATGTACGCCTGTGGCGCCCCGGCAGCCCGGAGCTCTACACCGTGACGGTCGCCCTGGTGGACGCCGACGGTTCCGTGCTGGACGAGGTCTCCTCCTACGCTGGCCTGCGCTCGACCTCCCTGGAGGGTCAGGAGTTCCGGATCAATGGGGAGCGGATCTTCCAGCGTCTGGTGCTGGATCAGGGCTACTGGCGTGATTCGCTGATGACGGCACCGAATGACCGCGCGATCATCGATGACATCCGTATCGCGCTGGAGGCCGGGTTCAACGGCGCACGTTTGCATCAGAAGGTGTTCGAGGAGCGCATGCTCTTCTGGGCCGACCTGCACGGCTACCTCACCTGGGGTGAGTTCGGTGACTGGGGCGTCTCGGGCCAGGGGCCGCTGGGTCATAACCAGAAGCCCACCGCTTCCTTCATCGCGCAGTGGGTGGAGGCGGTGCGTCGCGACATCAATCATCCGTCGATCATCGGCTGGTGCCCGCTGAACGAGACCCACCAGGTGCTCCACGACGAGATCACGGTGCTCGACGACGTCACCCACGCCATGTATGACGCGACGAAACTTGCTGATCCCTCTCGCCCGGTCGTGGACGCCTCCGGCTACTCGCATCGAGTGCGCGGCGCAGATATCTATGACTCCCACTCCTATGAGCAGGATCCGGAGCGCTTCGCCGCTGAGCAGTCGGGTCTTGCCGACGGGCAGCCGCAGGTCAACCGCATCGAGCTGCCGCCGAACACGAAGCCGTACGCCGATGGTGCCTTCTCGATCCCGTACGACGGGCAGCCGTTCTTCGTCTCCGAATACGGCGGTATCTGGTGGAACGAGGAGGAGGCCCGGGCGGCAGAGAAGGCTGCCGCCGAGACCGGCACAGACCAAGCGGTGTCCTGGGGGTACGGCGATCGGGTGCGCAGCGAGGACGAGCTGTATGAGCGCTTCGAGGGCCTCACGCGCGTCCTGCTGGAGGACCCGCGCATGTTCGCCTACTGCTACACGCAGCTCACCGATGTCTTCCAGGAGAAGAACGGCGTGGTGGACTTCGACCGCGGCCGGAAGCTGGATCTTGCCCGCCTGCGCGCCGTGCAGGAGCGGCCCGCGGCCTATGAACAGGAGGGCTGAGCCAGCGGCGCTGGATCGTGCCGGGCGGCATGCCGCCCGCTGGCCAGGTATGTCAGGGTGCTGTGGAACCATGCGCCCATGACGATCACCGCTGCCGCAGACGGCTCCGCACTGGGCAACCCCGGCCCGGCAGGCTGGGCCTGGTACATCGACGAGCATTCCTGGCGGGCTGGCGGCTGGCCGCACGGCACGAACAATATGGGCGAGCTGAAGGCTGTGCTGGACCTGCTGGAAGCCACCGCCGCGGATGCGGATCAGCATCTGATCGTGCTGTGCGACAGCCAGTATGTGATCAACTCGGTCACCCGCTGGATGCCCGGCTGGAAACGCAAAGGCTGGCGCAAGAAGGACGGCAAGCCGGTGCTGAACGTCGAACTATTGCAAGCGATCGACCGTGCGCTCGCCGGGCGCAGTGTCGAGTTCGAGTGGGTGAAAGGCCATGCCGGGCATGCGTTGAATGAGGCGGCCGACGAGCGTGCACGAGCCGCGGCGACAGCGTTCTCGAAAGGCCAGGATCCGCGCATCGGCCCGGGCTATCGGGCGTCGACCTCGCAGGCGACCGCTGCCGTTGCCCCGTCGGCGCCCGAGATTGCAGCCCCGACGGCGCCCGCCACCATCGCGCCGTCAGCGCCTGCCCCCGCGCCCACCCTGTTCGACGACCTTGCCGCGACTGAGGCTCCCGCTGCTACCCCCGCCACAGCCACGGTCGCCACTACGCCCACCACAGCCGAGACCACCGCTACTCCCGCCACATCCATCCCTCTCACCACCGCGCTGGAGGACGTCGTCGCCCGGGAGCTGCTCCTGCTGCGCCCCGACGTGCGCGGCGATCGTGATCGCGCCCGCCTGCTCCTGCATCCCGCCTACACGGGGATCCGAGCATCGGGTGACGCTGATGACCGTGAGCAGTTCCTCGACGCCCTCGCACCGGTCACGGCGCTGGAGGCTACGGACATCGTGGCGGACGAGATCGCATCGGGCGTCGTGCTCATCCGGTACGTGTCGCGCTCGGCGGACGGCGTCACGGCACGCTGCTCATCGATCTGGGTGCAGACCGACGGGGAATGGCTGCTGCGCCACCACCAGGGCACGCCCACGTGAGCGTCTTTGCCGATGAGCCACGCTGGGCACGGCATGGCACGCTGTGGGGCCACCTCATCTCCGACGAGTCACTGGAGGAACTCCACGCCGCGGCCGAGGCGGCGGGCCTGCCGCCGCGCGCCTTCGACCTGGATCACTACGACTGGCCGGCGGCTGCCCGAGCAGACCTCGAACGCATCGGCATGCGGTTCGTCAGCTCCGGGGAGCTGACCCGTCGGCTGCTCGCGTCGGGTCTGCGGATCCGTGCTACCGATCGGCCACGAGCTCGCCGGCATCGTGCCGTGCAAGGCGCGCAGGCGCTGGGTCTGGAGTCGGTGCCGACGGACCTGGTGGTCGGGCGCCGCGGACATGTTGAACCGCTGCCCGCGATGCCCGGGGCGTTCCGCCTGACGCGGGATACGCCCAGCGGTGATGCCGTTATCCAGGCAACCGACGCCGTCGGCGAGCAGGCGGCGCAGGCGTGGATCACCCGCGTCGATGCCGGGCTTGCGCGGCGGGGTCGCGAGCCGTTCGTCGGTCAGGCGCTCGTGCTGCCGATCGGGCGGGTCTGATCCGGCGGAGCGTCGTCGGCCTGTGAGGCTGGCTGTAGCCGGAACCAGAAGGTCGCGCCGCCGCCGGGCGTCTTGTCCACGCCGATGCTGCCGCGATGCTGCGCGACGATCGTGGCGGCGATTGACAGGCCGAGCCCGGCCCCACCGCCCTGCGTCGCCGAGCGAGCCCGCGACGCGTCGGTGCGGTAGAACCGCTCGAAGACCTGCTCCCGCTGGTCAGCGTCGATACCAGGGCCATGGTCGCGCACCTCGATACGCACCATCCCGTCGGCGTCGGTGCCAGCGGCGATCTCGACGGGGGACCCCTTCGGTGTGTGGCGGTTGGCGTTACCCACGAGATTGAGGATCACCTGACGCAGCGATGCCTCATCACCGAGCACGCGCACCGGCACATGCGGATGCGTGCTGAGTGGCGTACCGGCGAGCGACGTGACCATCACCTGCCGACTGGGATCGAGGGCACGCAGATCCTGGGCGGCATCGAACAGGGCATCGCACAGGTCCACGCCCACCAGGTCGATACTGGGGTTCTCGTCCAGTCGAGCGAGCTGCAGCAGAGTCTCCACCAGGGATCCCATGCGTCGTGCCTCGTCCTCGATACGGCGCATAGCCTGGGCGACGTCGTCATCGGTGCGCAGCGCCCCCATCCGGTACAGCTCGCCGAAGCCGCGGATCGCCGCGAGGGGGGTGCGCAACTCATGGGAGGCGTCGCCCACGAACCGACGCATCTTCGCCTCGGATCGAGTGGCGCGCTCCTCCGATTCGGACTGTGCGGCGAAAGCCTGCTCGATCCGCACCAGCATCTCGTTGAGCGACAGCGACAACGCCTGCACTTCGAGGCTGGTGTCGGTCACCGGCACGCGACGGGTGAGATCCCCGGCAGCAATCTGGGTGGCCGTCGCCTCGACGTCCTGAAGGGGGACCAGGGAGCGATGCGTCATGTAGCCGCCGGCGCCCACGCCGACGAGAACCACCAGGGTGCCGACCAGCACGATGATCAGTGCCATCTCGTGCATGGTGCGGTCCACGCCGGCGAGCGGCAGGGCGACGAACACGCTGCCTCCGCTGTCGCCGGCATTGACCATGGCAGCGACGCGCCACCGGTTCTCTGCAGAGTCGACGACGGTAAACGGCTGCCCCTGACGCTGCACGATCTCGCGATCGGTCATGTCCGGGAAGTCGACGACGATGGCGGCATCCCCGTGGTGGTGAACGACCTTCTCCAGCGTGTGGCCGTTCTCATCGCGGATCTCGACAATGAAGTCCACTGGCGCGTAGCTCATCTCGCTGACGGCGTCGGGTTCCCCGGTGATCTCGATCGCGGCGAGGTTGAGCATCTCGTTCATGCCCGAGCGCAGGTTCGAATCCACCGACTGGATGAGGGTGCGGTTGAGCAGGAAGAGGAACACGCTGCCGGTAAGCAGCGTGCCTGCGACCAGGAGCAGGGTGATGAGCGCGACGATGCGCGTCCACAGCGACAGCGGACGGCTGGTGCGCCAGGTGGGTAGGGCCATGGTGCTCGGCGACGATCAGCCGACGGGGTTCAGGACGACTCAGCTTCGCGCAGCACGTAGCCGATGCCACGCTTGGTGTGGATCATCGGTTCGCCCACCAC
The DNA here is from genome assembly GCF_900258505.1 of Brachybacterium timonense. Taxonomy (GTDB): domain Bacteria; phylum Actinomycetota; class Actinomycetes; order Actinomycetales; family Dermabacteraceae; genus Brachybacterium; species Brachybacterium timonense. Next base: position 772,012 of record NZ_LT984895.1, read on the forward strand.
GTCGATCTTGCGCCGCAGGTAGGAGATGTATGACTCGACGATGCCGACTTCGCCGGACCAGTCGTAGTCCCACACATGGTCGAGGATCTGCGTCTTGGAGACGACGCGGCCCGCGTTGAGCATCAGGTAGCGAAGCAGCTTGAACTCAGTAGGGGACAGCTCGATGGGGGTCTCCCCGCGGTGGACTTCGTGGGAGTCCTCGTCCAGTCGCAGGTCGCCGACGACCAGGGCGGCGTCGACCTCGGCTTCGGATCCGGGATGTGTGCGCCGCAGCACGGCGCGGATCCGCGCGACGACCTCCTCGAGGCTGAACGGTTTGGTGACATAGTCGTCGCCGCCCACAGTGAGGCCCGTGACCTTGTCTTTTGTCTCGTCGCGGGCAGTGAGGAACAGGATCGGGTACTGCTCGCCGCGATCGCGCAGTCGGCGGGTCACGGTGAAGCCGTCCATGTCCGGGAGCATGACGTCGAGCACGATGAGGTCGGGCTGGTTCTCGGTGGCCTCGCGGATCGCTTCGTTTCCGGTGGCGGCCGTGAACACCTCGAATCCGGCGAAGCGCAGAGAGGTGGCCAGCAGGTCGCGGATGTTCGGTTCGTCGTCGACAACGAGCAGTCGTGCTTCGAACTCGGAGGCAGTCTCGGTGTTCATGTCTCCACGATCCTCCCCAGAGGTGGGAATCGGCTGGGAGTCAGCTGGGCGTGAGTGTGAGTGGCGGTGCTGTGAGCTGTTGGATGAGCTGAGCGGGCAACTTGGGGTTCGGCGCGTCACGCGTGAAGTCAACGCTGCCCGTGGAGTCAGCCCTCGCCCGTGGAGTCAACGCCGCCCGGCCGGCTTAGCGGGTTGCCCGGCGAATCTTCTCCTGGTTCTTGCGCAGCTTCCGGATGCTGAGGCCCATCTGGATCATGCGCACGGAGCCGACCAGCGCCATGACCAGCGCGCCCGCCACAGCGGCGAGCAGCATGGCGACGCCGAGCGGCAGCTGGAACTGGGCCCCGAAGTACTGGAACTGCGTCGTGACGTTGTTCTGGATGACGAAGATCAGCAGTAGCACCAGCACGATGGCGCCCAGGATGAGCGCGATCCACAGACCGATGTGCATGCCGCCGCTGGACACGTCGTCGACTGCTGGGGCAGAGGTGGAAGCGGAGGTGCGGGAATTGCGGGCAGCGGCACTGCGTGGGGCAGGGTCGCGCGGTGCGGTGCTGCCCGGTGCGGGGTCGCGCGGTGCGGTGCTGTCCGGTGCAGGGTCGCGCGGTGCGGTGCTGTGGGGCAGGTCGGCACCGTGACGAGCGTGGGGCCCCTGGTCGCCGTCCCGGTGGAGGTCAGTGTTCTGGGTGGAGTTCGCATCGCGCGGCTGGCCGCGGTCAAGTGGTCCGGTGCTCATAGTGATCCTTCGACGGAGGTGGCGAGACGTGGCTCAGCCTAGTGTCCCTGTTCTGCCTTCTCGATGTTCGGTGACGAGTAGGTGTGTGCAGTCGGTGCTGAGTGGCTCGTGCCCGAATCGGCGCGGCCGGCGTTAGAAGGGCCTGCGTTAGAAGGGTGGTGCATTCGGGCAGTCTCGTCCTCGGCACGTGAGGTCATACAGGGGGTGTGCCTGATCGATGTCCTGCCCGGTCGGGTCCGGCAGGATGCAGGTGCAGAGGCCCTGACGTCGGCGTCGTTCCTGCTCGCGCAGCAGCTCCGCGAATCGCGCATCCCGCGCTTCAGCATCGCGTCGTGCCGCTTCACGGGCTTGTTCGAGGTGCTGATGCGCTGTCCACGCAGCGGTAAGGGTTGCGACCATCTCTGGCGTCGCCAGATCACGGCTGTCATCGACCAGGAGCTGCACATCGGATCCAATCCGCCAGCGCGTGGCGGCGTTCGGAGCTGTGTCTGGTTTCGACTGCCGGGGAGGTGCTGCAATGCTGGGGGATTCTCTGGTCGTGTGAGCGGCACTCGGTCGGTGCGACTGTGGGGGCGGCTGGGGCGGTGGGTCTTCGACGCTTTCGGGATCGATGCGTTCGGGGTCGATGCGTCGATGCGTCTTGAGCCGGTGATGCCGTTGACACAGAAGGTGCAGGTTCGACAGTGCAGTCGGCCCACCGCGCAGCGGGTCGGCGTGGTTGAACTCTTCGATGTGATCGGCCTCTGACTCGCGGCGCGTGCTGCGAGTACATCCCGGAACTGCACACACTGGATTGCGTAGGCGCAGGTGTTCGAGCATCTGCGCGGTGGGCCTGTATGCATCAGCCGCCGCGGGTAGGTACATGCCCGTCGCGGGATCGGTGAGGATCCGATACCAGGTGCGCTCCTGCGCAGCGAGGGCTCGCGCCATGGGAGCGGGAATCGGATGCGTGCCCTCGACCATGCCGGGCGCATCGGATACGCCGAGCAGCGTGAGGGCAGGAACGACCACGTTCATGCGGAAGCGGTCGGGCGGTACTTCGACCCCACCGGTATCGAGAACCGTCCGGGTCAGCGCGGCGTAACGCAGAGCCGCTCGACGCAACGGCATGCCCGTCGTGCGTGCGGCTCCGTCCAGGCCGAAAGGGATCTCGGTGCCGTGCTCCAGGGCGTCGCGCTGGGCACGCTGCAGGGAGCGCGCGGCCGCATCGAGCCGGTGAGAGAGCGACAAGATCTCGGGGATTGGGCCGACGATGTGCATCGTCGCCGTCCCAGCGATCGAGTCAGTATCGATCAGGGCGACGTTCCGGAAGGACTCCGGGGGCGGGGGAGCTGCGGCCTCGTCGACCGTGGTGAGCCAGGTGATCAGCAGCCGCAGCTCACGGCGGAAGCGGCTCACTGCGATCGAGTGCAGGTCCCATTCCGCCACGCGTTCATCGATCAGGCTGAGCGTCTCGCCGGGCAGATCGCGGACCGATCGCAGCAACGTGGCGAACCAGCTGGGCGGCATGTCTCCGTGCGCGAGGCGTTCCAGAGTTCGCGGCAGGTGGGCAGTTGCCACATGCCCGTCGCGGATCAGAGCGGCAGCCTGTGTCGTGGTCACACGAAGGGCTGTTGCGACGGCGAGATCCGCCTCCTCGACGTCATCAAGGGCGCCCTCGGACAGCGTTGACGCGTCGCGATCCGCCCAGAATGGCGCGGCCGCCCGCAAGCGAGCAGCGAAGAGTGCGGACTCCTCGCGGCGAAGATCCCACAGGGCACGAACACGAGCAGAAGCCGTGGCATCGTTCTCGACACCAGCTGCGGCAGGTGCCTTTTCACGCGTGAGCGGAGTGCGCCCGCGCACCGTTCGGCGAGGGCCCGGGCCGAGTTCATGTGAGGGTCGGGGGCGCCGGGGGCCGTGTGATCGCGCACGTGAGCGATCCGGCTGTACATGCTCGAACGGGATACGTGTCGGGAGAGGCGCAGCGGAGCGACGCCGCGGTGCCTTGTATTCCATGGCCTCCCCCTTCCCCGTCTATCGAATGTGTGTTCGAGTGATGGATTCACTCTACGGAAGCCGACTGACAAACGAACCACCATCCGCCGGATGTGGATGACGACGAGTGGGGAGAAAACACGGGGTAGCGGAGGGGATGCGATAGGGGATGGAAATGGAGCAGGCGCGGGTGGCGTGGCGATGGGAGCGAAAGGACGCGCGTGGCGTGGTGATGGGGAGGGAGGGGCGAGTGCGGTACGGGAACGGACGCGCGCGACACGGCACCGCAATCACCGCCGCTCAGTCCGCTCCGACCTCACCCTCCGGCAGATCCTGCCCCGCCGCACAATCCTCCGCGTCGACAATCCGGTACGCATACCCCTGCTCGGCGAGGAACCGCTGGCGGTGCGCCGCGAAGTCCTGATCCTGCGTATCGCGCGCAACCACGGTGTAGAAGTGCGCCGTCCGGCCGTCGGCCTTGGGGCGCAGCAGACGGCCGAGCCGTTGCGCCTCCTCCTGACGTGACCCGAAAGCGCCGCTGACCTGCACTGCCACCGACGCCTCGGGCAGATCCACAGAGAAGTTCGCGACCTTCGAGACCACCAGGCGTGACAGCTCGCCGCTGCGGAATGCCGCGAGCAGCTCCTCGCGTCGCCTCACCGGTGTGCGGCCCGTCAGCAGTTCGCAATCCAGCCGTTGCGCGATCTCCTCGAGCTGATCAAGGTACTGCCCGATCACAAGCGTCGGCTCCCCCTCATGGCGAGCCGCGATCGCCGCGACTACGTCAAGCTTCGCCGGATGCGTCGCACCGAGCCTGGCCCGGTCCGTTGGCTCCGCCATCGCGTACGCCATCCGATCGGCCGAGGGCAGCGTGACCCGAACCTCCGTGCACACCGCCGGTGCGATATATCCCTGGGACTCGATGTCCTGCCATGGGGCGTCGTAGCGCTTCGGGCCGATCAGCGAGAACACCTCGCCCTCTCGCCCGTCCTCCCGCACAAGCGTTGCGGTCAGCCCGAGGCGCCGACGGGCCTGCAGGTCAGCGGTCATGCGGAAGACGGGCGCTGGCAGCAGATGCACTTCGTCGTACAGGATCAGCCCCCAGTCGCGGGCACTCATGAGCTCCAGATGAGGATGCACGCCCCTCCGCTTCGCCGTGAGCACCTGATACGTCGCGATCGTGACCGGCCGTACCTGCTTCGACGTGCCCGAGTACTCGCCGATCTCGTTCTCGGTCAGGCGTGTGCGCGCTAGCAGCTCCGCCTTCCATTGACGCGCCGAGACGGTCGAGGTCACCAGGATCAACGTGGTGCGCTGCATGGCAGCCATCGCCCCGGCGCCCACCAGCGTTTTGCCGGCGCCGCACGGGAGCACGACCACGCCGCTGCCCCCGTCGGCGAAAGCCTGCACAGCCTCCCGCTGGTAGGGCCGCAGCTGCCAGCCATCCTCACGCAGAGACACCGGATGCGCCTCCCCATCGACGTATCCGGCGTGGTCCTCCGCAGGCCAGCCCAGCTTCAGCAGTGCCTGCTTCAGGGCGCCGCGCTGCGAGGGGTGCACAGCGACCCGTGTGGGATCGATGCGCTCGCCGAGCATGCCCGCGACGCGGCGCGAACGCATGACCTCCTCGAGCACAGCCTGATCGACGCCATGCAGCACGAGTTCCCATTGGAGGTCGGCCTCCAGGCGCAGCCGACCGTAGCGGTCCATGGTGTCCGCGACGTCCACGAGCAGCGCATGCGGGACGGGGTAGCGCGAATGCTCGACCAGCGCCGCCACCACCGTCTCCGCGTCGTAGCCGGCGGCACGTGCGTTCCACAGCCCAAGGTTGGTGATGCGGTAGGTGTGCACATGCTCGGGCGCGCGTTCGAGCTCGGCGAATGGGGCGATCGCGGCCCGCGCTGCCGCGGCGCGTGGATGCGCTGTTTCCAGCAGCAGCGACTTGTCGCTTTGAACGATGAGAGGCCCGTCGGTCACCAGGCCAGGGTTTGACTCGTATAACCATCTGACGCCGCCGGCGATCAACACGCAGGATACTTTGGGGGCGTCTGCCACAGGAGGAAACACATCTGCACAACTCAGTAATTTCCATGGNGTGGCCGACGGGCGGGGGCCGCCGGACGCACAGAACGCTCCCTCAGGCCACCGGTGTGACCGTGCCCTGCCCCGACGTCTGAGCCTGCTCCTCGGCGCGCGGATCCGGCAGCTCACGACCATTCATCCGCTCGAACATGGCCAGCTCGAACAGGTACGCGGCCGGGATCACGATCACAAGCGTGATCACCAGCGATCCGCCCACGCTCGCGATCACCTGCACCACCAACCAGGTCAGCAGCGCTGTCCCGAGATTCGATCTCACGAGCGCAATAGACTCTTTCACCGCTGCCACAGGCGAGGCCCCGCGGGCCGCAGCCGGCACCGCGAAGATCAAGAACGCGCTGGCCACAAGGCCAGGCAGATAGCAGAGCAGCATGCCGACGGTGGTGATCAGCCCTACCAGAAGCGCCGTGAGGATCACGCGACCCGGTGCGAGCAGACTGTCACGGATCGAGGGCTTGGTTCCTTCGACGATCTTGTCGCCCGCGGCCGCGGCGCCGGTGCTCCACAGCAGACTGAACGGCATTGCGAGCAGAGCGCCAACGAACATGATCGCGTACAGGATGAGCAGCGGACGCAGGGGAACGTCATCAGAACCGCTTGCGACCCACGCGTCGACGGAAGAGAAGAACACCACGAAGCCGACAATCACCGAGCTCACGATGAGCCCCAGGATGACCACGAAATAGATCACACCCGGCACGATGAAGGCGAGCGGATTCGCCACGAAGGCGCGGTAGGCGAAGTTCAGCGCGGCGCCCACATCGGAGCTCAGGTCGGTGCCCGGAGCGGGCTTCGGCGGATGCGCCGGATCGAACGACGCATCGCCGCCGGCGGCGCCGTCGCCCTCGCGGGCGTCGTGGCCGGTGTCGGCGTACGGATCGGTCGGGGCGCCCGTGGATGAGGGCGTGCTCGCGTGAGAGACGGCGGGGCCATGGGCATCCGCAGGCGCCGGGAGACCGTACTCGCGAGAGCCGCGGGTCGCGCCGGCGGATGCGGGCGCCGACGGTGCGGCGGCGGCCGATTCCTCCGGGGGAGCACCCGCGCCCGGCTGCGCGGAGGATGCACCGTCCGTCGCCGGGGCCGACGACTGCGACGCCGGATCGCTGCTGTTCGGATCGCGGTGATCGTACGAATAGGACTCGGGCATGAGGACTCCTCGGGACGGGCGCGCGTCGACGCGAACGCGAGGACGGGTGCGGCGGCGACGATGCCAGCGTAGGTGCTGACCGCGCGGAGAGGATCCGCCGAGGGTCGTCGCCGGGCGACGACGAACGTCGCGGGCTCCGGCCGTCTCAGCGGCCGATGTCCCGCACCGTGATCCCCACCAGCGCGATCACCAGCATCACGGCGGAGACCCCGTACAGCAGGGCGAGCCCCGTCCCGTCCCAGCCGTTCGCGAGCGGCGTGTGGCGGAACGCCCAGGCGTACGGGGAGACGCCCAGCAGCACGTCGTAGTCCGGGGACTGGGAGCCGACGGCGTTCAGCAGATACCCGACGACCGCGACGCCCACGCCGGTGCCGATCGCCGCGACCCGCCGTCCCGTCCAGGCGCCGGCGGCGATCCCCGCCGTGGCGCACAGCAGGCCCAGCCCCATCCAGGACACGATGCCGGCCGGCAGGTTCTTCCACGGGATGTCGAGCCCGCCCCACTGGTTGAACGCCGCGATCGTCGCGAGCGCGACCGCGCCGAGCACGATCACGCGCAGCAGCAGCGCGAGGGTCCGCTCGAGGATCACCTGCCGACGGGTCACCGCGTGGGCGAGCGTGAGCTCCAGCTCCCCGGTCTCCTCCGGGCCGGCGCTCACCGCCGCCGCCCAACCGGTGCAGGCCGCCACGAGCAGCACGAGCCCGAGCAGCCCGAGGAACGCGGCCTGGGCGTAGTTCGCGCCCTGGGAGAGATCCTCCATCCCCAGCGCCTTCAGCATGCCCGGGGAGAAGGCCTGCATCATCGCGCTCTTCTCGCTCAGGAGATCGGACATCGAGGAGAAGAACGCCAGGTAGAACGAGCCGATGGCGGCCAGCGCGATGCTGTGCAGCACGAGCGACAGCGCGCTCGCCCGCAGGGAACGGGTCAGCAGGGCCATGTCAGCGGGCCTCCGTCGCGTCGTACATCGCGAGCACGGACTCCTCGAGGTCCTGCTCCTGGACGGCGAGCTCCACCACCCGGAAGCGCGCCAGGGCCTTGACGAGCTCGTCGGCGTGGCCGTCGAGCACACCGCTCACGTCCACGACGTCCGCGTCGCTGCCCGTCGGCAGCAGTGTCGGGTCCGGGCGGGCCACCGTCAGCGCGGCGAGCGCCGGGACCGCTCCGAGTGCCTGCGAGACCTCCGCCTCGGCCGCGCCCGCCAGACGCGCCGCGACACGGCGGGACTGGGCGCGGCGCAGCGCGTCGATCGACGAGACCGTCACCAGGCGCCCCCGGTTCAGCACCGCGGCGGAGTCGGCCACGTGCTGGATCTCCGAGAGCACGTGCGAGGAGAGGAACACGGTGCGGCCCGCGTCGCGCGCCTCGCGCACCAGGTCCAGGAAGGTCTGCTGCACCAGCGGGTCGAGTCCGCTGGTCGGCTCGTCCAGCAGCAGCAGATCGGGGTCGTGCGCGAACGCCTGGATGATGGCGATCTTCTGCTTGTTGCCCTTGGACAGGGTCCGGATGCTGCGACCGAGGTCCACGTCCAGGCGCTCGGCGAGCTCCTCGCTGCGCCGGTCGGCCGTCGACGAGCCGGTGAGGTCCGCCAGATGGCGCAGCACCGCCCGTCCCGTGCCCGGCGGCAGGGTCACCTCGCCGGGCAGGTACCCGATGCGCCGACGCAGCCGCGCGCCGCCGCGCCGCGGGGACCGGCCGAGCACGCTCACGCTGCCCGCGCTCGGGCGCAGCACGTCGATGAGCATGCGCATCGTCGTGGACTTGCCCGCGCCGTTCGGCCCGATCAGCCCGAACACCGATCCGGTGGGCACCTCGAGGTCCAGGGCGTCCACCGCGGTGCGGGAGCCGAAGCGCTTGGTCAGGCCCCGGGTCCGCACAGCCGCGTCGGTGCGCGGGGACCCGCTGGTGACAGTCGACATGGCGCCGCTCCTTCGTGCCCTGAGGCGCCCTTAGTATAGGCGCCGCAACAGCCGGGACAAGGGACCGTTCGTCAGGGGCCGATCGTAGGATGCATGTGACGATCACGACCCCGCGTCATCGCCGCCGCACCCCCGTCGGCCGCGCGACCGGGACCGACCCCGAGGAGATCACCCATGGCATCCTTCGCACCCTCGCCCGCGGACGTCGCCGATATCGGCGTGACTGGCATGGCGGTGATGGGCTCTAACCTGGCTCGCAATCTGGCCCGCAACGGCTTCAAGGTTGCGATCCATAACCGCTCCGTGGAGCGCACCGAGAAGGTCATCGCTGACCATGGCTCCGACGGCGAGTTCTACCCGTCGGAGTCGATCGACGATTTCGTGGCTTCCCTGCAGAAGCCGCGTGTGGCGATCATCATGGTCAAGGCAGGCGGCCCGACCGATGCCGTGATCGACGAGCTCGCCGCCCGCATGGAGCCTGGCGACATCATCGTCGACGCCGGCAACGCTCTGTTCACCGACACTCGTCGTCGTGAGGAGGCCCTGCGTGCGAAGGGCCTGCATTTCGTCGGCACCGGTGTGTCCGGCGGTGAAGAGGGCGCCCTGAACGGCCCGTCGATCATGCCCGGCGGCACCAAGGAGTCCTACGACCGCCTGGGCCCCATGTTCGAGACGATCGCCGCGAACGTGGACGGCGCCCCGTGCTGCACCCATGTGGGGGCCGACGGCGCCGGGCACTTCGTGAAGATGGTGCACAACGGCATCGAGTATGCCGACATGCAGGTCATCTCCGAGGCTTACGACCTCATGTCCAAGGCGCTCGGCATGAGTGCTTCGGAGATCGGTGACGTCTTCGCCGAATGGAACACAGGCGACCTCGAGTCCTTCCTCATCGAGATCACCGCCGACGTGCTGCACCAGGTCGACGCCGACACCGGCAAGGCATTCGTCGACGTGATCCTCGACCAGGCCGCCCAGAAGGGCACGGGCGCGTGGACCGTGCAGACCGCCCTCGAGCTGGGCGTTCCCGTCACCGGAATCGCAGAAGCCACCTTCGCGCGATCCGTCTCCGGTTCTGTGCCGCAGCGCGAAGCCGCTCGTGGTGTGCTGCCGGCGAAGGCAGAGGCGCCCGAGATCGCAGACCGCGCCGCCTTCATCGATGACCTGCAGAAGGCGCTGTACGCCGCGAAGCTCGTCAGCTACTCGCAGGGTTTCGACGAGATCGCCGCCGGCGCCGACCACTACGGCTGGGACATCAACCTCGGCGACATGGCACGGATCTGGCGCGGCGGCTGCATCATCCGCGCCCGCTTCCTGGACCGCATCACCGAGGCCTACGAGCGCAATGGTGACCTCGCACTCCTGCTGGCCGACGAGTACTTCACGCGGGAGATCACCGAGTGCATCCCGGCATGGCGCCGCGTGGTGGCCTACGCCGCAACGGCCGGCCTGCCGGTGCCGGTCTTCGCCTCGACCCTGTCGTACTACGACTCGGTGCGTGCCGAGCGTCTGCCCGCCGCACTCGTGCAGGCCCAGCGCGACTTCTTCGGCGCCCACACCTACCGTCGGGTCGACGCTGACGGGACCTACCACATCGAGTGGACCGGGGATCGTAGCCAGACCCGCCAGGACGGCTGACCAGAAGGACGGCTGACCGGGAGGACAGCTGACCCTGACGCGGAACCCCGCGGCATTCTCAGCGGGGCGCTTCCTTCCAGTACAGTGCCCCGGACAGCAGAAGGCCCGGACCACGTGGTCCGGGCCTTCTGCGTCGTGGCAACCCGCCAGCCGGCGGGCGCTCAGATGATCACATCGACGAGCCTGCGGTCGCGCCGACCAGGACCACAGCGAAGATGATGTAGAGAATCGTCAGGAGGATCGTGAGACCCCAGATGATGGCAAACGCGATCCACGCCCACTTGGTGAACTTGCGAGCGGTGTCAATCTCGGTGTCGGCCTTGAGGTAGCCGAGCAGACCCAGCACACCGGGGATCGCGCCACCGCAGACAAACCCGACGATAGTGGCGATCAGAGCATTCTTCTTGACGGCCTCCGTCTCGGGGCTGGAACCCGAAGCAGCAGGCGAGTTGAAGGAATCGGTCATGAGGTACCCCTTGATGTGATGTCTCGGGCGCCGTGGCGCTGGAGCTGACTGGGCCCGGCTGACTCTCCACGGTCCCCGTGGATGCTCCGAGCCTGCGTCATCGTACCCGGCCAGAGACGATGACATCGACGGGGAGAACTCCCCAGCCCCGGGGCGACGTGCGATACGGGTGCACAGCCGTATCGCCACGGACACAAAGCCGAGCTGCCCACTGTCAGGCCAAGGTCACCCGATGCACGAGCACGGTGAACTCCTCCCCGGAGTCATCGCGTGCTCGCAGCCGCCCTCCATCCAGGGCCAATGGCACGGCGCGGCGCCGCTCCACACCGCCGCGGCCGTCGACCACACCGAGCTCGAGCATCGCGGATTCAGCGATCGCCGCCAGCAGCCGGTCGCTCACGCTCTGCTCGTGCTGGCCCGCATCGGCGGCGCGGATCCGCGCTACCGCCTCATCCGGGGGCACCCGCAGGTCCGGGCCGTCGGCGGTCACAAGGTCCGTGGCGGGAGAGCGGCCATGCAGCAGATGCGCGGCCTGGCCCGCAGAGCGTCCGTCGGCGCCGACGGCAGCGGGGGAGACGCCAGCGCGCCGCAGCACCTGCAGCACGAACCCCGCATCCGATGACGTCACCGCAACAGTGGGCGCAAGACGGCGCAGACTGAGCGCAGCCGCGCTCTCGGAGACGGTCAACAGATCCAGCACGTCCGGCTCGGCGGTCAGCACGGTGGAGGCGCGTGAGACCTCGACACGGCCATGGCGCCGCATCTCATCGCGCACCAGGTAATCGACGGTCTGCGGTACTGGGGTGCGGCTATGCGCCTGCAACAGGTCCAGCAGCGCCAGCGGATCACGGCCGGCACCGAGCGCCTGCCGCACCGATGACGAGGTCAGGCGCAGTGTGATCCCGCCGCCGCGCGAGACCACCTCGGACCACGCCAGCAGCGGATGCAGCGCGGGGGCGGGGCGGCCAGGGATCGTGACGGTGCCATCCGAGTCGATCAGCAGCTCGTCGACCGGGTCCGGTGCTGCCTGCGCGAGAGCCTGGGTGAGGCGGGTATCGGCGCGATCGACCGACGCCCTCAGCGAGTCCACAACAGCGATGCCCAGCTCCGTGAGGGCTCCCGTGTCGATCACGCCTAGCGTCTGGCCCTCGAGCAGAACCGCCTCCACCTCCTCCGCAATCACCGCGGGCGGCACGAGCGGGAACGACCAGGCCAGAGCCCTCATGATCGACGTCGGTTCCGCCGCGATGCCGGGAGACTCATAGAGGAAGCGGAGCACAGCCAGGCGGCGGGCGCGGATACCGTCCCGGTGCAGGTCATCAGAGAGGAGCGCCCGCGGAGCGGAGGCCGCCGCTGTATCGGCGGATGAACCGGGCGCGGGTGTGCCCACCGGCGCGGCCAGATGGTGGCCATGCGTCCACGCCTGCACCAGCTCTGCCCAGCGCTGCGTCTCCGGCAGCTCGCAGAGCGTGTCCCAGTCCCGGGTCGGATGCCATTCCTCGCCATCGTGCCCGATCAGCCCCGCGAGCCAGGCTGACTGCAGCACGGTCGCGAGCACCGGGACCTCCACACCAGCTCTCAGGGCAAGACGACGCAGGTCCCGCTGGGGGATGCCTCCCTTGCGCAGAACCCCCGGTGGATCATCATCCATCTCCGCGAATCCGGTGAGCAGGCGCACCGCCTCCAGTGCACGGTCCACGGCCTGCGCTGTGCGCGTACCGGGAATACGTTCGCTGATTGGCTCGCCCTCCAGCGGCGGGCGCAGCGGCGTGTAGGTGCGGCGCACTCGGGCAGAGCGCAACCCCTCGCGCAGGGGGCGCAGCAGATGCAGCTCGTCCTCACCCCAGACGAGCGCGAGCGTTTGCAGCCGCTCCAGGGCGGGGCTGATCTCCTGCGGCGTCGCGGAGACCGCCTGCGCGAGCGACGACGGCGAAACCCCGTCCTCCATTGCGGCGAGCGCCTCCACCAGGTGCAGCTGCGGCAGCGTGAGGGCGCCCAGGGCTCGACGAGCCGACCCCGCTCCGGCCGCGCGCGCAGCCAGCGGTGAGATGCCCTGCGGAACAGGCGAGGCCAGATCCGGGCGTGCGCGCAGAAGCTCCACCAGTCGGTCATCGCCGAACCGGCGCAGCGCATCGGCGAGAGACCTGATCGCAGCGCACATGACCGCTCCAGCATAGGCTGGGGGCTCGCATAGCGAATGCCCCTATAGCCCAATCGGCAGAGGCAGCCGACTTAAAATCGGCGCAGTGCGGGTTCGAGTCCCGCTGGGGGCACGACGTTGGACGCGCGACCCGCACCCGCGACACATCCTGCTGCAGAGGAGACCATGGCCCCCGCTACCGATCACGCCGACCCCGACCGCAATACCACTGCCGTTCTGCCCGAACGCGTCGATGCCGTGCTCGACCGCATCGCGACCGCGTCGAACCGCGCTGGTCGTGACAGTGCTGAGATTCTGCTGCTGCTGGCCACCAAGACCCGCACGCCGCAGCAGATCGCGGCAGCCGTTGAGCTGCTGGGTGAGCGCGGACAGAGAATCGCCGTCGGGGAGAACCGCGCTCAGGAGATCGCCAAGCACAACGACCCCCTGGTGCGCGACAACGGAGTGCCGCGGCACTTCATCGGACGCCTGCAGACGAACAAAGCCCGCGACGTGGTGGCTTTCGCTGATCTGATCCACAGCGTTGACCGTGACGACATCGCCGCAGCACTCTCGCGTCGTGCGGGCCTTGCTGGCACGCCCAAGGACGTGTTGATCCAGGTCAACACCTCGGGCGAGGAGTCCAAGGGCGGGTACGCCCCGCGTCCTGAGGTGATCGCGGATGTGGCAGCGCGTCTGCATGAGGATCCGTGGCTGCGCCCCGTCGGCCTCATGACCATCGGTGCGAACACGACCGACGAGCAGGCCGTTCGCGCCTCATTGCGTCTGCTGCGCTCCCTGCGCGAAGACCTCGCCGATCCGGCGATCGCCGAGCTGTCCATGGGCATGAGCGCCGACCTCGAGATCGCGATCGAAGAAGGGGCCACCATCGTGCGGCTCGGGTCGGCCGTGTTCGGCGCGCGTCCGTCGGCCTGATCCGGCTGCGCCAGGGGCTGGTGCGCATGAGGGGGAAGCGCCGTGCACACGAGGGGGACGCTCGCACTGCACAGGCACCGGCCAGCACTGTGGCTGTGACGTATTCGACGTGGTCGAGAGGGCAACAGGCCCTTCGCTGATGACCGTCTGCGGTTCTATCGTGACGCCGTGAGTGCATCGATCGTCACCGGCGCGATCCCTGGTCCGAGCCGGCGGCGAATGGCACTGTTCGCCCTGGCGCTGGGCGGATTCGGGATCGGCTGCTCAGAGTTCGTGACCATGGGTCTGCTGCCGCAGCTCGCCCACAGCCTGCTGCCTGACCTCATGGCATCCGCGCCCGAACAGGGGCTTGCCCAGGCCGGGCACGCCATCAGTGCCTACGCACTGGGGGTCGTCGTCGGCGCCCCGCTGCTGTCCCTGCTGGCGGTGCGCTGGAACCGTCGGGCGCTGATCATCCTGCTCGCCGGGATGCTCGTCGTCTCCACTGCGCTGTCCGGACTGATGCCCTCCTTCGACAGCACCGTTCTCGCCCGCTTCCTCGCCGGGCTGCCGCATGGCGCCTACCTGGGGGTCGCGGCGCTCATCGCCTCCTCGCTGATGGGCCCCGGCAGCCAGGGCAAAGGCGCCGCGCTCGCGCTCAGTGGCCTCACCGTCGCGAACCTCGTGGGCGTTCCCGCCCTCACCGCGATCGGGCAGGCCGTCGGCTGGCGAGCCTCCTACCTGCTGATCGCTGCTGTCTTCGCCGCCACCGCCGCGATGCTCGTGGCCACCGTTCCCGAGCATCACCGCCCCGAAGGCCGACGGGTCATTGACGAGCTGCGCGCCTTCCGACGCGTGCAGCTGTGGGCCGTGGTGCTCATCGCCGCGATCGGCTTCTCCGGCTCCTTCACCGTCTTCAGCTACATCGCCGACATCTCCACGCAGGTATCGGGCACATCCCCGGCGTTCGTGCCGTGGCTGCTTGCGGCCGCCGGTGGCGGCATGACCATCGGCAACGTGGTCGGCGGCGTGCTGGCCGACCGCTCCTTGAACGGCACCCTGCTGGGGGCCTTCCCGGTGTACATCGTCGCGATGATCGCGCTGGTTCTCTCCGTCGGCTCCCCGGCAGGACTGCTCGTGACCTTCGTGCTGGTGAACCTGGCGCACGCCATGCTCAGCCCCGCCATGCAGGCCTGGCTCATGCGGGTGGCGGGCCGGTCCGAGATGCTCGGCGCCTCCCTGCACCATGCCGCCTTCAACGTCGCCAACGCTCTCGGGGCGCTGCTCGGTGGTGGAGTGATTGCGGCGGGCTTCGGTCTCACAGCGCCGACGGTGGTGGGTGCGCTTGTGGCCACCACCGGTTACGCCGTGCTCATCGTGGTGCTGGTCCTGATTCGTATCCGCGCTCGACGGCGGCAGGCACAGCTCAGCGCCGTGCACCTCGAGATGCGCGAGCCGGTGCGCCCGTGACTCTGCGCTCATGGCGAATACCCAGCGCACGGACAGACACGGCAGACCACCTGCGGTTACAGTGGCCCTGGAGCCGCATCGACGAAGGAGAGCCATGGCGCGCCACAACATCATCTTCGGCCGCGATCAGGCCGTGCAGCAGGGGGCACGATACGGGGACGCATCGCACGATGCGCCACAGCAGGGCGGCCCGCACTATGGCGGGCCCCAGCAGACGCAGTGGGCCAGCGAGTTCACGCCGCAGCAGACCGGCCGTACACAGAACGGTTACGACAACCTCGAGGCCATGTACGCCCGCCCGTCGGCCACCGGACACGACACCGGCCGGATGACCATGCGGGACGCGCTCAACGCCATCAGCGTCACCCTCGGGATCATCGTGGTGACCGGATTCGCTGTGGGCCTCCTCCCGCTCGTACTGTCCCTCGT
Source organism: Brachybacterium timonense (assembly GCF_900258505.1). GTDB lineage: Bacteria > Actinomycetota > Actinomycetes > Actinomycetales > Dermabacteraceae > Brachybacterium > Brachybacterium timonense. The sequence goes on from NZ_LT984895.1 coordinate 787,594, forward strand.
CGGCGGCCCCACCGGCATGCAGATCGGGCTGGTCATCGCCATGGGCGCGAGCATCATCGGTGTGATCGGTGGGCTCATCACCGGGCTGATCAACGGCTTCAAGAAGAAGCCCTCGGCGATTGCTGTGATCGCCTACGCCGTGTTCGAGGGGCTGCTGCTGGGCGGTATCAGCTCCGTGTTCGAGTACACCGCCTACCCCGGCATCGCGCTGCAGGCCGTGGTCGCCACCTTCATGGTGGCCGGCGTCATTCTGCTGCTGACCAACCTGGGTATTCTGCGCACCTCGCCGCTGCTCACCAAGGTGTTCAGCTTCGCGATCCTCGCATACCTGGGCTTCGTGCTCTTCAACATCGTCTATCTGCTCATCACCGGCAATGACCTCCGCAGCGGCCTCTTCGGCCTGATCATCGGTGGTCTCGCAGTGGTGATGGCGTCCTACAGCCTCACCAGTGACATCGAGCAGGTGCGCGACGCCGCCCAGGGCGGTGTGCCGCGGGTCTACGCCTGGCGCTGTGCCTTCGGTGTGGCCGCCACCCTGGTGTGGATGTACATCGAGATCCTGCGGATCATCGCCATCTTCCGCGACAACTGACCCGTAGTCGCCGCGGCTGAGCAGCCGCGGCCATCGTCCGGCGGGTTCCGAACTCTCGGAGCCCGCCGTCGTCGTTTTGAACCGTGAGCGCTGACGGCAAGCGCTGGAGGAGACCATGGCCGAGTTCTGGCAGTGGGTACAGGAGCACTGGCTCGGCCTGCTCACCTACGGATACTGGGCGCTTGACGCCGTGCTGCGCGTGATCGCGATCGTGGTCGTGCCGCGCAACCGCCGCCCCGGATCCGCACTTGCCTGGCTGCTGGCGATCATGGTGGTGCCGATCGTCGGCTTCCCCCTCTACCTGATGCTGGGCAAGGCAGAGCTGCCACGCAAACGCCGCGAGAAGCAGGTGGCGATCAACCGCCTCATGCGTGTGCGAGCCGAGACCATCCCAGACGGCGAACTCGATGAGGACGTCCCCTCCTGGCTGCAGTCCGCCGTCCGGCTGAACAAGGAACTCGGCGCCTTCCCGCTCACCGGCAACAACAGCGCGGACCTGGAGATCGACTACGCCGCCTCGCTCGCCGCTATGGCCGCTGACGTGCGCGACGCCGAGGACCAGGTGCACGCGCTCTTCTACACGATGGTGCTCGACGACGCGACCAGCGAACTGTTCGAGGCCTTCGCGGATGCTCGCGCGCGCGGCGTGGACGTGCGTGTGCTGTACGACCACTTCGGTTCGCTCCATCACGGCAAGCCCTACCGGCGCATGCGCCGTTTCCTGGACGAGCACGGTATCGAGCACTACCCGATGATGCCGCTGAAACCGTTCAGCGACGGCGCCTTCCAACGCCCCGACCTGCGCAACCACCGCAAGCTGCTGCTCGTGGACGGCCAGGTGGGATGGATGGGCAGCCAGAACGTCATCGCCTCGCACTACAACTCCCGGGCGAACAAACGCCGCGGGCTGCACTGGCAGGAGACGATGGCGCGGCTGCACGGCCCCATCGTCTCCGAGATGAACCTGCTGTTCGCGATCGACTGGTACTACGAATCCGGGCAGACCCTCTCGCTCGAGTCCGTGGTGCGCACGCCACGCGACACCTCCGGCACCTATGAGTGTCAGCTCGTCCCCAGCGGCCCCGGCTTCGTCTTCGAGAACAACCTTCTGCTGTTCAATCAGCTCTTCTACTCCGCGTCCGAACGGATTGTGGCGGTGAGCCCGTACTTCGTGCCTGACGAGTCGATGCTCGGCGCCTTGATCACGGCCGCACGGCGCGGTGTGGACGTCGAGCTGTTCGTCTCTGAGATCGGTGATCAGTTCCTGGTCTTCCACGCCCAGCGCTCGTACTACACGCAGCTTCTCGAGGCTGGGGTGCGGATCCAGCTGTATCGCGCGCCGACGATCCTGCACGCCAAACACATCACGATCGACGAGTCCGTCACCGTGATCGGCTCTTCCAATATGGATATCCGCTCATTCCTGCTGCAGATGGAGAGCTCGATGATGGTGGGAGGCAGCGACTTCATGCAGAAGATGCGCGAGGTGGAAGCCGCCTACCGCGCCCGCAGCCGGGAGCTCACGCTCGAGGAATGGCAGCGCAGGCCGCGCGTGATGGCCCTCCTGGACAACGTCTGCCGACTTGCCTCGGCGGTCGTGTGAGCGGCTCAGCGTACTTCGGTCACCGATTCCACGACTGAGTTCAGGCCCTCCTCGTGAGCCTTCACCCCGGTCGCGATCTCGGCAGCGAGCACGCTCGGCCCGCCGTCGGTGTCCAGCACGTACACCGTCAGCGTGTAGGAGTCGGTCGCCTTCAGCGGCGGCGGATCCCCCAGAGACAGGGTTGCCGTGCTGCGGTAGCCGCCGATGCCGTTGATCGTGACCGGCTCCGTCACGATGTCGCTCAGTTTGCGGCCCTTGCCCGACCCCCACACACCCGGTGACGTCGAGACGCAGTTGATCAGACGCTGCGAGGCGACCTCATCGCCGGGGTACTCGTAGCCGTCCTGCCACTGGAGGCGCCCCACCGTCACCGATGAACTCCAGGTCGACTCGACGGCGATACCTGCGGTCTGCGCATCGGTGGTGAACGCCCATAGCGGTACTGAGGTGCGCATGTCGAACGTGGGCGGCGGGATGATGTCCAGGCTGCCGCCGCGCAGTTTGCCGGAAGGATTCGTTGAGACCCGCTCCTGATTCTCTGGCGACCAGCACCAGTCGCCGTCCTCACTCGGCTTGAGGGAGGCCGAGGGTGTCTCCGAGCTCGGCGACGGGGTCGGGCTGTCCGAGTCCTCCGGCGGGGTCGACGTCACCTCGCCGCCGGTGCGCCCCCCGGCACCGGGAGATCCGCCACCGCTGCGCAGCACCAGGAACATCACGGTGCCGCCCACGATCAGCAGAAACACCAGCGCGAAGGCGATGCCGCCGATCAGCAGCGCATGGCCGCTCGACCCCGGCGTGGTGCTGCGTCCCTGGTTCGGCCCGGTGACCGGTCCCGTCGTGTTCATCGATGCTCCCTCCCGTGCTCCCCGTGCTCCCTGTGCTCGGATGTCCCGCTCACGAGACGACCTTCAGACTGCTGATGATCTCCTCGAGCTCCGCCACGTGGTCCTCGTGATCGGCAGCGACGTCGCTGGCCAGCGCACTGGGGCCATCAGGGCCCTCCACCACGATTGAGGTGACGACCGACGCGCTCGTGCTGCTGAGCATGTCGGGGTCCTCGAAATGGTACGTGGCTTGCACGATCCAGGCCGGATGACCGTCCACCGTGGTCGACTCGGTCCGATAGTCGGTCACGGTGGGATGCTCACCGAAGTGTGAGATGACGCCCGCTGTGGTGGCGTAGCACTGGAAGATGGCCACGGCCGCGCGCTCCATGCCCGGGTACCCGCCCTCGGATTCCGGGAACTCCACGGCTCCCACGTTGACCACGCTGTACCAGCTGCCCTCAACATTGCGTGCCTGCGCACCGATATCCGTCAGATAGGGGACGCCACCGCCGTACCACGGATAGTCCCATGTATCCGGGTAGGTGAACTCCAGGCCGCCCCCACGCATGGTGTTCTGACTGCTGCCCGTGCCCGTGCGGCCGCTGCTGGGGACGTAGCAGTCGGTCGTGGGAGCCTGGGTGAACAGCGGCGGGGGAGGCGCCAGCTCGGGGTCGTTCGGATCCGGCACATATTCGCCGCCGCCCTCTGCGTTGCGCGGCGAGGCGGAGCCACCGCCCGCCGTCGTCGGCGGATCCTCGAGCACGGAGCGGAACACGGTCTGTGACAGCACGAGGGCCAGCACGCCCAGCAGTACAACGCAGCCGCTGATCACGGCGATGATCGTGCCTCGGGCACGGCGGCGTGCCCGCTCCGTCGGTTCCCCGAGGGTCGCCGGGCCATGGGCGCCGACGGCAGACGCGGAGCCCTCATAGCGATGCGAGCCGCCGGCGGCGAAGTCCGGCAGTGCCGACGCGTCGGAGGATGACGACCCGTCGTGCGAACCACGGCCCATGTCACGGTCATCCTGCGGTGAGTGTCCCTCGGCCATCACACCTCCCCTTCCCCTGTGGTGGACCCGCGGTTGATTGTCGCACGAGCATCCATGACCCCTTGGTACGCTCACCGATGCCGCTCACCGACCGTGCCGCGCGCACCGACCACGACAGGAACCAGCATGCGACCGCCGCTTGTCCTCACGATCTCGGCTTCGGACTCGGATGGGGCCGCCGGTATTCAGGCGGACCTGAAAACCTTCACAGCCCTGGGCGTCTACGGTGCGTCCGCCGTGAGCATGATCAGCGCGATCAACACGCGCGGCCTGCGTGGGATCCACTACCTGCCCGGTGACGTGGTGCGCAGCCAGATCGACGCCGTCGTCTCCGACCTGTACGTCGACGCCACCAAGATCGGTGCACTCGGCTCCGCAGCCGTGGTGGAGGCTGTTGCCGACGCCATCACGGCGCACCGGGACAGCCTGGGAACTCTCGTGTGCGACCCGGTCATGCTCTCCACCGACGGGTCCCCGCTGATCTCCGAAGAGGGTGCCCGTGCGCTGCGCGAGCGCATCGTGCCGATCGTGGACCTGATCACCCCGAACATCGCTGAGCTCGCCCAGCTGCTCGGCCGCCCCGTGGCCACGGATATCGAAACCGTGCGCGAACAGGCGCTGGCGCTCGCCGGGCTCGGCCCGAAAGCCGTGCTCGTCACCGGTGGTGGGCTGCCGGGCGAGGATGCCGTGGACGTGATCGTGCATGAGGGCGGCACCGATCTGCTGCGTGCCGAGCGCGTGCCTGGGCGTCATCCCCGCGGTGCCGGCGACACGCTGTCCGCCGCGATCACCGCTCAGCTGGCGCGTCTGGAGGAGTTCGATCGCGCCGGCGAGCTCGACGAGATCGGAGAAGAAGGCACCGCCGACGACATGTTCACCGTGGTGGCCTCTGCACGCGAATTCTTGGCCAGCGCCATCGACAACGCCCGCGACTGGGAGATCTCCCGTGCCGGGCACAGCGCCCACAGCCCGGTCAATCACCTGATCACCCTCGACGGGGACTGAGCTTCACCCCCAGCATGCGCAGCGCTGATTCGCGCACCCGCTCCCGCTTAGCCGGATCCGCTGCCGCGTAGGCCTCCACCGCATCCACGAGTTCTGCGGTGATCGACGGATCTGCCGTCAGCACGGCGTCACCGCCAGCGTCGAGCAGGCGGGTGATGCGTTCGGCCACCGGCACGTGCGCCACGGCCGCCGCGGAACCGATGTCATCGGTGATCACGAGTCCGTCGTAGCCCATATCGCCGCGCAGCAGATCTGTCACCGCGGCACGGGAGAACATGGCGGGCACCTCCGGCTCGATCTGCGGGTAGATCGCGGAAGAGACCATGACGAGCTCGGCGCCGGCGTCAATGCCCTCCGCGAACGGCGCGAGCATCGGATCACCGGGTGCGGTGGCGTCATCGATGATGCCGTCGGCCGCATGATCGGTGTTCTCGGCGACGCGGCCAAGGCCGGGGAAATGCTTCACGGTCGCGGCCACGCCCTGCGCGGTCAGCGCCTCCACAGCAGCGCGCACGCACCCGGCGACGTGATCAGGATCGGTGCCGAATCCGCGGCCGAGCTCACCCACCGGGGCGTTGTCATCGCCCAACGCCTCATCCACCACATCCGCGACAGGCGCCAGTGCGCAGTCGAGACCCAGCTCAGCGAGGTCCTGGCCGATCGTTGTGTATGCCTCGCGGACCGCCTCAGGTCCTTGCGTTCCGAGGTCTTCCGCTGACGCTGTGCGCGTGGCGGCGTCGCCGCGCAGCATGCGGACGCTGCCGCCCTCCTGATCCACGGCCAGCAGCGGCGCAACCCCGTTGGCGTGCGCATCACGCGCCGCAGAGACCACATCGCGCACTGCCTGGGCGCTCTTCCAGACGCCGAGCAGGAAATACCCGCCGACGTGATGTTCGGTGGCGAGCGTCGCGGAAGGTGCAGAACCGGCCATGACGCCGACGAGCACGAGCTGCCCCGCGATCTCGCGGTCGCTCATCGCCTCGAGCGCAGCGCGGGCAGGATCATCCGTGTCGCCGCCGCTGTCCGATGCGAATCCTTCTGTCCCGTCGTCGGAACCACTGGGGGAGGTGCCCGTTGCTGAGCCGTCATCCGACGGGGCGGCGCCGCTGTCCGACGGCGCCGAGCCCTCGGAGCCACCGCCTGCGCCATCGCCGCCCGTCGAACCGTCGGGTCCGGCGCAGGCTCCCAGCGCCATCAGCGCGACAGGTGAAGCGAGAGCGAACAGGTGACGGCGTTCCATGCGCGCAGTCTCCCATGCGGACCTCACACCCGTCGCTGTTCAGTAGGCTGGAGCGCATGACCTCGCCGGATGGGTACCAGCGCGCCACAGTCGTCGCACGTGCCACGTCCGCTGACTCTCGACCGGGTGGCGCCTGGCGGATGCGCCATGACCACCTCGAAGGACCTGAAGGAGCACAGAGATGACCGACGCCGCCCTGCCCGCGCCCGACGGCAGCACCGACCCGCACCAGTGGCTCGAAGACGTCACCGGTGAGGATGCGCTTGCCTGGGTGCGCGAACGCAATGCCCGTGCCGAGCAGGAGCTCGACGGCGTACCGGACCCGCGCAGTGCCGACGGCGCCTCCCTTGCAGGGGTGCTGCAGGAGGAGATCTGCCAGATTCTCGATGCCGCCGATCGCATTCCAGCGGTCACCAAGCGCGGAGATCTGCTCTACAACGTCTGGACCGACGCCGAGCATCCGCGCGGCCTGTGGCGACGCACCACCCTGGAGTCCTATCGCACCGACGACCCCGAGTGGGAGGTGCTGCTTGACCTCGACGCCCTGGATGCCGACGAAGGGGAGAACTGGGTGTGGCATGGCGCCTCCCTGCTGCGCCCGGCCGAGGGCGAGCCCTACCGCAGGGCGCTGGTAAATCTCTCGCGCGGCGGCTCCGACGCCGACGTCACCCGTGAATTCGACCTCGAGACGAAACAGTTCGTGACCCCGCTCGACGAGGGCGGAGACGGCTTCTCCCGCCCCGAGTCCAAAGGCAGCGTGGCCTGGCTGGATGCGGACACCGTGCTTGTCGCCACGGACTTCGGTGATGGCACCATGAGCTCCTCCGGCTACCCCCGCCAGGTGCGGATCTGGCGGCGCGGCCAGCAGCTCGCCGATGCCGAACTCGTCTTCGAGGCTGATGTCAACGACATGTCCGTGTTCGTCGGACACGAGTCCACCCCCGGGTACGAGCGTGACTGGATCATCCAGATGCACGCCTTCTACGACGCAAGCTTCCACCTGCTGGACCGCACCCAGAATCCGCCCGCAGTTGTCACCATCGATGTGCCGCGCGACCTCGAAGTTAACGCGCACCGCGACCTCGCCGTGTTCACCCCGCGCAGTGACTGGACGGTGGGGGAGCGAACCTTCCCCGGCGGTTCCTTCGTCGTGGGCGACTTTGACGCCTACCTGCGTGGCGAGACCGACTCGCTGAGCTGCCTGTTCGAGCCGACGCCGAACAGCTCGCTCGAGAACGCGACGCTCACTCGCAACACCGTCGTCCTCACCATCCTCGAGGACGTTGTGCATCGTCTGGAGGTGCACACTCGTCAGGCCGACGGCACGTGGCGAGGCCGCGACCTGTTCCCCGACCTGGAGGGATCGCTCGTCGTCGCCGCCGTGGACGGAGACGAGACTGACGAGCTGTGGCTGACCGTCACCAGCTTCATCGAGCCGACCCGACTGCTGCTCGCCGACCTTGTGCCCTGTGTGGCCGGGGCCGACGGGGCAGTGGCGGAGGGCGGCCCCGACGGGGCAGCGGCAGCCGGAACGGACCCGGCAGCCCCCGAGGTCATCAAATCCGCCCCCGCACGCTTTGACGCCGACGGCCTGCAGGTCACCCAACACTTCGCGACCAGCGACGACGGCACCCGGATCCCGTACTTCGAGATCGGCCGCGCCGACCGGCCCGAGGGTGAGCCGTCGCCCACCCTGCTGTACGGCTACGGCGGCTTCGAGATCTCCGTGACTCCCGCATACCTGGGCGTCGTGGGCAAAGCGTGGGTGGAGCGCGGCGGCACGTACGTGCTCGCGAATATCCGCGGCGGCGGCGAGTATGGCCCCCGCTGGCATCAGGCGGCACTCAAGGAGAACCGCCACCGCGCCTACGAAGACTTCTCGAGCGTGGGCCGTGACCTGATCTCGCGCGGCGTGACCGATGCGCAGCATCTTGCCGTGCGCGGTGGCTCCAACGGCGGCCTGCTCACCGGCAACATGCTCACCCAGTATCCCGATCTGTTCGGTGCGGTCATCATTCAGGTGCCGCTGCTGGACATGAAGCGCTACTCGCACCTGCTGGCCGGCTACTCGTGGATGGCCGAATACGGCGACCCCGACACCGCCGACTGGGAGTACATCCGCACCTTCAGCCCGTATCACCTGCTGCGTGAGGGTGTGCAGTACCCGCCCGCCTTCGTGCTCACCTCCACGCGCGATGACCGCGTCCACCCCGGTCATGCCCGCAAATTCACCGCCGCGCTCGAATCGCTCGGCGCGAACGTGCGCTCGTGGGAGAACATCGAGGGTGGTCACGGCGGCGCCGCCACGAATGAGCAGGCGGCCCGCATGAACGCACTCATGTACACGTTCCTGTGGAACACCATCGGGAGTGAGCGCCCCGCATCATGAGCCGCGCTCGCGAGCTGCTGGACCGTGCAGGACAGGATGACCTGCTGCAGATCCGCAATGACCTGATGACGGTCTACCGCGAGATCTCCCGCGAGGACACCCGCCTGTTCCCGCTGCGGTACGCACGGATGACCCCGCGCCCCGGCCAGCGGCGCCCGGATGCCGTGCCCGTGCTCGTGTTGCCCGACGGCCCCGCCGCAGCCTCCGTGCTGCCCTACGATGCGCTGCGGCGTTCCCTCGCAAGCGCTGGCGTGGACGTGCTCATGATGGAGCATCGCGGCGTGGGCCTGTCCCGCCTCGACGCCGCCGGGCACGACCTCCCGGCCCGCTCGATGCAGCTGACGCAGGTGCTGCGTGACATCGTGGCCGTGCTCGACCACGCCCGCGTGACGTCGGCGGCGGTGTACGGCGTGGGCTACGGCGCGTACCTCGCGCAAGCCCTCGCAGCGCTGCACCCCGAGCGCGTGCACGGTCTGGTGCTCGACTCGCCGCTGACATCCGCGGATGACGAGCTGGTCTCGCAGCAGGCGCTGCGCGCCGCGTACTGGGAAGGCACCGTGCCGGGCACCGACACCCTGGCGGCGACCGTGCGACGGCTTGTGGCCGACGGCAGTCTCGACGGCCGACGTGCAGGGCCTGTGCTGCTCGCCGTGCACGAGCACTCCGGCCTCGACGCGGTGCGTGATCTGGTGGACCTGCTCGGGCTCGGGCGCGGTCAGCTCACCTTCGCCAGCGTGCGGCAGGTGCTCGCCCAGGGGTGGCTGCAGTCCACGCCCTATGTCACCGAGCATGATCTGGTGGCGCGGATCCTCCACACTGAGCTCGGCAGTGGGCACCACGCCGACGGGCAGCCGCTGGACGCACTGCAGCTGGCTGGCGAACGCTCCCGCGCTGTGCCGCCTTTCGACGGTGAACCGTGGGACCTGCACGCTCTGTCGAGGCAGATCGCTGCGCCTGTGCTCGTCCTCAGCGGTCGGCGTGACCTGGTCACCCCGCCGAGCATCGCGCATGACCTCGCCGAACGCCTGCCTGCGGCGAGCATCCTCGATGTGCCCGGTACCGGTCACTCGGTGCTCGACACCCACAGCCGCCTCGCCCAGGTGGCCATCCGTTGGGCGAGCGTCGGGGCGCAGCGCGAACTCACCGCACACGCCGCGGAACTGGCGCGGCTGCCGCGTACCCCGCTCACGCAGGCACTTGTGACTGGTGTGCGCCTTGCACTCGCCGCTGAGCGCTACTCGCCGATCCGGTTCTGGGTCGAGGCGGCGCGCAGTCGGCGTCTCCAACAGCTCGCCGCCCCCACGTCACGTCACAGCCGTACCGTGCACGTGCCCTGAACGCGGCCGGGTTCATGACCTGAGCCGTAGGGGCGGTGTCGGCGAGGTCACGCTGTGACCGAACGCATGCCGAAGGCAGGACCTCTGCGGGTTCTCCAGTGCTGGTCAGCGGGGCTAGCCTGGACTTCGCGGACCTGTGTAAGGTTCGGGCCAACGGCATGTCGCCGGGGCACAGCATCGCAGAAGGGGGAGGACGTGCGTCGTCGCGTCACCGGAGTGCGCCTGAGCCAACCGATCACGCAGAACCGTCGTATCGGTGGCATCATCGCCGCTGGCAGCTCGCTTGCGCTGGTGGGGGCGATTGTGGCCCTGGGTCTGACGGGCGTCGGTCCGCTGAGCGGGCTGGCAGGGGAGAGTGACGCAGCGACCCCCGCCGCCGTGACCGCGCCGGCGACACCGCCGAGCGACGCGGAGCCCGCCTCCGCTGAGTCCACGGAGGATGCGGCGAGCGAGGCTGCGACGGCTGACACTGATGCGTCGGCCGAAGCGCCAGCAGCGGATGAGCAGAACCTGAGTGATGCCACGCCTGCCGACGAACAGCCCAGCGCGGACCAGGGCGAGGGTGCGGCCACGCAGCCCGCGCGAATCTCCGGGAGATCCGGAGGTGACCGCGAGGAGTCGACGCGCCGCGAACAGCAGGGCAGGACCCGGAACGGAGCGAATGAGAGGCGTCGTGGATCCTCCGACCACAGGGGTGCCCGCGGCGGATCGTCATCTGACGCTGATAGTGACGGGAGCGACTCCATCGGAAATGAACCATCGACCGCTCCGACGCCTGAGGAACCGCCCAGCACCACGCCGACTGCGGACCCCGCTCCGACCTCCCCGAGCACCGGCGACGAGGGCGGATCCCACACGCCATCGAACCCCGCCCCGAGCACTCCGGGTGATTCCTCCGATGAGCCCGAGGGCCCGGCTAAGCCATCACCCAGCACACCGGATTCCACGGCGGATTCCAGCGAATCCGGTCCTGCAGACACCGCCGACTGACATCCCGCGGGCTCATCGTGCACCCCGCGGCCGTATCGCGCGACCGAGGCAGTATCTGTTCCGGGCCGCAGCCGGCCTCGATGCGCGCTGGGTGCCGAGCCGGTGACCCGTTGGGTGCCGGCACAGGCAGCTGTCAGTCCGCGCGGCAGACCGTTGTGAAGCCGCCATCGTCGACGACCACGCGGACGGGGACCTGCCACTGATCCGCTGCCCACTGGGCCGGATCCTCCGGGGGCTGACCGCCCCAGGAGAACGCGTACCGATCGATGATCGCGCAGTCCGGCACACGCGCATTCCCGCCGTGCAGCCACTGCACATCATGGTCAGGCACAGCCTTCGCCAGCAGCGTGATCTCGGTGGCGAGCACAGCCCCGTCCGGCACCGCCTCGAGCGCCCGCTCCGCGGGCGCTGCGCGCCAAGTCAGATCCCATTTCTGCGGACGCGCCAGATCCAGCAGCGGGATCCGGGCCAGTGGCACCAGGGTCACGGCGACCATCGCCGTGATGGCGACCAGGCGTGTCCACCGGGACGCGACGCGGTCTGTGCGCCGATCTCCGAGCACATCCAGTAGCGCAGCTGCAGCGATCGGCATCAGCACCGCGTTGTAGTGCCAGTACCAGTCCCAGTAGAACTCCACCGACCCCGCGAAGCGCCACGCGAGCGTGGGCAGCATCAACAGGATCAGCGGGGAGCGCGCGCCGATCACTCCCGCGGCCATCACCAGCATCGCAGCGGTAGCCCACTTCACCGGGGGCCACAGCAGGGATGTCGGATCCGCAAGGTTGTCGGTGTAGTCGTACTGCCCTCCTGTGTTCAGCAACGGCAGGATCACGAAGGTAGACAGCACGAACCAGCCCACACCCCAGCAGGCCAGCCCGATCCCCTCACGTCGATACGGCCGGTGCCACAGCGCGATCACGCCGCCCAGCATGGCGACCGTGAGCCCCAGGTCCTCTTTGACCAGGACGAGCGGCGCCGCCCAGAGAACCGCGGCCGCCATTCGCCTCTCTACGAGCGCCACGAGTGAGAAGGCGAGCATCGGCACCGCGAAAGCGATCTCATGGAACTGCACCGCCGCGGCTGACTGCAGGCCGAAGCTCAGCGCGTAGGCCACGCCCACCACCAGGCCGGGCCAGCTGCCAAGGCGCTCCATGGCACAGCGGGCGATCGGCACAGCGCTCAGACCGAACAGCGCCGCCTGCGTCCATAGCAGCGCAAGACCTGAGGGCCAGATCCACCACACCGGGGCGAGCAGCACGAGGATCGGATGGAAATGATCGCCCAGCAGATTCGCGCCGTCACCCTTGATCGGCACGATCGGTGCTCGCAGCTCCCCGTACGCCTTTGCTAGCTGCGTGAAGATCCCTAGATCCCAGGACGGGGCGACCAGGTTCCGCCACTGCTGCCACCCCAGCAGCCCGTACAGCACCATGGCGATCACGCCGATGAGCACGGGCACCGCCATGGGGCGCAATCGAGCGGTCAACGACGGGTGCGCCGGTGACTCAGCAGCAGCCGAATCAGCATCCGTGGCGGCATGTGTCATGACGTCCACGGTAGTAGACGAGGAACGCTGGTCATGGCGGACGTGTGGGGGAAGTACGATCCGCACATGAGCCTACGTCTGCTCCTCACCTCGCCCGCCGTGCGCCTGGGGCGCGCCGCCCGGCTGATCGGGGACGTTCCCCTGAGCTCCCGAGTGCTGCGCGGCACCGCTTTCTCCCTTGCACTGGGGGCGTTCAGCCTGGTGGATCCGCACCGTCTTGACCCGTGGCAGCGCACAGGGCATCGCATGATCTCCGGCGCCCTGGCGGGCGCCGTGGGCGCGGACCTCGCCCGGGAGGACCCGATCGTCGACCCGGTCACCGATAGCGTGCTGCTCGCCGGTGCGGCGCTCGCCCTCGCCGGGCCCGCGGAGGAGCTCGACGGGTGGGCGCAGAAGCGCCTCGGGGAGCTCGGCATCACCCATCCGCGGTGGATCTTCGCTGCCCTCGGCGCCGGCATGACCGCGGCGACCTACGCGCTCGCATCCCGTCAGGTGGAGGACGAGCAGGCCTGGCACGAGCTTGCCCACACGATCACGGACGAGCTTCGCGGCGAGCTCGACCCGCGGCTGCGCGCCGTGATCGAGGCGATGCTCGCGCCCGCCGTCGACGGAGCCGACGGAGCTGATCTGCCCGGCGCAGCCGCGCTCCGTGAGCAGCTGGGGCACGTCAGGCAGCTGGGCGATCGGCCGTTCTTCGACACCATGCTCGTGTTCGAGGATCCGCAGCTTCAGACGCTGCCGCGAGCTGTTCCCCGCCAGCAGACCTGGCCGGTCTCCGCCTGTTTTGACCGCGACGGCCGCGTCTACCGGCTCGAGTTGCTGATCAGCGACGGGTTACTGGCTGCCGTCACTGCCACGACGGACCAGGCGGAGACCCCGGTTGGTTGGGATATGGGGGAGGCGGAGCTGGGCGCGCTTGTCGATGACCCGACGCCACCCGCGGTCGATGAGCTGGAGCTGGTGGTGGAGAGCGAGGATCCCAGCTCACGCGCCGTCACAGGCGGCATGCCACGCCGGTGAAACCGTGGTTGCAGTAGCCCATCGGGTTGCGCGCCAGATACTGCTGATGTTCGGCCTCGGCGGTGTAGTAGACGCCGCAGCCTGCCTCTGCTAGCGGCGCGAGCTCGGTGGTGATCTCCCCGCGGCCCGCCTCGCGCAGCGCTTCCTGGTACGCGGCGGCGGAGGCACGCACGAGCTCACCTTGCGCGGGCGTCGTCCAATACACCGCGGAGCGGTACTCGGTGCCGACGTCATTGCCCTGGCGCATCGCGGTGGTCGGATCGTGCTGCTGCCAGAACTCCTCGAGCAGGCGACGCAGCGTGGGCTCCCCGCCACGGTAGATCACGCGCACCGCCTCGGCATGGCCCGTGCGGGCGGAGAACACCTCGTCGTAGGTGGGATGCGGTGTGAAACCGCCCGCGTATCCCGCGGAGGTCGTGTGCACCCCCGAGACCTGCCACGCGATCCGTTCGATCCCCCAGAAGCAGCCGCCGGCCAGAATGATCTCCTCGGTGTCTTCCGGCCAGGGCGTCGGATTCGCGGGTGCGTCCGGGCCCAGCATGTCGGTGCCCAGCACGAGATGCTCGCGCGCGAGCGGATACGGGTACGCCTCGCGGCCCGGCAGCGCATCAGCCGCCGCAACCATCTGCTTCTTGTGCCCGTACAGGAGGTCCATCATCTGCCACATGGCGGCCACGGTACGCCGCTCGTCAACGCCGACGGGAGGGCACGACGAGCGGGGTGAGCACGACTACGAGCGCCACCAGCGCGATCGTTCCTACCAGCACCATCCATGACGGCATCGTGATCAGGCCGATCCCCAGCACCACCGCGCCCGCCGCGATCGAGGCGACCACCACCGGCACCGCGGCGCGGCCCCACAGTCGCCATGCGGAGCGGCCGACCCGCCCATGCACAGGGACGGTCGCTGCCCATGCCCACGCCATGTGCGCCACCAGGAGCAGCAGCCCGGCTAGGGCGAGCGAGGCAGCGCCCTGCTCGGGCAGCACCGCAGCCAACAGGGCGAGCGCTACGAACAGCACCCAGCCGGCATCGGAGTCGGGGTCCAGGCTCTGCGCCAGCAGCAGGATGAGCACCAGCAGCGACACCGTCGTCTCCACCATCCCCACGAAGGGGCCGCCTGGCACGATCAGCAGCAGAGCGCCGATCACCGCGGCAGCGGCAAGGCCGCGCAGCAGCCACTGGGACCTCGAGATCTCGGTGATCCGCCCGAGCTGTGACGCGATCGCGTCGACAACGGCGTGCATCAGGACCTCCTCATCCGGGGAGCGGACCGCATCTGGGCCAGAGACAGCAGCACCGGGGCGAGCGATCCAGGGCCATCCCACCGGGTGACCGGCACGCCCGCCTCCCGCAGCTCCCGCAGAATGCGCTCACGCTGCAGGCGCCGCAGCGCCCAGGCCTCCGCCCAGTAGCGGCGTGCCCGCGGCGGTTCGTGCGAACGGGCTGAACGCGCAACATGCTCCGGCGATCCGAGCGACGGCGGCAGGGTATCGATCACCACGACATCGCCGCCGAGCGCCAGCAGCGTGGAGACCTGCTCGATTGCCGCTGGTGCCAGTAGCGGCGAGCACACCACCACGAGCGTTCCGGTCCGCACCGAACGCAGCCGACGGGCGGTGGCGGTGCGACCCGTGCTGCCGCGCTTCGCCCGCGACAGCACGTCCACCAGGACGCGTAGCTGCCGCGGCCCCGTTCCCGGACGAACCGGCCCGATCAAGTAGCCCAGGTCGTGCAACGCCACCCGGTCGCCGATGCTCAGATAGTGGCGGGCGACAGCAGTGGTCGCCCGGATCGTGAGGTCCAGGCTCGACGGGGGATGCGTACCGACGCCCGGGGCCGGTGGGATGTCCGCCAGGGTGTCGGTGACGACGAGGACGTCGGTGTCCTGCTCCGTGTAGGTCGCATTCGTGTGCATTCGGCCCGTGCGGTTGGTGACCCGCCAGTTGATCCGGGCCAGACGATCGCCGGGGCGGAACTCGCGCACGTCAGCGAGCGCCGTCCCGTCGCCGCGGCGTGAGGACAGGTGTACGCCGCTGATCCCGATCGGCGTGGGCACCGCTGTGGTGGCCTCCAGCACGGATGCCGCGGGGATCACCTGCAGCGCGGCGGCTGCCAGCTCTGTCTGGGCGCGGTGGGCGGCCAGCGGATCCAGCACCATCACGTGCATCGGCCCCACCTCGAGCCGCCCCCACCGGTGGGCGAGCAGGGAGAACCGCGTCTGCCCGTCGGCGCACAGCGAGCCGTGCGGCGGGTTGAGGTCTGCCGCCGGGGACAGCGGCAGCGTCACGCTTGTGAGCAACCCCGAGACGGTGGTCACCTCGATCGCCGCCCCGGACCCCTCGGTGAGGGAGCGGGCGCTCGTGCGCACCAGCGGGCCGGGCACCCCGTGGTCCTGGTGGGTGGCTGTGTGGCGCGCACGGGCGATCGCCGCCCAGGCCAGCAGCGGCACCGCAAGAAGCAGCAGGGCCGGCCGGCCAGCCAGCAGCGCGAGCAGCGCCACCGAGCAGCCAGCGACGACGGCGCGGGTGAGCGCCGGAGTGGGACGTGGCTGAAGCGGGGCGGCGCTGCGGCTGAGCGGCACCAGGTCCAGAGTGTCGGTGCGGCGCATCACGGGCGGTGGGGCGTCTCAGCGGTCGCCGCGGTGTCATCGGCCGGGCGGGCTGCCGGCACGGGGACGTCGGCCAGCACGGAGTCGATGATGGTGCTGCCCGTGATCGACTGCAGCCACAGCTCAGGCCGCACCGTGACACGGTGATCCAGCGCCGGATGGGCCAGATCCTTCACATCCTCCGGGATCACATAGTCGCGGCCGCGGATCACCGCGAGCGCTCGCGCACACGTGACCAGGGCCAGAGTGCCGCGCGGCGAGGCGCCCACGAGCGCATGCGCATGCGACCGCGTGGCCGCGACGAGCGAGACCGCATAGGCGCCCACGGCATCGTCAATGTGGACATCCTCGACAGCGCCCTGCGCCCCCATCAGCCCGGCAGGGTCGGTGACCTGCGGCACCGACTGCTCCTCGGTGCGTCGACCGATGCGGCGGGCGACCACCTCCCACTCCTGCTCCGCGGTGGGATACCCGAAGGAGAGCCGCAGCAGGAAGCGGTCCAACTGGGCCTCCGGCAGAGGATAGGTGCCCTCATGCTCCACCGGATTGGCGGTGGCGAGCACGTGGAAAGGACGTGGCAGCGGGCGCGTGGTGCCCTCCACCGTGACCTGTTTCTCCTGCATCGCCTCGAGCAGGGCCGACTGGGTCTTCGGCGGGGTGCGGTTGATCTCGTCGGCCAGCAGCAGACCGGTGAACACCGGCCCGGGGCGGAAGGTGAAGTCACCGGTGCGCTGGTCGAACACCTCGGAGCCGGTGATGTCTGCGGGCAGCAGATCCGGGGTGAACTGCGCGCGGGTGAAGGGCAGCCCCAGCGCCTGCGCGAAGGATCGCGCGGCCAGGGTCTTGCCGAGGCCCGGCATGTCCTCCAGCAGCACGTGGCCGCCCGCGAGGATGCCGGCGAGCACCAGCTCGAGCGCCGGGCGTTTGCCCACCACAGCCTGTTCGACGGCGTCCAGCACCGCGCTGCTGAGCGTCGAGGCCTCCGGGATGGTCATCGCCTGCGGGGTGGGCTCGGTGGTCATCGGTCCTCCTGAGGTGGTGCGGAGAGTTCTCTCAGATAGCGGTGCAGGGTGCGCTGGTCGATGGCGCCGATCTCTGGAGCGTCCGGATCGGTCGAGCGAGCGTCACGAATGAGGCGGGCCAGGGGAGCGCTCAGCGGTGCGGCGCCCTCGCGATGCTCCCGGTCATCAGCGATATCGCCGAGCACCTGGCCGAGTGCCCGCCCGGTCATGCGTCGGTGCGGCTGGGCGCCGTCGATCATGTCTTCCAATCGGCGCACGGCCAGGTCATCGCCGTGCGGCGGGGTATCGGTCACATCGGTCTGCAGCGATGGTGTGCCGAGGGCGTCGTCGCGATCCGTCGGCGCGGAGGCGAGCCACACGATCGTGGCCAGCGCCAGGGCGATGCTCACCGGGATCACCGGATCGAGCACCAGGGCGAAGCGGGAGAGGACCACCACGATGAACGCAACAGCCAAGCTCAGGATCAGCGCCCACCGCAGCAGGACGCGCAGCTCATGGATCATCGCGTCGCCTCCTGCCGCAGCTCGCGGATCTGGGTGGTGAGATCCTCGAGCAGTTCACGCCCCTGGTCGAGGTCCGCGTCCGTGAGCGGGTTCGCGTCGAACAGGGCACGGCGGTACAGATCCGCGAAACGCCCAATGGTGTCGGTATCCAGCGCGAGGCCGCCCAGCACCGTGACCACGTACTCGCGGGTGGTCTGCGACTCTGTGCGACGCACACCGGTTTCGGCGATCATCGCCTCCAGAGTCTGCCAACTCGTGACCACGGCGTCACGCACATCCATCCCGGTCTCAAGCCGCTCCCGCGCAGCGGTGAGAGCCTCCTCCGCCTCCTGGGCGCTGAGCTGCGCCTCCGCATCCACCTCCGGGGCCGACGGGGTGGTGCGCGTGCGCAGCTGGGCGGCGCGCCGCAGGATCCAGACGATAAGCAGCAGGAGGCCTGCGGCGCCGCCCACCATCAGCAGCGTCATGATCGACGCACTCAGGGTGGTCTGCTTCAACTGCTCGGGCTCCGGCTGATCCGAGGGGACCAGGTCTGGCTCCATAGAGACTTCCGGTTCCTTCTGCAGCGGTTCGAACTGTGCTGAGCCTTCGGCCGGGGTCGCCAGCACCACGCGGTGCTCGGCGCCGCTGCCCAGAGCCACGATCGAAACAAGCGCCAGCACCGCGGCCAGCAGAGCGGCGGCGCGTCCACGCGGTGTCAGGTCGTTCATGCGGCTCCCTTCGCGTCATGCGGCTGCGCCACGATCACTACCTGCTCTCCCGCGGCACGGGTGAGGATCAGTGTCGCGGAACCATCGCCGAAACGACGTGGACGCAGTTTCCGGCGCAGCTCCTCCGGTTCTACGGCGGTGCCGCGTTTCTTGATCTCCAGCACGCCGATGCGGTGGTGGCGCAGATAGGAGGTGAGGGCTTTGAGGGAGAACGGCATCACGTCGTGAACAGCGAAGCCGCGCGCAAACGGGGTCGCGACGAGTTCCTCACCGGTGAGGTAGGCGATCGTTGGATCCACGGTGCGGGCATGCAGCTGAGTGGCCAGGGCAGCGAGCAGCCCGGCGCGCAGCACCGCGCCGTCGGGCTCGTAGAGGTGCGCCCCGATCGCGCCGACGGGTACGTCATCGGGGGCCGGGTCTGTGGCGCTGCGGCTCAGCTGGTGCGTGCCGGCGCGGTCGATCACGAGGGCGGAGGTGAGGATTCCGGGCTCGGCGAGTGGACCGAACCAGCTGGTGGCCTCGAGCACCTGCCCGTGCCACGACGTCCATTGCGTTTCGGTGCGCTCCGGCAGTGCGGCTCTGTCGATCGCGGGGGAGAGCTTCACACCGAGAGGGCCGTCTGCGCCATCGGACCCGAGTCGGGAGGCCAGTGCGGTGACGAAGGACAGTGGTGGCTCGTACGCCTCCGGGTCGTGCACGCGGCGAGCTCGGGCCCCGTCGCGCCGCACCCGGCGCCGGGCTGGGTCCAGCCAGATGCCGTCGGTCGCCGACGGATCATGGTCCTCCGCGCTGCCGCACAGCACCCGTGCCGTGGGGAACGGTCGCAGATTCACTGCCGCCACCGCTGCCGTGAGCTCGTCGCGATCCGCCGCCTGCACTCGAAGGCCGCGGCTCGCCAGAGCCATGGCATCACCCCCGATGCCACAGCCCAGATCGGCGACGGAGGTGAGACCGACGCGGCGAAAACGCTCCGCGTGTTGCGTGGCGATCTCCTGGCGGGTGGACTGCTCCAGCCCATCCTCGGTGAACAGCATGGCGCAGGCGCGCTCCCCGAATTTCTCGCGTGCCCGAGCCCGCAGTCGTGCCTGCGTCAGCACGGCAGCGACCGTCGCCGGGTCGTGCCCCTCGGCGCGCAGGCGCTCGCCGATACTCAGCGCCCGGGACTCGTCGTACTCCCCGAGGCCCTGCAGCAGCGCCCAGCCCTCCGGTTGCAGCACCGGGAGGACGGAGCGGGCTCGCGCGTCATCACTCACCGCGTCCCCCGCGTAGATCCACCACGATCTTCCCGCGCGTATGGCCCTCATGAAGCCGCCGCTGGCCCTCAGCGATCGACGCCAGCGGCAGCACCTCGCTGACCTCCACATCGCAGTGCCCGCTGCGCTGCAAAGCCACGAGGCGATCGAGCCGTTCCCGGCCCGAGACGATCCGCGGGATGCGTGCATCCACCCCGCGTTCTCGGGCCGGTGCGAGATCCGCGAGCGAGGGCAGCACAACGATCCGCCCGCCCTCGGCGAGCACATCGAAGCTCGGCTCGAACGTTGTGAAGTAGTGAGTGTCCAGCACGAGATCCACCCCCCGGCCCCCGGTGGCCTGCTGGATCGTCTGGCGCCAGTCGACCTGGTCATAGGGGATCGGTTCCGCGCCAAGCGCACGGATCCGCTCCGCGTTCTGCGCTCGGCCCGTGGCCCAGACGCGACGCGCCCCTTTCTGCAGGGCGATCTGCACCAGCAGCTGACCGACCCCGCCGCTGCCGCCGTGAATCAGCACATCGGCGCCCGCCTGCAGCTCACCGGCATCCTCGATCGCGGCCAGTGCCGTGAGCCCCGCGAGTGCGAGGCCTGCGTACTGGGGCAGCTGATCGGGCAGTGCCTCAAGCGGCACCGGCGCCACGTCATCAGCAGCGATCGCCACGAGGTCTGCCGCGGTGCCGCGGGCATCCTCCAGGTTCCGCATGCCGAACACGACCGTGCCGGGAGCAACACCGCGTGCGGCCAGCTCGCACTCATCCAGCCCCTCACCGCCACCGAGAACCGTGCCCACGAGCTCCCGGCCCGTACCCGCGGGCAGCTGCAGGTGGCGGGCCCGTCCCGAGGAGCCATCCCGGATCTTCCCGTCCAGGGGGTTCAAGCCGATCATCTCTACGCGCACAAGCAGTTCCCCGGGACCCGGCACCGACTCGGGGGCGTCCTCGTGCAGAGTGAGCACCTCGGGGCCGCCGAATTCCTCGTACCTGATCTCGCGCATGGTCCCCATCATGCCCCGCTGAGCGACAATGGGCGGCGACTGTGGACACGAATCGTGGATCGAGCGGATCGATCGACGAGATCGAGCAGGAGGATGCGTGAGGTCCGATCCCCATCGTGGCGCCCTGGGTGTCGATGCCTGGCGGGCAGCGCTCGGCACCGAGCAGACGGTGCGCCGACGCCCTGATGCGACGGATCTGCTGGCGGCGCCGGAGCAGGCCGTCGGCCGGATCCTCGCCGATGACGTGCAGGCCCCGGAGGACGTGCCCGCAATGCCGCTCGCCGCGATGGATGGCTTCGCCGTGCGCCGCAGCGACCTCGATGCCAGCGGCACGACACGCCTGCCGGTCACCGCCGACCTTGCCGCGCAGCCCGGCCAGCCGTCACCCCTGCAGCCCGGCAGCGCCGCCCGCATCATGACCGGCGCCCCGGTTCCTGCCGGTGCGGATGCCGTGATCGAGGTGGAGGCCACCGACGCTGATCCTGTTGGCCCCTGTCCGCACGAGGTCACTATTCGCCTGGACCAGCTCCCGGCCCTGGGACGGCACGTGCGCGGCATCGGAGAGGAAGTCGCCAGCGGCCAGACGATGGCGTGTGCGGGGGAGCGCGTCACGGCCGGTCTGGTGGGGCTCGCGCTGCAGCTGGGACTCACCACACTGCCCGTTCTCGCAGCGCCGCGCGTGGGCGTGGTGGTGACCGGGGATGAGCTCGCCGCTCCCGGTGAGCAGATCCGCGCCGGCACGGTGCGCGAGTCCAACGGCGCTATGCTCGCGGCCGCCCTGAGCTGTGCGGGCGCCGTCACGCGTATCGAACGCTGCGGGGATGATCCTGCTGCTCTGCGTGCCCTGCTGGAGGAACTCGCCGAACAGAGCGACCTCGTGCTCACCACGGGCGGTATCGGCTACGGAGCCTACGACGTGGTCAAGGCGGCTCTCGGCCCAAGGGGCACGGGCACGAGCACCTTCGAACACCTCGCCTTGCGCCCCGGCGGCCCGCAGGGACGCGGGCACCTCAGCGGTGGCGTGCCTGTCGTGCACCTGCCCGGCACCCCCGTCGGGGCGTACGTCGGATTCCACCTGTTCGTCCGGCCACTGCTGGACCCGTCCGCCCCCCAGATCCTGCCGGCGGCGGCGCCACTGAACAGCGTCGCCCCGCGGAGCCGCCGCCACGGCACCCTGGTGCGTGCCGCACGCACGGTGCCTGGAGAGCACGACGATCAGGGGCGGCCGCTGCTCGAGATCCTGCCCGGGCATCGGCTCGCGCCGTATGGGCGAGCGGATGCGCTCCTGCTCACCGATATCGGTGACGACGGCGTGGAGCACACCCGGATGCTGTCGCTGCGCTGAGCGCCGACGGCGCGTGGCGAGGACAGAGTGCCGACGGGTCGCGGCGAGGACACTGAGCACCGACGGGGCGCCCCAGGGTCGGCACGGGCCGATGAAGCGCGCAGGCTGGTGGAACGCGTGGGGCCTGGCGCGCGCCGAAGACGGACGCACGTGAGGCCGTCCCGTAGCGTGTGCGCATGACGTCTCCGCGCCGCCCGCATGTCGCCGATCCCGGCGGCACGATCCACCTGCGCCCTCACGGGGCGACCATTCTCTGCATCATCGTCTGGGCACTGGTCGGGCTGATCGTGGGGGATTCCCTGCTGCGTGCTGGGGCCGCCTCGCTGCCCGCCCTGCCATTCGCCCTGCTCATCTGTGCGCTGGTGTGGGCGGTGCTGTGGGCGCCGCGTGTCGTGCTGCGCGATGAGGCCGTGGAGGTGCGCAACGTTCTTGTCACCTACCTGCTGCCATTCACGGCGATCCACGACGTGCGGATCGGCGCGATGCTGCGCTTCGATGTGGCCCGACCGGACGGCAGCGAGCGCACGATCACGGCCTGGAACGCCCCGACTCTGGGGAAAGTAAAGGGACCATCCGCGCGGGAGATGCGCGAGGCGCGCACCGTCGGGCATCGCCTGGCGAGTGCGAGCGAGCGCCTGCTGCAGGATCAGGCGGCCTGCCGTTCGTCGGTAATCCGCGCACGGTGGTCACGAGCACAGGAACGGGCCCAGGACCGGGCACAGCCAGCATCCGCGGCGGGCCCGGAGCATTCTGGTAGCGCGGTGGCGACGCAGCGCCCGAACGGCATCGTCATTGCCACGCTCGGCGTGCTCATTGTGCTCGTTGCCTGGCAGCTTGTGCGCTGAGGTCCCTGCCGCAGCTCGCAGGAAAGCTGCCGCGTCGCAATACAGCTACCCTCCCCACATGCGGGAGGCCCGACCGCCGCAGCGATCGGGCCTCCTCAGCGTAGAGACTCGTCGGAAGCCTCAGCGTGAAGCGTCGAGAATCAGGCCTCGATGCCCACCTGCGTCCAGTCGGTCGACTCGAACATCTTGGCGCCGTGGTTCACCACGCCCTTCTTCACGCCCACGATGTTCGGTGTGGCGTAGAACGGGATGCACACGAAGGACGCCGCGATCTTCTTCGAGATCTCATTGGCGATCTTCTTGCGCTCGTCGGGATCGAAGTTCGACGTCAGGTCCTTCAGCAGCGGCTCGATGGACTCATCCGCGAAGTTCGTGAAGTTCTGCTGCGACTCCTTCGGGTAGAACAGGTTCGCGGAGGAGGTCTCCGGGAACTGCGAACCCACCCACGAGAAGGTCACGGCGTCGAACTGCTTGGGCGTGATGTAGTCGTCGAAGTACGCGTCCGAGGGGACAGTCTTCATCTCGACGTTCAGGCCCAGCGCATTGAGGTTCGTTTGCACCTGGCGGGCGCGATCAGAGTTGGACTTCGCATCCGCGGGAACGATGACGGCCATGTCGAAGGTCTTGCCGTCCTTCTTGCGCTTGTCGCCCTCCAGCTTCCACCCGGCCTCATCCAGCAGCTTCCCGGCCGCCTCAGGGTCGAACTCGAGGCCGTCGAAGGAATCCTCGTAGCCTTCCTGACCAGGCATGTAGTAGAAGTTGTCCTGGAGGACGACCGGAGCCTCGAGAGGATCCACCACGGCGCGGCCAATCGCCTTGCGGTCGATGCCTCGAGCGAAGGCCTCACGCACCTTGACGTCGTCCAGGTTGCCGTTGGCGCCCTGCGTGTTGATCGTCAGGTGGGACCAGGTCAGGCCGTTGGTCTTCTGGATCTCGGCGTCCTTACGGGTCTTCGCCTGGCTCAGCACGTCGCCATTGGCGATGTCCAGCACGTCGATCTCACCGTTGGCGAAGGACTGCGGCTGAGTGGTCTGGTCAACCACAGAGAAGATGACCTTCTCGAGCTTGGGCTTGCGGCCCCACCAGTTCTCGTTGTGCTTGAGGGTGACCACGCCACCGGTCGTGTCGATGTTCTCCACCGTGAAGGGGCCCTTGGACGGGGTGGGAGTTGCCACGTGGTCCTCGTTCCACGCCTTCGGGGTGGCCGAGACCGTCTTGGGCACAT
Source organism: Brachybacterium timonense (assembly GCF_900258505.1). GTDB lineage: Bacteria > Actinomycetota > Actinomycetes > Actinomycetales > Dermabacteraceae > Brachybacterium > Brachybacterium timonense. Next base: position 811,696 of record NZ_LT984895.1, read on the forward strand.
CCGGGTGCAGGCAGGTGATCCAGTCGATGAACTTCTCGGCGTAGTGGATCTCTGCGGTGTATTCGTCGTCGGTCTGCTTGATCTCCTTGATGGATTCCCAGCCGACAGTGGTGACAGTGATGAACTCCCCGTTGGAGCCGTTATTGGCCTTCCACTGGGAGATCAGATCCTCGATCACGATCGGGGAGCCGTCATCCCACTTCGCGTCCTTGTTGTACTTCACGGTGACGATCTGCGGATCCTCGGAGGTCAGCTCCGCGGACTCGATGTAGTCCGGGTTCAGCGTCTTCTCACCGGTCTCGGAGGCGATGATCTCGGCGCTGGTGCCCATCGGGCCGCGGATCGAGGTGAGGTCAGCGAGGTTGCCGTCCGCGTGGTTCGAGTTCCAGTTGTTCGGCAGCTGGGAGACGGCCATCTTCAGGGTGCCGCCCTCAGGGACCTGGTCGTAGTCGAGACGCTTAAAGGCGGTCGGAGGCAGCTCGGCCTGTTCCTTCGCCTTCTCCTCGTTCTCCTTATCCGCGGCCTTCTGCTGCTCCTCGGCAGACTTCTGGCCTCCGCAGGCGGCAAGCGCGGCAGCACTGCCGACGATGCCGGTGCCTGCAAGGAACAGGCGACGGGTGCTGGTGATCTTCATGGGAGATACCTCTTCCTGGGTGGGGTGGTCCGTCATGCGCTGGTGACGGACGATTCGGTGGAGGCGTCGACGGTGTCGAGCCTCCGGATCGAGTCGACGTGGTGGCAGGCCACCGTGGATCGACCATGGGGGGCAGGGGCAGGATCCACGCCGCGGCACTGCTCCTGCTTCTCCTCCGGCAGAAGGGGCAGCAGGGGGCAACGCGAGGCGAAATTGCAGCCGGGGATCTCCTCCGCCGGGCTGGGCAGATCACCGCTGAGGATGATCCGTTTGCGGGTGCGCTCGACCGTCGGGTCCGGCACCGGGACCGCGCTCATGAGTGAACGGGTGTATGGGTGGCGAGGATTCTCGTAGACCTCCGCCACCGGACCCGTCTCAACGATGCGGCCCAGATACATGACCGCGATCGTGTCGGCTATCTCGCGGACGATCGCCAGGTCGTGGGCGACGAACAGGTAGCTGAGCCCCAGCTTGTCGCGCAGGTCCTCCAGCAGGTTCATCACGCCGGCCTGGACTGACACATCCAGCGCTGACACCGGTTCGTCAAGCACGAGCAGCTTCGGCTCGGTGATCAACGCGCGGGCGATGCCGATGCGCTGACGCTGGCCACCGGAGAACTCGTGCGGGTACCGGTCGGCCATTTCAGGCTCGAGACCCACCAGTTCCAGCATCTCCGTGACACGGCGGTATCGCTCATCGGCCTTGACCTTATGGACGGTGAGCGGCTCACCGATGATGTCGCCGACCGGCAAACGCGGGTCGACGGCAGCCATCGGATCCTGGAACACGATCTGCACGTCGGAACGCAGCGTAAGCCGCTCAGCGTTGCTCAGCTGGCTGACGTCCTTGCCTGCAACCCGCAGCGTGCCCGCTTGCGGGGCGATCAGCTCCATGATTTCCAGGCTCGTGGTGGATTTCCCGGAACCGGACTCGCCCACCAGGCCCAGGGTCTCGCCCGGCCGGATCTCGAAGTCGACACCATCGACGGCCTTCACCGTGCCCACTTGGCGGCGGAACACCGCCCCCTTGAACAGCGGGAAATGCTTGACCAGTCCCTGAGCCTGGACAACCGGCTCCAGCTGGGAACGGTCGGTGATCGCGCGCTCCTCATACACAGGACGCGGGAAGATGTCCGCCGGCTTCAGCTGGCCGCTGGCGATCTCCTCAGCGCGGTGGCAGGCAACCTTACGGTCATCGCCCAGGTCCGCCACGAGCTCCGGCTCCTGGGCGCGGCAGATGTCGATCGCTGCGGGGCAGCGCGCCGCGAACGGGCACCCCTGCGGCAGACGCGCGAGGTTCGGCGGCCGCCCCTCGAGCGGCACCAGGCGCTCTTTGCCCGCGGTGAGCATGTTCGGCACCGAGCGCAGCAGGCCCATCGTGTACGGCATGCGGGGGGCACGGAAAACCTCATCCACCGGGCCGTTCTCCACGAGCTTCCCGGCGTACATGACGGCCACACGGTCCACGTTGCCGGCCACCACACCCAAGTCATGGGTGATGAGCACAACGGCGGCGTCCGTGACCTCCTTGGCCTTCTGCAGCACCTCGAGGATCTGCGCCTGGATCGTCACGTCCAGCGCCGTGGTCGGCTCGTCGGCGATGATCAGCGCCGGGTCATTCGCCATGGCGATGGCGATCATCGCTCGCTGCCGCATGCCACCGGAGAACTCGTGCGGGAAGGCCCGTACGCGCCGCTCCGCTCCTGGGATACCGACGATCTTCAGCAGTTCGACGGCGCGCTTGTGAGCGCTCGCAGCGCTGATGCCGCGGTTATGGAGGGTGAGAGCCTCCTCGATCTGCTGGCCGATGGTGTACACCGGCGTGAGAGCGGACAGCGGATCCTGGAAGATCATCGCCATCTCGCGGCCGCGTAGCTTCGAGAGCTGCCGGTCGTTCAAGGTCAGCAGATCCTGGCCGCGGAAGCGCAGCGAGCCGGTGATCTTCGCGGAGCTGGGCAGCAGTCCCATCACCGCGAGGGAAGAGACGGACTTGCCGGAACCGGATTCGCCTACGATCCCCAGGAACTCGCCGGGAGCAACCTGATAGTTCACGCCACGCACGGCCTGCACGGCATTGCCGCCGCGGCCGGGGAACGTGACGGTGAGGTCCCGGACCTCAAGGAGGGGTTCGGCGCCGGTCGGCGCTGAGGACACGTCGTCGGCCCCCTGCGTGGGGGACGGCTCGAGAGACGACCCGTGGGACGGCTCGTGGGATGGCTTGGGGAAGCTCTGATTCACCTCAGGCACGGTTCACCTCACTGGTGGGGTCGATGGCGTCGCGCAGACCGTCGCCGATCAGAGCGACCGCGGTCAGGAGGCTCACCAGGAACGCTGCGGGGATCACGAACAGCCAGGGACGTGAGACCGCCGCACCGGTGCCGTCCTGCAACAGGGTGCCGAGCGAGACGTCGGGCGGCTGGATGCCCAGACCGAAGTAGGACAGCGAGGTTTCCGCGAGGATCGCGCCGGCCACACCGAGCGTGGCGTCGATGATCAGCAGGGATGCGACGTTGGGAATGATGTGACGGCGCAGGATGGTGAACGTGCCCACGCCCATGTAGCGCGCTGCCTTCACGTACTCCCGTTCCTTCAGGGACTTCGTCTGGTTCTTCACGATCTGCGCCATGATCATCCAGCCGAAGAAGCCGATGGCGACCACGAGGATGAGCCAGCTCTTCGAGCTCAGCAGTGGCGAGACGATCATCAGCACGTAGAACACCGGCAGCACCAGCAGCAGGTTGATCAGCCAGTTGGTGGCTGTCTCCAGAATGCCTCCGCGGTAGCCGGCCAGGGAGCCGAGTGTTGCGGCGATAAGCGTGGACAGCGGTGCGGCGAGGAAGCCGATCAGCAGGGATTTGCGCAATGCCTCCGTCATGGAGGCGTACAGGTCCACGCCGATCGCATCGGTGCCGAAGTAGTGCTGCGCGCTGGGCGGCGAGTTGAAGCTGTACGGGTCCTGCTCGCCCACGGAGTAGATGTTCACGAAGTCGCCGAGCACGGCGAACAGCACGATGGCCAGGAGGATCACGCTGCCGATCCAGAAGTTCGGCTTGCGGCGCAGGCGCTGCCAGATCAGCTGTCCACGGGAGACCGGCTTGTATGCGCGGCCGTCCGTCGTGCCTGTGCTGCGGCGGCCCGTGGCGGGCGCGGCCTCGGCGTTCTCAGCGGCGTCCTCGGTGGCGGCGCGGTCGGGCGCGACCTCGTCGGACTGCTCCAGCGGCCCTAGCGGATTCACGGAGGTCATGACGTCACACCCTCACTCTCGGGTCGAGCGCGGCGTACAGCACTTCGGACAGCGTCGAGCTGATCAGCAACAGGATCGCCGTGAAGCACACGGTGCCGGCCAGCGCATTCACATCCGACTGCTGCACGGCGACGATGCCGTACTTGCCCATGCCCTCCCAGGAGAAGACGATCTCGAGGAAGGCCGAGCCGGACACCAGCGTGCCGAAGGAGTACGCGAAGTACGTCGACATCGGGATCAGCGCGACGCGCACACCGTGCTTGATCAGCGCCCGGTTGCGGGTGGCGCCCTTGGCGCGCGCCGTGCGAATGAAGTCCGAGCCCAGCACGTCGAGCATCACCGCACGCTGGTAGCGGGAGTAGGACGCGGCGCCGAACAGGGTCAGCGCGATCGTGGGCAGCAGGAGATGGACGAACAGATCCCAGACCGTGGGGAAGAATCCCGTGATACCGGGCGTGTAGGCCCCGGTGAAGCGGATCACCTGGTGGTCCACGACGCGGTTGAAGTTCGTGGCGAGGATCTGTAGCAGCACACCGCCAACGAAGGTCGGTGTGGAGATCAGGATGAACGAGGCGTACGAAATGATCTGGTCGGACGCCTTGTACTGGCGCACCGCGCCCCACACGCCAAGCGCCACGCCCAGCACCGCGGCGAGGATGGCGCCCACGAGCAGCAGGCGCAGGCTCACGCCGGCGCGGTTGTACATCTCGATGATCACGGGGGAGCCCGAGAGGTCCAGGCCGAGCTTGTTCGGCAGCGGCTCCGTGAAGATGCGCTCGATCCACCACCAGGTGCGCAGCAGCACCGGGTCCTTGTCGTTCACGCCGTATGTGGACAGCAGCTCGTCCACCGACGCTTCCGGTAGCGGCGGGTTCAGGCCCAGGTACCGCTTACGGGGGTAGAAGAACGAACTCGCGGCGATATACACGAACACAGTCGCGATCACCGTGAGGATCGCGTAGTTCACGAATCGGCGCAGGATGTACTTCGTCATCGCCCCACCCCCGTAAGGATGGTCGCGACGCGCGCGGTGCGGCTATGACCCGGGCGGCGCTGGGCCGACGGGTCGCGATGCCGCGCCAACGCTGACGCATGCAGAGACAAGGGCACGGTACTTCCTTTATTCGTCGGTGCTCTCCGCCGCATCACGGCTGGCGAGCAGGTTTCTGCACTGTAGGTCACACCTCAGGGCGTCTTCGCCTGTGGGGTGCCCTCATGGCCGAATCGTTATCCGTTGAGGAACGGGCCGGGCCGGATGGGAGACTACCGGATGTGACCCCCTTCACCGATGCGTTCAGCGACATTTCCTCCGCTCTGCGCGATGAGGAACCGGCGATCCGACGTGCCCGGGTACGGGCGGATGCCGACCGAGAAGGATCTGAGAATCCTGCATCATCGCAGGTCGAGCGCTATACGCGACAGGTGCGCCTGCCGGAGTTTGGCGCGGCGGGACAGCGTGCGCTGGCCTCGGCGCGGGTGGCCGTGATCGGTGCAGGCGGACTCGGCGCGCCGATCCTGACCTACTTGGCGGCTGCGGGCGTGGGCCACCTCGCCGTCCACGATCCGGACACTGTGGATGTCACGAATCTTCATCGCCAGGTGATCCACGACTCATCCGCGGTGGGAACCCCCAAGGCGATCAGCGCCGCGCAACGCCTGCACGCACTGAACCCCGAGATCGAGATTGAGCCCGTGGTCGATGCGCTGACGACCGCGAATGTGCTAGATCGCCTGCGGGGATATGACCTCGTGATCGACGGCACCGATAACTTCCCCACCCGGTACCTGGCCTCGGACGCCTGCGAAATGCTGAATGTGCCGCTCGTGTGGGGCTCGATCCTGGGCTTCACCGGTCAGGTAGGTGTGTTCTGGGCCGACGGCGGCCGCGGCGTCACCTACCGCGATGTGCACCCGACGCCCCCGCGTCCCGGTGAGGTGCCCAGCTGCGCAGAAGCGGGCGTGCTCGGCATGCTGTGCGGCGTGATCGGCTCCACCATGGCGATGGAGGCGGTGAAGGTCCTCGCCGGCATCGGTGACGTGCTCTACGGACGACTCGCGCTCTACGACGCGCTGCGGATGCGCTGGGACATGATCCCGCTGCGGCGCATCCCGGACCGCGCCCCCGTGACGGAGCTTGAGGATCTACGGATCACCTGCGGTCTGCCCGGTCCCACCGGGCCAGCGCTCGCAGAGGTCACCGCCTGTGAACTGCCTGAGCTGCAGGCTGCGGGGCGCCGCGTGATCGATATCCGTGAGCAGCAGGAGGTGGCCGACGGGGGACTGCTCGACGGCGCCGAGCATGTGCCCATGGGGCAGCTGCTGCGCCTGAGTGACCCCGAGGCGCTGCGTGCCCTGGAGGGGGCTGTTCTCTACTGTGCGGCGGGCTCACGGTCAGCGGCGACCCAGCGGGCACTTGCGGAGCGGGGCGTGTCCGTGCTGTCCCTCGCCGGAGGCGCGGCGGCGCTGGTCGAGGCTGGAATGCCCCTGAGTCGGGAATGAGCAGAGCGTCCGCCGTGCTCAGCCACCGGCGAAGGGCGGCAGCACGTCGAGCTGATCCCCATCCACGAGCACGTGGTTGCGGTCCGTGCTCGCCACGCCGTTCAGGAGCAGGGAGCAGCGGCCGATCACCGCTGCGGCGCGCTCACCCCCGTCGGCACTGAGCTGGTCGAGGGCTTCACCGAGGGTTCGGGCCCGCACGCGGACGGCGTCGGCGCCGTATTCAGCAGCAGCTGCTGCGAACAGGCGCACGTGCACCTCGGGAGCATCCGCGGCGGATTCCGGGGTGATGTCAGCGGCGGTCGCTGCGGCGCGGCCTGCGGGGGTGTGGTCAGCGGTGGGCACGGTGCCTCCTGTGACGGTGAAGGGTCGATACGGGCGAAGGCCGATGTGGTCGTTGTGGCACGGTGCGGCGGTGCAGTGTCGTGCGGTGCGTCGATGGTGTGCCGCCAATGCCGTATGTGGGGAGGATCAGCCGCCGATGGCGCTCATCGGCCGCTCCGGTTGTACGAAATCTGGTCGGTCCATGCCATGACCTGCCTTCTTGCCCCACTGAGCGGCGCGCCAGATGGTCGCGATCTCCTCGTCGCTCGCGCCGGAGCGCAGCGCATGGCGCAGGTCGGTCTCCTCACGGGAGAACAGACATGTGCGCACGCGGCCTTCCGCGGTGAGGCGAGTGCGCCGGCAGTCGGCGCAGAAGGGGCGGGTCACGGACGCGATGATGCCCACGCGTCCCCGATGCGCACCGGTTGAACGGTCACGCACCTCGTACAGCTCCGCGGGGGCTCCGCCCCGTGGCTCATCGGCGGGCTCGAGGACGAAGCGCCCCTCGAGGATCTGATGGACGTCGGCCGCAGTGATCATGGAGCTGCGCTCCCAGATATGGTCGGCATCCAGCGGCATCTGCTCGATGACCCGCAGCTGCAACTCGCGATCCAGGCACCAGTCCAGCAGGTCAGGCAGCTCATGGTCGTTGACCCCGGGCAGCAGTACGGCGTTCACCTTGATCGGATCCAGGCCCGCCGCCCGGGCTCCGTCGATGCCCTTCAGCACACGGTGCAGAAGCGGCCGACGGGTCAGGCGTTCAAAGGTCTCCGAGACCACCGAGTCCAGCGACACGTTGATGCGGTCAAGCCCCGCGTCCTTGAGCGCCGCAGCGCGGGTATCCAGGCCGATCGCATTCGTGGTCAGTGAGATATCGGGGCGCGGCGTGAGCGCAGCGACACCGGCGATGATCCGGTCCAGGTCGGGGCGGGTGAGCGGCTCGCCGCCGGTGAAACGCACCTGCTCGATGCCCAGACGCTCCACCCCGATCCGAACCAGGCGCACCACCTCGTCTGCCGAAAGCATCTGATCACGGGGCAGGAACGTCAGCCCCGAGGCGGGCATGCAGTAGGTGCAACGCAGATTACAGAAATCCGTCAGCGAGAGTCGCAGGTCGCTCGCCGCACGACCGAACGTGTCCACGAGAGCCGGGGTGTCAGGCCGGGTGGACGTATCGGGCAGCTGCGGGGCGGCGGGGTCGGTCACGCGCGGTTTCGGCATGCCGAGCGAAACGCGCTTGCCGGGCACGGTGGCCTCCTTCCGTCTGCGGACGTTCATCCGAATCATCCACGATACTGGGGACATGGCACGGATTCCCTGCGATGAGCATCGTGATGACGTGACCGCCCTGCTGGCCGGCCGGTTCCGTGAGCAGCTGCGCGACCTTGACCACACGCTGCGTGGCCGCGTGCTCGCCCAGGATGCGCGGGCGCGGATCAACGTGCCTGCCTGGTCGAACGCGCAGATGGACGGCTTCGCGGTGCGCACCGCTGACCTGTCCGCCACCGGCCGAACCCGCCTGCCCGTCGGCGATCCGATTCCTGCTGGCGCTGCCCCGGGCGAGCTCCCGGGCGGCAGCGCCCGCCCGATCATGACCGGCGCACCGCTGCCGCACGGGGCCGACGCCGTGGTGCCGATCGAGGAGACCGCCGAACGCAGCTTCGACCTCGCCGCGGTGACAGTCGAACCTACCGACGCGTCGCCCGGACGATTCGTCCGCGCCACCGGCTCGGACACGAGTGCCGGGGACGTGATCGCCCGGCTGGGCGATGTGCTCACCCCGGCGCGCATCGGCCACATGATCTCGTGCGGCATCGCCCAGGTAGCGGTGCGGGAACGGCCGCGTGTGCTGGTCATCTCCACGGGAAGCGAAATCACGGCTCCCGGGCAGCCCCTGCCTGACGGCGGCGTGTACGACGCGAATGGTCCCGCTGTGGCGGGCGCGCTCGAGGACGCAGGCGCTGATGTGGTCGACGTGTTGCGCGTGGGCGATGCCCCGGGTGCTCTGAGTGCCGCGATCCGCGCCGCGCTGCGCACAGCCACACAGAGGCGCGAACCGATCGACCTTGTGGTCAGCTCCGGTGGCGTCAGCGCTGGGGCGTATGAGCCGGTACGCCAGGCTGCCGCGCAGGATGGCGTTCAGCTCGTCTTCCCGAAGGTCGCCATCCAGCCGGGCGGTCCGCAGGGCATCGGCACGATCGACGGCGTGGCATGGGTGGCGCTGCCTGGCAATCCCGTCTCCGCGCTGCTGAGCGTGGAGCTGTTCCTGCGGCCCGCGCTCGGCGCCGCCCCTCGACTCACGGTGCGTGCACCGCTGCGGCTCGAGGCCGACGAGCCATCGCCGGGCCACCTGGAGCAGTATCGCCGCGCCTGGCTGCTGCCCAGCGGGGAGGCACGCCTGGCAGGCGGACCCAGCTCGCATCTGCTCGGCGCCCTCGCCCAGGCCAACGCCCTCGTGCGTATCCCGGTCGGGGTCGAGCGTCTGTGCGACGGTGACACTGTGGACGTGATCCTGCTGCAGTGAACTGCTGTATCGCGCTGCTGTACTGAGCTGTTGCACTGTTGTACTGATCTGCTGCACTGCGGCGAGACACAGCTGTGCTTTGGCGAGCGATCGAGGACACTGCACCGATGCTGCCGATGGCATCCACAGTAGGCTGGGGCGCCGATATCCCCTCGTAGATCGGCAGCATGTCGACCATGACTGAAGCACCCCACACCCCTGCCGGATCAGGCGACCTCTCCCATGTGCGTGCCGACGGCTCCGCACACATGGTGGACGTCACGGCCAAGCAGATCACCGCACGCGAGGCCACAGCCCGTGCCGTGCTGCGCACGCGCAGAGACGTCGTCGGCCGTATCGCCGACGGATCCCTGCCCAAGGGCGAGGCGCTCGGCACCGCCCGCATCGCCGGGATCATGGCGGCCAAACGCACCCCCGACCTCATCCCGCTGTGCCATCCGTTGCCGCTCAGTGGCGTGGAGATCGACCTGCATCCGCGCGAGGACAGTGTGGAGATCCTCGCTCGTGTGCGCACGAAGGGCGTCACGGGCGTGGAGATGGAGGCGCTGACCGCTGCGAGCGTCGCCGCCCTGACCGTGTACGACATGATCAAAGCCGTCGACCATCTGGCCACCATCGACCAGGTGCAGGTGCTCGCGAAATCCGGCGGTGCGAGTGGAGACTGGACGCGCGCCGACGAGGAAGGAGAACAGACCCGATGAAGCAGATGCCCGCCCGACGCACCGACGCGGACTGCACCGCCCGGGACGCCGACGCTCCTGCGCCGACGCTGCGCGGAACCGCCCGCGTGATCATCGCCTCCACCCGCGCGAGCGACGGCACCTACGAAGACCGCACCGGGCCGCTGCTCGTGCAGTGGCTCGACGGTCGCGGCCTCGACGAGGTGACCAAGGTGCTCGTGCCGGACGGCCCCGATGTGGGTGCGGCCATCGGCGCGGCGGTGAATGATGGCGTCGACATCGTGATCACCTCTGGCGGCACCGGCATCAGCCCCACCGACGTCACCCCCGAGCAGACCGCCCCCTACATCGATCGGGAGATGCCCGGCGTGCTCGAGGCGGTACGCCGCATCGGTTCGGAGAAGTCGGCCGCTGCCGTGCTCAGCCGCGGCCTGGCCGGGATGGCGCGCCGCAGCTTCGTGGTGAATCTGCCCGGCTCCCGCGGCGGCGTGAAGGACGGCATCACCGTGCTCGACCCGATCCTGGACCATCTGCTTGAACAGCGCGACGGCGGAGGCCATGAGTGACCGGCACGAACGCACCCCGTCCGCATGATCCGCACGCGGCACCGGATCCGACGCCGTTCGGCGTCGATCCGGCGACGTTGCGTGTGCCCGGCGACCCGGCCATGGGCGAGGTCCACGAGCGTGTACGGCACGCCGATGTGACCGAAGAACCGGTGAGCACCGTTCAGATGGCCGAGGCCGTGACCGACGCCCGCTGCGGCGCCGTGGTCACGTTCGACGGGCGTGTGCGCGACCACGATGACGGTCGTGACGTTATCGGCCTCGAGTACTCCGCCCACCCTGATGCGCCCGCTATCGCCGTGCGGGTGGCGCATGCGATCGCCGAACGGTACCCGGACGTGCTCGTGGCCGTGACGCACCGGTATGGGGCGCTTGCAATCGGTGAGACGGCACTCGCCTGCGCGATCGCCGCGCCGCACCGCAAGCTTGCGCTCGCGGCGTGCGATGACCTGGTGGACACGATCAAGCGTGAGCTACCGATCTGGAAGCACCAGCGCTTCGCCGACGGCACGGACGAATGGGTGGGTGCGCTGGGCTGAGGCGCGCCCGCTGACCGTGCTCGCTTACCCGAGTTCAGGGCGTCGGGAGTCGTTCCTGACCCGTGACACGGAAGATGGCCGCCCAGCCCGCCGAACTGTTCACCCGGGCGCAACCTGCGGGCTCTACCGTCGGCCTCATGCGGATCCTGCACCTGACCGACACCCATCTCTACGCCGACCCTGACGCGCGCCACTACGGCCGCATCGACACACGCGCCGCTTTCGCCGCGGTGCTGGACCGGCTGCGCACTGTGGAAGACGTGGATCTCGTGGTCCATGCCGGCGATGCCTCCGAAGACGGCAGCGAAGAGTCCTACCGCGTGCTGCACGCGATGCTCGACGCCTTCGCCGAGTCGCTGGATGCGCAGCTCGCCGTGGCCATGGGCAACCATGACGTGCCGGCCGCCTATGCGGCTGCTATCGCGCCTGGCGACCGCGGCGACCATGTGCAGGATCGAGTGCTGGATGTGCCCGGCGGTGGGCGCTGCGTGGTGCTCGACTCCTCCGTGCCCGGTGCCGGATACGGGCACCTCGAACCGGAGCAGCTGGACTGGCTGCGCAGGGTGCTCGAACAGCCCGCACCGGAAGGGCCCGACGGGGCGCGGCCCGGCACAGTGCTTGTGATCCATCACCCGCCACTCGGCGCAGCGACCACCATGCTGCGCGCGCTCGAGCTCGACGGTGTGGATGAGCTCGGGGAGATCCTCACGGGCAGTGATGTGCGCGTGGTGCTGTCAGGGCATTACCACCATGAGATGAACGGGTCCCTTGCCGGGATCCCGGTGCACGTCGCGCCCGGGATCACGAATGTGGTCGACCCCGTGAGCGCTGGGGAGCACGAGTGCTCGTATGCGCTGTCCGGAGCAAGCCTGCTTCAGCTCCCAGATCAGCCCTCGAGCGCGGTGTCGATCAGCTCCGCGACCTGGCGCAGTGGCGGTGACGCTGACGGTGACGTCGCCGTGCCGGTCTACGACTTTGGTCCCGAACAGATCGCGCAGATCGCCCGCGACGCCGGCCGCTGAGGCGAGCGACGAGCAACGCAGGACGACTGCTCAGAGGCAACTGCTGGACATGGCGGCGGGCAGCGCTGCGGGGCAGAGACGACGTTGGCTCACCCCGCGGCGCGGCCCGTCACGCACGTCAGCGGCCGACGCCCATCGTGGTGATGCCGCCGTGGCTGTGGTGCGCATGCATCACAGCGGCGTAGTCGCCGCCGAGTCGGTTGTCCTTCACGGTGTTGTGCCGTTCGACGTCTTGGCCCTGCATGCGTGTGGCGATCGATTCGAGAGCGGTGCTGATGCGTCGGATGAAGCTCATGGTCTGCGGTCCTCCGGTTCGGTGCGTTCCCTGGGCTGCGTGCGCGATGTCCGGATCGCGGAACGGTGCGCGCCGCTGTTTCTCTCAGGTATACACGCGCGCGCGGAAAGTAGTCAGGGCAGTTCGTCCCGTAGTTGGCGGACTCACAAGAAGGGTGTGCGCGCGATCACCACGATGTGATCGGCGGCGCGGGATCGCGCCCTGGGCGAAACGGTTGGCACTCGTCTTGCGCGAGTGCCAACGCGGTTCTACAGTTGTCGCCGTTGGCAGTCGACGGCTGAGAGTGCCAGAACTGCCCGACGGGGACTCCCCGGTCGGCACCGCGACGACGACCTGGATCTGGTCCCCGGACCACGAACTCACACGAGTCATACACATGAAGGAGTGAGCCGCATGTCGGTCTCCATCAAGCCCCTTGAGGATCGCGTCGTCGTCAAGCCGCTCGAGGCGGAGCAGACCACCGCCTCCGGCCTGGTCATCCCGGACACCGCGAAGGAGAAGCCCCAGGAGGGCGAGGTCGTCGCGGTGGGCGCCGGTCGTTTCGACGACAAGGGTGAGCGCATCCCGATGGACGTCAAGGTTGGCGACAAGGTCGTCTTCTCCAAGTACGGCGGCACCGAGCTGAAGTACGGCAACGAGGAGTACCTCGTTCTCGGCGCCCGCGACATCCTCGCCATCATCGAGGGCTGAGGCGCGCCATGGCGAAGGAGATCATCTACGACGAGCAGGCGCGACGCGCTCTCGAGCGCGGTGTCGACCGACTCGCCGACACCGTCAAGGTGACGCTCGGCCCCAAGGGCCGCAACGTCGTGCTCGACAAGAAGTGGGGCGCCCCCACCATCACCAACGACGGCGTGACCATCGCCCGTGAGATCGAGCTCGAGGATCCGTACGAGAACCTCGGTGCTCAGCTCACCAAGGAGGTCGCGACCAAGACCAACGATGTCGCCGGTGACGGCACCACCACCGCAACGGTGCTGGCGCAGGCGCTGGTCCACGAGGGCCTGCGCAACGTCGCTTCGGGCGCCGCTCCTGCCGCTTTGAAGCGCGGCATGGAGAAGGCTGTCGAGGCGCTGTCCGAGAAGCTCGGCGAGATCGCGATCGACATCGACTCCAAGGAGCAGATCGCCAACGTCGCCGCCGTGTCCTCGCAGGACCGCGAGATCGGCGAGCTGCTGGCCGAGGCCTTCGACAAGGTCGGCAAGGACGGCGTCATCACCGTGGAGGAGTCCTCCACCACGGCGATGGAGCTCGACTTCACCGAGGGCATGCAGTTCGACAAGGGCTTCATCTCTCCGCACTTCGTCACCGACGCTGACCGCCAGGAGGTCGTGCTCGAGGACGCCCAGGTGCTGCTTCACCAGGGCAAGATCTCCGCTGTCGCGGACATCCTGCCGTTGCTGGAGAAGGTCGTGGAGTCCGGCAAGCCGCTCTTCGTGATCGCTGAGGACGTCGACGGTGAGGCACTGTCCACCCTGGTGGTCAACAAGCTGCGCGGCACCTTCAAGGGCGCGGCCGTGAAGGCCCCCGCCTTCGGTGACCGCCGCAAGGCCATGCTGCAGGACATCGCGGTGCTCACCGGCGCCCAGGTGGTCACGGCAGACCTCGGCCTGGACCTCAAGACCGTCGGCACCGAGGTGCTCGGCCACGCCGGCCGGGTCGTCGTCACCAAGGACACCACCACCATCGTGGGCGGTGCGGGCGACGATCAGGCCGTGGCTGATCGCGTCGCACAGATCCGCGGCGAGATCGAGAACACTGAGTCCGACTGGGACCGCGAGAAGCTCCAGGAGCGCCTCGCCAAGCTCGCCGGTGGCGTGTCCGTCATCAAGGTGGGCGCCCACACCGAGGTCGAGCTCAAGGAGAAGAAGATGCGGATCGAGGACGCGGTCTCCGCGACTCGCGCCGCTATCGAAGAGGGCATCGTGGCCGGTGGCGGTAGCGCCATCGTCCAGGCCTCCTCCGTGCTCGAGAGCGACCTGGGACTTGCCGATGACGAGGCCGTGGGCGTGCGCGCCGTGGCCAAGGCTGTGGTCGAGCCGCTGCGCTGGATCGCGGAGAATGCCGGCTACGAGGGCTACGTCGTGGTGGAGAAGGTCAAGGCCGCACAGATCGGTCATGGCCTGAACGCCGCCACCGGTGAGTACGAGGACCTCGCAGCCGCTGGCATCATCGACCCGGTGAAGGTCACCCGGTCGGCGCTGCGCAACGCCTCCTCCATCGCGGGTCTTGTGCTGACCACCGAGACCCTCGTGGTGGAGAAGAAGGACGACGAGGACGAGGACTGACGTCCCGCACGGATCCGGCGCACGCCGAATCCACCGACAGGTCGGGCCGCATCGATTCGTCGATGCGGCCCGACCCGTCTACAGGATTAGACTCACGGCACAGCCCGGGACCGTCAGGAGGAGCAGTGAACCCCAGCACTGAGGACGCTGTCCCCGCGCCCGGACCGGTGCCGGATGCTCAGCCGGAGCGGACGTTCTCGCCGCCCGCCGGAGTCATCATCGGCACTCTCGTGGCGGGCTTCGTGTTCGTCGTCGTGCTCGAGTTCCTCGTGATCATCAGCTTCGTCGGCCAGCGCATGTGGACCGACCCCGGGTTACTCGCCCAGCCGCTGAACCTGCTGCCGTTGCTGCTGTGGATCGTGGTGGCCGCCGTCGCCGCCGTCATGGTGCTGCGGGTGATCACCGCATGGCTGCAGCTCGACGACGCTGGCTTCCGCCTGCAGAGCTTGATGCGTCGCCCTGTCACAGGCACGTGGCAGGACGTCGGCCGCGTCCTCGCGGTGCGCGACATCGACCACGGCGCCACCCCCGCCGAAATGCTGGATGCGCCCCCCACCAGCTACGACGGCGTCTATTTGCTGGACTCGGATGGTCAGCGGATCCTCGCTGTCTCTAGTCGCCTGTTTGGGCGACGTGCCCAGGAGGCGACCTTGCGCCGTGCCCAAGCAGCAGGCGTGCCGGTGGACACCGTGGATGCGATCACGCCCGCGGAGCTGCGGAAGAGAGCACCGCAGGCCGTCGGTTTCGTGGATCGCCACCCGAATCTGCTGATGATGGGTGTTGCGCTGTTCTACATCGGGCACAACCTGCTGACCTTCATCATTTGGGGCCTGTGACACGGCGCTCGCCGCTGCCGCAGCGCTGCGGCCTGGACGCGGTGCGTTACGTCGTGGGCCCATCGCTTCCGGCGCGCAGTGCCCATGACCGGCTGCTCGACCGCTTCCCCGCACTGGGTGAGACTGCTGCGACACCCTTGCGGGAACGCTTCGCTCGCGGCGAGGTCGTGCGCGCAGACGGCACACCGTGGCAGGCCGACGACATGACCACCACGGGCGATGCGCTGTGGTTCCACCGTGAACTGCGGCCCGAGACCGTGCCGGAGATGGAGCTGCCGATCCTGCTGCAGGATGACCACCTGCTCGTGGTCGATAAACCACACGACATGGCCACCATGCCGCGCGGCCGCCATGTGCTCGCAAGCGCCCTGGTGCGGCTTCGCCAGCAGACCGGACTCGAGCAGCTCAGCCCCATCCACCGCCTGGACCGACGCACCGCGGGCGTGCTCGCCTTCAGCGTGAACGCCCACGAGCGCGCCGCCTACCAGGGGCTGTTCGCGCGGCGACAGGTGGATAAGACGTACCGGGCGCTCGTCCAGGCTGAGCCTGGCAGCGCCCTGCCCGCGCGAGCAGGCGAGCAGATGGAGCTGCGCGACCACCTCACAAAACCACACGGCAGCCTGCAGGTGCGGGTGACCGGGGGAGAACCGAACGCCGTGACCGAGGTGGAGGTGCTTGCCGTCCACGATGCGCCACGCCACCTGAACCACCCCGGGACGGGCCACGGTCCTGAACCCTCATCCCGCGACAGCGCGCCACGACTGCTCGAGCTGCGCCTCCGTCCACTCACCGGACGCACCCACCAGCTGCGCGTCCAGCTCGCCGCACGCGGCGCGCCGATCATCGGCGACGACCTCTACCCTGTGGTGCGTCCGGAGGAGAGCGCCGACGGGCCGCTGCGCCTGCTCGCCGAACGCCTCGCCTTCACCGACCCCCTCACCGGGCAGCCACGGAGCATCAGCTCGACGCGAGAGCTGCCACCGCCACGGTAGTAGTGAGCCGGCGCCTCGCACCCCTGGGGCGGTGATCGCCAGCAGGGCCTCACCGATGAGCAGGTCCAGCTGGCGCCTCGTACCCTGGAGCGGTGACCAGTCCGCGCCCCGCCCCGTCGGCCGCATCGGACGCGGCGACCACGCAGGCGCCCGCGCCGCGGCGCACCCGTGACGGGGCCGTGATCATCGGTCCGACGCTGTGGGCGCGCGCCAGGGACGGACTGCTCATCGGCCTGCCGCTCATCTCCCTCGTGCTGTGCACCTTCCCCGGGGCTGCGCTGCAGCAGTGGCGCCGCACCCAGATCCGCGCTGGCCATGACGGCTGGCTGGTGGACCTGCTCGCACCGGCATGGATGCAGCTGCTGCTCGGCTTCCTCCTGCTGTGGCTGCTGCTGGGTGCGTGGGGTGTGCTGGCGCTCGCGCTCACCCGCCGCGTTGTGCTGCTGGAGGAGCGCACCGGAGCTCTGCGACTGCTGGCCGGGCCGCGGGTGCGCGACCGGGCGCAGCTGCGGGACGTCGTGTTCGCGATCGGTGAGCCGGCGCCGAACGGCATGGGACTGATCGGGCTACGGCCAGGCGCCGCCACGGATCCGGCTGCGGGGGAGGACCGGCACGCCGTCGATAGGCGCGGTGCGATCGATGGGTCGCAGGATGCACGGGCCGACGACGAGTCGGAGGCGGGCATGACGTCGCAGGATGAGCTACTCCGCTGGAGCCTTCCGGCCGTGGGCTGGGACGACGCCAGCTTCGACGGGCTGCGCGCGCTGCAGGCAGCGGCTGGTTTGCGCCCGGCCCCGCCGCGCGGCATCCTCCTGGAGGCCGAACGCCGCGCCCGCCGCACCGAGGTGAACCGGGAGCTCGCGGGTCGGCTCGGCATGCCGTGGCGTGAACAGTACGCCCACGATGAGGGCGCCTTTCAGGCGGAGTTCGACAGGGTGCGCCGTGTGCTCGGCAGTCTTGAGCCGCCCCAGGACGGGGATCCGGAGCCCTGACCTGGGGCCGATCTCGGGGTGACGCGGGTGTCGTGTCGACGGTGCGGGTGTCGTGTCGACGGTGCGGGATCAGTCCCGTCGGCACGGAGTCAGCTCCGTCGGCACTGGTGCCGCAGACCCCTCCTCGCACGGTAGGTTGCTGGGCATGGACGAGCCCGTGACCACCTCCACCAGCCCCGTCGGCGTCGCGGACTCTCTCACCATCCGCTCCGAAGCTGCCGCCGCTGTCGGAGCCACCCTGCTCGGCGCCGGAATCGCCTCCTACCGGGTGCGCTGGGCCATGAGCCGCACCGCCCGCGCCCTGGGACTGGACTCCTTCGCCTCCATCGTCACGTACACCGACATCACAGCCACCGCCACCCTGGGCGGTCGTTACCGCACCCGCATCACACAGCCGGAGCATGTGGGCGTGGACGTCGACCGCATTCACCGCACCCAGCGTCTGGTGGAGACCCTGCCTGCCACCGGGGTGACCGCCGCGGAGATCTTCGAATCGCTGGCACGTATCCGTGCTCGGAAGCCGCTGCACTCACGACCGGTGAACGCCCTCGCCGCCGGTTTCGCCTGCGCCGCCTTCGCCTTCCTGAACCAGGCGGGCCCCATCGAGATCCTCATCGTGCTGCTGGCCGCGACCCTCGGCCAAGCGCTGCGGCGCACCCTGCAGCTGCGCCACTGGAACCACTTGCTGGTCACGCTCATCGCCGCGGTGGTCACCGGCGGGATCTACCTCGCGGCCGTTGGCATCCCTCAGGCGCTCGGCTGGCTCGGGCCGGGATACATGGGCGGATACCTGGCCGCCGTGCTGTTTCTTATCCCTGGCTTCCCGCTGATCACAGGGCTGTTAGACATGGTGCGCTCTGACTTCGCTGCCGGGCTGCAACGCCTGGCGTACGCCACCATGATCATCGTGGGCGCCGCGTCGGCGCTGTGGACCGTGGGGCTGGCCGCCGGGGTGGAGTCCTTCTCCGTGGGCACGCTGGGCTTGCCGCTCGCACTCGAGCTGCCGCTGCGGGCGCTCGCGACCTTCATCGGAGTGCTGGGCTTCGCCATCATCTTCAACTCGCCGTGGCGGATCGCGCTGACCGCAGCGGCCGTCTCCATGGTGGCGAACACCGTGCGGTTCCTGCTCACCGAGGGTGGGGTGCCCGTGCAGATCGCGACGCTTGCCGCGACCGTGCTGGTGGGCCTCGCCGCCTACATGATCGCCCGACGGGTGCATTTCCCGCGCACCTCGATGTCGGTTCCGGCGGTGGTGATCATGATCCCCGGCTACTCCCTGTACAGCGCCTTCGCCCTTCTCAACGCCGGGAACCTGATCACCAGCGTTCAGCTTGCCCAGGAGTCGGTGCAGACCATCATCGCGGCAGCCTTCGGTCTCGCGCTCGCGCATCTGGCCACATCTCCCGCGTGGCGGCGCGCCGTCCATCCGAGCTGACCGTAACTGTGGCCGGTGCCGCAGGGGGCAGTGGTTCCGTCACCGTGCAGCACGGCTACCATCGATGCATGACGAGCGCGGATCCCTTCGGTTTCATTGGACTGACGTACGACGACGTTCTCCTACTGCCCGGCGAGACGGACGTCATCCCCTCGGAGGCGGACACCACCAGCCGCTTCACCCGGGACATCTCGTTGAAGGTTCCGCTGGCCAGTGCCGCGATGGATACGGTGACCGAGTCCCGGATGGCGATCGCCATGGCCCGACACGGCGGCATCGGCATCCTGCACCGCAACCTCTCCATCGAGGATCAGGCCCACCAGGTGGATCTGGTCAAGCGCACCCAGACCGGCCGCATCTCCAACCCCGTCACCATCGGCCCCGACGCCACGCTCGAGGACTTCGACGCTGTCTGCGGCAACTATCGCGTCTCCGGCCTGCCCGTGGTGGATGAGAACTCCATCCTGCTGGGCATCTGCACGAACCGCGACCTGCGGTTCATCCCCGTCGCCGAATGGGCCGACACCCGGGTGCGCGACGTCATGACCACCGAGGTGTTCACCGCCCCGGAGGACGTCAGCCCCGCCGACGCCACCGCCATGCTGCGCCGCAATAAGCGCGAGCGCCTCCCGCTCGTCGCAGCCGACGGCACCTTGCGCGGCCTCATCACCGTGAAGGACTTCGTGAAGTCGGAACAGTTCCCGAACGCCTCCAAGGACGGGCAGGGCCGCCTGCTGGTGGGCGCGGGCGTCGGCTTCTTCGGCGACTCGCTCGACCGGGCAGGCGCACTGCGCGACGCCGGCGTGGACGTGCTCGTGGTGGACACCGCCAACGGGCACGCGCGCCTGGCCCGTGAGGTGATCCAGAAAATCAAGCAGGATCCGTACTTCGCGGACGTCCAGGTGATCGGCGGGAACGTCGCCACCCGCGAGGGTGCGCAGTCGCTCATCGACGCCGGTGCGGACGCCGTCAAGGTGGGCGTGGGCCCCGGCTCCATCTGCACCACCCGCGTCGTGGCCGGCGTGGGCGTCCCGCAGATCACCGCGATCCATGAAGCCGCCAAAGCCTGCACGCCGGCCGGGGTGCCGCTGATCGGCGACGGTGGACTGCAGTACTCCGGCGATATCGCTAAGGCGCTCGTGGCCGGGGCCGATACCGTCATGGTCGGCTCGCTTCTCGCCGGCACGGAGGAGTCCCCGGGCGAGGTCGTGCTGGTCAACGGCAAGCAGTACAAGGCCTACCGCGGCATGGGATCACTCGGTGCGATGGCGTCGCGCGGCAAGCAGTCCTTCTCCAAGGACCGCTACTTCCAGGCCGACGTCACCAGCGACGACAAGATCGTGCCCGAAGGTATCGAAGGCCGCGTCGCCTACCGCGGGCAGCTGAGCTCTGTGCTGCATCAGCTCGTCGGCGGCCTGCACCAGTCGATGTTCTACGTGGGCGCGCACACCGTGCCGGAGCTGAAGGACAAGGGCCGCTTCGTGCGGATCACCCCGGCGGGGCTGAAGGAGTCGCACCCGCATGACCTCGCCGCGATCATGGAGGCGCCGAACTACTCGGCGCACTGAGGCACTGAGATCGGGGCTCGGCCCTGTTCCTGCAGCGGGCCATCGCGCCAGCATCTCATGACCGTGGTCATGGGTGTTCGTGACCTGGGCTGGGGGTGGCGCGCGCGGGTTGTTCCGTAGCGTGACAGCCATGACGACAGATTCACGGATTACCACCGACCGCTGGGGACACCGTTCGCTCGTCGCGGCGCGCCTCGCCCTCATCGGCGGTCTGATCAGTGCAGTGGGCATCGGCGCCACCATCGCGCCGATGGAGCTCGAGCACGGACCTCAGCTGACGGACACGCCTGGCTGGTACCAGCTGGTGGTGTGGGTTCTCGGTGGACTCACGCTGGTGTGGAGCGTTCTGGGGGTCGCCGGTATCAGCTTCGGAATCACCGCCATGGTGCGAGGGGAGCGACCTGCTCGGCCGATCAGCGCGATCATCCTCGCCGTCCTCGGCCCCGTGATCGCGTTCGGACTGCTGCTTCTACTGATCCTGGTGACGCTGCCTGGGTGAACCAGCTCAGTCCCCCAGCGCTGGCGGGCTGCACGCTGCCGTCGCCGTGCTCGTATCCGACCAGCGACAGCAGACCGGAGCGGTTGTGAACCCGCCCGTCGGAGGCGTTCCATGTCCGACGTGCGAGTGGCTCGGCGACCTCGCCACCCTCGGTGAGTGCGTCGAACTTGGTGCGCAGTGCACCTCAAATGGGGCGTTTGGGGTGTACTTCGCACCAAGTTCGACCGAGAGGCCTCCGGGGACCGGTGCTGGCGTCGTGCGGCGTGGACAGTGATGACGACATCCAGCGGCGTGGACAGTGATGGATCGGGACGCGCTGGAGCGTAGGGTCGGCGCATGGCGAACGAGTGGACCACGAGACCGCTGCTGGGATTCGACACCGAGACCACCGGCACAGATGTCACGCGCGACCGGATCGTCACGGTGGCGCTAGTCCACTCCGTTGGTCCGGGCCGCGAGAACGAAACCGTCGCGACGTGGCTGATCGACCCGCAGATGGACATCCCGGAAGCCGCCTCGCGGGTGCACGGCATCTCCACTGAGCACGCTCGCGTGCACGGCATGGATGCCACTAGGGCCCTCGACGAGGTGGCCAGCATGATCGCCGACGCGCTCGCGCAGGACGTACCGCTCGTTGCCTTCAACGGCAGTTTCGACCTGCAGATCCTCCACCACGAGCTCACCCGGCTCGCACTGCCCACGCTCGAGGAGCGGATCGGACACGAGGTCGCGCCCGTACTGGATCCGCTTGTGATCGATCGGGGCGTGGACCGCTACCGCAAGGGCAAACGGACTCTCACCGATGTGCTCGCGCATTACGGCATCGAGCAGGACGGGCGGATGCACACCGCCGACGTGGACGTCTCCGCCACCCTCGATGTGCTGCGGGCTCTGATCGAGAAGTTCCCGGCCGTGGCCGAGTCGACCCTGACGGACCTGCATCAGCAGCAGATGACGTGGCACCGCTCCTGGGCGGAGAACTTCAATGAGTTCCTGCGCTCCAAGGGACGCACCCCGGATGTGTCGCTGACGTGGCCGATGTGAGCCGCTCTCAGCCCTGTGATGCCAGCAGGCGCTGCAGCGCCGCCGACGCCGCAGGGATCTCCTCAGTGAAAGCATCGCGCATCATCTGCGCCAGCAGCTCGTGCGGGTGATCCGACGGCAACATCGCAACCGGGAACGGCGGCTGAATGCGCAGAACCTGGAACAGATCGGCCTGCCGCTGGGTGACGGCGGCGACGAGCGCGAGGTCCTCGTCGACGCGTGAGCTCTCTGCCGAGGGGCAGAGGCCGTCTGGACCTGAGGCGTGCGTCGGCCTCGTTCGCGTCGGCCTCGTTCGCGTCGGCCTCGTGCGCGGCGGACCCGTGCACAGCGGATCTCCACTCAACGGGTCGGTGTGCGTGGCGCGGTCACGGGCGAGCTCGTGGATCCGTTCGGCCGCTGTCTCCACGTCCCAGGCCCGGGCGATGACCGCGCGGGCCGTGCTCTCCTCCACCGCCCACGTGCCGACGAACGCCTCCTGCGCCCAGTCCCCGGGCGGATGTGCGCCGACGAGGGCGCCGGGCCGTAACGCCCTGAAGCCATCCTCGTGAGCCCGTCGGCGCAGAGCGTCCCGGCGGGAGCGCTGGTCCTCGCCGATCTCGTAAAGCACCAGGTGGAAGGCGCCGGGCCAGGCAGTCTCCTCGCCCTGAACGCGCAGGGCACGCAGCCGACGGAACTCGGCGAGGTACGAACCGGTCATCGTGTACGTGGTGCGGCGACCAGTCCGGTCCGAGCGTAATGCGCCGAGGCGGACCATGCGCGACAGATGCGTCCGCGCGCCAGCCGGGCTCAGCCCCAGCTCGTGCAGAACAGGGGACAGCACAGCGCTCGGGAGGGATTCGCGTTCGGCCAGACCGCACAGGAAGGCGACGGTCCCCATCGTCACGGCCATGCCGAGCTCCTCTTCTGTCTCCTCCGTGAACAGTATGTGTCATCTATGGCGCGAAACGTGATCGCAATGACACACTTCCGCCATGGCAGATCCCGCACAGCCCGACACCGTACCGACCACCGCGGAAGGCTCGGGTCCGCCCCGGCAGTCCTCTGCCAGAGCCCGCGTGCTCAACCTCGTGCTGCTGGCTGTGATCGACGTCGGACTGGCGATTCTCGCCTTCGAGATCGTCAAGAGTGCCACGGGCAGCTCTGTGCTCGCGTACCTCGCCGCGAGCATCGGGCCGCTC
Organism: Brachybacterium timonense; assembly: GCF_900258505.1. GTDB lineage: Bacteria > Actinomycetota > Actinomycetes > Actinomycetales > Dermabacteraceae > Brachybacterium > Brachybacterium timonense. The sequence continues at coordinate 834,851 of NZ_LT984895.1, forward strand.
CTGGGTGGCCTCATCCAGTTCCTGCGCTCACGCTCCTTCTCCGGCGTCTCCGCCCTGATCTTCGTGTTCACCGTCGCAAGTGCCGCCGCGGCCATGATCGGCGGCACCGACGAGCGTCTCCTGCTGGTCAAGGACTCCGTGGTCACCGGTGTGTTCGGGCTCGTGTTCCTGATCAGCCTGGTGCCCGGTGTGCCGCGTCCGCTTGCCTACTACTTCGGTCAGCGCTTCGCGACCGACGGGACGGAGCCGTCCATCGCCTGGTGGGACAGTCTGTGGCAGTATCCGCAGTTTCGCGCCTCGCAGCGTCAGATCACGGTGATCTGGGGTGCGATCTTCGTGGTCGAGGCGATTCTGCGTATCCTCGCTGCATACACGATCCCCTTCGACGCTGCCTTCGCGGTGAGCACGGTGCTGCCGTTCATTGCCTTCGCGCTGGCGATGACTCTGACTTTCGTGATCGCCGGCCGTGCCCGTCGCGCAGGGGAGGAGGCCGCCGCCACGAGCGAGAACGCGGCACGGCCCGTCGCGGCGCAGGGTGTGGCCGAGGCCGGGACGGACGGCGCACGTGAAGCAGTCACCGCGAGCGACGCAGCCGCCGCGTCCCCACTCACTCCTGACGCGACGGCCACCGCGCAACCGGCTACTACGACCGCTGAGGAGGGGCGAGCATGAGCGCTACGGGACTTCATGACCTGCCGCGCCTGGCCGGCACCTGGGTGGGCGAGGCCGAGGTGATCATGCCTGAGCGGCACCTGCGGCTGCGCCATCACGAGAAGGTTGAGACCCTGGTGGGCGGGCACGTGGTGACGATCCATGGGTGGTCGGAGAGTGAAGATGGTGGCCCAGCCCCCGCCTTCGAAGCGTTCGCCGTGCTCACCTGCGATGCGGATCGGGGGCCCCTGTTCGTTGCCCACCGGGAGGACCAGCGCCTGGAGGCACCATTGGAGATCGCCGACGGGCGCTACGGGTGGACCACCCCGACGCCGGGAGGGGACGTGCGATACACCGCCTCGTTCGACGATGCGCAGTGGGAGGAGACCGGGGTGCACGTCCCCAGCGGCCAGGTTGTTTTCCGCATTCGCCTGCGGCGCGAAGCGAACGCCTGAGCGCCGCCGCTGCGGCTGCCGCGCCCGGCGCTCGGAGCACCTTCGCGCTCCGGACTCGACGTCGCCGCCACGGCTGCCGCGCCCGGCGCTCGGAGCACCCTCGCGCTCCGCACTCGACGTCGCCGCCACGGCCGCCGCGCCAGACCGAGGGCGCAGCCCCGCAGCGCTGGTCGATACACCCAGATATCGCGGGCAACGATCAGTGCAGAGGGCGCAGCCCCGCAGCGCCGGTCGATACACTGGCCCGGTGATGAGCGAGATCGAGATCGGCCGCAACAAGCGTGGACGCCGCGCCTACAGCTTCGACGACGTCGCCGTCGTGCCCTCGCGACGCACCCGCGACCCGGAGGACGTCTCCACCACCTGGCAGGTGGATGCGTACCACTTCGACATTCCGATCTTCGCCGCCCCGATGGACTCCCTTATGTCGCCCGAGACGGCGATCATGATGGGCAAGCTGGGTGGCCTGGGCGTGCTGGATCTCGAGGGTCTGTGGACCCGCTACGAGGACCCCACCCCGCAGTACGAGCAGATCGCCGCCGCTGACTCCACGCAGGTTGTGCCGCTCATGCGCGAGATCTTCTCCGCGCCGGTGCAGCCCGAGCTGATCCGTGACCGCATCCAGCAGCTGCGCGATGCAGGCGTGACCGCTGCCGGGTCCCTGTCCCCGCAGCGCACCCAGGAGCATTGGAAGACCGTGGTCGACGCTGGGGTGGACCTGTTCTTCATCCGCGGCACCACCGTCTCCGCCGAGCACGTCAGCTCCGGCCGGGAACCGCTGAACCTCAAGAGGTTCATCTACGAACTCGATGTTCCCGTGATCGTCGGCGGCTGCGCCACCTACACCGCCGCCCTCCACCTCATGCGCACCGGCGCCGCCGGCGTGCTGGTGGGCTTCGGCGGCGGCGCCTCGCACACCACTCAGGAGACCCTGGGCGTCTCGGTGCCGCTCGCCAGTGCAGTGGCCGACGTTGCTGCCGCTCGCCGCGACTACATGGATGAGTCCGGTGGCCGCTACGTGCATGTCATCGCCGACGGTGGCCTGGGGCGCAGCGGTGACATCGTCAAGGCCATCGCCTGCGGCGCCGACGGGCTCATGGTCGGTGCAGCACTGGCTCGCGCTGAGGAAGCGCCCGGGCGCGGCCACCACTGGGGCAGCGAGGCGCACCACCCGACCCTGACACGCGGCCATCGCGTAGAGGTCGGCACGGTCGCGCCGCTCGAGCAGATCCTGTTCGGCCCGTCGCTCGGCGCCGATGGCACCACGAACCTGGTCGGTGCTCTGCGGCACGCCATGGCCACCACCGGTTACCTGGAGCTCAAGGAGTTCCAGCGCGTCGAGGTGGTCGTCACCGCCTGATTGGGCGCATGGCCGGGCGGGTCGGGCGTGGCAGTGCCCCGCCACCCTGGCCGGGACTGCCGGGCCGGGGGACTGCCGGGACTGCCGGGCCGGCAGGCCCGGGCAGGGGCCGGG
>NZ_LT984895.1:837441-847610 GCF_900258505.1 Brachybacterium timonense
AGACTGCGTGGTGAGTGTTTGTTTTAAAGGCGGGAGCGGCAACGGAGATCTACAGGGGGGGGTGCGTCGGCGGCGTCAGATGGGTATAGGAGACGGAGGGGGGCGGGAGCGGGGCGGTGCTCCGCCTGTGGCGGGAGCGGGGCGGTGCTCCGCCTGTGGCGGGAGCGGGGTGGTGCTCCGCCTGAGGCGGGAGCGGGGCGGTGCTCCGCCTGAGGCGGGAGCGGGGTAGTGCTCCGCCTGTCGCCTGTGAGGACACGGATATGGCGCGTTTGCGCATCGAATCCGTGAGTTCGGGATAGGAGCGGGTGGCGTCGCGTCGGGCGGTGTCGTACCGGGCGGGGTGGCGTTGCGTCGGACGACAAGGGTGCCAGTGCCGCCGGGCGCGGGCGGGGATCAGGAGCGGATGCGCGCGATGATGCCCCAGATCAACAGCACGAAGGCCAAGAAGCCCAGCACGATCGGGATCACCAGGCCGATGCCGCCGGTGATCAGCACACCCCAAACACCGGTCGAGGCATAGATCACGGAGGATGCGCCCTCGCAGGTCACCGTGGCGGTGCCATCAGAGACTGCGCTGATCTCGAGGACACTGGCATAAGCCGTCCCCTCGTAGTCCATCTCCGTCGGCTCATCGGGCTTATCGACACTCGCATCCGAGGCGGACACCTGAGCGTCGCATGTCACCGATCCCGCCTCGTCGGCGGGCGCAAAGACAATGACCATGTCGCCACTGTCCATGGAGATGGATCCGTTGTCCGGCAGCGGCTGCAGATCGGCAAGACCGATCGCGGCGATAATGCCGCCCAAGAACAGGCCCGCGATCGGCATCAGCACCAGGCCGAGCCCGTTCGCAATGATCCCCAGGATGCCGAAGATGATGCGTTTCATCCCGCGCTTCTTGCGCGGCGGCGGCACATAGGCGGGGGCGTATCCGGGTGCACCGTATCCGCCCTGCGGCGCGTAGCCGCCTCCGGGGTATCCCTGGCTCATCTGCTCCGTCCCTTCGTGGATCCGTTACCGAACGCGAGGTGGCGCGTTTGTGGCACAGGGCAACGGTACGGCATGAGACGGCGCGTCGCGCCCGCGCTGGCCCGCGCTGCGCGAGCGGGGGCGCACGCACCAAGCGGGCTGACATCCTCTGGCTGTGGCGCCTGCGCAGCGCGATCGGGGGTGCAGGCAGCGAGCAGGCTGACGTCCTCGCGCCCGCGCTGGCCCGCGCTGCGCGAGTGGGGGCGCAGGCACCGAGCAGGCTGATGTCCTCGCGCCCCGACGCCCCTGCTCGGGCCGAGCGGGGACGCAAGGACGGGCAGGCTGACGTCCTCGCGCCGCCCCGACCCGGCTCAGAGCGAGCGGGCCACCTCGTCGGCCTGACGGGCGATCGCAAGCTCCTCGTCGGTCGGAACCACCAGGATCTTCACGCGAGAGCCCGGGGCCGACAGGTCTCGGATGCCCTTGGCACGCACGCGGTTCTTCTCCACATCCAGCTCAATGCCGAACGCTTCCAAGCCTGCCAGAGCAGCCTCACGTACCTCAGCCGAGTTCTCACCAATGCCGGCCGTGAACGTAATGACGTCGAGACCGCCCAGCACGAACGCGTACGAGCCGATGTACTTGCGCAGACGGTGCGCGTACACGTCCATGGCGGTCTTGGCGACCTCGTCACCGGCCGCGATCGCCGCGGCGATATCGCGGAAGTCGCTCATGCCGCACAGGCCCTTCATACCCGAGCGCTTGTTCAGCAGCGTGTCGACCTCGGCGGGGCTCAGGCCCGACTGCCGGTTCAGATGCACGTACACCGACGGGTCGATGTCACCGGAACGCGTTCCCATGACCAGGCCCTCCAGCGGGGTCAGGCCCATGGAGGTGTCCAGTGGGCGGCCAGCCCGCACCGCGGAGGCCGACGCACCATTGCCCAGGTGCAGCACGATCTGCTTCAGGTCGCTGACGTCCTGGCCTTGCTCGGCCAGGTGCGCGCTGACCGTCTCGGACACGTACCGGTGGCTCGTACCGTGCGCCCCGTAACGACGAATGTCGTAGCGCTCGGCGAAGTCACGCGGCACCGCGTAGGTGTACGCCTCCGCGGGCAGCTGCGCGAAGAACGCCGTGTCGAACACGGCCACATGCGGAACGTCCGGCAGCAGGGTGCGGGCACCGTTGATGCCGTCGACTGCCGCGTAGTTGTGTAGTGGAGCGAGCCGCCCCAGATCATGGATGCTGTCCCGCACCTCGTCGGTCACCAGCGTGGGACTGTCAAACAGTGCACCGCCCTGCACAACGCGGTGGCCGACGGCGCTGATCCGACCGTCGGTCAGCGAGATACCCACATCAGCGAACAGGTTCTCCACGATCCGCATCGCCTCGACATGGTCCGGAACCGCACCGGTGAAGTGCGACTCCTTCTCACCGGCGCTGATGCGGGCGGCGCCGTGGTCCAAGCCGATCCGCTCCACGATGCCTGAGGCATCCACGGTGCCGTCGCCCGGGGCGAGCAGCTGGAACTTCAGGGACGAGGAACCGGAGTTGATGACGAGGACGCGATCCTGCGTCGGTGCGGTGTCGCTCATGGGGTCTCTCCTGGGTCGAGGGTCATGCGGATGCTCGTCGGCCGCTGGCTGTGTCGGGCGGTCTGAGCGTGGTCGAAGTCCGTGGGGCCGACGGCCTGAAGACTCGGTCGGGGTCGGTCAGGATGCGGGCGCAGCGGGCGTGACCTGGGGTGAGTCCGCCTGCGCCTGAATCGCTGTGATCACCACGGTGTTGATGATGTCGTCCACCAATGCGCCGCGGGACAGGTCGTTGACCGGCTTGTTCAGACCCTGCAGCACCGGACCGATCGCAATCGCCCCAGCGGAGCGCTGCACTGCCTTGTACGTGTTGTTGCCGGTGTTCAGATCCGGGAACACGAACACGGTGGCACGGCCAGCCACAGCGGAGTCCGGCAGCTTCGTCTTCGCCACCGATGCATCCACCGCGGCGTCGTACTGGATCGGGCCCTCAACATCGAGCTCGGGATGAGCGGCGCGCACCAGCTCGGTGGCTTCGCGCACCTTGTCCACGTCAGCGCCCGTGCCGGACGTGCCGGTGGAGTACGACAGCATCGCCACGCGCGGCTGCACACCGAACTGCTCGGCCGTGGCCGCGGACTGCGCGGCGATGTCCGCGAGCTGTTCGGCTGTCGGATCCGGGTTCACGGCGCAGTCGCCGTACACCAGCACTCGATCCTGCAGCGCCATGAGGAACACAGAGGAGACGATCTTCGCACCCGGCTTCGTCTTGATGATCTCGAAGGACGGGCGGATCGTGTGGGCGGTGGAGTGCGCGGCACCGGAGACCATGCCGTCGGCCTCACCCATGTGCACCATCATCGTGCCGAAGTAGGAGACGTCCTGCACCTTCTCGCGGGCCTGCTCGAGGGTGACACCCTTCTTCGCGCGCAGGCGGGCGTACTCCTCCGCGTACTTCTCCACCAGCTCCGGGTCGCGCGGGGAGACCACGCGCGCCTCAGAAATGTCGAGGCCGAGCTGCGAGGCCTGGGCCCGCACGGCAGTTTCTTCACCAAGGATGATCAGGTCCGCGACACCACGGTTGAGGATCGCCTCCGCGGCGGCCAGGATTCGCGGGTCGTCGCCCTCCGGCAGCACGATCCGCTTCTTCTCTCCACGAGCACGAGCCAGCAGGTCGAACTCGAACATCCGCGGGGTGACCACCGAGCTGCGGGTCACCGCGAGGGTCTCCAGCAGCTTGTCGGTGGGCAGGCTCTCCGCGACCGCGCGGCGTGCCGCATCCAGCTTCTGGGGGCTGTCGGCGGTGAGGTGGCCTCGCGCCCGGGATACCTTCACCGCCGTGTCGAAGGTGGAGGCGTCGGTGGTGATGACCGGCAGATCCTGCTGGATACCGGCCACCAGGCGCTGGATCTCCTCAGGGATCTGGTAGCCGCCGGTGAGGATCAGCGCCGACATCGACGGGAAAGTACCGGATTGCTGCGCCAGGAAGATCCCGGGCAGGATGTCGGAGCGGTCGCCGGGGGCGACCACGGTGCAGCTCTCACTGAGACGGTTCAGCACGTTCGGGAGTGACATGGCTGCGACCACGGTGCCGAGGGCCACGCGGCTGAGCCGCTCGGGGTTGCCCTGTAGGACGGTGCCGTCGATCGCGGTGCGGACGTCCTCGACGGTGGGCGCCATGATGACCGGGCTCTCCGGGATCGCGGCGACGGACACCTCGGGCAGACGCTCCTCGACAGCGGCGCGGACGGCGTCAGCCTGGCCTTCGGCGACGCGGTTCACGATCACGGCGACGGGCGCGGCGTGATGCGAGCTGAACTCGCCGGTCGAGACGGAGGCCAGGGCCGCGATCTGATCGGGGGTGCGGTCCATGCCGGAGAGCACAAGCACCACATTGGCACCGAGATTCGCGGCGACGTCGGCGTTGAATGCGAGCTCGGTGGGGTTGGCAAGGTCGTCGTAGTCGGAGCCGAGCACCACGAGGACGCTGTATTTCTCGGCGAGCTCGCGGTGGCGGCGCAGGATTATCTCCTGGGCGGCGTCCGGATCGGTCAGCACCAGACCAGAGTCCACGCCGATCGCATCCTCATAGGACTGGTCGACGGCGGGGTGGCTGATCAGGAGTTCGACGGAGCGGTCGTGGGAGTCGGTCGCCTTGACCACGGGGCGGAAGACGCCGACGCGGTCGGACTGTGAGGCGAGGGCTTCGAGGAGTCCGAAAGCCACCATCGACTTCCCTGTGAACCCCTCCGGGCTGGCGATGTAGACACTCTGTGACACGCTCCCCAGAATAGGGGCCGACACGCGCTGTGCGGAGAGGTTTGCCGACACCGGCGCGGATCGCGGGGTGATCCGGCCGACGGTTCGGGACGGAGGTCCTGGGGGTGAGGGGCACTGTCCCAGGCGTGAACCGTACGATGCCCCCATGCTTCGCACCGCCCTCCGTCCCCGCTTCCTGGGGCTGCTCGCCCTCATGGTGGCGGCGACTGTGGTGTGCGGGTGGCTCGCGTCGTGGCAGTGGGATCGTGCCCACCGGGCGATCACCACACAGGCTGCCGAGCCGCAGCATCTCGGGCGGATCCAGGACGTCACCGGTGTGGGCGCTGCCGTCACCAACGACGTGGCGGGTCAGGTCGTCGACGCGACGGGCACGTATGCCCCCGAGGAACAGGTGCTCGTGACCGACCGCCGGATCGACGGGACGGATGCCGTGATCGTGGTGACCGCTCTGCACGTGCGTCTCGACGACGGCACGGATGCGCGTGTACCCGTCGCGCGCGGTTGGCTGCCCGCGGGAGATGTTCGGGCGGCCGACGGGACGATTGATCGTGCGGCGATCCCGGCGGCGCCCACGGGTGTGGTGACGGTCAGCGGGCTGCTCGAGGCCAGTGAAGCCGCCAGCGGCGGAATCGAGGACGGCATCGCCCCGCAGATCGCCACACCGATGCTGGTCAACGCCTGGGGAAGCCCCATGTTCGCCGGATATGTTGCCGTGACGGACCCCGCCGATGGGTTGCGTCCGATGCCCGCGGCGAGTTCAGCCTTCAGCCAGGGGCTCAACTGGCAGAACGTCGGCTACGCCGCGCAGTGGATCCTGTTCGGCGGCTTCTTCCTGTACCTGTGGTGGCGGTCCGTGCGCACCGCTTACCTGGATGAGCTCGCTGAGCGTCGCAGCGCGCTTCGGGCACGGCTTGGCGCCGGCGGTGACGCCGGGTCGAGGGATGGTGCCGGTGGCGATGCGAATGCGCGAGCCCCCGCGTCTGGTGGTCGTGCTGGCGCGCCCCAGACCTCTGCGCCCGTCGGCGCGCCGCAACCTTCTGCGCCCGTCGGCGCGCCCCAGACTTCTGCGCCCGTCGGCGCTTCTCAATCCCCTGATCGTGAGGACTGAACACATGGCCCAGAACCGCCCGCTCGACGAGGTCGCCGTGCGCACCTCCTTCGCCCGCTTCCGCGTCGGCTCCATCGTGGAAGGCATCGCGCTGCTGATCCTCGTCGGCATCATGATCATGCGCTACGTGGTGTACGGCGGTGATGGCGCCTTCACGTCCACCTCGCCGTTTTGGGAGTCGGTCTCGAGCACGTGGTCGCCGATCCACGGGCTGATCTACATGATCTACGTGGTGCTCGCCTTCGACCTGTGGATCCGCATGCGCTGGGGCATCGGCCGCATGCTGCTGCTGATGTTCTTCGGCGTGATCCCTGTGCTGTCGTTCTTCGGTGAGCGGTGGACGCATGTGAAGGTCAACAACGACCTGGCCCGTCGGCCCACCCTGCAGGACGCAGAGAGCCAGGCCTGACCGGGGCGGCCGGGACACGCCGTTGCGGCACCCGGTGCGGGATCAGTTGCGGCTGACACGCTCCGCCGCGGGATCAGCTGCGGGGCGGTGGCCGCTACTTGTGGACGGGCCGGGTACGGAGCGGTGGCCCGCTGTGAGCGAGCCGGTCCGTCGCGGGCTTCGTGATGAGCCCCATGCGGGGCTCACCGCCATACCCGAACCAGGCCGACGCGTCGGCCCAGTAGACTCAGCCGGGTGAGCGACACACAGCAGCGACCCGTTCTCGTCGTCGACTTCGGCGCCCAGTACGCCCAGCTCATCGCGCGGCGCGTGCGCGAGGCCCACGTGTACTCGGAGATCGTGCCCCACTCGATGCCCGTCGAGCAGATGCTCGCGAAGGAACCGGTGGCCGTGATCCTTTCCGGCGGCCCCTCCAGCGTGTACGCCGACGGCGCCCCGCGGCTCGACCCGGCACTGCTCCAGGCTGGCGTGCCTGTGCTGGGCCTGTGCTACGGCTTCCAAGCGATGGCCGCGGCGCTCGACGGCACCGTTGCTGCCACCGGTGTGCGCGAGTACGGCGCCACGCGTCTGTCAAGCGTCGAAGGTGACAGCGTTCTGCTAGCAGGGCAGGACCTCGAGCAGAACGTGTGGATGAGTCACGGCGATGCGGTGTCGCAGGCGCCCGCGGGGTTCGACGTGATCGCGACGTCCCCCGCGAGCCCCGTTGCCGCCTTCGAGGATCGCGAGCGTCGCCTGTTCGGTGTGCAGTGGCATCCGGAGGTGGGCCACTCCGATCGCGGCCAGGAGGTGCTGGAGAACTTCCTGCACCGTGGCGCGGGGATCGAGCCCACCTGGACCACCGGCAACGTGATCGACGAGCAGGTCGAGCGGGTGCGCGCCCAGATTGGCGACGGTACCGCGATCTGTGCGCTCTCCGGCGGTGTGGACTCCGCCGTGGCCGCGGCGCTCGTACAGCGCGCCATCGGTGATCGCCTCACCTGTGTGTACGTGGACCATGGCCTGATGAGGCAGGACGAGTCGGCCCAGATCCAGGAGGCATTCGGCCGCTCCTCGGGCGGCGCCCGTCTGGTGATGGTGGACGCGTCCGAGCAGTTCCTGGCTGCGCTTGACGGCGTGACCGACCCCGAGACGAAGCGCAAGATCATCGGCCGCGAGTTCATCCGCACCTTCGAGCGAGCCCAGGCCGACATCCTGCGTGAGCAGGGCGTGATCGCGGGCGGCGCGGATGCGGGGGTGACTCCGGCAAGCACGAACGCGGCCGACGGGGGTGCGGGGGCGACCGATAGCGGTGCGCAGGCCAGTGCCACCGACGGGGCTGCCACATCCCGCGCCGCCGAGCCCAAGGCCTTCCTGCTCCAGGGCACTCTCTACCCGGACGTGGTCGAGTCCGGTGGCGGCGAGGGCGCGGCCAACATCAAGAGCCACCACAACGTCGGCGGCCTACCGGAAGACCTGTCCTTCGAACTCGTCGAACCTCTGCGCACCCTGTTCAAGGACGAGGTGCGCGCCGTCGGCTCCGAGCTGGGCCTGCCCGACGAGATCGTCTGGCGCCAGCCCTTCCCCGGGCCCGGCTTGGGCATCCGCATCATCGGCGCAGTGAACCGTGAGCGGTTGGACATCCTGCGCCGGGCCGACGCGATCGCCCGCGCCGAGCTCACCGCCGCTGGCCTGGACCACGACATCTGGCAGTGCCCCGTTGTGCTCCTGGCCGACGTGCGCTCTGTGGGCGTGCAGGGCGATGGCCGTACCTACGGCCACCCCATCGTGCTGCGGCCCGTGACCAGCGACGACGCCATGACCGCCGATTGGGCGAAGGTCCCCTACGACGTGCTCAGCCGCATCTCCACTCGGATCACCAACGAAGTGGCCGAAGTGAACCGTGTGGTGCTCGACGTAACCAGCAAGCCGCCGGGCACCATCGAGTGGGAGTGAGCCCGGGCACGCGTGCGAACGCTGAGCGGTCGTGAGCGGGGGCTGGGCGTGACGGGACCTCGTGTCCTGCGGGCCCCGTGCCCCGTCGGTTGCCCGACGCCCGCGTGCGCTTGGGGTGCCTGGCGCCCGCGTGTGTGGGGTGCCTGGCGCCCGCGTGCGCTTGGGGTGCCTGGCGCCCGCATGTGCTTGGGGTGCCGGCGCCCGCGTGGCCTTCGGCTCCCCCGACGCCCGCGTCCACGCGTGAGCTTCCCGTCCCGCCATCGCTCCCACCATGCTCGGGCGCGGCCCGGAGCCCAGCGGTACTGGAGCGTGGCGTCACCCTCCGCCAGAGCCGCGGCCACACGCTCCAGTACCGTTTCTCCTCAGGCCCCGCCGCGACCGGGCGCGAACAGGCCGGCCGCCACCGGGCCCAGCGCCACAAGCCCGACGGCGACCCACGACAGCAGGCTGGAGCCGACGACGCCGACGTTCGCGATCAGCCCGAGCCCGGCGATGACCGCGACGGCCGCCACGACGGGACGCCATGCCGCCGGGGCCGGGCGCTCGTCGGCCGCGACATCCTCGAAGCGTCCGTAGACGAGCACGAGCACGCCCGTGACACCGAGCAGGACGAGCCACCACAGCGGCCGGGTAGCCCACCAGGTGCCGGCCAGGGGCGTCGGCAGCACGGCTGGCCAGACGACGAGCAGAAGGTGCGCCACAGCAACCATCGCCGTGAGGTGCCACAGGAACCAGGTCATGATCCGTTTGTTCACCAGCACGGTCACCAGCCACAGGAGCTTGTTCGCCAGTGCCCGTCGCAGTGCCGGTTCGAGGCTCAGCACCACGGCGGCCTGCATCATCCCGAGGAACGCCATGGTGACGCGGGACGGGTTGGAGTTGGAGATCGCGTCGGTGTGGGCGGTGATCATCGATACCGGATACGGGCCGAGCCCCACGAGTAGGACGAGCCCCACCGCACCGATCACGAACAGGATGATTCGGGAGCGCCAGGCAGCTAGACGCCCGTCGAGCCAGGCGTAACCGACCTGGTGGAAGCTCGCCCACACGAGCAGATAGTTCGGATAGCCGAGCAGCACCGAGTCCGTGCTGATCGAGACCACGTCCACGAAACCGGCGAGCACCACACCGCCGGCGATCGAGAACCAGCCGAAACGTTCCCACAGCACCAGGCAGCCAGGCGCCACGACGATCACCATGAGGTACGCGGCGAGGAACCAGGTGGGGATCAGCGCCATGCCGGAGGCGAGCTTCATCGTCGCGGCGTCGGCCCCGAGCCCCCAGGCGGCGACGGCGATCGCGAGCCAGGTGAGCAGCACCGGGATGAGGGGTCCGGTCAGGCGTCGGACACGGGCCCGCAGCCAGAAGCCGTAGCTGTGGCCCTTGCGGCGCGCGGAGCGCCACGAGAGACCGTTGGAGAAGCCGCCCACCAGGAAGAAGATCGGCATGATCTGGAAAACCCAGGTCAGCGGATGTGTCCAGGCAGCGCGGTCGAGAACGCCGTGCGGCTGGATGCCATGCTCGGGGTGGACGGCGACGAGCGTCCAGTGGCCGATCACGACGACGGTGATCGCCGCGGCGCGCAGGAAGTCGACGACCCGGTTGCGGGTTGCGGGGGTCTTCTCGTCGATGGTGTGCGCGAGCGCAGTGATGCGTGAGGTCATGGACGGCCTTCCGGGCAGCTGAAATGCTCAGGTCACTGTACGGCCGGAAGGAAGCGCAGGCTCCGAGAACGCGCGGCTGAGGGCAGGCTTCAACGGAAGCGTCGGGCATCGCGGCCGACGGGGCTCGGCGAGGGGCGGCTGGGCAGGGGGGGTCAGGCCGCCCCCAGCCGGGACCGTGGGGAGGCGGGGAGCGCGACCGGGCACACGAGGGGTGCGGCTAAGAACAGGACACCGCCCAGCAAGGGGCGCAGGCCCGCGGCCCCGGCGTGGGCGGC
>NZ_LT984895.1:847621-865603 GCF_900258505.1 Brachybacterium timonense
AGGTGGCGTGCTGAGAGGGCGGGGGTGATGTGGTATGTGTTTTTTGTATTACAAGCAGAAGACGGCAGACGAGGTCATGCCTGGTCGGGTGGGCTCGGAGAGGTGTAGGAGGGGCAGGGGGGAGGGAGGGCCATGGGGATCCGCCTGCCTGCCAGCGTAGTTGGCGCGGGTCCTGTCGTCGGGCGGGTGTGGAGGAGGGGCGGTTGGGCAGGGCGGTTCAGGCCGCCCCGAGCCGGTACCGTCGGAAGCCGGGCAGCGCGACCGCGCACACGAGGATGCCGGCTACGACCAGCACACCGCCCAGCAGGGTCGCCAGCCCCGCGCCCAGGGCCTGTGCCGCCACACCGTGGAGGGCGTCGGCGATGCGCGGTCCGCCGGCGACGATCACGATGAACACGCCCTGGAGGCGGCCGCGCATCTCGTCGGTCGCGGCAGTCTGCAGGATGGTCTGGCGCATGGCGGCGGAGGCCATGTCGGCGGCGCCGGCGAGGGCGAGCGCGGCGACCGCGGCGATCAGCATGACGGTGCCGTAGCGGGGCGCGAGCATGGCGGCACCACCGGCCAGCGCGATCGCCACGCCCCACACGGCGATCGAGTTCAGGGTGGCCTTCCCGAGCCAGGTGACGCGGCCGGTCCAGCCGGAGAACAGGCCACCGAGCAGGGCGCCGATCGCGATAGCGGCGCTGAGCAGGGCGAACTCGATGCCACCGGTGGATGGTCCGCCGAAGTTCTCGTCGGCTAGCTGCGGGTACAGGGCGCGCGGCATGCCGAACACCATCGCGATGAGGTCCACGACGAAGCTTGCCAGCAGCACTTTGTTGACCCAGGCGACCTTGAGGCCGTCCAGGACGCTGCGCAGGCCGGGCGCTCGGGTAACGCCAACGGGTTTCAGACTGGGCAGCTTGTACACCGCGTAGAGGGTGGCGAACAGGAAGATCGCATCGATCAGGTACAGCGGGGCGAAGCCGAGAAGCGGCAGGAGAGCGCCGCCAATCAGGGGCCCGGCGACGGCACCGAAGCTGAACAGGGTCATGTTCAGGGCATTCGCGGAGGCGAGGTGCGCGGCCGGCATGATCGACGGCAGCAGCGCGGTGCGGGTGGGCTGATTGACGGCGAAGAACGCCTGCTGGAAAGCGAAGATCGCGAGGATCAGCGGAACGTTGTCGAGGCCCAGGGCGGCCTGGAGGAAGAACAGGAGACCGGTGACGATCAGTCCCAGGGTGGTCACTTCGAGGACGCGGCGACGGTCGAAGGCGTCGGCGATGGCGCCGCCCCACAGGCCGAAAATCACCAGCGGCACGAGACCCACGATCCCGGTGAGGCCGACGATCGAGGAGTCGCGCGTGATCGCCCACAGCTGGGCGGGCACGGTGATGACGGTCAGCTGCGCGCCGATCACGGTGATGATGTTGGCGACGAACAGCCGCGTGTAGTGCGGGGACTGGAACGGCCGGGTGTCCGCGAACAGGCGGCGCAGGCGGGAGGGTTCGGTCACTGGTCCATGGTCGCACCGTGCGGCTGACGGGGTCGCGCGCGGGATGCGGTGGTGGTCACGTTAGGGGCCGACGGGGTTGGGGCGACAGCACGCGACGGAGAAGGCCGACAAGGGAGCCCGCCGGGGTGCTGCTGAGTGCCGTCACTCCCAGTCGGATTCGAGAATGAAGTTAGCCTCCTCCGTGAGCCATCGGGGAATGTCGGCGACGGACTGCGGAGGCGCAGTCAGGGCACGTGCGGCGATCGGGTCGGGGAGAGGGTGGGTCGCCACGCACTCGAGGAACTCGTACACGGTCATGATCGGAACTCCGTGCTGCGCTGCATTCTTGACCTTTCGGGACTGGCTGCCGCGTTCGGCGACCAGGAGGAGGTCCTGCCGCTCCCGTTGCGGCACATGCACGGCCACGTTGCGGGACAGCACGGAATCGGATGTTCTGAGCCCGAGACGTTCGAGGACTGCCTTGACGATGTCGCTGCTGAGACTCCAATTGCCGTCGGGTGTGATCCACCCACTCACTGTGATGACGGGGTCCGAAGCCAACAGTGCCATCGGGCCGGGCTGTGCAGGCAGCTCGTAGTAGCGAGGGAGGATCCCGATGCTGTACTCGTCCTCGATCGCTCGGATCCTTTCGACGAGCGCGCGGTCAGGGTCGACGACGCGGTCCCATGCGCGGGAGAGAAGAACACCGAGGACCTGCTCAGGGGTGCTCGTGCCGAGGTCGCCACCGAGGGTGATCGTTCCGCCGAGCTTGCTGTCCAGTTCGTTCCACGAGCGGTTCATGAGATATCCGGGGCGCCGCCTGCCGGTGGGCTCGTACATCGCAAGACGGAGCGCATCCTCGTCAGCCTCGACCGCTTCTTCGAGGTGGTGAAGCATTCCGGCGGCCGTGTGGAGAGCACCGCCTTGGTAGAGGTTCCTCTGGTCGGATCTGCTGAGCCGGAACGTGTCGAACGGGAGGATCAGGCGGGGCAGCGCGTCGGCGTCAATCTCGCGCAGTTCTCGGCTCAGGGCGTGCATCAGGAACGCGGGGTGGATCCCGATGAGAACGTTGTCGGTGATGACGTGCTCGATCACCGGCCACGCGTCGGCGAGAGTCGGGGCGAGCTGCACGTGGCGAGTGGTCAACCCATGGTCTCTGTGCGCTGTGTACAGATCCATCCGG
Source organism: Brachybacterium timonense (assembly GCF_900258505.1). Classification (GTDB taxonomy): domain Bacteria; phylum Actinomycetota; class Actinomycetes; order Actinomycetales; family Dermabacteraceae; genus Brachybacterium; species Brachybacterium timonense. The sequence goes on from NZ_LT984895.1 coordinate 850,279, forward strand.
GGGTTCACGGTGGTCGTGAGCAGCTGCCCGCGGCTGGTGGCGATGCCGATCTCGACGATCCGTTCACCGACCCAGGACGTGGGGTCTCCGACGGTGAGAACCTCGATGCAGGCGAAGCCGCCCTCGCCGTCGATGCGCTCAAGCGGTGGCATGACCTGTAGGAACTCGCTCATGGCAATACCCCTTCGAGCCGTTCCCATGCCTCTTCGGCGATGATCGGGATGCTGTAGGCGAGGGCCTTGGCGGCCTTGCCGGATTGCGAGTTCGGGTCTGCGGCGACCACGTGCGATGCGGTGATCTCGTGGACGTGCGAGTTGGAGATGTCCCGGCCGGGGTTGACGAGCGTGGACCACTCATCCTCGATCTGCCCTGTCGGGGAGACGTGGACGACGCCGAGCTCGATGACGCGATGGTGCTTCTTCGGGGAGAAGCCCGTGGTCTCGAGGTCGATGACGGTGTAGCCGCGCATGAGGTGCTCCTCCGCATTGAGGTGGGACGAGGTGTTTCTCCGGAGTCTCGCACCACGGTGTGACAAACGAGCGGGACTCTACGGAACCTGCATGCTGGACGGTCGACACGGGTCCTCTCATTTGACACACCGATTCTGCAGAATGGGGGGATAGCGAAGGTGCTGGATGAAGAACGGAGTGACCAGTGGAGGAGCGAATCCGGCGACGTGTACTGGACCTTGCACAGCAGGGGTACACGATCGAGCAGATCTCATCGGGCCTGGCGGTCGACGCCACAGAGGTTGAGGCGGGGATCTCGTCTCTGGTCCCGGGGGGTATCGCTCTCATTCGCCGCGTTCTCGGCCGGCGCGTCAAAGCGTTCCTCGATGCTGCAGTCGGGGGCGATCCTCGAGACCTGCAGGACGCGGAGGATCATTTCGGGGCTCCGAGAATCCTGCTTCAGCGAATGCTCGAGGAGACGAACAGAGGGGACTTCACGGCCGACGAAGAGGCTGAAGCGACTGCAGAGGAGTGGGCGGCGCTCGCTCAGAGTTTTCGCGAGCCGGATCCTGTGCCTCCCGTTCCAGCCCACGAGCCCACAGGCCGGCTCGACGCGGTGATCATCGGGAACACCTCGATCGATCCGCGTGCACTCGCCTGCGCCCGGTCCTATGCCATGGGATGCACGCTCGCAGAACTCGGCGAGGTCCATGACGTGACGCGCGAACGCATCCGGCAGATCATCGAGAAGCAGACGCCGTGGTCGACGAAAGAGCTTGGCGGAGCGGCCAAGGCACTCGCTGAACAGCGCTCCGAGGAACATAGGAGGGCACTTCTCGTATGGTCGGAACTCTCGCTCGGTCGGCCATACCAGGAAGCAAGTCCTGTTCTCGGCCTGTCGGTGCCGCAGATCGAGAAGGGTCTGGGGAAGCTTCGCCGGTTCCACTCCGAGTCCCGTAACACTCCCGTGAAAGGTTCTCCGCGTAAACCGGAGCACGAGATCATCGAAGATCTGCAGGCTTTCAACGAGGAGACTGGTTCAACGGTCTCTGCGGCCTACGACAAGTGGAGCCGGACGAGGCCGGGAGCTGTTGGTCGCCAGACGGTGATGCACCGCTTCGGCGGGTGGAATGCTGCCCTGCGCGCCGCCGGTATCAGCGATGCCGCAGATATCCAGCGGGAACGAGCGTTCTCCGAGGAAGACCTCTGGGCGGCCCTCGTCTCAGCTGTGGAGGATCTCAAGCATGAGACCAGTACCCAGGCGATCGAGAATTGGTTGTCGACGAAGGACTCGGCTCCTTCGCTCGCACTCATCCGGCAGCGGCTGGGCGTCGGGATGGCCGAGGCGATTGCGACAGTGTTCGACATCCTCGCCGATGATGCTGACCTCGATCCTGACTGGGTCGCCGACGTGCTCCGACCTCGTGACTGGGATGCCGAACGCCCGACGACAGACCCGGTCGAAGTACTGCGCCTCGCTGTCGCAGATGTCGGTGCGGATCTCACGATGGCCTCCTACCGGGAGTGGGCTGTCGGCAAGAGGGTCCCGACGATCCCGACGCTGATTCGGCATGGGGGCCGGCGAACATGGCGTGATCTGGTACTTGAAGCCGGCGGCGTCGAGCCGAGGCCAAAGGCGCGGCGCCGGACAGACGCCGAGATCCTCGACGGTCTTCGCGGGTATCTGCTCCTCAACCCCGACGGTGCGTCGACGCAGTACGCGACGTGGGCGAAACCGCTGGGGATGCCGAGCATGGCGACCGTCTGCAGCCGATTCGGCAGCTGGACCCGAGCTCGAGAGCTGGCCGAGAAGGGCCCTCGGGGTACACGCCGGCGCGCTCTTCCTGCTGTCGATACGAACGTGCGCGCGCTCTCCGCATCCCAAGCGCTTCGTGCCGGTCGCGAGTGAGGGGACTGCGGCGCTGGTGTCCGAGCATGGGTGACCCAGTGCCGCGATGAGAAGCCACGGTCACTCGGCCGCCAGGGCCTCCTCAACCTCGGGCTCATCGTTGAAGTTCTCAGGGCTGTCAGTGAATTCCGAGTCGATGTTCCAGTCGCGGATGACCCGCTTTCCCATCGCTTTCTCGATCAGTGCCACGAGCCGTGCTCGACGGTCGTCGAAGAAGGCGTCGAAGTCCCCGGCTCGAAGCAGCTCGGGATCGATCGCATGGGTCGCGATCTGCGCATCGACCTGATCTGGGGTGAGGCCCTTGTCGTCCAGCCTGCGGACGTAGTCGGCCGGAGAATCTCCCTTGAGTCGGATGTTCGTGCTCTTCGTCAGGGGTGTCTTATTGATGATGCTCTCTTGACCTGACTTGCACAGGTTTAGTGACCCGTGGCGTCTGGGGTCTGGAGGGCGTGGAGGATGTGGCGGGCGTCGTCGGTGAGGGGATCGGCCGCGGTATGGAGGTGTCCACCGATGTTGATCTGGACTTCGAGCAGCGGCTTCAGGGTCCGGATGATCCTGCGGATGCTGAAGCCAGTCTTGGCCTGGAGATAGCGAGCGATCGCAAGCGCGGTGAACACGATCGTCAGGTGCGCTTCGATCGCGTCGCGTTGCCGATGGAACATGGGCCTGGCCTGGAGGTCTGTCTTGCTCATTCGGAATGACTGCTCGACGTGCCAGAGGTCGTGGTAGCTAGAGAGCACCTCACTGGCGGGCATGATCCGTGCGGGGATGTTGGTGACGTAGCCCTTCAATCCCGCTAGTGATCTGGCCTGCGCGAGAGAGGTTTCATCGGGGATGCGGCCGGCAGCGGTGGTCTTCCCGAACCGGGTGCCTTTCACGTTCGCGTCTCCCGCGATCACGGCCCGAGCCCGGTTCTCCTGCTGGGTGAGGGTGTGCTGGGCATGCAGGTCGCGCTTGCGGGAGTAGGACCAGATCGCCCGCCAGTGCCCGGGATGCTGCTCCCGCTCCCAGACCGGCTCCCGACGGCGCCGCTGGGTGCCGGGCTTGGTGTTGCCGTGGCGCGGGGTGATGGTGTCGATCAGCTGACCATCAGTGAACGCGTCCCCGTTCCAGTGGAAATGATTGGCGAGGTCACCGGGCGCTTTCTTGGGCCGCGAGCCGACGATGAACCGCAGCCCTGCCTCGTCGATCGCGTTCAGGTTCTCCATCGAGAGCATTCCGGCGTCCGCGACGACGACGATGTCTGCCAAGCCGTGACGCTCCTGGAACTGCTTGATCATCGGCACGATCGTGCGGGTCTCGGCGTGATTGCCCTCGTAGCAGCCGATCTCCAGGGGGAACCCGGCCCGGTCCACGAGCAGGCCGACCACGATCTGCGGGTCCACGCGGCGTTCCTTGGAGTAGCCGACCTTGCGTAGGGCGTCTTCGTTCTCGGCCTCGAAGTAGAGCGTGGTGACGTCGTAGAGCACCAGCGAGACATCACCGCTGGTCCAGACGTGCTCGAAACACTTCCTCGCGATCTCGTCGCGATAGTCGCACTGCGCGCACCGGCGCAGCGCGGCGTGGAACGTATTGCGGTGCACGGGATCGATGCCGACCTCGCGAAGGACTCGCCGGGAATCGCTCATCGACGTCGGCTCGATCAATCTCGCCAGGACGAGCTGGAAGAACGCCTCGTCGTCGACCACATCGAAACCGAGACGGCGCCAGGCGAGCTCGAGAGCTTCCAGAAGGAATCGGCTGCGTCGGTGCTGCATCGTCAAAACGCCAGCACTCGGGGCAGCAGCGCTGGTCAGCTCGAGATCGAGCGTCTGCTGTCCTGCGTGCAGCCGCTCGCGGCCCAGATGCATCAAAGCCGCCAGCTCCGCCTCGGAATGCGCTGAGCCGAGGTGCTCGAGGACCCGGTTACGACGTCCCTCCTTCGCGACGATCTGGACGGCCGTCGCCCCGGAGGCAGTCTTCACCTTCCTCAAGAACGGAGCCATCGCCCGATCCTACCGCCCCATTAGTGACCCATCCCCACGACCGAAACCCTGTTGACCAGCATCAACAACGCGGGAACTACCACGAACCGCACTCACCTGTGCAAGTCAGGCCCCATCGNTCCTCAAGAACGGAGCCATCGCCCGATCCTACCGCCCCATTAGTGACCCATCCCCACGACCGAAACCCTGTTGACCAGCATCAACAACGCGGGAACTACCACGAACCGCACTCACCTGTGCAAGTCAGGTCTTGACGTGAATGGTCGATGCCGTTGCGCTCGCACCAGAGCTTCGGGAACACGTGGTGGATGTCGACCTGAAGTTCGTCGTAGCTGGTGAAATCCAGTGTGCGATCGAGCATCCAGTCCTTCACCGGCGTTTCCTGCGCCATGATCAGCGCATACACGCCCTTATAGGCGGCGGAGATGCGCGTGCGCAGTGATCCGAGACGGGATTCGGCGAAGCTGGCGCGTATCACGGACTCGGGCTGTTCGGAGGTCTCGCCAAGAGACCAGGCAGGGACCTGCTCAGCATCCTTCGCGAGCTTCGATTCGATGGTCGAGCCGTACTGCTCGCCCAGAACGCCGCACCAGAACCACTGGTTGAGCCGTGCTCGCACGGCGTACTGCTCGGCCTTCTCCCCCAGGAGCGTCGTGATAATGAGCAGCGAGACGATCTGGGAGCGGTAGGGCACATCGCGAGCCGTATGGATGTGGAGGTCCCGGAGATGGCGTGCGACAGCTGGGAAATTCTCCCTCAATCGCGGTGCCCAATCGAGATAGTCGCCCAGATCCATACTGAGAATGTCCTCCCGGCGCGCACTCGTCTGCGGGACCTGCTTGCCGGTCTTACCTTCAGCGATCGCCTTCTTCCGCTTCGCCAACGTGGTGAGGATCGAGACGGCCATGAGGAAATCAGTGCTGCGCAGATCGCGGATCGCTTTCAGATCGCGCAGCGCCTCTTCGGTCTTCGCCCAGTCCTCGGCGAGACGGAAGTCCTCACCGGTGCGCTCGTAGTAGGCGCGGTCGCCGGCGAAGGTCGCGGTCAGCAGTTCGAAGGTGTCGAGTCGGAGCCCGCCGGTGTTGACCTTCTCGAAGACCGTGGCGACGGCTTCCTTGGAGATGCTTTTGTCGAGCTCGATCGCAGGGATCTTGTAGTTCCCCATCGCGCCCAGGACCTCTGTCGTAAACGACTGCATGATCTCAGTGCGACGGGTGTTCTCCTCGTCAGTCGTACCGGACTTCATGTACCCGAAGAGCCAGGTCATCGCGGCGCCATGCTGGAACATGACCGGCATTGGCATGAGGCCCTCGGCGTGCTGTTTCTCCGGTGTCGAGACGTCGAGCACCACGTCACGCCCGATGTTCTCGGTGACGATGCCCGTGTCGGGCAGAGAGACGATCGCCTCTTCCTGGTCGCGGCTCTCCCCGAGCGCCTTCTCGACGTCGATGAAGTAGCGGCGGCGCAGTTTGTGGCGGCGTGTGTCTTCGGTGTCGACGACGCCGTCGCCGCTCAGGGCCTGGACCATCGATGTGACGCGCTGCTGGCCGTCGAGTAGCAGCAGTTCGGGCTCCTCGAGCGCACTGTTCGTGACGCCGGTGATCGGCCGCGGCTTGAACCGGATGTTCTCGCCGCCGGTCTGCAGGGTCATGATCACACCCATCGGGTGGCCGCGAAGGATCGTCACTAGGAGCGATCGGATCCGCTCATCGTCCCAGCGATAAGGCCGCTGGAAGTCAGGCAGCTGCAGCTCGCCGCTCTGAGCCATCTTCAGGAGTTCGCTGATCGAATGCTGCGGAGTCTGGAAAGTCGGCATGGGTCTCCTCGGTGAGCGTGAACGTCCAGTCCATCATGCGCCATGAAGGACATCGGATCGCAGACCAGTGGCCGGGGCTTTGGCGGGCCTGCATCATCCCCTGGGATGGCATGATCTCCTCATGGCCTCGAAGAAGACGCCCAGCATCGCGCTGACTGCGGACAAGATCCTGACCAAGTCCGTCAATCTCCAATACCCCTTGGCGGTGTCCAACGTTGCGCGGCTGCGCCGTTTGAACCCGGACAAGAGCCCCGAAGAACTGATCAAGCTCCTCAACAAGATCTACATCGGCACAGTGGCCGGCACCGGGGCCGGAGCGGGCGCTGCGGCAATCGTGCCCAATGGGTGGGCTCAGGCAGCTGTGACGGCGGCCGACCTCGGCACGTTCCTGGAGGCTTCTGTCCTCTATACGCTCTCCGTCGCTGAAGTTCACGGCTTGAGCACGGAGGACTTCGAGCGACGGAAGCTTCTGGTCCTCGCCGTGCTTGTCGGTGACTCTGCTGCCAAGACGACCTTGAAACCGCTGTTCGACAAGACTGTTCCCTATTGGGGCAAGGCGATCGTGAAGGGCATCCCGAAGCCTGCGATCAAGGCTGCGAACAAGGTGTTGGGGCACAACTTCGTGACCAAATACGGGACAAGGCAGGGCGTCCTCGTTCTGGGCAAGCAGATCCCATTGGCCATTGGAGTCGGTGTAGGAGCTGCTGGCAACTCCTTCTTCGCGTGGTCCGGGATCAAGGCGGCACGAGCGATCCTCGGTCCGCCGCCTGCGGCATGGCCGGATGCCTGCAGCGAAGTCTCGGACTCTCTAGGAGTGCATGACGACGGCGATGATCTCGATCAGCTGGACGCTCCCTCGGCCTGACCGACTCCCGGCAACCCCGCCACGATCTCCTGCGTCCGCACCGAGACGGTGGCGACCTTCTGGATCAGGTCGATGACGTAGCGCGGGTTGCCGTGCTCGATGCCCCATAAGTTCGGGTCGTTGACGATGCCGGACGCCTTGTCGGTGGTCACCTGGTACTGGCGGATGATCCATTCCAGCGCGGAGCGGGAGCCGAGCTGGTAGCGGTAAATCTCCGGCGGGAGGCCGCGCAGAGTGATGTGCTCGTTGACGATCAGCTCAGTGGGTTCGTCAGCTGCCTTCTGGCCCTTCGGGAAGCGCATTTTCTGCACCCGGTAGTAGCTCTCGTCACCGAACATCGCGGGCTGCTCACCGCCGATGATCTCCAGCGGATACAGCTCGGCGTCCTCGTAGTCGGCGTGCAGCTCGAACAGCTCCTTGCCTGCCTGCGCGACGTGGAAGAAGGCCGACGGGGCAAGATCGGGGATCCGCGGCAGCATCTGCTTCAGCTCGGTCGCGTATTTCTCCCGGTACTCGGGGGAGTGGAGCAGGCCGTAGATGCCGTAGAAGATCTGATCCTTCGTGACCTCGGGGCCGTACAGGCCGCGCATGTGCGCGAGGATTCCGTCGGTGATGTTGTCGATCCGACTGTAGCCGTCCACGACGTCGGCCGACGGGGCAGAGCCCAGGTCCAGCGTGCCGTCCTCGGGGCCGACGACGGGCTCCCAGCGGTAGCGGGGGAAGAACTGGCCGTTCGAGGAGCCCCAGAGGGCGAGGTCGGGAACCAGGCGCGAGGCGATTACGGAGAACTCTTTGTCGGAGCCGACACCGGTGACGTAGAACCCGGCGTTGTCGTGCGCCGGAGTCGGGAACAACTGCTCCAGCCGGTACACCATGTCGTTGTAGTCGCGCGCGAAGTACACCTGAGAACGCTGGAATGGGCGATACAGGCCGGTGCGCACCGAGCTCTCGCGAAACGAGATCGTTCTCCCACGTGTCACGTTGTTCTTGTCGGCTCGGTTCCACGACAGTTTCGCGGGGTCAAATTTCGGTGCGAAGTGCGGATCCGCTGCCGCCCGTCGAACTTCGCTGTTGTAGAAGTCGATGGAGCGGGTGACGTTCCGGCGGAGCTCACTCTCGGAGAAGTTGTAGACCCACGCATCGCGCGCAGTCGCAAGTCCACGCGAGTAGGTGCCGAAAACAACCAGATTCGGCTCCGCGCCCTTATTGTCTCCCAGGATCGGATACGTCAGGTACTTCGGGTCGCGCTGCCCGATCCAGTCGCCGAACTCATTCGGGATGATCGTGCGCCAGGGGATGTCCGCCACCGTCGCCTCCCGGACGATGTCGAGCTTCTCCTCACGGGACAGGTAGTCGCCGATATCCCGGTAATTGATGGTTCCCTGGCCGGTGTGGCCGGCGCGCTTCACGAGGAGGAACACGGCCACAGTCGTCTGGCTACCTGCGCCGAAGATTTGACCGCCCTCGGACTTCCAGTTCGAGCTGCGCATATTTCCGCGAAGGTTGAACACGTAGATTGAGGAGAACTCTTCGGCCAGTGTCTTGCGCACACCAGCAGCCGTATTGCCCTGGATCCATCCGCCGTTGGTGACGAAGCCGATCACGCCGTCGTCGCCGATACGATCCGACGCCCACCGGATCGCGCGCATGTAGGAGTCGTACAGGCTGTTCTTGTTCTTGGCGTCGGTCCTTGCCGCAAAGGTGTCGCGGATCCGTGCATCCAGCGTCGGGTACTTCACGTTCGCGTTGTCGTCATTGCCCGAGGTCTGGCCCACCGAGTACGGCGGGTTGCCCACGATCACCTGGATGTCCAGTTTCTTCTGCGCCTCGGCGCGGGAGTTGTTCGTCCCGAACACCTCGGGATCGCCTAGGTCGCCGTCCTCGGTGAGCTGGAAGGTGTCCGTCAAAACGATCCCACCGAAGGACTCGTACGGGACCTCATCGAGCTCCTTCCCGTCAGCCTGAGCGATGAGGTCATGGAACGTCGTCTCGATATTGATCGCCGCGATGTAGTAGGCGAGCAGCAGGATCTCGTTCGCATGCAGCTCGTTCGCATACTTGCGGGCAAGATCCTCCGGCCGGATCAGCCCGGACTGCAGCAGACGCACGATGAACGTGCCCGTCCCCGTGAATGGGTCCTGCACATGCACGCCCTCGTCGGTGATACCGCGGCCGAATTCGGCGCGCAGCACGTCATCCAACTGCGCAGAATGAAATCGACGATCTCGATCGGCGTATAGACCACGCCCATCGCATCAGCCGTCTTCGAAAACGCCGTGGAGAAGAACGACTCGTACAGCTCCGTGATGATCTTCTGCTTGCCGGCGGCATTGTCGATCCCAGCCGCACGCACCCGCACCGACTCGTAGAACTTCTCCAGCGATTCCGTCTCCGCCTGCGCCGACACCGACGTGAGGGTCTGGAGCATCCGATCCATCACCTGAGAGACCGGGTTCGAGGAGGTGAAGGAGTAGTCCGCGAACAGTGCCTCGAACACCGGCTTGGTGATCATGTGCTGCGACAGCATCTCGATCGCATTCCGGCGCGAGATCGAATCGTTCAAGTTACGGCGCAGCGCATCCAGGAACCGCTCGAACTGTCGGCCAGCAGGGGAGTCGGAATCATCCACCAGCAGCGTGATCCGCTCGATGTGCCGCTGGGCGATATCGGCGATGTCCTTCGCCCACTGCTCCCAGTAGCGGCGCGAACCGACCTTCTGCACCAAACGCGCGTAGATCGTCTCGCGCAGCGCATCCATGCGAGTCAGCTGCAGGTCGAGCCTTCCCTGAACTGCCTTCGCGACGTCGGCACTGCTCGGATCGCCGTCCCCACGCTCATCGGCGGGCTGCCCCACGCCCATCACGTCGATCTTCGTGGAACGCTGATCGTTCAGCTCCACCTGATTGACCATCGCATCGAAACGCTCATCGTGCGCGCGCAGCGCCTGCAGCACCTCCCACACGACGTCGAAGGACTTATTGCGATCCAACGCCTGCTCCGGCTCCACCCCGGCCGGGATCACCACCGGCAAAATGATGTAGCCATACTTCTTGCCCGGCGCCAGACGCATCACGCGACCCACCGACTGCACCACATCCACCACAGACCGCCGCGGATTCAGGAACATCACCGCGTCCAGGCTCGGCACATCCACACCCTCGGACAGACACCTGGCGTTCGACAGCACCCGGCAGACGTTCTCGCCCGCATCCTCCTTCAGCCAGTCCAGCTTCTCGGCGCGCACCATCGCATTCATCGAGCCGTCCACATGCTCGACCTGCACCTCCAGCAGGTCCCCCTCCGGCTCAGCCAGCTCCTGGTACGCCGTGACGATGCCGGTGAACTCCTCTGCCACCGCCTTCGACGCCTTGATGTTCTTCGCGAACGCCACCGCGCGGCGCATCGGTGAGGGGTCCACACCGAAGTCATGCTCGGCATCGCCGCGCTTGGCCAGACCGTTCCAACAGCCGATCAGCCGCGCGGCATCATCGATGTTCAGCTCATAGTCCTCGGCGAGGGACTCCTGCATCGCCTGCGACGTCATCGACGCCTCAACCGTCAGGATCAACACCTTGTAGTCAGTGAGCATGCCCAGGGAGACCGCATCGCCGAAGCCCAGGCGATGAAACTCCGGGCCGAACGTGTCCTCATCATCCATCGAGGCGAGCACCGCCTGCGCCCTGCCGGCCTTCGCCTTCGACGCGTCGTCGTAGATACGCGGAGTCGCCGTCATGTACAGGCGCTTGGTGGCTTGCAGATAGTCGGCATCGTGCACCCGCACGAAGGCCGACTCCTCCGCGCCCGCGAGCGTGGCACCCGTCGTCCGATGTGCCTCGTCGCAGATGATCAGGTCGAAGCCGCCCAGGCCCGCCTGCTTCTGCGCCTGCGCCACCACGTCGATCGACTGATAGGTCGCGAACACGACCCGCATCCCGGAGCCATTGCGGCGCGCATCCCGCATCCGCTCCGCCAGCTTCGCCGGATCCGTGGTGGCCGGCAGCGCAAGGTCCACCACAGACATCTCCGCGGTGTCCTCGTTCTTCGCGCGAGTCTTCGACGCCTTCGCATCCGAGCACACCGCCATCGCCGTGATCCCCGGCTCGGCCGCATTGTTGTACCACTCGCGCAGCGCCTGAGACAGCAGCGCGATCGACGGCACCAAGAACAGCACCGAACCGGCCTGCCCCACCATCTGCTCGGCCAGACGCAGCGACGTGAACGTCTTCCCGGTGCCGCACGCCATGATCAGACGACCACGATCATGCGTGGTGAAGCCATCAATCACGTCCTGGATCGCCGTGCGCTGATACGGGCGTGGTTCGGCAGCGCCAGACAGCTCGAAGTTCTGCGGTGTGGACGGATCAATCGTGGACCAGTCCACACGCGAGTTTTCGAAGTCATCCAAGCCCAGGCGCCGCACTGGGATTGACTGGCCCCGGATCGCCTCCTCCGCGTTCCGGCCCCAGTGCGGGGTGGTGGAGACGATGATCCGCTCCGTGAAACCGCCACGGCCGGAATCCGACAGGAACGAGTCGATGTTCGCCTTCTGCAACGACCGCGACGGATCGTAGAACTTGCACTGGATCGCCGTCAGCCCGCCATCGCGGCGCCGCGCCACAAGATCAATGCCCAGGTCATGGCCGCGCCGCTCCGGCCAGTCCTCCCACATCCACACCTGCTCGAACTGGTCCGACCACGTCGGATCCTTCTGCAGGAACGACTGGACGAAACGCTCGAAGCGAGTGCCCTTGTCCGTGGTCGACGTCGACTCATTGAACAAAGCATCGAGGATCTTCATCGGCGAAGGGGCCGCAGCAGTCATGCCGCCCAGTATCGCGGACACTGATGGCGAATCGAAAAGCCTCTGACACGTGCGCGGCAGCGTTCACCGCACGGAGCTGCAGGTGCCGTATCCGCGGCCACCGGATCGTCGGCTGCTACGACGTCACACCCACGGAACGACGAGCCGCCGCCTCACCCCGCCCCAGCCTCCAGATTCGAGGGCCGCACCGGCACCTCGCGATGCCAGGACTCGGAGACCGATGCCGTCTCCCAACCCATGGAGCGGTACAGCCCGTCGGCACCCGTGGGGGAGTCGTCGTCCACCTCGAGACCCACACGCACCCGCCCGCGCTCGGCAGCATCCTGGATGGCGGCATTCAGCAGCGCCTTGGCGACGCCGCGGCCGCGAGCGGTGCGGTGCACGCCCAGGTACTCCAGATAGGTGCCTTCGCCCTGCGTGGCGGTGGCCGGCATGACGTCGCCGACGAGCCCGCCACCGGGCCACCACGAACCATCGGACTGCTGCACCTCGGCGATCCACCAGTGATCCCACGGCACGTTGGTGACGTCGTTCATGCGGTTCACGAACTCGCTGAAGGACTCGGGGTAGGAGTTGAAGTGGTCCTCAAAGGACTCCTCCAGCACAATGTGGACCCAGCGCACATCCTGTGCGAGCGGCATCCCGGATTCGTGGCGTCGCACCCGACGCACCCGCACCCCCTCACGCGGCCCCGGGGTCGTCGTCGCCTCCTCGGCGGTCACCGGCCGCTCCATGTGCAGCCACGTGCGGACCTTCCGGTAGCCGGCCTCCTCCAAAAGCCGTTTGCGGTCCTCATCGCGGGCGTCGCGGCCGTCGTTGATGATCGAGGAGTCCACCTTGCGGTGGCGGGCGAAGGCACCGGCCACCGCGTCGGCCCAGTCGTTCAACGACGCGGCGAGCTCATCGCGATGCGGGATCGTCTCAGGCAACACCCACACCAGATTCACGCGGCCAGCAGCGCGATCCTCCAGCACCACCCACCCCACCGGGTCGGCGCCCTCTTTCGGGCTGCCGTCCTCATTCGCGGCGACCACCACGACCTGGCGTCGTGACCAGGATCGGGGGCCGACCAGTCGCGAGCGCAGACCCTCCCGGCCCACGCGCACCTCCGGGTCGAAGCGTTGCTTGTCCTCCTCAAGCAGTCGGGCCACAGCCTCAACGTCGGCCTCAATCGGCAGACGCGTGGTCAGCACACCGTGGAGCGATTCGGGAATGACGGGCGGGAAATGGTCGGTATACAACACCGGGTCATTCTGTCACGCACGCCCACAGTGCCCGGGCGCCGGCACGAGAAGTGGGGGAGCGTACCCGCGCGGTCGGTTCCGGGCAGCATGACACGGGCGTGACACCGGTTGTGCGGGGAGCGGTTCCGGGGCTGCGACGGGGTCGGCGTCGGTGGCCTGGCCAGATCACGCTCGCGTCGTCGGTTCTCGCCTGCCATCGTGGGGTCGGCTTTGGTGGCCCGGTCAGACCACGCCCGCGTTATCGGCCTCAGTCCCGCCTCGCCTGCGCCGTACCGGCCCGCTGGCCGGAAGACACTCCGGTTGCCGGACGGGTGCGGGCAGGCTCCTGTTCCGGGCCGTGCACATCCTCGTAGTCGGAGCCATCCTCCGCGGCGATCGCCGGCATCGACCCGGTGCGGGTGCGCGGTTCGCGCTTCTGCAGAGTCTCGCTGAGCGGGATTTCCTTCAGGAACAGGGTGGGCAGGAACGCCGCCACCGCGACCGGCACCACAATGATGAACACCAGGCCGATCGCCTCCGCCAAGCCCTGACGGACCGCCCCGGCGACCTGCTCGGGCAACGAGTCCAGCACCGACGGATCCAGCACGGACCCGGCGTCGATGCCCTTCGCCTGCTTGGCGGCCTGCTTGGGCAGCTCGGCGACGTGCTTCGCGACCGCCGAGCCCATCGCGGCCGACATCACCGTGCCCAGCACCGCCGTGCCCAGCGTGGCGCCGACATTGCGGGTGAACTGCAGGGCAGAGGTGGCCACGCCCAGCTCTGACTGCGGCACCGCGTTCTGGATCACGAGCGTGAACAGTTGGACCGTCAGCCCCAGCCCCAGGCCGGTGATCATCATGGCGCCGGTGAGGAACACCGGGGTGTTGTCGCGATCCACCAGTGCCAGCACGATATTGCCCAGCAGCAGCACGAGCGTGCCGACGATCAGGAACGGCTTGTAGCGGCCCACCTTGGCGACCAGGAAACCGGTGACGATGCCGGTGCCCATCATGATCAGCACGTGCGGCATCATGATCATTCCCGAGACGGTGGCGCTGGCGCCCATCACCCCCTGCGCGTACACGGGGATGTAGATGACCGCGCCGAACATCGCCACCGCGATGCAGAACGAGGAGACGATCGACAGCGCCACAACCGGGTTGCGCAGCATCCCCAGCGGCACCAGCGGCTCAGCGGCCTTCCGTTCGATCAGCACGAACGCGATCAGGAACGCGATTGAGACGGCGAACATGCCCAGGATCACCGGGGAGGTCCAAGAGAACTCCGAGCCTGCCCAGGTGGTGGCCAGCAGGCCCAGCAGCATCGCCGGGATCAGGGTGCAGATGCCGGCCACGTCCACCTTTGCGTGACGGGCTGTGAAGTCCAGGCGCATGGAGCGAAGGATGAAGACGAAGGCGGCAATGCCCAACGGAAGCGCCAGATAGAACAGGTAGCGCCACCCGAAGGCGTCGGTCACCGAGCCGCCGATCAGCGGGCCCGCCACGGAGCTCGCCGCGAAGGTGGTGCCCATCAGGCCCTGGTACTTGCCCCGCTGCCTGGCCGGGACGATGTCACCGATGATGATCTGGCTCAACGGCATCAGGATGCCCATGCCCAGGCCCTGGATCGCACGCGCCCCCACCAGCATCCAGAAATTCAGGGCCATGCCGGCGAACGCGGTGCCGCCCATGAAGATCACAAGGCCGGCCAGGTAGAAGCCCTTACGGCCGTACATGTCCGAGAGCTTGCCGATGATCGGCACCACCATCGCCGAGACCAGCATGGTCGCGGTGATCACCCAGTTGTAGTAGTCCAGGCCGCCCAGCTCGGCGACGATGCGTGGCATCGCGGGGCCGACGATCGACTGGGAGATCGAGGCGACGAACATGCCCAGCATGAGGCCAGCGAAGACAATCTTCCCGTCACGATCCAGACCGTGGAACTCCACGTCGCGCACGGTGGTCTCTGGCTCGCTTGCGTGCGCCGGGGAAGACATCTGACTCCTGTTCTCGGGGGACCGGTGGCCGCTGGGACCGCCGATCATCGTATCGGCCGGGCCCGGGCAGTGGAGAGCATCCGTGATGGAGCGGGCCCGGCCTGGTGCAGGGTGGCGGGGTGTCTCTTATCCCCCTCCGACGTCGCTGACGCACATCTCACGCTGCCTCTCAGCGGTGACCCGCGCTTCTAACAAAAAAATGCATGATGAGGATACGCAGATGCTGGTCGCTTACTCTATAGCACAGGGCGTTGTCGTGG
>NZ_LT984895.1:865614-1349999 GCF_900258505.1 Brachybacterium timonense
CGCACGTAGGAATTGAAGCCCGAGGGAGGTGAGGGCGTATCTATAAAGGTCTTAAGGTAGGGAGCTTCCGGGAACGGTAAGTTGTGCATCGCTTGTTTTTTTTACAGGCAGAGGCCGGCATCCGGTATCAGGCTTGGTCACGTGGGAGCGGAGGTGTGAATGAGGGCCACGCCTCAGTCCCGATTCCCTCCACCCGCCTCGAAGCCCCCGCCCGCAACGGTCGGCAGGACCCGGCCAGATCGGGTGTGCGTGGGTCGAGCAGGCCACGCTGGGGCGGGCCCACGCGGGTTAGGCGGGCCCGGTCAGGGAAGGCCCGCGCGGGTCGAGCAGGCGCGCCACGCACGCACCCGAGCAGGCGCGCCACGCACGCACCCGAGCAGGCTCGCCACGCACGCACCCGAGCAGGCTCGCCACGCACGCACCCGAGCAGGCTCGCCACGCACGCACCCGAGCAGGCGCGCCACGCACGCACCCGCGGACTCAGCTCGCGATCACGCGCGTCGCATATGCCCGGCGCCGCCCAGCCAGCCGCGCCCATCGAGGAAACGCTCCACCAGCCCATCACGCAGACGCGAATCTCGAGGCAGCTCCGCTACGTCGTAGGGCGGACGCTTGCTGAACACGAAGAACACGGCGTCCTTCTCCGCATCCCAGGTGTTCTTTACATCCCAGCGCAGGGCGAAGTGCCCCAGGTTCGAGTCCGCCCCGAGCATGGTGGCCAGCTCGTGGTTGATCATCCACGAGTGGCACTCAAAGTCCGTGCCGAACGGTGGGTATCCCTCGTGATCGAGATCCGCGAAGTGCTCCCGGGCGAAGGCGGACATCCGCTCCAAGGACTCGTCCACCGACGTCGGCGTCAGCGGGCCGGTTGCCGGGATGTGCAGTCCGAGCACCCAGCGGCCGGGCTGCTCCGACGATGCCCCATCCAAGAAGGTCGTGCGATGCAGGTCGATCTGCAGCCGGCCCAGCCAGAAAAGTCGCCCCGTCCAGTTCATGGCAGTCCAGCCGACGGTGTGCAGGCCCAGCTCGCCGAACACGCGCCGATGCACCACCGTCTGCTGGCCGAGGTCAGCAAGCGACGCCCAGGATGTGGTCTCGTCCACGCCGCGGGCGCGATGCCAGGCGCGCACCACATCGGTGCCGACCACGTGTGCGAGGATCGCGATCAGACCCTGGCCCGGCACGATCCGTTCCTGCAGCTCGTTCCACGCCTTCTGCTCCTGCTCAAGCGCAGGCGTGGGCGCCGTCAGCCCAGCGCCGGCACGCAGCAGGTTCGCGCCGCGGGTCACCTCAGACAGGATCTCGTCGTCGGCTGTGACAGCGGGGATGAGCGCGCGCAGCTCCTCCTGGTCGATCCCGCGAATGCCCAGCAGGTCCAGCAGCGTCGGAAACGACGGGGCGGTGAGCATGAGGCGTACCGCGTCGGGCTCGAGCTGGTACCCGGGGCGGACCTCGGTGACGGGATCGCCGATCAGCTGCGGGCGGGCATCCTGGTTCTCGCGCATGGGGCCAATCTACTGGCCGACGGTTCACAGCCGACGGTGCGCGTCCGATTGGTGCGGGCCGCTGAAGATCGGCCCGGCCACGTGGGACGCCGCATGGCACGCGGCCGCTTGGCGCGGGCCGCTGACTGTCTGGCGACGCACTGCGGCGGGCCCGTCACTGTGCCGGGACCATTACGATCAAGACCATGACGCATCCGGAGCCCACCAGCGCCCCCATCGCCCCTGAACAGTCTGCCGGTGCCGGGCATGAAGCCAGCACGCAGTCGGCCCCGAGCGGGGAGCGTACTGGTGCCGCGGATACCGCACCCGCAGCCGGGCATGACACCAGCACGCAGTCGGCCCCGAGCGGGGAGCGTACTGGTGCCGCGGATACCGCACCCGCAGCCGGGCATGACGCCAGCACGCAGCCGGCCTCGAGTGGTGACCGTGCCGCTGCCGCGGATACCGCACCCGCTGCCGAGCTCAGCGAGTCGGCGCGCGCGGTGCGTGACGCCTACGCCTTCGAGGGCGGCCGCATCCACATCGGCGCCATGATCGAGAACGGCGAGCCGAACCCCGGCGTCGCCGTCAACCTGCCGGTTGCGATGCTGAATCGGCACGGCCTCATCGCCGGTGCCACCGGTACCGGTAAAACCCGCACCCTCCAGGTGATTGCCGAGCAGGCCGCTTTCGCTGGCGCTGCCGTGTTCGTGGCCGATATGAAGGGTGACCTCTCCGGTATCGCCGTTCCCGGCCCTGCTTCCGACAAGCTCACCGCACGCGCCGCAGCCCGCGGGCAGCAATGGGTCTCTCGCGCCGCCCCCACCGAGTTCTTCAGCCTGGGCGGCCAGGGTGACGGCGTGCCGATCCGCACCACCGTCAGCGACTTCGGCCCGATCCTGCTGTCCAAGGTGCTCGACCTGAACGAGACCCAGGAGAGCTCGCTCGGCCTGATCTTCCACTACGCCGATAGCCACGGCCTCGCGCTGCTGGATCTGAAGGACCTGCGCGCCCTGGTGCAGTTCCTCACGGCCGACGACCAGGGCAAACAGGAGCTGAAGAGCATCGGCGGCATCTCCAGCGCCACCGCCGGGGTGATCCTGCGCAAGCTGACCGCCTTCGAAGCCTCTGGGGCCGACGTGTTCTTCGGTGAGCCCGCTTTCGACGTCGAGAAGCTACTGCGCACCGCCGAAGACGGCACCGGCATCATCTCCTGCCTGGAGCTTCCCAGTGTGGCCCAGCGGCCCGAGCTGTTCTCCACCTTCATGATGTGGATGCTTGCCGAGCTGTACCAGGAGCTGCCTGAGGTAGGGGACCAGGACGTCCCGAAGCTCGTGTTCTTCTTCGATGAGGCGCATCTGTTGTTCAAGGACGCCTCCAAGGCGTTCCTTGAGCAGGTGGTGCAGACGGTGCGGTTGATCCGCTCCAAGGGCGTCGGCGTTTTCTTCGTGACCCAGACTCCGAAGGACGTGCCCGGCGACGTGCTGGCTCAGCTCGGCAACCGCGTCCAGCATGCGCTGCGTGCCTTCACGCCGCAGGATGCGAAGGCGCTGAAAGCAACCGCCTCCACCTTCCCGACCTCCGAGCATGACCTCACCGAGGTGATCCCGGCGCTGGGCACCGGCGAAGCGATCGTCACCGTGATGAGCGAGGACGGCGCCCCGACGCCCGTTGCGATCACGGCGGTGCGCGCGCCGGAGTCCGCCATGGATCCCGCGGGTGAGGACGTCATCGCGAACGCGGTGAAGGCGTCGCCGCTCATCGCCGAGTACGGCACGGTGGTTGACCGCGAAAGCGCCTACGAAATCCTCACGCAGCGCGCCGCCGACGACCAGGATGAACGTGCGCAGGCTGAGCAGGAAGGATCCGCACAGGACGAGGCGCAGCAGCCGTCGGCCGCCGACGGGCGTGATACTGCCCAGCGTGGTGGCTCTGCGACCGCACCGCATGCTGCAGGGTCGCGTGGCCGCTCCGGTGGCGGCTCCACGTCCCGCGGCAAGGACGAGGGCGTGCTCGACAATCCCGCGGTGAAGTCGTTCCTGCGCTCGGCCGGCACGGTGCTCGGGCGAGAGATCACCCGATCGCTGTTCGGCACCCGGCGCCGACGCCGCTGAGCGATGCCCCACGCGGGCGCTTGCCCGCTCCGGGGTTCCCCGCTCAGTGGTGGCGCCAGCCACAGAGTGAAGCGGGCCAGCGCCGGGGCGACGCAATGACACAGCGCCGGGGCGGTGGATCCATATCGAATCGCACCGCCCCGGCGCTGACCAGGGGGTCGAGTCAGTGACTCACGGGGGAGAGAAGCCCTGACTCGTGCGTGAACCCAGACTCCCGGGGGAGAGGAGTCGCGGGCTCAGGAGGTCACCAGAAGTAGCCGCGCTCGGCGCACAGGGTGGCCACGCGGTCGGCAGGCACCCAGTACACGCCCTTACCGTCGAAGTTCGCGGAATCGGCGATCAGCAGGTCGCGGTTGTCGTTGTAGCCCACCACGGTGGTGAAGTGCCAGATGGTCGAGCCATTCGCGTAGCCGTTGGGGTAGGAGTGCGGCGGCACCACCCAGTTGCACACGGTGGCGAAGCCGGTGTCGATGTTCTTCTTGACACGGTCGAAGAAGACGGCCTTCTCCTCCGGCGTCGCGTCGCCGCCGGCGATCCACTGCTCGCGGTAGGTGGCGTCGGGGATGTTCTGGGTGAGGACAGGGGCGATCGCGCCGAAGTTGGTGCCGTCCTGGGTGGTGCCGAGCTGCTGGGCGAGAGCCTCCAGACCGGGGGAGCCGGCCTTCGCGGTGATCGCCATGTGCACGGCGGAGGGACCGCACCAGAAGAAGGTCGGCTGCACCACGTACTCGTACTTCAGAATGTGGTCTGCGGCGAACGCGGGAGCGGTGACGGCGGCGCCGAAGCCAGCCAGGACGGTCGCGCCGGCGGCGCGCAGAGCGGAACGACGGGTGAGCATCGGGGAGTCCTCCATGCAGATGTCGAGGTCAGGGGCCCACGGCGATTCGGAGGTCAGGGGCGCGGGCCGCCGTTATCCGCCTCGCGTGGTACACCTGCCACGCTACGGGCGTTTGCCGAGGTCGGGCCATCGGCCATCAGTGCCGACTTCTCGGTGATCATTCGTCGATGTGGCACCTGCGATGCATCCCGTGGTCCGAAGGTGCCGGTCGGCGGTCACCGCAACAGATGAACGGCGGGCCCATCCCTATAAAGACAGGCCCGCCGATGGAGTGCTCATGCCCGCACGCTCAGCGGCACGCGGGCACGGTGGTCACTTCTTGCCCTGGTTCGCCACGGCCTCCGCAGCAGCCTTCGCCGCCTCCGGATCCAGGTAGCGGCCGCCCTTCGTGACGGGACGGAAATCCTCATCGAGCTCGTACACGAGCGGCTGGCCGGTGGGGATGTTCAGACCCGAGATCTCCTCATCGGAGATGTCATCGAGGTACTTCACCAGTGCCCGCAGGGAGTTGCCGTGTGCCGCGATGAGCACCGTCTTCCCGGCAGCCAGATCGGGCTTGATGCCCTCCTCCCAGTAGGGGAGGAAACGGGCGACGACATCCTTGAGGCACTCAGCCTTCGGCAGCTGCTCACCCAGGTCCGCGTACTGCGGATCGCGATCCTGGCTGAACTCGGTGCCGAACTCGATGTCCGGCGGCGGAGTGTCGTAGGAACGGCGCCAGGCCATGAACTGCTCCTCGCCGTACTTCTCACGGATCTCCGACTTGTTCAGGCCCTGCAGTGCGCCGTAGTGACGCTCGTTCAGACGCCAGTCGCGGCGCACCGGGATCCAGTGGCGGTCGGCGGCATCAAGCGCCAGGTTCGCGGTCATGATCGCGCGACGCAGCAGGGAGGTGTGGACGACGTCAGGCGTCACCCCGGCGGACTTCATCAGCTCGCCGCCGGCGGCCGCTTCCTGGAAGCCCTTCTCGGACAGCGGCACGTCGACCCAGCCGGTGAAGAGGTTCTTCGCGTTCCATTCGCTCTCGCCGTGGCGGAGCAGCACGAGTGTGTAGGTCATGTCACCACCCTACGCGGCGAGGTCGGAGAGATCGAAGGACTCTCGCGGGCGTCGGGTCACACGTCCAGCACGATGGTGAACGGTCCGTCGTTCGTGAGCGAGACCCGCATGTGCGCCCCGAACCGACCCGTCGACGCCGCGACGCCCCGTTCACGCACCGCCTGCACCACCTGCTCCACGATCGGTTCCGCCACAGGGCCGGGGGCGGCCTTCGACCACGACGGGCGGCGCCCCTTGCGTGCATCCCCGTACAGCGTGAACTGCGAAACGATCAGCACCTGCGCCCCTGCATCGAGCACCGAGCGCTCGCCCTCCAGGATCCGCAGCTCGCAGATCTTCCGGGCGATCGTGGCGACCTGCTCGGGACCGTCGTCGTGGGTGACACCCAGCAGCACCAGCAGGCCTTCGCCATCGACGAGGCCGACGGTTTCGCCGTCGACCGTGACCTCAGCTCCATCGACTCGTTGCAGCACAGCACGCATGGCTCGAGGCTATCCGGTGAGACTCCCCGGACGCTCAGCCGCGCACGGCCTCGTCCTCGCGGAGCGCCGGGGCATCGCATGAGCAGCCTGAGTGCTCAGCCGCCCGCGGCCTCACAGCTGCAGTGAGTCGATCCGTCGTTCCTGCGTCGGGCCGTCGTCGGTCTCGTCGATGACCGGGTGCTGGAGGCTGTCAGTGGAATCGAGTGGGACCGTATGGCCCAGTTCCTCGTCCCCGCCCCCGGACTCGAACGCTGCGTGTCCCGTCTCCTGGCCAGCCATCGACTCGGGCGTGCGGGCCTGCTGCACGACCGTCGGCGCCGTCGGCGCCCCGATCTGCACGCCCGCTGGCGGGGCAACCGCTTCCGACGGGCCCGGCTGCGGCGGGCGGGATGGCATCGACGGATGCTGATCACGCACCCCGGTGCGATGCGGGCCATGCGGATGGGAGCTGCTGCGCGATCGCTCGATGCTCTGCGCCTGCTCCACCCAGCGCTCCGCGACCCGCACAATCGCCTCCGTCGCCGCTTCCCAGGCGGCCTCCTGCTGTCGGTGAGGCCCGGTGGCCAACGACAGCACCACAGCCGCGGCGCGCAGAGCCAGCTCCGTCGGATCCACGCGCGAGGTGAACACCGACTCCCACGCCGTGATCGCGTCCTGCACGCGCCGCTGCGTGTCCCGGTCGATCCGCCCGGAATTGCCGTAATCCGCCAGCACGCTCAGGTGCGCCAGAAGGCACGCCAGGTCATCGGCCCGGCGCCCGGGGCCGACGGTGTCAATGTCGAGCAGACCCACCACGCGGCCGCCGTCGACGAACACCTGCGCCTCATAGAAATCACCGTGCACCACGTCATGCGGGTGCATGTCCTGCCGACGCTCCAGCAGGGCGAGCCCCTCGCGGATCGACCGCACCAGCGTCTCCAGGCGTGGACGCAGCGCCGGCACCGAGCTCGACACGATCCCCGCATAGAAGTCCGCGGAGTCCGTCCATGGCGGGCGCAGCGGCAGCGTGTACATCGAGGCCGGCAGGCGGTCAAGCAGCGCCACCAGATCCTCGCCCCGGCACGCCGCCGGACCCTCCTCGATCACCGCGCGAGACAGCGGACGCCCCGGCAGCTCCTGGAGAACCACCAAGCCGTTGTGATGCGCGATCACCTCCGGCACCGGCACCCCGGTGGCAGTCAGCCGCTGATGACGCTCCACGATCTCCCCACTGCGATGCGGCTGCATCACCTTCAGGAACACCGCCGAGGACCCCTGCGAGACGCGCAGCACCGCACGTCGGCCCGGCCGATACGAAATGACGTCAATGCCGATCGGGGCGCTCGGGTCAGGGCCCAGCACCACGCCGATATCGTGCAGCGTGCGACCCACCACATCGGGGTAGCAGACCAGCGGCAGCATCGGCAGCCACGGGTCATGCGGATAGCGCCACACCCGCACATTGATGTCGCCGTCGGTCATCACCAGGGTCTGCTCGGCCACGTGCACGTGCTTCTCGCGCTCGCCGATGTGGGCGCTCGCACCGAACAGCTCTTCGCGCGCCGGTGCCTGTGGGCCATCGAGATCCGGCCACGACACCATCGTCCTGAATAGGGCCTTTGTGCTGCGGCCGGGGCGATGGTCGACATGGTCGAGCTGCCAGGAATGCAGCACGCCGCCGGAGTTGCCGACGGCCGAGCGCAGGAGCCCACCGGCGTCGGGCCCCGTCAGCAGCTCTGAGCCGTCCTGGGTGTGTGCCATGGGTCGTTTCTACCAGGTGAGGTGATCAGCGTGCGCAGGAACTACCATGGCGGGATGCCTGACACGATTTCTTCCGGCCCCCGCCAGAATCTCCTGGGCACCCCGGAGACCCGCCTGGCCGAGGACTTCATCGACGTTGAGATCGCCGACCGTTTAGACGACGGCGCCGAGCCGTCTGACCTCGCCCGGGAACACCCCGAGTCGCCCCTGGTGTGGGGCACTCTCGCGCAGGACGCCCTCGCCGAAGGTGAGGAGATCACGGCCTACGCCTGTGCACGCACCGGCTACCACCGGGGTTTGGATGCGCTGCGGCGCGCCGGGTGGCGCGGCCACGGCAGGATCCCCGCCGCGCACCGCCCCAATCGAGGTTTCCTGCTGGCCCTCGTGATGCTGGGGGAGACGTCGCGCCGCCTGGGCGATCAGGCCGAAGTCGACCGCGTCCAGGAGTTCCTCGCGGAAGCGGACCCGACGCTGCTGACCTGACTCCCTGCCGCCGCCGCAGCCCGGCTCTGCTGCGCTGAGGCTGCCTTGGTAGGATCCCTGCGGTTTCGCGCCCTCACCTCAACCTCTCAGGAGCCGCTATGCCCGCCGTCGTGATCGTCGGAGCCCAATGGGGCGATGAGGGCAAAGGAAAAGCCACCGACCTGCTCGGCGAGCGGGTCGACTACGTGGTCAAACCCAACGGCGGCAACAACGCCGGTCACACCGTGGTGGTGCGCGGCGAGAAGTTCGAGCTGAAGCTGCTGCCCGCCGGCATTCTTTCCCCGCAGGTCACTCCCGTGATCGGTAACGGTGTGGTGGTGAATCTTGAGGCGCTGTTCGAGGAGATCGACCTGCTCGCCGCCCGCGGCGTGGATACCGACCGGCTGCGCATCAGCGCGAACGCGCACGTCGTCGCCCCATACCACCAGACGCTCGATAAGGTCACCGAACGCTTCCTGGGTAAGCGCGCCATCGGCACCACGGGCCGCGGCATCGGCCCCACCTACATGGACAAGGCCGGGCGACTCGGGATCCGCATTCAGGACCTCTTCGACGAATCGATCCTGCGCCAGAAGATCGAAGGCGCCCTGCGGCAGAAGAACGAACTGCTGGTCAAGCTGTACAACCGTCGTGCCGTCGACGTGGAGGAGACGGTGCAGGACCTGCTCGCCTACGCCGACCGCCTGCGCCCGATGGTGGTGGACACCACCATCCTGCTCAACGATGCTCTCGACCGTGGCGAGGTGGTGCTCATGGAAGGTGGTCAGGCCACCTTCCTGGACGTCGACCACGGCACTTACCCGTTCGTGACCAGCTCGAACCCCACCGCCGGTGGGGCGCTCACCGGAAGCGGTATCGGGCCCGCCCGCGTCAGTGGCGTGATCGGTATCGTCAAGGCATACACCACCCGTGTGGGTGCCGGCCCGTTCCCCACCGAACTGTTCGACGAGGACGGTGAACGCCTGCAGCGGGTGGGCCACGAAGTCGGCGTGAACACGGGCCGTCCGCGCCGCTGCGGCTGGTACGACGCCCTCATGATCCGCCATGCCGTGCGCATCAACTCCTTCACCGACATCGTGCTGACCAAGCTTGACGTACTCACCGGCCTGGAGCAGGTGCCGATCTGTGTGGCCTACGACGTGGATGGCGTCCGCCATGACCAGATGCCGATGACACAGACCGAGTTCCACCACGCCCAGCCCATCTACGAGATGATGCCCGGCTGGAGCGAGGACATCACCGCCTGCCGCAGCCTCGACGAACTGCCCCAGGCTGCGCGCGACTACGTGCAGCGCCTCGAGGAACTCGCCGGCTGCCGTATCAGCGCCATCGGCGTGGGGCCCGACCGTGCCGACACCATCGTGGTGCACGACCCGCTGGGACAGCGCGCCCGCTGACCCGTCGTCCTTCGCTATGACCCGCCGCACCGACCCCGACGCTGGCCGCGCCGCCCTCACCGCATGGGCCACGGCCACCGAACCTCTGCCTCGCCGCATCCTCGCCACTGCCGTGCGCTGGAGCCTTGAGCTCCTGGCCGACGAGTTCCCCGGCCGCGCAGTCGAGGTGCGCGTCCCACCCCACGGCGCCGTGCAGGCCGTCGCAGGGGTGCGCCACACGCGCGGCACCCCGCCTGCCGTGGTGGAGACCGACGCCGCCACGTGGCTCGCGCTCGCCAGCGGCGACCTGGACTGGGCCACGGCTCGCCGCACCGCGCGCGTGGACGCCAGCGGTGAACGGTCCGACCTGACAGAACTGCTGCCGCTGCCTGGCGTGCGTCGACTGGTCGCGCAGGCACGAGCCGAGGAGGGCACATGAGCATCGCCGTTGAGATCGCCGTGCAGGACCTGGCCGGTCTCGAGGTCGCCGCGCATGCTGGCGCCGACCGCGTCGAACTGTGCACGGACCTGGACCGCGGTGGCGTGACCGCGCCCGTCGAGCTCGTGGAGCAGGCCGTTGCCCGCGCCCGCGAGCTCGTCGCCGCCCGCGACGCGCGCGCCCACTTCGACGTGCATGTGCTGATCCGCAGCCACGCAGGCGCCGACGACTTCCTGGGCAGGCCCGAGGAGTTCACGTACAGCGCGGAGCAGATCGACCTGATGGCCCAGCAGGCCCGCGACAGCGTGCAGGCGGGCGCCGCCGGCGTCGTGCTCGGTGTGCTGGATGCGCGTGCCCGGGTGGACGTCGGCGCTCTGCGCATCCTGCGCGACGCGGCGCTCGAGGCCGCACAGCAGGAGATGCGTGGCCTCAGCCTCACCTTCCACCGCGCCGTCGACACGTTGCCGGACCGGGCAGCGCGCTGCGCAGCGGTCGAGGTGCTGGTCGCGGAAGGCTTTCACCGAGTGCTCAGCTCAGGGGGAGCACACTGTGCAGTGGACGGAGCCGACGACCTCGCCGCTATGGTGAGGGCCGCCGACGGGCTGCTGGACGTGTGTGCCGGTGGCGGGGTACGCCCCGCTGACATCGCCGCACTGGTCCACAGCACAGGGGTGGGAGATGTCCACCTCTCCGCGCGGCGCCGTCCCGGAGCCGACCCCGCGCCCGGGGTCGCCCCCGGAAGCACTGATCCGGCGATCGCCACCGCCGCCGTCGACGCAGCAGGAGCACTGTGACCGAGCCCGAGAGTATGCAGCAGCAGCGAGAGGACGCCACTATCGGCTCCGACGCGGACCACCGCAGGACCGTCGAGGAGGCCACAGGCGCCACAGGCGCCGTGGAAGTCGCGGACGCTGCGGATGGCGCGGACACCGCGGATGCTGCGGACGCCGCCGATACCGCGGACGCCACGACCACTGTGTACGTGCGCCGCTCTCGCACCCCGAACCTGGCGTTCTGGGTGGTGCTGTTGATCCTCATCTCGTTCTTCGGCGGAGCCCTCGCTGCCGTGCTGCGCGGCGCCCTGAGCCTGGCCGCTATCTTCAACGCCGCGATGTTGGGGGCCGTTGTGATCGGTGTGCCGCTGACGGCGGTGGCCGCTGGCGTGGACACCATCATGGTGCGCCGCCGCGCCCGCACGCTGGAGCGCAGCCGCCGCTGATCCGACCTAGCGCCTCGCCGACCACACCCCGTCAGCGGACACCAGCCACTGAGCGGACCCCGCCCCCGTCGCGTACTGAGCCCGCTGCGCTGTGGCATCATGGATGGGTGCGACGAGGTGACGGAACGCTGTCCCACGACCTGCTGCCCGGCGAGAAGGGACCCCAGGACGCGTGCGGCGTCTTCGGTGTGTTTGCCCCCGGAGAAGAGGTCGCCAAACTCACCTACTTCGGCCTGTATGCCCTGCAGCATCGCGGTCAGGAATCTGCGGGCATCGCCGCGTCTGACGGCCACCAGATCATGGTGTACAAGGACATGGGCCTGGTCTCGCAGGTGTTCGACGAAGCCTCCCTGGACACGCTCCAGGGCCATATCGCCATCGGCCACACCCGCTACTCCACAACCGGCAACTCCATCTGGTCCAACGCCCAACCCACCCTCGGGCCGCGCCCCGACGGCACCGTGGCGCTCGCTCACAACGGCAATCTGGTCAACACGCGTGAGCTGCTGAACCTGCTCGCTGAGCGTCGCCACGAGCTGCGCAAGAGCGAGATTGCGCGCGGTTCCACCACCGACACCTCGCTTGTGACGGCTCTGCTGAACACCTCCGGATCGCTCACCGATGCGCTGCGAGACCTGATGGGGCGCCTGCGCGGCGCCTACTGCTTCACCCTCATGGACGAGACCACCCTGTACGCGGCTCGAGACGCCCAAGGGATCCGCCCCCTCGTGCTCGGCCGGCTTGAACGTGGCTGGGTAGTGGCATCCGAGACGGCCGCCCTGGACATCTGCGGTGCGAGCTTCGTCCGCGAGGTCGCCCCCGGTGAGCTGCTCGTGATCGACGAAGACGGCCTGCGCAGCGAGCAGGTGCTCGAGCCGCAGCCGCGCGGCTGCGTGTTTGAACACGTCTACCTGGCCCGGCCCGACACCCGCATCGACTCGCGCAGCGTGCACGAGTCCCGCACGCAGATGGGTCGTGCTCTCGCGCGCGAGCACCCCGTTGAGGCCGACCTGGTGATCTCTACGCCAGATTCCGGCACACCCGCCGCGATCGGCTACGCCCAGGAATCCGGCATCCCCTACGGGCAGGGCATGGTGAAGAACGCCTACGTGGGCCGTACCTTCATCGAGCCCAGCCAGACCATCCGACAGCTCGGCATCCGCCTCAAACTCAATCCGCTCAAAGAGGTCATCGGCGGCAAACGCCTGGTCGTGGTCGACGACTCCGTCGTGCGTGGCAACACGCAGCGCGCCGTTGTGCGGATGCTGCGCGAAGCCGGTGCCCGCGAAGTGCATGTGCGCATCTCCTCCCCGCCGGTGCGCTGGCCCTGCTTCTACGGCATCGACTTCGCTACCCGCGCCGAACTGATCGCCAACGGCCTGGGCATCGAGGAGATCGCCCGCTCCCTGGGCGCCGACAGCCTGGGGTACATCTCGCTGGACGGCATGATCGCGGCCACCGGACAACGCGCCGACCGCCTGTGCACCGCATGCTTCACCGGCGAATACCCCATCGACCTGCCTGCCGACGAAGGCCTGGATGGGCCGGGCATCGCCCCGCGGACGCAACAGACCGTCGCCGCCGTCGACGGCAACGTCGATGATGCCGACGACACCGTGACGAAGGACGTGACCGCATGAGCAGCCAGCCTCCCACCGACGGCATCACCTACGCCGCCGCCGGGGTCGACACCGCCGCCGGTGACCGCGCCGTCCACCTCATGAAAGAAGCCGTGGCCGCCACCCACGGGCCCACCGTGCTGGGCGGCCTCGGCTCCTTCGCCGGACTCGTGGACGTCAGCGCACTGAAGGATTACGACCGTCCGCTGCTGGCCTCCAGCACCGACGGCGTCGGCACGAAGATCGCGATCGCCCGCGTCCTGGACCGTCACGACACCATCGGCCAGGACCTCGTGGCGATGGTTGTGGACGACATTGTGGTCGCAGGCGCCCGGCCGCTCGCCATGACGGACTACATCGCCTGCGGCGCCGTGGTGCCGGAACGGATCGCGGACATCGTGCGCGGCATCGCCGACGGCTGCGCGCTCGCCGGATGCCCGCTCGTGGGCGGAGAAACTGCAGAACATCCCGGGCTCATGGCACCGGAGGACTACGACGTTGCGGGCGCCGCCGTCGGCGTCGTGGAGGCCGACGCGTTGCTCGGCGCGCACCGCGTGCGCCCCGGCGACGTGGTGCTCGGCATGGACGCCTCGGGCCTGCACTCCAATGGCTACTCCCTGGTGCGCGCCGTCGTGGACGCCCGCGGTGCTGCCCTCGACGAGCATGTCGAGCAGCTCGGCCGAACCCTGGGGGAGGAGCTGCTGGAGCCCACCCGCATCTACACCGCCGACATGCTCGCCCTGCTTGAGGAGCCGGCGATCGGCGACGGCATCCGGGCCCTCAGCCACGTGACCGGCGGTGGGCTCGCCGCGAACCTTGCCCGCGTGCTGCCGCAGGGCCTCGCAGCCCTGCTCGACCGCGGCACATGGACGCCGCTACCGGTGTTCTCCCTGGTGAAGACTTGGGGGCAGGTGCCGCAGCTCGACCTTGAATGCACCCTGAACATGGGCATCGGCATGGTGGCGGTGATCGCTGCCGACCAGGTGGATGCCGCACAGGCACTGCTGCGTGAGCGCGGACTCGATTCCCGGGTTCTTGGGCGCATCGTCGCCGAGGATGAGCTACCCGCCGCGCGCGCTGAACTCGACCACGCGGTTCGCGGGGCCAAGGGCGTTGATGGCGGCACGGTGATGCTGACGGGCCAACATCCCGGATGGTGACGTGCCGAGCACGCTCCGAATGCGCGACGACCAGGCGGGCAGAGCCGCCTGGTCGGTGCGGGTGGAGCGGCCGCGCTCAGTGCTGGCGAGCGCTGTACGGCCTCACGTCAACGGCGGCGCGCCGGAGCGGAGTCCTCGTCGGCCCAGTCGTCGGCGTCGTCATCGGCCCACTTGTCGTACGGATCCTCACCGGAAGACTTGGCCTGGAGCTCCCGCTGCAGGGCGGAAAGGTCCGTTGGCGGGCTGTAGTACTTGAGGTCCCGTGCCACCTTGGTCTGCTTGGCTTTCTGTCGGCCACGACCCATGGATCTGACCCCCTGTGCGTCGGCTATTGGGGCGCGTCGAGCGCCCGGAAGATGGCTGTGATTCGGGACCAGATAGTACATGGTGCCGATGCAAAGAGGCCACCGCGCCCGCGCCGATGTGGCCGAAGCGTCATCCTCGCCAGGGCTTTTGCTGATTCGCCGCACCCGGCGGGAGGGCATGCCTGATGCAGTCGCCGATACCTGAGCTCAGAGGCGAAGATCCCGTCTTCGGTGCGGGGTGGGCGCTGTACGAGATCGACCTCGGGGTCGACGACGAGGGGCCCGTGGTGGCTTCCCTTGTACACCGCGAGAGAGGCGTGACGCCGTTGGCGGATTGGGACAGCCGTCGTGGACGCCGCGATCCCGAGCAGCGCCATGCAGTCGAGCAGCGCCATGTCGTCAAGCAAGGCCGTTCCGTCGAGCAAGGCCATTCCGGCGAGCAACGCCATGTGGTCCGGCAGCATGATGGCGATCAGGCCGATGCACACGTCCACCAGCAGGGCCCCCACGGCGATGACCCCGCGGCGCCGCCACCGATCCTCGTGCTGCACGGCTGGTCCGACTACGTGCTGGACCGCCACCTGCTGGACCGGCTAGGCGAGCAAGGCCATGACGTGTGGGGACTGGACCTGCGCAAACACGGCCGTAGTCTGCGTGCGGGGCAGACCCCCACTGAGATCGACCACCTCAACCGCTACGACGAGGAGATCGGTGCGGCCCTGCGTCTGATCGGCAGGCCACCGGTGATCCTCGCGCACTCCACCGGAGGCCTGACGGCGACCCTGTACGCCCAGCGGCACCCGCGCGCGATCCGGGCGCTCGCCCTGAACTCGCCCTGGCTGGAGATGCATCTGGGTGCCGTCGTGCGCGGACTCCTGCATCGGCCCGTCGGCGGCCTGGCGCGGTGCCGTGGCGCCCGACGCATCCTGCCGGTCGGCATGCCGCATTACGCTCGCACCACGCACCGGAACTGGGGTGGACGCTTCGACTATGAGCTTGACTGGAAACCGCCCGGCGGTCACGCCTTCCCGGCCGACACCCTCGCTGCTGTGCTCGATGGGCAGCGACGCCTGGAGGCCGCGGGGCCGCTCGCCATCCCGGTGCTCGTGCTGCGCTCCGACCGCAGCGTCGTCGGCCCCGTCTTCACCGAGTCGATGCGGCGCGCCGATACCGTGCTGGACGTGCGCACCATGACCCGGGCGGCGTGTCGACTCGGCTCTGACGTGCAGATCGACGTGATCCCCGGTGCTCGCCACGACGTGTTTCTCTCCGACGCCGACGCCCGTGCGCGCGCGATCACCGCTCTGGAGAGGTGGCTACGTGCGCTCAGCCCGGCCGCATACGATGTGCCCGAGCGCACCTGACCGTCGGCCCGAAGCGAAGGAGGCGAGGATGACTGACACCTCCGCTCTTCGCGCACATGCTGCCGAGCTGCGTCGCGCGGCCGACCGCTTCAGCCTGATTCGCCTGCGCCTGGGCAACGTGATCGCCCGCGCCCGCGACAGCGAGGACGCCGACGTGCACGCCACAGTGCGCGACATCCACGAGCACTGGACCGCCGTCGAGTTCACCGAACTGGGCCGTATCGCCACCGGGCTGCGTACCTCCGCCAAGCGCATGGAGGGTGCTGCGATCCAGATCGAACGCAGCAGCAGACGCCGCCTGGGTGGCTATGCGGGCGCCGGTTTCCTGGGGCGTGGCGACGATGCGCGACGGAAAGTCCAGCAGGTCGCCCGCTTCGTCGGCTCTCGCCACGGTGCAGGCATCGGATGGACGACGGTCGAGACCGGCTCTGACCTCAGCCCCGACGCCGGGGAGAGCTTCCTCCCGCACCCCTCGCACACTCTCGGTGCCGCCACACCCGGGTACTTCGGGGCCACCCCTGACTACAGCGTGATCACGCCTAACGACGATGAGGCCGCGCTCGACGGCGAGTCCTGACGACGCAGCCGCTCACGAATCGACTGGCCCCAAGGGGCGCGTTCGTACCGAACGCGGCACCGCTACCGCTGCTGCGCCGCCCGCGAGCACCGGCACCACCAGCGTGACCAGCGCGAAAAGCAGCATCGCCGATGCCGCCTGACCCGCGCCGAGCCCGAGCGCCACGAGCGCCGCTGCCCCCACGGTCTCCGTCACGCCGGCGCCGCCCGGCGTGATCGGCACCAGTGACAGCACCCGTGCCAGCGCAAACACGGCCACGGCAGCGGTGAGCGAGAGCTCCGCTCCCACCGCCTGCAACGCCAGCACGAAGGCGACCGCTTGCACGACACGCGCAGCGAGAGTGGGCAGCAGCAGAGCCACCCAGCGGGTGGCCAGCAGCTCCACCAGCCCATCGCGCACCGGCATCACCACATCCCGCACCTGACGAGCATCAGTGGAGATCAGCTCGAGCCGGCTCAGCAGAGAATCCAGCAGCGACCGGTTCAGCACCACGGCGCCCAGCGCAAGAAAGACGGCTGCGATGGCGAAGATACCGAGGACCGCACCGATACCGCCGGGCAGATCCAGGCTCGCCCCCGTGCCGTACACAGTCGCCGCCCATGCGCCCAGGCCCACCAGGGGCAGCAGGACAGAGCTGACAACCACCTCCACGAGTGACGCCGTGATGAGGCCGACGAGGATCACGCCCATCGTCAGGCCCGCGCGATGCAGCAGCCACCCCATCAGCCCCATCCCGGCCATGCCGCCGCCGGGGATCACGAGCATCATGCCGCTGGCTGCCGCATGCGCATGCACGCTGCGGCCATATCCGGCGCCCCGCGCCGCCGCGCTGACCGTAAGCGCCTCGAGCGCGATCGCCAGAACACCGA
This sequence comes from Brachybacterium timonense, assembly GCF_900258505.1. Taxonomy (GTDB): domain Bacteria; phylum Actinomycetota; class Actinomycetes; order Actinomycetales; family Dermabacteraceae; genus Brachybacterium; species Brachybacterium timonense. Next base: position 882,743 of record NZ_LT984895.1, read on the forward strand.
GCAGCACCATTACCACCGGCGCCCAGGCCGGTACCGACGTCAGTGCCGCGAAGATCTGGGTGCGAGAGCTGCCGGTCGCCCACGGCAGCCCGAACCACAACAACGCGAGGACCAGCAGTACCGATCCGATCGCCAGCATGATCCGCCCCGGGCTCAGCGCCGGGCGCTTGGTGAACGCTCCGATGCGGTCGCGCAGGGGGCCACTGGCAGAGATCGCCGAGTCGACACGCCCTTCCGGTCGGGGGTCGGCCCCGTTCTCTCGAACTGGCATGGCGCGATCCTCTCACGCGCACCGTGACAGACGCCGCCTATCCTGGAGCCCTCATGAGCTCCCTGTTCGATGATCTCTCCTTGCCCGACTCCTTCCGTCGCCTCGATGGTGTTCGGGCGGATCCGCATGCCCCGGGGCGTGACGGATCCACCGAGCAGGCGCCGCCCGTGGAGGACGCGCCACCGGAGGAGGACGCGCCACCGGAGGAGGACGCGCCACCGGAGGAGGACGCGCCACCGGAGGAGGACGCGCCGCCGGAGGACGGCTGGCTCCCTCCCACCGAGCAGGAGCTCGCGCATGGTGGTGCCGCGCACGCCCTCACCGACCTCAGCGACCTGGTCGACGGCCTGAACCCGCCGCAGCGCGAGGCTGTCGAGCATCGCGGTAGCCCGCTGCTCATCGTCGCAGGTGCCGGCTCCGGGAAGACCCGTGTGCTCACCCGCCGTATCGCGCACCTCCTGCGCTCCGGCGAAGCGACGCCCGGCGAGATCCTCGCCATCACCTTCACGAACAAAGCCGCCGCCGAGATGAAAGAGCGTGTGCAGGAACTCGTCGGCCCCGCAGCGCGCAGCATGTGGGTCTCGACCTTCCACTCCGCCTGCGTGCGCATCCTGCGGCGCGAAGCCACGGCTGTGGGCCTGAAGAGCTCCTTCACGATCTACGACAGCGCCGACTCGCTACGTCTGATCACGACCATTGCCAAAGATCTCGAGCTTGACACCAAGAAGAACGCGCCGCGCGCCCTTGCCTCTCGTATCTCCTCGCTCAAGAACGAGCTGGTGGACCCGATTGATTACGCGGACCAGGCGGAGTCGGCGAAGAATCCGTTCGAGAAGACCCTTTCGCGGATCTACACGAACTACACCGAGCGGCTGCGGCAGGCCAACGCCGTGGACTTCGACGATCTCATCGGCCTGACGGTGCAGCTGCTGCGCGAGAACCCCGCTATCCGCGAGAACTACCGTCGGCGTTTCCGCCACGTGCTGGTCGACGAATACCAGGACACCAACCCCGCGCAGTACGCCCTCGTGCGCGAACTCGTGGGGGAGGACCCACGGGCGGACCTCACCGTCGTGGGCGACTCTGACCAGTCGATCTACGCATTCCGTGGCGCGACGATCCGCAACATCATCGAATTCGAACAGGACTTCCCGTCGGCCCGCACCATCGTGCTGGAGCAGAACTACCGCTCCACACAGAACATCCTCACCGCCGCCAACGCCGTGATCGAGGAGAACCAGGGGCGACGGAAAAAGAACCTGTGGACCGACCACGGTCAGGGCGACAAGATCACCCTGTACGTGGCCGACGACGAACAGGCCGAGGCACGCTACATCGGCCGCCAGATCGACGCACTCGTGGACAGCGGCCGACGCGCTGGAGACATTGCGATCTTCTACCGCGCCAACGCCCAGTCCCGTGCCCTTGAGGACCAGCTGATCCGTGTGGGCCTGCCCTACAAGGTGATCGGCGGCACCCGCTTCTACGAGCGGCGCGAGATCAAGGACGCCATCGCCTACCTGCAGGTGCTCGCGAACCCGGCCGATGAGATCAACCTGCGGCGCATCCTGAACGTCCCCAAGCGCGGCATCGGCGACCGTGCCGAGGCGATGATCGCCGTGTTCGCTGACCAGGAACGGATCGGCTTCGCTGAGGCGCTGCGCCGCGCCGAGGAAGCGCCGGGCCTTGCCACGCGGTCCCTCAACGCGATCCGCACCTTCGTGGCGATGATCGATGATCTGCGCGAGATGGTGCGTGAGGGCGAAGGCCCGGCTGTAGTGCTCGAGGCGATCCTCACCAAGTCCGGATACGAGGCATCGCTGCAGGGCAGCGATGATCCGCAGGACGAGTCCCGGCTGGAGAACCTGGCCGAACTGATCAGCGTGGCCGCCGAGTTCGAGGCGCAGCTCGAGGCCGCCCAGGCTGCGGCGAGTGAAGCGGATGATGAGGACGGTGATGGCGAGGCTGATACCCCTGAGGCGGACCTCATCGACCTCTTCCTGGAGAAAGTCTCCCTGGTGGCCGACGCCGACCAGCTGCCCGGCGCCGAAGACCAATTCGTCACCCTGATGACGCTGCACACCGCGAAGGGTCTCGAGTTCCCCGTCGTGTTCCTCACCGGTCTCGAGGACGGCACCTTCCCGCACCAGCGCACGCTCGGCGATCCCGAGGAGCTGCAGGAGGAACGGCGCCTGGCCTACGTGGGCATCACCCGCGCCCGGGAGAAGCTGTACCTGACGCGCGCCCAGATGCGCGCCACCTGGGGTGCGCCCCAGTTCATGCCCGCCAGCCGCTTCCTCGACGAAGTGCCCGAGACCGTGCTCGACGTGGCCCGTGCCGGCTCGAGCCTTGCCGGCAGCGGGTACGGATCCGCCAGCAGCTACGGCGGACGGGGCGGATCCTGGTCCGCCGACGGCTACGGGGCCGGCGCGTCACGGCGCGGACCATCCTTCAGCGGTGGTACCCGCGGCGGACGCAGTGACGTGAAGCGCCCCAGCTTCGGCTCTGGCCGCGCGCCCCGCGCCGCCGCTGACCTGCCACAGCTCGCCATCGGTGACCGCGTCACCCATGACTCCTTCGGCATGGGCACCGTCACCGACGTTGCCGGAGTCGGGGAGAAGACCCAGATCGAGGTGCAGTTCAAACCGCCCCACGGCACCAAGCGACTGCTGCTGCGCTACGCACCGATCACGAAGCTCTGAGCGCCGGGCGAGAGCGGGGCCTCCTGCGCGAGGCGGGCCGCACGGATGCGCTCAGGGAGCGACGACCTCGACCTCGATCCCTTCGGGGTCCTCGCCGTACCAGGCGACATGGTCCTCGCCACCCGCGTGCGGGTAGCGCTCGGTGAACAGCTCATGCCAGCCGTGGGCGGGTGCGTCGGCGCGCAGCGCATCCAGAACGGCACGGGACCCGACCCGCAGCGCCACGTGGTTCATGCCCGGCGCGAGACGGTCGGCGCGCTCGCCGCGGACCGCGTCGGACTGCTCGAGCACGAGGTAGGAGCCGTCAGGATGATGCCAGACCCTGCCCTGGTCCCACCCCGGGATCCTTCGGGCCTGCCAGCCGAGGGTCGTGAGCAGCCAGTTCCAGGCCGGCGCCGAGGAGGCCAGGTCGGCGGTCCACAGCTCCAGGTGATGCAGCCCCGCGGCATCGCACAGCGGTCGCGTCCAGGTCCGCACGCTCGCCCCGGCGGGGTTGTCGGGACAGGGGCGCGGCTCGCCGCTCGGCACGTAGCACAGATGCTCCCAGAACGGATCGGCTCCTTCCGCGTTCGTGCTCACCACGCCCAGGCGCATCGTGGAGAGGCTCCCTTCGGCGATGAGCTGGGTGAGGACGCTGTCGTGGAGCAGACGCCCCAGCCCCTGCTGCGCACAGTCCTCCCGGATCAGGAGCAGGCCTATGTGCGCTGTGCCCTCGACGGGCCAGTGCCGCACGATGTCGCACAGCCCCAGGAGCTCCGCTCCATCGCCGGTGAGCAGGCCCCACACGGTCTTCGCCGCCGGTGACGCACCCGGCGGCATCGTGGAGAGCACGGCGGCGCCGTCCGCGGCCCCCACATCTCGACCGAAGACGCGCGATGTGTACCCCGGCGAGCCCGCGAGCAGGTCCTGCACCAGCGGTGTGTCAGCGGCGGACAGGGGGCGGACGCTCCAGCTCATTCATCCCTCCTTGACGAGAGTTGATGGGACAGGCCGCATCTGGGGCCGAGCGTCAGTGTGCCACGGGGCTGCCGGGCGGAGCGGACCGCCAGCCGCACGAGCGTCGCGGTGAGCCAGGCGGAGGAGGCGAGGTGCAGCAGCAGCGCGAGGCATCCCAGCACCGCCCAGCCCGTCAGCGCGCCGGCCGTGCACCCAGCACCCCGACCCCCATCCCCACCAGCCCGAGAGTGGCGCGGGCTGTGCCCGCGGGATCCAGGCGGGTGCGCAGGACGGTGGGCCACAGCGTCAGCAGCGTCGCGCTCACCGTCAGGCCGACGGAGAGCAGGCGGATCCGCAGCACCTGTCGGGGCCGGGACTCCTCGCCGAGCCGGGTCTTCAGCAGCGCCTCAGCGAAGTGCTGGCCCCAGACCATGATCGAGGTGGTGATCAGCCCCAGGGTCACCATGTGCACGATCAGCCAGCGCGACTGGGGGACCCACGGATGCGCGACGACGGCGACCACCAGCAGCAGCATCCAGACCGACACCGGACGGGCCGCACGGCGGTGCCACGAGCGGCGGCCGGAGGCGGCGGGACGGACGGGACCGTCAGTGGGATCCGGGGCTGTGGGCATGTCCTTCTCACGGTCGGCGGAGCGGCGGGGACGGGACCACGGAGCGCCGCAGGGACTCCGGGAGCCTAGGGGGCGGTCCGCCCTGCGGGGCTGCGAAGGTCCCCGAAGGGGACGAACGCCGCGCCGAAGCGCCCCTCCCACCCCTACGCTAGAGTGTCGGGCCCGGTCTTCGGCCGCCGCCCGTCCTCGGCCGACCCCTCGTCCCCAGGAGCGACTGCGCATGCTCATCGGCATCCCGCGAGAACCGGATCCCGCCCAGGCGGTGGTCTCAGCCACCCCGGACACGGTCACCAAGCTGATCCGCCTCGGCTACGAGGTCCAGGTGCAGTCGGGAGCAGGCGACCGCGCCGCCTTCCCCGACCAGCAGTACGCGCAGGCCGGGGCCGCCGTGGTCGGGGACGAGGTGTGGGACGCCGACGTCCTCATCACCCTCGACGTCCCCCCGCAGGAGCTGCGCGAGCGCATCCGCCCGGGGCGCGTCCTCATCTCCCGGATGGCCCCCGGTCGTCATCCGGAGCTCGTCGAGGAGCTCGAGTCGCGGGCGATCACGGGCCTGGCCGTGGACGCCGTCCCGCGCATCTCCCGCGCACAGTCCATGGACGTGCTCTCCTCCATGGCGAACATCGCCGGCTACCGCGCCGTGATCGAGGCGGCCGGGGTGTTCGGCCGTCTGTTCACCGGCCAGGTCACCGCCGCCGGGAAGATCCCGCCGGCCGAGGTCTACGTGATCGGCGCCGGGGTCGCCGGGCTCGCCGCGATCGGCACCGCGAACTCGATGGGAGCCGTCGTCCGCGCCACCGACCTGCGCCCGGAGGTCGCCGAGCAGGTCGCCTCGATGGGTGCGGAGTTCGTGCCGATCCCCGCGGCGGCCGAGCGGTCGGAGGACGGCTACGCCAAGGAGATGACTGCCGAGCAGGCCGCGGCGGCCGCTCGGCTGTATACCGAGCAGTCCGCCGCCACGGACATCGTCATCACGACCGCCAACATTCCCGGGCGCGCCGCCCCACGCCTACTCACCGCCCAGGACGTCGCCGGCATGCGCCCCGGCAGCGTGATCGTCGACATGGCCGCCGCCAGCGGCGGCAACTGCGAGCTGACCGTGCCCGGTGAGGTCATCACCACCGACGGTGGGGTCACCATCGTGGGGCACACCGACCTGGCCGGCCGCCTGCCTGCCCAGGCCTCCCAGCTGTACGGTCAGAACATCGTCAACCTTCTCACCCTGATGACGCCCGAGAAGGACGGGATGCTGCAGATCGACCTCGACGACGAGATCATCCGCGGCATCACCGTCACCCGTGCCCGCATCGACCGCGAGGGTGAACGGCCCCGCGTTGTGGCCGACGTGCTGTGGCCGCCGCCACCTGTGCAGGTCTCCGCCGCCCCCGCGACCGGCGCCACAGGCGCGAACGCCAACGCCCACGCGGCTGGCGCAGCAGCCGGTTCCGGTGACGCCGCGCAGATGGGCGCAGACGATCCAGAGGCGGACGCGGCCTCGGGAAATCGCCTGGGCCGTGGCGTCTGGGCGGCACTCGGGGTACTGCTCGGCGCCGGCCTCATCCTCGCCAGCCCGCTCGCGGTCGCCGGCCAGTACGTGGTGCTGCTGCTCGCTGTCGTCGTCGGCTTCTACGTGATCACCGCCGTCACCCACGCGCTGCACACACCCCTGATGAGTGAGACCAACGCGGTCAGCGGAATCATCCTCGTGGGCGCGATCCTGCAGGTGGGCTCCAGCAACTGGGCCGTCAGCGCCCTCGCCTTCCTCGCCATCGTGGTGGCCTCGATCAACATCTTCGGCGGGTTCACCGTCACGCACCGCATGCTCGGCATGTTCAGGAGGGACGCCTGATGGAAATCGAGCTGCTCGCATGGGCGCTGCGCCTGTCCAACCTGGCATACATCATCGCCGCCCTGCTGTTCATCCTCGCGCTCGCCGGGCTGTCGAAGCAGACCACGGCCCAGCGCGGCAACACCTTCGGCATCATCGGTATGACCATCGCCGTCGGCGCCACCATCCTGCGCGCCGTCGCCGTCTCCCACGCCGAACCGGACACCCAGCATCCGGCACTGGTGACGCTGCTGCTGATCATCCTCGCCCTGGGCATCGGTGCCGTGATCGGCGTGCTGCGCGCCCGCCGCGTCGAGATGACTGGCATGCCCGAACTGATCGCCATGCTGCACAGCTTCGTGGGCTTCGCCGCCGTGCTGATCGGCTACAACTCCTTCCTCGAACCGCAGGGCGTCACACCTGACGTCGAGGTGTTCCACCTGGCCGAGGTGTACCTGGGCATCTTCATCGGTGCGATCACCTTCACCGGTTCGATCGTCGCGTTCCTGAAACTGTCGGGCCGCATCAAGGGCGCCCCGCTCATGCTTCCGCTGCGGCACCTGCTGAACCTCGCCGCGATCATCGTGGTGGTGCTGCTCGGGGTCGGCTTCGTGCTCACCGACGGGCACGGGCCGCTCGCCTGGGGCTGCCTGCTGCTGATGACCGTCATCGCCCTGCTGATCGGCGTGCACATGGTGGCGGCGATCGGTGGCGGCGATATGCCCGTGGTCGTCTCCATGCTGAACTCGTACTCCGGGTGGGCTGCGGCTGCTGCCGGTTTCATGCTCGGCAACCCGCTGCTGATCATCGTCGGCGCCCTCGTGGGCTCCTCCGGCGCGTACCTCAGCTACCTCATGTGCAAGGCCATGAACCGCTCCTTCGTCTCCGTGATCCTGGGCGGCTTCGGCTCCGACGGCGGTGCGGTTGCCGAGGACACCGACCACGCGCCGCACACGGAGATCACCGCTGAACAGACGGCAGCGTTGCTGAAGGGCGCCACAAAGGTCGTGATCACCCCCGGATACGGCATGGCTGTCGCGCAGGCTCAGTACCCCGTGGCGGACCTTGCCCGCACGCTGCGCCAGGCCGGCGTGGACGTCACCTTCGCGATCCACCCCGTCGCCGGGCGCCTGCCGGGCCATATGAACGTGCTGCTCGCCGAGGCCAAAGTGCCCTACGACATCGTGCTCGAGATGGACGAAGTGAACGACGACTTCGCTGGCGTGGACGTGGTGCTCGTGATCGGCGCCAACGACACCGTCAACCCCATCGCGGAGCAGCCCGGGTCGCCGATCGCCGGCATGCCGGTGCTGAAGGTGTGGGAGGCGAAACATGTGGTCGTGTTCAAGCGCTCCATGGGCGCCGGCTACGCCGGTGTGCAGAACCCGCTGTTCTTCCACGAGAACACCGACATGCTGCTCGGGGACGCGAAGGCCAGCGTCGACGCCATCAACGCGGCGCTCTGATCCGGCTCCGGGGAGGGCTGATCCGTCTCCGGGGCGGGCTGGTCCGGCTCCGGTGGCGGGTTCAGGCGGGTTTGGTCTGGGGGATGTCGAGTGGTGGCGGTATTCGTGGAGCCGTGCCAATACTGCCGCGGCTCCACGAATACGTCCCTCGATGTACGTCCCTGGAGTGACAGCGAACAGCGGCGACGGCGTTACGCCGTCACCTCGATCAGCGCTCGTGCCCCACGCTCCATATCGGCGAAGACGTGATTGACCGCCGTGTAGGTGCCGGGCTCATCGAACACGAGCTCCACGAAGCCGCCCTGCGCCGCACCCAGATGGAGGGCCTGGGCGCCGCCGCCGGTGGGGGTGTCCGGTCGCAGCAGGTACTCGCCCTCCGCGAAGACGGTGTCGAACACGCCGCCCACCACGTGGAAGGAGATGCCGCGCGACGGCCCAGCGGCCAGCACCCAGATGCGCACGCGCTCGCCGACCTTCGCCGTCAGCGGCTCATGCACGTACTGATTCGCGTGCCCGTTGAACACCGTGACGTCGGGCCGCTCGGCGGCGATTTTCTCCGGGCTCACCGGGTGTGCCGCCACGGGATCATCGGGCTCGCACAGCGGACAGGCGCCGTCGTCGGCCGGATTCTGCACCGACGGCGTCGCCCATCCTTCGGCGCCCTCGGGAACCAGATAGTGGTCCGACTGCACCAGCACGTACTCGCGGTCGGCAGCGGCAAGACCCTCGGGCGGCACGATGAGCGCGCCCAGCATGCCGGCAGCGAGGTGGACCGTCATCGGCATGGTCGAGCAGTGGTAGAGCCACACGCCCGCATAGTCGGTGGTGATCGTGTATTCGAGCGACTGGCCGGGTGGGATCGTGCGCATCACCGCGTCGGGAGAGACCCGCCCGGCGTGCAGATCCAGCGAATGCCCCATCGAGCCGTTGTTCACCAGGTCCACGGTGAGACGTCCGCCCAGCTGCGAGCGGATGACCGGCCCCACCACACCGCCACCGAAGGTCATCGCTGCCATCGTGACGCCAGGCGCGATCTCGAGGTCGTGCTCGGTGATCTCCAGCGTGAGCCGCTGGTCAGGTCCGGGGTCAGGCGGCAGCACCGGGTCGCGTCGTGCATGATCGGCCGACGGGGCCGCCTGCAGATCAGCGACAACCGGGGTGAGAGCATCGACCGTCGTGCCCGACCCGTCGGAGCCGCCGCCCCCACCCGGCGTCTGCGTGGAGGCGCCCTGCGCCACCACCGCTAGGGTCATGCCCATCGCGCGATGGCCGACGATCGAGCACCAGCCCGCGACGTCCTGGCCGATCACGCCTGCATCGACGGTGGCTGACTCGCCAGGGGAGAGACGACCTGAGGTCACGCCACTATCCAGCACGAGGTCGTGCACCTCAGCCGCGTCGTCGTTGCGAAGCTCGATCACGAGGCGGTCGCCCGCTGGCACGGTGAGCACATCAGGCGTGAACCGCATCGCGTTCATCGACACGGTGATCGTGGTGGTGCGTCCGGTGGGGGAGACCGCGCTTGCGGACTCCTTGCGCCCAGCACCGCCACCGGCCGACGAGCCCGACGGAGCGCCGGCGGCGCCACCAGCAGCCAAGCGGTCGAGCGCCCCGCCCATCGCGTTCAGGCCGAGCACACCGCCGGTGCCGAGCAACACACCGGTGAGGTGACGGCGCTGGACTGGGCTGGTGGAGTCGGCGGGACTGGGGACCGTTGGGGGCCCGCCCTGGCGCGACGTCGCGCGTGCCGAGTGTGCAGACTGGGACGCAGACGGCTGCGTGCGGACGGTGTCGGGTGCGGCAGCGGGCGGTGGCACATCGCGGTCCAGTTGCGCCGCCTGACGCTCACGCAGGCTCACCATCACCATCTGCACCAGCAGCACAACGAACCAGGCGAGCCCCAGGAAGGCCCCGGCGGAGACGAGCACGCGGCTCCACGAGCCGAATGCGTCGAGGCTCCCGGTGCCAAATGTGGCGCCCGCGAAGATCACCTCGCCGCCGACCGCAGGCAGCTGCGCGGCGACGAACAGCACGAGAGCAAGATTCACGACGGCGACTCGGAAAGCCGCCGCACGGGACATCACTGCGAGCGATGCCCGCACGGCCCGTGGGCCGCCGCCCATCACCGTCGGCATCAGGTAGCTCATCGCTCCCAGCAGCACCTGCAGCGCGAAGCCCACCACGAACGGCACGGTGAGCGCCTGCACGTCCTGGGCGAGCAGCGAGGTACCCATCGGCTCGGTGCGCACCGTGAGCCAGAGCACCAGCAGTCCCGCCACAGACAGGACGAACCACGTCACCCCTGCGCCAATCGACAGGATCGGGAACCAGGGAAGCTCGATCCGATGCGGGCGTGACGCTGAGAGCTGAGCAGCGAGCATCAGCCCCAGACACAGCCACAGCAGGCCGCCCAGGTACACCGCGATGAACAGTGCACCCGCCACCGCGATCCCCAGCGTCGCGCTGACGCCAGCGCCGAGCACGCCAAGAACCATCACCGGCAGGCCATATCCGCTGCGTCGCACCACCACCGCAGGAAGGGCGGTGCGTAGCACAGTGGGCCACAGGGTGAGCAGTGTGCCCGCCACCGTGAGCCCCACGAAGCCCAGCACGTTCACGATCTGGTGCGCCAGGAGCAGGCGTCCCTGCCACGGCTCGCCTGGACTGAAAGCCAGCAGCGTGCCCAGCACAGCGCCGACGGGCAGCAGACAGGCCGCCATCACGTACGCCCGCACTGTCGCGCCGTAACGCGGCGCGATGGACGCGCGGATCTGCGCAGCCAGCGCCCACGCATACCAGAGCATTGCCGCGGAGATCGTAAGCGCCCCGAGCAGCACCACCACCGGCCACGCGCCGACGATGCCGGCACTTGCGACCACCACACCGACGGTGAGTAGCCAGATCCGCCGCACCTGCATCGGCCGGGTCTCGGGCCCCAGTCGTGTCTTCAGCAGCGCTTCAGCGAAGTGCTGGCCCCAGATCATGATCGACGTGGTCACCAGGCCCAGCGTCACCATGTGCACCAGCAGCCATCGGGACTGCGGCACGAAAGGATGGGTCAGGACGAGCGCGATGAGCGCAAGCATCCACAGGGAGACAGGTCGACCAGCCCGGCGATGCCAGGCGCTGCGGGAGGTCGGATTCGGCCGACGGGATTCCGTCTGTTGCGGGCTTGTCACCGTCTGTGCTCTTCGTCGGCGCGGTCCGGCTCGTCGCCGGGCCCGCCCTGCTTGTCGTCGGCGCGGCCACGCGGCGCGAACTGTGCGTACAACGCCCAGCCGAAGCGCAACACCATCACCGCGAGCACCACACCGATCACGACCTGGAACGGGATCTGCACGCCCGTGCGCGTGACCACGAACCAGATGGCGAACAGCGCGGCACCCATGATCAGAGCGTCACGGACGGCGGCAAGGATTCGCTTGCCGATCTGCGCCTTCTGCGCCCGACGCCCGGCCACGGTCACGGCTGCGCTGGAGCGTCGGCGCCACTGATCCGCATCACGACGCAGCTGGCCGCGGCTTTCCCGTGTGCCCTCATCGGCGGCCGTGCGGGCAGCGCGCGCGTAGACCCCGGCGCGCTCAGCGGAGCGGCGTGCGGTCTCCTCCACGGCTCGGCGCGCGCCCGGCGCCTGCTTCCGTGCGGTGTTTCGTGCGGCTTTTGCGTACGTGCGCCAGTCAGCCACGCGTATCCCTCCTGTCGTCCCGCCTGCCCACCCGGCTGTTCTCGTGGTCCGTGCCTGTCCATTCGGGCCGACGGGGGTCGTACTCCCGGGGCCGATCTCGATCATCGCGGGGATGGCGGTCGCGGCCGTCAGAGAATCGTCGGTCTCGATCGCGCCGCCCCGGGTGATGGTGGTCGCGGCCGTCAAAGGGCTGTCGGTCTCGTTCGTCGCGCCGTCGGCGGTCGCGGTCGTCCGGATCTGCGCGCCGCCAGCGGATGTCCTCGTCGACACGGTCGTCGCGCCGGCCCGAAGCTCGCCCTGACCGCGCCCGGTGGTCGTAGTAATAGGACAGGCCAACGTTCAGACCGATCGTGATGATGATCGACAGGAACAGGCTCGGGATGGTCGAGCGCACGCCCACCAGGCGCAACAGGATGAACAGGACCAGGATCGCGACCACGCTGAACCCAAGGGTGTCGCGGATCCGCTGGGTGAGGCTGCGGGGTCGAGGGCTCATGCGGTCATGGTAGAGGTGCCTCCTGCGCGTCTTCGTGGCACGGGTGCGCATCGGGTGCCGACGACGTGACATGCGGCAGATTTTCCGGAGTGCGGGACGGAGGTCCTGATCCGCGGTGCGACCAGCGCGTGAGACGCGTTACGCTGGCGTCGATCACAGGGGCGGCACCGAGGCCGAGAGCGGCCACCGCCCGCTGCCGAATCGGAAGGAAGACACCCCCGTGGACCTGTTCGAATACCAGGCCCGCGACCTCTTCGAGAAGCACGGGGTCCCCGTGCTCGGAGGAGTCGTCGCGGAGGACCCGGCCGCCGCCAAGGCCGCTGCCGAGCAGCTCGGCACCCCCGTCGTCGTCGTGAAGGCCCAGGTCAAGACCGGCGGTCGCGGCAAGGCCGGCGGCGTCAAGATCGCGAAGTCCCCGCAGGAGGCCGAGGAGAAGGCCGCCGAGATCCTGGGCATGGACATCAAGGGCCACACCGTGCACCGCGTCATGGTGGCTGCCGGCGCCGACATCGCCGAGGAGTACTACTTCTCCCTGCTGCTGGACCGCGCGAGCCGCAACTACCTTGCCATGTGCTCCGTCGAGGGCGGCATGGAGATCGAGCAGCTCGCCGTCGAGCGTCCTGAGGCTCTTGCCAAGGTCGCCGTCGACCCCAACGTCGGGATCGATGAGGCCAAGGCCAAGGAGATCGTCGAGGCCGCCAAGTTCGACGCCGAGACTGGCGCGAAGGTCGCCCCCGTGCTGCAGAAGCTGTGGGAGGTCTACCGGGACGAGGACGCCACCCTGGTCGAGGTCAACCCGCTGGTGAAGACCGGCGCCGGCGACATCGTCGCGCTGGACGGCAAGGTCACCCTGGACGACAACGCCGAGTTCCGTCACGAGGACCACGGCGCCCTGGTCGACACCAAGGCGGAGGATCCGCTGGAGGCCAAGGCCAAGGCCCTGGACCTCAACTACGTCAAGCTCGACGGCGAGGTCGGCATCATCGGCAACGGTGCAGGCCTGGTCATGTCCACCCTCGATGTGGTCGCGTACGCCGGTGAGAAGCATGGCGTCAAGCCCGCGAACTTCCTCGACATCGGCGGCGGTGCTTCCGCCGAGGTGATGGCCAACGGCCTGGACGTGATCCTCGGCGACGAGCAGGTGACCGCCGTGTTCGTGAACGTCTTCGGAGGGATCACCGCCTGCGACGCGGTCGCCAACGGCATCGTCGGCGCACTGGGCAAGCTCGGCGACGCCGCCACCAAGCCGCTGGTCGTGCGCCTGGACGGCAACAACGTCGAGGAGGGTCGCAAGATCCTTGCCGACGCCAACCACCCCCTGGTCACCCTGGCCGACACCATGGACGGCGGCGCCGCGAAGGTCGCCGAGCTCGCTGCGAACGGAAAGTGAACCGAACCTCCCATGTCTATCTTTCTTGACGAGAACAGCAAGGTCATCGTCCAGGGCATGACCGGCTCGGAGGGCATGAAGCACTCCCAGCGCATGCTCCACTCCGGCACCGCCATCGTTGGCGGTGTGAACCCCCGCAAGGCCGGCCAGACCGTGTCCTTCGAGGAGGGCCACGACGTGCCGGTGTTCGGCACCGTCGCTGAGGCGATGGAGGCCACCGGCGCGAACGTCTCGGTGATCTTCGTGCCGCCGAAGTTCGCTAAGGATGCCGCGATCGAGGCGATCGACGCGGGCATCGAACTGCTGGTGGTCATCACCGAGGGCATCCCGGTCAAGGACACCGCCGAGTTCTTCAACTACGCGCAGGCCAAGGGCGGCACCCGCATCATTGGCCCGAACTGCCCAGGCCTGATCAGCCCCGGCAAGTCCAACGCCGGCATCACGCCGTCGAACATCACCGGCGCCGGCAAGCTGGGCCTGGTCTCCAAGTCCGGCACGCTCACCTACCAGATGATGTACGAGCTGAGCGACATCGGCTTCACCACCTGCATCGGCATCGGCGGAGACCCGGTGATCGGCACCACCCACATCGACGCTCTCGAGGCCTTCGAGAAGGACCCGGAGACCGTCGGTGTCGTCATGATCGGCGAGATCGGCGGCGACGCCGAGGAGCGCGCTGCGAAGTACATCGCGGAGAACATGACCAAGCCGGTGGTCGGCTACGTCGCGGGCTTCACCGCTCCGGAGGGCAAGACCATGGGCCACGCGGGCGCGATCGTCTCCGGCTCGGCCGGCACTGCGCAGGCGAAGAAGGAGGCCCTCGAGGCCGCCGGCGTCAAGGTGGGCAAGACCCCCACCGAGACCGCCGAGCTCATGCGCGAGATCATCCGGTCCCAGGCCTGATCGACCACTCGACGGCGGCCGCTCTCCACGACCGGGGGCGGCCGCCGTGGTGTCTCCACGCGGCGACGGTCCGTGCAGGCCCTGCCCTCACTGTCGAGAGAACAACCGTGACATGACCGCGGATAGACTGCCCTCGGTCTGATGCGAAGGAGGCCGGCTCATGAGCGGCGACCTGATCGACACCACCGAGATGTACCTCAAGACGGTGTACGAGCTGCGTGAGATGGGGATCGCCCCGATGCGCGCCCGTATCGCTGAGCGCCTCGGTCACTCCGGGCCCACGGTCTCTCAGACTGTGGCGCGTATGGAACGTGATGGCCTGCTCCGGCTGGGTAGCGGCCGCGTCATCGAACTGACCGATGAGGGCCGACGCACCGCTACCGCTGTAATGCGCAAGCACCGGCTGGCTGAGCGGCATCTGCTGGACGTGATCGGGCTTGATATTGCGCAGGTGCACGATGAGGCCTGCCGTTGGGAGCACGTCATGAGCCGCGAGGTCGAAAAGCGCATCGCCGCGGCACTCGCCCCGCCCTACCTCGACCCGTTCGGCAACCCCATTCCCGGTCTGCGCGAGCTGGGTGTTGACCCGCAGGTTGCCGAAGCATCGATGGGTTCCGATACGCCGACGGACCCCGGGGATTCGACGGGCGAGGATCGTTCGACAGGCGGGGACCGACCGACGGGCGAGGGGGCAGACCCCGGGGGTGCTGCCCACGCCATCGCGTCAACTGCCCGTGAGTCTCGCCCATATCTCGAGACCGGCGTCACGCCGCTCGGTAAAGCCTCTGCCAGCGATATGCGCCCGCTCACGCGAGCTCTTCATGACGACGGCCCGGTGGACCTGGTGCTCGCCCGCATCGGTGAATGGGCGCAGGCTGACCGCGAACTCCTGGACGACATTGCACGTCAGGGCATTCTTCCCGGCACGCACATCCAGGCGCGACGGATCGCTGATGCGATCGTTCTCGAGACCGCTTCGGGGAACAGCCTCGCGCTCGATGACGTCGCCGCAGGTCAGTTCCTCGTCACCGCGCCGGCCGACGAGTAAAGCCCAGGTCAAACCTTGCTCAGAACATCTTCGTAGCCCTCGGATCGGGCCGGGGGTCCTCCTAAAGTTGTAGCCGTGCCTGGCAGACGAGCCCGGCATGACCTGCCCGGAAGCCCCGAGAACGCGCCGGATACAAGGTCTGCGATTCGAGCAAGGCGTGAACGGGGCCGGGAGCTCAACTGTGTCGAAGTCTGTGAAGAACACGCACCGTCGCCAGATGCGCACCGTCACCCCCATCGTCCGCAGCCGCCGCTTCGCCGCCAGCGCCGCGGTGGCCTTGGGGATGATGGCCACCGGTGGCTCTGTTGCCACCGCTGACTCCGGCTCCGACGCTGCTCCTCAGGCTGAGGGCCCTGCCTCCTCCGTGATCCCTGCCGCCTCTGCAGACGCCGTCACCATTCCTGGCGCGCAGTCGCAGGCTGTTGAGGGTGCTGATACCGCTTTGGCGCCCACTGCCGGCGCGATCTCCGTCGCTGCCCCTGAGGTGTTCGAGGATGACGAGCAGGACTCCTCGGAGACCCGCTCGGAGGATTCGCGCTCGAGCCGCTCCTCGGAGACCCGCTCGGAGGATTCGCGCTCGAGCCGCTCCTCGACGCGATCCGACCGCAGTGACGATTCCGACGATGAGCACGATCGCGCGGGTAAGAAGTCGTCGTCTCGTCAGAAGGACTCGGAGGAGAGCTCCTCCACCGGTGGTGCCCGTGGCAGCAGCATCGTGTCGACTGCCCGCAATCAGCTGGGCAGCCGCTACGTGCTCGGCGCGTCCTCCCCGGGCCGTGGCTTTGACTGCTCCGGCCTGGTGCACTGGGTTTACGCCCAGCACGGCATCTCCACGCCCCGCACCTCCGGGCAGATCGCCAGCGCGGGCCGCTGGATCTCCCGTTCCGAGGCTCGCCCCGGCGACATCGTCGTGTGGTCCGGTCACGTCGGGATCTACGCGGGAGACGGCAAGGTCATCGATGCCTCGAGCTCGCGCCGCGTCGTGATGGAGCGCTCCATCTGGGGATCCCCGAAGGGCTTCGTCACCTACCGCTGATCCGGAGGTGTGCACGGTCGTGTATGCACACGGCTGAGCACATGGACATTCCACGCAAGGCCGTCACCGTGAGGTGGCGGCCTCTCGCGTGCGTGCAGGCGCGTGCAGGGGACGAGGGGCCACCCGCAGGTGTGGATGCAGCCACCCGCTGTCGCCGCGATACGTGCATGCCTCCGCTGCGGCACCTGTCACCGTGCAGGGAAAGACACGGTGAGTTCCGGTGCAGCTGAGTAAAAACAGGGTCAAGCTCTGCCCCAGATACCTCCGGATCACTGGGTGAGCCGCTCGCCCCCTCCTAAAGTCGTATGCGCCCCGGGCGGAATGCCTGGGTTGCCCCGTCCGGTGACGCACCGGATGTGGATGGACCGGACTTGTGACGACGTGACGACCGCAGGAGCAGATAAGTGTCGAAGCCAGTGAAGAACACGCATCGCCGCGCGATGCGCACCGTCACCCCCGCTGTGCGCGCAGGGCGTTTCGCAGCAGGTGCTGCCATGTCACTGGGCATTCTCGTCACCGGCTCCGCTGCGGCTACCGCCGAAGGGAAGGCCGACGCTGCCCCTCAGGCTGATTCCGCCGCCTCCGCCGTGATCCCGGCGATCTCCGCCGAGGCTGTCGCGATCCCCGCCGCGGTCACCGATGCCGCGAAGGATGCCCCCAGCCTCGCGCTCGCCCCCGCTGCCGGTGCGATCTCGGTCTCCGCCCCGGCTCCGGAACCTGAGCCGGAGCCTGCTGATTCCTCCACAGAGGATTCCACCGACGAGTCCGAGAGCTCCACGCAGACGCGCTCGTCCACGGACCAGGCAAGCCGCTCTGAGCGTCGCTCGAGCCGCTCCGACAGCTCGAACAACGACAACTCCACCGAGACGAACCGCTCCTCCCGCGAGCGGTCCTCGAATGAGCGTGACCGGTCTGACGCTGACGACTCCGGCCGCAAGAAGAACAAGAAGCAGGAATCCTCCGACTCCTCTGATTCCGGCATCTCGCCCGGCAAGGGCTCCTCGATCCTGGCCACTGCCCGCTCCGGCATCGGTGTTCCGTACGTGTACGGCGGATCGAGCCCCTCGGGCTGGGACTGCTCCGGCTTCGTGAAGTGGGTCTACGCTCAGCACGGCATCAGCCTCCCGCATGGAGCAGGCGCCCAGGTCGCCGGTGCGAAGCGGATCTCCCGCTCCGAAGCCCGCCCCGGCGACCTCGTCTACAAGCCCGGCCACATCGGCATCTACGCTGGCGGCAACAAGTTCGTCGACGCCGGCAACAAGCGCGTGGACACCTCCGAGCGCAAGATCTACTCCGGCAACTGGAGCTTCTACCGCGTCGGCTGACCCCTTCGGGTCGCTCACGGTCAGCCTCTGACCACCCCCGCGTCCCCACGACAGCCCTGCACACTGGTGCAGGGCTGTCGCGCGTCCCGGCGTCCGGGCGTCGTCGAGTGGCTCCGGGCCATCGCAGGCTGTAGCCAGATCAGGCAACCGAGCCATCACCCCAGTGGCGGGCTGCGATATGCAGGTGCTTCAGCACCGTCCGCTACCGTGTGCGCGTGGCCATCCTGCGTGATCTCCTCGCAGTGCTGCTCGCACTCGGTGCGACAGCGCTCGCGGCACTGTGGATTCCCGCCGTGTGGGTGCAGCACAACATCGTCGATGAACAGGGGTTCCTTGCGATCGTCGCGCCCCTTGCCGATGATGCCCGCTTCCAGCGAACCCTCACCGACCCCGCCGTCGACCAGGTGCTCGGCGATGAACGAGTCCCGCCCATCGTCGCCGATACCCTGACCCCGATCGCGAAGGATCAGGCTTCTCAACTCACCGGCACCGACATGTACGCCTCCCTGTGGACCTCAGCAATGCGCGAGTTCCACGATGCCGTGTTCACCCCGGGCGCATCGGATGTGCAGGTGGATCTCATGCCCGCCGTGGAACGCATTCTGAGCGGTGCCGAGGATGCGCTACCGGTCCGCGTCTCCCTGCCACGGCCGGACAACGCGACGGTGACCCTTGCCCGGATCCCCGATGTGCCGCTGCTGCCTCGCGCAGCGCAGCTCGCCCCCTGGGCATCACGCCTGCTTCCGGGGGCGTTGATCGCCGCTGCACTGTCCCTGCTGCTGGCACGGCGCCGCACCATGATGCTCCTGCTGCTCGGCATCGGCGCGATCGCGGCGGGCATCGCCGTGCAGATGCTTGGCGCACGCATCAGTGATCTGGTGCCCGACAGCGTGGACCAGACCGTGTTCGTCGGCCCGATCGTGCAGGTGCTCGAGCAACGCTTCAGCGCCGGCGTCACCGACCAGTCTGTATGGCTGTTCGGCGCAGGCGCTGTGCTCACCGCCCTGGGAATCGCCGTGATCGTGATCAGGCGGTTGCGCGCGACCCGAGAGCCTGCGTGAGAGCGAGATCAATCAGGCGCGCCGCCGTGCGCGCGGTGCGCTGATCCTGATCCAGGTGCGGGTTCAGCTCCACCACATCCAGTACCGCGAGCGTGCCTGTTTTCGCCGCAGTGCTGACCGCGAGGGCGATCAGGCCGGGATCAACACCCAGGCCCGCCGGTGCACTCACCCCGGGCGCTACCGAGGCCGGCAGCACATCGAGATCGATCGACAAATGCAGCACGTCGAGGCCTGCACAGAACTGCTCGACGAACTCGATCACCGCGGGTGCGCCGCCGCGCAACACCTCCAAATCGGTCATCCAGCGCGTACCGATCTGCTGAGCCCGCTCGAACAGCACACCGGTATTCGACGGTTCGGCGATGCCCAGCACGGCGTACTGCAGCGTACGCCCTTGCTCCTGCTCGGCACAGGCCATCTGCCAGAACGGGGTGCCGGAGGTCGGGCGGGGTGCCTCGCGCAGATCAAAGTGCGCATCAAGGTTCAGCACGCCCACGCGGGGGCGCGGCCGCGCGGTGGAGAGCCGACGGCTCGCCTGCAGCCCCTGGTACGTGGCCCAGGCGGTCTCGTGTCCGCCGCCCAGCACGATCGTGAACAGGTTCCCGGGGGTATCGAGGGCCGCGGTGATGCGATCGGCCGCCTGTGCCTGCCCGCTTTCGAGAGCCTCGCCGACGGTCACGGCGTCACCGTGGTCGAGCAGGCGCACTGACCCGTCGGCGCAGGGACCATGCAGGGCAAGCGGGGACAGAGCTCGGCGCAGTGCCTCCGGCCCATTGGCTGCACCGACGCGGCCCGCATTACGACGCACCCCCTCGTCACTGCGGAAACCGACCAGCGCCACATGGGGCGCATCGACCGCATGGCCACGGCCTGCATTGGCCGCGTCGGCGATGCGCTGATGCCAGCGGGCGTGCTCGGGGCCGTCGCCGTCGATGCGGCCCGTCCATGGGGAGGAAGCCCGCGCGGTGGGGTTCTGGTCGGAGACGGCGGGGGAGGAGTCGGGCAGTGCAGTCATGCCGCCACCGTAAAGGCCGCAGGCGAGCGATGGTGATGATCGCGTGTGCCGTGGCCCCGCACAGCGCGCTCGGCGTCCGGAATCCTGGACGCCACCCTGTGTGGATCGATGCCTGTGCGCCCGCCCGCATGGTTCCCTGGGCAGACCCCGTCCTGAAGGAGAACGACATGACCCTGCCCGGAGCCCGCCCCGTCCGCGCCCCGCGCGGCACCGACCTGCACGCGAAGACCTGGCAGACAGAGGCTCCGCTGCGCATGCTCATGAACAACCTCGACCCCGAGGTGGCCGAGCGCCCCGATGATCTCGTCGTCTACGGCGGCACCGGCCGCGCCGCCCGCTCCTGGGCCGCCTTTGACGCGATCGTCGAGACGCTGAAGGACCTCGAGGCCGACGAGACGCTGCTGGTGCAGTCCGGCAAGCCCGTCGGCGTACTGCGCACCCACGAGTGGGCGCCGCGCGTGCTGATCGCCAACTCCAACCTGGTCGGCGACTGGGCCACCTGGCCCGAGTTCCGCCGCCTCGAGGCCGAGGGTCTGATGATGTACGGCCAGATGACGGCCGGTTCCTGGATCTACATCGCCACCCAGGGCATCCTGCAGGGCACCTTCGAGACCTTCGCCGCCGTCGCCACGAAGCGCTTCGGCGGGACGTTGGCCGGAACCATCACTCTGACCGGCGGTTGCGGCGGCATGGGCGGCGCCCAGCCCCTGGCGGTCACCCTCAACGATGGCGTCTGCCTGATCGCGGACGTGGACCGCGCACGTCTGGAGCGCCGCGTCGCCAAGCGCTACCTGCATGAGATCGCCGACGACCTCGAGGACGCCATCGCCCGGGCCAACGCTGCCAAGGCCGAGAAGCGCGGCCTGTCCATCGGCATCGTCGGCAACGCCGCCGAGGTCTTCCCGGCGCTGCTGGAGCGCCACCGCGCCGGCGACATCTCCATCGACGTGGTCACCGACCAGACCTCCGCCCACGACCCGCTCAGCTACCTGCCGCTCGAGATCGGCGTCGAGGACTGGCAGCGTGAGGCCCAGGCCGACCCTGACACCTTCACCAAGAAGTCCCGCGAGTCGATGGCCCGCCAGGTGCAGGCCATGGTCGAGTTCCAGGATGAGGGCGCCGAGGTGTTCGACTACGGCAACTCGATCCGCGACGAGGCCCGCCACGCCGGCTATGACCGTGCCTTCGCCTTCCCAGGCTTTGTCCCCGCCTACATCCGCCCGCTGTTCTGCGAGGGCCTCGGGCCCTTCCGCTGGGTGGCCCTCTCGGGCGACCCCGAGGACATCAAGGTCACCGATGCGGCGCTGAAGGAGCTGTTCCCCGAGAACGAGCACCTGCACCGCTGGCTGGATGCCGCCGGCGAGTACGTCGAGTTCGAGGGCCTGCCGGCGCGGATCTGCTGGCTCGGCTACGGTGAGCGCCACCAGGCTGGCCTGCTGTTCAACCGGCTGGTGGCCGAGGGGAAGGTGAAAGCCCCGATCGTCATCGGCCGTGACCACCTCGATTCCGGATCCGTCGCCTCCCCGTACCGCGAGACAGAGGGCATGCTCGATGGCTCCGATGCGATCGCCGACTGGCCGTTGCTGAACGCTCTGACCTCCACCAGCTCCGGCGCCACCTGGGTGTCGATCCACCACGGCGGCGGTGTGGGCATCGGCCGCTCCATCCACGCCGGCCAGGTGGGCGTGGCCGACGGCACCGAGCTGGCCGCCCAGAAGCTGGAGCGCCTGCTCACCAACGACCCGGGCATGGGCGTGATCCGTCACGTGGACGCCGGCTACACGCGCGCCGCCGAGGTCGCCACCGAGCGCGGCGTGCGGGTGCCGATGGAGCCTCGACTGAGGGACGCCCAGTGACTACGACACTGCTCACCGGCATCAGCGAGCTGTGGACCTTCGACCCTGCCCTCGAGGAACCAGGGGAGCGGGGTGCGGCCGACGGGCAGGTGCTGCACGACGCCGCGGTCGTCATCGACGGCGACCGCATCGCCTGGACCGGCCCGGCCGCGCAGGCGCCGGACGCGGATGAACGTCATGATCTGGGCGGGCGCGCGGTGCTGCCCGGCTGGGTCGACTCCCATTCACACCTGGTCTTCGCCGGTGACCGCTCCGCAGAGTTCGAAGCCCGCATGGCAGGTGAGTCCTACGCCGCAGGCGGTATCCAGGTCACCACCGATGCCACCCGGGCCGCGTCCGACGAGGCCCTGCGTGCTCTCGTGCTGGCACGGATCGCTGAGGCTCGCCGCGGCGGCACCACGTGCCTGGAGACCAAGACCGGCTACGGGTTGACGCTCGAGCAGGAGAAGCGGGCCGCGCAGCTGCTCGCAGACCTCGTGGCCGAGGGAGAACTCGATGAGGCGACCTACCTCGGCGCACACCTGGTGCCCGCCGAGTTCGACGGCCGTGACGGACGGCCGGGTGCGGATGCGTACGTGGACCTTGCCGCCGGGGACATGCTGCAGGCGGTGCTGCCGTTCGTACGCTGGGCTGACGTGTTCTGTGAGAACGGCGCCTTCGATGTCGCACAGTCCCGACGGGTCCTCGAGGCTGCGCGCGAGGCCGGGTTGGGTCTGCGTGTGCACGGCCACCAGATCGAGCGCAGCGGTGGCGTCACCGTGGCCTGCGACCTGCAGGCCGCCAGCGTTGACCACCTCAATGCCATGACGGGCGAGGACATCGAAGCGCTTGCGGCAACCGCGCAGCGCCCCGTCGTCCCCACCGGCGATGGGCTGCTGGATGCGCAGCACGGCCCCACGGTCGCCACCGTGCTGCCCGCCTGCGACCTGTCCACACGGGCCCCGCTCGCCCCGGCACGCGAGCTCCTCGACGCCGGGGCGCACCTGGCGATCGCCTCGAACTGCAACCCCGGCACCAGCTACACCTCGTCGATGACCTTCTGCGTGGGCACTGCCGTGCTGCAGATGCGGCTGAGCCTCGCCGAGGCGATCCGTGCCGCCACCCGCGGTGGAGCGCTTGCCCTGCGGCGCAGCGACGTGGGGCATCTCGGCGTCGGCGCGCGAGCCGACCTGCATGTGCTCGATGCGCCTGCCGCGATCCACCTGGCCTACCGGCCCGGCATGCCGCTGACCCATCGCGTGCTGCGCGCTGGGACGGCGGTCTGATCTGAGGGTCGTGATGCCCCGCCGACGCAGTCTGCTCCTGACACCTGTCACATTCTGTCTCGCGGCCTGTGGGCCGAGGAGCGGCACTGACGAGGATCCGCCGCCGCCGGCCCCCTCTGTCGACCCGCTCGCGAGGGGTGACTGGATCCACTGCCGTTGCTGCTGGTGTCCGGGCGGACGGACAGCAGCGGTGGTCATGGTGGTCACGGACAGGCCAATCCCCGGTGCACATGGCCCGTCGGCACCTACAGTGAAGCGATGGACGGGCCCCGGCGTTCGCCGACGTCCGGTCCCCGACAACACGCAGAGCGAGCCGAGCGAACAGGACCATCAGAAGGAGACACGCGATGAGCGACGAGACCATGACAGTGCGCCTGGGTGCAGGCACGCTCGCCGCCGAGGATGTCCTCGCCGTTGCGCGGCGCCGAGCACGCGTGGACCTCGACCCGGCCGCACGCGAGCGCGTGGCCGCGGTCCGTGCCCATGTCGATGCCCTCGCCGCCCCCGGTCACAAGCCCGTCTACGGCGTCTCCACCGGGTTCGGCGCCCTCGCCGACACGGCGATCGCGCCCGAGATGCGCAGCGCCCTGCAGCGCTCCCTGATCCGCTCCCACGCTGCCGGCACCGGGCCGGAGGTGGAGCCGGAGGTCGTGCGTGCTCTCATGCTGCTGCGTGCCCGCACCCTCGCCTCTGGCCGCACCGGTGTGCGCCCTGAGGTGCTGGAGACCATGATCGCCCTGCTCAATGCACAGATCACCCCAATCGTGCACGAATACGGCTCGCTCGGGTGCTCCGGTGACCTCGCGCCACTCGCCCACTGCGCGCTCGTGCTCATGGGGGAGGGGCGTGCCCGCGGCGCCGACGGCCGCGAACGCCCCGTGAAGGACCTTCTGGCCGACGCTGGCATCACCCCGATCGAGCTGGCGGAGAAGGAGGGGCTGGCCCTCATCAACGGCACCGACGGCATGCTGGGCATGCTGCTCATGGCCATCGCTGACCTCGATGAGCTCGTGAAGGTCGCCGACGTCACCTGCTCGCTCAGCGTGCAGGGACTGCGCGGCCGCGACACCGTTTTCCATCCCGAACTGCACACGCCTCTGCGCCCGCACCCCGGGCAGGCGGACGCCGCCGCCAACATCCTGGCCCTGCTCGAGGGTTCCGACATCATCGCCGACGTTGCCGCTGAAGGCTCCCGTGTTCAGGACGCCTACTCACTGCGCTGCGCCCCGCAGGTGGCCGGCGGCGTGCGCGACACGATCGAGCACGCCCGTACCGTCGCCGAGCGTGAGCTCGCCGCCGCCATCGACAACCCTGTCGTGCTTGAGGACGGCACCGTCACCTCCAACGGCAACTTCCACGGCGCCCCCGTGGCGTACGTGCTGGACTTCCTTGCCGTCGTCGCCGCTGACCTCGCCTCCATCGCGGAGCGGCGCACCGACCGGATGCTCGACAAGGCCCGCTCCCATGGCCTGCCGCCGTTCCTGGCCGACGACCCCGGTGTCGACTCCGGTTTCATGATCGCCCAGTACACCCAGGCCGCTCTGGTCGCGGATATGAAGCGCCTGGCTGTGCCGGCGAGCGTCGACTCGATCCCGTCGTCGGCGATGCAGGAAGACCATGTCTCCATGGGGTGGCATGCGGCCCGCAAGCTCCGCACGAGCGTGGACAACCTGCGCCGCGTGCTCGCCATCGAACTGCTCACGGCAGCCCGCGCCTGCGACCTGCGCGCACCACTGGCCCCGTCGGCCGCAGGTGCGGCGGCGATCGCGGTGCTGCGCGGCACGGTCGACGGGCCCGGGCCTGACGCGTTCCTCGCGCCCGACATCGCGGAAGCAGAGGCGCGCTTGGCCGACGGTTCCGTGCTCGAAGCGGTTCAGAGCGTCATCGGCGAGCTGCGCTGAGCGAACCAGGGCCCGGTCCTGTGACCGGGCCCTGACCAGCGGAATGCACAGAGATCACATGTGCACGAGGATCTTCACCTCGGTCTCGCCGTGGTCACGAAGGCGCGTGTAGCCGTCCTCGACGATGTTCTCGACGTGGATCTTCCTGGTGATGAACTTCGAGAGGTCGAGCTTGTCGCTGCGGGCCAGCTCGATCGCCTCCACGTGGTCGTTCGCATAGCCGATGGAGCCACCGACGACCTTGTCACCCATGATCAGCTGACCGGTGAGGTCCAGTTCCACCGGATTGACGTGGATCGCGACCACCTTGAGACGTCCGCCCGGTCGCAGGGACGCCAGCAGCGCGTCGACCACCGGCGCAGAGGTTGTACTGGTTCGCGCGGCACGGTGGGCACTGGCCGCAGACCATCAGCGGCTCCACGACGACGTTGTCGCCGACGGCGAGACCCTCAACGCCCTCACCCACCTCGGTGATGGTGCCGGAGAACTCGTGACCGAAGACTACCGGCAGCTGCTCACCAGAGAGGGGTACGGCGCATCAACCGGCGCCGGCGCGTGACCGGGCATGCATATCTCGTGACCACGGTCATGGGACGCAGCCCGACACCAGACCATACGGTGGGCGGGTGACCTCGAGCGATATCGGTGCAACAGCAGTGGGGAGGGAACGTTCCCTCCCGATCCGTCGGCTGTTGCGTGCCCTGCAGATCATGGCTGTGTTGTGCATGCTGACCTCGGCAGTGCATAACTATGGTCTCGCTCTGCACGGCGGTGAGGACTGGGCTGCATACCGTTGGGACACCGGCGATCTGCATGCCGTGCAGGCCGTTGTCGTCTCCCTGCTGTGGCTGCTGCGTGGGCGTATGCGCACCCGGCGTTCCCGAGCCGCTGTCGCCTTCCTCGCTGTCCTTGCCGTGATGCCCATGTTCATGATCGGCAGGATCGCCGAAGCCGGGTTCATGATCCCCGTGCTTCTGGTGGCCTACGCCCTCGTGGTGCTGGACGGCTGGATGCGCGCGGCGCTGATCCTGGCTGGGCTCGAGTGCCTGAGCGCCATCGCTGTACATCTGATGGTGCGACCAAGTCCGGTGGGCTTGGTGATCGGCATGGCCAACGCGGCACCGGTGTTCGTCCTGCTCATGATCGGAATCGTGCTCGGGGCTGCCCTGGCCGCCTATGAACAGGGCCGACGAAGCGACGAGCAAACCATCGCCGAGCGCGACGATGCGCTCCAACAACTCGAGGACGCCCTGGCCCAGCTGCACAGCCAAGCGCAGACCGAGAAGGAGCTGATGCTCGCCGATGAGCGGGCACGCTCCGCCCGGGACCTGCACGACGGCCTGGGACACCGGCTCACGCTGATCTCCATGAGCCTGGACTATGCACGCCGCATGCGTGAGCGGGATGCAGCGGCGGCCTGGTCCGAGGTCGACACTGCCGCCCAGACATCTGCCGATGCCCTCACCGAGATGCGTACCTGGGTGCGAGCGCTCAGCCCTGTGCGCGACCGGAATGCGACCGGCACCGCCGCGATCGACGCCATCGCCGAATCCTTCCGCGGCACCGGCCTCGACGTTGCTCTGGAGCGCAGCGGCCCGGAGCCGATTCTCGACGAGGACACTTCGCTGCTGATCTACCGCGCCGTGCAGGAGGGCCTGACCAATGCACTGCGCCACGGACGGGCGCGGCAGGTGCGGATGCGCGTGGAAACAACGGCCGACACCGTTCACCTCACCCTGCGCAACGACCTCGATGCGGCCGCCCGGGCAGCGATCCCCGTCGGCCCCCTCGCCCCCGGCTTCGGCCTGCGCGGGCTCACCGACCGGGCCGACGCTCTTGGTGGCGACGTGCGAGCCTGCCGCGACGGCGACGAGGTTGAGCTGCGCGTCACCGTACCGTCCCCGGCCACACGCGGCGCGGTCGCCCCCGTTCGCCCGTGCGATTCTGTGCCGACCGCCGCCCAGGAGGCGACACGATGACCGACTCGACACCACTGCGGATCCTGCTGGTCGATGACCAGCAGCTGCTGCGCCGCGGCCTCATGATGCTGCTATCCACCGTGGACGGCCTCGAGGTCGTCGACCAGGCGGCCGACGGCGCCGAGGCACTCGCCCGCATCCCGGCCGCCCGCCCCGATGTGGTGCTCTCCGACGTGCGGATGCCGGGCATGGATGGCCTCGAGCTCGTCGAGCGATGCCGAGAAGCGCACCCCGGACTGCCCGTGCTCCTGCTGACCACCTTCGATGACGAGCCCGTCGTGCGCGGCGCACTCGCCGCCGGCGCCGCGGGATTCCTACTGAAGGACACCTCCACCGACGCTCTCGCCCAGGCGATCCGCTCTGTGGCAGATGGCGGTATGGTCCTGGACCCGCGCGTGGCACGCATCGCCATGACGCCCGCGACGGAGTCGGAGTCTGATCCTGATGAGCTCGCCGTGCTCACCCGCATGGAGCGTCTGGTCGCGCAGCAGGTCGCCGAGGGCCGCACGAACAGTGAGATCGCCGCCGACCTCGTGCTCGCTGAAGGCACCGTGAAGAACCACGTCTCCGCGCTGCTGCGCAAGCTCGACGCCCGCGACCGCACAGCACTGGCCCTCATGCTCTACAAGACGTTGCACGGCTGAGCACAGCGGCGCCCGGTCCACGAGAGCTCAGCACGATGGTCACCGCGGAATGTTGCGCACGTTCGAACGCGCCATGTCGACCATCTTGCCGACGCCGCCGCCGAGCACCACCTTGGTGGAGCTCATGGCGAAACCACGGATCTGGTGCGCGGTGATCTTCGGCGGCATCGACAGCGCCAGCGGATCGGTGACCACGTCGATCAGCACCGGACCCTTCTTTTTCAGGGCTGCGGCGAGCTCCTTCTTCAGCTTCTTCGGATCGGTGATCCGTACCGACTCGATGCCAGCGCCCTTGGCGATCGCGGCGAAATCCACCTTCTCGTGATCGGTCTCGTGATCCGGGAGCCCCTCCACGAGCATCTCCAGCTTCACCATGCCCAGGGACGAGTTGTTGAACACGACGATCTTGGTGTCCAGCTGGTGCAGCTTCACCGTGAGCAGCTCGCCCATCAGCATGCCCAGGCCACCGTCGCCACTCATGGAGATCACCTGTCGGCCCGGCTGCGAGGCAGCCGCACCGATCGCCTGCGGCAGGGCATTGGCCATGGTGCCGTGATGCCAGGAACCGAAGATGCGGCGCTTGCCGTTGGGGGAGATGTAGCGGGCGCCCCACACATTGCACATACCGGTATCCACGGTGAACACGGCGTCGTCGTCGGCCAGCTCGTCCAGAACGGACGCCACGTACTCGGGGTGGATCGGCTTCATCCGCCCCACATTCTTGGTGTACGCGGCCACCACGCCGGTCAGTGCCTTCTCGTGCTTGCGCAGCATCGAGTTCAGGAACTTCCGGTTCTTCTTCGCCTTCACCATCGGCATCAGGGCGCGAAGGGTGAGCGCCACATCGCCGTGGATGCCGAGATCCAGCGGGATGCGACGGCCGAGCCGGGAGGCATCGGCGTCGACCTGCACAACCTTCGGGCCGTCCTCAGGCAGGAACTCGGAGTAGGGGAAATCGGTGCCCAGCAGGATCAGCAGATCGCACTCGTGGGTCGCCTCGTAGGCGGCGCCGTAGCCCAGTAAACCGGACATGCCCACGTCGAAGGGGTTGTCGTACTGGATGAACTCCTTGCCGCCGAAGGCGTGGCCGATCGGTGCCTTCACCAGCTCTGCCAGCTCCAGCACCTCACTGCGGGCACCGGCTACACCGGCGCCGCAGAACAGGGTGACCTTCTGTGCGCGATCCACCAGGGTAGCGAGCTCGGACACCGCATCCGGGTGGGGCGCGACCGCGCCGAAGCGGGTGGTCAGTGTGCGGGTGAACGCGCCGTCGACCTCCTGGTCGGCCACGTCCCCGGGCAGAACCAGCACGGAGACGCCGCGCTCGGCCAGAGCGGTCTGGGCGGCGATGTGCAGCATCTTCGTGCCGTGCTCGCCGGAGTTGATCATCTCGCAGAACGCCGAGCACTCCTGGAACAGCTTCTCCGGGTGGGTCTCCTGGAAGAATCCGGTGCCGATCTTGTCGGAGGGGATGTGCGAGGCCAGCGCCAGCACGGGCGCTCCGTCGCGGTGGGCGTCGTACAGGCCCTGGATCAGGTGGGTGTTGCCAGGGCCGCAGGATCCGGCGCACACGGCGAGCTTCCCGGTGATACGGGCCTCGGCGCCGGCAGCGAAGGCGGCGGCCTCCTCATTGCGCACATGCACCCATTCGATGCCGTCGGTGGTGCGCACCGCGTCGACGACCGGGTTGAGGGAGTCGCCCACGACGCCGTAAATGCGCTCGACCCCCATCTCTTGCAGCTGGGTCACGAGCAGTCGGGCCAGCGAAACCTTCGCCACGTCTCATCCTTCCGGTGGCCGCGCCAACGGACGCGGCATGATCAGGAGCACACGGGCCGCCGTCGGGGCCGAAGGGCCCGCGTCCACGACGGTACGCCGCTCCAGCAGCACATTCAGAATTGTGTCGACGACGTCACGGTGAGCGCGTGGGGCCGATCACGTCGGTTCATGCAGGCCAGGCCCGCGGCCGGGGCAGACAGGTGGGGTCAGGCCCACGGCGTGGTCAGCATGGACCGCACGGTTGGGGCTGCGAGCGCCGGTGCGCTGATCTGTTGCCGTGGCGATGTGCTTCGGGGTGGCGGCGTCAGGGGTGGGAGAGCGGGCGCCGACGTGACGCGGTGCTGGCGAGGCGCATGGATGGGAGCCTGTGCCGGCGAGCGGGCGTCGACGGGACCCGTCGCTCGCGGACTTAGCGACCGTAGGGGCCCTGCTCGGCAACCTCCGCCCAGCGGGAGGCCGGGATTCGGACCGCGATCACGAGGCCCAGCGCGAGGTGGGCCAGGCCCAACACCAGGTGCACCGGGATGCCCCAGGGCAGCTCCAGCAGGATCACTCCGGCCACAGCGTTGCCGACGTGGAACCCGCCGTGGATGCCGATGGCAGCCCAGACGCTGCGCATGGCGATCGCCAGGTAGCCGGCGGAGACGCCGAAGCCGAAGGGGATCAGCAGGTAGACGAGGTGATCGAGCAGGTTCTGCTGTCCGCCGGTCGAGGTCAGGTGCGGGATGCAGAAGGCGAAGGCGCTCAGCCACACCGCGGCATGCGGGCGGCGGGCCAGGGACTGCATGAGATAGCCGCGGAACAGCAGCTCCTCACCGATGCCCTGCAGCACGTAGGCGCGCACCAGCAGCATGATGAGGGTCAGGACGATCAGCAGCGGCCCCATCGGCCCGGCCTCCACCCCTGCAGCGCCGGCAGCTTCCATCGGAGCGCCGAGCCCGGCCACTGCGGCGACGCCGTACCCGGCCACCGCGATCACGACGGCGAGCATGGTGCCGATGCCGAGAGCCTTGGCAGCGTTGCGGTTCCAGGTCAGGCCAAGGGCGCGGAAGGGGCGACGGTCCACCCAGCGCACCAGAGCCCACGAGAACAGCAGATAGGCGATCAGCGGCAGGGTCCAGCAGGCGATCCGTACCACCATAGCGATCTCGTCGGTCTGCCAGAACAAATCCTGCTTCCCGAACAGGGAGAGGACACCCAGGCCCAGGAGCGTCGCGCTCGCGGCCGGGATGATCAGGAAAGCGGTCAGCAGGATGCGGGCCCAGGCCGGCAGGCGAGGCGGCAGATCGGTGCGGCGCTCGCCGTCCGGCGAAGTTGGCGCGGAACGCGGGGGCGTGGGGCTGTCAGGGCGGGCGGTGTTGTCGATTCCGCCTGTGGCGGCAGAGCATGCGGGAGCGGGACGGTGTGGATGGCTCATCGATGTCATGCCTGCGACGCTACGGAGCAGAGCCTGCCCCTCAGCAGTGGCGGCCGTCATGACCTCCAGAGCAGACCCGTGACACCCGCGTGGCGAACCATGACCGTGGTCATGGGCGCTCGTGATCCTCTCCGGCGGATGCTTGCATCAGGAAGTGAGGCGCCCGGCCATGCGGCGCCCCGCCCCGGCCCGCCCTTACCCGGCCCTTATTCTCGCGAACTTGGTGCGAAGAGCATGTCAAACCGCCCTGACCTGCCCCCACGGTTAGGTCCGGACGTTGTGCGAGTCGTCGGTTTCCATGTGATGGGTGCACTGCCGAGCGTAGTCGGCCGGTGCGAGATAGCCCAGCGATGAGTGCCTGCGGTCGTGGTTGTACTCGGTCTTCCAGTCGCTGATCACCACGCGGGCGTGGAGCAGCGAGTAGAAGGTGTTGATGTTGAGGCACTCGTCGCGGATCCTGCTGTTGAACGACTCGATGTAGCCGTTGCGCCACGGTGACCCGGGCGGGATGTAGCTCAGGCCGGTGCGGGTGCCGGCCCAGTGCGCCATGGCCTCACTGATCAGTTCGGGCCCGTTGTCGCAGCGCAGCGTCGCTGGGGCGCCGCGGACAGCGACGAGCGCTTCGAGGTGGTCGGTGAGCTTCGTGGCGGTGATCGAACGGTCGACCAGGCCTCCGATGCATTCGCGAGTGTGCTCGTCGATGATGGAGCAGATCTTGATCGGCCGGCCGCGTTCGTCGCTGTCGAATTGGAAGTCGACCGCCCACACCAGGTTCGGCGCCGAGGCGGAGGGCGCGTCGGCGGTGGAGGCACCCACGCGTTTGCGGCGGCGACGTTGCGGCACGCGGAGGCCCTCCTCGCGCCACAGGCGTTGGATCTTCTTGTGGTTCACCATCCAGCCCTCTGCGCGGGCGTCGTGATACGCCCTGCGGTATCCCCATCGTGGGTGCTTCTTCGCGTACGCCCGGAGCCAGTCGCGTCATGCCCGGTCCGGATCCGCGGCCGTTTCCCGGTGCAGGGGGCGCCGGTAGGCGGAGCGCGACAGCCCGGCCAGACGGCACGCCATCCGCTCACTGACCCGCAGTGCCCGGATCAGGTGAGCGACGGCGGCGCGGCGTCTGCCCGGGCCTAGAAGTTTCCCTCCGCCAACTCCTTCAGCGCGGCCTTCTCGAGCTCCGCCTCGGCCAGCAGCCGCTTCAGCGTGGCGTTCTGCTTCTCGAGCTCCTTGAGCCGTTTCGCGTCGTCGGCTTTCAGCCCGCCGTACTGGTTCCGCCACCGGTAGTACGTCTGCTCGGACACCCCGAGCTCCCGGCACACCGCCGCGACATCCTGCCCGTCAGCGAGCATCCTGTCCGCCTGCCCGAGGTTACGAACCACCTGCTGCGGCGTGTGACGCTTCCTGCTGTTCGACATGATCTGACCAGTCTCCCTGCCCGCGGCCGCGGGCGACAGGACAACTCCCACAATGACTGGACCTACAAAAGGGGGGTCAAGTCCCTGGAGCACGCACTTCTCTCAATGGGGCAAGCAGGAATGAAAGCGGATCGATCCACCATTCTGACAGGGGTAGCCAGTACGTCCCGTTGGCCTATTCAGACGCGCTCGTCACGGCAGGTGTGAGAGCTTCAGTCGGTACCGTCCGAGATAGTTACGATAACGCGCTGGCAGAGACGACAGTGAACGGCCTCTACAAGATGGAGCTGATCCACTCGAAGCGGATCTGGGAATCCGTCAGCGAGGTCGAGCCCGCCACGACGGGCTGGGTCCACTGGTGGAACACGGCCCGGCTCCACTAAGCTCTCGGCTACCGCTCCCCAGCAGCGGTCGAATCGGCCTACACTCACCCCACGACGACCGCGCCCGCGACCGTCTAACCACGGAACGAACCCCAGGGCGCTTCAGTACATAGCTGTCCTGTTGGGGCGCGCTTGTTCGTCGCGCACTTCGATACGGGAGGAGGCTGCCGGCATAGAGCTGGGACGTGAGGCCGCTTATTCACGTTGGACGCAGCGAGGCGCCCTCTTCACGGTCCCACCGCGATTGGACCAGCGTTAAAAGACTGTCGCGGGCCCTACGACGGTGAGCCTGGAGAGTTGGAAGACCGGGGTCCACGGGTTTGCGGGCGGCGTCGACGAAGAACCCAAGGATTCCGACCAGCACATCGGTTCCCACAGTTGGGGCGATATCATGCCGGGCGAGCACCCCGTCGACGAGACCACTAACGTCCAGGGTTCCGCAGGGGTCCTCCACTGAAGACAGGAGCTGGAGCGCGTCCGCCACTCGGCTACCGCGGCACGCCCAGGCCCAGTCCACGAGGGTCACGACCCCACGCTCAGTAATCAGGATGTTGTCCGAGCGCAGATCGGAGTGACACAAGGTGTCCCCCTCTAATGCCGCAATCCCCGCCCGCGCGGACAGGCAGAGCCGAGGAAGGCGCGACTGGATCCACGGGTCGAGACCCTCAGGCGGGTCTTCAGTAACGCGCTCAAAACCCAGCATGTCGGGACCTAGTGTGGCGACCAGGGTGGGTACGTCACCAAGGGGGCATGGCGTGACAGCCTGTTGCAGCGAATCCAACGCAGTCAGAACTGTCTCCAACTGACGAGATGTCCACGGCGTCTCTGGCATGCATCCCGGTGCCACCTCAGTAACCAGCACGATCCAGTCGTCATGCGTAAGGACAGTGAGGAGTCGCGGTGCAGGAACGGCCGACGGGAGCCTGGAGAGAGTGGCCGCTTCGATCCGGTTCAGGCGCGCTGTCTCGGGGTTTTCCAGTTCCCGTATGGCCTTTACGAAGAGTTCTTGACCTTTAGTCGAACGCACGATCTCGGCAGTGCTGCGTGAGAAACCACCACTGCAGGAACGCACATCGATGACAGGGGCACCCAAGACACCTTCTTCGATGGATGCACGAAGGGCGTGCGGAAGGTCATCCCAGCTCAAGCGTCGCGACATAGACGCATCTTGCCACAAGTGCTTACACTGACAGAATCGAAGTATGGAAGCACGAGCCATCGACCGAGCTGGCACCCTACCGAGATAGTGCCTCCTGTGAAATGTCTCGCCACCAGGAACTCGTAAACGGGCTCTTCAGAGTTGAGTGTGGGCGCGCCGGTGATGCGGGGTAGCTGGGGATATGCGTCGAGGTCCTTGATGATGAGCGGACTTCTACCCCCGCTGACCTCAAGGACCTCGACGATGCCCAACCTTAGTTGCGCATGCCCTGACGCGCTCGATCGCTGCGACCGATGCGACTTCCTTCTGAACTTCACGGGCCTTCATCTGGTGGCCGTCTGAAGCGTCCTGGGTTTTGTTCCGTGGTCAGGACGCAACGGGTGCTGAGTTCTGGTGGTGAGTGTAGGCCGCCTTGGCCTTTGCGGGAGTGCGGTAGCCCAGGGCCTCGTGGAGACGGCGCGTGTTCCACCAGTGCTCCCACCCCATGGTGGCCAGCTCGACCGCCTCGACGGACTCCCAGAACCGCTTGGAGTGGATGAGCTCGGCCTTGTAGAGCCCGTTGACCGTCTCGGCCAGGGCGTTGTCGTAAGAGTCGCCCACGGTGCCTACCGAAGCCGTCACCCCGGCGGTGATGAGGGCATCACAGTACGCCAAACTGACGTACTGAGAGCCCCTATCGCTGTGGTGGATCAGGCCCTGTCGGCCGCGGGTAGCGCCGGTGGAGACCAGTGCGTGCTCCAGGGCGAGCAGCGGCAGTCCCGCGGTGTGGAGACTGGTCGAGACGGCCCATCCCACGATGCGGCGGGAGTAGACGTCGGTGATGAACGCGACGTAGCACAAGCCCGTCAGGATCCTGACGTAGGTGGGGGCACCTCCCGCTTGCGGGGGAATGTCAGCGACCCACAACTGGTTGGGGCCGTTCGCGGTGAACTGCCGCTCCACCACGTCAGGGCGGGTATCCGGCTCACCAGTGGGCTTCGTCGTGATCGGCTTGCGGTCACGCCGAACCCCTTCGAGGCCGGCGGCCTTCATCAGCCGCCCGACCTGGTCTCGGCCGATCTTCCAGCCGGCCCGGACCATCGCGTGGTGCATCTTCCGGACCCCGTAGACCCCGTAGTTCTCGGCGTGGATCCGCTCGAGCTCCTCGATGAGGAGCTCGTCTTGTAGAGCCCTCGCGGAGGCAGGCCGTCTCTTCGCGGCGCGGTAGCCGCCAGAGGTGATGAACCCACGTTCCGTTGCGCTGAGCACGCGGCAGATGGCCCAGGCCCGAACTGATCGCGGTGTTCGTCGATGAAACGGATCATCTCGTCGTGGGGCGGTCGAGCTCCGCTGCGAAAAAAGCCGAGGCCTTGCGCAGGATCTCGTTCGCGCGTCGTAGCTCGAGGTTCTCCCTGCGTAGCCTGGTGATCTCCTCGGCCTCAGCGGTGCTCAGCCCTGGAGCCTGGCCCTGGTCGATGCGGTCCTGCTTCCACCAGTTCCGCACAGTGTGAGGCGAGATCCCGCCGAGGGCTTCGCCCACGGCGGTGCAGGCGACCCAGCCCGAGCACTACTCGGCACGGACGCGTTCGTCGATGAGCTTCAGGGCACGGGCCTTGAACTCGGCGGTGTACTTCTGGGGCATGCTCCGATCCTCCTTGAAGAACTAGGCCGGAACGAAACCCAGGACGCTTCAGCGTGGGGGTAGGGCATGCTTGGGCGAGCGCGCGTGGCAAGCGCGTGCACTCTCAAACCGCACTGCTTCGTAAGCTGGGACGGTGACCCACTACGACATCGCCCTCATCGGCTCCGGCTCCGTCAACTCATTCCCCGGCCCTGATCTCGCTGACAAGCGAATCGTCCAGATTGACCGCGGTGTGGGCCCGCATGGCGTCTTCGGTGGCACCTGCCTGAACGTCGGCTGCATCCCCACAAAAATGTTCGTGCACACGGCGAACGTGGCCGCCGACGCAGCCGAAGCCGCCCGCTTCGGTCTCGCCCCGGCGCAGCTCGCGCCCGACTGGCCAGCGATCCGCGACCGCATCTTCGGCCGCATCGACCCGATTGCCGAGGGCGGCGAGGAATACCGCCGCGACCACGAGGACAACGCGAATCTCACCCTGCTGCGCGGCACGGCCCGCTTCACCGCGCCCACACAGGTCGAGGTGGAACTCGCGGACGGTGGCACCGAGCAGGTGAGCGCCGACGTGTTCGTGCTGGGTGCCGGTTCACGACCCTCGATCCCGTCGATCCCCGGTCTGCGGGAGGCACAGCCTCATACGTCGGACACCGTCATGCGCCTGTCTGAGCTGCCCGCTTCGCTCGCGATCCTGGGCTCCGGCGTGATCGCTGTGGAAATGGCGCATGTGTTCGCGAGCCTCGGCGTGGAGGTCACGATCATCGCCCGCTCGCAGCGGCTGCTGCGTGCCGCCGATCGCGACATCTCCGAGCGCCTGACCGAGCTGCTCGCCGCACGCGTGCATGTGGTCACCGGCTTCGCCACCGAACGCGTCGAGCGCACGGCCCAGGGCGTGATGCTTCACGGCACGAGGGAGGGGAGCCCTGCTCAGCTGCACGCTGAGGAACTGCTGGTCGCGACCGGGCGTCAGCCCAACAGTGACCTGCTGGACTGCGCCGCCGCCGGAATCGACACAGATCAGGCGGGGCGTGTGGTGGTGGATGCGTATCAGCGGGTGCTCGGTCACGGGCAGGTGCTCGACGGCATGTGGGCGCTCGGTGACCTCTCCAGCCCGGCGCAGCTCAAGCACGTGGCGAATCACGAGCTGCGGACCGTGCGGCACAACATCCTGCATCCGGGCGAGCTGCGTCGCTCAGACACGATGCCCGTGCCGTTCGGAGTCTTCACCTCCCCGCAGGTGGCGTGGGTGGGCCTCGATGAGGTTGCTGCACAGGACCGGGCGCAGGCGACGGGCCGACAGGTCCGTGTGGCGATGCAGGAGTACGCGTCGATCGCGTACGGCTGGGCGATGGAGAACACCACTGGTTTCCTCAAGCTTGTCGTGGATGCGGAGACCACCGAGATCTTGGGGGCGCACCTGATCGGCCCCGAGGCCACCACGTTGATCCAGGTGCTGGTTCAGGCCATGAGCACCGGGCAGACGGCGAGGGATATTGCCCGCAGCCAGTACTGGATCCACCCAGCCATGCCTGAGCTGATCGAGAACGCGCTGCTGCAGGTTATCGACTGAGACGCACGCGACGGCAGTGAGACGCACGGACGCACGTGATGGGAGCGTGCGCCTCAGCCCTCGGCGTTCTCGTCGTAGCCAGGCATGCAGGACTGGAGCGGGTCCTTCTCGACCGTCGGCTGCGTCGTCGGCTTCTCGGAGCCCGACGTCGACTCATCATCCGTGGCCGATTCAGATGGCGTCTCCGATGCGGTGGGGCTCTCCGACTCCGTGGCGGACTCGGAGTCTTCGCTCGCCTCTGGCGATGTGGCGGGCTTCTCCGACTGCGGGGCGCCCGAGGCTGACGTCGACTCGTCCGCGCCGGTCACGGACTCTGGCGCTTCCTGTTGCATGGAGTCCTCAATCGACGCCTGTGTCCAGGCTTTCACATACTCCCAGTCAGGGTCCCCGGAAGGGGTGACGTCCTGCGTGATCGGGTACGACGTGAAGCCGGCATCCTTGATCCGTAGTGCAAGCTCCACGAAGGCGTCTACGTCGGTCGTGGGGATGTCGGTGACGATGTTCTTCTCCGTGGCGGAGACGAGGCCCGGGATGCTGAGCGCGAGGGTCTGCGGGTTCGCTTCTTCGGTGACCACGCGCACGATGCGCTGCTGGCGGCACATGCGGTTGAAGTCGTCGGAACCCTCGCGAGAGCGGGCGTACCACAGGGCGTGGTAGCCGTCGAGCTTCTGCTCACCTGGTTCGATATAGCCGGTGACCTTGTTCTTCCTGCCGGTCGCCTGATTGATGCCGCCCCCGATGGGGATGCGGCGCTCGACCACCATGTTCACGCCACCGATGGCGTCCACCAGGTCCTCGAAACCCTGGAGGTTCACCATGGCGTAGTAGTCGGTCTTCAGGCCCAGGGTCTCCTCCACTGCCCAGCGCGTGGCGGTCAGGCCCGGTTCGGGATCTCCGGGGAACAGGTCTTTGCGGTCCTCGGCCCAGGTCCACACGGCGTTGATGAGGTCCTGGTTACGGCCGAAGTAGCGGAAGCCGTCGGGGAACTCCTTGGCAGCAACGGTGCCCTTCGGGAAGCGCACATGCTCGAGATTGCGGGGGATCGAGAACAGGGCGGTGCGGCCTGTCTCGGTGTCGATCGACGCCACCATGATCGTGTCGGGTCGGGTGCCGGTGCGGTCGGCACCGGCGTCCTGCCCGAGCATCATGATGTTGACGCGGCCCACACCAGCCCATGGGTCGGGGCCCTCGACGACACGACCCTCACCATGCTTTCCACCGAACACGTACTGGGAGCCGAGCAGGCTCTGCGCGGCCCACAGTGATTGAATGCCGCGGCCGAACGGTAGCGCGACAACGGCGACCATCACGGCGGCGAGCACCAGGGCAGCGACGCGTTTCCCACCGCGCAGGCGTTCCTTCGTGGACTGGGCGAGACTGGTCGCCACGATCTGCAGACACCACACGATGCCGGTGCCCACAACGAGCGCGAGCAGTGCCCACAGCACGCCGCGCCGCGAGAGCAGACGCAGACCGGTGCGCACCGGATCGGTGAAGAGGTAGAAGCCCGCCGCGGCCAGAACAGCGACGATCAGCAGGCCCAGCAGGATCAGGCCCACACGACGCAACCTCGTGGTGATCAGGCCGGTACCTGGCACCGCGGAGGTGAGGACCGTCCAGAGCGCGACCTTCGGCAGCCCGGAGCCGGGGGAGTGTTCTCGGCGCTGGCCGGAGCGTTGCGGGGTGGTGCGGGCAGGAGCATCGCTGGTCGTGGAGTCCGCCTGGGGGGTGTTCTGCGGGGTGCTCGGCTCGCCTGTCGCGCCGGCTTCGGTGGTGGCGTCAAGGTTGTGTCCGGGGCCGGTGCTGGCTGCGGCTGCCTCCATGTGAGGGCCCCAGGCCGAGGTTGCGGCGTCCGTCTCGTCCTCGGGGAGGGTGCGTCGGCGTCGGCCATGACGTGGGGTCAGGGCTGCCGTGTCGACGTCTGGGTCGGACGCGGCGGAACCGTCACGCTGTGATTCGTCGGGGCCCTCAAGCTCGGCAGGCATTGGCGAGGAGGGATGCTGCTCGTCAGCGGCGTCGGCGTGTGGTGCCGGGTCCTGTGGCTCAGGTGCGTCGGGCTGTGCCGTCTCGGCGTCGCTGGCATGCGCGGCGAGCCAGGTCCGCTTCGTCTCTCCGAAAATGGCCTGGCGGTTCTGCCGCGCCTCCTGCTCAGAGGCTCGCTGAGGGGGCTGTGGACGACCAACACCCCTGTGTCGGCCCGCGCGGCGGCGCCGCGGGCGGTCCGAGAACTGGTCCGTCATGCGCGTCATCCTAGTTTTTCCTCTGCCGGCATCCGGGGATCTGACTGTGAGAACTTCGTGAATACGTGTGGTGTGCGCTGTCAGCCCCGCAGTACCCGTGGGGTCTCTATCGTGGAGTCCATGCGCCTGATCCATACGCCCACCACGGACCTCACCTACGACGACTGCTTCTTCCTGCCTGCGCGTTCGGCAGTGACCAGCCGCTTCGACGTGGACCTCGCCAGTGATGACGGCACCGGCACCACCATCCCGCTGATCGCCGCGAACATGACCGCGGTCACCGGGCGACGCATGGCCGAGGTGATGGCGCGCCGCGGCGGACTCGCCGTGCTGCCGCAGGACCTTGCCCCGGAGCGAATCGAGTCGATTGTGCGCTCCCTCAAGGAGCGTGACCTGCTGGTGGACCGCGCTCTGACCCTCGGGCCAGACGGCACGCTCGGCCAGGCTGCCGATCTGCTGCCCAAGCGACCGCATGGCGTGGTGGTGGTCGTGGATGAGCAGCGCCGGCCGCTGGGGGTGGTGAGCGAGCATGAGATCGCCGGACGCGACACCTTCGCCCGGGTCAGCGATGTGCTCAGCGAAGACGTGCTGCGCCTGAGCCCCGACGAGGCTGCTGGTGACCCCGCCGCTGTGCATGCGCGGATCGCCGCCACGCATCACGATGCGGCGCTCGTGCTGGAGGCCGACGGGTCGCTGCGCGGCATCCTCACCTCCCGCGGTGTGCTGCGCTCGACGATCTACCGGCCCGCCACAGATGAGCAGGGCCGACTGCGCGCTGCCGTCGCTGTTGGCATCAACGCCGACATCCGCCGGCGCGTGCGGGAGCTCATTGACGCCGGCACTGACGTGATCGTGCTGGACACCGCCCATGGACATCAGGAGCGCATGATCGAGGCGCTGCGCCTGGCCCGCGAGGAGATCGGCGAGGCGGATTCCACCCCGGTTCGACTGGTGGCCGGCAACATCGTGACCGCGGAGGGCACCCGCGATCTGCTCGATGCGGGGGCCGACATCGTGAAGGTCGGTGTGGGCCCGGGAGCGATGTGCACCACGCGCATGATGACCGGTGTGGGCCGTCCGCAGTTCTCCGCGGTGCTCGAGTGTGCCCGGGAAGCCGCCGCGAGCGGGCATCACATCTGGGCCGACGGCGGTGTGCGGCATCCTCGGGACGTGGCGCTCGCTCTCGCTGCCGGCGCCTCCAACGTGATGATCGGCTCCTGGCTCGCCGGCACCTATGAGTCGCCCGGACAGATGCGCACCGATGAGACGGGGCGACGCTACAAGGAGTCCTTCGGCATGGCGTCCAAGCGCGCCGTCTCCCAGCGCACCGCGCAGGAGGATGCCTTCGCGCGTGCCCGTAAGAGCCTGTTCGAGGAGGGCATCTCCACGTCCCGCATGTACCTGGCTGAGGGCGCCGGAGGCGTGGAGGATCTGATCGATGCGATCACCGCGGGGGTGCGCTCGTCCTACACCTACGCTGGTGCGCGCACCACCGCTGAGTTCCGGGAACGCGCCGTGATCGGCCTGCAGGGCGCCGCCGGCTATGCAGAAGGACGCCCGGTCTCGAGCTCCTGGACCTGATCGCACGGGGGCAGACGCTGGCCTTGCATGGTATGACCCGCCTTTGGGTAGGCCTGCCGTGAGGCGGTGACCGCAGCTCTGATTGGCCTTCCCGGGTGGCTCGACTGGTGCAGCGGGTGGCTCACGATGATCCGGAAAAGGGTGCCGCAGCATCCGCCTAGGTGCTAGTTTCTGGATAGCGGGATGCTCACTTTGGCACTCTGATTGCGGAGCGTGCGGGCAACTAACGATGAGGTGGTTTCATGACGCTTACATTTCCTATGTTCGCCGAAGTGCTGTTCGGGCTCGGTTGGGTTGTTTTGGCTGTGGCCCTGGGCGTCGGGGTGGTAAGGATGATTCGGCGCTCTTCCACCGGGAAGCGGGGTGGTAAAAGATGAAGATACTGAACAAGGGTAGTCGTGCGTTCATAGCGGGCGTTGTTGTGGTGTTACTTGGGTTTAATATGCAGGCGGTTCAACGTCGACTTTCGTGTCCGCATCGGCGGGCAGTGGATCTTCGGCTCGGACTGAGGGTGAGTACCGGGATGACGGCGGAGCCAACATCCGTCCTTACGCCGTCGCGGTGAAGGATGTCGGATGTGCATCAAAGAAGTCTTCTGGCGGCAAGGTTTTCTACACTCAATGCTTGGTGAAGGCTATCTACCTGATCGGGACAGCGTCGTTCTATTTCGACGGAACTCGCGCGTCAGGAAAGTTCACCATCGACCGCGTCTATGGGGGTGCCTGCAACTACTTGCTTAGTTGCGGTGCTCCCAAGGTCCAACGCAAGATCTCTTCTTCGACGAGGCACGCGCTAGCAGACATGACTGTGCGGGGAACGCCGGTCAAGGGTGTCGGCTGGACGCAGTACCTTCTCGTCCGCGTGACGAACAAGGGCGTGATGACCGCCTACGGGGACTACGGATACATCAAGTAGTTGGAGACGGTGTCTTGAAGCGTGGAACGTACTGATGTGCTCCTGTCTGCGCCCCTCCGGGAGGATCGGAGCTGGGTGTAGCGTGCGGCGGGGTTCGATGCGGATGATGGCGGGGTCCCGCTCCGCCTGTGAGCCAGCTCGCTATGCTGACGCCATGACGACTCTCGTGATCGGTGGTGCCGGGTACATCGGGTCGCACGTGGTGCGGCTGCTGTTGGAGAAGGGAGAGAGGGTCGTCGTCATCGACGATCTGTCCACCGGGTTCCGTGAGCGCACGACGGGCGCGGAGCTCGTCGAGCTCGACGTGACTCGGCCTGATGCGGCGGAGAAGCTCGCATTCCAGATGAAAGCCTCCGGCGCCAACGCCGTGATCCACTTCGCCGCCCATAAGCAGGTCGGGGAGTCTGTGGCGAAGCCGGAGATGTACTGGCACGACAATGTGGCCGGTCTCGCGCATGTGCTCGAGGCCTGCGCCACCGCCGGTGTGCGCGACGTGGTGTTCTCCTCCTCCGCAGCGGTCTACGGCATGCCCGATGTGGATCTCGTGACGGAGGACCTCACCCCGCAGCCGATCAACCCCTACGGAGCCACCAAGTACGTGGGTGAATGGATGCTGGCCGATGCCGAGCGTGCCCACGACCTGCGCACCGTGGCACTGCGCTACTTCAATGTGGCCGGCGCTGGCTGGCCGGAGCTCGCCGACACCCTGGTGATGAATCTCGTGCCGATCGTGCTAGATGCCCTCGAACAGGGGAAGACGCCGATCGTGTTCGGGAACGACTACAACACCCCCGACGGCACCTGCATCCGCGACTACGTGCATGTGCTGGACCTGGCCGATGCGCATATCGCCGCACTCGAGTACCTCCGCGGCGAGGAGCGCCCCCACCGGGTGTTCAACGTCGGCACCGGCACCGGTTCGAGCGTGCTTGAGGTGATCGAGGCGATCGGCCGGGCGCTCGGACAGGAGATCACGCCGACGATCGGCGAGCGTCGTCCCGGCGACCCGGCTCGCCTGATCTGCTCCACCGACCGCATCCGCGAGACGCTCGGCTGGTCGTCCACCAAGACCCTCGACGATATCGTCCGCTCCGCCGTGGAGGCTCGTCGCGCCGCACAATGACGGCAACGACGGGCCTAACGGCCTGGAGCTGTCGAGTCTGACCTGGAATGCTGGGGCAGACCCTGCACCGGCCCCTTGCCTGCCCGCAGGATCTCCCCATCCACATCGCAAAGGAGCGACCTGTGACGCCGACAGCGCACACCGCTCGGGCGGTGACGTGGTCACGGATCGTGCTCGTCGTTGTGAGCACGCTGGCACTTCTCGTACCGACGGTCGGCGCCATCGCGCCTGCCCGTGCGGAAGCCCCGGCCACCGTCACTCTGCCCGGAAGCCACAACACGGCCATGGGCTGTTCGGAGGACTGGCTGCCCTCCTGCGCCGAGGCGGAGCTCACCTGGGACGAGTCCATTGGGCTGTTCACCGGTACCTTCGACATCCCCGCCGGCGACTACGAGTTCAAGGTCGCACACAACCTCAGCTGGGACGAGAGCTACGGCACGGGCGGCGCCTCGGGAGGTGACAACATCGCCTACACCCATGAGGGTGGACCTCTGACCTTCCTCTACGACCCCGTCACCCACGAGGTGCAGAACTCCGCGCAGGGCCCCTTCACCACGTTGCCCGGCTCCTTCAATCAGTCGCTCGGCTGCGGCGATGACTGGGCACCGGACTGCCTCGCCACCTGGATGCGCGACAGTGACGGTGACGGCGTGTACACCTTCTCCACCAACCGCATCCCCGAGGGTTCCTACGAGCTCAAGGTCTCCGAATCCCAGTCATGGGACGTCAACTACGGCGCGGATGGTGCACAGGGTGGCGCGAACTACCAGATGTCCGTTGCCGCAGGCAAGACCGTCACCTTCACCTACACCCGAGAGACTCATATGCTCCAGATCGACGTCGAGGATCCTCCGGCTACTGGCGCCGGCCAGTCTCTCGGATACTGGCTCGCCCCCGACGTCGTCGCCTGGCCCGACAATCTCGACGCCACCGCCGAGGGCACCACCCTCGAGCTGTGGAACGCCCCTACCGGTGGTCTTTCTCTGGCCGACGGGCAGGTCGTGGGCGGCGCCAAGATCGCCGACCTCACCGTCGATGCGAAGGGCCTGACCACAGACCAGCTTGTCTATCGTCAGCAGCTGAAGAGCTACCTGGCGTTGCGGGCCACGGCACACGGTGAGCCACTGACCGCCGAGGTCGCCGCTGACCTGCTGACCGGCCAAAACCTGGTCATCCAGCGCACTGCGTCCGGCGAGGTTACCGTGTTCACGGGCCTGCAGAGCGCCGGTGTGATCGATGCTCTCTACGCCGACAAGGTGGGCGAGGCCAGCGTCCCACGCGGTCTGACTGTCACCAGCGATGGCGTCTCGCTCAACGTGTGGGCGCCAACCGCGAAGAATGTCGGTCTCATCCTCGACCCAGGCACCGCCACCGAGCGAACGGAACCGATGACCCGCGAAGCCGACGGCTCCTGGACCTTCACCGGCCCCGCGTCGCTCGTAGGCCACAGCTACCTGTACGACGTCGAGGTGTACGTACCCACGACAGGCCAGGTCGAGCACAACCGGGTCACGGACCCATATTCGGTGGGCCTGATGCAGAACTCCACCGCCAGTGTCATCGTGGACCTGAAGGACCCGGCGAACGCCCCGGCCGTGTGGACCGAGAACCAGTCCGCACCCGTGTCGAATCCTGCCGCGCAGACCATCTATGAGCTGCACGTGCGTGACTTTTCCATCAGCGATGAGACTGTCCCGGAAGAGCTGCGCGGCACGTACGCCGCGTTCGGTGTCGAGGACTCCGCCGGCATGTCGCACTTGCGGGAGCTCGCTGACGCAGGCCTGACCACTGTGCACCTGTTGCCCACCTTCGATATCGCCACCATCGAGGAGGACCGCAGCAAGCAGGAGGTCCCGACCATTCCGGCCAATGCGGGCCGCGATTCCACCGAGCAGCAGGCCGCCGTCAACGCGGTCAAGGCCCGGGATGCATTCAACTGGGGCTATGAC
The DNA here is from genome assembly GCF_900258505.1 of Brachybacterium timonense. GTDB lineage: Bacteria > Actinomycetota > Actinomycetes > Actinomycetales > Dermabacteraceae > Brachybacterium > Brachybacterium timonense. The sequence continues at coordinate 927,327 of NZ_LT984895.1, forward strand.
CCGTTCCACTTCTCGACCCCGGAGGGCTCCTACGCCTCCACCGCTCACCAGGATGGTGCCGCTCGTACCGTCGAGTTCCGCACCATGGTCGGCTCACTGCACCAGGCCGGTCTTGGAGTCGTTCTCGACCAGGTCTTCAACCACACCGCAGCCTCGGGCCAGGACCCCAAGAGTGTGCTCGACCAGGTCGTGCCCGGCTACTACCACCGCCTATCGCCGACCGGCTCAGTCGAAACGTCCACCTGCTGCCAGAACGTGGCCACCGAGCACGCGTTCGCTCAGGACCTGATGGTCGACTCGATCGTCATGTGGGCCCGTGACTACAAGGTCGACGGCTTCCGCTTCGACCTCATGGGTCACCACAGCCGCGACAACATGGTTGCGATCCGTGAGGCCCTGGACGCCCTCACCGTCGAGAAGGACGGCGTGGATGGCACAAGCATCTACCTGTACGGCGAGGGGTGGAACTTCGGCGAGGTCGCCGACAACTCCCGCTTCACCCAGGCGACCCAGGGGCAGCTCGATGGCACCGGCATCGGCGCCTTCAATGACCGTCTGCGCGACGCTGTCCACGGCGGCGGGCCGTTCGACTCCGACAAGCGCGAGGGGCAGGGCTTCGGCACCGGCGGCTACACCGACCCCAACGGCATCTCCCAGGCGTCCGAGGAGGAACGGCGCGCCGATCTGCTGCACCGTACTGATCTCGTCCGCCTCAGCATGGCCGGAAACCTCAAGGACTACACATTTGTGACCAGCGCAGGTATAGAGCAGAAGGGCAGCGAGATCGACTACAACGGCGCCCCGGCCGGGTACGCCAGCCAACCCGCCGAGTCGGTCAACTATGTCGACGCCCACGACAACGAGACGCTGTGGGACTTCGGCCTGTGGAAACTCCCGCAGGACACGTCGGTCGACGATCGCATTCGGATGAACAACGTGTCCCTGGCAACCGTAGCCCTCGGCCAGTCGCCGAGCTTCTGGCATGGCGGCACCGACCTGTTGCGCTCGAAGTCCATGGACCGCGACTCCTACAACTCCGGCGACCACTTCAACACCCTGGACTGGTCCATGCAGACCAACAACCAGGGGGTGGGCCTGCCGCCAGCGGAGAAGAACGAGGCCGACTGGCACATCACCGGCCCGCTCCTCGCGCAGGAGGCGCTGCAGCCATCTCCGGATCAGATCGCGCACTCGAGCGCGATCAGCATGGACCTGCTGCGGATCCGCTCCAGCTCGCCGCTGTTCTCCCTCGGCACTGCGGAGCGCATCCAGCAGAAGGTTACCTTCCCGGGCAGCGGTCCCGAGGCTACACCTGGCCTGATGGTGATGCGAATCAACGACGCCGTCGGTGAGGACGTGGATCCCTCGCTGCAGGACATCGTGACCGTCTTCAACGTCTCCCCAGAGGCGATCACGGAGGTGATCCCCGGTCTTGATGGGAAGACCTACCGTCTGCACTCCGTGCAGGCCGAGGGCTCCGATGAGATCGTGAAGACCGCGAGCCTGGACAATGGCACGGTCTCCATCCCCGCGCGCACTGTCGCGGTGTTCGTTCTGGACCAGGAGACCGCCACTCCCGACGATCCGGACACGGAAGGCCCGGGAACAGAGGACCCGGGCACAGAGGATCCGGGTGCAGATGATCCCGGTACGGAGAACCCCGGCACGGAGAACCCGGGCGATCAGGAGCAGCCCGGTGACCGGGATGACCAGGGCGCCGGCGACCACGGTACCGATGACCAGGGCCAGCCCGGAGGTGCGGGCGACCAAGGTCAGGGCGATCCCGGTCAGCACGGCACTCAGCCGGGCCAACGGCCTGAAACGTCGGCCGAGCAGCCGATGAGAAGTGGCCGCATGGCGCGCACCGGTGTCGAGGTCGTAGGCCTTGCTGCTGTCGCGCTCGCTCTACTCATCGGCGGTGCGCTGCTGGCCCGTCGGCGGCGAGATAGCGGCACCTGAGCCTGCCCGTGCGGGCACACGGTGAGCGCCCGCACCGACGTGCAGACGACGCGGCCGGTCCCACCCTGGGTCGGCCGCGTCGTTGTCCCTACCGGAAGCTCAGGTCAGGTACCGGTAGATCGGGTCGTTCGGGTCGATCCGCTCGATGCTCATCCCGCTGGCGGCCATCCGCCCCAGCAGCGGTTCGAGCGCGTCCTTCGACCCGATCTCGAGGCCCACCAGCGCGGGGCCTTCCTCGCGGTTGCTGCGTTTGATGTAGTCGAACAGTGTGATGTCGTCGTCGGGCCCGAGCACGCGATCCAGGAACCGGCGCAGTGCCCCCGGCTCCTGCGGGAACGTCACCAGGAAGTAGTGTTTGAGTCCCTCGTGCACGAGGGACCGCTCCACGATCTCGCTGTAGCGGGAGACGTCGTTGTTCCCGCCGGAGATCACCACCACCAGATCCTCGCCGGCGTGGGGACGCACCTGGCCCGTCGCAACCGCAGCGCATGCGAGTGCCCCGGCCGGCTCCACGATGATCCCGTCCACCTGGTACAGCGCTAGCATCTCCGTGCACACTGCACCTTCGTCGATCGCCAGCAGCTCCGGCTCGATCATCTGCACCGCACGGAAAGGATGCTCACCCACACGACGCACGGCGGCGCCGTCGACGAACCTCTCCATTGATGCCAGCGTCACCGGATGCCCAACCTCCCGCGCCGCCTGCAGTGACTGCGCCCCGGCCGGCTCCACACCGATCACACGGGCCGACGGAACACGCTCACGAAGCCACAGCCCGCAGCCGGCCAGCAATCCGCCGCCACCCACCGGCAGAACCACCGCCCCGGGCTCGCGCCCCTGCTCAGAGCGCAGCTGCTCGACGGCCTCCGCTGCAACCGTGCCCTGCCCCGCCATGATGGTGGGGGAGTCGAAGGGCGGGACCATGGTGGCGCCGGTGCGTTCCACGTCCTGTGCCGCAGCCTCCGCGGCATCGTCGTAGGCATCACCGGCGAGCACCAGCTCGACTCGGTCCCCGCCGTGCGCAAGGATCCGTTCACGCTTCTGCCGGGGCGTGCTGGAGGGAACATAGATCCGGCCGTCCACGCCGAGTTGCCGGCACGCGAGCGCCACGCCTTGGGCATGGTTTCCAGCGCTGGCCGCCACCACACCGGCGTCACGCTGCGTCGCCGACAGTTGCTGGAGGAACAGCTGGGCGCCGCGCAGCTTGTAGGACCGCACCGGCTGCAGGTCCTCACGCTTCACCCACACGGGCGCCCCGGCCAGGTCGCTCAGCCGCTCCGAACGGTGCAACGGGGTGCGATGGATCAGTGGGCGCAGCGCCTCAGCGGCGTGCTCGATGTCAGCGGCCGTGGGCAGGGGATGCGAGGGGGCAGTCACGGCCGTCAACGGTACCGTGCCGCCGGCACTGCCGCCGAGCGCTCAACGCGCTGCACAGCGGGACATCGGGTGACACGTGGCCACGCGGTGGGCCGGCTGCGGGTCGGTGTCGCGACGTGCTCAGTTCAGGGTCGGGCAACCACCAGAGCAGTCGCCACCGCGGCGGCGCCCTCGCTTCGCCCGGTCATGCCCATACCGTCGGTCGTGGTGCCGGAGACGGACACGGGCGCGCCCACCGCCGTGGACAGAGCACGTTGTGCCTCCTCGCGACGCCGGGAGATCGGCGGGCGATTCGCGATCACCTGGACCGCGATGTTTCCGATCTCGAATCCGGCCTCGCGCACCAGCCGCGCTGCCTCCGCCAGCAGCGTGAGTCCCGAGGCGCCGGCGAGCTCGGGGCGGTCGGTGCCGAAATGCGCCCCCAGGTCCCCGATGCCCGCTGCACTGAACAGCGCATCGCAGGCGGCATGGCATGCGACATCGGCATCTGAATGGCCGACCAGGCCACGCTCGCCTGGCCAGTGCAATCCCGCTACCCACAAGGGGCGGTCCGACCCGGGGTCGGCCAGAGCATGCGCGTCTGTTCCCACTCCCACGCGCGGTAACGCCGGGATGGGCCGAGTGGTCTCCTGGCCGGACGGAGAGGTCGGGTTCTGCTCACTGCTGGTCATGTACACCTCCACGAGTCACCGGGATTGTGGCATGACGCCGCGGGGCGCGGACGAGTCCTCTGAGCCCTGAGGGCTCTACCATGCCTGTGTGACCACTCGAGCTCGAGGCCGCGCCCAACGCCTGCGCGGACACGCCGCCGGTGTTGTGCTGGCCGGCGGGTCCGGCACCCGCGTCGGCGCAGGCATCAATAAGGCGTTTTTGCCGCTGTCCGGCCGGTCGATCGCCAGCTGGGGGATCAACACTCTGGGCAGTGTGGACGGCGTGGGAACCCTCGTGTTCGTCGTGCGGCCAGAGGATCGTGAGGCTGCCCGCTTCGTGGCCGAACGCGAGACCGAGCTGCCGTTGGAGATCATCACCGGTGGCGACACCCGGCAGGAATCCGAGCTGCTGGCTCTTCGCCATCTTGCCGACCGCATCGACGCGGGACATGTGCGCACCGTCCTCATTCATGACGCCGCCCGCCCACTGGTCTCCCACGGCCTCGCGGCAGCTGTGCTGCACGCCGCGATCGACCATGGGGGAGCGGTCCCCGCTCTCCCCGCCCGTGACGTTGCCGCCCGTGACGGCGAGGACCGTCTGCGTACCGGCGTGGTCGAGCCCGACACCCTGCTGCGTGTCCAGACCCCGCAGGGCTTCCATGCGGTGACGATCCTTGACGCCTATGAGGCGGCTGCCCGCGACGGGTTCGTCGGCACCGATACCGCCTCGTGCGCCCAGGAGTACACCGATATCCCCACAGCCTGGGTTCTCGGTGAGGAGACGAACTTCAAGATCACGTACGCGCAGGACCTGCTCCTGGCTCAGGACGTCGTGGCCGCGTTAGGTTTGCGGACAGGGTGAGGAGGCGACATGAGCGTGCAGGAGAGCTTTCTTCGGTGCACCGCATGTGAGCAGGAGTCGGAGCATGTGGTGGTCTACGCCGGCCGTTTCGTCTCAGAGATCCAATGCACCGCCTGCGGCGCCGTTACGCGGCTTGACGTGAGTGAGGACTATCTGCCCGATCTGCGTCAGCGGATCTCCTCGAAGCCCGGCCGCCTCATGCGTCGTCTGCGGCGGGACCCCGGGGAGGTGGCGAAGACCCTGCCGTGGCGCACGCTGTCCAAGCCTCTGCGGATGCTGGATGAGCTGCGGGCCGTGCACCGCAGCCGCACGCGCTGAGACCCCCGACTGAGTGCAGGTCCCATCGCGCACGCGTGGATCGCGTGGGTGTGGGACCGGTCGCCCTGCAGACCGAACTGTAGGCCGACACGAGTTCACACGAGACGCGAGGGCTCGGTCAGCAACGCTGTGTCAGCGTCGGCTGAGGCCGTGGCGGTGTGTGGTGTCGCGAGCGATGCCGAGGGCGATCTGTGCCTGCCACAGGCTGAGCCTGTCTGCGATCGCGAAACCTCGATGCGTGCCTGGCACCGTGCGAAGGCGAGCGCCCCGAGCGAGCCCCGCTTGCACCTCATCGAACATGCCGTGCCCCGCCCCGCGGCCCGCCTGTGCCGGCGCCGGCTGTGAGAGCGCATCGTCGAGCACGGAGCGTCGCAGCAAGCGGGGACATTGCACGGTGGCGAGCGTCGAGCGGTCGATGTTCACCAGACCCTCTGAACGGACCGCTTTGACCGAGTCGGTCATGTCGATCACGGGCACCACGCCATCGACCGACGATGGGTCATCGGCTTCGATGACTGCCTGGATCGTGTCCGCGGGGACCAGGGCACGCTCCGCATCATGGATCATGACCGTCTGCTCAGGCCCGGCGCTGCCAAGCTCGGCGAGGGCACAGCGAAGTCCTTCACGGCGGTCAGGATCTGCTCCCGGCACCGTCACCACGCGATGCGGCGGCAGGTCGATGTCACTCACCTGATCGGCCTTCTGGGCCGGGACAAGCACGAGAGGTTGGCTGAGCCCGATCTGATGCAGCGTTTCTAGTAGATGGGCGAGCAGTGTGCGCTCTCCCAGATGCTCCAGAGCGCACAGCCGACGGCCCTGACCCGAGAGGGCCAGGGCCGGGACAATGGTGTGCACGGTCATGGTGCGCAGGCGCGGACGGACAACCCGCGCAGATGTCAGGAGGCGAGCACCTCGTCGAGAATCGACTCGGCGTTGGCCTCATCGGTCTTCTCGGCGAGAGCGAGCTCGGAGACGAGAATCTGGCGCGCCTTGGAGAGCATGCGCTTCTCCCCGGCGGACAGGCCGCGATCCTGATCGCGACGCCACAGATCGCGCACGACCTCCGCCACCTTCTTCATATCGCCCGAGGCGAGCTTCTCAACGTTCGCCTTGTAGCGGCGCGACCAGTTCGTGGGCTCCTCCACGTACGGCTGCCGCAGCACCTCGAAGACCTCCTCGAGGCCTTCCTTGTCCACGACGTCGCGCACGCCGACCATGTCAACGTTGTCTGCGGGGACCTCGATGGTCAGATCTCCCTGCGCCACCTTGAGCTTGAGATACGTGCGGTCCTCACCCTTGATGGTGCGGGTCTTGACCTCTTCGATCCGGGCCGCACCGTGGTGCGGGTAGACAACGGTCTCGCCGACGGCAAAATTCATGTGGATGATCCCCTTTCCGCAGGCCAGTCTACCACGTATGTGGGTGATATCATGCCCCGCTTCCGGCATCTCCCCAGGTGAGAGCCCTGCGAGGGGATTTCGGGTGCCCCGTCGATGCGAGGCTTTGGGGGCAGCGGCGGCCCAAGATCTGCCGGTGCGCCAGCGACACGCCGCGTGGGAACCTCGGTGAGGTCACCATCCGATCACCGTTCGCGCCGTCTCGGTGGTGACGATCCGTCACGTCCCCGTGGTGCGATACCCTGGGCCGGGCGCCCCGTCCGTGTGATCTGCTCACGAGCGGTACATCGGAGCGCCATACCTCGATCGCATTGCCCGACGCTCCGTCGGAGTGGAACAGGAGTCATCGTGCGTCCTCGCCGTTCCCTCGCGCTCACCGCAGCCGCCCTTGGCCTTGCCCTGGGTGCGACAGGTTGCACCTACATGAACCCGGTACAGACCCACGAGTTCTACCAGGCGGCCGACGGTACCAACGCCAATATCAACCAGAACGGCCAGCTCGCCGTAGGAGCGCGCAACATGCTCGTGCTGGTTGGCCCGGATGGCTCCGCACAGCTGCTGGGCAGCGTCGCGAACTACACCACCGACGACGTCACTGTCGAGCTCGAGGGCTCCGACGATGGCACCGTTGCCTTCTCCACCTCTGTGTCCGTGCCCGCCGGTGGTGTGGTGACGCTCGGTGATGCCGACGATCAGCAGCTAGCGGAGATCGGACAGCTCGACGTCGAGCCCGGCGCCGTGATGGACCTCAAGGTCGCTGGCGCAGACGGAGAAGCCGTCATCACGATCCCCGTGCTCGACGACACTCTGGATCACTACAAGCAGTGAACCGCCCGCGCGGCCACGCCGTGCAACCCCACCTCACCCGCGACGAGACATCTCCCGCGAACGCGTGCGGTGCCGCGCTGCAGCGCCGGCCCCAGCGTCAGTGGGTCAGTGACTCGAACTTGTAGCCCAGGCCCCGCACCGTCACCAGGTGCACCGGGTTCTTCGGGTCATCCTCGATCTTCGCGCGCAACCGCTTGACGTGCACGTCAAGAGTCTTCGTGTCACCCACGTAGTTCGCGCCCCACACCCGGTCGATGAGCTGACCGCGTGTCAGCACGCGGTCCACATTGCGCAGCAGCATCTCCAGCAGCTCGAACTCCTTCAGTGGCAGCGCCGTCTCCTCGCCGTGGATCAGCACCACGTGGCGCTCCACATCCATGGTGATGTGCCCCGCCGTCAGCAGGGTGTCCTGCTCGTCGGCGCGTGTGTCCTGGCCGCGGCGCAGCACTGCCTTGATCCGCGCGAGCAGCTCACGGGAGGAGTACGGCTTGGTGACGTAGTCGTCGGCCCCGAGCTCGAGGCCCAGCACCTTGTCGAACTCATCGTCCTTCGCGGTCAGCATGATCACCGGCACGCTCGAGGTGCGGCGGATCTCGCGGCACACCTCGGTGCCGCTCATGCCCGGCAGCATCAGGTCCAGCAGCACTAGGTCCGCGCCATGGGCGGAAAAGATGCGCAGGCCGTCCGTGCCGTTATTGGCGATGGCCACCTCATACCCCTCTTTGCGGAGCGTGTAGGAGAGCGGATCGGAGAAGGACTCCTCGTCCTCGACGATCAGGATCCGTGTCATCGCGCTCAGTCTCCCTCACTGGTGGTGGTCCGTACATACACCGTACGTGAGTGCTCCGGTGAGGTCGCGCCGGAAACGGTGATCTCCTCCGTGCGCCCCATCTCAGGGATGCGCAGCGTGAACGTCGACCCCTGACCGGGCATCGACCAGGCGGTCACATCTCCGCCATGATCGGTGGCGATGTGCTTGACGATCGCGAGCCCCAGGCCGGAACCGCCGGTCTCGCGTGACCGTGCCCGATCCACCCGGAAGAACCGTTCGAAGACTCGTTCCAGATGCTCCTTGGAGATCCCGATGCCCTGATCCTTCACCGCGATCTCGACCATACCCCCGTGGCGGCGCACGCTGAGCCCCACCCGAGTCTCCGCCTCGGAGTAGGTGATCGCATTCGAGATCAGGTTCGACAAAGCGGTGGTGAGCATCGCTTCCGAACCGAAGACCCGCAGCCCGGTGGCGCCGCCGACGACCACCTCGATCCGCGAACCGAGGGCGAAGTTGCGGTTCAGGGCAACCGCCTCCGCGACCACGTCGTCGATCTCCACTGCTTCCGCATTCGGCAGCGAGGAGCCGCCCTGCACACGCGACAGCTCGATGATCTCCTGCACCAGATGTGACAGGCGCCGTGACTCCATCTGCATCCGCTCGGCGAAACGGCGCACAGCATCGGGGTCCTCGGCGGCGTCCTCCATCGTTTCCGCAAGGAGCGTGATGGCACCGACCGGTGTCTTCAGCTCATGGGACACATTGGCCACGAAGTCACGACGCGTCTCCTCCACGCGCGTGGCGCGGGTGAGGTCATCGGCGAGCAGCAGGACGCCGCGCGAGCCGAGTGCTCCCAGGCGCACGTCGAGCACGGCATCTGAGTCATCTCGGGCAGAGCGGCGAATGGTGATGCGTTCATCCCGGAAACCGCCGTTGCGAGCCACATCGGCCGCGAGCTCCATCAGTTCCTTGCCTGCCAGGCGCGGGTAGTCGTTGCCGCCCGCGCGCACGATGCCGTAGGAGTACGCGAGGGGAGAGGCGCGCACGACATCGCCGCTGGCATCCATCACCACATAGGCGGAGGACAAGATCGCCAGCACTTCGGCCGCTGGCGCCGGGACCACGGGATCCGACGGGTCCGGATCCTCGAGCGGGGCACGACGATCCGCGCGCAGCAACGCCATCGCCGCGGCACAGCCGATCACCAGACCGATCAGTCCGGCGAGAATCAGCAGCGCAGTAGAAGGCACTGCACCAGCCTAGGCCCGCAGAAGCGCCAGGATGACGATCGCAGCCGGAAGCGGCACACTGGGAACCATGAGTTCACCTGGGCTCCGCCGATGGTTCACCTGAGTGCGAGGATCGTTCATCCGGCCTTGCCAGACTCGGCAGGCGGAGCACACCACCGATAAAGGAGAGACCCACCATGCGTGAGGCCTACCAGAGCGACCTGGTCAACCTGGTCGATGATCTCGTGGACCTGGCGGGCCTGGCCCGCACCGCCCTCGACGACGCCACCACCGCGCTGCTGGAGAGCGACATCGCCCTGGCTGAGCGCGTGATCGCCGCCGACGTCAACATCGATGAGCGCCAGTCTGAGCTCGACGCGAAGGTTGTTGAGCTGCTGGCCCGCCAGTCGCCTGTCGCCACCGACCTGCGTCTGCTCGTGGCGTCGCTGCGCATCAGCTCCTCGCTCGAGCGTATGGGCGATCTGGCCGCGCATATTGCGCTTGTGGCCCGCCGACGTCACCCCGTCGTTGCCGTGCCCGAGTCCCTGCGTGACCACGTTCGCGAGATGGCGGAGCTTGCGTCCACCGCTGCGACCGACGCCGCCTCTGTGATTCGCACCCGTGACCTTGCCCTCGCCGCCTCCGTGGAGAACGGTGACGAGAAGCTCGACGACATGCTGCAGGACATCATTCGGTCCATCAACCGGGAGAACGACTACACGCAGGATGAGGTCGTGGACCTCACTCTCCTGGGGCGCTTCTACGAGCGCTTCGGCGACCACGCCGTCTCCATCGTGCGTCGCGTCGGCTTCCTGGTGACCGGTGAAGCGCTCGACACCGAACACGCCACCACCGACGTCTCGGAGTTCTGAGCGCGTCACCCCAGAGCATTCTGCGGGCCCGTCCGGATGATCCGGGCGGGCCCGCAGTCATGAATCAGGGTGTCAGTGGGAGCGGGCCGTGCAGGCGCGGGCATGCGTCGGGCGCTGTCCACGCTGGCGCAGACAGTCACCGACAGGGCGGAGCAGGGTCAGCCGCGGTTCGGGCGCGGGCGGCGCTGCGTGAGGCGCTCCGTGCCCTGTGCGGCTGCGCGGCGCGCCGCCAGACGTAGCCCCTGCAGCACCGCCCCGGACAGAGTTGTCCACAGCATCACCTTCCACACCGGCAGGTCCTCCTGCGGGTCGCGGATCTCGGCGATCTCTTCCTTGCTGAGGCCGTCCTTCTTCGCCTGCTTGCGGCGAGCCTTCGTGTCCTTCGCCGATGACTTCGTCACCTGGTTCGTTGGAGCGTCCTCCCCGAAGACGGCTCCCCAGCCGGACTCGATGAGCTTCTTGCCGAACACGCCGGCACCGATACCCGCTGCAGTAGCGGCGAGGGACACGAGAGGGTTGGGCACGATGACCTCCGAGGTCGAGTCAGCGAATGGGACGTGGTGGCGTCGCGCGGGCGAGGGCTAGTACTTGCCCGCGTTCTCAGCGTAATAGGTGCCCATGTCGTCTTCACGCAGGGCTTGGCGGAGCACGTCCATGCCCGGCTCATCGGTGGCGATCACGCTCGCCCCGCCCTTGGTGGTGGTCGGTTCCCCGTGCGGCACCGACATCCAGTAGATGTCGTCCGAGCGCACTGATCGCAGGGAAAGGCCCAGATCCACCATCGCCGACGAACTGAGCCCGTCGTCGGTGGTCAGGTACGGAGAGACCGAGTCGATCGTGTCACGCAGCGTGAGCGGGTTGCTGAGCGTGTCGCGGCTGAGCAGCTTCGCGATGATGCCCTTGAGCACCGCCTGCTGATTGCGGTTGCGCTGGAAGTCGCCGTCGGCAAACTGCTTGCGTGCGCGCACGAAGACCAGGGCTTCCTCACCGTCCATGTGCTGAGTGCCCTTGGTGAACGTCTTGCCGCTTGCGGTGAAGTCGCGTGGCACCGTCACGTCGACGCCGCCGAGCGTGTCCACCAGGCCCTTGATCCCCTCAAAATCAATCAGGGCCACATGATCAATAGGCACGCCGGTGTAGTTCTCCACCGTGGTGACTGCTAGGCTCACGCCGCCGTAGGCGAGCGCCGCATTGATGCGGTCCTTACCGTGCCCGGGGATGTCGATGTACAGGTCGCGCGGGAAGGACGTCACGTACACGTTCTGGTTGTCCTCAGCCACGTGCACGAGCATCATCACGTCCGAGCGCTGACCCACGATGCCGCTGGCCTTCGCCTCCTCGGGAGAACGACGGTCCGAGCCGAGCAGCAGGAAGTTGCGGCCGCGTCCCTCGGCGGGTTTCTCCCCGTCGGACGCGCCACGGTTGATCGTCACCACCGTGCGCTTCTGATAGGAGTCATCCAACGACTTCGCATACAGCCCGATCACGATCGCGACACCCGCGACAAGAGCGCCGATCACCGCGAGGCCGATCAGCGCACGGCGACGTCCACGACGCTCGCGATGGTCGGGCTCACCACTGTCATCCCACTCACCGGGCATGTCCAGGTCGTCGGCGTTCATGAGTTCTCGCTTTCCTGCGGGGCATCATCGGTGCGGGGTATGGGGGTGCTCGAGACGAGACCCGGCGCGGGCTGCACTGCCCCGACCAGACGTTCGGGAGCATACGTGTAGGCGAGGTCCCAGACCAGCCTCCCTGCGTTATGGGCTTTGCGCTCGAAGCTCGTGCGCACGCGCCCGTCGAAGCGTGGGGCCCAGCCCGTGAGCGGAAGCTCCTCCGGGAGCGGGTCCGAGGCGGTTCCGGCCGGGCGTGGACCATGGGGCGCGAGCGAGTGCAGACGCGGCTCGGCATCGAGCACCTGACGCATGTGGCTGGCGTACTGCGCCCAGTCCGTGGCCAGACGCAGAACGGCACCGGGCTTCAGGAGCGGCAAAACAGCGTCCAGCAGCGGAGGGTTCACCAGACGGCGCTTGTGATGCTTCGTCTTATGCCACGGATCAGGGAAGAAAACCCACAGTTCGTCGATCGACGCGGGGGGCAGCAGTGCCGGTAGTGCCCGTTGCGCGTCGAGCGGCAGGATGCGCACGTTGCGCGGTCCACCCGCACGCTGGATCCGATCCAGCGTTTCCGCGATGCCCGGTACGTACACCTCGCAGGCCAGATGATCGCGTTCGGGATGCGCGGCGGCTGCGGCGGCGATGTTCTCGCCCTGTCCGCTGCCGATCTCGACCACCAGCGGCGCTCGGCGCCCGAACACCACGTCGGGGTCGATGCGCTCCCCGTCGGCGGGCACGGTGTCGCGCTCGCCCCGGGGCACATCGAGCACGTAGTCCTCCGCCCAGCGGTCCCAGGCCCGTCGTCGGCTCGTGGTGAGCCGAGCGCCGCGGCGCACGAAGGAGACAACCTCACGCCGACGCGGCGTCGACGGGTCGGCGCCGGGCGTGATCGAGCCTTCTGCGAGGTCGGGCTGTTCAGCGGTCACGGCGCACAGTGTTGTTCTCCACCACGATCGGAACCGTCGGCAGATGGGTCGAGGCCGGCCCGCGCAGCACCTCACCGGTGGACGGGTCGAAGCCGGAACCGTGGCAGGGGCAGTGCAGCTCGTCCTGCTCCTTCGCCAGCGCACAGCCGTTATGCGTGCAGTAGCCGGAGAATGCCGTGATGTCCTCGCCCGTGCCGCGCACGAGGGCGACGAACGGCTGCTGGCCCCCGAAGTTCACCAGCGTGGTCTGGTTCTCCGGCACATCGTCCAACGAGATCGCGCCGTCCTCGGCGCGCACCGGGTTCGCGTCACCAAAGCCCTCATCCTCGGGGCCACAGGCAGCGAGAGCACCCATACCGGCAGCGGTCAGAGGCACCATGCCCAGGGCGCGGCGGCGAGACAGACAGGGTCGTTCCATGACCTCAGGATAGGTGGCGCTTTGTGCGAAGGGGCGGTCTTCAGACCTCGTCGGCGTCCATCTGTCGCGGATCCCACGACAGCACGCCGCGCGCACGCCATCCGCGTGCCGTGACCGCATCCAGGGCCTCGCGCTTCATCGCCGGGGAGAGCCGGTCGATGTAGAGCTTCCCGTCAAGGTGATCGACCTCGTGCTGGAGGCACCGTGCCAGCACCCCGCCCTCGTCCTCGACCACGACGTCGTGGCCCTCGAGGTCGATGCCGCGTACCCGCGCGCCCCGGTGCCGTGCTGTTGGGAAACCCTCACCGGGCAGCGACAGGCAGCCTTCTTGAACGTTGTCGAGCAGCTCGAGGGGACCGAAGCGCTCCAGGACCGGGTTGATCACCACGCCGCGACGCATCTGTTCCTCGCCGTCGGTGCACGAGTACACGAACAGGCGCCACCGGGCTCCCACCTGGGTGGCGGCGAGCCCTGCACCGTGCGCGGCGTCGCAGGTCTCGATCATGTCCGCGACCAGCGTGCGGATATCGTCGGTGATCTCGCGGACCTTCCGGGTCGGGCGCTCCAGAGCGCGGTGGCCGATGATCGTGATCGGGCGGACGGACATGGTCAGTGCTCTCCAGAGGATTCAGATGGGGACGACGACGGTGCGCGGCGCGAAGGGTTGACCGCCAGCGGGTTGGCGGCGTCAACGATGCGCAGGCCGCGTCGGCGATGCAACGGCCTCCCGCTGAGGTTGGCCTCTGCCACCTCGCGGCCCACGCGCTCATTCTCCTGCGAGGTGCGGGCCAGATAGTCGAGTGCGTGCGTCGCCTGCGGCTCAAGATCGATATGGTCCCACGCCGGCACGCCGCGTGCGATCTGGCGGGCGCGCAGGAACTCGGCATCCAGCGCCGCACCGCCCACGATCACGATGTTCGCCAGCCAGATCAGCATCAGCAGGCCGATCAGACCGTTCAGCGCGGTGAGCACCTCGGTGAACCGCGTCGCATAGGCCGCGAGCCTCCCCACGAGCAAGGCGGAGACGAACAGCACCAGCACCGACAGTGCGGAGCCGAGCGTGATCACCCGGTAGCGCGGCAGACGCACATTCGGGAACAGGTAGTAGGCCAGTGACACCACGATCGTGAAGATCATCAGCAGGATCGGCCACTTCACCAGATTCCAGGCGTCGAAAGCAAACCGGGGGACCCCCACGAGAGCGCCCAGGCGCTGTGAGGCCTCGCCCCCCAGCACCACCATGCCCACGCTCAGCAGCGCCACCGCCATGATCACAGCTGTTTCGGCCAACACGATCGTGCGGAACCACAGGAAGGGGCGGCCCTCGCGCGTGTCGTACACCCGATGCAGGGCACGGTGGAAAGCCGCGACGCCGTTCGATGCGCTCAGCAGCGACCCCAGGCCGCCGATCGCCAACCACAGTGGCCCGCCCTCGGTACGGGCGAACGCCAGGATCGTCGCCTCGTAGGGGCGTGGGTCGACCGTCGGGAAGATCTCGACGAACAGCGAGGAGAAGGCGTGAACCGTCTGCTCCTGCAGCCCCAGCATCGACACGGCGGAGACAGCAGCCACTGCGGCCGGCAGCATCGATAGCAGTGTGTAGAACGTCATCGTGCCGGCCACATCCCACACCTGGATGTCCAGCATGCGGACCCGCACGCGATCCAGCACATGCAGCACGCTCAGGCGCGGTCGCGCGATCTGCACGGTGCGCGAACCGCCGCCTGGACGCGGACTCACTGCGAGGCATCCTCCGGTCGCACGAGACGCCAGGTGGCGGGCAGCAGCGCCGCGGCGGCCACGGCCTTGATCGCATCACCAGGCAGGAACGGTACGACGCCCTGCACCAGTGCCTGCGGAAGGTCTGCACCGGTCATGAGCATCAGCCACGGCACGCCTGCGAGGTACACCAGCACCGTCGCGCAGATCGCGGCGAGAGCGGTGGTCAGCACACGCCGATCAGCGCCACGTCGGGCCGCCCAGCCCAGCGCCCACCCAGCGAGCACGTACCCGATCACGTAGCCGAAGCTGGCCGTTGCCACCCCCGTGGAGGACCAACCGGCCAGGACCGGTGCGCCGAACGCTGCGAGCAGGGCGTACAGCCCCACGGAGGCGGTGCCACGAATCGGGCCCAGCCCCGCACCGACCAGCAGTGCCCCGAACGTGCCCAGCGTCAGCGGCACGGGCGTGAACGGCAGCGGCACGGCCACCTGGCTGATGAGCGTCAGAGCGAGCGTGCCGCCGAGGACGAGCAGAGCATCGCGGGCGATGCCGGCGCCGCGGGAGCGGGACGTGCTCCAGGGCAGCTGGTCAACGAGGACGGGGCGGGAAGCGGCGGCTGTGCTCACCGAGTCTCCTTCGAGGTCGAGGACGGGTCGGCGTCGGAATCGGCGCCGCCGTCGGATGGTACGGGGAACTCCCACGGGGAGTCAGGATCGGTCGGGACCGACGGGGTGATGATCGAGCCGTCGGCCCGTTCATCGCCAGCGCTACGGGGGTGACGCAGCACGGCATCATCCAGCACAGGACCCTGATCTGCCAACGCCACCGTGGTGCCCTGCGCAGTGACAACGACCTTCTCGCCGCGCACCGAGACCTCGAGCTCCTCGCCCTCCTCCAGGGTGAAGGTGATCGCATCGCGCACCAGACGTACCCGGAAACGGCTGCCACGCACCGTGAGCGGGAAGGACAGCTCAGGCCAGTCTTCCGGCAGGCGCGGGTCGAAGGACACCTCACCGTGCTCGTGCCGCATACCGCCGAAGCCCGCCACCAGAGCCGTCCACACGCCACCCGCCGAGGCGATGTGCACGCCATCGGAAGAGTTGTGGTGAAGATCGCCCAGGTCGACGAACAGGCCCGCCTGGAAGTAGTCCATCGCGGCCTTCTGGTGGCCCACTTCGGCGGCCATGATCGACTGCACCACGGCCGAGAGCGAGGAGTCTCCGGTGGTCAGCGGGTCGTAGTACTCGAAATCGCGACGCTTCTCTTCGGCCGTGAATTCGCTGCCGCGCAGGAACTGTGCGAGCACCACATCCGCCTGTTTGAGCACCTGGAAGCGGTAGATCACCAGCGGGTGGTAGTGCAGCAGCAGGGGGAATGTCTCGTCGGGGGTGCGGGAGAGGTCCCACAGCTCGCGCTCGAGGAAGCGGTCCTCCTGCAGGTGGATCCCGAGCGACGGATCCTTTCCCACACGCATACCGTCGGCGCAGGACTCCCACTGGTCCAGCTCGCCCGGGTCGAGCTCAAGCTCCCCGACCAGCAGCTCGTAGGCGGCTGGGTCCGCCTGTTCGAGCTCACGCACGGCCTGGGCGGCGCGGCGGAGATTGTTGCGCGCCATGACGTTGGTGTACAGGTTGTTGTTCACCACCGTCGTGTACTCGTCGGGGCCGGTCACTCCGTGGATCTCGAAGCTCGAGTCACCATCGGCCGTAACCCGCCAGAAGCCCAGATCCGCCCACATCCGGGCGGTCTCCACCAGCACCCGAACACCGTCGCGGTGATGGAACTCGAGATCGCCAGCGATATCGGCATAGGTGCTGAAGGCGTACGAGATGTCCGCATCGATGTGGTACTGCGCCGTGCCTGCCGCGTAGTAGGCGGAGGCCTCGTCGCCGTTGATCGTGCGCCACGGGAACAGTGCGCCGCGCTGGTTCAGCTCGCGGGCCCGTTCACGTGCCTTCGGCAACAGATTCGAGCGGAAGCGCAACGCGTTGCGTGCCCAGTCCGGGGAGGTGAAGATCAGCAACGGGACAACGTAGATCTCCGAGTCCCAGAAGTAGTGCCCCTCATAGCCGGAACCGGTCACGCCCTTGGCGGGGATGCCCCAACCGTCGGCCCGTGCGGCCGCCTGGGCGATCTGGAACAGGCACCAGCGGATCGCCTGCTGCTGAGCAGGGCGGCCCGGCAGCTGCACGTCGGTGCGCTCCCAGAAGGCCTCCAGGAACTCTTTCTGGTCCGTGAGCTGGGCGTCGTAGCCCTCCTGGCGTACGCGGTCCAGGGTGCGGCGGCAGCGATCGAACAGTTCCCGGTGCGGCACAGATCGCGAGGAGTGGTAGGCCACCGCCTTGCGGATCAGCACCGATTGGCCTTCCTCCAGCGTGAAGCGGAACACGTGGCGGCCCAGGTCCTCCGTGGTGTCGATGAGGTTCTCGACCTCGACGCCGTCGCCGGCCTGCACCGCGTGCTCAGCACCGATACCGAGGGTCATGCCCGAATTCGCCACCTTGTACCCCAGCAGCATGCGGCGGTCACTGTGCCAATGCTGCTGCGGTTCGAGCACACGGTGGGTGAACTGTGTGGTCTGGCGCGGATCAGCCTTGTCGGTCACCGGGCCGGTGGCATGGTGGCCAAGATCCTCCGGGATGTCCTCACGGTTGATCACCTGGGAGGACACGGCAATGGGTGCGGTGCCATCGAGCATGGTGATCTCCATGCTCATCAGTGCCAGGTGACGCTGGGTGAAGGACACCATCCGCTCGGTCCGCACACGCAGCCGCTTCCCGGCGGGCGTGCGCCAGACGAGATCGCGACGCAGCACGCCGTCACGGAAGTCGAGCGAGCGCTCGTACTCGACCAGGTCTGCGATATCGGTCAGCAGCGGCTCATCGTCGACATACAGCTTCATGACGCTGGAGTCGGGGACGTTCACCATGGTCTGGCCAGTGCGGGCGAAGCCGAAAGCGGATTCGGCGTGGTTGATCCGCCACGTCTCGTGGAAGCCGTTGAGGAACGTGCCGTGGCGATCCACGGCGCGCCCCTCCTCGGGGGTGCCGCGCATGCCCAGGTAACCATTGGCGGTCGTGAACAGCGTCTCGAGCAGCCCCAGCGGAGCGCCGGGGCGCGCCTCCACCAGACGCCACTCGTCCACCGGCAGATGGATGCGGTCCACCGGATCGGCGGGGACCTCGCGCAGTCGGGTCACAGCAGCTCCTCCAGATCCGTCACCACAATGCTCGCGCCGCGCTCACGCAGCGCCTCTTCGCCTGCGCCGCGATCCACGCCGACGACCTCGGCGAAGCCCCCCGCGGCACCGGCGGCCACACCGGAGACCGCGTCCTCGTACACGACGGCATCGGCGGGATCGACACCCAGCAGTCGCGCGGCGTGCAGGAACGTGTCGGGGGCGGGCTTGCCCGGAAGAGACTCCGCGGCAGCCACGTTCCCGTCGACCACGAACTCGAAGCGGTCACGCAGCCCAGCGCTGCGCAGCACCTCCTCGGCGTTGCGGGAGGAGCTCACCACCGCCAGGCGGGCGGTCGGCTCCAGGGAATCGAGGTAAGCGACCGTGCCCGGGTAGGGGGCGACGCCGTCGGCACGGATCAGGTCGAGCACCAGATCGTTCTTCCGGTTGCCCAGACCGCGTACGGTCTCGGCACCCTCAGCCTGATCGCTCGGGTCATCGTCGGCGCCCTCGGGCAGGTCGATGCCGCGGGACTGCAGGAAGGTGCGCACACCGTCATAGCGCGGCTTACCGTCGACGTGCGCGAAGTAGTCGGCGTCTGTGTAGGGCTCGCTGACGCCGCGCGAGGTGAGGAAGTCGGTGAACATCCGCTCCCAGGCCTTCATATGGACGATCGCGGTCGGGGTGATCACGCCATCAAGATCGAAGAGGTGGCCGGCGCGGCGGGACGGGGTCTCGTTTCCGTTGTCAGTCACGGCGTCCATGCTACGGCCCAGGTCCATGGCTGGTCGCCATGGCGCACAGAGGCTGCCTGAGCTACCCTTCTCACGTCCGATCACGCGGGGCGCCGCCGGGTCGGAGCCGCACGTCCCGCGAGGAGACCATGACCGACACCGAGTCGCTCACGGTGGTTGACGCTACCCGCCGGAGCCTCGAGATCGAGGATCTGGGCGAGCATGTCCGTATCGCCATCACGCTCAGCACCCATCTGGACGCCGCACCCGCGAGAGTCTGGCCGATGCTCACCGAGAACCGGCAGCTCGCCAGCTGGTACGGGCAGGTTGAGGGCGACCTCAGCGAAGGTGGCCGTTTCCGCACCACGCGCGGCGCCTCAGGCCGGGTGCTCGAGGTCGAGGCGCCCCACAAACTCTCCCTGACCTGGGAAGTCGGTGATGCGGTCGATCCGCTGCTGATCCGCTTGGATCCCGAGGATGACGGCACCACCTTGCTGCGGCTTCGACACACTGTGCTGATGCCGCGCGAACGCTTCGAGGAGTACGGGCCGGGATACGCCGCCATCGGCTGGGAGATCGCTCTGCTTGCACTCGCCGCCGCCACCGGCGCCTGGGCGCCCAGCTGCGGGCCTCAAGTGCCAGCTCCTACTCCCGGCTGGCTCGCCTCCGCCGACGGTGCCGCTCACCTGCACGCTTGGTCGATCCGTTGGGCTGCGCAAGCCGTGGCGGCAGGGGTCGATGAACAGCTCGCCCGACGGGGCGAAGACAACACGATCGCCGCGCACGTAGATGCCCGCTTCAGCGGCGGCCGCGGACCCGCCGCCGCGTGAGCGAGGTGCATGCACCGCGCAGCACAGCGCAGGTGATGCGTTCCCTCGTACCGTCGGTGTACCTGCCGAGCCTGCTGGCGTTCTCCGGGGACGCAGCGCTGCTGCCGGTCATCCCGCTGCTGGCCCTCGACCTCGGCTTCAGTGTGCCTGCCGCGGCGGCACTCACGACGGTCTTCGGTGCGTTCTCGTTCCTCGGGCCGATCCCCGCGAGCCGCGTCATCGACCGCTTCGGCGCGCGGCGCTCCCTGGTGCTGACCGGCACCGTGCTGGTCGTGGCCGGGGTCGCGGCGATGCTGGTCATCAACGATGGGCTGCGCGACGGTGTCGAGCACCTGCACCGGCTCGCTCTCATCGGCGCCCTGGTCGTGATGGGCGCGAACACTCAGGTGTGGAAGCTTGGTCGGCAGGCGTACCTCGGCTCTGCGCTGCCGCCGTCGATGCGTGCCCGCGGCATGACCCTGTTCGGTGGCACCGTCCGGATCGGCCAGATCATCGGTCCGTTGCTGGGTGCGGGTGTGATCGGCCTGGGCCATGACACCTGGGTGTTCGGCCTGCAGGCCGTGATGACCGCGGCTGCGACCGCACTGGTCGCCGTGTTCCTCCCAGCCGGTGAGCGGCGCGGGCCTGCGGCAGCAGGGCAGCGTCGGCGCTCACCGCGAACGCCGGCCCGTCGGCGCCTGACGCGGGGCGTGCTCGCCCGCATGCTGAGCGTGGGCCTTGGCATCGCCCCGGTGATGGCCGCACGCGTGAACCGGCCCGTCATCGTCCCGCTGATGGCGGGAGCGATGGGAGTGAATGCCTTCTGGGTGTCGGTGATCTTCGGTGTGAGCGCAGTCGTGGAGATCGCCCTCGTCGTCCCCGCCGGAACGCTCATGGACAAACGCGGCCGCGCGGCGGTGGCGGTGCCGTGCTCGCTGGTCCTCGGGCTCGGATACGTTCTGCTCGCGGTGATGCCCGTGCTGGTCGGCCATGAGGGTCGTGCCGCGGTGATCACCGCGTTGCTCGTGCCCTGCCTGGTGATCGCGCTGGGCAACGGGCTGGGCTCCGGGATCGTGATGACACTGGGTATCGACGTCTCCCCGGTGCATGAGCGGACCCGCTACCTCGCCTGGTGGAACACGCTGCTGGGTGGCGGAAACTTCGTGGCACCGCTGATGGTCACTGCGATCACGGCGGTGGCGCCGATAGCCGTGGCTGGTGCCGTCACCGGCGCGATGTGCCTGGGCGGCGGGACCTGGCTGGCGCGCGTGCTGCCGCGCGTGCGTCCTTCCGGCGGTGGCCGACGGGCCTGATCAGCCCGCCAGGTGCCGATCGAGCACGGGGGCGAGTCGTCCGACGGCATCCTCGATCACAGCGGGGGAGTGGGTGACGAAACTGAGGCGCATCGACGACAGGTCCGGGTCCTCCGCGTAGAAGGACCAGCCGGGAAGGTATGCGACACCGGCCTCGACCGCGTCAGAGAGCATCGCCTGGGCATCCAGCCCATTGCCTGGGGCTGCCCACAGGAACATACCGCCCGCTGGGCACGTCAGATCGGCGTCCTCGGGCAGCAGTGGCCGCAGCGCCGAATGCAGGGCGTCGCGCCGCTCCTGGTAGACCGATCCGACGCGTTCGACATGCGCCTCGAGATCCGCGGTGGCGAGGTAGCGGGCGACTGCCAGCTGGTCGACCACGGAGGACTGCATGGAGATCGCTGCTTTGGCGACGGCGAGCGTGCTCCGGATCGATCCTTCGGCGCGGATCCACCCGATCCGCACCCCGGGGCTCATCAGTTTGCTCATGGAGTTCAGCAGCAGGGTGCGTGTCCCCATCCCGGGCAGTGCCGCGATCGGTGTGAAACGTTCCCCGGAGAAGGACAGCTCGCCGTAGGGGTCATCTTCCACGAGCAGCGTTCCGGTTGACTGCAGAACGGCGGCGACGGCGCGGCGACGCTCAGCCGGCATGGTCCGACCCGTCGGGTTCTGGAATGTCGGGATGAGGTACACGAAGCGGGGTGAATGCTCGGCGATCGCCTCGGCAAGGGCGTCGGGAACCATGCCGTCCTCATCGGTCTGGACCCCGACGATACGAGCGCCGTGAACGGTGAACGCCTGCACGGCCGCCAGGTAGGTGGGGGATTCGACGAGCACCGTGTCACCGGGCGACAGCAGCGCTTGGGCGATGACGAACAAGCCTTCCTGGGAACCGGAGGTCACCTGGATGTGGGAGGTGTCCGTCGGCAGATCTCGGCACAGCCGCCGCGCGGCCTGCTCCCGCAGTTCCGTCTCGCCCTCACTCACCCCGTATTGCAGGGCTCTCGTCCCCTGATTCTTCAGCACCCACTCGAAGCACTCGCGCACCGTCTCGAGGTCGAACAGCTCCGGATCCGGGATCCCTCCGGCGAAGGAGACCACGCCGGGCCGTGCGGCCAGGGCGAAGATGTCCTTGAGCGGGGAGGAGGCCATCCCTGCATAGCGGGGGGCGGCAGAGATCGAGAAGGGGTGGTCGGACGTATTCACCAGGCCATGGTGCCACGACGAGTCCCATGACGAGTCCCATGGGGCCGCTGCTAAGGGTCGAATCTGTCGGTTGTGCGTCGCTCCGGGACCCGGTGCGGGCGCCGGAGGCTTAGCCCGGGAGGTCAACCCCCTCGAGGCGCAGCAGCGCCCGTTTCGTCTCCAGGCCACCGGCATACCCGATCAGCGACCCGTCGGCGCCGAGCACCCGGTGACAGGGCACCACGATCGACAGCGGGTTGCGGCCCACGGCGGCGCCGACGGCCTGCGCGGCACGGGGCCGCTGCAGGGCTCGGGCGATCGCGCCATAGGTCGTCGTGACGCCGCGCGGCACCAGCTGCAGCTGGCGCCAGACGGCCTGCTGGAAGGCGGTTCCGCCTGGGCGCAGTGGCAGGGAGAAGCCCTCGCGCTCGCCGTGCAGGTAGGCCATCAGCTGCTCGGCCGCCCGATCCAGCAGGGGATGCGTGGTGGCCGCGGGACCGAGCCGGTCCTCACCGGGCGCGTGCGCCTGTCCGGTGCGCCAGACGCCGCGCAGGGCTGTGTCGTCGGCGGCGAGCAGATACTCGCCGAGCGGCGTGCAGACGCGACGGTGCACGACGGTGCTCTCAGCGGCAGCGGACATGGTGCCTCCCCTGGTCGGATCCGCCATTCATATCGCGGGCCCCATGATCCTTGCCGACGGGGTCGCAGGAAAGCGCACGCAGCGGAGCACAGCGCACGCATTGTCGACCTTCGTCGGAGCCCCCGGGGTCGGCGGCATGGTCGAATCTGATCATGTCCGTTCAGGGGAGCGTGCCGACGGGGGATGCACGCCGCGCCGTCACCTTCGACGGCGTCGGTGTGCTCATCGACGATCAGGTGCTGCTGCTGGAGGCGAGCGGCGCGGTCGATGCCGGGCAGGTGCTCGCGCTGACCGGCGCCAACGGCAGCGGCAAGACCACCCTGCTGCGGGTGATCGCAGGCATCCAATCGCCCACTGCCGGCACCGTCCGCGTGAACGGGCTGGTGCCCGATGACCGGGATGCTCGCTTCCGTCGGGCGCTCGCGGCGCTGATCGGTCCTGCGCAGACAGCCCGTGACCTCACGATCCATGAGCATCTGAGGTTCATCGCCGCCACCTGGGGGACGGGTTCCGCTGCGGCGACCGAACAGGCCGACGCCCTTTTGGCTGAGCTCGCTCTGGACCATCTCGGTGCCCGCTATCCGCATGAGCTGTCCTCCGGGCAGTCGCAGCTCGCCGCTCTCGCGATGACCCTTGCGCGGCCCGCAGACGTGCTGCTCCTGGACGAACCGGAGCAGCGCCTGGACGCGGATCGGCTCGGACTCGTGATCGACGCTGTCGCTCGCCGCGCGGCCGACGGGGCCGCGGTGATCGTCGCCAGCCACAGTCCGCGAGTGCTCGAACAGCTCGCCGATGACGAGCTGCACCTGACGGAGGACGTGTGAGCGGCGACGACCGTCACACCCCTGCGGATTTCTCCGCGGTCGACGAGGTCTGGGCACAGCGCGATGGCGCCCGCAGCCGGCTCGATGTGGCCTATCTCGTCTACGTCGTGCTCCTCAGCGCCGGCGTGCTTGGCGCGCCGGCCACGCGTCTCGCGGCCCAGGCCCTGGCACGCCCGGACGTCCTCGAGCTGCTGCGCCACGAGAGCACGCCGCCGCTCAGCGTGCTCGCCGCCGGTCTCGCCGCCGCCGGCGCCGTTGTTCTCGGCGCGACACGCGGACCAGCCGTCTTGTCACCGTTCTTCACCGCCACCCTCGCCTCGGGGCCGCGTCCCCGTCGCACCGCTCTTCTGCGCCCCTTCCTCCGGGCGCTCCTGCTGCCGACCGGCCTGCTCCTCGCTCTGGCGGCGCTGCTGGGCACGACGCTGTGGACCGCCGGGGACGCGACAGGAGGCGACGTCGTCGTGTCGCTCGTGGCGGCGCTCGGCACCGCCCTGCTCGTGCAGGCCGCGTGGCTGCTCGGGCAGCTCCTGCACAGTTCAGCGCGCGGGGCGACGGTGGTTTTCATCCTCGCGTTCACTGCCGCGACACTTCGGTTGCCGTTCCGATGCAGTCCCACCGCACTGTGGCCCGGGGCGGCCGGATCGGGCACGGCCTGGGCGATCGGACTGCTCGTGGCTGGCCTCGCCGGTCTGTGTGCCTGCGTGCCGCTGCTGGATCGACTGTCCGGGCGCGTGCTCGTTGAACAGGCCGCCCGCTGGGACGCCGCCGCGACGATGGCGACCAGTGGGGATCTCACCGGCGCCGGTGCAGCATTTCGTGCGCTGCCGACGACCGGACGCCGCCTGCCGGTTATCGGGGCGGGGCCGCTGCCCGTCGTGTACGCACGCCGTGATGTGCTCGCCTGGCTGCGCACCCCGGAGCGATCGTTCGTCGGACTGCTCGGCGCCGTCGCCGGGGGAGCGCTGCTCATGCTCCCGTCGGTGATGACGGGGCCGACGGGGTGGGCTGCGGCGGCAGGCGGGGCGTTGGTGCTGTGGACCGCCAGCGGTGGCTTCACCGACGGCATCCGTCACGCCGTGGCGACCCTCGGCTCGCCGGTGCTGTTCGGTCAGGGGGTGCGCGCCCAGCTTCTCGGGCATGCGATCGCGCCCTGTTTCGTGCTCGTGCTTGCCGCGAGCGGGGGTGCGGTGCCCGTGCTGGCGCAGGCCGCGGGCCAGTCCCTCGCGCCGTTCGGCGTGCTCCCGCTGCTGGTCGCCTCGCTCGTCGTCGGGCGTGCTTGGGCGGCGGCGAAGGGGCCGATGCCCTTGAGGCTCGCTGTACCGATGCCGACCCCGCAGGGTGATGCCTCAGTGATCCCGCAGCTCATGTGGCACAGCGACAGCCTGTGGATGGCGCTGCTGCTCGTCCTCCCGCCGCTCGCCGTCCTTCCTGTCGGAGGTCTCGCTCTTGCCGCGGTGACCGCACTCGCCCTGGGCTCTCTCGCACTCGTGCTGACGGAACAGAGGCTGCGCCAGCTGCGCGGGTGAGGTCAGTGCCGAGCACCGGATCGCCTTCACGCGGGCCGGCCAACTCGGACTGGATCGTCGGTAACGGCGTGTCGGTGGGTTCTGCAGCCGCCCCACAAACTTCAACTATTGGTCACAAGCGGTGTGGCACCGGCTGTAGTCGGCATTCAACGGGCTGCGAGGCTGCACGCCCCATGTGCACAAGGAGACCCCGTGCGATCCCGGCGCCCACTCGGATCGATGATGAGCAGTGGACCGCACCGACAGGGACAGAGGCGCCCTACGAACAGCCCGAACAGTGGCCGACGAGGGGCCGGGCGGTCTAGTTCAGTTCCTCATGCAGACCCAGTGCTTTGGATAGCAGCTCGACTGCCTGGGGCATCTGGTAGCGCTCGTCCAGGATGGTCAGAAGTTCGGTCGTGGTGATCTTCGGTCCGTGTCGGCCGCTGCGGTCACAGATCTCGGTGATTGCTCTGCATGACTGGGCGAGATGTGCGCGGACGGTGTTGTAGGCGAAGTCTCGAGCTGGGATGGCCCGAATCGGTGCCGGGAGCTTCCCCGCTGGGAAGTGCTTGAGGTTCTGCGTGACGATCACTACTGCGCCGGACACTACTGCTGCTGCAACGACGTGTTCGTCCTCGGCATCGGGAAGCCCGAAAGTCCCTTCGAGTGGCTCCCAGCCCGTGACCAGTGCGTCATCGAAAGCGGTCGACATCTGGGTGATGAGGTGCAGGTTATAGGCCAGATTGTGTGTATGGATCCGGCTAGTTCTCGGCCTTGACCTGGGGGTTTAGGGGTGTTGACATGCTTTGGAAGCATGTCGGGTGTCGCCTCCTGGTAATCGGCCTCGGTGTCGTGTATGTGATCAGTCCCTGGTCAAGAGCGGGAAGACCTCAGCGGGGCGGACGAGGTGGCGGTGTCGCTCCTGCGGCTCCAGCACCGTCCTGGACCGTCCCGACATCAGCCGACGAGCTGAGCTGGAGTGGTTCCATGCCTGGCTGCTGAAGGGCGAGAGACCACCAACTTCGGGCGGCAGCGATCGCACGCTCCGCCGCCGTCTGCGCTGGTGCTGGCGTATCGAGGTCCCACCGCCACTGCCCACGGGCGAGCTCCACGACGTGGTCATGCTCGATGGCACCTACTTCCAGAACTGGTGCCTGCTGATCGCGACCAACGGCCATCACGTCCTGGACTGGCAGTGGTGCGACCGGGAGAAGAAGATCGCCTGGGCTCAGATCCTGCAGCGCTGGCCCGCACCCCGCCTGGTCGTCACAGACGGTGGAACGGGACTACACGCGGCCGTGCACGAGCACTGGCCCCAAGCACGCGTCCAACGCTGCTACTTCCACATCTTCCAGAACGTCCGCCGCTACACCACGCTTGCCCCACGCCTCGAGGCCGGGAGGCAGATCCTGGCACTGACCAGGGCGCTCATGAAGATTCAGAACATCGATCAGGCCGCTCTCTGGCTGGGTGCCTACGCGTCCTGGGAAGCACGCTGGAACGAGTTCCTCCGCCACCGCACCTACGCACGAACCGGCACAGAACGCCCACGATCAGTGCCATTGGCGAAGCCGTGGTGGTACACGCACCGAGACCTCCGCAGTGTTCGGGGCCTGTTCCGCGGCCTGATCAAGCACGAGAACCTCTTCGCCTGGCTCGAACTCGCCCCCGACATCGACAAGCCGCTGCCCCGGACGACCTCACCCCTGGAAGGCGCTCAGAACACGGCCGTCAAGGACCTCCTGCGGCGACACCGCGGAATGCCCGAGCACCACGCCAGACGAGCCGTGGAATGGCTCCTGGACTCCCTCACCGCAACCCCACGAGAGCCCTGGTCACTCGCGCGCGAAGAGCACTGGAAACCGCCACCAGCAGCACGACCGGCGATCACTCCCGACCCGGACCCCGGCCCCACCATAGGCACCAGCTTCTCCTGGGAAGACGGCAACGGAATCCAACACGGCTGGGCCGGCCGAACACACTCCTGCCCCCGCCACGACATGCCCCGGCCATACACACATTTTGGCCAATAACCCTGAGGTGCTCAGCAGCCTGCTGTGCCTCGTTCTCGGATTTTCCGCGCTCGGTGAGCTTGCGTGCCTCGTGGAAAGCGAGCTCGTCCAGGATCGCGGTGCTCCACCGTGGGGCATAGCACCTTTCAGCTGCCAGTGACAGTAGGAAGTCACGCTGCAGGCAGGGCAGAGCACGCTGGTGTCAAGGACAGCGGAGAACACCTGACCAGTGTATTTCAGGCGCTCGTCGCTGCCCTTCGTCGAGCGGCGACGGCCTTGCGTGCCTGGCGTAGCTCAGCCAGGGTCTGGTTGACGTCGCTGGTCTCGTCAACGTCAACGGAGAGAGCGTCAATGGCTGCGTACTGCGCCTGGCGCCGTTGCTCGCCGTACTCCAACACATCGGGCAGTGCGATCCGGCGGTGCGTCCCCGCGCGAGTGAAGGGAAGGTGTCCCTCTTCGAGAGCTTTGATGAGTGTGGGACGACTGATTCCCAGAAGATCAGCCGCCTGCTGTGTGGTCAGCGTCTCCGTGGACGGCGAGATGGTCACTGACATCCCTTTGCGCATCGCAGTGACGACGTGCAGCAACACCTCGTAGACCTCCTCGGGCAGCTCAACGGGGTCTTCATCGGCGCCGCCCACCAGGTAGTACCTGGGTCGGGGCGAGAGGGCTTCCTCAGCGGTGAGCATGTCGTAGACGCGTCCGAGCTGCTGTGCATCACCGGCAGTGTGAGTGGATGGGGCAAGGGTCTGAACCACCGGAAACTCCTTATCTGCACTAACCGCAGAGCGGTTGCGACTACTGCGAAGAGAGCAGCGGGGTGTAGTGGTGCGAGCAAGTGATCGCCACGACAGGCGCATGCCCCACGTTGGCCGGGCTGTAGTTCTCAGCCCGTCTTCGGAGCGTAGAAGGCCCTCACTGACACAGGTGGTTCCGGTGCAGGCGAGCCCGCCATCGCTGCGACCACGTCCGCACTCACGGCCTGGTAGCCGCGTGTCTTCGTTGAGTTCCGTCGTATCTCCCGCGAGGTCACTGACGGGCAGTTCCCCAGGTGACGAGCAATCTTCTGCACGGACCAGCCCGCCTTCGATGCCGTCGATATCTCCGACCTGTCACTGAACGGCAACCTCGCTGGCGACATCCGCACACTCCACCGATCAGACCCCCGCCGACCGGGAGTGTTGCTACGGCGCTATGACACCGCCGTCACGAGCATTCCGGTCTCGCTGATGAGTGGTCATGCGGTCGTGGCGGCGTATCACGATTTGTGGACGGTAGAGCAGTCGTTTCGGATGTCGACGTCGGATCTGAAAGCGCGTCCGATCTTTCACCGGACCAGGGAGTCGACCGAGGCGCACCTGACGATCGTGTTCGCTGCTCTTGCGGTGTCCCGTGTAGTGCAGGCCCGGACCGGGGTGAGTATCAAGAAGTTCCTCACGAGGCTGGCTCCTCTGCGATCGGTGGTGCTGCGTACCGGCGAGCAACGGCACACGATCCACCCAGTCATTCCCAATGAAGCCACCGAGCTGCTTGAAAACCTCCCTGGGGAGGGTGTGCACTAAAGTGGCGCGACTCAGGCAGGAGGTTAGCAAGTCTCGCATGGCAGAGCCCGAGCGAGGGCTGAGCTGCGGGTTCGAGTGCGGAAAGTAGGCTGCGATGCATTCCTGGTGACTCACCTGAGTTGAATGCTCACACTTCGCGCCTTCTTACATGAACCGGACTCCCACGTCTCGCCAGAGCGCGCCCAGCTGGTGTATCGGTCAGGAGCGGCGATGCAGTTCAGATGCGCGCGCGCTTCCGTTCCACCGGAGATCTTCCCGCAGGAAATCGTCGAGCGATGATAAGTCGTGTACACGCCACCCGCAGAGTTGGGGCCCTTGAACTCGATGATCCTCGCCGTGCAGCCCTTCGCCGAGACTGTCTTGACCACGCGCGGATCGATGTCGGTCTTTTTCATTGGCGTGATGACAGCCTGATCAGCGTCGTTGCTCTGATCTGGCTCTGCGGTCGCCCATGCTGATGACGAGGTCGCCAACATTCCTGCGAGCAGTGTCAATGCGGCAGTCGACGTCGAGATTATTCGCCCCATGTTCACCATGCTACGTCCCTTCTTGTCTCTGTTGGCACGGTTCACGAGTGCCACAGAATGTAGTCGACAATGAAATATAGAATTCCTGGCGAAAGAATTTCGAGCGCGCCGAGCGAAATTGTCCACCATGAGTGCTTGATGATGGATACGATGATCGAAGTGATCCCGAGAAGCGGTACGATAAGATAGATCCCACTGTTGGCGATAGGTGCGATAATGCAGATGGTGACCGACGTGATGAAGATCAGAAGGTTGATCTGTGTTCCGCTTAATGGTGGTTTCGGCCGGACGGTTTCAGTGGACATCGACTCAGCACTTCACCTTCATCTGTGCAGAGAAGTACGCCTTCACGGCGGTAGCGGCGATCTTCTCTGTCGTATGCATTCGGTTGTAGTCACGGTTGATTGTGCCGATCAGGCTCCGGTCGCAACTGCAGTTGAAATACCCCTTTCTGGCGTAGCACTTGTCGTGGGCGCGGCATGCTCGATCGAGGAGATCTACGGCGGGACCTCCTCCGTACCCTGGACCGCACCAGTTCCCCCACACGGGCAGCGACAGCTTCGTCGCGGTGATGTCGTCACCGGTGTCTTCCGACGCATATGCGGACATCATCTGATTGTAGAAGTCGCCGGCCTGGACGAGATCGTCGGATGCGCCGTCGGCAAGCGCCCGATCGCGGTCGAAGGTCGGGACGCCGGAGTGGCTGACCGCACCTGTTAAATACTGATCGAGGGCCGCTGAGAAAGCCCCGGCCGAATCGGATGTGCCAACCGCAGTGACATCGATCCGGGTGTCCGTGCCGCCCGCGGACGCGGTAGCCAAGGGAGTGAGAATTAGCGTCGCGGTCGCGAGCACGATTGCCAGGCGGCGGTGCCGAGCAAATGATCTTCGGCTCATATGTATCCCTACGTACGTGAGTGTCGTGGCCCACACGGTATGTCCCCAGTTGGTGTTTGGCAAGCTGCTCGTCTGAAGCGTCCTGGGTTTTGTTCCGAGTCTCAGCAAGGAGAATCGGAGTATGCCCAAGAAGTTCAGTCCCGAGCTGCGTGACCTCGCCGTGCGGATGGTCTACGACCGCCAGGCCCGCGCGCAGAGTCGATCCGGGCCATCGCACCCCAACTCGGTGTCGGCCTGGAGACCCTGCGGATCTGGTGCAACCGCTACGGCCCCACCGAACCGTCCGCTGGCAGCAGCGAGTCGCTCGAGGAGGAGAACCGGCGCTTGCGCCGCGAGCTGGCTGAAGCTCGCCGTGCCAACGAGATCCTCAAAGCGGCCTCGGCTTTTTTCGCCGCGGAAATCGACCGCCCCACGACGAGATGATCCGGTTCATCGACGAGCACCGTGATCAGTTCGGGGCCTGGGCCATCTGCCGCGTGCTCAGCGCGACAGAATGTGGGTTCATCACCTCCCGCGGCTACCGGGCCGCCAAGGCACGCCCAACCTCGGCCAGAGCTCTGCGGGATGAGGTTCTCCTGCCGGAGATCCGGCGCATCCACGCCGAGAACTACAGCGTCTACGGGGTGCGGAAGATGCACCATGCGATGCGGCGCGCTGGCTGGGACGTGGGCCGTGACCAGGTCGCCCGGCTCATGCGAGGAGCTGGCCTTCAGGGGGTACGGCGTGGCCGGAAGCCGGTCACCACATACCCCACTCACGTGCCCGATGCCCTCCCGGATCTGGTCGAGCGGCGCTTTACTGCAGAGCAGCCGAACCGCCTGTGGGTCGCTGACATGACCTACGTGCGGATCCTCGCCGGATTCTGCTACGTCGCCTTCATCACCGACGTATGCACCCGCAAGATCGTCGGATGGGCCGTCTCTGCGACCCTCCACACCGACGGCCTGCCCCTGCTGGCGCTGGAGCACGCACTGCTGACCAGTGGCGCCGTGCGCAGCCAGAGCGGACTGATCCATCACAGCGACCGAGGAGCCCAAGGCGGATTCAACTGGTCGTTGCAACACCCTGTCAGAGAGGGTGGTCATGGGTCGTCCAGCGGGATGGTTGAAGGAGCTCACGGGAAGGAATCCGATGATCTCGCCCGGGGCCCCATCGAGCAGGCGGAGCATCGAGCGAGAGTTCTGGGTGCGGATCGCCAGTGGGGCCTCGTCCGAGGATGCGGCGGCGGCGATCGGCGTGTCACCCGCGGTCGGGGCCCGCTGGTTCCGTCAAGGTGGCGGCATGCCGACGATCACGTTGTCCCCGCCAGGTGGACGGTACCTGTCATTCGCCGAGCGTGAAGAAATCGCGCTGATGCACTCCGGTGGTCTTGGTGTCCGCGAGATCGCACGCAGGCTCGGCCGGGATGCCTCGACGATCTCACGAGAGCTCCGCCGGAATGCGGCGACTCGGGGTGGGAAGCTCGAGTATCGGGCTTCGGTCGCACAGTGGAAGGCCGAACTGCTTGCCCGTCGCCCGAAGACCGCGAAGCTCGTAAGCAACCCAAGATTGCGCGAGTACGTTCAACAGCGCCTGGACGGGTGCCTGCGCTTGCCCGACGGAACTTGTGTCGACGGACCCAAGGTGGCGGAGTGGAAGGGCCGGAACAGGCCGCGCCGGGGCGACCGGAAGTGGTCTCTGGCGTGGAGCCCGGAGCAGATCGCTCAGCGAGTCAAGGTCGAGTTCCCCGATGATGAGAGCATGCGGATCAGTCACGAAGCGATATACCAGGCCCTCTACATCGAAGGGCGCGGAGCGCTCAGGCGTGAACTTGTCGCCGCGTTGCGGACCGGTCGATCACTGCGCAAGCCCAGAGCAAGGACGCGGAATAAGCCCCAGGGGCGCGTCACTGCCGACGTCGTCAGCTCCCAGCGGCCGGCCGAAGCCGCTGACCGGGCGGTGCCAGGCCATTGGGAAGGCGACTTGATCATCGGCACGAACCGATCTGCGATCGGCACCCTCGTCGAACGCAGCAGCCGCACGACGATACTGGTGCACCTGCCCCGCCTGCCTGGCTACGGCCAGCAGCCCCGAGAGAAGAACGGTCCGGCCCTGGCTGGCTACGGGGCCGGCGCGATGGCCCAGGCGCTGACCTCGTCAATCACGAACCTGCCGGCCCAATTACGCAAGACGCTGACCTGGGACCGTGGCAAAGAGCTCTCCGATCACGCGCAATTCTCGCTCGAGACGGGCACTCAGGTGTACTTCGCCGACCCCCACTCGCCGTGGCAGCGCCCGACGAACGAGAACACGAACGGGGTTCTGCGTCAGTACTTCCCGAAAGGCACAGATCTCACACGCTGGAGCGCACTGGAGCTCGAAGCCGTCGCATACACGCTCAACAACCGCCCCCGGAAAGTCCTCGGCTGGAGAACTCCCGCTGAGGTCTTCGCCGACCAGCTACACTCACTCGACAACACCGGTGTTGCAACCACCGATTGAATCCGCCCNGAGCTCGAAGCCGTCGCATACACGCTCAACAACCGCCCCCGGAAAGTCCTCGGCTGGAGAACTCCCGCTGAGGTCTTCGCCGACCAGCTACACTCACTCGACAACACCGGTGTTGCAACCACCGATTGAATCCGCCCAATACGTTTCCCTGGCGTACTCTGACGCGCTGATCACTGCCGGGCTCACCGCCTCAGTCGGCTCCGTCGGAGACTCCTACGACAACGCCCTGGCCGAGACCGTCAACGGCTTGTTCAAGGCCGAGCTGATCCACTCCCAGCGAATCTGGGAGTCCACCCAGGCGGTCGAGACCGCCACCATGGGCTGGGTCCACTGGTGGAACACCGAGCGTCTGCACGAAGCGCTCGGCTACCGCACCCCCGCGGAAGTCGAAGCGTCCTACACTCACCCCACGACGACCGCGCCCACGCCCGTCTAACCACGGAACGAAACCCAGGGCGCTTCACACGGCAAAGGTGTCATGTTGGGGTAGACCCTATTGACGCGGCGGTTTCAGTGGGTCATTGCAACAGGTGCTCGGAGAGTACTTCGTAGGGTGTTGCGAACTCGAGTCGTTTGCGGCATCCGGCTCAGTAGATCTGACCTGCGGAAAGCCCTGCTGTCAGGGTGTCGGCTTGGCGATGTGCCGCTTGATCAGTGCTCGCAGTCGGGGGCGGTCGACCGTCGTGGGCGGCGGCGTAGAGGAGGTCCTTCTGCCGAGAAAATTTTCTAGCTCGTGGAGCGCTTGCGCTGCGTCGCGACGTCGCCCTCGGAGGGGGCGCGCGTCGAGAGTCCAGGGGAGCTCGGGGTGTGCTTCGCGGATCTCTAGCAGTGTGGCGATGTCGGCGATGTCTTTAGGGCTTCGTCGGTTCTTCCATCCTGCTGCTTTGAGGAGGAGTGCCATGTCCAGCCCAGGCACTTTGACGTCGTACTCCAGCACTTCGTCGGCGCTGAGGTGTGCGTGGACGGTGAGGCGGAGTGGTTCGCTGGCCATGACGAGGCTCATGGCAGAGAGGCTGTCGACCTGCCCGACGCCGGGCACCGTTACAGGGCGCAGGCCGGGTTGGGGGCGGTCGGAGGGTACGAGGATGTCGATGGAGATGATCTCTCCGTCGTCGAGCTCCTTGGTGTAGGTATTACCGGACTCCTTGGTGTATCCGTCGTCTTGGAGCTGGTCGACGAGGGGGACGACGAGCTCGACACCGCCGAGGCCGGCGTCGGCGTCGACGGTCGACCGGGGGATGGCCCGCTCGGCGGGGTAGGCGAGTAGGAGGAGCCGCACCATGTGTCCGCCGATGATGCGGTAGTTCTCGATGCCTCGCGCTGAGGCGGTCTGGCTGATGGCATGCTGTCCTCGGTAGCCGAGTGCATCAGCGGTGCTGGTGGAGTGCGCAGTAACGATCATGTTCATTGGCTCTTGGTGCAGCTCTCCAGCAGGACGCGTGCAGCATCGGGTGAGTCGGGGCCGCCGGTTTCGAGGAGGTCGCGGTAGATGATCGCGTAGTCGGCATGGCGGGGCACTTTGCCGTATTGCCAGGTGGCGGCGGGCCAGAGTGTGCGGTCGCGGGGCACCACAGTAATGAGGGTGGCCTCCTCTAGAGGCGCAGGAACGAAGCCGTCGTCCTCGAGGTTGAGTGGGGCTTGCAGGTAGAGCAGGCCTCGTTCGGGAAGTCTCCATGGGGTGAGTTCGTCAGCGGCGACATCGCCTGAGATAAGGGGGTGCGTACCGCTTAGCTGTGCAATGTCGTAGGCCTGCAAAGTCTGGGAGACGGTGCTATCGAGGGAGTACCAGCCAAAGGCTGCTCCTCCGGGACCGGGGTACTCCGCGACCCAGTCGTTCAGTAGCTGCGTGGGGACGGAGGCGTAGTAGCGACCGGAGGGGGCCCGGTCGATCCCCTCCATCTCCCGCAGGATCCGAGAGACGTTCTGCTGCGAGGTCTCGAGCGCGGATGCGATCTCTCCCTGGTTCAGGGGGTGGCTTGTAGTGGCGAACATGCGCGTGATGGCCCAGCGAGTCCAGGAGCGGGACTGTCGCGGGGTGCGCGGACGTGGAGCGCTCAGGGGGAGTTCAGTGGCGTCCGTGTAGGGGATGCCCCTGACCACGATTTGGAGGGGGTCTGCCAGTAGTAAGTCGACGTCGCCAGCTAGTGCTCGCCGCATGAGGCCCGTAGTGGCAGTGCCTGCCACCAGGAGAGGCCTCACGCCTGTACGGGAGTTGAGGTAGGGAGCTGCTTCACGCAGCCCCATCCTGTCGCGGGAAGGGACGATCTGCCGGACAACCCTCTGGCCATCTGGGAGGTTGAGCTGCCACACATCGGCCTCTCCTCCCAAGATCGCGACTTCGAGGTCGCGCAGCAGGTCAGAAGCCTGGATCATCACGTCCCCTCCCCTTCGCTACAACATTAGTGCTGAATCCTAGCAACTTCGTTGTTGGACAGATAGGCAGTAATGGGGTAAGTGCCGGCCCTGCCTCAGGGGTGCAGCAGTCCCCCGGACTGGATCGTCGGTAGCGGTGTGTCGGTGGGTACTGAAGCTTCCAGTCTCGAACGGTGAGCGAGCGATGCAGGTGGTCCGGTTCGGAGGTTGCGATCCGAGCTAAGGAGGTCCGCTAGGCGGAATGCTCGATCCTTGACACCGGTCGGGCTCGAGTGATTTTCTACTTGGGGAGAGGAGATGCACGTGTGGTTGCGCAGGGCGGGTGCATATATCCTAGGGTTCGTTATCCCTTGGGCGCTCATCTACCAGTTGCTCGGGACAATTCTTGTTGGGCGCTCTGACCCCGCCAGTCCGGGTGCGTGGATTTTCTCTGCGGTGGCCTTTCTTATCGTGAGCGGCATGTGGGCTGCAACGTCGAGAAATGGTCAGCCGTACGCTTACAGGATAGCTGGTCTCCAATTTGTTGGAGTCGATGGTGCCCCGCTGAGGCGTGCACGCGTTTTCGTTCAATCTGTCAGTCACGCCATTGACTTCGCGACATGCGGTATCGGTTTTCTCTGGGCTCTGATCGACGATCGCAAACAAACCTTCGGCGACAAGGTGAGCAACGCTCACGTTCGGGTATGCTGCCGGACCACCATAGGCGACAGCTAGGTCCACGCCGTTGATGCATGCATCGGGTAGTGCTCGAGGCTCCGGAAACTACGGGCGATGCAGTGGCCGAGTGCGATGAGCTTCTGCAGGTGCTCACGGTTGGTGGCGGGGTTACTGGGGCGCTCATTGGCGCGATGCGTCTCGTGTCAGTCTGGTGTCTCTCCGTTGGGGTCGAACAAGGTGCCTTCGGCAGAGCGCTGGGTGAAGTTCGCAAGAGCGTGGTCTCGGAGCTGACCAAGTCCGGCGAGATGTGCAGCAGCGGCGACCTGTAGGGGGAGCGTTGCACGGTGGAGCATTGCTCTTCGAATTGTTTCCGCTGAGCAGAGCGATGCCAGGCGCGACGCGCCATGGAAGCTGATGAGTGGTGCGATGTCGATTGCGGGATCGCCCATGCAGGCATGGTCGAAGTCAATGACCGAAACAACCTTGTCCTCGGACCACAGGATGTTGTGAGGGCCGAAGTCGCCGTGGCAGAGGGTGGGCGTCCCATGGCTTTCAGCCTCGAGCACGGTCGTGACCCGTTCTGCGGCGACACCGCCGACTGGCGTCCCGAGTCGTGGGATCAAGTCGTGTTGCACGATGTCCGGCCATTGGTCTCCACCGCACCACGCTCTCACCGGAGGCAAGGAGTGGCATGCCGATGACGCTTCTCGGAGCGTGTTCAACACTGTTGCGTAGGCAGAGATTCTCTGGGCCGAGCAGGTAGTCAGATCATCGGTGGGCG
Source organism: Brachybacterium timonense (assembly GCF_900258505.1). GTDB lineage: Bacteria > Actinomycetota > Actinomycetes > Actinomycetales > Dermabacteraceae > Brachybacterium > Brachybacterium timonense. The sequence goes on from NZ_LT984895.1 coordinate 963,763, forward strand.
ACCCTGGCACGGTGGTCACAGACGTGATCCACATTCGTGGAGGTTGCGCCCAGTATGGGCCGTCGAGGATCCGCGGGATGGTGAGCGGCAGCTGGGCCGCTTCCAGGGTGAAGAGCGTGTTCGCCTCACGTCGGCTGCGTTCGCGTCCGCGTTGGCCGAGCGTGGCGCGAACCGTGGGTCCGTCAGGAGTGGTCAGCACAAGATGGAAGGCTCCGTGATGCAGGTCGCCCGCATGCCACTGATGCTCCGGCCACCGGAGCATCGCAGCTTCAACGAGGGCCTCCCGCGCGTCTCCCATCTTTCCACGCTAGCGCCCGATGACGATCGGCCGCGCTACGTCGAGGGTAGAAATCCGCTCATCATCGAGGACCTCGACGTCTATGCCCGGCTGCCCCGCGTCAACCGCGCGCCCACACGCAACTCTCAAGAGCCTGGATTCCACAACATATGCACTGCGTGCAGGGGGTGATGAAGAAGCCGGCCGGTCGGGTGAAAAAGCTGCCTGACCAGCCGATTTGCGGAGCGGGCGACGGGAATCGAACCCGCGTCATCAGTTTGGAAGACTGAGGCTTTACCATTAAGCTACGCCCGCGTGACCTGCGACGATGCTGGAAATCGTGGGTGATCGGCCGATGTGCCAGCCACGCCTCGAGTCCCTGCCCCGCAGCCGAGGCTGCGGTCGCATCGTCGTGCGGTCCGGACCTATTGAACCAGATCCGGAGGCGCCGACGGGCCGATCGGGCCGGACCGACGCCATGAGAACGCTCACGCCGCCCATGAGCCCGTCGGGCATGTGCAGGCTGAAGCGGGTAGTATCCGGTGGGTTGTCCTCCGGGGTGTAGCTCAGCTTGGTAGAGCACCCGCTTTGGGAGCGGGTGGCCGCAGGTTCAAATCCTGTCACCCCGACTCCGCCACCGGGCTCTCGTGACAGAGAGTCCTTGGCGGCGAATCCACCGGATCAACCATCCGTCCACCGCACAACGACATCCACAGGGAGTCCTGAGAAGTGAAGACCGCTGCCGACAAGCTCAGCCCGACCCGGGTCAAGCTCACCGTCGAGGTTCCGTTCGACGAGCTGAAGCCGGCCGTCGAGGCCGCGACCAAGAAGATCGCCGACCAGGTGCAGATCCCGGGCTTCCGTAAGGGACACGTCCCCACCCGTCTGGTGGAGCAGCGTTTCGGCCGCCCCGCGATCATGCAGGAGGCCGTGAACGACGCGCTGCCCGACCTGTACCAGAAGGCGGCAACCGAGGCAGAGATCAAGCCCGTCGGCCGCCCCGAGGTTGAGATCACCGAGGTGCCCGGCCTGGACGGCAAGGACGAGGGTGACCTCATCTTCACCGTCGAGCAGGACGTGCGCCCCGAGATCGACCTGCCCGATTTCTCCGCTCTCGAGGTCGAGGTCGAGGAGCCGACGGTCGACGACGACGCCGTCCAGGTGCGCCTGGATCAGCTGCGCGAGCGCTTCGGCACCCTGGTGGGCGTTGACCGCCCGGCCGAAGACGGCGACTTCGTGTCCCTCGACATGACAGCCACGATCGAAGACGAGGAGATCGAGTCCGTCGAGGGTGTTTCGTACCGCATCGGCGAGGGCAACATGCTCGAGGGCCTGGACGAGGCTCTGCTGGGTCTGTCTGCCGGCGAGACCACCACCTTCACCTCGAAGCTTGCCGGTGGCGAGCGTGAGGGCGAAGAGGCCTCGGTGAAGGTCACCGCGCAGTCCGTCAAGGTGCGTGAGCTGCCGGAGGCCGACGACGAGTTCGCGGAGATGGCCTCCGAGTTCGACACGCTCGATGAGCTCAAGGCCGACCTGAAGGAGAAGGCCGAAGCGGACGCGAAGGGTAACCGCGTGGCGCTGGCCCGCAACGCCCTGCTCGAGAAGCTCCTGGATGACCTGGAGATTCCGGTGCCGGACGGCCTGGTCCAGGAGGAGATCGACAACCACCTGCGCAACGAGGGCAAGGAGCCCGGTGACTCGCACGGTGAGGAAATTCGCGAGGACACTGTCAAGGCAATCCGCGCTCAGTTCCTGCTCGATGAGATCAACGCGACTCGCGAGGTGTCTGTCGAGCAGTCGGATCTCATGGGCTACCTGCAGCAGCTGTCTGCGCAGTACGGTATCGAGCCGAACCAGTTCCTGCAGATGCTGGCCCAGTCCGGCCAGCTCGAGCAGATCTTCGCAGAGGTTCAGCGCTCCAAGGCGCTTGACGTCGTGCTTGCGGATGTCACCGTGAAGAACGAGTCGGGCGATGTGCTCGATCTCGAGCTCGGCGGCTCCGAGGACGACGCAGACGCGGATGATGCCTCCGATGACGCCGCGGATGAGGCAGAGACGAAGCCCGCCGCGAAGAAGGCCGACGAGTCCGGTGCCGCTGAGCAGGAGACGGCTGAGGACGTCAAGGCTGCCGCGAAGACCCCGGCGAAGAAGACAACCACCCGCAAGGCACCTGCCAAGAAGGCCCCGGCGAAGAAGACCACGGCCACGAAGGCGCCAGCGAAGAAGGCCGATGCTGCCGACGAGAAGGACGCGAAGGAGTCCGGCGAGAAGGACGCCTGATCCGGCATCCACACCGGGCACCGCGTGGCCGCATCCGCAGCCCGGAGGTGGGACGGGGATGACCACCGCGGTGAGGTGACTCGCTGAGAATCATGAAGCGGGCCGACGCATCTGCGTCGGCCCGCTTCATCGTGTCCCGCTGTAGGCGCCCCCGTGACGCGCCCCATCTCGCCGGCGAGGGTTGACGTGTGTGGGTGCCCCGGGGTGCGACCCCGAGGGTCAGCGGTAGGTCACAAAGCCCTTCGGTGAACCCCAGATCGCGCGCTCCATTACAACGCGCTTCGACCCGGAAGCATCGATGATCTGGCCGTCCCCGGCATAGATCGCGACGTGACCGGACCACACCACAATGTCTCCCGGCTTCGCTTCCGAGCGGGAGATCCACCGGCCGCCGTCGGCGATGCCGCCGGAGGTGCGCGGCAGGTCGATGCCGTGCTGGGCGTACACATAATTGACCAGGCCGGAGCAGTCGAAGCCCTCCGACGGCGAGTTCCCGCCGTAGGTGTAGCCGGTTCCCACCTGTGCACGGGCGGTGGAGACGAGACCGGAGGTAGACGATGCCGAGCGACCGCCTGATGCGCCGGCTCCGCCTGTGATGGAACCGCCGCCCCCATTCAGGGAGCCACGGGTCTTCGGGCCGACGATGCCATCGACCGCGAGCCCGTTCGATGCCTGGTAGTCCTTCACAGCGGATCGAGTGCGAGGCCCGAACTTTCCGTCCACGGCGAGGGAAGCGCCATTCGCGTTCAGGGCCTTCTGCAGGTCACTCACCGCAGCGCCACGAGAGCCGTAACGCAGTGTGCGCGTGGTATCGAGGGCGGCCGTCGGGGCTGCCTGCGCGGGTGCAGAAGCCTGGGCTGCGGGAGCGGATGTCGCTGCAGGGGCAGGAGCTGCCTGCGCGTCGGCGGAACCGAATGCGCCAGCCGCGCCGAACAGAACCGCGCCGAGCAGGGCAGCGCCTCCCGCCGTGCGTGCGGTGCGGCTGACAAGGGCTGGGGACGTGGCGCGCCGCGGAGCGCGGTGCGTGTTGTGCTGTGCCATCGGAGCTGTTCCTTCCAGGGCCGTGACGGCCCGACTACGACTGCAAATCCGAGCGGTGCATGTGCGACTGCTGCGGTGCGGCCACGCTAGGAGGACATATGCGGGGGAACCATCGGTTTGGAGGAGATAGGCAGAGGGTTTGGCGCTCTCTTGACGGCTGCGTGGGGCAGGCCAGAGACGACGGGACGCGCCATGACTGTTCCGTGGTGCGCGCCTCATCGGCGCGCTGCGGGGACGACGAGTCCGACGAGGCAGTGCGCCAGGGGCGAACACGACACAGGTTTGTCGGTGTGAGCGCCTAGAGTCGTCGTATCGATATCCGTCGAGAAGGAGACACCGTGACCTCACAGCCTCGCAACGCCGCCGGAGATTTCCCGATGGGGCTGGACGACAACGTGTACCAGCGCCTGCTGCGCGAGCGCATCGTGTGGCTCGGATCCGAGGTACGCGACGAGAACGCCAATGCGATCTGCGCGAAAATGCTGCTGCTGGCCGCAGAGGACCCCACCAAGGACATCTACCTCTACATCAACAGCCCAGGCGGTTCGATCACTGCCGGCATGGCGATCTACGACACCATGCAGTACATCCAGCCGGATGTGGTCACCGTCGCGATGGGCATGGCCGCCTCGATGGGGCAGTTCCTGCTGTCCTCGGGCACGCCGGGCAAGCGCTTCGCCACGCCTCACACCCGAGTGCTCATGCACCAGCCGCTGGGCGGGCTGGGGGGAACGGCCTCGGAGATCAAGATCCAGGCCGATCTCATCCTCTCGATGAAGCAGCAGATGGCCGAGCTTACCGCCGAGCAGACCGGCAAGAGCGTTGAGCAGATCATTGCTGATGGCGACCGCGACCACTGGTTCACAGCGCCGGAGGCCCTCGAGTACGGGTTCATCGACAAGATCGTCTCCCGCGCCCATGACGTCACGGGCGGCGGCGGCACCGAGGTGTGACCTCCGCCCCGCTTTCCGACCCGTTCTCTTAGCCTCCCAAGGAGCATTCGTGACCTTCGACCACCGTTCCCCGTTCCCGCTGCCCGTCGCCCGCGCGGGTGCCACGCCCACCTCCCGCTACGTTCTGCCCCAGTACGAAGAGCGCACTGCCTACGGCTTCAAGCGGCAGGACCCGTACACGAAACTGTTCGAGGACCGCATCATCTTCCTGGGTGTCCAGGTGGATGATGCCTCGGCCGACGACGTCATGGCGCAGCTGCTCGTGCTGGAGTCGCAGGACCCCGATCGCGATATCACGCTGTATATCAACAGTCCCGGCGGCTCCTTCACGGCGCTGACCGCGATCTACGACACCATGCAGTACATCAAGCCCGAAGTCACCACGGTGTGCCTGGGGCAGGCTGCCTCCGCGGCCGCCGTGCTGCTTGCCGCCGGCGCGCCCGGCAAGCGTCTCGCGCTGCCCAATGCCCGCATCCTCATCCACCAGCCCGCGATGGGTGGACAGGGTGGCGGTCAGGCCTCCGACATCGAGATCCAGGCCAATGAGATCCTCCGCATGCGCGAATGGCTTGAGCACACCCTTGCCCAGCACACGGGCCGCTCCGCAGAAGAGATCAGTCGCGACATCGAACGCGACAAGATCCTCACCGCGCAGGGTGCCCTCGACTACGGCCTGGTCGACCAGGTCCTCGCCTCGCGCAAGGACACCACGCCGCAGATTTCACGCTGAGACAGTGCCGGTGCCGCGGCCAGCATCGAGTAGTGCCCCGCGGCACCGGCACGTCCAACTGCGCCACCGTGGATGGAGACGGACCACGTGACGCCGCTCCCGCCCCGGCTCCGCCGGATCCGGTGAGGCATTCGGTAGCCTGGAGCGCGTCCTGACCTGAGAACCGAGAGGAATCCGATGGCGCGCGCCGGTGAGGGGCCCGAGGTCTTCAAATGCTCGTTCTGCGGGAAATCGCAGAAGCAGGTCGAGCGGCTCATCTCCGGCCCCGGTGTCTACATCTGCGAAGAGTGCATTGAACTGTGCAACGAGATCATCGCGGAGGAGATCCAGGCAGCGCAGCCCCCGGCGGAGGAGCGTGCACCCCTGCCGCGGCCGCAGGAGATCTTCGACTTCCTCGAGGAGTACGTGATCGGCCAGGAGCCCGCGAAGCGTGCTCTCGCGGTCGCCGTGTACAACCACTACAAGCGGGTGCGTGCCCAGGAAGATGCTGATCAGGCTGCGGACACGACGCCTGGGCCCAAGCGCACCGGTCGCCGTCAGGCTGAGAAGGAACCGGCGCCGAGCCCAGAGCCGGTCGAGGTCGCGAAGTCGAACGTGATGATCGTCGGCCCCACGGGCTGCGGTAAGACCTACCTCGCTCAGACGCTTGCGAAACTGCTGGATGTGCCCTTCGCGATGGCTGACGCAACAGCGTTGACCGAGGCGGGCTATGTGGGCGAGGACGTCGAGAACATCCTGCTCAAGCTTCTGCAGGCCGCGGACTATGACGTCAAACGTGCTGAGCGCGGCATCATCTACATCGACGAGGTCGACAAGATCGGCCGGAAGGCGGAGAACCCCTCCATTACGCGCGACGTCTCAGGTGAGGGTGTGCAGCAGGCGTTGTTGAAGATCCTTGAGGGCACGGTGGCGGCAGTGCCCCCGCAGGGTGGTCGCAAGCACCCCCACCAGGATTTTCTCCAGATCGACACCACGAATGTGTTGTTCATCGTGGCGGGCGCGTTCGCGGGTATCGAGGACATCATCGGCTCGCGTATCGGCAAGCGGGGCATCGGCTTCGGCGCCGAGCTGCACACGCCGCTTGAGCAGGAGCAGATCTACGCGAAGCTCCAGCCGGAGGACCTGCTGAAGTTCGGCCTTATCCCCGAGTTCATCGGCCGTCTGCCGGTGATCACCAGCGTGTCGGACCTGGACCGTGAGGCTCTCGTGCGGATCCTCACCGAGCCGAAGAACGCGCTCGTGCGCCAGTACCGGCGGATGTTCGAGCTCGACGGAGCCGAACTGGACTTCGAACAAACAGCGCTGGAAGCGATCGCGGACCGCGCGATCGAGCGGGGGACCGGTGCTCGCGGCTTGCGGGCGATCCTCGAGGAGACCCTGCAACCGGTCATGTTCGAGGTGCCCTCGCGCGATGACGTCGCCAAGGTGGTGATCACCGAGCGTGTGGTCACAGAAGGTCAGGCGCCGCTGATGCTCACCGGCAAGGACACCGAGCGTGCAGCGTCAACGGCGACGCAACGCCAGGAGCGCAGCGCCTGATGGGCACGCAGCCCGAGGAACCGCGGCGGGGTGCGTCTGCTGCGGAGGGAACCGACGCCACGTCGGCCAGTGACGGCGTCTCGCAGGAGAGCGAGCGTGCGCGGGAGCTGCTCGCACAGGAACGCCACAGCATCGACAACATCGATGCTGCCCTGATCCACCTGCTCGCTGAACGCTTCAGCCACACGCAGAGAGTTGGCCGGTTGAAAGCGCAGCACGGCCTTCCGCCCGCGGACCCGGCCCGCGAACAGGAACAGATTGCGCGCCTACGGTCCCTTGCCGATGACGTGGGGCTGGACCCGCGTTTCGCCGAGGCGTTCTTGCGGTTCATCGTCACTGAGGTGATTCGCCACCATGAACAGATTCGCGAGGAAACGGATCCTCATCATCCGTGAGTGAACTGGATGGCCCCGTCGGCGCTCACGGTCGTCCCCAGGCCGAGCGGTCCGCTCCTGATCCCTGAACCATGCCTGGGATAACGCGTCATTTCCGAACGGCCCATTTTGCCTAAATGCGGTATCAGTCAGAAGCCTGCAGGTCCTGTGGGAATCCGTGCTGACGTGCAGTTTCTCTGGGCTGTGGGCCGCGTTCGATGCTATGGTTTAGCGCATGAGTCCCACCACGTTCCTCGATTGGCCGGTGATCCGGCAGCTGAGGTCGGCCGATAAGACAGGCCGCGGTGCTGCCGTGACGTCGAAGGCGACGCGCGAGACCGCGCCACGCACCTTTGAGGCCGATTCCGTCGCACAGAGTGTGTGCCCCTACTGCGCCGTGGGCTGCGGTCAGTTGGTGTACTCCAAGGACGGCAAGGTCACCCACGTCGAGGGCAACCCCGACTCTCCTGTCTCCCGTGGCCGCCTGTGCCCCAAGGGTGCGGCCAGTGAGCAGCTGGGCAACTCCCCGCTGCGCCAGACGAAGATCAAGTACCGCGCCCCGTATGCCACCGAGTGGACGGAGCTCGATCACGACACCGCGATGGACATGATCGCGGATCGCTTCCTCGAGGCGCGTCGCAAGCATTGGGAGGACACCGATGAGCAGGGGCGCCCGCTGCGGCGCACCATGGGCATCGCCAGCCTCGGTGGCGCGACGCTCGACAATGAGGAGAACTACCTCATCAAGAAGCTGTTCACCGCAGCAGGGGCCATCCAGATGGAGAACCAGGCCCGCATATGACACTCCGCCACGGTTCCCAGTTTGGGAGCCTCGTTCGGGCGCGGCGGCGCCACCCAGTATGTTGCGGACTTCGCGAACTCCGACCTCATCGTGATCGAGGGCGGGAACATGGCCGAGGCGCACCCGGTCGCGTTCCAGTGGGTCGTGGAGGCCAAGAAGCGTGGTGCCACCGTGATCCATGTGGATCCGCGGTTCACGCGCACCTCGGCAAGCGCTGATCGGCACATCCCGATCCGCTCCGGCTCGGACGTGATCCTGCTCGGCGCCGTGATCAAGTACGTGCTTGATAACGATCTGTGGTTCGAGGAGTACGTCCGCACGTTCACGAACGCGTCCACGATCATCACTGACGAGTACGCCGACGCTGAAGACCTCGATGGCCTGTTCTCCGGTTTCGATCCCGAGACCGGCACCTATGACCTCTCCACATGGCGCTACGCCGGCGATGAGGACAGCGTCAACCGTGGTGTGCCCGAGCGTGATGAGACCCTCCAGCACCCGCGCTGCGTGTTCCAGCTGCTGAAGAAGCATTACGCGCGCTACACGCCGGAGCTCGTTGAGCAGTACTGTGGTATCTCTCGCGAGGACTTCGAGTACCTCGCGACCATGATCGCGAAGAACTCCGGTCGTGAGCGGACCACGTGCTTCGCGTACGCCCTGGGTTGGACCCAGCATCAGGGTGGTGCGCAGATGATCCGCACCGCGGCAGTGCTCCAGCTGCTCATGGGCAACATCGGTCGTCCTGGTGGCGGCATCATGGCCATGCGTGGCCACGCCAACATCCAGGGCGCCACCGACCTGCCCACCCTGTTCCACGTGCTGCCTGGCTACCTGCCGATGCCGAAGGTGGGTCAGGACGAACTCCACGCCTATACGCGGGCTGTCGGCAAGAAGGAGCAGAAGGGCTTCTGGGCCAACGCTGACGTCTACACGATCAACCTGCTGAAGGCCTGGTGGGGCGATCACGCGACGGCGGAGAACGACTACTGCTACGACTACCTGCCGAAGCTCACCGGCGCACACAGCACCTATCAGACGCTGATGCGCATGCTGGACGGTGGGGTTGACGGCTACTTCCTGCTGGGGCAGAACCCGGCGGTGGGCTCCGCTAACGGCCGCCTGCAGCGGCAGGGCATGTCCAATCTCAAGTGGCTGGTGGCGCGTGACTACTACATGATCGAGTCGGCCAGCTGGTGGAAGGACGGCCCGGAGATCGAGTCCGGTGAGGTCCGCTCCGAGGACATCGGCACCGAGGTGTTCTTCCTGCCTGCGGCGAACCACATGGAGAAGGCCGGGTCCTTCACGCAGACCCAGCGCATGCTCCAGTGGCGCGACCGCGGTGCCGAGGCGCCCGATGACGCCACGAGCGAGCTCGAGTTCATCTACGACCTCGGTGTTCGTATCCGCGAGAAGCTCAAGGACTCCACCGATGAGCGGGATCGTCCGCTGCTCGAACTCACCTGGGACTACCCGGTGGACGAGCACGGCGAGCCCGATGCGGAGGTCGTGCTGCAGGAGATCAACGGCCGCCACCTCACCGGAGAGAAGGCCGGGCAGCTGCTCGGGGCCTTCGGCGAGATGAAGGACGACGGTTCCACCGCGGGTGGCTGCTGGATTTATGCGGGCGTGTTCAAGGACGGCGTGAACCATTCGCGGCGTCGTACCTCGGGTAAGGAGCAGAGCCCTGTCGCCCTTGATTGGGGCTGGGCATGGCCCGCGAACCGCCGCATCCTGTACAACCGCGCCTCTGCGGATGCACAGGGCCGTCCCTGGTCCGAGCGCAAGAAACACATCTGGTGGGATGAGGAGCAGGGCAAGTGGGTCGGCAACGACGTGCCTGACTTCCCGCCGACGAAGCGCCCCGATGATCCGGGTGATGTCACCAAGGGCGGTCCGGCAGGACTCGCAGGCACCGACGCATTCATCATGCAGTCCGATGGGCGCGGGTGGCTCTTCGCCCCGACGGGCATGCTCGACGGCCCCTTGCCCACGCACTATGAGGGCCCCGAATCTATGGTGGTCAACCCGCTGTACTCGCAGCAGACCCCGCCCACCGGCATCCACCCGGACCGCGATGAGGACAACCTCAACTCACCCGGCGTGACCGGTGCGGATTCCGGCGTGTATCCGTATGTGTTCACCACGTACCGGATCACGGAGCACCACACCGCTGGTGGCATGAGTCGATTCCTGCCGTACCTCTCTGAGCTACAGCCGGAGCTGTACTGCGAGGTCTCCCCGGAACTTGCCGAAGAGCTGGGCCTGGAGCCCTACGGCTGGATGACGATCATCTCGGCTCGTTCCGCGATCGAGGCACGTGTGTTCGTGACTGAGCGGATGACGCCGCTGGAGATCGGCGGGAAGACCGTTCACACGATCGGTTTGCCCTACCACTGGGCGCGCGGCAAGGAGGCGATCGTCACCGGTGATGCCGTGAATGACCTGATCGGCATGAACCTGGATGTGAACACCCAGATCCAGGGCAGCAAGAACAACCAGTGCGCGATCCGCCCGGGTCGCCGACCGCGAGGTGCAGCGCTACGTGAGCTGGTGCGCGAGTATCAGCTACGGGCCGGCATCGTCGAGGCGGAGCCGGTGCTGCGCGAGCATGACCCGCTGGGTCATGACAGCGCGAAGGATTCGTCAGACGCGGTGCCGATTGAGGTCGCCGGCTCGGATGAAGCCGGCGCAGCCCCGAGCGGAGAGACCACAGCGAAGGAGGGTGAGCCGCGATGACGCTGCTGTCCGGACCGGAAGGGCCGATCGTCGACACCGGCTGGGGACACGACCACAGCCGCAAGGGGTTCTTCACCGACACCTCGATCTGCATCGGCTGCAAAGCCTGTGAGGTCGCCTGCAAGGAGTGGAACCAGAACCCGGCCGACGGGGAACGCAAGATCCTCGGCTCGAGCTACGACAACACCGGAGCCCTGGGCGCGAACACCTGGCGGCACGTGGCATTCGTTGAACAGGGCCGGGAACGCATCGAGGAAGCCCGCGAATCAGGCCGACGCCTGGTGAGCCTGGGCATGCCCACCATCGGCAAGAAACCGGACTCCGCACGTGGTGCCCTGCCCGAGGGTGATCTCAGTGACGTGGACCGGACACCGCCGGACACCCCGGAGTTCCGCTGGCTCATGTCCTCGGACGTGTGCAAGCACTGCACCAACGCTGGGTGCCTGGACGTGTGCCCCACGGGCGCGCTGTTCCGCAGTGAGCATGGCAGTGTGGTGGTGCAGCAGGACATCTGCAATGGGTGTGGCACCTGCGTGGGCGCCTGCCCGTTCGGTGTGATCGAGCGTCGCGACGACGGCACCATCTCCCCGAAGGAATCCCGCGATCCGCGCGTGGATACGGAAGCCAAGGAGATGGGCACCGCCCACAAGTGCACGCTGTGCTACGACCGGCTGGTGGATGGGGAGCAGCCCGCCTGCGCGAAGACGTGCCCCACCACGTCGATCAAGTTCGGTACCCGCGAGGACATGGTCGCCTCCGCACAGGAGCGTGTGCGTGAACTGCATGAACGCGGCATGACGGAAGCACGTCTGTACGGCGCGAACTCCAAGGACGGCGTGGGCGGCACCGGCTCAGTGTTCCTGCTTCTGGATGAGCCCGAGGTGTACGGCCTGCCACCGGATCCGCAGGTTCCCACCAAGGACCTGCCCTCGATGTACGCCCGCGTGGGGATCGCCGCGGTGGGCATGGCTGCCGCCGCCCTTCTCGCTTTCGCAGGAGGCCGACGATGACCAGTTCCTTCGACAGCTACCGTCCGGAGGAGTCCGGGCAGCGGCGCCGCAAGCGAATCGAGGGCGAGGACGCCACCACGCCAGCCGAGGCTGCGATGGCCGGCCAGAACCGGCGCCGGCGGGGCGCTGGCGAGGCGTCCGGCATGCGCGAGATGACCAACGCTGGCGACATGCAGTTCGAGTCCTACTACGGCCGCCCCGTGGTGAAAGCTCCGCCGTGGCGTGGCCCGATCGCCCTCTACCTGTTCCTGGGTGGACTTGCGGGCGGGTCGGCACTGCTCGGTGCCGGGGCACACGTGACCGGTCGCGAGGAGATGCGTCGAGCGACCCGTCTGGTGACGCTTGGCTCGGTGGGCATCGGCACCGCGGCTCTGATCGAGGACCTGGGCCGCCCTGAGCGGTTCCTTCACATGATGCGCACCATCAAGGTGACCTCCCCGATGAGCTTGGGCACCTGGGTGCTTGCGTCATTCAGCACGCTGTCGGGCGTGCTCGGCGCCATCGAAGTGGATCGTATGACGCAGCAGCGCCTGCCGCTGCAGAAGGTCCGCCCGCTGGTCTACTCCACCGAGGGCCCCGTGACGCTCGGCCAGGCGGCACTCGCCCCACTGCTAGCCTCCTACACCGGTGCGCTGCTGGGCGACACGGCGGTCCCCACCTGGGCCGCTGGCCGCAAACATCTGCCCTTCCTGTTCGCCTCTTCGGCGAGCCTCGCCTCCGGTGGTGCCGCGATGATCATGAGCCCCACCACGCAGGCGCGGCCCGCCCGCATTCTCGCTGCGGCGGGTGTGATCGGCGACGTCGTCTCCATGCACCGCATGAAGGAGTCCATGCACCCGCTCGAGCGGGAGCCGCTGGAGACCGATGAGGCCGGCACGAAATTGAAGTGGGCCGAGCGTCTCGCAATCGCCGGTGGCATCGGCACCCTGTTCGCCGGGAAGTCTCGCGCCGTGGCAGTAGCCAGCGGTGCGGCGTTACTCGCGTCGTCCGTGCTCACCCGTTTCGGCGTTCTTGGCGCCGGCCTGGAGTCGGTGAAGGATCCGCGCCGTGTGATCGAGCCGCAGAAGGCGCGCCTCGCTGCACGACGTGCAGCGGGTATCACCGACGATTCGATCACCACGGCAGGCTGAGACCTGAGGGCAAGCCCTGAGCGACAAGCGGCCCCGGTGAGCATCTGCTCGCCGGGGCCGTTGCGCATTGCTGAGTGCGCTCGAGATCAGAGCTCGCCGCATCCGGTGTGCGCTTCTCAGCGCACATCGATGCCGTCGCCCACGACAAGCTCGCCGATCACCGGGTAGCCGGGAACCTCACCGGCGACGAGCAGACCGCCCGAGGTCTGCGCGTCGGCGAGCAGCAGCAGGTCCTCCTCGCTGATTCCCGAGCCGGCGCGCACGCTGTCGCGCACCCAGTCGAGGTTGCGGCGCGTACCGCCCGAGATGAACCCGCCCCGCAGCGCCTCGAGAGCCCCGTCCACGAGCGGGACGGACGGGAGATCGAGCACAGCCCCGACGCCGGAGGCCCGGCACATCTTGAACAGATGGCCGAGCAGCCCGAACCCGGTGACGTCGGTCGCGGCCTTCGCCCCGGCCTTGAGCGCGGCGAGCGAAGCCTCCCGGTTCAGCTGCGTCATCGTAGCGATCGCCGCCTCGGACACCTCACCGGTGGTCTTCTGCCGGTTGTTCAACAGTCCGACGCCGATCGGCTTCGTGAGGGTGAGCGGCAGCCCAGCCTTCGCCGCATCATTGCGCAGCAGACGATCCGGATGCGCGGTCCCGGTGACGGCCATGCCGTACTTCGGTTCGGGATCGTCGACCGAATGCCCGCCGATCACCGGAACATCCGCTTCCTGCGCGACCGCGAGACCGCCGCGCAGCACTTCCTGCAGCAGCTCAAAGGGGAGCACGTCGCGCGGCCAGCCGACCAGGTTGATCGCTACGACCGGGGTGCCGCCCATCGCGTAGATGTCGGACAGGGCGTTCGCCGCCGCGATCCGCCCCCAATCGAACGGGGAGTCGACGACCGGGGTGAAGAAGTCGGCAGTGGAGAGCACGGCGAGGTCATCCCGCACCCGGACAGCGGCGGCGTCGTCCCCGTCGTCAAGACCGACGATCACCGAATCGAACTGCTGTCCCGCGAGGGCAGCGACCGCTTCTTCGAGCTCGCCCGGCGGGATCTTGCAGGCGCACCCGCCGCCGTGCGCCATCGTGGTCAAGCGGACGGGGGGAGTTGCAGGGGTGTCCGAGACGGATGCATCGTGTGCGTCGTTGCTCATGCTTCGAGTATAGGACGACGAGCAGTCGTGGCCTGGGCCGAGGGCCTCTTCCGATACACGCGGATGGGAACTCCGCTGGGCAGGCCGGGCGGGGCACCGGCGTGCGCTGGTGCGGCAGTCAGCAAAGCATAAGCGGAGAGTCATCGCAGATGGCATGCTCGTAGGACACCAAGAGAGCGGGGGAGCGCGCGTGCCCACTACGGAAGATCACCAGTCACTCATCGCAGCTATCGGTGAGAGTGTGCTGCGAGCTTTCCCCGGAGGTACGTTCCGATCGATCTGCGCCACCCTCGATTCCGACTCGGGAACTGCCGAACTTGACATGGACCTCCGAGTGAACACGCGTACGACGCGGCATGCGGTGATCGAGCAGATCTCCGACAACGTCCTGCCCCTGTTCCGCCCGGATGACGTTGCTTTCACCTTTCTCTTCTCAGAGCACGCCGGTGAGCGTGCCGCAGCCGGGGCGCGCACATACCAGTTCGCTGTGGCGTGAGACGTGCTCGACTTCGGGCGTCATCTCGCCCGTGCCGATTCGCACCGCCGGGCGGGGCCTGCGCTTCACACAGAGGCGAACAACGAGTGGGCAGCCGTGTGCGACTTCGATTCGGCGTCAACGACGTCGTTTCCGCGTTGTACCCGGACATTCGGAACTCGTACCTTGAGCTGCATGGCGCGAGCGTGGCGGTCCGCTATGAGAATGGCACCTCCATCCCGCTTGACGACCTCGTGCAAGACCTCGATGAGGTGCGGGACCATCTCATGAGCCACGAACGGCTCGCCCACTTGAGCGCGGGCCACTAGCTTGCGCCCACGGACGTGCCGTCACGAGTCCCGGGGGAGACGGGCCTGGGAGTCGCTGCTTCTCGCAGCTTCGCGCGGAAAAATTCGTCGACCCTCACCAGGCGCGATACCATGATGGCCGACGGCAACCCGGGCGCCTCATGTGTTCACTTCGTATGCGCGACAGATCTGAGTACCATCGTCGACACGCAAAGCCGTGCCCTGACCTGCACCGTCATCGCATGGAGGCGTACGTGTCCTGGTGGGCACCCTGGTCTTCAAAACCAGTGAGACCGAGCATCTCGGTCTGGCGGGTTCGATTCCCGTCCGCCTCCGCCAAGCTTCTTCCCCGCAGGAGGTCCCCGTGAGCGCCGATGCTGCCGCCCCCGAGGAGGACCCGCGCCGGCGGATCCCCCGCACCGACCATCTGATGGCCGATCCGGCGGTCGCTCGGGCCGCCGCGGCGATGGGGGAGAAGGTCGTGCTCGGGGTCGTGCGCGCCGCCCAGGATCGGGCGCGCCGCGGCGAGATCAGCCCGGACGAGGTCACCGACGCTGTGCTCGATGCGCTCGGCACCCGCACCGCCTCATCGCTGCGCCCGGTCCTGAATGCGACCGGCGTCGTCGTGCACACGAATCTGGGTCGCGCGCCGCTGTCGCCGCTCGCCCAGCAGGCACTGCTCGACGCCGCCGGATACACCGACGTCGAGTTCGACCTCGCGACGGGTGCCCGGTCCCGCCGCGGCGCCGCCGCCCGCGCCGCGCTGCTCGCAGCGTGCCCCGGCGCGGAGGATGCGCTGATCGTCAACAACGGTGCGGCGGCGCTCGCGCTCGCGACCACCGCGCTCGCCGGTACCGGCGAGGTGGTGATCTCTCGCGGTGAGCTGATCGAGATCGGGGCAGGGTTCCGGCTGCCGGACCTGATCGCGTCGACCGGGACGCGGATCCGGGAGGTCGGCGCCACGAACCGCACGCACCTGGCTGATTACACGCGCGCGATCGACGGCGGCGCCGCCGCGGTGCTGCGCATCCACGCCTCGAACTACCGCATCACCGGGTTCACGAGCAGCGTCCCGGTTGCGGAGCTCGCCGGGCCGTGCCGCGACGCGGGCATCCCGCTGATCGTCGATATCGGTAGCGGCCTGTTCGCGCCGGATCCGTTGCTGCCGGATGAACCGGATCTGCCCTCGGCCCTCGCCGATGGCGCCGATCTCGTGCTCGCCAGCGGCGACAAGCTGCTCGGCGGCCCGCAGGCCGGGATCCTGCTCGGCCGCGCCGACATCATCGCGAGGCTCGCCCGGCATCCGCTGGCCCGCGCGATGCGCGCCGACAAGCTGGCTCTCGCCGCGATCGAAGCGACCCTCGAGGGACCGACGCCCCCGGTGCTCGCCTACCTGCGCACGGACCCGTCGGCGCTGCGCGAGCGCACGGAGCGTCTCGCCGCCCGGGTCGGCGGGGAGGTCGTTCCGCATGACGGTCGGGTCGGCGGCGGGGGCGGCGCTGAGGTGCCGATCTCCGGGTGGGCGCTCGCCCTGCCCGCCGCGCTCGCACCGCTGCTGCGCGGTGGAGACCCGGCGATCGTCGGCACCGTGCGCGATGGCCGCTGCCTGCTGGATCTGCGCTGCATCCCCGAGGAGCTCGACGGCACGGTCGCGCAGACCGTTGCTGCAGCGCTCACCGAAGCGCAGGGGAAGGCGGATTGATGCAGGTCATCGCCACTGCGGGGCATGTGGACCACGGCAAGTCTACGCTGATCCGGGCGCTCACAGGTATCGAACCGGACCGGTGGGCGGAGGAGAAGCGTCGCGGTCTCACGATCGATCTCGGCTTCGCGTGGACGCGCCTGCCGTCGGGCCGCAGCGTGTCGTTCGTGGATGTGCCGGGGCATGAGCGGTTCCTCGGGAACATGCTCGCCGGGCTCGGTCCCGCGCCGATCGTGCTGTTCGTCGTCGCTGCCGATGAGGGGTGGCGGGAACAGTCCGACGACCACCGTGATGCGGTCGCTGCGCTCGGCATCGACCGCGGCATCATCGCACTGACCCGTGCGGATCTCGCCCCGGAACGCGTCGGCGAGACGACCGCGCAGGTGCGTGACGAGCTCGCCGGCACGGGACTCGCCGACGCCCCGATCGTGCCGGTCAGCGCCGTGACCGGCGACGGGCTGCCGGAGCTGCGCGCCGCGATCGGCGAGCTCCTCGCGGACCTGCCCGCCCCGGCAGCTGAGGCGCCGGTGCGGATGTGGCTCGACCGCGCGTTCACCGCTTCTGGCGCGGGCGCGGTCGTGACCGGCACGCTCGCTGCGGGGACGATCCACCGGGAAGACCGGCTCGAGCTGCTCGGTGCCGACGAGGATCGGGAAGTGGTCGTCCGGTCCCTGCAGTCCCGCGGCGGGGCGGTCGACCAGATCGGTCCGACGAGCCGGGTCGCCGTGAACCTCCGCGGTGTGGATGCTGACCGGGTGGGACGCGGCGACGCACTGCTCACCCCGGGCGCGTTCCACCGCAGCGATCTGCTGGATGTGCGGGCCATGACCGGCGCTGATTTCGCCGACGCCCCCGAGGAGATCGTCGTGCATGTCGGAACCGCGGCGGTGCCGGCGCGGGTGCGTCCGCTCGGTGCCGCGCATGCCCGGCTCAGCCTCGCCCGACCGCTGCCGCTCATGGTGGGGGACCGGGTCGTGCTGCGCGGCAGCGGCGAGCATCCGGTGCGCACGGGGGCGCTCGTGCTCGATGTGGATCCGCCGCGGCTGGACCGTCGCGGTGACGGGGCACGTCGCGCGGAGACGCTCACGCAGATGGGGCCGACGGGCGATGTCACCCTCGAGGTCGCCCGACGCCGCGCCGTGCGCGCCGCCGACCTGGCACGTTTCGGGATCGTGATCCCTGAGCCGCCGCCGGCACAGGTGCGCCGTGTCGGGGAGTGGCTCGTTGATGGGGCGGCGCTCGACGGCTGGACATCGGCTCTGCGCGACACGGTCGCAGCGCATGCGCGGCAACATCCGCTCGCCCCGGGCCTCCCCGCGAAGGCAGCCCAGGATGCGCTCGCCCTGCCCGATCCGATCCTGCTCGATGCGGTCGTGCGCGCGAGCGGTCTGGAGCAGCGGGATGGCCGGATCCGGGATCCGAAGACCGTGCAGGGCATGGGCGCCGCGGAGAGCGCTATCGCGACGCTCGAGAAGCGGCTGCGCGCCGAGCCGTTCGCCGCCCCGGAAGCGGATGATCTCGCCGCGCTGAAGCTCGGGCCGAAGGAGATCGCGGCCGCTGCGCGGCAGGGGCGCCTGCTGCGCCTCGACGACGGGGTCGTGCTCCTCCCGACCGCCCCGGCGCTCGCGATGCGGGAGCTCGCGGCGCTGCCCCAGCCGTTCACGACCAGCCAGGCGCGTCAGGCGCTCGGCACGACGCGACGCGTCGCGATCCCGCTGCTCGAGCATCTCGATGGACGGGGCTGGACCCGCCGGCTCGACGGGACGACGCGCGAAGTCGTGCGCTGAGCGTGGCCGCTGCTGCCGGACGCCGGGCACGTCCGCGAGGTCCACTGAAGGACACGCGCGGTAACGGCGGCGCGTGCGCGTGGTCAGGCGCGCTGGCCGAGAACCTGCTGGTGCGCCTGCACGAGCGTCGCGTACGCGCGACTGTGATCCGACATGCCGAGCACCGCGGACACTGACGTCGGCGATTCCCAGAGCGCCCGGACCTCGCGGACGGAACCGTCGGCGAGAACCGCGATCGCCGCGATCCGCGAGTCGCTCCCGGCAGGCGCCGGAAGAATGCGCTGCACCTGCGACCAGATGAGCTGCTGCGGCGCGCTGAGGAGGCCGCACCAGGCGAACCCCCTGCTCAGCGATCTCCAGGCGAGCGCGCCGCGCCATCCACAGGATGAAAAGGCCACCGCCGAGCGCGACCAGCGTCGGGACCAGCCCACACTATGCGAGGCGCCGACCGGCCCGTACCGCTGTGGGGCGGGATCGACGTGCGGCGGGATGGAGCGGCCGCGTGGCGCTCCGACACAGCCGTCACCCGGATCGCGTGCACATCCCGCGTCGGGCATGGGGAGTAGTCCCCATGGAGCGCATGCAGGGATCTCCGTAGCGTCTATGTCATTGATGGCAGGTCATGAAACGGGGGATGCGCGATGTCGGGGTTCTTGGGCGGCGATACAGATCAGATGCGTCAGCACGGTGCCGCCTGCGCCCAGGGGGCGCAGTGCATCGTCGACACGACCGAGGCCGTGTCCGCCTTCGTCGACTCGGTGCCGTGGCTCGGACCTGACGCGATCGCCTTCCGCGCCCTGTGGCACGGCACGATCAAGCCGGGGATGCTCGCGAAGGCCGACGACATCCGCGCCAAGGGCGACGAGATCACGCAGCACGCCGACGAGCAGGACCAGACCTCGAGCTCGTCGGACGGCTCCGTCCTCGACCAGATCCGCGACTTCATCGACCGGTACTTCGGCCCCGGACTGTCGCCGTTCCCACCCGGCGGTGTCGGTTCGCCGCTGACCCCGGGCGTCATCGATGCGCTCCGGCAGGGGCTGGGCGACTGGTTCACCGGTGGGGGTGAGAAGGGGCCGCAAGAGTTCTACGGCGATTCGGGCTTCGGGTCGAAGGGCCAGATGTACGGGCAGGATCGGCCAGTTGGCGATCAGCTGCATGGCCGCGGTGACCTGCTCCCCGGGCGCGAGATCGATGAGGACTTCGGCTTCCTGGACGTCCACGCGGGAGCGAACGGCAGCGCTGGCGCCTCCGCCACCACCGACCCCTACGGCAATATGACGGGAACGGTGGGCGCGCGCGGCAGCGTCGAAGTCGGCCTCGATGAGCGCTTGAACGGGCCCTTCGGGATGGGCGTGGACGCGAGCGGACGCCTTGGCGCCGAAGGGTACGCCGAGGCGGGAGGCACCATCGGGCCCGACGGGTTCAGCGCGGGGGGACGAGCAGGCATCGGCGCGTACGGAGAGACCAGCGTAAAAGGGGACGGCCTGCTCGGCTCGTCCAGTGCCGTGACGGTTACCGGTTACGCCGGCGCGGAAGCGCATGCCAATGGGTACAGTCACGCCACGCGCAACGACGACGGCCAGATCAACGGCTGGAGCACGGGCTTCGACGCCGGTGCGTTCGCCGGCGCCCAGGTCACGGAGAAGTTCGAAGCGACCAGCCCGGGCGGCTGGTTCTCCGGATCCACGTCGATCAGCGAGAAGGCGGGCGCCGGGGCGAGCATCGCTGCGGGCCAGACCATCTCGACCGACGAGATCTCCATCTCCGTGGGCGGCAGCCTGGCTGCGGAGCTCGGTCTCGGCGGTTCGACGGAGATCGCGCTCCACCCGAACGCCATCGTCGACACGTTCACGCCGGGCGACTACAACCTGGACGATGCGATCTGCGACGGCGGCTCGGCGCTGCACAGCGCAGGTGATTGGGTGAACGACCGGATGCCCTGGAACTGGTGAGCTGACGTCGACAGCGGGTCGGCTTCCCCCGGACTGCGGCGGGGGACCAGCCCGCTGCTTGCTATCCGCGCGGGTTCGCCGCCCACCACGCGGCATGCGCCTCCTGGAGAGCACGCATCGCCCGGTTCAGCGACGGATCGTGGACGGTGCCCTCGTCAGGGGCGCGGCGCAGCGCTGTCAGTGCGACCACGTTCCCGTCGCGCAGATGGAGCAGCGCAGTCGCGGGGCCGCGACCATGGATATCCGGCGGCTGGATCGCCTGGATCGCCACGAACGAGACCGACTGCTCCGGCCCGAACATGCCGCGCCACGCGACTCCGTCGGGACGCAGCACCATCCGGGACCGCAGACCGAGCAGCAGCATCCCCAGGCCGGTAAGGCCGAACACCGGCAGCCCTACCAGGAAAGCGAACAGCGTGCTGTCGCCCGTGACGAGCGGTGCGATCACGCCGACCACGCTGAACAGCAGTCCCACGGCCAGCAGCAAGGGCCCGATGATCATGAACAGCATCGCCGGACCGGCGCGGAACGTGCGGGTCATGCTGTCAGTCCTCCTGGGATCGCTCGAAAGGCGGAATCTTGCGCCCGTGCCTCAGTTCCGTGCGGGCTTCGGCGGCGCCTCGCCGAGCTCGACGTCGCTCACCGTGATCTCCTCGCCGCCGCACGCGAGCGTCATCGACTCGATCCGGCCGAGCGCCTCGAGATCACCGCGGGCCGCCTCGATGTGGTCGACCGCGCCCTGCGGCAGCGTGAGCGTGAACGACAGGATCGGGGTCTTCTGCGACACCTTCGCATCCGACTTGATGCGCCGCACCGCGATCGCCGCCTGCGACACCGCACCCAGCAGCGCCGCATCCGCGCCCTCCGCGGCCGCGCGCAGCGGGGCCGCTTCCGGCCAGGGCTGCGTGTGCACGCTGCCGTCCCGCCACCAGGACCACACCTCTTCAGTGGCGAACACGATCACCGGGGCGAACAGCCGCAGCAGCACGTCCAGCACGATCGCGAGGGCCGCCCGTGCGGAGGCGGTTGCCGGATCGTCGGCGTCCCCGTGTGCACGAGCCTTCACGAGCTCGATGTAGTCATCGCAGAACGTCCAGAAGAACGGCTCGACCACCTCGAGGGCTCGCGCATAGTCCAGATCCTCCAGTGCGGCGGTGGCCTGGTCGACCACCTGCGCGAGCGCCGCCAGCAGCGATCGGTCCAGCGGCGCGGTGACAGCCGACGGGTCTGCCGCGAGCTGCCCGGAAGGATCCGTCGGCGCCTCACCGAAGCCGAGCGCGAACTTCGAGGCATTGAGGATCTTGATCGCGAGGCGCCGGCCGATCTTCATCTGGCCTTCGTCGAAAGCGGTGTCCACGCCCTGCCGGGCGCGACCAGCCCAATACCGCACCCCGTCAGAACCGTGCTGGTGCAGCAGACCGATGGGGGTGACCACGTTGCCCTTGGACTTCGACATCTTCTTGCGGTCCGGATCTAGGATCCAGCCGTTGATCGACGCGTGCTTCCACGGCAGTTCATCCAGTTGCAGGTGTGAACGCACGATTGTGGAGAACAACCAGGTGCGGATGATGTCGTGGCCCTGCGGGCGTAGATCCATCGGGTACACGAGCTCGAACAGCTCCGGGTCGTGCAGCCAGCCGCCGGCAAGCTGCGGGGTGAGCGAGCTCGTCGCCCACGTGTCGAGGATGTCAGGGTCGGCGACGAAGCCACCCGGTTCACCGCGCTGCGACTCCTCGAAGCCTTCCGGGACGTCGATCGTCGGGTCGATCGGCAGCTGATCGTGCGAGGGGGTGAGCACGCGGTCGTAGTCGACGTTTCCGTCGGCGTCCACGCGGTACCAGATCGGGAACGGCACGCCGAAGAAACGCTGCCGGGAGATCAGCCAGTCACCGCTGAGCCCCTCCACCCAGTTGCGGTAGCGCGCCTCCATATGGGCGGGATGCCACGTGAGCTCCTGACCGCGAGCGATGAGCTGGGAGCGCAGGCCATCCTCGCCGTGATCGCGGCCACCGTTGGTGAGGTACCACTGGCGGCTGGTCACGTATTCCAGTGGCTTGTCGCCGTTCTCGTAGAACTTCACCGGGTGAGTGATTCGGCGCGGCTCGCCCACCAGGTCGCCGGTCTCCGTGACCATCTCGACCACACGCTTCTGAGCGCTGAACACCGTCAGACCAACGAGCTCGGCGTAGCGAGTCTGCCCCTGCTCGGAGGTGATCCACGGGGCGTCGGCGATGAAGCGGCCATCGCGTCCGATCACGCAGCGCGTGGGCAGCTCCAGTTCGCGCCACCAGATCACGTCAGTGGCGTCGCCGAACGTGCAGATCATGGCGATGCCGGCGCCCTTGTCTGCCTGCGCGAGGCGGTGCGGATGCACCGGAACCTCAACGTCGAACAGGGGAGAGCGCACGGTGGTGCCGAACAGGTCCTGGTAGCGCTCGTCATCGGGGTGCGCCACGAGGGCTACGCAGGCCGGCAACAGCTCGGGGCGGGTGGTCTCGATGAAGACCTTCTCGCCGGAGCCGTCAGTCTTCGTGAAGCCGATGCGGTGATAGGCACCGTCCCGCTCGCGATCCTCCTGCTCGGCCTGTGCCACAGCCGTGCGGTAGGTGACGTCCCACATGGTGGGTGCCTCGGACTGGTACGCCTGCCCTGCTGCGAGATTCTCGAGGAATGCCTTCTGCGACACGGCACGCGAGCGGGCGTCGATCGTCTGGTAGCTGTGGTTCCAGTCCACGGACAGGCCGAGCGTACGGAAGACCTCCTCGAAGGACTTCTCATCGATGCGGGTGAGTCGCTCGCACAGCTCAATAAAGTTACGCCGTGATATCGGCAGCTGGTTTGCCGCCTTGGAGGACTTGTTATCCCCGCCCTCCTGCGGCGGCGTGAAGTCCGGGTCGTACGGCAACGATGGGTCGCAGCGCACGCCGTAGTAGTTCTGCACGCGGCGTTCCGTGGGCAGGCCGTTGTCGTCCCAGCCCAGCGGGTAGAACACGTTCTTGCCGCGCATCCGCTGATAACGGGCGATCATGTCGGCCTGCGAGTAGCCGAACACGTGGCCGATGTGCAGGGAGCCGGAGGCAGTGGGTGGCGGAGTGTCGATGCTGAACACCTGCTCGCGCGTGGTCTCGCGATCGAAGGCATGGATCTGCGAGTCGCTCCATACCCTGTCCCACTTCTCCTCGAGCCCATCCAGGCTCGGGCGGTCAGGAACGGTGCGGGTCGGGCGCGATGCGGTGTCGGTCATGGGTGCCATTGTTCCAGGTGCCGCGGTGTGCGCAACGCACCTGTTCCGGGTGGCGTGTGTGCCACGAACCAACCGGTGCCCTGCGGCAGGGGAGGTACGCAGGGAACGGCGAGCAGACAGAGAAGCCACGCCGGTGCCGCGCGGGTGGGGAGGTTCGGCGCGGTGGAGCGCACGGGATCCATGTCGTTGTCGTGCTCCGCCGCGCGGGATGCGCTGATCTGCATCGGCCGCAGCGACCCGGTGAGGGCTCTCTGGCCGCAGCTCCCCGGTGGTGACTCGAGAGTCACGAGGGCGCGAGGCGCACTGGGACAAAAGTGCCAGAGAGGAACCTCGCCTGAGCGGCTTCTTGTCTGACTAACGTGGCGCTCGAATCAGGGGTAGATGAACAAAAGGCCAGGCTATCGACCAGAAGGATGAAATTGAATGTCGAACGTACTGACTTTCGCGAGGCGGCTGGCGGCGGCGAATAGCAGAGGCTTACTGTCCGGTAGCAGAGGGGCTCATTTGACGCTCCGATCATCGACAGGAGGAGAACCATGTCCCTGACTGGACGACTCACCGCGGCACTCGGCGGAGCGGCCCTCGCGGCAGCACTGATGACCGTGCCGGCATTCGCCGAGACCAGCGAGGAGACTGGCCCGGAGACTCCGGAGAACAACGCCGAGCTGCCGATCGTGCAGACCAGCCGCGGATCCGCCCACCTCAAGGCCAACACGCTGAACCCCCGCCCCGTATGCAACGCCTGGGAAGACACCCGTACCGTCATCTACGAGGTCCGCGACAACTTCACTCCCGTCGGCACCGTCTCAGCCACCAACAGGACCGACCACACGATCCCGCTGACCCAGGAGACCTCCAAGTCACAGACGATCTCCGTGACGGTCAACGGATCGCGCACTGAACAGACCGACGTCAACATCGGTGGCGGCGCCGATAAGAAGGGCGAGAACTCGAGCGCCTCAGGCCAGTGGGGCATTGCCTACTCCCTGACCCAACAGCTCGGGGCTGAGGCCTCCTACCAGCTGTCCTGGACGGTCGGGCAGACCGTCGGCCCATACGACGTGCCTGCAGGGCACACCGGTGAAGCCACCTACGGCTTCCGCACCATCGCGATGACCGGCACCCAGCAGTACTGCACGCTCGACGGCACTTGGTCCACGCCCACCGCATGGCGCGCCAATGTGCCGATCAAGAACGAAGTCCAGGTCAAGCTCTACGACAACCCCGTCGGCTCCCGCCCGTGACAGCACAGGAGAACACCCCCATGAACACTCATCACATCTCCCGCCGCGGCTTCGCCACTGCCATCGCCGCCACCGCCCTGGGTGGGGCCGGCGTGCTAGCCGCCGTACCGGCGCAGGCTGCCACGCCGCGCTCCCAGGCCACAGCCGCACTCGACCTCGAGCCGTTCCTCACCGTGTCCGGCGCGAAGGCCACAGGCTTTGCTGGCGTTGTCGCCCTGCATCTGCGTAACGCAGGCCGCGATCGCTACTGGGGCGAGTTCCCCGCCGTCACCTTCACCGTCGAGGTGCACACCGAGGACGGGCCGCAGGGTGTGGACCGCCTGATCACCGCTGGCGGCTTCAACGGCGCCTACGTGCGCGACCTCGGATTCGACGCCGCAGAGTCCGTGCGCACCTTCTCCGTCACCCTGTCCAATCCGGTTCCGGCGGGAGAGGAGCAGCTCGTGGCCAGCCTTCGCTTCGGCGATGGGAACACGAAGGAGGGACGACTGATCAACCGCATCGTGATCACCCAGACGGCGCGGCTTTCGGGCGATGAATCCACCGGGAATGACCAGAGCGTCGACTCCCGCACCGCCACGGTCCTCGATACCGGCGGTGAACACAGCGGGCTGTTCTGACGCCACGCACCCGGTGATGCCGCACGGGATCAGGCGGCCTCCCGGAACGCCGTGACGCGCCCATCACACAGCGGGCTCGGCAGCGCATCTGCTGTCGGGCCCGCTGTTCGCCACGCGCAGCCATGGATGCAGGCTCCCTGTGACTGCCGTGGCCATGGGCCCCGTGGCAGGGCGCACTGTTCGGGGCGGCAGGGGAACCCAGCGACAACATCAGCCCAGCGACAATGTCAGCCCAGCGACGACGCCACAGGCTGACGCGCCGTATCTGCTCACGGCACGCGGCGGGTCCACTCCTCGGTGTCGAACTTCGTGCACACCAGCTCCGTGGCAGTCGCCAGCTCTTCTGGCGTGTACGCCGAATCCCGGCAGTCGTAGCGCGAACGGAAAGCGTCCAGGAACCCCGCAATGATCTGGTCCCGCGGCAGGCCTGTCTGCGAACGCATCGGGTCCACGCGCTTGTTCGCGCTCCGAGTGCCTTTATCCGAGATCTTCTCCCGGCCGATCCGCAGCACCTGCATCATCGTGTCCGCGTCAATGTCGTACGCCATCGTCACGTGATGCAGCAGCACGCCATCCGCGAAGCGGCGCTGCGCAGCGCCACCGATCTTCCCCTGCTCCGAGGCGATGTCATTGAGTGGCACATAGTGGGCTCTCACCCCGATCTCGGCGAGCGCACCCATCACCCAATCGTCAAGGTATGCGTAGGCCTGCTCGAAGCTGAGCCCTTCCACCAGCGAGGTCGGCACCACCAGGGAATAGGTGATGCAGTTGCCAGGCTCCATGAACATCGCACCGCCGCCGGTGATGCGGCGCACCACTCCGATGCCATGGCGCGCAGCCCCGTCGGCGTCGATCTCATTGCGCAACGACTGGTAGGAACCGATCACCACGAGCGGCGAGTCCCAGTCCCAGATGCGGAAGACCGGATTGCGCCTGCCCGCAGCCACCTCATGAGGCAGCACCTCATCAAGCGCCACATGCATCACCGGTGGCAGCACCTCCGGGCCGATCACGTCGAACGTGATGTCTTCCCACGAGCTCGCATGTCCCAGGGCGCGACGCACCGCGATCGCCACGGCGTCCTCGTCGAAGCCGATCATCTGCACCGGCGTCGGCTGGTCGGCGAGCCGGGCTCGGATCGCGTCAGCGAGCATCGCGGCTGTGGCGTCAGTGGGCAGGCCGACGAGGGCAGCGCCGATCTCCTCGAGCGCCTCATCCGGTTCGAGAAAGAAGTCGCCGAACACGTGCACGCTGCTGATACGGCCGTCTGACGTGGTGACGTCGGCGCTGACCAGTTTGCCTCCGCGCACTTTGTACTGACCGCTGGTGGTCGATGCCCCGGCGCTGGTGGTCTCGGACTGAGCAGTGGAATCCATGGGGTCATTCTCCCGTGCGGCTCTGGGTATGTCCCTGGTCGGTTGTTCGTGCGGCTGCACGCTCGGCTCGGTGAAGGCGCCGCACGGGCACCGTGAGTGAGTACAGCGCGCGATGGACCTCCCAGACGAACTCGGAGGAGGACCAGCCGCGACGCGGTGCCACCGCATACTCCTCCGCAGGCAGCAGCGCGCTCGCCTCTCGCTGTACGCGCGGCACCAATGAGCTCCACTCCCGCTGTCCGCCGACGGTGATGGTGTATGTGATGCCGTCGGGATCCTCGGGTCGTTCGAGCCGAAGGGCAAGAGTGCTGGCGGTGAGCAGCGGCTGGTGCTTCGCGGGGGCGAGCACGAAGCCGTGCTCGGCGAGGAGCACCGGATTCATCACCGACCACAGCAGGCGACGCACCGGTTCGATCTCCGGGTTCGCCGGCACACCGATCATCGGCCGATGCTTGGGCGGCGTCCCCGTGCGGTTTCCGCGCTGAGCTCGCAGGTCAGCGCGCACCTTCTCCCACGCCGCATGATCCTGCGCATCGTCGGGCAGGGCGACCCCCAGCGGATGCAGCACGCGCCCGTTGCGCACCACGATCGTCGGGGAGCCGTTGAACACTTCGGCGAAACGCAGCCCCCAGCGGCCGCGTGAGTCGCCAGCCTGCAGCAGTGGGTACGGCTGGTCGGCACGAGTGGAGAAGCGGGGTGTCACCCCGAGCGCAGCCCGGCAGGCGGCGTGGAAGACGTCCAGGTGCGCCCGGAACTCCATGGCGATCTCTGGGGAGTTCAAGAGCGTGAACGGGTGCACGGGCAGCTGCACCACCGGCAGCCCGGCCGTCAGTCCGATATCACCGATGGTTCGCCACAGATCCGCATGCGCGGAGTCTTCCTTCGCGAGCTTCCCGCGCACCTTCTCCCAGGTGGAGGAGCTCACGCGGCGGTCGGCCACAGCGTCGGAGTCGTCGCGTGCAGGCGAATCGACCTTGCGCTGGATCAGCAGCAGACGCGAGCGAGACGAGTCACCCAGGCGCTGCACGAGTCGTTCGACCCGAGCGGTGGGGACCGGTCCGCCGATTCCAAGAGCGATGAGCAGGCGTGCACCGTCGTCGTCGGCGCCGTCGGGCGGGAGGATGCGTGCCGACAGATCTGGCCGACGTTCGCTCGCGGATGCCGAGGCCACCACATTGCCCAGATCCAGTGACCCGCCGAGGAGCACCTGCACGAACGCGTCGCGGCTGCGAGGCGACATCATCATGTATTCCACCAGGGAACCCGTCAGTGCACGGAATCTCCGGTTCTGCGGCACGGTCGCCCCGGTCGCTCGTGACCGGGCCACCTGCTCATAGGCGTACGTGATCATCTGACCGACAGTGGCGTATGAACGAGCCACGAGTCCTCCTTCGGCGCTGGCGGTTCTCCACGATCTGACCGGGCGGGATCCATTGTCGCGCAGCGGCCGGGGCGGTGCCGGGAAATGCTCCGCTGCAGACCGGGTGGTTCCTCTGGATCCCTGTGACGGCACGGCATCGGGCTCGACGCCGTAGGCTCCGTCCATGACCACCGCCGCGCCGCTCACCGCCGTCGTCACCGGTGCCTCCTCGGGCATCGGCCGCGCCACCGCCGCTCGCCTCGCCGCCGACGGGTGGCGGGTCCTCGCTGTCGCCCGTCGCGGCGACCGCCTCGCCCATCTCGCCTCCCAGACCGGCTGCGAGGTGCTCGAGGTCGACGTCACCAGTGACGAGTCTGTCGCCGCGCTTCGTGCGAGGGTCGATGACCTTTTCGGCGGCCGCCTCAATGCGCTGGTGAACATCGCTGGCGGGGCGCTGGGCGTGGAGACCGTGGCCGAGGCCGATCTGGACAAATGGCAGGGCATGTACGACACGAACGTGCTCGGTGCCGTCCGCGTCACCCGCGAACTGCTGCCTGCCCTGCGGGCGAGCGAGCGCGGCGACATCGTGCTGCTCACCTCGACCGCGGCTCAGGCCGCCTACGAGGGCGGCGCCGGATACAACGCCGCCAAGGCCGGCGAGCACATGCTCGCCGACGCTCTGCGCCTGGAGCTCAACGGCGAGCCGATCCGGGTCATCGAAGTGGCCCCCGGCATGGTCCGCACCGAGGAGTTCTCCCTGGTGCGGCTCGGCGGGGACCGTGCCGCCGCCGACGCCGTCTACGACGGAGTGGACCGTCCTCTGACCGCTGAGGACTGCGCCGATGTCATCGCGTACGCCGTGAACGCTCCGCATCACGTGGTGCTGGACCTCGTGACCATCCGACCACTCGCCCAGGCTGCGAACCATAAGGTCGCGCGCCACCGCGGGCTGTGACGTCAGGCGGACTGCGGCGCGCTCGCGGTCGTGGGCAGCAGCTCAGCTCTCGGGAAGGGGCCGCAGACCGGTGCGTGCCGGGACGGCCCGGCATCGGCCCGTCGGACGACCCGGATGGTCGTGACCCCGACGAAAGTCAGGGATCCCTCCGTACCCGAGCCTGATGCCTGATCCGTGCCGCGTGCAGGAAAGTGGGCCTCGTCGATGCGGCCCAGCCGCATCGCACCGAGGGTTCGATGACGGGCCCGCAGCGCACGATGACGGCAGGAGGCCCGATGACCACCGGAGAGATCCCCCTCACCTCGCGCGGGCACCGCGTGGCGCGCGTAGCCACCGTGCCGACCTCCCGCACCGGCCGCACGGCCGAGGAGCGCGGGTACCGCGCATCGCGTACGAGCCCGTCGGCCGTCACCGGCCGCGACATGCTGTTCCCGGTGCTGCTGGTTCTCGCGACGATTCTGCTGCTGGTGCTGCTCGTCCTGGGGCCGTCGCTGCCCTGGCCGGTCACGCTCGGGGTCGGCATGCTGAACGTCCTCATCCTCGGGGTCGCCTGGGCCTTCACCGGGCCTGCTCTCGGAAGTGGTGAGCGGTGACGTTCCTGATCGACCTGCTGTTCGAGGTGCTGTGGTTCCTGCTGCCCGACCGGTTCCAGCGCCGTCGGCGACGGCGGGAGCGCTGACATGCACAGCGAGCTCGGAATGGCTGTGCCTGGCTCGCTGCTGAGCTGATAGGGCCGGCTCAGATATCGATCTCGATCTCGCCGACGCCGCGCGAGACGCACGTGGTCATCTGCGTGTCGTGCTCGTCCTCCATGAGGAACTCATCCATGTGCTCCACCTCGCCAGAGACCAGCGGCACAACGCACGTCCCGCACACGCCGCCCTCGCAGGAGTAATCCATCGAGATACCGGCATCGAGCAGTGCCTGCAGGAGCGACTGGCCTTCCGCCACCTCGACGGTGATCCCGGACTTCAGACACTTCGCGGTGAACGGCTCGCCGAACAGCGACATGATGACTCCTCCTGCAATGCGCGTCGGAACGGGGAACAGCATCGCACGACGGGCCCGCGTTCCAACAGGACCTGTGGGGGAGAGGACACCGGCTTCCCCTCGATCGGTGGGCAGGGGCTAGACTCGGCGCATCGGCATCGACCCGGCCATCACCGGTGAGCCGCGGGAAGAACAGCTCGAGGCGTGCGCGAGCGCGATCAAGGCCCAGTAGAACCCGCCGGGACCAGCCCGTCACAGCTGAGGAACAAGGGGACCCCTCCCCGTCGGCCCAGAGCCGACGACGGGGGAGTCAACCGAGGTGGTACCGCGCGCCAGCGCCGCCGATCGGCAGCGACCGCGTCCTCGGGCACGCAGCGCCCGCCCACCCTCGCCGGAGGTTCCCCGCTCATGGTCTACCCCGTCACTGGAGACCCGCTCGTCCCGTCCCCGAACCTGCCCCAGGTCGAAGAGAAGATCCTCGCCTTCTGGGAGAAGGACGACACCTTCCGCGCATCCATCGCCCAGCGCGAGGGCGCCGAAGAGTTCGTCTTCTATGACGGCCCTCCCTTCGCCAATGGCCTGCCGCACTACGGGCACCTGCTGACCGGGTACGTCAAGGATGTGGTCCCGCGCTTCCAGACCATGGACGGCAAGAAGGTCGACCGCCGCTTCGGCTGGGACACCCACGGCCTGCCGGCTGAGCTGGAGGCCATGCGCGAGCTCGGCATGAACGAGAAGTCCGAGATCGAGGCGATGGGCATCGGTGCCTTCAACGCCGCGGCGCAGAAGTCCGTGCTGAAGTACACGAAGGAGTGGGAGGATTACGTCACGCGCCAGGCTCGCTGGGTCGACTTCGAGAACGACTACAAGACTCTGGATCTGCCGTTCATGGAGTCTGTCCTGTGGGCATTCAAGACTCTGTACGACAAGGACCGTGCCTATGAGGGCCACTCGGTGCTGCCGTACTGCTGGAAGGATCAGACCCCGCTGAGCTCCCATGAGCTGCGCATGGATGACGACGTCTACCAGCAGCGCCAGGACCAGTCCGTCACCGTCACCTTCCCCTTCGTCGGCGAGAAAGCCCGCCAGCTCGGGCTCGAGGGTGTGAAGGCCCTGGCCTGGACCACCACCCCGTGGACTCTGCCGACGAACTTCTCGCTCGCCGTCGGCCCCGAGATCACCTACGTGACGCTGCCGGCCGGCCCTGCAGGTGCCGCCGACGGCACCGCGTCCGGGCAGGGCACCTACCTGCTCGCCGCCGAGCTCGTCGGCGCCTACGCCAAGGAGCTCGGCTACGAGGACGGTGAGCAGGCGCTCGCCGCGGCGGGGGAGCGCACCTACGCCGGCGCCGAGCTCGAGCATATGGAGTACACGCCGCTGTGGGACGTCTACTCCGCCGATCGGGAGAAGTGGGGCACCCAGAACGCCTGGATCGTCACCGTCGCCGACTACGTCTCCACCGAGGACGGCTCCGGCGTGGTCCACCAGGCCACCGCCTACGGTGAGGAGGACCAGAAGGTCAACGCCAGCTATGGCATCCCCGTCATCGTCTCCGTCGATGAGGGCGCCCAGTTCCTGGACTACTTCGCGGACACGGCTCTCGCCGACATCGCCGGGATGCAGGTCTTCGAGGCGAACCGGCCGATCATCAACCACCTCAAGGCCGACGGCCGCCTCATGAAGGAGGCCTCCTACGAGCATTCCTACCCGCACTGCTGGCGCTGCCGTACGCCCCTGATCTATAAGGCCGTCGGCTCCTGGTTCGTGAAGGTCGCCGACCAGCGCGAGCGGATGCTCGAGCTCAACGAGCAGATCACCTGGGTGCCGGAGAACGTCAAGCACGGCCAGTTCGGCAAATGGCTGGAGGGCGCTCGTGACTGGGCGATCTCGCGAAACCGCTACTGGGGCACCCCGATCCCGGTGTGGAAGAGCGATGACCCGAACCATCCGCGCATCGAGGTGTACGGCTCCCTCGCGGAACTCGAGGAAGCCTTCGGCACCCTGCCGCGCGACGAGAAGGGCGAGGTGAACCTGCACCGCCCCTACATCGACGAGCTGACCCGCCCGAACCCGGACGACCCGTCCGGGCAGTCCACCATGCGCCGCGTCACCGACGTCATGGACTGCTGGTTCGAGTCCGGCTCGATGCCGTACGCCCAGGTGCACTACCCGTTCGAGAACGTCGAGTGGTTCGAATCGCACTACCCTTCGGACTTCATCGTCGAGTACATCGGGCAGACCCGTGGCTGGTTCTACACCATGCATGTGCTGGCCACCGCACTGTTCGACCGTCCCGCGTTCTCGAACGTGATCTGCCACGGCATCGTGCTGGGTGAGGACGGCAACAAGATGAGCAAGTCGCTGCGCAACTACCCGGATGTGCGTGACATGTTCCGCGCTTACGGCGCTGATGCCATGCGCTGGTTCCTGATGAGCTCGCCGATCCTGCGCGGCGGCAACCTCATCGTGGACGAGCCGAAGATCCGCGACGCCGTGCGCACCACTGTGCTGCCGCTGTGGAACGTGTGGAGCTTCCTGGCGATGTACGCCAACGCCGCCGGCGAGAAGGACGCTGAGAGGCGCCCGCTCGGCTACCAGGGGCAGACCCGCTACGAGGCCGACGACGTGATGGACCGGTACCTGCTGGCCCGCACCCGCATGCTCATCGAGGAGGCGCACGCCGCCTACACCGAGCTGCGGATCGCCGACGCCGCCCAGACCATCCAGGTGCATCTGGAGATGCTCACCAACTGGTACGTGCGGCGTTCCCGCGACCGCTTCTGGGCCGGCGACGAGCAGGCGATCGACACGCTCGCCACGGCGCTCGAGGCGCTGCTGCGGGTGGCGGCCCCGCTGCTGCCGATGGTGACCGAGGAGATCTGGAAGCAGCTGACCGGCGGACGCTCCGTGCATCTGACCGATTGGCCCGATGCTGCGCAGTTCCCAGCCGACGAGCAGCTCGTCGCTGCGATGGAACAGGTCCGGATGGTGGCCTCGGCCGGCAACGCGTTGCGCAAGAAGGAGGGTCTGCGCGCCCGACTGCCGCTCGCGGAGCTGACCGTGGTCCACCACGAGCCGGCGTTGCTGGAGCCCTTCGCAGCGATCATCGCCGATGAGCTGAATGTGAAGGCCGTGCGTCTGCTGGATGTGGCCGGGGAGGAGGCTCAGCACATGGGTGTCGAGCAGCGACTGGTGGTCAACGCCCGTGCCGCCGGGCCCCGTCTGGGCAAGCAGGTGCAGCAGGTCATCAAGGGCTCGAAGACCGGCGACTGGTCAGTGGCTGAGGACGGCACCGTCACCGCCGGCGGGATTGAGCTCGTGGAGGGCGAGTACACGCTCGACCTGGTGGCCGGCTCCGGTGCCGACACCGAGGGACGTGCCATCGGTGTGCTGCGCGGCGGCGACTTCATCGTGCTCGACACGCAGGTGACGCCCGAGCTGGAGGCTGAGGGCACCGCCCGCGATGTGGTCCGCGCGATCCAGTCGGCCCGTCGTGATGCTGGCCTGGATGTCTCCGACCGCATCCGCCTGACCGTGGACGGCGACGAGTCCGTTGTCGCTGCGGTCGCCGCTCACCAGGAGCTGGTGGCTGGCGAGGTGCTTGCCGTGGACGTCCAGGTGCCCGCGGCACCGGCGGATGGTGCACATGCGGCGACCGAGAAGGTCACGGGCGGTGCGGTGACGGTGTCGGTCGCCAAGGCCTGACGCTCGACGGCGTTCGGTCGGGATCAGCCGACACCGTCGTGCCATTGTCGGCCCCTGTCGTGTCACCCTCTGTACGAGGGTAGGCGATCCGGAACCGCGCGGATGCGACAGCGCAGCCACGTGTTCTGTGGACAGAGCCACCGTGGGTGTGACGTGTGACATGCTGAGCTCGCGTGAGCGGCAGAGCCGCCAGCACGAGCAAGCGAGGTGGCGTATGGCGCAGAGCAGACGCAGCAGGGACGGCGGGTGACGATGATCGGCAGATCCGGGACCTGTGAGACGGCGACCGCGCGACGAACAACTCTGAGGTGGACAGCAGTGGGGATTCTTGGGTTTCTCGCCGGGTGCAGCCGCGGAGACGGACGTCAGCAGATGATCAAGGACGTTGAAGCGATCGATGGCGTGACCTCATGCGATGTATCCCTCGGGGGCGGCGGGGGGCTGCGCCGCACCCTTGGGGGCTCGATCTCATGTGACGTGGGTCGTGACGAGCTTGAGAAGACGTTCGACGAGGCGTTCCGCATCGTCATCACCTATGTGCATGATCTTGATGAGGGGGACGGCGCCCGCGAGGTCACGGGCATGTCAGCGAAGGGCGAGGACGGCTCCACCTTCACGCCGCGCGAGTGGATCGGTGCGGATCAGAACACCCCGATCTCCGTGGGCATGTTCTACGACCGATACGGCCTGAACTGACAATCCCTGCTCACTGTGGATGCCCGTTACTTTCGCCAGGCATCCACCACGACATCGTCGACGATCTGGACCCCGGGCCCGATGTAGCGTCCGTCGACCCGGTCGTGCTGGGCACGCAGCGCGGGGTGGTCGCCGTTGTTCGCCACCGTGCCGTAGTAGCCGGAATGGGGATCGATCGTGGCAAGGTTGTTCGGGTCGCGCTGAACGGATTCGTGCGCAGCATGCATATCCGAATCCACCGGATACGCGGGCGTCGGGGTGCCGAACTCGATGTCGTGAACATTCGGCCGCGGATGTCCGCCGGGATTCGCAAATGAACGACCGCCCCCATCGAGGGCCGGGACGAAGTCACCTCCGTGCTCGGCCCCCTTCGTGTGCGAGATGTTGAGGACCTGGGTCGAGTCCTGCGCAGGTCGATTCGTCTGCACAGGCGAGCCCACGGAGAAGGAATCGGTCACGTTGTACGAACCTGGCTCCCCGGAGCTGTTGTTGAATGAGGGGTCGCCAGCGAGCTGCGAGGCCACCAGACCACCCTGCGAATGACCGACGAACATGACGTCCGCCCCGGCCGGGACCCCGGCTGCCTCCATCGCTTCCTTGACTGCGTTGGCCCCCGAGTTCTCCCGACCCGCCATCGCGTAGATGTTGTTGGGCCAGCC
Source organism: Brachybacterium timonense (assembly GCF_900258505.1). Classification (GTDB taxonomy): domain Bacteria; phylum Actinomycetota; class Actinomycetes; order Actinomycetales; family Dermabacteraceae; genus Brachybacterium; species Brachybacterium timonense. The sequence continues at coordinate 998,853 of NZ_LT984895.1, forward strand.
GAAGGGCTGCCCCTGGGAGTCGTACTGCTGCAGCCTGTCCCAGGCATCGCCTGGACCGCTCGGGAGATCGGCGCCTTGGGTAGGCGGTACGTGCACGATGTACCGCTCCACGCCGTCCTCACCACGGATCGTCTGGACCCGCACCTGAGCCTCAGCAGAGTCGTTGTATTCGTGCGGCGGTTCGGTGGCGATGGTTCGGCGAGTCTCGTCATTGTTGAGAATCAGATCCTCAAGGGACTGCGGTGCCTGCTGGTCAGTGACCTGCCGGGGATCACCGACCTCGACCTCGGGCTGCTGACTGATGATCGCCCAATCCTGGCCGAACAGATCCCCTGCACCGCGCACTACGGCATCGGCGCCTTCGAGGACGGGGAGCGCAATCTCATCGGTGAGGATCTCCATCCACGGCCGGTCCAGATTCAGCGGGTCACTGGCCCACCAATCCTTCGCCTCGCCGATACGATCCGATGCCCAGTCGATCGCATCGTCGATGCGGTCCGACGCCCAGCCGATGCCGTCGCTGATCAGTCCGCCGACGAAATCTGTCGCTGCGTCCCACGCATCGCGAACGCCGTTGCCGATCTGGTCGATTGCCTCGGTCAGACGCTCACGCCACCGGTCCAGAGCCTCTGCAACCGCTTCGACGAGCTGGTTGAACCAGCCGCCTCCCTCTGCCGAAACGTCGTCCTGTTCATCGGCTTCGATACGCAGGCGGTCTGCCCTGGCCTGTAGATCTGTAACGGCAGCCGCAAGGATGCCGGTAGAGATCTCGTCCCATCGGGCAACGAACTCATCGTGGTCCGGTCCCGTCCAGGAGACAGAACGCACGATCCCCTCGAGCGTGCCGCGCATCGTGTCGAGCCGGTCAATCCCGTATGTGCAGGTATCAGCGTGCTCGCGGACCTGCTCCGGGTTCATTCCCCAGAACGCACTCATGCCGCTGCCCTCCCCGCGCCGATTCGAGTCGCTTCTGCAGCGATCGGAATGAGCGTGCCGAGCACGTCGCCGTCAGGAACGGGATGCACACCGTCCACGAGGCGGGCGCTATCACTGCGGTACAGGCTCAGATTCCCTGCGTTCCAGCGCCGCACCATCGCCATGCGCGCCGCGTCTCCAGGGCTCGGCGTCGTGTTGATCATGCTCACGGCAAGAATCGCGCGGTCTGCGGTGCTGAGCATCGCGTCCCTCAGACGGGGATCGACCTCGTCCAGTGCATCCAGCGCATCAGTGACGGTGGCGCCGGCACGCAGGCTGCGTGCGATCGACTGTTGCTGGGCAGCAGTGAAAGCGAGCGCTTGGTCGTCAGCGACGGTCGTCATCTCGGCCGCAGCCGCCAATCGTCCGCCGCTGGGCAGCAGCGCCGACAGGCACGCCATCACCTCCTGCGCAGGGATGAGCTCCCAGCGCGCACCAGCATTGGGTGGACCTGCGATGCTCACGGCTGCGTCTTCGCTGCACGCGATCCGGATCTCCTGCGTGCTTCCCGCACTGGTCACGCTGAATGCGAGCACGGCCGGGGCGGTCAGTGCCTGGATCACGAGGTGAACGTCCGCGAAGGTGGCTGCCGGGGGAGCGGGGGTTGGATGAGCCCGCTCGGGAAGATACGGGCCCCATATGGGGTTCAGGTCAGCGGGATCCGCACCCGCGTCGCGCGCGAGTAGCACGGCATCGCGCAGAGACAGATGATTGATCATCGAGAGGTTCCCCCAGATCTCAGGTCGGCCGATCGCAGCGCTGCGACCGTGTCGGCGGATGACAACGAGCGTAGTGACATTGATGCTGATCACCCATGGGCAGTACTCCCCATGCTGATGTGCTTGAGACAGCCGGATGCCGCGGCAGCATCCCGATCAGATCGACGCGAATGCGCCTGCACCGAGCGCGCTGTCTTTGCCCCCATCGGGCGACTGTGTGAGGCATGTCGTCCGTCCGTTCTCCCACCGTCTGTTCGTTGCGACGACGCTATACAGGCCTCAGGGCGCGTGCAGCGACTGCCCGATGGGCGTGGACGAGTCGCATTGGGGAGGAAGACGACGGTAGGTGCACGATGACGGGGCGGACGCGCGCGTGCCCACACGAGGATCCGGCATCCTGTGCAGGCTTCATGATCGCTACCATCGTTGTGTCCCATCACTGTGACCAGGAGTGTCGATGCCTCGATCTGCACCGTCGATGTCCCCGCGGATGCGCGAGGTCTACGCTGCGCTGCTGGAGCGCGCCCCGGAGAACCGGATCGAGCCGGACCTCTCCCGAATCCGGCGGGTCATGGAGCTGATGGGCGACCCGCAACACTCCTACCGCTCCATCCGCATCGCGGGAACCAACGGCAAAACCACCGTCGCCCGCATGATTGAGCGCATCCTGCGGGAAGCCGGACTGCGCACCGGCCGCACCACGAGCCCGCACCTGCATTCGCCCGTCGAACGAATCGCTGTGGATGGCGTGCCCGTGGACGAGGACGCCTTCATTCAGGCCTACGAGGACGTCAAACCCTTCGCCGAGGTTGTTGATCGTGAGCAGCTCGAGCGCGGCGGTGTTCGCCTGACCTTCTTCGAGTACCTCACCGCCATGGCCTTCCAGGCCTTCGCCAGCGCACCGGTCGATGTCGCCGTGATCGAGACCGGCCTGGGCGGCACCTGGGATGCCACCGGCGTGGCTGATCCCGACGTCGCCGTCATCACCCCGATCGGAATGGACCATCAGGACTTCCTGGGCGACACGATCGCGCAGATCGCCGGGGAGAAAGCCGGGATCCTCACCGAGCGGGCGATCGCTGTCCTCGCTGCGCAGCCTTTCGCTGACGCCGATGACGTGCTGTATGAGCGCGTTCGCGCACTCGGCTGTGAGGTTGCGCAGGAGGATGAGCAGATCGGCGTGCTCTCGCGCACCCCGGGCGTCGGCGGGCAGATGCTCACTGTGCAGGGGATCGCCGGCCGCTACGAGAACGTGTTCCTCTCGCTGCTGGGCGAGCATCAGGCGCACAACGCACTTCTGGCCATCGCCGCCTGCGAAGCGTTCCTTGGCGGCGGGCAGGACCCGCTCGATGGCGACATGCTCGGCGCAGCCCTCGCATCTGTCACGTCGCCGGGGCGCGCCGAGGTTGTGCGCCAGGCCCCCACCATCCTTGTGGACGCCGCCCACAACCCCGCCGGAGCCGAGTCGCTTGTGGCCACCGTGCGGGAGAACTTCCGCTTCACCCGCACCATCGGCCTTATCGGTGTGCTGCAGGAGAAGGATGCCGAGCAGATCCTCGCGATTCTCGAACCGCTCCTGGACCGCGTCGTGATCACGAACTCCTCCTCACCGCGTGCGATCCCCGCCGATGAGCTTGCGGACCTCGCCCGCGACGTCTTCGGCGACGAGGACCGGGTCACAGAGACAGCGAGCCTGCCCGACGCGATCCAGGCCGCCGTGGATCTGGCTGAGGCGGATGGTGACCAGTTCGGCGGCGTGGTCGCCGCCGGATCTGTGACCCTCGCCGCCGACGTGCGTGACCTGCTGGGCCTGGAGGTTGACGGATGAGCGCCCGACGCACCACCCCCACGCAGCCCCGCCCGCACGGCATCGGGCGGATCCTGCACCCCTCCTCACGCAAAGCCGCCGCGCAACGAATGTTCTCTGCGACCACGCTCGTGGTCGAAGCCTTCGTGGTGTTCTTCGCCGTTCTGGTCGCCCACCAGCTCAGCGCGGACAGCCGCGCGACCACGTGGGTTATCGGCATGGGGATCGCGATCGCCCTGGTGGGGGCTGCGAGCATGCTGCGGCGCACCCCCTGGGCGTACATCGCGGGGATGGTGCTGCAGATCCCGCTGGTCCTCATGGGGCTGATCGTGCCGATGATGTGGTGGCTTGGCCTCGCTTTCGCTGCCCTGTACATCTACGGGGTGTACAAGGGGCACACGCTCGACGCGGAAAAGGACGCGATCGACGCACGCTGGTACGCCGAGCACGGCGAGGGGAGCTGAACGAGCAGCCCGCGCGCTTTCGAGCCGCTGCGGGCTCTCGCCCTGGTTCGCTGAGAACGAACGCAGACCGTTCCTCCGCTTCCGTCTACCCTGGCTCCATGACGACTGAACGCACTCTGGTCCTGCTCAAGCCCGACGCCGTCGAGCGTGCCCTGCGCGGCGAGATCATCCGCCGCATCGAAGCCAAGGGGTACAGCATCATCGCCCTGTCCCAGCGCACCGCCACCGCCGACGAGCTCGCTGCACACTACGCCGAGCATGAGGGCAAGCCTTTCTACCCCGGTCTGGTCGAGTACATGGGCTCGGGTCCGCTGGTGTCCCTGGTCCTTGAGGGCCAGAGCGTGATCGCGGGCTTCCGCTCCCTGGCCGGCGCCACGAATCCGACGCAGGCGGCTCCGGGAACGATCCGTGGTGACCTGGCTCGCGAGTGGGATCTGCCGGTGATCCAGAACCTCGTGCACGGCTCGGACTCGCAGGAGTCGGCCGCCCGCGAGATCGGCATCTGGTTCCCCGAACTCGGCTGAGGCCACTCGCCCGCACAGGACCGTTCACCGCACCTGCCCCTGGGCGACATCCCGCCCTTCGCCTCTTACTCCCTCATGTGTGCCCGGACGCGCCGTCGCCTGGGCGGCACCTGACAGTGGATGACGGGATGCGGTGCACAATGGAGTCATGGGGACAGGCATCTTCGTGATCACAGGGCTCTTCCTGGTGCTCGCACTCGCCGTGGCACTGGGGCTGCTCCTGCTGGTCGCCCTGCCTCATCTGCGGCGGGCGCGCGAGGAAGACGACGCCCACCTCCGTCCCGACTCGCGCCACAGCTCGCGCACCAGGAACTGAACCGCACCGCCCGTCGGCCCGTCCTGCGGCCGTTACTGCCCGGCGGTGACCGCCCTGGCCTGTCTGCCTAGACTGGCCTGTGGCCCTGCCGCATCGTCGGCTCCTGCGACCCCGGAGGTGACCCGTGGATCCGAATGAACTCCTTGCCCTGATCGCCGGAGCCGGAGGCGGCGTCGCGATCCTGGGCGCGGGCGCCTGGGCCTATGTGCGCGGGCGCTCCAAGCGGTCCGATGGTGACCGCAGCTCCACGACTTCGCAGACCACCGAACAGACCGGCCAGGCCAGCACATCCGGGCAGCAGCGCTCGACCGGGACAGCGGTTGCTGAGCGGCCAGCCGCCCCGACCTGGTCCGACACCCTGTCGGCGCCCTCGCGCCCCACGGCGCAGCCCGACGCCGATGCGGCCCTCACCGCGCCCGAGACGTCCGCGTCGTCGGCTCCGTCGGCGGAATCGACGGTGCGGGAGCAACCGGACGACCAGGCGCAGACCGGTGACGCCGCGGCGCCTGTGCCCGCGCAGACGGGGACAGATGCGCAGACGGCCACCCCTGAGGCCCCGTCGGCGCAGGAACCGGCGGCCCGCGAGGCAACGACGACGGAACCGACAGCCGCAGAACAAGCGGCTGAGGCTGACCCCGCACAGCCCGCAGACGCGCTGCTGGAGAAGCCCGAGCCCGCCACCGACCGCATGCTGCGTCTGCGCGAGCGGCTCTCCCGCTCAGGCGCCCTGGGCCGTGGCCTGCTCACCCTGCTCACCTCCGGGAGCGTTGACGAGGGCACGTGGGACGAGATCGAGGAAACGCTCCTGCTGGCTGACCTCGGCCCCGATGCCACCGACGAACTGATGGAGAACCTGCGGCGCCGCGTGAAGGTGCTCGACACCTCCGACCCGGCCGCCGTGCGCGAGGTGCTGCGCGAAGAGCTGGTGCGCATCGTCGACCCGGAGCTGGATCGGCGTCTGGCGGCCAGCCGACGCACCGCCCCGGACGGTACTGAGGTGCCGTCGGTGATCCTCATGGTCGGCGTCAACGGCACCGGCAAGACCACCACAGTGGGCAAGCTCGCCCGCGTGCTCGTCGCCGAAGAGCGCAGCTGCGTGCTCGGCGCTGCCGACACCTTCCGTGCCGCGGCCGCCGACCAGCTCGCCACATGGGGGTCTCGGGTGGGCGTGGACACCGTCCGCTCCGATCGTGATGGCGCAGATCCAGCATCCGTCGCGTTCGATGCCGTCCAGGAGGGCATTGAGCAGGAGGTCGACGTGGTGATCATCGACACGGCTGGCCGTTTGCAGAACAAGAAGGGCCTGATGGATCAGCTGGGCAAGGTGCGGCGCGTTGCAGAGAAGGGTCTGCATGGCGACCAGGTCGCTGAGGTGCTGCTCGTGCTCGACGCCACCACTGGCCAGAACGGTATGCAGCAGGCTCGTGTCTTCCGCGAGGCCGTGGATATCACCGGCATTGTGCTCACCAAGCTGGACGGCACCGCCAAGGGCGGCATTGTGGTGAACGTGCAGCGTGAACTCGGAGTGCCCGTGAAAATGGTGGGCTTGGGCGAGGGCATGGATGACCTCGCGCCCTTCGACGCCTACGGCTTCGTGGACGCCCTGCTCGACGCGTGAGGCGACCTGCACCTGCAGCACAGATGCGCTGTCGCTGACAGGAACCGAGTTCAGCCAGGCCCTACACTGGAGCTCAATATTTCAACCACAGGTGGGCTGCCAGCTCGCCGATATCGCCGTGCCCGGAGGACTCATGAAGATCGGCATTGTTGAAGGATCCGTGCGCGAGGGGCGCCTGGCCACCACCGTGGCGCGCTGGGTGGCCGATGCCGCAGCACGCCGCGCCGACGTCGACCACGAGGTGCTTGCGCTCGCGGACTTCGACCTGCCGTTCGTTGACACACCCACGCCCCCTGCCGCGCTCGGCGCACAGTACCCGTACGAGTCCGTGCAGCGGTGGTCGACCGCGATCGATGCCTGTGATGCGCTGATCCTGGTGACTCCTGAGTACAACCACGGTGTGCCCGGTGCCCTGAAGAACGCGATCGACTGGCTGAGCGGTGAGCTGCAGAACAAACCGGCTGCGCTGGTGTCGTACGGGGCCGACGGCGGCGTGCGGGCCGTCGAACAGTGGCGCCAGATCCTGGCGAACTTCAACATGCACGTGGTGCGCAGCCAGGTCGCGCTGAATCTGTTCACAGAGTTCGACGACGGCGCCATCGCCCCCACTGAGCGCAGCAGCGGTGCCCTTGACACCCTGCTGGAACAGCTCATCGCCTCAGCATCTCTGCGCGCAGGGAAGTGAGCAGAGGCTGAGAGGTGGGCCTCCCCGCCTCTCAGGAGCGACGCCTCATCGATACACTGGCCGCCGCCGAGGACTGCCGTCACGCCTCCGGACCGACCTGAAGGACTCACACTCCGTGTTCAACAACCTCTCCGACCGCATCACAGCGTCCCTGAAAGGGCTGCGCGGTCACGGCCGCCTCACGGAGGCGGACGTCGACAAGACCATCCGCGAGATCCGCCGCGCCCTCCTGGACGCTGACGTCGCCGTCTCCGTGGTGCGCGAGTTCACCGGTCGCGTGCGGGAACGCGCGCTCGGTGAGGAGGTCTCCAAGGCACTCAACCCAGCCCAGCAGGTGGTCAAGATCGTCCACGCTGAGCTGGTCGAGGTGCTGGGTGGCGCCACCGGTGAACTGCACTGGTCCAAGAACCCGCCCACCGTGATCATGCTGGCCGGTCTGCAGGGCGCGGGTAAGACCACGCTCGCGGGCAAGCTCGCCCGCTGGATGCGCGAGGAAGGCCACACCCCACTGCTGGTCGCGGCCGATCTGCAGCGTCCGAACGCCGTCAACCAGCTGCAGATCGTCGGCGAACGCGCCGGTGTTCCGGTGTTCGCCCCCGAGCCAGGTAACGGCGTGGGGGACCCGGTGCTGGTGGCCATGAATGGCGTATCCACCGCCCAGTTCCAACAGCACGACGTGGTGATCGTCGATACCGCCGGCCGCCTGGGCGTCGACGAAGAGATGATGCAGCAGGCGCGGGATATCCGCGACGCCGTCGGTCCTCACGAGATCCTGTTCGTGGTCGACGCGATGATCGGTCAGGACGCCGCCCGCGTGGCGGAGGCCTTCCGCGACGGCGTGGGCTTCACCGGCGTGGTCCTGTCCAAGCTCGACGGCGATGCACGCGGCGGTGCGGCGCTGTCGATCACCGGCGTCACCCAGCGGCCGATCCTCTTCGCCTCCACCGGTGAGCAGCTCGGCGACTTCGAGCGCTTCCACCCGGACCGCATGGCCAACCGCATCCTCGATATGGGTGACGTGCTCACCCTCATCGAGCAGGCGGAGAAGACCTTCGATGAGAAGGAAGCGCAGAAGGCCGCGCAGAAGCTGGCCTCCGGTGAGGATTTCACGCTCGATGACTTCCTCGCTCAGATGCAGCAGCTCAAGAAGATGGGCTCGCTCAAGAAGATGCTCGGCATGCTGCCGAACATGGGCCAGTACCGCGAGGCCATCGAGAACTTCGATGAGTCCGAGCTGGGGCGCGTCGAGGCGATCATCCGCTCGATGACTCCGGCCGAACGCAATGACCCGAAGATCATCAATGGTTCCCGTCGTGCCCGTATTGCGAAGGGCTCCGGCACCACCGTGCAGGCCGTGAATCAGCTGCTGGATCGCTTCAAGCAGGCGCAGCAGATGATGAAGCAGATGGGCCGCGGCATGGCAGGTGGGCCGGGTGGCATGCCCGGGATGCCCGGCGGGCCCGGCATGGGCTTCGGCAAGAAGTCCCGCGGCCGCCAGCAGGCGCCCTCCGGTGGGAAGAAGAAAGCGAAGTCGAAGAACCCCGCGAAGGCCGCACGCGAACTCGCTGAAGCGCAGAAGAAAGCAAAGGAATCCCAGAGCTCTGCCTTCGGTGCGGGCGCCGGTGCAGGCGGCATGGGGGATCTGTCCGATCTCGATCTCTCGCAGCTGCCGCCGGAGATGCGCAAGATGCTCGGCAAGTGAGTGTGACGGGCTGTGGAACGGGCCGACGGGGCCTTTGAGAGGATGGTCCCATGAGCGACGCCGCCCCGCCTGTTCTGCATCTGACCGGCCCGATCCTGGTCGACGAAACCCACGAACTGTCCGAGGCCTGGGTTCACGACGGCCGTATCCATCATGAGCGGCCCGACCTGCCGGCCAGTACCGAGGTGCGTCGGATCGACGGTGCAGTGGTCCCCGGGCTCGCGGACCTGCACTGCCACCTGGGCATCGGCGATGGCGGCGGTGGGATCAGCCTGGCGGAAGCCCGCGCCCAGGCGCTCACCGACCGCGACACCGGGGTGCTGCTGATCCGCGACGCCGGCTCGATCATCGACAACTCCCCGCTGCAGCAGCAGGACGACCTGCCCCGTCTGATCCGCTGTGGACGTCACCTGGCCCGCACGCGCCGCTACCTCATCGGGTACGCCGATGAGGTTGAGCCAGAGGATCTGCCCCGTGCTGTCGCCCGGGAAGCTGGGCGCTCAGATGGCTGGGTGAAGCTCGTGGGGGACTGGATCGACCGCCCCGTCGGCGACCTTTCCCCATGCTGGGACGCGGACACATTCACTGCTGCAGCCCAGGCCGCCCATGACCACGGCGCCCGCATCACCGCGCACACGTTCGCTGAGCAGACCCTGCCGCTGCTGCTCGACGCGGGCTTTGACTGCCTTGAACATGCGACCGGGCTGACAGCAGACACCATTGCTCGCGCCGCCGATGCCGACGTACCGGTGGTGACCACGCTGGTGAACGTTGACGCTTTCGAGACCTACGCCCGGCAGGGCGAGAAGAAGTTCCCCACCTACTCGGCGCATATGCGACGTCTGCGCGAGCAGCGGTTCGAACGCACCCGCGATGCCCTGGACGCGGGCGTGAAACTCCTGACCGGCACCGACGCTGGGGGAGTGCTCAGCCACGGCATCATCCACGACGAACTCGACGAGCTGGCGACAGCGGGCCTCACGGCCACTGAGATCCTCACCGCTGCCGCCTGGGAGCCACGCCGCTTCCTGAACGTGCCCGGCCTGGAGGACGGCGCCCCAGCAGACCTGCTCGTGGTCCCGCGTGACCCGCGCGAGGATCACCGTGCCCTGCGGGATCTCACGCACGTTGTGTTGCGCGGGAGCGTCGTGGTCGGCTGATGCCGTGACGGCACGGCGCTGCGCCAGCATGTGCCCCGCCGCACACGGCCGACGGGTTGGTCAGCACCCCGCGGCCCTGGCATAATCGACCGCTGTATGTGCCCCGGCCGGCCCTCTACCCGCCGGAGTGCGACACCGCGAGCAACGCCAGCGCCCGCATCACCCCACAGGCAGCGGCGGAGCTCACCCGAACGTTCCTGAAGGAGAGTCCACACCCGTGGCCGTCAAGATCCGCCTGAAGCGCATGGGCAAGATCCGTGCACCGTTCTACCGCGTCGTCGTCGCCGATTCGCGCAAGAAGCGCGACGGCGCCGTGATCGAGGAGATCGGCAAGTACCACCCCACCGAGAACCCCTCCGTGATCGACATCAACTCCGAGCGTGCGCAGTACTGGCTCGGCGTCGGCGCGCAGCCCACCGAGCAGGTCGCCGCGCTGCTGAAGGTCACCGGTGACTGGCAGAAGTTCACCGGCGAGGGCGACGCCTCCGGCTCCCTGAAGACCGCCGAGGCCAAGGAGTCCGCTGAGGACCGCATCGCTGCTGCCGACAAGGCCGCTGCCGAGTCCCGCGAGGCTGCTGCCAAGGCGAAGGCTGAGGCCGAGGCGGAGAAGAACGCTGAGGACGAGTCCGCCGAGGAGTCCGCTGAGGCTGAGGCTCCGGCCGAGGGTGGCGACGCCGAGTCCACCGACGAGGCCTGAGATGAGCGCACGCGCCGAAGCTCTGGATCACCTGGTGCGCGGCATCGTCGATGACCCCGACGCCGTACGCGTGACGGAGAAGTCGACCCGTCGTGGCCCGCTGCTCGAGGTGCGGGTCAGCCCCGCAGACCTCGGGCGCGTGATCGGTCGCTCGGGTCGCACTGCACGCGCTCTGCGCACCGTGACCTCCGCCCTGTCCGACGACGACGTCCGCGTGGACATCGTGGACACGGATCGGCGCTGAGGTGCGCATCACCCTGTCCGCATCCGCGAGCGGCGCTGCCCGGCAGCGCCGCTCGCGGCATGTCGCCCCACGCACCGGTGCTGCTGGTCATCGCACCCGCGCTGGGCTCGCGACGCTCGCTGCCACCCTCCTGATCGCTGGCTGCGGCCCAGGCGCCCCCGCGTCGGGAGGTTCGGACGGCGGTTCGGATGATGGAAGCGCTGAGGCGTCGCCGAGCGTAACCACGGATCCTGCCCTTGAGGCGGCCTGTGCAGACTTCTGGGGCGATCCCGCCTACCGCACCCCGCTCTCACGGGATGTTCTCGACCGCGCCGCCACAGCGCCCGAGGTCGGCGCGGAGGACCCGTTCTTCTACGCCATCACGGGTGATGACATAGAGGACGCGTTCGCCGACGTGACCGGCAAGGGCGCCGAGGCAGCGGCGAAACTCGCCGACTGGTTCCGCACCGAGCCCGAGAAGGGCAAGGACGCCGACCGTGAGGCGTTCCGTGCTGCCTGGGACGGCGTGGCCGCAGCCTGCAGCTCGACCTCTGTCGCTGCGGCGTGGGCCCATGAACCCGGTGAGGATGGCACGAAGCCTGCCGCACTGGTCTGCGCCGACATCATTGACACTCCCGGCACCCTGACGCACTTCGCCAATGCGAACGTGCTGACCTCCAACATGTTCAAACTCGTCGGCCGCAGCCCGAAGTCTGTGCCCTCCGACAGGATGGACGATGTGCGCGCAACCGATGAGCTGCTCGCACGCGAGGCCGCCGCTGTCGATGACTCCGCGGTGGCTGACGCCATTGGATCCATCCGCAAGCCGTTCCAGGACGCGATCGGCGGCGACATGTACTCCGATGGACTGCAGGGCCCCCTCGATGAACTGGCCGTCGCCTGTGGCGCAGCGGGCTACGAGGTCGAGCCGAGCACCCAGGACGATGAGGATGGGGGGCTTGTGTGAGCACGCTCGAGGTCGTGGTGGCCACGATCGGTAAGGCTCATGGTCTGCGTGGCGAGGTCTCCCTCATCCTGCGCACTGATCAGCCGGAGGAGCGCCTCGCGGCCGGGAGAACCTTCTCGGCGCCCGGCGCACCCGGTGGCGAGCTCACCGTGTCGGGGACCCGCGTGCAGCAGGGCCGCTGGTACGCGCGTTTCGCCCAGATCACCGATCGCACCGCCGCTGAGCAGTTGCGCGGCACTGATCTGGAGCTCGCCGTGGACCGTGATCAGGAGCAGGAGGATGACCCTGATGCCTGGTATCCCTCCGAGTTGATCGGCCTGGCTGTGCACGACGCCGGTGGTGGGCGCTTGGGTACGGTGGTGGACCTCGAGCACTATCCTGCGCAGGATCTGCTGATCGTCCGCACGCGCGCCGGGCGACGCGTCATGTTGCCGTTCGTGGAGCAGCTTGTGCCCGAGATCGACTGTGAAGCCGGGATCATCCATGCGAATCCACCCGGCGGCCTGTTCGACGATGTGGCAGGCGAAGCAGCCGATGCTGTGGCCGATCGTGACATCGCATCCCGTGCCGTGGATGCGGACGACGCCGCTGGGCGGGCGTGACTGTGCGTCTCGACGTCATCACCGTCTTCCCCGAGTACCTCGCGCCGCTGGAACTGTCGCTGATCGGGAAGGCTCGTCGCGACGGCCTGCTCGCCGTGCACGTGCATGACCTGCGTGACTACACGCATGACCGGCACCGCACTGTGGATGACACGCCTCTGGGTGGCGGCGCCGGCATGGTGATGAAGCCTGAACCGTGGGCGGAAGCCTTCGCCGCCGTGATCGCCGACGGGCAGTGCGCGCTCGATGCGGATGCAGAACCGCTGATCGTGTTCCCGAACCCCGCCGGGGAGCCGTTCTCCCAGCCCACCGCGCAGGCATGGTCGCATGAGCCGTGGATCATCTTCGCCTGCGGCCGATATGAGGGCATTGACGAACGGGTCTATGAGCACCTGGCCGACGCGGGGCGCCGCGTGGCGCTTACCTCCTTGGGTGACTATGTGCTGAACGGCGGTGAGGTTGCCGTGCTCGCCATCACCGAGGCCGTGGTGCGGCTTGTGCCCGGTGTTGTGGGCAATCCGCAGAGCCTGGTTGAAGAGTCCCACAGCGACGGGATGCTCGAATATCCGCTGTACACGCGGCCCGCGCGCTGGACCGATCCCGCCGGCACGGTACGCGAAGCGCCCGAGGTGCTGCTGTCCGGCAATCACGCCCGTATCGACGCTTGGCGAGCCGAGCAGTCACAGCAGCGCACGGCCGAGCGCCGGCCGGATCTGCTCGAGCGCTGACGCTCACGCAACGTTCGGCATATGTCCGATGCATCGCATGGACGGCGGTCGGCTCGTACGTTCTGGTAAGCGTCTCCCTCGAAAGTGCTGGTACCGCTGGTGAAGTTCCGCCCTTTGAGGGTAGCCGTGGTGTGTGTGTGGATATCCTGGTCATCCCTGCAAGTACGAAAAGGAGGAGATGTCAATGTCGATGTCCCGCAAGATTCTCATCACTGTGCTGCTCGGCGCTGCACTGAGTGCTGCGCCTGCCCACGCATACGTCACGTCCACCTCATGGCAGGGAGGTGACTATACGCGTGTACCCAGCACAGTGCGATCGATCACCGTGTATGACGGTGAGAATGATAAGCGTCCAGTCCGTGGTGAGTGGCGGCAAAGCGGTGATAGTGCCGTCAAGAAGCTCGTGAACGGAAAGGGATGGGATACATCCGTATCCACGTCGACATCCGCGACGATCAGGTCGCATCGAGTAGTCGAAGAGATCGCGGTGCGTCCCGATGCCTATGGGCCGTGGATCAACACGAAAACAGGTAAGGCGATCTGAGCCCTGTGACAGCGCGAGTCTCGGTGGAGCCCCTCGTCATCGAGGGGCTCCACCATGCATACATCGGGCGAGGGTCAGAAGGAGTGAGCCTGACGATTCGGTCGGGTGAGATCTGCGCACTGATGGGCCCCTCAGGGTCGGGCAAGTCCACGCTCCTGTCAGTTATCCTGGGCATCAGTGATCCGACGGCAGGGTCTGTGTCTGTCGGCGGCAGCCTTGTGAACTCGCTGACGGTCCGTGAACGAGCGGCACTGCGGTGGAAATCCATCGGAAGCGTTCAGCAGCAGCCCGACCTGCTCCCTGAACTCACCGTCCTCGAGAATGTCGAGCTCCCTCTCGTCTTCGACCGTGCCCTTGCCAGCACGGCGACTCAACGCGCGCGAGAGCTGCTCAGCGCGGTCGGGCTCGACGGCCACGAGGATCAGCGCGTGGACTCGCTCTCCGGGGGTGAGGCACAGCGCGTCTCGATCGCGCGGGCACTCAGCAGGCCCGGGTTGATACTCCTCCTCGCCGACGAGCCGACGGCGGCGCTCGATCGCCGTTCGGCGCAGAGAGTGTTCGATGTCCTCCGTGAGCTCAGCGCCTCGCAAGGAGTCGGATGCCTCCTCGCCACCCACGATCCCTTCATCGCCGACCAGTGCGACGAGATTCAGCGGCTGGGCGACGCATGACCACATCGCTTCGCCCGTACCGATTCGCGTGGAGATTCGCGCTATCGCAGTACCCGGGAACGAGATGGCGCCGATGGTCCATCATCCTGACAACTGTCCTCTCGACACTCACAGTCCTGTATGCCGCCGGGCTCTGGCATGGGGCCTCGGCCGCTGAGCAGCGCAAGAGCGACCGCATGCCCGAGTGGGCGGCTGAAGCTGCCGACGCGCAGCTGTTTATCTCGGAGAGCTTCGGCGAGATCGACGCGCAGCAGTTCCCGATCCTGTGGGTCGAGAAGTCCTCAGCGCAGGCCGACCCCGGAGTGCCCCCGGGCTTCGACTCCTTCCCGAAGCCAGGTGAGGCCGCTGTCTCGCCGGCTCTCGCTGATAGAGGGATGACGGCCCAGTCGCTGGGGTTCGTCCCAAGCACGGCAACGTCAGGGAGACCGGGCATCATCGGGGCCGATGGCCTCGGCGGGCCCGATGAGCTCTTCGCTTACATCGTTGTAGGCTCTGAGCACTCTCTGGGTGACAGGGCACAGCTGCTCCCCTTCGCGGGTTATGCACCAGGAACCGCCGATCCTGATAGCGCTGCGTATTTCGATCTGGACGCGCCGCTGCCTGCGCCGCGAGAGCTGCTCCCGCTCCTCCTGATCATGCTGGTGGTCCCGGCATCGATCGTGCAGATCAGCGCCCTGAGCATGCATTCGACCCACCGCCAGGAACGGATGCGTATCCTGCAAGGGCTCGGCATCCCGCGAGCCGCGGTTCGACGTCTCCGAGCTGCGGAGGACCTCTGCCTGACGGTGCCCAGCGCGCTTGCCGCGAGTCTCCTCTGGCAGCTGGGGGCGAGCGCCATCTCGGAGCTTCCGGGGGCGCCGGCAGCCGTGGCCATCGGTGAGCTGACTGCATCATGGGTGGTGGTGCTCGGCTGGATCGTCGGCGTCGCGCTGCTCTCGATCACCGGATCCGCGATTGAGACCGCACGGAGCAGGCGCCGGCGGAACCCGGCGAGCCCGGAGCGTAGTCGGCCCTACGGTGCGGCGGTGCTCGCCGTCGTGATCTGCCTCCTGGGGCTACTCGAGTCTCCGTGGAACGACGGCATGGATGCCGCGGTGCGGGCGAATATCTTCCTCTTTTGCGTCGGTGTGGGAATGCTGTCTCTCCCGTGGGGACTTCCGTGGCTCGTGCGCGCTGTGCTTCTCCGTGTGCCCCGGCCGCGCTGGCCCGAGCTGCGCATCGCGCTGGCCCGCGCGACGTTCGCACCGATGACGGCAGCTCGGGTGGGGGCTCTGCTCGCGGCGATGATCGTGCTGGGAACGTTCGCACTTGCGCTGATCGCATCTCGTCAAGCGAGTCAGGAGGAATCACCGGATCGCACAGCTGCGATAAGCGTGGTCTGGCTCGAGGAGGGGGCCGCTCCCGCGCGAGCCGTCGCTGCGCGCGCTGACGCCGCCGGCTTAGAGCTCCTCCAGCTGGGAATGGATGACCAGAGCAGGGAAGTCGTCGCGGCCGAGGGCTGCCGCGACGACGTTATCGCCGCGCTTCAGCTCGATGCCCGCGTCTGCCTGTCGGCACTTGAGGACCCGAGAAATCTGCCGGAGGACTACACAGGGCCGATCCCGGTTCGCGAGGTTACCCGCCCCATGTCCTCGGCGCTGGTCATCGCGCCGACGGGGACTCGATCCATGGATGTGTTCCGAGCACTGGCCCCGGCAGGGGCGGGCCTGTCGGTCGCGGCGCCCTTCAGGGGCCCGGTCCACAACTACCTCACGGAATGGTACGGCCACCTGCTTGGCATTGGCGCGCTGGTGCTGGCGGCGGCGTTCTTCCGCGATGTGGCGGATCGCTCGCTGCGCGCTGTCGACGAACGGGCGGTCCTCTTCCGCATCGGGCTGCCCGAGCATGTGGCGTGGAAGGTGATCCGGTGGGAGCTCGCGATTCCCGCGATCATCGGGTTCGTGCTCGCTGTTGCGCTCGGCATCGCGGCTGGAGGCTTCGGTCAGGGAATCGGTCTGACACTTCTGAGAGCCGGTGACGTACTCCTCGTCGCCCTGTCCGTGTCGGCTTTCGCCATCCTCGTCGCACTCGGCTGCACTGCGGTGGTGCGTCGGCGTGCCCGGGTAGAAGCGCGGCGGGGCAGCTTCCGCAGCGGCTCAGAACGGTCCGAACGGTGATGTCAGGCACGACCACGCCTGTCACGAGGGTTGGATGTGGCGCGACGTGAGCGCGCACGGCATACTTGATCGCTGTGCATGCCGCGCGTGGCTCTGCCTCAGGGGAGTCGCGCACAACGCGGCCGGGCAGGTCCGTGGCGATCGGAGTCGCCGCCAGAGGCCCAGCACACCGGCATCATCGGGCGCGCCGCCGATGCCGGCCACGTGACGTTCACCGAGGGCCCCGGCCCGCTGAACACGCTGTCCGACCTGAGGCGGAGAGCAGGAGAAGCATCATGCAGAAGCTCGACGAGCTCGACAAGGCATCGCTGCGCGAGGACATCCCCGACTTCCGCGCTGGCGACAACGTCAAGGTCCACGTGAAGGTCATCGAGGGCAACCGCTCCCGAATCCAGGTCTTCCAGGGCTACGTCCTCGGCCGCCAGGGGCACGGCGTGGGGGAGACCTTCCGCGTGCGCAAGGTGTCCTTCGGCGTCGGTGTGGAGCGTGTGTTCCCCGTCCACGCCCCGACCATCGACAAGATCGAGGTCGTCACCCGCGGTGACGTGCGCCGCGCCAAGCTGTACTACCTGCGCGGCCTCACCGGCAAGAAGGCTCGCATCAAGGAGAAGCGCACGCACTCCTGAGAGGCCCGAGCCTCTGACACCGGGCGCCCATGACGTCCCGATCAGATTCCGCACGGCGGCGATCCACCCGATGGGTGATCGCCGCCGTCTGCGTGCTCGCACTCCTGCTCGGCGCGGTCGCAGTGCGACAGTTCGTCGTCCGCCCGTTCACCGTTCCCTCAGAGTCGATGGCCCCGCTGCTGCGCAGCGGCGACGTGATCCTGGCCGACCGCAGCACCCGCGGCACCGCCCGCCGCGGCGACGTCGTCGTCTTCGACGGCTCCGGGTATTTCGGTTCCGCCGAGGACGGCTCCCGCTACTGGGTCAAACGCGTCATCGCCGTCGGCGGCGACTCGATCCGCTGCTGCGACGACGACGGCAACCTGATCCTCAACGACGAGCCGCTTGCCGAGCCATACCTCGCACCCGGTACCGAACCGAGCCGGATCCGATTCGACCTGCGTGTGCCCGAGGGTTCACTGTTCCTGCTGGGTGACAATCGTGCCGACTCCACCGATTCTCGCTTCCTGCTGGGCGCTCCCGGCGGTGGCATGGTGCCCGAGGGACGCGTCGTTGGCCAACTTGCCGGTGTGATCTGGCCGCTCCCGCGCGCCGGTTCCCGGTGACACCGTCAGCTCGGGGATAGGATTCCCGCGATGAACGAGCAGACGGAGACCGCACCGCGCCCTGAGAGGCGTGCAGGTGGACGAAGGGCGCACCGCGGCAAGCGGCAGATGCCCATCTGGCTCGACACCGTGGTGACCATGGTCGTGGCGATCATCGTCGCCGTGCTGATCAAAACCTTCCTGGTGCAGCCGTTCTACATCCCGTCGGCCTCCATGAACCCCACCCTGCTGCAGGACGACAAGATCGTCGTCTCCAAGCTCAGCCCCGGTGTGATCGACCTGAAGCGCGGCGACATCATCGTGTTCGAAGACCCCGCTGACTGGATCCCGGGCTCTGCCACCGATAATCCCTCGCTGCGGGTGCGTGTAATGATGGTGCTCTCCACGGTGGGCATCGTGCCGGACCCCTCCCAGGACCACCTGGTCAAACGCCTTATCGGTCTGCCCGGTGACCACGTGGTGTGCGCGGAGGAAGGTGCGCAGCTCGAAGTCAACGGTGTGCCGGTCGACGAGCCGTATATCAATCCCGACACCCCCGCCTGCCAGGTCGCCTTCGACGTCACCGTGCCCAAGGGCAAACTCTGGGTCATGGGCGACAACCGCTTCGCCTCTGCCGACTCCGCCTACCACGAGGCACAGGGCCAGGAAGCGTTCGTGCCCATCGACAACGTCACCGGTAAGGCCGTGGCCGTGTTCTGGCCCGCCAATCGCTGGCAGGGCCTCGGCGGTAGCCACGAGGCCTTCGCCGACGTGCCCGACCACCCGTGACATCGCCCAGCCCCCGTCGCCTCGCCCCCACGTTGGACGTCGAGCGTGACATTGCTGCCCGCCTCGGTGCGGGACCCCGAATCATCGTGGGACTCGACGAAGTCGGGCGCGGCGCACTCGCCGGGCCCGTCGTGATGGGCGCCTGCGCTGTTCAGCTGGGCGCCGGTGACAGGCACGAGACAACCCTGCCGGACGGGGTGCGCGACTCCAAACTGCTCACGCCCCGTCGGCGCGAGGCACTGATTGCGCCGATCCGAGCTGCCGCGCTCGCCACCGCCGTCGGTGCCGCCGAGCCGGAGGAGATTGATCAGGTGGGCATCGTGGATGCCCTTACCCGGGCGGCGGTCCGTGCACTGGATGGTCTCGGCCTGGTGGTCGACGCCGTGCTGCTGGACGGCAGCGCCGACGTGCTGAGTGCTGCGCTCGCTGACCGGCCCGCCGCGCCGCGGGTGATCACACGGGTGAAGGCGGACCGTGACTGCGCGAGCGTGGCTGCCGCGAGTGTGCTCGCCAAGGTGCACCGCGATGGCGTGATGACGGCACTGCACGAGCAGGCGCCCGAGTACGCGTGGGCAGCCAACAAAGGGTACGGCTCCGCTGCTCACCGGGAAGCCATCGCGCGCTTCGGCGTGCATCCGCAGCACCGCCGTAGCTGGAATCTCGGTGGCGGGCGCACCGGCGGCAACACCCAATCATCCGCTGCCGCCACTGGCGTACTGTGGGAGGGCCCCTGGCCGCCCGAGTCGCACAAGGAGCCCCGGTGAGCACGCAGGACCTCGAGAACTACGAGTCTGACTTGGAGCTGCAGCTCTTTCGCGAGTACCGCGACGTGGTGGGCCTGTTCACCTACGTGGTGGAGACCGACCGTCGCTTCTACCTCGCCAACCAGGTGGACCTTCAGCCTCGTGCCGCTGGTGGTGAGGTGTTCTACGAGCTGAACCTCGCCGACGTGTGGGTGTGGGACATCTACCGTGCGAACCGGTTCGTGCGCTCGGTGCGTGTGGTCACGTTCAAAGATGTGAACATCGAGGAGCTGAACAAGCCCGATATCTCACTGCCCTGAGGTCAGGCCCCACTGGCCTGGGTGGCGGGGCTCCTTGGTGGGGTCCAGCGCGGTGCCCTTCCTCCCCAGTGAGGGTCGTGCACAGATTGTGTTGTTGCTGCCGCTGAGACGACGCGGACCGCCAGGGTGGTGGGCATGGACACCACCACAGCATCTCTCGAGCAGCCCGCGGTCTGCATCGATGCGCGCGGCATCCTCGCTGAGGCCGGCACCGATATCCGCTCCCTCTCCACTGCTGCGCTCGGCCGTCTCGGGGAGGACATTGCTGCCCGCTATCTGCGCGGCCGCGGCATCCGGGTGATCGACCGCAACGTCCGTCTGCGACGTGGCGAGATCGATCTGGTCGCCCTCGATGGCGACACGCTCGTCATCATCGAAGTGAAGACGCGTCGCACCCTCATCACCGGTGTTCCGCAGGCCGCCGTCACAGCACAGAAGCTGCGGCGTCTGCGGAAACTGACCGGTTTGTACCTCGCTGAACACTCACCGCCTCACCGGGACGTGCGCATCGACGTGGTGGCGGTGCTCGCTCACGCCGACGGCACACTGCAGCTGGAGCATCTTCAAGGAGTCGGCGCATGACCCACGCCCGCACACTTGCGATCTCCCTCAGCGGCCTCGAAGGCACGATGGTCGAGGTCGAGGCCGACGTCACCGCGGGACTGCCCGCATTCACCGTCGTCGGCCTGCCGGACTCCTCGACCCTGCAGTCTCGCGATCGCGTGCGCTCCGCAGCCGCCGGACTCGGCATGAGCCTCGTGCAGCGACGCATCACCGTGAACCTCCAGCCAGCGTGGCGACACAAGCACGGAACCGGCTTCGACCTGCCCATTGCCGTTGCTGTGCTCGCCGCTCAGGGCGGCATCGCCCCGGACGGGCCCGCCACCGTGCTCCACCTGGGGGAACTGGGGCTCGACGGCAGGCTCCGGCCCATCCCCGGCGTTCTGCCCGCCCTCGTAGCCGCACGCGAGCATGGCGTGGACCGTGCTGTGGTCCCGATCGAGAACATGGACGAGGCCCGGCTGGTCGATGGCATCGACGTGATGGGCGCGGCGAACCTCGCCGAGGTGCTCGTGCAGTGGGGCGCCGATGTCTCACTACCGCATGACGCAATGCAGCCGATGATCCCTCCACCGGGCAACGAGCCGGAGCACTCACCTCCAGCTGAGCGGATTGATTTCGCCGACGTGCTCGGGCAGCGCGATGCCCGACACGCCGCGGAGATCGCCGCCGCTGGGGGCCACCACCTGCTCATGACCGGCCCGCCCGGAGCAGGAAAATCCCTCATCGCCTCCCGCCTGCCCACGATCCTGCCGCCACTGAACGAGCACGAGGCGCTCGAGGTCTCCGCTATCGCGTCGCTCACCGGTCGCTTCCGCGCCGACGACGGTCTGATCCGCACTCCACCATTCGAACGGCCCCACCACACCGCCTCAACCGCCGCGATCGTGGGCGGCGGAGCGGGCACGGCTCGGCCCGGGGCGATCTCCCGCGCCCATGCCGGCGTGCTGTTCCTCGACGAAGCTCCCGAGTTCGCCCCCGGTGTGCTCGATGCGCTGCGCGAGCCCCTGGAGACCGGCGATGTGACGCTGCACCGTATCCGCGGTGCGGTCCGTTACCCCGCCCGGTTCCAGCTGGTCATGGCAGCGAACCCGTGCCCCTGCGGCCACGCCTGGGGCACCGGCGAGCGATGCACCTGCACCCCGCTTCAGCGTCGCCGGTACATGGCGCGCCTCTCTGGTCCGATTCTCGACCGCATCGACATGCGCATCACGGTGGGGCCCGTCGACCTGCGTTCTGCAGACCCCGAGGACAGCGAGCCGAGCGCACTCATCGCCGAGCGCGTGCGGGCCGCGCGCGCACGCCAGGCTGAGCGCTATGCAGGACGCTCCTTCACGACGAATGCCCATATCCCCGCACCGTTGCTGCGGGGCGAGCTCGCACCGCGGCCGCACGACCGTCGACTGCTCGAGCATGCGATCGCCACCGGCCGCCTGACGCTGCGCGGACATGACCGCGTGCTGCGCACCGCCTGGACGCTCGCAGATCTCGACGGCACCGATCACCCCGACGCCAGCCACATCGGACGCGCCCTGGCCCTGCGAGGAGGAGACCTCTGATGGCCACTGTTTCCCACAGCTCCACGGCGCAACCCGCATGCTCAGAGAGCGCGCCGCGACCGCAGCGACTCGCCCGCCTGCACTGGAGCCTCATCGCCGAACCCACCGATCCCGTGGCGCAGCTCGCGCGGGCGGTGCTCGGCCCCGAGGTGGCGCTCGACCTCGCCCAGGATGGCAGTGCACGGGACCTTCTCGAGCATCTGGGGGAGCGGCTACCCGCCGAGCCGAGTGACCCGTCCGGTGAGCAGCCGATGGACAGGGCGCAACGGGCGCTCGAGCGGTGGCGTCGTCGCCTGGAGAGCCTGCATATCGGCACTGTGCTGTCGCAGTTGGAGGAGCACCGGATCCGCGTGATTGTGCCAGCGGATCCGGACTGGCCCGGCACGCTGCACGACCTCGGCCCCGGCACGCCACCGTGCCTGTATCTGCGGGGCGGTCACGCTGACGATCTGCGATCCCTGCTCCAGCGCCCTGCGCTCGCCGTGGTCGGGTCACGTGCCTCGACCACCGCGGGCGAGGACATCGCCGCATCCCTCAGCGCAGGGGTCGCGGCCCGCGGACACGCGGTGATCTCCGGCGGTGCCTACGGGATTGATTCCGCTGCGCATCGCGGTGCGCTTGCGAACGGGCAGGGGCGCACCGCTGCCGTGCTCGCCTGCGGTCTGGACCGGCTGTACCCCACCGGCAATGCACGGCTGCTCGAACGTCTCACCCAGGAGTCTGTGGTGATCTCCGAATCGCCGCCGGGCACCGCGCCCACACGATGGCGGTTCCTTGCCCGCAACCGGCTGATCGCTGCCCTTGCCGGTGCCGCCGTGGTGGTCGAGGCCGCGCACCGTTCGGGTGCACTGTCCACCGCACGGTGGGCAGATGATCTGTCCCGCCCGGTCGGCGCGGTGCCAGGACCGGTCACGTCCGCTGCGAGCGCTGGCTGCCACCGGCTGATCCGAGAGCGGGGCGCCGTTCTGATCACCGATGCGGATCAGGCGCTCGAGCTCCTCCCTGGCGGGACCCCCGTGGCCGATGGCAAGGTCCAGGACGAGCTGGACCTGCTCGAGCCCGCTGACCGACGGGTGCTGGATGCCGTACCACCGCGATCCCGCCGCAGTATCGACGAGCTCGCCCTCGATATCGGTGCGAGCGCCGCCGACGTGCAGTCAGCGCTGGGCAGACTCCACCTGCTGGGCATGGTGGAGGTGTCACAGGGGCGGGCCCGACGCACGCGCTGATCGGTTGAGCTCCCGGGGACTGCGACAATGACCGCATGGCTGAGGAAGAGAGCCCGCAGCACGCGGGCAGTGGTGACGCCACTCGCCACGCGGCGGGCGGCACCGAATCGATTGCGTCCGAGCAGGGGCGCGACGCCATCCTCGATGCCTTCGTCAGCCACCTGCGGTGGGAGCGCAGCCGAAGCGAGCACACCATCACCGCGTATCGCCGCGAGGCCGACACGTTGCTGCGCCACTGCCACGACGTCGAGCGGATCGAGATGAGCGAACTCGACGTCGTGGCGCTGCGCTCCTGGCTCGCCGCACGCGCGGAGACCGGCGCGGCCGCGAGCACTCTTGCCCGCTCCGCCGCCGCTGCACGCACCCTGACCCGATGGCTCGCCTCCACCGGACGCATCCCGCACGATGTCGGCGCACGCCTGCGGGCTCCGCGGCGCGGCCGCCACCTGCCTACCGTGCTCTCCACCGGCCAAGCCGTCGATCTCCTGAGTGCCGCCCGCATAGGCGGTCCGACACAGCAGGACCGACGCCCGGATGCGGACCCCTCCGCTGCGCGGCGTGACCGGACGTCAACCGACGCCAGCAGCGGCACAACAGCGCAGGGCGGTGATGGAGGCCCCAGCGACCCGGTCACAGAGGCGGTCGCCCTGCGCGATGCTGCCGTGCTCGAACTGCTGTACTCCTCGGGCCTGCGCGTCAGCGAACTCGTGGCACTCGATCTGAACAGTATCGACCGTGCTGAACGCACCGTGCGCGTGCATGGCAAGGGCGACAAGGAACGGATCGTGCCCGTCGGCCTGCCCGCCCTCGACGCGATCGACGCCTGGATCGCGAAGGGACGAGACCTCCTGCACAAGCAGGGAAGGGGGCGTGCGGGGACCGCGCTGTTCCTGGGTGTACGTGGCGGACGCCTCGGCGACCGCGCAGTGCGCACCCTGCTGGATCGCCACGCTCGGGAAGCAGGCATCCCCGCGCACCTCAGCCCCCACACCTTGCGCCATACCGCCGCGACGCATCTGATCGACGGTGGCGCAGACCTGCGCAGCGTCCAGGACTTCCTGGGTCACTCCTCCCTCGCCACCACGCAGATCTATACGCACGTCAGCGCAGAACGCCTGCGCCGAACCGTGGAGCAGGCACACCCACGGGCCTGATCACCCGCGGCCGTTCCGCACGCCGCGGCCCGGCCCGATGCGCTGGAGGTTGGCCTGCACGGCTCGTCGGAGACTGGCCTGAGCGGCTTGTCGGCGGCTTCTCGCCATGCCGTGGAACCTTCCCACCCTGCGGGGGAGGCGGCTCAGCGTGCCCCGCGGGCACCCCGGAATCCGTCGGCGCCGCGGACAATCCCGGCGTATCAGACGAGGCAGACGTAACGGGCGCCGCAGACATGCCGGGGGCGGAGGCGCCCTCATCCGGCAACAGCACACTGGGGCCCAGCTCGCCGAGCAGCAGCAGCGGATCGGTGTAGTGCGTCCCCCGACGCGCCCCCAAATGCAGGCACGGCCCTGCATCACAGTGCGGGCCGCCATGCGCAGCCACCCCAAGATTCCCTATGACGTCGCCGGCAGCCACAGCGTCGCCCGCCGCCACCACCGCGATGACCGGCTCATACGTCGAGAGCAGACCATCCGCATGCATCACCGACACCACTGGCCGGCCCGCGACCTCGCCGGCAAAGTGCACTGTTCCATCCTCAACAGCCTGGACAGCAGCGCCGTCGGCGGCGGCGATGTCAATACCTCGGTGCCCCGGCCCGTACTGATGCGCCGGCGCCTCGAAGACACGCACCACCGGATGCGGGGGAGGGAGCGGCCACTGCCAGCGCGCATCCGGTGCCCCCACCGAGGAGGGAGTCGGCACCGCGAGCAGCGTGAGCACGGCAAGTACCGTCACGAGCAGCACACGGATTCCGAGGCTCGTGCGCCGTGGCGGTCGAGCGGAGTTCTGGCCCAGAGCAGTCATAGCTCCACCGTGCGCGGAGACTGCGCACCGCACCAGCGCACCATCACAGCCGTGGACAACCCACGATGGGGAGGACGCGGGGCGGGCGCGCCAGCCCAGCGCGGCACGCCCGTGTGTCACGTCCGATGCACAGAACCGCCTCCAGACGCGATGGCCCACCCGGGCATGCCCCAACGTGATGCACGCCAACACACCGCAGCCCGCGCTGTCAGCTAGACTGCCCACAGCATCCGGCATGCCCGGATGACTTCGCGTGCCCACCAGGGCCCGCAGATCATCGGTCCTGCGTCGGCGCTCCGAACACCATCGGAGACGCACCACCCAGGCGGTCTGCAACCCGGGCACCAGGCCCGCACCGACCGGTGGCGGGGAACAACCGAGAAAGCAGGTCCTGCGCGAGGACCGCGGACGCCCCGACCAGGGGTGCGCCGCGCGAGCCCAGGGCCGTGGAAAGAGGACACCAGATGGCAGTCGTCACCATGCGCCAGCTCCTGGAGAGCGGCGTCCACTTCGGGCACCAGACCCGTCGCTGGAACCCCAAGATGCGCCGCTTCATCTTCACCGAGCGCAACGGCATCTACATCGTCGACCTCATGCAGACCCTGTCGTACATCGACAAGGCCTTCGACTTCGTCAAGCAGACCGTCGCCCACGGCGGCACCATCCTGTTCGTCGGCACCAAGAAGCAGGCGCAGGAGTCCATTCAGGAGCAGGCCACCCGCGTGGGCATGCCCTACGTGAACCAGCGCTGGCTCGGCGGCATGCTGACCAACCTGCAGACCGTCTCCGCGCGCGTGGACCGCCTCAAGGAGCTCGAGCAGATCGACTTCGACGACGTGGCCGGCTCCGGTCGCACGAAGAAGGAACTGCTCATGATGCGCCGCGAGAAGGAGAAGCTCGAGAAGACCCTCGGCGGCATCCGCGACATGGGCAAGGCCCCGAGCGCCGTGTGGGTGGTCGACACCAACAAGGAGCACCTGGCCGTCGACGAGGCGCAGAAGCTCAACATCCCGGTCGTCGCGATCCTGGACACCAACTGCGATCCTGACGAGGTTGCATACCCCATCCCGGGCAACGATGACGCGATCCGTTCGGTCACCCTGCTGACCCGCGTGATCGCCGACGCCGTGGCCGCTGGCCTGCAGGCCCGCCACGAGAAGTCCACCGGCGGCGAGAAGAACGTCTCCGCTGTGGACGCCGAGCCGCTGGCGGAGTGGGAGCAGGAGCTGCTCAAGCAGTCCGAGGTTCAGCAGCAGAACGCCCCCGCCGAGGAGTCCGTCGCGGCCGAGAAGTCCGGCGATGCCGAGAAGTCCGGCGATGCCGAGAAGAAGGCCGAGCAGCCCGCTGCCGACGAGCCGGCGGCCGAGGCGACGACCAAGCCCGAGGCAGAGGCGCAGGCTGACACGAAGGCCGACTCCGCCGAGTGACCTGGAGCGTCCGGGAGCGATAACCTCGCTTCCGGACGCCCCACCCGGGCGCTCCGCTCGGCTTTCGCATCCGCGACAACAGGATCAACAGGACCATAAGGACCAAGGGGACAAACGCACATGGCGAACTACACCGCTGCTGACATCAAGGAGATCCGCGAGTCCACCGGCGCCGGCATGCTCGACGTCAAGAAGGCGCTCGACGAGGCCGACGGCGACAAGGCCAAGGCCATCGAGCTGATTCGCGTGAAGGGCCTGAAGGGCATCGCCAAGCGCGAGGGCCGCACCGCCTCCGAAGGCCTCATCGCCGTCGACGTGCGCGACAGCGAACAGGGCCAGACCGGCACCCTGGTCGAGCTCAACTCCGAGACCGACTTCGTGGCCAAGAACGACAAGTTCGTGGCCCTGGGCGATGAGGCCGTCGCGGCCGCCGTCGAGTCCGGTGCCTCCGAGCCGGCCGAGCTGGCCGACACCCCCTTCGGCGAGGCGCTCACCAACGCCGGCGCGACCATGGGCGAGAAGATCCTGGTGCGCCGCATCGGCCGCGTCTCCGGCGAGGTCGTCTCCAGCTACATGCACCGCACCAACAAGGACCTGCCCCCGCAGGTCGGCGTGCTGGTGGCCAGCGACAAGGCGGGCGCCGAGGTCGCGAAGGACGTGGCGATGCACATCGCCGCCTTCTCCCCGACCTACCTCAATCGCGATGAGGTCCCCGCCGACATCGTCGAGAACGAGCGCCGCATCGCCGAGGAGACCGCGAAGAACGAAGGCAAGCCCGAGAAGGCCCTGCCGAAGATCGTCGAGGGCCGCCTGAACGGCTTCTTCAAGGAGAACTGCCTGCTGGACCAGCCCTTCGCGAAGGACCCGAAGGTCACCGTCGGCCAGCTGGTCGCTGACGCGGGCGGCACCGTCACCGGTTTCGTCCGCTTCCGCGTCGGCAACTGATCCGACCCCGGAGCGCCCGTGACCACCACCACGGGCCCGCGGCCCCGCACCACAGGGTGCGGGGCCGCGCCGGTATCATCAGCCAGGACCACGCGAGCGTCGGAAGGACCGTCATGACCCAGACCATCACGTCCCCCATCCCGGTGCTGCCCAAGCGGGAGAACGGCCGACGCGTACTGCTCAAGCTGTCGGGCGAGGCCTTCGGCGGCGGAGCCGTCGGCGTCGACCCCGACGTCGTCTCGCGGATCGCCGGCGAGATCGCCGAGGGCATCTCCGCCGGCGTCGAGTGCGCGATCGTCGTGGGCGGCGGCAACTTCTTCCGCGGCGCCGAACTCTCGCAGCGCGGCATGGATCGTCGACGTGCCGACTACATGGGCATGCTCGGCACCGTCATGAACTGCCTCGCACTGCAGGACTTCCTCGAGCAGCGCTCTGTCTCCACGCGCGTACAGACCGCTATCGCCATGGGACAGGTGGCTGAGCCGTACCTGCCGCTGCGCGCCGTGCGGCATCTGGAGAAAGGCCGCGTGGTGATCTTCGGCGCCGGCGCCGGCATGCCCTACTTCTCCACCGACACCGTCGCTGTGCAGCGCGCCCTCGAGATCGGCTGCCATGAAGTGCTCATGGCGAAGAACGGCGTCGACGGCGTCTACACCGCAGACCCGCGCAAGGACCCCGCAGCCGAAAAGCTCGGGCACATCACCTACCAGGAGGCCCTGCAGAAGGGGCTCAAGGTGGTCGACGCGACCGCGTTCAGCCTCTGCATGGACAACGGCCAGCCGATGATGGTGTTCGGCCTGGACGAACCTGGATCGATCACCCGCGCCATCCACGGCGACCGCATCGGCACGATCGTCACCCGCGACTGATCCGCACACCGTTCCGCCCTGCACCGGACCGCAGTGCGGGAGAATGACCCGCACACCCACGATTGAACGAGGAGACACCCCGTGAGCGACGACATCCCCAGCATCCTCAAAGAAGCCGAAGCCAAGATGGCAAAGTCCATCGAGGTGACCAAGGAGGAGTTCTCCTCCATCCGCACCGGCCGCGCCAGCGCCGCCATGTTCCAGGGCATCACGGTCGAGTACTACGGCACCCCGACGCCGCTGAACCAGATCGCCTCCCTGCAGTTCCCCGAGGCCCGCACCGTCATCGTCACCCCGTACGACAAGACCGCGATGGCCGACGTCGAGACCGCCCTGCGTGATTCTGACCTGGGCGTGAACCCCACCAACAACGGTGACAACCTGCGTGTCGTCCTGCCCGCCCTCACCGAGGAACGCCGCAAGGACTACATCAAGCTGGCCCGCACCAAGGCAGAGGACGGTCGTATCGCCGTGCGCGGCAGCCGCGCTCACGCCAAGAAGGCCATCGAGAAGCTGGTCAAGGACAAGGAGATCGGCGAGGACGAGGGCACACGCGCCGAAAAGGACCTCGAGGCAACCACGAAGAAGCACATCGAACTGGTTGATGCCGCGCTCGAGGCCAAGGAAACGGAGCTCGCGACGGTCTGACCTCGCAGCCACTCCGCTTCCCCGAGACCCGGCACCGGGTGACTAGCCCCGCCACCGCCACCGCCGCCCCGACCGCAGCCGTCGGGGCGGCGAAGGGCGAGCCCGCACCAGCCCGGCATCGCGGCCCCGGACGCAACCTCCCGGCGGCCACCGGCGTGGGGCTCGCCCTCGGGGCGATTCTGCTCGGCTCACTGTTCTGGCTGCCCCGGGTCTTCCCCGTCGTGGTCGTGCTCGTGCTGGTCGCGGGCGTGCTGGAGCTGACCCGTGCACTCGGCCGCGGTGGCCTGCGGGTGCCGGCCACGCCGGTGCTCATCGGCGTGATCGGGATGGTGATCTCCACCGTCGTGTACTCCACGCTCGGACTGGTGACGGCCACAGCCGTCGCCGTCTGCGTGGTGATCCTGTGGCGCGTGAGCGAATCCCTGGGCCTTACAGCCCTGCGTGATGTCGCCGCGGGCGTGTTCACCATCGCCTGGGTGCCGTTCCTGGGCTGCTTCACCTTGCTGCTGCTGCAGCACGAACACGGCCAGATGCTGGTGCTCCTCGCGGTCATGGTGCCGGTGGCGAACGACGTCGGCGGCTACACCACCGGCGTGCTGTTCGGATCCCACCCCATGGCTCCGAGCATCAGCCCGAAGAAGAGCTGGGAAGGCTTCATCGGCTCACTCGTGGCCGGCACCGCTGCCGCGACCGCTCTCATGGTGATCGCCCTGGACGAGCCCTGGTGGGTGGGTGTCGTGCTGGGCGTGGTGCTCGTTGTGGTCTCCACATGTGGTGACCTGGCCGAATCCCTGCTCAAGCGCGACCTGGGCCTGAAAGACATGGGGCACCTGCTGCCCGGTCACGGCGGCATGCTCGACCGCATCGACTCGATTCTGCTGGCCGCCCCCACCACCTACATCCTGCTGGAGATTCTGCTGCCATGACCGACCCGACCGCGCACGATCCATCGCGCCGTACGACCCGGCCCGGTGTGGAACCCACGGCCGAGACGTCTGCGACCCCTCGTCGCGCCACCGGCAATCCTGATCTCTCCCGCGAGGCGATCCCGGGGCAGGCCGTCGCTCTCGCCCCCGGCCAGCTGCAGCTGCGCCCCACTCGCCGCGGCAAGCCACCGGTGCATCTCGCAGATCTGACCCTCGCCGAGCGCACCGCCGCTGTGCAGGAGATGCGGCTGCCCGGCTTCCGCGCCAAGCAGCTGTCCGTGCACTACTTCGATCACTCCACCACCGATCCCGCGGCCATGACCGACCTGCCACAGGACCGCCGCGACGAGCTCGTCGAGAAATTCTTCCCGCCACTGCTGACGCTCGTCTCGATGCAGTCAGCCGATCACGGCGCCACCCAGAAGATGCTGTGGAAACTGTTCGACGGCTCCCTCGTGGAGTCGGTGCTGATGCGGTATGCCGACAGGATCACTCTGTGCATCTCCTCGGAGGCCGGGTGCGGCATGAACTGCCCGTTCTGCGCCACCGGCCAGATGGGGCTGACCCGCAACCTCTCCGCCGCGGAGATCCTCGAGCAGGTGCGCATCGCCAACCAGAAGCTCGCCTCCGGCGCGGTGCCCGGCGGCACGGGCCGCGTCAGCAACATCGTGTTCATGGGCATGGGGGAGCCGCTCGCGAATTACCGCGCCGTCGCAACCGTGTGCCGTCGGCTGAACGCACCCTCCCCGGAGGGCTTCGGCATCGGCGCCCGCCACATCACCGTCTCCACCGTCGGCCTCGCCCCCGCCGTGCGGCGCCTGATCGCCGAGGAGATCCCGCTCACCCTCGCCGTCTCCCTGCATGCGCCCGACGACGAGCTGCGCGACGAACTCGTGCCGATCAACACCCGGTTCGACATCGACGAGATCCTGTCGGCCGCCCACGAATACTTCGAGGCCACAGGCCGAAGGGTCAGCATCGAGTACGCGCTGATCCGCGACATCAACGATCAGGCGCATCGCGCCCAGCTGCTGGCTGACCGGCTCATCGCCACGGGCGGCACCGGGTGGGTGCACATCAACCCGATCCCGCTCAACCCGGTGAAGGGCTCCAAGTGGACCGCATCCGACCCGCGCGTGGAGAAGCGGTTCATCGAGATCCTGCGCGAGAACGGCCTGTCCGCGACGATCCGCGACACACGCGGCTCCGATATCGATGGTGCCTGCGGGCAGCTCGCCGCTGAGGTCATCGAATCCGATCGACACCGGGAGGACCGTGAGGCGCGGGTGGCGCGCGTCGAAGCGATTGCGGGCGGCGCAGAACCCACGCGCTGAGCCTCCAGCGCTGCGCAAGCACCCGCCGTTACAGTGGTGAACGTCGGTCACGGAAGGAACCTCAGGTGAGCACATCATTCCAGCGAGTCGGCCGCTTCAGCATCGGGTATAACCCACGGGAAGTGGACGAGTTCCTCGCCCGCGCCCGCACGGCATACGAAGGCCGCGACCCCGGATTCAGCGGCGCCGACATCACCTCCGCGAGCTTCGGCACCGAGCGCGGCGGCTACGACATGCGCGTGGTCGACGAAGCACTCGACCGCCTCTCCGATGCCTTCGCCCTGCAGGCACGCGACGACGCCATCGCCGAACACGGTGAGCAGGCCTGGATCGCTGAACTCACCGAACGCGCCGAGGTGCTCAAGGAGCGTCTCGAGCGTCCCGCCGGTCAACGCTTCGCCCCCGGCGCCGCCGGAGAGCCGTCCTACGACAAGGGCGACGTCGACGCCCTGTGCGACCAGCTCGTCGCCTACTTCACCGAAGGCCTGCCGATGAGCGTCGACGATGTGCGCCGCGCCGCGTTCCGCCGCCGCAAGGGGGAGGACGGTTACCGCGAGGCCGTGGTGGACGTCTACCTCGACCACGTCGCGGACGTGATGGCTTCCGTGCCGTGACCGTCGGCCTCGACCGTCGCCTCGTGCTGCTGGGATCGACGGGCTCCATCGGTACCCAGACCCTCAGCGTCCTCGAACGGTTCCCCAACCTGGCCCGCCTGCACGGCCTGGCTGCCGGTGGATCACGGCCCCAGATCGTCGCTGAGCAGGTCGTGCACCACCGGCCTGAACGGGTGGCGATCTTCAATGAGCAGGCTGCGGACACGGTGGACCAGGCCATCACCCAGGCATGCCGCGCCGCAGGCATCCCCGCCCCGCAGCTGAGCGCCGGAGGGGACGCCGTCGTGGAACTCGCCGGCAGCCTCGGTCCCGGCGATGCGGTGCTCAACGGCATCACCGGATCCGTCGGCCTGCTGCCCACCCTCGCAGCACTTGCCTCCGGGGCGCGGCTGGCACTGGCCAATAAGGAATCCCTTGTCGTCGGCGGCCAGCTGGTGACCGACGCCGCGCACGATGGCCAGATCCTTCCCGTGGACTCCGAGCACACGGCGATCGCGCAAGCCCTCGCGGGCGTCAGGCACGATCAGATCGACCACCTCGTGATCACCGCGTCCGGCGGACCGTTCCGCGGCCGCAGCCGCGCCGAGCTCGCCGAGGTCGATCCCCAGCAGGCGCTCGCCCACCCCACCTGGGCCATGGGCCCCGTGATCACCACGAACTCCGCGACGCTGGTGAACAAGGCACTCGAGGTGATCGAAGCCTGCTTCCTGTTCGACCTGCCCGAGGACCGGGTGCAGGTGGTCGTGCACCCGCAGTCGATCGTCCACTCCATGGCCACCCTGGTGGACGGCTCCACGATCGCCCAGGCGAGCCCGCCCGACATGGGGCATGCCATCGGATGGGCACTCGCCCACCCCGAGAAACTGCCCGGCCTCGCCCGTGCCCTCGACTTCACCACCGCCCAGTCCTGGACCTTCGAGCCCGTGGATGAGGACACCTTCCCGGCGATCCGCACCGCCCGTGCCGCACACCGCGAAGGAGGCGGCGCCATGGCCGTGCTGAACGCCGCCAAT
Source organism: Brachybacterium timonense (assembly GCF_900258505.1). Taxonomy (GTDB): domain Bacteria; phylum Actinomycetota; class Actinomycetes; order Actinomycetales; family Dermabacteraceae; genus Brachybacterium; species Brachybacterium timonense. Next base: position 1,031,560 of record NZ_LT984895.1, read on the forward strand.
GAGGAAGCTGTCACCGCCTTCCTCGGCGACCGGCTGCCGTTCCTCGGCATCCACGACGTCATCGCTTCTGTGCTCGGGCGACCAGACAGGCCGCGCGTGCACAGCACCCAGGGCGTGCAGGCTCTGCTGGACCTCGAGACCTGGGCACGCCGCGCCGCAGCAGAACTGATCGACGCCACAGCAGACCCGAAGGGGGAGCAGCCGTGACGGTGCTCGCGTTCGTCCTGGGCGTGCTGATCCTCGCGCTTGGCCTGGGCATCTCGATCGCCCTGCACGAGATCGGGCACCTCGTGCCCGCCAAACTGTTCGGGGTGCGGGTCACCCAGTACATGATCGGCTTCGGGCCGACGATCCTCTCCCGCACCCGCGGCGAGACCGAATACGGCCTCAAGGCGATCCCGCTGGGCGGATACATCCGCATGATCGGGATGTTCCCGCCGCACAAGGGGGATCCCGAGGGAACCGTCCGCGAGGACTCCACCGGCTTCCTGCAGCAGATGTCGAACGACGCCAAGGAATGGGAAGCCACCCAGTACGGGCCCGACGAGCTGCACCGCACCTTCAGCGCCCTGTCCGTTCCCAAGAAGCTCGTGGTCATGCTCGGGGGCCCGACCATGAACCTGCTCATCTCCATCGTGCTGATGGCGATCATGGTCACCGGCGTCGGCCTGCCTGCAGTCACACCGAAGGTCGCCTCGGTCTCCGAGTGCGTGGTGCCGGCCGACGCCCCGCCGGACACATCCTGCGAGGGCCGACCGGAAGCGCCCGCGCTCGCCGCCGGGATCCGGCCCGACGATCTGCTCGTCTCGATCGACGGACACGACATCCGCACCTGGGCCGACGTCACCACCGCGGTGCGTGCTGCCGGTGACCGTGAGGTACCCGTCGTGGTCGAACGCGACGGGAAGCAGATCACGCTGCGTGCTACTCCGATCGTCGATGCCCGTCCCGTGCTCGATGACCAGGGCAACGTGGTGCGCGACGCGGATGGGACGATCCGCACCGAGCAGGTGGGCTTCTTGGGTGTGGCCGGCACGCCCGATCTTGTTCCCGCTTCACCCGCCGTTGTGCCGCAGATGGCGTGGGATGCCTTCGTCGGCACCGCCCGGATCATCGTGACGCTGCCGATGCGGCTCATCGACGTGGCCAAGGCGGCGTTCGGACCGGGCGAGCGCGACCCGAATGGGCCGATCGGTGTGGTCGGGGTCAGCCGCCTCGCCGGCGAGATCGCCTCCGCCGAGGAACCCGGCTTCGAGCTGAAACAGAAGACCGGCACCATGCTGTCGGTGCTGGCCTCGCTGAACATGGCGCTGTTCGTGTTCAACCTCGTGCCTCTCATGCCGCTGGATGGCGGGCACGTGGCAGGCGCCCTCGTCGAAGGAGCGAGGCGGTTCCTCGCCCGCCTGCGCGGACGGCCCGACCCAGGCCCGGTGGACATGTCGAAGCTGCTGCCGCTCACGAACGCCGTGGCGGTGCTGCTGCTCGTGATGACGGTGCTGCTGGTGTACGCCGACATCGTCAAGCCGGTGACGCTGTTCGGCGGGTGATCCAGGTCGGTGGCTGCGCTGCCCGCGTCAGGCTGGTGACGCTGTTCGGCGGGTGAGCCGGGTCGGTTCCTGCGCTGCTCGCGTCAAGCCGGTGGCGCTGTTCGGCGGGTGAGCCGGGCAACGGCCGACACCGATGACACCGGCTTCCGATGCCGCTCGGCCAGCAGAACCAGACGTCGGCCCGTGCAGATCCGGTGCAGGTGCCATGTCCCACAGCGACCAGCCGGGCTCGGCGTCCATAATGGGACGGTGACTTCAGTGAGCCTCGGCATCCCCCGCATCAAGGAACCGCCCCCGGTCCTCGCGCCCCGTCGGAAGACCCGCAAGGTCAAACTCGGCGACATCGCCGTCGGCGGCGACGCACCGATCACCGTGCAGTCGATGACCATCACGCCCACCCACGACGTGAACGCGACGCTCCAGCAGATCGCGGAGCTGACCGCCGCCGGCTGCGACATCGTGCGCGTGGCCTGCCCCCGCAGCGAGGACGCGGAGGCGCTGCCCGCCATCGCGAAGAAGTCGCCGATCCCCGTGATCGCCGACATCCACTTCCAGCCGAAGTACGTCTTCGCCGCGATCGAAGCCGGCTGCGCTGGCGTGCGCGTGAACCCCGGCAACATCCGCCGCTTCGACGACCAGGTCAAGGACATCGCCCAGGCCGCCAAGGACCACGGCACTGCGCTGCGCATCGGCGTGAACGCCGGCTCCATCGACCAGCGCATGATGAAAGCTGATCGCGTCACCCCGGAGGCGCTCGTAGCCTCCGCGGTGTGGGAGGCGAGCCTGTTCGAGGAGCATGACTTCCACGACTTCGGCATCTCCGTCAAGCACAACGACCCGATCATCATGGTCGAGGCCTATCGCCAGCTCTCCGAGAAGGGTGACTGGCCCCTCCACCTGGGCGTCACCGAGGCGGGGCCTGCTTTCCAGGGAACCATCAAGAGCTCTGTCGCGTTCGGCATCCTGCTGGGCGAGGGCATCGGCGACACCATCCGCGTGTCCCTGTCCGCCCCGCCGGTCGAAGAGGTGAAGGTGGGCAACCAGATCCTCCAGTCCCTGAACCTCAAACCGCGCAAGCTCGACATCGTCTCCTGCCCCTCGTGCGGACGCGCACAGGTGGACGTGTACACGCTCGCCGAGAAGGTCACGGAGGGCCTGAAGCACCTTGAGGTGCCGCTACGTGTTGCCGTCATGGGCTGCGTCGTCAACGGCCCGGGCGAGGCCCGCGAGGCCGATCTCGGCGTCGCCTCCGGCAACGGTAAGGGGCAGATCTTCGTTAAGGGTGAGGTCATCAAGACCGTGCCCGAAGCCGAGATCGTCGAGACTCTGCTGGCCGAGGCGACACGCATCGCTGCCGAGATGGACGCTCAGGGCGAACCCTCTGGGGCTCCAACTGTGTCGGTGAGCTGACCTCATGTTCCGTCGAGCGCCGCGGGTGCGCCCGCTGCGCCCGGCGAGCACAGGCGCGGCCCTCGAGCTCGCCCTGCGTGATCCCGTCGTCAATGCCCTGGGCGGTGCTCGCCTGCGAGACCTCTCGGGCGCGCTGAGCATCGGTCGCGAGTTCTCCTTCTTCGGCCCCGACGCGGAGCCTGAAGGCGTGCTGTGGAATGGCGTGAACATCTCCGCGATGCAGGCGAGCCCACGTGCGCTCGCCGCCTTCGGCGCGCATCTTGCCGAGCGTGGCCGTCGCGCCAGCTCGATCGTGGGAGAGCGCGCCGCGGTTGAAACACTGTGGGATGTGCTGGGCCCGATCTGGGACAGCCAGGTGCGCGAATACCGCTGGTCGCAGCCGCTTCTGCTCGCGCAGCCCGAGGCGACGACGGGCGCAGATGGGGCCGCGGTGTCATCGCGCGGGCCTTCGACACCGAGTCGCTGCGTCGGCCTTCGCGCGGCGCACCCTGATGAGGTGGACGCGGTGCCATCGCGCGGGCTCTCGACGCCGAGTCGCTGCGGTGGCCTTCGCGCGGCGCACCCTGATGAGGTGGACGCGGTGCCATCGCGCGGGCTCTCGACGCCGAGTCGCTGCGGTGGCCTTCGCGCGGCGCACCCCGACGAGGTCGACGCGGTGTTTCCCGCGGCGGTGGCCATGTTTCGTGAAGAGGTCGGTCTCGACCCGACTCTTGGGGACCATGGCCGGGCTTATCGAGCCCGCGTGGTTGAGCTGCTGCGCGGCGGCCGCACCTACGTGGTGACCGATACGGACGGTGCTGTGGTGTTCAAAGCCGACGTCGGTGCCCTTTTCGGACCGGTCGCGCAGATCCACGGCGTGTGGACCCGCCCGGACATGCGCGGCCGTGGCATCGGCCGACGGGCCATGTCTGACCTGGTCACTCAGGTTCGGCGCGACCATGCGCCGCAGGTGTCCCTCTACGTAAACGACTTCAACGCCCCAGCGCGCCGTGCATATGCCGCTGCAGGCTTCCGCCAGGTTGGCGAGCTCAGCACGATCTTGTTCTAACGGCGTGGGTGCCCCGCTCGGCGGCTCACTCTCGCTCCCGTAGGCGCTCCGCGTACCGGCTCACTCTCGCTGCCGTGGGCACTCCGCGTACCGGCTCACTCTCGGTGCCACCCGGGTGCCCCGCTTGCCGGCTCACCTTCGGTGCCGCCCGGGTGCCCCGCTTGCGTGCTCACTCTCGGTGCTGCCCGGGTACTCCGCTTGCCGGCTCACTCTCGGGGCCGCCCGGGTGCGCTCGGCATGAGATGCGCGGTGTCAATCCGTGGCGGTATTCGTGGAACCGCGACGATATTGCCGCGGCTCCACGAATACCGCCACGGCTGAACAGATCGTGCCTCCCGATAACCGCAGGAGGCAGTGCGATCCGTTGGGGGAGGGCAGGCAAGCCTGAACCCGGTCGAGCGCAGCGCAGCGGATCCGGTCGAGCGGAGCGGATCTGGCGGAGATGAGCAGGTCTGGCTCAGAAGATTGGATCCGGTCGAGCGCAGCGGATCCGGTGGAGATGAGCAGGTCTGGCTCAGAAGATTGGATCTGGCCGAGAACCGAGAACCGAGGAGCGGTAGCCCCCGGCGGCAACCGCCATATCGGTCAGCCTCACCTCGTCGCTGCGACCGGGCCGGGTAGCACCCGGCGGCAACCGCCACATCCCGTCAGCCGCGCCGAGGTCGCCGGTGGTCACGACGGCGGATGACATGCTGAAGCATCCGTCGGGTTTCGCCCCAGCGGAGGAAGACCTGCTCCCAGGTCAGGCGGGTGACCACGTATCCGAGTGCGCGCAGCGCAAGGTCGCGTTCGCGGTCGCGGTGATAGTGCTCATCGGCAGTATGAAAACTGCGGGAGTCGCACTCGATCACCCAGCTCTCGCCGACGAGCAGATCCACTCGGCCGACACCGGGAATCGTGACCTGAGGCTCGACTCGAACACCCTGCGATTCGAGCCACCATCTGACCGCGGTCTCAGTTCCGGATTCGGCTCGCCCATCGACTCGGCTCAAGGCGGTACGTCGATCGAACGGCAACTGGGCAAGGAGACGGGACAGCTCGTCGTAGCCCAGCTTCCCCTGGTGCAGAGCTGATTCGAAGAGAATCGCTGCGTTGGTTGTGCTCAGGCACCTCGCTGCATGGTTGAGCACAAGGGGAAGCGCGGGGACCGGGTCGTGATCGGGCCACGCCAGAAGAACCGGGGCATGCAGGACTGGCCGAGACGGGGTGACTCTTTCAGCGCGGGCCGCTATCGGGGCGATCCGGGCTTCGGCGAATCGGTCGCTGCGTCTGCTGCAGCGTGGATGAAACACATGTGGGCGGTAGTTCGCGGGTACCCACAGTCCGTGTAAAGCTGCGGCATCCGTGCAGGTCGGTCTCAGCCCGTGTGCCAGGAACGGGAGGATCCGTTCGTCTGCATGCGCAGTGTGGAGGAAGTCGCCGACGCGGTGGAGGGCGCCAGAGGCGAGCAGGCGCCGCACATCGCGGCGATCCAAGCCGATCTGCGCGGTCTTGAGATGGTGAATGATGCCGGGGAGCTGCATGGCATGAGCACAGCTCATCGGCGGCCATCGGGAAGGGCAGGTGCCCAAATCCGGGATGACTGCGGCTGGGGAGGGAACGCGGGACGTCGGCCCGTTCCTTGAGTGCTGGCCTGCGGGAGGACTGCGGGGAGGGAGCGCGGGACGTCGGCCCGTTCTACGAGTGCTGGCCTGCGGGTGGGCTGCGGGGAGGAAACGCTGCACGTCGGCCCATTCGTTGAGTGCTGGCCTGCGGGAGGACTACGGGGAGGGGCGTGGCCCTTCGCGTCGTCGATGCGGCGCCGCCCATCACCTCCGCGACACCGTCGCACATGCCACGTGATGCTGGACTGCTGTTCTTCAGGACGGTGTACGTCCGGATCAAGCGTCGGCTGTGGCGCTATTCGTGGAGCCGCGACGATATTGCCGCGGCTTCACGAATAACGCCACGCGTGACCGGTGTTCCTGGTTGCCGGTAGCGCTGGGCCTGCTGTCGTGCTGGGCAGCGGTTGCTGTGTGGTGACTGCTGCCAGTCGGGCTTGCCGCTATTCCAGGTGAGCGGTTGCTGTGTGGTGACTGTTGCCAGCCGGGCTTGCCGCCGTGCCGGGCTGCTGTTGCCTCGCGAGCCTGCCGCCGTGCCGGGCGGTCCGTTCCCCGCGGCGGCTGTTTCCGCCTGCCGGGTTGCTGTTAGCGCGCCCGCCGTGCCGCTGCCCGGTCGCGCGAACGACACCCCGTCGCTCCGCCGCACGCACGCATCACCGGGATCAGCGTGAGGCAAGAGCAGATCGCGTATGCAGTCGCGCGTACGACCCACAACACCTCCACATCTCCTCCTTGCACACCACACCGTTAGCTATTGATAAACGATAGATATTGGGCGATCATCGATGCATGATGAATCGACTTCTGCACGACGCGCTGCGCGCCCTGCTGGGCCTTGCCGTCGTTCTCATCCTGCTCATGCAGGTCGTTGCGCTGCCGTGGCTCTCGGGGGAGTTGGCGCGAGAGTTCCCCGAGGTTGCGCACATGCGTTGGCCGATCCTCGCCCTCGCGATTCTGGGGCTTCTCGCGGTGCAGGCGAGCCTCATATGCACGATCCGCCTGCTCGGTTTCACTCGACGCGATGACGTGTTCACAGCCCGAGCACTGCCCTGGGTGGACGGCATCACGGGCGCCTTCCTCGCGGGCGGCCTCGTGTGCCTGGTGACCTTCGTCTACCAGCTCACGCAGGAGATGGGGCCGCCGGCCTGGCTTCTCCTGCTCCTGATGGGCACGGCGACAGGGGGTGGCCTCGCCATGCTGATGCGAGTCATGCGCCGGCTCCTGGTGCAGGCCTCGGCGCTGCGCAGCGAGATGGACCAGGTGATCTGATGGCGATCATCGTGCGACTGGATGTGGAACTGGCCCGCCGCAAGATGGCCGTCGGGGACTTCGCCGAGGCCGTCGGCATCACGCCGGCGAACGTCGCGGTGCTGAAGAACGGTCGGGCGAAGGCGATCCGCTTCAGCACGCTGGAACGGATCTGCGAAGTGCTCGACTGTCAGCCCGGAGACATCCTGGAGTGGGAGCCGGAGCGCACAGGGGACGGGCAGGAGTGAGACAGCGAGTGAGCTGTCGCCGACGGGGCAAGCAGCCCCGCCAGCACCGCCCCACGACGAGCCGGCCACTACGATGGGCCTGTTCGTCGCCCACCCGAGACCACTCACCCCAGGCCGCCCAGTCGAGGCAGCCGCCAGAGTTGTCCGTCTGAGAAAGGCCCGCCCAGATGATGCGCCTGTCCTCCTCCTTCATCCGCACCCTGCGCGAGGATCCCGCGGACGCAGAGGTCGCCAGCCACAAGCTGCTGGTCCGCGCCGGCTACATCCGCCGCAGCGCCCCGGGCGTGTACTCGTGGCTGCCGCTGGGTCTGCGGGTGCTGCGCAAGGTCGAGCAGATCGTGCGTGAGGAGCAGGAGCGCATCGGTGCGCAGGAGGTGCTGTTCTCGGCCCTGCAGCCGCGTGAACCGTATGACGCAACCGGCCGCTGGGAGGACTACGGCGACGGCATCTTCCGCCTCAAGGACCGTAAACAGGCCGACTACCTCCTCGCCCCCACCCATGAGGAGATGTTCACCCTGCTGGTGAAGGACCTGTACAACTCGTACAAGGACCTCCCGGCGATGCTCTACCAGATCCAGAACAAGTTCCGCGATGAAGCGCGTCCCCGTGCCGGCCTGCTGCGCACCCGAGAGTTCGTCATGAAGGACGCGTACTCCTTCGACATCGACGACGCCGGGCTGGACGCGAGCTACGCCCGTCAGCGTGAGGCGTACCAGCGGACCTTTGAGCGCCTGGGCCTGCCCACTGTGATCTGTGCCGCGAACGCCGGGGCGATGGGCGGCGCTCGCTCCGAGGAGTTCCTGCACCCGACCCCGATCGGCGAGGACACATTTGTTGTCTCCGACGGTGGCTACGCCGCGAACGTCGAGGCCGTCACCACCGTCGCCCCCGAGCCGCTGAGTGCTGAGCAGATCGCCGCACTGCCGCCCATGCGAGACGTCATCACGCCCGGTACCGGCACCATCGATGCCCTCGTCGACTACCTCAACGAGAAGGAGCCGCGCGAGGATGGCCGTGACTGGACTGCCGCGGACACCCTCAAGGCGCTGATCTACATGCTCCATCACCCCGACGGCTCCTCGCAGCCGCTGCTGGTGATGATCCCCGGTGACCGCCAGGCCGATGAGAAACGGCTCGAGGCGGCGCTCGCCCCGGCCGTCGCGGTGCCTTTCACCGCCGAGGATTTCGAGAAGCATCCGGCCCTCGTGAAGGGCTTCACCGGCCCGGTGGGGCTCGGGGAGGAGTCCGAGTCCGGCGTGAAGGTGCTGGTGGATCCGCGGGCCGTCGACGGCACACGCTGGGTTGTGGGCGCACGCACGCCCGACACGCATACGGTCGACGTCGTGCCCGGTCGTGACTTCACGCCCGACGGGTACATCGAGGCCGCGGAGATTCGCGACGGTGACCCGGCGCCCGACGGCTCCGGCCCGCTGCGCCTGACCCGCGGTATGGAAATGGGGCACATCTTCCAGCTCGGCCGCAAGTACGCCGATGCGCTCGGCCTTACTGTGCTCGACGAAAACGGGAAACAGGCTGTGGTCACGATGGGCTCCTACGGGGTGGGCGTCACCCGTGCTGTGGCGGCCATTGCGGAGCTTCACCATGACGAGAAGGGCCTGGCCTGGCCGCGGGAGGTGGCACCTGCTGATGTGCATGTGCTCGCCACCGGCAAGGATCAGGCGGCTTTCGAGGAAGCGGAGCGGATCGCCGCGGAGCTCGAACAGCATGGGCTCGAGGTGATCTACGACGATCGACCGAAGGTGTCCCCGGGCGTGAAATTCAAGGACGCCGAGCTGCTGGGGGTGCCCACCTCGGTGGTGGTCGGTCGTGGTCTTGCCGAGGGTGTTGTCGAGGTGCGTGATCGCGCCTCAGGCGCCATCGCCGAGCACGCTCCCGCCGACGTCGTGGACGCTGTGCTCGCCGCCGTGCGCGCGTGAGAACAGCACAGCACGGGGGAACCGCGCGGCGGGTATGAAGGACTCACCGCCGCGCGTGACGCAGAGCGGTTCATGCCGGAAACCTGGCGTGCCGGGAAAGCGGGCACACCGGGAATCGCTGTGGGCCGGGGAACGACGTGGACCGGGGGACGACGCGGGTCACGCGTACGCGCGGCACGTCAGTCGTTGGACAGGTCGTTCGGATCCGGTTCCATTGACGGCATCGCGGAGAGCGCGTCGGTGAGCGGAGCCAGCTGCGCGGCGAGCGTGAGCGCGGCCGCGATCGGCAGGGGGCGGCGCTCGAACGGCGCGAAGCCTGCCAGAGCAATGTGGTCCACCAGTAGCGTGCTGAGCGTCGTGCCGATCACCCTGTCACGGCCCGTCGGATCAAGCGCGTTCTCAGGAAGCGCGTACACCGCTTCGCGCACCACCACCGGTCCGCCGTCGTCGGTGGCGATGGTCCGCAGCTGGGTCGCGAGCGTGCGGTGGGCTTCGCTGCGGGTCATCAAGCTCTTGCGCTCATCGCCCTCGGATTGTGCCGCAAGGACTTCGAGGAGGTACCCGGTGTACCACTCGTCGGTCTGCGTCCGCTCAAGGGCGCCGTCGTAGTCCACCCGGGCGGCGATCGACGGCGGGTCCTGGGACGGGACCTCGCGCGTGGGCACGATCTCCTCGGCGGCTGGCGGCGGTGGCACGGCTCCGGTCCCGACTGCCGTGACCAGGCGTGTCACCGCCCACGCCGCATAGGCGCTGATCGCGCAGACGGGGCGGGCCAGCAGCCCGGAGACCTGACGTGCCGCCTGCGCCCCCAGATCCCGCACACCTGCCAGCTGCGTCACCAGGTCGGTGACGTCTGCAGGTGCCCCAGGTGTTGGGTCGGGAGTCTGCCCGGGGGTGGTGTCGAGCGCCCGCTCCTGCTCCTGCTCTGCTTCCGCACCGGTGAGCAGCGCCTGTCTCTGCACGGGGAGAGCAGCGTGAAGGCGGGCGAGTTCGGCCCCGACCTCGGGGCTCGCTGCTGCGCCGACCAGTGTGCGCACCCCTGCCTCGAGCTGCGCGAGTGCCGTCACCAGGTCGGTGCGGTAGAGGTCGTCGATCCCGGGGGGTGGCGGCGTGTAGGTCGGTGGTTGGCCCACGCGTAATGGTCCGCACCCGCTCAGGCCAGTCGTTGTCAGCCCGAAGGCGATCGCGGCAGGGCCGATAGCGGTCAGGTGCAGGGCTGCGCGACGCGGCAGTTCACGGCGGCGAGGGGATGCATCTGGTCCCGGCAGGCCCACCTCGGGATGCAGCACCGAGCGGCGCCGCGGCGCGGCGGGCCAGGAAGCGGGCGTAGGTGCGGGCACGTCGGGATTGTCTCACTCTTCTGTGCAAAGGCTGTGTTCGTGACGGCGCAGGGGTCTCATCCCAGGTGTGGGCCCACTATCCTGGGTGGTGCCCCGCCGTCGGCGCGCGTCCCCCGCGACACCGATCGCGTCTTGCCCCGTCGGCCCGCGACAAGAAGGTGACCCGCAGATGACGACCGTTCCCCAGCCCGAGGCGCTGCGCACAGCGATCGAGCCTGTGCTCGCCGAGTTCTCCCTGATCCTCGAGGACTTGTCGGTGCGTGCACGATCGGGACAGACCGAGCTGCAGCTCGTTGTGGATCTGCCCGATGACGCGCTGGGAGCCCCGGATCTGGACACTGTGGCCGACGCCTCGGAGGCGATCTCGTCGGTCCTGGATGAGCGTGAGGATCTGCTGGGGGAGGGGCCGACAGTACTGGAGGTGACAACACCGGGCCTTGATCGACCGCTGAGTGACGAGCGTCGCCTGCGCCGCGCACGGGGTCGGTTGGTCGAACTGCCCGAGCAGTCTTCGCATGCCGGGCTGCGTGCCCGGATCCTGGACGTGGCAAGTGGCCAGGTGCTGTTGCGCAGCGAACCAGGACGAGATGATCGCGGGCGGCCGCTGAAGATGCCGGCCGGGACTCCGGCACACCCGATACTCAGCGTTGACGAGGTAGCTGGGGCGCGTATCGTCGTCGAGTTCGATCCCCCGACGGATCTTGAGGACTTCCTGGACCGGGCGCTCGTTGACGCCCCGGCCCTGCCCGCGACCGCACCGAAGGAGAGCTGAGATGGACATCGATATGGGGGCGCTACGGGCGCTCGAGCGCGAACGCGATATCCGCCTGCCGGTGCTGCTGGACGCGATTCGCCAGGCGCTGCACGCTGCGTACCTGCACACCGATCATCCGGTGCAGGACTCCGAGGTGCTGATTGACGAGAAGACCGGCGCCGTCTGCGTGATCGCCCGTGAGCGGTCGGAAGATGGCAGGGTCCTCGACGAGTGGGACGACACTCCGGAGAACTTCGGCCGCGTTGCGGCGTCCACGGCCCGCCAGGTGATCTTCCAGCGCATCCGCGACCTCGAGGATGAGGCGGTTCTGGGCGAGTACGCGGACCGCGCCGAGGACATCGTCTCCGGCGTGATCCAGCAGGGCCGCGACCCCCGGATGGTGATGGTGGACCTGGGCGAGGTCGAGGCCGTGCTGCCGCCGCACGAACGCGTGCCGGGCGAGGATTACTCGCATGGCCGACGGCTGCGCGCCTATGTGCTCGAAGCACGGCGCGGCACGAACGGCCCTCAGATCACGCTGTCGCGGTCACATCCGAACCTGGTGCGTCGCCTCTTCGATCTTGAAGTCCCCGAAGTGGCCGACGGCACGGTCGAGATCGCCGGCCTCGCCCGGGAGGCTGGTCATCGCACCAAGATGGCGGTGCGCGCCACCGTCTCCGGTGTGAACCCCAAGGGTGCATGCATCGGCCCGATGGGTGCGCGCGTGCGAGCCGTCATGAATGAGCTCGGCGGCGAGAAAATCGACATCGTCGACTTCGATGAGGACCCTGCGGCATATGTCGCGAACGCCCTGTCCCCGGCGAAGGTCTCCGCCGTGACCGTGGTGGATGAGGTCGGTCGGGCCGCGCGGGCCGTGGTGCCGGCTGGGCAGTTCTCGCTGGCGATCGGTAAGGACGGTCAAAATGCCCGACTCGCGGCGAAACTGACTGGCTGGAAGATCGATATCGTTGCGGAGCCCGCTGCGGACGACGTCGTGCCGGAGAGTGCCTCGGCGCGTCCCTGAGCGCGATGAATGCGGGCGACACCGATGCGTGGCGCCGCACTGCCAGATGTGTCCCATGCCTCCTGAATGGCGCGCCTGAGCCTGGTCGGGGCTAGGATGGTGAGGCTGTCGCCTCCTCGGCGGCTGCTGCAGAGTGGATCACATGACCACCGAGTCGGGTCGATCGCCGCGGGAGTTTTCGGGGAGACGGTGCTTGGAGTGAAGGAGGGCCACGGTGACAACCACCGAGGTCATTCATCGCCCCGAGCGGACGTGCGTCGGCTGTCGCCAGAGAGCCGACCGCGATCAGTTGCTGCGTCTGGTCAGGGAGCCCGCTCCCGACGGTTCCGCAGACCGCATCCGACCGGATCTCTCTGGATCCGCCCCCGGGCGCGGTGCGTGGCTCCATCCCGACGCCGCGTGCCTCGACCTCGCCCTGCGGCGGGGTGGTTTCGCCCGGGCCTTCCGCGGCTCGGTCGATACCGAGACGCTGCGTGAGCAGCTCGAGGCGTCCGTACCCACCATCACGTGGAACAGGTAGAAGAACCCATGGACATCCGATGAGTACTCGATCATGAGCACCCACAGGAGCTAATGGTCCGCGCCCTTCTGTCGGCCGGACCGAGACAGGAGAATTGTGGCTAAGGTCCGCGTCCACGAGCTCGCCAAGGAGCTCGGACAGCCGAGCAAGGTCGTTCTGCAGAAGCTGCAGGACATGGGCGAATTCGTTCGCTCCGCCTCGTCCACCATCGAGGCCCCCGTCGCCCGCCGCCTGCGGGCAGAATTCCCCACACAGAGCGGGGACTCCACGACGTCGCAGCGCAGCGGGAGCACCCCGAAGCCGGGTGCGCGCAAGCCTGCGTCCACGCCCAAACCCGCAGCGGGCTCCGCGGCGTCCACATCCCCGCAGACGAAGCCCGAGCGTGCGAAGCCCAAGGAGAGCACGCCCGCTACCGAGGCGAAGTCCACGGGATCGAAGGCGCCATCCCCCGCAGACGCCAAGCCTGCCCCGAAGCCGTCGGCTGCTGCGCCGAAGCGTCCCGCGCCGCCGAAACCCGACAAACCGAAGTCGGAGCGGCCCACGCCGGGCCCCAAGCCGCCGGCGGACTCTGCCGAGCGTTCGGGTGCACCGAAGCCTGGTGGCGAGCGTCCTGGTCCCCGCCCTGGTGGCGCGCGCCCCGGCAATAATCCGTTCGCGAGCGCGCAGGGCATGCCGCGTCCCGGGCAGCGCCCCGGGGGCCCGCGACCTGGCGGCCCGCGCCCCGGCAATAATCCGTTCGCGAGCGCGCAGGGCATGCCGCGTCCCGGGCAGCGTCCCGGGGGTCCGCGTCCCGGTGCCCGCGGTGGCGAGCAGGGCGGTCAGCGTCCCGCCCGTGACGGCGCTCCCCGTCCGCAGGGCGGTGGGCGCTCGGGCGGTCCGCGTCCGGGGATGCCCACACCCGGCATCATGAACAAGCACTCGCACGGCGGCCTGGCTGATACGAAGCCGGGCGGTGGCGGCCGCGGAGGCGGTCGCGGACGTGGCCCCCGTGGTGGTGGCCCGGGTGGTCCCGGGGGCGGCCCCGGCGGTCTGCCTCCGCGCGGCCGTGGCGGTCGCGGTGCGACCCAGGGCGCATTCGGACGCGGCGGCAAGCCGGCGCGTTCGCGCAAGTCGAAGCGCGCCAAGCGCCAGGAGTTCGAGCAGATGCAGGCTCCGGCGCCGGGTGGCGTCAAGATTCCGCGCGGCAATGGCAAGACCATTCGTCTTCGCCGCGGCGCTTCGCTCAGCGATTTTGCCGAGCGTATCGACGTCAATCCCGCGTCGCTGATTACCGTGCTGTTCGCCATGGGTGAGATGGCCACGGCCACACAGTCGCTGGATGAGGACACCTTCCAGCTGCTCGGCGAGGAGCTCGAGTACAAGATCGAGATCGTCTCCCCGGAGGACGAGGAGCGTGAGCTGCTTGAGCAGTTCGACATCGACCTTGAGGCTGAGCTGGAGGAGGAAGACGACGAGGATCGTCTCCCGCGTCCGCCGGTCGTGACCGTCATGGGTCACGTCGACCACGGCAAGACCCGCCTGCTGGACACCATCCGCTCGACGAAGGTCGCCGCGGGCGAGGCCGGCGGCATCACCCAGCACATCGGTGCCTACCAGGTGCAGGTGGAACACGAGGGCGATGATCGCGCCATCACCTTCATCGACACCCCTGGTCACGAGGCGTTCACCGCCATGCGTGCCCGCGGCGCCAAGGTCACCGACATCGCCATCCTGGTGGTGGCGGCCGACGACGGCGTGATGCCCCAGACCATTGAGGCGCTCAACCACGCCCAGGCGGCGGATGTGCCGATCGTGGTAGCGGTCAATAAGATCGACAAGCCCGAGGCGAACCCCCAGAAGATCCGCCAGCAGCTGACCGAGTACAACCTGATCGCAGAGGAGTACGGCGGCGACACGATGTTCGTGGACGTCTCCGCACGCGAGAACCTCAACATCGATCAGCTGCTCGAGGCTGTCCTGCTGACCGCGGACGCTGCCCTGGACCTGCGCGCCAACCCCGACAAGGACGCGCGCGGCGTGTCGATCGAGGCGAATCTCGACCGTGGTCGTGGCCCCGTGGCCACGGTCCTGGTCGAACAGGGCACCCTGCGCGTGGGCGATGCGATCGTGTGCGGCACCGGCTACGGCCGTGTGCGCGCCATGATCAACGAGCACGGCGAGAGCCTCGATGAGGCCGGACCGTCGCGTCCCGTCCAGGTGCTGGGTCTGACCTCGGTGCCGGGCGCCGGCGACTCCTTCCTGGTGGCGCCCGATGACCGCACGGCACGGCAGATCGCCGAGAAGCGCGAGGCGGCCCAGCGTGCTGCGGCCCTGTCCAAGGCCCGCAAGCGCATCAGCCTGGAGGACATCAACACGGCCCTGGCCGAAGGCAAGGTCGAGACCCTCAACCTCATCCTCAAGGGCGATGCGGCCGGCTCGGTCGAGGCCCTGGAGGAGTCCCTGCTGGGCATCGATGTGGGCGACGAAGTGCAGCTGCGCATCATCGACCGCGGCGTCGGCGCCATCACGATGAACAACATCAACCTGGCCGTCGCCTCCGATGCCGTGATCATCGGCTTCAACGTGCGCGCTGAGGGCCAGAACGCCGAGTACGCCGACCGCGAGGGCGTGGAGATCAAGTACTACAGCGTGATCTACCAGGCCATCGACGAGGTCGAGAGTGCACTGAAGGGCATGCTGAAGCCGGAGTACGAGGAGGTCGAGCTGGGCTCGGCCGAGATCCGCGAGATCTTCCGCTCCTCCAAGTTCGGCAACATCGCTGGCTCGATCGTCCGCTCTGGGCTCATCAAGCGCGGTGCGAAGGCCCGTATCACCCGCGATGGCGTGGTCATCACGGAGAACCTGGAGATCGCGGGTCTGCGGCGCTTCAAGGACGATGTCACCGAAGTCCGTGAGGGCTACGAGTGCGGCATCAACCTGGGGTCCTTCAACGATCTCCAGCTCGGTGACCTCATCACCACGTACGAAATGCAGGAGAAGCCGCGCACCACGTGAGCGCGGTGAGCGGGGCGGTCGCCGGTGGCGGGCGCCCCGCTCGTGCTCCCTCGGGGAGGTGAGGAGCCGTGACTGGCCAGACGCTGCGTCTGATCGCGCTGCGCGCACCGTCGGCGAACCGTGTCTACACCGCCGCCGCGGGAAGCCTGGGCGCTATGGAAGCACGCTGGGTGCTCGGCGCCCGACTCGGAGCCCTCCCCACCGTTCAGCAGCAGACCGTGGGCGGGATGGACGCTCTCAGGATCGAGGCGCCCGACGATTCCCGCCTGCCGGGGCTGGTCGGTTCCCTGTCGACCACTTTGGGTGTGCTCCAGGAGGTGCCCGGTGCAGGCAGTGAGATCATGCTGCGCCCGCTCGATGCACTGCCGGCCCGGCGCCACCCCAGCGATCTAGAGACCACACTCAAATACCCCGGCAAGACCAATGAGCAGTTCACCGCCCTGCTGGTGAATCTCGCTGCCGCACTCAGCACCCGCGCTGACGCGCTCGAGGACGGCACGCTCGCGCTGCTGGATCCGTTGTGCGGGCGCGGCACCACACTGAACCGTGCCTTGGCGCTCGGTCTCAGCCCCGTCGGCGCGGATATCGACGCGCGCGACTTGGAGCAGTACCGCGCGTTCCTCACGGCATGGCTGCGCACGCACCGCTACAAGCATCAGGTCCGTTCGGGACGGCTCGCTGTCGATCGCACCGTGCTCGGCACCCGGATCGATGCGGAGCTGGCTGTTGACAAGCAGGCGCAGCGGCGTGGCGAGCAGCAGACCCTCGCGGTGCTCGGCTGCGACACGACGCAGCTGGGGCGCCTCCTGCCCTCGGCGAAGACCGACGTGATCGTGACTGACCTGCCCTATGGCGTCCAGCATGGTGCACGCGCGGGTCACGATCTGCAGCGCTCTCCGCGTGAGCTGCTGCGTGTGGCCGCCCCCGTCTGGCATGGCCTGCTGCGCAGCGGCGGTGCGATCGCCCTGGCCCTCAACCGTCATACACTCCGCTACGACGATGCGACCGCCGTGCTCGACGATGCAGGATTCTGCGTCCTCTCCACCGACGGGGCATTTCGCCACCGGGTGGACCAGTCCATCGATCGTGACGTCCTGCTCGCCGTTCCGCATGAGCACCCGCAGGCGGAGCACTTGCGCTCTCTCGCCGCCGAGATCGACCGGGCGTCAACGCCCGAGCATGACCACAACGCCCACCCGTCCGCCGCCCATCCCCAGGAGGATCCCCATGCCTGAGAACCCGCGCGCCCTGCGCCTGGCCGACCGGATCAAGACCATCGTGGCCACCATGGTCGATACCCGTATCAAGGATCCGCGGCTCGGTTTCGTGACCATCACCGATGTGCGCGTCACCGGTGACCTCCAGCACGCCAGCGTGTTCTACACAGTCTTCGGCAGCGAGGAGGAGCGCGCCAGCACCGCAGCGGCGCTCGCCAGCGCCACCGGCATGCTGCGCCGCGAGGTAGGCCGCCAGACCGGCGTGCGCCTCACTCCCACACTGGAGTTCATCCATGACGCCGTGCCGGAGAACGCGCGCACTATTGAGGACCTGCTGGTCCAGGCCCGCCACCGCGACGCGGAGCTGGCGCGCACCAAGGAAGGCGCGGCGTATGCCGGTGACGCCGATCCCTACCGCGTGCCGCGCGAGGACGATGACAGCAGTGATGACCGCGATGACAGCCTGAGTTCCGCGGACCGTGCGGCACGGAGTGGGCAGTCGACACAAGGCGCGGCCGACGCGGATGAGGACACCGACAGCGAGGACCGCCCCGCGTGAGTGCACGCCGACCCCGCACCGACGTGCACGGCATTGTGCTGGTGGACAAGGCGCCCGATCGCACCAGCCACGACGTGGTCGCCCGGGTGCGCTGGCTGCTCGGGACGAAGAAGGTCGGTCACGCAGGCACGCTCGACCCGATGGCCACCGGCCTGCTCGTGCTCGGTATCGGGCAGGGAACCCGGTTGCTCACACACCTGGTGGGACTGGATAAGACCTATACGGCCACGATCCGCCTGGGGCAGGGCACAACGACCGATGACCGTGAAGGCGAGCCGATGGGGGAGCGGTGCGATGCGAGCGCGCTGACAGCCGCACAGATCGAGGCTGGCATTGATGCGCTGCGCGGCGACATCCAGCAGGTGCCCTCCACCGTGAGCGCCATCAAAGTCAACGGACAGCGCGCCTACGCCCGCGCCCGTGCCGGTGAAGACGTGCAACTGGCCGCGCGAGCGATCCGTATCAGTCGCTTCGACGTCGTGGCTCGACGCGATGTCGACGGCTGGGTCGATCTCGATGTCGAGGTCGACTGCTCGACCGGTACCTATATCCGTGCTCTTGCGCGCGACCTTGGCTCCGGGCTCGGCGTGGGCGGTCACCTCACCGCGTTGCGACGCACTGCCGTCGGCCCATTCCGCGTGAGCGATGGCATTCATGTGCCCGCACGCGGCGAGGGCGATGACATCGAGCTGCCGCTGCGTGGCCTCGGGCAGATTGCCGCCGCCGTGCTGCCCACTCTCGACGTCGACGACGCGCACGTGACGGCTCTCGGCCACGGCCAGCGTCTGAACGCGGCTGACCTACCCGACCCCACCGGTGCCACCGGGAGCGGTCGACACAGCCCCTGCGACGCTGCAGGCGCAGGAGGAGCTGCAGTCACAGAAGACTCCGGCGGGGAGCATGCGCCACGCAGGCACAGTGTTCCCGACACCGGAGCGGTTGCCGCCTGTGACGCTGCTGGACGGCTCGTCGCGGTGGTTCGCCGCGACGGGCGGTTCTGGGCACCCGATCTGGTCATCGCCCCCGAGGGACGCTGCTGACGAACGAGAGTCATGGCGGCGGCGACGTCGTCACCAGCTGGAGCAGAGAACCTCTGCGCATCGAACGTTGAACGGCCCGCACAGACATGTGTCCGTGCGGGCTGTTCGGGCGCTGTGCTGGATCAGGCGATCACCGGTGCACCTCGACACGGGTTCCCATCGACGCCCAGTTGTACAGCCACTTGGCGTCAGAGACCTTCATGTTGATGCAGCCGTGGGAGCCGGAGTAGCCGAAGGAGGATCGCCACGGAGCGCCATGGAATGCGTACCCCTTGTAGAAGTACTGCACCCATGGCACGTCCTTGGTGTAGTAGTGCTTCGGGTGCCCCTTGGGGTAGCGGCTCTGATTGGTCATGTCCTGCTTGTCGTAGCGCAGGTAGATGTTGTACGAGCCGGTCACGGTCTCGTACCCGGATTTGCCGTCCACCATGGAGCGGGGGCCCCACACGGGCGTGTCACCCACGTACGCGGTCACGGTCTTTGCCGTGAGGTCGACGTCGATCCACTTCTCACCTGTGGGTGCGGGAGCATCGCCCGCAGCGGGGTCATCGTCGCTGGGTGTCTCGTCGTTCTGCGCCGGGGCCTTGGCCTGCGTCACTTTCGCTTCGACGGTCTTGGATTCGAACGCCGCCTCGAGCGGTGAGGATCCCTTCAGCGCTGCGATGAGCTCGTCGGCCACCGCATCCGTATTCGTGATCTCAACACCGTCAGTCTTCTCGGCGACGACCTTGACGACCTTGCCAGACTCATCAACCTGCTCGATGCCGTCCTTCGGCTTCACCGCCGACTTATCGGCGCGCTGCGAGACCCAGTCGCGCACCGCCTCCTCATCGACGGACATGACGAGCTTCTCACCGGCCTCGTCAGGGCCGACGGACAGCCACGAGCTACGACGCTCGGGAGAGACCTCGTAGGTCTTGTCCTTCGGGCCGGAGATTTGCATCGGCTGCTCGAGGAGAGCACTGATATCTCCGACGACGGTTTCCGCCTCTTCGGTGGTGATCGACGGGGCGATCTGTGAGATCGACTGCTCCACGGAGAAGCTCTTCAGCGAAGGAGCATTCTTCTCGACGGCGGCGACCAGCTCACTGGGGTCCACGCCCTGACCGTCGGTGCCCGGAGTGACCGTCCACTCCTCGCTCTCCTCATCGAAGGAGACGGAGGCATCGACGGGGGCTGCCTTCTCATCCGCCACCAAGCCCTTGGCGTACTCAGCAGCCGCGGCGGAGTCCACGGACATGACGGGCTCGACCGCGTGCTCGCCCGACCACAGCGAGGCGATCAGAGCCGTGATGGAGTCATCGCGTGAGAGGGCTGCTTTCGCGGTGGCCTGCGCATCGACGTTCACACCGAGGTCCACGAGAGATGCCTCATGATCGGTGCCGTCCGCAGTGACCGTGACCTTCACGCCGTCGGCGCGCTTGGTGAGTTCCTCGGCGATCTGCTCGGGCGTGTGGCCAGCGATATCCTCACCCAGCAGGGTGGTGCCGGGCAGAGCTCGGCCATCGTATTTCTGCGCGAGGCCGTAGGCGCTGCCCGCGAGCACGACGCCGATGACGGCGAGGATCGCGACCAGAATCAGGGCCAAGCGCATTCGTCCCCTGCTGGACACGGGGCGCGAGGGGCCGCCGAGGGCGGCCGCGTCGGTACCGTGAGTCATGAGTTGTCCTCTTCTCGGCGGTGCACGCGAGCCCTCGAGGCCGTGGCTCACGGTATGGCGCGCCGGAGCGGTGGGCCTGAAGGCACAGGGGTCCCTCCCCGCGCCGCCGTTGGCGCCACGATACCCGAGCGAGGCATCCGCGTCCCGGTGCGCGGGCTGGTGATTCATCACAGACGTGCATCGACGACAGGGGCCGCGCGGGCCCCTCAGCCTACGCCGAGGCGTCGGTGCGTATGGGCAGCTGCTCAGCGCGGCTATACAGTGAACCCTGCTCGGATCGAGCCACACCGGAAGGACCCTGAAAGCCGTGACGCACCCCGCCATTTGGCACTCCCGTGAGGAGCTGCCCGCGGACCTGCCTGCGACGGCGGTCTCGATCGGCAACTACGACGGCGTCCACCGCGGCCATCGTGAAGTGCTCACCCGTCTCGTGCGCGAGGCCGAGGCGCGCGCTCTCGCGCCCGTCGCTATGACCTTCTGGCCGCATCCCCGCCATGTCATGGGTGTGCCGGGAGCCCCGACGCTCATCACCGGGCGCGATGAGCGTGACCAGTTGCTGCTTGGCACAGGTCTTGCTGGGGTGCTGGACCTGGAGTTCACCCGCGCTTTCGCCCAGCACAGCCCCGAAGAGTTTGTGCGCGTGTTCCTCGTGGAGGCGCTGCGCATGCGCTGCGTCGTGTTGGGCGAGGACGCGCTGTTCGGCCGCGGCAATTCAGGGACCATTCACACCATG
Organism: Brachybacterium timonense; assembly: GCF_900258505.1. Taxonomy (GTDB): domain Bacteria; phylum Actinomycetota; class Actinomycetes; order Actinomycetales; family Dermabacteraceae; genus Brachybacterium; species Brachybacterium timonense. The sequence goes on from NZ_LT984895.1 coordinate 1,052,440, forward strand.
CGCGAGCTCAGCGAACAGTACGGGTTCGACGTGGTGACCGTCGCTGACCTCGGGCCGGGGGCGGACGGGGGTGCGGGCCGAATCTCCTCCTCCGCCGTCCGAGCGGCGCTGCTGACCGGTGACGTCGACAGTGCGGCACGGATGCTCGGGCGGCCGCATGCCGTCACCGATGTGGTGCGCCACGGCTTCCAACGTGGCCGCGAGCTGGGCTTCCCCACAGCCAACCTTGGGCCGGAGCCCAGCGGGCTGGTGCCCGCCGATGGTGTGTACGCGGGCACTCTCACCGTGACCGCGCAGCACCCGGAGCATCACGACGCCGCACAGCTAGAGCGAGCCCCCGCCACGATCTCCATCGGCACCAACCCGACCTTCCCTGCCGCCGACGGAGCGCCGACTCGCACCGTCGAGGCCCATGTGCTCGGCGAGAGTGACCTCGACCTCTACGGCGACACCGTGCGCCTGGAACTGATCGCCTTCCAGAGGCCCACCGTCCGTTTCGACAGTGCGGCGGCGCTCATTGCCCAGATGCGCGAGGATGTCGAGGTGACCCGCCGCACTCTCGACGACTCTGGTCTGCTGGGTGAGGTCGCGGACTGATACTCTGTGCGGGCCGTGCAATCGGCCGCGGAGGGCAGCGTCCCGCTGAACCTGGGAATCCCCGGGGTGGCGGTGATCACCAGCGCAGGCCCGCACACAGAGCCCGGGAGAACAGGCCCCGGAGCGCCGCGCAACGACCCAGGAGAGACATGGCTTTCGACGCCGCCACCAAGCAGGAGATCATCAAGGAATACGCGACCGCCGAGCGCGACACCGGCTCTCCCGAGGTCCAGATCGCTCTGCTCACCCACCGCATCTCGTACCTCACCGAGCACCTCAAGACCCACAAGCACGACCATCACAGTCGTCGGGGCCTGATGCTGCTCGTCGGCCAGCGCAAGCGCATGCTGCAGTATCTGGCCAGCGTCGACATCGAGCGGTACCGTTCGCTGATCCAGCGCCTCGGTATCCGTCGGTGACCACCTCCGCCGCTCGTCCCCATCGGGGCGGGCGGCGGCTTCACATGCCCGGTGCGCCGGGCACATATCCCGCAGATACCCCGGGCGATCGCAGTGATCGCCCGCCGCAGAACTGCCCCGAGCCGGTTCGGTCCTCGGCAGTGGCCCGCGGACGGGAGCGCGCTCTCAGACCGCGGGCCACTGGCGATGGCCGCACCGACGGGGCCCCTTCACCACAAGGAGAATCCCTATGGCCATGGATGGCCCTGAGATCACCGCTACCACCGCAGTCATCGACAACGGCTCCTTCGGACGCCGTGAGATCCGCTTCGAGACCGGCCGCCTCGCCCAGCAGGCCGCCGGCGCCGTCGCCGTCTACCTCGACGACGACACCATGGTCTTCTCGGCCACCGCGGTGTCCAAGCAGCCCAAGGAGCACTTCGACTTCTTCCCGCTGACCGTCGACGTCGAGGAGCGGATGTACGCCGCGGGTCGCATCCCCGGCTCATTCTTCCGTCGCGAGGGCCGTCCCGGCACCGACGCGATCCTCGCCGCCCGCCTCACCGACCGCCCGCTGCGCCCCGCCTTCGTCAAGGGGCTGCGCAACGAGGTCCAGGTCGTGCTGACCGTCATGGCTGCCGGCCCGGATGACGCCTATGACGTGGTCGGCATCAACGGCGCCTCCGCCTCCACGCAGATCTCCGGCCTGCCGTTCTCCGGTCCGATCGGTGGTGTGCGTATCGCGCTCATGCCCACCGCGCAGGGTGGCCAGTGGGTGGCGTTCCCAACCTTCTCGCAGCTGGACGAGGCCGTGTTCTCCATGGTCGTCGCCGGCCGCATCGTGGGTGATGACGTCGCCATCATGATGGTCGAGGCAGAGGCCACCGACAACGCCTGGGACCTGGTGAAGAACCAGGGCGCCATCGCCCCCACCGAGGAAGTCGTGGCCGAGGGCCTCGACGCGGCGAAGGTGTTCATCCGCACGCTGTGCGAAGCGCAGCAGGAGCTCGCCCAGAAGGCCGCGAAGCCGGTGCGCGAGTACCCGCTGTTCCTGGCCTACCAGGACGACGTCTACGAGGCTGTCGAGAAGGCTGGCGCCGAGCGCGTCGCCGAGGTGATGAGCATCGCCGGCAAGCAGGAGCGCGAGGACCGTAGCGACGAGCTCGCCCAGCAGCTTGAGTCCGAGCTCGCTGAGCAGTTCGAAGGCCGCGAGTCCGAGATCCATGGCGCCTACTCCGCGCTCACCAAGAAGGTTGTGCGCCAGCGAGTGCTCACCGAGGGTGTGCGTATCGACGGCCGTGGCCTGAAGGACATCCGTCAGCTCTCCGCCGAGGTCGAGGTGCTGCCGCGCGTGCACGGCTCGGCGCTGTTCGAGCGCGGCGAGACCCAGATCCTGGGCGTGACCACGCTGAACATGCTCAAGATGGAGCAGCAGATCGATTCGCTCTCCCCGGTGGACCACAAGCGGTACATCCACCACTACAACTTCCCGCCGTTCTCCACCGGTGAGACCGGCCGCGTCGGCTCCCCGAAGCGTCGCGAGATCGGCCACGGCATGCTCGCCGAGCGTGCGCTCGTGCCGGTGCTGCCCAGCCGCGAGGAGTTCCCCTACGCGATCCGTCAGGTCTCCGAAGCCCTCGGCTCCAACGGCTCCACCTCGATGGGCTCCGTGTGCGCCTCGACCCTGTCACTGCTGAACGCGGGCGTGCCGCTGCGTGCACCCGTGGCCGGTATCGCGATGGGCCTGATCTCCGGTGAGGTCGACGGCGAGACCAAGTACGCCGCGCTCACCGACATCCTGGGCGCTGAGGACGCGCTGGGCGATATGGATTTCAAGGTCGCCGGCACGCGCGAGTTCGTCACCGCCATTCAGCTGGACACCAAGCTCGACGGCATCCCGGCCTCCGTGCTGGGTGGTGCGCTTTCCCAGGCGCGCGATGCTCGCCTGGCGATCCTCGATGTGCTGCACGAGGCCATCGACACGCCTGACGAGATGAGCCCGCACGCCCCGCGCGTGATCGCCCTGACCATCCCGGTTGACAAGATCGGTGCGGTCATCGGCCCCAAGGGGCAGATGATCAATCAGATCCAGGACGACACCGGCGCCGACATCACCATCGAGGACGACGGCACCGTGTACATCGGCGCCACCGATGGTCCGTCGGCGGAGGCCGCCCGCTCCGCAATCAACGCCATCGCCAACCCGATGGTGCCGGAGGTTGGCGAGCGTTACCTCGGCACAGTCGTGCGCGTGGTCGACTTCGGTGCCTTTGTCTCGCTCACCCCGGGCAAGGACGGCCTGCTGCACGTGACCCAGCTGCGCAAGCTGAACGGCGGAAAGCGCGTTGCGAACGTCGAGGACGTCGTCTCGGTCGGCCAGAAGATCGAGGTGGAGATCCGCGAGATCGACGCCCGTGGCAAGATCAGCCTGGCTGTGCCGGAGGAGGAGACACAGGCGGGCGAGGAGCGTCCGTCCGAGTCCGCCGAATCCGCTGCGGCCGAGGAGCCGACCGCGGAGTGATGCGCTGACCACGCAGAGCCAGATCCCGAACGGGCCGATGCCGAGAGCGTCGGCCCGTTCGGTGCATCGTGCCCGCACGGCAGCGATGCTGCTCATGATGCTCGCCGCCGTGCTGATGCTCAGCGCCTGCACCGGCCGAGTGGACACCGAACTGAGAATCAACGCCGATGGCAGCGGGGCGCGAACTCTGAGCGTCGCGCTCGAGCGCACCGGCGCCGCCGGTGGGCAGCTTGACGTCGACGACGTCGAAGCCGTGATCCTGTCCTCCCTGCCCGACGGTATGGAGTACGTGGGACGCAACGCGGCCTCTGACGGCTCGCCCCGCTTCACGTTCCGTATCCCCTTTGACTCCACGCGCCAGTACGAGCAGCGCGTGGAGGAGATCCTCGAGGCAGGTGAGGTCCCCGATGATCGCCGCGGCCTCGAGCTGGAGCAGGGCAGCGGGCCGCTGCGCAGCGGTCTGCGGATCGACGAACGCTTTACCTCAACGGACCTGCTCGCCTGGCTGATCACCGCCTTGATCGCCGACGGGACAGTTCCTGCAGACCGGGCGGATGACCTGCTGGAGAGCGGACCCACCAGGATCGTGGTCGATGGTGTCACCCATGACGTGGACGAACGGATCTCCTACGACGACCTGCGCGGCCGCGGCATCGACGACGTGCGAATCCGCACCAGCGGTCTCGACACCACTGACGGGATCCAGCGCACCTTGGAGCTGAGTATCGACCCGGAGGCCTACGCTCAGGACCCGGAGATCTACGACGACTTCCTCGCCGGAGTCACACCCCCGGGAGGAGAGCTCAGTCGTGGTGACGACACCGACCCGTGGACCCTGCGGTTCCCACCGGGCAGCGCCGCACAGGTCGCGGATTGGACGGACCAGGCGCTCGCCGCGAGCGGCGGCACGCTTCAGGTGATGCGACGCGCAGCTGACGAGGCGCCGCTGCGTCAGGTGACCACGATCGAATCGACCGTGGACTGCAGCGCCGTGTGCACGAACGGCGGCGACGTCCACCAGACCGTCGAGGTCCCCGCCGCCTGGGCTCCCGATGAGAAGCCGCAGGCCAGTGGCACTGTTGAACTGCGTCTGCACGACGGCCAGGTCACAGTCGACCACCCGGTTGCCGTGAGCCGCGTGGAGCTCGCGTTCACACTTCACCCGACCGGAGAGTCCGAGGCCGATCTCACCCTGGTCCTTCCTGCCGAGGCAGACCCGGCCGAGCTGGACCCGCTGCGGCAGTGGCTCGGGGAAGACCGCACCGAGGTGGAGGAGCGTGAGGAGTCCGTCCGCGTCACTGCCCGCTACCGGGCCGCTGACCCCGCGCAGCTTGCCGTCATGCTCGGTGAGCAGGGCATGACAGGGGCCGACGGACAGGGACAGCCGCGGCTCGACGCTGCCGTGGCCTCACGCAACCCCGGGGCCGTGCAGCACCGTCTGCACATGGATCTCGCTTTGCCGCGCGACCTCCGGGAGCTGCCGGGGACGACAGAGCTGACCTGGTCGATCCGTACGAGCACCGGCATGGACGCACCGCGGACGCAGAACGCGGATCCGCACCTTGTCCAGGGACCCGGAGGCGCGCTCGTCGCGGCCGCCACCCTGGAGAGCCCCTCGATCCACGCTGACCTCGAGATCCGCGAGGGCAGGCTGGCCAGCGCCGGCCTCGCGGCCGCGCTACTGGCCTTCGCCGTCTTCGCACTGATCGGCATCGTCGCCGGCGTGCGCTGGCGGCTGCGCACGGCGGCGGAGCGCTGAGGCGCTGCACAGGATCGCGCAGGAACCGTGGGAGGATCGTCGGGTGCCTGTTGACCTGACCCTCGATAATCCCGACGCCGATGACCTGCTTGACCCGTCGGAGTCGATCCGCCGCAGTATCCTTCCCGGCGGCGTGCGGCTGCTGACCCAGCAGGACACCTCCGTGCGCTCGGCTAGCATCGGTTTGTGGCTGCCCGTCGGCTCCCGCCACGAGCGATCGGAACACGCCGGCTCCACGCACGCCCTCGAGCATCTGTTCTTCAAGGGCACTGAGCGACGCAGCGCCCTGGAGATTGCCGCAGCCTTTGACGAGGTGGGCGGCGATTCGAACGCCGTCACCGCCAAGGAGCACACGCTCTACCACGGACGCGTCCGCTCGGCGGATCTGCCGCGTGCGATCGATGTGCTCAGCGACATGGTCACGTCGAGCCGGTTGGAAGGCAACGCGCTCGAGACGGAGCGGGAAGTGATCCTTGAGGAGCTCGCCGCCGCCTACGACGATCCGCATGACATCGGCTACGAAACGTTCCTGGCTGACGTGCTCGGCCCTGACACCCCGATGGGGCGGCCGGTGGGCGGCACCGTCGACTCCGTGACCGCGCTCGGGATCGAGGACGTGCGTGCCCACTGGCATGAGCACTATCAGCCGCAGAACCTGGTGGTCACCGCGGTGGGTGCCCTCGAGCATGAGGACGTGGCTGGCCTCCTGGTCGAGGCGTTGCGCCGCGGCGGGTGGTCGCTCGAGGATGGTGCTCTGCCGTCTGGGCCGCGCGCGACAGAGCCGTCGGCCCCCGATCATGCGGGAGCTCAGGCAGGCGGTGCGGATCCAGCGGGGACAGCTGAGCGATCCGGCAGGATCCCCGCGCCCCACCGCTTGCATCGCCCCTCCGAACAGACTCACGTGTATCTGGGCGGGCCGGGGCTGACAGCGACGAGCGAGGACCGCCACACTCTCTCGGTGCTCATGTCGATCCTGGGCGGCGGCATGTCCTCGCGCCTGTTCCAGAACATCCGTGAGCGGCTCGGCCTGGTCTACTCGGTGCAGTCCTTCAGCGCCGGGTACAGCGATGCAGGCCTGTTCTGCCTCTACGCGGCATGCAGGCCGGCGCGAGCCGAGCAGGTCGCAGACCTCATGGTGCAGGAGGTGGAGCAGCTCGCGGAGCACGGCGTCACGCGTGAGGAGCTTGACCGAGCGCGCGGCCAGCTCGCCGGCGCTTTCGCACTCGGCCTCGAGGACACCACCAGCCGCATGGGCAGGCTCGGCGCGATCGAGCTGATCCACGGGCGATATCAGAGCGTGGATGAGATCCTGGACCGGATTGAGCATGTCAGCGCTCGGGACGTGCGTGAGCTCGCCGCCCGGTTCGCCGCACAGCTCACCACCCGCGTGGACGTCGGCCCCGACGCTGCATGAATCGATGACGACCGGTCAGACCGCCGAGCCGCCGGATGCTCCCGGCGGACTCGACGTATCCGACCGGCCGACCGCCCTGACTGGAAGGACACGCCATGACTGCTTCCGAATCCCCGACCCCGATCCGCGTGGGTGTGATCGGCGCCGCGGGCCGTATGGGCTCGCAGACCTGCTGCGCTGTGGAGGAGGCCTCTGACCTCGACCTTGTGGCGCGTATCGGCGACGGTGACGACCTGCAGGCAGTGCTCGACGCCCGGGCGCAGGTGATCGTGGACTTCACCGTGCCCGATGCATCGCTCGGCACCGTACTGTGGGCGATCGAGCACGGCATCCATGCCGTAGTGGGCACCACCGGGTGGACGGACGAGAAGCTCGACCAGGTCCGGGCCGCACTCGAGCAGTCGCCGACTGTGGGCGTGCTGATCGCCCCGAACTTCGCGATTGGCGCGGTGCTCACCATGCGTTTCGCTGAAATCGCGGCCCGCTACTACGAGAGCGCGGAGATCATCGAGATGCACCATCCGCGCAAGCTCGACGCCCCTTCGGGAACGGCCGCCCACACGGCCGCAGCGATCGCCCGGGGGCGGGCAGAGGCCGGCCTGGGCGCGGTGCCTGACGCCACTGCGAGCGATCCGCATGGTGCTCGCGGGGCCGTGATCGACGGCATCCATGTTCATGCGGTGCGTCAGCAGGGCCTGGTGGCTCACGAGGTCGTGCAGTTCGGTGGGGCGGGTGAGCAGCTGCAGCTGCGCCACGACTCCTTCGACCGGGCGAGCTTCATGCCCGGTGTCCTCCTGGGCGTGCGCGAGGTGGCATCCCGTCCCGGTCTCACCGTGGGCCTGGATCAGTACATGGATCTCGGGTGAGCGGCGCCGGAGGAATCGGCCGACGGCTCATGGTGGTCGGCCTTGTGCTGATCACGCTGCTGTATTGCTGGGCGCTGCTGTGGCTGGCGTGGGGATTCGCCCGCGCCGGTGGGGTCGTGGGTTGGGGGCTTGCCGCTGCCGTCGCGATTCTGCTGGCGCTCACGGTCTGGGTCATCTGGCGTGAGGTGCTGTTCGGCCTGAACGCTGCACGGCTGGCACGCGAGTACAGCAGTGACGGTGCATCGGGGCCCACGGCAACGGATGCTGCAGACGTGAAGCCCGCTGAGCCCAGCTGCGCCGTGCCCCGCGCAGAATTCGACCTGGCCAAGGCAGCAATTGAACAGGGGACGGGGGAGAGCGACTGGCGGGCCTGGTTCCGTCTCTCGCTCGCCTACGACGCCCTGCACGACCGCAGACAGGCCCGCGCAGCGGCACGACGCGCGATCGAACTGCACCGCGCGGCCCGCTGAACGCCACAGGGTTCCGGCCACCGAATCGGGGCCTGAGCAGGTGTCGCCCCGCCGCGCGCCTGAGAGGGGAGCAGGCGGGGATCAGCCCCAGCCAAGCGCCCGGACGGCCGCCGTCACCACCGCGGCCCCCACGACAACCGCCAGGAACGGCGCCCGCAGCACGAGCATGACCATCGCTACCGCAAGCCCCGCGAGTCGGGCATCGAGCACCAGCTCTGGGCCGCTCGTCGCCGTCTGCACCGCCACGAGCGCCCCGAGCAGCGCCACCGGCAATAGCGTGGTGATGCGCCGGATCCGTGGACGCTCCAGTAGCTCTGGCGGCACCTGATATCCGAGCCACTTCTGCGCGAAGGACACCACAGAGGCGCCGAGCACGGCTAGCCACAGCCTGGTCATGTGCCTCGCTCCTCACGCATCGATCCGTCATGCGTCGGCATCAGGCCCGCCACAACGGCGACCAGGGCCGCGGCCAGAACCGGCAGCCCCGGCGGCAGGAGCGGCGTGGTCACCAGCGCCACGAAGGCCGCCGCCACAGCGACCGCGATCAGATCCCTCTGACGCAAGCGCGGCCACAGCAGCCCCAGGAACGCGGCAGCGGCTGCGGCGTCGAGTCCCCAGGCGCCGGGATCCGAGGCGTACTGGCCGATCAATGCACCCAGCAGCGAGAACAGGTTCCAGAACACGTACACCCAGACACCTGCAGACCAGAAACCAGCGCGTTGCGCCGCACGTGTCGTGCCGGAGGCAGAGGTGGCGGCGGACTCGTCGATCGTCAGCTGCGCCCGGGCGAACCCACGCAGCCCACCGCGCGGCAGGATCGGGCTGAGGGTCAATCCGTACAGCGTGTTGCGCACACCCAGCAGGATCGCCGCGAGCGCCGCGCCGAACGGTGCCCCGCCACCAGAGATGACACCGATGAAGGCGAACTGGCTGCCGCCGGTGAACATCACGGCGGAGAGCACCATCGCCTGCCACACGTCCAGCCCCGCGGCGGTCGCCAGCGCACCGTAGGAGATGCCGTACAAGCCTGTTGCGAGACCAACGGCCATGCCGGTGCGACGGATCTGCTGCACGTGCGGGTCATCGCAGACATCGGCGGGTGAGGAGGGGGAGTGGGGTGACACCCGCATCACTGTACGACGCCGGTGCGTCGGCGGCGCAGACGGTGCCTCATGTGAGACGTTGGAGCCATGACCACCACACCTGATGCGGCGCGCACCGTCGAGCCGTTCCCGCTGGACGTCGACGCGATCCTGCTGGACATGGACGGCACCCTGGTCGATTCCGGGGCCGCTGTTGAACGTTCCTGGAACCGATTGCTCGACGAGCTCGGACTCGAGACGCGATTCACGCACACCATGCACGGGGTGCCCGCCCGACTCTCGCTGCGTCAGCTGTTGCCGGATGCCTCTGAGGAGCAGCTCGATGCAGCGCATCGACGCATTGAGGAGATCGAGATCGGCGATGTCGACGGCATCGAGGTCCTCCCCGGCACTGCGCGTGTGCTGGCTGAGCTTGAAGCGGCCAGCGCGGCCCGAGGACGGCCCGCGTGGACGATCGTCACCTCCTGCACCCGAGAGCTGTTCGAGGCGCGCTGGGCCACCACCGGTCTGCCTGCGCCAGCCGCCACCGTGACCGCCGACCAGGTCACTCGCGGCAAACCCGATCCGGAACCGTTCGTCACCGGCGCCACACGCCTGGGCATTGCCCCTGCACGCTGCCTCGCCGTCGAGGACTCCCTGGGTGGGATCCGTTCCGCCGGCGGCGCCGGTTGCCGCACTGTCGCGGTCACCACCACCACACCGGCCGCTGACCTCACGGATCTCGCGGACGCTCTCATCACGTCCCTGGACGACATCGAGGTGACGGTGCATGAGGGCCGTCTTCGCGTGCAGCGCCGCGGTGCCTGACCAGAGAGCTCCAGAACGACCTTGGTATCCTCGGGCGGCTCGACGCCCAGGCGCCACTACCGCGCGACGCGCTGTCGCGCCCCGTCACGGCAGGACACCCCAGCGGTGAAAGGAACACCACCATGAGCGCGATCGCGGGAACCTTCGGCTTCGGACCCGACGGCGAGGCGCTGGCACGGCGCATGGGTGCGGCTCTCGCCCATCGCGGCCCGGATGGTGAGGACATCCGAGCGGTTGGCAATGCAGTGCTTGTCCATCGACAGCTCGCCATGGCCGACCCGGGCAGTGCGGACCAGTCCGTGACCACCTCCGATGGCCGCTGGACGATCGTGCTCGACGGCGCGATCCACAACCAGCAGCAGCTGCGCGCCGAGCTCGTAGCGCTCGGGCAGGACGTCCGCACCGGGATCGACGCCGAGCTCGTGCTCGCGGCGCACGTTGCATGGGGAGCTGAGGCCTATGACCGGCTCACCGGCAGGTTCGCCCTCGCGATCCACGATGCGCTCACGGACACGGTCACGCTCGCTCGTGACCACATCGGCATCGCGCCGCTGTACTACTGGAGTGATGACGCCGGCCGGGTGCTGTTCGCCTCCGACATGAAGGCGCTGCTGGCCACCGAGGTGTTCACGCCCGAGCCCGACGACCGCGCGATCTACCGCTACCTCGCCCTCGGTGTGCAGGACGACGACGAGCACACCCTGGTGCGGGATGTGACGGCCGTGCTGCCCGGACAGATGGTGACCCTGGGGGCCGAAGGCGTGCGCACACGGTGCTACACGCGCCTGCAGGATGAGCTGCGCGAGCTCGCCTCACGGCCGGGTCGCCCGTACACCCCCGAGGTTGCTCGTGAGTTCCGCGAACGGTTCGAGCACGCGGTGCATGCCTGTCTGCCCGCCGACGTCCCGGTCGGTACCGCGCTGCTCGGCGGGCTCGACACGGCCGCGGCCGCCGCCGTGATCGCACGGGACATGCAGCAGGCGCCGCCGGACGATGCGCACAGCGCCGTGGGCCCGCAGCAGAACACCTTCTCCGCCGCACCCGCGCGGCCGAGCGCCCATGCGAGGACCGACGCGGCAATGCTGCGCGAGCAGTACGGCGAGCTCATTGACGAGCACAGCATCCGCCCCACGCCGGATGCGCTGATCGAGGACCTCACCGACCTCGTCCGTAGCCAGGACCAGCCCATGGCCACCCCGGACGCGTACACGCACTACGCCGTGATGCGCGAGGCCGCCGAGCATGTGACGGTGCTGCTCGACGGCGCCGACGAGGCACCAGCAGACCACCTCACGCACCTGCAGGTGAGGCTGCGTGAGCTGCGCGCGGGCAAGCGCATCGCCCAGCTGGCGCGTGAGACAGCAGCGGCACGGGACATGCTCTTCCGCGCCGCCCGCCAGCGGCGCGGCGGACGGGCCGACGTGCCCGTGCACGCATTGCTCGACAACAGCTTCGTCGCGGCGCACAAGGGCGAGAAACTCGACGTCATCCGCGACAACCTGCGACTGCGTCTGCTGGATGATCTCTTCCGCACCCCAGGGCAGTCTCGGCTGCGGACCGGTGATCGCAATGCGATGCGTTTCGGTATCGAAAGGCGCGTGCCGATCCTCGATAAGGATCTGCTGCGTTTCCTCATGGGGGTGGACTCCGCTGCGATCGTCGACGGCCAGGGGAGCGGCCGGATCCTGCGCGACGCCATGGCGGATCTCCTGCCTGAGGCGATCCGCGGCCGTCGCGACGTGATCGGCCACACCGCTGCGGAGCCCGCGTGGTTCTCGCGATGTGCAGACGCACTGCAGGAGATCTTCGCTTCGCCCACCTTCGCGGCACGCCGCTACGTGGATGCCCCCACGGTGCAGGCCGTGCACGCCGACTGCATGCAGCATCCCGAGCGGCACGAGACCCTCACGCTGTGGCGTCTGGCGAGCCTCGAGCTGTGGATGCGTGAGTTCCTGGACCCCGCACCCGGCATCCCCGCCCCGTCGACAGCCCGGCAGCCCGCCGCTGAGGACGATGCGCAGGAGCAGGCGCCGATCGCCAAGAGCGACTACGAGCCGAACGACGGCAAACAGCTGGACCTGGTCTCCGCCGAGGACGGGCACACCTGGCGTCGCTTCCCGCTGCAGACCGATCTGGTGGGCCGTGACAGCGACCTCGAGAGCATCGTTCGCGGCCATGTCGAACGGTTCCTCGCGGGCCTGCCCGATGACGCGATTCCTGACGGCGCGCACTGGTACTTCGTCATCAGCGAGAAGATCGTCGCGATCACCCAGGGACGCTCCTGGTACACGTGGGAGGTCGCACCCCGACGGGCGGCGCGGCTGCTCAGCCGTTTCGTCACCCGCACCCCGGCGGGCATCGGCCTGGGCGACCCCACCACGATGGAGCTCGCTATGCGTGAGGTGGGCGTGCCACGCATCATGGTCGCTGCGGCCGCCGGCGCTGCCGGCAAGGTCGTGGGTCGACGCGGCGTGTTCTACGAGATCGTCGGCGCCAATGTGCGAGCGATCGATGGACCGACGGTCTACTCCGCGTTCCCCTCGAATGTCTCCGCGAAGCTGCCGCCGAAGGACCCTGACGCCGTCTCCGCACGCCTCAGCCGCGCCATCCGTGCCGCCGACGCTCCTGCTGGTGCTCTGGAAGGCTTTTCCGGCGTGGTGGTGATGGACGCCAATGACATCGGCCGCAACGTGCTGGGCACCGATACACAGGTCCCATGCGCCGTGCTCGAAGCCACCTTCGCAGACAACCCGCTGGGGCAGGGACGCCAGCGCACCCCGATGGCGATCCTGGTGGACCTGGGTCCTTCCGCGTCCTGAGCGGGGACCTCGACTAGCATCACTGTCATGAGCGAGGGCACCGAGCAGCAGACCGACGTCGTCTTCCGATCCGATATGACCGTGGAACTGGTGAGGGCTGCGGCGCAGGACGGAGACGTTGTCTTCGCCGCCCGCGTCTCCACGCAGGGCGAGAAAACACTGGACAGCGCAGGGGAGGACGCGTCGGCGCGTGATCGTGGGCTGATCCGCTACCTCATGCGCGACCGCCACGGCAGTCCTTTCGAGCACAACAGCTTCACCTTCTACGTGCAGGCGCCGATCTTCGTGTTCCGCGAGTTCATGCGCCACCGCATCGCCTCCTACAACGAGGAGTCCGGCCGCTACCGCGAGATGCGCCCCGTCTTCTACGTGCCCGCGCGCGAGCGCAATCTCGTGCAGGTGGGCAAGCCCGGCGCGTACGTGTTCGAACCGGGCAGCGACGAACAGTATGAGCTCGTGGAGCGTTCAGTGCGCGAGCAATGCACCAGCGCGTATCGCGCCTACCAGGAGATGCTGCAGGCGGGAGTGGCCCGCGAGGTCGCCCGCTCCGTCTTGCCGCTGACCCTGTACTCCTCGATGTACGTGACCATCAACGCCCGCTCGCTGATGAACGTGCTGTCGCTGCGCACCACCCGGGAGGGCTCTGCCTACCCGTCGTTCCCGCAGCGCGAGATCGAAATGGTGGCCGAGCAGATGGAGGAGCATTTCAAGGCCGCCATGCCCATCACCTACGAGGCGTTCCAAGACGGCGGCCGCGTCGCCCCGTGACCTGTTGCACGCCACGTCTGCCACATCCAGGGAGGACACTGTGACCACCTCCGATTCTCATGCTGCGCGTCCTGCGCGGCCCTTCGGTGCCGTCGGTACCGCGCTCGTCACCCCGTTCACCGCGGATGGCAAGGCCGTGGATCTCGAGGCCGCCCAGGCACTCGCCGAGCACGCCGTCTCCCGCGGCAACGACCTCGTGGTCGTGGCCGGAACAACGGGGGAGTCTCCGACCCTGTCGGATCATGAACGGCTGGACCTCGCCCGCGCGGTCCTCGATGCGGTGGGGGAGAAGGCCACAGTGGTCGCCGGCGCCGGCACCTACGACACACGCCACTCCATCGAGCTCGCCCGCGCTCATGCCGACCTCGGCGTCCACGGTCTGCTCGTGGTCACCCCGTACTACTCGAAGCCCTCACAGCAGGGTGCGCGCGCCCACCTGGAGGCGGTGGCGGACGCCACGGACCTGCCGGTGATGCTGTACGACATTCCGGGCCGTACCGGTCTCCCGCTAGCGAAGGACACACTGCTGCGCCTCGCGGAGCATCCCCGCATCGCTGCCGTCAAAGACGCCAAGAGCGACCTGCACGAGGCCACCGAGGTGATGGCCGCCACCGGCACCGCCTACTACTCCGGTGAAGACGCCCTGAACCTGCCCTGGCTCGCCATCGGCGCCGCCGGCATCGTTTCGGTGGTCAGCCAGGTGGCCCCTGAGCTCGACGCCGCGCTTGTGCGTGCCGTTGACCGCTCCGATCTCGACGCCGCTCGTGAGATCCACCGTGCGCTCGCCCCGCTCGTGAGCGCGATCATGACGTGCATGCCCGGAGCAGTGGCCGCCAAGGCCGCCCTCATGCTCCAGGGTGTGCTTCCCCACGCCGTCGTGCGCGCGCCGCACGCCCCGGCCGACGCCGACCATGTGCAGATGCTGGCCCGCGCGATCGATGACGCCGACGGCATCACCCCTGTGCACGCATCCCGGAGGACCCTGTGACCACGATCTTTACCGACCGCCCCCAGCAGCCCCCGAAGCTGAAGCGAGACACCCTGCGGATCACTCCGCTGGGCGGACTGGGCGACGTGGGCCGCAATATGGCGGTGCTGGAGATCAACGGCCGCCTGCTGGTGATCGACTGCGGCGTGCTGTTCCCCGAGGACGCCCAGCCCGGCGTGGATTTGATCTTGCCGGACTTCGACATGCTGCGCGAGCGTCTGGATGACATTGCTGCGATCATTCTGACCCACGGCCACGAGGACCACATCGGCGCTGTGCCGTACCTTCTGCGGCTGAAGCCCGACATCCCTCTGGTGGGCAGTCAGCTCACCCTCGCCTTCATCGAGGCGAAGCTGCGCGAGCACCGCATCACCCCGTACACACTCGCGGTCACGGAAGGACAGGTCGAGAGCTTCGGGCCGTTCACCTGCGAGTTCGTCGCGGTCAACCACTCGATCCCGGACGCCCTCGCCGTGCACGTCACCACTGCCGCCGGCACGGTGTTGCACACCGGTGACTTCAAGATGGACCAGCTGCCGCTCGACGGCCGCATCACCGATCTGCGTGCCTTCGCCCGGCTGGGGGAAAAGGGCGTGGACCTGTTCATGGTGGACTCCACCAATGCCGAAGTGCCGGGCTTCACGGTCGGTGAGCAGGAGATCGGACCGGTGCTTGAGGGCATCTTCGCCCGCGCCCGACAGAAGATCGTCGTCGCCTCCTTCTCGAGCCACGTCCATCGCGTGCAGCAGGTGCTCGATGCTGCCGCGATGCACGGCCGCAAGGTTGCGTTCGTCGGCCGCTCCATGGTGCGCAATATGGCCATCGCTGCCGACATGGGCTACCTGCGCGTGCCGGAGAACATCCTGGTGGACGTCAAGAAGATCGACTCGCTGCCTGATGACCAGGTGGTCCTGATGTGCACCGGCAGCCAGGGTGAGCCGATGGCGGCGCTGGGTCGCATCGCCAACCGTGACCACCGCGTCGCGGTGGGGCCGGGCGACGTGGTGATCCTGGCCTCCAGCCTCATCCCCGGCAATGAGAATGCCGTCTTCCGCGTGGTCAACGGCCTGATGGCGCTGGGCGCTGAGGTGGTGCACAAGGGCAATGCGAAGGTGCACACCTCCGGCCATGCCAGTGCCGGCGAACTGCTGTACTGCTACAACATCGTGCGCCCTAAGAACGTCATGCCTGTGCACGGAGAGGTCCGCCACCTCATCGCGAACGGCCGTGTTGCTGAGTCCACGGGTATTGCCCCGGAGCGGATCGTTCTGGCCCGCGACGGCTACGTGGTGGATCTGGCCGACGGGAAGGCGCAGGTCGTCGGTGCGATCCCGAACGGCTACGTGTATGTGGACGGCTCCAGCGTGGGCGAGATCTCCGAGGCGGACCTCAAGGATCGACGCATCCTGGGTGATGAGGGCTTCATCTCCGTGTTCGCTGTGGTGAACTCTGAGACCGGCGCTCTGATCGCCGGCCCCGAGATCCATGCCCGAGGCGTCGCGGAAGACGACGCCGTGTTCGAGAAGATCAAGCCGCAGATCGTCACGGCTCTTGAGCAGGCGGTCGCCGATCAGGCTGACCGTCGCGACCCGTACCAGCTGCAGCAGGTCATGCGCCGCGTGGTCGGACGCTACGCGAGTCAGCGACTGCGCCGCCGCCCCATGATCATCCCGATCGTGGTCGAAGCCTGAGTATCGAGCAGCGGCCCACGCCTTGAACGTTCTGCGCGTCGCGGGTGGGCCATCGCGGCCCGGTCCGCCCTGCCTGGGTCGAGAGCGTCACGTCGTCCGAGGTGTCGGCGCGGATCTGCGGCGCTGACGGGGCCCGTCCACGTACCATGGTTGGCATGGCGACACGTACGTCTTCCCCCGCACGTGCGTCGAAAGGCTCCTCGCGGTCCGCATCCGCCGGCACATCTCGTACAGCTGGCGCGGCCCACGATCCGTCGACGCTTCCGCTACCTGTGCGCGCTGTGCGCGCTGGCTACCTCGCGATCGCCCGCATGGTCGGCGGTTTCGTCCGCGCTGTCGGCGTGACCCGCTGGGAGGTGGCTCCCGAGCAGCGCCGCGACGGCTACGCCCTGTTCCTCATGCTGCTGGCCGCGCTCGTCGCCGTGCGTGAATGGTGGCAGGTGGGCGGCTGGTTCTTCGACTCTGTGCATACCGTGGTGGTCGGTACCTTCGGCATTGCCGCGATTGCGATGCCGCTGCTGCTGGCCGGCTGGTCGCTCCGCATGTTCCGCCGTCCCGACCTGGTGCGTGCCAACACCCGGATCGCCCTTGGCGTCGGCATTCTGATCACCTGCATCGCGGGCATCGCATCCGTGTCCGCGAAGATGCCCGCCCCGGCCGACGGCATCGCCGCACTCGGTCGAGGTGGCGGCGTTCTCGGCTATCTCCTTGCGGCTCCGCTCATGGCGTTGCTGCCCGGCATCGCTGTGATCGTGCTGTGCTCGGTGGGGATCGCGCTGGGCATTCTGGTGCTGACGGCCACCCCCGTCGAGTCCGTGCCCGCGCGTGTGCGCGGTGTGTACGACGTGCTCGTCGGCCGCAGCGAGGAAGAGGACGAAGAGCGCCTCGCCTTTGGACTGCGTCCCCGCCGCAGCACGGTGGAGGACACGGAAACGCTGCAGGCTGAGAAGACGGAGCCGATGAAACGGCCGCGTCGCCGCACTCGCGCCGAGAAGGAAGCCGACGCAGCCCGCGACCACGACGAGTTCGGATACGCTGGCGACGAAGCCTTCGAACAGGGCGTCACCGGGGAGGCCGACGCCAAGACACCCGCACGCCGCGGGAAGAAGAACAGCCGTCGCAGTCAGGACCAGGATGGGCCACGACGCGGTGTGCCGAACGATGCCACCGAGGTGTTCGACGTCGTTGCCGAGGAGAACGCGCGCGAGAAGTCGTTCCCGAGCGGGACGGACGCCACCACGCCACTGCCCGCGGCGAAGCCGTCGCGCGCGCAGAAGAAGCCGTCGGCCGCCACCACAGCCGTGTCCGAGACCACCGAGAAGGACCCGGATCTGGTGCTGCCCCCGATGGGGGACCTGCCGCGGGCCGGAGAGCAGCTCGAGCTCGCCGGTGACATCGTCTACACGCTGCCGGACTCGTCGTTCCTCGTGGAGGGGCCGCCCGCGAAGACCCGTTCCGAGGCGAACGACCGTGTCGTCGAGGCGCTTGGTGAGGTCTTCAGCCAGTTCAAGGTTGACGCCGAGGTCGTGGGCTTCTCCCGCGGACCGACAGTCACCCGCTACGAGGTCGAGCTTGCGCCCGGCACGAAGGTGGAGAAGGTCACCGCCCTCGACAAGAACATCGCCTACGCGGTGGCAAGCGCCGACGTGCGCATCCTCTCTCCGATCCCCGGCAAGAAAGCGATCGGCATTGAGATCCCCAACACCGACCGCGAGACCGTGGCGCTCGGTGATGTGCTGCGCAGCGCTGTCGCCGCGAAGAACGAACACCCCATGGTGATGGGCGTCGGCAAGGACGTCGAGGGCGGCTACGTGGTGGCGAACCTCGCGAAGATGCCGCACATGCTGGTGGCGGGCGCCACCGGTGCCGGTAAGTCCAGCTTCGTCAACTCCATGATCACCTCGATCCTGATGCGTGCCACCCCAGAAGAGGTGCGCATGGTGCTGGTGGACCCCAAACGCGTGGAGCTCACCATCTACGAAGGCATCCCGCACCTGATCACCCCGATCATCACCAACCCGAAGAAGGCCGCCGAGGCCCTCGAATGGGTGGTGCGCGAGATGGACGCCCGCTACGACGACCTGGCCGCTTTCGGGTTCAAGCACATCGACGACTTCAACAAGGCCGTGCGCAACGGCGAAGTCACCCCGCCACCCGGCAGCGAACGCACGCTCGCCCCGTACCCGTACCTGCTGGTCGTGGTCGACGAGCTCGCGGACCTCATGATGGTCGCGCCCCGCGACGTGGAAGGGTCGATCCAGCGCATCACCCAGCTGGCCCGCGCCGCCGGCATCCACCTGGTGCTCGCCACCCAGCGCCCGTCGGTCGACGTCGTCACCGGCATCATCAAGGCGAACGTGCCCAGCCGCCTCGCCTTCGCCACCTCCTCCCTGCAGGATTCGCGCGTTATCCTCGACTCGCCCGGTGCCGAGAAGCTGATCGGCCAGGGCGATGCCCTGTTCCATCCGATGGGCAAGGCCAAGCCCATGCGCGTGCAGGGCGCCTGGGTCAACGAATCGGAGATCCACAAGGTCGTCGACCACGTCAAGACGCAGATGAAGCCCTCCTACCGGGAGGACGTCACCGTGGCCGCGGCCAAGAAGCAGATCGATGATGACATCGGCGGCGACATGGACGTGCTGCTGCAGGCCGCCGAGCTCGTGGTCACCACCCAGTTCGGGTCGACCTCCATGCTGCAGCGCAAGCTGCGGGTCGGCTTCGCGAAAGCCGGCCGCCTCATGGATCTGCTCGAGTCCCGTGAGATCGTCGGCCCCTCAGAGGGATCGAAGGCGCGCGATGTGCTCGTGCACCCCGATGATCTGGCCGGGGCGATCGCGCGGATCAAGGGCGAGCCAGAGCCGGACGAGGCACCGCAGCAGGCCGAAGCTCCCGTGGCAGGTGACGAGGGCGGAGCCGACGGCGACCGCTACGCCTCCGATCCGCTCGACCACGATGATGATGCAGTCGCCCCCGAGTACTACGACGATGCCGAGGAGTCCGACTCCGAGGACGCGTGGCAGCTCACCGGGCGCTGACAGGTCAGCAGAGAGGACACGCCATGAGCGCACAGGAGCGCACGGACCAGGCGCCGCTGTGGAATATCGCGAACATCCTCACCATGGCTCGTTGCGTCATGGTGCCAATCTTCGTGGTGCTCGCCGCACTGCTGCATGACCAGGTGCCGGGCCGACTCCTCATCGCGGGTGTGTTCGTGCTCGCAATGCTGACGGATCTGGCCGACGGGCACCTGGCGCGCTCACGGAACCTCATAACCGACTTCGGCAAGATCATGGATCCGATCGCCGATAAAGCGATGACCGGTGCCGCCCTGATCATGCTGTCGGTGTGGGAGTACGTGCCCTGGTGGATGACGATCCTCATCCTGGTGCGCGAGATCGGTATCACCATCATGCGTTTCACGATCCTGCGCTACGGCGCGCTGCCGGCGAATTTCTCCGGGAAGGCCAAGACGATGGTGCAGTCCATCGGCATCACCTTCTGCCTGCTCCCCGTCGACCTGTGGTGGGAGCCGGCCCGCTGGATCGGACTCGCCATCATCCTGGTGGCCGTGGTGCTCACTGTCTGGTCCGGTCTGCTGAACGTGCGCGATGGGCTGCGGCTGCGCCGCGAGGCCCTCGCGGCCAGCCACGGCTGACAGGACACGTGATGGACGCGGACGTGGAACAGGCGGTGGCCAGCGCGGATCCGGCGCAGATCATCGCCGCTGCCGTCCAACGCGGGATGCAGCTCGCCACGGCGGAGTCGCTCACCGGCGGCTTGCTGGTCTCACGTCTTGTGGATGTGCCGGGTGCGAGTCGAGCCGTGGCTGGGGGAGCGGTCTGCTACTCCTATGCTGCCAAGACGCGGCTGCTGGGCGTGCCCGCTGGCCTGCTCGAGCGCGATGGTGCCGTGAACGGTCGCGTCGCAGAACTGATGGCACAGGGGGCCCTTCATCTGTATGGCGCGGATTTGGCAGTCTCGACCACCGGCGTCGCTGGGCCCGGGCCGGATGATCGGGGCGTGCCCGCTGGGCGGGTGCACCTGGGCATCGCCACGGCCGACGGGGCACGCAGCTGTGACGTGTATCTCGCGGGAAATCGAGCGGCTGTTCGTGTGCAGGCGGTCGCGGCTGCCCTGAATCTGCTCGCCGATCACCTGCTCTGACCAGCGCGGGGATACGGCTGGCGGTGAAGTGACCCGTCGACCTCCCTCCCCAGCCGACGCACAGTGGATGTCCAGGCGCGACTGGGGTATCAGTGGCTAGCATCGTGGGAACATTCGTCGCCCCCGCCGCGTTGCGGGGACCGTGAATGATCGACCGGTGAGCGCGCCGTCCGCGCTCCCCTCAGGAAAAGGAGGACGAGCCATGGTGCTGTTTCGTCAGGAGCTCGGGGATGTGCTGCGCGGCGCTCGCCGCGCCCAGGGGCGCACCCTGCGAGAGGTGTCCTCCGATGCCCGCGTGTCCCTTGGGTACCTCAGCGAGATCGAGCGGGGGCAGAAGGAGGCGTCCAGCGAGCTGCTGATCTCCGTCACCGAGGCCCTCGGTCTGCCGCTGTCCTGCGTGCTGCGTGAAGTCTCCGACCGCATCGCCGTTATCGAGGGTGTGACTGTGCCGGACACGGTGCCGGATGAGCTGACGAGCCCGGCAGAACTGGTGGGCATGCGCTGACGTGCGCCGCAGCGAGTTTACCGAGCTGTCCGACCACGTCTTCGGTGTCGTGCTCGCTCGCACCTACCGTCAGGAGCTTGTGCTCGAGGAGTTCGGCGGTCTGAGCGCGGATGAGGCGATCGACCAGGGCGAGCCCGTGCGCCGCGTGTGGACCGCACTGTGTGATGCCATGGACGTGCCGGAGGATCGGCGCTGGGAGATCCCGCCGGATGAGCGCCGCCGCTGACGGCCGCTGACGAGTCGAGCAGCGCCGAGCTGCACGCCCTGCCGTGGCGGCAGCGCGGTCTCGACACGCCGAGGCGCGCTCGATTCGATCGAACGTCTGTTCGGTAGTGTGTGTGCTGGCGGTCGGCACTCGCGGCGCGGGGCGCCGACGATCGACCCGCGGCGACGGCGGATCGAGCTCCCTCCCCATCGGCGCAGATCCACAGCGCCCGGGGTGGCCGCAGGTTTGTCGTACCCGCCGCCTAGTGTGGCCGCACGATCAGCTCGCCGGGACCGCCCGGTACACGGAAGGAACATCGCACATGACTGCTTCGAAGTCCGCCGGGAAGGCCACCACGGAACGCGGCTCCCAGCTTGACGCCGCGCTCGCGCAGATCGACCGCCAGTTCGGCAAGGGGTCGATTATGCGGCTCGGGGATGACACACGCCCGCCGGTCGAGGTGATCCCCACCGGCTCTGTGGCGCTGGATGCCGCGCTCGGTATCGGCGGACTCCCCCGCGGCCGCATCGTCGAGATTTACGGGCCGGAATCCTCCGGCAAGACCACCGTCGCCCTGCATGCCGTGGCCAACGCCCAGCGCAACGGTGGCATCGCCGCGTTCATTGACGCTGAGCACGCTCTGGATCCCGAGTACGCCAAAAAGCTCGGCGTGGATACCGACGCCCTGCTCGTCTCCCAGCCTGATACCGGTGAGCAGGCACTCGAGATCACCGACATGCTGGTGCGCTCCGGTGCGCTCGACGTGGTGGTCATCGACTCCGTGGCGGCTCTCGTGCCGAAGGCGGAAATCGAAGGCGAGATGGGTGACTCCCACGTCGGCCTGCAGGCCCGCCTCATGTCGCAGGCCCTGCGCAAGCTCGCAGGTGCCCTGCACGCATCCGGAACCAGCGCCATCTTCATCAACCAGCTGCGCGAGAAGATCGGCGTGTTCTTTGGCAGCCCCGAGACCACCACCGGTGGTAAGGCGCTGAAGTTCTACGCCTCTGTGCGCATGGACATCCGCCGCATCGAGACCCTCAAGCAGGGGCAGGACTCCGTGGGCAACCGCACCCGGGTGAAGATCGTCAAGAACAAGATGGCCCCGCCTTTCAAGCAGGCCGAATTCGACATTCTCTACGGTGAAGGCATCTCCCGCGAGGGCGGGCTCATCGATCTGGGTGTTGAGCATGGAATCGTGCGCAAGTCCGGTGCGTGGTTCACCTACGAAGGTGACCAGCTGGGGCAGGGCAAGGAGAACGCCCGCCAGTTCCTTAAAGACAACACGGACCTTGCTGCCGAGATTGAGGAGAAGATTCTCCGTACTCTCGGTGTCGGTAAGTTCGCTGAGGCTCCGGCCCCACAGGACGAGGTGGAGGAGGACTTCCTCGACGATGACGTCCCGGCCGCCATCTGAACGGGACCACGGCGGGGATGAGCCACACCATGCACGACGTCGCTTCCCGGGCTGAGCCCCGGGCGGCCGACGGTGTCCGCACTCAGCTTGCTCAGCGCATCGCTCGAATCGAGCAGGCCCCCACCGCGCCACCGGATCCCGCTGCTATCGAGCGCGAGAAACAGATTGTGGCGCAGTGCCGGTATCTGATGCGTCTGCTCGCCATGCGCAGGCGCAGCGAGCATGAGATGCGAGAACGTCTCGTTGCTCGGGAGGTCAGTGCCGATGTGGTGCATGAGGCGATGGCACGAATCCGACGCGCTGGCCTGGTGGACGATGCCGCGTTTGCCGCAGAGTGGGTTCAGCAGCGCCGCGCAGCCCGCGGACTGGCCGATGACCGCCTGCGCCGCGAACTGCTCCGCCGCGGTGTGGCCGCCCCCGTCATTGATGCGGCACTGCTGGATGCCGCTGATGACGAAGAGACGCGGTGCCGCCAACTGGTGCGCGACCGCCTACGTCGAGACCGAGCACGCCTCACCGACCCTGCCGTGCGGGAGGGGGACAGCACCTGGCGGGCGATCGCGCGCCGCCTGGACGCGTTCCTCGCCCGGCGCGGCTACGACGGGGCCCTCGCTGTTCACGTGATCTCCACCGAGATGCGCGCGGTCAGCACCAGCTGAGGCCGGGCTGCGCCGTACCCTGGATCCACTATGTCGACTGCCCCCACCGCTTCTCCCGCCCGTGAACACGCCGACGGCGCCGCGCGAAACCGCGGCACCTATCAGGTGCGCACCTTCGGCTGCCAGATGAACGTGCACGACTCTGAACGGCTCACGGGCCTGCTGGAGGACGCTGGCTACATTGCGGCTGCGCCGGATGCTGACATCGACGCTGGCGAGGTCGATGTGATCGTCTTCAACACCTGCGCCGTGCGTGAGAACGCCGCGAACAAGCTGTATGGCAACCTCGGCGCGCTGCGCCCCGCTAAGACAGCGCACCCAGGCCTGCAGATCGCCGTCGGCGGCTGCCTCGCACAGAAGGATCGCTCCACCATCGTCGAGCGTGCACCGTGGGTTGATGTGGTCTTCGGTACCCACAACATCGGCTCCCTGCCGGTGCTGCTCGAGCGCGCCCGCCACAACGCGGAGGCACAGGTCGAGATCAAGGAGGCGTTGGAGGTCTTCCCCTCCACACTGCCCACCCGCCGTGAGTCTGTGTACGCCGCCTGGGTGTCGATCTCCGTGGGCTGCAACAACACCTGCACCTTCTGCATCGTCCCGTCGCTGCGCGGCAAGGAGAAGGACCGCCGCCCCGGTGACGTGCTGGCTGAGGTCCGCCAGGTGGTCGACACTGGCGCCATCGAGGTCACTCTGCTGGGCCAGAACGTGAACTCCTACGGCGTCGAGTTCGGTGATCGCGGCGCTTTCGCGAAGCTGCTACGCGCCTGCGGCGAAGTCGACGGCCTTGAACGGGTCCGGTTCACCTCGCCCCACCCGGCCATGTTCACCGATGACGTCATCGACGCTATGGCCGAGACCCCCACCGTCATGCCGCAGCTACACATGCCGCTCCAGTCTGGATCGGACCGCATCCTCAAGGCGATGCGACGCTCCTACCGCTCCACGAAGTTCCTGGGCATCCTCGAGAAGGTGCGTGAGCGCATCCCGGAAGCCGCTATCACCACCGACATCATCGTCGGCTTCCCCGGAGAGACCGAGGAGGACTTCCAGCGGACCTTGGATGTCGTGGAGGAGTCCCGGTTCTCGAGCGCCTTTACCTTCCAGTACTCGGTTCGGCCCGGCACCCCGGCCGCCACGATGGAGGACCAGATCCCCAAAGCCGTTGTGCAGGAGCGATTTGAACGACTCATCGCCTTGCAGGAGCGGATCACGCTCGAGGAGAACCAGGCGCTCGAAGGGACCGTCGTCGAGCTGCTGATCGCCGAAGGCGAAGGTGACCGTGACGCCGAAACGAACCGCATCTCCGGCCGGGCCCGCGACAACCGGCTGGTGCATTGCGCACTGCCCGCGGACCTGCCCGAACACGCCCGCCCGCGCCCCGGTGACCTGGTCACGGCGACCGTGACCCGAGCCGCCCCGCACTACCTCATCGCGGACAGCGCCATGCAGGCCGGTGTCCCAGCTGCCCAGCTGCGGCCCGAGCACTTCTCGGTGCGGCGCACCCGCTCGGGCGACGCGTGGGAGGCCGGCCTGCAGGGCCTCGAGCAGGGATCGGCCTGCGGCACGGGACCAGGCGCGGCGCCGACAGGTCCGGTGGGGCTCGGTATGCCAACGCTGCGGCGCGCGTAAGGATGCACCCTCACCTGCGGGTGGTCAGCCACCTGCAGGCTGGATGCACCTGCAGGCTGGATGGCCTGTGATCAGTCGTCGAGGTCGTCGAGTTCGGGGCCGAGCCGCTCCTCGAGGCTGTGGAAGAACGCGATCACGGTGCTGAGCCCGCACTCGATCGACGCATCGACCTGCGCATCGGTTCCACCCTCGCGGAAATCACTGATCGTCTCGCCGTACACGCCCAGCAGCCCCTCGGACTCGCGGCGCACGTACACCTTCGGCGAGACGCGGTTCATGTTCCACTCGTTGCAGAGCTTGATCATCTCGACCTTGCGGGAGATGTCCACCGAGTGGTTCCAGCGACCACGGGTCTGCAGCACCGCACGCTCATCACCGGTGAGCAAGAAATGGAAACGGTAATCGTCGAAACGAGCCCGCAGCACATCCGGATGCTCGTCGTCCTCGATGTAGGCGTAGCCAGCGCGGGTGAGGCGCTCCTGCACCCGCTCCAACGTCACCGGAGCCACCTGTGCGTCCGTCACCGCCACGGAATCATGTCCAGCAGTCACATCCACTCTCAGCCACTCGTCACAATGGGATTCACGCCGCCTCACGGCGACGCCGACACACTGTACCGCTCTTCCATCTGCCGCCGACCACCGAGGTGACGGGATCGGCTCAACGAGCATCCCTGCAGCGTTCCCGCAGCACTCAGTACGATGCCTTCATGACCCGTCTGCGTGTGCTCGCCATCGTCGGCGCCACCGCGACGGGCAAGAGCGACATCGCCGTTCACCTTGCCGAGCGTCTGGGCGGCGAGATCATCAATGCCGACGCTCTCCAGCTCTACCGTGGCATGGACATCGGCACCGCGAAGATCCTCCCCGCCGAACGCCGCGGCATCCCGCACCACCTGCTCGACGTGCTCGACGTCACCGAGGAAGCCTCCGTGAGCGCCTACCAGCAGCAGGCGCGGCAGCTGATTGATGGGATTCGTGAGCGCGGTCGCCTCCCGATCCTGGTCGGCGGCTCAGGGCTGTATATCCGGGCCGTGCTCGACGACATCGAGTTCCCGCCCACCGACCCGGCCGTGCGTGCACGACTCGAACAGGAAGCCGCCGACCAGGGGCTGTCGGCGCTGCGAGAGCGGCTCATACGCACCGACCCAGCCTCGGCTGAACGCATCGGTGCCGCCGATGCGCGCCGAGTCATCCGTGCACTCGAAGTAAAGGAGATCACCGGCAGGCCCTTCACCGCGTTCATGCCGCAGCGCCGCTATATCCACCCCGGGACCGTGCAGCTCGGCATACAACGTCCCCGTCCGGAACTGCATGAACGCATCGAACGCCGCGTGCACAGCATGGTTGAGCGCGGCCTCCTCGATGAAGTGCGCACCCTGCGCGCAGCGGGGCTGGACCGTGGGCTCACAGCGCGCCGGGCCATCGGGTACGAGCAGGCTCTTGCCGTCCTCGACGGCACCATGACCTGTGAGCAGGCGATCGAAGCGACGATCGTCGGCACCCGTCGGCTCGTGCGCAAACAGGACACCTGGTTCCGCCGCGACCCGCGTGTGCACTGGATCTGCGCCGAACAGACCACCTCAGGTTCGATGGCAGACGTCCTGCTCGACCACGCGTTGACTGCCCTCAACGACGTCGAGGTCGTTGCCTCAGGTGAGGACTCCTAAGCTTCATCTATGACCACCGCCGACGCTGCACTGCATTTCCTCACCGGGCACGGTACGGAGAACGACTTCGTACTTCTCGATGACCCCGAGGGCGCGCTCGAACTCGACACGGCCCGTGTGGCGGCTCTGTGCGACCGACGCTCCGGCATCGGGGGCGATGGACTGATCCGAGCAGTGCGCACCAGTGCCGCCGGTATCGACGCTCCGCCCGATGCGCCGGAGTGGTTCATGGACTACCGCAACGCCGATGGGTCCCTCGCTGAGATGTGCGGCAACGGGGTGCGGGTGTTCGCCGCTCTGCTCCAGCACGCCGGGCATGTTGACGACGACGTCTTCGCGATCTGGACACGGGCAGGCCGACGAGACGTGGAGGTGCTCACCCGCCCAGACACGCCCGCCTCGCCGTGGATGGTGCGCGTGGGCATGGGTACGCCGACGACCGGCACACAGCGCCGTCGCATCACGGTGGGTGAGCTCGTGCTGGAGAGCACGGACGTCGACATGGGAAACCCGCATGCGGTCGCGTTCCTGCCCGCAGGAGAGCCGCTCGAGCAGCTCGACCTGACCCGTCGGCCTGCCGTCGACCCCGATCCGGCGGACGGCACGAATATCGAGCTGGTCTGCCTGCGGGGCGAGCGTCACGTGGCACTGCGGGTGTATGAACGCGGGGTGGGGGAGACCCGTTCCTGCGGCACCGGCGTGGCGGCGGTCGCCGTCGCAGCCGCGCAGCGCACGAGCGATACCAGCGGGAGACCATGGACGGTCGACGTGCCAGGAGGCCGGCTCGAAGTTGGCTTTCTGCCCGATGGCACGGTCACCCTCACCGGCCCCGCGATGCTCGTTGCCGCCGGCAGGCTGCTCGGCTGAGCCCCAGGGGTCGCTGCTCAGCGCTGCGGACCCACCTCGATGACCCGGTAGCCCTTCGCACTCGCCACGCGCCGCACGTCGCGCTCAGGAAGCTCATCGCTCAGCCAGCGCATCAGCGGATCGGCGCCAAGGTTCTTGCCGACGACGAGCGCGGCGGTGCCCGTCGGCCTCAGGCGCGCGATCCAGGTGAGCAGCAGCTCATGAAGCGCCGCCTTGCCGATCCTGATCGGGGGGTTGGACCAGATCGCATCGACCTCGAGATCCTCAGGCACATCCTCGGGCGCCAGGACCTGCACCTGGTCCAGGCCCAGGATCCGGGCGTTCTCTGCGGTGAGTTCACGAGCACGCGCGCTCACATCGACGGCCCACACCTGCGCATCCGGATGCTCGAGAGCTGCGGTCAGAGCGATTGGTCCCCATCCACAGCCCAGATCCAGGATCCGCGGTGCCTGCGGCAGCGGGGTGAGCAGTTCACGTCGGTCCAGCAGGACGCGCGTGGCCAGGTCCAGGCCGTGTCCGCTGAAGACCGAGGCGGCTGAGACCAGCTGACGCTCCTGCCCGGCCAGCTGCACCCGCAGTGGATGGCGGGCGGCGTCGGTCGCGGATTCGGCGGTGAAATAGTGCTCGTTCACCGGCCCAGGATACGAAGCGGCCGACCCGACAGCTGTTCGCTCGTCCGCAACCAGTCGACGCGGCACGCAGCCACATGAGAGCACGAATCAGCCGGACGGCGTGATGCACCCGGAAATCGCTCGACCGGTGCCGCGCCACATGGGATTCTTGGAACTCTCGCACCGCCCGGTGCCCACTGACCAAGGAGATCCCGCCTGTGCCCATCCGTTTCCGTCCCGACCCCGTTCCCCCTACTGCTGAGGCGACGAGTGGATCTGACGGCCGGCACACGCCTTCGAGCCCCGCTCTCTCCGACAGCCGTAGTGCTGCTCCTTCTCCTGACTCTGTGACTGAGCGGATTCTCGCGCGGGGCGATGCCAGTGTCTCCGCCGTCACCTACAGCTCGGACGCCGACGGCGACCAGATGGACCTCGCCGACAGGCAGGCTCTGCGCCGCGTCCATGGTCTATCCACCGAGCTCGAGGACATCACCGAGGTCGAATACCGCAAGGTGCGTCTTGAACGCGTGGTGCTCGCGGGGCTGTACCAGCGCGGTGACGCCGAGGACGCGGAGAACAGCCTGCTTGAGCTCGCTGCGCTCGCTGAGACGGCCGGATCACAGGTGCTCGACGGCGTGCTGCAGCGCCGCGCCCACCCGGATCCCGCCACCTTCCTGGGGCGCGGCAAGGCACAGGAACTCGCCGAGATCGTCGCCGAGGTGGAGGCTGACACGGTGATCGCCGACGGCGAGCTCGCCCCGAGCCAGCGTCGCGCACTCGAAGACATCGTGAAGGTCAAAGTGGTGGACCGCACCGCCCTGATCCTCGACATCTTCGCTCAGCACGCCAAGTCCCGCGAAGGCAAAGCACAGGTCGAGCTCGCCCAGCTCGAATACCTGCTGCCGCGACTGCGCGGTTGGGGCGAGTCGATGTCGCGTCAGGCCGGCGGACGCATCGCCGCCGGTGGCGCTGGCATGGGCTCACGTGGCCCCGGTGAGACGAAGATCGAGCTTGACCGTCGGCGCATCCGCGACCGCATGGCGAAGCTGCGGCGCGAGATCAAGCAGATGGCGCCTGGGCGTGAAGCCCAGCGGGCCGACCGTAAACGCAGCGACGTGCCCGCCGTTGCCATCGCCGGGTACACGAACGCCGGGAAGTCCTCTCTGCTCAATCGCCTCACCGGCGCGGGGGTGCTGGTCGAGAACGCGCTGTTCGCGACCCTGGATCCGACGGTGCGTCGCGCCCAGACGCCCGACGGCCGTGAGTTCACCTTCGCTGACACCGTCGGCTTCGTCCGACACTTGCCCACGCAGCTGGTCGAGGCGTTCCGCTCGACCCTCGAGGAAGTGGGTGATGCGGATCTGCTGCTCCACGTGGTCGACGCCTCCCACCCTGATCCCGAGGGGCAGATCCGTGCCGTGCGCAGCGTGCTCAGCGAGATCGACGGTTTCGATGTGCCCGAGATCATCGTGCTGAACAAGGCGGACGTTGCCGCGCCCGAGACCATCGCGCGCATTCGCAGCCAGGTTGAGCTCTCCGCCGTGGTCTCCGCACGCACAGGCGAGGGCATCGAGGACCTGCGACACCTGATTGCCGAGCATCTGCCGCGCCCGGCCGTCGAAGTTGACGTCATCGTCCCGTACACCCGCGGTGATCTGGTCTCCCGTGTTCATACGACCGGGGAGATCCTGGCGGAAGAGCATCTGCCGGACGGCACCCGTCTGCACGCCCGTGTGGACGCGGCGCTTGCGGCAGAGCTCGGCGTCGCGGCCTAACGGGCAGCCGCTCGCCCCGGCGCGTTCAGGGCGTGGCACCCCGGTATGGCGGTCCCGGATCGCTACCGTGGAGCGGTGCCACCCGCCCCGTGCCCTGAGGACTCCCTGCCACCCCTTGCCGACATGCTCAGCCGTGCTGTTGCCGCCATCGGCGGGGCACCGCGCGATGGGCAGACGGCGATGTGCGACGCAGTCGGGACCGCGATGGAGGCCGGGCGGCACTTGTTCGTCCAGGCAGGGACGGGAACCGGCAAATCACTCGCCTACCTTGTGCCGGCCGTCCGCCACGCGCTGCTGACAGGACGGCCCGTGGTCGTCTCGACAGCCACGATCGCGTTGCAAAGCCAGATCATCCGCAAGGATCTGCCCCGGATCATTGAGGCGCTCGCGCCCGCACTGCCTCGCACTCCATCATTCGCCCTGCTCAAGGGGCGCAGCAACTACGTGTGCCGCCACAAACTCGAGGGCGGGTATCCCATCGACGCTGACCCGGGCACCCTGTTCGCTGCAGGCGGTTCGGGCACGGCATCCGGCGGCGCGGAGCGACTGGGCGAGCAGATTCGCAGGCTGCGTGCGTGGGCGGAGGAGACCGATACCGGAGACCGTGACTCCCTCACCGACCCCGTCTCGGACCGGGCGTGGCGGCAGGTGTCCGTGAGTGGATCCCACTGCCTGGGAACCTCATGCCCCCTGGTCGATGACTGTTTCGCTGAGCGCAGCCGCGACGTGGCTCGCGAGGTCGACCTCGTCGTGACCAACCATGCGTTGCTCGCGATCGACGCCTTCGATCGCCACGGCATCATCCCTGACCACGACGTGGTGGTCTTTGATGAGGCGCACGATCTTGTCGACCGCGTGACCAGCGCGGTCACCGACCAGCTCAGTGCAGGCATGGTCCGCTCCGCCGTGCGGGGCCTGCGCGGCCTCGGCATCGCTGCCACGGCGCTTGATGACGCCGGCGACGAGCTGCGCGAGGCTCTCGGAGCGCTTCCGGACGGGCGTATCGTCGGCCCCCTGCCAGACCGGCTTGCGGACGCGCTCGGCACGCTCAGGGTCGAGGCGCGCACGGTGCACGCGGATGCGAAGGAGCCTGGTGATGCTGCGACGGCCGGTGCGCGACGCGCGGTGCGTTCGGACCTGCAGGAGATCATCGATGTGTGTGAGCGGGCCGCCGACCCAGCCACGGATGACGTCATATCGGTCTCGCACTCTGAGGCGACCGGGCGCTCCAGCCTGCAGATCGCTCCGCTGTCGGTGGCGGGTCCCATGCGCTCATCGGTGCTCGAGGACCGGACAGTGGTGATGACCTCAGCAACGCTGGCCCCAGGCGACAGATTCGAAGCCGCGGCTGGCTCGGTCGGGCTTGCAGCACGCGACCGCTTCGGCGCCGCCGACGACGACGTGCGGGAGGATTCGTCGGCCTGGGCCGGGATCGACGTGGGCAGTCCTTTCGACTATCCACGGCAGGGCATTCTGTATGTGGCTCGGCATCTGCCGCCGCCGGGACGCGACGGGCCGCGCACCGAAATGCTGGGGCATCTTGCCGAGCTGGTGGATGCCTCCGGTGGGGGAGCGCTGTGCCTGTTCTCCTCGCGGCGCGGCGCGGAGGAGGCAGCCGAGTACGTGCGCG
Source organism: Brachybacterium timonense (assembly GCF_900258505.1). Classification (GTDB taxonomy): domain Bacteria; phylum Actinomycetota; class Actinomycetes; order Actinomycetales; family Dermabacteraceae; genus Brachybacterium; species Brachybacterium timonense. Next base: position 1,083,769 of record NZ_LT984895.1, read on the forward strand.
CCCGCACGGATCTCACGATCGGGGTGCAGGGCGAGGACTCCATGGCAAACCTTGTGCGGCTGTTCGCGAGCGAACAGGATTCGTGCCTGTTCGGCACGCTCACGCTGTGGCAGGGCGTCGACGTGCCTGGCCGCTCGTGCCGTCTGGTGACGATCGACAGGATCCCGTTTCCACGCCCGGATGATCCTCTGATGTCCGCGCGCTCCGAGCGGGTCGCGGAACGGGGCGGCAACGGGTTCATGATGGTTTCGGTGCGCCATGCGGCGCTGCTGCTGGCACAGGGGGCCGGGCGACTGATTCGCTCGGCCGAGGACCGAGGCATGGTTGCGGTGCTGGATCCGCGTCTGGCAACGGCGCGTTACGGCCGGGTGCTCGCGGGTGCTATGCCGCCGCTGTGGCGCACCGACGACCCCGATGTGGCGGTGGCGGCGCTGCGGCGCCTTGCCGTGATCTGACCATCGGCACATCAGGCCCTGCCCGGCAGACAGGGTAGCCCGGTGGCCTACTGAACCGTGGATCGACCCTGCTGACGTGTTGGACGAGGGTCAGACAGAGCGGAGAACGGCGACGACCTTGCCCAGGATCTCGGCGCTGTCACCGAGGATCGGGGCGAAAGCGGGGTTGTGAGGCATGAGCCAGACGTGTCCGTCACGCTGCGTGAACGTCTTGACGGTTGCCTCCCCATCGATCATCGCCGCGACGATCTCGCCTTTCTCAGCCGTCTTCTGACTGCGCACGACCACCCAGTCCCCATCGCAGATGGCAGCATCAATCATGGAGTCACCCACGACTTTCAGCAGGAACAGCTCTCCGCCGCCCACGATCTGCTCTGGCAGGGTGAAGACGTCTTCCACCTGCTCCTGGGCGGTGATCGGGACGCCAGCGGCGATGCGCCCGACCAGTGGCACACGCACCGAGGGCGATGAGGAGATGTCGGGCTGATCCTCTTCCGCGTGCGGAGCATCGTCCTCGCCAGGCATGACGACCTCCATCGCCCGCGGCCGCTTGGGATCCCGGCGCAGATAGCCCTTGCGTTCGAGCGCCTGCAACTGATGGGACACCGATGAGGAGGACGTCAGCCCGACGGCGTCCCCGATCTCTCGCATCGACGGTGGGTATCCGCGCGACGTGATCGCCTCCGTGATGGTGGCGAGCACACGCCGTTGACGAGCTGTCAGCGCCGGCTGTGCCTCTGCGTCATACGCGGGGACTGCGGAGATGTCGGGACCCGCAGTGGGGCGTCCTCCGGGGGCGTTGCTCGGCGTCATCGTGCGGGCCTCCTGCCGTTCGTTTGTCGGACCCTCCCGGTTGCATGAGTCCTGTCACCGAGCGTAGGCCGTCAGATGTCGAACGCCAAACACATGTTCGATCGGAGCTTGCGTGTCGCGCTCGGTGGCGGATACAGTCGCACACGAATTCGATCGAACAGGAGTTCGGACAATGGATACGGTTCTCCCCTTCCGTCGCCCTCAGCAGCCCGCGCGCACGGCGCGGGGTCGAGCGAGCGTTCGACTCGCACTCACGCGCCGTGGACGCCGTCTCGTCGTCCTCATCGCGTTTCTGCTGGGGCTGGCGGTCGCTGCGGTGTCGATGCTTGCGCTGGATATCTCCTCGGCCGTGGCGGGAGGATCCGATCGTGCCGTCACCGTCACCGTGGAATCGGGAGACACGCTCTGGGGCTACGCCGAGGAGTACGCCCCCACGCAGGATCCGCAGGACTTCGTGCAGCGTGCACAGCAGCTGAATAATCTGACCACCGCGCGGCTCACAGCAGGCTCGACCATCACCCTGCCCGTTGGAGAGATCGAGCGCTGAGTGTTCGCCCGGTCGGCGGAGGTGCTGTGTGTGGCCGACGGCATGACTGTGCCGTGGTCGAGGCATCGTCGATGCGCGGTGCGGTCGCACTCGGGCGCGCTGGTGGGCGAGTGCGGGTAGTCTGATGCGGTGCACTGCCCGTTCTGCCGCCACCCCGACTCGCGTGTCGTCGACTCCCGCACCACCGACGATGGTGCGGCTATTCGACGCCGTCGGCAGTGCCCGAACTGCGGTCGGCGCTTCTCTACCTCTGAGTCCGCCTCGCTCTCCGTGCGCAAACGCTCCGGCGCCAGTGAGCCGTTCAGCCGCGCGAAGGTGGTCTCAGGCGTGCGCAAGGCGTGCCAGGGGCGCCCCGTGACGGATGATCAGCTTGCAATTCTCGCGCAGCGCGTTGAGGAAGACATCCGCGCTTCGGGGCAGGCGGAGATTGACGCCCATGACGTGGGCCTGGCGATCCTGCAGCCCCTACAGGAGCTTGACCTCGTCGCCTACCTGCGATTCGCCAGCGTCTATCAGAGCTTTGACTCGCTGGACGACTTCGATGCAGCGATCGAGCGCCTTCGTGCCTGCGAGGACGAGGCTGCGACCGCAGAGTGAGAGGCGGCAGCCCGCACGCGCCGGGACACTGCACCACAGCTCTGCCTCGGCGGGCATCGCAGCCCGGTTTCTCCACAAAGTGACGGGAATGGTCATGAGCACCGGTGAACAGTGCATAAGATTGAGCTCGTGCGCTCGCGCGGCGCACACCGGACGGCGGTCGTGGAGGGGAAGCCACGGCCGCCGTTCCTGTATCCAATGCCTCTCTGCAAAGCCTGCGTCCCTTGCCCTGCGCATCGGCTGTGCTTCGCCTCGCCTCGCAGAATCCCTGCTGCTATGGGTCCGACGACGAAGCCGGTGCGGCGTTCACAGCACCGCCGGTGCGCCGATGGCTTCGCTCAGCGTGCTGGGCTGATCCCGGCAGGCAACGGTGCACTGTGTACGATGCCCAGATGCTGCGTGGACCGCGTCATCGCCACGAAGAGGTCGCCAGCCCCACGGTCATGCCCGACGAGCAGCTCCGAGGGTTCGACCACGACGACCGCATCGAACTCGAGCCCCTTCGCGTCCTGCGCACTCATCACGGCGATCTCATCATCCACCCCGTCGGATCCGCTGCCGACGTGCGGCAGGCTCGGCACCGTGCGCAGCGTATCGATCAGCGCAGCGATGCGATCTGGTGCAGAGATCACCGCGATCCTGCCGATCGCGCGCGTGTACAGGGCTGCAGTCGCCTGTGCTGCGCGGGCGTTCAGATCCGCGGCGCCGACCCGTTCGATCAGCGGATCCTCGGAACCTTCCCGCACCGAACTGACGTCGGTGACCGGTAGATCGTGGGACCGGGCCGTGGACAGAGCGGCGTCCATGATTCGGCGGGGTGTGCGGTAGTTGACGGTGAGCTGGAAAACCTCGAGCCGATCCTCGACGTACGGGGAGAGTGCTTGTTCCCAGCTGTGCGTCCCTGCCGCACTCGACGTCTGGGCGACATCGCCGACGACGGTGAAGGATTTCGTCGGGCAGCGCCGCATGAGCGACCGCCACATCATCGCCGAGTGTTCCTGGGCCTCGTCGACCACAACATGGCCGTACGTCCACGTGCGCTCTGCGGCAGCACGTTCCGCGAGGGAGCGGCCATCGCGCACACGAGCCACCTGCGCGGCCAGATCCTCCGCGCGAACCATGCCCGATGTGTCCACGTTCTCCAGCACGGCCCGGGCATAGTCCACGTCGCGTTCGCGTGCTGCGCGGGCGTCGCGGGCGAGCGCCTCATCGGGGGCGTCGTCGTGGCCGAGGAGCTCGGCGACCTCGTCCAAGAGCGGAACATCCTCCACCGTCCACGGCGCGTCCTTCTGACGCACCAGGAGGTGAACATGGGGGGCGAGAGAGCGTGGGGCGGCGGCGCGTAGTCGTTCCGGATGCGCGAAGAGGATGCGCAGGAACTGCTGCGGGGTGTAGGGCAACCAGGCCAGGTTCACCGCGCGACGCACCGACGGTTCATGTCGCAGATCCGAGAGGAGGTCCGGACGGTCTTCCGGCAGTACGGTGCGACCGGCTCGGCGTAGCGCCTCCTCGTAGCGGTCGGCGAGCCGTTCGAGCACGGAGCGGGCGAAGACGGTGCGCGCAGCGTTATGGGGACGGTGACTGGCGCGTGCTTCCCGCCGGGCGGCGCGCACATCGTCGCGGGTGAGCGTGAGCTCCGTACCGTCGATACGTAGCCGCACATCGCGCTCGGGCACGATCTGGCGTTGTTTGACCGCACGCGAGAGCAGCTCCGCCATGGCGACATCGCCCTTCACGCGGGCGATCGCGTCGTCGTCCCGCAGCGTTGTCTCGATCCCGGGCATGAGATCACCGGGGGTGAGCATGACCACGCCGGATTCGCCCAGACTGGGCAGCACTCGCTCGATGTAGCGCAGAAAGCCGCGGGTAGGTGCCATGATCAGCACGCCCGTGTGCTCGAGTCTACGGCGGTGCGTGTACAGCAGATAGGCAGCGCGATGCAGTGCGACCGCGGTCTTGCCGGTACCGGGACCGCCTTGAACCACGAGCACGCCACGATGCTCGGAGCGGATGATGCGGTCCTGTTCCGCCTGGATGGTCGCGACGATGTCGCCCATGCGTCCGGTGCGCTGCGTGGAGACGGCAGCGAGCAGCGCGCCCTCGCCGTGCAGCACAACGTCTTCCTGCAACCCGTCGGCGTCGAGGAGGGATTGGTCGAGAACGTCATCTTCGAGGCCGACGATCGTGCGGCCGCGCCCGATGAGGTGGCGCCGTAGCCGCACGCCGAGCCTGTCCGCGCTTGTCGCCTGGTAAAACGCTGCGGCCGCGGGGGCGCGCCAGTCCACCAGTAGCTGCTCGCGATCCGGGGTGAACAAGCCGATGCGTCCGATGTAGTGCCGCTCGCCGTCGTCGGTGTCCAACCGCCCGAACACCACCGAACGGCTCACGGACCGCAGCAGCGACAGGCGGTCTTCGTACAGGGCCACGAAGGAGTCGCGTTCGGAGCGGTTCTGATGAGTGGAAGCGTGCTGCGAGGCCTGCATCTGATCGAGATTCCGCTCGACCTGCCCCGTCAGCTCATCAAGGCGTGTGTAGAGCAGATCGGCGTAGGCCTGCTCGCGCGCGAGCTCCCGTGCGAGTCGCTCGTCATTCTCATCCACGCTGTGGGTCCCCCTGAGCGGCGCTGTCGTGAGGCTGCTCCGGGAAGGCTGAGGCCCTCAGGGCCGGAGCGCGGTGATCCATTATGGTGGACGCGCCTGGGTGCCGTGACATGCGGCGGTGACACCGGTGGCCGAGCGGCCGTGCCGCATCAGCGAGGAGGGCAGATCCGATATGCGTGATCCACGAGATCTGTACAGCTTCGCGTCCATGGACGTGCTGGAGGCTGCGCCCCGCAACGGCCTCACCCTCGTGCATGCTTTGCCGGGACTGGTGGATGCCGGCAACTCCTGCCGAATCGCCGCCACGTATCTTCGCGACCAGCTTCGGCACGTGCCGCTGGTGTCCTTCGATACCGATGAGCTTCTTGACTACCGCGGCTCGCGCCCTCAGGCGGCGTTCGACGGTCTCTCCTATACGCGTGTGGAGATCCCGGACCTGTCGATCAGTCTGATGTACGACGAATCCGACCGCCCATTCCTGCTGCTGGACGGCCCTGAACCGGATCTGCAGTGGCGACGGTTCGCCCAGGCGCTGATCGACCTGGTGGAGTTCTTCGACGTCGACCGCGTGGTGGGCATGCAGGCAGTTCCAGCAGCTGTGCCGCACACTCGCCCGATCGGGCTGATCGCCCACGCCAACGATCCCAGCTTGCTCGCGGGACGAGACCGCCCCGAGCCGACCCCGCCTGGGCACACTGGTACGAGAAACGGTGATGGCGATGGCGTCACGATCGAGTCGGAGATCGTGGTGCCGGCCGCTTTCGGCACCTACCTTGAGCACGAACTCGGCCGAGCCTCCTTGCCGGCGATGGGGTATGCGGCCCAGGTGCCGCATTACCTCACGCGCACGGACTTTCCCGCAGGAGCGCTCGCCTTGCTGCGACGCGTGAGCGATGCTGCTGGTCTCGAACTGCCGCTGGTCGATCTCGGGGACCTCACCGACGCAGCGACTGCTGCCCTCGAAGCGACCCTGGAACAGAACGGCGAGGTGCAGCAGATCGTGCGTGCCCTCGAGGAGCAGCATGACCAGATGCAGGGGGAGCAGCACCCCCTGCACACCACCATGGACCTGCCGACCGCAGATGAGATCGGCGATCACTTCGAGCGGTTCCTCGCTGACCGCGACGCAGGGGAGGGTGAAGGGCCCGGGCGGCTGTGAACGGCTGCCTGAAGGTTGTTACCCCTTCGTGACCGCCGAATCCGTCGGCCCGGGTGAACTGCGCCACGGCCGTGACAGAATGATCCCGTTGCGGTGATGCATGTCCACCTGCTCTCCTGTCCGGAATGCCCGAACAGGTGAGCAGAGGGATGGTCCGTCCTCGAGCCACGCGGCACGAGCGGCACGCATCTGCGAGAGGGGTCCTCCTCGCGCACGCGGCACCACGGTCGCCATCGGCGGCCGATGACGGACGACACAGGAAGTGACAGGACATGGCACAGGGCTCGGTCAAGTGGTTCAACGCCGAGAAGGGCTACGGGTTCATCGAGATCGACGGCGGTGGCGCCGACGTTTTCGTGCACCACAGCCGCATCGACATGGATGGCTACCGCACTCTTGACGAGGGGCAGCGCGTCGAATTCGAGGTCGCGCAGGGTGAAAAGGGTCCGCAGGCGGAGAAGGTCCGCCCGCTCTGACCCGTTCAGACATACCGGCTGCGTGGGCCGGGCAGGGACACCCCTGCCCGGCCCACGCCGTCTTCGGATGGTGCCGGCCCAGCGGATACACAGGGCGATCCCCCACAGCGCGCGGCGACGCCCACGCAGTCACTCGATGATGCTGCCTCGACGGCGCAGTCGCTCCACCTGATCGTCGGTCGCCAGCCGCACTGACACAGGGTCCGACCTCAGCGCGCGTTCGAGCCCCGGGGGTAGCGGCGCATCAGAGGCGAGCAGCACGCAGTTCCCGCGGCGCTTCCCGGACAGATGTGCTGGCTCAGCGATCACGCCCACCGTCGTGAACACAGCGCCGAGCGTTGCAAGCTCGTCGGCGAGCACGCTGGTTCCGGGAGGAGCCGCAGAATTCGCAAGGTACAGCCCGCCCGGTCGCAGCACGCGATGCGCATGAGCTGCCGCATCGCGGCTCACGAGCGCGGGAGGTGTCACTGACCCGGAGAACACATCGCGGGTGAGCACGTCGAAGCGATCGTCGCGCCAGGATGAGAGCACCTGCGCCGCATCACCCACACGAATACGCAGGGCGGGGGAGCGCGGCAGATCGAACCAGCTGCGCACCTGCTCGGCGAGAAGCGCATCGATCTCCACAGCGATCTGCCGGGCACGGGGATACGCGGCGGCCAGTGCGCGCGGCAGAGCGCACCCGGCGCCGCCCAAGTGAGCGATCTGTGGTGTGGAGGCGCCTGGCTCCTCCAGATGCAGCCCGATCGCCAGGTCCATCCAGCGCATGTACTCGAAGACGAGGTGACGCGGATCTGGATGCAGGTGCGAAGACGGCACGCCGTTCACCTCGAGCAGAACCGAGGCGTCGGTCTCCTGGCGCGCGGTGACCGTGCCGGTGCTGATCGGGACCGACTCATCCCAGGGGACAACGGCTCCTTCACGCACGGCAGTGGATGCATGGCGGGTCGGTCGCGGCATCGCTCCACTGTAGTTCCCTCCTCCACCGCGGCCGTGTGTCCACGGTGGCCCTCGAATGTCGCAGTGGCTCCGTAACGTTCCGAGACGAGATCACAGCCGCGGCGGTCAGGCCGTGGCGCGGACTAGAGGAGGGGCCATGTCCATCACGCAACTGAGGCCGAATCAGACAGCATCGCGCACCACCGGAGCTGCTCTGCGACGGCTTGATGCAGACCTCGCGGCGCTGGAGCGTGCTGAGCAGATTCTCTGTCACGCCGAGTCACAGGATGGTCGCGATGCGTTCGAGCTCGCGCACCGAGCGGCGCTGAGAATCGCCGGTGTCGTCATCAGCCGTGCCAACCGCTCCCGCAGGCGCCCGTTGCCGTTGAACGTCTGGGCGGCACTGAGCAGACTCGGGGGTGAGCACGCTCGACGTGCCGAGGAGTGCGAGCCTTTCGTGCGTGAGCGCGCCCTGCTGGATCGCGAGGAACGCAGGGAACCGGATGCCGATCTGATCGCACGGCACTGTGCCGGGACACGTGAGCATTTGCGGCGCGTGCGTGAGCTCTGCCTGGCGGATATCGCCCAGCCTGTCGTGGCGCTTGCCAGCTGACGACGGCGCAGACGGATACGGGCGGAGTACGGGGATGGTCGTTGCCGTTCAGGCGCGCAGAGCGGATACAGTCCGAGCACGGGATCGATGAGAGCAGGGTGAGGAATGGTGCGCAGCGACAAGAGGCCGCCCGCACATACCTCCACGCCTGCAGCAGAGGGCCAGGCGGAGGATTCGCCCGGCATCCTGCACCTGGACATGGACGCCTTCTTCGCGTCCATTGAGATCCGGGATGATCCGGCACTGCAGGGGCGCCCCGTGGTGGTTGGCGGAACGAGCGATCGAGCCGTGGTGGCCGCTGCGAGCTACCCGGCACGGGCCTTCGGGATCCGCTCGGCGATGCCGATGGCGGCGGCACGGCGCCTGACACGGGACCTCGTGATCGTGCCTCCCCGGATCGACCACTACCGCCGTGTCTCCCGGCAGGTGATGGCGATCCTGCGCGATGTCGTCGCCACCGTGGAACAGATCAGCGTGGACGAAGCCTTCCTCGATGTGCGTCCGGCCCGCCGTCTCTTCGGGCCACCCGAGACAATCGCAGACCTGCTGCGGTCACGAATCCGCTCGGAGCTCGGCCTGCCCAGCTCCGTTGGCGGATCCGTCTCCCGGCCGGTCGCGAAGATCGCCTCCGGGGCCGCGAAGCCCGACGGTGTGCTCATCATCCCCGCAGAGAAGACGGCGCAGTTCCTCGCACCGTTGCCCGTGTCCGTGATCGCTGGGGTGGGCCCGCGTGCCGTCGAGCGACTACAGCGGCTCGGTGTGAGGACCGTCAGTGACCTGCGCGCGGTTCCATCCAGCACACTGGCGCGCATCCTTGGTCCTCGGGCAGTGGATGTCGCGCGTCTTGCCGCGGGGGAGGACCGTACCGGGCTCGGTGCCCATAGCCGTGACCGCTCTCTGGGGACGGAACGCACCTGGGATCAGGACCTCGCCGATCCATCTGAGGTGCGCCGACGGATCACGGCGATGAGTGATGACGTCGCCCGTCAACTACGTCAGCACGGCTTTGTCACCCGGACTGTCGTGCTGAAGCTCCGCGCGCCCGATGGCACCACGATCACCCGCTCCTCCACCCTCGGGCAGCCGAGCGCGAGTGGGGAGCGGCTGCGCGAGCACGTGGTCGCGCTGTGGGAGAGGGAGGCAGCCACGATGCCCAGGGTCCGACTGGCCGGGGTGCGGGCCTCGCACCTCGAGCGTGCGGAGCAGCACGGCGCCCAGGAGCTCGCAGGCCGGACCACCGGGTGGCAGGGGCTGGAGAGCGCATGGGATCGCGCCGCGGAACGATTCGGTCGCGCCAGCATCACCCGCGGATCCGCACTCGAGGCACGTTCCACGGCTCGCGAGGTCGACCCGACCACGCGGGAGGCAGATCGCGACTGAAGCACCGAGGGAGGCTTGGGTCCTCTCGCCGAGGAGGAGTCCCCGCATCACGATCCGGCGGGTCGTTCCTTGGGTGGGGCATGGCCGGTGCGTGATCCTGGCTGAAACGCTGCGCGCGCAGTTCCTTTTCCCAGACACCAGCACTATCCTGGCTCCACCGCTGATGGGGGCTGTGACTCCCGCTCGCGGTGGGAATCGCTGCCGGTGGGCGCCACGCACGGGGACGAAGGAGCTCAGACATGCCGCTGTCGGAGCAAGAGCAGAAGATGCTCGATGAGATGGAGCGCCAGCTCTTCGCCGACGATCCGCGTCTGGCGCGCGCCTTCCGTCATGAAAGCAGCGATCGTGGCCGGCGCGACCGCCGGCGCATCGCGGTGGGACTCGGTGGCGTTGTCGCGGGTCTGCTGGTGCTCGTCTTCGCCGTGTCCATCCCCGCTGTCTGGCTTGGCGTCCTGGCGTTCGTCGGTATGCTCGCCGGCGCGATCTACGCCGTCACTGCTCCTGCAACCGGTAGGGATGCCTCCTCCGATGGCGCGAGCAGCAGCGCACAGCGCGCACCGAAGACATCCGCTGGCGGCCGCTTCATGCAACAGATGGAGAAGCGCTGGGACAAGCGCTCCGGAGACGACTCACGCTTCTGACCCCATGCGCCCGCACGGCGACGTGCTGAGCGCCCGCTGATAACGCCCCGCCCGATCCGTTCGGTGCGGGGCGTTGCTGTGCGTGAGGCGGATGCGAGCCGCCCTCCCCGGCGCTCCACCGCCCTCCTCCCTTTTGCTCCACCGCGAGTCTCGGCGCGAGATCGGCCTGAGGAGAAGCCGTCTGGTGGTGCTGTGACCTGCATGAATGATGCGAGGGCTGCGGTGAGAAGCCCCGGACCTCGTGCGACGCGCCGCATGCGAGGGCATCGGTGTGCTACATCCCTCCACCCTGTGCCACTTGCGATGACCAGCAGTTTTGCCGTGTCAGGGTGAGGAAATGAGGTGTGGGGTAGCGCGCTGTGGGGAGAAGTGGGGTAAAGTGGAGCGCGTAGGAAGGAGATGGTCTGCTCAACGAGTGACAGGGGGTGCGAGATGTTCCTCGGAACCTTCACGCCCAAGCTCGATGAGAAGGGCCGGCTGATCTTCCCGGCGAAGTTCCGCGAGGACCTCGCCTCGGGTCTGGTCATGACTCGTGGACAGGAGCACTGCATCGCGGTGTATCCGCTCCAGGAGTTCCGCCAGAAACTCGAGGAGGCCCGACGGGCTCCGACCACGGACCGCCGCACGCGTGATTACCTGCGTGTGCTGCTCTCCGGGGCGGAGGACGTCATCCCGGACAAGCAGGGGCGCATCACCATCCCAGGCCATCTGCGCACCTACGCGGACCTTGACCGTGAGTGCGCCGTGATCGGCGCCCTCGATCGGCTCGAGATCTGGTCGCTCCCCGCATGGGAGGCCTACCTCGAGCAGAAGGAGGAGGGCTTCGCCCAGACCGCCGAGGAGGTGGTCCCGGGCCTGTTCTGACGGCAATCCGTGCAGCGAGACCTCTCGTCGTTCCCGCCCCGACGCAACTTCCCCGGTGGCGGGTCGGGAACGACGGGGAATCCCGCCGGACGGCACCGAGAACAGCATGGCCGGGGCCATCACCCACCAGGCGAACCCAGCAGCACGACAGACGAGGGGAGGGCCGCATGGAGCACGCGAGCGCACAGACTGCCGAGCAGCGGCACATCCCTGTGCTGCGCGAGGTCTCCGTCGATCTCCTCCTCCCTGCGCTGCAACGGCCAGGAGCGATCTACGTGGATGGAACCCTCGGCATGGGCGGCCATGCCGAGGCTGTGCTCACCCGCGCCCCCCACGCGCATCTCATCGGCATTGACCGAGATGACCAGGCCCTCGACCTCGCCCGTGAGCGTCTTGAGCGTGCAGGCCACGGCGCCCGGATCACCCTGGTCCACACCACGTACGACGAGATCCCCGCCGTCCTCGATTCCCTCGACATCGATGCGGCCGACGCGATCATGCTTGACCTGGGACTGTCGAGCTTCCAGATCGACACTGCCGAGCGCGGATTCTCCTACGCGCACGACGCCCCGCTCGACATGCGGATGGATCCCGACGGGGACGACCCCACCGCCGCAGACCTACTGCGTGAGCTGCCCGAGGCAGAGATCGCCCGCATCCTGCACGCCTACGGGGACGAACGCTTTGCTCGCCGCATTGCGCGCCACATCGTCACGCAACGCGAACAACAGCCGATCACCCGCAGCGGCCAGCTGGTGGAACTCCTTGATGCCGCCATCCCCGCGGCGTCCCGCGCCGCCGGCGGGCACCCCGCCAAACGCACATTCCAGGCACTGCGCATCGCCGTGAACCGCGAGCTGGACATCCTCGCCGACGCTCTCGGCGGGGCTCTCGAGGCCGTCGCCGTCGGCGGCCGCGTTGTTGTCGAGTCCTACCACTCCGGCGAGGACCGACTGGTCAAGACGGCCTTTGCGCGCCGCACCCGGTCCTCGGCACCTGCCGGACTGCCCGTTGAACTCGATGAACATCGGCCGACTTTCACCGCCGTGGTTCGCGGTGCCCTGCAGGCCGACGAGGCCGAACGCGCCCTGAACCCCCGCGCAGCGTCCGTGCGCCTGCGTGCGGTCGAACGCATCCGACCTGACTCCGCCGCCCACTGAGACACACCAGGAATCACACCCATGGCCAGCACCTCCGCAGCACGCGCCGCCAGACCCGGTCGCGTGACCCGTAGCGCACAGCAGCAGCGGCCCAGTCTGACCGTCCTTGCCCGGCCCGAGCCTGCACGCAGCCCGCTCCCGTTCACGGTGCTGTGCACGCTCATCGTCGTGGGCACGCTGGTGGCACTTCTGCTTCTGAATATCCAGATGTCGGACGCAAGCTACAAGATCACTCGCCTGCAGAGTCAGTCTCAGCGCCTCACCGAGGAGGCACAGGCGCTGCAGGAGACCAATGCCCGACTCGGCACGCCGCAGGAGCTCGAGAAAAGCGCCCGTGAGATCGGTATGGTCCCTGTCGGAAACCCGGCCTACATCGATCTGTCCACCGGCACGGTGATGGGAGAGAGCTCTCCAGCTGGCCAGGTAGAGCAGGCGCCGGCGCTTCCTGCCGCGCACGTTGTTCCACCCGCCCGCCTCAGTGACAGCTCCACCGCCTACCGCGGAATGGGCAACGAGGGAGTCTGAGCATGGCCACCCGCACCTCGCCTCGCCGCAGCCCCGCCCCGCGCACCCGCGGCGGCGGCTGGATACCGCGCGCACGGCTCGGCGCACCTGCTGTGCGCCACCGCTTCTTGCTCACGCTGTTGCTGGTAATGGCGCTCGCCCTGTCCGGCCGGCTGATCTGGATCCAGGGCCTGGACGCGAGCGCGAGAGCCCAAGAGGCGGTCAAGCAGCGCATGGTGGAGCGCACCATTCCTGCTCTGCGTGGCCAGATCGCTGATCGTCATGGCACGGTTCTTGCGGATTCTGTGGAGCGTTACGACCTGTGGGTCGACCAGCGGCAGGTTGGTGACTACCTCAAGAACTCCACAACAGCTACGGTCAAGGGCATCCCCGCCGCCGCGCGAGAGCTGGCCCCGGTGCTGGGCTGGACCATCGAGGAGACCACCACTGCTCTGACGGGTGATCGGGGCTTCCTCTATCTGCGGAAGAACGTCGAACCGGAGGTGCGCAGCGCCGTTATGGCGCTGAAGATTCCCGGCGTCGGCTCTGACCGCGTCGCTGATCGCGTGTACCCGGCCGGTTCCGTGGGCGGGAACATCGTCGGTTTCGTTGGCGCCGATGGCGCCGCGCTCGCAGGCGCCGAACTGACCTACAACGAGACTCTCGCGGGGACGAATGGCCGGATCGAGTATGAGCGCGGCGCCGGTGGGCAGATGATCCCGACGGGGAACAACACCGTCACCCCGGCGCAGGACGGTGAGTCCCTCGCCCTGACCATCGATCGTGACCTGCAGTGGAAGGCACAGCAGACCGTTGCTGGCGCCGTCGACGCCTGGGGAGCGACCGGGGGCAGTGCGGTGGTCTACAACGCGCGCACCGGCGAAGTGCTCGCTCTCGCCGACTACCCCACCTATGACCCCAACGCGCCTGCTGACTCCCCGGACACAGCGCGCGGCAACAAGTCCGTCTCGAACGTCTTCGAGCCTGGTTCGACAGGCAAGGTGTTCACTTTCGCGGCCGCCATCGAGGAGGGCGTCGCATCCCCGTCCTCTCAGTACACAGTGGACTACGAGCAGTATTTCAACGGCGAGCGGATCAAGGACTCGCATCACCATCCCACGCAGCGTCTGACCCTCGCCGGGGTTCTCAAGAACAGCTCGAACGTCGGCACCGTGCAGGTCTCCGAGAAGATGACTCCGCAGGTGCGCTATGACTACTTGCGCAAGTTCGGGCTGGGAGCACCCACAGGGGTCGGCCTTCCGGGGGAGTCCGCAGGCATCGTGCATGCTCCGGAGAAGTGGACCGGGCGCACTCGCTACACCACGGGCTTCGGTCAGGGCTACTCTGTGACCGCCCTGCAGATGGTCTGCGCTATGGGTACGTTCGCCAACGACGGGGTGCGTGTCCAGCCGTCCATCGTCAAGGGTGTACGGCAGGCCGACGGCAGCGTGCGCCCGCTGGGCGAACCCACCCGTACCCGTGTGATCTCCTCGGAGACCAACGAGACCATGGTGCGCATGATGGACACTGCCGTCGAGGACGGCAAGCACAAAGCGTCCGTCCCGCAGTACACCGTGGCAGGGAAGACGGGCACCGCGCAGGTTCCCGATGGCACCTACACCGCGTCCTTCATCGGCTTCGCTCCCGCGGATAACCCGGAGATCGTGATCGGTGTGTTCGTGTTCGGTCTCCCCTCCTTCATCTCCGGCAGTAAGGCGGCTGCTCCCGCCTTTTCCGAGCTCATGGCGTACACGCTCCAGACTCAGGGCATCGCGCCCACCGGGGCCGCACCGCGCCCGTACGAAACGGAGTGGTGAGCAGCATGACGCAGCAGAGTGCAGACGGCGAGAATCTGCGCACGGACGACCCGGAGCCCCCACGCCCCGCGCATCCGCGAGGGGAACAGCTGTCCCAGCTTGCCTCGCTCCTGGGTGTCACCGAACCACTGGCCGCGGATCCGGTCATCACCGGCATCACCCTCGACTCCCGCACTGCCCGGCCCGGTGACCTGTTGGCAGCCTTGCCTGGGGCTCATACCCATGGCGCTCGTTTCGCCGCGCAGGCGGCTGAGCGCGGAGCTGTCGCCGCACTGACGGACACCGACGGGGCTGCGGCCTGCCGCGAGGCTGGGCTGATCGTGCTCGAGGTGAGGAACCCTCGTGCCGACACTGCCCGGGCTGCCGACGCGGTCTACGGCTCCGCCTGGCGTCGCCTCAAAACCATTGCCGTGACCGGAACCAACGGCAAGACGTCGGTCACCACGATGGTCCGCTCCGCCCTGGGGCACCTGGGGCATGCCGCCGGAATGATCGGAACCAGCGGCACCTTCTATCGTGACGGTTCGGGGCGTGAGCATCGCGTGGCGACGGCGCGCACCACCCCAGAAGCCACCGACCTGCATGGCATCTTCGCTCGCATGGTCGAGGACGGCGTGGACGTGTGCGCCATGGAGGTCTCCAGCCATGCACTCGTGCTGCACCGCGCCGACCAGGCGGTCTTCGACATCGCCTGTTTCACGAACCTCAGCCAGGATCACCTGGACTTCCATCCCACGATGGAGGACTACTTCCAGGCGAAAGCCCGACTGTTCACGCCCGAACACTCCCGTCGCGGCATCGTCTGCGTGGACGACGATTGGGGCCGCCGCCTCGCAGCGATCGCCTCGGTGCCTGTCACCACGTACGCCACGGCTCCCGGCGTTGACGCCGACGTCACAGCGACGGATGTCCGCCCTGACGGTTTCGGCACCTGCTTCACTGCCCGCAGCGCCGATCGAGATCTGCCGCTGCGGGCCGCGCTGCCTGGACGGCACTACGTCGCGAACACACTGGCCGCGCACCTGCTGCTGGATGCCATCGGCATCCGTGGCTCCGAGGTCGATGAGGCGCTCGGGACCGCCGGGACCGTCCCGGGCCGCATGGAGCTGATCGCCTCTACGCCCGTGCGCGGTGTCGTCGACTACTCGCACACACCGGCAGCGCTTGAGCAGGCGCTCGCGACGCTGCGCGCTGTTCCCGGCACCGCGCGTGTGATCACCGTGATGGGCGCCGGTGGCGATCGGGATCGCACCAAGCGGCCCCTGATGGGGAAGGTCGCGGCCGACGGTTCCGACATCGTCATCATCACGGACGACAACCCGCGCACGGAGGATCCTGCAGCTATTCGTGACCAGGTGCGTTCCGGCATTCCTGCGGAACGGCCAGATGTGCACGTTGTTGAGGGCCGTGCCGCCGCGATCGCACGTGCGGCGTGCCTGGCCGCCGTGGGCGACACGATCCTGGTGGCCGGCAAAGGAGCGGAGACCGGTCAGGAGATCGGCGGTATCGTCCATCCGTTTGACGATCGCGTGCAGCTGCGGGACGCGCTGCGCCGCGGCGTCGAGAAGCCACGCACCACCATAGACGGAGATCACTGAGCATGCTCACCATGACCGCGAGAGACGTCGCAGCCGTGACCGGGGGACGACTCATCGGCGGCGCCACAGGCGCTGAGACGATCACCGGGAGCGCTCGACTGGACTCACGTGCGGTGCACCGTGGAGACCTGTTCGCGGCATTCGTCGGCGAAAGGTCCGACGGGCACGACTTCGTCGGCGCCGCAGCGCGAAACGGTGCCGCGCTGGCCCTGGTTTCTGCCTCCGTCGACCATCCGGCGGTGCTCGTGGATGACGTGGAACAGGCACTGTCGGTACTCGCTCACGAGCAGCTGGAGCGGGCGCGCCGCGAGAACCCGGACCTGGTGGTGCTCGCTGTCACCGCAAGCGCGGGGAAGACAGGCACCAAGGACCTCATGGGGCATGTGCTCACCGGGTGCGGGGAGACCATCGCCCCCGAAGGCAGCCACAACAATGAGCTCGGACTTCCGCTGACCGTGCTCGGCATCCGGGAATCCACCCGGTTCCTGGTGCTCGAGATGGGAGCGCGGGGCCTGGGGCACATCGACCATCTCACCTCGATCGCCCGTCCGGATATTGCGCTTGTGCTGAATGTTGGCACCGCGCATATCGGCGAGTACGGCGACATCGAGACCACGGCTCGTGCCAAGGGTGAGCTGGTCGCCGCCCTCGAGCCCGCCGGCCGTGCCGTGCTGAACGCGGAGGATCCGCGTGTGGCTGCCATGGCCGAACGCAGCGCCGCCCCGGTGACCACGTGGGGCTTCTGGTCCGGCCAGGTGCGGGGGGAGAACCTCACACTCGACGACGACGCCCGCGCCCGTTTCGACCTGGTGATCCCCGACGGGCTCACGCGGCTGGACGGCAGCGTCGTGCCCGCTGGCAGCTTCCCTATGCGACCTGACCTGCTGGGGGAGCACCAAGCCGCGAATGTGCTCGCCGCCGTGACCGCAGCCGTGATCGCCGGTGCGGACCCCGCACAGGTGGCGGAGCGGGTAGACGGTGCCCGCCTCGCTTCCGGGCAGCGCATGCAACGCCACGAGTCCGGTGGCGTCACCCTCATCGACGATGCCTACAACGCGAACCCGGACTCCATGAAGCACGCTCTGCGCACCCTCGCGCATCTGGGGCGGGGGCACCGCACCATCGCGGTGCTCGGCGAGATGCTCGAGCTCGGCCCCGACACTACGAGTCTGCACGACGAGATCGGCCGCCTGGCCGTGCGCCTGAACATCTCCCAGCTCATCGTCGTGGGGAAGGGCGCCGCCCCGATCCATCACGGTGCCAGCCTGGAAGGAAGCTTCGGTGGTGAATCACGCTATGTCGAGACGGTAGATGACGCGCTCACTGTGCTAGAACGGATCACGGCGCCCGGAGACGTGGTGCTGCTGAAGTCATCGCGCGATGCCGGACTGCGCCGCATCACGAGCCCCCTGCTCGCCTCTCTCGAGCATCGCGCCCAGCCCGATCCGCAGGGAGGGGAGCAGGCATGATCGCGATCATGATCGCGGGAGTCATCGCCCTGGCCATCGCCGGGGCTGGCACGCCGCTCTACATCCGTGTGCTGGTGAAGAAGGGCTACGGGCAGTTCATTCGCGACGATGGCCCCACCTCGCATGCCACCAAGCGCGGAACGCCGACGATGGGTGGAGTGGCCATCATCCTTGCAGTGCTGCTGGCGTACGCCGCCACGCATCTGGTGCTGTGGACGCCGCCCACCGCCTCGGGACTGCTTGTGCTGTTCCTCATGGTGGGCCTGGGGGTCGTCGGCTTTTTGGATGACTACCTGAAGATCTCCCAGCAGCGCAGCCTGGGTCTGACTCCCCGTGCGAAGTTGATCGGCCAGTCACTGGTCGCCACCGGGTTCGCGGTTCTCGCGCTGCTGTTCCCCGATGACGTCGGCAACACCCCGGCCAGCACGCAGATCTCCTTCGTGCGCGATGTGCCGTGGCTGGACCTTGCATTCGCCGGCACCGTCGTGGGCTTCATTTTGTTCGCAATCTGGGCGAACTTCCTGGTAGCTGCCTGGTCCAACGGGGTGAACCTCACCGATGGGCTGGACGGGCTCGCCACCGGCGCCACCATCA
Organism: Brachybacterium timonense; assembly: GCF_900258505.1. Classification (GTDB taxonomy): domain Bacteria; phylum Actinomycetota; class Actinomycetes; order Actinomycetales; family Dermabacteraceae; genus Brachybacterium; species Brachybacterium timonense. The sequence continues at coordinate 1,101,995 of NZ_LT984895.1, forward strand.
TCTTCACTGCCGCGTACCTCGTGATCTCGTTCTGGCAGTGGCGCCAGGTGTGCAATGTGGATCTCTCCGCCGGCGGGATCGTGCACTGCTACTCCGCCCGCGACCCGCTGGACATCGCGATCGTTGCCGCCGCCATCATGTGCGCCTGCGTCGGTTTCCTGTGGTGGAACACGTCACCGGCGAAGATCTTCATGGGCGATACCGGTTCGCTGGCCCTGGGCGGTGCGCTCGCCGGGCTGACGATCCTGTCACGCACCCAGCTGCTGGGCGCCATCATCGGCGGCCTGTTCGTGATCATCTCCCTGTCCGTGATCATCCAGGTCACCAGCTTCAAGACGACGGGCAAGCGTGTGTTCCGCATGGCCCCGCTGCAGCACCACTTCGAGCTGAAGGGCTGGAACGAGGTCACGATCGTGGTGCGGTTCTGGATCGTCGCCGGTGTCCTGGCCGCTCTGGGCCTTGGCGTGTTCTACCTGGATGCCCTGCCGAGGCTCACCTCATGACGCAGCGCACCGGCGCCGTCGATGTCGAGCAGCTGCCCTGGCCCGGTCTCGACGTGACCGGGCTGCGGATCCTCGTGGCCGGTTTCGGTGTCTCCGGCTACGCGGTGGCTGACCAGACCATGCAGCGCGGCGCCCGGGTGCTCGTCGTCGACGGCGCGGACACGCCAGAGAATCGCGAGCGTGCCCAGGTGCTCGAGGTGCTCGGCGTCGAAGTGCGCCTGGGGCAGACGGAGACGAGCGCACTGCCGCAGGACCGTGACATCGACCTGGTGGTCACCTCCCCGGGATGGCGGCCCAGCCAGCCCCTGCTCGCCGAGGCGCGCGAGCAAGGCATCCCGGTATGGAGTGAGGTCGAGCTCGCCCGCCGCATGCAGGCACCGGATGGTCCCGCCTGGCTCGGCATCACGGGCACCAATGGCAAGACCACGACGGTGACGATGCTCGAGACGATCCTGCGCGCAGCGGGATTACGCGCCGTCGCGTGCGGCAACGTGGGGCTGCCGGTGATCGAAGCCGCTCTCGACCCCGAGGGGTACGACGTGCTCGCCATCGAGCTGTCGAGCTTCCAGCTGCACTGGACCCAGCATCTGCAGTGCGAATCCGCAGCCGTGCTGAATGTGAGCGACGACCACCTCGACTGGCATGGCAGTGCACAGGAGTACGCCCGCGCCAAAGGCACGATCTACGAGGGTGTGCAGCGTGCCTGCGTCTATGCCACCGCCGACGACACCACACGCCACCTGGTCGAGCGGGCCGATGTGCTGGAGGGGGCACGTGCCATCGGCATCACGCTCGGTGCCCCCGGCCCCTCCGAGCTCGGCATCGTCGATGGCATGCTGATCGACCGCGCCTTCCTTGCTGACCGACGCCGCCAGGCGCTGCAGCTGACCGAACCCGGGGATCTCGATCATCTGGGCCCACACGGCGCGCCGCCCCACATCCTGCTGGACGCACTGGCCGCCGCAGCACTCGCCCGCTCCCACGGTGTGGAGCCAGCAGCTGTGCAGGCAGGTCTGCGTGCCTACCGCATTGCGCAGCACCGCGCCGAGCATCTCGCCACCATCGACGGCGTGCACTGGATCGACGACACCAAAGCCACCAATCCGGCGGCCGCCCGCGCCTCACTGGCTGCCTCAGATCAGATCGTCTGGATCGCCGGCGGTGACCTCAAGGGCGCCGACGTCGATGAACTGGTCAGCGCTGCGGCGCCGCGACTCATCGGCGCGATTCTGCTCGGCGTGGACACGACCGCCTTCGAGCAGGCGCTGAGTCGACACGCCCCGACCCTCCCCGTGATCCGGGTCGATCCAGGGCAGACTGGCGATGTCGAGAACAGGACCCGACTCATGCGCAACGCCGTGCAGGCCGCGCATGAGCTGGCCGTTCCGGGCAGCACGGTGCTCCTGGCACCCGCAGCCGCCTCCGTCGACCAGTTCCGTGACTATGCGGAGCGGGGGGATCTGTTCGCGGCGGCCGTGACCGAGCTGCCAGGAGAGCGCGCATGACGATGCAGGAGACCCGCCCGGGCCCCCGGGTGATCCGTCCCGAGGAGGATGACCCCTTCGGTGACGTCGGCGGCCGCATGCGTCGCGGAATTGGCAGCTGGCTGAACTCGCCGGCCTTTGACTTCTATGCCCTGATCGCGCTGGGCACCCTGCTGGTGGGTATTGGCCTGGTCATGGTGCTCTCCAGCTCCTCCGTGCTGAACATCGCGCGCGGGGAATCCGGGTTCGCAGGGTTCATCAGCCAGGGAAGCTTCGCCGCCATGGGCCTTGTGGGCCTCGTGATAGCTGCCTGCTTACCGCCGGGCTTCTATCGGAAGGCGGCTCCCTGGCTGCTGCTGCTCGGTCTCGTATTGCAGGGGCTCGTTCACACCCCGCTGGGCTGGGAAGTGGCGGGAAACCGCAACTGGATTCGGATCGGCTCCTTCACCGCCCAGCCGTCCGAACTCGTGAAGCTCTCCCTTGCCGTGTGGATCGGCGCGCTGATGGCGAACAAGCGGCGCCTGCTGCACCAGCCCGGCCATCTCCTCTTCCCCCTGGTGCCCGGGCTGATCGTGGCGCTCGGCCTGGTCATGTGGGGGCACGACCTGGGCACCGTGCTGGTGATGTGCATGCTCGTGGCAGGGGCGCTGTGGGTGGCGGGTGTACCGCGGCGCTGGTTCGCCGCGGGCGCACTGATCGGCGTCCTCGGTGTCGTTGTCGCGACGATCACCAGCGGGAACCGCATGGCGCGCATCGCGAACTGGCTGCACGGTGAATGCCCCCGTGACACCTGTATGCAGTACGAGCGCGGCCTCATGGGTCTGGCCGAGGGCGGCTGGTGGGGCGTGGGCCTGGGGGAGTCCCGTCAGAAATGGGGGCGCCTGCCCGCGGCTAAGGACGACTACATCTTCGCCATCATCGGCGAGGAGCTCGGCCTCGTGGGCACGCTCGGTGTGCTGCTGCTGTTCGTGCTGCTCGCCTTCGTGCTGCTGCGCATGATCACGAAGGTCGATGACATCTTCCAGCAGGTCGCCATCGGCGGCATCGCCTCCTGGCTGCTCGGGCAGGCGTTCGTGAACATGATGGTGGTCACCGGCCTGCTGCCGGTGCTCGGCGTGCCGCTGCCGTTCATTTCCTCGGGCGGATCTGCACTCATCGCCTCGATGTTGGCACTGGGTGTGTTGCTCTCCTTCGCCCGCCATGAGAAGGGAGCAGCACAAGCACTCGGTGCGTCGTTCTCCCAGGTGCGACACACGGTCTCCGTGTCCGTCGGCCCCCGGTCCGGACGCTCCACGCGCCGACGCGTCCGGGGCAAGCGCCCCAAGGACCGCGGCACGGGCAGGGGGCGGACGCGCCGCCGCGGACTCGCAACGGGCACGGTGCGGCGATGAGCGCGCCCCGTATCCTGCTCGCCGGCGCCGGCACGGCGGGGCACGTCGCCCCGCTGCTCGCCACCGCTGCCGCGATCCGAGAACGCGAACCCGATGCGGAGCTCGTGGCGCTGGGAACGGCCGACGGCCTTGAAGCCGACCTTGTCCCAACGGCAGGGCTCGAACTCGCCACCATCGAGAAGGTGCCCTTCCCGCGCCGCCCGAACGGTGCGGCCCTGCGTTTCCCGCAGCGATTCGCGCGCACCCTGCGGCAGGTGAGCGACCTGCTGCGCGAACGGCAGATCCAGGTGGTTGCGGGTTTCGGCGGCTACGTCTGCCCGCCCGCGTATATCGCGGCCGGCCGCACTCGCACCCCCGTTGTGCTGCATGAGGCAAATGTGCGCCCCGGTCTCGCGAACCGTCTCGGTGCGCGTCGGGCACACGCCGTGCTCACCGCGTTCGACAGCACCCGGTTGCGCGGCGCTCGGCGTATCGGCATGCCGATGCGTGCCTCGATCGCGCACCTGGATCGCGCTGCCCGCCACGACGATGCAGTGCGTGCATTCGGGCTTGATCCTGCCCGTCCGGTGCTGCTCGCAACCGGAGGTTCGCTCGGTGCCCAGCGCCTGAATGAGTCGGTTCGCGACGCGGCTGAGGAGCTGCTCGCTGCCGGAGCGCAGATTCTTCACCTCACCGGCCGCGGCAAAGCGCAGGACATCCCGGAGCGCCCCGGGCATCGAGTTCTCGAGTACTGCCACGCGATGGAGGATGCCTACGCCGCGGCAGATCTCGCACTGACACGGTCGGGGGCGGGCACCGTCAGTGAGCTCACCGCAGTGGGGCTCCCGGCGATCCTGGTCCCGCTGCCGATCGGCAACGGCGAGCAGGCGCTCAATGGCCGTGAGGTGGTCGCAGCAGGCGGCGCCCTGATGATTCCGGACGGTGAACTCACGGCAGCACGCCTGCTGTCTGATGCGCTGCCGCTGCTGACCGATCAGGACCGTCTCGCAGACATGGCAGCGTCGGCACGTCGATTCGGCATCAGCGACGCCGCCGAGACGATGGCCGACATCGTGATCGGCGCCGCACGCCGAGCCTGAGCCGAACCTGCCGTTCACCGGGCTACCGTGACTCCATGAGCACCACCGAGCCTGCCCCGCTAAGCGACGCGCGCACGATCCTGACCCCGGGTGCGGTGGTCACGCGCCGCGACTGGCCGCAGGACACTCCGGTGCGCTCCATACACGTCATCTGCATCGGCGGGGCTGGGATGTCCGCCGTTGCGCGACTCGCCCTCGAGGCCGGATTCGCAGTCAGCGGCTCTGACTCCCAGGACGGCCAGTTCATCGCCCCGCTGCGTGAGGCGGGAGCCCGCATCGGTATCGGGTTCGACGCCAGCCTGCTCAGCGAGGACGTCGACGTCGTGGTGGTCTCGACCGCAGTGCGCCCTGACAACCCCGAGGTTATCGAGGCGCATCGACGCGGCCTGCCCGTCGTGCATCGCGCGGCCGCTCTCGCCGGGATGCTCGCGGGCCGCCGCCTCATCGCGGTGGCTGGCACGCACGGGAAGACCTCGACCACGGGCATGTGCGCGATGGCGCTGCGCGGGGCCGGGGAGGACCCGGCCTGGGCCGTCGGTGCCGCGGTTCCGGATCTGGGCCGCAATGCCGGTTTCGGCGCTGGTGACGGCGGTCTCGCCGTGGTCGAGGCTGATGAGTCCGACGGATCCTTCCTGGCGTTCCACCCCCACGCACTCGTGGTGACGAACCTCGAACCAGATCACCTCGACTTCCATGGTGACGCCGCACGGCTCACAGCGGCCTTCGACGCCGTCAGCACCCAACTCGCACCCGGCGGCATCCTGGTGACCTGCGCTGACGACCCCGGTGCCGCAGCGCTCGCACAGCGCGCCGCCCAGCGCGGCACCCGCGTGGTCACCTACGGCGCCGACCCGAGCGCCGACTGGCGCCTCCTGGAGGAGACACCGGGCACCCACGGCGCCGCCGCCCGCGTGCACGGACCGCTCGGCGAGCTCAGGCAGGAGCTGTCGGTCGCAGGGCACCACAACGTGCTCAACGCGATCGCGGCCCTCGCCGCCACCACCCACGCATGCCCCGACGCCGACCTGCATGCCCTAGCGCGCGGCCTCGGCGACTTCCATGGCGCCTCGCGCCGCTGGGATGTGGCCGGCACCGCCGGCGGAGTGACGGTCGTGGACGACTATGCGCACCACCCCCGAGAGGTGACAGCCACACTGCAGGCGGCCCGCGCGATCACGAACCAAGCGGGTACGGGCCGCGTTCTGGCGGTGTTCCAGCCGCATCTGTTCTCGCGCACGCGTGATTTCGCCGCCGATTTCGCGTCCTCACTTGCTCTCGCCGATGAGGCCTGGGTGCTTCCCGTGTACGGCGCACGCGAGGATCCTGATACGTCGATCGATGCCCGCACGATCACCGCCCACGCACCGGCCGGTTCTCGAATGCATGCGCTGCAGGACAGCGACGCGCTCGAAGAGCACCTCCTGGGGGCTGTGCGCCGCGGCGACCTGCTGCTCATGCTCGGCGCGGGCGACATCGTGAACCGCACACCGTCGGTACTGGCCGCCCTCGAGGGTGCCGCCGGCATGGAGTGTGGCTGAGATGGCGCGCCGCCCCGCCGCGCCGCGAGTGCAGACCAAGCCGGGCCGCGATCCCGCAGCGCGATCCGGCAGACCGGCCCGCTCGGATGCGGACCGCACGCCACCGTCGGCCCCCCAGGAGCAGACGCGGGCGACGCCCGCGAGGCGCACGACGTCTCCTCTGGGTTCTCCCGCGCGCTCGGGGCGCCTGACGAACTCGCAGACACAGCCGGAGGAGCCGGCGGTCACGTCGCCCCCCGATGATGACAGTGAGAGGTCGTCCCGCAGGGTCGTGGACGCCGCGGATCGTTTTCGGCGTGCCGTGGTGGGCCAGCCGTGGCGCCGCCGGCGTCGCGCCCTCATCATCGCCGCGCTCATCACGTTCGTGCTCGTGGCGGGTGCGGGGATCGCCGTGCTCACCGTACCGGCCCTCCAGGTGCGCACGGTCGCGGTGAGCGGCCTGGGATACGTGCAGGAGGACGCGATCTCTCAGGTCACCGATCCGGAGGTCGGCACGGCGATGGCGCTGGTGCGCCCGGGGGAGCTGGCCAACCGGATCGAGCAGGTGCCTGGCGTGGAGACAGCACAGGTCGAGCGGTCGTGGCCGGACACGATCACCGTCACGGTCACGGAGCGCACACCGATCGCACAGCTCACCCGCCTCGATGGCAACACGGTGATCCTCGACGCCCACGGCGTTGCGCTCCCCGATGCTGCCGCGCAGGATGCTGTGCTGATGCCACTCGCGGTCGGGGAGGGGGCCCGCGACCCGGAGGGAGCCGCCGAGGCGATGATCGAGGCGGCGAGCTCCTTGCCACCCGAGATCGCTGACGGAGTGCGAGGAATCACTGCGACCTCACCCAACGACGTGACCATGACGCTCGCACTCGAGAACGGGGCGACGAAAACTGTGGTCTGGGGCGATGCCGCGGATGCGGAGCTGAAGGGCAAGGTGGTCGCGGCACTGCTGGACCAGCCCGGCACCGTGATTGACGTGTCCAGTCCGGTTGCTCCCGTGACTCGGTGAAGTGGGGCTGTGACAGGTCGGCTCCGACGGGGACTGTTGAATCAGCCGGGTCTGCGACACGCGCCCGTGGTGTTTGCGCCGAGCTGGACTGCTCCCTAGCGTCGAAGGAACAGAGGACGACCCGGAGGTCTCAACCTGAAGTCGAGGTTGAGAGTGTGGCGGCGTTCTCGTCTCAGCACCGACAAGAGCAAGGACCTCACCGTGGCCGGATCCCAGAACTACCTCGCAGTCATCAAGGTCGTCGGTATCGGCGGCGGCGGCGTGAACGCCGTCAACCGCATGATCGAATCCGGCCTGAAGGGCGTCGAGTTCATCGCGATCAACACCGACGCGCAGGCCCTTCTCATGTCAGACGCTGACGTCAAGCTCGACGTCGGCAAGGAGATCACCCGCGGCCTGGGCGCCGGCGCCGACCCTGAGGTGGGGCGCCGTGCCGCCGAGGATCACGCCGAGGAGATCGAGGAGGCGCTGCGCGGCGCCGACATGGTGTTCGTGACCGCCGGTGAAGGCGGCGGCACCGGTACCGGCGGCGCGCCCGTTGTGGCCAAGATTGCCCGCAGCCTGGGCGCTCTCACCATCGGCGTGGTCACTCGCCCGTTCACCTTCGAGGGTCGTCGGCGTTCCACGCAGGCCGAGTCCGGCATCGATGCTCTGCAGGCAGAGGTCGACACGCTCATCGTCATCCCGAACGACCGTTTGCTGTCGATCGCCGACAAACAGGTGTCGATGCTCGATGCCTTCAAGTCCGCCGACCAGGTACTCCTCTCCGGTGTGCAGGGCATCACCGACCTGATCACCACCCCGGGCCTGATCAACCTCGACTTCGCCGACGTCAAGTCCGTGATGCAGGGCGCCGGCAGCGCCCTCATGGGTATTGGCTCCGCGCGGGGTGACGATCGCGCGCTCCAGGCTGCTGAGCTGGCCGTGTCCAGCCCGCTGCTCGAGGCCTCCATCGACGGCGCCTACGGCGTTCTGCTCTCGATCCAGGGTGGCAGCGACCTTGGCCTGTACGAGGTGTCGGAGGCAGCTCGCCTCGTGCAGGAAGCAGCGCACCCGGACGCCAACATCATCTTCGGCTCGGTCATCGACGACGCTCTGGGTGATGAAGTCCGCGTCACCGTCATCGCCGCCGGATTCGAGGGCGGCAACCCGCAGCCGCGCCCGGATGTGGCCGCGCAGCGTCCCAACGACTCTGACCAGCCCGCGCAGCCCGCACGCCCGTCGCTGCCCTCCCGCTCGGAGGAGCCCAATGCCACGGGTGATCGCGGCGCAGGCACGGGTGCCTCGGGCAACGCGACACCGGGAGCCTGGGGCGCCCCGCAGCAGTCGTTCACCCCGTCGCGCCCCGTCCAGGCCGAGCAGCCCGCCGAGGCGCCGGAGCCGGCAGGCAGCGAGGCTGTGTCCGATGCGCCTCAGCCTGCGCAGCCTCGCCCCGCAGCGCAGCCCGAGCCCGTTCGACCGCCGCGCATCGAGGAGCCCCCGACGGACGACGACCTCGACCTGCCGTCCTTCCTGAAGTGATGCCGCACAGCACGTACTCGAGCGGCTCGCACCTGTGAGCAGCCTCGACCAGATCTGGGCCCCGCAACTGCGCGGGGCCCAGATCCTGTTCACCACCCGCCATGGCGGTGTGAGCATCGGTGAGAAGACGAGCCTGAACCTCGCCCGGCATGTCGACGACGACCCGAAGTTGGTCGAGCGCAACCGCGCCATCGTCGCTGAGCGCATTGGTGCGCCGCTCGTCTTCGTTGACCAGGTGCATTCGGCCGACGTGCATGTGCTGCCGCAGACCGGGCCGATTCCGCTCGTGACGGCTGATGCGATGGTGACGGACCGCGACGATGTCGCGCTCGCGATCATGGTCGCTGACTGTCTTCCAGTGCTGCTGGCCGATGCTGACGCCGGTGTGATCGCTGCCGCGCACGCTGGCCGCCGCGGTCTGCTCGACGGTGTACTGCGTGCCACGATTGAGGCGATGCGAAGTCTCGGCGCTCGCACGGACCGCATGGGAGCAGTGATCGGACCATCAATATGCGAGGCCTGCTACGAAGTGCCCGCCGCGATGCGGGAGGAGAGCGCACTGATCCTGCCGATGGTCCGTGCTGAGACCAGGTGGGGGTCGCCGTCGCTCGACCTGCGCGCCGGCGCCCTCGAGGATCTTGTCCGCGCCGGGATGGACCCCGAACGGATCGAGGCGGCGCCGCCGTGCACCCTGGAGGACCCGGCGTATTTCTCCCATCGCCGTTCCCACGCGGCGGGGCGGTTCGCCGGTGTGATTCGACGTGCCGACACGCGGCCGACACGCCGTTGACGTCCCCGGTGCGGCAGTGATGCTCCGGTAGGTTCGCCCCATGGGCTCCAGCGCACTCCCCGTGCTTCCCCGGCGCCCCTCATCAGCGTGACACGACAGAACTTGGGAGACCTGCGATGGGAACCTGGCGCAACGCCATGGTGGCACTCGGCCTCGCGAACGAGGTTGACGACGAATACTTCGAGGACGAGCGGGACACTCGCGAGGAGACCTCCGCGCCGGCGCGCCGCACGGAGCGTGCACCGGAGCCGCAGCGTGAGGCGCAGGTGACTCCGATTCGCCGCAGCTCCAGCGTGGTGGCCATGACCCCGGCGGTCGAGGAGGAGTCCATGCATCGCATCACCACCATTCATCCCCGCTCCTACAACGACGCGAAGGCGATCGGCGAGTCGTTCCGTGACGGTGTGCCGGTGATCGTCAACCTGTCGGACATGCAGGATGGCGACGCCAAGCGCATGGTCGACTTCTCGGCTGGCCTCGTGTTCGGGTTGCGTGGCACCATCGAGCGCGTCACCTCCAAGGTGTTCCTGCTCTCGCCGGAGTTCGTCCAGGTGGACGGCGACTCCTCGGCCGATGAGGGCAGCTTCTACAACCAGAGCTGAGGCCCGTGCAGATTCTCGCAGCGGTGCTGTACATCGCACTGCTGCTGTACATGCTTCTGCTGCTGGCGCGCCTTGTCCTGGAGTGGATCCGGGCCTACTCGCGGGATTTCCGCCCCTCCGGGGTGGTGCTGGTCCTGTTCGAGGTGGTCTACACGCTGACGGATCCCCCGGTGAAAGGTCTTCGCCGTGTCATCCCGCCGCTGCGGATCGGCGCGGTGGCATTGGACCTCAGCCTCATGCTCCTGCTGTTCGCGGGATGGCTGCTGCTGCGCTTGTTGGCGCCGCTGGCGATGTGAGCATCCGACTGCCCGCGGCGCGTGCTGTCCGTGCGCCGCGTCCGTCACGGCATTGCCGTGTCCACGCTGGCTGATGACGAGGACGGAGCCGGGCCGGTGACTCGCCCGCGGAGGGTACCGGTGCATATGCTGACCTGATCCGGTGCGATGGATGCGTGCCGGAGCTGACCATACGTAGAATCCGCTACGCTGGTCCTGCCGCGTTGCGCGCGCACCCGATCCGAGTACGACGAAAAGGTGACCCATGGCTCTGATGCCTGAAGACCTGGAGAACAAGCGGTTCACCCCGGTCCGGTTCTCCGAGGGCTACGACATGGATGAGGTCGATGACTACCTCGACCACGACATCCTGCCCCGCCTTCGCGAGCTCATCGACGAGAACAACCGACTGACCAAGGAGCTCGAGGAGGCGCATAACCGCATCGCCGAGCTCGAGACCGCCGCCCAGGAAGCGCAGGCCGCTGCTGAAGAGGCGAAGGTCGCTGCTCCCGCTGAGCAAACGCCTGCCGTCGATGTGGTTGCGGACGAGCCTGACGCCGAGACCACTGCCCCGCAGCAGGTGGTTGCCGATGCGCCAGCGCCGCAGCAGCCTGAGCCGGAGCCGGCGGCGCAGACCCCGGACCAGTCCGCCGCTGGCATCATCGCGCTGGCGAATCGTCTGCACGACGAGTACGTGAAGAACGGTGAGGACGAGCGGGATCGCCTGATCAGCGAGGCCAACGCCGAGCATCAGCGCATCGTCGGTGAGGCGGAGGAGACCTCCCGCACGACGCTCGCCGCCATGGAGTCGAAGAAGGCGGAGCTCGAGAAGTCCATCGAGGGTCTGCGGACCTTCGAGCGTGACTACCGCAACCGCCTGCGCAACTACCTGGAGAATCAGCTGCGCGACCTCGATACGAGCGAGACGCAGGACAAGCAGGCGAACTTCGGCCTGTGAGCCGGACCGACCTTTCGACGAGCGCCGGGCACGAGGTGTCCGGCGCTCGTCGTCGTTTGCCGCTTGGGACAGTGCTCGCCATCGTCTTCGGTGGAGCCGCCGTGCTCGCTGTTCTCGACCAGATCACGAAGAACTGGGCGGAAGCCACACTGCCGCTGTTGGAACCGCAGCAGTTCCTCGGCGAGATTGTGCAGCTGACGCTGCTGTACAACTCCGGCGCTGCCTGGGGCATGGGGGCTGAGATCACGCCGGTGGTGACCGGGCTGCAGATCCTGATCGCGCTGGGGGTGATCGTCTTCGCCACCACATCGGTGCGCTCGGCCGGATACGCGACCGCGCTCGCGATGGTGCTGGGCGGCGCGCTGGGAAATATTCACGATCGTCTGCTGCGCCCACCCGGGCCTTTCCGCGGCGAAGTCGTGGATTTTCTGCAGCTGCCGAACTGGCCCGTGTTCAATGTCGCGGACATGGCTGTGGTGGGCGGCGCTATTCTTGTGGTGCTCCTCGGTCTGTTCGGCCGCCCTGCCGATCCCGCCGCCACGGATGACGTCGGTCGCCGCGCTGATTCCGCCGCCTCGGAGCACGGGGACGCGGGGGAGCGGAGCGCCACGGACAGCGACGACGACGGTACGCCGTCGGCGCCCACGCATCGTGCGCAGCGCCGCAGCGGCCGTCGATCCGCCCGCAGCGATCGAATCGAGCAGCCGTGAGCTCCGCACGCGTGCTCCCGGTGCCGGATGGACTCGCCGGCGAACGCATCGACGTGGGCCTGTCACGGATGCTGGGGCTCTCCCGCACCAAAGCAGCAGACCTTGTGGACCAGGGCCTGGTGATGGTGGACGGAGCCCCGGTCGCGGCTCGGTCAGTGCGCCTGGAGGCAGGTGCCCTGCTCGAGGTGGAACTGCCGGATGAGAAACCTCCGGTCGAGGTGCGCCCGCAGATCGCCGATGGCATGAGCCTCGTGCACGTGGATGACGACATCGTCGTGGTCGACAAATCCGTGGGTGTTGCCGCGCATCCGAGCGCTGGCTGGAGCGGGCCGACAGTGCTCGGCCACCTCGCTGCTGCCGGCATCTCGATCCGCACCTCGGGCGACCCGGAACGGCAGGGCATCGTCTCCCGGCTCGACGTCGGCACCAGTGGACTGATGGTGGTGGCCCGCAACGAGACCTCCTACACCCGCCTGAAGGACGCCTTCCGCGCTCGTGAAGTGGACAAGGTCTACCATGCGATGTGCCAGGGACGACCGGATCAGCCCTCCGGCACGATCGAGGCGCCGATCGGCCGCTCTCCGCAGCACGACTACAGGTTCGCGGTGCTGCGCGACGGCAAGCACTCGGTCACCCATTACTCGACGCTGGAGGAGCTGCCGGGAGCAACGCTGCTGCGGGTCAAGCTCGAGACCGGCCGCACCCACCAGATTCGCGTTCACTTCTCGGCGTTGAAGCATCCGCTGGTGGGCGATCCGTTGTACGGCGCGGATCCGACGCTGGCGCAGCGGCTCGGCCTGGTGCGCCAGTGGCTGCACGCGATGGAGCTGAGTTTCATCCATCCGGTGCGCGGCGAGCGTGTCACGTACACGACAACGTACCCGCAGGATCTGCAGCACGCGCTCGAGGTGCTGCGGACGAGCTGAGCCGATGGTGTCGGCAGCGCGGCGAGGAGTCGGTCCCGCGATGCTCCTCACTGCGCTGCCGGGGAGTCGGTCCCTGGTCCTCGTCACAGTCCAGCCGACTCTGGGTGGCCCGTCCCTACGCGGGTGCGGCGATTCGTCGGCCCCTCGCTGTAGCGTCGACCCCATGACGTCGAGACCTTCCTCAGCCCTGGACCGCCCGGAGTTCCCGTGGCAGCGTGTGTCTGCCCTGCTCGGCTTGGAGGCTGAGGACGCTCAGGTCGCACTGCGCGATGACGAGCGCTCCCGTGAGGCTGTTGAGCGGGCCTGCCGTGATTTCATCGCCGCGGATGACGATCGTCGAGCCGGCCGCACACCATCCGCGTCGCTCGCCTCGCACCCTGATTTCCCGACCGGTATCGCGATGTCGCTGATCGGAGCGTGTGTGCTGTGGAAGGCTCATCGATATCTGCCAGCTCTCGGTCTGCGTGCGGCGATCGACCACTACGAAGATGGCGACGATGAGATCGCTGCGAGCTTCGTGGGCCTCGTACGTCAATACGCGCAGGCCGAACAGAACAGCGCCGAGGCGTGGGCGGCTGAGTCGCTGCTGTTGGCGATCATGCAGCGCTCCGGCGATCCCGCGGAGGCGGAGGTGCTTGCCCGTGACCTCGCCGCCCATCATGTCCCTCTGGATCTGTGGCAGGAGACCTCCCCAGGATCCTCTTTGCCCGATGACACGATGACGTGGCATGGGGGAGCGCTCGTGGAAGGCATGCCTCCGCGCCGCGATGGCAGCGCCCTGAGTATTGAGGATGCCGAGGCTTACCTGCAGCAGCTGATGACCGAGATGCAGCACGAGGCTGAGGCGGAAGGCGATCGCGGACCCGGGGCCGATCAGAGTTCCTGAATGCGTTCGCGAAGTGTTCTTATCAGTGGGGGGAGGTCTTCCTTCGCCGTCATGAGAACCAGGTCGGTGTCGACCAGGATGTACCCGTGCGCGATCCGGTTCCGCATTCCCCACATGACTGTCCAGTCGGGGCCGAAAAGTCGGGAGCGCGCGTCCTCATCAAGGCGTGACAGCGTCTCGATGCCCGCCGACAGCCGCATGCAGATCGCGTCGACGACGATCTGATCGCACCGCGCCGAGGATGCGTGCTGCGCGGCCAGCTGCACGTGATCGAGCGCTTCGAGCAACAGATCCTTCTCGGTTCGTGGCGGTGTCACAGAGGGACCGCTTCCTTGAGGACGCGGTCCTTCAGATGCGGCATGAGGGCGGTGTCCGGGACGAGGTCCACGGGCGCTCCGAGGATCCCGGAGATCTCGTTCTCGAGCCGACCGAGAGACATCAGGCTAAAGGCCCGGGTGGGGGTGAAGAGCAGGTCAATGTCCGAATCAGGGCCATCGGACTCGGTCGCGACAGAGCCGAATACTCTGACGTCGCGGCCCCCTCCCTTCTTCACGGCGGCAGTGACCTCCCGACGGTGAGCATGCAGGGTTCTGGAGAGTGCTGACGTGCCATGAAAACGAAGGAGGCGCGAGACTTCTGGCTGACTGCGGCCGATCGCCTGCGCGATCTGCGTCTGGGTCATGCCCGCGGCAGAGGCGGCGCGAACGGCGTGAACGAGCCTGTTACGGGCGCGGCGGATCGCGTCATCACAGGATGAGGCAATCGCAGCGAGGTCCTCCATGGGCTCTACTATAGCAAGTGCTATACGTTCGGGGTGGCCACTTAACTGTGCGCCAGCGACTGCGCGTACTCGGCGAACCCCGGTGTGGCGAAGGACAGCAGACCTCGACCGGCAATGTGCACGAGGCCCTGTCCAACAGCGACCCGCTGAGCTTGTCCGTCGAGATTGCCGTCGCTGCATGTCACAGGATCGAGGGCGTCGATGTTCTGGAGCTCAACGGCTGAACTTGGTGCGCAGTACACGTCAAACGGCCCGGGTGAGATGACCTTCGCACCACGTTTGCGGAGGTGTCGGTCGGCACGTGTGACGTCCGGGGTAGGCGCCACGCCGCGCGACACTCGCGACAGGCGCCACGCCGCTCGACACGCGCGACACGCGAACGGCCTGGGGTGAGGATCTCGACCCCTACCTGAGCCCTCCTTCGTCGGCCCGCGCGGATAGTCTTGCGGGCATGGCTTCCGACGACTTCGTGCACCTCCACGTCCACACCGACTACTCCCTGCTGGACGGTGCCGCGAAGATCTCCAAGCTGGTCGACGAAGCGAAGAACCAGGGCCAGCAGGCCGTCGCGATCACCGACCACGGGTACCTGTTCGGCGCCTACGAGTTCTACAAGGCCGCGACCGATGCCGGCATCAAACCGATCATCGGCGTCGAGGCGTACGTGACGCCGGGCACGAGCCGACATGATCGCACCCGTCAGCAGTGGGGCACCCGCGAGCAGCAGCTCGCCGGCGACGATGTCTCCGCCCGCGGCGCCTACACGCACCTCACCCTGCTCTCGCGCACCACGCCCGGCATGCACAACCTGTTCCGTCTCGCTTCGGCGGCGTCGCTGGATGGCCAGATGGGCAAGTGGCCGCGCATGGACCGAGAGATCCTTGCACAGTACGCCGACGGACTGATCGCCACCTCCGGCTGCCCCTCCGGCGAAGTGCAGACGCGTCTGCGGCTGGGTCAGTGGGATGAGGCCGTCAAGGCGGCCGGCGAGTACCAGGACATGTTCGGCAAGGAGAATTACTTCATCGAACTGATGGACCACGGCCTGTCCATCGAGAAGCGGGTGACCAAGGACCTCCTCGAGCTGTCCAAGACCATCGGTGCGCCGCTCGTGGCCACTAACGACCTGCACTACGTCACCGAGCAAGACGCCACCATCCAGGACGTCCTGCTGTGCATCAACTCTGGCTCGAAGCTTGCTGATCCGGACCGGTTCAAGTTCGACGGCTCCGGGTACTACCTCAAGTCCGCGCGGGAGATGCGCGAACTGTTCCGCGAGCTGCCCGAGGCATGCGACAACACGTTGCGCATCGCCGAGATGTGCGAGGTGGCCTTCCGCACCACGAAAGAAGGGGCGAACTTCATGCCCCGCTTCGACGTGCCGGCCGGGGAGGACGAGCACTCCTGGTTCATCAAGGAGGTCCAGCACGGCCTCGAGTACCGCTACCCGCAGGGCATTCCCGACCATGTTCAGAAGCGGGCGGACTACGAGGTCGGCATCATCACGCAGATGGGCTTCCCCGGCTACTTCCTGGTCGTCTCCGACTACATCAAATGGGCCAAGGAACAGGGCATCCGCGTCGGACCCGGCCGTGGCTCCGGCGCAGGCTCGATGGTCGCCTACGCCATGCGGATCACCGACCTCGACCCCATCGAGCACGGCCTGCTGTTCGAGCGTTTCCTGAATCCCGACCGTGTCTCCATGCCGGACTTCGACGTTGACTTCGATGATCGCCGCCGCGGCGAAGTGATCCAGTATGTCGAGGAGAAGTACGGCGATGATCGCGTGGCACAGGTGGTCACCTACGGCGTCATGAAGACGAAGAACTCCCTCAAGGATGCCGCCCGGGTGCTCGACTACCCCTTCTCCGTCGGCGACCGAATCACGAAGGCACTGCCACCCGCCGTGATGGGCAAAGACATCCCGATCGCTGGGATCTTCGACCCCGACCACAAGCGCTACGCGGAGGCCACCGAATTCCGTCGGCTGCACGACGAGGACCCCGATGTGCAGAAGGTCGTTGAGATCGCCAAGGGCGTCGAGGGCCTCACCCGCGGCTGGGGCGTGCACGCCTGCGCGGTGATCATGTCCAGCGAGCCGCTGACCGACATCATCCCCATGATGCGCCGGCCCTCCGACGGACAGATCATCACGCAGTTCGAATACCCGACCTGCGAGACGCTCGGCCTGCTGAAGATGGACTTCCTGGGTCTGCGCAACCTCACCGTCATCTCCGATGCTCTGGAGAACATCGAAGCGAACGGCAAGGAGGTGCCGGACCTCGAGCAGGTCGGCTTCGAGGATCCGGCCACCTACAGCCTGCTGCAGCGTGGCGACACGCTCGGCGTGTTCCAGCTGGATGGTTCCGGCATGCGCACCCTGCTGCGCCAGATGAAGCCCGACAAGTTCGGTGACATCACCGCTGTCTCCGCTCTGTACCGCCCGGGCCCGATGGGCATGGGCTCCCACACGAACTACGCGTTGCGTAAGAACGGGCTGCAGGAGATCACCCCGATCCATCCTGAGCTGGAGGAGCCGCTCGCCGAGATCCTCGACGAGACCTATGGCGTGCTCGTCTACCAGGAGCAGGTCATGCAGACCGCCCAGAAGGTGGCCGGCTACAGCCTGGGTGAAGCGGACATTCTTCGCCGCGCCATGGGTAAGAAGAAGAAAGCCGAACTGGACAAGCAGTACGTGTCCTTCGAAGCCGGGATGAAGGAGCGCGGTTATTCCGACGCTGCGATCGCCGCGCTGTGGGAGACCCTGCTTCCCTTCGCCGACTACGCCTTCAACAAGTCCCACTCCGCCGCCTACGGCGTGGTCTCCTACTGGACTGCATACCTCAAGGCGAACTACCCCACGGAGTACATGGCCGCGCTGCTGACCTCCACCCAGGAGAACCGCGACCGGCTGGGGCTGTACCTGGGGGACTGCCGCCACCGCGGCATCACCGTGCTGCCACCGGATGTGAACGAGTCCGGCATGTACTTCTCCGCCGTCGGGGATGACATCCGCTTCGGCCTCTCAGCGATCCGTAACGTTGGCGCCCACGTGGTTGAGGAGATCCTCGCCACCCGGGAGGAGAAGGGCGCTTTCACCTCCTTTACCGACTTCCTGGACAAGGTGCCGCTGGGGGTGTGCAACAAGCGCACCATTGAATCCCTCATCAAGGGAGGTGCGTTCGACACGCTCGGTGCTAACCGTCGCTCCCTCGTGCTCATCCATGAGGATGCCGTCGACTCCGTGGTCGACGTCAAGCGGAAGGAGGCGCAGGGACAGTACGACCTGTTTGCCGACGTGTTCGCTGGGGCCGACGGTGAATCCGGTGGCTCCGCGGCCACTATCACGATCCCGGACCTGCCCGAATGGGACCGCAAGGAGAAACTCGCCTTCGAGCGGACCATGCTCGGCCTCTATGTCTCTGACCATCCGCTCTACGGTCTCGAGCACGTCGTCGCCCAGAACTCCTCGACCACCATCAGCGCACTCGCCGACGACGGTGCGGTCGAGGACGGCGCGATGGTCACGATCGCTGGTCTGATCACCTCGCTGCAGCGCAAGACCACGAAGAAGGGCGACATGTGGGCGATCGCCACGGTCGAGGATCTCGAGGGATCGATCGACTGCCTACTGTTCCCCTCCACGTATCAGACTGTTGCCACCGAGCTTGCTGAGGATCTTGTCGTCTCCATGAAGGGCCGCGTGGACACATCCAAGGGCATGCCCGAATTGCGCGTGATGGAGATGACGGTCCCCGATGTATCCCATGTGGGCGCCGACGGGCCTGTCACCATTTCACTGCCCGCCGTGCGCGCCACGACACGGGTCGCCGAGCAGTTGCGTGAGGTGCTCACGGACAATCCAGGCGGATCCACCGTCCGGCTTCGACTCCAGGAGCCCGGCCGCACCACCGTGATGCAGCTCGATACGCGACTCTCCGTCGCGCCGTCGGCAGCGCTGTATGCCTCGCTGAAAGCACTGCTGGGGCCGAGCTGCCTGCAGTGAATACCGAGCTGCCTGCAGTGACTGGTGACCTGCCGACAGGGACTGTCGAGTTGCCTACAGTGACCGTACCGAGTGCGCCCACGGGCGACTACCGTGGTCCCATGACGGACACCGCAGTTGATCTCACCCCCGAGTCGTTCCTGCCTGATGAGCTGGTCGCGACCTTCCGCGAGCGCGCCGCGCAGCATGACCGGGAGAACACGTTCTTCGACGCCGACCTCGTGGATCTGCGCGGGCGTGGGTACCTGAAGCTGCTGGTGCCCACCGAGTTGGGCGGGTTCGGCGCGAGCCTGCTGGAGGTCACTCGGATCCAGCGTCGGCTCGCCGCCGCGGCACCGGCCACCGCCCTCGGCATGAACATGCATCAGGTGATCATGTCGGCGGCACTGTTCGCCTGGATGCAGGAGGGCAATGAGACCGCTCGCGGCATGCTTGAGGCCGCTGCACGCGGTGAGCTCTTCGCCTTCGGTATCTCCGAAGGTGGAAACGAAGCGATGCTGTTCGATGCCTTCACCGAAGCAGAGCCTGATGGCGAGGGCGGATACCGCTTTAGCGGCACGAAGATCTTCACCACCCTCTCCCCGGCCTGGGACCACCTGGTGGTCCATGGCCGTCGCACCGACACCGGCGAGGGCGACCCTGAGCTCGTGTTTGCGTACCTTGACCGTGAGCCCGGTGTGAGCTGGAAGCAGGACTGGGACACGCACGGCATGCGCGCCACCCAGTCGCACACCACGGTGCTCGATGCCGCTCCCGCGTCGGCTGACCGCGTGATCACACAAGCCCCTGTCGGCCCGAATCGCACCCCGTTCGTGTTCGGCATCTTCGGCCCCTTCGAGCTGCTGCTGGCCGCGGTCTATATCGGTATTGCTGAACGCGCCATTCAAGTGGGTGCCGACGCTGCCACCACTCGCCGCACCCGTACACGCGGCATCCCGTATGCGGATGACCCCGACACCCGCTGGCGTCTGGCGGACGCCGCGTTCATCGTCGACGGCGTCGTGCTGCAGATCGAGAAGGTGAGCGCTGACCTTGACGCGCTGCGTGAAGGCCGCACCGGCACCGGGATCACCGATCACGGCGCCCGCTGGTTCTTGCACTTCTCGGGTGTCAAGTGTCGCGCCACCGACGGTGCGATCACCGCGGTTGACCAGGTGCTGCGCGCCAGTGGTGGCTCAAGTTTCTACGTGCGCAGCGAGCTTGAGCGGCTCTCTCGCGACGTGCGTGCCGGCATGTATCAGCCGTCCGACGCCAAGAGCACCCATAACTCCTACGCGACGGCTCTGCTGGGCGACGTCGGCACTTACGCCTCCTGACGATCCCTGCCCCCGATCGCGCGGCGGCCGGCGTGCCCGTGACGCGCTCACGGGTGCAGGCGGTGGCGCTCCAGGCGCTGGCTGGAGACGCGGCTGTGCGCGATCGTCTCCCGGACGGTCCAGACCAGATACGGGCTGCACCAGGCCTGCGAGGGCTTGTTCAACGCCCAGCCGTCGCCGATCGTAATCGCGGCATGCTGGGCGAGGCCCGCGCGGTCCCGCCACACGAGAACCGTGCCCGGCTCGTCGTCGGTGCCGGTGCCGCGGATGGGGGCTGAAGCCTCGCGCAGCCATGCCTCGAACGGCTCCTGCAGCATCCAGACCTCATCGGCGTCGGGCACCCCTGCGGCGGCCATGACGGCGCCGAAGCAGTTCGGGCCGGAGCCGTCGGCGAACGTGCCGGTGAGGCGCCCGGCCTCCGGCAGATGCTCGGCGGCCCGCCCCCAGGTGGCATCACTCACCTCGCGGTGTCTGCTCGGCGCCACGCCGTGCTCGACATAGGCCAGAGCGCGACGCCGTCGCAGCTCGAGAGGGTCCGTCGGCCACGCGGCGGGCCGCAGCCCCCGCGGCCGCGCCGCGACGAGCGCCCGCCGCTGCCGGGGGCTCAGCGCCGCGAACTCGTGCTCGGTGAGCGTGCGGAAGCCGGGCTCGTACACGAAGAACGTATCGCGCACCTCGGGCGACAGCGTCGCTGCCGTGCCGATCTGCGTGCCGTCGGCCTGCGGCGGCAGGGCGCGAACATCGAACGGCTGCTGAGCTGGCGCGAACCACTCGACCCAGTGCTCCATCAGTGCGTCGTCGACCTCGATGCCCAGCACAGTTCTCATGCCCCGAGTATGCGTGATTCGCAGAGTCTGACTGCAGTGATGCGGGCTGTGGACGCGGCGGCGTCAGCTGCTTCCGACCCCCGATGCTTCCGCCGGGGCGATTGGTATCACTCCGGTACCATGTCGCCGTGGCCATGACTCTGCGCTTATCGTCCGAAGACGAAGCCGTCCTCGCTCAGCTCGCTGAGGCTCAGGGCGTGAGCAAGCAGGAGGCGACGGTGCGTGCGATCCGCGAGAGCGCACAGCGTCGTCTGCACGAGCATGCCGTCGCACGCTCCTCGCAGCGCGTGCGCGAGCGCTACGCGGACGTGCTCGACCGTCTCGGACGATGACCGAGTACCTGACCACGGAGGACGTCCTCACCCTGATCGGCGATCTCGGCGTCGGCCCCGTGCGGGACCTCGGACTGCTCGACTCCGCTGTCCACCGCCCGTCGGTGACGCTCTGCGGCGCTGGATGTGAGAGGCCGACGGAGCACAGGCGACATCTGCTGGGCGACTCCGTACCGGGCCAGTGACGCCCACGAGCACGGTCGATCAGCCGAACAGCACGCTCGCCTCGTCCCAGCGGTCCTGCGGGACCGACTTGACCGAGTCGATCGCATCGGTGAGCGGCACGTCGACGATATCGGTGCCGCGCAGCGAGACCATGCGGCCGAAGCCGTTGTTGTGCACCAGATCGATAGCGGCTGTACCAAGACGGGTGGACAGCACGCGGTCGTAGCCGGTGGGTTCGCCGCCGCGCTGGATGTGGCCCAGCACTGTTGCGCGGCTCTCGATACCCAGCTGCTTCTCGATGACCGGTGCGAGGGTCTCGGCGATGCCGCCGAAGCGCGGACGGCCGAACTCGTCCAGCTCATAGGTCATGAAGTTCTCTGGGGCATCCCGCGGGATGAACCCCTCTGCGACGACCACCAGCGGGGCGCGGCCGCGGTCCCAGGCACGCTTGACGTAGGTGCAGATTTCGTCGATCGACAGCGGGAACTCAGGAATGCAGATGACGTGCGCGCCCGCGGCCATACCCGAGTGCAGTGCGATCCAGCCGACAGAGCGGCCCATCACCTCGGCGACCATGCAGCGGTGGTGAGAGTCGCCGGTCATGCGCAGGCGGTCCAGAGCCTCGGTGGCGACCTCTACAGCAGTGTTGAAGCCGAAGGTGTAGTCGGTGGCGTCCAGGTCGTTGTCCACGGTCTTGGGGACACCGACCACCGGGATCCCCGCCTCGAACAGACGGTTGGCGGTGTAGAGGGTGCCGTCGCCGCCGATCGCGATGATGGCGTCGATATCGTTCTCGTCCATGTGGCGGCGCACGATCTCTGCACCGTCCTCGCCGTCTTTGAACGGGTTGGAACGCGACGTGCCCAGGATGGTGCCGCCGATGCGGCCGATGCCGCGCACTCGACGGCGGGGCAGGGTCATCCAGTCGTTCTCGATGACGCCGCGCCAGCCGTCCTTGTAGCCGATGAACTCGTCCTCGAAGAGCTTGTCGCCCTTGATCACGACCCCTCGGATCACGGCGTTCAAGCCCGGGCAGTCGCCGCCGGAGGTCAGGATCCCGATCTTCATGCGCACAGCTCTCTTCCGGTTCAAGGGAGTGGTCCATGCCACTGTACGTCGTGCGGGCGTGTGTCCGTCACTGCGTTCGTCCCTGCGTGAAGTGCCGATGAGCAGCAGGTGAAGCGGGGGTGTCGACGCCGACGGGGCCCCGGAAGCGCACGCGGAACGGGCCGCGATCCCAGGGCCGGAAAGGACACCCACACAGAACGGAAGCGGCCGGTGAGCATCTCGCGATGATCACCGGCCGCTGTCGGATGAGGAGCTGCGGGTCTCAGCCCTTGGAGCCGTCGATGGACTCGGCGGCGGAGCCGTCTGCGGCATGACCGCGGCGAGGCGTGGCGCTGCGGGCCGCGTCAGCCAGGCCCTCGACCATGCCCTCTGCCTCGGCGCGCACTGAGCGGCCGCCCTCGGCGGCACGCTGCAGGGTGTCCTGGAAGTCGACGCCGGTGGTGGACTTGACCATCTCCATGACCTGCGCGAGGCCCACCGAGATGTTCTGGCCGATCTTCGACTCGCCGTCGCTCGAGATCACCGAGAGGCTCTCGATGTTCGAATACGGGGAGGCGAGCTCGCCGGCGACCTGCGGCAGCACCTCGAGCACCTGGGCGAGCACCGCGGCGTCGTTGAACTGCTTGTAGGCCTCTGCCTTCGCTCGGGTCGCCTCGGCCTCCGCTTCACCCTTGGCGAGGATCGAGGCAGCCTCGGCCTCACCCTGGGCACGCAGAGAGTCGGCTGCGGCCTGGCCCTCCAGGCGCACCGCCTCGGCATCCTTGGAGCGGCGCTGCAGCTCGACCTCGGCCTCGGCTCGACCGCGGGCCTCGATCGAGAACGCCTCTGCCTCGGAGGACACCTTGCGGGCCTCTGCGCGGTTGCGCTCGTCGGTCAACTGCGCCTCCGACTCGGCCACGCGGGCGTACTTCTTGGAGTCCGCGTCCTGCTGCTCGGCGTACCGCTTGGCTTCCGCGGGCTTGTGAACCTCGGCGATCAGCTGCTTCTCACGCAAGTCATTGTTGCGGACCGCGATGAGCTCTTCCTGCTCGATGATCTTCTGCTGCTGGGCAGCACGGGCGAGCGGACCGGCTGCGTCGGCCACGGCCTGACGGGCGTCGGTCTCCTCCTTGATCTCGGCCTGGCGGAGATCGAAGGCCTGCTTCGACTCGGCCTCCTGCTGGAGGTTCACGTTCTTGGCCTGGGTGGCCTCACGGTTGGCGTCCGACTCGGCGATCGCGGCGCGCTTGGCGACCAGGGCGGCCTCCGGGCGTCCCCAGTCGCGAAGATACGAGCCGTCGTCCTCGATCGCGGAGATCTGGAAGGTGTCGATCACCAGGCCCTGGTTGTTCATCGAGTGCTCGGCCTCGGCCTGCACCTGGGCGGCGAAGGAGGCGCGATCACGGATGATCTGCTCGACGGTGAGCGTGCCGACCACAGCGCGCAGGGTGCCCGAGAGGATCTCCTGGGTGTAGTGGTCGATCTGCTTCTGCTGATCCAGGAAGCGCTGTGCGGCCTTGCGCACGTCGTCGACACTGCCGCCGACCTTCACCTGGGCGACGCCGCGCAGGCGAAGGAAGATGCCGTTCATGGAGTAGCCCTCGACCTCCACCAGGATCTGGCGGGAGCTGAGGCTCATCACGAAGGCGCGGTCGACGATGGGTCGCACGATCGCTCGTCCGCCGATGACGACGCGGGCGCTGCCGGAGTTCAAGTCGATGTCGCCGGAGGACTTGGCGTTCCGGCCGGTGATGATGAGTGCTTCGTTCGGTGCGGCGATCCGGTAGGAGCGCAGCAGCACGAAGAGCACGATGAGCACGATCACCACGACGGCGGCGAGTGCCGCGCCGATGATCGGGAATGTCGGGTCCATGTCTCTCCCCTCGGGGCCTGGTGCGGGCGGACATCATTCTTCCACCGAACTGCTGTTCAGCGGACTGAAGTGAAGAAATCGAGGAGATGACCGTGACGCCTCGCAAGCGACGACGGGCCGCCCTCCGTGTGGGCGGGCCGTCGTGCGGCGGGTGCCCGAGCGGGAGCGCACCATTTCATGTCGGTGGCATCGATGCCCTGGGGCGATCTGACGCTGGAAGCGCAGCAAATCGATCAGTGCGGGCACTATTGCAACCGCTGCGAGCACCAGCATCGGGCGGAACGGCGCGACCTCATACACCTAAACACGCATCAGTCCCGACCCATAGCGGCAAGCTCTGCGCTATAATTTACGAAGAGTCCTTCATCGCGACTTGTTCTACAAGGGAGAGTGTCCCGTTCTTAGTGTAAACTTCGTGCGACGCCAGGCGACCATCTTGTTCATGGCTGTCAGAGTGCGCCTTGCATGGCGGGCGGAGCGATTGCCCCTCTGTGGAGTAAGCAGTGAGGCTTTCATGAACTAGCGCGGCTCATTCAAGGGTGCGTGGGTGGATGGGGTTCGCGAATGCTGAGCGATTAGTGGAAAACCCGCCGAGTGCTAATGTGCTCGGCCGTGTGTCTGGAGTTGAATATGCAAGCAAAGATCTTGGTTCTAAGTGGCGCTTCTGGCGCGGGTAAGTCAACCCTCGGGAAGTATCTACTTGCCGCCACGAAGAGTAAATGGGTGCACCTTGAGGCTGACCGCCTTGCTCCCGACCTGAGTAGCGCTGCAGGAGTCGAGGAGTTTGATCAGGAGGTATACTTGAAAGCCCTGCTCGCTAGCATGCTTGCATGGCCGGCCGCGGGATTTAATGCCATTATGGATGGAGTATTGCCGTACCCAGAGGGCGAGCTATTTCATCGATGCGTAAGAGCTCTCCGGAAAGAAGGCGCTAGATTTGTCGACGTGCATGCTCCAGCTGACACCTTCGCACGTCGAATCGAAGCGCGCGGGGTGGGAGATGTGGAGTGGTCGGTGCGGCAGCTCGCAGATATAAACACTTCCGAATCGATGGATTTCTCTGTTAATACTGCGACTGATCTTGAGGGTAGCCGCGATGTGTCCTTCATTCTTCGATGGATGGACTCGGAGGTGAGTGATGACTGAGGGATTTGCTGGAGTTGGGATGGCGGCTCTTCATAGATGAGGGTGTAAGTCGGTAGCGGCGCCCGGGTGGTGATGGAGGTCAAGGTCCTTTAATGATGGAATACCTCGCACAGTCATCGCCAAAGACCCCGTTGTGGAAAACGCAAGCTTCACGTCGCCTGCTCTGACCACGTTCTGCCGCTTCGACGGCCTCGGACTGGCCAGCATGGGCCAGCACGTCAGCGCGGAGCAAGCGGTGTTTCTGTGCTGCCCGGTTCATCCCGACGACTTGTGTCAGCTCTGCGGCTGCCACCGGACTCGAGATCGATGTCGCCGCTGTTCTTGGCGTTGCGCCCGGTGATGATCAGCGCTTCGTTCGGTGCTGCTACGCGGTAGGAGCGCAGCAGCACGCCCACCACGATCAGCAGCACGATGGCGATCGTGATCACCGGTATCACGGCCAGCATCAGGTTCTCCATGTCTCCCTCCTCAGGACGTGGTCAGTGTTGAAGACTCGCCCAGATGTTCGCAGCCGCCGGGGCGGGTGAGCAGACGAGACGCGACCGTGATCGTTACGGTCGCGTCTCGGTGGTCGCCGCTCGCGTAGCCTGCGGACAGGCGGGCGCCGCGCTCGACAGGGCCTCGTAGGCCCGCGGCTCAGCCGCGATGCTCGCGGTAGTAGCGGATCAGGCTCGCGGTGGAGGAGTCCTCCGCGGCGATCGCCTGCTCGTCGCCGGCCACCGCAGGAGCGAGGTTCTTCGCGAGCTGCTTGCCGAGCTCCACGCCCCACTGATCGAAGGAGTTGATGCCCCACACCACGCCCTGCACGAAGGTGATGTGCTCGTACAGCGCGATCAGCTGGCCCAGCACGGAAGCGGTCAGCTTCGGCGCCATGATCGACGTGGTCGGCCGATCACCGGAGAACTGGCGGGCCGCCACCAGCGCACCCTCGGTGCCCTCGGCCCGGACCTCGTCGGCAGTCTTGCCGAAGGCGAGCGCCTTCGTCTGCGCGAAGAAATTCGCCAGGAACAGCTCGTGCACGTCCTGGTCGCCGTCACGCAGCGCATGGTTCGGGGTGGCGAAGGCGATGAAGTCCGCCGGCACGATCCGGGTGCCCTGGTGCAGCAGCTGGTAGAAGGCATGCTGGCCGTTGGTCCCGGGCTCGCCCCAGAACACCTCGCCGGTTTCGCAGGTCACGGTGGAGCCGTCCCAGCGCACCGACTTACCGTTGGACTCCATCGTCAGCTGCTGCAGGTAGGCAGGGAAACGATGCAGGTACTGCGAGTAGGGCAGCACCGCATGGGTCTCCGCCTCCAGGAAGTTCACGTTCCACACATTGAGCATGCCCATCAGCACCGGCACGTTGCTCTCCAGAGGCGCGGTGCGGAAATGCTCATCCATCGCATGGAAACCGGCCAGCAGTTCGTCGAACACATCCGGGCCCAGCACGGTGGCGAGCACCGTGCCGATCGCGGAGTCGACGCTGTAGCGGCCACCCACCCAGTTCCAGAAGCCGAAGGCGTTGTCCGGGTCGATGCCGAACTCAGCGACCTTGTCCAGTGCCGTGGAGACGGCCACGAAGTGCTTGGCGACAGCCGCCTTCTCCTGCTCCTCGGTGAGGCCGCGCTCGCGCAGGCCATCCAGCAGCCACGCGCGCACCAGACGTGCGTTGGTGATCGTCTCGAGCGTGGTGAACGTCTTCGAGGCGACGATCACCAGGGTGGTCTCGGGGTCGAGATCTGCTGTCGTGGCGTACGCGTCGGTCGGATCGATATTCGAGATGAAACGGGCCTCGAGACCGTCCTGGGTCAGCGGCTTCAGTGCCTCGTACACCATGACGGGGCCCAGGTCGCTGCCGCCGATGCCCACGTTGACCACGGTCTCGATGCGCTTGCCGGTCACGCCGCGCCACTCGCCGGAGCGGACCTTCCGGGCGAACGCCGCAACGCGCTCGAGGGTCTCGTGCACGTCGGCGTCGATCTGCTGACCATCCACCTCGAGGGCGGGGGATGCACCCCGCGGCCGACGCAGCGCGGTGTGCAGAACGGCGCGATCTTCGGTGGTGTTGATATGGGCGCCGGCGAACATGGCATCGCGGCGTTGCTCAACACCGGTCTCGCGCGCAAGGTCCAGCAGCAGGCCGACGGTCTCGGCGGTCACGAGGTTCTTGGAGAGGTCCACGTGCAGGTCGGCGGCCGTGTGGGTGAAGCGTGCCGCGCGCTCGGGGTCCTCAGCGAACCACTCGCGCAGAGAACCGTCCAGTTGCTCGTCGTGCGCCTCGAGCGCCTGCCAGGCGGCGGTCTCAGTGGGATCGGGGGCGGTCAGGGGGTGCTCAGATGAGGTCATGACTCCATTGTGTCCCCTATGACGGACCTGCGGCAGGTCGGAGTCTTTGCGGATCTTCGTGGTGCCCTCGACCGTGCTCTTCTCTTCTCTGAGCCATCGCACCGCCTCTTCATCGGCTCTGTAGCAGCCGATCGGTTCGCGGCGCTTCCCCGGGCGTTGTGGGTAGGGTCCCGCTCATGACGCTTCTTCCGCCTCGTCTCCAAGCCGGCGACCAAGTGCGTGTGGTCGCACCGGCGCTGGCCCGAGAGGACCGTTCGTGGGAAGGGGTCTCGATCACTGCTGGCACAATGCGTGCATGAGGATCGAACTGGCACGATTTCGCGTGCGCGAGGGAAAGACCGAACGAGTCGATGAGTGGATGCAGTTCCTCAACGACCACCCTGACGCGCTGCGAGAAACGCTGGAACCGGAGCAGATGTACGTTGAGACGATCTTCTCCGAAACGATAGACGGTGTCGATTACCTCTACTGGTACAGCGTGCAAGGCGAGGGCGGCCGCGTTGACGTGACGGAATCCCAGCACTGGCTGGACGAGAAGCATGTCGAGTTCTGGCGGGAGTGCATCGACGACAGCTTCCCGCCTCAGGACCTCACGAGCCGAGTGTTCATGCTCCCCGAGCGGGTTGCGGCCGCCATGAAACCGCTTACCGGTGACGCGCCGTGAAGTACTGAGGGCTGAGGTGCGAATCGCTCTCGCCCGAATCGCCTCTGGGGCGGCACCAGACCGGGTCGCGCACAGGGCCCGGCGCGCCAAGTTGCCAGTGGTGAAGATCTCCGCGGGGAGCGGGCCCTGCGGCGATAGACTCCACCGGGCCCCGGGAGCGTGCCGCATGCTCGACGTGCGGCCAGGCGCTGCCACGGACCTCGACCCCGTCACGCAATCCGAAACGAGCCAGTCCGTATGACCCTCCGCCACCGCTCTGACCTCCGTAACGTCGCCATCGTCGCCCACGTCGATCACGGAAAGACCACGCTCGTGGACGCCATGCTCACGCAGGGTGGCGCCTTCGGTGACCACGACAAACACGACGAGCGGGCGATGGATTCCGGTGAGCTTGAGCGCGAGAAGGGCATCACGATCCTCGCGAAGAACACCGCGATCCGATACACGGGGCCGACGGCCGCCGCCGTGGGCGAGCCCGACGGACTCACCATCAACGTGATCGATACGCCCGGCCACGCCGATTTCGGCGGCGAGGTGGAACGCGGCCTGTCCATGGTCGATGGCGTCGTGTTGCTCGTGGACGCCTCCGAAGGGCCGCTGCCGCAGACCCGCTTCGTGCTGCGCAAGGCACTCGCCGCGAACTTGCCCGTCATCCTCGTGGTCAACAAGGTGGACCGCCCCGACGCACGCATCGACGAGGTCGTCTCCGAGTCCACCGATCTGCTGCTGGGGCTCGCCTCGGACCTTGCGGAGGAGGTGCCCGATATCGACATCGACGCCGTGCTCGACGTGCCCGTGGTCTACGCCTCCGGGAAGGCCGGCCGCGCCTCGCTGACCAAGCCGGCCGACGGCACCTTGCCGGAGGAGACCACGGTTGAAGCACTGTTCAAGACGATCCTCGAGTCGATTCCCGCGCCGAGCTACGACGACGAGATCCCACTGCAGGCACATGTGACGAACCTCGACGCCTCACCGTTCCTGGGCCGCATCGCGCTGCTGCGCATCAAGAGCGGTGAGCTCACCAAGGGCCAGCAGGTCGCCTGGTGCACCCAGCACGGTGAGACGAAGACGGTGAAGGTCACCGAGCTGCTGGAGACCAAGGGGCTCAGCCGTGAGCCCATGACTCGTCCAGCCCGTCCCGGCGACATCGTCGCGGTGGCTGGCATTCCCGAGATCATGATCGGCGAGACCCTCGCGGACGTGAACGATCCGCGCCCGCTGCCCCTGATCACCGTGGATGAGCCAGCGATCGCCATGACCATCGGGATCAACACCTCCCCGCTTGCGGGCAAGAACGGCAAGGGCCATAAACTCACTGCCCGCCAGGTGAAGGACCGCCTGGATTCCGAGCTTGTGGGCAATGTGTCGCTGCGTGTTCTGCCCACGGATCGCCCCGATGCCTGGGAGGTGCAGGGCCGCGGCGAGCTGGCGCTCGCCATCCTGGTGGAACAGATGCGCCGGGAGGGCTTCGAGCTGACCGTCGGCAAACCCACCGTGCTCACCCGCGAGATCGACGGCGTCGTGCAGGAGCCCGTCGAGCGCATGACCGTGGACGTGCCTGAGGAATACCTCGGCACCGTCACCCAGCTGATGGCCTCCCGCAAGGGCCGCATGGACACGATGAGCAATCACGGCTCCGGCTGGGTGCGTATGGAGTTCGTGGTGCCCTCCCGTGGCCTGATCGGCTTCCGCACCCGGTTCATGACCGAGACACGCGGCAACGGCATCGCCTCCTCCTACGCCGACGGCTACGCCCCGTGGATGGGCCCCATCGAATTCCGCAGCACCGGATCGCTCGTCGCCGACCGCGCCGGGTCCGTCACCCCGTACGCGATGATCAACCTGCAAGAGCGTGGCTCGTTCTTCGTCGAGCCCACCTCGGAGGTGTATGAGGGCCAGGTCGTCGGAGAGAACAGCCGCCACGAGGACATGGACGTCAACATCACCAAGGAGAAGAAGCTGACGAACATGCGCTCGGCAACGGCCGACGCCTTCGAGAACCTGATCCCGCCGCGGAAGCTCACGCTCGAGGAGTCGCTCGAGTTCACGGCTGAAGACGAGTGCGTGGAGGTCACCCCCGAGATCGTGCGGATCCGCAAGGTGATCCTCGACCAGCAGGAGCGCGCCAAGGCCAGGTCGCGCGCGAAGGCGTCTGCGTGAGGTGGCGCCCCGGTCCGCCGCGGACGGTGGACACCACGTCTGTCACCGCGCGGATGGCGCAGGTGACGCAAGCAGTCGTGCTCAGCATCCTGGCGGCCCTGCTGATGATCACGACGCATCGTGTGCGCGTGGAGCTCGGGGGAGTGGACTGGCCCGTCGGCCTGCTCTTCGGGGCGGTGTTCCAGGTGGTCTGCTGCGTGTTCGCCTACGCCTCAACGGGGGCGAGGTTACCGCTGCTGCTGATGGGGTCCCTGTGGGGTCCGTTCGCGCTGCCCTTCCTGGCGCGGGGTGCTGGCGGAGGCGTGCTGCTACCTGCGGAGATCGCCGGTCAGGTGCAGTACAGCGGATGGGTGGTGCAGCTGCTGGGCATCGGTATTCCGTTCGCTGCGGTCGCCGTCGTGTCGCTGGGTCGGCGCCGACGGGTCAGGGCGAGCCGCCGGGCAGGCGCGGATCGCGCCCCGGCCTCGTCGGCGGTGGCGGAACCTCCTTCGCAGCGATGACGGCGCTGCGGGCAACCACGTCTTCGCCGCGCCGTGTCATGACGGTGACCGTCCGTGCGTCCGTGGCGACCACGGTGCCCAGCGCGTCCGTGGTGCCTTCGCCGTGCGGTGAGCTGGCCCGATCGATCCGGTAGCGCAGCACGACGCGTCGCCCGACGTCGAGGAATCGCGCGAAGCCCGGTCCGCTCTCAGCCTGCCTGTCCGGGGGAGTACTGGTCATGCGCTGAGGCTACTGCGCGATCGCAGGCCACCTCGCCTCCGATGACGCACCGCGATAGGCGCACGTCCTTCGACTGTGCGTTCCCCGGCCACCTCGCCTCCGCTGACGCATCGCGACAGGCGTCGTCGTGGCGTCCAGCCTGCGGGCGAGAATAGCGACGGCGGCAGACGGACGGTTGGTCGAGGCGCCGCAATGAGGTCTCGGCGACACGACGGCCGAGGGGTTGGCCTGTGCCCCGGGGACGGTGAGATGATGGCGCGGCCCCACCGCATCGGAAGGACCCTTCATGACCTACGTCATCGCTCTGCCCTGTGTCGACGTCAAGGACCGGGCGTGCGTGGACGAATGCCCCGTCGACTGCATCTACGAGGGCAACCGGATGCTGTACATCCAGCCGGACGAGTGCGTGGACTGCGGCGCCTGCGAGCCGGTCTGCCCCGTCGAGGCGATCTTCTACGAGGACGACACCCCCGATCAGTGGGCTGAGTACTACAAGGCAAATGTCGAGTTCTTCGATGATCTGGGTGCACCGGGCGGCGCCGCGAAGATGGGCGTGATCGATAAGGACCATCCGATCGTCGAGGCCCTGCCGCCGCAGCCGAACCCGCTGGCCTGAGCCTCCGGAGCCGGTGAATCGATGACCACCGCCCCGCACGAGGACAGCGCCGCACACGACGTGCCCACTGCGCAGCCAGCCACCACGAAAGCGCCCCGCACACAGGCAGCCGCTGAGCAGGGGACAATCGCGCACGCAACCGATGCGCAGGCAGCCGATGTGCGCACAGCGTCTGCGCAGGCGCGCCGCTCCCTGGCCGGGACCCTCCCGGCGTTCCCCTGGGATGCGCTCACGCAGGCGCGCGCCACGGCCGCCGCTCACTCCGACGGCATCGTTGACCTGTCTGTCGGCACCCCCGTGGATCCCACGCCTGAGGCGGTGCAGCGCGCACTCGCCGAAGCGTCGAACAGCCCCGGGTACCCCACAACCCAGGGAACCGACGAGCTGCGTGATGCCATCGTCGACTTCACCCGTCGGCGCCGCGGAGCCATCCCGGCGGTGGATCGCGCCGCTGTGCTGCCCACCATCGGGTCGAAGGAACTCGTGGCGCACCTGCCCTTCCAGCTCGGCATCCGAGCGGGCGAGGTCATCGTGCATCCCGCCGTTGCCTACCCGACCTACGACATGGGTGCGCGACTGGTGGGCGCTCATGCTGTGGGCTTGGATCCGCGCGAGCTCGCTGCGCACGGTGACGAGGCCGTCTCCGCGGCTGGTGCTGACCCGGATCGTGTGCGTCTGCTCTGGCTGAACTCCCCGTCCAACCCCACCGGCGAGGTGCTCGACGCTGATACTCTCGCTGCGCTGGTGACCTGGGCGCGCTCGCGCGGCATTGTGATCGCCTCCGATGAGTGCTATGCCCTGCTGCCGTGGACGGTGGATGAGGTTCCGTCGGTGCTCGATGCGCGCGTGAACGGTGGCCGCCTCGACGGCCTGCTGTGCGTGTACTCCCTGTCCAAGCAGTCCAATCTTGCCGGCTATCGAGCCGCGTTCGTGGCTGGTGACCCGGAGCTGATCGGCGAGTTGCTGGCGGTGCGCAAGCAGGCCGGGATGATGCTGCCGGGCCCCGTGCAGCACGCGATGACTGTCGCGCTCGGCGATGACGACGCGGTTCGCCACCAGCATGAGCGATACCGCGCCCGCCGTGAGGTGCTCGCTCCTGCCGTCGAGGCGGCCGGTGGGCGGATCCATGGGTCGCAGGCGGGCCTGTACCTGTGGACCACCTTTGGCGAGGACGCTCTGGAGAGCGTCGCGCGTTTGGCCGAGGCTGGAATCCTGGTAGCGCCCGGAGTGTTCTATGGTGGTCCGGGCGGGACGTTCGTCCGGATCGCTCTGACGGCCACCGACGAGCGGATCGCGGCCGCTGCCGAGCGTCTGCACCGCCTCTGACCCTGTCGATCCTCACCCAGCGCAACGGAGAGCCCATGGATCACGCGCCCAACACCGCACGACTCGGCTACGGCGAGCAGGACATCGAGCTGGAGACCATTCCCGCGGTCGAGGGGAACCCCGGGATCTCCGTGGCGCCCCTGCGCCAGAAGACCGGAGCCGTCACCTACGACCCCGGCTTCATGAACACCGCGAACACCATGTCGCAGATCACCTACATCGATGGTGACGCTGGGATTCTGCGCTATCGCGGCTACCCGATCGAGCAGCTCGCGGAGAAGTCCACCTACCTGGAGACCGCCTATCTGCTGATCCACGGCGAGCTGCCCACCCGCGGTCAGCTCGACAACTTCTGCGCCCAGGTCGAGCGCCGCACACTGCTGGATGAACGCTTCAAGCGTTTGTTCGACGGCTACCCGCGTGACGCGCATCCGATGGCTGTGCTGCAGGCCGGTGTCTCCGCGCTGTCGACCTTCTACCAGGACTCGCTGGATCCCTTCGACGAGGAGCAGGTCCGGCTCTCCTCCGTGCGCCTGCTCGCGAAGGTCCCCACGATGGCCGCGTATGCCCACCGCATCTCGCAGGGCCACGCGCTGCTGTACCCCGACAACCGGCTCTCGCTGATCGAGAACTTCCTGCGCCTGACCTTCGGGCTGCCCGTCGAGGAGTACATCGCCGATCCCGTGCTCGTGCGCGCTATGGAGCAGCTACTGATCCTGCATGCTGATCACGAGCAGAACTGCTCCACCTCTGCCGTGCGTCTGGTCGGATCCGCGCAGGCAAACCTGTTCACCTCCGTCTCCGCGGGCATCGGTGCGCTGTCCGGGCCCGCGCACGGCGGCGCGAACGCCGCCGTGATGGAGATGCTGAACTTCATCCGCGACGAGAAGATCGACCCTCGTGACTACATGGAGAAGGTCAAGCGCAAGGAGGACGGCATCCGGCTCATGGGCTTCGGCCACCGGGTGTACAAGAACTACGACCCTCGCGCCCGCATCGTAAAGTCCATCGTGGACATCGTGCTGGAGCGTCTGGGCATCCACGACGAGCGTCTCGAGCTGGCCATGCAGCTCGAAGAGATCGCCCTGCAGGACGACTACTTCGTCGAGCGCAAGCTGTACCCCAACGTCGACTTCTACACCGGGATCATCTACAAGGCGATGGGCTTCCCCACGCACATGTTCACGGTGCTGTTCGCGATCGGCCGTCTGCCCGGGTGGATCGCCCAGTGGCAAGAGATGATCCACGACCCGGACACCAAGATCGGGCGTCCGCGCCAGATCTACACCGGCGAGGGAGAGCGCGAGTACGTCGCCATGGAGGGCCGCACCGGCACCAGCGAGCTGCGTCTGGCGCAGCTGCAGGAGGAGATCACGCGCCGGGAGGGCTGACAAGCCGGCGCGTCGCAGCTCACATGTGAGGGACCTCGCACGTCAAGGGACCTTTTCCGGGACCTTGGCCCAGGCGGGTGTGAGAGGGGGTCGTAGGCTGGAGTCAACCGCGGAGGGTTGAAGTCCCGATCGCCCTCCGGTATTCGCGAGGAGGCACCCTATGACGTCCGCCACCACCGACCGTCCAGCCGCAGAGACCCCTGAGAGCGACGCCTGGAAGGGCTTCGAGCCCGGCCCGTGGCAGGAGGACATCGACGTACGCGACTTCATCCTGCGTAACTACACGCCGTACGAGGGTGATGCGTCGTTCCTGGCCGGCCCCACCGAGAAGACCCTGAAGGTGTGGGACCACCTGGAGAAGAACTACCTCTCCGAGGAGCGTCGCCGTCGCGTATTCGATGTCGACACCGAAACTCCCGCTGACATCGATGCGTTCCCGGCCGGCTACATCTGCCCGGAGGATGACGTGATCGTCGGTCTGCAGACCGACGTCCCCCTCAAGCGCGCCATGATGCCCAACGGCGGCTGGCGCATGGTGGAGACCGCGATCAAGGAGGCCGGCAAGGAGCCGGATCCGGACATCAAGAAGATCTTCACCCGGTACCGCAAGACCCATAACGATGCGGTCTTCGACATCTACACCCCGCGCATCCGCGCCGCCCGCTCGAGCCACATCATCACCGGCCTGCCGGATGCCTACGGCCGCGGCCGCATCATTGGCGACTACCGTCGTCTGGCGCTGTACGGCGCGGACTTCCTGATCAAGCAGAAGCAGGCCGCGAAGGACGCTGTGGCTGACAAGCCGTTCAGCGAGCACTGGGCGCGCTACCGCGAGGAGCACGCCGAGCAGATCAAGGCGCTGAAGAAGCTCGTGCACCTGGGTGAGCTGTACAACCTCGATCTCACCCGTCCGGCGCGCAACGCTCACGAGGCCGTGCAGTGGACCTACATGGCATACCTTGCCTCGGTGAAGAGCCAGGACGGCGCCGCCATGTCGCTGGGCCGCCTCTCGGCCTTCCTGGATGTCTACTTCGAGCGCGATCTGAAGGCCGGCCTCATCACCGAGACCGACGCGCAGGAGATGATCGATGCGATCGTCATCAAGCTGCGTATCGTCCGCTTCCTGCGCACCATCGATTACGACCAGATCTTCTCCGGCGACCCGTACTGGGCGACCTGGTCCGACGGCGGCATGGGCGAGGATGGCCGCACCCTGGTCACCAAGACCTCGTTCCGTCTGCTGCAGACCCTGCGCAACCTGGGGCCGGCCCCCGAGCCGAACATCACCCTGTTCTGGGATCCGGCCCTGCCCCAGGGATACAAGGACTTCTGCTCCGCGATCTCGATTGAGACCTCCTCGGTGCAGTACGAGTCCGACAAGCAGATCCGCGAGCGCTGGGGTGACGACGCCGCGATCGCCTGCTGCGTCTCCCCGATGAAGGTCGGCAAGCAGATGCAGTTCTTCGGCGCTCGTGTGAATGCCGCGAAGTCACTGCTCTACGCCATCAACGGCGGCCGCGACGAGATGAGCGGCAAGCAGGTCACCGAGCCCGGACTGTTCGAGCCGATCGCAGGCGACGGTCCGCTGGACTTCGACGAGGTCTGGCAGAAGTACGAGGAGATGCTCGACTGGGTGGTGGGCACCTACGTCGAGGCGCTGAACATCATCCACTACTGCCACGACCGCTACGCCTACGAGTCCATCGAGATGGCGCTGCACGACTCGGAGATCGTGCGCACCATGGGCTGCGGCATCGCGGGCCTGTCGATCGTGGCGGACTCGCTGTCTGCCATCAAGTACGCCAAGGTCACTCCCGTGCGTGATGAGACCGGCCTCGTGGTCGACTACATCACCGAGGGTGACTTCCCGGTGTACGGCAACGACGACGATCGCGCTGACGACATCGCCGCTACCGTCGTGCACACGGTGATGAGCAAGATCAAGGAGATCCCGCTGTACCGGGATGCGATCCCGACCCAGTCGGTGCTCACCATCACCTCGAACGTCGTGTACGGCAAGGCCACCGGCTCCTTCCCGTCGGGCCACCAGAAGGGAACCCCCTTCGCTCCCGGCGCGAACCCGGAAAACGGCATGGACAGCCACGGCATGGTGGCCTCGATGCTGTCGGTGGGCAAGCTCGACTACAACGACGCGCTCGACGGCATCTCGCTGACCAACACCATCACCCCGCAGGGACTCGGACGCACCAAGGATGAGCAGGTCAAGAACCTGGTCGGCATCCTCGACGCCGGGTTCATCATGGACGAGCAGGCAGAGGCCTGAGCGTCCACTCCACGACCATCCCCACGACCACCGTCCAGAAGGAGAATCACATGTCCACCAAGACCTTCAATGAGCGTCTCGAGTCCATGAAGGCCAACCGCGCCTGCAACAACATGGAGTCCGGTCTCTACCACGCCAACATCAATGTTCTGAACAAGGACACCCTGCTGGACGCGATGGAGAACCCGGAGAACTACCCGAACCTCACCGTTCGTGTGTCCGGCTACGCGGTGAACTTCGTGAAGCTCACCCGTGAGCAGCAGCTGGACGTGCTCGACCGCACGTTCCACCAGAGCGCCTGAGCATCCGCTCAGCTCTGAACGCGGCGCCGGGCGGGTCATCCCCGTCCGGCGCCGCGTTCGTGGCCCCGTGACAGTGTGCCGACGGGGCTCCTCACGCAGCAGCTGCGCCCGCTGCGTCCTCCGCCTGATCCTGCAGTTCCAACCTGAGGAGTGCCCATGCCCGAGACGACCTTCCTGAACTTGGGGATGCCCACCGACCGCCGTCTTGGCGCCGGCATCGAAGGGATGGCCGAGGCTGAGCTGGAGCGCTCCGACCGGCTCAAGGCCATCCGCGAGGGATCCCTGGCCTCCGTGCACTCATGGGAGCTGGTCACCGCGGTGGATGGCCCCGGCACGCGCATGACGATCTTCTTCTCCGGTTGTCCCTTGCGCTGCGTGTACTGCCACAACCCGGACACGATGGAGATGCGCCGCGGCCAGGACGTCACGCTCGACGAGATCGTGGAGCGCGTGAAGCGCTACCGCCGCGTGTTCCAGGCATCCGGTGGTGGCATCACTCTCTCCGGCGGTGAGGTGCTCATGCAGCCGGCCTTCGCCAAGCGTGTCCTGATCGCTGCCAAGGAGATGGGCATCCATACCGCGATCGACACATCCGGATTCCTGGGCGCCGCCGCCACGGACTCTTTCCTGGAGAACGTGGATCTGGTGCTGCTGGACGTCAAGAGCGGCATCCCGGAGGTGTACAAGAAACTCACGGGCCGGCCACTCAAGCCGACGATCGACTTCGGTGACCGTTTGTCACAGAAGGGCATCGACACCTGGATCCGTTTCGTGGTGGTGCCCGGGTGGACCGACGACGAAGCCAATGTCGAGGCGATCGCGGACATCCTGGAGCGCTGGCGGAACATCATCCAGCGTGTTGAGGTACTGCCCTTCCACAACATGGGGCAGGACAAGTGGGATCAGCTCGGCATGGACTACAAGCTGCGCGACGTCCAGCCGCCGTCGAACGACGTCGTTGAGCGTGTCCGCTCCCAGTTCCGCACCCGCGGCTTCGAGGTGCACTGACCGACGGCCGACGGGTCACGGCTAAGCCTGCAGGACACCCATCGGCGTCATCGGCGTCTGAGCACAACACCGGGGGCCGGTGCCGCAGGGCGTGACTGGGCTGTTTACTGGCCGGCGACGACCACAATGACGTGGTTGGCATCGCCACCGGTGGCCTGCCCCCAGGAGTCGGCCTGTTTTCCGCGTGCGGCCCGGTCCCAGTACCTGCCCTGGTACGACACCTGGATGACGCCGTCCTCGGCAGCGCGGGCCACCGCCCAGTTCGCGAGCGCCCAGCCAAGGGTCTCATCACCGCTGGTGTCGATCCGCACGGCGGTGGCGCCCGCGCCGGACTGCGCCTGAGGCGCCGCCTGGGATACGTCGACCAGGGAGGTGCTGATCGTCCCGTTCTCACTCAGGCGTGGGAACTGGCGTGCGACCTCGTCGCGCAGAGTCACGGGTGAGACGGTTCCGCCCACCGGATTCAGAGTGCACACGAGGTTCGGTCCCGACTGCCCGGTGAGGGCGGAGGCGTATAGGCGTCCCTCCGTCTCGTGATCGCGGTAGGCCTCGGGGTGGCCGCTGCGCTGCACCTTCTGGGCCACGTCGTTGATGTCTGCCTGCGTGTAGTCGGGGACTTTCACCAGTGCGTCGTAGAACGCGTTGGTGGAGTAGACGGGATCCATGATCTGCTCTGCGGTTCCCCATCCCTGGCTGGGCCGCTGCTGGAAGAGCCCCAGGGAGTCGCGGTCGCCGTAGTCGATGTTGCGCAGCTGCGACTCCTGGTAGGCGGTGGCCAGGGCGATCGAGGCTGCGCGCGGCGGCAACTCACGATCCACCGCGATCGCGCTGATCAGCGCCGCGTTGGAGACCCTGTCCGTGGTGTAGCGATGTGACGTGCCAAGCCCAGTGGCGGTGCACGTGCCCTCATGCGCGGGGGAGCCGTAGGTGCGCAGCGCCAGGTAGGAGCCGCCTGCGATGCCCACGAACAGCAGCACCATCACAAGCGGGATCACCAGGTGCCGGGATGCGCGCCGCCGCTTGGGAGACACCGGATCAGTTCGCGTGCAGTGCTGCGTTGAGCTCGACAGTGGAACCCTCGCGGGCGACCACTTCGACGGCGCCAGACACCGAGTTACGGCGGAACAGCAGGTTGGACACGCCCGAGAGGTCGCGCGCCTTCACGACGACGGGGGAGCCGTCCTCACCCTGCTGGCCGACGACCGTCACCTTGGTGCCGGCGGTGATGTACAGGCCCGCCTCGACCACGCAGTCATCGCCGAGCGCGATGCCGATACCGGCCTCCGCGCCCACGAGGGAGCGCTTGCCGATCCGCACCCGCTCGGTGCCGCCGCCCGAGAGGGTGCCCATGGTGGAAGCGCCCCCGCCCACGTCAGAGCCGTCCTCGACGATGACGCCCTGGGAGATGCGGCCCTCGACCATGGATGCACCGAGCGTGCCGGCGTTGAAGTTCACGAAGCCCTCATGCATGACGGTGGTGCCCTCGGCGAGGTGGGCGCCCAGACGCACCCGGTCAGCATCGCCGATGCGCACACCGGTGGGCAGCACGTAGTCGACCATGCGCGGGAACTTGTCGACGCTGAGCACGGTCGGAGTACGACCCGCAGCGATGAGCCGCAGGCGGGTCTCCTCGAAACCGGTCACGGCGCAGGGACCCTCGGAGGTCCACACCACGTTGGTGAGCTTCCCGAAGAGCCCGTCGAGGTTCTGGGCGTTGGGCTGCACGAGGCGGTGGGAGAGCAGGTGCAGTCGCAGGTACGCGTCGGCGGTGCTGGCAGGCGGCTCGTCCAGGGAGATCGCGGCGACCTGCACCTCCTGGCGGGTGCCGCGGGCGTCGTCGTCGCGGGCCATGGCGCTCAGCTGAGCGTGCAGCGGATGGGCCGACGGATCGGCGGGCGCCTCACCGAGCTGGGGGGAGGGGTATCGCACGTCCAGCACAGAGCCGTCGGCGGCGATCGTCGCCAGGCCGATGCCCCAGGCGGTGCGGGCGGTCGTGGTCGCGGTCTCAGTCGCTGCGGTGCTCATGAGCGTGATTCTACGAACCCGACCCTGGATCCTCGTCGTACGGATCCGCCACGAGGACGTACATCACTCGGAAGGTATGGGCGGTGCCCTCGGAGTCCGGGTCGTCCGGAACGGAGGCGCCGTCCGCGTCACGGTTCAGCCGGTTGTACTCGTCGACGATCGCGCTGATTCGCCGGTTGAGTTCGGAGGCCTGCGAGTGATCCAGACGGAGTGTGGTGGCGAACATCTGGCCATTTCCGCGGCGTGACGGGGTCTCGGAGCTCAGCGCTGCATGGCGTGCCATCTCGGCCGCCCAGGCGGAGCGCATCCAGTCGAAGGCGGTCAGTGCCATCGCCCCCGAGGCGCTCACGTAGTCCTCGTCGACGAAGTCCGGGTCATTGATGGAGCGTCCTTCGCGTCCATGCGCGTAGGAGTTCTGCGCGAGCCGCCAGACCCGGTCGCGGCGGTCACGGGCCGCCTCCGGCGCTTCGGTGATCACGCCGCCGCGGGCCAGGATCCGCAGGTGGTAGCTGACCGAGTTGGCGGGGATGCCGAGGTCGGCGGCGATGTCCGCGGCCCGGGCGGTGCCGCGCCTGCCGACCCGCTCCATGATGTCCAGGCGCAGGGGATGGGCCATGGCGCGCAATTGGTCGCGGGAGGCGTATTCCCGCGCCTCTTGCGACGGGTTTGTCGGATCCTCACGTCGCGTCTTCTCGGGCCGGGTGTCCTCGCTCATTCCACGAGTCTAGGTGCTGCCCGCGATTCGTTGCGCAATACATGTTGCGCAAGTTGTGTTGCGCATCTAGGGTCTGGCTATGACGACCACGCCGACCGCCCCGGTTCCCCTGCGACGCAATCGTGAATATCTGCTCTGGTTCACCGGTGATGTTGCTGCCGGGATCGGGTCAGGGATCGGGCAGTTCGCCTACCCGCTCATCGCCTTCGCCGTGACCGGGTCCCTCTCCGCTGCTGGCATCGTCGGGATGTGCGGGGCGACCGCGCTGCTGGTCGGGATGCTGCCCGGGGGAGTGATCGCTGACCGCGTCGACCGCCGGCGACTGAGGATGCTCAGCGGGGCTCTGGGCGTTGCCACCCAGGTGCTGCTCGTCGCGGTCCTTCTCGCCGGGGTGGCCTCCCTCGCTGTGCTCGCGGCGCTGACCGTGGTGGACCGCCTGCGGGGAGCGCTGCTCGGCTCGGCCTCGGACGCGATGCTGAAGAGGCTCGCGCATCCGTCCCAGTTCCCTGCGGCGATGTCCGCCAATCAGGGCCGTGACGCGGCGATCGAGCTCGGCACGGCACCGGCCGGCGGCGCGCTGCTCGGGGTCCACATCGCGATGCCCGCGGTCATGCAGGGTGTTGGGCATCTCCTCTCCCTGCTGTGCACCTGGGGCATGCACGGCGACTATCGCCCGCGCGATGCGGAGACTGAGCGCGCCCATCCGATCGCCGACCTCGTCGACGGTGGGCGCTGGATGCTCCGGCAGCAGGCCAGGGTGCAGATCGCCCTTGCCGCCGCACTCGCGAACGCCGGGTCCAATGGTGCCTTCCTCGCGCTCACCCTGGCGCTCGCTGCCGACGGCGTGAGCGCGGTGCGGATCGGCCTGCTCACCACCGCCTTCGCGGTCGCCCTCATCATCGGCTCTCTCGTCGCGCCTGCGCTAGTCAGGACGGTGCCGACAGGCGTGCTGGCGATCATTGTCCTGGTGCTCGTCGCCGGGTTCGCCCTCGCCATGCCGCTGGCCTCGAGCATGTGGGTGATCAGCGCGCTCTGGGCCGGCACGGGGCTGTGCGTCGCCCCGCTGAACGCCGCGGTCATGGGTTTCTTCCTGCAGATCACGCCGAACGAGATGCAGGGGCGCGCGGGGGCGATGACCGGGCTGCTCGCCATGGGGCTGATGCCGCTGGCGACGGCCTTCGCAGGCTTCGGCCTCGACCACCTCGGTCGCGTCCCGACGCTGGCGACTTTCGCGGCGGTGTGTGCGCTCGGTGCGGTCGTCCTTGCGGCTGGGCGGCAGGCTCGGCGGATCCCGGCCTCTCCGCTCTGGGGTGACTATGCGCGCGGTGAAGGGCTCGTGCCAGCCCAGGGTGACCTGGCCGCCACCGGCGCGGTGGATCGCTGAGTGGCGTGGGGAGCGTGTGTGATTCTCGTCGGCTGACCCGTGCTGAGCATCCAAGAAAGCTTGATGGGGTCCATCATTGGACGCTATGAGTAGTCCTCTCTTGCGCCGTGACGTCGGCTTTGCACAGTTGGTTGCGTACGGTCTCGTCTTCATCGGGCCCGCCGCAGCGGTCGGCGTGTTCGGCACGCTGGACGCACGATCCGGAGGCGTCGTTCCTGTCGTCTACCTGCTCGCAACCCTCGCCATGGCCCTCACAGCAGCGAGCTACGCCGCGATGAGCGCGGCCGTTCCCAGCGCAGGATCCGTTTTCGCCTACGCGAGCGCTGGCATCGGGCGTCGGACCGGGCATATGGGCGGCTGGATGGTGTTGCTGGACTACCTGCTTATTCCGTCGGTGGCCTACCTCTTCACCGGCATCGCGCTGCACTCGGTATTTCCAGCGATCCCCGTCTGGGTGTACGTGGCCGCGGCCGTTGCGATCACCACGGCGCTGAACCTCGCGGGTGTGTCCGTCACCGCAAAGGTGTCCATGGTGGTGGTGATCGTCGAGGTCGCCGTGCTGCTTATCGTGCTGATCGCCGCAGTCGGCGTGCTGATCACTCACGGCCCGGTGCGCGGCTGGCTCGATCCGCTCACCGGGGGCTCAGGCGGCTTCCACCCGCATCTGGTGCTCGGCGCCGTCTCGATCGCGGTGCTGTCCTACCTAGGATTTGATGCGCTCGCCACCTTCGCTGAGGAGACGAAGGGGTCCAGCCGCGTCATCGGACGCGCGACGCTCGTCTGCCTCGTCGTAGCCGGCGTGCTGTTCATGGCGCAGACCTACATCGGCGCCCTGCTGAGCCCGCTGAGCACGCACGAGCTGCAGGCCGATCCCTCCCTGCAGGGCGATGCGTACTACCGCATGGTTGACGAGCAGATCAGCCCGGTCCTTCACACCGCTCTTGCCCTCGCCAAGGCCGTGGGGGCGATGTTCTCCGCGCTCGTCGGGCAGGCAGCGGGCTCGCGTGTTCTCATGGCCATGGGGCGGGATGGTTCGCTACCGCGGGTGCTGGGACGCGTCTCTGCTCGGACCGGCGCCCCTCTGATCGGCACGCTCGTAGCGGCTACCGGCAACGTGCTCGTCTCGCTGTGGGCGGCGCAGCGAGCCGACGGACTCGATGTGGTGGTCTCGATCGTCGACGTGGGCGCGCTCGTCGGCTTCACGCTGGTGCACCTGTCGGTGATCGGATACTTCCTCCTCGCCCGTCGGGGCGAGACCCGCAGCGTGTTCCGCCACGGCGTGATCCCGGTGATCGGCGCCGCTGTGCTCGTGGTGGTGCTCGTGAACTCCTCAGGCCTCGCCCTGATCGTCGGCGGAATCTGGGCCCTCGTGGG
The DNA here is from genome assembly GCF_900258505.1 of Brachybacterium timonense. Lineage (GTDB taxonomy): Bacteria > Actinomycetota > Actinomycetes > Actinomycetales > Dermabacteraceae > Brachybacterium > Brachybacterium timonense. The sequence continues at coordinate 1,145,451 of NZ_LT984895.1, forward strand.
TGCCGTGATCATGCTGGCGCGAGGCGTGGGGCGCGCCGAGAGCTGATCGCCTCACCGAGGCCTCAGCGGTTCGCCCAGCCATGCGACGGACTGGGCACGGCGCACCGTCTCCTCCGTCCAGCGCGAGTTCAGACGAAACCACAGCACGCTGAGGCCGAAACAGACGACGCCCAGAGCCAAAAGCAGTGCTCCAACCTCCGTCGGCATAGAGGACGGATCGAGCAAGGACAGCAACAGGATCAGCGCGCCCGCTACTGCGCTCGCGACGCCGAGGGCCAGCATGAGAGCTGGGCCGAGCGCCCTGACGAAGCTCGGCCCGAGGGTGACGCGCTGCAGCGGTCGCCGGACGGGAATGCCACGCGCCAGTTGGCCTCGCCGCGCCACCGCCCAGGCCAGCAGCCGTCGATCGCGCAGCCGACGCGCCACGGAGCCTGCGGCCGCAGCGAGGAGCACCAGAGCCACCGCGGTGGAAAGCAGGAGGATGGCGACATCGGACACCGTATTCCGCCCGTCGTTCTCGATGATGTCCACGAGGACGGTCGCGAGGAACGCGGCGAACGCCAGCACCAGCAGCAGCGCTTCGAGGATGCGCAGGGGCATCTGCCGGGCGCCTTGCTCCGCCCGCGCGGCGGATTCCAGTTCATCGGGCATCGGGTCGATGCCCTCCTCGAGCGCCACTCGTCGTTCGGAGGCGACAAGGTCGACGAACTCTTCCACGCCCAGTTCTCCGTCCCGGTCCCAGCCTGAGACATGTGCATAGGCTGCTCGGCGTTCGGGGCCGAGCCAGTCCGCCACCGCGATGGCGTGGGCGAGTGCTTTCTCTGGCGGTTCCAGATCGGAGGAGGCGGCAGCGCGCAGCCGAGCTACAACTCTGTCGCGCCCCAGCACGTTCACGAGCATGCCCATTGCTGTCCTCCAGAGTTGAGGGGGCTGATCCCGCCAGCGTATCGGGACGCGGGCTCGTCAGCTGCCGACGGTGTGAGTGCTCCGTCGTGTGATGCCGCATCCGGTGGACGGATGTTCTAGGGCCAGCGCAGAAACCCGAGCTCCCGGGCCTGGGACGGGGTCAGGGCGGCGCGTCCCCGGGCGATCGACCGCACGCGCCAATGCATGCGCAGCGCAGTGCCAACGCCACCGATGAACAGGAGTACGAGGCCGACGCCCGTCAACGGGAGGGTCTGACCGATGCTCGGCCCGTCGGACGAGCCGGAGACCACGATGATCAGAGTCATGAGGCCGCCAGAGAGAGCCGTGAATCCACCGCCGGTCAGCAGCAGGATGGGGCCGATGGTCGCGATGATGGCCCCGAGCGCCGGTTCATGCTGCAGGGGCGGTGTGGCCGGGATGCCATGGGCGATCCCGCGGCCTTGGCGAGCGGCCTCGGGCTTCGGGCGCTGAGGACCGGCTGCTCGAGAGCGCGGTCTCCGGCGTCGCCAGACGCCAGGAGCGCCGCCCTGCGCTCAGCGGCGAGCTGCTCGACGAACCGTTCCTCGTCGGCCGTGTCCCAGCCAGCCGCGGCGGCGCAGACGGACCGCAGCTCTGGGCCGAGCCACGTGGACAGCGCGGCGGCGTTGTCGCGCGCCATGGTGTCGGGACTCTGCGCAGAGGCCTTGCGGAGCTGCAGAAGGACGGGACGGACTACGGTGCCGTTCCTTCGAGGGGCGGCTGGTGTGTGCGACGCGGTCATGGGATCTCGCCTCCGGGGCCGTGATATCGCGCCAAGCCTAGTGAACATACAGCGGGTGCACTGCTGGTGCCGGGCGATACTGGGTCGATGACCTCCCGCAGCGCGACCCGCCAGCATCCCGCCGACGAACGCCGCGCGCGGGTCGCGGTCGTCGGCATGGGGCCGCGCGGCACTGCGGTGCTGGAGCGGCTCGTGGCCGCCTCCTCCACGTCGACCTGGCAGGGCCAGGTCGACGTCCACATCATCGATCCGCACGTCGGCCTCGGCGGCGCCGTGTGGCGGTACGACCAGTCGCCTGTGCTTTTGATGAACACCGCGACCAGCCAGACCACCCAGTATCCCGATGAGAGCTGCCACCCGATCCTCCCGGTGCCGCACCGAGAGACCCTCGCTGACCATGCCGCGGTGGCAGGCATCGCCGCTGCTGAGTGCGCGCCACGAGCCGCCTTCGGTCGCTACCTCGCTCACGTTCTCGAGCAGGCCGAGCACGAGGCCGACCCGACGCGGCTGCGCATCCATCGCCACAGCAGCGAGGTGATCGACGCGACCGGCGATGCCGACGGCTCACAGTTGCTACTCCTTGCCGACGGGACCCGCCTGTCCGTCGACGCCGCCGCCTTCGCCCTGGGGCACCTGCCCACCGCCCACGGGCCGCGCTCTCGCCAGTACGCGGAAGCTGCGCGGCGCCACGGCCTCGTGCACATCGGACCCGCCAACCCTCTCGACGTCGACTACACGAGTCTGCTCGGTCGTGAGCGCATCGCCGTGCAGGGGCTGGGCCTGAACTTCTACGACGCGATCGGCATGCTCACCCACGTGGCCGGCGGCCGCTTCGTACCGGATACATCCGCCCCCAGCGGTCTGCGCTACCTGCCCGGCGGCAGTGAGCCGACGCTGCTGGTGGGCTCGCGCTCCGGCATGCTCTACCGGCCCAAGCCTGAGCTGCCCGGCATATTGCCCGAGCCGTACACGCCGCAGGTCCTCACCGGTGAGCGCGTCATGGACCTCGCTGTGCGTGCCGACGGCGTGGATCATCACCGTGATGTGCGGCCCCTGATGGTCGCCGAGCTGTCTCGTGCGCTCACCCAGGCCGGGCACCACAAGCTGGCCGAAGAGCAGACGTTGATGGCCCTGCTGTACCCCCACGGCCGCGGCGGTGGCGCTGTGCCTGATGCGCATGCGATGAGTGTCGACGTGCTGCAGCAGGCGCTCGAGGCCAGCGCCGGCACCCCGGACCGGCCCGGGCCCGATCCGGCCTGGCTGCTGATCTTCCGTGTGCTCACCGCCCTGCGTATCCAGATCAATCGCCTGGCGGGACTCGGCGCCTACACCACCGACTCGCTCGTCGCTGACGTCGACGGTCAGCTGAAGAACGCCTTCGCCTCGTGGGCCTCCGGACCGCCCGTGCTGCGGGTGAGGCAGGTGCTCGCGCTCGCCGAGGCCGGTCTGCTCGAATTCACCGGCCCCGGTATGCGCCTGGAGATCGATGATGAGAAGGGATGCTTCCTCGCCGGGGCAGGGGAGCGGCGCCTGTCCTGTGACGGCCTGCTGGAGGCACACTTGCCGCCGGTGGACCTCTCCGGTTCGGCGAGTCCGCTGCTGCGTGCGTGGAGGGAACGCCGCGAGATTCGGCGCGATCACTGGGACGCGCGTGGGCCCCGACAGGTCGCCACCGGATCGATCGCCGTGGACGGTCTGTACGCCCCGATCGGGGCCGACGGGCGGGTGTACGAGCGCCGCCTGATGCTCGGGGTTCCCGTCTCCACAGCGCAGCCCGGTTCGCAGATCTCGGCCCAGCCCGGCACCGGTGCGCAGCTCCTGGTCAACGCAGAAGCGGTTGCCGTGCGGCTCGCCCATGCCGCCGGGGTCCTCTGAGGTCAGCCTCGGGAGCGCCGCCGGAGCACGACAGAGCCCGCCCCAGCGGGACGGGCTCTCACGCAGGTCTGATGAGACCAGGCCAGCACGCTCACGCGAACCACTGGGTGGGTGGGCCCAGGCTCACCAGCACCGAGAACACCACCGCGACCACCACGAGAGCAACCACACTGGACAGCACCGGACGGCGCAGCGCGATTGCGACGAGCGACTCGATCGGACCCGTCGGCTGATCCTCGCGCAGCCGCCAGGTAGAGCCGAGCAGGCCCCGACGCTCGGCCCACCGCTCGAAGGGGATCGTCAGGTACGGCACGATCGCGGAGCCCAGACCCAGCAGGATCCGGCCCACGCCCCAGCGGCCATCGATGCCCACCAGCACCGTCACAACGCAGTAGGCGAGGAACACAAAACCGTGCAGGCCACCGCCGATCCGCACGCCGAGCTCCGTGACCTGCAGACCGTACTTCAGGACCATGCCGAAGATCAGCAGAGTCCAGGTGATCGTCTCGCCGAGTGCCAGCAGCCGGTACAGGCGGCGCGGCGCAGAGAACACGGAGCGGCGGGTGCGGGCGTCCGACGGCGCTGAGGCCGCGGCGGACGGGGCAGGGGAGGTCGTCATGCCTCTATCCTGCCCAGCGTGCCTGGAGATCGCCTCCATCGAACGATGGATCCTGCTCACAGCGGTGCCATGATGGACGCATGAGCTCCGCACCCCATCCCGCAGCAGCACTGGAACCCCACGCCGACATCGTCGACCTCACCGCGGCGATCGTCGACATCGAATCCGTCTCCGGGAACGAGCGGAGTCTGGCCGACGCCATCGAGCAGGCCCTGCGCACCCATGGCAGCCACCTCGAGGTGATCCGCGACGGCGACACGATCATCGCCCGCACCCAGTACGGCCACGACTCGCGCGTGGTCATCGCCGGGCACCTCGACACCGTTCCTGTCGCCGACAACCTTCCCTCCTCCCGCCGCGAGGGCGAGCACGGCGAAGAGCTCGTCGGCCGTGGCACCTGCGACATGAAGGGCGGTGTCGCCGTCATGCTCGCCCTGGCCGTCCACGAGCACCGTGAGCCGCGCGACATCACCTGGATCTTCTACGACCACGAAGAAGTCGAGGCCACCAAGAACTCGCTCACCCGGATCGCGCGCGAGCACCCCGAATACCTCGCAGGTGACGTCGCGATCCTCGGCGAACCCACCTCCGGTGCTGTCGAAGGCGGATGCAAGGGCACCATGAAACTCGAGGTCACCGCTCGCGGCATCGCCGCCCACTCAGCCCGCGACTGGGTGGGGGACAACGCCATCCACAAGCTCGCCCCCGTGCTGGAGCGTCTTGCCTCTTATGAGGCCCGCACCGCGGTCATCGACGGCCTTGAGTACTGCGAATGCCTCAACGTCGTGTCGATCAGCGGAGGCATCGCCGGCAACGTCATCCCCGACCATGCGCAGGCACTGATCAACTATCGCTTCGCCCCTGACACCAGCTGCGCGCAGGCTGAGGCCCACGTGCGGGAGCTGCTGGACGGCCTCGACGTGGAGATCGCCGTCGTGGACCAGGCCGAAGGTGCGTTGCCTGGCCTGGACACGCCCGCGGCGGCGGCCTTGCTCGCCGCACTCGGAGACAGCGTCGAGATCCGCGCCAAACAGGGATGGACCGACGTCGCCCGCTTCAGCGCGCTCGGCACCCCGGCGATCAACTTCGGTCCTGGAGACCCGCTGCTGGCCCACACCGAGGACGAGCATGTCCCCGTCAGCGACCTGCGCGAGGTGCTCGCCGCACTCGGACGATTCCTCGGCAGCGCGGCTACGCTCAAGGCATGAGCGAGAACAACCATCGCAGAGGCCACCGCAAAGGCCCCATCACGCTGCGCGGTGCGCAGCGGCCCGACCGCACCACCGACCAGCGTCTGCTGGAGGAGGACGCCCCCGGCGACTGGGTGCACTCCGACCCGTGGCGGGTGCTGCGGATCCAGGCGGAGTTCGTCGAGGGCTTCGGCGCGCTCGCCGAACTGGGCCCGGCCATCTCGATCTTCGGCTCCGCCCGTCTACGTGAAGGCAGCGAACAGTACGAGCTCGCCCGCGAGATCGCCGCGGGCATCGTTGGCCTCGGGTATGCCGTGATCACCGGCGGCGGCCCCGGCATCATGGAGGCAGGCAACCGCGGCGCGAGCGACGCCGGCGGAGTCTCCGTGGGGCTCGGCATTGAGCTGCCCCATGAGCAGGGCATGAATGAGTTCGTGGATCTGGGCGTGGACTTCCGGTACTTCTTCGCCCGCAAGACCATGTTCGTGAAGTACTCCAGCGGTTTCGTCGTGATGCCCGGCGGGTTCGGCACCATGGACGAGCTGTTCGAGGCGCTCTGCCTGATGCAGACCCACAAGATCACCATGTTCCCCGTGCTCCTTGTGGGCAGCCACTACTGGAACGGGCTGCTGGAGTGGATGCGCACGGCGATGGTCGAGGGCGGCATGATCAGCCCCGGTGATATCGACCTCGTGCGCGTTGTCGATACGGCGCAGGAAGCCATCGATGCACTGCGCGAGGCTGCCGGGGACGTCAGCCCCCGACCATGACAGCGGTCAGTGCGATGGTCCTGCTTCTCCTCGGGACCGCAGGTGTGGTGGCCGTGCTCGGCGTGCTCACCGCGCTCGGACGCGGCGGAGACGGCATCGACGTTCCGCCCCGGCCTCCCCGGACACGACGTCGGCACCGCGCCCGGACGCCCCGTCGTAGGACCTGAGATACTAGGGGAGTCCATGTGCTGGCCCGACCCTCGGTCGGGAGGGATGACCGGGGCCAGCGACACAACACAGGAGGCACCATGGCTGCTATGAAGCCGCGCACAGGGGATGGACCGCTCGAGGTGGTCGAGGAAGGTCGCGCCATCATCATGCGCGTCCCGCTCGAGGGTGGCGGCCGCCTGGTCGTCGAGATCAACGAGGACGAGGTGACGGCGCTGCGCGACGCTCTGGACGGTGTCCGGAAGGCCTGACGCCTCTCGCACGGTCCGCACCGGCCTAGACAGGCACGACCCCGCATCCGGGTTGCCCGGGGCGGGGTCGTTGCGTATCACATGGCGTTTCAGGGACGCAGCACAGCGGCGAGAACACCGTCACCGCTGCCGGTGAGCGCTGCGACCAGATCCTCTGACTCCTGGACCGAACGCAACAGAGCGCGCACCGACTGTGTGGTGGCGTCGCGGGCTGTCGGATCCGCCACCCGGTCGTGGTACAGCGCGTGGGGGAGCACCAGGACGCCCCCCGGCCGCAGCAGCCGGCGGGCATGGTCGAGCAGTTCCACGGCATGCGGCGCATGTGCCGGGAAACTCACCAGGTCGTAGGCGTGATCTGTGAGCCGACCGATAACATCACGCGGCTGACCCGCGATCGTGCGCACCCGGGCCGGCCGGATGCCGGCCTCGTTGAAGGCGAGCCGTGCCGCTCGCTGATTCTCGACCTCGGGGTCGATCGTCGTGAGCACACCGTCGGCCGCCATCCCAGCCAACAGATACAGGGATCCCACCCCGGAGCCGGTACCGATCTCAACGGCAGCGCGAGCCCCCACCGAGGCCGCGAGCAGACGCAGCACGGCGCCAGCGCCCGGCAGCACCGGATCGGCCCCCAGCTCGGCACCGCGCTCACGGGCCCGGGCGAGCACGCCGTCATCGGCGTACAGGGTCTGCTCGTCGATGAACTCCTCGCCAAAGGACCACCCGGCCACCTTGCCCGACACCATGTGCCACAGCCTCCTTCGGCCGCTGGGCGACCCTCGACGTTCACGCGGCCGCGAGCGCTCATGCACAGCAGCTGCACGGCCTCCGCGGATCCGAATACCCAGAGTACGTCAGCTCGGGTCGCATACGGCGCGGCACCCAGGTGCGCTCTGCCATAATGGCCGCTGAGTCGGAGCGGATCAGGCTCCGCGAATGGACACGAGACCGGCCCGGGTGCCGATGAGGACGGTGACGCTCTGTGAGCTTCATTCCCAGTGGCTGGGAGTTCTTCGTCCTGATCATCGTGTTCCTGCTCATCGTGGGTCCGCAGCGCATGCCGGAGTACACGCGCAATGTGATGCAGTGGGTGCGGCGCACGCGGCGCTGGGTGGAGGACTCCCGCGCCACGGTCGAGGACGAGATGGGTATCGCCATCGACGACCTGCGTAAATACGACCCCCGTCAGTACGATCCGCGTCGTATCATCCGCGAGGCCTGGGGCGATACGAGCCTGGATGACCTGATGCCGTCCAAAGAGTCGATGACGGTCGCTGCAGGCGGAGCCGCTGCTGGCGGAGCCGCTGCCGCGTCTCGCAAGGTGTCCTCCAGCTCATCGAGCTCGACGAGCTCGAAGAAGGACGAGGGCCCTCAGCGGGCCCCCTTCGACCCCGAGGCCACCTGAGGACAGCCCGAGGCGTTAGGAACGCCGCACCGCCAGCGGCAACGACATGCCCCCGAGCCCGCGCGGCTGATGGGTCAGCTCATGCGCAACCCGCCGCAGCTCCGCCGCCGCCGGATCTTCGGGGCTGGAGACCACGAGCGGCACTCCCGCGTCAGCGCCCTCACGCAGCGCGGGCTCCAACGGAATCCGACCCACCACCGGCACATCACGCCCCGACGCCTCACTGAGGGACGCCGCCACCCGGTCCCCGCCGCCGGTGCCGAACACATCCAGCACGGAGCCGTCCGGCAAAGTCAGCCCGGCCATGTTCTCCACCACCCCGGCGATCTCCTGCTCGGTTGAGCGCGCCAACGAACCGACCCGCTCTGCCACAGACGCAGCGGACTGCTGCGGGGTGGTCACCACCAGCATGCGCGCTGTCGGCAGCAGCTGCGCCACCGAGATCGCGACGTCACCTGTTCCGGGCGGCAGGTCCAGCAGTAGCACATCCAGGTCGCCCCAGAACACGTCGGCAGCGAACTGCTCGATCGCGCGATGCATTTTCGGGCCGCGCCATACGACCGCTTGCCCCTCGGGCACGAACATGCCGATGCTCATCACCGACACGCCGTGCGCCGTCGGCGGCATCAGCAGGTCGCCCACCTTTGTGGGCCGGTCAGCCACGCCGAACATGCCGGGCATGGAGAAGCCGTGGATGTCGGCGTCGATGACGCCCACCCTGAGGCCCTGGGCTGCCATTGCGGCCGCCAGGTTCGCGGTCACGGTCGACTTGCCCACGCCGCCTTTCCCGGAGCACACCGCGAAGATCCGCGTCAGCGTGCCGGGCTGGTTGAAGGGGATCTGGCGTCGGCCCTGGCGCAGTCGGGCGGTGAGCTCGGAACGCTGCTGCTCGGTCATCGCCTCGGACTCCACACGCACCGCAGACAGCCCCGGCACGGTGGCGGTGGCCTCGGCGGCGTCGCGCTCGATTCGATCCCGCATCGGGCAGCCTGCGATCGTCACGAGAACGGTCACGTGCGCAGTGTCATCCGCGTCGATACGAACGTCTCCGACCATGCCGAGCTCGGTGATGGGCCGACGGATCTCCGGATCGATCACAGAGCCGAGCGCCTCATGGATGCGCGCGATACGCGGATCCTGCGCCGACTCCTGGGACGCGGAGCCGTCGGGGCGGGATGCGGGGGACTGCGGGGCGGTCACCGAGACGGGTCCTCCTGATCGGTGTGGATCGGCTGGTCGGTCGGGTTCTGCGGGAGGGGTGTGGCCTGTGGGTCGCGTTCGGCGAGTGCCGCCCGCACCTCCTCGCGCAGCAGGGCACGCAGCACCGCGTGATGCTCGCGGCTCGTCGGCACTGCATCCGAGGCGTCGGGCGCCCCATCGTGCTGCCGATAGCTCTCGGTGGTCTCCGGCTGCTCGAGGTTCTCCGCCTCGAGCTCCTCGAGCAGGGTGCGTAGCTCGCCGCGGACGAAGTCGCGCGTGGCCACGTCATTCAGGGCGATGCGCAGCGAGGCGATCTCGCGGGTGATGAAGTCTGTGGTGGCGTGGTTGCGCTCCGCGGACTGGCGGTCCTGCTCCAGCTGGACGCGGTCGCGGTCATCCTGACGGTTCTGCGCCAGCAGCAGCAGGGGCGCCGCGTACGAGGCCTGCAGGGACAGGATGAGCGTGAGCAGGGTGTAGTTCAGCGCCCGCGGGTCGAACTGGGCCTCTTCCGGCAGGAACGTGTTCCAGCCCAGCCAGACGGCGCAGAAGATGGTCATGCCCACAAGGAAGCCGGGCGTACCCATCAGGCGGGCGAACGCTTCGGCGCCGCGACCGAAGGCGTCCCCGCGCAGCGGATGGGGCAGAGAGAACCGGTGGCGTCCGCGAGGCGCGGGGTCATCCAGCGGGCTTGGTGCGCGGTCAGCCATTGGTCACTCTCCCTTCGCCGTCGTGCGGTCGGTGCCGCGGGCGATCTCGGCCAGATCGATCTGGCCGGTGGTGGGCGCGGGCTCATCCATCTCGCGCCAGTCCTCCGGCAGCACATGGTCAAGCACGTCGTCCACGGTCACCGCGCCCAACAGATGCCCGTCCTCATCCACCACCGGCAGAGACACCAGGTTGTAGGTGGCCATCTCGCGGGTGAGCTCGCCCAGCTGGGTGGTGGGCGGCACAGCGTGGCTCTCCCGATCGAGGATCTCGCCGACGGCACGGTCCGGCCTTGCACGCAGCAGCAACTGGAAGTGGACGATCCCGAGCAGCCGACCCGTCGGCGTCTCCAACGGCGAGCGGCACACGTGCACCGTCGAGGCCTGCGCGGCAGGCAGCTCCTCACGGCTGATCATGGCCAGGCAGTGCGCCACCGACGCTTCGGGTGGAACGATCAGCGGCTCGGTGGTCATCATGCCGCCGGCGGTGTACTCGTCGTAGGCGAGCAAGCGGCGCACATCCTCCGCTTCCTCCGGCTCCATCAGACCCAGCAGATGCTCCGCCACAGGCTCGGGCAATTCCTGCACCAGGTCGGCGGCGTCGTCGGGGTCCATCTCATCGAGCACGTCGGCCGCGCGATGGGATTCCAGGCCCGTGAGCACCTCGATCGCGGTGTCCTCCGGGAGCTCCTCGAGCGCGTCGGCCAGTCGCTCATCCGACAGTTCATCAGCCAGTTCGATGCGGCGTTTGGACTCCAGCTCCTGGATCACTTCGGCGAGATCCGCGGGCTTGAGGTCCTGGTAGGAGGCGGCGAGCAGGGCAGCGGACTGCTCTGCCTGAGTGCCCCACAGCCCGGTGACCTCGTCCCACGAGACCGTGAGCGTCTCGCCGCGGGAGACCCACCGGCCAAGGCCCCCACGGCCGCGCCGCTGCAGGTGCAGACGGGAGATCTCCCAGCCGCGCCGACGGGTGTGGTCCAGGGCCACATCCTGCACCGAAGCCGACGAGGAGTCCTCCTTCAGCGTGACCACGCGATCGAGCAGATCGCCGATCACCAGCAGCTCTGCGGAGCGCTTCTCGAAGCGACGCAGGTTCAGCAGCCCTGAGGAGATCACCTGTCCCGGCGAGATCGACGTGACGCGGGTGACGGGCATGAACACGCGCCGCTTGCCCGGCACCTCCACCACGAAGCCGACCGCTCGGGCGGGTGTGCGCGGTTGCGGCACCACCACGACATCTCGGATGGTGCCGACGCGATCGCCGATCGGATCGAACACCGAGGTGCCGACCAGACGTGCCGCATAGAAGCGCTGCTGCTGGGAACTCACGGGACCAGGGTAGTGCTCCCGCTCTGGCCAGGTCCTCAGTCAGCCCGCGTGAGAGATGCCATCCACGCCTCGACCTCCGCGACAGTGCGCGGGGCGCGGGCGGAGAGGTTCTCCACGCCATCCTCGGTCACCAGCACGTCATCCTCGATCCGTACGCCGATCCCGCGCATCTCCTCGGGCACCAGCAGATCGTTCTCCTTGAAGTACAGGCCGGGCTCAATGGTGAAGACCATGCCGGGACGCAGCTCGGCGTCCAGATACATCTCCCGGCGCGCCTTCGCGCAGTCGTGCACATCCATGCCCAGGTGGTGGCTCGTGCCGTGCACCATCCAGCGGCGGTGCCACTGGCCGCTCGGCGCAAGCGATTCCTGTGCGGTCCCCGGCAGCAGCCCCCACTCCTCGAGGTGGCCAGCGACGACCTCCATCGCGGTGGCGTGCAGGTCACGGAACTTCAGGCCCGGCTTCGCGACCGCGAACACGGCATCGGCTGCCTCCAGGACCGCTTCATAGATGCGGCGCTGAACGGGGGAGAAGGTGCCGTTGATAGGCAGAGTGCGAGTGACATCCGCTGTGTACAGCGAATCCACTTCCACGCCGGCGTCGATCAGCACCAGATCACCCTCGCGCACCGAGCCGTCGTTGCGGATCCAGTGGAGGGTGCACGCGTGGTCGCCGGCGGCTGCGATCGTGTCATAGCCAACGCCGTTCCCGTCGGCGCGCGCAGTGCGGGCGAACACACCCTCGATCACACGTTCGCCGCGGTGGTGAGCCACGGCCTCGGGCAGGTGGCGCACCACGTTCTCGAAGCCATCGATGGTGGCGTCCACGGCTGTGCGCATCTGCGCGATTTCGTAGCCATCCTTGATCAGGCGCTGCTCACTGGCGACCTCGTGCAGCCGGTCGTTCTCGCGTTCCGCGTCCGCGCCACCGGGCAGACCGTTCTGCTCCCGGATCTCGGCGACCATCGCCTCCACGGACGCGTCCACCTGCGGCATCACCGCAAGGGACAGAGAACCGCCGACGTCTTTGGCCAGATGATCGCGCAGCTCGTCAATATGGCGGCATTCAATGCCAAGTCGCTGAGCGTTCTCGGCCAGGGTGGGCCGACGCCCCACCCACATCTCGCCGTAACGGGAGTCGGCGTAGAACTCGGAGGTGTCGAAACCGGCGCGCGGGCGGAAGAAGTAGGTTGCTGTGGCGGTGTGGGGGTCCTCGGCCGACGGCTCCACCACGAGCACACTGTCCGGCTCCTCATCCGCCTGCAGACCGCCGTAGTAGGCGAAGGCGGTGTCCGGACGGAACGGATAGTCGGTGTCGTTGGAGCGGACCTTCAATACGCCGGCGGGCAACACGAGACGGGTGGCGGGCAGGGCACGCACCAGGGCGTCGCGACGTGCCGGGGTGTAGTCCGCGACCTCTCGCCGTGCGGCATCGGGCACGGTCTCATCCCAGTTGCCGGAGATGAAATCGCGGAACTCGTCATTGGTGGGGCGCTGCGAACGCGAATCGCCGCGTGAGGCCAGTTCCTCTGCTGTGGGGCCCGGCGTCGATGCCGGGGCCGACGGTGCGGAGGTGGTGTCCCTGCCGGTCGAGGTCTGCGCCTGCTCGGTGCTGCGGGCCTGCGCTGCGGTGGTGGTGTTCTGGGTGCTGTCGGTGCTCTCGGTGTTCACGCCCGCCATGCTCTCACGTGCATCTGAGCTGGGCATGATTGGTGATGCCGAGGCGGGCTGGGGCGAGCGCTCTAGGCTCGACCTCATCAACGATGAGGAGGCCGCGATGTGCGGGAGGTTCGTTCTCGACTACGACTAGGCGGGGCTGCTCCACGCCTCCGTCGCCACCAAGGCTGATCGCGAGGGCCCGGACTGGTCTCCGGTCTTCTCCATCGCCCCGTCCACGCTCGTTCCCGTCGTGCGCGAGCACTTCGACGACGGCGGCGAGCTCGTGCGCACTGGAGCCGGCTCACTGGGGTCTGCGTCCCTCGTGGGCCAAGGAGAAGGGCCTGCGGCCGATCAACGCCCGCTACGAGACGGTGACGACCAACGGCATGTTCCGCGGCTCGTTCTCCTCGCAGCGCGTCGTCGTGCCGATGACCGGCTACTACGAGTGGGGCGAGCAGGAGGACGGCACCAAGCAACCCTACTTTGTGCACCCCAAGGACGGCGGCCTGCTGAACGCTGCCGGCCTCTCTGCCGCGCGGAGGTCCGAGGACGGCGAGTCTTGGGACATCACCTTCACGATCATCACCCGCGAGGCCAAGGATGCCGCCGGCGAGGTCCACGACCGCATGCCCGCCTACCTCCCGGACGACAAGCTGGGGGAGTGGCTCGCCCCCGGCAAGCTCGACGACGACGAGAAGGCGGACCTCTACCAGGGACTCGGCGAGGTCTCCGAGGAGATCGCTGCGACCTTCGTGACCCACCCGGTCAGCCGCGAGGTCAACAACGCCCGAAAGGTCGACCGCACGGACCCCTCGCTCATCGAGCCTGTCGAGCTCGACTGACGCGGGCCGGCCACCCCACCGACCGGGAGATGAACTGATGAACAGCGTCACGGTCCACGCCACTCGTTGGGAGCTTACGCTCGGCGACGACGTCGTCACGCAGGCCCACGATCTCGCCGAGGCGGGCCAGCAGGTCCGCGACTACCTCGACACGGTGGATCCCTCGACGGACCACAGCCTGTGGGTGGTCTCGGTGGTCACTGATGGCTGGTAAGTGGGGTGGGCGCGTTCGCCGCCCTCACGTCGCGCCTCTTTTGGGCACTCGTTGCGAGGGCGGCGAATCAGTGCGTTACCGGACGTCCAGTCTGGATGGACCATCCGCGGACAGGCGAAACTACTCCCGCGCTTGCCGCAGCCTAACCTCGGCAATCAGCACAATGATGATCCCAATGGTCGGCAGTATTGTGACGAAGGCCGGTGGATGGATTACGCCAAGGAAGGTGAGTACTCCCAGGAGAATCCCGATGGCTACAAGTATGTATCCTATTGGTCGAAGGCTTCGCATTGACCAATCCTTTCTTGGCGCGGATTAAGCGGGTCAGGCGAAGGGGTTGCACCCGCCATGCCCGGTGAGCAGCCAGTACCAGGTCACGCAGCCGTCCTCTTCGGCGCACATCCCGATGATTCCACTTGCGGCAGCGAGTGCGGTCGCGACGACTCCGCCGGCGATACCCCCTACAGCGGTTTCGGACGTCGCGAGGCCGATGCCTCCGGCAATGGCGGAGGCCGTAGCGGTCCCCGCGGTGATCTTGCCGGCAAGGTAGCTGTCGAAGTGGATCTTAAGGCCGTACCAGTGGCCCGAGATGGATCCGTGTAGATGCTCTTGCCGCCGGCCTGGGGCGTGATGGCTCCGCTGGTACTTCCGGCCCCGACACTCTCGTTCCAGTCCTCGACAGCCTTGCGCACCTCGTCGGTGGCGGATGGGCCGAGTTCACGTTCGGCGGCCGCTTCGTCCAGCTCGTAGGCCGTGCCGTTCTGGGTAACGAACTTGTCGGCAGCGGCAATCTGCTCGTCCGTGAGGTCGAGGGTTGCAGACTTTCCTGTCGCGCTCTTGCCTTGCGGGAGGGGCTGCGTCGGTGAGGCTGAGGCCGAGGTGGTAGTCCCGGTGCCGACCAGGGCTACGGCCAACGCGCCTCCCCCCAGTACAAAAGCGCGTCTGCGATCGACGTTCAGTTCAGCAAAAATGGACATTTCCATTCATCCCCTCGGTTTGACTGCATGGCGGCCCCATTCCGCCATCTCCATCGGGGCGCAAGCAGGCTATGTACGGCTAAAGAGTGAGTCAAATCGCAGCCGTCGCTCCTGATGTCTTCGGGTCCCTACCGGGATGCTCGTCCCCTTCGTCTCGCGTTATGGCGAACGCAGAGTTGTAGGCGGAGGTGGGGCGGGGAGGTGTGCGCTTGTGTATTGACCCGAGCAGCGCTCGTCGCGGACGAGGCGGCGGCTAAGCGAGGCATCCTGCCGCTCTCGACGAGCTGCGATTGTCGCGATCGCACATCTGCGGGTGGTCGTGGGAAGAGTATGCATCAGGGGGTCGGTCTTTCTCACAAATGCACGAGTTCGAATGACGTCGCTCCGAGAGCCTCAGTTCAGTAATCCTCGGAGAGCTCGGGCCAGTCCCGGACCAGGTGTGCCTCGAGCGCCCGGTGGCGGAAACTGTAGTTCGCTCCGCGGTTGATGAGCCCGCGGGTCGCATCCAGCCGCTTGGCGAAGGAGGCGACCTGCGTGGAGTTGGAGTAGCCCATCTCGGAGGCGATGTTCTTCAGCGCCCGCTCCTCGGGGGCCAGTGTCGCCATCGCTTGGATCATCTGCGCCTCCTTCTCCGGGAGACGCTCGAGGATCCGCTCGACGTGGTCCCGCGCCTCGCGCTTGGCCGTCTGCCAGCCACGCAGCACCTGGGCCCTGGTGATGACCTCCGAGTCCCCGGCGTACCAGGCGTGGTAGCCGGCCAGCTGGAACAGGAACGGCTCGCCCTGGCACAGGTCCAGGATTGCGTCACGCGCAGCAGGTTCCATGCCTATGCGCATCGTGCCGCCCTGCTCGTCCGGCACGGGCCAGCCGTCGAGGACGAAGGACTGTAGTGCCATCTCGAGGTCCTCGTCGCTCAACGGGGAGAGCACTCTGCGGTCGAATCGGCGTCCGAAGGTGGCACCGCGCCGGGCGGAGGCCATGTCCCAGAAGTCCGGCAGACCTGTGAGGTAGACGGCGATCGGCAGGTAGCGCTCGATGACCATGTTCGAGGCCGTCGTGACGCCGATCTTCTTTGAGGTGACGTCCCCGAGAATGATGAGCAGCTGCGAGAGCACCGCGGGGTCGGTGATGTTCTGGACCTCGTCGAGGTGGATCAGGACGACAGTGTCCTTCCGGTGCGCCGCGGCCTCGCCGATGCGGATCATCAGCTCGCGCAGGGCTGCGAATGCCTCCGGCGTCTCTTGCTCGCGCATTGCCACAGACACCCCCTTGGCTGAGATCGAGGTGACGCGGGCGAGCAGGTTGCCGATCTTCGTGTCGGCCTTGCTGAAGCCGATCTCGCCGGACAGGTCCAGGAGCGCGCTGGCGAGGATCGCGAGCGGATCGGCTCCGAGAGGGATCCGCAACTGGCCGGTGACGAGATCCCCGCGCTCCTTCGCGTTCTCGGTGATGTAGCCGACGAGCGTCGACTTGCCGAGCCCGGCCTCCGCGAGGATAAGGCGGGGGCGTTCGGGGAGCCCGTCCACTCTGCGCGGGCGCACGATATCCACCCAGTCGTTGACCTCATCGTGCCGACCGGCCCAGATCGGCGGAACGACATCTGGCTGGGTGCTGAAGGGGCAGTCCACGGATCGGCGCATGCTGTTAAGGTTAACAAGAGCCGCGCTCGTTGTTAAGGTTAACGAGACTCTTCGGCCGAGCTAACGTTAACGGGCGAGTGCGCGGTCTCCAGAGTTGGCATCCTTACAGCATGGCTCAGAGCATCTCTGTCACCCTCGATGACCACTATGCGCGCTTCGTCGCCGAGGAAGTCGCCTCAGGGCGCTACCGGCCGCCACCTCGGCCGGGTCTGGACAGAGTCTTGCTTTGAAGATCTCTCCGGTCTGGACGTCCATCGCATGCGCCACGACGCTGCGGGCATGCACATCCAGACCAACACTCGTACGCTCGGTAAACAACCGGGGCCTCCCACGTATGTCGGAAAGGCCAGACAGGCCCACCCTGTCCGGCAACCCACGCATCGTTGCGCGGTGAGGCCCCGGCCTGCCAGAGCCCTCACCCCAATCCGGGGCCACCCATACCGTCTAGGCTGGGCCCATGTCCACCCCGCCCTGTGCGCCGGGCAGTGATGCCCGTATCGATCTGCATGCCCATTCCACGTGGTCCGATGGCACGTGCAGTGTGCCAGAGCTCTTCGCGCAAGCCCGGGCGGCGCAGCTCGACGTGCTCGCTCTGACGGATCACGACACCGTGCGCGGCTGGGCCGAGCTGCCTGCGGCTGTTGCGGCGAGTGGCGTCGTCGCGGTGCCGGGGATCGAGGTGTCTGCCGAGCATGACGATCTCAGCGTGCATGTTCTCGCCCTGCTGGTGGACCCGTCCGAGTCCACCGAGCTGGCGTCGGAACTGGCTCAGGCGCGGCGCTCGCGTGGCGAGCGTGCACAGCGCATGGTCGAGCTCATCAGCCAGGACCATCCGATCACCTGGCAGGATGTCCTGGACCAGGTGGGCGATAACGACACCACGATCGGACGGCCGCATATCGCCGACGCGCTGGTCGCAGCCGGGATCGTACCGGACCGCTCGGCGGCGTTCCACACGCTGCTGCGCTCCGACAGCCCCTACTACGTGCGCCACTACGCCCCGTCGCCCGGCCGCGCTGTAGAAGTGATCGTGCGCGCCGGCGGCGCCGCGATCGCGGCCCATCCCGCGTCCGGGATGCGGGGCACTGCGGTGCCGCATGACCTCCTGCACGAGATGATCGATGCCGGGCTCGCCGGCATTGAGGTCGATCACCGCGAGCACGATGAGGCTGCCCGCGCTGAGCTACGCGCCCTGGCCGATCGAGAAGGACTGCTGGTCACAGGCGGAAGCGACTATCATGGATCGGGCAAGCCGAACCGGCTCGGAGAGCATCTCACCGGCGGGGAGGTCCTTGACACGCTCCTGGCCCTTGCCCGCAGCACCACCGAGGTCATCCTTCCGTGAATCTGATTGATCTGCCGTTCTTCGCGAGTGTCTTCGTCACGCTGTTCGTGATCATTGACCCGCCCGGCATCATCCCGATCTTCATGGCGCTGACCGCCACGATGACTCACACGCAGCGCCAACGCGTCGCCGCCATGGCCGTGGGCGTGGCCGTGCTGATCATCAGCGTATTCGCTGTGTTCGGCAGGCTGATCCTCACCTACATGCACATCTCGCTGCCGGCGCTGCAGTTCTCGGGTGGTCTTCTCCTGTTGCTCATCGCGCTGCAGCTGCTGGCCGGCAAAGAGGAAGAGATGGGCGGCAGTGAGGGCGTCAACGTGGCCCTTGTTCCCCTGGGCATGCCATTGCTGGGCGGCCCGGGCGCGATCGTGGCCGTCATGCTGTTCGCCGAGCAGGCCGAGGGGCGCACCAGTCACGTCGTGGCGATGGTGCTCGCGCTGATCGCCATGGCCGTGCTCATGTATGTGTTCATGCGCTTCTCCGGGGTGATCGCCCGGGTGCTGGGCCGCGGCGGCGTCACGCTCGTCACCCGTATCTCCGGCGTGCTGCTGGCCGCGATCTCCACCCAGATGATCTTCGACTCGCTACAGCAGGTGCTCACGGAGTGGGGCATCATCCCCGCCTGAATACCCGCCTGAGAGCTGCGATCAGAGTCTCAGCCCGAGACGTCGCCCGTGCCGGAGGCGCCACTCTCAGAGCCGGTCGATGGCTGTGCCGACGAACCGCCTCGACCGCGACCACCGCGCCCGCGACCGCCACGGGAACGACGCCGACGCGTCGGCCCGTTGCCAGAACCGGTTGACGACTCGCCACCCGCTGGCGGCGCCGACTCGGAACCGCTCTCGTGGGGGGAGGCCCCGTTGCCCTGCGAGGAGACGACCTCGCCCGCTACCCGCTTGGTGCGCCGACGGTTGCGACGACGCCTCGGCTTCTCCTCCGAGCGCGCTCCTTCCCCATCCCGACGGGCGGATCCTTCAGAGCGGCCGGCCCCACGGGAACCCGAACGCGACCGCCCACCAGCGCGCTCGCGACGGGACTCGGGGCCGCCCAGATCCTCGATCTGCTCAGCATGCAGGCCCGCACGGGTACGAGCCTCCTTGGGCAGCGTGCCCTTCGTGCCCTCGGGGATGTCCAGGTCGGTGAACAGGTGCTCGGAGGTGGAGTAGGTCTCCACGGCTTCCGTGGACTCCATGCCGAGCTGTCGGGCGATCAGCGCCCAGCGGGCCAGATCCTCCCAGTCCACGAAGGTGACAGCCGTGCCCTTCCTCCCCGCGCGGCCGGTGCGGCCGGTGCGATGCAGATAGGTCTTGTCATCATCGGGGCAGTTCCAGTTCACCACGTGGGTGACGTCCTCGACGTCGATGCCGCGGGCCGCGACGTCGGTGGCGACGAGCACGTCGATCTTGCCGTGGCGGAAGGCGCGCAGCGCCTGCTCGCGAGCGCCCTGCGAGAGGTCGCCGTGCAGGGGAGCCGCAGCGAAGCCGCGCGAAGCCAGATCCTCGGCCACGCGATCCGCTTGGCGTTTAGTGCGCATGAACACGATCGTCAGACCGCGGCCACGAGCCTGCAGCAGACGTGCCATCACCTCGATTTTGTCGAGCTGGTGAGCGCGGTAGACCACCTGTTTGATGTCTGCCTTCGTGCGGGACTCGTCACCGGGGTCGTGGGCGCGAATATGCGTGGGACGATCCATGAAACGTCGCGCAAGAGCGAGGATCGGGCCGGGCATGGTGGCGGAGAACAGCATCGTCTGACGCTTCGCGGGCACACCGCGCAGGATCGTCTCGATGTCCTCCAGGAAGCCCAGGTCGAGCATTTCGTCGGCCTCATCAAGCACCGCAGTGCGCACATGCGAGAGGTCCAGGTGCTTCTGGCGCATCAGATCGATGAGACGGCCCGGAGTGCCCACCACGATGTCCACGCCCTTGGCGAGTGCTTCGATCTGCGGCTCATAGGCGCGGCCGCCATAGACGGTGAGCACGCGCACCGGACGCTTCGCGGAAGCATCCTGCAGATCCTGCGCGACCTGCACGGCAAGCTCGCGCGTGGGCAGCACCACGAGCCCCTGGGGCTTGCCGAGCTCACGCCCGTCGGGATTGTCCTCCCCAGGCGCCACGGTGGCCTGCAGCATCGGGATGCCGAAGCCGAGGGTCTTGCCGGTACCGGTCTTCGCCTGGCCGATGATGTCGCGGCCACGCAGCGCCACCGGCAGGGTCATTGCCTGGATGGGGAAAGGGGTGACGATACCTTTGGCGGCAAGTGCCTGAACGATGTCGGGGCGCACGTCGAAGTCGGCAAAGGTGCGCTCGGCGGGGACCTCGGCAGCGACGGCGGTTTCGGTAGCGCCGACGTGAGCGGCGATGGGTTCGGGGGCGCCGGAGCTCTGCTCGACGGCGGCGGCCTCGGGGGTGTGCTGGCTGGTTTCGGGCACAGTTCAACTCTCTGATCTCGGATATGCCCTGCCATGGTAGCCCGGCACAGGACGCCCGCCCCGTATGCCGCCCGGCGGCGCGAGAGGAGTCACGCCAGCAGCACGGGCACGCTCACCGCCGTGGAACACCCAGCGCTGCGGGACGCTCGAGCTGTGGCCATCAGCCAGCTTTGGCCGGTGAGCCCTCGGTCACTGTTCGCCGTCTGCAGGGTCCTGGTCTAAACGGCCACTCCGGCTGTTCCGCTCGTTCTGACGCGGGTCGGCAGGGGGCTCACCGCCGGCATCGCTCGCAGGCCACGGATGCGCGGGATCCGTCGGCGTCACGCGCTCCTGGTCGGGAACAGACTCGCCTTCATCCTGGTGGATCGGCGAATCAGGCGTGGGCTCACCCTCCGGCGGGCGCAACTCGGCGTGCTCAGCAGGCATCTGATGGCGAGACACCGACACGGAGACAAGCCCGAGACCACCCATCACGATGTCGTCGTAGGAAATGAGGTCACCGGTGGACCGGTCGAAGTGCAGCAGACGCGCGGTGAGGTCCCGCGGCTTACCGCCGGCGAGCACGGGGCGCACACCGCCGCTGGCGAGTGCGCCACCCGTGGAGCCCACGACCATCCAGTCGGTGCCGCTGCCATCGCGGTCCAGATGCACCTCAGAGGTGTGCATATGCCCGGACAGCACCAGATCAGTGCGCCCGAGCAGGCCAGCAGGCTCACTGGGATCATGGATCAGCGCGACGTCCACAGGGGAATCGGGGTGGGCGTTGTTGTAGTCCTCAATGGTGTCGCCTAGTTGGAAACCGGACGCTTTGACTGCTTCCTTCCCCTCACGCCAGCCGCCAGCGTCGGAGTCGTCGTCGGCCGCAAAACGCGGATCACCGATGCCCGCGATGGTCAGACCTTCCACCTCGGTCACCTCATTATCGAGCACGATGCCATTGGGCTGGTTCTCGACCATCGAGGCGGTGGCGGCGCCGTCATGGTTGCCCTTGATGTATACGTACGGCACATTCAGGCGGCCGACGGCACTGAGCAGATCGTTCTCCCAGCTCGTTCCCCACGAGACGATGTCACCGGTGTCGATCACGAGATCCAGGTCGAACTGGTTGTCCAGTTGTTCGATCACGTCGAAGGCCTGCACGTTGTCGTGAATATCGGAGACGTGCAGCACGGTGACGACGTCCTCATCGGAGAAACCGGCCGGCAGCTGATCGGCAGCGATGTAGAGCGCGGAGACCTGCCCCACGAACTCGGCGAGGATCGAGCGGTAGTTCGCGTAGTTCACCACAGTGCCCTGGCCCAGATCCGCCACGTAGGCGGCCTGTGACAGGAGCCCGTCGAACCGCGGCTGGTTCAGCGACTCGGGGCGGAACGTGGCGGTCGTCAGCGCTGCGCTGCCCAGGACCACGCCAGCAGCGACACCGCCGGCGATCAGCGATCGGCGTGTGCGGCGGAAAGCCAGCGCGACGGCGACGCCGGCGCCGAGCGTCGCGAACAGGGTGTTCAGTGCTGCGTTGGTTGCAGCAGCAGAAGTGATCGCGTTCGGCGCCGTGGACTCGAGCTCGGCCAGGGCATCATCCGAGTACAGAAGCTCCTCGGCCTTGCCGATATCGACCCCTGTCACCCGCGCCTCAATACGCACCGGGGCACGGTGAGAGTCGAAAATGACCTCGCCAGCCGGCGGCAAGAGAATTGCGGTGTCGGACGCGAAGGAGGGGCGCAGATGCACAGTCGCTGTCAGGGGGCCGACGGTCGTCTGCGTGGCCGGAACCAGGGCGATGCCGATGGCTGCGCCGATGAGCGCTACGAGAACGGTGAGCAGCAGCTGCAGCGCGCGCAGGCGGCGGCGGGGCCAGCGCTTCGGTGCTGCAGCATCGTCGGCGGTGCGCTCAGAAGCACTCACAGCGTGCAGAAGGGGGCGGGCTCAGCCCAGGAAGCCGACGCGACGCGGTTCGTCGCTGCCGACCTCGATGTAGGCGACCTTCGCGCCCGGCACGATCACCGTGCGGCCGCGCGCATCCTTCATCGCGATGGTGCTGCCTTCGTCCACACAGGTACGCAGGGTCTCGGTGACCGCCTCGGCGGCGTCGTCGGACTCGATCACAATCTCCCGCGGGGAGTGCTGGATGCCGATGCGGATCTCCACTGGTGTCCTTCCCATCGCTGTGCCGGGCTGACGGTGCTGAGCGCGTCACAAGCCCGTCGTTCGTGTCTGCGTAGCGAGTGTAACGGGGCTCCCACTCCGACGGTGCGTTGGCCGATAGCTGCTCGCCCCGCCGGTGGTCGCCACGTGGGGTGGGTCAGCCTGGGGATACCTCACCGGCCACGCGCGGTTCGTCCAACGGCGCGAATCCCGTCAGACCGCGGACGATCAGGCTCGTGGTGACCGTGACGATCTGGTGACGTTGCTCAGGAGAGACGGACTCATCGAGCATCACGGCGGTGGCCTGGGTGAGGCCGAGGATGGCGCGGCCGAGCACGCGAGCTTGCTCGTGGTCGATCTGGCGGGAGTCAGTCAGCACTTTCGCGAGTGCAACCGAGCCCTGGTCGAGGATCTCGCTCACCCGCTGCTGCACCTCCGGCGAGATGGTCTCGTGGCCGGTGAACAGACGCAGCGTGTTGTCCAGGCGCACCACGTCGTAGAACTTCGCGATGCCGTGGCGGACGCGCTCTTCAGTGGAGCCGGGGATCGTTCCGAGCGCTACCACTGAATTCAGCAGCCGCTTCCCGGTGATCTCGATCACCACGCCGTACAGCTCCTCTTTTGAGGAGAAATGCTGGTACAGCACAGGTTTGGTGACCCCAGCCGCGCCCGCAATGTCGTCCATGGAGGTGCCCTGGAATCCGCGCTCGATGAACAGCTCCGTGGCGAGTTCGAGAAGTTGGGCTCGACGCTGTTCGCGCGGCATACGGGGCGTTGACGCCATAGGGACCTCCGGGCGGCAGGGCCCCGGTGGCAGTACGGGAGCCCAGCAAAATCGTGGACAACAGACACAGTGCGTGCGGCAAGTCTAGGGCTGTCGGGCTCCTTCCCGGACCGGCGCATCGTCTGTCGGACGGCGATGATCGAATAGGACCCGTTGCACGCGCAGCCGTCACGATGTGGAACGCAGGCACGATGCGGAGCGCAGGAAGGAGAGCTGCCGGTGGTACCCAGGTCACGAACACGTCGAACGGGCCTGTCGGAGCGGATTCGCCTGGTCGCACCGGATCGTGAGGCAGCATGGATGCTCCTGTCGCCGGACGAGCTCGACCACGACCAGCTGCGAGCGCTCGAGCTGTTCCGCGCCGGGCGCAGCGTTCTCGTGCACGGAGCACCACGCAGCGGGCGAACCACGGTGGTGCTCGCCGCCGCTGACGTTCGACCTGCTGGCATAACCCACGCTGCGGCTGAGGGCGAGGTGATCGTGCTGGCTCCTCGCCGCTCCCTCGCCGCTCATCTGCAGAACATCCTGGGTGCGCACAGCCGGGCTCACGTGAGGGTGATGACGCCAGCGGCCTTCGCCTTCGCACTCATCAGGGACGCCGAGGTTCACGCCGGTCGGCCCGAACCCTCACTCGTGACCGGCGCAGAGCAGGACGCGCTCCTGGCCGAGCTGATCAGTGCTCGCCATGGCTGGCATCTGAAGGCGGATCCCGCAGCCCGTCAGCTTCCCGGGTTCCGGACACAGCTGCGTGAGACAGTGACGCGGGCCGGCGACCTTGGGCTCACCCCCCGGCGCTTAGCAGAACTGGGCGAGCTCCACGCGCGCCCGGCGTGGGTCGATGCCGCCGACCTGCTCGAGGACTATCTGGGAGTGCTCGACCTCGAATCAGCGACGGCGCTGGATGCGGGCCGACGGCTCGACTCAGGCAGTCTTGTGCGCCAGGCCGCGCGCCGTGCGGAGGGCGGCGCGACACGGCTGCCCCGGCGCGTGATCGTCGACGATGCCCAGGACATGACCTCCGCCGCTGTTGACCTGCTCAGTGCACTCGTGCGCGCCGGATCCCAGGTGCTCGTGACCAGCAGCCCGGATCAGGCAGTTGAGAGCTTTCGCGGGGGCGTGCCGCACGCCAGCCGTCTCTGGGCGGACGCACTGGGGGACCAGGTGGACGAGGTCACCCTGACCGCCACCACCCGTAGCGATGCCCGCATCACCTATCTGGTGAGCGGACTGC
Organism: Brachybacterium timonense; assembly: GCF_900258505.1. Taxonomy (GTDB): domain Bacteria; phylum Actinomycetota; class Actinomycetes; order Actinomycetales; family Dermabacteraceae; genus Brachybacterium; species Brachybacterium timonense. Next base: position 1,169,910 of record NZ_LT984895.1, read on the forward strand.
GAGGGCGGCTCCCGCTGGCCGGTGCCCCGGCAACCACACGTCGAAGCCCCCAGACGCAGGCGGAAAACACCGACGATGGCTCCGCGGCAGCCGAGCCGCTGACGGCCGCGGGAGTCGCGACCGCGCTCGCCGTGGATGACGCTGAACAGGCACGGTTCATCGCCAACGCCCTGCGCCATGTCCATCACGATGACCAGGTCCCCTACGACGAGATGGCGGTCATCTGCCGCTCTGGCGCCGCCGTGGATCGTCTCGCGGACCACCTCACTCGAGCCGGGCTGCCGGTGCGCACCCCCCGACGGCTCGGCGCACTGCGCGACGAACAGGTGATCGCAGACCTTCTTGACCTCGTCGAGATCGCGGTGTCCTGTGCAGACCGCGCGTCGGATAGCGAGGGCACCGAGCCTGATCCGCAGCATGCCCTGCGGCTGCTGCGCGGACCCTTCGGCGATGCGGATGCGCTACGCCTGAGGCGGGTCCGGCGAGACCTGCTCGATGCGTCACGCCATGGCGCACCTGAGCCCTCACGTGATGCACAACCGCACCCGCCGGTGGACTCTGCCCGGCTGCTCGCCCGTGCCCTGGTGCGCGAGAACATCCCCGGTCTGCTGCCTGCTGACCATGCAGACCGCCGCACCGCACCGGTGCACCGGCTGCGCGCCATGATCCGCGCCGCACGCCGTGCCGCCGCGGACGGTCCTGCCCAGACCCTGTGGGCAGCCTGGGACGCGGCCGGGCTCTCCTCCGGCTGGCAGCGGGCGGCCGTCGAGACCGGCACCGAGGCGCAGGCCTCGCGTGCGCGCCTGATCGGCCGTCGCTTAGATGCACTCACGGCACTGTTCGCCGTATGCGAGCGGTTCGTCGAACGCAGGCCCCAGGCCGACGTCCAGGACCTCATCGATCACGTGCGCAGCCAGGCCATCCCCGAAGACACGCTCGCCCCGACTGCGCAGCGCCGCGGCCTGGTCGATGTGCTGACACCCGCCCAGCTCGCCGGCCTGAGCCGTGACACCGTTGTGCTTGCCGGGCTGCAGGAGGGGGCCTGGCCGAACCTGCAAATCCGCTCGAGCGTCTTCGGCGCCGAGCAGCTGGCGCTCGCCGATGCCGCGCAGCATCCGTTGAGCCTGCCCGAGGTGCGCGCGGCGCAACGTCACAGCGTGCTTGCCGACGAACTACGCCTCGCGGTCAGCGCCATGTCGCGGGCGCGTCGCCGCGTACTCGTGACCGCCGTGGATGGTGCGGATCTCAGTCCGTCGGCCCTCTTCACCGCGATCGAACGCGCCGCCGTGCAGCACGCAGAGCCGTGGGTCGATCCCGCGGTGCTCACCAGTGACCCCGGGCCGTCTCCCGACGCGCGACGCCTGGTCGCGGCGCTGCGTCGCACGCTGCACACCGGCAGCGACGACCGTGCCCGGGATGCGGCCGCCCAACTCGCCCTGCTCGCCCGCGCCGGGGCGCCCGGAACAGACCCCGATGCCTGGTACCACCAGCGCCCCAGTAGCACCGAACCGCTGCGCGTACCGGGGGCTGCACTGCGACTGTCCCCATCGGCACTCGACCTCGCGCACCAGTGCCCGGTGGCGTGGCTGCTCGAACGCTCCGGCGGCAGCCGCGCTCCCTCCCCATCGCAGGCCATCGGAACGGCACTGCACGCTCTGGCCCAGCAGCATCCGCATCCCACACCCGAGCAGATCCCTGACCTGCTCGCCGAGCTCCACGCCCGGCTGCGCCCTCTGCGCCTGGAGGCCACCTGGAGCGGCCGACGCACACGTGAACAGGCGGATGCGGCGGCGCGCAGTCTGCTCGGTTATGTGGCAGCAACGCCTGCCCCCCTGGCGGTCGAAGCGCCGTTTGCGATCGACCTGGACGGTGTGCACCTGCGCGGAAGCATCGACAGGATCGACGGCGATGCCGCGAGCGTGCGCGTGATCGACTTCAAAACGGGGCGACGCGCGAAGAGCGCCCGACAGGCCGAGGAGGACCTTCAGCTCGCCGCATATCAGGCGGCGGTGCGCGACGGAGCCATCGATGACACCCTCGGCGGCGGTGCCGGCGAACGCCTCGCAGGGGCATCGCTCGTGTATGTCGGCACGGGCACCCGTAAGGCGGCAGTGCGCACCCAGACCGCGCTGCCCAGTGCCGAGGTCCCGGACTGGTTCGACCGGATCGTGGCGCAGGTGGGGGAGAGCCTCGCCGATGCACAGGTGCAGGCGCGCCGCTGCGGCCACTGCGACCTGTGCGCGGTGCGCACATCCTGCCCCCTGCAGACGGAAGGAGCGCAGCTGTGAATTCACCGTCACCGCACCTGAGCGCGGCGCAGGTTGCGGACCTGCTGCAGCAGCCAGCACCGACCGATGAGCAGGTGGCGATCATCGAAGCGCCGTTGGAACCGATGCTCGTGGTCGCCGGCGCCGGATCCGGTAAGACGGAGACGATGGCCTCGCGCGTGGTCTGGCTGATCGCCAACGAGATCGTTCGCCCCCGTGACGTCCTGGGCCTCACCTTCACCAGGAAAGCCGCTCACGAGCTCGCCGAACGTATCGGTGCACGCCTTGCCGCCCTCACCGGTGTACTGCGCACCAACGGGATGCCCGTGCCCGACGGCCTCTCCCGCAGCGAGGACGACGTGATCGGCGAGCGACCCGTGGTCCACACCTACAACGGGTTCGCCCTCGACCTGGTGATGGAACACGCCCTCGCGATCGGCCTCGATTCCGAGCTGACCATGATGTCGGCCTCTGCCGCCTGGCAGCTTGCGCACGAACTCGTCGAAGCCTGGGACGCCCCGGCCACCACCACGGCATCAGCCGCCACCCTCACGGCGGCCGTGATCTCGCTGACCTCCTCACTCGCCGACCATCTGCGCACGCCCGCCGAGCTGCGCGATGAGCTGGAGGCAATGCGGCATCACCTCACCTCCATCCCGCTCCAGGCGGAAGGCCGAAAGCGCACGGCACCACCGGCCGTCGCCACGACACTCACCGGACTGGAAGCACGCCTGGACCTCGTGGATCTCCTCGAGGCGTTCACCGCCGAGCGGATGCGCAGCGGCCGACTCGACTTCGCCGACCAAGTGGCCCTCGCTGCACGGATCGCACGCGAGGTACCAGCTGCGCGCGACCTCGCCCGCACCCAGCACCGCGTCGTGCTGCTCGACGAGTTCCAGGACACCTCTGTGGCCCAGCTGCAACTGCTCGCCGACCTGTTCGGTGCTGGGCATCCCGCGATCGCCGTCGGCGACCCCCAGCAGGCCATCTACGGATGGCGCGGCGCCTCCGCCGCGTCCCTGGCATCCTTCACCCGCGCCTTCGCCACCGAGCAACCGGTGACGCAGCGCACGCTGTCCACCTCCTGGCGCAATGACCAGGCCGTGCTCGCCCTCGCCAACCGGATCGCCCAGCCTCTGCGCAACGCCGCCGCCGGTCTGCGCGTGCCAGAGCTGCGGGCACGCCCCGGCGCTGGCGAAGGTGCGGTCGAGATCTGCGAGGCGGCCGACACCCAGCGCGAGGCACAAGCCATCGCAGCCTGGATCCAGCGGTGCCGCGACACGGCTGAGCCTGACGCACCCCTGAGCGCAGCGGTGCTCGTGCGAGCGCGACGGCAGATCCCCGTGATCGCCCAGGAACTGGAGGCAGCCGGTCTCAGCGTCGACGTGGTGGGGCTCGGTGGTCTGTTGCACCGGCCCGCCGTCGCCGATGTTCGTGCCCTGCTGACCTGCGCACATGATCCGTCTCGCGGGGATGCCCTGATGCGCCTGCTCACCGGTCCGCGGATCCGACTGGGGGCTCGTGATCTGGCGGTGCTCGGAGCCTGGACGTCCCATCTCGGCTCCCGTCGCCGCGCCGGTTCCGGTGCACCTGACCCGTCGGCCCCGCCCGATGACGCTGATCAGGTCACCCTGGTTGATGGGCTCGACGATCTCCCACCCGAGGACTGGACCGACCGCGACGGTCGTTCCCTCAGCGCCACGGCCCGGCGCCGACTCGCCATCCTCCAGAAACACCTGCGAGACATCCGGCGGCTGTTGCCCCTGCCGCTGCCGGACCTCATCACCGCTGCGGTACAGGCTCTGGATGTGGATCTTGCCGTCCTGAATAGAGAAGACGACACCACAGGCGCCCATGGCCGCCGCGCGCTTGCCGACCTCGATGCCCTGCGTGACCACGCTGCCGCCTTCGCCCGCACAGCCCGTAGCGCGGACCTGGGTGCATGGCTGGACCTGCTCGAAATCAGCGAGGACCGTGAAGCCGGGCTCAGCGTGGGGGAGCAGCATGCGGTCCCGGATCCCGCCGCCGTCACCGTGGTGACCATGCACTCCGCCAAAGGCCTGGAATGGGATCTCGTGGCAATCGCCGGGCTCACGGAGGGATCGGTGCCCTCCTACGATCTGCGCCGAGCGCGCGCCGACGACACGGGCCGCGTACGGGTTCCCGATAGCGGGTGGCTCGGCCCGCTCGCTGATGCCACTGTGCCCACGGCGCTGCGCGGCGACGCCGACACACTGCCGGAGCTCGCCTGGGCTCAGGCTGACACACAGGTCGACGCGGAGCGGATCCTTCAGGACTGGTATCTGGCCAGCGGCGAGGAATCCCTGCTGGAGGACAGGCGTCTGATGTATGTCGCGATCACCCGTGCGCGTCGGCGGCTTCTGCTGACCTCAGCCGCGTGGCGCGAGGGGCTGTCCACCGCTCGCCCACGCTCCCGTTACCTCCAGGAAGCGCTCGACCTGGTTCCCGAACGGTTCCGCACGAGCGAGACGATCCCGGAGGAGAACCCCCTCGACGCGGCCCCGCGCATCGCTCTGTGGCCGCCCGAGACGGGGGCGGCCGAGCAGGCGCGTGACCGCGCCTCCGACCTGCTTTTCGAGGCTCTGCGCGCTCCCGCGGTGGCGCCGGAGGAACCCGTGCGGCGGGTGCTGGCGGACCTCGCCGCTCGCACCGCACGCCACGACGTGCCGATGCCCGTGCAGCAGTCTGCCTCTCGACTCGTGCGCCTGGTCGATGACCCCGAGGCCGCGGCGCTCGCGCTTCTGCGCCCCGTGCCGCGTCGCCCCTCACCTGCTGCGCGTCGCGGCAGCGCCTTCCACGCCTGGCTCGAGCACAGGTGGAGCGACGCAGCTCTGCTGGATCTCGAGGACCTCGACGACCTCACCGATCTCGAACCGGATGACCCGGATGCGCCCTCCCTGGAGGAGCTGCGCCGTGCCTTCACGGATTCGTCCTGGTCCGGGCGAACGCCGATCGCCGTCGAACGCAGCGTGCAGGTGCAGCTCGGTCCCTTCATGGTCCGAGGTGTCATCGATGCGGTGTTTGCGGATCCTGACGGCACCGACGGACCCGATGGGGTGATCATCGTGGACTGGAAGACGGGGCACGCACCGCCGCCCGCACGGCGCCGCGCGCTCGCACTGCAGCTATCCGTGTACCGGCTCGCCTGGCATCAGATCACGGGGCTGCCCCTTGAGCGGATCCGCACCGCGTTCCACTACGTGCCAGACTCACGCACCATCGAGGTGAGCGACCACCCCTCCGTCGACGAGATCCTCGACCACCTCGGCGAGTTCCCGTCCGCATGAGGGGCACTGGCCCGAAGCACGTCCTCGGACGCAGTGAGGGAAGCGGCCCGAGGTGATGCGCGCCGGGTCGTCCCGGTCGAGCCTGGCGCTGCGTCGGTGCCCCAGCCGGTCCGGGTGAGTGTGCGCTGGGATCAGCTGGGGTTCACGTCCATATCGTCATAGGTGCGCTCGGCCTGCTCGCGTGCAAGCTGCGCGAGGTCGTTGTCGAGGTCAGCCAGCATCTCCTGGGCGTCGGCGATGATCTCCTCATCCTCCGCGTCCACTCCATGCAGCAGCCAGGACAGCACCGCGAACTCACCGAGGGCCTGCGCCCGTTCCATCAGACGTGGATGTGGCACCGTCGGCAGCTCCTGCCGATATCCGGCGTAGACGGCGTCGAAGGAATCCGAGTCCAGCCCGGTGATCAGCCACGCGAGGTCCTGCGCCGGATCGCCGATGTGCGCTGAACTCCAGTCGCGTACCGCCCGGACGCGGTCCCCGTCGAAGAACAGCGCATCCTCGGACAGATCCCCGTGGACGAACTGAGAGGAGTGGTTCCACAGCTCGTCATCCTCGAGCAGACGCTCCCAGCGCTGCGCCACGGCAGTGGGCAGCAGCTCTGCCTCCTGGGCGCGCTGACAGCGCTGTCGATGCCCCTCTCGCAGCACTTCTGCGCTGAACGTCTCCGCCCCGGTGGCTTCCGCTGCGTACCGCGGCACCGCATGGATCCGCGCGATGGCTCCGCCCAGACTGCGGGCGAGAGCGCTGTCGGCACTGACCGCGTCGAGCGTGAGCGGGATGCCGTCGGGGGCTGCTGTCACGCAGGCGCGGCCACCATCGGGCAGCTTCACGGAGCCCAGCACGGGCGGGACCACGGCACGCAAGGACGTGCCCAGCAGCGACTCCGACACATGCAGGTCCTGCTCAAGAGCCGCGCCTGCGGCTGCGGTCACCGGAGCGGTCACGATGACTCGACGACCGTCCTCGCCCACGACGCCTGCGCACTCGAGCCCCTCGAGGGGAGCGGTCAGCGTGGTGGTCTGCTGCGGAACCAGACCGGGGACCGCGGCGACCGCCAGAGCCGCCAGGGCGTAGGAATTGCGTTGCACGCGCTCCACCGTACCGTCCCTGATGGAGCACTCCTCGTAGGCTCGGCCCATGATACGGATTCGCGGCCCTCACCTGAGCACCCCGCTGTCGGTGCTCATCTCTGCACGGGATGCCCTGGCTCGGCGCGATGCTGACCAGCCCGGCCCCGACGCGCTCTACCTGCCCACCCGGTCAGGCGCGGTGGCGCTATCTGAGCGGTACGACGGCCGCCTGGGCCTTGCCGTCGAGGATGCCGACCCCCGCCGTGGTGGGCGGGCTGTCGCGGTGTTGCTCGGACGCTTCGAGAACCGCCCCCTGTATGGCGTGGAGCTGCTGGAGATCCGCGAGGAGATCGACGATCCGGGGCGCGATCTGCGTGACCTGCGGCACTGTGCGGAACGGATCGCCCCCGGCGACCTCGACCTGGCGCTCGCCGCAGTGGCCATGGGGGCGTGGCATCGCTCGATGCGTGCCTGCACCGACTGTGGTGGGCCGCTCGTGCCGGAGCAGGGCGGCTGGGTGCTGTGCTGTGAGACCGACGGCCGCGAGCATTTCCCGCGCACCGATCCGGCCGTGATCATGGCGGTGCGCGATAGCCAGGATCGTCTTCTGCTCGCTCAGGGAGCTGGCTTCCGGGGCCGTTTCCATTCCGTCCTCGCCGGCTTCGTTGAACCGGGGGAGACCGCTGAGGCGGCTGTGGCTCGTGAGACCGCGGAGGAAACAGGTATCACGGTGGAGAGCGTCGAGTACGTCGGCTCCCAGCCGTGGCCCTTCCCGCGCACCCTCATGCTCGGTTTTCGCGCGTGGGCGCCTGGAGCAGCCGAGCTGCGCCTCCAGGATGAGGAGATCGTGCGCGCCCGCTGGTTCAGTCGTGACGAGCTGGCGGCAGCGCTCGCCGATGGCACCGTGGAGCTGCCCGGCACTGCCTCGCTGGGGCGCGCCCTGATCCGTGACTGGTATGAGGCCGACGGGCGCAGTCTGGGCGAGCACTGAACCGCAGCGGCGCCCAACCCACTGCGCAGCCGGTTCTCCCGACGCCGGTCCACCGCGTAACCGCTGTGGTGGAGAAGTGCGTCGTGGCGTCCGCATCGGGACATCCCTCCGCCATGCAATCGCGTACTCCTCCACAGGCGCCGGTGCTCCACAGCGTGTCCGCGACGGCTCGTGTGTCGGCGTCTCCTGGCAGGATGAAGAGCGTGAGCACACCGGAAAGCGCTAGACCCCTCGCCGCTGCACCGCCCGTTCCCGGGGGCGACCCGGAGGCGATCCTCGCTGCCCTGGATCCTGAACAACGGCAGGTCGCCACGACGTTCGGGCAGCCGGTGTGTGTGCTCGCTGGCGCGGGCACCGGCAAGACTCGCGCGATTACGCACCGGATCGCATATGGCGTCACCACCGGACAGCTGAACCCGCGCCACGTGCTCGCCGTGACGTTCACAACGAAGGCGGCCGCAGAGATGCGCTCGCGCCTGCGGGACCTGGGTGTCCCCGCCGTGCAGGCCCGCACCTTCCACGCGGCGGCGCTGCGCCAGCTGCGCCATTTCTGGCCGCGTGCGATCGGTGGGGGAGTGCCTGAGCTGCTGCCGAACCCGTTCGCCGGCATCGGCGAGGCATGCCGACGCCTGCATCTGAGTGTGGATCGCGCCGCGCTGCGCGACATCGTGGATGAGATCGCGTGGGCGCGCGTGGGCATGGTCACCCCGGAGGCCTACCCGGAGGCCGCCGAGCGCGCGCGACGCAGTGGCGTCGCCGGATTCGAGGCGCGCACGATCAGCCGCATCATGACGCAGTACGAAGAGGTCAAGAAGGAACGCGGCGTCATCGACTTCGACGACGTTCTCCTGCACATGGTGGGAATTCTCTCCGAGCGTCCAGACATCGCACGCGAGGTGCGCAGCCAGTACCGCCACTTCGTGGTTGACGAATACCAGGACGTCTCGACCCTGCAGCACGCGCTCCTGCGGCTGTGGCTCGGGCCCGGGGATGACCTGTGCGTGGTGGGAGACGCCGCCCAGACCATCTACACCTTCGCCGGTGCCCGCTCCGGCTACTTGTTGCGTTTCGGTAAGGAGTTCCCGCGCGCTGCGACGATCCGCCTTGAGCGCAACTACCGTTCCACTCCGCAGATTGTGCGTCTGGCCAACACCGTGCTGGACGCAGCCCGCGGCGCCACGCTGCAGCATCGCCTCACCCTCGTTGCCCAGCGGGAGGATGGCCCTGCCCCCGGCATCGAGTCCTTCCCGGACGATCCCGCTGAGGCGCAGGGCGTTGCCGATCGCATCGCCGAGCTCATCGAGCAGGGGCGATCCGCCTCTCAGATCGCGATCCTGTTCCGCACCAACAGCCAGTCAGAAGCGTTCGAAGATGCACTGACCGCCCGCGGCATCGGCTATCTTGTGCGCGGCGGCGACCGCTTCTTCGAACGTCAGGAGGTGCGCCGCGCAATGGTGGCGCTGCGCGCGGCCGCCCGGCTGGAAACCGATGACGTGCCGCGCACTGTCCGGGATGTCCTCTCTCAACTCGGGTGGTCGCCGCAGGAACCCTCCACGACGGGTGCGATCCGTGAGCAGTGGGACTCGTTGAACGCCCTCGTGGGGCTCGCCGATGTGATCGCGGCGCGGCCCGGCGCAGGAATGAACGACCTGGTGCAGGAGCTCGAGGAGCGCGCCGAGGCGCAGTCCGCTCCCGAGGTGGATGGCGTCACCCTCGCATCCGTGCACGCGGCGAAGGGCCTTGAATGGCCCGCGGTGTTCCTCGTCGGCGCGAGCGAGGGACTGATGCCCATTTCGATGGCGAAGACAGCCGCTCAGGTCGAGGAGGAGCGGCGCCTGTTCTACGTGGCACTCACACGCGCCCGTGACGAGCTGACCATCACCTGGGCTGCAGCACGCACCCCCGGGGCACGGGGCAGCCGCAAGCCCACTCGCTTCCTCGACGGCATCAGCGACCATCCGTCGAACGGCGGATCACCCTCGCCGCATTCGAGGCGCACAGGTCGCCGCACCGCGACCACGTACACCTCCTGCCGCGTCTGCGCGAAGGGGCTCGAGACGCCGCGCGAACAGCGCCGTGGCCGCTGCGATACCTGCCCGCCACTGGCCTCCGAGTCCCTCATGGACGAGCTGCGCCTGTGGCGGCGTGAGAAGTCACGTGAGCTCGCCGCACCGGCGTACACGGTCTTCACCGACGCGACCCTGGAGGCCATCGCCGAGCGCAGGCCCGCGACCGACGACGAGCTGCTCGTCGTGCCCGGCATTGGACCTGCCAAGCTCGAGCGCTTCGGAGAAGACATCCTCGACCTCCTGCGGAACGCACCGGACAACGGCGACAACAGTGCAGGTCAAAAATAAGATGCCGAGCCCGTGCGGGTGGGCTAAACTCATCCCGTCCATCGTCCACGTCGCAGCTCGGGAAACCGGGAGGCGCGCATGAGAAAGGAGGTGTCGCCGTGATCATCAGGAACTACAGGATCGTGAGCGCTCTGCATACCCGCAGCGCCCTGTCCGCGGTCATCGGCACCCTCCCGGGTGCGCCGATCCCCGTGCGGCAGCGGCCCGCCAACGCGGAGCTCCCGTAGCCGATCCTGACGGTGCCGCCGACGATCTGACGAGCTCAGCCTCGCTGCGTCGCGGCACTGTCACCGCGACCCCGCCCCTTCGGGCACGTTCCACGACGACCGTGAAGCAGCGAGACGATGACGACCACAGCATTCCCCACCATCACCCGCACCATGCGCGCGCAGCAGAGTCTGCCGTGCCGTGACGAGAACGCCGCCGCGCTCTTCTTCTCCGAGCGCCCATCCGACCTCGAAGCAGCGAAGGAACTCTGCATCGGATGCCCGCTGCAGAACGCCTGCCGCCAAGGCGCGATTGACCGCGCCGAGCCCTGGGGCGTCTGGGGCGGCGCGATTTTCGAATCCGGGCGGATCATTGCGGTCAAGCGCGGCCGCGGCCGGCCTCGCAAGCAGCAGGCCGCCTGAGACGCCAGGAGGGGCGCCCCGAACGTTCGGGGCGCCCCTCCATGCTGGTGTCGCCGTTCTCTCAGCGGCTCGCAACGCGGCCAACTGCGGCGACGCGGTCGACGCTCAGCGTGACGACCGGTTCACTGATCGTGGGCGCTCAGGCCTTGCCCAGGATGCGGTTGAGCTTGGTGCCGCACTCCGGGCACACAGCCTTCGCCATGCGGCGGTTGTTGGAGACAACGACATCGCCCTGCGCCTCGCGCTTCTCGCGGCATTTCACGCAGTAGAACTCACCGCTGTAGGTCTCGTCAGCCATGGGGACTCCTCAGATTGTGGGTGGGGGTGTGCGCGTGCGCTGGCGCAACACGGGCCCGGCCACTCTACGGCGCCTGACCAGCATGGACGAATCGACAATGAGTCCCGATAGGCGACGGCCCGACGCACGCTTCGGGTCAGGAGGCCACAAGGCCGAGGAAGTGCGTGCGTCGGGCCGATGTCATCAGCCGTCTCTCAGGCCGTGAAGCCCCAGGGGCGCTCAGCACCACGCGCACCTTCCCCGTGTGCGTCCTGCTAGTTATCCCGGGGCTTCACGTGCTGGGAAACTTAGTCCCCGCGGAGCACACGGGTCAAAGCCGCGTGGGGGATGAGCTGTGGACAACCCGGCCATCTGCTGTGGACAGGCGGGGGGAGACGGTGTGGCCGCTGTGGATACAGTCGCACTCGGTACGATGAACAGTCGTTGACCACGACGGATGCCGTGCACAGCTGTGGACGAGGAAAGAATCCGACCAGTTTTCTGAGAGGACCCCCACATGCAGCGTCTGACCCACTATCCGGACGCTGAAGGTCCCGCTGGGGAACGGGTTCTCGTGCGGCGTTCGAGTCGGCGGCGGCGCACCGTGGACATCACGCGCCGCAACGGTGAGCTCATCGTGTCGATCCCCGACCGTTTCAGCGCGCGCGAGGAACGCGAGTGGGTGCAACGGATGATCGAGCGCCTCGCCGCGAAGGAGCGCCGCGCGGGAACGGCGCACCGCAGTGACGATGACTTGCAGCGTCTCGCAGACGATCTCTCCGGCCGCTTCCTCGATGGACGCGCCCGACCCCACGCGGTGCGGTGGTCTGGCCGCCAAGAGCGCCGCTGGGGATCATGCACACCAAGCACGGGGGAGATCCGGTTGTCCACCCGCCTGCAGGGCATGCCGGCATATGTGATCGAATCCGTGCTCGTTCATGAGCTTGCGCACCTACTCGAACCCGGACACGGGCCCGGGCACCGAGCTCTCACTGATCGCTACCCGCACACGGAACGCGCCGATGCCTTCCTCGCGGGTGTCGTGTGGGCACGGGATATGCCGGTCGAGGCATCGCAGCCAGGCGCCGAGTGTGAGAACGACGCCGACGTCGATGACCCCTTTTCCGCCGGCGCCGGTGACGCCGCGTCCGCCGACGTCGACCACCTCGCGTCCGCCGACGTCGACCACCTCGCGTCCGCCGACGTCGACCACCTCGCGTCCGCCGACGGCGATCAGCTGGAATGAGTCGGGCCCGCTCCGTGCTCCGCGATGACACCGGCCAGGAGATCAAGCTTCCCCGGCATGTCCGCCACGGTGCCGTCCGGCAGATGAGCCGTCGAGCGCGCAGGACCGCCGCTGATCAGTGGCCACGGCATCCAGCGCGCCACGGGGGCTTCCGTGCTGACCCCCAGGGGCTGCTGTGCTGCGGCGTGAGGGGTACGCAGAAGGAACTGCACATCCCAATGCTCGCGGCATGCCCCAAACGCCGCGGAAAGCCAGTGCCGGTGCAGCAGCGCGGGTCCCCGCACGACGGCCAACAGGTCTCGCAGACCCAGCTCCTCAGCGACCTCACGGCGTGCGGAGCTCTCCAGATCGGGGTCCGCAGGCTCAATGTGACCGCCGGGCTGGACCCAGAACTGCCCTTTGGCATGCCACAGCAGCGCGACGTGCTCGATCGGCGCATCCACCACGACGGCGCTCGCCGTGAGATGAATCGGTCCGCCGTCGCGATGCAACGCCCGCGGGTTCTGTTCGAGCAGGTCGAGGTAACGAGCGCGGTCAGCGTCTCGGATCGCGGGGGAGGACGCTGCGCTGAGCTCAGCAGCAGCTGCCCGAATGCTGGTCATGCGGCAGGCGTCGGCCCGGAACCGGACTCATCCGACTCATCCGGATCCTCTGGTGCGTCCGGATCGATCGGCCTCCGCGCATCGTTCGGATCGTTCGGCCCCTCCGAGCCGCGTGCGCCCGAAGCGTTCCGTTCACGCAGACCGCCCTGTTCGTCCTCCATCGGCGCCGACTCGGCATTCTCTCCCGAGAGCAGCCGTTCGAGCTCCGCATCGAAGTCAGCGGGGAACTCCACATCGGCGAGCGACCCCGGCGCATCCGCGCTCGCGCGCGCAGTCCCGCCGCCATCGGTGATCGACGCGGCGTCGGGGGAGGGGGAGACCTGGTCCCGTGGTGCCTGAGGCGCCCCGGAGAGCACATCAGAGCCGGGCAGCAGATCCGGGTGCTCCCACACCGCGTCCCGGCCCTGCATGCCCTCCGTAGCCAGCACACTCTCCCACCATGCGAGCGCCTCGCGCACGCGGCGTGGACGCAGTTCGATGCCGACGGTCTGAGCCAGCATCTGCTCGGCCGGGCTGCCTGTTGCGCGGCGACGCCGCACCACCTCACGCAACGCCTCGATCTGCGGCAGTTTCCCCTCGAGAGCCTGCGCCGTGACGTGATCCACCCAGGACTCGATCAGTGCGAGCGTGGTCGCAAGCTCCTCGAGCGCCCGGTCCTGCGCGGCACGCCGCGTGAAGACGAACAACTCGTCCGGTCGCTTCGCCTGCATGGCGGACGGGTCCGACAGGTCGAGGTCCCGCACCATCTCATCCAGCGCATCCAGGTCCAGGGTGATGCCCCGCGCGTAGTCATCGATCGCGGAGAACAGGGCCCGACGCAGCCACGGGTGCGCAGCGAACAGCGCGGTATGCGCGAGCTCGCGGGTGACCAGGAAGATCCGGGCCGCGGCTGGGTCCAGGCTGTGCTCGCGCACCAGGTCATCGATGTTCAGCGCCACCACCGCGGCCTCGCCTTCGCGGCCCAGAGGAAGCGACAGGTCGGTGGTGCCGCACACCTCGCGCGCCAGCGCCCCGATCGCGTACCCGAACTGCACCCCGAACATGGTGCCGCCCACGCGCTCCATCATCGCCGCGGGATCGCCCGGTATCGGCATCGGTGCGGACTGCATCTGCGCGGCGATCGCCTCACCGATCGCGCCCGCCATGTACTGCGCGACAGGTTCCACGATCGACTGCCACCGCGGCAGCGTGCGGGCCAGCCAGGTGCCGCGGCTGTACACACCGAGCTCAGTGGCAGGCAGATCGATCGACAGCACCGGATCCAGCCAGAGCCGCGCCACGCCCTCCGCCTCGCGAAGCGCTTTCAGCTGTGCATCGGTGGGACCCGGGTCCCCTGGGGTCCCCGACGGCTCCGGAAGCCCTGGCACTGTGGTCGACGATACGGCGGTCTGCCGCGCCACATCCTGTGCGAGCTTCCAGTTCACCGGACCGTCCCCGGAACTTGCGAACAGATGCTGCATCTGCATCGCGGCAGCCCTCAGCTGCGCGGGATCCTGCGGCAGATTCGCCTGCTGTGCCAGCTGTGACAGATCCATGCCCTCGAGCGCTTCTTCCGGAAGTGCCCCTCCGAACGCCTCGCGCAGGAACCGCCGCAGGTTCTCCTCCTCCGGGCTTCCTGAGCCCGGCGTGCTTGCGCCGCTGTTCATGGTTCGCCTCCTGGATGCTGCGTGCCGCTGTGGCGTCCCGTGGGGACGTCGGTGCGGCGTGCCGTCGATTGCGCTTCAGCGTACCGAGCCGGTGTGGGCCCAGCTGATCATCTCCGCATGGCACGTCGTGCCGCTGGGGCACAATGGCATGCGTGACCGAGCAGACGCCTGCAGACCCCCAGCACCCCACGCGGCCGCTGCTGCGCACACGAGTGGCACGCGCCTGGGATCGTGCCGTCGAGGAGTCGCAGATGCCACGGCCGATCACCGCGATCGTGTCGCTGGGAATCCTGTGCATCATGCTCGTCGTCGGCGCATCCCTGCCGGTTCCCTACGTGATCGAGCAGCCTGGCCCCGCGATCGATGTCCTCGGCGAATACGAAGACGAGCAGGTCATCACCATCAGCGGGCGCACCACATACCCCACCGAGGGTGAGCTCATGATGACCACCGTCGCTGTCGACGGCGGCCCCGGGTATCGCGTCACCCCCGCGGAGGTCATCGGCGCCTGGTTCCGCCCCAGCCGCACTGTCATGCCGCGCGAGCTGCTTTTTCCCGCAGACCAGACGCGAGAACAGACCACCCTGCAGAACACGGTGCAGATGACCACCTCGCAGCAGGGTGCGATCGCCGTGGCACTGGATGAACTGGGCATCGAGTACACCTCCACCGTGTTCATCGCGGGCGTGCTAGAAGGAACTCCCGCAGACGGTGTGCTTGAGGCCCGCGACGAGGTGCTCGCGATCAACGGCGAGAGCGCCGAGAACGCCCTCGGCTATCAGCGCCTCGCGGCCGCCACAGCCCACGGACAGCCGGTGCGGATGCGCGTGCGGCGCGACGGTGAGGAGAAGGACCTCGAGGTGCCCACAGAGGTCGTGGACGGCGCGCCAAGAATGGGCGTGACCCTCGCTGACGGCTACGACTTCCCGATCGACGTGTCCATCTCCGTGGGCCACGTGGGCGGTCCGAGCGCCGGCACCATGTTCGCACTCGCCATCTACGACGAGCTGACTCCTGGCCCGCTTACCGGCGGCAAACGCATCGCCGGCACCGGCACGATCGATGACCAGGGCATGGTCGGCCCCATCGGTGGGATCCGACAGAAGATGGTCGGTGCCCGCTCGGCCGGCGCCGATTACTTCCTGGCACCCGCCGACAACTGCAACGAGGTCGTCGGCCACGTGCCCGAGGACCTGCATGTGGTCTCGATCGCCACCTTTGACGAGGCCCGTGCCGCCGTCGAGACCATCGCGAAGACCGGCTCCACCGAGGGCCTGAAGACCTGTGAGGAACCATGAGCAGCAAACGCCGCACATCCCCGAGCCCCACCGTCGTCTTCGATTACGGCGGTGTGCTCAGCGCCGGACACGACCCGATCGACGACCTGCACGACGTGCTCGGCGGTGACCGCGACGCACTTGAACGCGCCGTGTGGGAGCACCGGCTCGGGCATGACAGCGGTGAGCTGGACGCGCCGGCCTACTGGGGGCGTATCGCCGCGGATCTTGGCATCGAGAACCTCACCGACTCCGCCGCCGAGGAGCTGCAGGACCTCGACAACCGGTACTTCCTGCGCATGGATCCTGCCGCACGCGCACTCATTCACGACCTCGCACGCAACCGTGTGCGCCTGGCACTGCTGTCGAACGCCTCGGCCTCCTTCGGGCAGGCCGTGCGCCGCGCCGACTGGTTCGAAGCGTTCTCCTTCGCTGTCATCTCCGCGGAAGAGCACGTGGTGAAGCCAGACCGCGAGATCTACGACATCCTGCTGGACGCGCTCGCCCACGAAACCGGCGGCGTGAGCGTGCCGAAGGCCGTCGTCTTCTTCGATGACCGCGAGGCGAACGTCGAGGCCGCACGTGCGCTCGGTATCGACGCCCATCTGTGGCCGCGCAATGGCGATGACCATGGCGACGGCGCCCGCCACGGCGCCGATATCGCGCGCGAGATCCTGACCGCACGCGGGATCCCACTGGACTGACCGCAGCCATCGGCGCTTCATGCCGACGCGCGGGCACCGCCGCACTGCCTGTTCTCTAGGTGCCGGTTCCCGCTGACGGCAGCTCTCTCAGGCGGTAGGAGCGACGCAGAGGAGAGCAGGTAGAGTCGGTACCGGCTCGCGCAGGGCCGCACAGACCACCTTTCCACCCTTCTACCAGCGGAGATGCAGTGGCAGAGTTCATCTACACCATGTATAAGGCCCGGAAGGCCGTGGGCGACAAGGTCATCCTCGATGACGTCACCATGAGCTTCTACCCCGGCGCCAAGATCGGCATGGTCGGCCCCAACGGCGCCGGCAAGTCGACGATCCTGAAGATCATGGCCGGCCTGGACCAGCCCTCCAACGGCGAGGCACGCCTGAGCCCCGGATACAGCGTGGGCATCCTGCTGCAGGAGCCGCCGCTGGACGAGTCCAAGACCGTGCTGGAGAACGTGCAGGAAGGCATGGGGGACCTCTACCGCAAGGTCCAGCGCTTCAACGAGATCGGCGAGGAGATGGGGCAGCCCGACGCCGATTTCGACTCCCTCATGGAGGAGATGGGCACGCTCCAGACCGAGATCGACGCTGCCAATGGCTGGGACATCGACTCCCAGCTCGAGCAGGCGATGGACGCGCTGCGCTGCCCGCCCGGCGACGAAGCGGTCACCCATCTCTCCGGAGGTGAGCGCCGTCGTGTGGCGCTGTGCAAGCTTCTGCTGGAGAAGCCCGATCTGCTGCTGTTGGATGAGCCCACCAACCACCTGGACGCCGAGAGCGTGCTGTGGCTCGAGCAGCACCTTCAGCAGTACGAGGGTGCCGTCATCGCCGTCACCCACGACCGCTACTTCCTGGATCACGTCGCGCAGTGGATCGCCGAAGTCGACCGCGGCCACCTGTACCCCTATGAGGGCAACTACTCCACCTACCTGGAGAAGAAGGAAGAGCGCCTGCAGGTCCAGGGCAAGAAGGACGCCAAGCTCGCCAAGCGCCTCAAGGAGGAGCTGGAGTGGGTGCGCTCGAGCGCCAAGGGCCGGCAGGCGAAGTCCAAGGCCCGTCTGGCCCGTTACGAGGAGATGGCCAAGGAAGCCGAGTCGATGCGGAAGCTCGACTTCGAAGAGATCACCATTCCGCCGGGCCCGCGGCTGGGCAACGTCGTGATCAATGCCCAGAACCTCGAGAAGGGCTTCGGCGACCGCAAACTCATCGACGGACTGTCGTTCTCGCTGCCCCCCAACGGGATCGTCGGCGTCATCGGCCCGAACGGCGTGGGTAAGACCACTCTGTTCAAGACCATTGTGGGCCTCGAGCCGCTCGACGGCGGCGAGCTGAAGATTGGCGAGACCGTCAAGATCAGCTACGTCGACCAGGGCCGCTCGAACATCGACCCCGAGAAGACCCTGTGGGAGGTCGTCTCCGACGGTCTGGACTTCATCGAGGTGGGCAAGGTTGAGATCCCCTCGCGTGCCTATGTGTCCCAGTTCGGCTTCAAGGGGCCCGATCAGCAGAAGAAGGCCGGTGTGCTCTCCGGCGGCGAGCGCAACCGCCTGAACCTGGCCCTCACCCTCAAGGAGGGTGGCAACGTGCTGCTGCTCGATGAGCCGACCAACGACCTGGATGTGCAAACCCTGGGTTCACTCGAGAACGCGCTGCTGAACTTCCCGGGCTGCGCCGTGGTGGTCTCCCACGATCGCTGGTTCCTGGACCGCGTGGCCACGCACATCCTCGCCTACGAGGGCACCGAGGAGGAGCCCGCGAACTGGTACTGGTTCGAGGGCAACTTCGAGGCCTACCAGAAGAACAAGGTTGAGCGCCTGGGTGAAGAAGCGGCACGCCCGCATCGCGTCACCTACCGCCGCCTGACCCGCGACTGATCCACAGCGGCTGCGCAAGGGCACCCGGCGCAGCCGACGATGGACGACCGACACAGCACGACGGCGCCGCCGCTGACCTCGCACGGCGGCGCCGTCGGCGTACAGTGGGCCAGGTGACTCTCGCCCCCGCACCCGAAACACCGCGCCCATGATGCGTCCGCGCCACCCGCTGATCGCCTGGTTGCTGATCATCCCGAGCCTGATCGGCGTCGTCGCCTTCCTCATCCTGCCGGTGCTGCTCTCCTTCGCGGTCTCTCTGTATCGGTGGGACCTCATCGGCACCCGTGAGTTCGTTGGCCTGCAGAACTACCGCGACCTATTCTCCGACGGCGTGCTCACGAACTCGCTGATGGTCACCGCGATCTTCACCGTGCTCGCCGTGCCCGTGACATTGATGCTCGGACTGCTGCTCGCCACCCAACTGGTCCGCGCCCTGCCCGGCACGTCGGTAGTGCGGGTGCTCGTGGTGATCCCCTGGGTGTGCGCACCGCTGGCGCTTGGCGTGGTGTGGAAGTGGATCTACCAGCCCTCCACCGGTGCACTGAACGCCCTGCTGGGTACACGCATCGAGTGGCTGAGCACCCCGGGGCTCGCCCTGGCAGCGGTGTCCTTCGTGGCCATTTGGCAGAACGTCGGTTACGTGTCCCTGTTCTTCCAGGCCGGGCTGCAGCGCATCCCGACGTCGATCTATGAGGCCGCCCGCCTGGATGGCGCCGGCCCACTGGCTCAGCTGTGGCATATGACCATTCCGCTGCTGCGGCCCACCACGTTCTTCCTTGCCGTCACCCAGGTGGTCGCGAGCTTCCAGGTGTTCGACACCGTCTACGCCCTCACAGGCGGTGGCCCGCGCCGAAGCACGGAAGTGGTGGCCTCGCTGATCTACAACGAAGCTTTCGTCGGCTTTCGCCTGGGCCGTGCCAGCGCCGTGGCTGTCATCCTGTTCATCCTGCTGGTGGTGATCACAGTGCTGCAGCAGCGCTGGTTCGCCCCACGCATCACCTACGACATGAGCTGAGGCGATCATCATGAACGCTCCCGCTCCCACACTGCGCCCCTCGGCACGGCGCCGACTGCGCGCCGGGCACATCGCCACCTACCTGGTGCTGCTCACCGCGGCTCTCGCGACCCTTGCACCGTTTTTGATGTCGGTGTCCACGGCGCTGCGCGACAAGAACGATTTCGTGCGCCAGGGGCCGCTGCACCTGCCGTCCCCGCCCGTACTGGACAACATCGCTGCGCTGTTCGAGGGCACGGACGGGTTCATCACCCCGGTCGTGGTCACCGTGCAGATGGTCGCGGTGATCCTGGTGGGGCAGATGGTGTTCTCCGTGCTGGCCGCCTTCGCTTTCGCGCTGCTGCGTTTCCCGGGACGCGATGTGCTGTTCTGGGTGTACGTCGCGACGCTCATGGTGCCGCAGGTCGTGGTGGTCGTCCCGCTGTACCTGATGTTCGCCGAAGCGGGGATGCGCAACACCTTCTGGGCTCTCGTGGTGCCGTTCATGTTCGGCAGCCCATACGCGATCTTCCTGCTGCGAGAGAACTTCCGCACCATGCCGTCGGAACTGATCGATGCGATGCGCATCGACGGTGCGGGGGAGCTGCGCCTGCTGTGGAACCTCGTCCTGCCGATGAACCGGCCGATCGTGGTCACCCTCATCCTGATCACGGTGGTCACCCACTGGAACAGTTTCATGTGGCCACTGGTGATCACCTCGGGCCCGACCTGGCGGACGGTCACGGTGGCCACCGCCGCACTGCAGACGCAATATGACGATAATTGGCCGCTTGTGATGGCAGCGACCACACTCGCCATGATTCCGCTTGTTCTGCTGTTCCTGGCGTTCCAGAAGCAGATCACGCGGTCCATCGGCGCGTCGACACTGCGCTGAACAGACGGCGCCCGACTGCGCCAGCGGCGAACATGGCGCCGGCGGGGATGCCATGGCGAGGCCGACGGGGCAGAATGGATGAAACCTGTATCATCTGTGGGTGCCCGGTCAATGTTTGTGATTGCCCGCCGAGCCCCCGCCCCCCGGAAGGAAACCCCATGTCTGCCGGACTGACTCGCCGTCATCTGCTCGCCTCCGCCGCCGCGACCGGCGTGCTCGCCGCAGCCGCCTGCTCGCCCTCGAACTCGGGTGGTGGATCAGGCTCCTCCGACGGCGGCGGGAAGAGCCTCACCTTCCGCCTGTGGGACGAGGCCGCCAAACCCGCCTACGAGGAGTCCTTCGCCGCCTTCGAGAAGAAGACCGGGTGGAAGGTCGCCATCGACGTTGTGCCGTGGGCCGATTACTGGACGAAGCTGCCCCTGGATGTCTCCAGCGGGGAGATGGCCGACGTCTACTGGATGAACTCCGCGAACTACGTGCAGTTCCAGGCCTCAGGTGACCTGCTGAACATTGACGAAGCTGGCGTTGAGGGGAAGGACACCTGGGAGAAGTCCGTGGTGGACCTCTACACCCGCGACGGCAGCCTGTGGGGCGTCCCGCAGCTCTGGGACTCGATCGCGCTGTACGTCAACAAGCAGCTGGTGGACGAGGCCGGCGTGGATATCTCCCGCCTGACCTTCGACCCGGCGGCCGACACAGATCCGCTGCGTGAAGCGGGCAAGGCGCTCACCGTCGATGCCTCCGGCAAGCACCCCGGTGACGAAGGCTTCGCTGCGGACTCCCGTAAGGTGTTCGGCTTCAACGCGCAGGCCGACCGTCAGGCAATCATCGGGCCGTTCCTCGCCAGCAATGGCGCCACCTGGCAGGAGGACGACGCGTACGTGTTCGCCTCCCCAGAGGGCATCGAGGTCTTCGAGTATCTCTCCAACCTCATCAACAAGGACCTCATCGCCCCGAGCGCCGCAGACACCAATGAGAACGGCGATATGACGCGTGACCTGTTCGTGCAGGGCAAGCTCGGTCTGTTCCAGTCCGGCCCCTACAACCTCAAGGCGATCGACGACGGTGTGGCTGACTCCTTCGAGTGGGAGATCGCCCCGATGGTGGCAGGCCCCGCTGGCGCGAAGTCCCTGGTGCACGGCGTGGTCGCGGTGGGCAATGCGAAGGCGCCCGAGGACCGTCAGGAGGGTGTGAAGGAGCTTCTGACGTGGCTCGGCTCCGCCGAGGGGCAGAAGCCGCTGGGTGCCCAGGGCATCGCCTTCCCGGGCAACACGGAGGCCCAGAGCGAGTTCGTGGACTTCTGGAAGGACAAGGGCGTGGATGTGCAGCAGTTCATCGACGCGACCGAGGACCCGGCTCAGGCCGACACCGGCGCGAAGGCGAACGCTGGCCTGCTGGCTGCCATGCCGATCTTCCAGGAGATCCTGATCGGCCGCACGGACGCCGCGGATGGCCTGCCCAAGGCCCAGGAGGAGGGCAACAAGGCGATGCAGTGACGCCCGGGTGGACGCCGACGCATCGAGACCTCAGCCCTCGGCGTCCGCCTGTGCGGGATTGATCGCGGCCACGATGCGCTCCGATGGCGTCCCGGACTCATTGCGCGGAGCGTTCTCCCGGGTGATCAGCAGACGGTCGGCCTGCTGCTGGGCACTGACCCGAATGCTGCCGTCCGGCGCCGGACGGATGACACCCAGATCGGTCGTGGTCGCATCATCAACGGCCCACAGCTGCAGTACCTCATCGCTGTACCCTTCGACCCCGGTGGCGCTCAGAGCGAATGCCTCCGGAGTCATCACTGCCCGCCATGTGCCGTTGTCAGACGTGCCCACCATGGCGCGGGCGTCCGGTTCAACGCTGAGCTGCGCCCACGTGTCGGCGAAAGCACGCGCCTGCTGAGCTGAGCCGCGCTCGCCGATCCATGCGAGGGACGTTGCCACCAGGGCCACGGCAAGCACCACGGCGCTGATCGCGCTGACCCAGGTCCCCCAGGAGGAGCCGCGGCCGACGCGTCTCCGCTGGCGCCGATGGCTGCGCTCGTCGGCCGGCCGGAAGCTGAATGCCGGTGGGGCCTGTTCCGTGGACTCCGTCGCGTCGGGCACTGTCATCGACTCAAGTGGCGTTGACGACGACGCAGGGGCATCCGCGAGCACGTTGCTGCGCACCGGCGGGCCCACGACACGCTGCTGCGATGACGTGCCGAGCACGGGTGTGGCGTAGGTGCCGTGATACGCGGCCTCCTGTGACGGGGAGCTGAGAGAGGCAGGGCTGGGGCTGCCGCCGTTGCCGTGCGGTGGTGTCATCGGCGTGGCCGGAGCATCACTGGCAGCACCATGGGGAGAAGGAGGCGGGGCGAGCTGCGTTGGCTGTGAGGAGGATGGGGGGAGCGTGTCCTCGTCCACGGTGGCGAGGCCCGTCAGCACTGCTTCGGAGATATCGCCCTCCGGGGCGCGCGCCGTGAGGAGGGTGAGGCGGGCAGCTGCCTCGATGGCGTGCCGGTGCACCGCGGCGGTGTGCGGCTGCGAGGTGAGCGAGCGCAGGGCTGTGCGCTCGTCCTGGTCGGCCAGTGCTAGCGCATCGAGCGCTGCCAAGGAGACCAGTGGCTGCTGGTCATCCCCGAGGGTGACGATCTGGTCGAGAATACTGGCGAGGCGGGCGGCAGCCGCCATTCGGTCCGGCTCCAGAGCCTGGACACGGCCCTGGGCGGCTGCCTCCACCAGTGCTCGATCTGTCGCGGGGAGGGAGATCAGCACCCGTACGACATCGATTTCGCGACGGTCGCGGGTGCGATCGGGCATGGCGAGGTCGTGCGACGCAAGTGACCGCACAGCGCCATCGCCGGCGAGGGGGACAGCGGTGCGCCGGGCGCGGTCCAGCGCCGCGGCCTCCCCGGGCAGGCCGCTGTCAGCGAGCTGCTGCGCATCCTGCACGCAGGAACGGAGCACGGCGACGGTGATTCTCTCCGCCCGTCGTGCGGAACCAGTGACATGCAGCGCGAGTCCATAGACACGAGCGCTGAGCGCATCGATGAGTCCGCCTCGCGCGTCTACGTCGCCTCGAGCAGTGCGACGCAGAAGGGTGCGCACCGGGTCCAGCCGCTCGCCCAGGGAGAGGGTGTCCTCGGGTATCTCCGGCACCTCACCGGTGGAGGTGTCCTCCTCCGCGATGCGTCCCAGCTCCCCGGTCATCTGCGCTCCTTCGTGCTCTCATGTGCGCGGACCCGCTCGGGCGGAAACTCTCCGCGTGCTCAGAGTGCGGCGCGCATCCCGAACCCGTGATGCACACCATGCGGCTGTTCCAACCCCCGCTCTATTGTGCCGTGCCTCGCAGCAGCAGGAGAATCGTTGTGGACAGCACCGTCGCATCCCGCATACCCGCGAAGATGAAGGATCTTGCAGAATTGGCGCCCGGTTGGCGTGCATCGATAGGGCAAAGCGCAGAGATAATCGCCATTCAGTCCGCTGACCTGCTCTCATGTCGACAGTGCCTACCCGATAGCTGCCTGCAAAGGATGTGCAAGAGGTCCCGCCCGCCTCAGGTACCGTGGAGCCATGAAGCCGCTGCATACCATCACGGTCGCCTCCGACCTCCCTGCCGCTCTCGAGCCGCTGCGCGAGCTCGCCCTCAACCTCCGATGGACCTGGCGCCGCCAGACCGCTGACCTGTTCCGTACCCTCGACCCTGACGCCTTCGACCGCAGTGGCGAGAACCCCATCGCCATGCTGTCGATGGTCTCTGCCACACGCCTTGCCGAGGCCGCCCGCGATGAGCGCTTCCTGTCGCGCCTGCGCTCCGAGACCGGTGACCTGCGCACCTATCTCGACTCCGGTCGCTGGTTCCAGCGCACCGTCAACAATGCAGCCCAGGCCGAGACCACCATCGCGTACTACTCGATGGAGTTCGGCATCACCCCCACGCTCCCCATATACTCCGGCGGCCTGGGAATCCTCGCCGGTGACCACCTCAAGTCCGCCTCCGATCTGGGCGTGCCGCTGATCGGCATCGGCCTGCTCTACCAGTGGGGCTACTTCAGCCAGAGCCTGGATCGCGAGGGCTGGCAGCAGGAGAACTACAAGCACAACGATCCCGACAAGCTCCCCGTGCGGCCCGTGCTGGATAACGACGGTGAGCAGCTCACCGTCGAGGTATCCCTGCCCGAGGGGCGACGCGTCGTGATCGCCGTGTGGAGCGCTCAGGTGGGTCGCGTGCCGCTGCTGCTGCTGGACACCGACGTCGAGCAGAACGACGAATCCGCCCGCGCCATCACCGACCGTCTCTACGGCGGCGACCACGAGCACCGGATCGTGCAGGAGATCGTGCTCGGCATCGGTGGCACCCGCGCCGTCAACCGCTACACCGAACTCGTCGGCCGACCCACCCCCACCGTGGCCCACCTCAACGAGGGGCACGCAGGCTTCTCCGGGCTCGAGCGCGTCGGCACCCTCATGCAGAAGGGCGCGAGCTTCGCCGAAGCTCTCGCCGAGGTGCGCGCAGGCACCGTGTTCACCACGCACACCCCGGTTCCCGCAGGCATCGACCGCTTCGGCGTGGATGAGCTGCGCCGCTACCTCGACGCCGACGAGAACGGCATTTCCCGCGTGGTTCCGTCGCTGCCCGTCGAGGCCGCGCTGGCGCTCGGCACCGAGGACGGCGGCGAGGTCTTCAACATGGGCCACATGGGCTTCCGCCTTGCCCAGCGCGCCAATGGCGTGGCCAAGCTCCACGGCGCCGTCTCTCGCGGCATGTTCCAGTCGCTCTACCCCGGATTCGATGTGCCCGAGGTTCCCATCGGCTCCGTCACCAACGGTGTGCACCGTCGCACGTGGACGTCCGCCCCGATGGACGACTTGTACATCAAGGCAATGGGCGACGTGGACATCTCCGCCACCTCGGACTGGAGCCCGCTGGCCACACTCACCGACTACGAGCTGACCCAGGCGCGCAACCAGCTGCGCTCGAACCTGGTCGACATGGCTCGCCGGCAGGTGCGGGAATCCTGGCTTCGCCGCGGGGCCGACGCTGCCGAGCTCGCCTGGACCGACACGATCCTCGACCCGAATGCGCTGACCATCGGTTTCGCCCGTCGCGTCTCCACCTATAAGCGGCTGACGCTCATGCTGAACGATCCGGAGCGTCTGCGCCGCATCCTCCTGAACGAGGAGCGGCCCGTGCAGTTCGTGATCGCCGGCAAGTCCCACCCGGCTGATCGCCCCGGCAAAGAGTTCCTCCAGCAGCTGGTGCGCTTCGCCGACGAAGCCGGCGTGCGTCACCGCATCGTGTTCCTCCCGGACTACGACATCAAGATGGCCTCGGTGCTGATCGCCGGCTCTGACGTGTGGCTGAACAACCCGATCCGTCCCGAGGAGGCATCGGGCACCTCCGGTATGAAGGCCGTGCTCAACGGTGGGCTCACGTTCTCGATCTCCGACGGCTGGTGGGATGAGATGGCCTGCGACGCCGGCTGGACGATCCCCACCGCGCAGGTTGAGGACCAGGCCGAACGCAACCGTCTGGAGGCCGAGGCGCTGTACGAGATCCTCGAGCATCGCATCGTGCCACTGTTCTATGAGCGGGATGAGCGCGGCATGCAGCACGGCTGGATGTCGACCGTGCGCGAGTCGCTCGTACGGATCGCCCCGCAGATCGTCGCGGCCCGCATGGTGCGCGACTACGTCACCGATCTGTACCTGCCTGCCGCTCGCGCGGCGGCCGAGTTCACCTCGAATCCGCAGCTGGCCCGCTCCTTCACACAGTGGCGCACCGAGATCCTCGAGGCATGGCCACAGGTGAGCGTCACCGATGTTCGCCTGGACGGCAGCCGCGACGACCGCGTCGCCACCGGTGCCGAGGTCACACTGTCTGCCGCAGTCGACCTTGCCGGTCTGCGCGAGAAGGACGTCATGGTCGAAGCCGTGATCGGTGACATCGCCGAGGACGGCGAGATCGCCGATCCGCAGATGATTCCGCTGCAGCGCACCGACGATGGCCGCTGGGCTGCCCGCTTCGCGCTGGCGGTTCCCGGTGAGGTGGGCTACACCGTGCGCGCGATCCCGCAGCACTCTGTGCTCGCCTCCCGAGCTGAGCTCGGACTGGTGGCCACAGCCTCCTGACGGCCAGCACCCGATCACGTCCACCCGACCCGCCCGCATCGCCTCCCGGCCGCGAGGGCGGGTCGGGTGCACAATGGCAGGCGCCGCCTGCAGGCGCGCGGCCACCCCGCACGCGCCCGAGTGGCCCATGCCCGCGAGAACTCGGCGCCGCAGACATGGCCGAACCCCGCACGCGCCCACGTGGACCGTGCCCACGGGGAGGGAGCCGCCGTGATTGCACGCCGACGACTCCTAGGCGCGATGACCGCCTCAGGCGCCGCACTGGCTCTGAGCGCCTGCGGCAGCCGGCGCCGACGGACGAAAGACACGGAGACGCCGCCGCTGCGTTTGCGCGTTTGGTCCGAGCCCGCAGCCGCGGCCTACCGTGCGGCACTGTCCAGCTTCCGTTCCACCTCGGGGCTCGCGGTTGAGGTCGAGTCACAGCCTTGGGATGACTATTGGGCCTCGCTCCCGTTGGATGTGGCTGACCGCAGCGCTCCCGACCTGCTGTGGATGAACACGGCGAACCTCGCTCAGCTGCAGGCGAACGAGGTGCTCCTGGACGTGGGCGAGCTGGTGGGGGATGCCACATCCGCGATCGAACCGATCACCGCCGACATGTACCGGATCGACGATGTGCTCTGGGGGCTGCCGCAGCTGTGGGAGCGCACCGTGCTGGTGGCGAACCGCAATCTGACCGAGGCGGCCGGAGTGGACCCGTCGGCTCTCGCCTTTGACCCGTCGGCCCCGTCCGACGCACTGCGAGATGCAGCGCGGAGCATCACGGTCGACGAGGGCGGGCGCCATCCCGGTGATGAGGGCTTTGATGCCGAGCATGTCGCCGTCACCGGCTTCTCATCGCATCCTGACCGCTCTGCACTGCTCGGACCGTTCATCGCCGCCCACGGTGGGCATTGGCAGAACGCGAAGGGGCAGGCAGATTTCGCGTCCCCCGAAGGGATCGCTGCCGTGCAGTACCTGGCTGACCTCGCGCTGAAGGACCAGGTGGCGCCGCCCGGCGAGCTGACCGTGAGCGATCCGAGCCTGTGCCGGCAGCGATTCGTCGAGGGCACCCTGGGGCTGCTGCAGACCGGCACCTACAACCTCGACGCCCTCCAGGCCGGCATCGACGGGTCCTTCCCCTGGGACCTTCACCCGCCCGTTGCCGGCCCGCACGGCGTGCGCCCGCTCGTGCACGCGATCGCTCTGGTGGCGGTCCGCCCGAAGAAGGACGAGCGCACCGAGGCGATCGGTGAACTGCTTGCGCACCTGGCCACGCTCGAGGCGCAGCGCCCGCTCGCCGAGGCTCGCCTGGGCATCCCTGCGCACCGTGATCTGCGCGGCGCGTGGGAGCAGGCGTGGAAGGACGCAGGGGTGGACGTCTCCGTGCTCGGCGACGCCCCGGCCGAGATCGCCTGGCCCGAACGCGGCGTGCGCTCCGCAGAGGCGGTCGACGCCGCCATGGGGCCGATCGCCGAGGTGTTCACTGGGCAGAAGCCCGCTCAGGAAGCGCTGCCGGAGGCGCAGACCGCCGCTCGCGACGCCGTCGGCTGACCGCAACCCATCGCCCCGGCGCCGCTGAACGTTCTGCGAGGCATACCCCGGACCAGGCTGCGGGGCTCAGGTCCGGCAACGCGCGCAGCGCTGCATCCGGGGAGGGCCCGGACTGCGGCCGCCGGGCTCAGGCCTGCGGCTTCACCCGCAGCATGCCCTCCTGGGTGACGGTCGCCACCAGGTCACCGGAGCGGTCGTACACCTGCCCGTGCGTGAGGCCGCGTCCGCCCGAGGCCGACGGGGAGCTCTGCACATACAGCAGCCACTCGTCGGCCCGCACATGCCGATGCCACCAGATCGCGTGATTGATGGTCGCCAGCCGCAGCCCGGGCGTGATCCAGCTGAGACCTTGCCGCCGCAGCATCGGCTCGAACGGAGTGTAGTCGCTTGCGAACGCCAAAATGGCGTCATGCAGCAGCCCCGGAGCCTCCATCGGCTCGAGGGTGCGCATCCACACCATCTGCGTATCGGCAGCGTTGCCGTCGGGCCGCAGGTAGATCGGGTCAGTCACGTGGCGGATGTCGATCGGCCGCTGCGTGGCCCAGTACCGCGCCGTTGGATGATCGATGCCTGCAAGCGCCTCAGCCGTGGTGGGCAGCCCCTCCGGATCGGGAGCCGCCGGCGCGCGCAGCTGATGCTCAAGCCCGTCCTGCTCCTCCTGGAACGAGGCAGTCATCGCCAGGATCGTCTGCTCACCGCTGTGGGTGGCCTGCACCGCAAGTACACGCCGCACTGAGAACGAACCGCCGTCCCGCAGCGCATCCACCCGGAAACGGATCGGCTGCGACGGATCGCCCGGCGCCAGAAAGTACGAATACATCGAATGGATCCGTCGGCCCTCCGGCACTGTGGAGCCCACCGCCATGACAGCCTGCCCCATCACCTGACCGCCGAAGACGAAGTTGCCCGGATGCGCCTCAGAGTCCGCCTCGAACACGCCCGCTCCCGCCGCCGTGTCCTGATCTGTCGGCTCCACACGGCGCAGGTCCAGCAGGTGACGCAGCGCGTCCGACGGTGTGGGGGTCTGCGGGGACATGAACTCTCCTGATGGTCGATGGCGAAACGAGGCTCAGACTACGCGGATGCTGACAAGCCCCGCGCCCGCTCTGGCCGGGCACCTGCGACACTATCGCCATGGCTCATATCGACATCCCCGTGCCCGTGCGCTGGAGCGACGTGGACGGCTACGGGCACGTGAACAACGCCACGATGCTTCGCCTGCTGGAGGAGGCACGCATCCGGGCTTTCTGGCGACCTTCGCCCGAGCAGGAGGCGCTGGGGGCAGAGGTCTACCCGACGGCGCTCCCTGTGGTGGATCCCGCCCGCGGCGTCCACACCGTGGTGGCGTCCAACCGGGTGGAGTACCGCCGTGAACTCGGGCATCGCCTGGACGGCGTGATCGTCCGCATGGGCATCAGCCGGCTCGGCGGAGCGAGCCTGACACTCGACTATCTCGTGCTCACCCGGGATGATCCTGAGGGGGAACAGCCGTACGCGATCGCCCGGACTGTCCTGGTCGTGGTGGACGCCGCCACACGGGCGCCGCAGCGGATCAGTGCCGAGGACCGTGCGTCGTTGCAGGCCTACGTGATCGAACCACTCAGCTTCCGCGACTGATCCTTGCTTGCCGCAGCACAGCCGGTCAGGCGCTGCGGCCGGCTCGTTGTCGCCAGCTCAGCCATCGTGCCCGTGTGCACGCCGCAGCACAGCCGGGCAGGTGCTGCGACAGCCACGCGCGGTGGGCTCGTCAGCAGCCGAACCCGCGGCGGGAATCGAGTGAGGCCGACGACGGGGCGTGGTCTCAGTCGAGCCGGTCCGGCACCTGGTGGCCGGCCATCGGGGCCTCGCCCCCATCTGGCGTGTTGATGAGTGAACGGGCTGCCCGCTCCACGTAATCCCGCAGCGCTTCATCGTGCAGCGAGGCAAGCTGCAACGTATCGATCGCCGCGTTCATGTGCGTGAGCCAAGCCTGCGCGGCCGACGGCGAGACAGGGAAGACCGCATGTCGCATCCGCAGACGCGGGTGACCGCGCTGGGCCGAGTAGTCCTTGGGACCGCCCCAGTACTGGACGAGGAACATGCGCAGCCGCTCCTTCGCCCCCGTGAGGTCTTCTTCGGGATACATCGGACGCAGCAGCGGATCGCCAGCAACACCTTCGTAGAAGCGGTCGACAAGGCGAACGAACGTCTCCTCGCCGCCGATGGCGTCATACAGGGTGTGCTGGGTCGAGTCCGTCATGGGGATCCTGTTCGTCGACGGGGCGGTCAGTTGCCCGTGGCCTCGGTGAAGCGGGGCAGAGCGAAGTCGATGTCCGCTTCACGGAAAGCACGGCGGATCCGTCGGCGCATCTCCTGCTCGACGCTCCACTGCTGTCCGGGAGCCACGTCCACCGTGAGCCGCCGCTGGAACCGTGCACCATCCACCGTGAGGATGCCGCTGATGGTCACGGCGCCCTGCAGCTCGTCTGCCCAGTCCTCGTCCTGCTCGAACTCGCGGGCGACCTCCTCAAGCACCCGCGTGACCTCGAGATTGTCGGCCTGGGCGTCGATATCCAACAGCACGAGCGCGGTGGAGTAGCCGCGGGACATATTGCCGATACGGATGATCTCTCCGTTGCGCACCGTCCACAGCACCCCGTCGATAGAGCGCACCTGGGTTACCCGGAGGTTGATCTCGACCACGGTGCCGGTGGCGTATTCGAGGTCCACCACGTCTCCCACGGCCACGATGTCCTCGAACAGCATCACGATGCCGGCCACGAAGTCCTTGATGATGGTCTGCGCGCCGATACCGGCAGCCAGACCGATCACACCCAGGGAGGCGATCACGGGGGCGATGTTCACCCCGATCTCGGAGAGGACCATCACGATTGCGATCGCCCAGATCACCATGCGAGCGATGTTCCGCGCCACGTTCGAGAAGGTTTCCGCGCGCTGACTGCGTCGCTGCTGTGCGGCCTTCATCTCACGCTGCGTGCGTTTGACCACCACGCTGGTGGCGTTCGACAGCGCCGTGGAGGAGGTGACCATTGTGGAGACGAACCGTTTGATCAGCCAGTTCACGACGGCGCTCAGCACCGTGGCGAGCAACAGGATCACGACGATGCGCAGGCCGCTGTCGATCAGCCACGCCCACAGGGAATCCAGCAGGGAGCGGGCAGCCTCCGGGGAGGGCGCGGCCAGCAGGGAGTCCGTCAGCTTCGCGGGGGAGATCATGTCTCGACCCTAGCGGCACGGCCTGACAGCGGTCACAGTGCGGTGGTGGCGTCGTGGGGCCGCACGTGTGTCCCGAGGGAAAGCGGGGCCCGCGCATCGTGTGCACGAGCCCCGCTCTGGGGCGAGACGGGCCGCTTCAGAGTCGGCCCGGACCGGGATCAGGCAGAGACGTCGGCAGCCTGGACCCGCAGCTGACGGGCCACGCTGTCGCGGCCTTCGATGATGGGCCGACGCAACCCGAAGGGAGCATCCTCGTTGCCTTCAAGCCAGTCGTCGGCGCGCTCGAGCACGGAGCGATCCGCGTGTGCGGCAGGGAAGTAGCCCTGCACCAGACGGTTGGCGATCTCATTGGAGCGCGAATCCCAGATGCGCCGCAGCTTCTCGAAGTAGAGCGCCTGGTAGTCAGCGATCAGTGACGGATCGGCCACCCGCGCAAAGCCCTGGATCACGGCGGTCAGCGACTCATTGGGCAGCGCGTCTTCTTCCACGGTGCGATGCCACGCCTGAGCTTTCGCTTCCGCCGTGGGCAGTGCGGCGTGTGCGGTCAGGGCACTCTTGCGGCCAGACTGGGTATCGTCCTTCGCGAGCACTGCATCGATGCCGTCGGCGTCGATACCACCGAGCGAGGCGAGCGCAATCACCAGGCTCCAGCGCAGATCCGTGTCGATCTCACGACCGGGCAGTGTCACGGAACCATCGAGCAGGCCAGCGAGGATACGTGTCTGCTCCTCGCTACGCGCGAGTCGCGCGAAAGCGCCGAGATACTGGAACTGCGCGTCGGAACCGGCCTCTGCCTGCTGCGCGAGGTCCCAGACAGCATCTGCTGCCTCACGGGTCCGCTCGGAGCGACGCTCCGGTGCCGCGTAGGGTCCAGCAACGGTCTCCAGCTGGCCCAGCAGAGTGCGGACCACCGACGAGGACTGCTCCGCCGTGATGTTGGCGAGCACCAGCTGCTGGAAGCGGCCCGAGGGCAGCTCAGCGTCGCGGGTCATATCCCAGGCGGCGGAGAAGATCAGCGTGCGGGCCAGTGGATCGCTCAGCTCGCGCAGATGGTCCATCGCCACAGCGAGAGATGCCTCGTCCAGACGGATCTTGGCGAAGGTGAGGTCGTCATCATTCAGCAGCCACAGGTCGGCCTTCTTACCCACCAGCTGCGGCACCTCGGTGAAGGAGCCATCGACGTCGAGCTCCACCTGCTCGGTGCGCACCAGGGCGCCGTCGCGCAGGCTGTAGCCGCCCACGCGCACGCGGTGCGGGCGCAGCGTCGGGTGCTCCTCCGTGGCCTCTTGCGCGATCTTGAAGGAGGTGACGACCCCGTTCTCATCACGTTCCACACGCGGGCGCAGCAGGTTCACGCCTGCGGTCTCGAGCCAGGCGGCAGACCAGGCACGCAGATCACGGCCGCTGGTGGCCTCGAGCTCGATGAGCAGATCCTTCAGCTCCGTGTTGCCCCAGGCATGCTTGCGGAAGTACGACCGCAGGCCAGCGAAGAACTCGTCCTTGCCCACGTACGCCACCAGCTGGCGCAGCACCGAGGCCCCCTTCGCATAGGTGATGCCGTCGAAGTTCGTCTCCACCGCCTCGAAGTCGACCATGTCGGCGACGATCGGGTGGGTCGAGGGCAGCTGATCCTGACGGTAGGCCCAAGCCTTCTCCGAGGAGGCGAACGTGGTCCAGGCATCAGTCCAGCGGGTGGCCTCGGCCGAGCACAGGGTGGAGGCGTACTCGGCGAAGGACTCGTTCAGCCACAGGTCATCCCACCAGCGCATGGTCACGAGGTCGCCGAACCACATGTGCGCCAGCTCGTGCAGGATCGTCAGATCGCGACGTTCGCGGATCGCGTCGGAGACCTCGGAACGGAACACGTAGGACTCCACGAAGGTGATCGCCCCCGGGTTCTCCATCGCGCCCATGTTGTACTCGGGCACGAACACCTGGTCGTACTTCGGGAACGGGAAATCGCAGTCGAAGGCCTCTTCGTAGAAGTCGATACCGGCTTTGGTCACGTCGATGACGTACTGGGCGTCCACATGCTTGCTGAGGCTGCGGCGCGCGTACACGCCCATGGGGATGGTGCGGCCATCGCGCGTGGTGACCTCACCCTCGCCGCCCTGGTAGTCGCCGGCGATGAGTGCCACGAGGTAGGTGGAGATCCGGGTGGTCGGCTCGAAGGACCAGGTGGCGACCTTCTCGCCGGCGGGCGTCGGCTCCGGCGTGGGGGAGTTGGAGATGACCCGCCAGTGCTCCGGCGCCGTGACGGTCAGCTGATAGGTGGCCTTCAGGTCCGGCTGCTCGAAGCAGGCGAACATGCGGCGCGCGTCAGAGACCTCGAACTGGGTGTAGAGGTACACCTCGTCGTCAACGGGGTCGACGAAGCGGTGCAGACCTTCGCCGGTGTTCATGTAGTTTCCGTTGCCGAGGATGCGCACGGTGTTCTCGCCCTCGCGCAGAGCGGGGAGCTGGACCCGGGCGCCGTCGAAGCGGGATGCGGGATCCTCGAGAAGCTCGCCGTTGAGCTCGATCTCGGTGACGTCCTTGGCGATGAAGTCGACGAACGTCTCGCGCGCCTCGGTCGAGGAGAAGCGGATCGTCGTCTCGGAGACGAAGGTCGTCGGCCCAGTGGTCAGGTCCAGGCGGATCTCGTAGGTGTCGGTGCTGAGGAACGAAGCGCGCTCGCGCGCCTCATCGCGTGTGAGGTTCTCATTGGCCATGGTTCCCATCATGTCACCGCTGGGGGTGACGCGGTTGACAGAGAGGGGTGCATGCAGGCTCGCGTGGCCCGAACTCCCCTCGCCTCCGCCTTCGTCAACGAACGCGGTGCGAAGTGCAGGTCACATGTCCGGCTTGGCATGTTCTTCGCACCACGTTCGGCTGAGCTGATGGAGCCGACTGATCGACGGTGACCGCGGTCCGGAGCCCAGCGGTACTGGAGCGTGGCGTCACCCGCCTCCAGAGCCGCGGCCACACGCTGCAGTACCGATTCCCCTCAGACCCCGCCGCGGCAGTGCGTCGGCCGGTGCCTGTGCGCCACCCGGGGCCGGTGCGCCACCCGGGGCCGGTGCCTGTGCGCCACCCGGGGCCGGTTCCGGTGCGCCACCCGGGGCCGGTGCAGGGATCGGGTGAGTGGGATAGAAAAAAGAGGGTGCACGAGGGGGGGATTTCCGTAGTGTCGACCTCATGCCGGATCGCTTGTCCCCGCCCGCGACTTCGTCCCCGCCCGCGACCTCGTCCCCGCCCGACACCGCACCCCCGCCCGACACCGCACCCGCGCTCGGCACCGCACCCCCGCCCGACACCGCGTTCGAGCCTGATGACGCGCTCGAACACATGGCTCCGCCGACCCTCGACACCCCACAGCCTGGTCGACGTGTCGGCCTCCGGGCGGTCCTCGCGGGTGCGGCGTGGTCGCTCGGGCGGACCTGGACGGCGGCACCCGGGTGGTTCCTCGCCGTCATCTTCTCGACGGTGCTGCTCGCCCTCATCCCGGCGCTGCAGGTACACACCGTCGCGTGGCTGGTCGGCGATGCCGCGGATTCGACGTCGTGGCTGGACCTGATCGTGCCGCTCATACTGCTCACGCTGCTCGTGTGCCTCACGGAGGTGATCTCCAGCGTGCAGAATCTCATCGGACAGCGAGCCGGGCTGCGGTTGAAGCGCCGACTCGACCTCGAGATCGCGGAGGTCGCCAATCGCAGAGACCCGGCTCAGATCGCCGATGATCGGATGCACGCCATCCTCGACGGAGTCCGCAACGACACCTATCACCTGTCGCAGTCACCGGGTTCAGTGATCGGTGCGGTCGGTGCTGTGCTCACGGCAGCCGCTCTGGCATTCTCCCTGTGGTCCTTCTCCGGGCTCGCCGCGGTGCTCATTGTGTTGGCTCTGGTGCCGACGCTGATCAACTATGGCTGGTCGGCGACTATGCAGGATCGCCATTTCGAAGCCATGGGTACGCATTCGACACGATCCCGATACCTGATGGAGCAGCTGGTCGATCAGCGCTCAGCGCTGGAGCTCGCGACGCTCGGATCAGGACCGCTTGCGCGCCGTCGCCTGGAGCGCGCCACGCTCGAGCACGATCGGTTGATGGACCGCATGCTGGCGCTTCTCATGCGCGGTGATGTGCTTGGCGGTCTGATCACGGCAGTGCTGCTGGGTGCTGCGCTGATCTGCGTGATCGGCGAGAGCGGAGGCGCGGCGGGGCTCTCGGCCGGCATCCTGGGCATCATCTCTGGGCTGCAGACCACGCGTGCGGCGGGGTATGCCATGGGGGACGTGCTCGGCAATACCCCACGCATCGCCCGTTTCCGCGAGCTGAAGGACGCGGTCCCGCCGTATGAGACACAGCAGATCATCTCTGTTTGCGAAGAGCTGGCGGTGCAGGAACTCACGGTCACCTACCCGGGGGCCGAACGTCCCGCGCTGCAGGACGCCTCTCTTACTGTCCGCCGCGGTGACATGGTCGCCGTGGTCGGGGTCAACGGCGCAGGGAAGACGACCCTTGTCAACGCCGTCATCGGCGTCGTGACCGCGCAGCATGGCTCGGTCACGGTCGACGGGGTGGATCTTTCCACTCTCACCACGGCGCAGCGGTTCGCCCGCTTCGGCCTGCTCACCCAGGAATTCGGTCGCTACGAGATGACGGTTCGCGATGCGGTGGCCCTGGGTAGCCCCCGCGAGAGTGTCAGTGATGAGGAGGTCTGGGCTGCGCTCGATGCTGCGCACGCCAGTGAGCTGGTGCGCGCGATGCCGGATGGCCTCGACAGCATGCTCGGTCAGCAGTTCGGTGGCAGAGGCTTGTCCGGCGGGCAGTGGCAACGTGTGGCGCTTGCCCGCATTCACCTGCGTGGCGCTGGGATCTGGATTCTCGACGAGCCGACCTCGGCGATCGACGCCGAGGCTGAACGGGACGTTTTCGCGCAGTTGCGTCGTACCAAGGCGGAACGTATCACCGTGGTCGTGTCGCATCGGGCATGGACGCTGCGTGGCATGGATTGCATCTATGTCGTCGACGATGGGCGCATCGTCGAATCCGGCACCTACGACGAGCTCATGGCGGCGCAGAGTCGCTTCGCTGAGATATTCGCCCAGCAGGCAGACTGAGACAGGAGCTGTGTGTCCACCTGCGGCTCAAGGACGTGCCCGTCCGGGTTGGCGGCCCAGGCAGGCGCCGCGTGTGCGCGTAGCGACGACGGCGAACGTGGCAGTGAGGAACTGTTTCCACCACACGCTGCGTGCGCGCGTCAGCGACACTCGGATGCCGGTGGGGTGCCGCGACGACGTGTGAGGTCCAGATCCCAGCTGTAATGCTCGGGCAGCTCGGGAATTGGCCACCGCGGGTCCGGGAAGAAATACTCGAAGCCCGCGGAGAACGGGTACGACCATTCGGCGATGTGCTGCTCGGCCTCGCGGCCAGCTTCCCGGATCTCCTCGACCTCCTCGGGGGAGAAGTAGCCGGTGCGCTCAGCGCCTTCGAGCTCGTCCTCGTCCTTGTAATGCCAATCGCGCCGCGGCAGCACGACAAGGTCGAGCACGAGGTCACGCGTGCGGATGCCTTCGACGGTGCGTTCGTAGGGCGTTTCGAGGTTCACGTAGTAGCAGCCCAGCGATCCGTCGTCCTTGTAGAACAGCCAGATCGAGTACGGCTTGTGAGGCAGCGCGATCATGAGGATCCCGTTGCCGGTCCACAGTTGCTTGGACTGGACACGCTTCTGCGTGAACATGCCGTCGTCACCGGCGCGGCGCAATGCGGCGCCCGATTCGAGCACCGGCAGCAGCACCTCGGTGCCGGGCGCGATCCAGACGACGACCCCGCGGTCGTCATCGAGCACCACGGTGCCAGGGCGTACCGTGCGCGTGGGGTGTTGGAGGGTGTAGTAGGTCCAGGTCACCTGGTCGCCGGGCGACCAGCGGTCAGTCGCAGACATGATGTTCCCGGCCGGGTAGGCCTGCGCGGGCGCCCCGTGCTCGTCCGGCCCTCGGGCCGGGGCTGCTCTGCCCGCTCAGGGGAAGGAGTATGGGCCGACCATACCGCGCGGCGGCCGAAACGTCTGTGATGCGAGCCGGTCCGCGCGGCGCCGATGGTTGGCCGTGGCAGCAGCGCCGACGCGGTCGGCGGATCCAGGAGCAGGTCAGAGCACAGTGAATGCAGCGATGCCGAGTCCGGCGCTTACGAGCCCAGCCAGGGCGGAGACGATCAGCAGGGCGATCCCCGTGCCGCGACGCCTGCCGCGTGAACCGGCGGTGGGCGCCGCCGACGGTGACTGAGGTGTCGACGTGACCGCGATAGGAGCGCTGTGGGGCGTCGCCGACGGTGCCTGAGGTGCCGACGCTGCCGCGAAGGGAGCGCTGAAGGGCGCCGCTGGGCTGCCAGGGGGCGGTGGTGCAGACGCTACTGGGGCCGACGGGACGGATCCGGCGGCGTCTTGATGCGACGTCTGCGCCGAGGGATGCGGCACGGACGAACTGTTGAGGCCGCTTTCGCCGTCACTGCTCTGCGGAGTCGAGACCCGGGTCGGAACGTTCTTCAGCGCCTCGGTCGGATCCGACGTTGGTGACGGGCTCTCCCGTGTGCTCGCAGCAGCGTGTGAGCGCGCCGACAGTCGCTCATGCAGGGATCCGCGTGTGAGCGCAAGCTCGTCGGGGCCAGCCAGCGGAACCTCCGGAAGCCCCCAGCCTGGCGATCCTTCCTGCAGTGGCTCGACCTGATCGGGCACCGTGAAGCGCGCGCCGTCAGCTGCTCGGGACCATTCCTCCAGCGGCCCGTCGGTCGTGGGAAGCATGTCGAGGGCCTCCCGCACGGAGGGACGCGCCTCTGCCACGGGATCGAGCAGTGCCCCGAGGGTGCGAAGCAGCGCCTGGGAGTGCGCATCGAGGCCGGGATGCATCAGCTCATGCAGCGGTTCGATGCGCTGCATCGGCTCACGGCGTGTCCGTGGCGGCGTGGGCGCGAGTGCCTCGGCCATCGTGGCGCCCGCCGCCCAGAGATCGGCCGACGTCGTTGCGGTCAGTCCAGCCATCGCCTCAGGCGCCATGAAACCGGGGGTGCCGTTGATCATGCCGGTGGCGGTCAGCCGTACATCCCGTTCATGCAGCGCGATGCCGAAGTCCGCCAGCAGCATGTGTGGCGACCCAGCGCCCGTTGCGTCCAGGAGCATGTTCGCCGGCTTCACGTCACGATGTACCCAGCCGGCCTCATGCATGGCGCCCAGTGCCTCGAGCAGGTGCCGTGTCAGATGCGCGACCAGGGGCATCGACAGTGGTCCGTGGCGGTCGATCGCGCCAGCGAGGGTTCCGCCGTGGATAAGGGGCATGACCAGCACGATCGTGTCGTCTTCGGCCACCCATGTGTAGGGCGGTAACAGATTCGGGTGCTCGCCGAGCCCGCGGGACCCGCCCACGGTCTGCTCGCGTACGAACCGCAGCACATCTGCGCCGTCGCGCTGGCGCATGACCTTCGCTGCGCAGATGGCGTTGTAGCGCTGATCGATCGCACGCCACAACGACCCGCTCGCACCGCGGGCGAGCGGGTCCAGGAGCGCTATGCGGCCCGCGATGAGATCGGTCATGATAGGCGCCATGGTAGGTCACTCACGCCGTCCCGTCCTCGCGCTGTGCGTGGTGCTCGCCCTGGTATCGCTGTTCGCGGCGCCGGCGAGCGCTGAGCCAGAGACCGGGGTGGGATACGCGGCGTACGGTCCTGCCGTCGAGGGAGGCGGGTCGCTGGCACAGGCGCCGACGCTGACCCCGGGCACCTACTCCGACACTCTCGAGCGGGGTGATACGAGCGAGGACGATTCCGGCTCGGACGGCACGACGCGCTTTTACAGGGTGAGCCTGCAGGAAGGCGAGCGGCTCCACGCGGCAGCCACGCTGATCGCGCCCCGCTACCCGACGGGCATCCCCGAGGAGCCGCCGTCCGCGTCGCTCTCGTTGGACGTGCTGACCGCGTCCGGCGCCAGCTGCTTGTCGGGCAGCACATCGGAAGTCGGCCAACCGGATTCCGGCAGCGGACCGGTCACGGTCTCGGGGTATACGGAGGAGATCGGCGAGCATTGCACCGGACCTGATCTCTTCGTCTCCATTCAGCGCACCGGCTCGCGTGCAGC
The DNA here is from genome assembly GCF_900258505.1 of Brachybacterium timonense. Taxonomy (GTDB): domain Bacteria; phylum Actinomycetota; class Actinomycetes; order Actinomycetales; family Dermabacteraceae; genus Brachybacterium; species Brachybacterium timonense. Next base: position 1,209,008 of record NZ_LT984895.1, read on the forward strand.
CGATCAGCCCCTGCCCATCGAGCTGCAGCTCGCCGTGGAGAAGGCGGGAGCCATCACCGGTGAACCGGTTCTCGAGGAGGCACAGGACTCCACGGCGGCTTCCCCGACGGCGCCGGTCAGTGATGAACCGCTCGCGGCGGGCCGTTCCTGGGCGGCGTCCACGCCCGTGGAGGAGGGCTCCTATGTGCTGGAGCTCGTTCCCGGTCAGGTGGCCGCTGTGCGTCTACCGGTTGGGATCGACCAGTCGCTCCGCTGGCGCATGGAGGTCATCTCCGATGTTCCCGAGGATGGGGGCGAGGTTGTTTTGCGCGTGACGAATCCGGTGCGTGAGCCTGTCTCCGTGGACGGCGGTGGGTGGAGCTTCTCCGAGCGCGGAGAGGTCACCGGCGGCAGTATGGCCGCTCCTGTCTCGCCCGGGAACCGATCAGCAACCTGGACCGATATCGCTGAGGCCTGGCTTCCGGGGGACTATGGCGTCATGGTCGAACGGCCGCAGCTCGCGCAGGAGGCGCCTGAGGAGGCGCAGGCGCCGATCCGCCTGATCCTCACGGTGCAGACCCACGGAGAAGCAGGTGAGGAGTCCGATCCGGCGACATACGTCGACCTGGGGGAGGCGCATTTCGGGGCATCCGGCAACGGTGCAGCGCTGCTGGGAGGCCCCTGGCCGCGGCGACTTGCGCTGGGCGGCGCCGGCATCGCGTTGAGCGTCTGCCTGGTCACCGGCATCAGCGGTCTGGTGCTCCTGCGCCGCCGCTGAGTGAGGACCCGGATCCTGCCCCGGGGCTGGGGCACCCGCTTCACGGTGCCCGGGCTCGATCCGCGCCGAGAACGTCGGGCCCGGCCTCCCGCGCCAGCCTGTGCTAGCCCACAACGCGGGCGGGGCTCACGCGCTCCACGCTTCCCACAGCCGCGCGTACACGCCGCCGCGATCGACCAGCTGCCGATGGGTGCCCTGCTCCACCACAGCACCGTCCTCCATCACCAGGATGCGGTCAGCTTCCTTCGCCTGCGACAGGCGGTGGGCGACGATGACCGTGGTGCGGCCACGCGCCACCTCGATCGCGGCCCGCTCCAGCACACGGGCGCCCGAGGAGCCTTCGTCGGCCGTGGCTTCGTCCATCACCAGCACGGCGGGATCCTGCAGCACCACGCGAGCGAGCGCGAGCTGCTGGGAGCGCTCCGCTGTTAGCCGCTCGCCCTTCTCACCCACTTCGGTGTCGAGGCCGTGCGGCAGGTTCTCCACCCAGGCGTCCGCCTCGACGATCCGCAGCGCATGCCACAGCTCCTCGTCGGTGGCGTCGGGGCGGGCGAGCGCGAGGTCCTCCCGCAGCGGCCCACGGAAGACGTGCACGTCCTGAGAGACGATCGAGGCGTGTTCGCGGACCGCTTCCAGATCAGCGTGCGTCAGGTCCGCGCCGCCGTGCAGCACACGGCCGTGCCGGGGCACGAGCGTGCCGGCGATGATCGACGCCAGCGTTGACTTGCCCGCTCCGGAGGCGCCGACCAGGGAGATCGTCTCCCCGGGGTCGATCTCCAGGTCGATCGGGCGTAGCACGGTGCGCTCCGTTCCGTCCTCACTCACCGTGTAGGCGTGGGAGACTCCCTCGAGCCGGATGGATGCGTCCGCAGGGCGTTCGCTGCCGGGGGAGGCCGCCGGATCGATCGAGTCGATCACCCCCACCATGCGGGCAAGGCTCGCCCCGGCGGACTGCACATCATCGAGGTTGAAGATCAGCGCGAGCATCGGCCAGAACAGGGACACCAGGTAGATCGCGGCCGCGGTGACCACCCCGAGCGGAGCCCCGCCCTGCACCATCAGGTATCCGAACAGCACCACCAGCGCGAGCGCGATGTTCTCCGGCACGTTGATGTACACGATCAGGCGGCCCACCAGGCGCATCACCCGCATGAGGAGGATCGAGGCGGTTTCGGAGAGCACCGCCACGTGGCGAGTCTCGCGACGCTCGATGCCGTAGGCATGCACGGTGGGAATGCCGTGGATAGCGGAGAGCAGACCCTGGGCGCGGGCGCCCTTGGCGATGCGGTCGCGCCGGTACAGCGGGGCGGTGCGGCGCAGGAACCACATGGCGGCGACCGCGTACATCGGCACGACGACCAGCACGAGCAGCAGCAGCCACGGCGACAGCGTGGCCATGCCCACGATCGTCACCAGCACATAGAAGCCGAGCTGGATGAGGTTCGGGACCAGGTTGTTCACTGCGCGGGCGGCGACGTCGACGTCGTCGGCCACGCGGGAGAGTGCATCACCGATGCCGGTCTGCTCCATGCGTTGGGCCGGCAGATCCAGGGCGCGGTCGATCACCTCTTCGCGCATCTGTGCGAGGATCCGCTGTCCGAGCGCGGAGACCAGTGACCAGCCGAGCGCGGCCAGCACAGCCTGGGCTGCACCGAGCCCCACGATCTTCCCGCCGAGCAGCCAGATCTCGGTGCTGCCCGCGCCGGAGTCAACGAGATCAACGGCTGCACCGATCAGGCGCGGCATGATCGCTCCAGCGATCGCCCCGGAGATCGTGACAGCCAGGGTGAGCGCGGTCATCGCCCAGAAGCGACGCAGGCGCCCGAGCACGAAGCGGATCGCCTCACCCAGGGTGGCGATCGGCAGCAGCTGGGCGTGCTCAGCGAGCTGCCGTTGCGCGGTCGCGTCCTCGTCCAGGATCTCCTCGAGGGAGCGATCCCAGTCCAGTTGCTGTGTCATCGCTGCACCATCTCCCGGTAGTCCGTGCGCTCCATCAGATCGGTGTGGGATCCGGACGCTTCCACAGCGCCGTCCTTCACGAACACCACGGCATCGGCGTGATGCAGCAGGGCGGGGGAACGGGTGAGGATGAGCGTTGCCCTGTCCTCCTGCCGCCTGGCCGCTGTGAGTGCCTCGGCGATGTGCTGCTCGGTGACGGCATCGACGGCCGTCGTCGGGTCCTGAAGCACGAGCACCGGGGCGTCGGCTGCGACAGCGCGTGCCAGAGCGATCCGTTGGCGCTGTCCGCCCGACAGGTTCGCGCCGCGATCCAGGATGCGGGTGTCATAGCCGTCGGCGAGGATGCCCAGCAGGTCCTGGGCGCCCGCCGCGTGCAGGGCTGCATCCGCCCAGCTGTCGTCCGAGCCGTCGGTGGGCACGTCATCGCTGACGCGGGTGGCGAGCTGATCGCGCAGCGTTCCGTCGAAGAGATCCACCACATGAGGCTCCACGAGCAGATCCGCGCGCAGCTGGGTTCGGTTCTCTGGTGAGATGGGGCGGTCTCCTAGGAGGGCGCCTGCGTCGGTGCGGCCGCTGACGGCGTCGATCACGGAGTCGGCGTCGCGCACATCAGCGCAGGCGAGGGCCACCACGGTGCCATCGGCCACGGTCACATCGAGCCCGTGCAGCGTGCCTGACTCCAGGCGCGGCAGGTGAAGGCCACCGGCTGCGGGCCGACGGGACGTGCGCGCGCCAGCGCCGTCGCCACGATCGTCGCGCTGCGTGGTCAGGTGGCGCACGGATAGGTCTGGCTCATCGATGGTGCGTCCCATATCCGCCAGCAGGTTCCGTACGCGACGCGCGGAGGTGGACATCGACGCCCACCACACGGGAGCGCCGGACAGGCCCTGCAGCATGCCCATCACGTTGCGGGCCACCCCCACCACCGCGATCAGCACACCGATCGACAGCGCGCCCTCGATCGTGCGCAGGCTCGCCAGCACCACCACGGCGGCGAGCATGATCGCGGTGACCATCGTGGTCAGCCCGGAGGACAGACCGGAGAAACGGGCGTTGACCAGGGCGGCGTTGAGCGCGATCCGGGAACGGCGGCGGTACATGGCACGGGCACGGGACTGCACGCCAAGGCCCTGCAGCACACGCAGTCCGTGTACGAGATCAGTGGCCGTGGCGGCAGCTTCTGCCGCCTCAGACTGTTGCTCGTCATAACGCCGTGACAGGGTCGGGGTGATCACGCGGATCACGAGCACCATCACCACGATGCCCAGCAGCATGGCGAGCCCCAGCCACGCATCCAGCACGGTCAGCCAGATTGTGGCGCCCAGCACCGCGATAATCGACGGCACCACCCACGGGAGCATGTCCAGCAGGTCGGAGGCCTTATCGGCATCGGACGTCGAGATCGACAGCACCTCACCAGCGGGGCGATCGATCGCGCGGGAGCGGGGATCCAGCACAGCGCCCGTGACGGCCACCCGCAGCCGGTGGCGCTCGAACAGCACACCCTGCTGCGAGGCGATGAATGTGCGGATCCAGATCCACATCAGCACCAGGCGCATGAGCACGAGACCGAGCACGCCCAGGACGGTGACGGTGAAGCTCCCCGGCACGATGCCGCGGTCGATGATCAGACCCAGAGCGACGGGTACGAGCATGTCGCCGCCCTCGGTGAGCACGGACAGTGGCAGCACCCAGGAGAGCATCCTGCGGTTGTTGCGCACCATGGAGCGCATGACGCCGGGGCGGGGTTCGGGCGCGGGTGCGTTCAGTTTCTCCGCGCGGCGGGGGAAGGGTGAGAACAGGGGCACCGCTCCATCCAATCGGTCAGTGACCGGGCACGGCAACGCATTTTTTAGGAGTTACGCGTCGCGCGCGTCACGTCGCGCAGGATGACGGTTTCCGGTGCCTGGCCGTGTGCGGCGTGGCGGGCTCGAGAGGTGCTGCATGCCGGGGCCGAAGCCGGCCCGTACGGCTCGGTGCGCATGCAGCCTGCGCCGTCGGCGCAACGGTGCCACAATGGAGCAGATGTCCCCGAGAGATCAGGAGTGACCTGGTGAGCGAGCGCACCGTCGAGCTGTTCGTCGACCCCACCTGTCCCTTCGCCTGGATAACCAGCCGCTGGCTGCTCCACGCAGCCGCCGTACGGGAGATCACCCCGCGCTTCTCTCTGATGTCGCTGGCTGTGTTGAACGAGGGCCGCGACCTGGATCCCGGCTACCGTGCGCACATCGACGATGCGTGGGGCTGTGCCCGTGTGGGGGTGCGCGTTGCCGAGGATCACGGTCCCGACGCCTTCTCTGACTGGTACACCGCCTGGGGCGAGCGCTACCACGTCGGCGAGAACCATGACCGCCGCGCAGTCGCCCACGAGGCTCTTGAGGCCGTCGGCCTGCCGCTCGAGCTCATGGAGCATTACGACCCCGTGCCCGCAGACGAGACCGATACCCAGCTGCGGGCCGCGCACGAACGCGCCATCTCCCTGGTGGGCGACGATGTGGGCACCCCGGTGATCTCCTTCGGCACCGGCACCGCATACTTCGGGCCTGTCATCTCCCCGGCACCCAAGGGCGAGGACGCCGGTCGACTCCTCGACGGCCTGCTGGCGATGTCCAGCGTGGAGGGCTTCTACGAGCTCAAGCGTTCCCGCACCGGCGGCATCGACTTCTCCTGATCACCCAGACCCCTCGTGGGCGACGCCAGCGTCGCCCACGACTGAGCGGAAAGAACGGCACACGCATGCGCATCCATATCGGCACGGACCACGCTGGCTTCGAGGTGAAGAATCGTCTTGTCGACGTCCTCACCGCCCAGGGCCATGAGGTCACCGACCACGGTGCCCACACCTTCGACGCGCACGACGACTACCCGCCGTTCTGCACGTCCGTGGGGGAAGCCGTGGTGACGCAGCCGGACTCGCTCGGCATCGTGATCGGCGGCTCCGGCAACGGCGAACAGATCGCGGTGAATAAGGTCCGCGGAGTGCGCGCGGCGCTCGTCTGGAATGAGGAGACCGCGTGTCTGGCTCGCGAGCACAACGATGCGAACGTGATCGCCATTGGCGCCCGGCAGCATTCCGAGGAGGAGCTGGAGACGCTGGTGACGGTGTTCCTCAGCACGCCGTTCAGCGGCGAGGTGCGCCATCAGCGGCGTATCGACCTGATCGCCGAGTACGAGAGCACCGGCACATACTCGGGTTCCGACGCCGACTGATGCCCGAGGGCCACACCGTTCACCGGCTGGCTCAGGCTTTCCGCAGCGGGTTCGCTGGCCAGCGCGTGCGCACCTCGAGTCCGCAGGGCCGTTTCACGGATGCGGCGCTGCTGGACGGCGAGGTGCTGCGCGCCGTTGAGGCCGCCGGCAAACACCTGCTGCTGGAGTTCGCTCCCGACGCTGACGTGCCGATCACATCGCCCCTTGTGCGATGGGTGCATGTGCACCTGGGGCTGTACGGTTCGTGGACCTTCGAGGGGGATCCCGGCTTCGCCCTCGGTCATGCGATCGGTGCGCCGCGCGTACGAGTCGGTGAGCGTGAGCAGGCGCAGACCGACGCTGACGCAGCCGGCAGCACGGGGTCTGAAAGGCGGGACACGGCCGACGGGGCGGTCACCGGGCGTGCTGCCTGGCGTGAGCGTGCACCACGCGACACGGTGCGGCTACGTATCCGCGGCGAGCACGGCATCGCGGACCTCACCGGGCCCACCGCCTGCGAGGTGCTGGACGCCAACGGCCGCCGTGCTCTGCTGGACCGGCTCGGCCCCGACCCTCTGCGTGAGGATGCTGACCCTGCGCGTTTCGTGGAGCGGGTGCGCCGCTCCCGCACCGCCATCGGCACCCTGCTCATGAACCAGCAGGTGATCGCCGGGGTGGGAAACATTTATCGAGCTGAGGCGCTGTTCCGTGCACGATTGGACCCGTGGGTGCCGGGCACCGACCTGAGCCGCGGCATGCTCGAGGGCATCTGGGAGGACCTCAGCGTGCTCATGGCGTACGGCGCCCGCACCGGGCGGATCGTGACCTGCCAGGTGGAACATCGCGACGTGGAGGCCCGCATCGTCGAGCGGTCCCGTGGCACTCGCCAGAACGGGGACGAGGACCCGAACGTCGTGCCGCGCGAGAAGTCGTTCTACGTGTACCACCGCCAGACCCTGCCCTGCCGGGTGTGCGGCACGACGGTGCGTAGCACCGATATGGCGGGCCGCACGGTGTTCTGGTGTCCGCGCTGCCAGACGGTGCGGTCACGTCGCGCTGGGTGGAGCCGCGAGAATCCGGCCGCCGACTGGGCGCTCCCGTCGGAGTCGAGCCCGTAGTACCGTGCGGGCAGCTGCAGCCGAGCCGCACGGGCTGCCTTGCGTTATCTCGATCGTCCCTGTGTCTCTCGTTCGTCCCCATGATCGGAGCCTCCTGTGCACGAGACGGTGATCCACCCCGAGACGTCCGCCCCGGACGCGGACACGGGCGCTGTGCTGCGGCGCGCACACCTGCGGGACATCGACCCGTGCACCGTGTATCTGCTGGCGAAGCTGCGTCAGGACGTGTTCACGCTCGAACAGGGCGCCACGGACCCTGACCTGGACGGCCGTGAGTTCGAGGACACCACCACACTGCTGTGGATCGAACGGCCCACCGACTTCGCGGCAAGTATTGGGCTTCAGTGCGAACCGGTGGCGCTGGTGCGTGTGATGCGCCAGGAAGACGGCTCCATGCGGATCGGACGCCTCGCGGTGCGCAAGGAGTACCGGCGCGACGGATACGGCGGCCGCATCATGCGCGCCGCCCTCGACGTCACCCATGAGGTCGCGCCCGAGCAGGACGTGAACATCGACGCCCAGGCCTACCTGGAGACGTGGTACGAGTCGATGGGGTACGAGACTGTGGGCGAGCTCTTTCTCGAAGCGGGTATCGAGCACGTGCCGATGCGGTTCCGTCACCCACGCTGACCGCAGCGCGGGCTCAGTCCACGGGGCCCGTCGGCTCCGGGAAACGGGCGGCGATCGCCTGGTGCTGGAAGAACACCGCCGACTCTCGCGCCGATGGCGTGCCCAGATCCGGGTCAGCCCCCGCGTCCAGCAGTTCCTCGACCACATCATTGAACCCCTTGAACACGGCACCCGCCAAGGGGGTTTGGCCGCGGTCATTCATGAGGTCCACGTCGGCGCCGCGTCGCGCGAGTTCCCGCACGAGCTGTGCGTGCCCGTGGTACGCGGCGAGCATGAGCATCGAGTTCCCGTCGGCGGAGCGCATATCCACCGGGGCACCCTGGTCCACCAGCGGCAGAAGACGGGCAGCGTCCCCGGTGCGGGCCATGTCCAGCATCGAATGGGCGAGCTCCACCACCGCGTCCTGAAGCTGATCAGCGGGTAGATCGACATCCTCGGCATCCATGCGTTCAGCCTACGGGGCAGGGCCGCTCACAGCACCAGCATCTGGGCGGTGAGCGGCCACACGAGCAGCAGCACGCCGATCAGGATGCCCACCACGTCGGCCGCCCGGAACGGGGCTGGCAGCGCCCAGGTGCGCTGATGGGCAGTGGCAAATCCGCGGGAGTCCAGGGCGAGCGCCTGCTGCTGAGCGCCGCGCAGACTCTGCACGAGCAGGGCAAGGGTGGCGGAGGCGAGCAGGCGCACCGAGCGCCCACTCCCCAGGCCGCGCAGCCGACGGGTCTGCACAATCACCTGCCATTGCTGGTCGAGCTGGCTGGCACGGACCAGTCCCGCCACCGACGCCACGACAGGTCGCGCTGGTGCGCGCAGCCGCTGCCCCAGGGCATCGCCAAGCGCTGTGGGGTCGAGAGCTCCCAGCGTGAGCACGCCGGGGGCGACGAACACCGTGATCCGTGAGGCTTCCTTGAGGCCCACGAGCCACGCGGCACCGGAGAGCGAGGCTTCAGCCCCCAGCAGCGCGGTGGTCCACGCGAGGCTCGCCGCGGATAGCAGCACGGGGGTGAGCCTCAGTAGAGCACCGCCAAGGCTGCGCACGGTCAGCGGTGCGAGCAGCAGTATCGGCACCAGGGCGAGCACACCGCCCTGCCAGGTCTGCACCGCGAAGGACCCGGCTGCGCCCAGAATCCCGATCAGGCACAGGGTGAGCGGATTCAGACGATCCGCGGGGATCACGGGGCGGTGCACCACTGGCACTACCTGGCGCCGGGGCTCCTGCGTGGGGGAGGGGAACCCGTTGCGCGGTGCTGAGAAAAGCGCGGGAGCCATGCCCTCGGATTCGGCATCGCCCAACGTGATGACATGGTTCGCCAGCGGTACAAGGCGCGGGTCGTGGGAGGCGACGACCACCGCCGTGCCCTGTGCCCGCGCCTGCTCCACCAGGGTGAGGACCGCGGCGCAGCGCTGCGCGTCCAGCCCGACCGTCGGCTCGTCGAGCACCAGCAGCCGCGGGGCAGAGGCCAGGGCCGCCCCGATCGCCAGGCGCCGCTGTTCACCGCCGGAGAGCGTGTAGGGGTTCGCGGCGGCAAGACCATCCAGCCCCGTCGCATGCAACAGCTCGTTGGCGCGCTGCTCATCGTCAGCCCACCGTGAGGCCAGCAGCTCCTCCCGGACTGTCGGCGCGACGAAGGAGTGCTCAGGATTCTGCGGCACGAACGCGAGCTGCGCAGGATCCGGGCGCTGAATCTCTCCGCTGAGCGGGGCATCGAGGCCGAGCAGTACACGCAGCAGACTCGTCTTCCCACTGCCGCTCGGTCCGGTGAGCACGTGCATCTGCCCGGGCTGGAGGGCGAGGCTGAGGCCCGTCAGGAGCACGCGCGCCTGAGGGTCGCGGCCACGGCGTCGCCGACGCCGGGTGCCGACGCTCAGATCGGTGGCCGTCAGCACGGGCGGCACGGCCGCGCCCGGGGACGCATCGCGGGGGCTGTCCGTGGGCGTCTGTGTCAGGCCAGTCTGCCCGGCGTGAGCGTCAGTCTGATCCGTCGGCTCCGACGGGTCCGCCGGGTGGTCCTGTTCGCTGGCTGCCGGTGGTGGGGCCGACGACGGCTGGGCGGTGAGCGAGGCGGGGCGTGGTAACGCATCCGGTGCGGCGTCCTGCAGGATGCGGCCCTGCTCACCCAGCACAATGACCCGATCCACGTGGTCCCACCAGGCGGCCGCATCATGATCAGCCACCACCATCGTGCGCGTGCGGGCTGCATCACGCACGGCTGCTCGCACCCGCTGCGCCGCGGCGGCATCGAGCATGCTGCATGGCTCATCCAGCAGCAACACTCCCGGATGTAGAGCGAGCGCACCGGCGAGGGCGATGCGCTGCTGCTGCCCGCCGCTGGCCTGCAGGGGGTCGCGGTCAGTGTCGAGATCGACGGCGGCATCGCGCAGCGCAGTGGCGACCCGGGCATGGATCTCAGCGCGATCCACCTGTGCGTTTTCCGGGCCGAAGGCGGTATCGCGCCCCACATTCGCGCCGACGAGCGCGTCGGCGGGATTCTGCAGCAACAGCGCCCGCTCACCTGGCCGGGACGGGGCCGGCATGCTGCCGGTGAGGTCTCCCGCCGTCGGGTCGAGCAGCCCAGCCAAGGCTTGCAGCAGGGTCGACTTGCCGCTTCCGCTCGCGCCGGTGAGCAGCACATGCTGCCCGGCGGGGATCTCCAGGCTCACGGCGTCCAGCGTCGGCTCCCGGCGCGAGAGAGGCCGCCACGTGAGTTCGCGCAGGCTCAGCGCCGTGGCCCAGCTGAGCGGAGCCACGGGGGAGCGATCGTCGCTCACCGGATCACACCCGGTTCCGCTCAGCCCTCTCACGCCCGGCGGGCAGGGCATCCAGCGCACCGGTTGCCGCGAGGGCACGTGTAGCAGCGTGACCCAGCACGCCGCACAGCACGGCACCGGACAGCAGGAAGAAGGCGAGCATCGCCAGGGAATACGGCCAGCTCATCTCCATGTAGTACGCGGCCTTCTCCCAGCCCCACTCCAGCAGCGCGGCGAGCACACCGCCGAGCATCGCCACCGGCAGGGTGAAGCGGCGGTAGCGGGTCAGCAGGAACGCGAGCTCCACGCCGCCGCCCTGCATGAGGCCGGAGATCGCGGTGCCCCAGCCCCACGGGCTGCCCAGCAGCATCGACAGCACGGCGGCGATCATCTCCGCGAGCAGCGCAGCGCCCGGACGGCGCACGATCAGTCCGGCCAGCACAGCGGGCAGGAACCAGATACCAGCCAGAATGCCCTCGGCCGGTTTGAAGGCGGCCGTCAGCGGGTCGATGAGGGTGTACAGCTGGCCGTAGCCCAGGAATGCGACACCGAAGGCAACGCCGATTCCGACGGTCACCAGCAGGTCGACGGTGCGGAACCCGGTGCGTGCTGCGTCGGTGTCATGGGTGGTGGTGGATGTCATCGTGCTCTCCTTCCAGAACTCGGAAGGGGCGCGCAGAACTCTGCGCGGGAATCCCGACTCCCTACGCCGGTATGAACCGGATCAGGTTCGAGGGTCAGCGCCGGTCGGCACACTCTCAGCACCCCGTTGGTGCTCCCCTGTCATGGATGACCGCACCAGTGTACGTGCACGTCGTGGCGATTTCGGTGATTCCGTGCACTGGTGATGTGTGATCTGGGCACGGCCCGGCGCCACGGCGCGTCATGAGCGGCTGGATGCGGTCGCGATGGCGGCTGCACAGCAGCGACCCGGCTGCTGCACAGCAACTCCACGGTTGCTGCGTGCCGGCGCGTCGCCGTGGTGCATCACCGTCGGGCGCGGATCGCCTGATCCACCGCGGCAGCAGTTGCCTGCGGATCCTCGGGCGAGAGCAGATAGTTCACGCCCTTCCGGCCGATGATCTCCACCATGGTGCCGGCCTTCGTGGCGAGTATCCGGTATCGCTCCTGCGGTTGATCCGAGGTGCGGATGCGGCCCGTGCCCACCGCCGTGAGGTCGTCCGCCTGCGGGGTGAACACCAATCCGCGTCGCCAGCCGACGCCGCCCACGGTGGTGCCCAACTGTGAGGCGGGCACCTCACGCAGCTGCACGGAGCGGAAGTCGTGCACGTCCCAGGTGCGCTGCGGCCAGAATCCGCCCAGCGACACCGTCACCCCGCGGTCATCCACCACGAAACGCGTCCACAGCCGCATCCACTGCCATAACGCCAGCAGAACGCACAAGGCCAGTACGGCCCACAGCAGCGGGCCAAGGCCGGGCAGCGCACGCATCCACATCAGCGCCACCAATGCGGCGCCGCTGAGCAACGTGATCACGATGCGGCTCCATCCGACCATCCCCGGCCTGGTGGTGCCGACGTAGAACGGCGGCGCGGGCCTCACCAGATTGAGACCCTGTCCTCGGGCGCGCGGTACATGCCGTCCCCGTCACGCACATCGAACGCCTGATGGAACTCCTCCAGGTGGCTCGCCGTGGTGTTGCAGCGGAACTCCTGGGGGGAATGCGGATCTGTGGCCAGACGACGGATGGCCTCCTCCGCGCGGTTCTTTCCGCGCCACACCGTGGCCCAGCCCAGGAACAGGCGCTGCATCGGGGTGAAGCCATCGAGCTCGGGGCCATCCGCGCCGCCGCTCATGCGGTACGCCTTCACCGCGATCGACAGTCCGCCCAGGTCACCGATGTTCTCGCCGACGGTGAGGGCACCGTTGACCCGGTGAGCATCGTCCAGGTCCCGCGGCGAGAGCTCGGAGAACTGCTCGATCAGCGTGCTGGTGCGCTGTTCGAAGGCACTGCGATCCTCATCGGTCCACCAGGACACGAGGTTGCCGGAACCGTCGTATTTCGACCCCTGGTCGTCGAAGCCGTGGCCGATCTCGTGGCCGATCACCGCGCCGATGCCACCGAAGTTCACGGCATCTTCAGCGTCGGCGTCGAAGAACGGCGGCTGCAGGATCGCAGCGGGGAAGACGATCTCGTTGCGGCCCGGGTTGTAATAGGCGTTGACGGTCTGCGGCGTCATATGCCACTCATGGTCGTCGATCGGGCCACCCACCTTCGCGAACTCGAAGGCGGCATCGAATCGACGTCCGGCCCGCACCGTCGCCACCAGATCACCCTCGACCACCTCGAGACCGTCGTAGGATCGCCACTGCTCGGGGTAGCCGATCTTCGCAGTGAAGCGCCCCAGCTTCTCCAGCGCGCGCTCACGGGTCTGCGGCGTCATCCAGGTCAGCTCGCTGATCGACGCGCGGTACGCCTCCTGCAGCGCCTGCACCAGCTGCGCCATGCGCTCCTTATGCTCCGGCGGGAAATGCCGCGCCACATACAGCTGCCCCACATCGAAACCCACGAGGGTCTCGACGAAGCCGACGCCGCGCTTCCACCGTTCACGCAGTTCTTCCGCGCCGGAGAGCACCTTCCCGGTGAAGGAGAAGTTCGCGTCAACGAAGGCCTGCGACAGATACGGCGCGTACGAGGAGACGACATGGACCGCAAGCCACGTGCGCAGCACGTCCACCGGTTCGTCGGCGAACAGGTCGGAGGCGGCGCGAACGAACTCCGGTTGACTCACGCATACCTGTTCGAACACAGCCGGATCCGCCCCCGTGCCCGCCACGAACGCGTCCCAGGGCAGACGCGGCGCAAGGTCGCGCCGCTGCGCATCGGTCATCGGATTGTTCGATGCCGCGCGGTCGCGCACCCGCACCACATCCACGTGGCAGGCCGCCAGACGGGTCTCAAAATCCATCACCGCGCGCGCCTGGTCAGCAGCGGAGCCGATCACGAGCCCGGTGCGGCCCGGCAGGGACGCGAGCTCAGCGAGCTCAGCCAGATGCCGCTCGTAGGCCTGCCGGATCGGCGCATAGCTGTCTTCGCGATAGTAGGACTCATCCGGCAGTCCCAGGCCGGACTGGTGGAGCTTGACCTGGTAGGCCGTGGAGTCGTTGTCGTCGGTCCACACGTAGGCGGCAAGCAGCCCGGTGCCGGACTCGGGCGAGGACATGACACGGGTGATGGCCTCGTGATCGTCGGCGCTGAGGATCTGCTCCAGCAAGGGCTCAAGCGGGGTCGAGCCAGCCTGCTCAATGCGCTCGGTGTCCATGAACATCGTGTACAGCGCACCGATGCGCCGCGCAGCGATCGCCTGCGCATCCGTGTCAGCGCCGGTGGCGTCCCCACCACGGGCGGCGCACTCCTCGACGATCTCGCGTACGCGCTGCTCCGACAGGTCACGCAGGCGATGGAACTCGCCGTCGCTCGAACGATCCGCCGGGATCTCGTGCTCAGCCAGCCAGCGGCCGTTGACGTGTCCGAACAGGTCATCCTGGATGCGGATCGAATCATCGACGGCGCTGAGGTCGAGTCCGGAGCGGGAACGGGCATCGGCGGTGGTCACAGTGATCTCCTTCGCACGGAAAGATGGTCAGGCGGTGGTCATGCCCAGGAGGGCGAGGGCGAGCGTGAGCGCTCCCAGAGCCAGTGGCGCATACGCCCAGGCGGAGCGCGAGCGTGTTGCGGGGGAGCGGCGCTGCAGCATGAGCGTGGCCATGGACGAGGCGAACGACAGCACGAACGTGCCGATCACCATCATCGGCGCCAGGCACACGAGCATCGTCGCACCGATTTGGAACAGCGCGGTGGCCAGAACGTCGATCAGACGCATCAGCACGGTGGAGCGGGCGGAGACGCGCTCTGTGAGAAGGGTCGCCACTGCCTCCTTCCCCCACAGTGATGGAGTGGCCAGGCGGCGCCGCGTGGAGATGGTCTGAACTGTGGCGACGATAAGCCACGCCAGAGCCGCTCCGAGCCCGACCCACAGGCCCAGTGGGCCGCGATCCTCAAGCGGCCACAGCACGTACGCGAGCAGCACGGCCCCGACTCGCAGCGCCTCTTCGATGCCGGAGCGGAAGGCGAGCAGGCCCGGGTTCACCACCAGGCGCACCCGCATCCGCGTCACCACCAGGCTTGTGATCAGTGTGAACAGCAGCTGGAAGCCGCCCACGGCTAGTCCCACCAGCAGCGGCAGTGGTGTGGTGGGGGCAGCAGCAAGTGATGCGAGCACCAATGCGAGGGCCAGGACGGGGATCAGCAGTGCCAGCAGCGATAGCCCGCGGATCAGTCCCTGGACGAGATCGGCGCCCGACGGCGCATGATCGTGCCCGGTGTGGTCGTGGTCGGCGCAGCAGGGCGCACCCTCGGTGGTGGTCATTCTTCTCCTCGGTCGAACCCCTCCAGGGTAGTCGCCACGTGGGCTGTGCCGATGGCCGCGCTGTGCGTCACGACGCTGTGCCGTGCATGGCGTCACGACGCTGAGCCGCCACTGCCTGGTTTGCCACACCCGAGAGCGCAAACCTTTCATCCGCCGGTGTGGAACGATAGGTCCGTGATGGATCAGGGCACGACCGGGCGCATTGCGGCGCTCACGGAGCGTCAGCGCGAGAGGGCGCTGGGTGCTGTGGTCGCTGCCGCCGCCGGTGATGCACTGGGCGCCCCGTATGAATTCCTGGCGCCGATCGCGGATTCCGATGACGTGGAGATGACCGGTGGAGGCGTACTCGACTGGGAGCCCGGAGAATGGACCGACGACACATCCTTGGCCATCGTCGTGCTGGAAGCGGCCGCCGCGCATCCTGACCATGATCTCTTGGCCGACAGTGCCCAGGACCAGATCGCCCGTGACTGGTACACGTGGTCGCTGGGCACCCCCGATATCGGTGCCCTGACCTCGACTGTCATGCGCAAAGCCGCAGCCCGGGCCCTCGAGAACGGGCACCAGGCCCCGCGCGCTGAGGACTTCCGTGCCGCGGCCCTCAGCGCCCATGAGGAGCTGCCACTCGTGGCCGGCAACGGTGCGCTGATGCGCACGTACGCGAGTGTGCTGCCCAGCCTGAGCCGCACCGACGCTGAAGCGGTCCGCACGATCGACACGATCTGTCGGCTCACTCATGTGCACCGGGACGCCACGGAGGCGAGCATCCTGTGGGGAATGGCGGTTCGGCACGCCATTCTCAGCGGCAAACTCGACGTGCGTGTTGGCCTCAAGCACCTCGATGCTGAACGGGCCGGGGCCTGGCTCACACGCATCGAAGAGGCTGAGTCGGCGCCGCCGACCACGTTCCGCCGCAACGGCTGGGTGGTGGGTGCTTTCCAGGCGGCCTGGTCCTCCATTGCCTTGCAGCTGCCGGTCCCCGAAGGGAAGTTCGCCCAGCGGGAGATGCTCTCTCGTGTGCTGGAGAACGCCGTACGCACCGGATACGACACGGACACGGTTGCCTGCGTGGCCGGGGCGCTGATCGGCGCGGCCTTGGGACCAAAGGCAGTGCCGCCCGAGTGGCGGCGTGCCCTCTTCGGCTGGCCAGGCTATGAACTGACTGAGCTTGTGGGGCTGGCCCGACGTGTGCTCGACCCCGCCCAGGAGGTGTGATGACTGCTCGAGATCCCCGCGCGCTGCGGGTGCTCGCCTGGAACCTATGGGAGCTGCGTGGTGATCTGCGCGCAGCGATCGACGCGATCCGTGACCTCGACCCGGACGTGCTGCTCATGCAGGAGGCTCCCCGCTTCGTGCTGCCGACGGTCCGTCTGCGCTGGTTCGCCTCGCAGGTGGGCATGGATGTGCTCGTGGGTGGCGCCGGTGGCCGGGGGCTTGCGATCCTCGCTGGCGAGCGGGCCGCGGCGCAGGTGATCCGCCGCGGCATGCATGCGGTGCGCCAGCAGATCACGGATATGAATTCCACGTATCCGCGAGGGGTGGCAGCGGTGCGACTATCGGTGCCGGGCGGTGGTGCGGTGGTTGTCTCCTCCATCCACTTCGCTCTGCAGGAGCCGAACCGGCTCGCCCATGCCCGGCACCTGGCGGAACTGGTGCGGGGCGCGGGGTGCCCTGTGATCGCCGGTGGCGACCTGAACGAAGAGGCCACGGGGGCGGCGCGCACACTGCTTGAGCCGCTGCTGCGCGATCCGGCACCGCAAAGTGAACTGACGTTCCCGGCGCGCCGTCCGCAGCGCCGCATCGACGCGGTGCTCGTAACGGACGGGATCCGTGTCCATGAGGCGCACGCCGTCACCAGCACCCGCACCGTTGCCGCCGACCGTCTGCGGGAAGCATCCGACCACCTGCCCACGCTTGTGGACGTGAGCGTGCCGCGCGCACATTGACCGGCGATCCACGCGTCCAGACTGAGTGTCGACCCGCCGCGCACAGCCTGAACGGCGGTCCCGCCGCGCACAGACTGAACCGGGATTCCGCCGGTGACATGGGCCTGCCGGTCGGGCCAGCACCGTTCAGGTGACCGGGCGGTGTCCCACCTCGTCCAGGGCGTGCATGGCGCGCCGCGACGCATCGAGGGGACCAGCCGCCTCACTCACGGCGGCACGTCCAGCGTGGGGATGCACCACCACCCACCGTGACCGGCCCGCGCGGCGCATGCGGCCGATCTCGATACCCCGCCCGCCAGGCAGGGGGATCAGCAGCGCGCCACTGGGGCCCTGCTCGATGCGGCCAGCCAGCTCGGGGCGAGCGCGCACCAGCGCCGTATGGATGGCGTCGCGCTGTCGGCGGGTCTGCTCGGATGCCTGCGCCTCGGTGATGCTCTGCGACATGTAGATGGCCTCTTCCCGATCATCGTCGTGCCTGGCGCCACGTCTTCCTGCGCCATTGTCGGGAGGCTAGGTGAGGGGTCCGACGAACGACACGCCCGGGGCTCCGGTGTGATCCGGCGTAGCCGAGGCGACATGGCGCAGGTTTCGCCAGAGTGTGAACAGCGCGGTCGCTCATCTGGGATCCTGGAGCACACCACCGCCCATCCTGCGCCCGAGGGGATCACCCGAGGCTGCGCCCAGATCAGGAGCCGATATGCAGCACGCTGAGGAGAACGTCGCCCCACCGCGAGAGACCACCTGCTGGACAGCGTCGGCGGCAGGCCCAGCACTTGTCATCCATGGCGGTGCCGGCGGGCGGATTCGAGAGTTTCAGAACCTGCCCGAGGGCACCTTCGAGCAGGCCTTGCGCGCCTCATATGAGGCGGGCGCAGACGTGCTCCGCGACGGTGGCAGCGCGCTCGATGCCGTGTGCGCGGCCGTCGCCGTGATGGAAGATGACCCGCTGTTCAATGCGGGACGCGGCGCGGCCCTGACCGCTGATGGTCGTGCCGAGCTCGATGCCTCGGTGATGGCAGGCGGGCTTGCGGGCGCGGTGGCGGGCAGCCGCCACGCGCGTCATCCCGTGTTCGCTGCCCGCGCCGTCATGGAACGCACAGGGCATGTCCTCATCGCGCAGCCCGCGGTGGAGACCCTGACGGACTGGGATCTGGAGACCGTTGAGCCCGACTGGTTCGTCACGCTCGAGCGCAGCGCTCAGCTCGAACGAGTCGTGGCTCGACGCGAGGCCACGAACCAGCACGGCACCGTCGGCGCCGTCGCGCGTGATGCGCAGGGTCGCCTCGCGGCAGCCACCTCGACGGGTGGCACATGCGGACAGTGGACCGGACGCATCGGCGACACCCCGGTGATCGGTGCCGGAACCTATGCGCGTGACGGCCTCGCTGCGGTCTCCTGCACCGGGCACGGCGAGGCATTCCTGCGGGGCGTGGTGGCCCATGATGTCGTCGCGCGTCTGCGCTACACCGACGCAGACCTGCGCGGTGCCGTGCTCGACACGATCGAGGAGTCACTCACTGCGCACGATGCCAGCGGCGGCATCATCGCCGTCGGCGCCGATGGCAGCCTTGTCGTCGCCTACAACTCCGCCATGATGCTCGCCGCGATGCCCGACGGCGCGGACCTGCGACTGATGGCCTGACTCTCAGACGCGCGCGGCGGAACCGTCCGCTGGGGCCTCAGTAGCGGCGCCGTCGCCCCCGTGGCGGCGGCGGATCACCTGGACCACGACCACCACTGCGGCGATCGCTATACCGATCAGCGACACCCACAACACGGGAACAACCATCATCACGCCGCTGACCATCAGCAGTACGACCTCCAGCACGGTGGTGCGTGTGACCAGGTAGCCGGCGAGCGCCGCCGCGATCGCTGTCATTCCGAGGATGAGCGTCACGAGGGCATGGAGAAGGTCCGTCACGGGGCCTTCGAGTAGTAGCGCCGGTTCGAGTACGAACACGAAGGGGATGAGGAACCCGGCGATCGCCAGGCGCAGCGCGGTCACACCGGTGCGCAGCGGATTCGAGTTCGCGATGCCGGAGCCGGCGTAGGCGGCCAGACACACTGGCGGGGTGATGTCGGCGAGAATCCCGAAGAAGAACACGAACATGTGCGCCGCAATGAGCGGCACCTCGAAGTTGTTGTACAGGATCGGCGCCGCCACCGTGGCCGTCACAACGTAGTTGGCGGTGGTGGGCAGGCCCATGCCCAGGATCAGGCACGAGATCATCGTGAGCAGCAGAACCAGCAGGAAGTTATCGCCCGCGAGAGACACCACCGCATCGCCCAGGCGGCCACCGAGCCCCGTCCGGGTGACGGTACCGGCCACGATGCCTGCGGTTGCGCAGGCGGCGACTACCGGCAACGCGGTGCGTGCGCCCTCCTCGAGCAGCTCCAGGATTCCGCGCGGGGAGAGTCGGGTGGACTTGCGCACGAAGCTAAGAACGAACGCCACGGCAATGCCCCACAGTGCCGCTCGTGCCGGCGAGAAACCGGTGAGCATCATGGAGACGATCACCACGAGCGGCAGGATCAGGTCGATGCGGGTGAGCAGCGAGCGCAGGCTCGGCAGCTGGGAGAGCGGGATGCCTTTGATGCCGGTGCGTTTAGCCTCGAAGTGGATCGACAGCATCGTGCCGCCGAAGTACAGCACCGCTGGGATGATCGCGATGATGATGATCTCGTTGTACGGGATGCCGGTGTACTCGGCCATGATGAAGGCTGCGGCACCCATGATGGGCGGCATGAGCTGACCACCGGTCGAGGCCGTCGCCTCCGTAGCCGCCGCGACGCGCGGCTTGAAACCGGACTTCTTCATCAGCGGAATCGTGAAGGATCCCGAGGCCACGGTGTTCGCCACCGACGAGCCGGAGATCATGCCCTGCAGGCCGCTCGCCACAACCGCTGCTTTTGCTGGCCCGCCGGTGAGCCAGCCCGCTGCCTTGAAGGCGAGGTCGTTGAAGTACATGCCGATGTTCGTCTTGACGAGCACGACAGCGAACAGCAGGAAGAGGAAGATGAAGGTCGAGGACACCTGGATCGGGGTGCCGAAAATGCCGGAGCGGGCCGTCAGGTATGTGCCCACGACGTAGTTCTTCCAGGTCAGTCCCGCACCGAAGATGGAGTAGGCGATCGCTGCGAGCGCAATGAGCACGATCGGCAGGCCCACGCAGCGGCGGGTTGCCTCCAGCACTAGCAGGATGCCGAGCGCCGCCATGATGTAGTCCATGGTGCTGTAGCCCATGATCCGCACCAGGTTGCTGGCCAGGTAGTCGTAGTTGAAGACGACGTACAGGTTCGTCGTCAGCGCGAGAGCGGAGAGCACGAGGTCGTACCACGGCACACCTCGTCGAGTCGGGTCGATCCGCTTCGAGGCCGGGTACAGAAGAAAGATGATGGAGATGGCGCCCGCCAGGTGGACGGCACCCTGGATCAGCGTGGTCCTCGCGCCGAAAATGCCCGTGTACAGATGGAACACGGTCAGGGCGATGGACAGCCCGGCGATCACCCAGCCGATCTTGCCCGGGTTGGTGCGGAACCTGCTGGCAGTGTCGTGCTCTCGGAGAACGTCGTCGGCCTTCGCATCCATCACGCCGGCCTCGGGAATGCTCCCGAGGCCGGCGGTGGAGGAGGCTGCGCTCTCTCGCGCGGCGTCATTCATGTCAGATGAGACCCTGTTCCTTGTAGTACTTCTCTGCTCCGGGGTGGAACGGAACGTCACCCTGCCCGAAGAGGGCGTAGTCGTGACTGATCAGCTCGCCCTGCGGCAGCGTGATCTTGTCGGTGTTCTCGAAGGTCGCCTTCGTGATCGCGTACCCGGTCTCTTCGTCGATCTGGTCGAGCGAGGCGATCAGGGCGGCCGCGACAGACAGCGTGATCACCGGCTCAGTGAGGAAGTCGTAAGCATCCTGCGGGATCTCGTACGCATCGAAGAGCGTCTTGCCGGCGATCTCATCAGCCTTGGCCTTGTCCAGGCCCACCAGCGTCACGTCATTGGTTGCCGCGATATCGCCCAGGGACCCGGTGGGCGTGCCCACCACGAAGATGGAGGCGTCGATGTTGCCGTCGCGCAGGAGGTCCAGGGAGCTGCCGAACTCCTGCTCGAAGGGCTCGTAGTCACCGCTTTCGATGCCGTAGCCGCTCAGGATCGCATCGGAGACAGCGCGGGTGCCGGAGCCGACGTCACCGACGGCGATCTTCTTGCCCTTGAGGTCATCGACGGTCTCGATGCCCTTGCCGGCGAGCGTGACGATGTGTGCGGCCTCCGGGTAGAGCGCGGCGACCCACCCGATCTTGTCGACCTTGGCGCCCTCGAACTCGCCCTCGCCGGCAACAGCCTGCGATGCGGTGTCTGACTGCGAGATGCCCAGCTGCCAGTTCCCCTGCTGGATCTGACCGATGTTGTCCACGGAGGCGCCGGAGTCGGTGTAGGTGACCTTGAGCCCCTCGACGTTCTCCTCGTAGATGGCGGCGAGCTCACCACCGAGCGGGTAGTAGGTGCCGCCGGTGCCGCCGGTGCCGAAGGTCAGGTCCTTGGTCGGGGTGCCGGCAGCTCCGCCATCACCGCCGGCGCCGTCACGGCTGCAGGCGGACAGTGCCGCGATAGCGGCCAGCGGGCTGAGAGCGACAATGCTGCGTCGTGCGATTCGCATGAGGATCCTCCTCGTCGTTGTGGAGCGCACTCGCCGTCGACGGGGAGGGGGAGCCGGGTGGCGTGGCGCTCCACTGCATCGTGAGGCGTCCCCAGGTCGAGTGGCGTCCGGCATCGGACCTCCTCACTGTAAGAGCTCCCACCGGCTTGTCGAGCTTTTCGCCGCATCACGGACTCCTCTGAGACACGATTGCAACCTTCTGTCCGGCGCATCACACCGGGCATCCGGCTTTCAGGCGTCCCGACGCTGCCTGAGCGCTTCATAGAGGACCACGGTCCCGGCAGCGGCCGCATTCAGCGACGAGGCGGACCCGCCCATGGGGATCGACGCGATCAGGTCACAGGCGTCGCGCCATCGCGCGCTCATCCCGCGGGTCTCATTGCCGATCACCACCACGGCCGGGTTGCGCAGCGGAGCATCCGGGAGCAGCACGTCGCCGTGCTCGTCGGTGCCGATCACCCGCAGCGCCGGGGCGGCGCCGTGCTGTGGTCGCGCCCAGTCGAGCACCGCGTCAGGTCCATCGACCTGCACAATCGGGACGGAGAACACGGAGCCTGTGCTGGCCCGCACCGCGGCCGGATCCCATGGGTCGGCGCTGTGCCCGCTGATCACGAGGGCTGCGGCCCCGAGCGCATCAGCGGAGCGGGCGAGCGAGCCGAGGTTGCCGGGGGAGGAGGGGCGGTCGAAGACGAGCACGGGCCCGGCCTCGCGCGAGAGGTTCACGAGGTTGTGCCGAGGGATCTCCACGATGGCCAGCAGTTCGGGCGGTCCGTCCGTGCGTTCGCCGAGTTCGGCCATGAGCTCGGGGGCGACCTGCACGACGGGCGCGGGCGGTGCGCTCACCAGGTCGCGGGCCCAGGTGGACAGGTGCTCTCGCTCGTCCACGAGCAGGGTGCGCACCCGGTGTCCGTGCTGGATCGCCAGCGTGATCGGACGCACGCCCTGCACGAGCATCTCGCCAGCGCGGTGACGTTTCGTGCGGTTGGTGAGCAGCGTCTGCCAGTGCTGGAACGTCGCGTTGCGGCGCTGCACACGGGCGGGCGGCACCGAGCTTGGCGTCGCGCTGCGTGCGTGCGAGCGGCTGGTGCGTGACCCGTTCGTCGGCGCGGGGCGGGGGCGGGATCGTGGCATGGCCGGACGATACCGCGCGGCAGTCAGGCGCCGGCGCACTCACATGGCGCTCGCAGTCGATCACTCCGCCTCCGCTGCTGTTCTGGCCAGCTCGCCCAGGGCAGTCGCGTCGGCGCCGTCGAGAAAGAGCGGCCCGGTGAGATACCGCTGCACGGCTGGGCCGACGAACTGGACGACGTCATCGGTCGACAGACTTGCGAGCGGCTCGAGTCGCAGGAGATGACGGGTGATCAGCAGGCCAGCCATCTGGCTGCTCACGAGCGAGGCGCGCAGTTCGCGTTCTGGTTCTGGTGCATCGAGCTCGGCTGCGATCCGAGGTAACAGCGCACGCGTCACAAAGCGATTCACGACCTCGCTGTGGCTGCCCAGGCTACGGCGAACCGCAGCGAACAATGCGGGCCCGGCGGGTGACGTCCACACGGCTTCGGCGGCCCGCACCATCGCGCACCCCCACTCAGAGGGACCGTCCGCCGTGATCGTGCGGGCGATCTGATCGGGGCGGATGGTCTGCTCGAGCACGGTGCTGAACAGATCCTCCTTCGTGCCGAAATAGTGATGCACCAGCGCGGGATCGACGTCGGCAGCTCGAGCGATGGCGCGGACGCTCACCTGATCCACGGATCGCTGCGCGAACAGGTCGGCCGCTGTTCTGAGAATCCGTTCGCGGGTGCGCTCAGCCTTGCCCTTGCGCTCAGCTGTTGCCTGTGGCTCTGCTGGGCTGCGGCGCTCGGACTGGCTGCGGCGTGCGGGCGTCATCGGGTGCGGCGCCGCATGGATGCCGCGGCGAGGATCAGAGCTGCCAGGGTAATGGCGGTCAGGCCAGCGAGGTGCCACCACGAGTCGGTCGAGAGCTCGGGCTCCTCAACCACATCAGTGACCACGGCGACTGCCCAGGTCATAGGCAGCCAGTTCGCGATGTGCTCAAGCAGCGCTGGCATGGCCGTCGTTGGGACCAGTAGCCCGCACAGGAAGATCTGCGGGCCGACGAAAAGGGGCATGAACTGCACGGCCTGGAACTCGGTTCGCGCGAAGGCGCTCGCGAGCAGTCCGAAGGCCACGCCGAACACTGCGTCGAGCACGGCAGTGAGCAGCAGCACCCAGACGGGGCCCGCCAGTGGCACGTCCATCGGCCCGAGCACGAGGGCGCCCAGGATGAGCGCCTGAAGACTCGCGAGAACGCCGAACACCATGGCGTAGGAGCCGATGAGGTTGGTCTTCGACAGCGGTGTGGTGAGGATCCGCTCGAGGGTGCCGCTTGTGCGCTCGCGCAGCATGACCACACTGGTCACAATGAACATCAGCATCATCGGCAGCACGGCGAGCATCGTCGGACCGATGCGGTCGAAGGCGGGTGAGTGCCCGGGCGGCGTCGGAGCGTCAACGAACACGTAGTAGAGCAGAATCAGCAGAAGTGCGGGCACGACCAGCACGAGTGCGACCGTGCGCGGATCACCTCGAAGCTGCGCGGCGATTCGCAGAACCGTGGTGAACGGGTAGAGGCGATGGTGCCTCCGCCGGGCGCCCCGATGCGTGCGGCTCTGAGTGGTCGCGGTACTCATGCGGCCTCCTCTTGCGCGGAGATCAGGGCCATGAAGGCCTCCTCGGGATTCGGGGTGCGAGTGCGCTCCTGCAGCTCCCTGATCGGTGCATGGGCAAGGAGCTGGCCCTCGCGCATGAGCAGCACCGAGTCGCAGCGTGTGGCCTCATCCATGACGTGGCTGGAGATAAGCAACGTGGTGCCCGCCTGGGCGAGGGTGTGGAACGTGGTCCACAGCGATTCGCGCGTCAGAGGGTCCAGGCCCACTGTTGGTTCGTCGAGGACCAGAAGCTCCGGCTCGCCCACTAAAGCGCAGGCCAGCGACGCGCGGGAGGCCTGCCCGCCAGAGAGGTGATCCACCCGCTGGTCGGCATAGCCGGACAACTCCACCAGCTCGATGACGTGCTGGGCATGTGCGGGGCCACAACCCAGCAGCTTCGCCATGTGCGTCACGTTCGCGCGCACAGAGATATCGGGGTAGATGCTGAGCGACTGGCTCGTGTAGGCGACGCGGCGGCGCAGCTCGTGCGAGCCGGCGGGGAGCCCGAGTACGTCGACGGTACCGCCGCTGATCATCTGAGAGCCGACGATCGTGCGGATGAGGGTGGTCTTCCCGCAGCCGGAAGGGCCGAGCAGGCCTGTGATCGTCCCGCGTTCCACGGTCACATCCAGGGCATGCAGCACCTCGGTGCGCCCACGTCGTACTCGCAGGGCGGAGGCGACCACCGCGGGTTCATCAGTTGATGAATTCGTCATGTGATGAACAGTAGAGTGTGAGTGGTGTGAGAGCAAGGTCGACGGATCGCATGGCGGTGAATGCCACGCCATGGCAAGCTCTCAGCGTCCGCGGGCCCGTCGAATGAGGACCGCGCGCCGGACCGCCGCATCGATGAGGGCTACGGCCAACACCATCGGGATTGTCCACGCGTACGCCAGGGCGCCGGTCGCATCCAGGATGATGGCGAGCACGAGGAGAGCCACGGTGTCGATGAAGGCTGCGCTGCCCGCCCTGAGGTGGGCGACCTGCTCGAGTGAGCGACCGGAGAAGCGCCGCAGGTCGCGTCTGGTCATGAGTCTGTTGACCAAGGCCAGGATGCCCAGGAGCAGCATCGGGCCGACGATGAGCAGGGATTTCATCCCGCCAGCCTATGCGGCGTCAGCCCCGCAGGATCTCCTCCATCGCCTTTCCCTTGGCGAGCTCGTCCACAAGCTTGTCGAGATACCGGATCTGCTGCATGAGTGGATCCTTGATCTCCTACACTGTCACGCCACAGATGCTGCCGGTGATGAGGGAGGCGTTCGGATTCACGGTCGCGTCAGCGAAGAAATCTGTGAAGGTGATGCGGTCCTCGAGGTGGGTGTCGATCTCGGCGTCGGTATAGCCGGTGAGCCAGCGCGTCACCTCATACAGCTCCTCGACCGTGCGGCCCTTCCGCTCGACCTTGTTCACATAGTGCGGCCAGACCTCGGCGACGGGCATAGCGACAATGCGGTGGCTCATGGCGTGACCGTATCGCTTGTGTCCCCGCGGGCCGCCCAGTGGCCGTACTCGTCCTTCGAGCGAGATCACGGCGTGTGGATACTGGAGAGCATGGGCTTCCGACGGATCGCACAGGAGTGCTGGGGAGGTCGCGCCTCCGCCGCCATGCACGCGCTCAACGCACGCCATCCCTGGGACCACAACGCCGCGTTCCACCCGTGGATCCTCACCCGGCTGCCGCAGAGCCGTCGGCTCGCCGTCGACGTTGGCTGCGGGCGCGGTGACTTACTCGCCGCCCTTGCCCCGTTCTTCGAGCATGTGCACGGCACAGATCAGGACCGGGCGATGCGCGCGGTCTCTCATGCACGGTGCGCGGGCCTTGCGAACGTCAGCATCGACGACGCTGATCTCGACGGACTTCCGGACGGGGCGGATCTGATCACGATGGTTGCTGTGCTCCACCACCTGGACATCGAGCCAGCGCTTGCAACGATCCGAGAACGTCTCGCGCCGGGCGGGCGATTCCTGTGCGTGGGGCTCGCCCCGCCTTCCTCCGTCGCGGACCATGCATGGGACGTGGCCTCGATGCTCACCAATCCGCTGATCGGATTCGTCCGTCACCCTTGGCCCGCGGTGGAGTCAGCACCGCAGCCGCCGATTCCCGTTGCGCAACCCACCGTGGAGCTCGCTGAGCTGGGCCGTCTCTGTGACCAGGCCATGCCCGGGGCTCGGATCCGTCGGCATCTGGGCTTCCGCCACACCGTGGAGTGGACAGCCCCGCACAGCGGCTGACTAGACGATGTGCGCTGTGCGCGGCGGTCGCTGCTCCTCCAGGCCTCGGGTCCGATAGTCCTCAGGCGAGGATCTCCTCAGCCACCTCATGTGCGAGGCGGCGCACCTCGTCGGCCTCGATCACCGGCAGGTCATAGCCCACGGCCCAGTCGCGACGCAGGATCGCGTCGGCCCGTTCCTCGCCGATCGTCTCGCGCAGCAGCGCGGCGGCGCGTACATCGACCATGGCCTCGGCGAAGACCTCCGAGCGGATCGACCGCACAGGGACCCCGCCCACGCCGGGGTACACCATGAACGGGTCGCCGCCGTAGAAAGCACCGGCGGAGCAGGTGTCCAGGAACGGGTTGATCGGATGCAGGGACAGCTGCGCGTTGTAGAAATTGAAGCCCCAGTGCAGAAAACCACCCGCGCGGTTGACCGCCAGCTGCGTGCCCAGTGCCCGGTTGCGCACCGAGGGCTGCGCGATGAATCGGTTGGAGACGCCGCGGGTCTGCCCCATGCAGTAGTACACCCACAGGTCCTTCACGCCACCGGCCAGGAACGGGGCGGCATGGTCGACGGCGGCCACTGGCACCTTCACCAGGCCCTTGTCGTAGAAGGAGTAGGAGCTGAGGGCGTCCACCACGGTCACGTCGGCCAGCAGATCGGCGACCACCGCATGCGCCGCGCCGTAGGTGGGGAGATTGTCTTCATTGGGCTCATCGGAGATGTGGAAGATGACCTTGTCCCGGCCCCACGTCTCATCGAGATGGGTGATGAGGAACGGCAACAGCTGCTCGAGCAGGGCACGGTAGGACGGGTCGTCGGCGGGAACATCCCAGCCGAAACGCTGCTCGGGTCCGTTGGGTGTTTGGACCCAGATCGACGGGGTGGCGCGGGCTCCCCACTGCGTGAACAGATGCGGTACCTCTAGATGGGTGATGCCCACGCGACGAGCGACCTCGAGCCAGCGGTCCAGATGCTCGGTCTCGAAACGGTAGGTGCCCTCGCCGTCGTCGATGATCCGCAGCAGCTGGGTGGGGGTGCGCTCGGTGTTCTCCTCCGTATCCAGGGGCGGTGTCCACACCGGGGTGAGAACCGAGTTCACGGACATGTCCGCCGCGGCGCGCAGGAACGCCTCGATCACCTCCCAGTAGCGCTCAGAGAACGGCTCGAGGCTGTACTGGTGCAGAAGTCCATCCACGTGGAACCAGTGTGTGTTCACCAGCGGCAGTTCCCCGAGCGTCGACCCCACGACCAGCAGCGGCGCGCTCACCGTGAGCTCGGCTCCGTCCTCCATCCGAACGGAGATCTGGGCGCTTGTGCGGGCGGTGGACGCATCCGGCGCAGCCTCCAGGGTGATCCACAGCGCGTGCCACGAGCCCGTCGTGAGATCGGGGCGGCCCTCGATAGGGCGCAGCAGATCGGGGTACAGCCCGGGGGCAAGCCGCAGGTACTCGTTCGGGTCCGCATCGGCCGGGGCAGGCAGGGAGACCGGCACGAGATCCACCTGCTGCACCAGTGCGCTCACTCCGTCGGGGCACTGCACGCTGACCTCTGGCCGGGCCACGGTCTGCCCCGCCTCCGCAGCTGTCGCCAAAAGGGCGACCTGCACCGCGGTACGCGACCCGGCGTAGACCACCGCGGGAATGTCAGCGGTGAACTCGCGGGGCTCGGCGTCGGGAAACACCTTCTCCAGCGAGTCGCACAGCACCATCCGCACGTGCTCGCTTCGGGCCTGCGTGGTGGCGGTCTGCGCCTGGGGGCTCATGGTGTCTCCTCGGTCGGGTCGAAAGGATCGGCGTTGAGGGCCGACGGGGCAGTGGGGTGCTCTGCCCCCAGCATCAGGTCGGCATGCTCGAGCGCTGACGCGGACCAGCCATGAACGTCCTGGCCACGGGGGATCATCGCGAGCGAATACCAGAGCACGAGCACATCCCACCAGTTCCGCTCGGTGGGTCGCAGTGCGCGCACCGACTCGTAGCCTGCGACGAATTCTGCGCGCACCTGGGCGCTGACGGGCGCCCAGTCGTGGAAGCGGGTGCCCAGCAGCACGGAGGAGCGGGCGAGCTCGTCGATACGTGGCGCGATGCGTGCCTCCTCGAAATCCAGCAGCGCGGAGATCTGTCCGTCATGCCACAGGATGTTTGAGGCCCGCACATCGCCGTGCAGAAGCTGAACGGGCAGGGGATGCTCGCGCACCAGATCGAGACCGTCGGCGAGCGCTCGGCGTGCTCGATCCGGCACGTGTGCCGGTTGCGCCCGCAGCCAGCCGTCCATGGTTTCGGCGAGCATGTGCTCCTGGTGCGGGGTGCCCGGCACGGCCCGCGGATACGTGGCAAGTGTTGCGTGCAGGCGGGCGAGCATCGCGCCCGCAGCGCGTACCTGCGTCGGATCGGAGACGTCCAGCAGATCGCCGGGAATGACACGCTGCAGCCCCAGGGAGAACCCGTCGCGTTCCACTTGCAGTCTGCGATCACGCGCCGGGATCGGGGCAGAGACCGGCAGGCCGCGCGGTGCGAGCCACGCCGTCAACTCGGCCAGCCCATCGAGGCGGGCGAAACGTTGCCGCGCAGCCGACCACTTCGCGATCATCGCGCCGTTTTGAGTGCGGACCCAGGCCAGGGCGTTCAGGTCGCTGATCACGATCGCCTCGCACGTTTCGACGTGCAGATCCCAGTGATCGCGCAACAGTGCGGTGACCCATGCGGCAGCCGTGGTGGAGTTCTCGAATCCGAAGCGCTGGGTGAGGGAGGCGGCTGCGTCGACGTCCTCCCACAGCATCGATACGTGCGGTGCGGTGCGATCAGCCATGCCTTTATCCCACCACACCGAAGGCCTCTTCGGTGGCACGCTGGTCGTCGTCCTCCGCTCTCAGAGGCGGATCGAGGGCTCCCCAGCGGCGGGTCTGGCGAAGCCGCGAGGTACGTGGCGAGCAGCGATCGAGACGGTGAGCTCTCCAGCATGCAGACGGACACATGTCGTCCTGGCATGCTGGAGGCATGGACATGCTCACCCGCGCCCCGGGCACCCTGGCTCTCGCCGGACGGGGACTGCGTGCCTTCACAGCTCGGCATGTCCTGGTCGCGGTGGTCGTGAGCATCGCGGTCGCCCTTCTGATCGGCACGGTGACCGTGCTGATTCCGAACTCGGTGTTCGGTCGGGACATTCCGCCGGTGGCCTGGAACTATCCGATCTGGATCCTGACCTCGATCCTCACCGGGCTGCTGGTGGCGACCTACGTGCGGGTGCCGGGTACGGGAGAGAAGCCCGACGAAGCGGCGGCTCCGGCCGACGGGGCCCCGTTCCAGGCAGACACAGAACAGGCGCCGGGGGAACGGTCCAGCGCTCTCGGCATGATCGGCACGGTGCTGGCCTGGTTCGCCGTCGGTTGCCCGGTGTGCAACAAGATCGCTCTGCTCGCCCTGGGTTACTCCGGAGCGATCACCTGGTTCGCTCCGATGCAGCCGGTGCTCGCGGCTCTCGCCGTCGCGCTGTGCACCCTCGCGCTGGTGCAGCGCCTCAAAGGCATGGTCGTGTGCGAGGTGCCGGCCCGCTGACGGGCTGCAGGCGAAGGTGGGGCAGCGGCATGGATATCCGACGGATCGCACGGGAACGCTGGGGAGGCCGTGTCGCTGCGGCGATGCACACGGTGAACGCGCGTCACCCGTGGGATCACAACGCTGCGTTCCACCCCTGGATCCTCACGCGCCTCCCACGGCGACGTCGGCTCGCCGTCGACGCTGGCTGTGGTCGTGGTGACCTGCTCGCCGCCCTTGCGCCGTTCTTCGAGCGCGTGTACGGCACCGATCTCGACTCGACGATGCGCGAGACCTCCCGCACACGCTGTGCAGGACTTGCGAACGTCAGCATCGACGACGCCGACCTCGACGGTCTGCCTGACGGCGCGGACCTGATCACGATGATCGCCGTGCTGCATCACCTGGACATCGCGCAGGCGCTCGCTGTGGTCCGGGAGCATCTCGCGCCGGGCGGGCGATTCTTGTGCGTGGGTCTCGCCCCGCCGGCCTCCGCGGCCGACCACGCCTGGGACCTCGCCTCGATGATCACCAATCCGCTGATCGGCATCGTGCGCCACCCCTGGCCCGCCGTCGAGGCCACGCCGCAGCCGGAGCTGCCCGTCGCACAGCCGACCGTGAGCATCGCCGAGATCGGGCGGATCTGCGACAGCGTCATGCCCGGCGCGGTGATCCGTCGGCATCTGGGGTTCCGTCACACGCTGGAGTGGACGAGACCGGACTGACATCAGAGGGTCGATGCGCGCTGATCTCCCCATGACGGCGCGAGCCCGGGTCCTGGCGCTCAGCACAGTCGTCGATGACGAACCCGGCCTGCTCCAGCAGGGCACAGATCTCACCGGGCCGCCAGTACCACGCCGTCGTCACCGCGTGCTCGAACGGCGTGGTGCGATCCCCGGCGAAGAACCCCAGCAGAAGGCGCCCGGCCGGGACGAGCGCATCATGCAGAGCTGAGATCTGGGCCGGAAGCTGCGTCGGCGGCACGTGGATCAGGGAGTACCAGGCGAGAACACCGGTCGCCTCCCCGGCGGAGAGACCCGTCATCGTGCCGTGCCGGAAGACGACACCGGGATGCGCAGCACGCGCGGTCTCGATGAAGGCCGGGACCGGATCGACGCCCTCGACCTCGACACCGAGCGAGTGCAGCCAGGCTGTCCAGTGCCCCGGCCCACAGCCCGCGTCGATCACGCGGCCGGGACACGCCAGCGCCCAGGCGGCGATCGTGGCGCGGTCCTGGACGGCGGTCGCCTCGATGCGGCCGAGCGCAGCTGTGTACTCGGCGGCGCGAGCGGCATAGGCGGCGATCGTCGGCTCAGGAACGGTCATGGCGCCGACGGTAGTGCACGTGTTCGGCGCACGGCGTGGAGAGCACGCGGGCGGGGAGCGGTCGATGACAGACGGACAGGAGCACGGCGCCTGCGATCGACGGGCCACACTGTGCACATGACCCCTCCCATCGCGTCGCGCACGCATCCCACCGTGCTGCCGTGGGCGGCGGCCGCGGGGACGATGCTGCTGTGGGCGTCCTCCTTCGTGGTGATCCGTGGGGCGGCCGACGTGTTCGCGCCCGGGTCGATGGCCCTGCTGAGGATGGCGGCGGCGAGCTGCGTGCTGGTGGTCTGGGGAGTCGTGGTGCGCCCGGTCTGGCCGCGGACGCCGCGCGCCTGGGCGCTGATCGCATGCTGGGGCGTCGCCTGGTTCGCGCTGTACACGATCACGCTCAACGCCGCCGAGCACCACGTGGATGCGGCGACCGCCTCGATCATCTACCTGGGTGTGTTCCCGACGGCCATCGCCTTCACGTTCTGGGGGTTCGCGATCCGCCATCTGCCCGCCGGACCGCTCAGCAGCTCGTCCCTGATCGTCCCGGCGATCGTGGTGGTGATGGCCTGGCTGATCCTGGGGGAGACACCGCCCCCTCTCGCCGCGCTCGGCAGTGTGCTGTGCCTGACCGACGCGGGCCAGGCGATCTTCCGCCCACGGCGGAGGGCGTCCGCCGCTGCGTGATGGACGGCTTCAGTGCCGGATGATCTCGAGCCCCTCGTCGGCTGACGGTGGCTGCAACAGGGAGGCGAGATGCTCGTTGCCCTCACGGGTGATCCGATGAGCGAAGGTCGCGCCAGCTGCCTCACGAGCTGCGGCGCGTGACGTCGCCTCCTCGATGCCTGTCGTGAGGACGTGCAGCACGACGTCGGCCCCAGCATCCTGCGCACGCTCCCGCACCCAGGCACGCCGCTCGACCGACCAGGAGTTCCAGTCCAGCACGGCGTCGGCGCCCGTGGCGAGCACCTGCGCGGCGGGCGACCAGATCAGGTCGCGCACCACCGCGGCGTGCTCGCCGTAGGCGGGATCCTCGATCGACAGCTCGGGGTGCAGCCGCAGCATCCACTCATCCAGCGTGAACCGCACCCCGGCGCCGTTCGCGCACAGCTCCCTGGCGAGAGTCGACTTCCCGGACCCTGCGAGGCCGTAGAGGAGGTGGACGGTGCCGATGCTCATGCGGTCAGCGTAGGTGACGCGATGAGAACGCACGTGACGCCCGAGCGCGTCGACGACAGGGCCCGCGAACGGCGCCGTCATCTGCCTGCTACACAACGACACACAGTGCTCGGATCCGGCAGCGGCGCCCCTAGCGTCGCCGCATGAACACATCGCACCTTTTGCCGCATCCGCGCTATCGCGACCTGCCCGATCCGTCGTCCTCCAAGACGCTGCGCGCCTCCGGGCTCGGCACCGGGGCCCAGCAGAGCAGCATCAGTGTTCGCGGCTTCCGTTTCCTGGCCGACGAGCCCGTCGCGCTCGGCGGCCGCGACCTGGGCCCCACGCCGATGGAGTACGTGGCCGGTGGCGTCCTCAGCTGCATCACCGTGGTGATCGACCAGCTCGCGGACCGGCAGGGGCTCGTGATCGACGAGGTGCAGACCTACGCGCTGGCCCGCCAGGACACCCGCGGACTCGCCGGCACCGCCGATGTCCAGCCCTACTTCCACCGCTTCCACCTGCAGATCGCGCTCGCCACCGCCGAGCAGGACGAGAGGCGCTTGCACGCCTTCGCTGTCGAGGCCGAACGCATCTGCCCCGCGATCAACCTGCTGCGCGACGCCCGCACCGGGCTCGAGGTGCACTGGGCGATCGCCGACTCCCTTCCGGAACGGGCCGCGGAATCCCTCGCGAACACCGCCTGGGGCTATCACACCGACGGTGCGCAGCCGCCGGCGCCGCGCCTGACCATTCCCGAGCGCACCGCATCCGGCGCGGAGATCCGCGCGGAGGTGGCGTGATGACCGCCGTCGGCATCTGGACGCTGACCCTCGCCGGAGCATTCACCCTGTGGCTCGTCATCGGCGGACGCCTCGCCGCCCGCGGCGGCATCTCCGGCTACTTCACCAGCGATCGCACCTTCAGCCCGTGGACCGTCGCCTTCTGCATCACCGGGTTATTCTCCGGTTCGTCGTACATCGCGATCATCGAGCTCAGCTACCGCACCGGGATCTCCGCGATCTGGTACGGCGTCGCCGAGACCACCCAGATCATCCTCATCGCGCTGCTGCTGGTGAAGTCGCTGCGTCGTAAGCTCGTCGTCACGGTCACCGGCATCATCGGCGAACGCTTCGGTCCCGTAGCCCAAGCTGTCGGCGCGATCATCACCGGGCTCACCTTCCCCATGTACTCGCTGGGCACCACCATCGCCTTCGCGAGCGCGCTCACCGTGATCACCGATCTGTCGATGATCACCTCGATCGCGATCACCGCCGTAGTGCTGCTGGCCTTCCTGATCGGCGGCGGAATGAGGGCGGTCGCTTTCAGCCAGACCATGAACGTGGTCGCCATCGCGGCGATGTTCGCGGTGGCGCTGTGGGCGCTGCTCGCTGACCCGGGCCCGGCCGCGCTGCTGCGGATCCCCGCCGCACACCCCGAGCTCGTGGACCCTGCCGGTGCCGGCATCTCCCTGATCGTCGCCTGGTTCGGCACCTTCATCATCAATGTGCCCCTCGCGCAGGCCGCCTTCCAGATGTCGTTGTCGGCCCGCACCCCGGAGGACGGCCAGAAGGGTCTGTTCCGCGCCGCGACGATCGGCGCACCACTGATCATCGTCGGCACCGTGCTCGGCACCGTCGCCTCGGTGCTTGTTCCGAGCACCGCGCCGCCGCTGACCGCGATCGCGCAGTACATCACCGGTGCTCTGCCCGCCTGGGCCGCCGCCGTGTTCTTCCTGGGGCTGTGGGCCTGTGCGCTCGGCTGGGCGGGACCCTGCCAGTTCTCCGGCGCGACCTCGCTGGGCCGAGACCTGTGGAGCGTGATCCGTCCCCGCGCCACTCAGGAGGAGCTGGTGCTCGCCACCCGTGTGTTCCTGGTGTTCCTCACCGGCCTGCTGGTGCTCTTCGGTCTGATCCGGGCGGAGAACGCCGCCTGGTGGAACATCACCGCCTGGACGCTGCGCAACGGCGCCACCTTCGCGCCGGTTCTCGCTGCGTTCTTCTGGCCCGTCGCCACCCGCTCCGGTGCCCTCGCCGCACTGCTGACCGGCTTCGGCGCCGGTCTCGGCTGGCACGCTCTGTCTGGTTTCTCCGCCACAGACTTCACCCTCGGTACCCATCCGGTGTGGGTCGGCATGATCGCGAATCTCACGGCCCTCGTGGTGGTGAGCCTGGCGACGAGTCGCTGGCAGGTCACCACCGATCTGGTCCGACGCCGCGAGACCAGCGGGTGGCTGCTCGGCGCCGTGGCGCTCATCGCCCTGCTGCTGACCACCCGTGAGTGGCTGGCCGGTCACGGCCTCATCGGGCTCGGGCTGTTCCTCGTGGCGCTCGCGCTCTTCGTCGCCGTGCTGCGCGGGACCGTGCTGCAAGCGCCGGTCACACAGGGGAGTGCCGACGATGTGCCGCAATCGCAGACCGACCGATCGGCGCCACTGCTGGTGCGGGGCTGAGGTCCCGTGCCCGGGCGGCGCCACAGGACAGGCCCACCGCGCCCGATCAGGCCGTCGACCTGAGGTACTGCAGCACGGCGGCGACGCGCCGGCGGTGGAAGCCTCGTTATCCTCTCCCCGCAGTAGCGTGGCCAGGCCTTGCGGTCAGCGTGCTCGCCCTGGTCATCGGTAGCGCGGTCGCAGCGGTTGCGCTCGCCCCGCTGTCTGTGGCACTGCTCGGCAGGCCGTGGCCCGCCGGCTCCCCTCTGGTGGTCGGAGCGCTCGCCGTGGGGGTGCCGGTGCTCGTCGGCGGCTCCCTGCTCGGGTTACTGGTCGCGATCGCCAGGAGATCGACGGCGACTCGGGACAGCTGAC
Organism: Brachybacterium timonense; assembly: GCF_900258505.1. GTDB lineage: Bacteria > Actinomycetota > Actinomycetes > Actinomycetales > Dermabacteraceae > Brachybacterium > Brachybacterium timonense. The sequence continues at coordinate 1,244,140 of NZ_LT984895.1, forward strand.
GGCCTGTGCTGCGATCCGTGGTCGCGGGCTAAGGACGCGTCGGCGAGGCGCCGTAGGGGTGCTCTCGAGCACTTCAGCCTCATCCGAGTCCTCCTGGTAGCGGTCGATCCCGTGCATTGACGCGCGTTGCCCTGTGGTCGAGATGTGGAGACTTGGGATGCGCCCTGTAGAACCTGCGAGGATCCTCCCCTCGAGGTGACCCCTGCGGCCTACTGTCGAGGATCATCGGGCGGACCACGCAGCCCGTTGCGTACGAGGAGGCGGCATGACCGAACGTCGAGCCCTGATCGCGGTCGTCATCGGGAGCAGCCTGGTAGCGCTCACCGTCATCGTCGCGATCGTCGTCTCCATCGTGGTGTCAACCTCGCACCCGCTGAAGCCGCTGGAGAACAGGGTCGGGCGCGAGCTGCCGGTCGATGCTGCCGTCGAGGAGATCGCACGGTCCGACGGCGGGTTCCAGGGCGACGGCGTCTCGATCTACCGGGTGGGTTCCGACGCGCCGACCGAGGGCACGCTCCTGGACCTGCGAGGGAGTGAGGAGCCCGTCCGGGGAGAGCTCGCCCAGCACCTCGAGGACCTCACGCGCATCGCAGCGGAGCGTGCCGCTCTCGACGGTGTACGGCTGACAGCCTGCGGCACCCTCGTCGCGCCGACGGAGACGGACAGGTATGAGGCGATCCTCTGCCGCACTGACAAGGATGCGACCTGGCTGATCTATGAGGCGCGCTGAGGGTTCGCGCCGACGGATGCACGGAGCACGAGAGGTTCACGTCGCCCGGGTCGAGGCCGTCGGTCACCTCCGGGTCGTAGTCGATGTAGCCGCAGAAGTGGTCGTCCAGCCAGATCCCGAAGGGACGCTTGGGCAGGCCGCCAACGATCCGCCGCAGCCGGTCCTCGAAGTACGCCCGCGTGTGCTCGACGTCGGCGTACCCGCAGGTCAGCCAGGTGACGATGAGTTCGTCCTCGCCGGCACTGTGCGCCGCGGCGTCCTCGAGGCGGAAGGACCTGATCTCGACTCCCATGCCTCTGATCGTGGGCGCGGTGGGCGTGCATCGGCCGACGGAGAGGGGCTCGCATTCCGCCCCGCTGCGTGACAGCATCCGATCGTGAACAGCTTCGAGAACGCGGCTGGAGCGAGCGCAGAGCGACGCCACGACGTGTCGGCCTGCGGCGCGCGTCAGCCGAGTGTGGGGGAGCGGCCACCGCAGCCCGCGCCGATGCCCGGCTCTTCGTGATCGAGACCCGCCTGCCGAACGAGCAGGAGCATCGGCGCCGCGTCGAGGCGCGCACAGCGGACTTCCCCGGACACCGGATGCCGACCTGGGACGAGGTCCAGTCCGACGGCTGGATCCCCGGGGACGAGGAACGCGACGGACCGCGGATCCTCATCGACACGACGGATGCGGAGGTTGCTGCCGCACAGGCGCTCGCGGGCATCAGAGCGCACCACCAACACACTTTGTGACCCCCGCCACTCGCAGGGCGCCCTGGAATAGCCGACCCCTCCCGGGAGTTGAGTCGGGTGTACTCAAGTTTGAGCGCCTCGGTTTGACACCGATCCGACCGAGTCCTCTACTTGAGTCCGTACAACTCAAGTCTTGCCGCCGGCCCCGGCGGCCGGCGGAGTCGCCCGGTGGGTCCGACCCACCCCGCGACGATGCATGAACCAGATGCGGAGATCCTCCGCAGAAAGGCAGGCACCTATGTCCCGTGTCGTCGGAATCGACCTCGGAACCACCAACTCCTGCGTCGCCGTCCTCGAAGGTGGCAAGCCCACCGTGATCGCCAACGCCGAGGGCGCCCGCACCACCCCGTCGGTGGTCGCGTTCTCCAAGCAGGGCGAGGTGCTCGTCGGTGAGGTCGCCAAGCGGCAGGCCGCCACCAACGTTGACCGCACCATCTCCTCCGTGAAGCGCCACATGGGCACCGACTGGACCCAGGAGATCGACGATAAGAAGTACACCCCGCAGGAGATCTCCGCCCGCACCCTGGGCAAGCTCAAGCGCGACGCCGAGTCCTACCTGGGCGAGACCGTGACCGACGCGGTGATCACCGTGCCGGCGTACTTCTCCGACTCGGAGCGCCAGGCCACGAAGGACGCCGGCCAGATCGCCGGTCTCAACGTGCTGCGCATCATCAACGAGCCCACCGCTGCGGCTCTCGCCTACGGTCTGGAGAAGGGCAAGGACGATGAGCAGATCCTCGTCTTCGACCTCGGCGGCGGCACCTTCGACGTTTCCCTGCTCGAAGTGAGCAAGGACGATGAAGGCTCCACCATTCAGGTGCAGGCCACTGCAGGCGATAACCGCCTGGGCGGCGATGACTGGGATCAGAAGATCGTTGACTGGCTCGTCCAGCAGGTGAAGAACAAGGAAGGCGCGGACGTCTCCAAGGACAAGATCGCGCTGCACCGTCTGCGCGAGGCCGCCGAGCAGGCCAAGCGGGAGCTCAGCTCCTCCACCTCGACCTCCATCACTCTGCAGTACCTGTCGATGACGGAGAACGGCCCCGTCCACCTGGACGAGAAGCTGACCCGCGCCCAGTTCGAGGACATGACCTCGGATCTGTTGGATCGCTGCAAGGCTCCGTTCCACCAGGTCATCAAGGACGCCGGTATTTCGGTGTCCGAGATCGACCACGTGGTTCTCGTCGGTGGCTCCACCCGTATGCCGGCCGTGACCGAGCTCGTCAAGGAGCTCACGGGCGGTAAGGAGCCCAACAAGGGCGTGAACCCCGATGAGGTCGTCGCCGTGGGCGCGGCTCTGCAGGGCGCTGTCCTGAAGGGCGAGCGCAAGGACGTTCTGCTCATGGACGTCACCCCGCTGTCCTTGGGCATCGAGACCAAGGGCGGTGTGATGACCAAGCTCATCGAGCGCAACGCCGCGATCCCCACGAAGACCTCTGAGGTGTTCTCCACGGCGGACGACAACCAGCCGTCGGTGGCGATCCAGGTGTTCCAGGGCGAGCGCCAGTTCACTCGCGACAACAAGCTGCTCGGTACCTTCGAGCTGACCGGCATCGCCCCGGCGCCCCGCGGCATGCCCCAGATCGAGGTCACCTTTGACATCGACTCCAACGGCATCGTGCACGTGACCGCGAAGGACCGCGGCACCGGCAACGAGCAGTCCATCCAGATCACCGGCGGATCCGCCCTCTCCGAGGAGGACATCGACCGCATGATCAAGGACGCCGAGGCTCACGCTGCCGAGGACGAGGAGCGCCGCAAGAACGCCGACGCCCGCAACACCCTCGAGCAGCTCGTCTACCAGGGCGAGAAGCTGCTCAAGGACAACGCCGACAAGATCTCTGACGGCGACAAGACCACGGCTGAGGACGCCATCAAGGAAGCCAAGGAGACCCTGGCGAACGAGGATGCTGCCACCGCAGACCTCGAAGCCAAGCGGGACTCCCTGAACGAGGCTCTGCAGGCCGTGGGTACCGCGATCTACTCGCAGGCCCAGGCTGAGGGCGCCGACGGTGCCGCGCCGGCAGGTGACGGCTCCGAGGACGCTTCCGCCCAGGATGAGGACGTGGTCGACGCCGAGATCGTGGACGAGGACGAGGAGAACAAGTGATGACCGAGGACCAGAGCACTCCCGAGGACGCGCAGCGCCCGCAGGGCGAGCCGCGGTTCTCCTTCACCGACAAACGGAAGGTGGACCCGGTGGACGGCAGTGTCCGTGCGACCGGGTCCACCCCGGCCCCGGACTCGGACACGGCCGACGCAGCAGAGGTGACGCCTGAAGCAGGCGCCGCAGCGACCGCCCACGACGGTTCCACCGATCCGGTGGACGCTGAGGCCGCTGCGCTCTACGAGCAGGCACGCCAGGATGATGCCGAGCCGGGTGAGGCCCGCGTGGCCGAACTCGAGCAGCAGGTCGCTGACCTCACCGAGCAGCTGAAGCGCGAGCAGGCGGAGTACGTCAACTCCCGTCGTCGCATCGAGGCTGCCGCTGAGGTGGCGAAGGAAGCCGCTGTGGGTCGCGTGCTCAGCTCGCTGATCAGCGTGCTGGACGATGTGGAGCTGGGCCGCCAGCACGGCGACATCGTCGAAGGCACCACGGTGCACACGCTCACCCAGAAGCTCGAGGGTGCCTTGCGCGCCCACGGCATGGAGCGCTACGGCGCTGTGGGCGATGCGTTCGACCCGACGCTGCACGAGGCCCTCATGCACGAGGAGGCCGAGGTCGAGCAGCCCGAGATCAGCGTGGTCATGCAGCCGGGCTACCGGATGCACGACAAGGTGCTGCGCCCCGCCCGCGTGGGCACGCGCGGCCCGGCCTGATTCCGGCTCGCTGGCCACTGCAGGTCCCGTCCGCCGCAGCGGGCGGGACCTGCCCCTGAACACAGACACATCCGACGCTCCCGAAAGGAGACGCACACATGTCCCAGCAGGAATGGCTGAATCAGGACTTCTACAAGATCCTCGGCGTCTCGAGCGATGCGAGCGCGGAGGAGATCAAGAAGGCCTACCGCAAGAAGGCCCGCAAGCTCCACCCTGACCGCAACCCCGGTGACAAGGCCGCGGAGGAGGAGCTGAAGCAGGTCAGCGAGGCCTACGGCGTGCTGAACAACGCCGAGCAGCGCAAACAGTACGACGCGATTCGCGCCATGGGAGCTGGTGGTGCGCGCTTCGCAGCCGGAGCTGGCGGTGCCGGGGGGGCCGGCTTCGAAGACATCTTCGGCTCGATGTTCGGCGGCCAGGGCGGCAACGTGCGTTTTGGCGCGGGCGGCGGTCCCCAGGGAGCGGGCGGTCCTGACCTCGAGGACCTGCTGGCCATGTTCGGTGGCGGTGGTGGCGGATTCGCGGGCGGTCGCAGCGCCGGTTTCGGCGGCGGCTTCCCTGGCGCCGGGCACAGTCCCCATGCCGGTGGCGAGAACATCTCCGCCCGTACACGACTGTCCTTCCGTGACGCTGCGCTCGGCACTGAAGTGCGGCTCACCGTGGAGGGCCGCACGTTCACCACGCGTATCCCCGCCGGTGTGCACGACGGGCAGCGCATCCGGTTGCGCGGTAAGGGGCGCCCCGGCAACGGTGGCTCTCCCGCCGGTGACCTGATGCTCACCGTCGAAGTCGCTGACCATCCCGTGTGGTCGATGGATGGTGCGAACCTGCGGATCACACTGCCTGTGTCCTTTGATGAAGCGGTGCTCGGCGCCACTGTCGAGGTGCCGCTCCTTGATGGGGGCAGTGTGAAGGTGAAGGTGCCCGCCGGCAGCCGGTCCGGCTCGACTCTGCGGGTGCGCGGCAGGGGGCTTGTGACCGCGAAGAAGACCGGCGACCTGCTGGTCACTCTCGATATCGCCGTCCCTTCGCACGTCAGTGGCAAGGCGAAGAAGGCAGTGCACGACCTGCGCGAGGCACTCGCGGACGAAGACCCCCGTGCGGGTCTCGCGGACGCAGCCGCGCAGTGACGCCCGGGCCTCGCGCCAGCGGTGGCGAGGCGGCGTAGGGAAGTAACACACAGCAAGAGCGCAGCGCAGCGACGCAAAGCGGTGGCACGCAGCAAGAACGCAGCGCAGTGACGCAGGGAGGAGCAGCGCATGAGCCCGCATCAACGCATTGACGAGCACGCGCATGTGTTCGCGATCTCCGTGGCCGCCGAACTTGCGGGCATGCACCCGCAGACCCTGCGCCAGTACGACCGCATCGGACTGGTGGTTCCGGTGCGTACACGAGGCCGCGGCCGACGCTATAGCGCCCGTGACGTTGCGAAGCTGCGCATCGTGCAGCGGCTGTCCCAGGACGAGGGCATTAACCTTGCCGGGATCCGGCGGATCCTGGAGCTCGAAGACGAACTCGATGCTGTACGTGCTCAGCTCGATGCGGTTCAGAGCGAGCTGGAGCGCGTGACGGCCGAGCGTCGACGCGTGTTTGCGGCCGACCGGGATGGGCGGATCAGCGCCCTGCGTCGCGGCGAGCGGCCGCGGCGCGAGCCCGGAGCGCTCGTGCTGTGGCGGCCGCCTTGGCGCCACCAGCCCTGATCGCGCAGCCCAGAGCCCCTTGCGTACGGCCCAGCCGGTTCTGGAAGGACAGTCCGCGCCCGGCGTCGGCGCGGTGCGAGGGCGTCCCGTCCGTAGCAGGCTCATGCGGGGACGTCGGCGCAAGACCGAGGCTCGCGTAGATCTGGCCGAGCCGCTCCGCGACGCGACTGAGGTCCAGCTCCTCCGCAGCTGCACGCCCGGCGGCCGTCACATCGGGCAGGTGACCCGCATGCAGGTCCGTGAGCCGCCGCGCCACAGCGCCGGGGAAGTCACCGCCGTCCGGCACCTGATGGGTCACCACCCCGTCGGGCAGCCACTCACGGTAGATCGGGATGTCTCGCAGCACCGCCGGCGCGCCGCAGGCAAGCGCTTCGAGCAGCACGATGCCTTCGGTCTCCTCCTTCGTGAGGAAGCAGAAGGCGTCGGCGCCGCAGTACGCCTCCCGCAGCACCTCTTGGCTCACGTAGCCGGGGAATCGGCAGTTTGCCGGGGCTTCCCGCAGTGCGCGACGCACAGGCTCGGTCAGCATCGCCGGGTCGGTGCGGCCGTACCAGACGAATGTCGTCTCTGGCATGCGTTGGGCCAGTTCGACCCAGTCCACGATGCCCTTGCGCACCATCTGCAGACCGACGCTCACCACGACATGAGCATCATCCGACAGTCCCAGCTGTTCGCGCAGGCGGCCACGGGCCGACGGGTCGGGTCGGAAGAACGCCGTGTCCACACCGTTGGACAGCACATGGATCTGCCGCGTGATGCCGTAGATCGGCCGGGAGATGATCGACCGCGCATACTCGCTGGGCGTTACCACCGCGTCGCCGAGCCGGTACAGGTGCGCGATCCAGCGGCGGAACAGCGGTGCAGCGGCATTGGCACCGGTGAATGAGTCGCGGAAATCCTCCTCGGTCGAGTGCGCCCACACCAGCACCGGTCGCCCGCGCAGCCGAGCCCAGCGGGCCAGCAGGGGAGAGTCCGGGAACGGCGTGTTCACGTGGATCACGTCGAAGGTGCCGAAGGGGTTGGTCACCACCTCGTGGCCGAGTGCCCGGACAGCGTCGGCCTGGTGGCGCATTGCTGCACCGATGCCGGAGGTGCGAGCCAGGCTGCCCATCCCGCTGGGCAGAAGCACGCGCAACGGGGTGTGCGCGGCAGGCTGAGCAGGCAATGGGGTGGCAGGGGAATCAGTCATCAGGCGTCAGCGTTCGTGTCACGGGATCTCGGTCACCAGGGCAGGACTCTCATGATCAGGGCGCTCACACCCAGCCCGTAGGCGACCAGCGCCCATGGCTTGCACAGCAGGATCACCAGCGCATACGTGCGCCACGTCATCCGTGTGGTGCCCGCCAGATAGCACAGCAAGTCATCCGGGGCGACCGGCAGAGCGATCGCGACAGCGAAGGCCCGCGTGAAGTTCGGTGAGCGGGTCCAGCCCAGGTATTTGTCCACGAGGCGAGGGCTGAAGAGACGTTCGATCAGCGCCATCCCCACGTGCCGTGCGATCGCGAAATTCAGGAAAGACCCGGTGCACACAGCGATGTAGTTGTAGAGCGTGCCCTCGAGGGGACCGAACAGCACGGGACCGGCCACCACCAGCAGGCCGCCCGGGATCACGGGGAACACCACCGCGGCGGTCGAGACCAGCAGGAACATGATCGCGCCCCAGGCGCCGAGCGAATCCATGTAGGCCTGCAGGTTCTCCAGTGAACGCAGCACGCCCGTCTGCATGCCCCAGACCACCAGCAGAATGCTCGCCAGCAACCCGAGCAGCGGAGACAGACGGGCGGCCACACGCAGCGGGTCGCGGCGCGTGGCTGCGGGCTCATCCACCGTGCGGTCCTTCGCCGTCGCGTCGGCGGGCGATGAGACGTGCTCATCAGCTGCCGGGGTTGCTCGCGGATCGATGCGCATCCGACGCAGGTGCTGCGGGCGGTCCTCCGGCAGCCGCTGGGACAGCAGATGCTCTGTGCGCGGCGTGGAGCTGCCCCGCGTTGAGCGACGTGCCACGAAATCCGCGCTGGTCATGCCGCTACCTGCTCACGGCGGGGGCTCAGCAGCTGCCCTCGGCGCGGACGCGTGGAGAGGTACACCCCGAGCACGCCCTCGCCGAAGGCGCGAGAGCCACAGGTGGCTTCGGCATGCTCCACGGCACGCACGCGGAAAGCGTCGCGATCCTGACCGTTGTCCAGCAGCTCGGCGAGCCGAGCCGAGAACTCCTCAGACGTCTCGATCTGATAGCCGGTCTGCCCGTCGATCACCACCTGAGCGATCGACGGATCGCGATGGCACAGCAACGGGAGACCGCTGGCGAGAGCCTCGATGAAGGTGAGTCCCTGCGTCTCGGAGCGGGAGGCACTGACGAATACGTCACCGATGCGGTACCAGCGGTTCACGTCCTGCGGGGCCACGCACCCGGTGAAGCGCACCTGCTCCCGGATCCCGTAGCGGTCCACGGCCGCTTCGAGCTCAGCTCGGTAGGGGCCATCGCCCACGATCACCAGCACGCAGTCCGTGCGCCTGGAGCGTGCCACGTGCTCGATGACCTCCTCGAGGTTCTTCTCTTTCGCCAGGCGGCACACAGACAGCAGGACCTTCTGCTCGGGCCGGACGTTGATCGAGGCACGCAGGGCAGCGGCATCGGCAGTTTCCTGCTCGGTCATCGCCGGACGGAATCGGCTGAGGTCCAGGCCCGTCGGCACCACATGGATCGGTCGACGCACGCGGTAGCGAGTCAGCAGTGTGCGCACCTTCGCGGTGGGCACGATCACGGCGTCGGTGCGGTCCAGCACATGTCGGGACAGCGAGGCGATGACCTTACGGCCCACCGTGCGGCTCGGCGAGTAGTAGTGGGTGTAGTCCTCGTAGATCGTGTGGTACGTGTGCACCAGGGGGATGCCCAGGCTACGTGCGATGCGGCGGGCCCACACGTACGTGGAGAACTCGCACTGGGAATGCACCACGTCGGGATGCCAGCGCAGGATCTCCTGCAGAACAGCGCGGTTGGTGGGCATGCCGATGCGGGCGCTGTCGTAGACGACTCCGGCGGAGACCGAACCGATTCGATAGACCCCTGGCTCGCGGCTCGTGCGCAGGCAAGGGGAGAGGGTCAGAACGCGAACATCGCAGCCCAGCAGCTCGAGCTCCCGGCGCAGGGTCAGCACTGAGGCGACCACACCATTGACCACCGGCTCCCACCAGTCCGTTGTGAGCAGGACACGCAGCGGCCGACCGCCGGGCCCGGCCGTCCGCGCGGCGGTCACGAGGTCCTCACGGCTGCGGCGACGGCCCCAGCTGAACCGAGGTCGGGAGGTGAGGTGTGAGCCGTTCTGCATCATGCCCTCAGACTCCTCCGCTCGCCGGCGCGCGGCATCGGACCTTCGGCCACGACGGATCAGACCCTGGTCTGAGTCCGCCGAAACCGTCTCGCCGGCGCGCGTTCCTGTCATGGCACCGAGCGTACGGTCGGATGGCGCCTCCCGCGCCGGGGCGCGCCCGATGCGTTGCGGAGAGTTTCTCTCTTGCGGGTCAGTTCTTCACCTGATACTCAGCGGTGAGCGATGCAGAACCGAGCTGCTGCGTGAAGATCGCGAACCGTGTGCCGACATGCGGGGCTGCCGGGTCGGCTCCGAGGGTCTCGATGGGCAGGGCATGCACGGTGAAGATGTAGCGGTGCGGGGGACCGGCCGGCGGATTGGGGCCGTCGTAGCCGCTACGCCCAAAGTCGTTGACCGCCTGACGGATCGTCGAGTCCTCGCGGGGTACGCCGACGGGCAGGGAGGTTGCTGGGGCAGGGATATCCCACGCCACCCAGTGCCAGAAGCCGGAACCCGTCGGGGCGTCCGGGTCGTAACAGGTCACGGCGAAGCTCTTGGTGCCCTCCGGCGCTCCGGACCAGGTGAGGTCCGGGGAGGTGCTCTGCCCATCGAGCTCCGGGGCGAGCTGCGGCTGCGCGATCACGGAGCCGTCGGGCGTGGCGGACGAGGTCACGGTGAATGTGCTCATGCACTCCACAGTAGAGGCGGCATAGGGGAGACACCACAGCCCGACCCCACTGCGGCAAGCTGCCCGATGCCTAGACTTGCACCATGTCGAGTTCAGCCCGGACACCTCAGTCCACCGCTGCAGCCAGCGCGTTCACTCCAGTGATCGTGGGCGGCGACATCGGTGCATACTCCTTAGCGCGAGCCTTTCACGAGGCATATGGCCTGCGCAGCACTGTCATCTCGAGGCTGCAGGGATGGCATGTGGATCGTTCCGCGATCATCGACAACGTCAGCTGCCGCGACCCCTTCGACCCACAGGCTCTCGGTGAGACCCTCACCGCCGTCGCCGCCGAGGCTGGCACCGCAAAGCTGCTCCTGCTCGGCTCGGCCGACGCCGCCGTGAAGTCGATCATCCGAGTGCGTGACGAGCTGCAGCTGCTGGGCGAGCAGTGGGTCGTTCCCTATGTGGACCTCGCGACCTTCCGCGCAGGCACGGAGAAGCAGAACTTCACCGAGCTGTGCCAGCGTCTGGACATCGCGCACCCTCTGACCCGCGTGTTCGACCTCGCCGACGATCTGCCGGCCGATGTTGACGGCCTCGATGTCCCCTTCACCTACCCGGTGATCGCCAAGCCTGCCGAAGTCTCCGAATGGAAGAAGGCGGACTTCGCGGGCAAACAAAAGGTGCACACCGTAAACAGCGCGCAGGACCTGCTGGAGCTGCTGCGCCGGATCCACGGGGCCGGCTATCGCGAGTCGATCATCGTGCAGGACCGCATCCCCGGTGACGACCAGAACATGCGGATCCTGACCTGCTACTGCGACGCCGACTCTGTGGTGCGGTTCTCCTCCTTCGGCCGCACCCTCTTGGAGGAGCACAGTCCCGGCGCCATCGGCAATCCGGCCGCGATCATCACCTCCGTGGATCGTGAGGTCACAGCCCAGGCACAGCGCTTGTGCAAGGAGCTCGGCTGGACCGGCTACGCGAATTTCGATCTCAAATACGACTCGCGCGACGGCGCCACCAAATTCTTCGAGCTGAACCCTCGCTTGGGCCGCTCCAACTACTACGTCACCGCAGGCGGCCACAACCCGGTCACCTGGTACGTCGACGAGCACCTCGGCGCGGGGCTGCCCACCGAGGGGCCTGGCTCCGGTGAAGGGGCCGACGGAATCGTGCAGGATCAGCCCGAGACGCTCTACACCGTGGTCCCGGTTGCGCTCGTGAAGCACTACACGACTCTGCCCGACGCGAAGGCGCAGCTGAAGCGCGTGCTTGACGCCAAACGGGTGAAGAACCCACTGATCTACCGTGGCGTGGAGAGGAACCCCCGGCGCTGGGCAATGATCGCGGTCGCCATGGTCAACTATGTGCGCAAGTTCCGCCGCTACTACCGTCCGGGTGAGACCGAGTGAGTGAACAGCTGTCGGCCAGCTGGACGCAGCCAGTCGTCGGAGTGCTGGGCGGTCTGGGGCCTGCGGCAACCGCCGTGTTCATCGATCTGCTCGTGCGCGCGACCCGCGCTGAGACGGATCAGGACCACATCGATGCGATCATCACCCAACACTCCAGCACCCCCGACCGCACGGCGGCAATCCTCGATCCACACGCACCGGACCCGGGCGTGGTGCTTGCTGCGGATGCGCGTCTACTCCAGCGGATGGGCGTGCGGGTCCTCGTCATGCCCTGCAACACCGCCCACCACTATGTGCGGGAAGTCGAGAATGTGCTCGATGAGAACGTGCGCTTTGTGTCGATCCTCGACGAGACCGTGCAGGCTGCTGCCCGTATGGTGAAGCCGACCGGGCGGCCCGTCGCCGTGTTCGCCACGGAGGGCAATATGCATGCGGGCGTATATCGTGACGCTCTTGCGGAAGAGGGGCTTGACACGTGGGCGCCACCGCGCGCGCTTCAGAACCGTATCAACACGCTGATCTACGACCAGGTGAAGGCCGGCGCCCCAGTGGACCGCGGCCAGTTCGAGCAGTGCATCGCCGAGGCAATTGATGCAGGGGCGGGTGTCGTCGTACTGGGCTGCACGGAGCTCTCCGTCATTCACGACCAGCATGGCTTTCGCGGCGATACTCGCATAGTGGACTCCCTGACAGAGCTCGCGCTTGCGACGGTGCGTGCCGCAGGTAAGGAACTGTCGCCCGCATTCAGCGGTTGAAGCCTGTGTAACTCAGAACCCAGATGATGTGGGTCTCGGGTAGTACCGCAGGAACTTGCGGATGTGATTGATCCCGACGGCTCGCGCGTACCTCCGCATCCACCTGCCATCGGGACCGTAGATCCACGGGTTGGCCACACCCCGCCGCGCAGCGGCGCGCACCCGGCGCCTCAGCTCGCCGTCGCGTACGTACCGCAGAAGGAACCACACGGGCACCAGTGAATACAGGACCTCGCCCACATCGGTGACCGGTTCAAGGGCGCGGTGCTCGATCACATCGGCCACCGGGAACCGGGCAATGTTCGCACCTGCGGCCGAGACGTAGAAGTTGTTGCGGCCGATCCGTGGGTTCACCTCGAAGAACACCCAGCGTCCTGTACGTGGATCGAGCTTGATGTCCAGGTTCGCGAAGCCGCGGTAACCGGTGGCCTCCAGCAACGTCCGAGCCTGGGCGAGCGCATCATCCAGGGCAACGGTGATCATGGCCGCTGGCCGGCCGAGTGCATCGGGTGTGTGCTCACCCAGCAACACGCGGGCGCTGCACAGCAGCGTCACACGGGAATGGGTGTCGACATACGCGGTGATCGAGCCTTCTGTGGTGTCATCGCCCGGTACCAGCTCTTGGACCACGAGCCGGCCGCGAAAACCTGCCTGGGCGATCGCGGAGAGCAGCTGCCGAAGCTCCTCGTCGTCGTGGACGAACCACACCTTCTTTTTCTCGGGGAATCGCACGTGTGCCATGTCCGCGGTCCGTGCGGCCTTCACCACAAGCGGGAAAGGAATCCGCGACTTTGGTGGTGTCCAGTTCTCGGGCAGCGGCGCCGTGAAGTCGATAATCTCGGTGCGGGGAGTATCTATTCCGTGCTCAGTGCATAGGCGGGAGAACTCCGCCTTATCCGAGAGCTGATCGAGCAGGCCTGCTGACAGGATCGGCATGACGAAGAGTGGCTCGAGCCGACTGCGGTGGTCACTGAGCATCTGGATGACCGAGTCCGCGTTGGCCAGCAGCAACTGCGGGCGAATAGTGGCCCGGTCACGACCAATCATCTCGAGGCGACGGATCATGTCCTCGTCAGTAGCGCTCCGCCCGAGCTCGATCACCTCAGCGGTCACCGAACGACGCATCGGCTCGATAGCCACCTTGGTCACGACTGTGGCGACCACTCCGTATTCTTCGTGGAACGCACGGGCCACGGCGTGCACGCCGAGGCCCGTGCCCACCAGAACAAGATCGAAATCAGGGGATGCCGCGGGCACAGACTCAGACATGCGCGACATCCTAGTTGGGGGAGCCGACGTGGCTCAGGACTCCGCACCGTCTGCGGCCAGCCATACCGCAGCATCGCCGGGCACGCAGCCCGCCTCGATCGGCGCCGACCCGAGCAGCACAGTAGCCTCGTGATCCACGGGCAGCGTCGCGAGCGTCACGGGGTCCGGCGTCGTGTTCACAACGATGGTCACTGGCCCGTGATGCACGATGAGCACGCCGTCGGGTGCATCGTCGGAGAAGGAGACGCTGTCGCTTGCGCCGTGTGCGCCGAGCTTCAGGGCACGCCGCAGACGAAGCGCCTCGCGGTACATCTCCAGCGTCGACCCCTCGACGCCGGCCTGCTGATCCGCGGCGAGCAGACCGAAGGAACCCGGCTGCGGCAGCCAGCTCGCACCTGTCGGGGAGAACCCGTAGCCGGGAGCGTCGGCCCGCCAGGGCAGCGGCACGCGGCAGCCGTCACGGCCGGGGACGCCGCCGCGCTTGTGCGCCGGGTCCTCGCGCAGCTCATCGGGGATATCCGCCACCTCAGGCAGCCCCAGCTCCTCGCCCTGATACAGATACGCCGAGCCGGGCAGAGCCAGCATCAGCAGCGTCGCGGCGCGTGCACGGCGCAGTCCGAGCTCCGCGTCGGGCGTCTCCTCGCGCGACAGCCCCTCGCCGAAGCGATGGTCCGGAGGGAACCCGTACCGGGTGGCGTGGCGGATCACATCGTGATTCGACAGCACCCACGTCGTCGGGGCACCCACCTGGTCTGCCAGACGCAGCGGCTCGACGATCGCGCGCCGCATCGCCGCCGTGTCCCAGCGAGCCTGGAGGAACCCAAAGTTGAACACCTGGTGCATCTCATCGGGTGCGACGTACTTCGGGATCGAACGCTCCGGAATCCAGGCTTCGCCCACCATCATGCGCTCGCCGGGGTACTCGTCCAGGATCTTCCGCCATTCGCGGTAGATCTCGTGCACGCCGTCGTTGTCGAAGTACACCGGCACTTCGCCCTCGGGCACCACGGCCATGCCGTCGGACCCCACGGGTGAGTCCGGCAGCCCCTCGGGCTTGGCCATGCCGTGGGCGACGTCCACGCGGAAGCCGTCCACGCCGCGGTCCAGCCAGAACCGCAGGATGTCCGCATGCAGCGCATGAACGGCGGGGTTGTCCCAGTTCCAGTCCGGCTGGGTGGTGTCGAACAGGTGCAGGTACCACTGGCCGGGGCGACCGTCGGCCTCGGTCACGCGGGTCCAGGCGTCGCCGTGGAAGATCGAATGCCAGTTGTTCGGGGGCAGCTCACCATTCTCACCGCGTCCCTCACGGAAGATGTACAGGTCACGCTCAGGTGAGCCCGGGCCAGCGGCGAGGGCGCGCTGGAACAGCTCATGCTCGCTGGAGGAGTGGTTCGGTACGACGTCGACGATCACCTTCAGACCAAGGGAGTGTGCGACCTCGATCAGGCGATCGGCGTCCTCGAGGGTGCCGAAACGGGGATCGACGTCCGTGTGGTCGGCTACGTCGTAGCCGCCGTCGTTCTGCGGTGAGGTGTAGAAGGGTGATAGCCAGATCGCGTCGACACCGAGCGAGGCCACATGTTCGAGCCGATCGGTGATGCCGCGCAGATCACCCATGCCGTCACCGTCGGCGTCGGCGAAGGAGCGCGGATAGATCTGATAGACCACCGCATCGCGCCACCACTCGGTGCGGCCCTCGGAAGCAGGCACGGTCGTCGAGGTGTTGATGCTGGTCATGATGTCCTTTCAGCTACTTGGTCGGATGCGGTCCGGATGTGGGTGCCGCGCAGTTCAGTGGTGTCGATCGCCAGGCGCAGGGGTGCTAGCCAGCGCGGCAACAGCGTTACGGGCTGGCAGGGCCAGCAGTGCGGCGCCGGGGGTGTCTGCCTGCAGAGTCAGCTCTCCATCCTCGCTGCTCCATTGCACATCGCCCAGCGCATGCAGCAGCGTGGTGGCATCGCCTGTGGGAAGAAGGCGCAGGTCGATCGTGATCGGTTCATGCGCTGCGCGGGCCAGGTGCACGAGCACGTTGCCGTCTGGGTGGGTGCGCAGCAGGGTCATGGACTCCTGGCCCATGTGCAGCCACTGCAGTCCGCCTCGGCGTAGCGCCTCGTGAGTGTGTCGTAGAGCCATGAGATCACGCACAGCGGTGAGGATCACCGGGTCGATATCGCGCTCGAGAGCGGTCTGCGCAGGGCGGTCCCTCCACTCATCGAGCGCCGCGATGGCCTCCCAGGGCATCGGCGTGCGGGCGTGCTCGCCATTGCGCCCCTGCAGCCCGAGCTCATCGCCGGCGAACAGCGTGGGAACACCCGGCAGCGCCGCCTGCGCCGCAAGGGCCACCAGGTGGCGCTCCCGGTTGCCCACGACCGTGCGAATACGCGGGGTGTCGTGACTGGAGAGCTGATTCTGCGAGTGCAGGCGCGAGGGCCACGGCATGTGCGCGTTGTAGTCGCGTAGCGTGCGTGCCGCCGCCCAGCCGGGGATACGTGGAGTGGTCATCGGCAGACCCAGCCAGTTCACGGGGGAGTCCTGCTCGCTGAGCCAGGCCCACAGCGGCCGGGTGAAACCGGCGTAGTTCATCGTGCCGTGCCAGCCATCGCCCTGCAGGTCACCGGTGGCGTCGTGGCCGTGCTCGGCCAGCAACCAGGTGCCGCGCCCGGTGCGCGTAGCGATATCCCGCATCGTCTGCCGGATCGTGGTGGCCACCTCGAGGTTGTGGTCTTCAGCGCCGTTGCGGCCAGTCATGTGAGCCACGTCGATGCGCCACCCGTCGGCCAGGAAGGGGTCGGACAGATACCGGCCGACGATCGAGCCTGGCCCCGCGAGCAGTCGCTCGCGCAGCAGCCGCGAGGAATGCTCCAGGCTCGGCAGCGAAGGGATGCCTAGCCAGCAGCGATAGGCGTCGGGATGGGAGGAGAACGAATAGAACTCGGCCTCCGGAGCGTTGCTGTCGGCCTGCGCACGCTGGAACCACTCGTGGGTCACGCCCGTGTGATTGGTGGTGAGGTCCAGCATGAGCCGCATCCCGCGCGCATGCAGTGCCTCGGACAGGCGCACCAGAGCGTCGTCGCCGCCCAACAGCGGATCCACATGGTCGAAGGTAGAGGCGTCGTAACGGTGCACCGACCCGCCCGGGAAGATCGGCGTGAGGTACACCGTGTTCGCGCCGAGCGATGCGATGTGATCCAGATGCTCGATCACACCGTCGAGGTCGCCGCCGTAGAGCTGGGTGCCGTTGAGCGTGCCGCCCTCCGCTGCAGGCTCGTTCCAGGCCATCGGGTGCGCCCAGTCGGGCACATGATTACCGGTGGGACGGCCCGCTGCATCGACCTCGGCACGCGCGGAACGGGCGAAGCGGTCCGGGAAGATCTGGTAGACCACGGCATCGTCCACCCAGTCAGGTGCGGGCTCGTGCACCACCAGGCGGAAGTCTGTGGCGTCGGAGACATCCCAGGGCTGGATCCCAGCGGCTGTCAGCCAGGCGTAGGAGGGCACGGATTCGCCGTCGGAGATCAGGCAGAAGCGATACGGCATGACCGGGTTGGTCATGCGGATGCTCGTGCGCCACCAGGCGCCGCGCTCCTCGTGCCGATCGAGCGAGAGAACAGAGGTGCTCATCTCCGCATTGACGAGGGTGCGCAGCGCGATCGTGCGCAGCGGCCACGACTCGGGGACCCAGACCCGCAGCTCGACCTCATCGCCGAGTTCCCGGGGCTGCTGCGGCACGAAGAGCGGCCCGCTGTCATGCATGACCTGCTGCGCAAGAGGCACACCAGATGGCTCGGACGGGGCGGTGAACACGCAGTCTCCTGGAGGATCAACGAGAGGAACAGATGGATTGCGGCCGGCATGAGAACCGGCGAGCCAAGGAATCGGCCCGCCGGTTCTCGCAGGAATCGCTCAGCCCTTGACGGCGCCCGCGGTGGAGCCGCCGACGATGTACCGCTGCAGGAACTGGTACAGGATGATCACCGGGACCATGATCATCATGGAGCCGGCGGCGAACACGCCCAGGTTGTTGGAGCGGTTCTCCGAGAGCAGCCCGTACAGGCCCACCGCGAGAGTCTTGTTCTCATCAGCGGTCAGGAAGATCGAGCCGAGCAGGAACTCACTGAGTACGCCGACGAGTGAGAGCAGCAGGGTGGTGGCCAGGATCGGCACCAGCGCCGGCAGCAGGATCTTCGTGAACACCTGCCAGTGGTTGCAGCCGTCGATGATGGCGGCCTCATCGAGCTCCTTCGGCACCGTGTCGAAGAAGCCCTTGATCAGCCACACCTGCCCGAGTGAGCCGCCCAGCAGAACGATGAGGTAGCCCGGGATCGAGTTCAGACCCAGCAGCGGCACCGCGTCGCCGAGGTCGGAGATCATCGAGTAGATCGCGATCATTGACAGGATCGACGGGAACATCATCACCAGCAGCAGCGACAGCAGGCCGATGCGTCGGCCGGCGAACCGGAAGCGGCTGAAGGCGTAGGCGGCCAGTACCGACAGGAACACCTGCACGAACGCCACGGTGACGCAGACGATCACGGTGTTGAGGTACCAGCGGGTGAACGCGCCGTGCTCGCCGCGCAGCAGCGACGTGTAGTGCTCCAGGCTGAACTGTGTGGGGATCAGGCCGGTTGCAGCCACCGTGCCCAATGGGTTCACGGACGCGGAGAACACGAACAGGATCGGGAACACCGCGAAGATCACCGCGATGATGCCGACGATGTGACGCCAGCCGATCTCGGCGAACCAGCGCCCGAAGCTCATTCGACGGGCTGGAGCCGGGGTCCTTGACGTGGTGGAAGCGCTCGCCGCAGGGGTAGGGGACGTGGATGCAGTCATGTCGGGAGCCTCCTCAGTTCACGTCTTCGAGGACCTTGGTGAACCGGAACTGGAACGCGGCCAGCACACCGGTCAGGACGAACAGCGCCACCGAAACAGCCGAGGCGAACCCGAAGTCCGCGCCGGAGCCACCGAAGGCGATGCGGTAGATCATCGAGATCAGGATGTCTGTGGAGCCGCGGGTGTACTCACCGGGCGGGAACGGACCGCCCTGCGTGAGCAGCTCGATCGCATTGAAGTTGTTGAAGTTGAAGGCGAAGGACGCCACGAGCAGCGGTGCAACAGCGACGAGCAGCAGCGGCATGACCACGCGCACCGTGGTTTGGAATCGGGTGGCGCCGTCGATGCGTGCGGCTTCGGTGATGTCGTGCGGGATCGCCTGCAGCGCGCCCGTGGAGACGATGAACATGTAGGGGAAGCCCATCCACAGGTTCGTCAGCAGCACAGCGACTTTGGCCAAAATCGGATCGCCAAACCAGTTCAGGCTCAGGCCCAGTGTTTCGTTGATGAGACCGAAGTCGCGGTTGTAGAAGTTGGACCACACCAGCAGCGCGATAAAGCCAGGCACCGCGTACGGCATCAGCAGGATCGACCGGTAAATGCGGCGGCCCTTGAGGCGCTCGTCATTCAGGATGAGTGCGAGCGCGAAGCCGACGATGAAGGTCGACAGCACGGAGCCTGCCGCGAAGATGAGCGTCCAGAGGAAGGCACCCAGGAACTGCTTGGCGATATTGGCGTTGGTGAACAGCCGCTCGTAGTTCTTCCAGCCCACGCCCTGCAGCCAGGATTGGGAGAAGGCTGGCTTGCCGTCAGCGTTGACGAAGTACTCGGTGTCTCCGACCTTTCCCACGGTGTAGGTCTCGCCGGAGGCCGTGTCTGTGATGGTGTCGGTCTTCTCGTCGTACTGCAGGCGGGTCGTGCCGACGAATGCCTGGGCAACGCCCTGCGGTCGCACCGCAGACGTTTCGTCGACGGGCACGGCCATTTTCGTGAGCTCGTTGTAGACGGCGTTGACCTGGCGGGCATCGAGGATCTCGCCCTGGGATACCTCGGTGACGCGACCGTCGGTGACGGTGACGTCGCCAGCGGGCACCTCCTCCAGCGGCTGTTCCTCGCTGCCGACGTACACCGTGTTCGTCTCCGGGTCGACCAAGTACAGAGTGAACGGTCCCTCGGTGGGGCTGCCGGTGGTGGCCACCGTCATCGTGTAGACGGGGGAATCCGCGGTCTGCTGCACGGAGTTGGAGACGATCGAGTTGATCGCCTGCTCCTTCGTGCCGCGGGTGCCGTCGCCATAGTTCGTGAAGGAGTAGCCGACGGTCAGGATGATCGGCGCGATCAGGAAGACCACCAGGAAGAACGTGCCGGGGAAGAGGTACTTTCCGGGCACCAGGCGCTTGGTGGAGTACAGGATGAAGATCGCCAGAGCCGAGAGCAGCAGCACGGTCAGCCACAGCCACGATTTCTGTGCGACGAGGATCGGCGTGAAGAAGATGGTGATCGCGAGCACGACGCCCAGGAACAGTACCCGCCCGATCACAGAGGTGATGGTGGTGCTGCGGTGGGCGTGTCCCGGCGACTTCGTGGACGTCATCAGTGACGAGCCTTTCAGGAGACCGGAGGACCGAGGAGGAGGCTGAAGGGGAGCAGGGCGGAGGCGCGGCGATCACTGGTGATCACCGCGCCTCCGTCACATCACTTGATCTGCGAGGCGATCTCGTCGCCAGCGGACTTCATCGTGGAGGCCGGGTCGGCGCCGCCGATGATATTGGCCTGGGCCTGGCCGAGCGGGCCCCAAATGGCGGCCATCTCGGGGATCGACGGCATCGGGTCCGCCTGCTCCGCGAACTCAGCGATCTTCACAATGTTCGGGTACTCGCCCGAGAGCTTCTTCTGCAGCTCCAGGTTGACCGGCGGGAGCTGGTTCTTCTCGAACATCTTCTCGGCGATGTCAGCCTTGGAGGCGACATCAGCCACGAACTGCTGGGCAAAGCCCGCGTTCTTACCCGAAGACGCCACGTAGAAGGCGTTGACGCCAGCGAACGGCTTGGCGGGATCCATGCCGTCGAAGCCGGGCACGGCGGTCATCTCGAAGTCGATGCCGGAGTCGATGATGTCCGACAGCGCCCACGGCCCGGACACGAGGTACGCGGCCTTCTTATCGGTGAACAGGGCGATGGCGTTCTCGCCGGTGACGGAGGTTGACAGCACGCCATCCTTGCCCAGGGCGCCGATCTTCTCGGCTGCGGCGATGGAGCCTTCCTTGCCGACGCCCAGGTCGGACGGGTCCTGGTTGCCCTCGGCGTCGGTGCCGAACAGGTAGCCGCCACCGGAGGTGTACAGGGGCTGCATGTGGTAGGCGTCGCCCTGCTCACCGACGGGCAGGGACAGCAGCACCTCAGCGCCGCCAGCCTTCGCAGCGTCGACCAGCTCTTCGATGGTCGCCGGGGCGGGGACGTCGGTGAGCTCCTTGTTAGCGAACAGCGCGATGGTCTCAACTGCATAGGGCACGCCGTACGTCTGTCCATCGAAGGTCACGGCGGTCTTCGCGACGGGCGCGAGCGTCGTATCAGCGTCGGCCGGGAGCTGCACGGGGGAGATCGAGCCGTTCTGGACCAGGTTGCCGATCCAGTCGTGTGCGCCGAGAACGATGTCCGGACCGTTACCGGCCTGGTTGGCGGTCACGAAGCTGGACTGCAGGTCATTGGCGACGGTCTGGACAGCGACGGTGAGGCCCTGGGCGTCGGCCCACTCCTTGGCGGGGCCCTCAAGAGCCTGCGCCTTCTTCTCGTCGGCCCAGATCACCAGGTCAGCATCGGCGCGAGCCGGGGCGCCCTCGGCGCCGCCTGCGTCCGATGCACCGCCTGCGTCCGAGCCGTTGCCCGCACCATTGTCACTGCCCGAGCTGTCGCCGCCGCACGCGGCGAGGAATGCGGCGCCCGCAGCGGCGCCACCGAGGGCGAGGAAGCTCTTGCGACGGATCAACACGTCTTCTCCTTTGAATCGTGGTCGTTCGACCGGAACAGGAAGTTCATCCTGATGAGACCGACTGTAGATCCTGCGTACCGAGTGTGCAAGAATGCGCAAGAAGTTTCATTCGTCATGTCGGTCCCGACGCTTCTGCGGGCCGACTCCCCGGAAGGATGGCTCGTGAAGGCGCGACTCATCGACATCGCCCAGCTCGCAGGCGTCAGCGAGGCCACTGTCTCCCGTGTCCTCAATGGACGCCCCGGCGTCAATGACGCGACGCGCCAGCTGGTCATCAATGCCGCCCGGCAGCTCGGCAGGGACGTTCGGCCCTCGCTCACCGAGAGTGGCCCCCTCGTGGGAGTGCTCGTCCCTGACCTTGATAATCAGGTCTTCGCCAGCTGGGTCGAGCGCCTGGAAGCTGAGCTGTTCGAGCGTGGAGCCTCGGCGCTTGTGGCGCTGCGCGCCCGCACGGTGGAGCGTGAGCGGGAGATCTTTCAGCGCTTTCTCTGCAGTGGCGTGAGCGGCATCATTGTCGTGTCTGGACACCATGCCCAGCACCTCGGACCGATTGATCATTATCGGGAGATTTCGAGTGCAGGGGTTCCGCTCGTGCTCATCAACGGTGTGCGTGAGGACCTCTCTGCAAGTTTTCTCTCGACTGACGACGGGCATGCCATGACGCTCGTGCTCACCCATCTCGAGGACCTGGGGCACGTGCGGATCGGGCTGGCCGTGGGGGATGAGCACACCTGGCCGGTTCGCGAGAAAGTGCGGGTGTTCGAGTCCCAGGCAGAGCAGCATGGCCGCACTGCGCGTCCCGTGGTCTTCACGGACTTCTCCTACGCCGGTGGCTATCAGGCGGCGCGAGACCTTGTGGCGCGCGGCGCCACCGCTGTTGTCTGCGGCTCTGACGTGATGGCGGCCGGAGCTCTCGAGGGTGTGCGATCCCTCGGACTTGAGGTGCCCTCAGATGTGTCGATCGTCGGCTACGACGACGTCGGCTGGGCGTCGTTGACAGCGCCGCCGCTGACCACGGTGCGGCAGGCGATCGGGTCGATGGCGCGTGCAGCGGTGGTCGCCGCGCTCGGCGGCGGAGAACGCTCACGCAGGCCAGCCCGTTCCGAAGTGGTTGTGCGTCCGCAGCTCATCGTTCGCGGCAGTACGGCCGGTGCGCCAGAGGAGCCGCAGGCGGCCCCGGCAGCATTGCGCCGGATTTCGTGAGCTGAGTCGGGCCCGGGCGCGCGCTCGTAGGGGACCAGTTCACCGCGCTTGCCCGGCGGACCTAGGTCAGCCCCGGGCGCGTGCTCGTCGGGGGTGCGCCGAGAGTCCTCTGATGCGCCGTGGCCGCGCAGCTATACGCGAGAGGTATACAGCGTGTGTATAGTGCCGCCATGAGTACTGCACACGCCCTGCTGGGCCTGCTGGATCGATCCCCTGCCTACGGGTATTCCCTGAAGCAGGACTACGACACGCTGCTGGCGCCCGAACGCCCGCTGGCCTTCGGACAGGTTTACGCTTCCCTGGCGCGCTTCGAACGCCAGGGATGGGCGGAGATCCTCAGTGTGGAGACCGGCTCAGGGCCGGAGCGCAAGCTGTACGGCATCACCGAGGACGGTGTCACAGAGCTGGAGACCTGGATCTACAGCCCGCAGGCCACCGGGGCATTCTCGGCATCGACTCTCTTCTCGCGCGTGTCGCTCGCTCTGCTGTCTGGTCGGGACGCGCAGGAGGTGCTGACGGCGCAGCGCCAGAGCCACATGGTGCGCATGCGTGAGCTGACCGCGCGCCGTCGCGACGCCGCCCCTGGACTCATGCTGCAGCTGGACTACGAACTCACGCACCTGGATGCAGATCTGCGGTGGATCGAGGAAGCCGGGGCGCGACTGGACGCACTGCGTGAGCACTGGAACACCGCCCCCGAGAGCTCCACAGAGCACGACGAGGAGCACTCATGACGACCGCAGCACGACACGATGCGACCGCGACCCCAGGCTCTGGTCGCCCTGCAGTCGTTGACCTTCGCGACGTTCATCTCTCCTACCGGTCCGACCCGGCGTTGCGCGGAGTCTCCCTGCGGATCGCCGATGGGGAGAGCGTCGCCATCATGGGGCCCTCAGGCTGTGGAAAGTCGACGCTGCTGCACGTGCTCGCCGGTGTGCTGGTTCCCGACCGCGGGGACGTGCGTGTGCTGGGTGAGGACCTCACGGCCCTGTCCGACAAGGAACGGGCACGCCTGCGACTCTCGCGCATGGGCATGGTTTTCCAGTTCGGTGACCTCATCAGTGAGCTCACGTTGCGCGAGAACCTTGCGCTCCCCCTGCAGCTTCTCGGCGGGAAGCCGGAGGGGGTGAGATCCCGTGTTGCGACGATGCTCGAACGTCTTGGCCTGACTGAGGTTGCGGACCGTCGGGCCGCCCAGGTCTCGGGTGGGCAGGCGCAGCGTGCGGCTGTCGGCCGAGCCCTTGTGCATCAGCCAGCTCTGCTCGTGGCGGACGAGCCGACCGGCGCGCTCGACACCGTGACGGCGGATGTGGTGATGCAGGCGCTGATCGAGACTGCTGCCGAGCAGAGCACGGCCCTGGTGGTCGTGACGCACGACAATCGCGTGGCGGCGTACCTGGATCGGCTTGTGACCATGCGCGACGGAAAGCTGGTGGGGTGACATGCTGCGGCCAGCTCGACTTGGTCTCACCCTCGCGTTGCGTTCGAGTGGAACAGGCCGATTCCGTGCGCTGAGTGCCCTGCTCACCACCGCGATCGGCAGCGCGATGCTGATCCTGGTGCTCTCCCTGCTGGACGCAGGCCGGCCACGCATGCTGGCGCCGCAAGAAGGCAGTGGCGTCTACGAGCTGATCCTGCCGGGCATTGTCGGCCTTGCCATCGGCTTGCCGGTCCTAGCGGCAGCCGCGGCGACGGGCCGCATGTCGGAACGCGAGCGGGCGCAGCGGATGGCTCGCCTGCAGCTGCTCGGCATGTGCAGACGAGACCAGATCCTGGTGGGGATCGGGGAGACGCTGCTGCCGACGCTGATCGGCCTGGTCGCAGGCACCGCCGCGGGGACGGCGCTGGTGCCGCTCATCGGTCGCTCACTGCTGGATATGTCACCGGAGCCGAGCGCGACCCGGTTCGCTGTCGTGGCGTCGTTCGCGGTGCCGCTGTGCTTGATCGCCGGATCTGTGATGCCGTCGGGGCGCGCCCGCGAGCGCAGCCTGGAGCGTGCCCGGGGTGCGGTGCCGCGCACGCCCGGTCTGTGGCGCGCCGCCGTACTGGGCATCGGCCTGGTGATGCTCTGGGTCAGCTGGGCCCTCCCACACCCGCACCAGCGCACGGCCGCTCTGTTCTTCGGTGGCACCGCCCTCGCCGCACTCGGAACCCTGCTTCTTCCAGCGCTGCTTGTGCGTCGAAGCGCCGATGTCATGGTTCGATCGCATGCCCCCGTCGCGGTGGTGGCGGGCCGACGTCTGCAGGTGCAGCCCGCGTTGCTGGGCAGGGTGCTCGGCGGCCTCGTGGTGGGTGTTGTGGTCACGACAGCGGCGCAGGGGCTCATCAGCGAACTGATGAAGGCGCCGGTCTATCAGGCGGGTCGGCACGACCGTGACGTCGAAGCGAGCGCTCAGGCGCGCGTCGGGGATGCCGCTGCGATCACAGACCTGGAGAACGCTGTCGAACAGGTTGGGGGTATTCGGCGTATCGGGTACAGCGCTGCAGGGGTCATCGCCGCCGCGGGTCAGGTACCGGACGAACTCCCCGTCGGGGCGCTCATCACCACATGCGAGGAGCTGCAGATTATCCGGCCCGAGATCACGGGGTGCACAGAGGACCAGGCGGCCTGGCTGCCCGCCGAACCATCTGTGGATCTGGGAACGCCGCCGGGCGGAGCAGTCGACGTGTTCAGCGGTGAATACGACGAGAACACCGGCGGATTCGGCGACGCCGTGCTACGGGTTGACCCGGGTGGAAACACGCTCAGCAGATCCCCCGATGCTCCCGCGTGGCAGAACACGGACGAGGCCCCGATGTTGTTCGTCCCACGAGCGCTGGTGAGTGATCAACAGTTCTGGCGCATCGGTGACGTCAGGGCGACGATCCTCGCTGATCCCCGTCCCGATTTGCCCGCGGAACTGCGCGCCCATGGCATCGACGCCTTCACCGGGTGGACCGCTGAGGACTTCGCTCCGTATCAGGCGACGATCGATGCGATCCGACTGCTGAACCTGGCTGTGCTCGCCGTAGGACTGGGCGCCTTCCTGCTCGGGACTGCAGATCTGGCCATAGGGCGCCGCCGCGAGCATGCGCGCTTGAGGCTCGTGGGCACACCCGTGAGCATTCTGCGTGGTGCACATCTGCTGGAAGTCACCCTCCCGCTGGTCATCGGCGGGGGAGCCGCCTTGGCTGTCGGGCATGCCGTGGCTGTCTCATTCGTCGAGCTCGGGAATCAGGGCTTGGGGCCAGAGGAGATGTCTCACCTGGGGCCATCGAGCCTGCTGGGTCCGGCCCTCGCCGTTGTGATCGGTTCGGTGGTGATTGCTGCGATCACCTCGATCGGAATCGGCGCTCCGCTGCGCTCCGACCACATCCGCCAGGAATAAGCGCCCGCGGACTTACGGTGCTGGAGCAGAACGCGTCTGACCTACGATGGAGCGGTGAACGACGCCGCTATCTCCCGCACCAGCTATGACACCGCCCTCGAGCGCAGCCAGGCTCTCGAGCAGAAGATCGCGCAGGACCCTTCGGGGCTGCGCATGCTCACCGGGGATCGCCCCACCGGGGCGCTGCACATCGGGCACTACTTCGGCACGCTGCAGAACCGCGTGCGCCTGCAGTCGGCCGGCGTCGAGACGTGGTTGCTCGTGGCGGATTATCAGGTGATCACTGACCGTGACGTGGTGGGCGATATCGCCGGTAGCGTGCGTGAGCTGCTCACCGACTACCTGGCCGCTGGCATCGATCCGGAGCGAGCCACGATCTTCGCCCACTCCGCTGTGCCCGCCCTGAACCAGCTGCTGCTGCCGTTCCTCTCGCTGGTGACCCAGCCCGAGCTCGAGCGCAACCCCACCGTGAAGTCTGAGCTGCAGGCCGCCGGGAAGTCCGCCATGGGCGGGCTCTTGCTCACCTACCCCGTGCATCAGGCCGCGGATATCCTCTTCTGCCACGGCAACGTGGTGCCCGTCGGCCGTGACCAGCTGCCCCATATCGAGCAGACCCGTGTGATCGCCCGCCGCTTCAACGAGCGTTACGCGGGCGGCGAGCACTTCTTCACTGAGCCCGATGCGCTGCTGTCGGATGCGCCGACGATTCTGGGGCTCGACGGCGACAAGATGAGCAAGTCCCGCGGCAACACCGTGATGCTCAAGATGACGGCCGACGAGACCGCCAAACGGATCAAGAAGGCGAAGACCGATTCCGAGCGGCTGATCACCTATGACCCCGACAACCGCCCCGAGGTGTCGAATCTGCTGATGATCGCCTCACTGTCCACGGGGCGCAGCCCGCAGGAGATCGCCGAGGACATCGGGGATAAGGGCGCCGGGACGCTCAAGGTGATGACGGCCGAGGCGCTCAACGAGCACCTTGCGCCGATTCGTGCGCGCCGCGCTGAGCTTGAGCAGGATCCGGGCTATCTGTTCTCCGTGCTGCGCCGCGGCATTGACCGTGCCAACGAGGTTGCCGACGCCACCTTGAACCGCGTACGCGACGTCATGGGCATGGTGTACTGACCCGCTCTGAGGTGCACCCGCTCGGCGGGACGGACGGCAGCTGCTCAGGCGAAGGGGTCCAGGAAGCTGCCGCCGCCCACGCCATTGAGCTTCCGCTCCCAATCGGGCAGAACGACGTGGGCGTCTTCGGCGATCACGTGATCGAAGGCGGCGCGCAAATACACCTCATCACCCGGGGCGATATCGATCAGCACCGTCGTAGCTCCCGCTGCCCGCGCGGCAGGGGCGAGCTGCGCAGCAGGAAAGACCACACCGCTCGTTCCCACCGCCACGAACAGGTCTGCCCGCTGCGCCAGACGCAGCCCGAGCGAGAGCGCGTCCATCGGCAGCTGCTCATCGAAGAGCACCACATCCGGACGCGTGGCCTCACCGCACCACGGGCACCGCGCGGGGACACCGTGATCCTCTGCGCGAGAACCGTCGCCCGGCGTGACGGCGGTTGACCACTCACAGTCTGGACCCAGGCACACCGCGCGCATCGCGGTGCCGTGCAGTTCGGCCACGAGCTCACTGCCCGCCGCCTGATGCAAGCCGTCGACGTTCTGGGTGATGACAGGGCAGCCCATGCGGGCGATCGCCCGGTGCCCCGGCGTGGGTCCGTGCTCGATGCCGATCCGCGCCATCCGGCCCCACACCCGCCACAGATCCGGTAGGGAGTCCGGCAGCGCGTCGGCGTGCATCGCCCGCTCGATATCGGGATCAAGCGCCCACAGGCCCTGCGGTCCGCGGAACGTTCCCATGCCGGTGCGGGCGCTCAGCCCCGAACCGGTGAGGAACACGATCTCGCGGTGCTGCGGCCCTGGGAAGAACCGGGTGGAGGAGCCAGTCACCACTCCTCATGCTCCCGACTGTCCCAGGCGCGCTCTTCGCCCAGGTCCACGGAGTCGAGCAGGCGACGGTCCTCATCGTCGAGGTGGATCGAAGTGAGGTCGAGGTTTGCTGCCTGACGCGCGGCGGAACTGGCCTTCGGGATCGCCACGATGCCTTGATCCACTGCCCAGCGCAGGCACACCTGGGCGGCGCTCACCCCGCGCTTGGCGGCGACCTTCTGCACCGCGAACTGGTCGGAGAGCTGTTCGCGGCCGCCCAGCGGCCCCCACGCCTCGGTGACGATCCCCTTCTCGCGATGGAAGGCGACGCTGCTGTGGCGGGGGAGGGCGGGGGAGAGCTGGATCTGGTTGACCTCCGGGGTGACGCCGGTGGCGTCGATCAGCTCCTGCAGCTGCTCGGGGCGGAAATTGGAGACGCCGATGTGCTCGGTGAGCCCGGCATCACGCAGCTCGATCAGTTCACGCCACGTCTCCAGTGCGAGGCCACGCGAGGGATTCGGCCAGTGGATCAGCGTGAGGAATACACGCTCGAGCCCGAGCCGACGCAGCGACTCGCGCAGGCCCCGCTCGGTGGTTCCCCGGCCCTGGTCGCCGCCAGCGATCTTCGTGGTCACCAGCACCTGCTCCGGGTCGATACCGCTGGTACGGATCGCCTCACCCACCGCGGCTTCGTTGCCATATTGAGCGGCGGTATCGACCAGCCGGTATCCAGCATGCAGGGCGTTCGTGATCGCCTCGCAGCCTGCCCTGCCTTTCAATGAGCTCGTCCCGAAGCCGATCAGGGGCATCGCGGTGCCGTCAGCGAGCGTGGTCATGGGGATGTCGACAGGCACTGAATCTCCTTCGGGAGGTGGCGCGGCTGGTGGAACGCTCAGCGGTGATCATCGGGGCCGAGGATCGGTGCGTTCCAGAGCGCCGAGTTGAGGCGGACACGTCGAGGCGGACACGGTGAGGTGGACACAGCGGGGTGAATGCTGCGTCTCTGGTCTACCACGTTTCGTGCGCGTCGGCGGGACCGACGACCCCAGCCTGCACGGACACGAGGCGGAGCCGACGCTGAGGTCTGTTCGGAGAAGAATTGGCAC
The DNA here is from genome assembly GCF_900258505.1 of Brachybacterium timonense. GTDB lineage: Bacteria > Actinomycetota > Actinomycetes > Actinomycetales > Dermabacteraceae > Brachybacterium > Brachybacterium timonense. The sequence goes on from NZ_LT984895.1 coordinate 1,272,980, forward strand.
GGAAGTGCGGAAACGTGACGCGGGCGACTCGCACGCTCTGCTAGCGTGCCTCGCGGCGAGGACCTCACGACGAAGGAGTCGACATGACGCCGAGCAGCCAGACGACAACGGGGCAGCCCGAGCCTGCCGCGCAGGCAGACCGCGTCGAGCCCCGTCGGCCGACGGTCGCGGCACCTGCCGGAGTTCATGACGAAGTCTCCCCGCTGCGGACTGTGATCGTGCACCGCCCAGGCAGTGAGCTCGAGCGACTCACCCCGGAATCACGGGAGGAGCTGCTGTTCGACGAGGTGCTGTGGCCTGAGCGTGCGGTATCGCAACATGACGCGTTCGCTGCGCTGCTGCGCAGTCACGGAGCTGAGGTTCTTGAGCTGTCCACCCTGCTCGAGGAGCTGGTGGCCATCCCCGACGCGCGCGCCGAGCTGCTCGACGGCGTTCTGGATGCCGCGTTTCTGGGCGCGATCGCCGCGCAGGATCTGCGGGAGGCGCTGCAGGACCTCCCCTCGGCCCAGCTCGTGGACGTCCTCATCGGCGGCATCACCCTCGGGCAGCTGCGCGAGATCGGCGTGAAACCCCGCTCGATCCTCCTACATGCCGCCTCGGATGATGCGCTGGTGCTCTCCGCATTGCCCAATCATCTGTTCACGCGTGACTCGTCGGCCTGGATCGGTGACGCGGTCACCATCGGGCCGATGCGCCACCCTGCTCGTCGCCGCGAGAGCCTGCACCTTGAGGCGCTCTATCGCCACCATCCGCGTTTCCAGACCGATCTGGCACCGGTACGCATCTTCAGCGATGACCCGCGGCATCGCACCGAGGCCACCGTCGAAGGTGGCGATGTGCTCGTGCTGTCCGAGGGGACCGTGGCGATCGGGCTCTCCGAACGCACCAGCGCGGTGGGTGTGGAATGGCTCGCCTCGCAGCTGCTGCGCGGCGGCACCGTGGAGCGGGTGATCGCACTTGCCATGCCGCACCGACGCTCCATGATGCATCTGGACACCGTGATGACGATGGTCGATCACGAATCAATGGTGCGATTCGGCCCGCTCGGCACCCTGGAGAGCTTCGAGGTGCAGCTGAGCGGTGGCCGCCTGCGCACGAGGGCCCGAGCCGCCGACGACATGGACACGGTGCTCGCATCCGGTCTGGGCATCGACGCTCTGCGTGTGCTCATCGCCCCGCTCGACGGCCCGACGGCAGCGCGTGAGCAGTGGGACGATGCCTGCAACGTGCTCGCCGTCGCCCCAGGACGCGTTATCGCCTACGAACGTGCGGTGCGCACCAACGAGTACCTGCGCTCGCAAGGAGTCGAGGTGCTGGAGCTCGTCGGCGATGAACTGGGGCGCGGACGCGGAGGGCCACGCTGTATGAGCTGTCCCGTACGGCGGGATCAGCGTGCCTGAGCCACCCGGAGAGTGTCAGCTGCGCGCGGATGGTGGCAGCGGGGCGTCCGACTGCCCGCGTCCGAGCTCGGCGAGCTCGGGCAATGGCTCGGCCAGTGATCGCTCCATCAGTAACTGCTGGGCACCGAACTCCTCGAGGCCGCGACGCACGGTGAAGCCCAGCTTGCCCAGCAGGTGCACGCTGCGTTTGTTCCGCGTGGGTGTGACGGCGATGACGACGTCATCCGTCAGATGCGTCTGCGCCCAGGCCAGCAGCGTGCGGCATGCCTCGGCGGCATAGCCCTGGCCTGTGCTGTCCGGCAGCAGGGCGTAGGACAGCTGCAGCTCTTCACGGTCATAGTCCAGGGTGATCAGGCCAAGCATTGTGTCGTCGTCGGCGCGTGCGATCACCCAGCGACCCCAGCTGAGCCCCAGTGGTGCGAGCTCGAGCGCGTCCGGAGAGACATGCGCAATGCTGCCGCCCAGGTACTCGCGCGTGACCGGGTTTGTCATCAGCTCGATATGGCGGGGGCGATCTGCATCGCCGGCCTCGCGAATAAGGATCCGCTCCCCCCGGATACGGATCGGCCAGTCGTGCGCGCCATTGTTCGTCACCCCTTCACCGTACAAGCCGAAGCATCGCGGGGGAGAGACTTCCGGCAAAGCAACGGCGTGGATATGCCGGTGACCGGCAGCGTCTGTCAGCGAGATTCGACCGTTGTGTCCGCGTACCCGGACGGTGGCCGGAGACTGTCTGCCGTGGATCGCGACGATGCGGCTGTCCTTCGGGTCGACGGACGGTAGAGTGAGCCGCGCGGCACAGTGCGGTGCGAACTCCCTGCGCTTGGCTGATCGCCGCTGCCATGACCACGTTCGCGGCCAGGCCGCGGGATGGAGGAGACGCCGGATGAGCAACGCGGCACTGCGATCCACTCCGCTGGAGGAGACCCACCGAGCTCTCGGAGCGACCTTCACCGATTTCGCGGGCTGGTCCATGCCTGTGCGATACGGTTCCGACCTCGCCGAGCATCGCGCCGTGCGTGAATCCGCCGGAGTCTTCGACCTCAGCCACATGGGGGAGATTCACCTGCGCGGACCCGAGACGGGGGCAGCGCTCGATTACGCGCTCGCCGGGAAGCTGTCCGGTATCGGTGTGGGCCGCGCGAAGTACTCGCTGATTCTCGCTGAGGACGGCGGCGTGATCGATGACGTGATCGTCTACCGCCTGGCGGAGGATCACTTCCTGGTGGTTGCGAACGCCGCCAACGCAGAGGTTGATCACGAGGAGCTGCGTGCGCGCGCACGCGGTTTCGACTGCGAGGTGGCGAACGAATCTACCGCTACAGCACTGGTCGCTGTCCAGGGTCCCGCGAGCGCCGCCATCGTCACCGACGCCCTGGCGGCCGACGGTGCGTTGCAGGGCATCACCGCGCAGGACGTCGCAGACCTCAAGTACTACCGGGTGCTCGAAGGCACCTTCGCCGGGGCGCCGCTGCTGCTGGCGCGTACCGGCTACACGGGGGAGGACGGCTTCGAGCTGTATGTTCCCGCCGAGCACGCCACAGCACTGTGGGATCTGCTCGTTCGCGCGGGCGGCGACCGTCTCACCCCGTGCGGGCTCGCCTGCCGCGACACGCTGCGCCTGGAGGCCGGCATGCCGCTGTACGGCCACGAGCTGGGACGCGACCTGCTGCCCGCCCAGTCCGGGATGGGCCGCATCGTGGCGCTCGCCGCGAAGGAAGAGTTCGTGGGCCGTGCCGGGATCGAGGCCTCCGACCCGAGCGGGAAGCCCGTGCTGGTGGGTCTTGTCGCCGACGGGCGCCGCGCCGCCCGTGCCGACTCCGCAGTGCGGGACAGCGACGGCCGTGAGATCGGCCGCGTCTCCTCCGGTGCGCTCTCCCCGACGCTCGGCCACCCCATCGCGATGGCCTTCGTTGATCCTGCTTGCGCCGAGGAAGGGACCGAGGTTGTGATCGACGTGCGCGGCAAGGATCTGCCTGCGCGCATCGTCCCCCTGCCGTTCTACTCCCGATCCTGACCGACCCGATAGAGCCTGACGGTTCCCGATAGATCCTGTAAGCCCCGACAGTCCCTGACTGACCCTGGCGACCGGAAGTGCCGGTCGTTGACCGATCCGGCGCGCGAGCGCCCCTCCGGAAGGAAGATCTCATGGCTGATGACCTCCGCTACAGCAAGGACCACGAGTGGGTGCGCGTCGAGTCCGACGGCACTGCCATCGTGGGCGTGACCGACTTCGCCGCCGAACAGCTCGGCGACGTGGTGTACGTCGACCTGCCGGAGGTGGGCGCGAGCATTACCGCCGGCACGGAGATGGGCGAGATCGAGTCCACCAAGTCGGTCTCTGACCTGTTCTCGCCGCTGGACGGCACCGTGGTCGAGGTCAACCAGGCTGTGGTCGACTCGCCCGAGCTGGTGAACTCCTCGCCGTTCGATGAGGGATGGCTGATCAAGGTGTCCTTCGAGCAGCTGCCGGAGGACCTGCTGGACCAGGAGGGCTACGCCGCCCTCACGAACGCCTGAGGAACCGGTGACGCAGGGGATGACCGAACGCATCGACACTGCCAGCCCCGCCGATGATGCTGTGAACGGCCACGACTCGTTCGTGCGCCGCCACGTGGGCACCGGAGCGGACGCACAGCAGCACATGCTGGCGGAGCTCGGGCTGAAGGACCTTGACGAGCTGCTGCGCGCGGCCGTTCCGGGCACGATCCTGCTCGACTCCGATGCGGCTGGCGCGCTGCCGACAGGCATCAGTGAGAGCGCTGCCCTCGAGGAGCTGCGGGCGCTCGCCGATCGCAACACCGTGCGCCGTTCACTGATCGGGATGGGGTATTACGGCACCCACACCCCGGCGGTGATCCAGCGCAATGTGCTGGAGAATCCCGCCTGGTACACGGCCTATACGCCGTACCAGCCGGAGATCTCGCAAGGCCGTCTGGAGGCTCTGCTCACCTTCCAGACGATGGTGTGCGACCTGACCGGCATGGCGGTGTCCAACGCCTCCACGCTGGATGAGTCGACCTCGGCGGCGGAAGCGCTGATGCTCGCGCGGCGGCAGGCACGGCGCAAGGCACCCGTGTTCCTCGTCGATGCCGACACCCTTCCCTCCACGAAGGAGGTGCTCGCCGGCCGTGCTGCCGGGCTCGGCATCGAGTTGCGTGAGGTCGACTTCCGCACCGAGGGCATGCCCGATGTGGACTGCTTCGGTGTGCTCGTGCAGTACCCAGGCGCCTCCGGTCGGGTGTGGGATCCGAGCGCGGTGATCGCTGCAGCGAAGGAGTCCGGAGCAGTCACCGTGGTCAGCGCGGATCTACTGGCGCTGACAATGCTGCGCTCCCCGGGTGCTATGGGGGCTGATGTCACCGTCGGCACCACCCAGCGGTTCGGCATCCCCTTCGGCTTCGGTGGCCCCCACGCGGGCTTCGTGGCTGTGCGTGCAGGGCTCGAGCGGCAGTTGCCCGGTCGTCTGGTGGGCATCTCCAAGGACGCCGACGGCGATCCCGCTTTCCGGCTCTCCCTGCAGACCCGGGAACAGCACATCCGTCGAGAGAAAGCCACGAGCTCGATCACCACGGCGCAGGTGCTGCTCGCCGTCATGGCCGCGATGTACGCCGTGTACCACGGCCCGGACGGGCTCACCCGGATCGGCCGTCAGGTGGCCGACCGGACCGCGACCCTTGCCGCGCATCTGCGCGCCAGCGGATTCGAGCTGCTGGATGACGCCGTGTTCGACACTCTCGAGGTGCGCGTCACCGGCCGTGCCGCCGAGATCGCGGATGCGTTCGCCCAGGCGGGCTTCCTGCTGCACACCCCCGACGCGGACACGGTGCACCTGTCGCTGGATGAGACGGTGACCGAGGAGGACCTCTCCTCGATCGCCGCGGCGTTCGCGCCCTTCGCCCCGAAGCCGGGTGAGGAGCTCAGCCCGGTGAGCGCAGGGGAGAGCTGGGGAGGCCTTGTGCGGGACACCCCGTTCCTGCAGCATCCCGTGTTCTCCTCCTTCCACTCCGAGACCGCGATGATGCGTTACCTGCGCCGTCTCGCGGATAAGGACTTCGCGCTGGACCGTGGCATGATCCCGCTGGGCTCCTGCACGATGAAGCTGAACGCCGCCACCGAAATGGCCGGTATCACCTGGCCCGCGTTCAACGGCCCGCATCCCTTCGCGCCCGCGGAGGACGTTGCCGGATCGCTGGATCTGATCGAGCAGCTGGAACGCTGGCTGATCGAACTGACCGGGTACGACACCGTGTCCCTGCAGCCGAATGCCGGTTCGCAGGGCGAGTACGCGGGGCTCGCGGCGATCCGCGCCTACCACGCCTCGCGCGGGGAGAGCGGGCGCGATGTGTGCCTGGTGCCATCCTCGGCGCACGGTACGAATGCCGCGTCCGCTGTGAACGCCGGACTGCGGGTGGTGGTGGTCGACTCTGATGCCCACGGCAACATCGACCTCGACGATCTCAAGCAGAAGATCAAGGATCACGGGGATGAACTCGCCGCGATCATGATCACCTACCCGTCCACGCATGGCGTGTACGAGGAGGAGGTCCGCACCGTGTGCGAGCTCGTGCACGATGCGGGCGGCCAGGTGTATGTCGACGGTGCGAACCTCAACGCGCTGCTGGAGGTGGCACGTCCCGGCGAGTTCGGCGGCGACGTCTCCCACCTGAACCTCCACAAGACGTTCTGCATCCCGCACGGTGGCGGCGGGCCAGGCGTCGGCCCCGTGGCTGCGAAGGCGCATCTGGCACCGTTCCTGCCGGGCCATCCGATGATCCAACGACCGGAGCATCCGCTTGCGGGCGCCGACGGCGTGGTGCACGGCGGTGCACCGGTGTCGCAGGCGCCCTACGGTTCGGCATCGATCCTGCCGATCACGTGGACGTACATCCGCCTGATGGGCGCGGAGGGGCTGCGTCACGCCACCGCCTCCGCGGTGCTCGCGGCGAACTATGTCTCCTATCGCCTGCGGGACGTGTTCCCCACCCTGTACACGGGGGAGAGCGGCTACGTGGCGCACGAATGCATCCTGGACCTGCGGCCATTCACGGCCCGCACTGGTATCACGGTGGACGATGTGGCCAAGCGCCTGATCGACTACGGCTTCCATGCGCCCACGATGTCGTTCCCCGTGGCGGGCACACTCATGGTCGAGCCCACGGAGTCCGAGGACCTGATGGAGCTGGATCGCTTCTGTGACGCCATGGAGATGATCGCGAAGGAGGCGGAGGACGTGCTCGCCGGAGCCTGGCCTGCGGATGACAACCCGCTGGTCAACGCCCCGCACACGGCGCGTTCGGTGACGCTCGACGAGTGGGCCCACCCCTACTCGCGTCAGATCGCCGCCTACCCGGGTGTGCAGGCATCGAAGGATGCGGAGAATTCCCGTGACGGCTCGCGCCTGCACACCTCCGAGGCGATGCGCATCCAGTCGAAATACTGGCCGCCGGTGCGCCGCATTGAACAGGCGTGGGGCGATAGGAACCTCACGGCCGTGTGGCCTCGCGAGGACTGAACGGGACGACTCCCTGATTGGTGATGGCCGGGATTGGTGCACAGCGCATCAGTCCCGGCCATCGGCCTGTCGGAAGATGTGTGGAGCCATCGACGGCGCACCATCAGTTCGTGCCGGTCGAGCAGTTCGCGCCGGTCGAGGTGCAGCGGACAGGATGCGTGCTGCGTTCGAGGGCGCGCCGTTCGGTGATGCGCGGCGCGTTGCCGTGTTCATGCAGTGTCACGGAGGGGCGCATCGCGGCGCGCGGCCTTCTAGTCTGCACAGCACGATGACCACCGCCGAGGAACGGCCAACCACCCGGAAAGGCGCACCATGTCCACGATTCTCACCACCCACGCCGGATCCCTGCCACGCCCCGCAGAGCTCATCGAGGCCAATGCCGCCCGCCCCGTCGATGACACCGGCCTCGCCCCGGTTCTCGCCGATGACTTCACGGAGGTGCTGCGCACAAGCGTGGAGCGCGTCGTGCAGCGACAGCAGGACCTCGGCATCGACCTGCCCAACGATGGCGAGTACGGGCATCTCATGGCGTCCGCCGTGAACTACGGCTCCTGGTGGACGTACATCTTCGATCGCGTCGGCGGCCTGGAGCTGACCGGTGAGGACATCCGCACCACGAAGGCGGTGCGCTCCGAGCCCGGCCAGGTGCGCCTGACCTCGTTCCCGGACCGACGCGACTGGCAGCGTTTCCAGACCGCTTACAACGATCCCGATTCCGGTATCAGCCTGGGGGAGCAGAAGGTGTTCCCCGCCGCCACGGGGGCGATCTCCTTCACGGATCTTGGCCAGAAGCTCATCGGCCTGGACATCGCTCATCTGCAGGCCGCCCTGGACAAGAGCGGCTACCAGCAGGGATTCCTCAACTCCGTCTCGCCGGGGACTGGCTCCCGTATCGTTGACAACCATTACGGCGATGTCGACGAGTTCCTCGAAGCCTGGGTACAGACCCTGCGCCCGGAGTACCAGGCGATCGCCGAGGCTGGTCTGACCGTGCAGATCGATGCGCCGGAGCTGGCCGAGAACTGGGACCAGATCAACCCTGAGCCCACTATCGAGGACTACCTGGCTTTCACCGCCAAGCGCGTGGAGGCGATCAACCGCGCGATCGAGGGGATCCCTGCCGAGCAGGTGCGGCTGCACCTGTGCTGGGGTTCGTGGCACGGCCCCCACACCACTGACTTCCCGCTGGCAAAGCTCGCCCCCGTGGTGCTGCAGGCGAACGCGAAGTACCTGAGCTTCGAGGCGGGCAATGTGCGTCACGAGCATGAGTGGACCGTGTGGGAGCAGGTCGAGCTGCCCGCCGACAAGGTGCTTGTGCCCGGCGTCGTCTCCCACGCCACGAACGTTGTGGAGCACCCTGATCTGGTCGCTCAGCGGCTCGAGCGTTTCGCTCGTATCGTCGGTGCTGAGCGCGTGATCGGGTCCACCGACTGTGGCCTGGGCGGGCGCATCCACGCCGATATCGCCTGGGCGAAGCTCGAGTCACTGACCGCGGGCGCGCGCCTGGTGACCGGCGAGCACTGACCCTTTGTTCTCGTGCTGGGGCTGGCGGGCATTGCTCGTCGGCCCCAGCAGACCCTGAGGGACGAAGAGTTCACTTGGGTGTCGACGACACGACACGCGGGCGTGCAACCTCGGCCAGAGCCATGGAGGACAGTGGAGCGCGTGAGGATCCTTTTCGTTGCCGAGTCCTTTCTTCCGCATATGAACGGGGTCACCAACTCGGTGCTCCGTGTCGCCGACCATTTCGCCGCCGCCGGTGATGACCTCGGGATCATCGCCCCGCAGCAGCCGCGGGCCGACAAGTTCCTGCGCACAGCCTGCGGCCGCAAGGTGCGCGTGCGCCGCATCCCGTCGGTGCCGCTGGCCGGCTACCCGGATGTGCGCATCGCCACCACGAGCGCTACGTCGCTGCGCCGACGGATCGCGGAGTTCCAGCCCGACGTGGTCCATCTGGCCTCACCCACGGTGCTCGGCGGTCGCGCCGTCGTAGCGGCGCAGAAGGAGAAGGTGCCCACCGTCGCCGTGTACCAGACGGATATCCCGGGCTACACCGCGAAGTACGGCATGCCGTTCCTGGAGGCCGCCACCTGGCAGCTGCTCAAGGACGTCCACAATCGCGCCACGTTGACGCTCGCACCGTCCACGGCCACGCGCGACCAGCTGGTGGAGCACGGTATCGAACGGGTGAACCTGTGGCGTCGCGGCGTGGACACGTCACTGTTCTCCCCGTCGCTGCGCAGCGCGAAGCTTCGCGCCAAGTATGCCGATGACGGCGAGAAGCTCGTGGTGTATGCGGGGCGGCTAGCCCCGGAGAAGCAGGTCGCCGATCTGCGCATCATTCACGACATGCCGGGCGTTCGCCTGCTCATCATCGGCGACGGCCCCGAGAAGGACGCCCTGCGCAGGGCGATGCCGCGTGCCCGCTTCGCCGGGTTCCGCTCCGGCACAGACCTCGCCACCCACGTGGCCAGTGCCGACCTGTTCATCCACCCCGGGGAATTGGAGACCTTCGGACAGACCATCCAGGAGGCCATGGCCTCCGGTCTGCCGGTGGTCGCGCCGCGCCGTGGCGGCCCGGTCGACCTGGTGGCGCCCAGTCGCACCGGCTGGCTCTACACCCCGGGCATGCTCGATGAGCTGCGGGAGTGCGCCGCCGATCTGTTGTTCGACGACGCCAAGCGTGAGGCCTTCGGCAAGGCGGCGCTGGAGTCCGTGCGCAAGCGCACCTGGCCGGTGCTCGCCGAGCAGCTGCGCGGCTACTACCAGCAGGCGATCACCGCTGAACAGGGCGTGCACGCCCACCGCTGAGCGGCGGGGGCCTCACCGGCGGCAGTGAAGGGGCGGGGCGCATCTCCATCGGGTGCGGGCGGAGCCGCGGGAGGGCGGTGCCCGCGTCGATCCGCCCGCCCCGCGTGTGACGCTCGCAGCTGACTACGCTGTCGAGGGGGCTGCGATGGCCCCGAGCACGGCAGCGTGCTCGCAGCACCAGAGGCGAAGGAACAGCCGCATATGCGCACACTGAAGAACGAGCGATCGGCCCAGGCCGTTGAGGCCTTCACCCGGATCATGGGGCGCAAGCACGTGCTCACCTCGGCGCGTGCCACCGCGCCGTTCACCACGGGTGACCGCTTCGGCGCCGGTGAGGTGCTCGCCGTGCTGCGGCCCGGCTCGCTGGTGGACATGTGGCGGGCCCTGCAGGTGTGCGTGGACCACGATCTGATCGTCATCACGCAGGCCGCGAACACGGGGCTCACCGGCGGATCCGGCCCCGGCGACCAGGACTACGACCGCGACATCGTCATCCTCTCCACTCTGCGGATCGACGGGATCCACCTCATCAACGATGCCCGCGAGGCGATCAGCCTGGCCGGCGCCACCCTGTTCTCGCTCGAGGAGAAGCTCGCCGCGCACGGCCGTGAGCCGCACTCGGTGATCGGCTCGAGCTCCATCGGCGCGAGTGTCGTCGGCGGCATCGCGAACAACTCCGGCGGCTCCCAGATGCGCAAGGGCCCCGCTTACACGGAGCAGGCGATCTTCGCGCGCGTCGATGAGGACGGCCGGATCCACCTGGTGAACCACCTCGGGATCGATCTGGGCACCGACCCCACCCACATCCTCGACCGGCTCGAGCGCGGGGACTGGGACGCCGCCGATGTCACCCCGCCGCCGCCGGACTCCACCGGCACCGACTACGCCGACCACGTGCGCCAGCTGGTCGACACCCCGGCGCGCTTCAACGCCGACCCGACCTTCCTCCACGAGGCCTCCGGCTGCGCCGGCAAGATCATGGTGTTCGCCGTGCGCACCCGCACCTTCCCGCTCGAGAAGGACAAGGCCACCTTCTACATCGGCACCGACCGGCCTTCCGATCTCGAGTCGCTGCGCCGCCGCATCCTCGCTGCCGACGGTCCGCTGCCGATCTCCGGCGAGTACATGAGCTCCCACGCCTTCGACCTTGCGACCGAGTACGGCAAGGACACCTACGTCTCCCTCAAGCACGCCGGCTCCCGCACCCTGGTGAAGATGTTCGCGCTGAAATCCTGGGCGAACGGCGTGTTCGCGAAGCTGCCAGGCTGTGGTCCCTCCACCGCCGATGCGATCTCCCAGAAGCTCTTCTCCGTGGTGCCGGAGAAGATCCCGCCACGGCTCACCGACTTCCGTGACCGTTTCGACCATCACCTGCTGCTGGTGGTCAGCGGCGGTGAGCGTGCGGCGACCGCCCAGCTGCTCCGTGGGTTCTTCGCGGAGCAGGAGCACGAGGGTGCGTTCTTCGAGTGCGACGCCGACGAGGCTCAGAGCGCGACCCTGATCCGCTTCGGCGTGGCCAGCGCCGCGAGCCGCTACTACGTCATGCACCGGGCCGAGGCCTCTGCGATGGTCACCTTCGACGTCGCCTTGCGCCGGGACGACGACGACTGGCTGGAGCGTCTGCCCGAGGAGATCTCCGATCAGCTGCTCGAGAGCGTCTACTTCGGGCACTTCTTCTGCCACGTGCTGCACCAGGACCATGTGGCGAAGAAGGGCGTGGACCCGGTCGCGCTCAAGCAGCGGATGACGCAGCTGCTGGTGGACCGTGGGGCTGCGGTCCCGGCCGAGCACAACTACGGGCGCATCTACTCCGCTCCCGAGCACCTCGTCGACCACTACCGCGAGCTGGATCCGCTCAACATGTTCAACGCCGGGGTGGGGGAGACGTCGGCGAAGAAGGGGTGGGGTTNATGAAAACCGCGACCCACGCGATCTACCCCGGGTGTGTCGGTGGAAGGGTCAAATGTGTAAAAGAGACCGCACCGCCCCCGCGAAGTCGCCGAACACGATGAGGTCCCCGAACGCGGCGCCGGGGGCGAGCACCGGCGCGGTCGACAGGCGCACCAGCTGCTCGACCTCGCCCGAGTCGAGGTCCACGGCGCTGAGCAGCCCCGAGTGGCTCGCGACGTACACGATCCCGTCCACGAGCACGAAGCCCTCGTCCAGCACCCGCTCCGCCGTCTCGTGCCGGGCGATCTCGGTGCCGTCGGCGGGATCGATCTGCATTGTTCATCCTCATGCAGCGCCGGGTGATCGAGGGGCTCGCGCACTCGGGGCTGAAGGGGTGAGGAGCGTCAGCTGGCTGCTCGGAGGAATATCGTCTCGACCTCCTGCAGCTCAGGGCAGAGCTGCCTGACCCGGCTGTAGGCGGCTCCGGCGAGGCGACCGATGTGCTCACGGCCCCGCCCCGGGCCGCGGTGGACACCCATGGCTTCGGCGACCGGATCGAAGTACGCCTCCTTGGGGTCGCGGTGAGCGCGGACCGTCGCCCAGGAGTCCGAGAGCAGGGAACGGTCGCAGCCGGCGAGCCCCCACACCTCAAGCTCCTGATGGGCGGTGCGGCCGTCGACGTGCTGCGCGCTGCGGATCCTCTCCGAGGCGTTCTGCACCGTCGAGCTCAGACGGACGTCGTTGCTCTCGCTGCCATCACGATCGATGCAGTACAGGAAGAGGTCGGCGGTGCCATAGCGACGCGCCACCTGCTCGAAGAAGGGCATCGTGAGGACGGTGTCGATGCCTCGCGGGTGAGGTCTGGAGACCATGCGCAGCGTGGCATTCGGCTTGCCGACGTGCGCCAGCGCTGCTTTCAGCACGGGAGCAAGGATGTAGGAGTCCAGACGGTTGTCCTCAGGGATCACGACGACGTTGAAACTCACTGCGCCTCCTCGGGACTGGCATCACCCGTCAGGGCGGCGATGTCCTCGAACCAGCCGTCGCTCATCAGATCGGAGAGATCATCCTGATCGATGACCTCGGTGATGCTCTTCTCGCTCTTGACGTCCCATGCGCTGCTGTTCCCGTCCTGGGACCGCGCGATGAGCACGGGGCGGGCGTTCTCCGCGTGGTACCCGTGCTCGAGAAGCTGCGGGGAGTGGGAGGTGGCGATCACCTGGGCCGCGCTCTCGCGAACGCTGGTCTCGATGAGGTCGAGCAGAAGATCCACCCGATGAGGGTGGATGCCGTTCTCCAGCTCCTCGAAGAAGAGCACCCGGGGCGAGGATTCGTGGAGCATGGCCGCGACCATCGCGAGGAAGCGGACGGTGCCATCGGATGCGGAAGTCAACGGCGTCTCGTTCCCGTTGCCCTCGAGGAGCACGGCGAGCGTGTTGCCGTTCAGGTCGTCCTCGAAGCGGAGGTCCACTGCATCCATCGGGGTGAGGGCGCGGATCCAGGAGGTGAGGACTTCTCGCGCCGTCTCGGTCTCGGAGAGGGCGGCGAGCACGGAGGACAGGTTGTCGCCGCGGTCGCCGAGCGTGGTGATGCCGCGCTGGCTGCTGCGGCGCGCTGCATCCGGATCGAGATCGAGGAATCGCATCGCTCCGAGGAACTGTTGGGCGCGTCGTGCGGCGTCCCGGTTGCTCTGAGACGTGGCACCCGGCTCCAGCACCTGAGTGAGCAGCGGGCGATCGGTGAGAAATATCTGCTCGGGAGGCCGGCCGCCGCGCGAACGCACTCGGGCCTTGAGGGTGCGTCGTGCGGCTCCGGCACCTAGACCGATCCCCTCAGGATGGGTCTCGAAGACATACTTCGACTTCTCCCACAGAGCCTCGCCGACGATGGCGGGCGCGTTGCCGGTGGCCTCGATCGAGATCCGGTACCTCATCGGGATGCTCTTGGCGGGGTCGGAGCTGCTGGGGACGGTGAACTCAGCGTCGATCTCGAACGTGCCGTCGTCGGCGCCATAGCGGACTGCCTGGCCGGCGCCGCCGCGTACCCCGGTCCACACCCGCACGCCGCCCTCGGCCCATTTCTCCCCGAGGATCTCGGCGACCGAATAGCCGCGCCCTACGCCATGAAGGATCCGCAGGGCATCGCGGACGTTCGACTTTCCGCTCGCGTTGGACCCGATCAGGAGCGTGAACGGGTCCAAAGCGAAGGAAGTGTCCCCGAAGCTCTTGAAGTTCTGGAGCCGGAGCTTGGTGAACATTGGGAATACCTCGCGGATCTGCGCCTTTGATGTCTGAGCTCGCATGCTGCTCTCACCGCGAGTCTAGGGGACCTGCCTCGACCTCACTCGTCCGAGAGGTGGAACCCGTTAGTCATGCGGTCGCTCGCAGTGAACAGCACCTGCCCCAGCAGCGCCGCGGTCGCCTCCCGGATCTTCTCGGCGATCTCGGTGTTCGCCGCCTCGAGCAGGGCAGGGACCTCTGCGGCCGAACCGGCCCCGGCGGCCTGCCTGTCGGCCTCGTGCACGGCGGCGCGGTCGAGCGCCTGGGTGCGCTGCTGGTAGCGCTCGATCAGCGGGATCACATGATGGTAGTGCGGGTCGGCGAGGGCGGCGAGCATCCGGCAGCTCCAGTAGAAGCTGTCAGTGCTGACCGTCCTGTCGGTGGTGGTGAGGTATTCGGGCGCCGCGTCGACGTTCGTGAACATCGGCACCAGCGTGGTGAAGGGGAGCGAGGCGAAGCCGATCCACTGCAGGCCCCGATGCGACTCGGGCAGGTCGGGGCGGATCTGCAGGATCGCGAGCGCGTTATGGCGGTTGATGCCGATGGGGCGGAAGGCGCGCCGCTCCGCAACTGTGCCGCGCGGCGAGTAGGGGTCGTAGACGGTGCCCTGGTAGTGGGAGCTGAGCACGTCCTTCACGTCCTCGACCGTGAGGAGGCGTTCGGGGCGCCGGCTCCACGGGAGATCGTCGGAGTCCGGGCTCGCGCCGGGACGGCCCGCATCCCAGTCCTCGGCGTGCGGGCTGAGGGTACGCTGCATGTACCAGGCGCGGGGCGTGTTGTAGACGTGGTCGTGCTCGGTGTGGGACCCGAACGCCTCACGCGGGGTGAACACGTCCGCGCCCTGCCCGTCCTCGCGCAGGGTGAGGTCGAGGTGATGCTCGGCGAGGAAGGCGCGCAGGTCAGGGCTCGCCAGATGGTCTCGGCCGGGCCCTTCGGCGTCGGCGAGGTCGAAGGAGTCGAGGCCCAGCTGGTTCGGGACGGTCGCGTAGTGGTCCTCGGGTACGCGCCGTGCGATCCAGTGATGCCCGCCGACGGTCTCGAGCCACCAGATGTCCTCGGCGTCGCCGAACGCGATCCCGTTCATCTCGTAGGTGCCGTGCTCCTCCAGCAGCGCGCCGAGCCGCTGGACGCCCTCGCGGGCTGAGCGGATGTAGGGCAGAACGAGGGTCAGGAAGTCCTCCTCGCCGAAGCCGCCGGGCGTCTCGCCGTCCCGCACCACCAGCGGGTCCGCGCCGAGCACGCGCGGGTTCGAGGTGAGGGTCTCGGTCGCGCTCATCGCGACGTTCGCGGCGTTGATCCCGGCGCAGCCCCAGAACCCCTCGTCGGGCAGGGCGTTGGGGACGGCGGTGTATCGCAGCGGCTCCTCGGGCAGCTCGATCGTGCGCCCGCCAAGCACGGACGTGTAGGTGCGGGGCTGGTCCTCGGGCCGCACCACCACGACCCGCTTCGGATCGAAGCTCCCGGCTGAGGAGTCCTCGGTGCGGGCGATGAGCGGGGAGCCGTCGGCGCTCGCACGGCGGCCGACGAGCAGGGTGGTGCAGGGCATGGGCGGGTGACTCCTGGGGTGCGGGGACGGTGTGCGTTATCCACCGTAGACCTGCTCCCGGCATAGGGTGGCCCGCGCCATGGTGCCGCGTCCGGCGGCGCCGATCCGTCGTGGGGGAGCGGAGCAGCGATGGGACGGCGAAGCAAGGGACGAGCACGATTCTCCCGGAGCGAACGGACGTCCCTGTTCCTGGAGCTGTTCGACCTCATCGCGGGCGTGGCGCAGCTCCTGTGGCGCCTGCCGTTACTGATCCTGCGCCTGTTCAGCTGAGCGCGCAGAGTCGCGGGGTAGTGCGCACAGCGGGCCAGCCCGTCAGGCGCTGCCCTCCGACAGGCTCGCCGCCAGCAGCCAGTCCGCGCCGAGCAGCTGCGCGACGTCGGTGAGGCTCTCGGTGTCTCCGCCGACGGTGTCGGAGGCGGCGATCCGCTCCACCATCACCTTGGAGACCTGCTCCTCGCCCGTGTTCTCGGCGTAGGCAATGTGCCTAGGGGAGACCTGGTGGTCGCGATGGGTGCGTCCGGTAACCTGCCGACCTGCGATGCCGGGGAAGCGAGCCCGGTGGAACACACCGACGCGCGGCACCGTGCTCGCCCGCCGCCCACCGGGAAGCATCTCGCCGGTGTGGAGGCTGATCGAGGCGACGGTGGTGAACACGCACACCTTCGCCTCCCCGGTCCGGAAGCGCAGCCGCTCGGCCTCGATGTCGAAGCGGTCCCGGCCAAAGATCGTCGCGGCTTCGATCCCTGAGTCCCGCAGGCGCTAAGTGATCGGATCGCCGCCGGCCGGTCCGCGACCACCAGCACTCGCTCCGCGCCGCGCAGGTCGCCGACGGCGCTCGCGCCGAGTACGGCGGAGATCGTCTTGCCGACGCCCGGCTCGTTGGCCAGCAGGAACATCCGCCCGCCCACCGCCGCGCGGGCCGCGATCGCGTCGGCTGCCTCGTACTGGTTCTGCCGAGGCTCGAAGCCCTCGGTCGGCTCGGGGACCGGCGCGAGGGAGTCGGGGTTGTGGAGATGCTCCAGGAAACGGCCGAGGGTGTGCGGGCCGGGGGAGTAGGGCTTGAGGTGGTCCGGCAGCGTGCGTCCGACGTGGACGTGCATCTTTACCGCCGGATGCCAGGAGGCGCCTTCCACCAGCGTGCCGTAGGGGACGTCGAGGCTCCACAGCCGCTCGCCGGGACCGACGAAGGGAAGCTCGCGCGGGGCGTGGCGGGAGGAGCCCCCGGAGCGGCGGCGCGAAGACCTGCGGCGGCGGGTGGTGGTGGAGCGGCGGGAGGTGGGCACTCGTCGAGGTTGTCGGGGCGGACGAGCTGGGCGGTGCGGCGCTCAGCGCCCCGTGCGCCGCACCGCCACGTGCACCTCAGGGTTCTCGCCTTGTCCGACCACCACGACGAACGCCACACTGCCTTCAACGCCAGAGGCCAACCTGTCGCCCTGTTTCTGTACGCCGGGTCCGAGCCGCTCGACCGCCGTGGCCATGTCGTCCTTGTAGGCCTCGGACTGGATTCCGCTGTCGAAGTTCTCGGCGATCCAGGCCTCGACCTCCTCGCTCGGACCGGAGAAGGTGACGACCTTGCTCCACTTCTCGCCATCCTTCAGCTTTCCGTCCGTCACGGCCGTCTCCACTGTCGGTGCGCTGAATCCGGCGGCGGAGAGGATCTCGTCGGCGTCCATCGGGGTGTCCTCCTTCGACACGGGGCCGCAGGAGCTCAGGAAGGCACCTGCAGCAGTGACGGCGGTGAGGTGCAGGAAGCGGCGCCGGCTCACAGGACGCTTCCCTCGGTGTGCTGGGAGGAGGACTCGCCGAGGAGGTTGTACTCGCGTGCAATGCCGGCACGGTGCATCGCCGCAAGGCTCTCATCGGTGACCCGGATCGGGCCGGTCTGGGTCGACTTGCCGCCGTCCCAGTTGTATCGATCGCGGAAGTTGACCTGCGTGTCGACCTCGTAGCGCGCCTTCTGCGCGAACGCCGGCTGATCGGCGATCAGGTCGTCCACGTCGGCGTCGTAGTCCTCGGCGGTGTTGTCGAGGAAGTGGTCCAGATGCTCGACGGGACCGGGCGTCCCGTACTGGGCATTCGGGCTCTCTTCGTCCGGGTCGTAGGACTCATCGCCGTCGTTGCGCGGGGTGTTCTCACGTCCCTCTCCCCGCCGACCGCTGCGCTCATCCCCGCGGTTGTCCCAGCAGCCGAGGGCGTTCGACGACATCAGGCCGTCTGTGTGGAGCGCGTCCACCGACGGGCGCACCGTCGCGGAGTAGTGGGTGCGGAAGGAGTCCGCGTCGGGTCCTGACCAGTGCGAGCGGTTCAGGACGATGCCGTCCAGCGCGATGAACAGTTCTTCGTGACTGAGCGCGTGCGCCGAGAACAAGGTCCCCGTCTCTCGCAGCTGGTCCGTCGGGGCGCCCCAGAAAGGTGCCATGGTTCGCCGCCTCCGGCCTATGGCTGTCGAATACAGGTCCACGATAGGAGGACAAGGCGGGGCTGCGCGAGGGGGAGGTCTCCCCATCCCGGCATCTCATGCCGGCATCGAAGGTGCCGTGGTCAAGTCCCTTGAAGCGTCCTGGGTTTCGTTCCGAGTCTCAGCAAGGAGAATCGGAGTATGCCCAAGAAGTTCAGTCCAGAGCTGCGTGACCGCGCCGTGCGGATGGTCTACGACCGTCAAGCCCGCGAGGGCGGTCCCCGTGCAGCATCGATCCGTGCGGTCGCCCCGCAGCTCGGTGTCGGCGAGGAGACGCTACGGATCTGGTGCAACCGCTACGGCCCCACCGAACCAGCCGGCCCAGCAGAGCCGCTCGAGGAGGAGAACCGTCGGCTCAAGCGTGAGCTTGCCGAAGCCCGGCGCGCTAACGAGATCCTGAAAGCCGCCTCGGCGTTTTTCGCAGCGGAACTCGACCGCCCCACAACGAAATGATCGCTTTCATCGACATGCATCGCGGTCAGTTCGGGGCCTGGGCCATCTGCCGCACCCTGCGTGCGACAGAGTGTGGGTTCATCACCTCCCGCGGATACCGTGCTTCCAAGAACAGGAAGGCTTCCGCACGCAGCGTTCGGGACGAGATCCTCATAGAGGAGGTGCAGCGGATTCACCAGGAGAACTACAGCGTCTACGGGGTGCGGAAGATGTGGCACGCCATGCGGCACGCGGGATGGGACGTGGGCCGAGACCAGGTGGCGAGGCTGATGAAGATTGCAGGCCTTCAGGGCGTTCGCCGAGGTCGCAAGCCCGTTACCACGCGTCCCACGGCCGGAGAGGATCAGCGTCCCGACCTTGTGGAACGGAGGTTCGTTGCGGACCGACCGCAGCAGCTCTGGGTTGCCGATATTACCTATGTCCGGATACTCACCGGATTCTGCTACGTCGCGTTCATCACCGATGTCTTCAGTCGCAGAATCGTCGGTTGGGCGGTTGCGGCCACCCTCCACACGGAGCAGCTGCCATTGCTCGCACTGGAACACGCGCTCCTCGCCACCGGGGCGAGCAGGAATGGAAGCGGACTGATCCATCACTCCGACCGGGGCAGTCAAGGCGGATTCAATCGGTGGTTGCAACACCGGTGTTGTCGAGTGAGTGTAGCTGGTCGGCGAAGACCTCAGCGGGAGTTCTCCAGCCGAGGACTTTCCGGGGGCGGTTGTTGAGCGTGTATGCGACGGCTTCGAGCTCCAGTGCGCTCCAGCGTGTGAGATCTGTGCCTTTCGGGAAGTACTGACGCAGAACCCCGTTCGTGTTCTCGTTCGTCGGGCGCTGCCACGGCGAGTGGGGGTCGGCGAAGTACACCTGAGTGCCCGTCTCGAGCGAGAATTGCGCGTGATCGGAGAGCTCTTTGCCACGGTCCCAGGTCAGCGTCTTGCGTAATTGGGCCGGCAGGTTCGTGATTGACGAGGTCAGCGCCTGGGCCATCGCGCCGGCCCCGTAGCCAGCCAGGGCCGGACCGTTCTTCTCTCGGGGCTGCTGGCCGTAGCCAGGCAGGCGGGGCAGGTGCACCAGTATCGTCGTGCGGCTGCTGCGTTCGACGAGGGTGCCGATCGCAGATCGGTTCGTGCCGATGATCAAGTCGCCTTCCCAATGGCCTGGCACCGCCCGGTCAGCGGCTTCGGCCGGCCGCTGGGAGATGACGACGTCGGCAGTGACGTGCCCCTGGGGCTTATTCCGCGTCCTTGCTCTGGGCTTGCGCAGTGATCGACCGGTCCGCAACGCGGCGACAAGTTCACGCCTGAGCGCTCCGCGCCCTTCGATGTAGAGGGCCTGGTATATCGCTTCGTGACTGATCCGCATGCTCTCATCATCGGGGAACTCGACCTTGACTCGCTGAGCGATCTGCTCCGGGCTCCACGCCAGAGACCACTTCCGGTCGCCCCGGCGCGGCTTGTTCCGGCCCTTCCACTCCGCCACCTTGGGTCCGTCGACACAAGTTCCGTCGGGCAAGCGCAGGCACCCGTCCAGGCGCTGTTGAACGTACTCGCGCAATCTTGGGTTGCTTACGAGCTTCGCGGTCTTCGGGCGACGGGCAAGCAGTTCGGCCTTCCACTGTGCGACCGAAGCCCGATACTCGAGCTTCCCACCCCGAGTCGCCGCATTCCGGCGGAGCTCTCGTGAGATCGTCGAGGCATCCCGGCCGAGCCTGCGTGCGATCTCGCGGACACCAAGACCACCGGAGTGCATCAGCGCGATTTCTTCACGCTCGGCGAATGACAGGTACCGTCCACCTGGCGGGGACAACGTGATCGTCGGCATGCCGCCACCTTGACGGAACCAGCGGGCCCCGACCGCGGGTGACACGCCGATCGCCGCCGCCGCATCCTCGGACGAGGCCCCACTGGCGATCCGCACCCAGAACTCTCGCTCGATGCTCCGCCTGCTCGATGGGGCCCCGGGCGAGATCATCGGATTCCTTCCCGTGAGCTCCTTCAACCATCCCGCTGGACGACCCATGACCACCCTCTCTGACAGGGTGTTGCAACGACCAGTTGAATCCGCCCAATACATCTCTCTCGCCTACTCAGACGCTCTTCTTGCCGCAGGTGTGAAAGCGTCTGTCGGCACCGTCGGCGATAGCTACGATAACGCGCTGGCCGAGACCGTGAACGGCCTCTACAAGGCGGAGCTGGTCTACTCCAAGCGGATCTGGGAGTCGGTCAGCGAGGTCGAGCTTGCCACGATGGGATGGGTCCACTGGTGGAACACGGCCCGGCTCCACGAAGCTCTCGACTACCGCACCCCAGCAAGCGTCGAAGCGTCCTACACTCACCCCACGACGACCGCGCCCGCGACCGTCTAACCACCGAACGAAACCCAGGGCGCTTCACCGACCGGCCCGGCTGCCGGTCTGGGCACTCGAGCTGATCGAGCAGTGGCGACGAACGAAGAAGTGGTCCGCCCGCAGGATCGCCGGTGAACTCGCCGACGGCCACGGCATGAGGTGCTGCGTGCGGACGGTGACGCGCTGGCTGGATCAGTTGGGCCTGAATCGGATCCGAGACACCACCCCGGACGGGCAGGACCTCCGTCAACCCGGGAAGATCAACGCCCGCTATCCCGGGAACACGGTCCACATGGACGTCAAGAAGATCGGCACGCTCCGTGACGGCGGCGGCTGGTGGGCCCACGGCCGCGGCTCCGCCCAGGACAAGAAGAAGCACGCCCATCGGATCGGCTACACTTACCTCCACTCGATGATCGACGGGTTCTCCCGCCTGGCCTACACCGAAGCACTCGAGGACGAGAAAGCAGTCACGACGATCGGCTTCTTCCATCGGGCCCAGGTGTTCTTCGCCGCGCACGGCATCACGCGGATCTCCCGCCTGGTCACCGACAACGACGCGAACCACACAGCGACGGCATACCCGTTCGACCTGCGCGTTCATCGGCCGACACCAGCGACTACACCCTCAACCGCGATGGGCCGGGAAACGTCCGCTCGACGCCCTGGCACGACACGACCTGCCTGGTGAGAAGACCTCAGCCAACATGAGGGTTGGCGTGCTACTTGCATTGCGGTACCGTGCAACGGAGGTGATTGCAAAGGAGCCCACATGCTTTCGTTGCCCTCCCACGTCCCACCTGCCCGATACGTGGTAAGTCAAATCGACCAGTGCATCGACGCCTTACTGGACGGATCGAGGGCGTCAGAATGAAGTTAATTGAGAGCATAATGCAGACATGGAAGGCCGAAGAGCTGCCCGGCCAGTATAGGTCGGCTGTTGACACGTGGAAGTTGAAACACCCATCTTGGGATCATCGCCTAATCGACGACACGGCGCTCCTTGCGTGGCTTGACAATCATGATCGTCAATTCGGGTTTATCAAGGAACGGCTCCAGCCTTTTGTTCGGGTCGCTGACCTGTTTGAGTACGCTTGGTTGTTTGAGTACGGCGGGCTCTTCGTGGACCTTGATTTCGTCGCAGTCCGTGCGCTCGATCCGCTGATCCTATCAGTGGACGGTGAAGTACTCCTGGGGACCGTTGAGATGCCTAATTTGCGACTTCGGCCGAGGAATCGGGTTCCGAACGCGTTCATGTACTCGGCGGTCCGCGGACACGAACTCTGGGCAGTGGCATTGTTCCTGGCCAGCCAACGGAAGGAAGAACAGTGGCCGGAAAAAGCTTCGGGCCCGATGCTCCTTTTGGATGCCGTCGAATGGCTGGAGCGACAGCATTCCCGGGAGCAGTCCGGCGAGCAATCGAAGGCATTTGACGAGTGGTGTGATCGTCATGCGGTTCACCCGACGAGTTCTGGCCCAGTGACCCTGCTCCCACCGCGATACCTGTACCCAGTGTCATGGGGACTCGATGGTCATGCCGACCGCCTCGACCAGCTGCGTACGATCGAGGACTTCCGCCAGCAGGACTGGGTCGAGTACTTCGGCGACGAGGACACGCACGCGTTTACATTCTGGGCGCACAGCTGGGGAGACCAAGTCGAGGGCGCTTGACAACGATGCTCGAGGTAGTCATCCCTATAGCTGCGGGTACCGTCGCGTGCTGGGAGGGAGGTGAAACGTCATGCGGCAGCTCCCATTAACGCGTCTCGGTGAACCGAACACGTCCTCACCGCGTTCCCTCCTGCTGTGGCTGATGGGCCAGCAGGGGATCATATTTGCCGGTGCCGTGCTCATGGCCGTGATCTGGATGTGCGCCGGGGCGCTCATACCCGCGGCGCTGGGTAACGCGATCGATCGTGGGGTCGCACAGGACGACGGCACTGCACTTCTCCGTTCCTGTGCTGCATTACTAGCGCTCGGTGTCGTCGAAGCCGGCTCGCACATTGCTCGGCACCGGCTGTCGATGCAGAACTCACTCGGCGCGAGCACCCGATTGCTGCAGCTGCTCTCGTCGCGACAACTGGACGATCGGGAGGGCTGGCGTAATGACGCCCGATTGAGCGACAATGACGCCACGTCGATCACAACCACAGACCTAGACCGCATCGGCATCGCCATCGACGGGAGCGCGAGGGTTGTCGGCGCACTGCTTGCACTCGCGATCGTTGCGGTCGTGGTCTTCAACATGTCCGTTACGCTCGGGCTGATCGTCCTGTTCGGTGCACCGCTCATGATCCTCTCGCTGACACCGCTCCTCCGTCCGCTGCGCCGTCGACAGCAGGTGTACCGCTCGTATATCGACAAGGTAACGATGCTCGGGAACGATCTTGCAGACGGGCTGCGGGCGCTACAGGGGGTTGGTGGCGAGCAGGTCTTCGCGGAGCGGTACGGGCGTTCCTCCCAGGAGTTGCGGCGGGCGGGACTCAAAGCGTCCAAGATCGAGACAGTGATCGGCACCGCCGAGATTTTCTTGCCAGGATTGTTCGTCGTAGTCCTCGTGTGGGTCGGCGCGCACCTGTTGCTCGCTGGCCAGATCACCGCCGGCAACCTCGTCGCGTTCTACGCCTACGCGGCTTTCATCGCGACACCGATCGGCATCGCCGCCAGCTTCCTCGACCAGTGGTCAAGGGGCCTCGTCGCCGCTGAACGCATCAATGCCGCACTGCACCTGCTCAACCCGACCGGCTTCTCCAGCAGTCCGAACGCAGCCACAGGTGCTGTCGGTCGAGGCGAGCGCTTTGGCGTTCGCGGGGTCAAGTTGGCCACCCCGAGAACGTTCACAGTGATCGCGCCCAGCACACCGGATCAGGCACTCGCCGTTGGTCGCGCTGTGGAAGAGCAAGCCCGCCTGAGCGACTATGCCCCCCGGCCGACATTGCTCACCCATTCGGGTCTCCGATTGTTCGCTGGACCCCTCCGGCCGCAACTCGATCCCGGGGGAACACGCTCGGACGCCGAGATCTTCGCCGCCCTCGAAGCAGCCGCAGCGACGGACATCCTCGAGCGGCGCGGGGAGGGGCTCAACCTGGTCCTGCAGGAACGAGGATCAAACCTTTCCGGTGGTGAGCGCCAGCGAATCCTGATTGCTCAGGCGCTATTGACCGACTCCGATTTCCTTATCATGGTCAACCCCTCTTCAGCGGTCGACGCGACAACCGAGTCATTGGTCGCTCGGCGCGTACGGGAGTTCCGCCGTGGGCGCACGACGGTCATCGTCGGCATGAGCCCACCCCTCCTTGCAGTGGCGGACGAGGTCCTGTTCATCCGCAGCGACGGCGAGCGAGCAGTTCGTGGATCTCACGAGGGATTACTGCGTAATGACGCCGATTATCGGTCACTTATTCGGCGGGAGGAGTAGCCAGTGCGTTATAAGGAAGCACAGGGCATGCACACGAATGCGCTACCCGTAGCTGGCCGCCAAGAGACACTGCGCTACGGGATTGAGCTATTCATGCGTCGTCGGCGGGCACTTGTCGTGCTAGTCGCATTCACCGCACTTTCCGTCGGAGCCGCACTAGTCATCCCGAGAATCGTGGGCGCTCTGATCGACGGCGCCTCCCAGGGGCGGGATGCCGATTTTGTGGACAGTCTCGGCATCTGGCTTTTCATCGTCCTTCTAGGACAGGCCGCAGCATTCGCGGTGGCGCGGGCGACCTCGTGGAGGCTCGGGGAAGACGTATTTGCACAGTTGCGCGAGGAGTTCGTGGGCAGCGCACTTCGGGCAAACGTTACTAAAATTGAACGAGCTGGCTCCGGAGACCTTTCCACACGAATGATACGGGATGTCGCTAACCTGGACCGCTGTATCCGATTCGGAATCCCCGAGACCCTCACCGCGATAACGTCGCTCGTCCTCACGACCGGAGCGCTGATCATCCTATCGCCTATTCTGGCGCTCGCCTCGCTTGCCGTCGTGCCGGTCGTGGTGGTGAGCACGCGTTGGTACTTGCAGCGAGCGCCGTCCGCATACCTTCGGGAGAATGCGGCATTTTCCCGGATGAACGCATCTTTCAAGGAAACTGCGGTCAACCTTGAGGCCGCACACGTAATGGGACAACGAGGTGCACGAAGCGTCCACTTGCTGAATGCTATCCGCGATGTCTTTTCGATCAAGCGGTACACACTGTTCCTGAGGACAGTGTGGTATCCAACGGTCGACATTGGGTACCTTATACCCCTAGTCGGCGTCATACTTCTAGGCGGCCACCTATACTCCCAAGGGAATACGACGCTTGGTGTCGTAAGCGCAGCCGCGATTTACACACAACGCCTTGTCGCGCCCGTGGACAAGCTATTGTGGTGGTTGGAGTCGCTGCAGGTGGGGACCGCCTCGTTGGCACGACTCCGTGGTGTCCGCCAGGCGGAGATGACACACGGGACGGAGAACAGGCGACCGCCGGACTACCGCCTCGAGTGCCAGATCGACCGCTACGGGTACCCTGGCGGACAGACCGCTATCCGGGCAGTCACGCTCGCCGTACCGCAGGGTCAACGCGTCGCGCTCGTCGGGCCGAGCGGCTCGGGAAAGTCGACGCTGGCGAAATTGCTAGCCGGCTTCGACTCGGCAGGCGCGGGCGCGGTTCGCATCGGTGGCGTAGACGTGACCGACTACTCGCCCGCTACTCTTCGTAGATTCTCCATTATCGTCACGCAGGAGAGCCACGTCTTCACCGGGTCAATCCGCGACAACTTGGTGATGACGGCGCGGGAGATGCCCTCCGATGAAGAGATTGTCGCCGCCCTGGATCTGGTTGAGGCGCATTGGGTATATCAATTGGCCGATGGCATGGATGAGAACATTTCTATCGGCGGTCTAGAACTTCTAGCGGGACAGAAACAACAGATTGCTCTCGCGCGAGCTATCCTTTCTCAGCCACGAATACTTATACTCGACGAAGCCACTTCGGATCTGCCGGCACGTCTGGCCCGTAGGGTCGAAAAGGCACTGATGGACGCATTGAGCGGCGTCACGATCATCTCAGTCGCACATCGTCTCCACACTGCGGAAGAGGCGGAGCGGGTTTTGGTGATGTCGGACGGTGTTGTCGCGCAGGACGGAGATTGGGCGACCCTTTCGCAAAGCGATGGTCTCTTTCGGGAGATGTGGATCGCGTACCACGTCAATGATCTATAGGAAGGCGGCGTAGCGCACTCGATGGCAAGAGGTTTCTCGCGACTTTGGCTATTATGAAGGAGTACAAGAATGCAGGAGAACCAAGAAAATCACCCTGCGATCTTCGTCGGAGGTCCCATACAGCACGCGATGGATCGCGATTCGTTTAATACGGAGCTGCGTCGACTTATTTCGGCAGTGATCACAGAACTCGGTGGCCGTGGAGTGCGTGTCTTTTCTGCACACGTAGCCGAAGAATTTGGTGCCGCCGATCAATCGTAATTCACTCCAGCCTCGGTATCGTTGCGCGACTGGGCCTGGATGGAAGAATGTGATGTCTACGTCGCGCTGTGGCCGACCAACGCCGAGGGAGAGTTGATCCAGAGCGCAGGGACTGCCATCGAGTTGGGTTGGGCGTCCGCCATGGGTAAATCCATGGTCATTGCACTCAATGACGACACGCCCGATCAGTACAGCCACCTCGTCCACGGGCTGACGAACCTGGCGGACGTCGCGTACGTCTCCCTCGCCGGAGCGCAGACCAACCTCGCCGCGACGGTCGCATCGATCGTCGATCAGGCCCTCGTGCAGCTCGAAGCCCGGTTGACGGCCAAGTTGGCCACAGCGGCACCCGGCGCTCTTTGCTCCGAGAGTCGAACTGTCGCCAATCTGGCGTAGTCTGCGGGGCACCCAAAGCCTGTGAGGCACCGCACACTTGGGGCAAAGGCGCGTGGTGATCAGACTGGATCTGTCCGAGAACGACTCGCAGTGGTCCGCTGCGCCCAGCAGTGCTGCCGAGTCGTTCGGGAACGGTGCGGCGGACGAGTTGCCCGTGCTCGGGCCAAGGGCAACGCTTGACGACCCTGCTGTACCTCGGGGCATCCAGGACTGGCTTGGGCCCGGGCTGAGTTTTGAGGACCTCGGCGGGTCGGTAAACCTTAACGTGAAGATTACGAATGAAGGTGGAGTTACCGCTCTGGTGCGCGTCCACCGGCCTTGGGAATCACTTGCTCGGTTGCGAGCAGTGCGCGAACTCCGGCGGCGGCTTCGCGCACGGGGACTCCGGGTGGCTGCGCCTCTCTGTGGAGACTCTGACGGCGTCGCACGAGTTGGCGGGCGTTGGGCCGAGGTTGAGGAGTACTTGCCCGTGAAACTTGGAGCTCCGGAGCCCCAGGCCCTTGTCGCGGCGCTCGTGAAGCTGCATCAGCGCGGTCGAGGGTGCTGGGACGTCAACTGGCCACGACCGGCGCTCCCTAACTTCGACTCCGGATCACGTGTTGCCACCTGGCTAGCGCGCTCGCGGGGCGGATTCAACTGGTCGTTGCAACACCCTGTCAGAGAGGGTGGTCATGGGTCGTCCAGCGGGATGGTTGAAGGAGCTCACGGGAAGGAATCCGATGATCTCGCCCGGGGCCCCATCGAGCAGGCGGAGCATCGAGCGAGAGTTCTGGGTGCGGATCGCCAGTGGGGCCTCGTCCGAGGATGCGGCGGCGGCGATCGGCGTGTCACCCGCGGTCGGGGCCCGCTGGTTCCGTCAAGGTGGCGTCATGCCGACGATCACGTTGTCCCCGCCAGGTGGACGGTACCTGTCATTCGCCGAGCGTGAAGAAATCGGGCTCTTCACGAACGAGGGTGTAGGTGGGGTCTGAAGCCTCCGGCTTCGAGCAGGCTGCGCGCGACGTAGTTCGTGAGGTTCCTGAAGCCGAGCGCGGAGCCGCGGAGGTGTTCGAGTCGGCCGTTGATCGCCTCTGTTGGCCCGTTCGATGTGCCGGGGCGATCGAAGAACGCGAGGATGTCGGTGGCGCGCTGTCCCATGGTGCGGCCGAGCCGGCGGATCTCTACGAGCGCGGCGGGGACGCCGGTGGTGATCGCATCGATCGCGGCGTGCATCATCTGTTTGGCCTTCTTCTTGTCGGGTTCCCGGTAGGCGGCGACGATGCGCTGGTAGATACCCCAGGTCGCTTCGACTTCGACGTGCTCTTCGATCGCGAACACAGCCTCCAGGCGGGCGGTCTGTTCCTCAGTGAGCAGGTCCGCGCCGGTGTGCAGGGTGCGGCGCGCTTTGTAGAGCGGGTCACCGGCGCGGCCGCGATGCCCGACGGTGTGCTGCGGCACTCGGAGTCGGCAGTGGTCCAGCGGGTGGCCGGCGAGGCGGAGGACGGGGAAGGGGTCAATGACGGGGACGGCGTCGGGGAGTTCTTCGGCGGCGGCCGTCTTGAGGCCTGCGAACCGGTCCAGCGCGACGCCTTCGGTCCGCTTGGTCCAGTCGGGCGGGCGCGCCGCGAGCCATTGCTTGAACGCCGCGTTCGAACGACCCTCGACCATGTCCAGCAGCCGCGCGGGGCCGGTCTTGTCGCGGGCCGGGGTGAGGTCGATGATCACGGTGACGTACGTGTCACCGAGGCGGGTGTGCCGCCAGACGTGCTCGTCGACCCCGATCGTGGTCACCCCGTCGAACCGACCCGGATCGCCGATGAGTCGACGCTTGCCCTCCGCGAGCACCGCAGTGTTCGCCGCGCTCCAGGAAACCCCGAGACCCGCCGCCACACGGGTCACGGTGAGGTGGTCGATGACGATGCCCCGCAGCGCCCACTCCACGCCAAGGCGGGAGATCTTCGCTCGCGGCGCGGCGGCGCGAGTCATGTCCTGCCGCCACGTCCGTCGGCAATGCGCGCACCGGTAGCGGCGGACCCGGACCAGAAGCGTTGTCGGCCTATGCCCGAACGGCTCATGCGCGAGTCGACGCGTCACCGTGTCCCGCGACACGCCCTCCGCCCCGCACTTCCGACACCAGGGGTCCACCTCGACCGGCCGACACTCGATCATCGCCCGGTCCCGCCCGATCAGCTGGCCGACCGCTTCGAGTCCGAGTTCATCCAGGCGGCAGACCGTGGTCAGGTCAGGGGTCGCGAAAGTAGAGTGGAGCACGTCGAGGTCTTTCGGGATGGCGAGCGTGAAGAACTTCCATCATCCGGGAGACCTCGACCCCTACCCGGCCACCCACGCGCTCACCCGACTACACCCTCGTTCGCGAAGAGCCAGAAATCGCGCTGATGCACTCCGGTGGTCTTGGTGTCCGCGAGATCGCACGCAGGCTCGGCCGGGATGCCTCGACGATCTCACGAGAGCTCCGCCGGAATGCGGCGACTCGGGGTGGGAAGCTCGAGTATCGGGCTTCGGTCGCACAGTGGAAGGCCGAACTGCTTGCCCGTCGCCCGAAGACCGCGAAGCTCGTAAGCAACCCAAGATTGCGCGAGTACGTTCAACAGCGCCTGGACGGGTGCCTGCGCTTGCCCGACGGAACTTGTGTCGACGGACCCAAGGTGGCGGAGTGGAAGGGCCGGAACAAGCCGCGCCGGGGCGACCGGAAGTGGTCTCTGGCGTGGAGCCCGGAGCAGATCGCTCAGCGAGTCAAGGTCGAGTTCCCCGATGATGAGAGCATGCGGATCAGTCACGAAGCGATATACCAGGCCCTCTACATCGAAGGGCGCGGAGCGCTCAGGCGTGAACTTGTCGCCGCGTTGCGGACCGGTCGATCACTGCGCAAGCCCAGAGCAAGGACGCGGAATAAGCCCCAGGGGCACGTCACTGCCGACGTCGTCATCTCCCAGCGGCCGGCCGAAGCCGCTGACCGGGCGGTGCCAGGCCATTGGGAAGGCGACTTGATCATCGGCACGAACCGATCTGCGATCGGCACCCTCGTCGAACGCAGCAGCCGCACGACGATACTGGTGCACCTGCCCCGCCTGCCTGGCTACGGCCAGCAGCCCCGAGAGAAGAACGGTCCGGCCCTGGCTGGCTACGGGGCCGGCGCGATGGCCCAGGCGCTGACCTCGTCAATCACGAACCTGCCGGCCCAATTACGCAAGACGCTGACCTGGGACCGTGGCAAAGAGCTCTCCGATCACGCGCAATTCTCGCTCGAGACGGGCACTCAGGTGTACTTCGCCGACCCCCACTCGCCGTGGCAGCGCCCGACGAACGAGAACACGAACGGGGTTCTGCGTCAGTACTTCCCGAAAGGCACAGATCTCACACGCTGGAGCGCACTGGAGCTCGAAGCCGTCGCATACACGCTCAACAACCGCCCCCGGAAAGTCCTCGGCTGGAGAACTCCCGCTGAGGTCTTCGCCGACCAGCTACACTCACTCGACAACACCGGTGTTGCAACCACCGATTGAATCCGCCTTGACTGCCCCGGTCGGAGTGATGGATCAGTCCGCTTCCATTCCTGCTCGCCCCGGTGGCGAGGAGCGCGTGTTCCAGTGCGAGCAATGGCAGCTGCTCCGTGTGGAGGGTGGCCGCAACCGCCCAACCGACGATTCTGCGACTGAAGACATCGGTGATGAACGCGACGTAGCAGAATCCGGTGAGTATCCGGACATAGGTAATATCGGCAACCCAGAGCTGCTGCGGTCGGTCCGCAACGAACCTCCGTTCCACAAGGTCGGGACGCTGATCCTCTCCGGCCGTGGGACGCCTGGCAACGGGCTTGCGACCTCGGCCAACCCCCTGAAGGCCTGCAACCTTCATCAGCCTCGCCACCCGGCCTCGGCCCACGTCCCTTCCCTCCTGCCGCATGTCGTGCCACATCTTCCGCACCCCGTAGACGCTGTAGTTCTCCTGGTGAATCCGCTGCACCTCCTCTATGAGGATCTCGTCCCGAACGCTGCGTGCGGAAGCCTTCCTGTTCTTGGAAGCACGGTATCCGCGGGAGGTGATGAACCCACACTCTGTCGCACGCAGGGTGCGGCAGATGGCCCAGGCCCCGAACTGACCGCGATGCATGTCGATGAAAGCGATCATTTCGTTGTGGGGCGGTCGAGTTCCGCTGCGAAAAACGCCGAGGCGGCTTTCAGGATCTCGTTAGCGCGCCGGGCTTCGGCAAGCTCACGCTTGAGCCGACGGTTCTCCTCCTCGAGCGGCTCTGCTGGGCCGGCTGGTTCGGTGGGGCCGTAGCGGTTGCACCAGATCCGTAGCGTCTCCTCGCCGACACCGAGCTGCGGGGCGACCGCACGGATCGATGCTGCACGGGGACCGCCCTCGCGGGCTTGACGGTCGTAGACCATCCGCACGGCGCGGTCACGCAGCTCTGGACTGAACTTCTTGGGCATACTCCGATTCTCCTTGCTGAGACTCGGAACGAAACCCAGGACGCTTCACAGGAGTGTTTGGGCGAGGCCGTATCCGGTCGGGCCGGCCTCGTAGATCGCCGCGGCTGGTCCGGGCAGCGCCTTGATCCAGCCGGTGACTTCTGCGGGGTCGGGGCAGAGTCGGGCTTTGAAGATTTCTCCGGTCTGGACGTCCATCGCATGTGCCACCACGCTGCGGGCATGCACGTCCAGGCCGACACTCGTACGCTCAGTAAACAACCGGGGCCTCCCACGTATGTCGGAAAGGCCGGACAGGACGCCCCTGTCCGGCAACCCACGAATCGTTGCGCGGCGAGGCCCCGGCCTGCCAGAGCCTCACCCCCGATCGGGGTCACCCATACCGTCTAGCTATATAAGGTCATGACGAGGGCTTCCGTGGCGCTGCCATGAATCGCGTGTCCTGCCGGCTGTTAGATGTCGCGATCAAACCCGGGGCGATGCCCGCGGCCCCACCTGATCGCTGAGGGACTCCTCATTCCCCGCTCCGGGGGGACGGGACGATCCGCTGTGCGAAGGCGCCCAGCAGGTGTGCCCAGGCGCTCCGCGCCGCCTGTGCATCCTCGATCTCGCGGGCGAAGCTGTCCGGTGTGCGGCCTTCTGGCGTGAGACTCGAGGTCTCTGCCCAGCGTTGCACGATTCCGGGCTGCACCTCGGGATGGAACTGCACCGCCCAGAAGCTGGCGCCGACGCGGAAGGCCTGCACAGCACCGTCGGGGCCCGTCGCGAGCACGGTCACGCCGGGCGGCATCTGCGCAAGAGTGTCCTGATGCCACTGCAGCACCGGCACAGCAGGAACCGAGCCAGCAACGTTCCTCACCGACTCTGGCCGCGCGTACTCCGATGACGCGGCACGCTGCTTCATGTCCGGTGACTCCGCGCCCGCATCCTCACTCGCACGCAGAGCGCCCAGCAGCGCATCGTCGCAGCCCGCTGCCGTCAGCGTGATGGAGCACAGCCCGACTTCCGGATGAGCGGCCCGGCCCGTCGCTCCGCCCAGCGCGTCGACGGCAAGCTCCGCACCCAGGCAGATCGCGAGCGTCGGCACATCCTCGGCTGCTGCACGCCGCAGCAGGGCGCGCGTCGGCTCAAGCCAGGGATGCTCAGCATCATCGCGCGGCCCCATGCCGCCGCCGAGCACCACGAGCGCGTCGGCGCCCTCGAGGTCGGTGGGGACCTCCTCGCCCTCATGCGCCCTCACCACGCGCGCTGACGCGGAGGATCTGTGCAGTGCGGTAGCGAGTTCGCCGAGCGGGCAGTCGTCCTCATGCTGGATCACGAGCACCCGCGAGTGCGTCATCTGCGGGATCTGCGGGCTGGGGGAGTGGCCGGTCATGCGGGATTCCTATCACGACCCGGGACGCTGACGGGACGGGCCGGAGAGCGCATGCCGTCGCATGCGGGATGTGAGGGCCGCGCACCGATGGCCTCACGACGTGAGGGCTGCACCTCGATCCATGCCCCGATCAGTGCCCCCGGTCCGCACCCCGATCCATGCCCGGGCGTCACATTCGGTCACGGACCTCGCCGCGAGACGTCGGCGAACGGCAGGCTGTGAGGGCATCGCCCGGGAACAGACCGAGCCGGGGAAGGACCAGCGAACGACGGGCCCCATCGCGGGGTCCCTAGCGGAGAGGATCAGTCATGGCGCAGCGCAGCACAGCACGTCGCCCGCTCATCGGCATCACCGCGGGGACCCGTCCGATGATGGACGGCGCCTGGGCCGGCCACGACGCGGTGGTGCTCACCGAGCACTATGTGCGCGCCGTACGGGAGGCCGGAGCGCGCGCCGTGGTGCTGTCCGTGCAGGATGCGTGGACCGAGGATGAACTCGCCGAGCTCGACGGCATCATCCTCACCGGTGGAACCGATCTGGATCCAACCCTCTACGGCGGCGTGGCGCGTGTCACCGATTTCCCTGCCGATCCCGCCCGGGACGCTTTCGAGACCGAGCTCTACCGCACTGCGCGACGCGTCGGGCTGCCTGTGCTCGCGATCTGCCGCGGTGCACAGATCGTGCTCGTTGCCGAAGGCGGCACGCTGCATCAGCATCTGCCCGAGGATCTGCCGTCGTACCCACAGACCGGCACCGCACCCACGCAGGTGCAGATCGAGGTGGCACCCGACAGCGACCTGGCGCTCGCGCTCGATGGCCGCAGCGTCGTGACCGCCTTCCACCACCAGGGTGTGCGCACCGTCGGCGAGGGCCTGCGGGTCGTGGCACGCCACAGCACCGGCCTGCCGCTCGCGCTCGAAGCGCGCTCCGGTGCGCCCGTGCTGGCGGTGCAGTGGCATCCGGAGCTCGATGCCGACGCGCATGGGCTCGTCCGCTCCCTGGTGCAGTCCATCACGCACAGCGTCGAAGGAGACGTCGAGGTCGGCTCTGGTCTACGATGATCGGGACCATGGGCCCGGTGCAGAGGCCCGTCAGCCTCGGGAGGAGCACAGCCTGATGAGCAGCGAGAAGACCGACCCCGTCGCCACGAGCGCGGAGACGACGTCGGAAGGCAACAGCCTGCCTGTGAGCATCGCGCTGTTCATCGTGCTGTTCGGCCTGTTCGTCGGCGGCCTGTACGTGATGAGCCTGTTCACCCCGGTGACGTTCCTTGTGGGCCTGGGCATGTGCATCGTCGCGCTATTCGGGACCTTCGAACTCGTGCCCCGATTCCTCACCTGAGCCGGTCGCCTCGACATCGACACGGCAGACACAGACGCGACAGACGCAGACGCGACACGGGCCGCCCCGCAGTGCTGGGGCGGCCCGTGTGTGTGCTCTTCTGACCAGAGGCCTCAGTGGCCGTGGCGTTCGTGCAGGCGCACCACCGACTCGAGCGCCATCACCACCATGTCATCGAAGGACTCCTGGCGCTCCTGGGCGCTGGTCTCCTCACCGCTGATGAGGTGATCCGACACGGTGCAGATCGCCAGTGCGCGGCGCGAGAACTGTGCGGCCAGCGTGTACAGCGCCGCCGCCTCCATCTCCACGCCCAGCACGCCGTACCGCGCAAGTGTTGCCGCGATCGTCGTGTTCGGGTTGTAGAACTGGTCGGAGCTGAACAGGCCACCTGCCACCATCGGCAACAGCCGTTCCTGCGCGACGTCCGCAGCGATCCGCGCCAGCTCGAAGTCTGCGGCGGGAGCGAAGGTCACGTCACCGAAGCGCGGCCGGTTCATCGCCGAATCCGTGGATGCGGCCACCCCGAGCACCACGTCACGCACCGCGACCGCCTCGGACAAGCCACCGCAGGTACCCACCCGGATGATGGCCTGCACGTCGTATTCGGCGAACAGTTCATGCGCGTAGATGCCGATGGACGGCTGGCCCATGCCGGAGCCCTGGGCGGAGATGCGCACACCCTTGTAGCTGCCGGTATAGCCGAGCATGCCGCGCACGTCGTTGTACTGCACGGGGTCTTCGAGGAAGGTTTCAGCGATCCACCGGGCCCGGTACGGGTCTCCCGGCATCAGCACGTAGGGGGCGATCTGGTCGGGGGATGCTCCGATATGAGTCGACATGGCGCCACCCTACGGCCTCACGCGGTGCGGAAGTCCGCGGTGTGCCGCGCACACCCAGGCCAGTACGCCGACGAGCCTCACATTGCGCAGACGTCCTGAATGGCGCACCCGCGCAGCAGGATAATGGTTTGCCGTGTTCGCCTCCCGTGATCTCGCTGCACGCCGTGTAGCCCCGGATGCGCGTCGCGCCCGCTGGGCTGTTTCACTCATCTTCTTCCTGAACGGGGCGTCCTTCTGCGCGATCCTGCCGCGTTACCCCGAGTTGGTTCGCGCGATCGGCCTGACCAACACAGAGCTCGGGCTCGCCGCTGGACTCGGCCCTCTGGGCGGACTGCTCGCCGGGCTCGGTGCGGCGAAGATCATGAAACGCCTGGGCTCCGCCCGCACCGCGGTGCTGTTCCAGATCATCGCCTCCACCAGCCACCTGCTCGTGTACGTGGCGCAATCCTGGCTGTGGCTCACCGCCTCGCTCATGATCGCAATGGCGGCGGACGCCATCACCGACATCTCCATGAACCGCCACGGCATGCGCGTGGAGCGACGCTACGGCCGCTCGATCATGAACAGCTACCACGGCTGGTGGTCCCTGGGAGCTGTTGGCGGCGGACTGTTCGGTTCGGCGGGGGCGCAGGTGGGGCTGCCGTTGTGGGCTCAAGGTGTGCTTGGCCTGGTCATCTTCGGCGCCGCTGCGCTCGTCGGTTCGCGCTTCATGCTCGCCGGGCCCGACGGGACGGAACGCGAGAGCATGGCGGGCCCATCAGCGGCTTCGGCCGGAGAAGTCCCTGGCGATGTCTCCCAGGTGCCTGCGGGGCGGCAGATCGCCGGGCAGTCTGTGCGCTCGGTGCTGATGGTGCTGTCACTGGGCATCATCCTCATCTTCGCCGGCTCGACGGAGGATGCCGGCAACACATGGGGCGCCCTGTTCATGGACGACACCTTCGCCGTGACCCCGTTCATGGCGGGCATGGCGTTCGTGGCGCTCCAGGGCGCGCAGACGATCGGCCGTTTCGTCGGTGACGCCGTGGTGGATCGGCTCGGTGACCGGCTCACGGCACGCATCGGGGCAGTGCTGTCGGCTATGGGCATGACGTTCGCGCTGCTGGTGCCGCACCCGGTGACGGCTCTGCTTGGGTTCGCCCTAGCCGGCTGGGGTGTGGCCACACTGTTCCCTGCTGCGTTCCGCGCTGCAGATGAGATGCCCGGGCTGGGCGATGGCGTGGGCGTGACACTCGTGGGCTGGATCGCCCGGCTCGGCTTCTTCGTCAGCCCACCGGTGGTGGGCGCACTCGCGGACGCCTTCACGCTCCGCTGGGCACTGTTCCTCGTGCCGATCTACGCGCTGGGCATTGCGCTCTTCTCTTTCTCGCTGGATGGGAGGAAAGCGCCGACGGGGCACGAGACGGGCGCTGCTGCAGCGCGGAACGGCGGCGACGATGCCGTCAGCGAATCGTAAGAACTCCCTTCGGGCCCGGTAAGGGTTGCCGGGGGAGTCTTGCAGCACGTCCGTCGTCACGGGCATGGCGCTCGCGGTGTGCAGTCGACGGCCGCTCAGAAGCGTGCGACGTCCCCGGCACCCTCGCGCAGAACCGTCACATCACCACCGCTGAGGTCCACGACACTGGTCGGTTCGGTGCCCACCTCCCCAGCGTCGATGATCGCGTCGAGCTGATGGTCCAGCTCCTCCTTGATCAGCCACCCCTCGGTCAGCGGCTCCTCATGGCCCGGCAGCAGCAGCGTGGAGGAGACGATCGGCTCACCGAGCGCATCCAGCAGTGCGTGCGTGACGCGATGGTCGGGGATGCGCACGCCGACGGTGCGGCGCTTGGGGTGCGACATCCGTCGCGGAACCTCCTTGGTGGCCGGCAGGATGAACGTGTACGGCCCCGGAGTCGCGTTCTTCACCAGACGGAACACCGGATTGGAGACGATCACGAACTGGCCCAGCTGCGCGAAGTCCGCACACACCAGCGTGAAATTGTGGTCATTGCCCACCTGCCGCAGGCGGCGAATCCGCTCGAGCGGCTCATGGGCGTCCAGGGC
Organism: Brachybacterium timonense; assembly: GCF_900258505.1. Lineage (GTDB taxonomy): Bacteria > Actinomycetota > Actinomycetes > Actinomycetales > Dermabacteraceae > Brachybacterium > Brachybacterium timonense. The sequence continues at coordinate 1,309,558 of NZ_LT984895.1, forward strand.
ACAGCCCAGCGCGTAGCAGGAGTCGGTCGGATAGGCGATCAGACCCCCATCGCGCAGGATCGACACCGCCTGGTCGATCAGACGCGGTTGCGGATCCACGGGATGAATGTCGAGATAGCGGGCCATGCCTGATGGTACGTCCGCGACCGACGCGACGGGACGGAGGCTGGTCCCGCAGGCCGACGGCTCAGGCGACGACGACGAACTCGCGGCCAATCCACCGGGTGCGGCGAAGACGCAGCACCGCAGAGATCGGCAGCGCCCCACGGATGCACGGCCAGCCGCGACCCCCGTGCGGATCCGCCTCGATGTCGACCGCCACCTGGGCGGCCTCCACGCGCGCCACATCGATCTCGAGAATCACGAGGCCGTCGGGCCGATCCGGATACGCCTTGAGTGCCACCAGGGAGATCTGCTCCGGCCAGGCCGCATGGATGTAGCCGACCTCCGCAAGGTCCTGGCCGCGGGTGGCTTGCGTGTACTCGCCGCGCCGGACCGCCTTCTCCCAGGCAGCCTGCTCGGTGATGTGCCAGATCAGGGGCGCGGGCATGCTCGGCAGTGTAGCGTGAGCGGCACCGAATCCACCCCTGACGTCCGCGCCAACGCATCCTTTCTCACCCGCGCGATGGACGCGACGGCGCGATACGGGACCACACGTTGAGAGGAGCGCCGAGCCGTGGCCTACCGCATCCTGACCATCTGCACCGGAAACATCTGTCGTTCCCCGATGGCCGAGTACGCGCTGCGAGAGGCCGTGGCGCAGCGCCCGGACCTTGGCGAGGTCCAGGTGGAGTCGGCAGGCACCACCGGTTATGAGGTAGGTAATCCCGTGGATCCGCGGGCCGGAGCGCTGCTGCGCCGGGAAGGGATCGACGCGTCGGCGCACCGCGCGCAGGCCGTGACCCGGGAGCAGCTCGACCGGGCTGACCTGGTGCTCGCGCTCGACCATGACCATGTGGGGCCGCTGCAGCGCCTGGGCGGTTCACGCGTGGCAGACACGCTGCACCTGATGCGCGACTTCGATCCCGAGGCCGGAGAGGACACCGGCATCCGCGACCCCTGGTACGGCGACGAAAGCGACTTCGAGCTCGCGTGGAGCCAGATCACCGCGGCCGTGCCCGGCATCCTCGAGCACGTGGCGCAGACCCGACGCGGCCGCGAGGCAGAGCAGTGACCCCCGCACCCGCAGCGGCAAGCGCCGGGCAGGCGCTGGGCGCCCTCGAGCTTGCTGCCGCACTGCGTGCCGGAGACATCGACCCGGTCGAGCACACGCAGTCCGTTCTCGCCGACGCGCAGGATGCGGGCCGACGCGTCGGCGCCTTCGCCCATGTGCTCCAGGAGCTCAGCCTGCAGCAGGCCCAGGACGCCACCGACCGCCTGAAGACCGCGCGCTCCACGGGCACGATCGAGGAACTGGCCCAGCAGGCACCGCTGCTCGGTGTGCCACTGCCCATCAAGGACCTCACCCGCGTGGCCGGCCAGCCGTACACCGCTGGTAGCGCCGCCCTGGCTGGCACGATCGCCGACGTCACCGATGGCGTGGCTCAGTCGATCCTCGACGCCGGCACGGTCACGATTGGCAAAACGTCGGTGCCCGAGTTCGGCATGCCCTGCTACACCGAGCCGGCGATCGGCGACCCCGCACGCACCCCCTGGGATCTGCGCCGCACCGCCGGTGGATCCAGCGGTGGCGCAGCCGCGGCTGTGGCCGCCGGGACTGTGCCGATCGCCCATGGCAGCGACGGCGGCGGATCGGTGCGGATCCCCGCAGCCTGCTGCGGTGTGCTCGGCATCAAACCCACCCGTGGCCTTGTCTCCACCGGGCCGTACGGTGCCGAAGGGCCTGGCCTCGTCACCGAGGGAATGCTTGCCCGCACCGTCGCGGACCTGGCTGCCGGGCTCGATGTGATCGCCGGCCCACGCCCCGGGGACGCATTCAGTGCGCAGATGCCCGCCGATGGATTCCTCGCTGCCGCGCAGGCTCCGGATCACAGCGAGCGTCCGCTCCGTTTCGGCGTGCTCACGGAGCCGCTGAACACGGTGACAGATATTCACCCCGCGGCGCTGCGGGGGCTCGAGCGTGCCATCCAGGTGCTGCAGGGTCTCGGACACGAGGCAGTGCCGATCCCCGCACCGTTCACGCCGCAGCAGTGGCGGGCCTTCATGCCGCTGTGGACCGTCGGCGCTGCATCGATTGATCTGCCGCCCGAGGCAGAGCCGCTGCTGCTTGAGCTCACCCGCTGGCTGCGGGAACAGGGCCGCGGCTATGACGGTGTGGCGGTCACGAAAGCTCTTGCCGGCATGCAGCTCGTGGCGCGCCGCGCCGGCGAGGCCTTCGCGGGTTTCGACGCTATCCTCACGCCGTCCCTGTCCGGTCCGCCGGCCTTCCCGGCCGATCTGCAGCTGGCCGACGGTGCTGCCGACTTCGCGGCCCAGTGCGCTTTCACCCCGTGGACGAGCACCTGGAACATGACCGGCTGCGCCGCGATCAGCGTACCGATCCACCGCGAGCGCATCGACGGGATCGAGCTGCCCTTTGGCGTGCACATCGGCGCCGTGCGACCCGGCGACGACGCCCTGCTGCTGCGGATCGCCGCGCTGCTCGAACGCCACGATCCCTGGCCATTGATCACGCGGCCGCAGCCATGAGCCACCCAGCATGACCAGGGACAGCGGAACGCCGCCGATGGGGGAGGGAAGGCAGCTGCAGGATGCACGGGACCGACGGCCCGGCCCCGAATCGGTGCGGGTGGACGTGTGGCTGTGGAGCGCGCGCCTGTTCCCCACACGATCAGCAGCCACCGCTGCCGTGCGCGCAGGGCACGTGCGTCGTAACGGCGACAGTGTGAAGGCCTCCCAGCAGATCCGCCTGGGCGATGAACTGCGCGTGCGCTCACCGGGGCGCGAACGGATCGTGGTGGTCACCCGCATTCTCACGAAGCGGGTGGGTGCTCCGATCGCACGCGAGTCCTACGACGACCACAGCCCGGAGCCGATCCCACAGCTTGCAGCAGCGCCACCGCGGCGTGAACGCGGTACGGGGCGGCCCACCAAGCGTGAACGTCGTGAGATCGATCGGTTGCGTGGCCGCGACAGTCGTGACCGACGCCGACGGTGATCAGAGCGCTGCGTTGCTGATCACCGAGCGGCCTGCAACAGCTCCTGACGGTTTCGGGTGAGCTGGTTGAGCAGAGCAGCCTCGTGCTTCACAGCCTTCGGATCCTGACCGTCGGCCAGCAGCCGCTGACGCACCGAGGCAAGATCGGCCGCTTCCCTGATGAACCGCTTCATCAGCCGTTTGGCTCCGAAGGACGCGGCCCATCGCTTGCCTTCGCGACGTCCACGCCACGTGGCCAGCATGTTCACCTCTTCGTGGGTGAGCCAGCCGTGGTTGGCGTAATCGCCCAGGCGTACGCGGGTCAGTCGTGCTTCGTCCCAGAGCAGAATCAGGATCGCGAAGATGAAGATCAGCGTGATGAGCGCCTGCCCGCCGAACATGAGGAGCAGCACGATCAGCCCGCCGCCAAGCCCGGCGGTGAAGTTCCATGCGGCATGCAGGAGCATGCCGGGAATGAGCGCGACAACAAACGAGAGCGCCCCGGGGATGGTGCCCCACTTGCGGGCAACGAAACCCATGACCACGCCGGTCAGGCCGGTGTAGATCGCGTGACCGAAGATGTTCAGCACACCACGGATGACCACGATGAAGATCAGTCCGCCCACGCCGGCATCGTCATAGGTGCGGGTGTAGTAGATGATGTTCTCGGTGAATGCGAAGCCGCCACCGGCGAGCATGCCGTAGATGAGGCCGTCCAGTGGTCCGTTGAAGTAGCGCCGCGCGAGGAACAGCAGTAGGAGCAGGGCGAGCCCCTTGGTGATCTCCTCGACGATCGGAGCGCTGATCACAGGTCCGTAGAAGTTGGCCGCAGCCTCACCGAAGAGCGTGTACACGACCATGCTTCCGAGCGTGTTCACCCAGTAGCTGACGAACGTCGCGATCGCTGCTCCCCACAGCACGGCCACGATCAGCAGACCGATGGGCTGTGGATCCCATCTGTCGGCGAGGAATGCGGTGCAGAAGATCACCAGCAAGGAGAAGAACGCGAGGAATGCGGAGATCGGCCACCAGATCGGATTCGAGCTTGACCCGATGATGTAATCGAGGAAGAAGTAGCCCAGAACCAGCACGAGTGCCATGCCCAGCAGGATCACGGCGATCCACATGGCCATTTTCGCGAAGGGGACCAGCGCTTTCTCGTCGGCGACCTGTTGGATGCGGCGGGTCTGGGTAGCCCAGGCTGACTGCGGCTGCGCGGTGTTCGGCCGGGAGATCTGCGCGGGGGCGTGGCGTGCCCGGGTCAGACCGGTGGCCGGCCTGACAGATGTGTCATACGCGCGCGGGTTGCCGTAGTCCACGTAATGCGGATTGGACTGGAAGGACGGAGCGCCCTGGGGCATGGGAGCCGCGCCGGGACGCGGTCGACCCGTGGGCTGATGCCCGGGCCCGGGAGCGTAGTGACCCTGGGGGTACGTCATGGAGTGCCTCGAGATCTGACGGCGGGGACGTGCATGTTTGGAACCGGGCCTCCCCTCATCCAGGGCCGCGGCATCCGTGTGTGATGCTACCTGCGATCGTTCACCGGAAAGGACAGGGTGTGGATGCACAGAACAGATCCGCCACCCCCGCAAAGTTGAGCGGAATAGACTCAACTTAGATGACGTTGTGACCTCTGTGATGCGCGGATGGTCCGTGCATCCGGCCCCACCCAACGGGCCGCATCGCCATAGGAAGGAGCCCCGTGGACTTCCGCTTCACCACCCGCTCGCAGGACGCAGTCACAGCCGCCGCGCAGCGCGCCGCGGAGCTCGGCAACCCGTCGATCGCCCCGCTGCATCTGCTCGAGGCTCTCCTGGCCCAGCGTGACGGCATCGCCCGCGCCGCCCTGGCAGAGGTCGTGCATGACCTCGACCGGCTCCAGGAGCGCGTCACCTCTGCCGTCGAATCGCTGCCGCGTGTCAGCGGCGACAGCGGCCACCCCACGTTCATCGGACCCGGCTACGACGCCCTGGAGGCAGCCCGCACCGAAGCCGATTCCCGCCACCGTCAGTTCCTGTCCACCGAGCATCTGGTCATCGGCATCGCGCTCGGCAAGGACACCGCCGCCTCCCTCCTGCGCTCTGCAGATGCGGGACCAGCGGCCTTGCGCGATGCCGTCGACCGTCTCACAGGAGGAGACCCCATGCCTCACAGCGACAGCCAGAACCCCGAAGGCACCTTCCAGAGCCTGGAGAAGTACGGCATCGACCTCACGGAGCAGGCCCGTGAGGGCCGACTGGACCCGGTGATCGGACGTGACAGCGAGATCCGACGTGTGGTCCAGGTGCTCTCGCGACGCACTAAGAACAACCCCGTGCTGATCGGTGAGCCCGGAGTGGGTAAAACCGCCGTGGTGGAGGGCCTTGCCCAGCGCATCGTTGCCGGTGATGTGCCCGACTCCCTGCGCGGCAAGCGGCTCATCTCGTTGGATCTGTCCTCCATGGTGGCCGGTTCGAAGTACCGCGGCGAGTTCGAAGAGCGGATGAAAGCCGTGCTGGACGAGATCCGCACGAGCAATGGCCAGATCATCACCTTCATCGATGAGCTGCACACCGTGGTGGGTGCCGGCGGCACCGGCGACGGTTCGATGGACGCGGGCAACATGCTCAAGCCGATGCTCGCCCGCGGCGAGCTGCGCATGGTGGGTGCCACCACGCTCGATGAGTACCGCGAGAACATCGAGAAGGACCCGGCGCTGGAGCGTCGCTTCCAGCAGGTGCTCGTCGGTGAGCCCAGCGTGGAGGACTCCATCACGATCCTGCGCGGGTTGAAGGACAAGTACGAGGCCCACCACAAGGTCTCCATCACTGATGCGGCGCTCGTGGCGGCAGCCACGCTCTCCGATCGCTACATCTCCGGCCGTCAGTTGCCCGACAAAGCCATCGACCTGGTGGATGAGGCCGCGTCCCGGCAGCGGATGGAGCTCGATTCCTCGCCGGTCGAGCTGGACATGCTGCGCCGCCAGGTGGACCGCCTGAAGATGGAAGAGCTGGCGCTCGACGGCTCGGATGATCCGGGCAGCATCGCCCAGCTGGAGTCGGTGCGCTCGCAGCTTGCGGACCGCACTGAACAGATGGAGGAGCTCTCGGCCCGCTGGGAGCGAGAGAAGGCCGGATTGAACCTGGTGGGCGATCTGAAGGCCCAGCTTGAGAAGCTGCGCATGCAGGCTGATCGCGCCCAGCGCGAGGGCGATCTCACCGCTGCTTCCAAGATTCTCTACGGGGATATCCCGCAGCTGAAGAAACAGCTGCATGAGGCCGAAGAGGATGAGGCATCCGGCGCTAGCGAGCAGGAGCGGCCGCTGGTCTCTGACCATGTGGGGCCCGACGACATCGCCGAGGTCGTCGCGAGCTGGACGGGTATCCCGGCGGGTCGTCTGCTGCAGTCGGAGACGCAGAAGCTGCTCGCGATGGAGGACATCATCGGGCAGCGACTGATCGGGCAGCGCCGCGCTGTGACCGAGGTGTCCGATGCGGTGCGCCGTGCCCGGGCCGGAATCGCCGATCCGAACCGTCCCACCGGATCGTTCCTGTTCCTGGGGCCGACGGGTGTGGGCAAGACGGAGCTCGCGAAGTCGCTTGCGCAGTTCCTCTTCGACGACGAGCGCGCGATGATCCGCATCGACATGTCGGAGTACGGCGAGAAGCACACCGTCTCGCGTCTGGTCGGTGCCCCTCCGGGGTACGTCGGCTACGACGAGGGCGGGCAGCTCACGGAGGCGGTGCGCCGTCGGCCGTACTCGGTGGTGCTGCTGGACGAGATCGAGAAGGCGCACCCGGACGTGTTCGACATCCTGCTCCAGGTGCTCGACGACGGTCGACTCACCGATGGACAGGGCCGCACGGTGGACTTCCGCTCCACGATCCTGATCCTCACCTCGAACCTCGGTGCGCACATCCTGCAGGATGTGGAGCTGCCCGAGTCGGAGCGGCACAAGCGGGTGATGGACGTCGTGCGGGCGTCGTTCAAGCCTGAGTTCCTGAACCGGCTTGATGACGTGGTCATGTTCGACTCGCTCAGCCGTGACGAGCTGGGCCGCATCGTCACCCTGCAGGTGGAGGCTGTGGCTCGGCGCCTGCGGGAGCGGCGGATCGCGCTGCAGGTGTCCGACGCTGCGACGACGTGGCTCGCCGATCAGGGCTTCGACCCTCTGTACGGCGCACGACCCTTGAAGCGGCTGGTCCAGAAGGAGATCGGTGACGCCCTGGCACGTCTGATCCTGCGCGGTGAGGTGCACGACGGTCAGCAGATCCGTGCCGACGTCGATGCGGCTGGCGACGGCCTCGAGCTCACCGTTGTGGGGGAGGCGCCGACCACGACGAGCCCCACCCCGGAGGTCGACGAGGACACCGCATCCACGCCGCTCTGACCAACCTCTTCACAGTGGTTACATACTCCATAGTGGTGATGCCGGGCTTCACGCATGCGGGCCCGGCATCACCATGCGAACATCCGGACACCTCACCGGGTCAGCGCGGCTCGTCCCACGGCAGCGGCACTGCCTCGCGGCGCAGGTCATACAACCGCTGGGCGTGAGCCGAGGCATCCGTCCACCGCTCGAACCGATCGACCTGCTCTGACACGTGATCGCTGACATCCCCCAGAGCCTCGGAGACGCCCGGCGCCACCGGACGCGTCGCGTCCGAAGCGATAGCGGTCAGCTCTGCCGTCGTGTGGCCCACGGTACTCAGCGGCGAGCTCATGAGCAGATCTCCGGTGCTTCCCGCATCACGGAACATCGCCTGCTCAACAGCGCGCGCGCCGGCTCCCAGGTCGCGGTTCTCCACGGCCGAGGTGAGATCTGCCTGAGTCTGCAGAGCGGAAGCGAGCTTCGCATCGATCACACTGCCGACCTGCCCGAGCATCGAATGCTCACCGAGCATGGCCCCGGAGAGCGCGTGCGACACACGGAACGGGGTCATGAGAGCGGCGGCTGCGTGGGCGTCCTCTGCGACGAAAGCATCCCGTGTTCCCTCGAGTCCCGCACCGAGCGCCGTGTGCATCCCCATGACTTTCTGCACCGGGCCCACCATCGGCAGCATGCTCAGCATCGAGGCGCGACTACGCTCAGCTGCATCCTGCTGTTCGGCCGACGGCGCGAGGTCGCTGCCGGTCGGATCGCTCGGCGGATCGGGCAGCATCAGGTCATCCAGTGATCGCGGTGCAGCCTGGAGCGGCCACGGGCGCTCGCCGGATTGCCGTGTGGGATCGGCCATCATCAGACGCACATACTTCAGGTCCGGCAGCTCGATGCCGCGCAGACGTTCTGCCCACCGCGTCACTCCCTCCGGGTCATATAGTCCAGGCCCTACCGGCCACGGCGGCTGAGGGGAGGGAAAGCCATCCTCGCGGCTCAAACGCGGTAGCCCCGGCGGGAGGTGCCACGGCATTGGCGCACCATCGCGACCGGGCGCCTGAGTCGACGTATCGGCGCTCGAATCCGCGTCACTCGCGTCATCTTGCTGCTCCGCCTCACCCGTGAGGCGTTCCGCGAGTCGACGCACCTCCTCCATCAGATCGGCGAGAACGGCGAGCTCGCGCAGCGTGCGCTCGCGATGCTCCTGTGCATCTAGTCCTTCCCAACGCACCGTCAATGACGCCTGCGCCAGGTGTGCGCCGAGCATGTCGGCCCGCCCCGCCGCGTCCGCGAATCGCTCGCCGAGCGCTGTCATCGCCTGTGTATCGCATCCCCAAAAGTTGCTCATGCGGCGACCGTAGGCGGGCCGAACCCGGTGCTGTGCAGCGCGTGCCGATCTTGGGGACGAACCCCCGATGGGGAGGAAACGCGAGGAAGCCCGCGCACAGCAGTCAGCGACTCACTGCGCGCGGGCTCCTCGATGACGGCTGTGCTGAATGGCCCTGATGTTGCTAGCGACTCCCCGCGCGGGGGATCCCTCTCGATCGGGCCTGTATCAGACCACGATGTTCACGATCTTCGGGGCGCGCACGATCACCTTGCGCACAGACTGCCCATCCAGCAGCTGCTGCACGCGTTCCTGGCCCATCACGAGAGCCTCCAGATCCTCGGCGCTGATCTCGGGATCAACCTCCAGCTTGTGGCGCACCTTGCCCTTGATCTGCACCACGCACGTGACCTGATCAGCCTTCACGAACTGCGGATCAGCCTGCGGGAAAGGCTCGCGGGCCAACGACGTCTCATGCCCCAGCCGCAGCCACAGTTCCTCCGCCAGATGCGGCGCGAACGGCGAGGTCATGAGCACGAGCGGCTCGATCGCCTCACGCGGGCTGCTCCCCAGCTTCGTCAGGTGGTTCACCAGCTCGATGAGCTTCGCGATCACCGTGTTGAACTGCAGCTGATCCATCTCACGGGCCACCGCATCGATCGTGCGGTGCAGGGCCTGCTTCGTCGGCAGATCCGCCGGCTCGTCGCAGACGATCACCTCGCCGGAATTCTCATCCACCACCAGGCGCCACAGCCGCTGCAGGAACCGCTGCGAACCCACCACAGCGCGGGTCTCCCACGGGCGCGACAGGTCCAGCGGACCCATCGACATCTCGTACACGCGGAACGTGTCAGCGCCGTAGTCCGCGTACATCTCGTCGGGCGTCACCATGTTCTTCAGCGACTTGCCCATCTTCCCGTACTCCTGGGTGACCGGCGTGCCGTTGTAGGTGAACGTGCCGTCGGCTTCCTCCACCACGTCGTCAGCGGGAACGTACGTGCCGCGTTCGTCGGTGTAGGCGTAGGCCTGCACGTAGCCCTGGTTGAACAGGCGGTGGAACGGCTCCTGACTGGAGACATCGCCGCGGTCGAACAGCACCTTGTGCCAGAAGCGGGCATACAGCAGGTGCAGCACGGCGTGCTCCACACCGCCCACATACAGGTCCACGCCACCCACATCGCCGTCGTGGCGCGGACCCATCCAGTAGGCCTCATTCGCCGGGTCGGTCACGGCATCGTCGTTGAGCGGGTCCGTGTACCGCAGCTCGTACCAGCTCGAACCGGCCCACTGCGGCATCACATTCGTTTCGCGACGGTAGCGCTTCATGCCATCGCCCAGATCCAGTTCCACCTCCACCCAGTCACGGTTGCGCGACAGGGGCGTTTGCGGTTCGGTCTGGGCGTCGTCCGGGTCGAAGGTGCGCGGTGAGAAATCCTCCACCTCCGGCAGCTCCACGGGCAGCATCGAGGTGGGCAGTGCGATCGGCACATCGGGCTTCTCGACGTCATAGACGATCGGGAAGGGCTCGCCCCAGTAACGCTGGCGGGAGAATAGCCAGTCGCGCAGACGGTACGTGGTCTTCGCGCGGCCGAATCCCTTCGCCTGCGCGTACTCGACGGCGCGCTGTTTGGCAGCGTCCTTGTCCAGGCCGTTGAGGTCCAGTTCTGCGTTCGCCGAATTGATCTTCTCGCCCTCACCGGTCCAGGCGCCGCCGTCGAAATCCGCTGGCGGCTGGACGGTGCGGATCACGTCCAGATCGAAACGCTCGGCGAAGGCGTAGTCACGCTCGTCTTCCGCGGGCACGGCCATGATCGCGCCGGTGCCGTAGCCCATCAGCACGTAATCGGCCGTGAACACCGGCAGACGGCGACCGTCCATCGGGTTGGTGGCGAACCAGCCCGTGAACACACCGGTCTTCTCCTTGTCGTCGGCGGTGCGCTCCTCATCGCCCTTGGCAGCTGCGGCCGCACGGTACGCGCTCACGGCGGCGCGTGGATCCGCGGCACCTGCGGTCCACGCCTCGCGCGTGCCCTCCGGCCAGGCCTCCGGCAGGGCCGACGGGTCCTCCAACAGCGGATGCTCGGGGGACAGCACACAGAAGGTCGCGCCGAACAGTGTGTCCGCGCGGGTGGTGAACACTTCAAAATCAGCGCCCGCTGCAGGCACCTCGAAGCGGATCTGGGCACCCTCGGAACGACCGATCCAGTTGCGCTGCATGGAGCGCACCGACTCGGGCCACTCCACTCGGTCCAGGTCCTCCAGCAGACGGTCGGCGTACGCGGTGATGCGCATGTTCCACTGCTTCAGCCGCCGCGTGTACACGGGGAAGTTGCCGCGCTCCGAGCGGCCTTCCGCCGTGACCTCCTCATTCGCGAGCACCGTGCCCAGCCCGGGGCACCAGTTCACCGGTGTCTCGGCCAGGTATGCCAGACGGAACGCATCCGCCAGAGCAGTCAGCTCCTCATCATCGGCCTCGCGGGCGTCCTGTGCAGTGCGTCCCTGCCACTGCTCGGGCAGGTGGATGCCCTGCCGCTCGGCCAGGGCGAAGGGATCGACCTGCCCGTTGCGAATGGCGTCCGGCAGCTCGCTGATCGGCCGAGCCTTGCCGGTGATGCCATCGACGTTCGGTGCCTCGGGGTCGTACCAGGAGTCGAAGATCCGCAGCACGATCCACTGCGTCCACTTCACGTACTCCGGATCCGTGGTGGCGAAGGAGCGACGCCGATCGTGGGACAGCCCCAACCGGTGCAACTGCCAGCGCATGTTGTCGATGTTCTCCTCGGTGGTGGTCCGAGGATGCGTCCCGGTCTGGATGGCGTACTGCTCAGCGGGCAGACCGAAGGCGTCGTAGCCCATCGTGTACAGCACGTTCTTTCCCAGCATCCGTTGGTGGCGGGCAATCACGTCGGTCGCGATATAGCCCAGCGGGTGGCCGACGTGCAGCCCCTTGCCCGAGGGGTAGGGGAACATGTCCATGATGAACTGCTTCGGCGGCAGCTCACTTGCCGCGTCGCCGCTGGCGAGGGGGCCTGTCGGGTTCGTCGCAGCGAAGGTCTGCTCCTCGTCCCAGCGGGCCTGCCAGCGCAGCTCGATCTCATCGGCCATCTGGGCGGTGTAGCGGAATGGTGCCTCAGTCATCGGGTGGTGTCCTTCAGGGATAGGTGCGCTCCGGACGCACGCGCTCGACATGAAAAAACCCTCGCGCAGGCGAGGGGGCCGCATCGGTGCCGTCGCCAGCCGACGGGCGGCGCCACGCGTTCTCCGATGCGGCTACAGAAGCAGGAGCTGTGCAGCCACGCGCTCATCCTACGCCAGTGCTCGCAGCGACGACGGAAGGGCCCCATCCGTGGATGGGACCCTTCCGTTGCTGGATGCACCGCGCAGGGAGCGTCGATGCGGGGAGCAACGCCGCCGACGGCGCGCGACGTACTCCGCGACGACGCTCAGCCAGCGCCGCCGTCGGAGGCCTGCGCCTCTTTCTGCTCCTCCTCATCGGCGATCTCGAAGTTCGGATCAGGTTCGCCGAAGCCCTCGGGCAACTTGATCGGGCAGAAGCCCTTCATGGTGGGGTTCACGTAGCGCTGCGCCTCATCGACAGCCTCCTGCGGTGTCTTGGACCGCTGGTTGAGGCTGCCCTGCATCGAGAACATGGCGTCCCACAGCTTCGTGCCCACAGGCAGCGGCGGCCGAGACTGGGCATACTCCATGATCTCCACGAAGAAGCGGATGTCTGCATTCCAGCCCTCGGGGTCCTTGATGCACTCGATATTGGTGGGGATGCGGCTGATCTGCGGCATGAGGATCTTCTGACCTTCATAGCCCGCGTAGAACTTCAGCAGTTTCCACGCCGCTTCCGACATGCTCGAGCCCTTCGGCATCGCCACCGCGAAACCGCCCGCCCAGGTGAAGGGCCGATCGCCCTCATTGGGCACCGGCAGGTGGGTGACGCCGTAGCGCATGTCCGGTTTGTACTCCGCCTGCGATCCCACGCCCCAAGGCCCGGAGATCTGGAACAGCTGACGGTTCGAGAAGAACGACGTCTGCGTGGGCGGTGCGTTCGGCGGCTGATACGTGGCCTTGAACGCGTCCAGGCGGGGATAGTTCAGCTTCTCCACCCAGTCCGCGTACATCTCCGCGACCCCCAGCATCTCGGGGGAGTTGAGGGTCATCTCGCAGGTGTCATTGTCGAAGAACGTTGCGCCCTGGGCGATGGCCCACATGAGCAGCGAGGCCTGATCATCCCAGGGAATCCAGGTCACCCGCTCATAGGTGCCGCGCTTGTCGGTGACGTTGAACGCGTCGTTGATCTCCCAGATCTGGTCGTAGCTCATGGGCCCGTTCGCGGGGTCCAGGAGCTTCGGGTCGATCTGCGCTTCCTCGGCCAGGTCCTTGTTGTAGTACATGGCGCGGGTGTCGGTGTCCATCGGCAGCCCGAACCATTCGCCGTCGTAGAAGAGCTCGTCGGTGGCGAACTTGACCCACCCGGACATGAACTCCTCGGGGTCGACCTTCTCGTACTCCTCGATCAGCGAGTTGATCGGCTCGAGCAGGCCCAGCGATGCGAACTGCGCACCGTTGAACCGGTCCATGAAGTACAGGTCCGGGCCGGTGCGGCCGCGCACCGCCGTGATCACGGAGGAAGCGTCACCCTGGCCGTTGGACGGCACCTGGGAGATCTGTACCTTGATGTCGGGATTCTGTTCCGTGAAGGCCTCGATGATCTTGGCCTCTTTGTCGGCGTCGGAGGCCCAGATGCCCCACATGCGCACGACGTTCGGATCCCGGTCTTCGCCGACGGGGCGGTTCGTGCAGCCGACGATGGAACCGCCGGCGACGGTGAGGGTGGCGCCCGCTCCGAGCGCCTTCAGCAGAGTGCGACGGTTGATCACTTGAAGCCTCCCAGGGTGATGCCGCTGATGAAGTAGCGCTGGAACAGGAAGAACAGGATCACCAGAGGCAGCAGCACCAGGAAGGATGCGGCCATCAGCAGGTTGAACGGCACGTCCTGTGCGTTGACGGTGCGGAACACCTGCATACCGATGGCAAGTGTCTGCTTGGACTGGTCCTGCAGGTAGAGCAAGGGACCCATGAAGTCGTTCCAGGTGCCCACCGCCGAGAAGATTGCGATGACTGTGACGGCCGGACGGGCCGTGGGGAAGACGATCCGCCAGGCGATCGACCATTCACTGGCACCGTCCACGCGGGCTGCGTCGAGCATGTCCTTCGGGATCTGACTCATGAACTGTCGAAGCAGGAACGTGAAGAATCCGCCCGCGAAGGCCGCCGGTGCGATCAGCGGCACCCACGTGTTCACGAACCCGAGGCTGGCCCACATATCGAACATGGGGATCAGCGTGACCGGGAAGGGGAGGAACAGCGTGGCCAGCACGACGTAGAACACCTTGTCGCGGCCCGGCCAGTCGATGCAGCTGAAGCCGTAGGCGACGATGAAGTTCGAGGCCACCGACAGAATCACGACAGAAATGGTGATGATCGCGCTGTTGCGGAAGAACGTCCAGAACGGCATGACGGCCACGGCGTCAGCGAAGTTCTGCCAGTGCATCTCCCGTGGGAAGAGCGTGGGCGGGAACTCGGCGAGCTCGGCCGGGGACTTCAGCGCGGAGATGAGCATCCAGTACAGCGGCAGGGAGAACAGCGCGAGCACCAGCACCATCACGATGCGGGAGACCCATGCGCTGACAGGGCCCTGACGCGAGCCGTCGGCGCTGCGCCCGTAGTTCGAACGGGACTTGAGCTGCGTGGCACCGCCGCCGGAGACGCCACCGGGTGTGGTCATTGCAGGGGAGACCATGATGTGTCCTTCCTCAGCCAGCCGAGACGTCGTAGTTCACGAACCGGCGCGAGAGCCAGAAGATGAGCCCGGCCAGCACCATGCCGAACAGGAACAGCAGCACCGCCAAAGCAGAGGCGAAGCCGAGCTGCCCGTACGAGAACGCGTTGCGGTACAGGTAGAGCATGTAGAACAGCGTGGCGTTGTCAGGACCGCCGTTGGTCATGATGTACGCCTCGGTGAAGACCATCATCGCCCCAGAGACACCGGTGATCAGGTTGAACAGGATCGTCGGGGTCAGCAGGGGCAGCGTGATGGACAGGAACTGCCGCATGCGGCCAGCGCCGTCCACGCGCGCCGCTTCATACAGCGTCGCCGGGATGTTGCGCAGGCCGGCCAGGTAGATCAGCGCCGCGTTGCCAGCTCCGAGCTGTGCCATGAGGATCATGACCAGCTTCGCCGTGCTCGGCTCGCCCAACAGGTTCGTATCGGGCGCCCCGAACAGGGACAGGAACCGGTTGATGATGCCGAACTGGGGGTTGACGAACACGATGAAGATGAACGACATCGCGAAGGCCGGGATGAGCGAGGGCAGGTACAGCAACGTGCGGTACAGCGCCACCTCACGCACGTTGCGGTTCATGGCCAGCGCGAGGAGCAGCGCCACCACGAGGCCCACCGGAACGGCGATCAGCATGTAGTAGAGCGTGTTCCCCACGGCCGTGCGCACCAGCGGATCGGTGAAGGCAGACACGTAGTTCTGCAGGCCGATGAACGTCGGCGTCTGCATGCCGGAGTACTGCGTGAGGCTGATCGCAAAAGAGTAGATCAGCGGGTAGATCACGAAGACGGCAACCCCGATCATCCATGGGGAGATGAACAGCAGCCCCGTCCTCAGGTTCTTCTTCTGCCGCCCCGTCATGCGGGTGCGGCCGCGGCGGCCGGGTGAGGATCCTCCCGTGCCGCTCTCGACGCCATGCGCGTCGAGTGTCTGCGACGTGCTCATGGTCCGCCCTTCCGACCACCGACGGGGTGGTCTGTTGTTCGTCGTCGAACGAAAGCGAGAGGTGAGGGACACCTCTACGCCTGCATGGGGTACATTACTCACACCGTTGGACATAAGCAATGTTGCTTCCCGCGAGTCTTCGGGACGGCGGATATCCATCGACCGCAGGAGGCGGGCCATGCGCGGAACCTCGATGCCGGACGTCGGCGAATACAACGAGAAACTCGTCATCCAAGCGGTGCGCCGCGCGCCGGACGGGATCTCTCAGGCGGAGACTGCTCGCCGCACAGGTTTGTCACGACAGGCCGTCTCCCTCATCGTGCGCCGCCTGCTTGACCAGGGGCTGCTGCGCACCGATGGGTCGCGCTCCGGTGGCCGCGGCAAACCGTCGACAGTGCTGCGGGTCGTACCGGAGTCGCGCCTCGCCATCGGCGTGCACCTAGATCCCTCTCGGATCGCGGTCGTGCTCGTCGATCTCGACCTTCAGCCGCGAGCGCGTCGCTTGATCGCCGCACCCACACGTGACCCTGAGACAGACATCGCACGCATCGGCGAGGCGATCGAGTCTTTGCGCCACGAGATGCATGCGGAGCTGCGTGCCGAGCACGTAAAGGGACGCGACACTGCAGTAGATGCGGGCGGGGAGGCGCCGCAGCTGCTCGGCGTCGGCATCGCATCCCCGGGCGGGATCGACCCGGTACGCGGCATCGTCGTGGATCCGCCGTGGCTTCCGGGCTGGCGCCATGTCGCCGTTGTTGACCAGCTCAGTCGACGCACTGGCCTGCCGGCGATCCTCGCGAAGGACACTCACGCGGCGCTCACTGCGGAACTGTGGGGCAGGCCTCTGCACCGTGGGGCAACCTACGACTACCTGTACGTCGGTGACGGCATCGGGTCTGCGAGCGCAGAGGACGGCACCCTGCGGCACGGTGGTGGCCGAGCAGGCGAGATCGGCCACCTCCCCACCGGCATCGGAGATGCCGTGTGCAGCTGTGGACGGCGCGGCTGCCTGAACCTCTACACCGACGCTCGCCGCGTGATCGGCGCTGCCCGTGAAGCAGGCATCCCGGTGGAAGAAGGAGAGGAGCGTGGCGTCCGGGAACAGCTGGAGCTCATCGCATCCAGGGCCAACGATGGTGATCCAGCAGCCGCGGCGGTGCTCGAACTCCCGGGCAGAGCGCTTGGCTCCGCAGTGCGTGCACTGATCGATCTGCATGACCCGGCGCAGGTGATCATCGGCGGGCCCTACTGGCACATCGTCGAGGAGAGCACGATCCCGCACCTGCAGCGTGCAGCACGAGACGCTTCAGCCCCCGGCACCGCACAGGCGCAGATCGTCTCCTCGAACCTGGGGCCGCATGTGGGGGCCATCGGCGCGGCGTCACTCTTCATGGAACGAGACCTTGCGCCGCGACGCCTGGACCCGACGGCGCCGGACCAGGACGATCCGCGGGGCGCTGACAGTGAGCAGGCGACGCATGTCGTGGCGCCGGAGCCCGGGGGCCCAGGCGCTCACGCGAGCACAGCCGAGATCAGCAACAGCGTCAGCACGGTGCCCACTGTCGTCACGAGCACTGTGTCACGAGCCAGTGGTTCGGCGGCCCCATAGCGGCTGGCGGCAACGAACACGTTCTGCGCGGTGGGCAGCGCTGCCATCACGACAACGGCGAACAGCGCGTGCCCCTGCAGGCCCCACAGCAGACCAAGGCCCAGCGCCACGGCGGGCATCAGCGCGAGTTTCGCTGCGGTCGCGAGCAGGATGAGGCCGCGGTACCCCTCCCCGGCCGAGAGCGGGCGGGCACCGATCAGGGAGATCCCGAAGGCCAGAAGCATCGCCGGGATCGCCATCTGTGCCAGCGTCACCACGGGCTCGAGCGCCACCTCGGGAATGGGAACACCGGCGAGGACCAGCGCCATGCCCACGGCGGTGGCGATGATCGTCGGATTCGCCGCGATGTTGCGTACCACAGCCGTGACACTGGGTCGATCTCCGCTGGTCACGGCATGCAACACGAAGAGATAGAGGGGTGTGAAGACAGCCTGCTGGAACAGGATCACCGGCAGTGCATGGGAGACATCGCCCAGTACGTAGGCGGCGATCGGGAAGCCCATGTTCGCGCCGTTGACCACACTGCCGCTGATCGCCGTGATCACCACATCGGCTCCGCGTCGCGCCGTCAGCAGGCGCACAAGCGCCACCAGGATCGCGCCCGCGATCAGGCCGGAGATGCCCGCCACCCAGAACGCGGGGCCGACGATCGAGGCCGGATCCGAGTCCAGCAGAGCGGTGAGAACGAGTGCGGGGGAGCACACGAAGAACGTCACACGATTCAGCACGAGGCGGCTGTTCTCGCCGAGCACACCCGTGCGCCCGACGGCCCAACCGACGGCGATGATCGCCCAGACGATGTAGAAGCCGCTGAGGACTCCACTCACGGCATGCCGGGGCTGCGCCGCCCATCGACCTGATCGCGCATGCCCGGTACTGCTGCAGCGCCGTCGGATCCGAGTGCCACGATCCGATTGCGCTCATCCACGTGGACCACACGCGGCTGATGCTCAGCGATCTCCTCGGCACTCAGCAGCCCATACGCCATGATGATCACAAGATCCCCAGGGGAGACCAGACGCGCGGCCGCACCGTTCATGCCGATCACGCCGCTGCCGCGCTCACCAGCGATCGCATAGGTCACTAGCCGCGAACCGTTGTCAATGTCCACAACAGTCACCTGCTCGTTCTCCACCAGACCGGCAGCGTCGAGCAGATCCGGGTCGATGGTGATGGAGCCGACGTAATGCAGGTCAGCGTGAGTGACAGTGGCGCGGTGGATCTTCGAGGTCATCAGCGTGCGCATCATGATGCTCTCAGTCTTGCACGCTCTTCAGCCGCGGTCAGGAGTCTTCGGCACACACCACAGGTGGACCCGATCACGGCACCTGCGTCCTGAGCCGCCATGCGCGATGATGGCACCGCCGTCGGGCGAACCCGGCAGGCCCCGCCGACCACAGGAGATCCCCATGCCGAAGGCACGTCGACGCAGCGCCCACCGCGCCGAGCGCTTCGAGGAGATGGCGTTGCCGGAGGAGCTCCTGAGCGTGCTCACCGATCAGGGCCTCACCCGCGCCTTCGAGATCCAGGAAGCGATCCTGCCGGACGCCCTTGCCGGGCGGGACGTGCTTGCCCGCGCGGAGACCGGCTCGGGCAAAACCCTCGCTTTCGCCTTGTCCATGACCGCTCGTTTCCGTGGGCGACGCGTGCACCGTCGGCGACCCATCGGGGTGGTGCTCGTCCCCACACGCGAGCTCGCTGTGCAGGTGGTCGACACCATTCACCCCTTCGCGCGGGCGGTGGGCATCCGCGCCCAGCTGGTCGCCGGAGGCATGAACATCGACAAGCAGGCCGATGCCGTCGCCCGCGGTGTCCATATCGTTGTCGCCACCCCGGGGCGTCTGATCGATCTCGCCGAACGCGGCGCACTACTCCTGGACCGCGTGGAGACCACCGTCATCGACGAAGCCGACCACATGGCAGATCTGGGCTTCCTGCCGCAGGTGCGCGACATCCTCGCCGCCACACCAATGGGTACCCAGAAAATGCTGTTCTCCGCCACCCTCGATGGGCAGGTCGAGGCCCTGGTGGACGCGTTCTTGGTCGACCCGATCTCACACGAGACGGTGCCCGTTGCCGCGGCTGTCGCCACGATGGAGCATCATGTCCTCGCCATCCAGCCAGCCGACAAGCGCTCCGTCACCGCAGCGCTCGCCGCGAGGGCCGGCCGCACCCTGCTGTTCACCCGCACCCAGCTTGGTGCTGAACGCGTCGCCCAGGAGCTGCTCGAGGTGGGTGTGCGCGCCGCTGCCCTGCATGGCTCCAAGCAGCAGGGCCTGCGCACTAACGTGCTCGCCGGCTTCCGACAGGGCGCCTTCCCCGTGCTGGTCGCCACCGACGTGGCCGCCCGCGGCCTGCACATCGACGACGTGACGATGGTGGTGCACGTGGATCCGGCCGACGATGCGAAGGAATACGTGCACCGCTCCGGCCGTACCGCCCGTGCGGGCGCCGACGGCATCGTGGTGACCTTGGCCCTGCCGCACCAGACTGGCCCGACCGCGACGGTGCTCGCCCGAGCCGACGTGCAGGCGGATCCTGAGGAGATCACCGGGATCGACGATGCCGCGCTTGCGGCTCTCGGTGCCCGACTACCGGCCGGACACCCCGTGGAGGATCCGGCGCTGACGAAATACAAGGGCGCCCCACGCAAGCTCGACCTGCGCCGACAGGGTGGCGCGAACAGCCGCCGCGCCCACGAGCGCCGCACCAATGAAGAGCGCCGTGCCGCCTGGTCCGACGAGAAGCCCCAGCAGACCGGACGCGGCAGGCGCGGTTCCAGGGCAAGCGGAGGCACTGCATCGCGCACCGCGACGCGCGGCGGTTCCACGAAAAGCACCAGGAAGCGCAGCGGTGGTGACGGTGGGGGACGGCCTGCACCGTCGCCGTCGCGAGGACGACGCGGCGGCCGCTCGGGACGAGGAGGAACACGATGAGTATCAGCCTGTTCGACATGTTCAAGATCGGCATTGGGCCGTCGAGCTCACACACCGTCGGCCCCATGAGGGCGGCAGCGACGTTCGCGCGCGAGACGCTCGAGGATCCCCAGCTCGGGCCGCGTATCGCGGACGTGGCGGTGCATCTGTACGGCTCGCTCGCCGCGACCGGGCAGGGCCACGGCACCCTCGACGCCGTGGTGATGGGCCTGGAGGGGAGTGACCCGGAGACCGTTGACCCGGTCGCTGGCCGCGAGCGCGCCGAGCAGATCAATCGCGAGGGCGGGTTGCGTCTGGACGGACGTCTGCCCGTGACACTGCGACCATCAACGATCCAACTGCATCCGCTGACCTTCCTGCCGCAACACTCCAACGGCATGGCGTTTGTGGCGCTGGACGAGCACGGCGAGGAACTCGTGCGTCGCACGATGTTCTCCGTGGGTGGTGGCTTCGTGGTGGACGAAGACGAGATGGACCAGCCCATGGCGCAGGTCGCATCAGAGGACGACGGCAAAGCCGTGTTCACGACCGCTGCTGAGCTGCTGCGTGTGTGCGAGGAGCGCGGCATCTCGATCTGCGACGCGATGATGCTGCGCGAGCGGCAGTGGCGCTCCGAGGCGGAGATCCGCAGCGGGGCCCTGGCGATCTGGGAGGTGATGGAGGACTGCATCCAGCGTGGCATGCGCACTACGGGCATCCTGCCCGGCGGCCTTGAGGTCAAGCGCCGCGCCGCCTCCTGGCATGAGGCGCTGAGCGCCGAGGATCCCGAGCGTGACAGTGCGAGCGCCTTCGAATGGGTCTCGCTTGCGGCGCTCGCCGTGAACGAGGAGAACGCTGCCGGCGGCCGTGTGGTCACGGCGCCGACGAACGGCGCGGCCGGCATCATCCCCGCGGTGCTGCACTACGCCCTGCACTACGTGCCTCACCGCGAGCGCGAGGAGATGATCGTGCGATTCCTGCTCACCGCTGGCGCGATCGGCTCCCTGTATAAAGAGCACGCCTCGATTTCGGGTGCGGAAGTGGGCTGCCAGGGCGAGGTGGGCTCTGCCTGCTCGATGGCGGCCGCCGCGCTGTGCGAGGCGATGGGTGGCAAGCCCGCGCAGGTGGAGAACGCTGCTGAGATCGCGATGGAGCACAACCTGGGGCTGACCTGCGATCCCGTAGGTGGCCTGGTGCAGGTGCCGTGCATCGAGCGCAACGCGATGGCATCGGTGAAAGCGATCACCGCGGCACGTTTCGCACTGCGCGGCACCGGCGAACACTTCGTGTCGTTGGACACCGTGATCGAGACGATGCGGCAGACGGGCAAGGACATGTCCGAGCGGTACAAGGAGACTGCCATGGGCGGCCTCGCCGTGACCGCGGTGCCCCTCTCTCAGCCGGAGTGCTGAGCGCCGCGGTCGGGGGAGCTCAGCGCAGGGCGCGGGCGTAGGCCTCCGGCGCGTATCGCTGCGGATCCGCGCCCAGCTCGCGAGCGGCCCGCAGTGGCCAGGACGGTTCGCGCAGCGCGACGCGGCTGATCGCGATGACGTCTGCGGCGCCTCCGGAGGCACGTGCGCCGTAGTGGGCCAGGTGCACGTCGGTGGGTACTCCATCCTGCGCCGTGACGGCGTACTGGCACATGGGTGCCACCCAGATCCGGTTGCGCAGCTCGAGGGATCGCAGGGTCATGGGCTCGAAGAGCAGGGGGCGGGTGTCAAGGGTTGATCGTATGCGGGGGACCGACACTGCTAGGGTGCTAGCATTCTGTCATGGCACACGATCAGGCGTCCCCCAAAACTCAGTTCAACGTCTATCTGCCCAAAGATCTCGTCACTGCCGTCAAGCATCGCGGCATCGACGAGGAGCTCAGCCTCTCCGCCCTTGTGGAGAAGGCCCTCACCCAGTACCTCGCGTCCGCCAAGACCGGCCCCACCCCGGAGGAGACCTGATGACCACCCCGCCGCTGCCCGCAATGCACGTCATGCCGCTGCGTTTCAGTGCCCACCCGGCCCGGATGATCGCACTGCTGCGCGAGATCGGACTGCGCGACGTCGTCACCACCGAAGGGGACACCTTCGCAGAGCTCGCCGCGCCCGGCGGCGGCCGCGTCCTGGTCCACGCCGCGGCCGGTTCCGACACGGGAGCCGTGCCGGGGGAGACCCAGTTCTGCTTCGCCGTCGAGGACACAGACGCCTCCGCATCAGCACTGGAGGCGCGTGGGCATCAGACGCGCGTCTGGGACGAGACCTACGGACGGCAGGGTGCCTTGATAGGACCCGCCGGCGAGTCGCTCGGCCTCAACGAGGTGCAAAAGGATCTGTACGGATACCTGCGCGGCGACGCTCCTGTCGCAGGCGCTGAGGCGGAAAACGCGCACGGGCTGCGTGTGGTCGCCATCGTTCCTAGCGCCAGGGAGGAGCGTTCTCGCGATCTCGACTTCTTCACCTCGATCGGCTTCGAGGAGGTTCCCGGCGGCGACGAGAACTGGCAGCAGGTCCAGGCCGCAGGCCGCGGCGCCATCGGCCTGCACGCCCCGATCCCCGGACTGGAGCGCAAGCGTGAGGTCCACCCGCCCCACGGCGATGTCGCCCAGGTGCACCTCGGACTCGAGACCGATGAGGACCTCGAGGCGCTCGCGGCGCGTCTGCGTGAGGCTGGGTGGGAGGCCGTCTGCGAGCGGGACCCCCTGCCCGCCGTGACGCTCAACGACCCGGATGGCCTCGCTCTCCAGATCCATCCCCGTTGATCCAGCTGACTCGGCAGTCCCGAACGTATGGGCGGGGCTGGCGCAATAAGCTCCGGCCCCGCCGTGCCGTCAGACGAAAGCGACTGTGACGCGGGTCTCCATGAGATACGGTGTGCCCTGACCCCGAACCGGCCATGGAACGGCCGCCCCAGGCAGGAGTGATGATGACCGACGCCACCGCACCGCAGGAGACCGCCTCCCCGACATTCCCGCCGTCGTCGGCCTTCGTGCAGAGCGCCGTGGCTCGCCCGTCGATCTATCACGAGGCGAGCCATGACCGCCTTGCCTTCTGGCGCTCCCGCGCCATGCTGCTCAGCTGGGAGACCCCGTTCACCGAGGTGCTGGACTGGTCTGATGCCCCGTTCGCGAAGTGGTTCGTCGGCGGCTCCCTGAACGCCGCCCACAACTGCGTGGACCGGCATGTTCTCTCCGGCCACGGCGACCAGGTGGCGCTGCTGGCCGAGTACGAGGACGGCACCGATGCCCGCTACACCTACTCCCAGGTCAAAGACGAGATCAGCCGCATGGCGAACGTTCTGGAGTCGATGGGTGTGGCCACCGGAGATCGTGTGGCGATCTACCTGCCGATGATCCCCGAAGCCGTCTTCGCGATGCTCGCCTGCGCCCGCATCGGAGCCCCGCACTCCGTAGTGTTCGGCGGGTTCAGCGCGGATGCGCTGCGCTCCCGCATCGAGGATGCACAGGCCAAGGTCGTCATTACCGCCGACGGCCAGTTCCGCCGTGGCAAGGCGTTGCCTCTCAAGTCGGCCGTCGACACCGCCCTCGCCTCCGGCGCCGACAGCGTTGACCATGTGCTCGTGGTGCGCCGCACCGGCGAGGACGTCGAGTGGACCGAGGGTCGTGACGTGTGGTGGCACGAGGCACGCGAGAACGCCTCGACCGAGCACGAGGTCGTCTTCGTTGACTCCGAGCATCCCCTGTTCATCCTCTACACCTCCGGCACCACCGGGAAGCCCAAGGGCATCGTGCACACCACCGGCGGGTACCTGACACAGGCCGCCTACACGCATCGCAACGTCTTCGACCTCAAACCCAAGCAGGACGTCTACTGGTGCACGGCCGACATCGGCTGGGTCACCGGCCACACCTACGTGGTGTACGGACCGATGGCGAACCGCACCACCCAGGTGATCTACGAAGGCACCCCGGATACCCCGCATCAGGGCCGCTGGTGGGAGATCGTGCAGAAATACGGCGTGAGCCTTTTCTACTCCTCGCCAACAGCGATCCGCACCGCCATGAAGTGGGGCGAGGAGATCCCCGCGAAGTACGACCTCTCCTCGCTGCGCGTGCTCGGCTCCGTGGGCGAGGCCATCAACCCGGAGGCATGGCGCTGGTACCACCGCGTGATCGGCCAGGAACGCTGCCCGATCGTCGACACCTGGTGGCAGACCGAGACTGGCGCCATCATGATCTCTCCGCTGCCGGGCATCACCGCCACCAAACCGGGGTCCGCTCAGGTGCCGCTGCCCGGTATCAGTGCTGACGTCGTGGGTGACGACGGCGAACCCGTCGGCCCCGGAGAGTCCGGCTACCTCGTGCTCACGGAGCCGTGGCCCTCGATGCTGCGCGGCATCTGGGGTGATGACCAGCGTTTCCGCGACACCTACTGGTCACGCTTCGAAGGCCGCTACTTCGCCGGCGACGGCGCCAAGAAGGACGAGGACGGCGATATCTGGCTGCTCGGCCGCGTGGATGACGTCATGAACGTCTCCGGTCACCGACTGTCCACCATGGAGATCGAGTCCGCGCTCGTCTCCCACGAATGGGTCGCCGAGGCTGCCGTGGTGGGCGCCGACGACGAGACCACCGGGCAGGCGGTGGTTGCTTATTGTGTGTTGAAAGACTCGCGTGACGACGACGGTGCGGACCTCGACGCGCTCGTGCAGGAGTTGCGTGCGTGGGTGGGTAAGGAGATCGGTCCCATCGCGAAGCCGAAGTACGTGTTCATCGTGAACGAGCTGCCGAAGACTCGTTCGGGCAAGATCATGCGTCGTCTGCTGAAGGACACGGCGGAAGGGCGCGAGGTGGGTGACACCTCCACGCTCGCGGACACGTCGGTCATGGACGCGATTGCTCGTCAGCTTCGCGGCTGACGTGAGCTCCCATGGGCGGCGGTGTTGCTCTTCGTGTCCACCGCCGCCCATTGGTCACGTGCACTAGCAACGCGGGCGGTCACGATACCATGGAACGATGGCATCACAAGAAGGACCAGAGGCGCTGTTCGACACTTCACCCCCAGCGCAGCTTGCGTCGGGACGACGCAAACCGAAGGGCGCGAAGCCTGCACGAACGGTCAGGAAGGTGCAGCTTCGCAGCAGCGCGTTCTGAAGAGGGCAAAAAAGAAGAGCGCCGCAGGCCGCGCGCCCCGTTGTCGTCGTAAGAAGACATAGTTGGATCTTTGACCCCACCCCGTAGGACGAGGGTAGACAGTTCGCGACCACCACCTGTCGCACCCCAACACCGCACGTATGCATCCGCACGAGGTTGGGCCTCCGGCTCTTTCGAAGTTCTCCACACGCTGGTTTGCGTTCCTGGTGCCCACACACGCATCGAGACGTGGGGGACGACCGTCCTGTCTACCGTAACGGCCTTCATGGAGATCGGGTCATGGCTCTCGCACCACCTATGTGCGCGGATTTAGACCCGCCTCGTCCGCTGTCGCATCGACCTACGTAGTCGTGAGTGAAGTGGACGAGGTTCCTTTATGACCCTCAAAGAGGGTGTTTGTCATCTGTGCTTATCGACGGGTCAACGGAGTGTTTTGCTGGCACGGGACTTGGTGCGCCGCCACAGCTTGCGGGCTGCGAGAAGAAGAAAGAGGGCGGCTGCAGCGGATGGAAGCCGGAGCACTCATCGTGGAGAAGTCCGGGGAGCGTTGCCTCCGCCGATCGGGCACCCCCGCCCGGTTGCGCAGCGGCCTCGAGCACGGTGACCTCGATGCCGCTGCGGGCAAGGGTGAGAGCGGCGGAGAGTCCGTTCGGACCGCTGCCGACGACGATCGCGGACGTCACTGCGGGCCGTCATTCACAGCTAGACCCCCGAGCCTCCGCAGCACCTGACAGAGCAGGATGGAACTCACACGGTGGTGTCGTCGGTGCGCGAGCGCTTTCCGGTGTCGCGGCGCCAGAAGTAGATGACGACGAGTGCGACGATGATGAGGATGCCGGCACCGAGGAGCTGCCGCCAACGCTCTTCACCGGCGATGCCGAAGAACATGCTGACGACGGCGATGCCGATGACGATGAGAACGACGATCCATGCTGCGTTCTTCGTGGAGTAGGGACTCTTGGCCATGGTCGAACCTTTCGATCGAGGGGAGCGGTACATGCCTGCCGGGATCACATGCCCGAACCGGGCGATACCTGCAATTTCCGTCACGGTCAGATTACACCCGGGCTTTGCGGGCAGCACCGCCGCGAGAGTGAACAGCGGGCGAACTCAACCGGGCGGATGTCCAAAGTGGTTAGCGGTGGTGCGTTGGTTCTTTCCTTATGGATAGAACAACGATCAATTGCGACGTCCGCCCGAATGAGCATCGAGCGGGCTCGATTGTGAGCACGATGCATATCAAAACGTCGAGACAGACATCGAGGGCTGACTCGTGTCCTGCATCGTGTTGAGCATCGTGCAGATTGATATTCCTCCCGCAATCGAAACGTGCATCGAGCACTACAACGCGGGGAGGAATCATGCCGCTACCAACGAACCTCTACGACCTTCCACTTGCAGACATGGACGTTAAAGAGGAACCCAAACGACCGAAGAGCGTACGACTTGGACAGCCGCGAGGGCGCGTGACCGAACGCAACGCACGACTGTTGGCATTCATCGGCATGTTCCCAGGAGCGGACGCCGAAGCACTGTCACTACTCAACATAAGCCAGAAGACAGCCATCAGTGAGGGCGGCGGACTCATGAGTGTGCGAGGAACCGAACAGACCTTGCGCAAGCTCTACAACCTCGAAGCGCTAGAGAAGTTCCGTCACGCAGTGACCGGAACGACGAGCTACGGACTTAGCAAACTTGGCTTCGCCTACGCACGCGAGTTCGACTACGAACTAGAGCACGGCGCGAGCATGAACGGCATCAGCATCGAGCGTCTGCGCCACTACCGCATGATCGCACTCGTCGCCGCGCAATTTGCGTCACCCATTGGCTACTTCAAGGAGTCGTTGGGCATCGACCCCGTGGGACTCGACCAGCTCGTCACAGAACACGAGATGCGCGCGGCCTTCGAACCCGTGAAGCAAGGCCTGCGCGAGAACAAGAAGCGTGGCAAGAGCAACGACTACGGCAAGTGGCGTCACGAAATACTCGTACGAAGCTTGAACGACGTGCAAGAGGGACGCATTGAGTGGAGCAACCTACTTGAGGCGCACCCCGTGCTCTACACCATCGGATACCCACGCCGCGAGGAAAGCGTGTTGAAACCTGTGCACCAGCCCGACCTCGTCGTGAACCTCGACCGTGACCGTACGAAGGCCGCGAAGAACTTACTCGTCGAGGTCGAACTGTCGAAGAAGAGCTGGGAGAACTACGACGCAATCCTCGCAACACTTAAGGCCGAACTCGACAAGCCCTACGTGTACAAGCGCGCCGTGTACTTCACCATCGGCCCCGGAGTGGAAACACTCATGCGCAAGGTTGACGCTGCAGGCGACTACGGCCTGTTCAAGTCCGGCAAGCTCGTCGTGCTTCCCATCTGCAACCGCGACGGAGAACCGTTGCAACCCACAAACCGAATTCGCGTGGAGGCGAAGTAATCATGAACGACGTAATCGGCATCTTTGACGACCTACTACGACCCATCTACCAACCACTACTTCCGTACCTCATGCCAGCGCTCATGGTCACCGTCGTGACGCTAGTTGCCGTGAGGTTCGGTCTATCGTGGCTAATCCGTGAGTGGAACCGCCTCATCAACCGCACACCACGTGCACTGCACAAGGTGAAGCGCGAGCTACTGGCGCACACCGACATCGCAGAGATGTACGCACCCGCGCAGCAGTACACACGAGACCTGCGCGAGAAGGGGGCTGCCGCACGGATGGGTGACATCTGATCTGGCTTGCCTACTGGGCGGCCTGGAAGGATGTGCACCATGCCTGCTCCCTACCCTCAGGAGTTCCGCGAAGACGTCGTGCGAGTGGCCCGGTCCCGTGAGGACGGCATCACCATCGCGCAGATCGCGAAGGACTTTGGCGTCCACGAGATGACGCTCCACAAATGGATCCGCCAAGCCGACATCGATGACGGCAACCGTCCCGGCAAGACCCGTGAGGAGTCGACGGAGCTGCGCGAGGCGCGCAAGCAGATCCGGCTGCTTCAGCAGGAGAACGAGGTCCTCCGCCGCGCCGCCGCCTACCTGTCCCAGGCAAACCTGCCGGGAAAAGGTTCTACCCGCTCGTGAGCGAGCTCGCCGACGATGGGATCCCCGTCGCGGTGTCCCTGCGGGTCCTGAAGCTCTCCCGCCAGCCCTACTACCGCTGGCGGCATCAACAGGTCACCAACGCCGAGCTGATCGAGGCCTATCGTGCCAACGCCCTGCTGGACGCCCACCGCGACGACCCTGAGTGCGGCTACCGGCTCCTGGTCGACGAAGCCGCCGAGGCCGGCGAGAAGATGTGTGAGCGGACCGCGTGGAAGATCTGCCGGGACAACCAGTGGCGGTCCGTGTTCGGGAAGAAGCGCGGCAAGAACGGGAAGCGTCCCGGGCCACCGGTCCACGACGATCTCGTGAAGCGGGACTTCTCCGCCGATGACATCAACGAACTGTGGCTGACCGACATCACGGAACACCGGACCGACGAGGGCAAGCTCTACCTGTGCGCGATCAAGGACGTGTTCTCCGGCCGCATCGTCGGCTACTCGATCAGCGACCGAATGAAGGCTCGCCTCGCAGTGAATGCCCTGGACAACGCGATATCCAGGCGTCGTGACGCTGCTGGTTGCATCGTGCACTCGGACCGCGGATCCCAGTTCCGGTCACGGAAGTTCGTGCACGCCCTGAACCGTCACCACCTCATCGGATCGATGGGGCAAGCCGGCGCTGCCGGCGACAACGCCGCGATGGAGTCCTTCTTCTCATTGCTGCAGAAGAACGTCCTGGACCGCAAGCGTTGGCGGACCCGAGAGGAGCTACGGATCGCGATCGTCACCTGGATCGAACGCACCTACCACCGTCGTCGCCGGCAGGCCCGTCTGGGCAGATTGACCCCCATCGAATACGAGGCGATCATAAACCCGGCCGTGAGCCTCGCGGCCTGACACCCCAACTGTCACCTAAACGTGCGGCAGTCCCCATGTCTTGAACTTGATGCCGTGTTGTTCGCTGAGATCGACGAGGTCTTCGAACTCTCGCGGTCGTCGTGTGAGTCGTGAGAACGAGTAGGCGATGATGTACTCGAACTTGCCTGCTCGCGCGTCGGCGAGTAGTCGCGGGTAGTCGACGCGCTTCTTGCGCTTGTCTGTCTTGCCTGACGCGCCGATGTCGTTGTCGCTGTATAACTCGTAGACCTCTAGACCATTGCGCTCCGCGAGCTTCCGGCAGTCGTCCTCCTGCCGTTTTACACCCTTTGCCTCGCCCTCGCGGTCGTCACTGATCCGCGTGTAGATCGCGCATCGCTTGCCCTCCGTTTGCCCATCGTCGTCGGTCACGTCGCCTCCCATCGTTGGTTTTATACAACATTACATAACCACCGGCCAAGCCGTCGTGGCCTTCGTGATCCTGCGTGAGGGCACAAAGCAGGCGGTCCAGGATGTCGGGGGAGAAGACGCGGCCTGCGAGATTCTTCGCCGACACGTGGGATCCGAGATCGGCCCGATCGCCAAACCGAAGCGTGTGCTGCTGGTCACCGAGCTGCCGAAGACCCGCTCCGGCAAGATCATGCGCCGCCTGCTCCGTGATGTCGCCGAGAACCGCCAGGTGGGCGACACCCAGACCCTGGCCGACGCCTCTGTAATGGACCTGATCCAGAAGGGACTCAGCGGGAAACGCTGATCTGCCCCGTCGAGACACGGGCACTGATGCGGGTCGCGTCCTGTCCGGGTGCGGCCCGCATCGTCTCGTCCACGGTCACGTCCCCGACATCGACCGCCGTGGTGACGTCGTAGCGCTGTGTACCGGGAGCGGTGATACGCAGGTCGCCGACCTCCACCTGAGCGGTGATCGCAGACGTCGCATTCTCCGGCAGCGTGATGTCGAGGTCACCGACGTCCACCGACGCTGTGATGCTCGCGTGCTCGCCCTCGATCTCGACTTCGCCGATGTCGGCGTTCACCTGGAGGTCCAGTGCATGTCCGTCGGGAACCAGCACGAGGAGTGTCGGCGAGGAGGCCCTGAAGGCGTCGGCCGACCCCGAGTAGCGCGGCTGGGTGACGGTGACCCGGGCAGCAGATCCGCCGGTGGTCTCCACACGGGCGCGCGCCTCATCCTGACCGGCAGTGAAACTGCGTGCGCCGGCGGGCGCCATGCCGATCGTGACCTCTGAGACCTCGGTGGAGGGCAGTACGGTGACGCCGCCCAGATCGACGTCGACCTCGAGCGAGGAGGGCAGGCCGAGCCCGGTGCGCGTCTCGTGGAGCGGGAACGCCTGGGCGGTGCGCCAGGAGATGAACGAGCTCAGCGACAGTGCGCCGACGGCGAGGACGATCACGGTGACTCCGAGCGCGGCCAGAAGCCTGCGCAGCCGCCGCTGGCCGGGGCCCGGGGTGAGCCGTCGGGCTGGCTCTCTGAGCGGCCGCGGAGAGGCGCTGGACGAGGAATCGACGATAGCGGTCTGCGGGTTGGGTGGGGTCTGCGTCATCGGGATCACTTCTCCTCGGACTCCAGGAAGCGCAGGACCGCCATCACTCGACGGTTCTCACCGTCGACCGGAGGCAGGTCCAGCTTGGTCAGCAGCGAGGAGATGTGCTTCTCCACGCTGCCGGGGGAGACGAACAGTGCATCTGCGATCGCCCGGTTCGAACGGCCCTGGGCCATCAGCTCGAGCACCTCTCGCTCGCGGGTGGTCAGCGTCTCCAGCACACGGCGACGCCTGGAGCGGATGAAGATCTGCTGGACCACCTCCGGGTCCAGCCAGGTGCCTCCGGATCCGACCGTGTCCACGATGCGCAGGAAGTCCTCGACATCGGCGACCCGGTCCTTGAGCACATAGCCGAGCGCGCGTGGCGAGTCGGCGATGAGATCGGACGCGTAGCGCTCCTCGACGTACTGGGACAGGACCACGAGGGCGACATCGGGATCCTGGTCACGGATCAGGGAGGCGGCGTGTACGCCCTCATCGGTGAAGGTGGGCGGCATGCGCACATCGACGATCGCGAGGTCGGGCTGATGGTGGCTCACCGCCGCCAGCAGTGCGGAGGCGTCGCCGACGGCGGCGACCACCTGGTGGCCGCTCTCGGTGAGCAGCCGCTCCAGTCCTGCTCGCAGCAGGACAGCGTCATCGGCGATCACGATCCTCATCGTGCGAGCTCCTGTTCGATCGAGGCGGTACGCGCTCGGGCGCCGCCGGCGGTCAGCGGGGATGCGGCAGGGCGCGTGTGCGGGACGGGGATGCGCGCGGTCAGGGCGGTCCCTCCGTTGGGGGCATCCGCGATCTCCAGGCGGCCCCCGGTGGCGCGCACGCGGTCGGTGAGACCCGCGAGGCCTGTCGCGATGCCGTCCCGGTGCACGCGGGCGCCGCCCCGGCCGTCGTCGGTCACCTGGACCACGAGTTCCTGCTCGGTCTCGCGGAGGGTCACCTCGACGATGACGTGGGAGGCGCCGGAATGCTTGGCGCTGTTGGTGAGCGCCTCGGCGACGACGAAGTAGGCGACGGCCTCTCGCTCCCGGTCCAGGCGATGCGGGACGTCGACGTCGAGCGAGACGGGGACTGTGCTGCGGCCGGCCAGGGCGGACAGTGCGGCGTCCAGTCCGCGGTCGGTGAGCACTGCGGGGTGGATGCCGCGGGCGAGCTGACGCAGATCCGTCATCACGGCCTTGGACTCGGTGTGCGCTTCTTCGAGGAGGGACCGAGCCCGGGCGAGATCGCTGTCGATGGCCGCTTTGGCCAGGCCGATGGTCATCGCGAGAGCCACCAGACGCGGCTGCACCCCGTCGTGAAGGTCTCGTTCGATCCGCAGCCGTTCCTGGGCGGCGGCGTCCACCGCCCCCTGCCGCTGGGCGGAGAGCTCATGGACCTGCTCGCGCAGATCCTCTTCGGAGCCGGAGATCATGGCGGAGGCCAGGCCGCGGTCCGCCATCGCACCGAGGACCACCAGAGCAGGAGCCGCCACGGCCGATGCGAGACAGATGAGGCCGAGCGCCCAGTTCGGCACGAAGATGCCGCCGACCACCACCTCGGTCCCGGTCAGCGCGAGCTCGGCGGCGGTCCAGCCGGCCCACAGAGCTGTTGCGGCCGCGCCGGTGAAGAGCATGGCGGACAGAGCCGCGGCATGATGATGCAGGACGCCGCGCCAGAATCCCCACGAACCGACCTCCCACAGGAGAGTTATCACGCGCCCGAGGAGCCCGGGGCGACGGGAGCGCCGGTGGGAGGGGATGATGATCTCCAGGTCGTGCAGGGCGACCGCACGGTGTCGCTCAAGCCGCACTGCCAGCAGCATGAGGCAGAGCCACGGGATCAGCAGCAGCACCCCGGCGCCTGCTGCCGGGACGGTGCTCAGCCCGGTCAGCAGCAGGCTCAGCGAGACCGGGAGCCAGAACACGGGGAATGCACCCCACAGCGGCAGCGCCAGACAGGCCGCGAGAGAGGGCAGCCGACGGCGAGGACGTGTGGCGTCGGAGGCGAGATCCGTGGGTGGTGGCGAGGTCATGGCTCGAGCCTAGGAGCGCCGTGCTCGTCCACCCACCCGGGGAGCCTCTCGCGCAGAAGGGGGATATCCCCCAGAGCCCTGCCGCCGCATCGTCGATGTGCCTGCGCGTCCGCGGGCCCGCGCGCGTGGCTGTCCGGGGGATCGGTCGCGTGCCGAGTATGACACCGCGCCGGAGCGGCATCCCGCGTCGCCATGCGGTTGAATGGGCCCATGAGCAACGAAGCGAACACCCCGGGAAGCGGATCCATCGACCCGCACTCCGATCAGGCCGCCCAGCGTGAGGGCACGACCGGTCAGACCATCGACCAGATCGAGCATGTCGAGGAGCGGATCGCGGCTGAGGACGGCCCCTCCCGCGGAACACTGCGCGACGTCGCTGACTCCCTCGGCATCTCCAGTGCCGTCGCGCTGCGCGCGCTGCGCGGCCACGACGACATCCTGCCCACGCTGAAGGGGCGGGTGCACGAGGCCGCCGAACGCCTCAACTTCCCGCTCGAGGAGATCGCCGACGAGGCCGATCACCGCGGCGTCGTCGCGGTGCTCGTCAACACGATGCGCAACACCTGGATCTCGGATCTGGTGCGCGCGGCCCGTATCGAGCTGACCGCCACCGGACGCAGCGTCGTGGTTGTTCCGACCCGTCGGCGCGTGCCCGAGTATCCGATCGCCGCAGACACCGACGCCATCGAATCGCTCGTCAAGCTGGACGTTGACGGTTTCCTGACCATCTCCGACCTGCACGACATGGACGCCGTGCTGGAAGCCACCGGTGACCGACCGGTTGTGTCGATCGGATGCTCCCGCCAGTTCGTCGGCCGCCTCGACACGGTGCGGATCGACGATGAGGTCGGACAGGGACTGCTCGTTGACCACCTCGTCGGCCTGGGACACACCGAGATCGCGCATGTGGGCGGCGTCGGCTCGACGCTCGCTCGCGAGCGCGCCGACGCCTTCACCGCCGCCATGCGCCGCCACGGCCTCGAGTCCACCGCGCGCGTGGAGCCCGCCGACTTCACCGAGCAGGTCGGACTGACAGCCGGGCAGATGCTGCTGCGAGGCAGTCAGGTTCCCACCGCGATCACCTGCACGAACGATGTGTCCGCGATCGGTGTGCTCTCCGCTGCGCGTGACGCTGGCTACGACGTTCCCAGCCAGCTAGCGGTCGCCGGGTACGGCAATACCTCACTCGCAGCCTCCGGCATCGCCCAGGTCACCAGCGTGGACCCGAACTCGACCCGGCTCGGTGCGCTCGCCGCCCAGTTCCTGGTCGAACGTGTCTCCGGGCACGAGGAGGGCGCGCGAGACGTCGCGGTGGCACCGAAGATCGTGGTGCGGCGTTCGACCTCGGCAGGGCCCCGCCCCGCCTCCACCAAGCGCAAACGGATCACCGTCGACTGACGTCCAGAGCGGCGGAGAAAGGCGGGCCCTGCGTGATCAGCTCGGCTGAATTCCATCGTGCGTGTAGTCGTAAGCGGCCCCGTGCCTGCGATAGGCTCCGACCATGATCAACACCACGAACGAGCCGAGCACCCCGCCGACTCAGCGGTCGATCGGTGAGCTCGTCCAGTCCATCCGTGATGAGCTCCTCGGCGTCGTCCACCATGAGATCGACATCGCGAAGAAGGAGCTCACCGCCCTCGCGATCAAAGCCGGGATCATCGCCGCCTGCGCTGCGGTGCTGCTGTTCCTGCTGCTGTCTGCCTGGGTCATGCTGCTGTTCGCCGCTGCGACCGGCCTGGAAGCTGCAGGCCTACCGCTCTGGGCCGGTTACCTCATCGTCGCCGGCGTGTTCATCGTGCTGGGCCTTGTGGCTGGCCTCGTCGCCTTCCTCGTGTCCAAGCGGCTGAAGGCGCCTGAGGTGACCATCGAGACCGCCCAGAGCGCTGTCCAGGCCGTTCAGGGCAAGCGCCGTTCCAACACCGTCTCCTACGACGACACGTTCGAGGAGCTCTACGGCAAAAAGGTGAGCGCCCGCACCGAGTGACGCCGCCGATCCCAGGCTGGGCCTCAGGCGACGTACCCTTACAGGGTGACTCTCCACCTGCACGACACCGCTACCCGCACGACGACACCGCTGATCCCGGTCCGTGAAGGGGCGGTGTCGCTGTATGTCTGTGGTCCAACCACCCAGGGGGCACCGCATCTGGGCCACCTGCGCACCTTCCTGGCTTTTGACGTGCTCGTGCGCTGGCTCGAACGCAGCGGCTACACCGTCACGCATGTGCGCAACGTCACAGACATCGACGACAAGATCCTCGCCAAGTCCGCGGAGGCTGGAGCTGAATGGTGGGCGTGGTCGCTGCGATTCGAGCGCGAGTTCCACGACGTGCTCGACCGCCTGGGCAACCGCCGCCCCACCTATGAGCCGCGCGCCACCGGGCACGTGCCGGAGATGATCGCCTTCATGGGGCGCCTGATTGACCGCGGCCACGCCTATGCCGACGGCAACGGGTCGGTCTACTTCGACGTCGCGAGTTTCCCCGAGTACGGGGCACTCACCCGCCAGTCACTCGAGGACATGCATGACGCCGGGGAGGAGATGGAGCCCGGCAAGCGCGACCGCCGCGACTTCGCCCTGTGGAAAGCTGCCAAACCCACCGAGCCCGGCACCGCCTCGTGGGACACCCCCTACGGTCGCGGCAGGCCCGGCTGGCATCTTGAATGCTCCGCCATGAGCCACAAGTACCTGGGGGAGACCTTCGACATTCACGCCGGCGGCCTCGACCTGCGCTTCCCGCATCACGAAAATGAGCAGGCGCAGTCGCGTGCTGCCGGCTACGGCTTCGCACAGCGGTGGATGCACTCCGGTGTGCTTACCGTGGACGGTCTGAAGATGGGCAAGAGCCTCGACAATTTCGTCACCGCCGCCCGCGCACTGGCTGACCACCCCACCCCTGCTGTGCGTCTGGCCCTGGTCAGCGGTCACTACCGGGCCACCGTCGAGTACAACGACCGCGCGCTGCGTGAAGCAGAGGTGGTGTGGGAGCGATTCACCGCCACCACGCGCCGTGCGGCTGAACTGCTGGGGGGCCACCCCTTGGCTGCGGCCGACGCCGATCTGAGCACTGCGCAGCTGCCGCAAGCCTTCCGGGACGCGATGGATGATGACCTCGCCGTTCCCGAGGCCCTTGCTGTGATCCACCGCCAGCAGGCTGCGCTGAATTCCGCGCTCGCCGCCGACTCGTCGACAGAAGACATCGCCATGGCCCTGGGCGCGTTGCGCGGCATGCTCGACGTACTGGGCCTGGACCCGCTTGGCACGCAGTGGGCGGGCGCGTCCGACGGGGCCGTAGGCGCCGAGCGCGAGGCCCTCGATGCCCTGATCCGCGCGCAGCTCGCCGCGCGCGCAGCAGCGCGGGCAGAGAAAGACTGGCCTCGTGCCGACGCTATCCGTGATGCCCTCGCGGAGGCTGGCATTCAGGTCGAGGACGGCCCCGACGGGGCCCGATGGACCCTCACCCACCACGCCTGAGGAGGTCGACTATGGCAGGCAACTCGTCTCGCCGCGGTGCGGTGCGCCGCGGACGCAAAGGCGCGAGCGTCGGTTCCGGTGGTGTGCGTCGCCGCGCCCTCGAAGGCAAGGGACCCACGCCCAAGGCGGAGGACCGGCCCGGGCACAAGGCCTATAAAGGCGGTGCTGGTACGGCGACACGTCGCGGCCGCACCGGGGCGCGTACCGGCGGCACCGAGCAGGTCGCCGGCCGTAACGCTGTGCTGGAGGCCTTGCGCGAGGACGTGCCGGCGACCTCGCTCTCCGTGCAGGCAGGCATCGACATGGACGAGAGGGTGGGCGAGATTCTGCGTCTTGCAGGGGCGCGCCGTCTACCGGTCACGGAAGTCTCCCGCACCGACTTGGACCGGCTCACCGATCGTGCGGTGCACCAAGGGGTGGCGCTCGCTGTGCCGCCGTATGAGTACGCGAGCGTGGATGAGCTGCTGGAGCAGGCGCAGAACGCTTTCGAGACCCCGCTGCTGGTGGCGCTCGACGGTATCACCGACCCTCGAAACCTGGGCGCGGTGCTGCGTAGCGCTGACGCGTTCGGCGCCCACGGGGTGATCATCCCGCAGCGGCGCAGCGCGTCCATGACCGCGAGCGTGTGGAAAGTCGCGGCCGGTGCTGCTGGACGGGTGCGTGTCGCCCAGGTCACGAACCTCAACCGCACCCTCACGGACCTGACATCCCGCGGTGTGTTCGCTGTGGGGCTCGACGCCGGCGGGGACGTCTCCAGCCGGAACATCGAGCTGGCCACCGAACCGTTGGTCATCGTCGTCGGCGCCGAGGGACGGGGACTGTCCCGGCTGACGCGCGAGAGATGCGATCAGATCGTGTCGATTCCCATGACCGGCCGCACCGAGTCGCTCAACGCCTCGGTTGCAGCGGCGCTCGTGCTGTATGAAGTCGCCGGCGTGCGCGCCGAACGCGGCCGCGGCTGAGGTCCGTGCAGCGGGCGCTTCGCACGCAAGCTGCGGTGTGCCGCTGCATGTGGGCACCCCGGACCGGCTTGAAGCGGTTGCCGGAAACTCAGCTCTCCACGATCGGAAGCGCGGACGTCTCCGTGGTCACGAGCGAGCGCTCGTCGGGACGATGCTTGAGCTGCGTATCGATGTAGTCCTGCACAGTCGCTGACAGCGGCACATCCCGCTGCTCACGCTCGGAGAGAAACCACTTGTGCTCGAGTACTTCGTGGAAGAACTCCGGTGGCTCCAGCTTCGCGCGCATCGACCGCGGAATGGCCCGCACCACCGGTTCATACACAGTCTGCAGCCACTCGTGAGCGACGAACTCTTCGTCCTCGGCTTGCTGGTCGGTGGCGGCACGGAACTGGTCCAGATCGTTCAGCAGCCTGCGCGCCTGGTTCTCCTGCGCATCGATACCGGTCAGACGCATAAGTCGACGCGAATGGTGCCCCGCGTCGACCACCTTCGGCATGATCGACACAGACGTGCCATCCAGGTCGGTGGTGATCTCCAATTCGGCGACGTCGAAGCCGAGCTCGTTCAGATGCTCGATTCGGGCCGCGACACGCCAGCGCTCGTCGACCGAGAAGCTCTCCTTCTCGGTGAGAGCGGCCCACAGACCCTCGTACCGCTCCACGAGAGCGTCGCCCACGGAGACTGCGTCGAGCTCCGGGTCGATCAGTTCACCGGATTGCAGGTCCATCAGCTCACCGATGATGTTTGTGCGGGCCAGATCCAGATCGTAGGCGCGCTGACCCGCGCTGAGCTGCTCATGCAAGGAGCCGGTCTCCACGTCCACCAGGTAGGCGGCAAAAGCCCCAGCATCGCGGCGGAACAGCGTGTTCGACAGTGAGACGTCACCCCAATAGAAGCCCTCCAGGTGGAGCCGCACCAGCAGGACAGCCAGCGCATCGAGCAGACGATGCGCGGTGTCTTCGCGCGAAACCTGACTGAAGACCGCGCGATAGGGCAGCGAGAAGGACAGATGCCGAGTGATGAGCACTGAGTCCAGCGGATCGCCGCTGCGGTCCGTGCGCCCGGAGATCACCGCGAACGGCTCGACACACGGGATACCCAGCCGGCCCAGCACACGCAGCATCTCGTACTCGCGTCGCGCCAGGGCCTGATCGATCTCCTTGAGGGCGAGCACACGACCGGACACGCGTACGAAGCGGACAACGTGCCGGGAGATGCCGCGCGGCAGAGCAGCGAGGATCGACTCGGGCCACTCCTCCAACGGCAGGTCCCACGGCAGGTCAAGCAGCGCGGGGTCCGCGCGCGATGCCGTGATCTCCAGAGGTGCCATTGCTCTATTCTGCCCCGTCTGCATCGCGCGGTGCACGAGATGCCACCGGGAGCGGCACAGATGCGTTCTCGCTCACGCGATCGGTCGTCAGTGTCGAGGATGCGCCGACGGGCGCCCGGCCAGCGGCCGGACGCCCGTCGAACGAATGCGGCTATCAGTCGCCCAGGCGGGCGCCATTGGCCACGTCGAACAGGTGCAGGTGGCCTTCCTTCGGACGGAAGTGCACCGTCTCACCCTTCATGGGAGGACGGCGGCCGTCCACACGCGCGATGATCGGCGCGGAGGTCTCGTCGGAGCCAGCGAGGCGGCCGTACACGTATGCGTCAGCGCCAAGCTCCTCGACCACGTCGACCTCCACCGCGAGGCCCTGGCCTTCGCTGACCAGATCGAGATCCTCGGGGCGCACGCCCACAGTCACGGAGGACTCGTTGGTGTCCGAGAGGGTGGAGCGGTCCACAGGCAGCACCGTGCCCCCGAACTGGACGCCCTGATCGGAGAGCTTCTGCTCGATGAGGTTCATCGCCGGCGAACCGATGAAGCCAGCCACGAACACGTTGTTCGGGTGGTCGTACATGCGGCGCGGCGAGTCGACCTGCTGCAGCACGCCAGCGTTGAGCACCGCCACGCGGTCACCCATCGTCATGGCCTCGGTCTGATCGTGGGTCACGTACACGGTGGTGACGCCCAGGCGGCGCTGCAGCGAAGCGATCTGCGTGCGGGTCGACACGCGGAGCTTGGCGTCGAGGTTCGACAGCGGCTCGTCCATGAGGAACACCTGCGGGGAACGCACGATCGCGCGCCCCATGGCCACACGCTGACGCTGACCACCGGACAGGGCCTTCGGCTTGCGGTCCAGGTACTCGGTCAGGTCGAGGATGCCTGCGGCTTCCTCCACACGCTTGCGGATCTCCGCCTTCGGGGTGCCGGCGATCTTCAGGGCAAAGCCCATGTTGTCGGCCACCGTCATGTGCGGGTACAGCGCGTAGTTCTGGAACACCATCGCGATGTCGCGGTCCTTCGGCGGAACGTCAGTCACATCGCGCTCACCGATGAGGATGCGGCCCGCGTCGATCTCTTCGAGGCCGGCCAGCATGCGCAGCGACGTTGACTTGCCGCAGCCAGAGGGGCCGACGAGCACGAGGAACTCGCCGTCGGCGATCTCGATGTTGAGGTTGTCCACCGCGGGGCGCTCCTGGCCCGGGTAGATGCGCGAGGCGTTATCGAAAGTCACTGTTGCCATGGGGTGTCCCTTCACCGGCAGGTACGTGCCGGACGGTCCGTTGTGAAGTGTCATGCCACCGGAGAGAACGACACGGTTGCCCGTGATCGGTCTATGAGCTGCCCCTGGCGGGGTGCGCCCTTGCACCGGTGCTCGCAGTGTATACCCCGTCGGCGCCAGACCCCAGGACTGGCTGGGACGGAGTGTTCCCGAGGCGCGGCCCTGCATGGTTCTGCACGGGCCGATGGGTGCAGACGTGCGCACGGGGCGCATGGAGCGACGGCGGGAGAAGGGGTGCGAGCGCGAGGAGTGAGGACGTGCGCACAGGGGTTATAGGCCAGATTGTGTGTATGGATCCGGCTAGTTCTCGGCCTTGACCTGGGGGTTTAGGGGTGTTGACATGCTTTGGAAGCATGTTGGGTGTCGCCTCCTGGTAATCGGCCTCGGTGTCGTGTATGTGATCAGTCCCTGGTCAAGAGCGGGAAGACCTCTGCGGGGCGGACGAGGTGGCGGTGTCGCTCCTGCGGCTCCAGCACCGTCCTGGACCGTCCCGACATCAGCCATCGAGCTGAGCTGGAGTGGTTCCATGCCTGGCTGCTGAAGGGCGAGAGGCCACCGGCCTGGGCCGGCAGCGATCGCACGCTCCGCCGCCGTCTGCGCTGGTGCTGGCGTATCGAGGTCCCGCCGCCACTGCCCACGGGCGAGCTCCACGACGTGGTCATGCTCGATGGCACCTACTACGAGACCTAGTGCCTGCTGATCGCGACT
>NZ_LT984895.1:1350126-1373695 GCF_900258505.1 Brachybacterium timonense
GCCGTGCACGAGCACTGGCCCCAAGCACGCGTCCAACGCTGCTACTTCCACATCTTCCAGAACGTCCGCCGCTACACCACGCTTGCCCCACGCCTCGAGGCCGGGAGGCAGATCCTGGCACTGACCAGGGCGCTCATGAAGATTCAGAACATCGATCAGGCCGCTCTCTGGCTCGGTGCCTACGCGTCCTGGGAAGCACGCTGGAACGAGTTCCTCCGCCAACGCACCTACGCACGAACCGGCACAGAACGCCCACGATCAGTGCCATTGGCGAAGCCGTGGTGGTACACGCACCGAGACCTCCGCAGTGTTCGTGGCTTGTTCCGCGGCCTGATCAAGCACGAGAACCTCTTCGCCTGGCTCGAACTCGCCCCCGACATCGACAAGCCGCTGCCCCGGACGACATCACCCCTGGAAGGCGCTCAGAACACGGCCGTCAAGGACCTCCTCAGACGCCACCGCGGAATGCCCGCGGACCGCGCCAGACGAGCCGCGGAATGGCTCCTGGACTCCCTCACCGCAACCCCACGAGAGCCCTGGTCACTCGCACGCGAAGAGCACTGGAAACCGCCACCAGCGCGACCGGCGATCACTCCAGGCCCGGAGCCCGGCCCCACCCTCGGCACCAGCTTCTCCTGGGAAGACGGCAACGGAATCCAACACGGCTGGGCCGGCCGAACACACCCCTGACCCCGCCACGACACGCCCCGGCCATACACACATTTTGGCCAATAACCCGCGCACAGGGCGCGCGGAGCGACGGATGTAGCTCGGCCCGGCGCAAACGGTGCGGGATACTCGCGGGGTGAACATCAGTGATCTTGCCCGCCGCATCCTCGAGCGCACCGACGACCCGCAGCGACCACTGCCGATCGTGCAGGCCGGGCATCCTGCCCTCCGCCGCAGTGCGCAGGACGCTCTCGCATCCGACGCGGGTGCGCAGCCGTCCGTGGACGATCTACGGATCGACCCGGTGATCCTCGGCCGGCTGGCCCGCCGTATGACGCTCACGATGCGCGACGCCCCGGGGGTGGGGCTTGCCGCGCCCCAGATCGGTCTGCCTCTGCGGATGACCGTGATCGAGGATCCCTTCGCCGCCGAGCCGGGGGAAGACCCCGACGACGACCTGCACGAGCGCACGCCGGTGCCGTTGCGCGCGCTGCTGGATCCGGTCTATGAGGTGATCGGCGCAGAGCGGGTCTTCGCCTACGAAGGATGCCTGTCCGTGGACGGCTGGCAGTCGATCGTCCCGCGGGCGCGCCGCGTGCGCCTGCGGGCCGTGGAACTCGGCGCCGACGGGTCTGTGCGTCGCATCGACGAGGAGCTTGTTGGCTGGCCTGCCCGCATCATTCAGCATGAAACCGACCATCTGGACGGCACCCTGTGTCATGACCTGGGGGTCCCTCGCTCTTTCGTGCAGGCACGCTGGGCGGCCCGGTACGACATTCACGAGGCGATCGATCGCCTGGGCCTGACCGGTGAGATCACCGCCATCCCCGACGGCGACGTGGTGCTCCCCGCCCGCTGAAGCATGTCCGCTCAACGCTGTACCGTTGCGCTGGCATACATCTCTTTCGAACGGAGCCGACTGTGACCCGACGCCAGGACCAGCACGATCAGCAGGACGCCGTGCTCGCCTCCGAGAACCCGGAGATCCTCGACGAACGCTGGATCGCCGCCATCGACGCTGCCCTGAAGGTGCAGGCGCCGTTGGCTGCCTCCTATGTGCGTCGGCTGCGCGCGAAGAAGCCCGGGGCCTCCCGCGATGTCCTGCTGGAGGATGTCTCACGACGCTTCACCCAGCTCATGACCGCGACCGGCGCTGGCGTGGGCGGCGTCGCCCTGATGCCCGGGATTGGCACAGTCGCCGCGATTGGATTGACGGTGGGTGAAGGCGTGACCTTCGCAGAGGCATGCGCCTTCCTCACGCTCTCCGCTGCGGAAATCTTCGACGTGGACATGCGCGACCGCAACACGCGTCGCCTGGTGATGCTCGGTGTGCTCGGCGGGGAGCGTGGAGAGCGCATCATCGCCAAAGCCATGGGCCGTCAGGGCATGCAGTGGGACACCGTGCTTGCCGGTAGCAGCAGTGGCCTCATCCCTAACCTGCTCAGCAAGCAGGTCACCCGCTATCTGCGCCGCAAGGTCGTGGCACGCGCCGGGCGCCTGTGGTTCGGGCGCCTGCTGCCCTTCGGGATCGGTGCCGCGATCGGAGGGTTCGGGGCGCGCGCTATGGCTCGCTCCGTCGTGGAAGCGGTCGAGGAGATCTTCGCCCAGGCTCCCGGGGTCACCGAGGCGGAAGCTCGCGCTCTGCTCGACGACTGATCGGGGTCACTCCCTGACCGGTCGTACTCGTCGATCGAACTGACCGGTTGCGCCCGTCGAGCGCGGGTGCCGAGCGACCGGCATCACCCAGAGATGAGGGCGGGGCTCGCGGAACGCCTGCGCGTGAAGCGCCCCTCGCTCAGACCTCGCGCTCAGACCTCTTGCGTGAATTCGTTGGCGTGCTCAGTGCCCGCCGCGCGCTTGTACGAGGCGCGGATCTCAGCCTCCGCATCGCTGCGCCCCTCCCAGTGAGCGCCCTCGACGCTCTTTCCGGGCTCGAGATCCTTGTAGACCTCGAAGAAGTGCTGGATCTCCAGTCGATGGAACTCGGAGACATCCGTCAGCTCCTGCCGACGCACCTGGCGCTGGTCGCCCACCGGTACCGCGATGATCTTGTCGTCACCGCCGGACTCGTCGCGCATGCGGAACATGCCCAGGGCACGGCACTTGATGAGACAGCCGGGGAAGGTTGGCTCCTCCAGCAGCACCAGG
The DNA here is from genome assembly GCF_900258505.1 of Brachybacterium timonense. Classification (GTDB taxonomy): domain Bacteria; phylum Actinomycetota; class Actinomycetes; order Actinomycetales; family Dermabacteraceae; genus Brachybacterium; species Brachybacterium timonense. Next base: position 1,352,944 of record NZ_LT984895.1, read on the forward strand.
CAGTCCAGCGGGTCGCCGTCCTCGCCGAGCGTGCCTTCAATGAACCCGTAGTCGTCTGGGTAACGGGTCGCCGTGAAGAGCATCCGGTCCAGTCGGATACGGCCGTTGTGGTGGTCCACCTCGTACTTGTTGCGGTTTCCGCGGGGGATCTCGATGGTGACGTCGAATTCCACGACTGCTGCTCCATTGCGTTCTCGCGCCCGGGGCTCCCAGCGGCGTCCGGGCTGATGGGTTGACCGCGCCACTGTACCCCGCGTCCGCACCCATACCGGCGCGCCTCGCCATGCACGCGGCCTATCGTGGCCCCATGCACTCTGACCGGATCTGGCGGGCCGTCGCCATCGCGCTGTGCGCCGCCGTGCCGGCGAGCTTCTATGCGCTCGGCGATGCCACCGACGCCTTCCCAGGCGTGCTGACACTGACGACCGCCTCCGACGAGCACGAAGCGCGGCCACCGGCACAGGCAGAGGACTGGGAACGCACGCAGGCACCGATGCCGCGTCCGCTGGACGCCCCACGCCCCGCTGAGGACACGGATGCTGATCTGGCCCGGCGTATGGCCTCCCATGCGGATCTGCCCGTCGTGAACGGCAACCTCGCCTTCGCCGTTGTCGAGGCCGAGACAGGGGAGGTGATCGCCGAGCGTGACGGCGCCACCGCCCGCACCCCCGCCTCGACGATGAAACTGCTCACAGCTGCCGCAGCGCTGCGTGTGTACGACGAGGACGAGACCTTGCCCACCCGCGCTGTTGTCGACGGCTCCGCCGTGACGTTGCAGGGCACCGGCAATATGATGCTCACCGATGAGGATCTCGCCCACCTCGCGGACCTCACGAAGGACACGCTCACTCACGGCGACGTGACGACCATCTCCCTCGCACTGGACACCTCGACACTGCCCGGCGGCGAGAACCCCGCCTGGGGCGACAACGGCCGCGCGGGCGGCTGGGTGGCGCCCACTGCCTCCCTTGCCCTGAACGAGGGCCGACTCGACGGAACGCCCTACGGGCCGAAATCAGCCGACCCCGCCGGTGATGCCGCCACGCGCTTCGCCGAGCTTCTGCGGGACCGCGACATCGAGGTGACCGGCGAGATCACTCGCGCTGCAGCACCGAGCGGTGGTGAGAGCGTGGAGGTCTCCTCGCCGACAATCGGGGAGATCGTTCGCCACACGCTCCTGCACTCCGACAACACCACCGCCGAACTGCTCGGGCACCTGGTGGCGCTGCGCGCCGGCCACGAGGCCGATCCCGGCCACGCTGCGGCCGCGGTCACCGAGGAGATCCACGCGCTCGGCGCCGAGCTTGGTGTGGACACCGCCGTATTGGATGCCATAGTGATCCATGACTGCTCCGGGCTCTCCCGTAGCAACCGCATCCCGCCGGTGCTGTTCGCCGCCGTTCTTGGCAATGTTGCCTCCGGGGCTGTTCCGCAGCTCGAACAGATTCTGTACGACGTGCCGATCGCCGGACTCACCGGAACCCTCGAAAAGCGCTTCGATGAGCCCGATACTCAGGGCGCCCGTGGCCAGGTCCGCGGTAAGACCGGCTACCTCGGCGGCACTGCCTCCCTCGCTGGGGTCACCGTCTTGCCTGATGGCCGGACCGTGGCGTACGCGATTCTGGTCCACAGCTTCGACGGTGCCAACGCCCGTGAGGCGCGCGCCGCCGTGGATGAGGTGGCCGCCGAACTGGTGCGTACGGCGTGATGGCCGGGCCGCCGTCGGTGGTCGCGCGAGCTCGTAGCGCTGTACGGCTCGCGCTGACCCGTCGGCTCACCGATCTTGCAGACGCCCCAGCCGGGGATCTCTCGCCGCTCATCCAGGTGGGCGTCAGCGGGGGAGCGGACTCGCTGGCACTGCTGGTCACCACCGTCTGGGTGGCGCAGCGGATGGGGCTCGAGGTCGAAGCCGTGATCATCGATCATGCACTGCAACAGGGGTCCACGGCTGTAGCCGAACAGGCGCGCACCACCGCGGAGCATCTTGGTGCCGCAGCGACCATCCTGCGGGCACACATCGACACCGACGCACCGGGAGGAGTGGAGAACGCGGCCCGCAAGGTACGTCACCGGTTGCTGGAAACGCACCGCGAAGAGCGCGGCGCGCTCGCCGTCCTGCTCGCGCACACCCTGGATGACCAGGCCGAACAGGTCCTCATGGGCCTCGCCCGCGGGGGTGGTCCACGAGCGATCGCCGGTATGCCGCGCAGCCGAGGCCCGCTGCTGCGCCCCTTCCTGGGAAACGGGCGCGATGAGCGCACCGCGCTGCGCCGCGCCGACACGGAAGAGATCTGCCGTCTGCACCACCTGGACTGGTGGGAAGACCCGATGAACCAGGACACGGCTCTATTGCGCGCCAGGGTCCGTCACGAGCTCATGCCGCAGCTGCGTGAGGTGCTGGGTGAGCAGGTCGACGAGAATCTCGCTCGCGCCGCCGACCTGGTGCGCGTGGATGAAGAGCACCTGGATTCTCTCGCCTCTGGCGTGTTCGAGTCGCTACAGCGGGAGGCGCCCGATGCGCGCGAGGACGGCGATCTTCTCCTGCTGGATGTGCACGCCCTGCTCGCCGAGCCCGAGGCTCTGCGCACGCGCGTGCTGCGCGACGCCAGCCGGCGGGCCCAGAAGGCTGCAGGCACCGTCTCAGGTAAGTCCCTGCTGCGCCGGCAGGTGGTCGCTATCGACGCGCTGGTGGTGTCATGGCACGGTCAGGCTGCGATCCCCCTTCCGGGTAGGATCGAGGTCGCTCGCCGCGACGGCCTGCTGGTCTGGCGAAGATCGCGCCCCTGACCAGCCCCGATGCTGGGCGAGTTGTTCATGCCACCACGGAGGAGAGCCGGTGTCCGTACCTGACATCCACCCCGACGTCGAGCGTGTGCTGCTGTCCGAGGAGGACATCCGCACCCGTCTGACCGAGATCGGCGCGCAGATCACAGCCGACTATGCCGACGAGCCACCGATTCTGGTGGGCGTCCTCAAAGGCGCCGTCATGGTGATGGCAGATCTGGCGCGGCAGATCGATCTGCCGGTGGAAATGGACTGGATGGCCGTGTCCTCCTACGGCTCGGGCACGAAATCCTCCGGCGTGGTGCGGATCCTCAAGGACCTCAGCGCCGATATCTCCGGCCGCCACGTGCTCATCGTCGAGGACATCATCGACTCGGGCCTGACCCTGAAGTGGCTGCTGTCCAACCTGCGCTCGCGCGGCCCCGCCTCCGTGCAGATCTGCACGCTGCTGCGCAAGCCCGACGCCGCTCGGGTCGAGATCGATGTGCGCTACGTCGGCTTCGACATTCCCACCGAGTTCGTGATCGGCTACGGGCTTGACTACGCCGAGCGCTACCGCAATATCCCCTACGTCGGCGTGCTGAAGCCGTCGGTCTACGAGAGCTGAAATGGCGAGCACCGCGAAACAGTCCAAAAAGAAGCCGTTCCTCGGGCCCGCGATCTGGATCATCATCGCCCTCCTGCTGGGAATGGGCCTGTTCTCCCTCTTCGGTCGCGACGGCTTCCAGCCGATCGACACCGAGCAGGGACTGGCCCTTCTCGAACAGGGCAAGGTCGAGCAGGTCAAGATCATCGACGGCAATCAGCAGCGCGTCGACCTCGTGCTCACCGAGGACTTCAAGGCCGGCAAGACCGACAAAGGCAAGCAGGTCCGTTTCAACTACGTGACCGCCCGCGGCGACGACGTCGTCAAGGCGGTTGCCGACGCGAAACCCGCCAAGGGGTACACCGACGAGATCGCCACCAGCTCCTGGTGGTCCACCCTCGCGATCTCCTTCTTGCCGCTGCTGCTGTTCTTCGGTCTGTTCTGGTTCCTGATCATGAACGCGCAGGGCGGCGGCCGCGCCATGCAGTTCGGCAAATCCAAGGCGAAGCTGTTCAACAAGGAGGCCCCGAAGGTCACCTTTGAGGACGTTGCCGGCGCCGAGGAAGCCGTTGAGGAGCTCGACGAGATCAAGCAGTTCCTCGTGGACCCGGGCCGTTACCAGGCCGTCGGCGCGAAAATCCCCAAGGGTGTGCTGCTGTACGGTCCTCCCGGCACTGGTAAAACTCTGCTCGCGCGCGCTGTTGCTGGCGAGGCGAACGTGCCCTTCTACTCGATCTCCGGTTCCGACTTCGTGGAGATGTTCGTGGGTGTGGGCGCCTCGCGTGTGCGCGACCTGTTCAACACCGCTAAGGAGAACTCGCCGTCGATCATCTTCATCGACGAGATCGATGCCGTCGGCCGCCACCGCGGCGCTGGCATGGGCGGCGGGCACGACGAACGCGAGCAGACTCTCAACCAGATGCTCGTGGAGATGGACGGCTTTGACGAGCACGAGAACGTGATCCTCATCGCCGCCACCAACCGTGTGGACATCCTCGATCCCGCTTTGCTGCGCCCGGGCCGCTTCGACCGGCAGATCGCCGTGGAGGCCCCCGACCTCAAGGGCCGCTTGCAGATCCTCGAGGTGCACGCCAAGGGGAAACCGCTCGCTGAGGATGTCGACCTCGAGACGGTGGCGCGCCGCACGATCGGCATGTCCGGTGCGGACCTCGCCAACGTGCTGAACGAGGCGGCACTGCTGACGGCCCGCAGCCACAACCAGATCATCGATTCGCGCGCCCTGGATGAGGCGATCGACCGCGTCTCCATGGGGCCGCAGCGCTACTCGAAGGTGATGACTGACCGCGAACGGCAGATGACCGCCTACCACGAGGGCGGGCACGCTCTGGTGGCGGCAGCGCTGAACAACTCCGCGCCGGTCACCAAGGTGACCATCCTCCCGCGTGGCCGCGCCGGCGGCTACACGATGGTGGTCCCCACCCAGGACCGCAACTACCAGTCCCGCAATGAACTGCTGGACCGCCTCGCCTACGCGATGGGCGGATACGCCGTGGAAGAGGGCATTTTCCACGACGTCACCACCGGACCCAGTTCCGATATCCAGAACGCCACCAAGATCGCCCGCACCATGGTGATGCAGCTGGGCATGACCGCCGAACTCGGCCCGGTGGCGCTCGGCGGTGGCCAGGACGAGGTGTTCGTCGGCATGCAGCAGGGCCAGAACCCGCAGTACGGGGCGGCCACTGCAGCGATGATCGACGAGGAAGTGCGCAAGCTTCTGGACAATGCGCTGGACGAAGCCTGGGCCGTGATCCGTGATAACCGCGACGTGCTGGACCGATTGGTGCTCGAGCTGCTCGAGAAAGAAACCCTGAACGAGAAGGAACTCGCCGAGATCTTCCGGGATGTGCGCAAGCAGCCGGTGCGTGAGGTCTGGCAGTCCAGCAGCGACCGTCCCGTCTTCACCGCCCCGCTGGTGGGCAGCGGCGAGCAGCCAGACGGCTCGGAGTCCTCCGACGCCGGGGAACCGCTCACACCAGGGGAGGGGGACCTGCCCACGCCCGGCGGTGACGGCCCGGCGATCCCCGGCGCCCCGCGCGACGAGGGCGCCCCACGCGAGCAGGGCCCTGGCGCCGACTCGGCCCCGGGGTTGTGAGATGACGGTCGACCGCCCCCGGGTGGAGGCCGCGGTCCGAGAGATCCTCGCCGCGATCGGTGAGGATCCCGACCGTGACGGGCTGACGGACACCCCAGCACGCGTGGCACGCATGTACGCCGAGGTGTTCGAAGGTCTGAGTCAGGACGCGCATGAACCGCTGTCGACGACCTTCGACCTCGAGCACCAGGAGCTGGTGCTCGTGCGCGACATCCCCTTCCACTCCATGTGCGAGCATCACCTGCTGCCGTTCATGGGCACGGCTCATGTGGGGTACATCCCCGGTGAGCATGGCGTGGCGGGGCTCTCGAAGCTCGCGCGCCTGGTCAACGTGTATGCGCGCCGCCCTCAGGTGCAGGAGCGCATCACCACGCAAGTGGCGGATGCGCTGATGCGCGAACTCGGTGCCGCCGGCGCGATCGTGGTGCTCGAGGCCGAACACATGTGCATGTCGATGCGCGGCGTACGCGCGGCCGGAGCCAGCACCGTCACGAGCGCCGTGCGTGGGATCCTGCGGCACGAGGCGACGCGCCTGGAGGCCATGACCCTCATTCTGAGAGGCGCCCGATGAACCGCCTGCACCCCCGTGGACTGCCTGACGCACTCGCTGCACATGGCACGCTGGTGATGGGCATTCTGAACGTCACCCCAGACTCGTTCTCCGACGGCGGCGAGCACGACACTGAGCCCGCGGCGATCGCCCACGGCCGGACGCTGGTTGCTCAGGGGGCAGCGATCGTCGACGTCGGTGGTGAGTCCACACGCCCCGGAGCCGCGCGTGTGGAGGAGGCAGAGGAGCTGCGGCGCGTGATCCCTGTGGTGCGCGCCCTTGCGGCTGACGGCATCGTCGTGAGCGTGGACACCACCCGCGCTGCCGTGGCCGAGGAGTCCATTCGGGCTGGCGCCCTGATCATCAACGACGTCTCCGCCGGAGCCGCGGATCCCGCGATGGGCCGGACCGTTGCCGCCGCCCGCACCGCGCTGGGCGCGCCGCCCGTGTTCGTGGCGATGCACTGGCGCGGCCACTCCGACGTGATGAATGACCTCGCCGTCTATGACGACCCCGCCCGTGATTGCGCCGCTGAGCTTGCCGAGCGCCTGGAAGCGCTGCGCGCCGACGGCGTGGAGGACGACGCCCTGGTGGTCGATCCCGGGCTCGGCTTCGCGAAGGACGCCGAGCAGAACTGGCAGATTCTCGCTGACTGGGATGCGATGGCGAGCCACGGGCTGCCGATCCTCATCGGCGCCTCCCGCAAGCGGTTCGTCTCCGCCCTCGGTGTTGACCGCGACGCCGCCACACACGCCATCAGCGCCTACTCCGCCGAACACGGGGCCTGGGCTGTCAGGGTGCATGACGTGCCCGGTTCGGTGGCCGCCGTCCGCGTCGGGGACAGGCTGCATGCCCTGCGAGGCCCGACGCGATGAGCATCCCGGCCGCGATCACCGCTCCCGAACAGCACGACCTGGTCGAGATCACCCAGATCGCTGCTTGGGGCCGCCACGGTGTGCTCGCAGCCGAACAGGAGATCGGCCAGGCGTTCACCGTGGACCTCGGGCTGCACCTGTCCACCGCGACCGCGGCCCGCACCGATGACCTGACCGCCACCGTCAACTATGCGGAAGCGGCCGCGCTCGCCCTCGAGGCGATCCAGGGGCGCCCCCACCAGCTGATCGAGACTCTTGCCGAACAGATCGCTCAGGCTGTGCTTGCACTGTCGCCCCGTCTGCGCGCCGTCACGGTCACAGTGCACAAGCCTGCGGCCCCCGTCGGCCTCCCCGTCGGGGATGTCCGCGTGCGGATCACCCGCCAGGCTGACCCGGTCGAGGCCGTTCTCGCCGTCGGCACCAATCTCGGTGACCGTGTCGCGCATCTGGAACGTGTGCTCGAGCTGCTCGACGCGGCCGACGGCGTGCACGTGACCTGGACAGGGCCCGTGGTGGAGACGGATCCCGTCGGCGGTCCCGCCCAGGGCGCCTACCTGAACTCTGTGATCGGCCTGCGGACGACTCGCAGCCCCGAGGGGCTGCTCGAGCTCGCGCACGCGCTCGAACAGGACGCTTACCGGGAACGGGGCGTGCGCTGGGGAGCGCGCACCCTCGACGTCGATGTCATTACCTGGGGCACGCTTCAGCAGAACGACGACACGCTGACACTTCCGCACCCGAGGGCGCATGAACGTGCGTTCGTGCTCGCGCCGTGGTCGGCGGCGCGGCCGACGGCGACACTCCCTGGATATGGCTCCATCGCTGCGCTGCTTGACCGTGCGGCGGACCGCGACGGCGTGCGTCCTGGACCTGAGATTCCCGGGTACGGCCGCTCATGAAACCACTGTCCGTGCCCGTGCTGCTGCTGATCGGCGTGCTCGCCGCTGGCCTGGGCGCGGTCATGAACGACGCGATGGCCAGCCGCGGCATGACGCTGCCGGTGACCGGATGGCTCACCGCGCTGGTCCTTCTGGTCCTTGCAGGCGTGCTGCTGGCACAGGGCCTGCCGCTGCGCCGCTGGATGCTGGAGAACGAGGAACGGCGCGAACATCCCACGATGGCGCCGCGTCGGCACCAGTTGGATCTGCCTACCGCGTACCGCACCGTGCTTCTTGCTCGGGCCAGCGCCTACACCGGCACGATCGTCGGCGGATTCTTCACCGGCGACGCCCTGTACCTGGTGCTCACAGGCACCGGCGACCTGGTGGCAGCGGTGCTGCCCACGGCCGCGGCTGCCGTGGCCGGCATCATCCTGGCGGTGCTCGGTGTCCTCGTGGAGAGCTGGGGGAAGCTCCCGCCAGAGGACCCTCAGGGGGCGCAGGCCGGCTTGTGACCGCGTGCCCCGTGGACTGTATGCGGTGCACCGAGCTCCCTGCGTCCCCGGCGCCGTGCCGGGTCCGACGAACGTCGGAACAGAGGTCGCCGTAGGTGGCCGCGGTCAGGGCTCCACGCGTGACACGATATGAGCCATGAGTGTGTCCCAGCCGCCTGCATCGATGCCCGACAGCTCTCAGGAGCGAGCCGAGGCGCCTGCATCCACGGTTCCCGTGCCGACGATGTCCGGTCGGTTGCATGTCGACGGGCTGCAACCGGTCTCGCCGAAGCTCATTCCCGCCCGCTACCTGGGCGGCCTGATCGGCTACGCGATTGGGATCCTCGCTGTGATCGCCTGCATCGTCGCGGGCATCTGGCTTGGCTGGTGGTGGATGCATCTGATCGCGGTGCTGCCGCTGATCGTCGTGGTACAAGGTGTGGCGTTCACCCCGCGTCGTGTCCGCGCTCTTGGCTGGCGTGAAGGGGAGGACGAGCTGGTCATCGCCTCCGGAATCATGTTCCGCAGCCTGGAGACCGTGCCCTTTGGCCGCATCCAGTCCGTGGAGATCTCCCAGGGCCCGGTGGAGCGGCACTACGGGATCGCGACCCTCGAGATCTCGACGGCCGGGTCGGCGAGCCAGACGCTGCCGGGTCTGCCGCGCGCTGAGGCGGAGCGCCTGCGCCAGCGACTGATCGACCGCGGCATCTCGACCATGGCAGCCCTGTGATGAGCCAGAACCCCGAACCACAGCAGCACGACCCATCCGCCGCGGACACCCCCATACCGGAGGCATCCTCCGCGGACGCGAGCGCATCCCAGACGCGCGCATCCACCACCGCTGGGCGGCGTACGCACCCGCTGACGCCGCTGATCACCGGGTGGAAGATCATTGCTGGCATTGCGGCGGTGATCTTCGCGCAGAACATCTCGCAGCTAATGCGCGAGGTCACCGTCATGCGTGTGTTGGTCGCTCTGGGCCTGCTGGTGCTCGCAGTCGTGGTGGGAGTTGCACTTTCCGCACTGTCCTGGTGGTTCACGCGCTACGAGATCACAGAGGACGGCGTGACTCTTCGCCGCGGCATGATCTCCACCTCGCAGCGCTTCGCGCCACGGGAGAAGATCGAATCCGTTTCCGTGGAGCGCCCATTCCTGGCCCGGCTCGTGGGGCTTGCGAAGGTTCGCGTCGAGATCGTCGGCGGCAGCGAGTCCCATCTCGATATCGAGTACGTCTCCAGCGCAGATGCCGAACAGATCCGCCGCACGATCCTGCAGGTCGCCCATGGCACGCAGGGTGCACCGGCGCCGACGGAGCAGACCGTCGCCGATGGCGCCGAGGCCACACCCGGTGCGGATGGCGAGCATGACACAGCAGGTGCTGCGCAGAGTGCAGTTGCTGGCGACCGCGTGCGGGCGATCCTCCACGACGGCGTGACCGACGGCGAGCTGATCGCCCAGATCCCCACTGCCCGCGTGATCCATTCGATGCTGCGCGATCTCAGCCTGTTGATCGGCGTCGGTGTGGCTGTCATCATCGGCATCGGCGTCGTGGTCGGCGTCATCCTCAGCGATGGATGGTCTTTCGCTGCCCTCCTCGCTGTGGTGCCAGCACTCATCGCGGGACCACAGCAGGCTTTCAAACGACTCGAAGCTGGCTGGGGCTTCGTCTCCCGCGACACGGAGCGTGGACTGCGGATGCGCCGCGGGCTGCTCAGCACCCGCACAGACAACGTCGCCCCCGGTCGAATCCAGGAGCTGAGCCTGAAACGCCCGGTGCTGTGGCGCGGGCCGGGCTGGACCACCGCCACGGTGGAGCTCGCCGGCACTGAGGATGATGATCAGAACGGCGCCGAGTCGATCCTGCCCGTCGGCACCCAGGAGGAGCTCGGGCGGACACTGAGCCACCTCATGGCGCCGCTCGGCACCGACGATGACCTCGCCACCCTCGAACATCTGCTCACCGCTCGCGCCCGAGATATCCACGGCCTGCGAGCAGCCCATCCGGTGCACTGGATCGCTCGACGGTTCACGGTGGTCGTCCCACTGCCGGAGGCCGTCGTGGTGCGCCAGGGGATCCTCGAGCGGCGGATCGTCGTCGTACCCCGCGAACGTATCCAGACCGTCGAGCTGGAGGACGGCCCGCTCCACCGCCGTTTTGACTCCGCCACTATCAGCATCAGCGTCGCCGGCACGACCACCGAACTGCCGCTGCTGCCACGTCAGGACGCCGCCCGCCTGTACGCCGAGCTGTCCCATGACGCCGCCACCCGGCGTCGTTACCGTGACCAGGCGCACTGGCCGAAGCCGCTCGCCCGAACAGCAGCAGCTGGCATGACCGACGCTGCCGTGCCGGAACCGGATCCCGCCACTGAACGGCACTCATGAACGCGCCACGCCTGGGTATCGGCATCATCGGCGCGGGCCGGGTCGGCGCCGTGCTGGGTGCAGCGCTGCGCGCTCAGGGCCATGGGATCGTCGGCGCCTACGCCGTGTCGGATGCGTCCCGTGACCGTGCCGCCGACCTGCTGCCGGGCGTGCCGCTGTGTGATGTACCCACGATCGTTGAACGCGCCGAAATGCTGCTTCTCGCCGTGCCCGACGACGAACTTCCCGGCCTTGCGCGCGGTATCGCCGCCAGCGGCATCGTGCCCGGCGGTCAGCTTGTGGTCCACACCTCCGGTGCACACGGCACCGACGTGCTCGCACCGCTGGCCCGCGCAGGCAGCGCAACCATCGCCCTGCATCCCGCCATGACATTCACCGGCACCCGCGCGGACCTGCCCCGGCTGAGTGGCTGCCCGATGGGCATCACCGCGGCCCAGGAGATCCTGCCAGTTGCTGCCGCACTCGTGGTCGAGCTCGAGGGACGCGCCGTGGTGATCCCCGAAGGAGACCGCATCGCCTACCACGCGGCCCTCGCTCACGCCTCGAACCACCTGGTGGTGCTCGTGGACCAGGCCCGCGACATCCTCGCCCGGATCGGGCTCGAGAATCCCGGTGCATATCTGCAGCCGCTGCTGACCGCATCCCTGGACAACGCACTCGCGCACGGTGCAGCGGCACTCACCGGCCCCGTCTCGCGCGGTGACGCCGAAGTTGTACGCGCCCACCTGGAGGCGCTCACCGATCTCGATGCGACTGCCGTCCGCGCCGGCAGTGGGGATACGACCGAGGTGTACCGTGCACTCGCACGCGCAGCACTGGAACGCGCGGGACTGGACCCCGAGCAGGCCCGTGCCGTCCGCGCGGTGCTTGACGCCCCGCATGAGGCAGTTGATCCCACCGAGGAGGAGCAGCCATGAGCACCACCCGCTTGATCACCACCCGTGCCGCCCTTCGAGATGCGCGCGCTGGCCTGTCGGGGACCGTTGCCGTGGTCATGACCATGGGGGCGCTGCACGACGGACATCTGCAGCTGGTCCATCGAGCCCGCGAGGTCGCCGACGCCGTGGTGCTCACCGACTTCGTCAATCCCCTCCAGTTCGGCCCCGGCGAGGACTACGAGGCCTACCCCCGCCAGATCGACGCCGACCTGGCCCTCGTCGACGGACTGGTGGATGTTGTGTTCGCCCCACCGGTCGAGGAGATGTATCCGGTACTTCCGCCGGTGGTGAGCGTCAGCGCCGGACAGGCCGGTCGACGCTACGAAGGCGCTATGCGGCCCGGCCACTTCGACGGCGTGCTCACCGTGGTCACGAAACTGCTGAACCTCGTCCAGCCCCACGTGGCCGTGTTCGGACGCAAGGACGCGCAGCAGCTCGCCCTCGTGCAGCGCCTGGTGGCCGACCTCGACCTGCCGGTGCGCATCGACGCCGTCGACATCATGCGCGAGCCCACCGGGCTCGCCCTCTCCAGCCGCAACGCCTATCTCAGCGATGCTGGCCGAGAGCAGGCCCTCGTGCTCTCGCGCACCATCCGCGCGGTCGAAGCCGCTGCACCGTCGGCCGCTGCGATCCGCGCAGTGCTGGATGCAGACGCCGACGGGACACAGCCTGTCGACGCGGCAACCGATACCGACACGGCCAGTGCTGGCGATACCAGCGCGGGAGAGCAGAGCGTGCACTGGGATTACCGGCTGCTGATCGACCCCACGACGTTTGAGGAAGCAGGGGAGGATGCTCGAGGCGAGCTCCTGGTGATGCTCGCCGCCCGCATCGAGGGCACACGCCTGCTGGACGCCACTGTGGTTCCGGTGACACAGCCCTGATGTAGACCCGCCCCGACGGGCACGCACGGCCGCGGATCTGCAAGAATCGCAAGCATGACTGAGAACGCCGACGCCACCGAGCCGCTGGACACCTCCGACCAGATCGCCGTGCGTAAGGCGAAGCGGGAACGGCTGCTGGCCTCCGGGCAGGAGGCGTACCCCGTCTCCGTGCCGATCACCACCACCATCGCGCAGATCCGTGCTGACTACGGCCATCTGGAGGCCGGGCAGGAGACGCAGGACGTAGTGGGTGTTGCCGGACGCGTCGTGTTCCAGCGCAACACCGGCAAGCTCGCCTTCGTGAGCATCCAAGACGGTGCGGGGGAGCGCCTGCAGATCATGCTCTCGCAGGCGGTGGTGGGCGCCGAGCGTCTGGCGGATCTCAAGGCGGATGTTGACCTGGGTGACCACGTGTTCTTCCACGGCCGTGTGGGCGCCTCACGCCGCGGCGAGCTGTCTGTGTTCGCCGACGAATGGGCGATGGCTGCCAAGGCCGTGCGTCCGCTGCCGGTTCTGCACGCGGGCCTGTCCGAGGAATCGCGTGTTCGCCGCCGCTACGTGGACCTCATCGTGCGCCAGGAAGCACGCGACATGGTGCGCCTGCGTGCCGAGGTGATGCGCTCGCTGCGTGAGTCCTTCCACCGCCGGGACTTCCTCGAGGTGGAGACACCCATGCTGCAGGTGATCCCGTCCGGCGCAGCGGCGCGCCCCTTCGTCACGCATATGAATGCGTTCGACATGGATCTGTACCTGCGGATCGCTCCTGAACTGTTCCTCAAGCGTGCAGCCGTCGGCGGTCTCGAACGGGTCTTCGAGATCAACCGGAACTTCCGCAATGAAGGCGCGGATTCCACGCATTCCCCCGAATTTGCCATGCTCGAGGCGTACCAGGCATACGGCGATTACAACACCATCGGTGCTCTCACCCGGGAGCTTGTCCAGGAAGCCGCTGTGGCCGCCACCGGCTCACTGCAGGTCTCGCTGTCCGACGGCAGCGAATACGACCTCTCCGGTGAGTGGGACAGGATCACCGTCTACGGTTCGCTGTCGGAATCCCTCGGGGAGGAGATCACTCCCGAGACAACGCCCGAGGCCCTGCGCGCCATCGGTCACTCGCTCGACATCGATCTGGATAATCCCGCGTACGGGCATGGAAAGCTCGTTGAGGAGCTGTTCGAGCATCGTGTGGGTGACCATCTGCATGCGCCGACGTTCGTGTGCGATTTCCCCGTGGAGACCAGTCCGCTTGTGCGTCAGCACCGCAGCACGCCGGGTGTGGTGGAGAAATGGGATCTGTACGTGCGCGGCTTTGAGCTCGCCACCGGGTATTCCGAGCTGGTGGATCCGGTGATTCAGCGCGAGCGCTTTGCCCAGCAGGCACGGCTGGCCGCCCAGGGCGATGACGAGGCGATGCGCCTGGACGAGGACTTCCTGGAGGCCATGGAGCATGCGCTGCCGCCGACGGGCGGTATGGGCATGGGCATGGACCGCCTCCTCATGGCCCTGACAGGGCTGGGGATCCGGGACACGATTCTCTTCCCCCTGGTGAAGCCGGAGGCCTGAGGTGGGCGGTTTCTGGTTCGAGGCGGGCGCCCTGGTGCCGTCTATCGGCGTGGGGCTGCTGTTCTGGTTCGCGATCCGTGCGATCCTCTCCGCTGATCGGCGTGAGCGGGAGGCGGATCGGCGTGCCGAGGAAGAGCTCTACGCTGCGCATTCCACCGCACCGAATTCCCTTCGCAGTGCCGAGAATCCTGCAGACGATCCGAAGAGCGCCACGCGTCAATAATCCGATGTGCGGTGATCCGTCGTACGGCGATCGGCTGAGGTGAATCCCGGGCCGCAAAGGTAAATGGGCGCGAGTGCGCTTCACTCGCGAGGGTTCCTGTGTATACACTCAGGAACATCGCCCATACTGGGCAGCCGATCACATGGAACCACCACATGCCGTCACAACACGGCGCGACGTCATGAACGATCGTACGGAATCGGTGACATGGAATCGGTGAATCGATGGCACGGGCAGAGAGCCTGGAGAAGGAGAGTGTTGTGGCACGGAGAACTATCGTCGAGCTGATCGATGACATCGACGGTTCGGAGGCGAGCACGACTGTCGAATTCGGGCTCGACGGCGTGACCTATGAGATCGATCTGTCCGAGCAGAATGCTGCTGCCCTGCGCGCTGATCTCTCGTCGTGGGTCGAGAAGGCACGTCGCAGCACCGCTGGGCGCCGTACCCGCTCCACCAGCACCCGGTCTCGCAACAGCGACACCGCGGTGATCCGTGAGTGGGCCCGCGAGCAGGGAATGAAGGTCTCGGACCGCGGTCGCGTCTCCGGCGAGATCCGTCGCGCCTACTACCAGGCGCACGGCAAGTGATGCGGAGCTGAGTTTCTGCTTGATGCGGCGCAGCTGAACGCAGGCCGCATGGGGAACGGCCCGGGACCATGTGGTCCCGGGCCGTTCCCCATGTTCAGCAGGGCTGATCGGGGCTGTGTTGGGTTCCTGTGCTCACCAGCCGCTGATGGTCCAGCTCGCCGTATGCTCCTGACCGGGTGCCAGACGCACCACGTCGGTGCCGGTGCGGAACGCATCGGGTGGGCAGGTCATGGGCTCGACGGCGAGACCACGGCGGTTGTGCTCGGCCTCGGGACGATCCGCGGTGTGAATCTGCAGCCACGGGCACTCAGGGCCCGCGCTCATAGCCACGCCCGTGCCGCTCGGGGCAGTCACGCGCACCTGCAGCCGACCGTTCTCGTCGCGGGCAAGATCGGTGACGGCGTCGTCGATCGCCTGATCACCGATCACCCGTCCTGCCGCGAAGTCCAGGGCGCTGCCGGACGTAATGGGCTCCGTGCCCGTGGGCAGCAGCCGGTCCGGGGTGACGGTCAGGTGCGTGGCGGCCTCGACCTGCAACGTCCACTCATCCAGCGGTTCCGTACCGGCCACGAGGTACGGGTGGGGGCAGACACCGTAGGGGGCGTCCGCCTCGCCCAGGTTGCGGGCAGTGACCGTCGTGGTCAGCCCGTTCTGCGCGGAGAGGCTGTGGACCACAGTGAGCAGCACATGGAACGGGTAGCCGGGGGAGGGGAACAGCTCACTGCGCAGCGTGACGGAGTCCTCTGTGAGGTCCGCGGCGGTGAACAGCTGGAAGGACACCAGCCCGTGCAGGGTGTTGTTCCGCTCCGGCTCATTGATCGCAGCCTGGATCTCTCTTCCGTCCCAGGTGTACAGGCCGTCACCGATCCGGTTCGGCCACGGGGCCACGATGGCGCCGCGGTAGAACAGCATCGGACCCTGCTCCGGGCTGCGCACCAGCAGGTCGCGGCCACTGATCGTGAGCGCTTCGACGGTGGCGCCCACGGCGCTGATCTCTGCGCTGTAGTCCCCGGCCGTGAGCAGGTAGCGGTCGCCGCGGTCGGTGGGCGGGGCGGCTTCAGGAATCGGTGCTGTCATCGGACGTCTCCTGGTGGTTCTCAGCGGTTTCGGGATCAAGAATGATCACGTGCAGCGTGCGCGGGCCGTGGACACCATCCACGCGGCTCAGCTCAATGTCACTGGTGGCGCTCGGGCCGGAGACCATCGTCCAGGCAGCGCACGGATCCTCCTGCATGCGGCGGATACCGGCGGGCACGCCGAGCACGATCTGCTCGGGTCGCACCACCACCACGTGATGGTCAGGCACAAGACTGAGCGCACGCGCGCCGCACACGTCGTCGGAGCGCAGCACGACGGTGCCGGTCAAAGCGATCACCGTGTGACAGCCGGTGACGACGGCGCCGACAGCATCCAGCTCGCGGGCTGACTCGGCGCCGGTGGCATACGCAATCTCGTCGGTCACGGCGTCAAGCCAGGAAGCGGGCACGCCAGGCGCGGCAAGCACGGGACGCTTCCCGTCGAGCGCCTGGGCGACGGTCGCGGGAAGGCCCGCAGCGTCGGTGCGGTGCACGTGAACGCCGTACTCCTCCAGGCGGCCGACGAGCACGTCGCGGATCTTCGCCGGGTCCGTGGCGGTCTCCTGCTTCGAGTCGGCGCGCTGATAGGCGCGCGGCACCTGCTCTGCGTCCAGTGGTTCAGGCTGTCCGGGCTCGGCGAGGGCAGTGCGCAGGCGGGCCAGGATCTCGTCCTTGGCGCTGAGCCGGTCGGAACGCTCGGGGCGCTGAGACGGGTCGGCGACTCCTGCTCGACTCCTCGGGCTCATGCCTGCTCCTTTCCGCGGTTCTCGTCGTCGGTCGATGCCTGCTGCGGATCTGCTGTAGACGCCCCGTCGGTTGTCCGATGGCTGCGCTGCGCCTCGTGCTCCTTCCACCAGGAACGGAAGGAGCGTGTGGGCCGCGGCAGATCACGGTGATCGGTCCAGCCCGGCACCACCGGCAGCACATGCGGCAGCGGGCCGATGTTGTCCCCGGGCAGCAGACGCTTGGCGGGACCAGCGGTGCGCACCACCGTGTCGTACACGCGCGGTGAGCTCATCAGGCGGCTCGCCGCGCGCATGGCCACATCCCAGGTGCCGTGGAACTGGCCGCGAGTCTGGCGACGCTCATCGACATGCCGGGAGCGCAGATGCACGAGGATGCTCGGGATGTCGATCTTCACGGGGCAGACGTCGTAGCAGGCGCCGCACAGGCTGGAGGCGTACGGCAGCGACGAGCTGGGGTCATCGCCGTCGCCCATACCGGTGAGCTGCGGTGTGAGGATCGCACCGATCGGACCCGGATACGTCGAACCGTAGGCGTGACCGCCGGTGCGGGCGTAGACCGGGCAGACGTTCAGACAGGCGGAGCAGCGGATGCAGTGCAGCGCGTCGCGGCCCTGCGGATCGGCGAGCACTGCGCTGCGCCCGTTGTCGACCAGCACCAGATGGAATTCCTCGGGGCCGTCCCCGGGATGCACACCCGTGAACAGAGTCGTGTACGGGTTCATCCGCTCACCGGTCGAGGACCGGGGCAGCAGCTGGAGGTGTACCTCGAGATCCTCGAAGGTGGGCAGCACCTTCTCGATGCCCATCACCGTGATGAGGGTCCTCGGCAGGGTCAGGCACATGCGGCCGTTCCCCTCCGATTCGACCACCACCATGGTGCCGGTCTCGGCGATCGCGGCGTTCGCACCAGAGATCGCGACGCCGCCGGGCAGGTCCAGGAAACGCTCGCGCAGGAAGCGCCGCGCCGCCGCGGCGAGCTGCGCGGGATCATCCGTGATGTCCGGGTCGATGTCCGGCATGGTGCGGCGGAACAGATCCCGGATCTCCGTGCGGTTGCGGTGGATCGCCGGCACCAGGATGTGACTGGGTGTGTCATCGGCGAGCTGCACGATCAGCTCGGCGAGGTCGGTCTCGATCGCGTCCACCCCGGCGGCCGCGAGGGTCTCATTCAGCCCGATCTCCTGGGTGAGCATCGACTTCACCTTCAGGACTGTGCGCGCCTCACGCTCGAGCACCAGGCGGGTGACCAGGTCTCCTGCCTCCTCGGCGTCGCGCGCCCAGTGCACCACACCGCCGGCTGCGGTGACGGACTGCTCAAGCTGCTCGAGCAGATCCGGCAGATGATCCATGGCGTGGCGTTTCATCCCGGCGCCGGCGTCGCGCAGCTTCTGCCAGTCCCGCACCTCCCGCACGGCGGCGGCGCGCTTGGCCTGGATCGTGCCTGTGGCCTGCTGCAGCGTCGCACGGAGGGTGTCATCGGCCAACTCGCCGCGAGCCGCCTGAGGGAACGCGTGCGCGCCGCGGAGGTTCGAGGAGGGCGAGGCATGCTGGGGCCGCACGCTCGGCATGCCCAGGTTGACGGTGCTCATGACTCGGCCCTCCCCAGGATCGTGTCGGCGGGGACGAAGGGATCCTCGCGCGTGGAGGCGAGGATCTGCGCCAGATGGATCACGCGCGGCTGTGCCCCGGTGCGATGCAGCTTGCCGCCGATGTTCATCAGGCAGGAAGCATCGCCTGCCACCACGTATTCGGCGCCCGAGCGCACCACGTTCGCGGCCTTATCGGTGACCATTGCGTCGCTGGTGGCGTCGTTCTTCACGGAGAACGTGCCGCCGAAGCCGCAGCAGGTGTCGGACTGGGGGAGGTTCACCACCTCGATGTCCTCGACAGCGCGCAGCAGCCGCAGCGGACGCGGCCCCACCTTGAGCATGCGCATCGAATGGCAGGTGGGATGGTACGTGACGCGGTGCGGGAAATAGGCGCCGACGTCGGTCACGCCGAGCACATCCACCAGCAGCTCCGAGAGCTCATAGGTCTTCGCTGCCACGCGGGCGGCTCGTTCGCCAAGCCGCGCGTCGCCTTCGTGGGCGGCCACCTTCGCGTGCTGGTCCCGTACGCACCCGGCGCAGGAGCCCGACGGCATGACGATCGCGTCGACCTCGTCCAGCTGCGGCTCGAAGGTGTCCACGAAGCTGCGCACCACGGGCGCCGCTTCCGTGTAGTACCCGGTGTTGGTGTGCATCTGTCCGCAGCAGGTCTGGCGCGGGTCGAATACGACCTCGTGCCCGAGCCGCTCGAGCAGCAGCACCGTGGAGCGGGCAACGTCCGGTGCCATCACATCCACCAGGCAGGTGGTCATCAGGGAGATCCGCATGGGGCGTCCTTCCTCAGCTGTGGGAGAGGCCGAGCGCGTCGGCGGTATGCGCCAGCGATTCGCGTGCAGCGGTGGGGTCGTCCGACAGGCGCGTCCCCCAGCTGGGGATCATCTGGCGGATCGCCGGCTCCCACGCGTCGCGGCGCTGCGGGAAGACGCGAGTGAGCATCTCCAGCATGATCGTCGTGGCGATCGACGCGCCCGGTGAGGCGCCGAGCATGCCCGCGATGGTGCCGTCGGCGGCAGTGATGAGCTGGGTGCCGAACTGGAGAACGCCCACTTTCTTCGTGTCGGGGGCGATCACCTGCACGCGCTGACCAGCGGTGACCTGCTCCCAATCCTCCTCGCGAGCCGAGGGCATGTACTCGAGCAGCGCCTGGTAGCGCTGCTGGTGCGTGGCCGCGAGCTCCTTGACCAGGTAGGTCATGAGGTCGATGTTCGGTGGAGCGACGGCGAGCATCTGGCGCAGATTGTCGGGCTTCACGGAAGCCGGCAGATCAGTCCAGCGGCCGGTCTTCAAGAACTTCGGCGACCAGCCGGCGTAGGGGCCGAACATCAGCGAACGCTTCCCGTCGATGTAGCGGGTGTCCAGGTGCGGCACACTCATGGGCGGAGCGCCCACGGCGGCCTTGCCGTACACCTTCGCGTCGTGGCGTGCGATCACATCGGGGTTGGTGCAGCGCAGCCACTGACCGGAGATCGGGAAGCCGCCGAAGCCGCGGATCTCCTCGATACCGGACTTCTGCAGCAGCGGCAGTGCGTTCCCGCCGGCGCCGACGAACACGAAGGGTGCCCGCCACACGTGCACGGTGCCGTCGGCGCGCTTGGCCATCACACCCCACTCGGCGCCCATGCGGCGCAGGTCGATGACCTCCCAGCCGGTGTTCACCGTTGTACCCACGCGGCGGGCGAAGTCGAGCAGGCTGCGGGTCAGCTCACCGAAGTTCACGTCGGTGCCGTCGGGGGACCAGGTGGCGGCAATGGTCTCGGTGACCGGGCGGTCCTGCGCGACAAGCGGCGCCCATTCGGCCAGCTGTGCATGCTCGGTGGTGAACTCCATGGCGGAGAACAGCGGATTGGAGCGCAACGCCTCGTGGCGTCGACGTAGGAAGTCTGCGCTCTCCACCCCATGCACGAAGCTCATGTGGGGAACGGAGTGGATGAACCGGTCGGGTGCGTCGATCCGGTCGTTCTCTACCAGGTGCGCCCAGAACTGGCGTGAGACCTGGAACTGCTCATTGATGTGGATCGCCTTGGTGGGGCTCACGGAGCCGTCGACGTCCTGCGGTGTGTAGTTCAGCTCGCACAGTGCGGAGTGGCCGGTGCCGGCGTTGTTCCAGCCGTCGCTGGACTCCTGGCCCACAGCATCCAGTTTCTCCACCACGTGGATCCGTGCGCCTGGTTCGAGCTCACTGAGGAGGGCGGCAACGGTAGCGCTCGCGATCCCGCCGCCGATCAGGATCGCATCGGTGCGTGTGACATCCACCGTGAGGTCGGCCATGGCTCTCCCGTTCGCGTTGGTCCTGGGTCGCCGTTGCCGGCATCGGCAACGGGCATCGGCAACCAGCCTAGTCCTGTTCGTCGGTGTGCTGAGGCCGGGCACTGGCCCCTATACACATCTGACGCTGCCGACGACCTACTCCGTCCAGTCTCCTGCACACGCCCTACCCTTCCGACAAAAACGACAGTG
>NZ_LT984895.1:1373706-3085439 GCF_900258505.1 Brachybacterium timonense
TGTTATCAGGCCGATTCAACCTCGTGCTAGACAGTGTCTGCGTGATCACATTGCTATTATTGATTTTTTTTTTTGAGGGAACCGGCACCCACCAAGTTATGCACAGGGTGGGAGCCAGCTGTCGTCGGTTGTGTATAGGAGACAGCTGTGGTGCTGAGCCGTCGGCGGCTGTGTCGCTGTGCGCCGCATCGATCGTCGCGAGAACAGTAGCCACTGGATCGCGCAGCAGGGCATCGGCGATCCGTACGGCGCCAGCCGGTCCCAGCAGGGCGCCGACGGGGGGCAGCACGATGCTGAGCAGCGACCACAGTGCGACGGCGAACAGCGCGAGCAGGGATCGCAGCGGGATCGCTCCCGGGAAGAGCAGGGCAAGTCGCATCGTCACCGGCCAGTCTTGGCGGCGCACGCGTGGGGAGGCGACCATCACCATCAGGCTGGACGTCGCCCAGGCGCCGGCGAGGGTGGAGATCGTGGCCATCGCCGCGCCGTATCCGGGGGATTGCCCAAGCGTTCGGACGGCGAGCGAGAGACTGCCGATCGAGGCCACCTGAATGAGGATCAGCGGGAGGAGTCGCAGATTCGCGCGGACGAACTGCTCCCGGTAGGCGCGCCACATCACACGAAAAAGGTGGGGGGACTCGTCCTGTGCGCGGGCGCGCATCACGTCCGCGGCGGCGCAGGTGGCGGGGGCGACGCCGAGAACGAGCAGCCCCAGCAGGCTGAACGCCAGCCACAGCAGGCTGGTGCCGATCCAGAACAGCACAGACTCGATGATCTCGTTCGAGCGCATCACCCAGGCGGGTGGCGATCCGGCGTCGCGCGAGCGCGGTGCGCGGCTCGCGTCGGGATGGCGCCGCTGTCGAGGTTGTGTGCTGTGTCCGTTCTGCCCTTCCACACCTCGGATGCTAGCCGAGGGTCGTTGGGGATGCGCCGAACCACTCGTCAAAACACCCGATGTCTGGTTGACTTTGTTCATGCAGTCCACATCGGAAAACATCCTTGCCCCAACACCTGAACAGCTGGAATGGCAGAAGAAAGGCCTTGGTGTCTTCTTTCATTTCGGTGTCAACACCTTCTCTGGCCTGGAATGGTCCGATGGGACGGTGCCACCGTCGGTCTTCAACCCCACCGACCTCGACGCCGACGAGTGGGTGCGCACAGCGAAAGAGCTCGGCGCCGCCTACGTGATCCTCACCGCGAAGCATCATGACGGCTTCTGCCTGTGGCCCACTGCCACCACCGACTACTCCGTGGCCTCGTCCCCATGGAAGGACGGCGCCGGCGACGTGGTGCGTGAGGTGGCCGACGCGTGCCGCCGCCATGGACTCGAGTTGGGCCTATACCTCTCACCGTGGGACCGCAACGCCGAATGCTACGAGGATCCCGCCGCCTACGACGAGTTCTATTGTCGCCAGCTGCGTGAGCTGTGCACTGATTACGGTCCGCTGATGGAACTGTGGTTCGACGGCGCCGGGTCAGCTGGCCGTGAGTACGACTGGGAACGCATCGGTGCGTTGATCGACGAGCTCCAGCCCGGTGCCATGGTGTTCAACATGGGGCCGGCCACCATCCGGTGGGTCGGCAACGAAGACGGGCTGGCCAGCGACCCTGTCGAGTACGTCGTGCGCTCCACGGACCTCAATAACTACGACGAGGACGTGGTCGCCCTGGGACAGGCCCGTTACCTGCCGCCAGAATGCGACGTCTCGCTGCGACGCGGCTGGTTCTGGCAAGAAGGCGAGGAACCCAAGTCCCTCTCGCATCTCCTGGCCATCCACGACCGCTCGATCGGCCTGGGGGCCGGACTGCTGCTGAACATCCCACCGGACCGACGTGGCCGCATCGACCCCGAGGACGCTGCACGCGTCACGGAGCTTGCTCGGGCTCTTCAGGCCCGCTTCGGTCGCCCGCGCACCGCCGTGCTCAGCGAGAACGCTGACGGTCTGACTGCTCGGCTCAGTGCCGACGGTGAAGCTCTGCGGGTCGATCATGTGGAGCTACGGGAGAACCTCGTCAGCGGGCAGCGCATCACGGGGCACCGCATTCTCGCGGGAGAGCGTGAGATCGCCGCCGGGCAGACCGTTGGCGTACGCCGCATCCACCGTCTGCCGCAGCCCGTGGAGGTCGACAGCCTGCGGATCGAGCTCGACGGCGACGGGGGATGCCTGGAGGCGGTGCTCACCTACGACGCTGGTGACGCTCCTGTGCCTGACGAGCAGATCGCCTATCTCGCGACCACCGAGCGGCCCGACGCTCAGGTGTGAACGGGTGCCGACGAGTTAGCCGGGTCAGCGGCGCATGAGAGCCGGGCGCTGGAGCGCATCGTCGAGGCCACCGGGCCGGGAGGTGCGGGACCAGGCCCGGCGTTGCCCCTCGAGCACCTGACGGATCCGGCTCTGCGGCACGGGGCCAGTTGCCGCATCCAGGCAGAGATCCGCGAGGTCCGCCACCTGAAGCAGATCCGCGGCATGCCCTGACTCAGCCCCCGCATGACGTGCGCGAACCCGTTCGATAACCTTCCGGGCTGCCGCGGTCTGGTCGGCGCGTGGCCGATCGTGCTCCGTCAGCTCGATGCCCAGGAACACGTGACCCAGCAGGGTCGCGTTCAATGCTGTCAGCGGTAGCAGGGTGTCCAGGGACCCGAGATCCAGCACGCTCTTCAGCTCCGCGTCGCCGATGATGCGAGCAGCCAGTTCATGTGCCTGCGCTTGCGTCGCGCCGTGAGGATCCCGGGCAAGCACTGAAGCATAGGCCAGTGGCACCACCTGCAGCACGTATGGCTCCCACGAGCCATGATCACCCCAGTGTGTGAGTAGCAGCCCGCCACGTTCACAGCCCGCCGGGGGCGCGCAGTCCACCAGGGCGCGGGCGGCATCAGCGATGTTCTCCCAGGCATTCGCGGTGCGGCCGGCCACACTGTTCCACGCGCCGGTGCCCGGTGCAGCCCAGGGAGCCATACCGCGCGCGATGAGCGGGGTCAGGCGGCGGGCGAATCCGTCGGCTAGACCGCGGTTCACCTCGGAATCAGGGATCGCACGCGGATCCCGTACCCGTTTCAGCATCGTCGGTGATTCATAGATCCACACGATCGGTTCGATGCCGTCGGGAAGCAGGGCGGCATTATCCGGGTGGTGCTCGAGCACATCGGCCCACATCTGCACCCGGTAGCCGCGATCACACCACGGCGCAGCGATTCTGGCGAGATGTTCGGCGTACACGGTGCCGAGCCCTCGTTGCTCGCAGTCCTCCTGTGAGACGCCAGTGCCGAGTTCCCACGGTTCATCACCGCCGATGTTCACCGCCTGCGTGCGGCACGTCGCGGTCAGCCCTTCCAGCAGCTCCTGGGCAAAAGCTGCGTTCTCGGGCGTAGGGGCAAGTGTGGTTGGCTCCTCGAGATCAGGCCGCTCCGCACGGTGGCGCAGACGGTCATGCTGCAGCCACCGCTCCATGTGACCCACCACGTTCTGGTTCGGCACCAGGTCGATGCCGTGTTCTGCGCACAGGTCATCCAGCTCCCGCATCTCCTGCGCATTCAGGGGAGACGCCTTGCCCCAGACGTCGTCGTGACCTGCATGGGCGAAGGTGTGCTCCATGTACAGCTCGAGCTGTGTGTACCCGAGGGGCGCAAGCACCTCGGTCACAAGCCAGCGCAGGGTCTTAGAGGTCGGAACGCGGTCACGGGAGATATCGAGCATGTAGCCGCGTCGGGTGATGGGAGCGGTGGTCATCGTGCGTCTCCTGAACACTGGTGCGATGGTCGGGGTGGATGCAGCGACGCCGCCGCGGTCCGGTTGGATCTGCGGCGGCGTGCGCGGCATGGATGCGGAGTGGCCGACGGGACGACTCACACCGACGACAAGCCTGGGGGCGATCAGTACTGCTGGTCGTACGCGGCCTGTTCGATCTCGAGTGCGCGGGCGAGGCCGATTGACTCGAATTTCTCCGTGTACGCCTTCCAGTCGGCGTCCTTCGTGAAATCCACCTTGCCAGTGGCCAGATTGGCGTAGCTCTGCTGAAGATACTGCTCGAGGTTGGTGCGCAGCTCGCCGATCTCAGCCGACTGATCCATGTCGTATGCGAGGGTCGGGATGCACTGCTCCTTCGGAACCTGGTACGGCTCGTAGGCTTTCCCCGCCTCATAGAGCGACGGTTCGATTGATGCGCCGCCCTCGAGAACAGCCTCGCCATGGCGCTGGTCCATGGACTTGTAGGAAGGGCCCCATTCCCACCACACCTGGTTCTCCAGCTCAGCGTTCTCTGGAATGACCTGGTAGACAGCCGCTTTCCCATCGATGCCCTGCTGGTCCGTATCGGCCCAGTCCCATCCAGTACCTCTCTCGCCGCGCCCCAAGGAAACGGTGGTGGCGAGCTCGTACTGGTAGTCCGCCCAACGAATCATGGTCACGGGATCGGGACACGAGTTCGTGATCACAAAGTTGGGCGAGCCTATCTGGTACCAGAGCCAGTCGCTCGTGCGCACGCCGTTCGGACCGGCCATCGGCGGCAGGGGCTTCATGATGACGGCTGCCGACGTCTCATCCGCCATGTTGGTGTTCGCGGTAAAGGTGCCCTGGGAACCGCCGGTGGTGATGCCGAATCGGGGACCGTTCGGATCATCGCCGTACTGCTTGAGCTGGTCATTTGTGAGCGACAGGATGCCCTGGTGGAAGTTGCCCTTGGCGAACTGCTCCTGGATCCAAATCATGCCCTCCCGGTAGGCGTCCTGCGTGGGGAGCCAGGTGACCTTGCCGTCGATTAGCGCGGTGTAGGTCGTGGTGTTGGGCAGGAAAGATCCCTGGAAGAAGTTGAACAGGCGCATCATCGAATCGGAGTCAGAGAGAACGAGTGCGGCGTTCTTCGGCAGATCCGACCACGTCTTCCATTCCTCGAGGAGGGCGTCGAAGTCTTCCAGTGTCTCTGGCACGGATGCTCCGACGGCGTCCAGCCAGTTGTGGTTGTACCAGGTGCGCACGGGTTCGCTCTTGCAGTGGAAGCAGTCGTTCATCGCCGGTACCGCGTACATGCGGCCATCGGGTGAGGTGAACAGCGAACGCATGTCGGGGAAGGTGTCGAACATGTCGCGGATGTGCGGGGCATGCTCGTCGATCAGCTTGTCCACCGGGAGGAACAACCCCTGCTGGCCATACACGCTGATCTGTGAGACCGAGAAGAGGCCCATGCCCGTCATCAGCGCGTGCGGGAGGTCGCCGGCGCTGAGAATGGCGTTGACCTTGGTCTGGCCGTCATCACCGAGCGGAACCGGCTCGTACTTCACCTTTACACCTGTGACCTCCTCGAGGTATTGGGCGTAGTAGTTGGTGGAGTAGTCGAGTCCCGGAATGGTTCGGGTGAGCATGGTGAACTCGGTGGAGCCGTCGGCGAAGGGCTCGAGGGCGCGAGCCTTCGGGCCCTTGTAGCCCTCCGGGTAGTTCACGCCGTCGATCTCGGGGCTCATCTCAACCTTGAGCGAGGCGCTTCCCTGCTTGTAGTCCGCGTCACCGACGACGTCGGCACCAGTGCCACCGCTGGAGCCGCCGGAGCAGGCGGCAAGCACAGTAGGGGCGGAGAGCGCGGCAGCGGAAACAGCGCCTGCTCGAGCTAGCAGGCCACGGCGAGTGAGAGAACGGTCTGGTGTGTGTGTCATGGCAATGTCTTTCGGGTGATAGATGGCCGTGCCTTCGGCCGGGGGTGATCAGGAGCTGGCCTTGCTTGCCTCGGCCTGGACCTCGAGGTAGCGGGACAGGCCGGCGTTCTCGAGTTCAGAGGCGAACTGCTTCCAGGCCGCGTCGTCGTCGATCTCGGCTCGGCCGATACTGAAATCCGTGATGTACCGCGTCGTGATCGTCGAAATATTCGTCGCGTACTCGCCGATCTCCGCTGCCTGGTCAGTGGTGTAGAAGGGCTGAGCGAAGTACTCATCCTCTGGAGAGGCCCACTGCTCGTACAGCGTGCCTGCTTCGTAGAGGGCGGGCTCGACGGAGCGGGTGGCGTCAACAGCCTCGGCGTGCCGCACATCCATCGACAGGCTGAACGGTCCCCATTCGTCCCAGGAGGTGTTCTTGAGCTGCTTGCTGCTCTCCTCGGTCTGTGGGATCCGCTCGTACATGGCCTGCTTGCCGTCAATGCCGGTGGTTCCCTCCTTCGCCCACGTCCAGGCCTTCTCGAAGGGGCCCAGTCGCATCGACAGCGTGGACATGAGCGACATCTGGAAGTCAGCCCAGCGCACCAAGGTCTCTGGGTCCTTGCAGGCCTGTGTGATGACGAGCCCGATGTATGCGCCAGCGTCATATTTCCAGGGGATGGTTGCTTTCCCGTTTGGTCCATCGAGCGGTTGCTGGATGACGAACTGGTTGATGACTGATTCTGGTTTGGAGAGTTCATCGGTGGCGAGCCAGCCCTGAGATGAAGCGTGGGCGAAACCGACTCGATTTCCATCCGGGTGCATGGTGAGACGCTGGAACTGCTCAGACGTCTGCGTGAAGAGGTTCGGGTCCACGAGCGCTTCATCGACCAAGGAGCGGATGTACCGCAGTGCTTCGCGGAACTCGTCGAGGACCGGTGTGTACTCGACGGCCTCCCCGTTCTTCCGAAGATAGTCGATACCGGGGTTCAGGAAGGCCGAGGCGAAGAACTCGATGGGCAACTCATCTTTAAAGCCGGAGAAAGCCTTGCCCTCAGGATGACGTCCCGCAAATTCCCTGAGAACTTCGCGTAGTTCGTCGGTGTTCGTCGGTCCTGCATCCGCCCCGATCTCCGCGAGCCAGTTCTTATTGACCCATGTGCGCGCGGAGCTCGACCGGCAATGGAAGCACTGGTTGATGGACGGGAAAGCGTACATGCGCCCGTTCGGTGCGGTCAGAGCGGGTCGGAATTCGCTGAACTGAGAGAAATGCTGCTGGAGCTCTGGCGCCCACTTGTCGATCAGTTCGTCGAGAGGCTGGAAAAGGCCTTGTTCACCGTAGACATACAGCTCGGAGGGGCTGAAGCCTCCCATCCATTCCGGACCCAGCATGAAGGCGTCGGGGAGATCGCCGCTGGAGATGATGGCATTGACCTTCGTCGTGCCATCATCGCCCATCGGGACAGTCTGATAGTCGACTGTGACACCGGTCTGCTCCTCGAGGAATGCGGAGAACGCGTTTGTCTTGAGGTTGTTTCCCGGGGCGGACCGGGTGAGCACGGTGAACGTCTCATCGCCGCTGTAAAAGGGCGAGTAGTCCCTCAGCCGCGGCCCCGCATACCCCTCGGGGTAGATCGGTCCATCGATCTCCGGCGGAAGTTCGACTTCAAGCGAAGCCGAGCCCTGGGCATAGTCGGGGCTCTGTCCGGCAGAGCCGCCACCGCCTGAACCGCTGCATCCGGCCAGGCCCAGTGCACCAACGAGCGTTCCTGCGGACACCAGCGCCGACCGACGGGACAGACGCAGAGGCATCTGCGAATCAGTGCAGGTGGGGCAGTGGGATTCGGGTTGTGGTGACATCGTTGTCCTCGGTGATGGTGGCTTTTCTTAGAACAGTCCGGCTTTGGTGATGCGTTTAGAGAGATAGTTGACGGTGATCAGCAGCACGAGGCTGATCACTGAACGGAACAGGCCGATCGCCGTGGCGTAGCTGTACTGGGGGATCGGGCTGTTCAGACCCACTTGATAGACGTAGGTGTCGATCACTTGCGAGGTCGTGAGGTTCAGCGGGTTCTGCAGAAGCAGGACCTTCTCGAACCCGACGCTCATGATCGTGCCGACGTTCAGGATCAGGAGCACGACGGCGATCGGGAGGATCGCCGGTACATCGATGTGCCACATGCGGCGAAGGTGGGAAGCGCCGTCGACTTTGGCCGCCTCATGCAGCTCCGGTGGGACGGAGGACAGCGCAGCCAGGTAGATGATGGCGCTGAACCCGGCTGTCTGCCAGATTCCTGACCAGACGTAGGTGTGTCGGAACCATCCAGGATCCGTGAGGAAGGCTGGCGGGTCGATGCCGATGGCCCTCATCCCGACGTTGAGGATGCCGGTCCCGGGATCGAGCAGCATCACCAGGATGCCGACGACCACGACGACGGAGATGAAGTTTGGCGCATAGGTGATCAGCTGAACCACACGAGAGAAGTACTTCTGTCGAATACCGTTCAGGGCGAGCGCCAGGATGATCGGGATCGGGAAGCCCGCGATCAGCTCGTAGAAGGCGAGCACCAGAGTGTTCGTGAGGAGGACCTCGAAGTTCTGGCTGGTGACGAAGCGGACGAAGTGCTTCAGCCCTACCCACTGTGATCCGGTGATGCCGCCGACGGGGGTGTAATCGCGAAAGGCGATCTGTACGCCATACATCGGCCAGTACGCGAAGATCGCGACCCAGATGATGGCCGGGGCCAGGAGCACATAGAGCTGCCAGCTGCCGGCGAAACGGCTGCGCAGCGACTTCTTCCGCTGCCCCTCGAGGACGGGCTGCTTGCGCTTCTTCTTGTCCTCGTCCTCGAAGCGGAGCTGGTCGACGAAGTTTCCGGTCTGCTCTGACACGGGGATCAACCTTTCAGTGAACCGATCATCATGCCCTTGACGAAGTGCTTCTGCACGAACGGATAGGCGATGAGCGGGGGCACGGAGGCGATGATGATGAGTGCGTACTTGAGCTGGTCGGCCAGGCGTTGCATCGCGGCGATCCGCTCAGGGTCGATGCCAGCGATCTTCGAGGGGTCGAAGGTGTTCTCCAGCAGAATGTTCCGCATGACCAACTGCAGTGGGTACAGCGAGGAGTCCGTGAGGTAAATCAGGGCGTTGAAGTACGAGTTCCAGGCACCGACGCCATACAGCAGCAGGTTCACGGCGATGATGGGCTTGGACAGGGGCAGGGCGATCTGCACGAAGAATCGGAAGTCTGAGGCGCCATCGATCCGAGACGTCTCCAGCAGCTCGTGGGGCACCGTTGTCTGGTAAAAGGTGCGTGTCACGATCAGCTGCCACACGCTCACAGCTGTTGGCACGATGATCGCCCACGGGGTGTTGAGAAGTCCCAGGTCGCGCACTACGAGGTAGCTGGGGATCATGCCGCCGGAGAACATCATCGTGAAGACGAAGATGAGAGTGAAGAAGTTTCTGCCCATCAGGTCGGAGCGGGAGAGCGCGTAGCCTCCGGTGGTGGTGATGAAGGTGCCCAGGAGCATGCTGCCGCCGGCGTACATGAGTGAGTTGAGGAAGCCGCGAGGAATCTCCGGGTAGTCCAGTACCGCGCGGTACGCCTCAAGAGAGGGCTCGATTGGCCACAGCCACATCTCACCGCTGGAGACCGCCGTTGGGTTCGAAACGGACGCGCTGATGATGTAGATGAACGGGTAAATGATCGTTGTTGTGAACAGCAGCAACGCGACGATCATCACGATGTTCAGGACCTTGTCCGACCGAGGATCCTTGATCCGCCGTCCGGCAGAGGTGCGCCGGGTGGCGCGGTCGGTTCTAGTGCCGACAGTTGCGGAAGACATCCGTGTCTCCATCCTTTCCGATCCTCGGCGGTGAGGCTTGCCTCAGGGGACCATAGACATCGGATGTTAGTCAAGTGTGTGAGGCGCGAAGATCCGATGTCTTGGTGGCAAAGGCGGCAGTGACGATGGGGAGGTCAGTCACTCGACCGTTGACCGAGTGTCCATACGCGGCGAAGGCCTGAGTCGTCGCCGCTGTAGTCGTCGACGGCTTCGAGGAGCTGGTTGATGTGTTCCTGCCAGCGGATGTTCACCGGATCCTGAGCCAGCCGCTTCCGCATGGCGCGATAGTCGTCAACGGTCACCAGATGGAAGAGGTCCAGGCCATCGCGCCAGATCGTCCAGTTGTGAACGCCGGCGCGACGCATGGCTGATTCGAGCTGCTCATCGAGCGCAGCATGTTCGCGCTCGTAGTCGGCCTCTCGGCCAGGTGCGATGCGGGTGTGTAGGGCGATGGTCTCCATGGATGCCTCCGGGGAGTGGTCCGAGTTCTTGACGGTGTTCGAGTCATATGCTCTCATAGAGTCACACTAAAGGTCCGATGATTCGTCGGCGCATGGTCGTTGGTGACCATGAAGGATCAGATCTCTTGCCCGGCACAGCTGAGGGCGGCCGCGCACTTCGAAGGATGGCCATGAGCACCGTCATTGCTCTTGACGTCAAGGACGTCCGCTTCCCCACCAGTCGCATGCTGGATGGTTCCGATGCGATGAATCCCGACCCTGATTACTCGGCCGCCTACGTGGTGGTCCGCACGAGTGGAGAGGAGGAAGGACATGGTCTCGTGTTCACGATTGGCCGTGGTAACGACGTGCAGTGCGCCGCTATCCGCGCGCTGGAGCCAAAGCTGCTGGGGCGTGACGTCGATGTCCTGCTCGCTTCACTGGGAGAGGTCTCTCGAGAACTGATTGAAGATTCTCAGTTGCGCTGGCTGGGTCCGGAAAAGGGCGTGATGCACATGGCGATCGGCGCCGTGCTCAACGCACTGTGGGATATGCGGGCTCGTCGCGAGAAGAAACCGTTGTGGCTGCTGCTCGCCGAGCTCGACGTCGAGGAGATCCTCGACCTGGTTGACTTCCGGTACCTGAGTGATGCCCTCACCCGCGATGAGGCAGCACAGATCTTGCACCGTGCCCAGCCTGGACGTGAGGCAGCGATTGCACGACTGCGAGAGCACGGGTATCCGGCGTACACGACGTCGGCCGGCTGGCTCGGCTACAGCGACGACAAGGTGACCTCGCGGTTGAAGGAAGCCGTGGAGCAAGGCTTCTCTATGGTCAAGCTCAAGGTCGGGCGGGACATCGCCGACGACCGTCGACGCTTCGCCGTTGCGCGAGAACAACTCGGGCCTGATTTCCCGATCGCCGTCGACGCTAACCAGACCTGGGACGTAGCCGAAGCGGTGGCATGGATCGAGGCCCTTGCCGAGTTCAATCCCTACTGGGTAGAGGAGCCCACGAGCCCGGATGACGTGCTTGGCCACGCAGCGATTCGAACGGCCGTCTCGCCGGTGCGCATCGCCACCGGTGAGCAGGTGCAGAACCGAATCATCTTCAAGCAGATGCTTCAGGCAGGTTCGCTGGACGTCCTTCAGCTCGATGCCACTCGCGTGGGAGGCGTCGGCGAGAACATCGCCATTCTGCTGTTGGCTGCCAAGTTCGGCGTGCCCGTCTGCCCTCATGCCGGAGGAGTGGGGCTGTGCGAGCTCGTGCAACACCTGATCATGTTCGATTCCATCGCTGTCAGCGGTGAGATCGGATCGCGTCGCCTCGAGTACGTGGATCATTTGCATGAGCATTTCGAGACCCCAGTGGTGATCAGCCGGGGTGCCTACCAGGCACCTGAAGCGCCTGGAAGCGGAGCACGGATCCTGGAAGAGTCGCTTGCCGCGCATACTTTTCCCGAGGGTGAGGTGTGGCGTGCAGAGGTCTCCGTCTGATCTGGTGAAGCAGGAATCGTGAGGCAGCGACAGGCAGACGGCGAAGGAGAAGGGTCATGAGTGCGGATCTGAAGTTGCCGGAGCTCGGCTTCGGTGCGGCGCAACTGGGCAATCTGTACCGACCCACCCCGCCGGAGACGGCACAGGCTGCTGTGGACGCTGCCTGGGAGGAGGGCGTGCGGTACTTCGATACCGCTCCCCACTATGGGATCGGGCTGAGCGAAGAGCGGCTCGGCGCTGCGCTTGCTGCACGTCCACGGGACGAGTACTTGCTCTCGACCAAGGTGGGTCGTCTGCTGATGCCGGGCCCCGGCACCGGCGATGACATGGCGCATGGGTTCGCCGTGCCGGATTCTCGACGGCGGGTATGGGATATGAGCGCAGACGGCGTGCGGCGCTCCCTCGAGGAGTCCCTCGAAAGAATGGGCCTGGACCGCATTGATATCGCGTACCTGCACGACCCTGAGGAAGGTCCGACCCAGCAGGCGTTTGACGACGCGTTACCAGCGCTTGAGCGGCTGCGCGAGGAGGGCGTGATCCGCGCCTTCGGCGTCGGCTCCAAAGATCCTGTGGCGCTTGACCGAGCGTTGCGTACCGCAGACGTGGACGTGCTCATGATGTCTGGTCGGTACACGTTGCTGGACCGTCGTGCGCAGGATGATCTGCTGCCCGACTGCGTAGACCGCGGTGTGCAAGTAGTGGCGGTCAGCGTGTTCAACTCAGGGATCCTCGCGCGCCCCACTCCTGCGGACAACGCGCTGTTCGAGTATGAGCAAGCCTCCTCGGAACTGCTCGAGAGGGCCCGTGCGATGGCCGTGCTCGCAACCGAGAATGGGGTCGAACTGCCTGACCTTGCGGTGCGCTTCCCCTTGCGGCATCCGGCAATCGCTTGCGTAGTGCTGGGTATGCGCACCCCCGAACATGTCCGGCAAAACGCTGCCCGGATGCGGGTCAGCATTCCCGAGCGGATCTGGCAGGCGATCGATGAGCTCTGACCCGGCAAAGAGCGCCGCGGTCCGAACCCGCCTCACGGATGCGCACCTTCACGTCTGGCAGCTCGACGCCAGTGAGTACGCCTGGTTGCGTGCTGCGCCGGAGCACCTGCGCGCGCATGTGGATGAGGCGGAGGCGCTCGTCGCGATCGAGCAGCTCGGCGCCGATCGGGTCGTGCTTGTACAGGCAGACGACACCCAATCCGATACTCGACGCTTGCTCGATTTGGCGTCCCGCTGGGAAGGGTGCCGTAGCGGCGCGCTCCGGGCCGACGTCGTGGGGTGGATGGACCTCACCGAGCCCGCACTCGTGCACGAGTCCCTGACAGATCCCGCGCGGGAGTCACGTCTGGTCGGTGTGCGCCAGCTTATCCACGACGATCCGGATCCGGGCATTCTGGATCGGCCCGCTGTGGCCGACAGCCTTGACCTGATTGCAGCGGCGGGGCTCGCATTCGATGTGCCAGACGCTTTTCCCCGCCATATGGTGCAAGTAGGTCGTGTTGCGCAGGAGCATCCGTCGCTTCGTGTGGTGCTAGACCATCTGGGTAAACCTCCGCTCGGTGAAGCTGACGGAATGCGCCGGTGGGCCCGCGAGATCGAGGCGCTCGCCGAGATCGGATCCGTGTTCTTCAAGATCTCCGGCCTGGCAACCTCAGGTGACGGATACTTCACAGCAGATCCCGTCGTCGGAGACGTCGTCGGCTTCCTGCTGGATCTGGCAGGTCCGCAGCGTTGTCTGTTCGGCAGCGACTGGCCGATTGCGCCCCGGTCCCGACTGATGAGAGACGGGGCGATCCCGCTGCGCGATCACATCGTGCGCACCTTTCCGGAGTGCGCCGATCAGATTCTGCATGGCACCGCGGAGCGTGTGTATCGGCGCAGAGAGGGACCAGAAGTGGTCAGCGCGGCGTGCCCGGTCGCGTGATTCCTTACAGCGCGGGATCCGTTTCGCCGCCTGAACGCCTAGCCCGCCGCGTCATCGTCGTGTGCCTGAGCTGCTTCGGCGGGCTGCCCAGCCGGGTCGGCTGCGTCGAGCTCCGGGTCGAAGGCCGGTACCGGATCATGGCGCAGCCACGTCTCCACCCCTGCCACATGTGCAGCGGCGTAGGTCGCGGCCAGATCGGCGTGACCTGATTCAAGAGCTTCGAGGATGCGGTGATGCTCATCGAGGGTGCGGCGGATTGCCTCGTTCTCGTGCAGGCCCCGCCACAGCCGTCCGCGCGCTGTCGACGTTGCGAATGCGTCGAGCAGTGACGTGAGGTACGGGTTGCCGCAGCGGCGGTTGATCAGGTGGTGGAAGGTGATGTCCGCCTGGACCAGGGTGTTGATCTCGGTGTCCTCGCTGAGCGGCGCCATGAGGTCGCGAAGGCTCTGCAGATCCTCGTGCGTGAGGTGGGGCGTTGCCATGCCGACTGCTGCGGGTTCGAGCAGGCGGCGCACCGCCATGATGTCCACGACCGCGGTGTCGGGGTGCACGTCGAGGGTGAAACCGATGGCATAGGTCAGGAGCTCGGGCTCGAGTGAGGTGACGTAGGTGCCGTCGCCCTGTCGTACATCGAGGATCTTCAGCACAGACAGTGCTCGCACTGCCTCGCGCAGGGAGTTGCGGCTGACACCGATCTTCTCGCTGAGCTGTTTCTCCGGAGGGAGCCGGTCTCCGGGACGCAGCTGCCCGGAGGCGATCATCGCTTTGATCTGCTGGATGGCGCGGTCTGTGACCGCCACCTGTCCGGTATTCGCACTGGTCATGAGCGATGCATCCTCCCTGATCGCAGTGGCCACCGATGGTTCGTTCGCGGCGCAGCTTCGGCGCTCCAGCCTAGCAACAGACATCCGATGTTCAGTGCTGAGTGCTGCGCGATCGCGTAGTGGGCGCACAGCCGGCGACGCGATGGTCAGCGCGTAGCGGGGGAGGGGAGGTGACCCAGCCCGCGCAGTCATCGGCCCCGTGTGGATCATTCGCGATCACGCCAGCGGCGAACAGGAGTTCCTTCGTCCCAGGAACCGCGTACTCTCGATCCATCACCACCACTGGACGGGGAGGACCATGTTCGAGCGCTTCACCGATCGCGCGCGGCGCGTCATCGTTCTGGCACAGGACGAGGCTCGCCTTCTGAACCACAACTACATCGGGACCGAGCACATCCTGCTGGGCCTGATCCACGAGGCCGAAGGCGTCGGGGCGAAGGCGCTGGAGTCCCTGGGCGTCACTCTCGAGGGCGTGCGCGACCAGGTACGGGAGATCATCGGCGAGGGCAATCAGGCTCCGTCCGGCCATATCCCGTTCACCCCGCGCGCCAAGAAGGTTCTTGAGCTGAGCCTGCGCGAGGCGCTGCAGCTGGGGCACAACTACATCGGGACCGAGCACATCCTGCTGGGTCTGCTGCGTGAGGGTGAGGGCACCGCGGTCAAGGTGCTCTCTCGCCTCAAGGTCGAGCCGTCGGATGTTCGCCAGGAAGTCATCGAGCGACTGTCCGGATACCAGGGCAAGGAGCCGGCGACTGCCGGAGGCCCTGCAGAGGGGCAGCCGTCCGGCTCACTCGTGCTCGACCAGTTCGGCCGCAATCTCACCCAGGCCGCCCGTGACGGCCGCCTGGACCCGGTGATCGGACGTGAGGCCGAGGCCGAGCGTGTCATGCAGGTGCTCTCTCGCCGTACGAAGAACAACCCGGTTCTGATCGGCGAGCCCGGCGTGGGCAAGAGCGCCGTGGTCGAGGGGCTTGCGCAGTCGATCGTGGCCGGTGACGTGCCGGAGACGCTCAAGGACAAGCAGCTGTACACCCTGGACCTCGGATCTCTGGTGGCGGGCTCCCGTTACCGGGGTGACTTCGAGGAGCGTCTGAAGAAGGTGCTCAAGGAGATCCGCACCCGCGGCGACATCATCCTGTTCATCGATGAGATCCACACCCTCGTCGGCGCAGGCGCGGCGGAGGGCGCGATCGACGCTGCGTCGATCCTCAAGCCGATGCTGGCTCGCGGTGAGCTGCAGACGATCGGCGCCACCACGCTCGAGGAATACCGCAAGCACATTGAGAAGGACGCCGCGCTCGAGCGCCGCTTCCAGCCGATCCAGGTCAACGAGCCGTCGGTGGCGCTCACCATCGAGATCCTCAAGGGCCTGCGGGACCGGTACGAGGCGCATCACAAGGTGACCATTACCGATGGTGCGCTCGTGGCCGCCGCGAACCTGTCGGATCGCTACGTGAACGACCGCTTCCTGCCGGACAAGGCGATCGACCTGATCGACGAGGCCGGTGCCCGTCTGCGGATCCGCCGTCTGACTGCTCCGCCGGAGCTCAAGGAGTTCGACGCCCGCATCGAGCAGACGCGCAAGGAGAAGGAGGAGGCGATCGACGGGCAGGACTTCGAGCTCGCCGCCTCTCTGCGTGACCAGGAGCAGACCCTGAAGACGGAGCGTGACGAGAAAGAGAAGGCCTGGCGTCACGGTGACTCTGATGCTGTCACCACCGTGTCGGAGGAGACGATCGCTGAGGTTCTCGCCGCCGCGACCGGCATCCCGATCGTGAAGCTCACGGAGGAGGAGTCCTCCCGTCTGCTGCACATGGAGGACGAGCTGCATAAGCGCGTGATCGGCCAGGACGAGGCGATCAAGGCTCTCTCCCAGGCGATTCGACGCACCCGCGCCGGCCTCAAGGACCCCAAGCGCCCCGGCGGATCGTTCATCTTCGCCGGCCCCACCGGCGTGGGCAAGACGGAGCTCGCCAAGGCGCTCGCAGAATTCCTCTTCGGGGATGAAGACGCCCTCATCCAGATGGACATGTCCGAGTTCGGTGAGAAGCACACTGCCTCGCGGCTGTTCGGTTCCCCGCCCGGATACGTCGGCTACGACGAGGGCGGCCAGCTCACCGAAAAGGTGCGCCGCAAGCCGTTCTCCGTGGTGCTGTTCGATGAGGTCGAGAAGGCGCACGTCGACATCTTCAACTCGCTGCTGCAGATCCTCGAGGATGGCCGCCTCACCGATTCGCAGGGCCGCACGGTCGACTTCAAGAACACCGTCATCCTCATGACCACCAACCTGGGCACCCGCGATATCGCCAAGGGCGTGTCGATGGGCTTCCAGGCCGGCGGCGACCTGTCCACCGACTACGAGCGGATGAAGGCGAAGGTCCACGAAGAGCTCAAGCAGCACTTCCGGCCCGAGTTCCTCAACCGTGTGGACGACGTGGTGGTTTTCCCGCAGCTCAGCCAGGAGGAGATCGTTCAGATCGTCGACCTCATGGTCGCGAAGCTGTCCACCCGCCTCGCGGAGAAGGACATGACGCTCGAGCTGACCGAGGCCGCCAAGCAGGTGCTCGCGGAGAAGGGCTACGACCCGGTTCTCGGTGCGCGCCCGCTGCGCCGCACCATCCAGCGGGACATCGAGGATGCCCTATCCGAAAAGATCCTGTTCGGCCAGGTGCATCCGGGCGACGCCATCGTTGTGGACGCGGAGGGTGAAGGCATCCTGGGCGAGCTGCGCTTTAGTCGCCGCCCCGCGGGCTCGGAATCGGTTGAGCCGATCTCGGATGAGGTCGACATCTCCGCGATCACCCAGGCGCGTGCAGAGGAGGTCACGCACCCCGACGCCGAGGGCGGCAGTGACGACAGCGACACTGCCGCGCCAGACGCTCCAGTGCACGAGACCCCGTGACGTTCCCCGGCGCGCACGTCCTGGAAGACTGGATCCTCACCATTGCGGATGCATGGTGGGTGCACCTGGTTGTTCTCGTGCTCGCCGGGCTCGACGGGTTCTTCCCGACGGCGCCGAGCGAATCGGTGATCGTCACGCTGTCCTCGCTCTGGGCGAGCTCCGGATCACCTGTGCTGTGGCTGCTGGCGCTCGCCGCCTGGCTCGGCGCCTGGGCCGGTGACAGCACCGGCTACCTGATCGGCCGCACCATCGGCTGGCAGCGATTCCGCTTCTTGCGTGAAGGCAAGGGCCGACGCGCCGTCGAAGCGGCCGACCGAGGGCTGAACCGTCGCGCACTGCTGTTCCTGATGACCGCCCGCTACATCCCCTTCGGGCGTACCGCGGTGAACCTCGTGGCCGGTGCCGTGCAGTACCCGTACCGCTCGTTCTGGCCACGATCGCTGCTGTCCACATTTGTGTGGGCGATCTACTCCTGTGCGATAGGGGCCGTGGCCGGTTCATGGTTCGGTGACCATCACACCGTGGCTGTGCTCGTGGCACTGGTTGCGGCGGTGGTCATCGCGCTCGTTGTCGAACGGGCCGTGACGATGCTGCACAAGTGGCTGGATCGACGCCTCGAGCGCCGCACCGAAGCAGACGGCGACGAGGCGTCCGTACGGACTGAGCTTGCGCTCGCAGCTGCATCGCCGGGCCACGTGCAGAAGGAGGAACGGTGAGCGTCCGGATCAGAGCCGCCCGCCCTTCCGACGTGCGCGCGATCGACCGTCTTGTCCAGCCGCTCGCGCACCGGCAGATCCTGCTGGGCAAGGACCTCGTGGCGTACTACGAGGCGATCCAGGAGTTCCTGGTCGCCGTGGATGAGAACGACACCGTGATCGGCTGCGGTGCACTGCACGTGATGTGGGAGGACCTCGCCGAAGTTCGCACACTGGCAGTGGACGAATCCCAGCGGGGCACGGGCATTGGACATCGGATGCTCGTGACACTTCTCGGACGCGCCGCACAGCTGGGTATTCACCGCGTGTTCTGCCTGACCTTCGAGGTCGACTTCTTCGCTCGTCACGGTTTCACGGTGATGGAGGGGGACGCCGTTGATCCCGAGGTATATGCCCAGCTGCTGCGCTCGCCCGATGAGGGTGTCGCCGAGTTCCTGGACCTGGCGCGGGTCAAGCAGAACACGCTGGGCAACACCCGGATGATCTTCGAGGCTCCCATAGCGGGGCTCAGCGAGGAGGCGCCGGATATCGGGCCGTCGAGCCTCGCCGGGTCCGGCGCGCAGGACCTTAGCTCGGCAGCTCCAGATCACCGGAACGCCTGACAGCCAGAGCGTCGTCGACCAAGGAGCGAGCACAGCGCTCGACCCGATCGGGATCCTCAGGATCCAGTCGCAGGAGATCAGCATCCGTGGCGCGGCCGTGCGTGCGCAGAATCTTCATGATCCGCCCGCGCATCTGTCGATCGGTGCCCTCGAAACGTTGCACACGCCGCTGTGCAGAGGGATCAGCCGCAGGTGATCCGGCGGCGACCCAACGGCAGTCGCCCGCAGCCAACGGGCATTCTTCACAGCGAGGCCGCCGAGCCGTGCACACGAGTGCGCCGAGCTCCATCACGGCCTGATTCCATGCCACGGATCGGGCGCGATCCTCGGGGACCTGCGCTGCCGCGATACTGCGTTCGGCAGCCGTGAGTGATGACTCGGGCAGGGCACACCCGCGGACGGCTCGCGCCAGGACGCGACGCACATTGGTATCCACCACCACTGCTCGTTGCGCGAAGGCGAAAGCGCTCACCGCTGCAGCGGTGTATTCCCCGATGCCGGGCAGTGCCCGCAATGCTTCTTCTGTTCGCGGGACCTCGCCATCATGCTCTGCGGTGATGGCGCGGGCACATTCCTGGAGCCGTAGGGCACGCCGTGGATAGCCGAGCGTGTCCCAGGCCCGCAACACGTCTGCTGTGCCCGCCTGCGC
The DNA here is from genome assembly GCF_900258505.1 of Brachybacterium timonense. Taxonomy (GTDB): domain Bacteria; phylum Actinomycetota; class Actinomycetes; order Actinomycetales; family Dermabacteraceae; genus Brachybacterium; species Brachybacterium timonense. The sequence continues at coordinate 1,392,727 of NZ_LT984895.1, forward strand.
GAGATCAGCCGGGCGTGGCCAGCGCTGCATCCATGCGGTCCACCGGGGCAGCACTCGGACCACCGGGGTCTGTTGCAGCATGATCTCGGAGACCAGAACGCCCCAGGGGGAGGCGGTGGCTCTGCCCCACGGGAGGTCACGGTGGTGGGCGTCGTACCAGGCGATCACGCTATCGACCGCGTCGTCGTCGAGCAGCACCGGGGCGGCGGGCGCCGTGGCTGCACGGAGGGTCGCGGGGGAGCGGGAAGCGGAGGCAGACGGCATCCGAGGATGGTATCGGTTCCGCGTGGCGCAATGGTGCGCGGAACAGTGGAGGATGCAGACAGCAATACGGGGCGGGACCTGTCGGTCCCGCCCCGTGTTCAGTGCTCAGCGCTGAAGAGTTCTCAGCATGAGCCTCTCAGGGAGCTCAGGCCACCGGCCCCTGGGGGTTCTGGGGAGGCTGCGGAGCAGACTGCGCAGCGGCGGCGCCACCATTCTGGGCCTGGAGGAGGTTACGGATCTCGGTGAGGAGGGCGATGTCCTCGGGGATCGGATCCTCTTCCTCAGCGGGCAGGCCGCGGCTCTTGCGGGCCATGGCGCGTGCCTGGGCGATCGGCATCACGAACACGAAGTAGACGACGGCCGCTGTGATCAGGAAGGAGATGATTGCGGAGAGGATGGCGCCGATGTCCACCAGCGTGGAGGGGTTGGTGATGGTGAACGCAAGGCCATTCACGTTGCCTCCGCCGAACACGTTGATGATCGGCTGGATCAGGTTCTCGACGAAGGCGTTGATCAGCGCGGTGAAGGCACCACCGATCACGACACCGACAGCGAGGTCGATGACGTTGCCCTGCATGATGAAGTTCTTGAAGCCCTTCATGGCAGAAGTCCTCGATTCCAAAGAGGGGGCGGGATATACCGCCGACTCGGCGGTCCGAAACTAGTTGACCACAAAGACGACCAGTCGACCGTCCGTGTGGGCGTGGGCTATGTCTCCTGAACGCCCTCGTGCCACTGCGACCAGCACCGATACCGACGATGTGTCGCCTGAGGCGAATGCCGCGTCGGGCGCGCTGCTCTCGGGCACCGTGACGACGGTCGCGTCAATGGGGTCGGCGCTGGTTCCGTCGGGAGCGATGGCGACGAGCCCGAGCTTGGTGCCGGGGTGCAGCTGATCGTGAAGTGCCGCGGGTGCGGCCACCACCATGGTGATGCTGCCCGGGGGTGGATCGCCGGGCTCTGCAGCGAGCAGCCATGGGGCGAGAAGCGCCGATGCGGGAAGATCCGTAGTGACCCGTTGGCCGATCAGGTCCTGAGGATCCGTGATCGTGTGCGGGGGTGCGACAGACGCAGCGACGGTGCGGATGTCGAGGTCCTCAGCGGTGAGCACCGTTCCCTGTGGCACCGAGCGCGCGGTCACGACGACGTCGACCCCACGCGACGACGGTGGCACGAGGGCGGGGATGATCCCGGCGAGGATAGCGGCCAGTGCGAGGACCATGAGGGTGCGGCGGCGGCGTCGCAAGGCTCGACGCACCAGTGGTAGATGCGAGCGCAGTGAGGAGAGCATGCATTGACGCTAGGAGACGACCGCCGCGAAAAGCCCCGAAGGACGTCGGTGGGGGAGAACCTCGTGTGGGGAGGAAGCAGGGACGCGCCAGTCAGGCCAGTCAGAGCGCCCCTCAGGTCAGGACGCGTCCGAAGAACCCGAGGAACTGCTGCTCGTCGAGGAGCCGGCGGACGGCGCGGACGAGGACTCGGTCGACCCGGTCGAGGAACCGGAGGAACCGGAGTCGCTCGCAGTTGAGGAGCGGCGCGAATCGGTCGAGTAAAAGCCTGACCCCTTGAAGCTGATGCCCACGGTGTCGAACACTTTCCGCAGCGCATCGTGCTGACAGGAGGGACACGTCACGAGCGAGTCCTCACTGAAGCTCTGGTACTGCTCGAAGCGATGATCGCAGTCCTTGCAGGCATAGACATAGGTGGGCACGGGAACCTCCGGGGTGGTCATCGGCGCCAGAGCCGATCGGGCACCGCGGGGCATCGTACCGCTGATCGAGCCCACGCCGTGGCGATCCAGTGCACCGTGGCCACCGGGCAGGTCACGCAGCGGATGGCACCGTCCACAGCTCGTCAGCCGTGAGCACCGCGTCCACGCGTCGGTCATGGGGCTCCTGCGGCAGCGTGCCGGCCTCCACCAACTCGTGCGGATGCACCACCGCCACCACGCGCACACCTGGCCGCACGTGCCGCAGCGCTCGATCGTAATAGCCGCCGCCGTGTCCGAGCCTGGTGCCGGACCGGTCCACGGCCAGAGCCGGTGCGAGCACGAGATGCGCCGTGCGAAGCGCATCGATGCCCAGGCGTGGCCCCGTCGGTTCCGAGCCGAAACCGCGTCCCGGCGAGCGGACGAATTCGGAGGTGCCATCCCACAGCGCCCAGTCGAGGGCTTCCGTGCCCGTATCGACGGGGAACAGGGTGCGAGCGCCGCGAGAGAGCAGTGCGCGCACAAGGACCATCACGTCGGCTTCGAGGAGCATCGGGCTGAATGCGGAGACGAGCGGCTGATCCGTCAGCAGTCGTGTTCCTGTCGCCGACAGCTGCGTGTGCACCGCCGACGGGTCCCGATGTGCGGCTGACGGCTGCGCGTGCTCCACTGCCGTCGGCGATTGCTCCGTCGACGCGGGACCGAGCATGTCGAGCAGGTCGTCGATGCGCAGGGCAAGACGGGCTGCCTCGTCGGCACGCCGCTTCTGCCCGCTCTCGCCCTCATAGCGCTGTGCCCGTTCGGTTCGCAGGCGCCGGCGCAGGGCTTTCTTGACATCGGCGGGTGAGGTCGGGGTGGTCATGACGGCAGGATCCCACCCGCATGGCGTAACGCCTAACATGTCCGGGTGCACGCTTGGCCGCTGACTCTGCAGGACGCCGACCTCACTGTGCGGCCAATGCAGCGTCGGGACCGCCGAGCGCTACAGGAACTGCGCCGACGCAACCGCGATTGGCTGCAGCCCTGGGACGCCACAGACCCGCACGCCTCCGGCCCCGCTCCGAGCTTTGCCGCCCAGCTGCGCTGGACACAGCGCGAGGGGCGCGCCGGACGCGCGCTCGTGCTCCTCGTCCTTTTCGAGCGTCGGCTGGTGGGGCAGGTCAGCGCGGCCCCGATCGCCTACGGCGCGCAGCGCACAGCACAGATCGGGTACTGGGTCGACCAACGTGTCGCAGGCCAGGGCATCGCGCCGCGTGCAGCAGCACTACTGGTGGACCACCTGCTCGATGAGCTCGGCATTCACCGTGTGGAGGTGACGGTGCGGGCGGAGAACGCCGCGAGCATTGCGGTGGCGCGGAAGCTCGGCTTGCGCCATGAAGGAACGCGCCGCGGAGCTGTGCATGTGGATGGTGCCTGGCGTGATCACGAGGTCTACGCCCTGCTGGCGGAGGACCTGAGCGGATCTCGGGGACGCGGCCGGGTGCTCGCCCGCGTGCACAGGCTCCAGCGCAGTTCGGGCGGCAAGACGCCGTCGGCCTGATCCGTGGCCGACACGCCACGACGATGACCTGCTGAATCACAACGGTGTCATTACGCTTACCCCGTGGAGACCTTCAACCTCGGGGCGGTTCTTTTCGCCCTGCTGCTGCTTCTGTGGCTGGCGTACGCGCTGCCTCAGGTGGCGTCGCGTCGTGACCTGATGGGTCAGGCACGCGCCGCTGAGCGCGCAGAGGTCTCTGCCTCGGCCCGCGATCTGTCCGAGATCGCCCGCGCTCGCCGCCCTTCCCACGAGGTGACTGCCCCCATGAGAGACGACCGCCTGCTTCTGCGCCCCGCTGACCCGACGCGGCGCCCGCGCTTCGATGACGAGCCCGGCACCCGGATTGACCATGACCTCGAGCGCCACCGTTCCCGGCGGCTGCTGAAGGCCGTGCTGGCCGTGCTCGCTCTCGCGCTTGTCGCGGTGGGCGCTGCCGCAGCGCTCAGCTACGCGCCATGGTGGACCCCGATCATTCCGGCCGTGGCGCTCGGCCTGTATGTGATCGGACTGCGCCGCGCCGAGCTCGAGCGGCGCAACCGTGTGGCCCGCGCAGCACGGCGTGCACGCCAGGAGGCTGCCTCCGCAGGGCGCGCTGAACGGGCGGCCCGTCACGGGGTCGACGTCACCGAGCAGAGCGCCGGGACCGCTGCCGACACCGCAACCGGTGATCACGATCGCGCCGACGATCTGGATGCCTCGGCTGAACTGGCCGCGCAGCGCCTCGCGGCGCCCGGAGAGTGGGTTCCGCGTCCGGTGCCTCGCCCCACCTATGCTCTGCGCGGTGAGGTCGATGATCTCGCCACCCGCCACGCAGCGCACCGCGCCCTCATGGGTGCTCCTGTCGCATTCGAAGCCGATGACGTCGAGGAACTCGAAGCGGCCGACGAATCACTGCCGCCTGCCATGGACCTCGACCTGGATGCCGTGCTCGCCCGGCGTCGCGCCTGAACAGGAGTGCTGCGATGGGGCATTCTGCGGCGCAGATGAGCGCGATCGCCGCAGAACAGATCGCCCGCGTTGAGCGGGCACTGGCCAGCCACGGCACGCGTGAGTACCCCGTGGCCGTGCTCGACCTCGACTTCTTCGACGCGAACGCCGCAGACCTGGCGCGTCGTGCCGGTGGAACCCCGATCCGTGTGGCGTCGAAGTCCCTGCGGGTGAGGGCCCTGCTCGAGCGTGCGCTTGAACACACGGGCTTCCGCGGCATCCTCGCGTACACCCTCCCCGAGGCCCTGTGGCTCGCCTCCGCCGGGTATCACGACATCGTCGTCGCCTACCCAACCGTCGACCGCAGCGCATTGCGACGACTCGCGGAGGACCCCGCCGCGCGCCGCGCCATCACCGTGATGGTCGACGAGACCGCCCATCTGGACCTGATCGCCGATGCGACCACGGGGGTACACCTCGGTGGCACCCCGATCCGTGTCGCCCTGGAACTGGATGCCTCCTTCGCGCCCGTGCCGTCGGTGCGCTTCGGGGCGCACCGCTCACCGATGCATGCACCCGAACAGGTGTCGCGTCTGGCGAGGGAGGCCTCTGCGCGCCGTGGCCTACGGGTCGTCGGACTGATGGCGTACGAGGGGCAGATCGCCGGCGTGACGGACAGCGCCCGCACCCCGTACGGCGCCGCTGTGCGGGCCATGAAGTCGCTATCCTCCCGCGAGATTGCGACGCGCCGTGGCGAAACCGTTCGGGCCGTGCAGGAGGTGGCCGAGCTCGAATTCGTCAATGCAGGCGGCACGGGGTCCATCGAGAGCTCCGTGGCCGAAGACGTCGTCACCGAGGTCGCCGCTGGGTCCGGACTGATCGGGCCGGGCCTGTTCGACAACTATGTGGGGTTCGCGCCGCTGCCCGCGCTCCTCCTCGGCTTCACGGTGGTGCGTCGGCCCGCGCCGCGGGTCGCAACACTGCTGGGCGGTGGCTGGATCGCCAGCGGTGTGCCTGCCGCTGATCGGCTGCCCACCCTGTGGTATCCGCGCGGACTCACCTATGCGCCGCAGGAAGGCGCCGGCGAAGTGCAGACCCCGGTGATCGGTGATGCCGCCGAGGGGCTGCGCATCGGAGACATGGTGTGGCTGCGGCACGCGAAATCCGGGGAACCCGCAGAGCACGCGACCGTGTACCACCTGCTGCAGGGCGAGCACATAACGGATGTGACGCCCACCTATCGCGGCGAGGGCAGAATGTTCCTGTGACCAGCAGGTCGCAGACGTCGTCGAAGGAACCGATGTGAGCACGCGCCCGATCCCCACCCGAAAGCCCCGCCCTCTGCGGAACTGGAGCGGATCGGCCCGATGGACGCCCGGTGAGATGCTGCGTCCAACCGAGGAGACACAGATCGTCGCGGCGCTTCACCGGGCGCGACGGGCAGGTGCCACGCTGCGCGTCATCGGCGGTGGGCACTCCTTCACACCACTTGCGGCATGCGATGACACCGTCATGACACTCGATGGCTACCAGGGCCTCGTCCGTGCTGACGCCGCAACCGGACTGGTGACTTTGCGGGCCGGCACACGGCTGTGGGCCGTCGCCGATCTGCTGCGGCCACACGGCCTCGCGCTGTCCGTGATGGGCGACATCGACAGGCAGTCGATCGCCGGAGCAATCCAGACAGGTACGCACGGCACCGGTGCTCGATTCACCGGGTTCGCAGGCATGGTGCGAGGCCTGCGGATCGCCCTTGCCACCGGAGACGTGGTGGACGCCTCACCGGAACAGGACCGGGAACTGTTCGAAGCGGCCCGGCTGGGGCTCGGCGCGATCGGTGTGATCCTCGAGGTCACGCTCCAGTGCGTCCCCGCATACCGGCTCACGCTGCGCGAGAGCACCGAGAACATCGACGATGTGCAGACGCGGTTCCTCGACGACTCCGCGCACACCGATCACCACGAGTTCTTCTGGTTTCCCGGCACGCGCCGCGCGACCGTGCGCACCTCGCAACGCGTCGAGCTGGCGACGGCCCGCCACCGGCAGCACCGTGCGGTGGAGGCGCTCCAGCGCGAGGTGCTCGCCAACGGCGTGTTCGAGGTCTGCTGCCGGGCGGCCGCGCTCGTTCCACCGCTGAGCGGTCCCGTTGCCGAGATCGCCTCGCGAGCCTTCGCCGGGCCAGGCATGACCGACGACTCCCACCGGGTGTATGCCGCCCCGCGCCGAGTGCGGTTCCATGAATCCGAATGGGCGATCCCCGCCGAACACTTCGAGGAGGCGTTCGATGCGTTGCGCCGACGCTTCATCGATGAGGGCGTGCGCGTGACGTTCCCCCTGGAGATCCGCCGGGTGAGCGCCGACGACGTGTGGATGTCCACCGCGTCGGGGCGAGACAGCGTGTATATCGCCGCGCACCGCCATCATCTCGAGAGATCGGCGCCGTATCTGCTCATGGTCCAGCGCACGCTCGAGCCGTTCGCGGCCCGACCCCACTGGGGGAAGATGCATTGGCTCGGCGCACGTGAGCTGTGTCGGCTCTACCCGCGATTCGATGACTTCATCGCCGTGCGCCGCCGCACTGACCCTGACGGCATTCTCATGACTCCGTACATGCGTCACCTTCTGGGGGAGTAGAGCGCACAGTCGGATGTGTGACGGGTTGTAGATCCGCAGATGCGGAGTTTGGGATGGTTTCCGAGTAGGGTGCGGTGCATGACTGCACGCCCTTCGCGTCACGCTCCCCGTCGCACCGCTGCGCGGACTGCGACCGCCACGATCGCTGCCACCGCTGCGATTTCTCTGCTCGCGCTGTCCGCCTGCAGCAGCGGAGGAGGAACCGATTCCGCCCGTGGCGCCTCCGATGGTGGAGGCGCCGGGGGCGACACGACGATCACCGTCTTTGCAGCCGCATCCCTCACAACGGTGTACGGGGGACTCGAGGCGAGGTTCGAGAAGGAGAATCCCGGCGTCGACGTCGTGCTCAGCACCGGCGGCTCCTCCGATCTGGTCACGCAGATGGAACAGGGCGCCCCCGCCGATGTCTTCGCCAGCGCTGACGAGAAGAACATGGACCGGGCCGTCGAGAGCTCGCTGATCTCTGGCGAGCCGACACCGTTCGCCACCAATGAGTTGACGATCGCCGTCCAGCCTGGCAACCCCCACGGCATCGCCTCGCTGGCAGACCTGGAGAATCCCGACCTCTCAGTGGTCCGCTGCGCCGTCCCCGTGCCGTGCGGCTCTGTCTCCGACGCGGTCCTCTCTGATGCTGGTGTGACGGTCACGGCGGTCAGCGAGGAGAACTCTGTGACCGATGTGCTTGGCAAGGTCACAGCGGGCGAGGCCGACGCCGGGCTCGTCTACGTCACCGACGTCGCCCGCTCGGAGGGCGCGGCCGAGAGTGTCGAGATCCCCGAAGCCGCCGATCACCGCACCACCTATCCGATCGCGGTGACGTCTGGGGCGGCGGATCCCGACCTCGCGCAGAAGTTCGTCGACCTTGTCACCGGACCCGAGGGGCAGAAGGCCCTGGCTGACGCGGGCTTCGGCACACCGTGACCCAACGCCCCCCAGCCCTCATCATCGCGCTGGCGGTATTGGCGGCGTCCTGCGTTCTGCTCCCCCTGCTCTCCATCCTGTGGGGCGTGCCGTGGGAGGACGCGCTCGGCCTGTTCACGGCGCCAGAGTCTCAGCAGGCGCTGATGCTGTCACTTGGCACTGCGGGCATCGCTGCCGTGGTGTGCCTGATCCTCGGGCTCCCCCTCGCGCTCGTACTCACACGGACCCGCTGGCGCGGGCGAGCCGTGCTGCGAGCAGCGGTGCTCGTACCGCTCGTGCTGCCGCCGGTGGTGAGCGGTCTCGCACTGCTGATGACCTTCGGTCGTCGCGGACTGCTTGGCGGGCTGCTGGACACCCTCGACATCCGCATCGTGTTCACGACCATGGCTGTGGTGCTGGCGCAGATCTTCGTATCCCTCCCATTCACCGTGCTGACGCTCGAGTCCTCGCTGCGCACGCTGGGAACAGCTCAGGAAGTCGCGGCGGCCCAGCTCGGCGCAAGGCCGCTGCGCGTGCTGGTCACGATCACCCTGCCGCGGCTCATTCCGGCTCTCGTCACAGGCGTCGTGCTCGCATTCGCCCGTTCGCTCGGCGAGTTCGGCGCAACGCTGACCTTCGCCGGATCGATGCCCGGCCTCACGCGCACCCTGCCGCTCGAGATCTACCGGGTACGCGAGGTCAACCCCGACGCCGCCGCGACGTTGAGCCTGCTCCTGGTCATCGTGGCGTTCGCTGTGGTTCTGCTCGCCTATGCGGGCCCGACGCACATCCGTCGGCCCCGCAGCGGAGCCATGCCCATGCAGGGAGTCGCCGGCGCGGTAACTGCTGACGCCGCAGGCGGTGCACCGGCGCGGGACAGCCTGGGGCGGGCCGACGGGGGGGGAGTGGACGGTGAGGCACGATGACGGCGCACGGTCCTGATAGCGGTCTGCTGGTCGATATCACCGTTCCTGAACGGCACGTCGCGGTCCACACCTGCCTGCGCACAGGCCGCATCACCGCTGTGCTGGGGCCGAATGGTGCCGGTAAATCCACCATGCTCGGCGCGATCTCCGGTGCGGTGCCAGCCGCGGGGAGGATCCGGATCGACGGTGATGAGATCCTGCATCGCCCCATGCATGCGCGCGGCGTTACCCACCTGTCTCAGGATCCGACGCTGTTCACACACCTCAGTGTGATGGCGAACGTCGCGTACGGTGTGCGGGCGCGCGGTGTGTCTGCTCGTGAGAGCCGGGTGCGCGGCCGCGAGCTCCTGGATGCCGTGGGACTTGGTGGGCTCGAGAAACGTAGCGCCGGAGAGCTTTCTGGTGGACAGGGGCAGCGTCTGGCCCTCGCCCGCGCGCTCGCGACAGACCCGCACGTGCTGCTGCTCGATGAGCCCTTCGCTGCGCTGGATGTTGCCTCCCGCGCCCGCCTGCGCTCCCTGGTACGTCGGATGCTCACCGGGCGGACGGCGCTGCTGGTCACCCACGACGTACTCGACGTGCTCAGTCTTGCCGACGACGTGCTCGTGCTCGAGAACGGGCGCGTCGTGCAGTATGGCGCCTGCGAGGAGGTGCTCGCGCAGCCACGCACGACATTCCTCGCGCAGCTGACAGGGAAGGTGCTTGCCCGCGGTCGGCTCGAGAAGGACGCGGGCAGCGGTGACGCGGCCTGGGTGGTGACCGATGGTGGGCTGCGCTTGCCGGTGGCGGAAAGCGCCTCGGTGTCAAAGAGCGACGGGCGCCGCAGCACGATGCCCCATCGGGACCAGGGGCGCGCGTCAGAGTGTTGGCACGCTGCCTCCGATCGCGTCGGCGAGGCACCAACGTCCCCAGACCAGGAGCGGGTGCTCGTGCTGAGCGACCCCGCGCAGGTCAGGCTGGCCACCGAGCGGCAGGCTGAGACTGCCCCGGCAGGGCACGGCGCGAGAGGCGGGAACGCGGGCGCCACGCTCCGCGCTGAGGGGTTCGAACCGCACGGGACCGACTCCGATCGTCGCGCACGGGCCACGGCCCACGCCGCGGGGACAGAACCCTGCAGCACGGTCGACACGCATGTGGTGGACATCGACCGCATCGGGTCCCGCCTTCTCCTGCGCTGCCCGGAGCTCGCCGTCGAGGTGCCGTTGCACATCCGGGAGCGGGGTCTGATCGACATCGGCGCCGCGGTGAGACTGGAGGTGCCCGCATCAGCCATCCGGATCTACGCTGAAGGGGATGAACACCAGCCAGCTCCGTGACCCCGCGTCGGGTGAGACTCCCGCGCCGCGCCCCTCCGATCTGCTCGATATTGCCGTCGCGGCTGCCGCGAAGGCCGCCGACTACATCCGCACACTGGACCGCGATCACATCAGCCGCGAATACAAGACCTCCAGCCACGACATCGTCACCGAGCACGATCGTGCCTGCGAGGAGATCATCGTTGACTCACTGCGAGCGGCCCTGCCCTCATGCCGGATCCTCGGCGAGGAAGGCGGCGAGCGACCTGCCGACTCGCACACCGCCGAGGACCCCGAGCGCGTGGTCACCTTCTACGTCGACCCCATCGACGGCACCAGCAACTTCGCCGCTGGCCTGCCGCTGTTCTGCATCTCGATCGGCGTGGCGCTCGGCGAGGAACTCGTGGCAGGCGTAATCGACGCTCCGATCCTGGGCACCGTGTTCACGGCCGCCGACGGGCCGGCCATGGTCAACGGCCAACCGATCACACCCTCGCAGACCCGCCCGGCGGCCGACGCCCTGGTGGTCTCCGGCTTCCCCGGGCATCGGATCGCCACCGAATCTCCCGAGCTCGCCGGACGATTCAGTGTGGAGATGGCCCACGGTTTCTCCGCCTGCCGCCACCTCGGTACCGCCGCGCTTGAACTCGCCTACGTCGCGGCAGGATGGGCCGACGCGACCGCACTCGGCCTCATCAACTCCTGGGACGTCGCCGCCGGATTCCACATCGTCCGCCAGGCCGGTGGCAGCATCCGCACCTGGCCCGGTAACGGACCCGAATCAGCGCCAGACCATGAGCGCCCCGCCTACGTGGCCTGCAGGGGCCAGGAGCGGCTGGAGCTGCTGGACTCACTGATGGATCAGCTACAGGCCTCTCGCGAGAGGGAGCGGTGAGGTGACGTGCGTCCGGCGGTAGGCGCAGGGCACCTGGTGGACGCCGGCTGTGATCCTCGTCTAGGAGCCAGGTGCCCGGCGGTCGCGACACGGACCGGGTGCTAGGCTGTCCAGGTCGATCTGGCGCAAGCCGGTCGATCACGGGGCTATAGCTCAGTTGGTAGAGCGTTTCGTTCGCAATGAAAAGGTCCGGGGTTCGATTCCCCGTAGCTCCACGTATGTCCTGAGTCGCGACATCGTTGACAGACGGTGTCGCGGCTCAGGTTTTTTGCGTGGGTTCACTGACGGGCCGGAGTCCGGTCTCCTGGTGGGTGTGTTGTGGGTTCGGGGGAGCTTGGGCTGGTAGTCCCGGGCAGGGTCGATGCGGTGCTCAGCGATGATCTCGCCGGTGGTGGCGTCCGAGGTGACGGCGTGGTCGTCGTGGACCAGGATCAGGACGTGGCGGCCGGCGTGAGCGCGTCCGTAGCCGAGGTGACGCAGGCGGCCGGCGTAGCGCAGTGAGACTTTCCCGTTCTTGTCGATGCGGTCAACGCGGCAGCGCCATTCCGGTTCGGTCAGTGCGCTGCCGGGGGTGGCCTTGGGTAGAGCGGTGTAAGCCTGCGCGGGGGTGCGGCGGCCGGTGGCGCGGTGCGGGCGTTCGGTGTTGTACCAGGTCTGGAACTGGTCCAGCAGGGTCTGGAGGTCCTCGATGGTGTCGGGGCGGGGCCGGGAGGTAAGCCAGCGTTTGAGGGTCTGGTGGAACCGTTCGATCTTCCCCTGGGTCTGAGGGTGGCCGGGCCGTCCGTTCTTCTGACGGATCCGATGGGCCTGGAGGAGTTTCTCGAAGCCGTTACGGCCTCCACGGCGTCCGGCCAGACGCGCGGTGAACACCAGACCGTTGTCCGTCAGTGTCGATGCCGGGGCCCCATATGCGCTGATCAGGTGGTTCATTGCGGTGACGACCATGGCGCCGGAGAAGGCGGGTGCGGCCTGGATGTGCAGCAGGTAGCGGGAGTGGTCATCGAGGACGTCGAGGATCTCCACCCGTGCACCGGTGGCGAGGAAGGCGTGGGTGATATCGGCTTGCCAGCACTCGTTGGGCAGTTCTGCCTCGAAACGCCGGTAGGAGGAACGGGGACGTTTGCGGGGCTCGGGTGTGATCAGGCCGTGAGCGTGCAGGATTCGACGGATGGTCGCCGTGGACGGGGCATCGATGCCGTCGTTGTCCAGATGCCAGGCGATCGTTGCTGGTCCTGCATCAGCACCCTGGCGGGTGAGGGTCTTGCGCAGGGTGAGGATCCTCTGGCGCACCGCCTCCGGTGTGGTGCCGGGTCGTGAGCGTGGAGCTCGTGAGCGCGGCTCCAGGGCTTCGGGACCACCGAGCTGGTAACGCTGGACCAGGACATGGACCCACTGCCTGGAGACGCGGTAGCGCTCAGCCGCTTGGGCGTGCGTGAGGCCTTGTTCGAGGACGGAACGGACGATGACGAGGTTCTTGTTTTTGGAGCCCATGTCGCATCGTCGCGGCCAGGGCGTGTCAACAATGTCGCGACTCACCGGTCAACGAACACGACCCCTGGTTCGTCAACGATGACCCGACTCACCGGTCAACAATCAGCCGCGAGTTCCCTGCCCCGGACTGTCAACGATGTCGTGAACTCACACACCCGTAGCTCCACGTAAGATACGGCAAACACATCTGCCCCGCCTGCTGGCGGGGCAATTGTGTTTCTACGGTGACGTGGGCCGGGGCATCGATGTTTGAATCGCCCTGGGTTTTGTTCCGTTCTTCAAGCAAGGATGGAACGGATGAATCAGAAGTACTCGCCCGGGATGCGCGAGCGCGCGCTGCGGATGCTCGACGAGGCCAGGCCCGAGCATCCGAACCTCATGTCCGCGGTGCGACATGTCGCGGGCCTGCTCGGCATGAGCCCGGAGACGCTGCGCGTGTGGCACCGCCGCCGCGAGATCGACGCCGGGCAGCGCCCCGGCGTGCCGACCGACGTCGCCGAGGAGAACAAGCGACTTCGCCGTGAGAACGCCGAGCTGAAGAAGGCGAACGAGGTCCTCAAAGCCGCGAGCGTGTTTTTCGCGAGGGAACTCGACCGTCCCTGACGAGCATGATCCGCTTCATCGACGAACACAGGGATCAGTTCGGGGTCGAGTTCCTCTGCCGCGTCCTGCGCGAGGCGGTGCCGGGGTTCCTCACCTCGCGCGGGTATCGCGCGGCGACGACGCGCGTGCCCTCCGCCAGGCAGCTGAAGGACGAGCTCCTCGTCCCCGAGATCCAGCGTCTTCACGAGGAGAACTACGGTGTCTACGGCGTCCGGAAGATGCATGCTCTCCTCCGGCGGGAGGGGTGGGACATCGGGCGTGACCAGACCGCGCGGCTCATGAAGCTCGCCGAGGTGCGCGCGGTGGCGCGGTCGAAGAAGGTGTTCACCACGAAGTCCGACCCGACCATCGCGCAGCCGATGGATCTCGTTGAACGCGATTTCACCGCTCCCGCGCCGAACCGGTTGTGGGTCGCGGACATCACGTATGTCGGAACGTGGGCGGGGATGGCGTATGTCGCGTTCGTGATCGACGTGTTCTCCCGCATGATCGTCGGCTGGAACGTCGCCGGGACGCTGCGCGCGGAGGTGCTGCCGTTACAGGCGTTGAACATGGCCGCGTGGGGCGCGCGCGGGTCGCTCGATGACCTCGTCCACCACGCCGATCATGGGTCGAACTACCTCTCGGTCCTCTACACGGATCGCATCAACGAGCTCGGCGCGACTCCGTCGACAGGGAGCGTCGGTGACAGCTACGACAACGCCCTGGCCGAGGCCGTCAACGGGCTCTACAAGACCGAGCTGATCCGTCGGAAGGGCCCGTGGCGGACGGTCGAGCAGGTCGAGCTCGCCACGCTCGAGTGCGTGTGGTGGTGGAGCAACGCTCGTCTCCACGGCGAGCTCGATTACCGCACGCCGGTCGAGGTCGAGGAGGCGTACTACGCTGGCCTCGAATCAGCCCAGCCAGCGCTCGCTGGACAGGGAAGCAGGTAGGAACGAAACCCAGGGCGATTCAGTCTGCGCAGANTCCACGGCGAGCTCGATTACCGCACGCCGGTCGAGGTCGAGGAGGCGTACTACGCTGGCCTCGAATCAGCCCAGCCAGCGCTCGCTGGACAGGGAAGCAGGTAGGAACGAAACCCAGGGCGATTCAGTCTGCGCAGACGGCAGCCTCCACGGCGGTCACAGCGTCGTAGGGATGGTGCGCGGGATGGGCAAGATTCCTCACCGCAACTCCTTGTAGTAGTCATGCCGCCTTGGCCGGGCGAGTGCAGCGCGCGCTGATGCGGAGCGCGACGGGAATCGCGGCAAGGGCGAGCATGCCGGTGAGGCTGAGAATGGCCGCAACTCCAACATCGGGACTGCCATTGACACTGCGTGTTGCGGCAATCATCGCTGTGCCGATCCCTGCAATCAGGGCCGTGGCAAGGGTTTGTGCCATCTGGATGGTTCCGCTCATCGCTCCGATAGCCGCCGGTTCGGTCTGGGCGAAGGTTTCGGTGGTGGTGGCGTTGTACGCCATGCCCATGCCGAAGCCACCGATCGCCCACCCCAAGGTCGCGACACCGATGGGAAGGGCAGGGACGAACAGCGTCGCGGCAATGATCCCGATGCCCAGGCTCAACGTGACCAGGCCGATGATGCTGTCGCCGCGTCGGGTGTGGCTGCTAGTCCGCTGTTCGTGACGACTCTGGGCCATTGAGCCTGCGACCCACACCAGGGCGCCTGCTGCCAGGGTGAGACCCGCCGAGAAGAGGCTCGCGCCTCGCATCTGGGTCATGGCCAACGGGAGGAACACCTCGATGCCGAAGAATGCCAGCGACAACACGGCGCGGGTCGCGATCCCCGACGGCACGCCTGGGGCCAATCGAAGTGTTCCTGCTGGCAGCACGTGACGTAGTCCGAGGAACATGCCCACCAGCCCGACGATCGTGAGCCCCGCGCCCGCGACCCCTCCGCGCTGTTCCAGCCCGAACAACAGCACGGCAGCAGAGGCAGCCAGCAACACGCTGTAGGCGAGACGCTGACGCACACCGGTTGGAGGTGCGTCCATGGATGAGCCCAGCTCAGGCAGTCCTCGCGTGGTCATGATCATGGTGACTCCCACGATCGGGATCAATGCGAGGAACAAGGCCCGCCAGCTGGCCACTTCCGTGAGCACGCTGGCCGCAAGCGGCCCAACCAGAGCGGGCACAGTCCATGCCCCCGACAGCAGGGCAAGGGCACGCGACTGTAGTTCCGGCGGATACACCCTGCCGATGAACACGTAGGCCATGCTGAGAATCGCTCCCACTCCGAAGCCCTGGATGACACGGCCGAGCAGAAACAGCGCCCAGCCCGTCGCGAGGCCGGACACCGCGAGTCCTGCGGCAAAGATCCCGAAGCCCGCCAGGTAGGGGCCGCGCGGGTTGTGCCGGTCTGCGAGGAAGCCGGCGATCACGGTGCCCGCGACACTGGCCAGCATCAGTGCCGAGACCGCCCACCCGTAGGTGGCCATTCCTCCCAGGTCTGAGGCGATGGCCGGCAGGGCCGTGGTCACGCCCAGCCCGTCGAACGCGACGATGCCCACCGAGACCAGCAGGCCAATGGTGACCAGGCGCAGCCCGGGCGAAAACACACCTTCAGCAGTAGCCGTCATGCGCGGCTCTCCATCGTCTCGTTGTCGGAACTCAACGTCGCCACGGTGAAGTGGTTGTTCTCGCCGGGGTCCTCCAGTTCGTCGATGATGGCGATCGCGAAGTCTCCCGCACTGATGCGAGAGGTTCCGCGCTCGTCCACCAGGAGCGTGTCTGTGCCTCGTTCGTAGTGTCCGGTTCGCGGTCCCGGTTCGAAGAGTGCTGGTGGGCTGACGTACGTCCACCACTCATGTGGATGCTGCTGACAAGCGGTGAACTGGTCCAGGCTCGCCTGAGCGATGGTGCGCCACGCTGCCGGAATATAGGCAGGGTCGTCAAAGACTCGACGGCCCGGCAAGCTGGGCGACCACAGGGGTGCGGATCCGCCCACCACGATCACGCGAACATCGTGGAGCCGGGCGGCGTCGAGCACGTTCCATGTGAGGGCAGGCAGAGTGCTCTCCTGGCCCGGCGCGGGCCGGACTGCGACAACGGCTGCGTCGGCGTCGCCCAGAGCTGCGGCTACTGAGTCGATGTCTGCCACGTCGACGGCTCGGGATGCGACGTCGGCCGCACCGTCCGCGCGCGGGTGGCGGGATGCGGCGAGGACGTGGTGCCCGCGTCGTGCGGCTTCGTCGGTGATGGCAGAACCTGCCATGCCCGTGGCTCCAAAAATGGCGATCTTCATGCGTTGTCCTTTCGTCGATTCGGTGGTGGAAGTTGCCCCGAGGCCAGGGCGATCAGTGCCGTGGCGAAGCCGACAAGCTGGATCGCGGTGAGAGCTTCACCCGCGATGAGCGCGCCCAGTGCCGCAGCGGTCAGGGGTGAGAGCAGGCCGAGCAGGGCGGTCGGCGTGACGGGCAGATGGCGGATGCCCGCGAACCAGATCGTGTACGTCAGCAGCGCCCCGACGAGGCCGAGCCAGGCGTATCCGGCGAGCGCGGCGGCGTCGATGCCGGGCGGGCCGTCGATCACCAGCGCGGGCAGCAGCAAGATCAGCCCGGCTGCGGTGAGTTGCCATCCCGCCAGTCCGACGGCGCTCACGTTCACGGGGCGTCCCCACTTCTTTGTGAGCACGACGCCGGTCCCCATGGACACGGCACCCGCGAGGCCCGCCACCACCCCGAGCGGGTCCAGCGCGGCCTCCGGTCCGAGGACCACGAGGCCCACGCCCACCATGCCGACCACGCCCCACAGCAGCCGCCAACCAGAGAGCTTCTCGTGCAGGATCACGACAGCGAGGAACGCAATCACGATCGGCTGCACGGCGCCCAAGGTGGCAGCGACCCCACCGGGCAGACGCTGAGCTGTCACGAACAACAAGGGGAAGAACGCCCCCATGTTCAGCCCGCCCAGCACCAGACTCTTCCACCACCAGTTGCCCCGGGGGAGTTGGCGGGCCATCGCGAGGGCGATCAGCCCGGCCGGAAGGGTGCGCATCAGCGCGGCGAACAATGGATGTCCCGGTGGGAGCAGGTGGGTGGTCACGATGTAGGTCGTGCCCCAGACCATCGGCGCAACGGCCGTGGTGGCAATCCAGCCGGCACGTGCCGCGGGAGTCGTCGCGCTGTCCGTGCCTGGCGCGGTCGTGGTGGTCATGTGTTCCACCCTCACGCCAACACGACCATGAGTCCAACACATGTTTGTCATTTATGGCATGCACATGGATCATGGATGAATGGAGTTGCAGCAGATGCGCTATGCCGTGGCAGTCGCCGAGGAGCGGAGTTTCACCCGTGCCGCCGAACGGTGTTTCGTGGTCCAGTCAGCGCTGAGCCACCAGATCAAGGCGCTCGAACAGGAGATCGGGGTCCAGCTTTTTGCGCGCACCTCACGCCGCGTGGAACTCACCCCGGCGGGGGAGGCCTTCGTCCAGGCGGCACGGCAAAGCCTGGCCGCTGCCGAGCGTGCCGTCACCGACGCCGCCGCAGCCACCGGCCAGATCCGCGGCACCCTGACCATCGGAGTGATCCCCACCGTCACGGCCATCGACGTGCCGCACCTGCTCGCGTCTTTTCACACCAAACACCCCGCGGTTCGCATCGCGCTACGCACCGGAGGCAGCAAACAATTCCTGGGCGACATCCGCTCCGGTCAGCTCGACGTCGCCTTCCTCGGACTCGCCGAGAGCACACCCCCGCACGGGGTCACCACCAGGGAACTCTCGCGAGAATCCCTGGTCGCAGTACTGCCAGCAGCACACCCACTGGCATCGAGCACGCACGTGACGCTGGAGGACCTCACCCACGAACGGTTCGTCGACTTTCCCAGCGGAACCGCCGGCCGCGCCCAGGCCGACCTCGCATTCAGCGCGGCCGGCCTGCAACGCGAGGTGGCGTTCGAAGCGATGACCATCGACCTCATCCTCGGACTCATCCGCAACGGACTGGCAACAGCCCTCCTATCCGCCCACGTCGTCCCCGCAGACCACACGCTGTCAGCCATCACCGTGAAGGACGCGCCACGGCGAGTGGAATACCTCGCCTGGAACGACTTCAACCCCAGCCCCGCCACCACCGCGTTCCTCGACGCCGTCACCCTCCATCACTCAGAGCACGCCGAGCACTCCGCGGTCCCAACTGGCGAGTCGCCATCGTGACGTCTACCCGGCGGGAACGCCCACCGCGCAATGCTCACGGCCACCACGGCTACGACGCAGAGCCCCGCCGATGACGTGGCAATCCCGACCGGCCCCGCTGCCGAGAGGATGAGCCCGCCCACGAAGCCGCCACCGGCGACCGCCAGGTTGAACACGGTGACGAACACGGACTGTGCCGCGTCGGTGTGCACACCTGCGCGATCAGCAAGAGCTGTCTGCAGCAGGACCGGAGCACCACCGAAGCCCAGCCCCCACGCGACCACGAGCACTACAGCCAGCACCACCCCCGCCTCAGGAGCGACCCATCCGGCCGTAGCGACACCCATCGTGGCGATGCACGCCAAGGTGACCAGGCGGAGCGCCCGGTCAATCACCACGCCGACCAGGCCGATCCCCACCATCGATGCCACCCCGAACGCAGCAAGGCCCACATCAAGACGCAACCCCGTCTGGTTCAGCAGGGGAGCGACGTAGGTGTAGAGCATGTTGTGGGCGAGAATCCAACAACCGGTCACGCCGAGCACAACGCGCACCCCGGGCAGCCTGACCACCTGCCTCAGCGGGGCCAGTCGTCGAAGAGCAGTCCCCGGGATGTCAGGGACGACGGCCACGATCCACAACGCGAGCCCCGCGGAAATGATCGAGATCGCAACAAACACCCACTGCCAATCCATGACCGATGCTGCGAACGACCCCAGCGGAACCCCGCCAGCCAAGGCAATCGGCTGCCCGAGGCCCGTGACCGCCAACGCCCGCCCCTGCAAGTCCGGAGACACAAGCCCACGCGCATGCCCAGCAAGCACACCCCACACCAGCGCAGCCGCGGCACCGGCCACAAACCGAGCCGCGAGGATCGCAGGGAACCACGGCGCGACTGCCGTCACCAAGTTGAACGCCCCCAGCGTCCCCACCGCAACAAGCAACACCTTCTTGCGGCTCACCTGCTGCGTCAACGCGACCAGGGGAATGGCCGCGACGACCGACCCCATGGCATACGCCGTCACCAACTGGCCAGCAGCAGACTCAGACACGCCCAGCCCACGAGCTAGATCTGGCAGCAGACCCGCCGGAATAGTCTCAGTGAAGATCGCGAGGAACCCCGATGCCGAAAGCGCCAAGAGCGCAGCCCACGGCAGACGACCAGGGGAGCCAACCGAGCTCCTACTCATCGTAACTTCCGGCGCCCGCGCGTCGACGCTGCATGTCAGCCAACACAGCCCAATCCTGTGCCCCATGGCCGGAGGCAATAGCCTCGCTCAACAACTCAGACAGCAGATCACCCAGCGGGAGACGAAGCCCCACAGCATCTGCCAGATGCCGTGCCCGGTCAACGTCCTTGCGTCCCAAGATCGGGGTGAACCGGGCCGGCTCATAGCAAGCATCCGCGATCAGGGCCCCGTACATCGAGTACACCGGGCCAGGAGTAATCGTCGAGTTCAGCACCTCAATCGCCCGGTGGGCATCACCACCGGAGCGCTCAACGATGCTCACGGCCTCGGCCATCGCCTGAATCGCCGACGCAATCAGAACCTGTCCCGCCACTTTGACTACGTTCGCCTGCGCAGGATCATCACCCACCGGCCACAGCGCCGCACTGAACTCTCTCAAGTAGGGACGCGCGAGTTCCACTGCCTCAACGCTCCCGGCAATGACCACGTTCAGCCGTCCAGCTTCAGCCACCGGAACCCCACCGAACCTGGGTGCCGCCACGTACTCCAAGCCTGCCGCGGTATGCAACTGTGCTGCCTCTACGGCAAGTGACGGGCTGATCGTCGCCAGATTCACGTGCACCGAGCCCGGCTGCATCGCAGACAGGGCCGATGACTCCACGAAAACTTCACGTACCGCAGCGTCATCAGACAGCACCGACAACACCACCGCAGGCCCAAATCCGCCCTCAGGACCTGGAGCGGCAGACGCGCCCAAGCCCAGCAGCGGCTCCGACCGGGCCGGACTCCGGTTCCACACCCCCACGTCGTAGCCAGCCTCCATCAAGTGCGACGCGATCGGTGCCCCCATCGCACCAGTACCCACCACCGTGACATCCATGCGTGCAACCCTTCGCCCGACGAACGAGTAATCAGGCACGCTCCGCCAGCCGATAGCTGCATGACACCGCGCCCGCCACAGACAACCCTGCTGCTACCCAACCCGTGAGTCCAACACATCTTTCTCATCACAGCCATGAGCCACCGACATGAATTCAGCTGCCAACATTGCGCTAACAGACATGCCTACACCACGGGCACGCCCGCACGCCTCGATCGCGGTACGCGGCCCGATACACGGTCGGTGACCTCCCTGTGCGCTTGCGGAACTGCTTTGCTGCGTGAGCCTGGTTCGTCCATCCGACCTCGGCTGCTGCCTGTCGGATGGTTGCGTCGGTGGTGCTGATGGTTCGGGCCATCGCGCGTACTCGTTGAAGCGTCAGCCACGCGATCGGCGGCATCCCGAAGATCTCGACGAACAACTGTCGCAGCCGCGAAGGTGACAGATGCGCGATCTCAGCCAACTCCGCCAGCGACCACGGATGTGCCAAGTCAGCCTGCATGACCGCCAACAGGTGAATCACCCCGCGCGCGACCTACCTTCCTTGCTGATGGCGTTGCCCATCTGGAGCGGAGAGCTCCGAAGTCATGCTCCCAGCGGGCGGTGCATGTTCTCGGAGGCACGCCGCGCATAGACGAGGGTGTCGGTCCACTCGCCTTTACTGAACCAGTCCTGGATGTGATGTGCTTCGAGCCGGAGTCCGACGCGTCGAGCGAGTGCTGCGGAAGCGCTGTTGCGGGCATCCATCTGCGCAGTGATGCGGTGGAGCCTGTAGTGGTCGAACCCGAGGGCAAGCACTGCCCGCACAGCTTCGCTGGCGAAGCCGCGCCCGCCGTATGACGGGTCGAGAACCCACCCGATCTCGGCCTGGCGGTGCTCGGGGTCGGTGAGCCACAGTGCCACGTCTCCAATCGGGATGCCGTCATGCTCGATGACCAGTGCAAGCGCACCACTCTCGCCGTCGAGGTCGATCTTGGCCAGACGTTCAGTGAGCTTGTCGCGTGTGACCTCAGCGGTCCATGGGGCATCCAGCAGATAGCGGGCGACGTTGGCTTGTGAGTACAGCTTGTGGAGCCATTCGGCGTCGTCTGCGGTATGGAGACGCAGGTGCAGTCGTTCGGTCTCCACGGGCCACTGTATGGGGGAGACAAGCTCACGGCGATAGTGGATCAACTCCTCGGAGTGTCCGGCCGGTGTAGTCCCGACGCGTCGCTCAAACTCCCGGAAACCCCCGCTTGTCAAGCAGCGCTGCGAGGCGCGGTTGGCCGGGAGCGTGCGTGCAGTCAGCGTTCGAAGCCCGCCGTCGTATGCGAAGCGCGACGCGAGCTCTAATCCTCGGCGAGCATGCCCTGCTCCGCGTGCGTCGGGATGAATCCAGAACCCGACCTCGGCGGCCCCGGAGCTGACGTCGAAGATCACCAAGGACCCCACGAACCGATCCGTCGTAGCATCAGCAAGTGCCAGGACGGCCAACCTCCCCGACAACAGGCCCTCCGCAACCTCCTCTCGGATCATCCGCCGTACGGACTCAGGGGTGTAGGTGGGCTCTGGCAGGTGGCCAAAGCGGCGCACGGCCTGATCCCTGGTGCCGGCCGCAAACGCTTCCGCGTCCAGCTCGGAAAGCTGGCGCAGACGAGTGTTCTCACAGGTGATCGGGAGGAGGGAGACATCCAGCATGCGCCTAAGCTAACAGGGATCGGATAACTAACTGAAGGATGTTCGCTTAGGGTGATGGGATGAGTTACTGGGAGCACCGCAAGCCTGTGCAGCGTCTCCGTGCAGTGGATATCGGGGAGGTGGCAAGGGCATCGGTGAGACTGTTGGATAACGGCGGACTGCGCGCCCTTACCCTGCGAGCCGTGGCACAGCAGGTGGGTGTCGCCCCGGCTAGCCTCTACTCCCGCGTGGAATCAGTCGACGATCTATTCGATCTTGCCCTCGACGTGGCGCTTGCGGACGACCCGGTGATGTCCGAGGCGATCCACAACGCAGACCTGCCCTCCCTGATGCACGCCTTCTTCGCGCACCTCACAAACCACCGGTGGGCCGGGCAAGTCATCGGTATGCGTGCCCCCAGGGGCCCCGCCTACCTGGCTCTCTCGGAGCGGATGTGCGTCCTGCTCGACAACGCAGGCGTCCCAGATCCGCTGGGGACGGCCTACCGATTGTCTAACCTCGTGATCGGCGCCGCCCTGACTGCCCCGATGGCGCCCGACGAAAAGCGCGTCGCCATCGACCCCGACCAAGCGCCCACCTATGCACGGCTCCACGCGGCATACCGCCTCAGTCCACAAGAGATCCTTGCCGACGGTATCCAGGCACTCCTGTCCTGCAACAGCTAGCTCCATCTTGTTGGCCGAGCCCGCGGTGGGTGCTGTGAAAGAGGGCCCAGGATGGTCTATCCCGGATACCGCCACAGCCGGATATCCGTGATCGGGTTCTCCCCGTCGTACGCGGCCATCAGCAGGGTCTGCTCGTCAACACGCGCAAGGTCCGGGTAACCCTGCTCAGCCGGCGCCCCGGAGGGATCCAAGGAGGTCAGCAGGCACGGTGGATCCCAATCCGTCGCATCGTCCCATAGCCGCGCGAAAGTGGAGGCCGTGGAAAAGATTTCTCCGGTGTCGCGATCGGCCAGCACCATATGGATCAGCTCGCCGTCGACCTGAAGACCCTCATACATGATGCCCAGACCGGTCGATTCGGCTTTTTTCCATGTAGCTCCTCGATCGGTGGACTTGGTCAGGAGCAGTCCGATTTCAGGGTTGCGAGCCACCATCAGCAGATCCGTCGCGTCAGAGTGGTCCTGCTCGGGTGTCCTCCCGGTGATGATGCGGCCCTCGAAGGGCCACTTGCCACCGTTACTGGTCCCCACGACCTCCCAGGTCTTGCCATCGTCCTGGCTACGCACGACGCCCCACCCGTCTCCATGATACGGCGCGAGCAGGGTGCCATTTCCGACATAGGTGAGATCTCCGAGGGTGACCAGCACGTCTCCCGTGTCGACCTCGGCCTTCTCCTGGAATGTGCGGCCGTCGTCCCAAGAGACCTCGACCCGCAGCTTATTCGGCTTGTCATGTTGGAGGGCCGAGTTAAGCGAGTGGATCGCGATGATCTCACCGCGCCCTCCCACGGCCATGGCCTCAAAACCCCAGCCGACGGCATCGTTCCGGCGCACGGCGATCTGCCCCCAGCTCTCACCGCCGTCCTCGCTGCGCACGAGCACCGAGGTGGATCCCTTGACAGTCAGATGCTGGGCGCGGGCCGTGTATCCGCACAGCACCGCCCCACCGGGGGTCGTGAGCAGATGCGGCCACGCCTCGTAGTCGTGCTGCTTGGGTCGGATCGCCTCGAGTGGCTCAGCAAGCGGATCACAGCTCGCAGCGGAGCGCCCCAATGCTCGGATCCCGCTGGGAAGAGCCGATGCTGATCCGCTCGCGCCCATGAGGGGCAGCAGAATCGAGCTATGGAGCAGACCGCGACGGGCAACACGGACAGTGGTGCGGGAATCAGCCATGGCAGGTTCTCCTTGTCGGGGAGGTCATTCTGTTCAGGGTCACAGCAGGGCTTAGGGTCTGTCAATGTGTTTGTATGAGCTGGGTGTTCATAGGTAGGGGGTAATGC
This sequence comes from Brachybacterium timonense, assembly GCF_900258505.1. GTDB lineage: Bacteria > Actinomycetota > Actinomycetes > Actinomycetales > Dermabacteraceae > Brachybacterium > Brachybacterium timonense. Next base: position 1,416,733 of record NZ_LT984895.1, read on the forward strand.
GGTCGGAGTAGTCGGCGATGAGCTGGGTGAGGGCTAGCTTTGAAGCGTCCCGGGGTCTTGTTTCGGTCCTGATACGTAAGGAGTTAAAGATGCCAAAGTCCTTCGCGATCGGTCGTGTCGGACGGTTGTGTAATCCGTGCCGAGAGGAACGGTAAGAATGATTGCGCGGTCGCGGTAACGTCTCCACGGGACCGGGCAACCCTCACGACATCGTCGCGGACCTCTCGGGGATAGGGAGCGGGCATGATGCACATCTCTCTTGGCCGCCCCACAGGCAAGCCAGATCAGATGTCACCTCACCGTGCAGCAGTCCCGTTCGCGATGAGCCACCAAGAGTCAGTCTTCGAGATCTGCAGTGTCGAAGACGATGGTGTCGCGCGCGTCCCCGGACTCCAGCCCGGTTTCATACAGCACACCGACTGTGCTCTCATCCAACATCGTCATGTCGGAGTAGCCAGAGCGGTTATGCGTCATATCCACGGCGTGCTTCCAGCTGGTGCCACCGTCATCACTCACAAACAGCCCCAGGTCCTTGCGCAAGTTCCCATGCTGGGGCGCAGCGTAGATCAAACGGTCGCCCGCCCTTCCCGCTGCCTGGTCAACGTTCACGATCGATCCCTGCACCTCGGGCGTTGTCACCAAGTCCTCCTGGAAGGTGAAGCTCCTGGAATCGAACGTCTTGCCGCCATCGCGGCTGACCGCGACCGCGCGAGAGTACTTTCGAGTCGATTCGTCCTTCTCGCCCTTCCGTGTGCGGCCGATGGCGATCAGCGACCCGTCGGCTGTCTCTTCGACACCGACCTCCGAGAAATGGTCGGCATCGCTTGGCGCGGGAGCCTCGGCGCCGTGAGTCCACGTCTCGCCGCCATCATCGCTGTAGATGAGCCCGCCGCGAGACCCCTCAAAGTTGACGCCAGCGACCAGACGACCCGCATGGTCACCATTCTTGATCTCGATGCCGTGCTGCGGGCCCGTGGCGTACCAGCCTTCCTTCGGGAGGTTCGGCTTGACCTCCTCGGTGATGTCCTTAGCCTTCGACCAGGTGCGGCCGTGGTCATCGCTGTACTGGACGAAGGGGCGGCGCTGGGATGAGTCCCCCTCCTTGTTCCACGTGCTCAGCAGCACGATGCGTCCCTTGTGACTGCCCTGCGTGACGACAATGGGGACCGCATTGCCACGAGTGGCGCCGACGTTCTGGCCCTCCGGGTCGCCCTTCAAGACGGTTGACATCTTCGACCAGGTCTTGCCGTTGTCCGTGCTTCGACGCATAACCAGATCGATGGACGCATCGTCAGCACAGAACTTTTTGCCGTGCGCTCGGCGCGCTTCAGCAAAGGCCAACAACGAGCCGTCGGCCGCGCGCACCATGGCGGGAATGCGGTAGCACTCGAAGCCCCCCGTTTCTCGCTGGAATACAGGAGTGCCATCAAGTGTGTCGGGCCAGTCTGGACTCGCACCCAGAGGAGTTGCGCCCGCGGTCAGGGCCGTGCCGCACAAAAGAGCCGCGGCACTCCAAGAGATCACTTTACGCATGGTCACCATCATCCTTTCACAGCGCCGGTGAGGACGCCCTTGGCGAAGTGTTTCTGCAGGAATGGGTAGACAATCAGGATCGGTACCATCGAGACCACCAGAATGGCCATCTGCAGGGCCGACTGCGGCGGCATCATCTCGGTGCCCAGATCAGCTTGCCCCATCGACGTGTCGTTGACCACGTATGTCCGTAGAACGAGCTGCATGGGCCACTTCGAGGCGTCGTCCAGATAGAGCAACGCACTGAAAAACGCGTTCCAGTACCCCACCGCGTAGAACAGACCGATCACCGCGAGGACCGCCTTGGACAGGGGCATGACGATTCGGGAGAAGACTTGCCACTCGCTGGCGCCATCGATCGTCGCGCTTTCAGTCAGCTCGACCGGGATGCTTTGGAAGAAGGATCGCAGAACGATGACGTTGAACCCACTGACCATAGTGGGAAGGATCAGTGCCCATAGGCTGTTCAGCAGACCTGTCTGGCGCACCACGAGATAGACAGGGATCATGCCCGGGGAGAACAGCATGCCGATCAGCACCACCAGCAGCACAGGACGTGCGAGGACAAAATGAGAGCGGCTGATCGCATAAGCCAGCAAGCATGAGACGAACAGGCTCAATGTGGTGCCTACGACGGTCACGCCGATACTGATCAACAACGCCCGGGAGACAACTCCGCCGCTAAAGATCGCCTTATATGCACCCAGATCAATTCCCGATGGGAACAGAACGAGGCCACCCGCACGGCTAATCTGATCACGTGGCGCGATAGAGGTGGAGATTACAGAGATGAAGGGGACAATGACGGCCCCACAGAGGATCAGTAGAATGATCCCCTTCAACGCACTTTCTCCGATCCCCGGACGTTCCTGTCCGTTAGCAAGTCGAGATCGCTTCTTCCTTCGAAGGGTTGTGGCGGGTTGTGTGGTCGAGGAGCCTGTGGCGGTGGGGGAGACGCCTGCCGCTACCGAAGCAGAAGGCGTCGGTCCCACGCCTGGGCCCATATGCTTCGCGTGTTCATCCTTGCGTGCGGCTCGCATAAACCCCGGCCTCCCCGAACATATGAGCAATCTTGTTTGCGCCGAGCACTAAGATCACGCCGACGACGCTTTTGACGAGTCCGACAGCTGTGGCCATCCCCCAGTTTCCGCCGATGATTCCTCGGTTGTACACGTATGTGTCAAGAACTTCCGATTTCGCGAGGCCGACTGCGTTCTGCTGCAATAGGATCTGCTCGAAGCCCACTGTCAGGGATGATCCGAGCTGAAGGATGAAAAGCAGAATGACAACGCCTTTCAAGCCAGGCAACGTTACGTGAACCATCTGTCTCCACCGACCAGCGCCGTCGACGGCCGCTGCTTCGTAGAGGTCGGCGCTGATGCCTGCGAGGGCTGCTAGGAAAATAATGGTTGCCCACCCGGTGTCCTTCCAAATGACCTGGGTTAGAAGTAGCGGACGGAAGAGCTCGCTGTTACCGATGATGGTGAGTGCTTCGTATCCGTGCGAGCGAAGGAAGTTGTTCAGCAACCCGGAGCCGCCTAGAAGCTGTTGGAAGAGTGCGACAACAACGACCCACGACAAAAAGTGTGGTAGGTAGAGTATTGACTGCACGATGCGTTTTATTCGCTCGCTCATCAGAGAGTTGAGAAGAAGAGCAAGGAGGATGGGGGCGGGGAAGACTAGGACTGCCTGTAGCGCCGTGAGAATAAGCGTGTTCAGTAAAGCGTTGACGAACGCAGGGTCCCCATTGAATATGACCGCGAAATTGTCGAAACCAGACCACTCGCTCCCCCAGACCCCCTTGTAGGGGCGGTACTTCTTGAAGGCAACGATGTTTCCGAGCAGCGGGTAGTAGTGGTAGGTCATCAGAACCAGCATTCCGGGCAGGGCGAAGGCGAGGAGCATTCGGTCCCGCCAGAGCTTCTGCCAGAACGTCAACTTGCGACGCGATGGTGTGTCGTAGGTGAGTGCGTTCTCGGTCATATACTCATCCGTCGTTTCCCGTGGCCGCACGACCTGAATGATTGTCGCGGCCGGTCATCGAGCGCTGTCAGATCTGCAATGAGCTCCATTCTGGATCCGGCTGCCGATCACTTGATGTCAGCTGCTGCATAGGCCTCTGCGAGTTCCTCGGCGACCTGAGCCCCTCCGGACTCGCGCCATGTCTTCACTACATCTGGGAGATCTGAGATAGGGCGTTTGCCTTGTGCCATCTGGCTCATCGCGTCCCACACAGGAGACTCGAGTTCGCCGCCTTTCTCGTCCCGTGTTGGGGAGTACAGTCCCTCAGAAGTGTCACGAGAAAGATTCTCGCTCAATAGTTTCTGCGTGTTGTACTGGCGCTCCGCGATTTCGGGTTCGCCGGGGAAGTAGAATGCCATAGGGGCGTCCGAAATGTACTGTACGCCGATGCCTACTTCCTGCACTCCTTGAGATGTCGGGACTGGGTCGTTGCCGTCGAGTTCGTACTGCTTCCCCTGCTCGCCGTACTTTTTGAAGAGGTACTCCTCCGTCCCGAACGGGGCGGCAAACCAGTTCGCTACGGCCAGCAGGGTTTCGACGTCGTGGTCCGAGTCCTTCGAGAATCCGGTGATGTTGTTGATTGCGGCGCCAAGCCAGAAATGGGGGCTCGCACCCATCAGAGATGGAGCAACGATGCCGCCGACAGAATAGTCTTCGATGCCGATATTGCTCGACTCATATCCCGTCCAGGCCACGAACGAGTCATGGTCCATTGCGGCCTTTCCGCCATTGAACCACTCGTTCTTTGTGCTGGCGTTCGCAGTATATGCGTCAGGGTTTACGACGCCAGCCTCCCAGAGCTCTTTCTGAGCTTCGAGGCTTGCTTCCATGGCCTCGTGCTCGATGAAGAACGTGAAGGTCCCGTCATCTGCGCGCTGCCATTTATTCGGAATCCCTGCCGCCATGTTGACAAAGTTGCCTGGCATGGTGGTGAGTGCCCAGGTGTTACTTGCTGCATCAGTGACCTCGATGCAGAGATCTTTGAATTCTTCCCACGTTTTCGGCTGGATGTCAGGATCTATGCCCTTGGCCTCGAGCAGGTCCCGTCGCGTGAGGATGACGAAGCTTCTCGACATCATTCGTGGAACTGGAACCCCGTAGATTGCTCCTGCGGCGACACAAGGCCGCCAATAGTCTGGCCCAAGATTGGCTAGATAGGGGTACTTAGCTACCGCATCGCCGGACAGGTGCTCCGTGAGGTCCATGCAGGTCGATTCGAGGAGTCCTGGCAGGTCCGGTGTGCTCGTCGGAATGTTGATTATATCGGGCAGATCGCCGCTGGCGATCTTGGTTTGGATCTTTGTCGAGTAATCGGAGTTCGGTGCCATCTCGATGCGGAGCTCCGACCCGATCCGCTCGTTGAGAGCCTGCCAGAAGGGGTTCTTGTCCATCTGGGGTGGGATCGCTCCGGGGATATTCGTCACGAAGCTGATCGGCTTGCCGTCGCCCGGCGCTTCCTGGACGCCCTGGACGGGGTCCTCTGGGTACGACTTGAATCCGTCCAGCAGGACGTCGTCGCCTTGCCAGTCAGGGGTCACGCCCGCGTACTTCGTGTAGGTCGGGAGCTCGACCGCTGAATTGCGTTCCTGCCCATCCTTTGTGCTGGTCTTCGCCCCGCAGGATCCCAGAATCATAGGTGCTGCGAACGCGGCTGCTCCGCCCAGCAGTGCGTGACGTCGAGTGATCCGGTCCATCTCGGCTGTTCCTCCGCTGATCCCTGGGCCCGGACCTCCTTGTCGCCGGGCCGCCGGTGTGGTGTGGAACACGATGGCACGGGACATCCTATGACGCAAGCGATCCTGGAGTGTTTTTGCATCGCGGTTGCGGTGGGCGCGCGGCGCAACTTCTCGTTCCGTCGTGCGGCCCTGACGTGCGAGAGTGCTTGTGACCTGCAGGAGGGGTGGAGGTGGGTCCCCTAGCTGAGAAGTCAGCGACGCCACGTCGTTGCTCCGTCGTGACTGGTTTGAGATAGTACGTCCCATGACTAGTGATGCGCCCATCCCTGATGACGCAGTAGCCTCTCCGTCGCGGCTCTCATCTGCAGACCCCGACTCGCACGCTGTCAGTGCGGCTCTTCCCCGCCTCGCCCCGTCCCGGCGAACCACAGTCTTCAGTGCTGAGCAGCTTGGCTGCGGCGCCGTCCGGATACCTGCCCTGCTGCGGTGCCAGGATGGCCGCTTGCTCGCATTTGGGGAGAAACGCTACGACGGTCCGGGCGATGCGGGTCATATTGAAGTGGTCGCCGCGACGTCGACGCCTGGAGCTGGCTGGTCCGGTCCGCGTGTGGTCGCCTCGTACGGAAACGGAACCATGGGCAACCCTGTCCCCATCGAGGTGGCCGACGGAACCGTTGTTCTTCTGACAACGTCAAACGGAAAGGCCCTCACCGAACAGGACATCCTCGCAGGGAAAGCGTCTTCTGAAGACCGGCGTCGAGCCCACGTCACCCGCATGTCGCCAGACTTGAGCTGGGTCGAACCCGCCACGGACATCACATCTAGCGCGGTGAAAGACGAGTGGCGTTGGTACGCAACTGGCCCCGCCCATGGAGTGCGCCTGAGATCGGGGCGTCTCGTCGCGCCAGCAAACCATTCGACTCCATCGGCAGGAAGTGTGGACTCTGTTTACGGGGCGCATGGGCTGATCAGTGATGATGACGGGATAACCTGGAGAATCGGCTGGGTGGATCCTGGGTTCGTCGGCCTGTCCGGGCCGAACGAATCATCCCTCGCTCTGGATCCCGAGAATCCGATGGAAGTGATCGTGACTTCGCGGAACGAATGCCGCTCCGATCACGCTGCTCGAAGCATCTCCCGCACTAGTGGTGGAGGCACTAAGCTCGAGCAGCCTCAAGCTCTCACGGGATTCGTCGGCCCTCGTATCCAGTGCGGTCTTGGCTATGACTCCATCTCGGGCACCCTCCTGCTGACCTCTCCGGGGCACCCTGGTCAGCGCGCCGACCTCACCTTGTCGGCCATCACGGGGTCCTCCAGCCAGCCTCTCGTAACCCTTGACCTTGGGCCGTGCGGATACAGCGATATTGCCACGGATGCGAACACGCTCTATGTGCTGTTCGAGACGGGGGATGACTCCATCCATGAACGAATCGAACTGCTTGAGTTCGACCTAGATGCCGTTCACCACTACCTCAGGGGTTGGAGCTCGGCCACCGCAAAGGAGACACCGTGAGCACGACAAGCACTAACGTGGCCCTTGGGCGAGGGGTCATCGTCCCGATCTGCACTCCCCTGGATCCTGCTGACCAGATCGATACTGCATCGCTTCGCCGGCTCCTAGACCACCTGGTGGCCCACGGAGTGCACGGTATTTTCGCTCTCGGGACTACTGGTGAGTTTGGATTCCTCACTGATGCTCAGCGTGCACTCGTCGTCGAGACGTGCGCTGAGCATCTCGCTGGGCGGCTGCCACTGCTCGTCGGAATATCTGACACGGCGTCTGAACGTGCCATCGTGCAAGCTGAACGGCTCATCCCCCGTGGAGCTGATGCTGTTGTCGCCACAGCCCCATTCTTCGCCGCCACCGCAGAGCCGGAGATCCGCACGCATTTCCAGCGCATCAAGCAGGCTATCGGGGAAACTCCACTGTTTGCCTATGAGAACCCCCCGCGGGTGAACGGCAGATCGATCCCGGCGGAGGCAGTTCTGGACCTTGGGGCTGATGGCACATTGGCGGGGCTGAAGGATTCCTCGGGTGACTCTGCATATCTCGACCTCGTTCTGAGTGGTCGGGAGGAGCGAGGCCTGGACGGGTTTCGGGTGCTCACGGGCTCTGAGACCCATGCTTTGGACGGTCTTCGGGCTGGCGCCGACGGAATCGTGCCAGGGCTGGGAAACGTGGATCCAGCGGGCTATGTTCGGCTCTACGACGAATGGGAAAGTGCGCCGCACGAGGCGGAGCAGGAGCAGCGCCGCCTCTGCGACCTGTTCAACATCGTCAGAATTCCGACCCATGCTCCCATGGGCGGCAGCTCTCAAGCACTCGGCGCGTTCAAAGCCGCGCTGCGGCAACTCGGCGTGCTCGACGATGACCGCTGCGCTCCGCCGTCAGTGCTTCTCGACGACAGCGACCGGGCTGCAGTAGCGAATCTCCTTGCCGCGTTCGGGCCTGCGCCCCGGAGCGCTCGGGATCGAGACCCCGCTGACGGCGATGGTTCTAGAGTTCATATATGAGCACGACCGAGCATGGAGTCTCTTCACCTGCGGTGATGACGAACCAGCAACGTATTCGCGAGGCCATCAAACAGATGATCCTCGATCGTGACCTGCAGCCAGGGGATCCCCTGCCCACCGAGGCTGAGCTCATGGAGCTCCTCGACGCCTCACGCAACCCGATCCGCGAGGCGATCAAGGCGTTGCAGGCTCTTGGCTATGTCGAAGTCCGCCATGGGCACGGGACGTATGTGGGCTCCCTGCCTCTGACACCGCTTCAGGACTTCCTGATCTTCCGCCTCCGCCGTGCGATTCCCGGCAGCGTGCACGAGGCTGCTGAGCTGCTGCAGGTGCGAGAGGCGCTTGAAGTGGGGATGGCCTCCGACGTCGTGCGAACACTGCATCGGAACGGCACGGACGAGCTGGCCTCGATCGTTGCGGCAATGAAAACGAAGGCGGAGGCGGGGCGATTCTTTCCCCAGGAGGATCGCCGCTTCCACGCCGCCCTGTATGGGACTCTCGGCAACACCCTTGTGACCGAACTGCAGGACGTATTCTGGGCGTCCTTCCATGCCGTCGATCCGCAGCTCCCGGGCCCTCACTACACCCCGATAGAAGCCTGGGGATGGCATCAGCGTCTGCTAGACGCGATCGACAATGCAGACGTGGACGGGTATCGCGTGAGGATGCGGGACCACTTCGATGGGATCCGAGTCCGAATTTCGCACGCGGACGAGGCACCGGAATCATAAGGCGGTTGGCGGCCGCCGCGTGCTTGCGGGTGGGGCGCCGGTGCATTGCTGAGCGCGCAGCGGACGGTGTAACCGGCGTTGCACTGTTCGTGACCGTCGGTCCCATGTGGAACTCGATCGTGAAGCTGACCTGCGCTGTAGCTGCTGCCGCCTCGGCCACGTGTCGTCGTCCGGTATAGCGGTTGCAGTGGCAAGGCTGCCACTGAGATGACGTTCGCGTGGTCAGCTCTCCCTAGTAGCCGATGAAGTCGGCGTGGTCCCGACTATCGACCGCGGCGCACCCTCCGGCGCCTGAACTCTTTGGCGAGCGCTGAGATGAGGCGCCACGCTGCGTCCGAGTTGTCCACAATCCGCTTCGTTTGTCGGTACGCCCCACTACGATGAAGCTATCGAACAAAGGTTCGACTCCGGTGGTAGTCCTTGACACTGATCAGGACACCGATCGCGTCAGAGAGGAGGAGCGGAGATGGTGCCGAGCATTGAGTCGGAGCCGCTGTTGATGGCTCCGCCGAGCCGCCGCGACGCCGCCCGACGGGCCACCGAACGGCTGCATTGCCGTCGCAGGCAGCGTGCGCAGCGTCGTCTTGAGGCTGCGGTCAGCGCGGCTGGCCCTGAGCGCAGGGCTGTGCTCGAGTCGCTCATCGGTGACACGCAGACGGAGTCGATCACGGCGGCAGCGCGGATCCGCTCTCTCGCGGCGGCGGTGAGCGTCGTCGATCCCGCTGATGTGGTCGACTCGGACGGTCGCGATCCGGAGGTCTGGGAGCATGAACTGCTGCAAGTCGCCTTGGCCCTGAGGATTACTCGCGCACAAGCTCAGGCACAGATTCGCCGAGCTCGCCGGGCCGTGGAGCAGCTCCCAGGCTGCCTTGAACGACTCGCCTGTGCGGACATGCCCCTGCCCTGGTTCGAAATGATCGAGCAACGCACGAAGATACTGGAAGCAGATGCGACCCGTGAGGTCGACGCGGCACTCGCCGCATCAGATCTGCACGTATCGCCGGAGGTATTCGCGCGTCGGCTGCGGCACGTCATCGCTGCAGCCCGAGCGCGCAGTGCCCCACCTGAATGCGCGACACCTCGCGGGAGACGCCGGGTTGTGCTCGACCAACGCACAGATGAGGGCACCGCGTGCCTGCGCGTGATCGGTCCGATCCCTGAGCTGCTGCATCTGAGCAGGCAGCTCGACACTGCCGCACATACGCTGCAGGATGCTCAGCGCGAGGCACTTCGCGACGGAGAGGTGATCCCGGGGGATCCGAGAGGCGACGTTGCCGCCACCGGCGAGCCAGCCAGCCTCGGCGCGCTGCGGTACGAGGCCTTGTGCGACGCCGTGAGCGGGCGAGGATCCGGTGCGGTGGCGAACGGTGCTGCGCAGTCGCGGCGTGAACGGTTCCGCATCGTGGTGACCGTGCCAGTGTTGACGCTGCTGGGGGAGTCGGATGCCCCAGGCACGCTCGACGGTACCACCCCGATCCCGCCCCAGCTCGCGCGTGAGCTCGCCGCCCAGGAGCCCACCTGGTATCGGGTGCTCACAGACCCCGCATCGGGTGCGTTCGCGCCGCTGCCTGCAGATCGGTACACGCCGACTCCCGGGATGCTCGATCATCTTCGCCTGCGCCACCCGATCTGTGCTGTGCCGGGGTGTACCCGGCCCACGGCGCTGCTGTCGGAATGCGACCACATTGAGGAGTTCGATCACCAACACCCGGCCCGCGGCGGCGGCACAGAACTCGAGAATCTGCACCTGCTGTGTCGCCACCATCACCGAGCGAAAACGGCAGGACTGCTCGACCCGATCCGCAGCGATGAAGGCGATGGAACATGGTGGTCGATAGATGACGAGATCACGGCCTACTACGAAGATGAGCGCGACCTCGCGACGCCGCAGATGGTGCGGGATCTCGAGGCTGCCCACGCGATGCACGAAGCAGAGCTCGCCGAACGCCGGCGTACGGCGGCCCGGCTGCGACTCATCCGATCAGGAGACCTCGCGCCGGGGATGCTCCTTCGTGGACCGGACGGCAACGGCGACTGGGTTCTGCGCGACGACGGACGGCTCGACAAACCGAGCATCCCCCTGCCCTGTGACCCACCGCCATTCTGACGAGCACCGAACACGGGGCCGCGCTCGCTCCGCTGTGCTCACGTCGTCGCGGCCTCGCCCCGACTCAAGCGGCGCCACCGGTAAAGTGCGCTGTCGTGCGCGGCTGCGCCGTTGCACAGACCGTGCGAGCCCACGCTGGAGGGAAGACCGATGACACGCAGCATCGTGCTCGTTCATTCCGTGCGATCCTCCAGCACCATGTGGCGCGGACAGGTCAAGCGGCTCGAGCGCGCAGGATTCCAGGTGATCACGCCCGACCTGCCCGGTCACGGGACGCACAGTGCCGAGGTCTTCACCCAGGAGGGTGCACTCTCCACGATCGGTGAGGCGGTGTGGGCAGCCGACGAGGCACCCCTGCTCGGAGGGCTGTCGCTGGGCGGGTACTTGGCGATCCACTGGGCGGCTCAGCATCCGGGCCGGCTCTCGGCACTGGTCGCGGCCGACTGCACGATCATCCCCGGGCCAGCATTGGCGCGAGCCTACGGGTACTGGCTACGAATGAAGGACTGGGTGCCGGGAGATTCCGACGAGCGTGTGCGTCAGGCGTTCGCGAAAAGAGCCAGGAAACGCAAGGCCGCTAGACGCTACTACGGCGGCGGCCGGGCACACGGTGTCGTGCCCGCCGTTGTCGACGTGGTGGGCACCATGGATCTTGTGGCCGATCTTGCCGCGATCGACGTGCCGATCACCATCGTCAACGGTCGCCAAGACCCTTTCCGTCGCCACGAGCGTCAGATCCTTATGGCGGCGCCCGGAGCTCGCCTGCGTGTGCTTGATCGCGCTGGCCACATCTCGAACCTGGATCGACCCAAACGGTTCACGCGCGTACTGCGGGAAGCGGCGTATCGAGCGACACCAACGTCGGACGAACCCATGTCGGCAGGGCCTCGGTCGGCCTGAAGGGTGCGGTCAGGCCATACGCCGTGCACAGCTTCTGAGCGAGGCCAGACTGTGTGAAGCACGGATTCGCGTGCAGGGTCAGGCCGGGCGTTGACCAGTGCGAAGAAGCTCGGCCATCTCCTGCGCGAACCGCTCAGCATCGCGTTTGCGGTGCGGCATCATCACGATGTCCCGCTTTCCCTGGACGTGGATGTGGACTCGGGTGAACGCTCCTGGGCGGTAGGACACGCTGGTCACGGAAGTTGCCGGAGCCTCCCGCCGGATCTTGGCGCCTCTGAACGGACCTGCCACCTTGGCGAGAACAATGCGGGTTGCAGACACGATGAGTACATCGGGGAATTCACCTGCCACCCCAGGCAGGGCCAAGATCACGTCTTCATCGGGGGCGAGAACGGCTGGAATGTCGAGCTGCAAGCCTGGCGTGGCGTACAGCTCGTTCCGATTCAGGGCCGCAGCGTAGGACCATGCTGATCGAGGAGCGGGCATAGCGCTACGGTAACTCGTGCAGGTCGGTGATGGGGTACGGGTAGTTCTCCCCATGGTGGCCGGGAGACGGTCGGGTTACGTTTGCAGCGTTCGAGGCAAGAGGCAGGTATATCGGTAGGGTTGCCTGGGGCATGGCACAGGGGGCACACGGAACATGAGCGGTTTTTTCGGAGCGGATACAGATCAGCTGAGGGACCATGCGCAGCGGCTGCAGGATCAGGCTCAACGCCTGATCGAGTTGCGCGACGCACTCGCGCCGGCGGTCATGGATGAGAGCATGTGGCGCGGGCCTGACGCGGACCGATTCCGCCAGGAATGGGCTGGCCAGATCTCGTCCCTGTTCGACCTGCGACACGACGAGCTCACGCAGCGCAAAGGTGATCTGGAGAAGCATGCTGAGGAGCAGGACGAAGCCTCCGGCACCGGTGGAGGCGGCTTCCGCGGAGGCCACTTCAGCTCGGAAGCCCCGTTCGACCCGTTTGGGTTCCTGAAAGACACCTTCATGAAGGTCCAGGGGTTGTGGGGCAAAGGAAAGTCGCTCGTCAGTTTCCTCAAGCGTATTCCCTCCGCCGCTTCAGAATTTGCTGCACTTGCCGAGCGAGGACTCCAAAGGCTGTGGAAAGACGCTTACCTTGATGAGCTGTTCAAGGGGGGCAAGGAGTGGCAGGCCGGCGTCGAGAAGCTACTGGACAAGCTTGGAATTCCGAACAAGATCGGAAACTGGGAGCCGCTGAAGTTTCTGAACAAGATTGATGACGTCGCTCCGTTCTTGAAGACCGCTGGCAAAGCAGTGGGGGAGTTCCTCCCGTACTTCGACGTCGCGTACAGCGGGGTCCAGTCCTTCCAGAAGTTCCGGGACGGAGACATCTACGGGGGAGTGAGCTCCGGTTTGAGCGCCGTCGGCAGCGGTCTGCTCATCGCCGCTCCGTTCACGGGACCGGCCGCACCGATCGTCGGCGCGGTCGGAGCCGGGCTGGGCGTTGTCTCGATCGGAATGGATATCGGGAAGTCTGTCGTCGACAACTGGCCCCAGATCGTGGATACAGCGGGGAACGTCGGTAGTGCCATCGCTGACGGAGCATCTTCTGTCGCGTCGGCGGCGGGCGAAGCCATCGGTAACGTCGGTTCCGCGATTGGAGACGGGGTTAGCAGCGTTGGTTCCGCAGTCGGTGACGCGCTCGGCGGCCTGGGCGAAGCTCTCGGTATTGGGTGAGGCCGTCGTGCCGAGGCGATATAAGTGTCGCGGCATGATGCTGGAACAGGCCATCGCCCTAGAATGACAGCGATGCCGAGGGAGAGCAGGGGACATGACCACTCCATCAGTGACCACTGACAGGGACGCCGCCGGTGCTTTCGAGCTCCTGGCCGCCGCATCCGAATCGCCAACCGTTGTTGCCGTGCTGACGGATGAGGAGCTCGTTGCGCTGCAAGGGACCGAGTCAACCCAGCTTGCGGGGACTCCTTTCCTCGATGAAGCGAAGCTACCGACTGAGCAAGCCTCGGCGATTGCGCTGCGATCGCTGGTGGCTCGCGGGCTCGTTGTGATCGACGACGAGGATCGGGAACCTGAAGGTGACAACGTCAGCACTGGGGAGCCGGTGGCTCGCCGTGCAATGCAAGTCGACCGTACTCTCGCTGGACTGCTTGCATTGCGCAGTTCTCCGTTGGCGATGGTGAACCTCGTCCGTCAGGTCGCTGATCAGGCGACGGCGATGATGATCTACCTCTTCCCTCACAGTGGTGTGCTTGAAGAGTTCGTCACGGCGGACGGCTACCACCACTTCAGCGTTCCGACTCGTGAGGCAGTGCCAGCCCGGCTGCAAGCCTATGTGGATCAGGCAGGAGTCGCTGGGGACACTGACAGCGAACCTGTGACGGGCACTCTGGAGCAGCTCGAGTCTGACGCCGCTGTAGCCCAGCAGCTGGCAGATACCCGTGCACTCACGGTTCTGACAGCGATCAATGCGAAGGAGCACCTGCAGCTTTCCCTCATGGCCACGTCTCAGGCGGTGTTTGTGATGGACACACCGGGAGATGCTGATGTTCAAACGACGGTGCGTGAGGTCTCGCGGGAGACCCTCGTAAGCATCCTGGACGACGCTCTTCCCGAGATCGATTGAGGCCCGCACTCCGTCGGCAGGTGGGCATACGCTGACCCCATGTCCACCACCCTGCGCGTTGGTTTCGTTCCCGGCGTTGAGCCCGACCGCTTCGCCCGCCGATGGAAGGGCGTGCCGCGTGGAGGGCGCTTGGAGCTGGTGCCCGTGCCGCTCTCCCGCCAACGCGCCGCGCTCGACGACGGTGAGGTCGACATGTGCTTTGTACGGCTCCCTGTGGACGAGAGCGGGCTGCACGTCGTTGCTCTGTGGGAGGAGCGCGCGTCGATTGTCGTCGGCTCGGAGAACATTCTCAGCCTGCACGAGGAACTGACCGAGGACCTCCTCGCCGACGAGACCGAGATCCGCTCCACGGAGCCCGACGATGCTGCTCAGCGCGTGGCGGTGGTTGCGACCGGCGTGGGATACACGCGGATGCCGCTGTCCGTTGCACGCACCTACCACCGCCGCGATGCGGTCGTGCGCCCGGCCCCGGATCGGGAGCCGACGCGGATCGCCCTGGTCTGGCCACGGGAACATGACGACGCGCTGCGGCAGACATTCATGGGTGTGGTACGTGGTCGCACCCCGCGCTCGTCACGCTGATCCCGGCACTACCTCGACACCCTGCGCTGCCTCGACACCCGGCACTACCTCGACACCCTGCGCTACCTCGACATCCCGGCCCTGCCTCCACGCCTCAGATCTGATCCGCTGCGCTGTTTCCGCTCACCGGCCAGGGCTCGCACCAGCACCCCGGCTCTGCGCCAACGGCCGGCCGATGCGCAATGATGGAGCCGACGCCGACAACCCCTGGAGGATCCATGACTGAGCAGCCCCGTATGAATGTGGAGAGCTTCAACCTCGACCACCGTGCCGTGCGTGCACCGTATGTGCGGATCGCCGACCGCAAGCCGCTTCCCGGCGGTGACGTGCTGACGAAGTTCGACGTGCGCTTCACCCAGCCGAACCACGAGCACCTCGACACCGAGGCTATCCACTCGCTCGAGCACATGGTCGCCGAACACATGCGTAATCACACCGACGCGCTCATCGATTTCTCCCCGATGGGATGCCGTACCGGCTTCTACGCGCTCATGCTGGGCGACATGCAGGTCGCGGACTTCCTGCCCGTCCTCGAAGTGACACTTGCCGACGTGGTGAACGCGTCAGAGGTGCCCGCAGCCAACGAGATCCAGTGCGGCTGGGGTGCCCACCACTCGCGCGAGGGTGCACAGACCGCTGCGAAGGCGTTCCTGGATCGTCGAGAGGAATGGGAACAGGTCGAGGCCTGAGCGGCCTGGACTGGTGCCTGGGCCTCCCGCAGCCCTAAAACGCCGTTCCGGCTTTCCTCGCTCTCGCCCTGCAGCATCGTTCCGCCTTCCCTCGCCCTCGCCCTCGACCTGCAGCGTCGCCCGGACCTCCCTCGTCCTAGCCCTGCAGCGCCGCGCGCAGTGCGTCGAGCAGACGCGTCGTGCGGGCGTTGGTTGCGATGTCGTCGATCGTGACCACGCGCCCGTGCCCGTCGGCCAACGGAATCCGCCAGTTCTCATACTCTTCGTCGGTGCCTGGCTGGTTCTGAATCCGGTGCTCGCCCACGCAATCCACGAGGGAGACACCCAACAGCAGTGACGGCGTGCGCGCAAGGTGCAGATGCAGCGCGATGATCATGTCCTCGATCGAGGCGTGATCGGCGAGCAGCCCTTCGGCGCGTAGCAGATCGAGCACCTCCTCGCGGCCGGCCTCATCTGTGGCGAGCTCCTCCTCGAGCGGACGCTCCAGCAGACCCAGGCGGTGGCGCAGCGCCACGTGTTCCCCGGCGAGATAGCCCGCAGTGGGCGGCAGGTCATGCGTGTTCACGGACGCCAGGCACAGGTGGCGGTACGCCTCGGCTGCCAGTGGGTGACCGGCGTCGTCGTACTCGAACCACAGGATCGAGGTGCCCATCACGCCGCGGTCGCTCAGGTAGTCACGCACCCACGGCTCGAAGGTGCCCAGATCCTCACCGATCACCAGCGTGCCGGAGCGCTCAGCTTCCAGGGCGAGGATGCCGATCATCGCATCGTGGTCATAGAACACATAGGTGCCGTCGGCTGCCTCATTGCCTTCGGGGATCCACCACAGGCGGAACAGGCCCAGCACGTGATCGATCCGCAGGGCACCGGCGTGCCGCATGAGCGAACGCAGCATGTCCCGCCAGGGGCGATAAGACGCGTCGCGCAGCCGAGACGGATGCCACGGCGGCTGATGCCAGTTCTGGCCCTGCTGGTTGTACTGGTCCGCTGGGGCGCCGACGGTCACACCCTCGGCGAGCACCTCGCGCAGGCTCCAGGCGTCAGAGCCGATCTGCTCCACGCCCACAGCGAGGTCATGCATGATCCCGATGCGCATACCGGCCTCACGTGCAGCGTTCTGCGCGGCGGCCATCTGCTCGTCCAGCAGCCACTGCACCCAGATGTGGAACTCGATGCGGTCGGCGAGCTCGGTGCGGGCTTGGGTCACGAGCGCGTCATCCAGGTCGGCCAGAGCCTCGTCCTCCGTGCCGCGCATTCTCTCGGCGATTGCTGACCATAGAGCGAAGTCTTCGAGCCCCTGTCCCTCGCGCTGTCGGAAGGCGTCCAGCAGAGCGCGGCGTCCCGCGGTGAGCGGCACGGCGTGCAGCTCCTCGAGCGCGGCGAGCTTCGCCGTGAGCACGTCGTCACGCTCGATGCGGTCGGCTCGATCGTTCCAGGTGCGCACCCCGGAGGCGAGGAGCTCGATGCGTTGACGAGCGATGTCGGTCAGCTCCCGGTATTCGGGAACATCGTCGATGCGCAGATACAGAGGCGCCGTGAAGCGACGCGTCACCGGCAGATATGGCGATGGCTCCACAGGCGGTGTCGGGTAGGAGGCGTGCAGCGGGTTCACCAGCAGGAAGTCGGCGCCATGACGCTGTGCGCTGATGGCGGCGAGATCACGCATATCGCCCAGGTCGCCGACGCCCCACGAGCGCTCCGAGCGCACCGAGTAGAGCTGCGCCTGCAGGCCGTAGGCGCGGTGCGAGCCCAGGCGCTCATGCACAGTGAGACGGGCGGGTGTCACCACGAGGTCCGCTTCGACGGGTCCGTGGGAGGTCTCGGCGATCAGGCGATGCCAGCCGAGCGGCAGGCCAGCCGGCAGATGAAAGCGAGCGCGGCCGCGCAGCGTGCCGTCGAGATCGAATGGGGGAGTGAAGTCTTCGGTCTGGTCCAGATGACGCTCGCCCCCAGCCTCGAAGGCGATGCGGACCGTCACAGCGGTGCCGTGGTCGACGTGCACCGGCAGGGAGGAGTCCCGGTCGCAGCGCATGACGGTGATCGGAGGCAGGGTCTGCTCCCAGGGGGCGCGGTCGTGGCGCGCGCGAGCAGCGGCAATGTCGTCGTCGGTCTCGATCCGGTGGCCCAGGGCCTGTAGGGCGGCGATCAGCGTGGAGTCCGCGACGGCGCGGAGGGTTCCGTCCCACCCCCAATACTCGATGCCGATGCCGAGATCGCGGGCGAGAGACCGCAGAGCAGTGGAGTCCAGAGCCATGCCGTCATCGTAGCGATACATCGCCCGCCCGGCGCAGGGACCAGATGGTGCAGCCCATGGCCCAGTTGCCGGAGTCTGGCATTGCCCGCCCGGCGCAGGGACCAGATGGTGCTGGAGCATGCGCAATGACCGGAATGAAGCCGTCGGAACTGCTGGAACTGCTGTAACCAGATTGCAGTGACCGGGGCGCAGTCTCGAGCCAGCGCAGCGGCACCCGTCACGGTCACATGTCCAGGGATCCGAGCGGGCGCACCGTCAGATCCAGGTCGGCAGCCAGATCCGCCACTGCCACTGCCCCGTCGGAATCACCTGGCCGGACCAGATCGGCCAGAAGTAGGCGGAGATGAGCACGATGAGCGTCAGTATTGACGCGGCGAATAGGCCTCCCGCCAGTCGCCGTTCCCGATCCGCGCCGGGAGGGCCGATCGCTAGGCCTAGCACGTAGGCGAGGCACAGCACCAGGAACGGCTCGAAGGCGACGGCGTAGAACGTGAAGATCGTGCGATCCGAGTACAGCAGCACCCAGGGCAGATAGCCTCCTGCGAGCCCCATCAGTGCAGGCCAGGCCCGGCTATCGCGTCTCAGTAGCACCAGAGCGATCGTGACCATCACGGCGAGGGTGCCAAGCCACCAGATCAACGGGTTTCCGACGGCGAGGATTTGCGCTGAGCATTTCTCCACCAGGCAGCCGTTCTCGCCGTACGGGTGATTGCGGTAATAGAAGCTCGTGGGGCGCAACATCAGCGGCCAGGACAGCGGGCTGGCCATATACGGGTGTTCCGAGTCGAGGCCGACGTGGAACGTGTACGCCTCCACGTGGTAGTGCCACAGCGAACGCAGAGCATCCAGGGCGCCGATCCCGGTGCTGTGGCCGTTCTCCTCCGCCCAGTGGCGCAGGTACCCCTTCGCGGAGACGAACCAGCCCGTCCAGGACGCCACGTACACCACAAGCGCCGAGCCGACCATGGCGAAGAATGCGGGGATCGCATCACGCACCAGGCCGCGCCGTGCCCAGTGGCGCTCACGCACGGCGCGTCGGGCCCACCAGTCCCACAGGACTGTCATGATTCCGAAGGCTGCCAGGAAGTACAGTCCCGACCACTTCACCGAGCACGCCATTCCCAGCAGCACGCCAGCGGCTAGTCGCCAGGGCCGCCATCCCGCCTGCAGCGGGCCGATTCTCGATGCGGCAGCGGCATGGCCGTTGGCGCCGCCATCGTCTGGGGGAGAGCTGAGCGCTTCGGTGGCCGCCACGGCAAGGCGTGCCCGGAACCGGTCGCGATCCAGCACGAGCGCGGCGAAGGCGGCGAGCACGAAGAACGCCAGTGGCAGGTCGAGCAGGCTTGTGCGTGAGTGCACGATGTGCAGGCCGTCGACCGCCAGCAGCAGCCCGGCGATGAGGCCGACGGTGGTTGAACGCATCAACCGACGCCCGGCGAACACGATCAGTGGCACGGTCAGTGAGCCGAGGATCGCGTTGGTGAGGCGCCACGTCCACGCGGAATCGGGGCCCAGCAGCAGCATGGGGAGGCCGATCAGCCACTTGCCCAGACTGGGGTGGACCACGTAGGCGCCGCGGTCCTCGTAGATGTGTACGTCACCGGATTCGAAGGCCGGGTCGATGTCTTTGGGCCAGGACATTTCGACACCGTGGTGGACGATCGTCCAACCGTCTTTGACGTAGTAGGTTTCGTCGAAGATCAGCTCATGGATGGAGCCCAGCTGCCATAGCCGCAGTGTGAGCGCGAGGGCGAACAGCACAAGGGCGCCGATCCACGCCCGGCGGTGGTCCGTGAGGTCGAATATGCCCAGGCGACGCCGGATCTCGGGGTCAGCCCCGACGGGGGTGGAGGGCCTGGTGTGCACCCGGACATGCTAGGACATCGGGTGTGCGGCTGTGCCTAGATGGTGCGGTGTGTGGCGTTGGGGTCGGTGGGGCCTTCGTTCTCGGGTGTGCGGGCGGGGATCTCGGGGGTGTGCTTGTCGTTAGTGGGGGTGGTGGGTTTGTGGGGGTTGGTCAGGCGGCTGGTGAGGCTTGCGGAGTAGAGGGCGACGGGGTCGCTGGTGATGGTGATGGTGCCGTCGATGTCTTGCCAGGGCCCGCCGTCAACGGAGAACTGGCCAGCGAACGTGGTGGTCAGCGTGATGTCGTACCAGCCCTCGTACCGGTAGGTGGAGGTGACCTCCTCGGACGGGAACGGCTTACCCGGTTTGGTGGTGGTGATGGTGTTCCCATCCCCGAGGTCCCAGTGGTATTCGATGGGGATCGCCCGGATCTGCACCGGCGTACCCAGCAGTGTCGTTGCGAGGGTTTGCTCGGCCGGGTTGGTGTGTAGGACGTTGACCATGTTTACCGGCAGCCAGCCTCCCGGAGGACCTGCAGTGGCCTCCAGCGGCTTGACGGGGAGGGTGGCGAAGTCTTCGCGGGTGACGGTGATGACCACCGGTGGCGCCCCCGGGATGGCTGCGGTACCGGGGCTGCCGAGGGTGATGCAGCGGTGGCCGAGGTCTGTTCTGGTGCCGTCTGCGAGGGTGATCCGGGTGCCGCGTTGGGTGATCTTGTTCGGGTCGGCTGTGCCGCGTTGCGAGGGCTGGTTGATCAGCAGGCCGTCCTCGCCCTGCCCGTGCAGGGGCGGGACGTACGCGGCTTCGCAGGAGTTCTTCGGGACCGTGCATGACCACTGGCCGGCGCCCGGTGCCCCGCACTCGTACCGGACCCCGCCCTCGGGCCGCTGCCAGATCGTCCGCACCGTCGGAGCTGATCTCCGGGTACTGCTTGATCCGCTCGACGGTTTCGAGTCAGCAGGTTTGGGCGGAGACTCTTGGTGTTCGGTTTCAGAGTCGCCTACTTCCACGTTTCTGCCATCTATTCCTCCGGAGGCGCCTCCGGCCCCATGCGATGCGGGAAGACAAAAGAAAAGGGCGAAAATGCTGGTAACCAGTGCAGTGACGATGATGTGTGTAGCCCGGATCCTAGCCGTATTGAGCGAATGCATCAGGCCCCCACTTCATTGCTAGGTCAGCTACGGCCCAATGGTGGCCAGTCCAGTTCAATCCGCCGCGTGAAACATACTCCACTGATGGTACGGGAGCTGATGTCGAAGAGTCCTTGGCGGGCTCAGTGTGTTCGCCAAGTATGAATAGATACGACACTTCCGCGTCATAGTTGTCCGAGTTTTCGTGAGATACTTGATGCTCATCCAGTGTTGCTTCGGACCAGAAGGTTTCGTGAGCTTTGAGGTCCTCGACCTGTTCGAGAAGGGTTGCGCATGACTCGCAGTTTTCGCTGTAAAGAGTCGACAGGAGATCGGTGTCCCCGCTCTGGTGCGCCCACATGAGGACGGCGATGTAGTACTTGAAGGCTTGTTCGGCGCCTTCGGGGGTGTTTTGGTCCATGCCGGGATAGTCAGCGGGATCGGGTGCGGGGATGCTGGCGGCCAGGTCATCGCTACCACTGTCGCCGCCGGCGTTGCTTGCTGCTGTGTTGTCGGTCCCGCCGTTGTCGCTGGCGCCGCCGTTGTCGCTGCTGGTGCTGAGATCGGGGACCGTGCCGTCCAGGCCGTTGTCGGGCGGCTCGTCTCCGCCGCAGGCAGACAGGGCGAGCATGAGTGCGGCGGATGCGGCGAGCACGCGTGCGCCGCGGCGCTGCCTCCCTGAGCGGGCAGGTGTTGCGCCAGGCACCAGGCCAGTCGAGGCGTTGGGCATGGCGCCAGGCGGCGCACCGGCAGGGCCAGCCAGCATCGCCTCAGGCGAGAGAGCAGCGTGATCGCTGTGCTTGGCGTGACGGGGCGTGGCGGGGACAGTGCGGCGCTGCATGCGGGGACCTCGACTCATCCGGGCTCGGGGACACCAGCACGGTAGGCAGACCCCACCAGCCCACGCCACGGGACCGCCGTGGATGTGGATAACCCACCCACCAGGAGGAATCGTGACGCTCGATCCTGCCCGCTGCGCTGAACAGCGGCCGCCGCGCCGCGAGCGCAACCCGCAAGCCCGCTGTCCAGGTCAAGGCGTGTAGCGCCTAGCATGACAGCATGCCTGCTCACCCCGTGGCCGACGATCCGGGCGCCGTCCCCGCTGCCGCTGTTCCTGCTGATTCCATCGGCGATGGTCTCCCCGTGTCGGCCCCTGCTGTATCTGCCGCCAGCCCCCACGCTGCTAGCCGCCCTGTGCTTGAAGCGGGCGTGCTGACCCTCGCCGCCACCCCGATCGGCAATCCTCTGGACGCATCGGTCCGTCTGCGGCTCGCACTCGCGCAAGCCGAGCTCATCGCCGCCGAGGACACGCGTCGCCTGGCCCGCCTTGCCTCCGACCTGCAGGTAAAGATGACCGGGACCGTGCTCTCGTACCACGAGCACAACGAGGCTGAGCGGACGGGTCGGTTGCTGGAGGCGCTTGCAGCGGGAGATCGGGTTCTCCAGGTCACGGACGCTGGCATGCCGGTGGTCTCTGACCCCGGGTTCCGCGCGGTGCAAGCGGCCGTCGACGCCGGGTTCCCTGTCACCGTGCTGCCGGGGCCGTCGGCTGTTCTCACTGCTCTGGCTGCCTCGGGGTTGCCTAGCGACCGCTTCGCCTTCGAAGGCTTCCCGCCGCGGCGGGACGGCCGACGGGCCGCCGCATTCGCACCGCTTGTTCAGGAAGAACGCACCCTGGTGTTCTTCGAGTCGCCCCGCCGCACTGCCGCGACCCTTGAGGCAATGGTCGAAGCATTCGGCCCTGAACGCCGGGCAGCCGTCTGCCGAGAGCTGACGAAGACCCACGAGGAGAGCATTCGCGGCACGCTCGAAGAGCTCGCCCGGTGGGCGCAGGGCACCGAGGTGCTTGGTGAGATCGTGATCGTCATCGCCGGGGCTCAGCCCGTTGCCGCCGACCCGGCAGATCTGGTGCCTGAGGTGCTTGAGCGTGCACAGGCGGGGGAACGTCTCAAAGATGCAGCGAAGGTGGTCGCTGCGGCAGCTCGTGGCGTGACGTCACGCGAGCTGTACCAGCTGGCTCTGCGCTGCCGTGAAGAACGGCAGAGCTGAGTCGGCCGCCCGGCTGTCGACGGGACCGCGCGGCCGCAGTGCGTGCGCGCCCCGCGAGTGCGTGCGCCCCGTGCGCTGTCGCGAGACGCAAACCCATCCGTGGGGCAGGAGTGAACTCTCCGAGACACGAACGAGCCCCCGACCGTAGTGGCCAGGGGCTCGAACTGGAGGGGGAGGGACTGCTCAGACGCGATCAGTCGTCAATCTGCAGCAGACCACGCTGGTACGCCTTCGCGAGGCGACGCGGCACCTGAGCGGTGCGGCCACGCACCGAGACCTGCACGAGGTCAGTGCCAGTAGCCTTCCACTGGGCGCGGCGGGACCGGGTGCGAGCCCGGGACATCTTGAACTTGGGCACTGCCATGGGACGCTCCTTGACGGTCCGGAGAATGGTTCAGGATGGCGCGCTGTTATGCGACGGCCCCGGCGACCGCGGTCGCCGGGGCGCGCAAAAGCACGCGCAACGACCGACTATTGTGCCACAGCTTGCCCGCAAGCGCCCCCGTGGGCGGCGTGAGGTGCACCACCGGCGGTTGTTCATCTGGCGGTGCCGCGCCCGTCATCGGCTCCCCACTCCTACCATGGGGCCCATGCCCGATCCCGCCCGCCCTGTTCGTTCCCGTGAGGACATCGATCCGCAACGGTCCTCCCGTGACCGTTCTTGGCCGCCTGCACCCGAGGCGCTGCCGTATCCGGTGATCGACAACCATTGCCATCTCGACTTCGCCGACGGCGACGCCGAACTGACCGTTCACGACCACGCCCGTCGGGCGGCTCAGGTTGGTGTCGAGGGGCAGATCACGATCGGCTCCGATATTGACGCGGTGCACTGGACCGCGACTCTGCTCGCCTCGGAGGACTGCCCCTCCTCGCTGCGCGGCGGCGTCGCGATCCACCCCAACGAAGCCCCACTGCATCGGCGCGGTCATGACCATGAGGGGCGGGAGATGATCTCCCTGGATGATGCGCTCGCGGTCGTTGATCGCCTGGTGCGCGGTTCCGGCATGGTGACGGTGGGGGAGACGGGACTGGACTGGTTCCGCACCTCACGCAAGGACGAGGCGGCCCGTGCCGCCCAGATCGACGCCTTCCGTGCTCATATCGCGCTCGCCAAGGAGACTGGGCTGCCGATGCAGATCCACGACCGCGACGCGCACCGGGACGTTCTTGAGGTGCTCGACGCCGATGGCGCCCCGGAGCGCACTGTTCTGCACTGCTTCTCCGGTGATGCTGAGTTCGCCCGTGCCTGCGTGGAGCGGGGCTTCTACCTGTCTTTCGCCGGCACCGTGACCTTCAAGAACGCGCAGAACCTGCGCGACGCACTGGCCGAGGTCGGCATCGAGCGGGTGATGGTGGAGACCGACGCCCCGTTCCTCACCCCTGTGCCCTACCGCGGACGCCCGAACTCCTCCTACCTCGTTCCGCTGACCATGGCGCAGATCGCCGAGTCAGCCGGCGTGGACTTGGAGCAGGCATGCCGGCGCGTGGCTGCGACCACCCGCGAGGTCTACGACTGGCCCACCGCATGAGCGAACTGCTGTCCGCCCGGAACGTGCGTCAACTCGCCGCCGCCGCCCGGATCCATCCCTCCAAGCAGCGCGGCCAGAACTTCGTGGTCGACCCCAATACTGTGCGGGCGATCGTTGACCGTGCAGGTGTGACGCGCGGCGACGCAGTGCTCGAAATCGGTCCCGGTCTCGGATCCCTCACGCTCGGGCTGCTCGAGGCCGGCGCCGACGTCGCCGCGATCGAGATCGACAGCGGGCTTGCCCGGCTACTGCCGCAGACCCTCACCGCCCGCGGTATCGACCCTGAACGTTTCCGGCTCGTGCACGCCGACGCACTCGCTGTGCACGAACTGCCGGTTCTGCCGCGAACCGGGCCGCCGCGAACACTGGTGGCGAACCTGCCATACAACGTGGCCACCCCGATCCTGCTCACGCACCTGGAGCGTTTCGAGCAGATCGACCGTGCTGTCGTGATGGTGCAGTCCGAGGTGGTGGATCGGCTCTGCGCCGGCCCCGCATCCAAGGTGTATGGAGCACCGAGCGTGAAAGCTGCCTGGTATGGCCGCGCCGAGCATGCCGGGCGGATCTCCCGGCAGGTGTTCTGGCCCGTGCCGAATGTCGACTCCGCTCTTGTCGCACTCACGCGGCGTGAGACGCCACTGGGCAGCGCGGACGAGCGTGAACGGACCTTCGCGCTCATCGACGCCGCCTTCGCGCAGCGCCGCAAGACACTGCGCGCTGCCCTCGCGAGCATGTTCGGATCTGGTGCCCAGGCTGAGGTAGTGCTCGAGGCTGCCGGAATCGACCCCACGCGTCGCGGTGAAACCCTCACCGTGGACGACTTCCTGGCGATCACCCGCGCCACCAGCGCCACGGATCGTGTGGGTGACGAGGCCGGCACC
This sequence comes from Brachybacterium timonense, assembly GCF_900258505.1. GTDB lineage: Bacteria > Actinomycetota > Actinomycetes > Actinomycetales > Dermabacteraceae > Brachybacterium > Brachybacterium timonense. The sequence continues at coordinate 1,441,781 of NZ_LT984895.1, forward strand.
GCTGCACGCAAGGGCGCAGCCTCGATGGGGGAGAGGCGACAGGATGATGCAGGCCGCCCTGAAAACGGAGCGGGCGCATGACCGGCCCGCAGCGCATCGTCGCGACCGCGCCTGGGAAGATCAATCTCTCGCTGCGCGTCGGCGCCGCTGATGAGCGTGGCTATCACGCCCTCGCCACTGTGTTCCAGGCAGTTGATCTGCTGGAGACCGTCACGGCCGAAGCTGCTGAGCAGATGTCGTTGCGCATCGACTCACGTGTTGGCGGGCATGTCCCCGCTGACGGCTCCAACCTCGCGTTACGCGCCGCTGAACTGTTGCGCCGCGCCTACGGGACAGATAAGGCCGCCGCGCTTCACATCGACAAGCGCGTTCCCGTCGCCGGTGGCATGGGCGGTGGGTCAGCCGACGCCGCAGCGACTCTCGTTGCTCTGAACCAGCTGTGGGGACTCGGCGCCACAACGGAGGAGCTGTGCCAGCTGGGCGCCGAACTCGGCGCTGACGTCCCCTTCGCGGTGCTCGGCGGTACCGCACTCGGGGAAGGCACCGGAACTGAGCTCACGCCTGTGCCATGCCGGGGTGCATGGCATTGGGTGCTCGCCGTACCGGGCGGATTCCTCTCCACCCCGGACGTGTACCGCCGCTTCGATGCCCTCGCGCAGGGTGTTCCGACGCGACCCCAACCGGATCACGACCAACTGGCAGCGCTTGCCGCTGGTGATGTGGACGCCGCCGCTGCAACCATCGCCAATGATCTGCAAGCCGCCGCCTGTGATCTGCGGCCCGATCTCGCCGACGCATTGGCTGCCTGCATCGAAGCAGGTGCTCTCGCTGCCGTCGTCTCCGGCTCCGGGCCGACCCTCATGCTGCTGGCCCGAGACGCGGATCATGCGGAGCGGCTCGCGCAGGAGCTCCCGCAGCGAGGCGTGGTGCAGCGTGCGTATGCAACTGTTGGGCACGTGCCGGGGGCGCGGATCGTGGGATCGTGAGCCGCTGTTTCAGTCCAGCTCGATCGACAGCTCCAACCACCGTTCCTCGAGCGCATCGGCCTCGGCTTCCGTTGCACGGACTTTCTCCATCCGGGCCGACAATTCCATGTAGTCAGCGGGATCGACGTCGGCCATCGCCGTTCGGGCGCTATCGGCGTGGGCACGCAGCTTGGAGATTTTTCGCTCAAGCGCACCCATCTCCTTTTCGGCTGCACGACGCTCTGCACCCGTGAAGCCTTTCTGCCCCGCAGCTGAGCTCGATGCATCCTGGGATGCGCTCTCAACGCTTCCGGTGTAGTCAGCGCGCGAACGCAGCTCGAGATACTGCTCGACACCTCCCGGCAGGTGACGCACCTGTCCGTCGAGCACCGCGTACTGCAGGTCCGTCACCCGCTCGAGCAGATAGCGGTCATGGGAGACCACCAATAGCGGCCCCGGCCAGGTATCCAGCAGGTCCTCCATCGCGGCGAGCATGTCGGTGTCCATGTCGTTCGTCGGCTCATCCAGCACCAACACGTTCGGCTCATCAAGCAGCGTCAGCAGCAGGTCCAGGCGACGCTGCTGCCCACCGGACAGCTCCCCGATACGGGCCTTCAGATGCGCTGCGCTGAACCCCAGGCGCTCGAGCAGCTGACCGGGGGAGACGTCGTCCTTCCCCGCCCGGTAGCTGCTGCGGTATCGGCCCACCACGTCACAGACCCGTTCGTCCAGATGCTCCCCCAGCCCCTCGAGACGCTGGGACACCTGCCGCACTGTCACTGTCTTCCCGCGCTTCACCCGCCCCGCGAGCGGTGCGAGGTCACCTGTCACCAGGGCGAGCAGCGTGGACTTCCCAGCGCCGTTCGGCCCCAGAATGCCGATCCGGTCGGCCGGACCGACGTGCAGCGTCACGTCGGAGAGCACCGGCTGTCCGTCGTATCCAGCATCGACATCCAGCAGATCGATCACGTCACGGCCGAGCCGAGAGGTGGCCAGCTGGGTGAGCTCCACGGTGTCGCGTACCGGTGGCTCACCGGCGATCAGCGCATTCGCGGCATCGATGCGGAACTTCGGTTTCGAGGTGCGCGCCGGGGCGCCGCGCCTCAGCCACGCGAGCTCCTTACGCATGAGGTTCTGCCGTCGCGCCTCGATCGCTGCAGCCTGCCGATCACGTTCCACACGCTGCAGAACATAGGCGGCGTATCCGCCCTCGAAAGGATCGACGACTCCGTCGTGCACCTCCCACATGCGGGTGCAGACAGCATCGAGGAACCAGCGGTCATGGGTGACCACCACCAAGCCGCCGGTGCCCGCAGACCAGCGGGTGCGCAGATGGTCCGCGAGCCACGCGATGCCCTCGACATCGAGGTGGTTCGTCGGCTCATCCAGCAGCAGCACGTCCCAGTCGCCCACCAGCAGTGCGGCCAGATGCACACGCCGCACCTGGCCGCCAGAGAGCTGAGCGAGGTCGGCCTCCAGATCGATCCCGCCGAGCAGACCGCGCAGCACGTCGCGGATCCGCGGATTCGAGGCCCACTCATGCTCGGGACGGTCACCCACCACGCGCGTGCGCACACTCACCCCGGCAGAGGCATCATCGAGCTGATCGAGCACTCCTACGCGCACGCCGCCGCGCACCGTCACACGACCCTCGTCCGGCTCGCGCGTGCCCGCAAGCAGACTGAGCAGGGTGGACTTGCCGTCCCCGTTGCGGCCCACGACGCCGACGCGATCGCCGTCCTCGATCCCCACGGTGATGGAGTCCAGTAGGACGCGATCGGGCAGGGCGACGTGCATGCTGTGCCCGCCAAGCAGATGTGCCATGGAATGCCTCGGTGAGTCGGTGAGTCGGTGAGTCAGTGGGGCAGAGAGCAGGTCTAGCGGTGGACAGTGAACGCTCCAGACCGTTCGCTCGAACCTGCTCCGGATCGACGGCGGTGATGAACACGGAGCGAGCGCCGTGCGTCCTTCTCGCCCTCAGCCCGTCGGCGGGTGCTCAAAGGCGAGCAGAAGCAGACGGAGCTGCTGCGCGAGCGTCTGTTGCTCGGCCTCGTCCAACGGCGCCAGCAGCGTCGCCTCAGCTGCGACGAGGGCAGTGATCGCGTCATCCACCCGAGTGATGCCGTCGGCCTCGAGATGCACCCGCACACCACGCCCGTCATCCGGATTGCGCTCGCGGCGCACCAGACCGCGTGAGACGAGCTTGTCCACCCGCGCTGTGACAGTGCCGCTGGTGACCATCGTTTGCGCACCAAGGGCACCGGGGGAGAGAGCGCCATCGGGGCTGCGGCGCAGCGCGGCGAGCATGTCGAACTCCCAGCCTTCGATGCCCGCCTGGACGAAGGCCCGACGTCGCGCGGCATCCAGATACCGCGCAAGACGTGTGAGCCGAGAGAGCACAGCCATCGGCTGGGTGTCGAGCTCCGGGAGAGCCTGGGCCCACCCGCTGATGATCCGGTCGACCTCGTCCTGCTCAGGCTCCGGGCCGGTGCTCTCCTGCGGCGACATGCCCGAGAGTCTACGGGGCGGCCCCGAAACCACCGTGCTCCGTCCAGCAGCATCTCTCGCGCTGGCCGTCGGTGACAGAAGAATGCGCAGGACTGGAGGCCGCGTCTCTCAGCGTTCCGTGAGCTCCGGGGCGCGCTCGAGACCGGCGAGGCCACGCCAGGCCAGATTCACCATCCGCGCGGCGAGCTGCTCCTTGGGCGGTGAACGGTGCTCGAGCCACCACTGACCGGTGAACGCCACCATGCCCACGAGCATCTGTGCATACAGCGCAGCGTCATGCACCCGGTATTTCCGCGTCCGGAAATGCAGGGCAAGAATCGACTCCGCCGTCGTAGCCACATCGCCGAGCAGGGAGGAGAAGGTGCCGGATCCGCGCTCGACGGGGGAGTCGCGCACCAGGATCCGGAACCCGTCCTCGTTCTCCTCGATATATGTCAGGAAGGCGAGCGCTGCCCGCTCGACCAGAACACGCGGATGCGCCGAGGCGTCCTCCAGCGCGGTCTCCAGCTCACTGAGGAGAGTCTGTGTCTCGCGGTCCACCACCACCGCATACAGCCCCTCCTTCCCGCCGAAATGCTCGTACACGATTGGCTTGGACACCTTGGCGCGAGCAGCGATCTCCTCGACGCTTGTGGCGTCATACCCCTTCTCCGCGAACAGACGACGGCCCACGGCGAGCAGCTGCTCGCGTCGCTCGCGACCCGTCATACGCACAGCACGCGGGCGCGCGGAATGCTTCTCGGCCATGCCCGCAGTCTCCCACGGCGACAGGTTGCTCCGCGCGGACGGTACGATGACCAGGCGCCCGGGATGGTGACCCGCCCGTGGTCCGCCATGGTGTAATCGGCAACACCTCAGATTTTGGTTCTGAAGTTTCAGGTTCGAGTCCTGATGGCGGAACGACGACTGCCGCGTGGCGGCCGTTAGACGTTCGATCCCAACCCGAGGAGACCACCGTGGTCTGTCCCGCCCCTGCCGCTGTCATCGTGCTCGCCGCAGGAGCGGGCACACGGATGAAATCTCGCACCCCCAAGGTTCTGCACCCGATCGCCGGACGCAGCCTCCTGATGCACGCCGTCACCGCTGCGCGCGGTGCCGAGCCGAAGGAGCTCGTCGTCGTGGTGCGGCACGAACGCGACCAGGTGGCGGAGCACCTCGAGGCATCGGATGCCGCCGTGCTCGTGGCCGACCAGGACGAGGTGCCTGGCACCGGCCGCGCCGTGCAGTGCGGGCTGGAGAAGGTGACGGCGAGCGAAGGCACCGTGCTCGTCACCTACGGCGACGTCCCACTGCTGGACGCGCCCACACTGCGTGAGCTGACCGAAGTCCACGAGGACAGCGGCGCCGCCGTCACAGTGCTCACCGCGCATGTCGACGACCCCACCGGCTATGGCCGCATCCTGCGCAGCGACGACGGCAGCGAGGTGCTCGGCATCGTCGAGCACAAGGACGCTGACGAGACCCAACGCGCCATCCACGAGATCAACTCCGGCATCTACGCCTTCGACCTTGCCGTGCTGCGTCGCGCTCTCGACGAGGTCACCACTGACAATGCCCAGGGCGAAATGTATCTGACCGACGTGCTCGCTATCGCCCGCGCCCACGGTGGCGCGGTGCGTGCGCTGGTCACTGGTGATGCCATGCTGGTCGAGGGCGCGAATAACCGCGTGCAACTCGCCCAGCTCGGCAAGGAGCTCAACCGTCGCATCCTCGAGCGGCACATGCGAGCGGGCGTGACAATCATCGACCCCGACACCACCTGGATCGACGCCGACGTGCAGATCGGACAGGACACCACCATTCGCCCCGGCGTGCAGCTGCACGGTGCGACCGTGATCGGGCAGGACGCGCAGGTCGGTCCCGATTCCACGCTGATCGACACCCGTGTGGACGACGGCGCCCAGGTAGTGCGCACCGAGTCGCACGGTGCAGTGATCGGTGCCGGTGCGACCGTCGGCCCCTTCACCTACCTGCGGCCCGGCACGGTGCTGGGGGAGAGCGGGAAGATCGGCGGCTTCTGCGAGACGAAGAACGCCGTGATCGGGCCGAAGGCGAAGGTGCCCCACCTGAGCTATGTGGGCGACGCTGAGATCGGGGAGGGCACCAACATCGGGGCGGCCACGATCTTCGCCAACTATGACGGCGTCAACAAACACCGCACGACTGTCGGCAAGCATGTACGAGTCGGCTCAGACAACGTGCTGGTAGCCCCTGTGGCGATCGGAGACGGAGCCGCGACCGGCGCCGGCACCACAGTGCGCAAGGATATTCCGCCGGGCGCTCTGGCCGTCAATGCGGTCAGCCAGCGGAACGTGGAAGGATGGACTATGCGTCGACGTGCGGGCACCGCCGCCGAACAGGCCGCTCGGGCAGCGCTCGACGCGGCCGGACAGACCCCCGGATCGGGCCAGGACGACAAGGAGCGGGAACAGCGATGAGCGGGATCGTCACCACCGGAGAGAAACGACTGGTCCTCGCGACGGGGCGTGCGCACCCCGTGCTCGCGCAGGAAGTGTCCGAGGAGCTCGGGGTCGAGGTCCTCCCGATGGATGCGTGGGACTTCGCCAACGGTGAGATCTACGTGCGCTATGGCGAATCCGTGCGCGGCACCGACGCGTTCGTGCTGCAGTCCCATCCGGCTCCCATCAACACGTGGCTGATGGAGCACCTGATCATGATCGATGCCCTCAAGCGGGCGTCGGCCAAGCGCATCACCGCGATCGCACCGTCGTTCCCCTACGCCCGCCAGGATAAGAAGCATCGTGGCCGCGAGCCGATCTCCGCTCGTCTGGTGGCGGACCTGTACGAGACCGCGGGCGTGGACCGGATGATCTCCGTTGATCTGCACGCTCCGCAGGTCCAGGGGTATTTCGCGAAGCCCGTCGACCATCTGATGGCGCTGCCGATCCTCGCGGACTACGTCCAGGGCAAGTACGGCGACGAGGATCTGGCGGTTGTCTCCCCGGATGCTGGACGCATCCGCGTGGCTGAACAGTGGGCCAAGCGCCTGGGCGGGGTGGGACTGGCGTTCATCCACAAATCGCGTGACCCCAAGCGCCCCAACCAAGCTGTGGCCAAGCGCGTCATCGGCGACGTTGCGGGCAAGACCTGCATCCTGGTCGACGACATGGTGGACACCGCCGGCACGATTGTGCAGGCCGTCGAGGCACTGGTGAAGCACGACGCCTCCTCTGTGGTGGTCGCCACGACGCATCCGATCTTCTCCGACCCGGCCACGGATCGCCTGCGCAGCTGTGGCGCCCGCGAAGTGGTGTGCACCAACACGTTGCCGATCCCGCCGGAGAAGCAGTTCGAGCAGCTCACCCAGCTGTCGATCGCGCCGCTCATCGCCCGTGCGATCCGCGCGGTCTTCGACGACGGGTCGGTGACGAGCTTGTTCGACGGCGAAGTCTGATTCGCATCGGTGCGATCGGGCGGTCGACTGGCTCGATACAGCCGGTCAGTCCCTGAGAGCTGACGCACGCCGTCGTGAGCGGCATGCCGTGCATCACTCCTTGGTGCCGTCCCGGCTCCTGAATCCGCATGTCGTGGTAACCTCCTGCGGTCACTTCGGCGAGGGAGCGGCTTGCCCGACTCCGTGATCGACGCGGTGCGCAGCGAAGGGCCCTGCCCACGCCTGCTCCCGATCGAGCCTCGCCGCCGAGAGCCATCACGAGGAGCACACCATGGCTGAGAAGCTGAACGTCGAGCTGCGCGAAAACTTCGGCAAGGGCGCTGCCCGCCGCATCCGCGCCGAGCACAAGGTCCCCGCCGTCCTGTACGGCCACGGCACCGACCCGGTCCACCTGGTCCTGCCCGGCCACGAGACCGCGCTCGCCGCCCGCAACCCCAACGCTCTGCTTGAGCTCGTGCTGCCCGACGGCACCAGCCACATGGGCCTGATGAAGGACATCCAGCGCCACCCGCTCAAGCGCACGCTGACCCACCTGGACCTGATCATCGTCCGTCGCGGCGAGAAGGTGGAGGTCGATATCCCCGTCACCATCACCGGCGAGCCCGTGTCCCCGGCCATCGCGGTGGTGGAGGAGCAGACCCTCACCATCTCGGTGGATGCCCTCAAGGTGCCTGAGAGCATCGAGATCACCGTCGAGGAGAAGGAAGACGGCTACCAGGTCTTCGCCGGTGACGTCATCCTTCCCGAGGGCGCAGAGCTTGTCTCCGACGCTGAGCTGCTCGTCGTCGGCGTGCAGATCCCGAAGGTCGAGGAAGAGCCGGAGGATGAGGAGACCGAGGGCGCTGAGGACGACGCGCCTGAAGGCGCCGAGGGCGAGAGCTCCGAGGAGTCCTCCGAGCAGGAGTGACCCGAGGGGCGTCCAACGCCCACCGCCCGCGGGAGCGTGTCCCGTCTACCACGTCACCGGGGCGTCGCGTTTGTCGCGGCGCCCCGGTACCGTCATCCGGGGCGACTGCGGATGTGTGCAGCGCGCCGTGAGCATCGAGGAGCACCACAGCATGCGCAGCAGCAACATCGACGGGCCCTGCCTGGTGGTTGGACTGGGCAACCCCGGCCCGAAGTACGCCAGCACCCGGCACAACATCGGGCAGATGGTGCTCGATCACATCGCCCGCGAATCTGGCGGTACCTTCTCCGCTGCCCGCCGCGCTCAAGCCGTGCTTCTCGAGGGCCGGATCGGGCTGCCGGGGGCAGATCACCGTGTGATCCTGGCGAAGCCGACGACCTATATGAACACCTCGGGTGGTCCCGTGAAGGCGCTCGCCGACTACTACTCCATCCCGCCGGAGCGCGTCATCGCGGTGCACGACGAGATCGACATCCCCTTCGACACGATCCGCCTCAAGCGTGGCGGCGGAGAGGGCGGGCACAACGGCCTGCGCTCGATCACCTCCGCCCTCGGCACCAAGGACTACCTCCGGGTCCGCGTCGGCGTGGGCCGCCCCGTCGGACAGCGCGACACCGCTGACCATGTGCTCGCCCCCTTCACATCCACCGAGCAGAAGACCCTGGACCTGCTCGTTGCCGACGGCGCCGATGCTGTCGAACAGCTCGTGCTTGAGGGCCTCGAGGCCGCCCAGCTCCGCTTCCACTCGCGGAGCGCGCGATGAACGCCGACGTTTCAACGGCGCCGCTGACCGCCCTCCTGGACCACGTCAGTGCCTTCGAGGACCTCGCTCGCATGCGCCAGGCGGCAGCGGACGCGGTTGCTGAAGGCGGCGAGTCGAGCCTTGTCGCCGCTCCCGGTCTGCACCCTTTCATCGTTGCGGACCTTGCACGCACGGCGAGCGTCGACGAGCCACTTGTCGTCATCACCCCCACGACCCGCGCGGCGCAGGACCTGCGCGCGGCGCTCGCTGCCCTGCGCGGCATCGAGGACGTGGCAGAGCTGCCCGCCTGGGAGACCCTGCCCCATGAGCGTCTGTCGCCGCGCGCCGACACCGTCGCGCACCGTCTGACCACTCTGCGGCGGCTCGCGCATCCCGAAGACGGCTCCCCGGTACGCGTGCTGCTCATGCCTGTGCGCTCCCTCCTGCAGCCGGTCGCGCAGGGCCTGGGGGATCTACGGCCTGTTCATGCCCAGGTCGGGGAGGAGCACCCGCTCGAGCAGCTTGAGCAGGAGCTCGTTGATGCCGCCTATGTGCGGGTGGACATGGTTGAAAAACGCGGCGAGTTCGCGGTTCGCGGCGGCATTCTCGATGTCTTCCCGCCCACGGAGCCCCATCCGGTCCGCGTGGATCTCTTCGGCGACGAGATCGACGAGATCCGCTGGTTCTCGGTGGCGGACCAACGTTCCCTGGATCCGGTCCCGCATGGGCTGCGTGCACCTGCCTGCCGTGAAATCCTGCTCAGCCCTGCGGTGCGGGAGCGCGCTGCCGCCCGAGCGGAGGAACTGCCCGGCGTACGCGACATGCTCGAGCGCATCGCCGCCGGCATCGCCGTGGAAGGCATGGAATCCCTGAGCCCTGTGCTAGTGGACCGCATGGAACAGGTCTCTGATGCCCTGCCTGCCGCAGCGCGCTTCCTGGTGATCGACCCGGAGAAGACGCGCGCCCGCGCCGCCGAGCTCGTTGCCACCACGGACGAGTTCCTCGCCGCTGCCTGGTCGAGCGCAGCGGCCGGTGGTGGTCTGCCGATCGACGTTGGCGCCGCGAGCTTCATCCCTCTGCCCGATGCGCGCGACCATGCCCGCGCCGGCGGTCGTGCCTGGATCACCCTGGGCTCCTTCGGGCTGGACGACGTCGCCGACGTCACCGGCCGGGTGCGAGCCCACCCGGGATACTCCGGACGACCCGGTGACGCAGCGAAGGACCTCGAGGCGCACCGCCGTGACGGCTGGCGCATTGTCGCCACCATGGTCGGGGCCGGTGGCGCCCGCCACGTCGCGCAGTCGCTGCGTGAGGAGGGACTTCCTGCCGTCCACGCAGCTCGCCTCGCCGAGCCGGTCGAGCCAGGCGAAGCCGTTGTCACAATGGGCCCATTCACGGAGGGCTTCATCGCCCCCGATGAGCGCTTCATACTGGCGAGTGAACGCGACCTCACTGGAAAATCCGGGGCACGGCGCGGCGAAGCCCGACGTATGCCGTCGCGACGCCGCAACGTGGTCGACCCCCTGCAGCTGCGGCCGGGGGACCACGTGGTCCACGCCCATCATGGTGTCGGACGCTTCGTCGAGATGACCAGCCGCACCGTCGGCGCTGGCGCCAAGCGCACCACCCGCGAGTACCTGGTCATCGAATACGCACCCTCCAAGAAGGGCCAACCCGGCGACCGTCTGTACGTGCCGAGCGACCAGCTGGACCAAGTCACCAAATATGTCGGTGGCGAGGAACCCAGCGTCAACCGGATGGGCGGCTCCGACTGGGCACGCACCAAGTCCCGCGCCCGCCGGGCCATCCGCGAGATCGCCGACGAGCTCGTGCGCCTGTATTCCGCGCGACAGGCCGCCTCCGGGCATGCTTTCGGCCCCGATACGCCGTGGCAGCGCGAGCTCGAGGACGCCTTCGAATTCGTCGAGACCCCCGACCAGCTCTCCACTATCGATGACGTCAAGAAGGACATGGAGAAGCCGGTCCCGATGGATCGTCTGGTGCTGGGCGACGTCGGCTACGGCAAGACGGAGATCGCCGTGCGCGCCGCCTTCAAGGCCGTGCAGGACGGCAAACAGGTCGCTGTGCTCACCCCCACGACACTGCTCGCGAAACAGCACTTGGAGACCTTTTCGGAGCGCTACGCCGGATTCCCCGTCACGGTGCGGCCGCTCAGCCGATTCCAGACGCCGCAGGAGTCAGAGGCCACCATCGACGGAATCGCCGACGGCAGCGTGGATGTGGTGATCGGAACGCATCGGTTGCTCACCGGCCAGGTGCGCTTCAAGGACCTGGGCCTGCTCATCGTCGACGAGGAACAGCGTTTCGGTGTCGAGCACAAGGAGACCCTGAAGGCCTTGCGCACCAACGTGGATGTGCTCTCGATGAGCGCCACGCCGATCCCGCGCACCCTCGAAATGGCCGTGACGGGGATTCGTGAGATGTCGATCCTCGCGACTCCGCCGGAGGAGCGACACCCTGTGCTGACCTACGTGGGAGCCACCGACGACAAACAGGTCACCGCCGCGATCCGCCGCGAGCTGCTGCGTGAGGGACAGGTGTTCTACATCCACAACCGGGTTGAGGACATCGACCGCGTGGCACAGCATCTGCGTGAACTCGTCCCGGACGCACGAGTGCAGGTGGCCCACGGCAAGATGAACGAGCATCAGCTCGAGCGGGTGATCGTCGACTTCTGGGAGAAAGAGTTCGACGTCCTGGTGTGCACCACCATCGTGGAGACCGGCCTCGACATCGCCAACGCCAACACCCTCATCGTGGATAGTGCCGATAGATTCGGCCTCAGTCAGCTGCACCAGCTGCGTGGTCGCGTGGGCCGCTCCAGCGAACGTGCCTACGCCTACTTCCTCTACGACGGCTCCAAGCCGCTCACCGAGACAGCGCACGACCGCCTCACCACACTCGCCGCCAACACCGATCTGGGGGCGGGTATGCAGGTGGCGATGAAGGACCTCGAGATCCGTGGCGCCGGCAACCTGCTCGGCGATGAACAGTCCGGCCACATCGCCGGAGTGGGCTTCGACCTGTATGTGCGCATGGTGGGCGAGGCCGTGGCCGCCTTCCGCGGTGAGGCAGGAGCCCCCGAGAAGGACGTCCGCGTCGAACTGCCGCTGGATGCCCACGTGCCCCATGAATACATCTCCTCGGAGCGGCTGCGCTTGGAGGCGTACTCCAAGATCTCCGCGGTGCGCGAGGAGAGCGAGCTGGAGCAGATGCGCGCCGAGCTCGAGGACCGCTACGGCCCGCTGCCGGCACCCGTGGAGGTGCTGCTGGATGTGGCCCGCTTCCGTCTTCAGCTACGCGCAGTCGGACTGGACGAGGTGCAAACCCAAGGCAAGATGATCCGCTTCGCGCACCTGGAGGTGCCGGACTCCGCGGTCATGCGCATGAAGCGCCTGTACCCGGGCACAATCCTCAAGCCCGCCACCCGCCAGGTGCTCGTACCCCGTCCCATGACCTCGCGAATCGGGGGCAGCGAGCTGCGCGACCACGACCTGCTGGAGTGGGCCCGCGCGGTGCTGACCACGCTTGTCCCGAGCACCGGTGAGCAGACGTCGCCGCCATGCGGCACGGGAGAATGAGTATGAACAGGCCGACGAGCGTGCATGAACCGAAGAGCGTGAATGAGCGGGTCGGCATGACCGGACCGAACAACCCAAGCGGCAGCGGTGACGAACATCCCCGCGGCTGGGAGTTGCTGCGCGCTGTTGAGGTGATGGAGGCACTCGCCGCCCCAGACGGCGATGCCTGGACGCACACCCAGACCCACTCGACGCTTGCCCGGTACCTGCTCGAGGAGACTCACGAAGTTCTCGACGTCATTGACGACCCCGCCGGACATGGTCCACAGGCGCTCGCCGACGAGTTGGGAGACCTTCTCTTCCAGATCCTGTTCCACGCCCAGCTCGGCACACGCGAGAACCCCGCGTGGGACATTGACGACGTTGCCCGTGCATTCATCGCGAAGATGGAACGGCGCAATCCGCACGTCTTCGCCGACGACGCCGACCAGGCACTACGCGACCGGGATGATGTGGACGAGATCATCGCCCAGTGGCATGCCGTCAAGGCTGCCGAGCGGGCCAGCGAACAGGATGAGGCCCGCACCGTCGGCCTGCCGGGGTCGGACTGGTTCGCGCACATTCCCGCCCGGCTGCCCGCCCTGCAGACTGCATTGAAAGCTGTGCACCGCGCCCGCTCCGATGGGCGCCTCCAGCAGCTGCGTGATGCGGCTCACCGGGCGGCGAACGAGGACGATGCCGAGGACTGGGCGGCCGACCAGGCGCTCGGGCTGCTTGAGCTGGTGATCGCCGCGGAGAGCCGCGACCGTGACCCCGAGACGGCTCTGCGCACACTGCTGTGCCGGACTGAGCGCATCCTGGCCCAGGGGAACAGCCTGGCTGGAAGTGACCGGGCCCACTCGGAGTGACCAGGCCCAGTCAGCAGGCCAGCGTCATCCCGACCTGTCATGAGGCGTCACCCCAGGCGGGACCGCAGACCTGAGAGGAGCGGATGTGACCGCCTACACTTGACGGCGGGCGGTCAGCGTCGACCGGTCATGTCTGATCCTCACCCGAAGGAAGGAAGAACTCATGGCAGCTTTCATCGATGCCGTCCACGCACGCGAGATCCTCGACTCCCGCGGTAACCCGACTGTTGAGGTGGAGGTCCTCCTCGACGACGAGACCCTCGCCCGCGCAGAGGTTCCCTCTGGTGCGTCCACCGGTGCTTTCGAGGCTGTTGAGAAGCGCGATGGTGACAAGAGCCGCTACCTGGGCAAGGGCGTGACGCAGGCCGTCGAAGCCGTCATCGAGAAGCTTGCCCCCGAGGTCGTCGACATGGACGTGCAGGAGCAGCGCGCGATCGACGCTGTCATGCGCTCCGTTGACGGCACCGACAACAAGGGCTCCCTGGGCGCGAACGCCATCCTGGGCGTCTCCCTCGCCGTGGCGAAGGCTGCTGCTGAGTCCGCTGGCGTGCCGCTGTACCAGTACCTCGGCGGGCCCAACGCCCACGTGCTGCCCGTGCCGATGATGAACATCCTTAACGGTGGCTCCCACGCGGACTCCAACGTCGACATCCAGGAGTTCATGATCGCTCCCATCGGCGCGGAGACTTTCAAGGAGGCCCTGCGTATGGGGGCTGAGGTCTACCACGCGCTGAAGTCCGTGTTGAAGGAACGGGGCCTGGCCACCGGCCTGGGCGATGAGGGTGGCTTCGCTCCGAACCTCGACTCCAACCGTGCTGCTCTCGACCTGATCGTCGAGGCCATCGGCAAGGCGGGCTACACCGCTGGCACCGATGTGGCGCTCGCCCTGGATGTTGCCGCCACCGAGTTCTACCAGGAGGACGGCACCTACCTCTTCGAGGGCGAGGCCAAGTCCACTGAGCAGATGATCGAGTACTACGCCTCCCTCGTGGAGTCCTACCCGCTCGTGTCCATCGAGGACCCGCTGAATGAGGAGGACTGGGACGGCTGGGGCGCCATGACTGAGCGCCTGGGCGACAAGGTCCAGCTTGTGGGCGATGACCTGTTCGTCACCAACCCTGTGCGTCTGGGCAAGGGCATCGAGCAGAAGTCCGCGAATGCGCTGCTGGTGAAGGTCAACCAGATCGGCTCGCTCACCGAGACCTTCGACGCCGTCGAGCTCGCGCACCGCAACGGCTTCCGTTGCATGATGTCTCACCGCTCCGGCGAGACCGAGGACACCACCATTGCGGACCTCGCCGTGGCCACCAACTGCGGTCAGATCAAGTCGGGCGCCCCCGCCCGCGGTGAGCGCGTGAACAAGTACAACCAGCTCCTGCGGATCGAGGAGGAGCTTGGCGAGGCGGCGACCTACGCCGGCGCCGACGCTTTCCCGCGTTTCCAGGCCTGAGGCTGTAGCCTGCAGGCATGACCTCACGACGACCGGGCGCCCCGCGAGCAGCGAGGCGCCCGGTGTCGTCCGGGGCCTCTCGTGCCGGCGCCCCGGGTGCGCCTCGCGTATCACGCTCCGGCCCGGCATCGGCTGCTCGTCCACGCCGCACGGCGCCGCGCAGCCAGCCACGTGAGCCCGAGCCCATCACGCTCACAGGCCGCAGCCTCATCCTCATCGCCCTGATCGTCGTGGCCCTTGCCGCGCTGGTGCCGACGCTGAACACCTATGTCGCCCAGCGTCAGGAGCTGTCTGCGCTCGAGACCCAGGTGTCCCAGCAGCAGAAGCAGGTGGACGACCTTGAAAAGGAGGTCGCGCGCTGGGAGGATCCGGCCTTCGTCGCAGCCCAGGCGCGCGAGCGGCTCCTGTTCGCTATGCCCGGTGAGACCCAGTACCGTCTGGCCGATACCTCAGGCAAGGACGTCCCGCGCACGGAGGCGGAAGTCGCCGCCAGCCAGCGCGCGCAAGGCGACTGGTTCTCGACCCTGTGGTCGAGCGTCGAAGCTGCGAATCGCCTCACGCCCGATGATCTTCCCGACCCCGACGACAGCACCACCGAGGATGCCGACGGATGACGACTGACCGCACTCTGCCGCCGCTGCCGTTCGAGACCCCGGCCACGCAGGCAGACCTCGACGTCATGCGTGCACAGCTCGGCAGAGACATGCGCGGCGTGATCTCTGTTGCGCGCCGGTGCGGCTGCGGGCGTCCTGCCGTGGTGCGCACCGCGCCACGGCTCGAAGACGGCACCCCCTTCCCGACCTCCCTCTACCTGACCCTGCCATGGCTCGTGCTGGAGATCTCCCGGGTCGAAGCCACGGGGGTCATGGCGGAGCTCACGGAGCGGCTCGGTCGTGACGATGCCCTCGCCGCTGCCCACGCCGCAGCCCATGAGCGATACATTGCCCGCCGCGAGGAGCTCGGCACGGCCGACGAGATCGCCGGCGTGAGCGCTGGTGGAATGCCCACCCGGGTCAAATGCCTGCATGCCCTGGCCGGGCAGGCTCTCGCCGAGGGACCCGGCATCAATCCCATCGCTGACGACGTTCTGACAGGCATCGACGGTGCAGGCGGTGTCACGCTCGTCTGCCGCTGCGATCCCGCCTCGGAGGAGGACCGGTGAGCGCGCGTCCCGTCGCCGCTATCGATTGCGGCACCAATTCGATCCGTCTGTTGATTGCGCGCCTCGACGATGACGGCCGGATGGTCGACCTTGAACGCCACATGGAGATCGTGCGCCTGGGATACGGGGTGGACCGCACGGGCCGATTCGACCCGGCGGCGATCGACCGGGCTCTGGATGCCTGCCGCCGCTATGCGCGTCTTATTGAGCACCACGGCGCCGAAGAGATGCGGTTTGCTGCGACCTCCGCCACACGCGATGCCGCCAACCGCGATGAGTTCACCGGTGCGGTGCGCGACATCCTCGGCGTTACCCCGGAAGTGATCGCGGGGGAGGAGGAGGCAGAGCTGTCCTTCCGCGGCGCTGTCGAGACTCTTCCGGACCTGCCGGGGTCCGAGCGGCTCGTCGTCGACATCGGTGGCGGCTCAACGGAACTGGTGCGCGGAGCCGACGGCCCCCGTGGCCGCATCAGCCTCGACATGGGATCCGTGCGGATCACCGAACGTCATCTCCACGCAGATCCGCCGACGCCGGCGCAGATCGATGCGGCTATCCGCGACATCGACGCTCTGCTTGATCAGGCCTCGCCCATTCTCACCGCCCCTGGACTCGATGCGCTCGTGGGTGTGGCCGGCACCGTCACGACCCTCACCGCGCTGCAGCTCGGTATCGAGACCTACAGCCCTGACGTGACGCATGGCGCATGTCTGCCGATCCCGGAGACGCTGCAGTACTGCGATCGCCTGGTGCGCATGCCGCGTTCCGAACGCTCGGCTCTGCGCGCCATCCACCCGGGGCGCGTCGACGTGATCGGCGCCGGGGCCCTGATCTGGGCGCGAATTCTGCAGCGCGTCGCGGAGTCGTCACAGCTGGATGCGACTGTCACCAGTGAGCATGACATTCTCGACGGGATCGCCCTGAGCATCCTGGACGCGTAGCGCGACGTTCGCGGAAATGATCGCCCTGTCTGAGACACCACCGCAGAAGGTGTCGACGGAACGAAGAGGTGGCATTGTCACGCTCGGCCCCCTCGTCTTTGTTGCAGGCGCGAAAGGTCCTACTCTGTGGATATGACTACAACTCACGGAGGCAAGCCTCACGTTCTCGTTCTTGGCGGTGGTGCCGTTGGCCTGACCATGGTCGATGCTCTGCGCAAGGACCTCGGCGGCGATGTCGCGATCACGGTTGTCGACCCCCGCCCCTACATGACCTACCAGCCGTTCTTGCCCGAGGTGGGCGCCGGCAGCATCGACCCGCGCAATGTTCTGGCTCCGCTGCGCAAGGCGTTGCCCGGCGCGAAGATCGTCACCGGCCGCGCGACGAAGATCGACAGCGCCGCGAACACGGTCGTGGTCGACATCGAGGACAGCGACAGCCTCGAGATCCAGTACGACTACCTGGTCGTTGGCCTCGGCTCCGTGCCGCGCCTGCTGCCGATTCCCGGCCTCGCCGAGACCGCCATCGGCTTCAAGCAGGTCGAGGAGGCTGCTGCCCTGCGCGACAAGATCCTCGCGAATCTCGCGGAGGCTGCGTCCACGAAGGACCCCGCGCTGCGTAAGCGCCTGCTCACCTTCACCTTCGTCGGCGGCGGTTTCGCCGGGTCGGAGGCGCTGGCTGAGGCGGAGGACATGGTGCGCGATGCCCTGCGGTACTACCCCGACCTGCACTTCTCCGATATCCGCTTCGTTCTGGTGGATGCCGCACCGTTCATCCTCCCGGAGGTCTCCGAAGAGCAGCGCGCATACGCGATCGATCAGCTGCGCGAGCGCGGTGTGGAGATCAAGCTCGAGACCTTCCTGAACTCCTGCGAAGGCGGTCACATCGTCACCAGCGACGGCGATGAATTCGAGTCCGACATTGTGGTGTGGAACGCGGGTGTGAAGCCGAACCCGCTGCTTCTCGACGACGGGGCGAGCGATCTGCCGGTCATCCGGGAGCGCGGCCCGCTCATGGGCAAGCTCAACTGCCTCGCCGATCTCCGAGTGACCGGCGACGACGGCCCTCTCGCGAACGTCTTCGCTGCTGGCGACTGCGCCGCGGTGCCGGACCTGGCATCCGGTGAGGGTAAGTTCTGCCCGCCGAACGCTCAGCACGCGGTGCGGCAGGGCAAGCGGATCGCCGACAATATCGTCCGTTCGATCCAGGGGCGCCCGCTCGTGGACTACTACCACAAGAACCTCGGCACCATGGCGACCCTGGGCATGTACAAGGGCGTCGGCTACCTCAACATCGGTGACAAGCGGATTGACCTGCGTGGCATCCCCGCGTGGGCCGCTGCACGTGCGTACCACCTGTACGCCATGCCGACCATCGGCCGGAAGGCCGCTGTTGTCGCCGACTGGGTGGGCGGCATCATCTCGCGCCGTGACATCATCGGCATCCCGCAGTCGAGCACACCGCGCGCTGCGTTCGAGCTCGCTGCCGGGAAGTCTCCCTCTGCGAAGTGATCCTGAACCCGGCACGTCCGGGTGATCGTCTGCACCCCGGTCGGTTTCGGCCGGGGCGCAGCTGGTTGTGGCGCTCGGCAGGGCAGCACGCCGTTGCGCACTGCAGAGTTCGGCGCCGCCAGCCCGCGGCGCAGGCGGGCACTGTAGCCGGTTAGCGGATATCGGCTGGTCTGTCCGGTCGTCCCCGTCGACCGCACGGCGTGGGACGTAGACTACGGGCGATCATGCGCAGAGCCTGCGGTGATCGGTGATCATTCGTGGGGCAGATGGCCGCGGAAGAAGGACAGCGGGCTCGACTGGGCTCGGAAGCAGTGAGGTGCAGTGGTGGACGTCGTCATCCTGGAGAACGCAGAGGCCGTGGCGCGCGTCGCGGCCGACCACATCGAGCAGGTGCTCGGCGCCTCGGCTCACCCCGTGCTCGGACTCGCCACGGGATCGTCGCCGCTAGGACTGTATGGCGAACTTGCTCGGCGGCATCGCGATTTCGGCCTGTCCTTCGCGGGTGCCGACGTGTTCATGCTCGATGAGTACGTCGGGCTCGGAGCGGACCACGAGCAGTCCTACCACCACTTCATCCACGAGAACCTGGTCTCCCAGGTCGACCTTGATCCTGCACGCGTGCATCTTCCTGATGGCCTGGCCACGGACCTTGCCGCGGAGTGTGCGTCGTTCGACGCGAGTATCCGTGATGCGGGCGGCGTGGACTGCCAGCTGCTCGGCATCGGTTCCAATGGCCACATCGCCTTCAACGAACCCGGCAGCTCATTGGCCTCCCGCACACGGCCGGTATGGCTGACGCCGAGCACCATCCGCGACAACGCTCGCTTTTTCAGCAGCCGCTCCGAGGTGCCGGTCCGCGCCCTCAGCCAGGGATTGGGCACGATCATGGAGGCTCGACGCGTCCTGCTCATCGCCACCGGTGCGAAGAAAGCCGACGCTGTGGCGCAGATGGTGGAAGGGCCGGTCAGCGCCCGCTGCCCTGCCAGCGTGCTGCAACTGCACCCGCACACTGTGGCCGTGGTTGACGAGGACGCGGCAGCCAAACTCGAGCTGAGCGACTTCTACCGCTACAGCCGCCGCATGCAGCTGCAGGACGGAGCTCCCGCCTGGAGCTGACCATACGGACTCGTCTGTGACAGGGGCCATATGACGAAACGGTCTCGCCGCATGCCGGGCTGATCAGTGGTGGAGTCTCGCGGATACGATCCGATTCATGCAGGCTGATCACACCCCCTCATCGCCCGCGGCTGCTGTCGACGGGTCCTCCTCCTCACACGTCGACGAGGCGCCGCGTCGTTCCGCGCTGGATCGCTGGTTCTCGATCTCCGAACGCGGATCGACAGTGGGGCGCGAGGTGCGTGGCGGCCTCGTCACCTTCTTCGCCATGTGCTACATCGTGGTGCTGAATCCACTGATCATCGGCACTGTCCCGGATTCCACCGGTCAGTACCTCGGCGGCGGGGATGCCCCGAACCTCCCGGCTGTCGCCGCTGGTACAGCCCTGATCGCCGGGGTGCTGTCCATTCTGATGGGCGCCTGGGCGAAGTTCCCCCTCGCCCTGGCAGCGGGCCTCGGGTTGAATGCCTACCTCGCCTACTCCGTCGTCTCCTTGCCGGGAATGACCTGGGGCGGTGCTATGGGGCTTGTGGTGATCGAGGGGCTGCTCGTTCTCGTTCTCGTGTTCACCGGATTCCGCAAGGCCGTGTTCGACGCAGTGCCACCGTTCATGAAGACGGCGATCGCTGTGGGAATCGGCCTGTTCATCGCGTTCATCGGCCTGTACAACGCCCGCTTCGTGACCAGTGCCTCGGGCACGCCTGTTCAGCTCGGCAACAGCGGATCGCTGATCGGCTGGCCCACGTTCGTGTTCGTCACCGGTCTGCTGCTCATGTTCGTCCTGTGGGTGCGGAAGGTGCCGGGAGCGATCTTCCTGTCGATCGTCACTGCCACAGTGCTCGCGATCGTGATCGAGCAGCTGACCTCGCTGGGCGCCTACGCTCCGGCCGACGAGGCGGGCGCAGGCAACCCGCATGGCTGGAGCATGAACGTCCCCGCGATCACCTCCTCGCCGCTGCAGATGCCAGACTTCTCCACCCTGTTCACCGTGGACCCGCTCGGCGGTCTGAAAGCGGTCGGAATCGTCGGGGCGCTCGTGATCGTGTTCTCCCTGATGCTCGCGGACTTCTTCGACACCATGGGAACCATGGTCGGCGTTGCCTCCGAAGCCGATCTGCTCGATGAGAACGGTGACATCCCCGGCTCACAGCGCATCCTCGTGGTCGATTCGCTCGGCGCTGTTGCCGGCGGCCTGGGTGGCGTCAGTTCGAACACCGCGTTCGTGGAGTCGACTTCAGGCGTCGCGGAGGGCGCCCGCACCGGACTTGCCTCTGTGGTCACCGGTATCGCGTTCCTGCTGGCAACACTGTTCGCACCGCTCGTAGCCCTGGTGCCCTACGAAGCCGCGACGCCGGCCCTGGTCATGGTGGGCTTCCTGATGATGACTCAGATCACCGGCATCGACTTCACCGATGTCTCCAAGGCGATCCCGGCGTTCCTCACCATCATCCTCATGCCGTTCGCCTACTCGATCACGGTCGGTATGGGCGCAGGTTTCGTCATGTACGTGCTGATCCTGGTGGTGCAGGGTAAGGGGCGCCGCGTCCACTGGCTCATGTACCTAGTGGCCGCCCTGTTCATCGCGTACTTCCTGCGTGGAGCGCTGGAGAACCTTCTCATCTGACGGCAGGCCGACGGATGCCGGGCACCGACGGGTCAGGCCGCTGCGCTGTCCAGGACATGGTCCAGCACGGACACCAGTGCCTCGACGTCTGAGGGCGGCACCGACGGGAACGTCGCGATGCGCAGCTGGTTCCGACCGAGCTTCCGGTAGGGCTCGATGTCGAGGATGCCCTCACGACGCAGGCGGGCAGCGAGAGCAGCAGCGTCCACATGCGGGGCGAGATCCAGCGTCGTGACCACCTGAGAACGGGCGGCGGGGTCGGTAACGAAGCAGGTCACGTCCTCACGTCGGTCGGCCCAGGCATGCAGCAGACCGCTTGAAGTACGTGTGCGCTCATCTGCCCAGGCAAGACCGCCCTGGTCGAGGATCCACTCGACCTGTTCGGCGAGCAGGATGAGCGTGGCGATCGCTGGCGTGTTCAGCGTCTGGTTCTTCTGCGAGTTCTCGATGGCCGCAGTGAGCGAGAGGAAGCTCGGTACCCATCTGTCGTTGCGTGCCTCGAGCTCAGCTGCACGCTCGATGGTGGCAGGGGAGAGGGCCGCTACCCACAGCCCGCCGTCTGAGCCCAGACATTTCTGCGGTGCGAAGTAGTAGGTGTCGGTCTGGTCGATGTCGACCGCGATCCCACCGGCAGCGGAGGTAGCGTCCACGAGAACGAGGGCACCGGACTGCGTGGCGTGCGTCGGCCTGCTCACGGGCAGCATGACGCCTGTGGAGGTCTCATTGTGAGGCCAGGCGACGACGTCAGCAGAGGCGAGGCTGCCATCAGCGTCATCCCACGTCGGCACGGAACCGGGAGCCGACTCGCGCACAATCGGTTCCGCCAGATGAGGGGCAGATCGTGTCTCCACTGCGAATTTGGCGGAGAACTCGCCGAGCACGAGATGTGCTGAGCGCTCGTGTACGAGGCACAGGGCGGCGATGTCCCAGAACGCGGTCGAGCCACCATTGCCGAGCACGATCTCGTATCCCCCGGGCAGATCGAACAGCTGCGCCAGGCCCTCGCGGACCCGTCGCACCACGCCTTTGACCGCGCTCTGCCGATGCGAGGTGCCCAGCACCGTGCGTCCGCTCGCCATCAGTGCATCGAGCTGTTCGGAGCGGATCCGCGCAGGACCCGATCCGAATCGGCCGTCAGAGGGCAGCAGGTTGCTCGGGATCGGGACGGCATCGAAGTGGGATGTGCCAAGAGCTGTGCGGGCGGACATGATGCTCCTTCCGGAACCATGAGGACGGGATATCGCCTGAACCGACATCGTGCCAGCGCTGCGGCGCGCACGCTTGCCTGGTCCACCACGCGGCACGTATCTGGCAGGATCAAGGCATGAGCCGTGCCGACCTGGACAAGCAGCCGTTCGACGTCGCCGGGATGTTCGACAGCATTGCCCGCCGCTACGACCTCATGAACGATGTCGCCGCACTCGGTCAGGTCAAGCGGTGGCGGCACCTGATGGTTGATGCGGTCAACCCCGGTCACGGCGCACACGTGCTGGATCTTGCGGGAGGCACCGGTACATCGGCCACGGCGCTTGCGCGTGCCGGGGCGCGTGTGGTCGCGGCGGACTTCTCCTTCGGCATGATGAGCGAAGGTCGTCGGCGCGGCGCCCCGGTCCCTTTCGTGGGCGCCGACGCGCACCGGCTCCCTTTTGCTGACGACACCTTCGACGCAGCTGTGATCTCTTTCGGACTCCGTAATGTGCAGGATCCGGTGCGTGCCCTCACAGAGATGCGTCGTGTCGTCCGCCCTGGCGGACGTGTTGTGGTCTGCGAATTCTCCACGCCGACGTCGACCCTGTTCCGGGCGATCTACGAGCGTTACCTGTTGCGGGCGCTTCCGGCGGTGGCGAAGCAACTTGCCTCCAGCGCGGATGCGTATGACTACCTTGCCGAGTCCATCATCGCGTGGCCGGACCAGCGGGGTCTGGCCGCGTGGTTGCGGCATATCGGCCTGGAGCAGGTCGAGCACCGGAATCTGACGGGCGGGATCGTGGCTCTGCACAGGGGGCGTGTGCCCGGTGGTACTGCCTGATCGCTGACCAGAGGGATGCGTTAGGGCCGACGGAGCAGCGAAGGACAAGCCCAGAGCAGACCGTTGCTCACTGTCCGCGGACCGATTGAGCGAGTGTGGCGGAGGACACCCACGAATAGGGCGTTACCGGCTTGACCGCCATGATTGCGCCGCGTAATGTTCTTCCTCGTGCCCCACAGCGGGGCGGTTCCGCCAAGGCGACGAGCCAAACGGGACCGACCACAGTGGAGCGCCTTCCCAACGGGAAAGCGACGCGGATCACACCGACTGAGCTTGACTGAAGCGGAAGAAATCCCCTAAGTTATGGGGGTTGCCTCGAAGCGAGATGCACAAAGCATCGAGGTCGAGTGCACATGTTGCTTGATATCTCAATAGCGTGTCTGTTTGTTGATGCCAATTTTTGTTTGGCATTGATGGATGACTGACATTTATTGTCTAGTTGTTTGTTTTTGCTAGGATTTTTTCATGTTTTTCATGGAGAGTTTGATCCTGGCTCAGGACGAACGCTGGCGGCGTGCTTAACACATGCAAGTCGAACGATGACGCCCGTGCTTGCACGGGTTGATTAGTGGCGAACGGGTGAGTAACACGTGAGTAACCTGCCCTCCACTTCGGGATAACCTCGGGAAATCGGGGCTAATACCGGATATGACTGCGCATCGCATGGTGTGTGGTGGAAAGATTTATCGGTGGTGGATGGACTCGCGGCCTATCAGTTTGTTGGTGAGGTAATGGCTCACCAAGGCGATGACGGGTAGCCGGCCTGAGAGGGCGACCGGCCACACTGGGACTGAGACACGGCCCAGACTCCTACGGGAGGCAGCAGTGGGGAATATTGCACAATGGGCGAAAGCCTGATGCAGCGACGCCGCGTGAGGGATGACGGCCTTCGGGTTGTAAACCTCTTTCAGTAGGGAAGAAGCGAGAGTGACGGTACCTGCAGAAGAAGCGCCGGCTAACTACGTGCCAGCAGCCGCGGTAATACGTAGGGCGCAAGCGTTGTCCGGAATTATTGGGCGTAAAGAGCTTGTAGGTGGCTTGTCGCGTCTGCCGTGAAAACCCGAGGCTCAACCTCGGGCGTGCGGTGGGTACGGGCAGGCTAGAGTGTGGTAGGGGAGACTGGAACTCCTGGTGTAGCGGTGAAATGCGCAGATATCAGGAAGAACACCGATGGCGAAGGCAGGTCTCTGGGCCATTACTGACACTGAGAAGCGAAAGCATGGGGAGCGAACAGGATTAGATACCCTGGTAGTCCATGCCGTAAACGTTGGGCACTAGATGTGGGGAACATTCCACGTTTTCCGCGTCGTAGCTAACGCATTAAGTGCCCCGCCTGGGGAGTACGGCCGCAAGGCTAAAACTCAAAGGAATTGACGGGGGCCCGCACAAGCGGCGGAGCATGCGGATTAATTCGATGCAACGCGAAGAACCTTACCAAGGCTTGACATGCACTGGACTGCTGCAGAGATGTGGCTTTCTTTGGACTGGTGCACAGGTGGTGCATGGTTGTCGTCAGCTCGTGTCGTGAGATGTTGGGTTAAGTCCCGCAACGAGCGCAACCCTCGTTCCATGTTGCCAGCACTTCGGGTGGGGACTCATGGGAGACTGCCGGGGTCAACTCGGAGGAAGGTGGGGACGACGTCAAATCATCATGCCCCTTATGTCTTGGGCTTCACGCATGCTACAATGGCCGGTACAATGGGTTGCGAAACTGTGAGGTGGAGCGAATCCCAAAAAGCCGGTCTCAGTTCGGATTGGGGTCTGCAACTCGACCCCATGAAGTCGGAGTCGCTAGTAATCGCAGATCAGCAACGCTGCGGTGAATACGTTCCCGGGCCTTGTACACACCGCCCGTCAAGTCACGAAAGTCGGTAACACCCGAAGCCAGTGGCCCATCCTCGTGAGGGAGCTGTCGAAGGTGGGATCGGTGATTGGGACTAAGTCGTAACAAGGTAGCCGTACCGGAAGGTGCGGCTGGATCACCTCCTTTCTAAGGAGCATCACCAAGTAATGGTGGCCATCTGCCTGCCCGCGTGTGGTGGGGGTGGTTGCTCATGGGTGGAACATCAATGAATGGGCGCTTGGCTGGCTTCTGCTGGTTTCTCTTAGTACTGGGCTGTGTGCTCGTGGAACGGGGGACTGGGGTGGTTGGTTTCAGGTGGAGGCACGCTATTGGGTTGTGAGGCTGCATGTGCCCCCTGCTTTGTGTGTGGGGTGTGTGGCTGGTCCTCCCTGATTGTCTGCTGCTGTGTGTGGTGGATGGTTGGTGTGGGGCTGTTTCTTGAGAACTGCATAGTGGACGCGAGCATCTTGTAAGCAATTACAGAGCAATATTTTTGTGTCTTTGTTGTGTTGCCTAAGTCTTCAAGGGCGCACGGTGAATGCCTGGGCACGAGGAGCCGACGAAGGACGTGGGAGTCTGCGATAAGCCTCGGGGAGGTGACAACCGACCTGTGATCCGAGGATGTCCGAATGGGGAAACCCACCGGGAGTCATGTCCCGGTACCCGCCACTGAATGTATAGGTGGTGTGGAGGGAACGTGGGGAAGTGAAACATCTTAGTACCCGCAGGAAGAGAAAACAATAGTGATTCCGTGAGTAGTGGCGAGCGAAAGCGGAGGTGGCTAAACCTGGTCTGTGTGATACCCGGCAGGGGTTGCAGGTTGGGGGTTGTGGGATGCATTGGTGGGGTCTGCCGGCCCTGCAGCGTGGACGTGTGATGGTAGTCGAAGCCTTGGTGAGTGGGGCGGCGTAGAGGGTGTGACCCCCGTAGACGAAACTGTTGTGCGGCGTGTGTGTTGTCCCGAGTAGCACCGGGCCCGTGAAATCCGGTGTGAATCTGCCAGGACCACCTGGTAAGCCTGAATACTACCTCGTGACCGATAGCGGACAAGTACCGTGAGGGAAAGGTGAAAAGTACCCCGGGAGGGGAGTGAAATAGTACCTGAAACCGTGTGCTTACAATCCGTCGGAGCCTTTTGGGGTGACGGCGTGCCTTTTGAAGAATGAGCCTGCGAGTTAGTGGTCGGTGGCGAGGTTAACCCGTGTGGGGTAGCCGTAGCGAAAGCGAGTCTGAACGGGGCGTTCAGTCGCCGGCTCTAGACCCGAAGCGAAGTGATCTATCCATGGGCAGTGTGAAGCGCGGGTAAGACCGCGTGGAGGCGCGAACCCACTTCAGTTGAAAATGGAGGGGATGACCTGTGGATAGGGGTGAAAGGCCAATCAAACTTCGTGATAGCTGGTTCTCCCCGAAATGCATTTAGGTGCAGCGTTGCGTGTTTCGTGCTGGAGGTAGAGCACTGGATAGGCGATGGGCCCCACCGGGTTACTGACCTTAGCCAAACTCCGAATGCCGGTACGTGAGAGCGCAGCAGTGAGACGGTGGGGGATAAGCTTCATCGTCGAGAGGGAAACAGCCCAGAACATCAGCTAAGGCCCCTAAGCGTGTGCTAAGTGGAAAAGGATGTGGAGTTGCTGAGACAACCAGGAGGTTGGCTTAGAAGCAGCCACCCTTGAAAGAGTGCGTAATAGCTCACTGGTCAAGTGATTCTGCGCCGACAATGTAGCGGGGCTCAAGTACACCGCCGAAGCTGTGTCACTCGGTTTTCCGGGTGGGTAGGGGAGCGTCGTACGGACTGCGAAGCCGCGGGGTGACCCAGTGGTGGAGGCCGTACGAGTGAGAATGCAGGCATGAGTAGCGAAAGACGGGTGAGAAACCCGTCCGCCGATTGATCAAGGGTTCCAGGGCCAGGTTAATCCGCCCTGGGTTAGTCGGGACCTAAGGCGAGGCCGACAGGCGTAGTCGATGGACATCGGGTTGATATTCCCGAACCGATCGTAGGAGGACCCATACCGAGGCATCTGATGCTAACCACCCGAGTTTGCTCCATGCCCTTCGGGGTGTGGTTGTGGATGAGGCTGGGAACCAAGGGTGTAGTAGGTCAGCGCATGGGATGACGCAGTGAGGTAGCTTCCGCGGACTTAATGGAATAGTCCGTCTAAGCGTGCAGCCTGAGCCCGGGTAATGCTGGGCCGTGTGGGTGAGACGTGATGGGGATCCCGTATGGGCGTAGGTGAGTGATCCTGTACTGCCGAGAAAAGTTCCGGCGTGACGAATACGGTCGCCCGTACCCTAAACCGACTCAGGTGATCTGGTAGAGAATACCGAGGCGTTCGAGAGAATCGTGGTTAAGGAACTCGGCAAAATGCCCCCGTAACTTCGGGAGAAGGGGGGCCCGATCCGTGAGAGCGGGGAGGGCCGCAGAGACCAGGGAGAAGCGACTGTTTACTAAAAACACAGGTCCGTGCGAAGTCGTAAGACGCTGTATACGGACTGACGCCTGCCCGGTGCTGGAAGGTTAAGAGGACTGGTTAGCTCTTTGGAGCGAAGCTGAGAATTTAAGCCCCAGTAAACGGCGGTGGTAACTATAACCATCCTAAGGTAGCGAAATTCCTTGTCGGGTAAGTTCCGACCTGCACGAATGGCGTAACGACTTCTCCACTGTCTCAACCGCGAACTCGGCGAAATTGCATTACGAGTAAAGATGCTCGTTACGCGCAGCAGGACGGAAAGACCCCGGGACCTTTACTACAGTTTGGTATTGGTGTTCGGAACGGCTTGTGTAGGATAGGTGGGAGACTGGGAAGCATGGACGCTAGTTTGTGTGGAGTCGTTGTTGAAATACCACTCTGGTCGTTCTGGATTCCTAACTTCGGTCCGTGATCCGGATCAGGGACAGTGCCTGATGGGTAGTTTAACTGGGGCGGTTGCCTCCTAAAGAGTAACGGAGGCGCTCAAAGGTTCCCTCAGCCTGGTTGGCAATCAGGTGTTGAGTGTAAGTGCACAAGGGAGCTTGACTGCGAGACAGACATGTCGGGCAGGTGCGAAAGCAGGAACTAGTGATCCGGCACCTCATTGTGGAATGGGTGTCGCTCAACGGATAAAAGGTACCCCGGGGATAACAGGCTGATCTTGCCCAAGAGCTCATATCGACGGCATGGTTTGGCACCTCGATGTCGGCTCGTCGCATCCTGGGGCTGGAGTCGGTCCCAAGGGTTAGGCTGTTCGCCTATTAAAGCGGTACGCGAGCTGGGTTTAGAACGTCGTGAGACAGTTCGGTCCCTATCCGCTGCGCGCGTTGGATATTTGAGAAGTTCTGTCCCTAGTACGAGAGGACCGGGATGGACTGACCTCTGGTGTGCCAGTTGTTCTGCCAAGGGCATGGCTGGTTGGCTACGTCGGGAAGGGATAACCGCTGAAAGCATCTAAGCGGGAAGCCTGCTTCAAGATGAGATATCCGTGCACTTTTTGTGTGGGAGGCCCCCAGGAGATGACTGGGTTGATAGGCCAGATGTGGAAGCGCAGTAATGTGTGGAGCTGACTGGTACTAATGGCCGATGGCTTATTCAACACTTCTGTTTGCTTGTGTGTTCGCGTTCACTGTGTGGTTCTCGGGAGGCAGTCTCCTGGCTCCGTGGTTTGGGGTTGGTGGGCTGGTTGGTCTCGTGGTGTTACGGCGGTCATAGCGTCGGGGGAAAGCCCGGTTTTCATTCCGAACCCGGTAGCTAAGCTCGACTGCGCCGGTGGTACTGCACTCGGGGGGGGGTGGGGGAGGAGGTCGCCGCCGGGCATTCTTGTGGTGGGGGGGGTGTTCCTTGAGCCTCNGTCGGGGAAACGCCCGGTTTCCATTCCGAACCCGGTAGCTAAGCTCGACTGCGCCGATGGTACTGCACTCGGGAGGGTGTGGGAGAGTAGGTCGCCGCCGGACATTCTTGTGGTGGGGTGTGTGTTCCTTGAGCCTCGTGGTTGGCTCGGAGCACACACCCCACTTTTTTGTGCGCGTTTGGTGTTCGCAGGGCCCGTGTTCCCTTCAGGCAATACGTCTAGCGCTACCAGGGTGTTCGCTGGTGAGGCGGAGCGAGTGAGGGCAATCGGCGACAGCAGTCTCGCTCCGTGCATCGCCGAACGCCCGCGATGTTCTTGCGATGTTGTCATCGCCGGTACGCGGTGAAAGCGCTCACGATGGAGCGTTGATACGCAGAGGCCGGAGAGTTGCTCCACTATCGTGGGCATACATCCCCATAGAGAACGTTGGACGGACCCGTGTCGGATCACAACAGCCCACGCGACAAGCAGTCGTCGCCTGAAGATCACCCTGATGGTTCCGCGCACACCTACGATGGCGCACGAGACCGCACGAACCACGGAGCAAGTCGCCCCGCTGGTTCCGCGCGCGAGTCGGAGGGCCGCGCGAAGCGGAACGCCAGCGGCGCTCATGCTAGCGACGGGCGGGTCGGTTTCTCTGACCGTCCTCAACGGGGACATGGTGGGCTGAGCCGTCGGGGCGAAAGGCGTCCCGGGGGGAAGCCGTCGAGTCGTCGTTCTGTCCGTGACGATCGTGGCGATGTCGCGGGCGGCAGGCGAGGGTCACGTGAGGCTCCTGCACGACGATGGCGTGACGCTGGGGACAAGCGCGCCGGTGAGGGCCGCGGACATCAGCGTCGCGAGAATGGATCCAGCCGCGGTGGCGCGACCGACACAACGTGGTCTCCGAGTCGTCGGCCCCCAGGACGGGCTGAACGCGATGACCGCCGCCCACGGGGTTCCCGAGGGGGCGCAGGTACGCGGAACGGGCGAGAGCAGCAGTACTCACCACGCCCGGACTCGCGGTCAGAGGACCGTTCACGGTTGCACGGTGGAGACCAACGCGAAAGGTTCCGTGAACGTCGACGCGACGACAGCGCAGATACACCCGGTCGATCGCGTCGTCCTCGCGGCACAGGCCGGCCCGGGCAGGCAGTCCGTGCAGAACGCCCGCACGAGCCGCACCTGCCAGACTCCATCACCGGGCAGGAACTCGATCGCGACACCGCAGACGAGCTGCGTACGCTGTCGCGCGAAACGAGTACCCGCGTTGCACGTCACCTCGTGGCCTCGCTGCTGCTGAGTGACGAAGCCCCGGATCAAGCGCTCGAGCACGCCGCATACGCCGCCAGGATCGGCGGTCGCGTCGGTGCGGTCCGCGAGATCCACGGACTTGCGGCGTACCGCACTGGCGATTACCGCACCGCCGCGCGTGAACTGCGCACCGCGCAACGGATCACCGGCCGGCTCGACACTCTGCCGGTATTGGCAGACGCTGAACGTGGTTTAGGGCGCCCAGAACGGGCCCTCGATATTGCGGCCTCACCCGATGCCGACCAGCTGGACCCCGAGCTCACGATCGAACTGATGATCGTTGTTGCTGGTGCCTACGCGGACACAGGCGATGTGGAGACCGCCCTGCGCACTCTCGAAACCCCCGCACTGCGGCAACGCATCAATGGTCGCTGGCAGGTGCGGCTCTGGGTCGCCTACGCGGATCTGCTCGCCGCAGCCGGCCGAGATGAGGAGGCCGCGCGCTGGATCGCTCTCGCAGCCGACGTTGACACCGACCAGGTGACTGACGCTGCCGAACGATTGGGACGGCCCGCGCGTGATACGTCCTCCGTCTGGGACCAGCTCGAGGAAATCGAGGTGGTCGACGTGTACAGCGACGAGGACCCCGGGGAGCACGAGGACGAGAAGCCTCGTGCGGACGGGGATGTACCTGTGGACGAAAAGACTCGCGCGGACGCGGATGTCTCTGTGGCCGAGATGGCCCGTTCGGACG
Organism: Brachybacterium timonense; assembly: GCF_900258505.1. Taxonomy (GTDB): domain Bacteria; phylum Actinomycetota; class Actinomycetes; order Actinomycetales; family Dermabacteraceae; genus Brachybacterium; species Brachybacterium timonense. The sequence goes on from NZ_LT984895.1 coordinate 1,472,248, forward strand.
AGGACGTCTCTGTGGTGGATGCGCCCGCTGTCGCGGACGGGGCCGTCAGCGAGACCGAGCACCCTGAGACGGGCGGGGCTGTTGCCGCGGATGAGCAAGCGCGCACGAACGCTGACGGCGCCGCGAATGAGGAGACGACGGCATGATCAGGCGACCTGACCCATCACTCCTCCAGCTGCACGATTGCCTGCTGTTCGACCTCGACGGCACACTGATGAACGGTAGCGATCCCATCGCGCATGCCGCCGACGGCGTGCGCCGCGCTCGAGAGGCCGGCGTCACGCTCGTCTTCGCCACCAACAACGCCTCGCGCACGCCACAGCAGGCCGCCGACCACCTCGCCACCGTGGGCGTGACCGCTCATGCCGACGAGATGATCACCTCACCGCAGGTGGCATCGTCGCTCCTGGCAAGGACGCTTGAGCCCGGGCAGAAAGTCCTCGTGATCGGTGGTGACAGCCTGGCGGCAGAGGTCCGCGCCGCCGGCTTCGACCCCGTGCGGGAGGACAGCGCAGACGTCGCCGCTGTCGTCCAGGGCTGGGCCCCTGACGTCGGCTGGGCGCAGCTGGCTGAAGGAGCGTTCGCCATCGGTCACGGTGCTCTGTACGTTGCCACCAATACCGATGCGACACTGCCGACGGAGCGCGGCTTCGCCCCGGGAAACGGCTCGTTGGTCGCCGCGTTGCGGCATGCCACCGGTGTTGATCCGCTGGTCGCTGGCAAACCCGAGCCGGGCATGTTCGAGGTCGCTGTCGATCGCGTCGGTGCCCGTCGTCCGCTTGTTATCGGCGACCGACTTGACACCGATATCGCCGGCGCCAACCGAGCAGGCATGCCCTCGCTCCTTGTGCTGACGGGCGTGAGCACCATCGAGAATGCGCTGCGCGCCACACCCCTGGAACGTCCCACCGCGGTTCTCCCGGACCTGTCGGCCCTGCACCACGGCTTCCCCCTGCCGGTGGTCAGCGGCACCGGGGCGCGCTGCGGGCGATCGGGCGCCGAGATGCAGGGCGAGGACATCCGCCTGCACGGATCGCTCGATGACATGCTCACGGTGCGCGCCGTCCTCGCACTGCTCGCCGATCAGCGCCCGGACGAGGCGTTCACCGGGCGAGTGCTCGACGCCGACGGCTCCGAGGTGATTCCCGCGCCGTGAGCGAGCCCACCGTTCGCCTCGACGTCGCGCTGCAGCGGGACGGGCATGCCCGTTCCCGCACGCATGCGCGCCGGATCATCGAGGAAGGGCGTGCGCGGATCGACGGGAAGCTCGCTGAGAAGCCATCGGTGCAGGTCACTGCAGATGCACGACTCGAGGTCGAGCAGGTTCCCGACGGAGGAGAATACGCCTCACGCGCCGCCCACAAACTCCTGGGAGCGCTCGATGATCTGGGGATCGACCCGGCGGGAATGCGCTGTCTCGACGCCGGCGCCTCCCACGGTGGCTTCACCGACGTGCTCCTGCGCCGCGGCGCCGACCGCGTGGTCGCCGTCGATATCGGTCACGGCCAACTGCTGCCGCGACTTGCAGCGGACCCCCGCGTGATCGTGATCGATGGCACCAGCGTGCGCGATCTGACGCCAGAGCTCATCGGAGGGGCAGCCCAGTTAGTCGTCGCTGACCTCTCCTTCATCTCCCTGCGCACCGTCATCGAGCCCCTTGCTCGAGCCACCGTGATCGGTGGCGAGCTGCTGCTCATGGTCAAGCCGCAGTTCGAGGTCGGGCGGGCCGCGCTGCCGCGCAGTGGCGTGGTGTCCGATGCCGCGCAGCGCGCCAGCGCCGTCGCACGGGTGGCGGCCGCCGCCATCGAGGTGGGGCTCGTGCCCTGCGCCGTCGGCCCCAGCGCGCTGCACGGACAGGACGGCAACCGCGAGAGTTTCCTTCACCTGCGACGTGCCCGCGAAGATAGTCAGGTGCCAACAGACTGCTGTGACATGATCGAAGACGCTGTGCGCGCAGATCGGGTGATGCATATCCGCGCACCGGAGATCACCGGAACGGAAGGGAAACGATGAGGCGGTTCCTGCTGTTCGCGCACACGGGGAGACGCGCCGCACTGTCGGCCCTTCGCACTGTCCTGCAGGAGCTCACCGGGCGTGGGGTCACTCCGGTGCTGGTTGGCGAACAGATCGACGAGATTTGCGCGCAGCCGGCGGATCAGCTCCCCGAGGGGCTCACCGATCTGCTGCGCGATGAGCACGTTCACCGTGTGAACGCCGTGCACGCCGACGAAGGCACGGAACTTGCGATCGTGCTGGGCGGGGACGGCACGATCCTGCGTGCCCTCGAACTGGTGCGGGACGCGGATGTTCCCGTGCACGGCGTGAACCTTGGGCACGTCGGTTTCCTCGCCGAGAGCGAAGCGGAGGATCTTGCCACCACGGTTGCTCGCCTCTTGGACGGCGACTATGCCATCGAGCAGCGGTCCGCACTGGAAATCACCGTGCGTGACCGCACCGATGCCGTGCTCACCACCGGCTGGGCCCTGAACGAGGCTTCCCTGGAGAAATCCGATCGCCGCAAGATGGTCTACGCCGCCGTGGAGATCGACGGGCGGCCGGTGTCCTCCTTCGGCTGCGACGGGGTGCTGCTGTCGACCTCGACCGGGTCGACCGCTTACGCGTTCAGTGCCGGCGGCCCCGTGATCTGGCCCGAAGTCGACGCGATGATGCTGGTGCCTCTGGCAGCCCACGCCCTGTTCGCCCGCCCGCTCGTGCTCGGTCGCTCCTCGGAGATCGCTGTTGAGCTCACAGACGACGACCGCGACCAGCATGCCGTGCTCACGCTCGATGGCCGCCGCGGTATCGACCTCACAGCGGGCATGCGCGTGGAGGCGCGCCTGTCACAGCGCTCCGTTCGGCTTGTGCGACTGACCGCGACACCGTTCGCCGACCGGCTCGTCGAGAAGTTCGAGCTCCCGGTCGAAGGATGGCGCGGCCGGGGACAGCGGCAGCGCTGAGGCATCCATGCTGTCCACACTGCGCATTCGCCACATCGGCGTGATCGACGATGCGGTGCTCGAGTTCGGCCCGGGGTTCACCGCGCTCACCGGCGAGACCGGGGCAGGCAAAACCATGATCGTCACCGGCCTCACGATGCTGCTCGGCGCGCGGCTCGACCGAGGCCGCACGGGTGAAGCAGCCACAGTGGCGGGCACCCTGCGGCTCGACGGGCACGATGCGCTGCGTGCGGCGCTTGAGGAGCTCGGTGCCGACGAGGACGACGGCGACCTGCTCGTGGTGCGCCGCGTCACCCGCGACGGACGCTCCCGCGCCCACATCGGCGGTGTTCCCGTGCCGATCGGAACGCTCGCCGCTCATGTCGGCTCTGCCGTCACCGTCCACGGGCAAGCCGACCAGCTGCGGCTGCGCGAGAGCGATGCACAGCGCACTGCCCTCGATGCCTATGCCGCCGACGAGATCAGCCCAGCTCTGGCGCGCCACCGTGACGTGTTCGCCCGACGTGCAGCGCTCGCCGCCAGAGCACGTGAGCTCGAGGATCTGCTGGCACAGCGTGACCGACGTGGCGCACTGCTGCGAGACGCCCTGGAGCGGCTCGAGACGGTCGACCCGCAGCCCGGGGAAGACGACGCCGTACGCGAGGACATCGAGCAGCTCTCCCATGCCGCCGAGGTCCGTGAGGATCTGGCGCGCGCCGCCCTCGCGCTCGTCGGTGACGACGACACCCCGAGCGTCTCCAGTCTGCTGGCGCTTGCAGCGGACGCCGTGAGCAAGGCGCAGCGCGTCGACAGCGCCCTCCAGGAGGCCAGCGAACGCCTGACGACACTCGGTGACGAGATCTCCGACATCGCTGCGGCACTGTCCCGCCGCGCCGAAGACATCGACACCGGGCCCGGCGCACTCGATGAGGCGCACGCCCGACTGCACGAGCTCACGGCGCTGGTGCGCGACCTGGGGCCGACGCTGCCGGGCCCCGATGGCCCCGCGACGACCGTGACCGAGCTGCTCGAGACCTCCCGCAGCGCTGCACGCGACCTCGACCGCTTCGACGGCGCTGAGCAGGAGCACACTGCTGTGCTCGCCGAGCTGGAGACAGTCGAACAGGAGCTGGAGGACGCGGCCAGCGCCCTCACCGACACTCGCGTCGGCGCGGCCGATCGTCTTGCCGCTGCGGTGCGCGACGAGCTGGTGCAGCTGGAGATGCCCGGAGCGGACATCCGCGTCGAGATCAGTCCTGGCCCGCACCGAGAGCACGGCCGCGACAGCGTCGCGATCCTCCTCGCCCCGCACCCGGGCGCCCAGCACCGTCCGGTCGCCGACGCTGCCAGCGGCGGCGAGCTCTCCCGCGTCATGCTGGCCCTCGAGGTGGCGCTCGCCTCTTCGCGCAGGGACCGCACCGCCGCCCCCGTCTTCGTTTTCGACGAGATCGACGCGGGCATCGGCGGACGCGCTGCCCTCGCTGTTGGCCAGCGCCTGGCCGCGCTCGCCCGTCACGCTCAGGTCATCGTCGTGACTCATCTGCCGCAGGTCGCCGCGCACGCCGGCACGCACCTGCGGATCGTGAAGACCACCGACGGCACAGCGACCAGCTCCGACGTCGAACTGCTGGACAGCCAAGGACGCGTCCGCGAGCTCGCCCGGATGCTCGCTGGCGATGATGCCTCTGCGCGAGCTCTCGCTCACGCAGACGAACTGCTCAACCAGGCTCAGGCTCTGCCCGCCGGCGATGCCGAGGAGGACCGATGAGCGCCCCCGTCGTCACCGGCACCGCGCGTCTGGGCCGGCGCACCAAGGACCTCACCGCCCGCATCACGCCCGGAGACATCGCGGTGATTGACCATGAGGACATCGATCGTGTCGCCGCCGAAGCCCTCGCCGAGCGCCGTCCGATCGCGGTGCTGAACGCCGCTGCTTCCACGTCCGGCCGGTACCCCAACGCGGGGCCGCGCATTCTGGTGGAGAACGGGATCCTCCTGGTCGATGAGCTGGGCGAAGACCTCTTCTCCCGGCTGCGCGACGGTGCCAGCATCACGGTGCGCGATAACGCTGTGGAGATGGACGGCATCACCATTGCGTCGGGAACGCGCATGGACGAGGCGGCCGTGAAGGAAGCGGCCGACGCGGCACGCGAAGGGCTGTCGGAGCAGCTCGAACTGTTTGCGCAGAACACGCTCGAGTACATGCTGCGCGAACGCGACCTGCTGCTGGATGGCATCGGTGCACCGGATGTGCGCACCCGCATCGATGGACGCCCGGTGCTGATCGTCGTGCGCGGATACCACTACAAGGAGGACCTGCTCACCCTGCGGCCCTTCCTGCGCGAGAACCAGCCCGTGATCATCGGGGTCGACGGCGGCGCCGACGCCGTTCTCGACGCTGGGTTCCGGCCCGACATGATCATCGGGGATATGGATTCGGTCTCCGATCGTGCACTGCGCTGCGGCGCTGAACTCGTCGTTCATGCCTACCGTGACGGGCGTGCACCCGGCATGGACCGCCTGGACCACCTCGGACTGGCGGAACGCGCAGTCGCGTTCCCTGCCTCCGGCACCAGTGAGGACATCGCCATGCTCCTGGCCGATGAGAAGGGAGCCTCCGTGATCGTCGCCGTGGGCACGCACGGCACCCTCGAAGAATTCCTCGACAAGGGCCGAGCGGGCATGAGCTCGACGTTCCTCACCCGCCTGCGCATCGGTTCGAAGCTCGTGGACGCCAAAGGCGTCTCACGGCTGTACCGCCAGCGGATCTCCACCACACAGCTTGTGCTTCTCGCGGTCGCTGGACTCCTTGCGCTTGCCGCCGCACTGTGGTCGACACCGGGCGGACAGGTGCTGGTGGAGATCCTGGGCGCCCGACTCGACGGACTGCTGTCCTGGTTCATATCCCTGTTCGCACCCCGGCCGCTCGGGTGAAGGGAAGGAAGGCCTGACGTGATCGATTTCCGCTATCACCTCGTGTCGCTGATCTCCGTGTTCCTCGCTCTTGCCGTGGGGATCGTGCTGGGGGCAGGGCCGCTGCGCGAGAACCTGGGCGATCAGCTCACTGGACAGGTCGAGCAGTTGCGCACCGAGCAGGACGAACTGCGCACGCAGAACGAGCAGCTCGGCGAGCGCAATGAACAGCTGTCCTCCTTCATCTCCGAAGCTGGACCGCAGATGGTCGCCGGCGCTTTGCAGGGCAAGCGCATCGCCGTGATCACTGACTCCACGTCGACCCGTCCCGCTCTCGAAAAGGTCAGCTCCCTGCTTGATTCGGCTGGCGCCGAGATCAGCACGCGCATCACACTGCAGTCGACGCTGTGGGATCCCTCGCAGGAGACGCAGCGCCAGGAGACTGTCGATGCGATCCGTGAGACTGCACCGGAGGCACTGCAGGATCTGCCCACGACATCGGAGCAGCTGTCAGCCCTCATGATCGATCTGCTCTCTCCTCAGCGGGCGACGATCAGCAAGGGCGATCGCGGCGACCTGTGGAAGCAGCTCGTCGACGGGCAGATTGTGACGGTTGACGGTCAGGATGCACCTCTGCCGGATGCGATCCTGCTTGCCGCCGCAGACCCGGCACAGCTGGTGGTTGCCGGAGAGAACGAGGCGCAGGCGACGAACCGCTCGCAGCTGCTGCTCCAGATCCATTCCGCCCTGGCCTCACAGATGTCCGCTACCGAACTGCCCGTGGTGATCGCCGGCACCACACCCGGCAACGACAGCTCGACGAGCATTCTGCGGACCGTGCGTGGAGACTCGCGATTCAGCGCCGTGTCCACCACCGACCGGCTTCAGGAGAGCGACGGCGCGCTGCTGGCCGTGCTTGCACTGATCGAGCAGACTCGCGACGGCGAGGGCGACTACGGAACCGCCGCCGACGCAGACGCCCGCCTGCCGGAGCTGCCCGAAACGGCTGGTGTGCCGACGAGCGGGAACAGTGAGTCCGCGGAGGCATCCGACGGGGGAGGCGAGCAGTGAACCCCATCGTTTCTGCGTCGTGCGGTGCCCTCGCGACGCTGCGCGATGCCATCGCCGCGCAGTTGCGACGCACGAACTACGCCGGACGCACCGTCACCCTCGCCGAAGGCATCGCCGTCCACGCCGGACTGATCGTGCTCACCGCCCGCCGCGATCGGCCCGTCGCCAGCATTGCCCTCGCCGGCATCGGCCTGTTAGGACTTGCTGATGACCTGCTCGAACCTCGGCGACGCGCCCGTGGCGAGCCGCAGGCCAAGGGCCTTCGTGGCCATCTGGGAGCTCTCGCGCACGGCCGACTCACCACCGGGGCAGCCAAAGCGCTGGGGATCCCTGCACTCGCAGGGCTCGCGGCGATCGAGCGCCTGGGTCCCCGTCGGCCGATGCGCCTCCTGGCTGATACCGCGCTCGTCGCTGGCGCCGCGAACCTGGTGAACCTTCTCGATCTTCGTCCCGGGCGCGCCCTGAAGGCCGTGATCGTTCCCGCCGCATTGCTGCGCAGCGGTGCCGTGCTGCTCCCCGCCGCGCTGGCACTGCCTGTCGATCTCGCTGAACGCGGCATGCTCGGCGACACCGGTGCCAATGCTCTCGGTGCCGCACTCGGAACTGTCGTCTGTGAGCGGATGGGGCCGCTGCCGCGCACGGTGCTGCTCACCGGCGTCGTGCTTCTGACACTCGCTAGCGAGCGCATCAGCTTCACCGCCGTCATCGAGTCGACGCCGACGCTGCGGGCGATCGACCAGCTGGGGCGCCGAAGCGGCGGCGACGGGGAGCGAGTATGAATCGGGACAGCGCACAGAGCACGTCAGCGGCGAGCACACAGCGAACAGGCGCTTCCGACAGGACCCGTTCCGTGCTGCGCGGCGCCAGCATCGTGCTGGTCATCACGATCGCCGCACGCATCGCGGGTTTCGTCCGCTACCTGGTGTTCGGCGCCAGCGTTGGCGCGGGCGATGTGGGCACCGCCTATGCGAGTGCGAACCTCCTGCCCACGGTGCTGTTCGAGGTGGTCGCCGGCGGCGCTCTCGCAGCTGTTGTCGTACCACTGGTGGCGGGACTGGTGCCGGAGGGCGAGAACGGCACGCAGCCGTCGGCAACACCCGGTGCCGACGAACCTCTGGTACAGCTCCCCGAGGACAGTGGCCTCGAGCTGGCAGCGCAGCCCGACGTGCGGGAGTCAGGAACCGCTGACGCTGTCATGTCCGCGCTTGTGTGCTGGGTGCTGCTGGCCACGGTGCCGCTGGCCATCGCGATCGCCGTCTTCGCGCACCCTCTCGCGCAGCTGCTGCTCGGAACCGATTCAGCCGGGCTTGCCGTGGTCACGCTCGGCACCGACCTGTTGCGGATCTTCGCGGTGCAGCTGCCGCTGTACGGGCTCGCGATCCTCTTCGGCGCCTACCTTCAGGCGAGGCGCCGTTTCGCCTGGCCGGCGCTGATGCCGCTGGTGTCCTCACTCGTGGTGATGGCCGCGTACCGCGTGTACGCCGCCCAGGTGCCGGTCGTAGCTACGGCCGCGACGATCCCGCGGTCGGCCGTGCTCTGGCTGGGTTGGGGAACCACCGCCGGCGTCGCGGCGATGGCGGTGCCTGTTCTCATCTCGTCACTGCGCCTGGGTCTGCGGCTTCGCCCTGCACTGCGGATGCCCGACGGTTACGGCGTGCGGGCGCGTTCGCTCGCCGGCGCTGGTCTGGGAGCAGTTGTTGCGCAGCAGGGCGTGATGGCGCTCATTCTGCTGTTGTCCATGCGCGCCGGCGGCACCGGCACGCTGCCAGTCTTCCAGTACGCGCAGGCGCTGTATCTGCTGCCCTATGCGGTGCTCGTCGTTCCACTTCTCACCAGCGTGTTCCCGCATCTGTCAGAGCTGCGCCTGGTAGGCGACTCGGTCGCGTTCGCCCGGATGGCGGCGGCGAGCCTGCGCATGGTGATCGTCGTAGCAGTGATCGGATCATCTGCGCTCTTCGCCGCTGGCCCAGCGCTGGAGCAGTTCTTCCGGGGCGTCGACCGAGCCGGAGCAACCGGTGTCGGCTCAGCCACCGCCGCGCTTGCACTGGGTTTGGCCGGGTACGCCGTGATGATGCAGGCCAGCCGGATCCTGTCGGCCGCATTGCAGGCGAAGGATGCGCTCGTGGTGGGTTCTGTCGGATGGCTCATCGCCGCGGTCCTCGTGCTCGTGATGGGGCTGCCGGCACCGGATCGCACCGCAGCTGAAGCAGCCACGGCCTTCGGTCTGGCGATCGCATGCGGGATGGGCCTGGGGGCGCTGGTGGGGCTGGGCCGGGTGAGCACCCTGCTGGCCGCCTCGGATGAGCCTCGTGCGATCCGGCGCACCGCCCTGTTCGGTCCACTGGGACTGTTCGGTGGTGGTATCCCAGGTCTGCTGCTCGTGCGGTGGTGGACGACGACCGGCACATCGGAAGCGGGCGCCGTGCTCGCCGGGGTTGCTGGCGGTGTCTGCGCCGGTCTGATCGCGCTGCTCATCATGGCGCTCGCGGACCCGTCCCAGGTGCGGCATCTGGTGCAGCGGCTGCGTCGGCGCTCGTCAACGCCGAAGCCGTCGTCTCAGACGTCAGCGTCCGAGACCTCGCCGTCCTCATCATCCTCGTCGCCCTCGTCGTCATCGCCAGCGGCGTCGACGTCGACGGAGCAGACGCCGTGAGCGTCCTGCTGGTCCGGCCCACTGCTGACGGCGGTCTTGCCGCCCATGTCGATCATGAGGCACGACTTCTCGCCGCGGCCGGCGTCGCGGTGCATGAAGCCCCTGTCAGGATCGGGTCCATGCCGCATCCGCTGCGGGATCCGCGCGCTATCGCCGCCCTGCGCCGCGAGGCGGACCGTACCCGCCCCACGGCAGTGCACGCGCATGGTCTACGTGCCGGAGCGCTCACCGCGCTCGCCCTGCCACGGTCTGGGCCCCGCGTCGTGGTCACCCTGCACAACCTCCCCGTCGGCGGCAGGGCGGTGACGGCCATGGGGCGGCTGCTGCTGCGTGTCCTTGCAGCGCGCGCTGATGTCGTGCTCGCAGTCTCCCCGGATCTCGTCGGCCGTGCTCGCGCGGCAGGAGCCCGCCAGGTGCGCCACGCGGTGATCCCCGCACCGGACTCGCCGGCCATGGAGCATGCTGACGCTTCCCAGGCCCCGCGGTCGCGGCCCCTGCAGGCGGGGGAGAGACTCGAGATCCTCGTGATCGCCCGCCTGGCGCCGCAGAAAGGCTTGGACACGCTGCTGGACGCGGTAGCGATCCTGACGGGACGCGGCCTCCCGGTACGGGTGAGGATCGCGGGGGAGGGCCCGCTGCGATCGCATCTTGAACTGCGCATCGCCGACGAAGCCGCCCCGGTGGAGCTTTTAGGGCGACGCACCGATGTGCCGGCGCTGCTGGCCGATTCCCACCTCGTGGTCTCCGCGGCGGTCTGGGAAGGCCAGCCTGTCGCCCTGCAGGAGGCGCTGGGTGCCGCGATGCCGATCATCGCCACCGACGCAGGTGGCACCCGATGGGTGACCGGTGACGCGGCCGTGCTCGTGCCGGTGGGGGAGAGCACCCAGCTCGCCGACGCGATCGAGCAGATGGACGATCCGGCAACGCTGGCTGCGGCCTCCGCAGCCTCCGCCCGTCGAGCCCGGGAGCTGCCCGGTGACCACGACATGACCGCTCAACTGCTGGACGTGCTCGGCGTGGATGCTCGCTGATGCTAGGTTGGCAGTCCGTGGCAGATACCAGGATCACCAGCCGTACTGACAACCGCGAGACGCAGGGAGCGCAGCCCCGAGCCACGGCGGCGACGCCGGGAACCAGCACAGGCCCCATTCCGCGCGCCGACCGTCCCGCGCTCGCCAAACCGTTTCGCAATCACGGCATCACCAAGCAGATCTTCGTCACCGGCGGCGTGGTCTCCAGCTTGGGCAAGGGCCTGACCGCAGCCTCCCTAGGCATGCTGCTGCGCAACCGTGGACTCCGGGTGCGCATGCAGAAGCTGGACCCGTATCTGAACGTCGACCCGGGCACGATGAACCCCTTCCAGCACGGCGAGGTATTCGTCACCGACGACGGCGCCGAGACCGACCTCGACATCGGCCACTACGAGCGTTTCTTGGATGTTGCCCTCACCCGTGAAGCGAACGTCACCACCGGCCAGATCTACTCGGGTGTGATCGCCCGGGAGCGGCGCGGCGAGTACCTGGGGGACACCGTGCAGGTGATCCCGTACATCACCGATGCGATCAAGGAAGCGATGCGGGCGCAAGCCGGTGACGACGTGGACGTGATCATCACCGAGATCGGTGGGACGGTCGGCGACATCGAATCTCAGCCGTTCCTGGAAGCCGCCCGCCAGGTACGCCAGGACATCGGCCGCGACAACGTGTTCTTCGTGCACGTCTCCCTCGTTCCGTTCATCGGCCCCAGCCAGGAGCTGAAGACGAAGCCGACACAGCACTCCGTGGCGGCCCTGCGCTCGATCGGTATCCAGCCGGATGCGATCGTGCTGCGCGCAGACCGGGCCCTCCCCGAGGGCATCAAACAGAAAATCTCCTCGACCTGCGACGTGGACCGCGACGCTGTGGTGACCTGTCCCGATGCCCCGTCGATCTATGACATCCCGCGTGTGCTGCACGATGAGGGACTCGACGTGTACGCCATCCGGCGGCTGGATCTGCTCTCCCACGATGTGGACTGGTCCCAGTGGGGTGAGCTGCTGCGCCGCGTGCACCATCCGGAGCACGAGGTCACAGTCGGCGTCGTGGGCAAATACATCGACCTGCCCGATGCCTACCTGTCCGTGACCGAGGCGCTGCGGGCAGGCGGCTTCCACCACAACACACGCGTGCGGATCCACTGGATCGAGTCGGACACGTGCACCACCCCCGAGGGGGCCCGTGATCAGCTCGCTGGCGTGGACGCGATCGTTGTACCCGGCGGGTTCGGCGTGCGTGGCGTCGACGGCAAGGTGGGGGCACTGCGGCACGCCCGTCAGACTGGTCTGCCCACGCTCGGGCTGTGCCTGGGTATGCAGTGCATGGTGATCGAGTACGCCCGCAGTGTGCTCGGCTGGGAGGACGCCCACTCCACCGAGTTCGACCCCAGCACCGAGCATGCGGTGATCGCGACGCTCGCCGAACAAGAACACATCGTCGCCGGACAGGGAGACCTGGGTGGCACCATGCGACTGGGCGCGTGGGAGCACGTGCTCGTCGACGGCTCCCTTGCCGCGCGGACGTATGGCACCACGCGGGTGACCGAGCGGCACCGGCACCGTTACGAGGTCTCCGCCGAGCACCGCGGAGAGCTTGAGGAGGCAGGTCTGCGTGCCAGTGGCGCATCCGAGGACGGTTCCCTTGTCGAGGTCGTGGAGCTCGACCAGAACGTGCATCCGTACTACATCGGCACCCAGGCCCATCCAGAGCTCACCAGCCGGCCAACCCATGCACATCCTTTGTTCGCCGCTCTCATCGGTGCAGCGCTCACCGCGCAGCGATCGGCTCGCAGCGCGCAGACGTATCCGACGGCAAACGCACAACGGAATGCGGACCCGGTGGCAGCGCAGGAGGCCGAGCATGCCTCGCGAAGCACGTCAGGAGAACAGCCATGAGCACACCATCCGAGGAGCTAGCCGACCAGCCTGATCCGCGGCCCCTTGCCGCTAGCCGGATCACGCACCACGGCATGGTGTGGGACATCGCCCGCGACACGATCGACTTCGCCCCCGGCGTGCAGTTCGACCGCGAGTACGTTCGTCACACCGGAGCAGTCGCCGTGCTGGCCATCGACGACCAGGACCGTGCCCTGCTGATCCGCCAGTACCGACATCCGGCCCGGTCCGCGCTGTGGGAGATCCCCGCCGGCCTGCTCGATATCGACGGTGAGGATCCCGCCGACGCGGCAGCCAGGGAGCTGCGCGAGGAGACCGGGTACACCGCAGAGCATCTAGAACCGCTGCTGCAGCTGCGTCCCTCCCCGGGCGGCTCCGATGAGCTGATCCGCATCTACCGGGCCCGTGACGTGACCCGTGCTCCGGATGAGGAGTTCGAGCCGAGGGATGAGGAGGCTGAGCTCCTGGTGCGCTGGGTGCCGGTCAGCGATGTCGCGGGCGCGGTGCTCTCCGGTCGCCTGACCAGCGGCACGCTCGTCACAGCGATCCTGGCTCACCTCGCGAGCCGGTCTCGCTGAGGTCGCACGCGGCCAGCACCTGGGCGGACAGCTCCGCCTGCCAGGGCCGCGCCCCGAGCGTGAGAAGCTCCTGCTCGATCTGTTCGCGCGGCCCGGCCTGTTCGTGCTCCCACACCCAGGTGCGCAGCAACGACGGCTGCAGAAGATTCTCCGATGGCAGCTGCAGCTCCTCGGCGCGCTGCGCCATCGCCTCGCGCGCCACCCGGTAGCGGTCCCACACCTGCGGCCACTTCTTCGACCACAGTTTGTGGGGCGGTGGATACTGCGCCTGCGCGCGTTCTGGTAGATGAGCGGCCGGAAGGTCAAGACCGGTCCGGGCCGCCTTCCACCACTGGTCCTTATGGTGCAGTGCTGCGGGGAGCGCAGCCATCATCGCGTCACGGCCCCGCGGTGCCGCCTTGGCTGCAGCGACCAGCTCGCGGTCGCGCAGCACACGATGCGGCGACAGATCGCGGTCACGAGCGATCTCGTCACGGCGCTCCCACAGCGATCGCGCGGCGGCGAGCTGGCGGGTGGAGCGCAGCGAACCCAGGGAGTGCAGACCGCGCCACGACGACGAGCGCACCGGGGTGGGGACGCGGGTGCGCTCATACTCGAACTCCTCCGCGGCCCACTGCGTTTTGCCGGCCCGTTCGAGTCGTGCGGCGAGCACGTCACGCACCTGCACGAGGACCTCCACGTCCAAAGCCGCGTAGGTGAGCCAGGACTCCGGCAGAGGCCGACGCGACCAATCGGCGGCGGCGTGGTCCTTCGCCAACACCAAGCCCAGCGTGTCCTCGACCACGGCGCCCAGGCCCACGCGTTCCATGCCCAGCAGGCGCGCAGCAAGCTCGGTGTCGAACAGTGCGTGGGGCTGGAGTCCGAGCTCACGCAGGCACGGCAGGTCCTGGTCGGCCGCGTGCAGCACCCATTCGCGGTCAGACAGCACGCTCGCCAGCCGCCCCGGCAGTGTGAACGCGAGGGGGTCGAGCAGGAGAGTGCCCGCCGCCTCGGTACGCAGCTGAACCAGGTAAGCGCGAGAGGAGTAGCGGAAGCTTGAGGCACGTTCGGCGTCGACCGCGACCGGTTCATGCGGGGCGTGCTCCGCTGCCTCGCACCACTGCAGCAGGGTCTGCACCCTGTCGGTCACATCCGGGACCCCGTCCCGAGGAGTGGAGAGCGGGCGCGGTGGGTGATCGGAGGCTGGATCTGCGCTCACGGGGCGTCCTGCACGCTGATCGGAGCGCGGGCGCGATGCGTGGGCGAGATCGGGGCGATGCCTTCGGTCACAGGCGGCAGCCCACCGGCAGCCGCGAGCATGGCTGTCCACGCCTGGAAATGGGGGGTGAGTTCGAGGTCTGTGGGCGTCCACGAGACGCGCATCTCGACATCCACGGTCGAGGGACGCGCCGCGAGGGCCCCATAGGACTGAGAGACCACGCGCGTTGCGGTGCAACCGAGCTCCCGCGTGGCAGCGTCATGGAGCTCGAGGGACTCTGTGACCCACGACCAGGCGACATCCCCGAGCATCGATTCGATCGCGAACTCTGGCTCGAGCTGCGCCTGCACGAGAGCAACCATCCGTGAGGTCCCGTCCCAGGCTTCCTGCCCTGCTGGGTCATGCAGCACGACAAGACGACCGCTGGCCAGTTCCTCGTCGTGGACCAGGATCTCCGCCGTTGCCGCCCAGGTTGCCGGTGCCATCCGCGTCGGTGCAGGAATCTCACGCCACTGCACCTCGTGACGCAGCGGGGCAGCGGTCATCGCGGCGATCGCGGCGTGGAACTCCGCATTCCCGGAGCGGAATCTGTGGACAGACACGGTTGCCAGGCTACTGGCGCACTCCGGGCCTGCGGCTCAGGCGCGCCGGGAGCAGCGCCTGGGTGCTCTGCTGCACAGACGCGGTGGCGCTCGCGGCGGGTCACTCGCGGTGACGCAGAGAGATCGAGTTGATGCAGTACCGCTGGTCTGTCGGGGTGGGGAAGCCTTCACCCTCGAATACGTGGCCCAGATGCGATCCACAGGCAGCGCACCGCACCTCGATCCGGCGCATGCCCAGGGACGTGTCCTCCAACAGCTCCACCGCGTCCGAATCCGTCGGCGCCCAGAAGGCTGGCCAGCCACACCGCGCATCGAACTGCTCGGCAGCCGTGAACAACTCCGCGCCACAGGCTCGGCACTCATAGGTGCCCGCCTCGCGCACCTCCTCGTACTCACCCGTGAACGGTCGCTCCGTTCCGCCGTCGCGCAGCACCGCGTACTCCTGCGGACTCAGCCGCTCACGCCACTGCTCAGCGCTGAACGCCACGCGGTACGTGCCCTGGCCGATGGGACGCTCACTGCTCATGCTGTGCCGATCCTTCCACTGCCGGGGTACAGATGCAGGACGGCGACGCTCAGATGATCCTCGACGCGGTGCGCCCAGTCCTGCGCGAAGGTCTCCTCGAGCAGCTGCGGATCCGAGTAGACGACCACCGCGCCGAGCGAGCAGCCCTGCTGCAGGCGTTCGCGGATCGACGGGATCGGATCATCCTCCACCACCGAACCATCCACGATGCAGCCGACGGATTCGAAAGCGCGCGTGACGGACGCGAGCACGGCCTGCGCCTCGTTCGCGGCACGGCGCCGTGTGCGTTCACCCTGCGCTCGTTCGGCAATGGCATCCCAAGCGGCCCGCAGATCCAACAGACCGAGAGAATCGATGACCTCTGCGATCACCGAACGCTCAGTGTCCGCAGGAACCACCACATCCACCCGTGGCCCGGAAGCAGGAGCCGCCGGGCCGACACGAGGATCCTGCTTCGTGTCACCAGGACCAGCCGCGAGCGACTCGTCGGCATCGGCCTCGGCGTCCGGGCTGAGCCCCAGATACTCCAAGGCACGCATGGCGTCGGCGTTCTCGAGCGGCACCTCCGACAGGACGATGAAACTGCTGTGCATGCCCTCGATGCTACTCACATTCGAGGCGCTCTCACCTGTGCACGAACCACAGTGCTCCGTACGGGCTCACGGTGATCTCCGGCACCTCCAGGTCCCACACCGTCGATGTCAGAAGCTCAGCGGGTTGAGCCCCGACGATGCCGCGCAGCACACCGGGATCGATGCTCACCGGCTCCGGAGCAAAGGAGTACAGCTGCGCCATCGAGCCGCGTGGATGGTCGCGGCGCAGCAGAAGCAATCGGTGATCGTGGCCGCCCACGATGACTGACTCGACGCTGGCATGCAGCTGCGGGGTGCGCGCCCGGACCGCCGCCAGATGCCGGATGCCGGCAAGCACCCGCGCCTGAGCCGACAGGGGTGTCTCCTCACCCTTCGCCAGTTCCGCCTCGATCCGCCCGAGCGCCTCCCAGTCCATGCGCGGGCGATGCACCCAGCGGTTGTCACCGGCATGCGCGGGATCGTCGGCCCACTCCGGATCATTCATCAGAGCGATCTCATCGCCCATATACAGCAACGGCACACCGCCGAAACCCATCATCACGGCATGAAGCATGAGGATGCGCCGCACCGCGAGCGCTTCAGCAGCCGAGTCACCATCCTCGAGAGCCCTCTCCAGGCCGGCGAGTGAGGCCAGGGAACCGGAGATACGGGCATCACCGGTAGCGGGATTGTGCTGGAACACGAGCCCGCGAGCGAAGGAACCCGGGAAGGAACCAGAGTAGAAGTCCGAAAGAAACGCCCGGTGAGCGAAGCCGTTCAGGCCCACTGCCGCGGCGTCGTCATCGGTGACGGCCCAGCCGATGTCGTCATGGCAGCGCACGTACGTGCACCAGGTGGTGCGTGAGGGCTTCGCCGGGAATGCAGCGAGCGCCGTGGCCAGCAGGCTCGTGTCGCGGGCGGCAAGGGCGCTCCACAGCTGCACCATGAGCGAGTTGTGATAGGCCGTCTCGCTGACCAGCCCCCAGTTCTCGCCGGTGCCCAGATACTCGATGAGGTCCTGCGGGCCGACGATCGCTTCAGCTTTGAAGGCCAGCGCAGGCGCGGCGATCCGGGCGGCTGCGCGCAGGGCACGGGTGAGGTAATGCACCTCCGGCTGGTTCTGGCAATCGGTGCCCAGGCGCTTCCATGTGAAGGCGATCGCGTCCAGCCGCAGCACGTCCACGCCCTGGTTCGCCAGGAACAGGATGATGTCCAGGTACTCGCAGAACACATCCGGGTTGGACCAGTCCACGTCCCACTGGAACGCATTGAACGTGGTCCACACCCACCCGTCGAGCTCGTCGTCCCAGGTGAAGTTGCCCGGTGCGAAATCGGGGAACACCTCTGGCAGCGACTCCTCCCACCGATCCGGCTCCGTGCGATCGGGGTACACGCGGAAATAGTCGCGGTAGCGCTGCTCGCCGGCGCGAGCACGTACAGCCCACTCATGCTCGCGGGCCACATGGTTCAGCACCAGATCGAGTTCCAGGCTGATACCGCGCGCATGCAGGTCCCGCGCCAGCGCCGCGACATCATCCATGGTGCCCAGGTCAGCACGCACCGTCCGGTAGTCACGCACCGCGTAGCCGCCGTCGCTGTCTCCGGGCCGCGGGTCGAGCAGCGGCATCAGGTGCAGGTGCGTCACGCCCAAGCTGTCGAGGTGATCCAGGTGGCTGCGCACTCCTGCCAGGTCACCGGCGAAGCGATCGGCGTAGGCCACGTAGGCGAGCATGCCGGGGTCCTGCAGCCAATCAGGGCGCAGCAGGCGAGCCTCGTCGCGTTCGCGCAGATCCTCCGGGCGCTGCTCCATTGCGGCGGCGACGCTCTGCAGCACCCGCTCGAACAGGTCATCGGCGCGCTCGCCGTAGACCACCTGCAGTCCGCGCCGAAGATCATCACCGTAGCGTGCGAGGCGCAGATCGAAAGACCGGCGCAGCGCCGGATCCACGTCACGCAGAGGGTCGGCACCCGCAGGAGTGGTGGCCGACGTGGCCGAATGGTCAGATGTGCGCATCAGCGGGGCTCCTCGACGGTGCGGAAAAACGGGCCGGACCGGCGCCCGTGTCCTCCTCATCCTAGGTATCAGCTGTCTCGACGGTCGGGGACCTACACTGCAGGCCATGGACAGTGCCTCGCATCGACAGGCTCGTCGTTCCCGGTCCGGTTCTCGCCCTCGTCTGCGCGGGCACCTGCGCAGCAGTGTGCTCGCGGGAATCACAGTGGGCGGTGCATTCGTCCTCACCGGGGGACTACTGACGCTCGGTGCCCGGATCATCGCTCGCATCGCCCTGGTGCCGCAGGGGGACCTGCGCCAGCGGCCCGACACCGAGGTGCGTGCCGCCTACCCGGATCGCCTGCATCTGGACGCGACAGCAGAAACCGCACGCAACGGGGTGATCGCGCTGCGCCAGTCCGGTGGGGCGGTGCATGTGCGGCTCGGCGCCGTCACGGGGCGCCCGACGGCGCGGACTGTCTCCCGCCCGATCCTCGCTCAGGACACCGCGGAGGGGCCGCGTGTGGGCCGAGCTCGCACGAATGGATTCTTCTGGGCCGGCACTCCGTGGACAGCGCACAGCCTGGACACCCGCGAGGTGCAGGTGCAGTCCCCGGTGGGGCAGATGCCCGCCTGGCTGG
Source organism: Brachybacterium timonense (assembly GCF_900258505.1). Taxonomy (GTDB): domain Bacteria; phylum Actinomycetota; class Actinomycetes; order Actinomycetales; family Dermabacteraceae; genus Brachybacterium; species Brachybacterium timonense. The sequence goes on from NZ_LT984895.1 coordinate 1,490,860, forward strand.
TGGCCGCCGATCCCGAGCGTGCCCGGAGGACCGGCGCCGACGGCACCTGGGCGGTGCTGATCCATGGCCATGGCGCTACGCGAGGTGAGGCGCTGCGGCTGATCCCGCTTCTGCACGAGCTCGGGATCACCACGCTCACCATCACGTATCGCAATGACGTCGGCGCGCCAGCGTCTGCCGATGCGCTGTACCACTTGGGGTCAGCAGAGTGGGAGGACGCCGATGCTGCCGTCCAGCATGCGCTCGACGCCGGCGCGCAACGGGTTGTCCTGGTCGGTTGGTCCATGGGTGGCGGCATCGCATTGCGTACGGCCGTGAAGTCCCCTCGTCGGGACGCGATCGCCAGTGTCGTTCTGGATTCACCCGCGGTGGATTGGACGGAAATCCTGGTCCACCACGCCAACGCGCTGCGGGCGCCGCGCGTGATGCAACGCATGGCGCTGTGGATGATGGCCTCTGGCGTGGGCCATCGCACCATCGCACTGCGCGAGCCGCTCGCTCTGCTCGAGATGCGCCCGGAGTTCTACGCCGACCACCTGCAGGTGCCGACGTTGCTGCTGCATGCTCTCGATGACACGACCGTGCCGGTGGGGCCGAGCCGTCGCCTGGCTGCGCTGGCTCATGACCGTGTGCGCTTCGAAGGCTTCGAGGGCGCCTCCCATACCCGCGAGTGGAACCGTGACCCGGAACGCTACGAGCGGGTGGTGGCCGACCATATGGCGCGCACGCTCGGTCTGCGCATCGACGTCAGCGCCCTTGACCTGCCGGTGCGGAATCCGGGCACCGCCCCCGGGCCGCACGCCACGGGGGAGCGGCGGTGACCAGGCGCGGCGGTAGTACTGCGCGGCCTCGGCTCTCAGAGGTCGAGCAACAACCCGAGCACCTCGCGCACCTCGGCGAGAGCTACGGGCCCGACGGCGCCTCGAGTCGTCGCCAGTCGTGCGACAGATACTGAGCGCACATGCTGGCACTGCGCCGCCGATGGGGCGCTGAGCCGGTTGTCGTGATCCGGCTCGATGTACACCTCTGCCCCGCTGGGGCGAATCGTCCGAGTCAGGGGAACGACCTGCACAACGTTCGGTTCGCCCCGCAGTACGCCGTTGGCGGTCACGACGATGGCTGGCCGCCGACGTCCGGCTTCGCTGCCGACGGGGGTGCCCAGATCAACCTCGACGATGTCACCCGAGTTCAGCATTGAGCCAGGTTTCTTCGTCGCTGGTGAGTTCAGTGTTCAACTCGTGCCCCATCGACAGTTGCCGCAAGGCGCGCAGTGCGCGATCAACTGTCTGGTCGACCGTCTCGTGGCGCTGCGCGGCTAATCGCGTGATCCGGCCGTGAGTCTGCCGACTGACTCGTATGGTGGTTGTTTCGCTCATGCTCTCAACCTAGGGGTTGTAGACAATTGTGTCTACAACTGGCGGGGGTGGGGTGACGGTCGGACATACCGGCTGAGCGTTGCCGTGGAGCCGACGATCAGGGAAGCCACCTGCCACTCGCTGTGATGCTCGGCTCCGTTCATGACACGTGGGGCTGCTCCGCCGACGGTGCAGTGAGAGACGGAGAAGCACAGCTCGTCGAGCAGACCCGCATCGGCCAGCTGCGCGAGCGCCTGCGGCCCACCCTCCGCTTGGATGGCGCGGAAGCCGAGGCCCGCCAGCACATCACGGGCGGCAACTGCATCAGGGACCTCATGCACATGCTCGATCGGGAAGCCTGTGCGGGTGCGCACAGACGCTGAGGTGCCGGGCGGCACCAGCAGATGCGTGGGCCAGTCCGCCTCGACCGACGGGGGCAGATCACCGCTGCGCGTCCAGATCGCAAGGGCAGGCCGGGCCGCCCCGCCCGGGCGGCGCGACGGGGACAGCAGATCCCGTCGGCCGAGCGGCCTGCGGTAATCCTCGACCCGCACCGTGGACGCACCCACCAGGACGACATCGCACAGGGCGCGCAGCACGCCGAAGAGGAAAGAATCATCAGCATTGCGCAGCGAGCCGCTGGTGCCGTCGGCCCCTGCCACAGCACCGTCGACGGTGGTGTTCATCATGGCGCGCACATGGACTCGATCCGCGGGCGGTGCATAGAGCTCGGCGAGCATCTGAGCCCCCGGAGCATCCGGTGCGATCCGCTGAGGGGTGACCGGCGCACCGTTGTTCCAGATGAGGTGCAGGTCATGTGCGTGCGTCATGCAGTCAGGGTAGGGGAGAGCAGGCCCCGTCGGCGCCCTAGACTGAGTCGGTGACCTCAGCGCTATCGGAGATCCGGCCCGAACCCACGCTCGAGCGACTGCTCGCGGACCTGGTGCCCCCGCCGCGCTTCGAGCAGGCGCGGCTATCCACCTACGTGCCTGACCCGGCGTACCCGTCGCAGGCCGCGGCGAAGGAGCGGATCGCTGACTTCGCCGCCTCCCTGGGCGGCCCCGAGAAGAAGGGCAAGGGCCTGCTGGGGCGTATCGGCCTGGGTGGGAAGAAGAAGGAACCCGCCCGCGGCATCTACCTCGACGGCGGCTTCGGCGTCGGCAAGACTCACCTGCTCGCCTCGCTGTTCCACGAGACAACCGGGCATCGCTCCTACGGCACCTTCGTGGAGTACACCAACCTCGTGGGCCTGCTGGGTTTTGCGAAGGCACTCGATGTGCTCTCGCAGTCAGGACTGGTGTGCATCGACGAGTTCGAGCTTGATGATCCCGGCGACACGCTGCTGATGACCCGCCTGATCCGCGAACTGTCCGATCAGGGCGTCGCGATCGTGGCAACATCCAACACGCTCCCGGAGGCACTGGGGGAGGGCCGGTTCGCCGCCCAGGACTTCCTGCGGGAGATCCAGGCGATGGCTGAACGCTTCGAGGTGCTGCGCATCGACGGCGTCGACTATCGCGGCCGCTCCGCTGTCGACGAGATCCCGGCCCTACCCGGTGCGCAGGTACGCGCTCTCGCCGACGCCGACGCCGACGGCGCCACCCTTGATGCTCTGCCGGACCTGCTCGCACACCTCGGCACCGTCCACCCCAGCCGCTACGGCGCGATGATCGACGACGTCCGACGCGTACACGTGACCGATGCGCGCACCATTGACGACCACAACGACGCTCTGCGTCTCGTGGTGCTCATCGACCGCCTGTACGACCGGCAGATTCCCGTTCTCGCAGCCAGCGCTGATGGAGCTGACCAGTTGCCTGCCGTGTACAGCGAGAAACTGCTCACCAGCGGCTACCGCAAGAAGTACTACCGTTCCCTGTCGCGCCTGTCCTCGCTCGTGCGCGACGGTCTGGCGCTCGCCGCGTGAGCGTGCGGCGCCGGCGCAGCCACACCTCTCAGCGGGGCAGCACCTCCAGGATCCCGCCGACGAACCAGCTGGCGACGCCGAGGCTTGAGGCGAATCCCACCAGGCCCAGCAGCATCCAGATCACCTGACGCCCGACGGCATGACGCTGAGCTACCCCCGGCGCGATGAACACGCGCGGGTTGTGAGGATCAGCGAGCACATCGACCTCCTGGCCGGTCCGGTCCTCCGAGTCCGCCCCTGGGACGACCGGCCTGCCATCGGTGACGCCAGCCGGATGTGCTACCCGGATGAGCTCGTCACGCCAGGTGAGATCCGTCTGCGTGAGGTCCTCATGCGTGTTTGTGATGCGGCGCGCACGTGACTGTAGGACGACGCCGCGCAGTCTTAGCCCTGAGCGGCGAAGGCGAATCACGCGCCAGAGGCGTCGGCCATGACGGATCGCCGCCAGCAGCCCGATCATGCCCGGCGCAAGCACGATCAGTGTCATCACGGCCAGAACGACCGCCGGCATCAGCTGCATGAGTCTCACCCCACGCGCAGGACTGCTGCACCGGGGCCGCTGAATACGATCGGCGCACCCGCCTCAGGGCGCGGGACGCCGAAGACCGCCAGGACGTCGGCTGGAACCAGATCGGTGGCTCGTCCGGAACCACGGTGAGCGAGGACAGCCAGGTCACCGCGTCGAAGCAGCACGGTCTCCTCATCGATGACCTCGACCGATGCGCGCCTGAGGTCCGGATCACGCAGATCAGCATGCTCCCGGCGCAAGCCGATGAGAGTGCGGTACCAGGCGAGGATGCGGGCGTGGTCGCCCTGGTCACGCTCGGACCAGTTCAGCTGGGAGGCGGTGAACGTGCTCGGCGCCTGGGGGTCGGGCACCTCATCACTCCAGCCCATCTTCGCGAACTCCTCGCGGCGCCCTGCACTCACCAGCGGTCCGAGCTCAGCATCATGATCGGTGAAGAACGCGAACGGGGCAGACGCCGCCCACTCCTCGCCCTGGAACAGCATCGGGGTCGCGGGCCCCAGCAGAATCAGCGAGATCGCGGCGGCGTGCTCACCGGGGGTGAGGCTGTGATGGATCCGGTCGCCGGTGGCGCGATTGCCCACCTGGTCGTGGTCCTGCAGGAACGCCACGAAAGAATGCGCGTCGTAATCCGTTGAGGCCGGATCGACCGGGGCGCCCCAGTCCTGGTCACGGAACGTCGAGAACGTGCCGGCATGCTCGAACATGCCCGTGAGAGTCCGGGACAGCACCTCGGTGGAGCCGAAATCGACGTAGTAGCCGGCTCGCTCCCCAGTGACCCAGGCATGCACGGCGTGGTGCACGTCATCGGCCCACTGCATGTCCATGCCTAGGCCGCCGCGTGCGGTCGGGGTGACGGTCACCGGGTCATTGCGATCCGACTCCGCGATGAGCGTCAGCGTGCGGCCCGTCTCAGCCTCCCAGTCGCTGACAGCGTCGGCGAGTTCGGCCAGGAGATGCGTTGCGGAGTCATCACGCAGCTCGTGGACGGCGTCCAGGCGCAGACCGTCGATGCCGAAGTCCACCAGCCACTGGCGCGCCGAGCCCACCAGGAACGCACGTACCTGATCACTCCCGGGCTGGTCGAGATTCACGGCGCTGCCCCACGGAGTGTGGTGCGCATCGGTGAAATAGGGGCCGAACATGCCCAGATAGTTCCCCGCGGGCCCCAGATGATTGTGGACGACGTCCAGTACGACGGCGAGCCCGCGCGCATGCGCAGCTTCCACGAAACGCATCAGCCCAGCGGGGCCGCCATACGCCTCGTGCACGGCGTACAGGCCGACGCCGTCGTAGCCCCAGCCGCGCTCGCCGGGGAATGTTGCCACCGGCATCAGTTCGACGGCGTCCACGCCGAGCGCCACGAGATCATCAAGTCGTTCGATCGCCGTCTCGAAGGTGCCTGCGGAGCCGTCGGCCGCAGGGGCGAAGGTGCCCACATGCAGTTCATAGATCACCCCACCGCGGAACCCGGGCAGGGCCGGCGGTTCGGTGGTGCGCAGACGGCCCGGCTCCACGACCTCGCTCTCACCGTGGACTCCGTCTGGCTGGGACAGCGACCGTGGGTCCGGCAGCCACAGCTCACCTGCGTCCAGGCGAAACGCGTAGCGGGCGCCCGGCACGGCCGGAACACCCGGCAGCTCGAACCAGCCGTTCTCGCCGCGGCGCATCGCGTGCTCGGTGCCATCCACACGCACAGTGACGGACTGTGCGGCAGGGGCCCACAGGGCGTACTCGTCGTAGCTGCGGATCACGGGCTGATCAGCTCCTTGGGGCATCACGGCGGGTGCGTCGGACAGTGACGGCATGGACGGAAGATGAGTGTGGCCGGCGCGACAATGCGCGTCAGCTGATGCGTTGAAGCAGTGCGACTGGCAGGTCAGGCAGAAGCTGTGCGAGCGGTCGCATCCCACCCTCGTGTTCGACGCCGGTGAGAAGGTCCATCCACGGTCCCTCGGGCAGCACAACAGCGGTCTCGCCCCAGCCTCCGCGCTGCGCGAGCGTATGCGCCAGGCGGGTCGCGACGGTGACCAGCTGCGGCTGCTCGCCCTCGAGCCCGCGGGCGAAGGCGACGGCATGCGAGGTCGTGGTCGGGATCGGCCTGTAGTCGGCCGTGCGGCCCTGGAACCAGGCAGGATGCTCGCGACGAACCGTCAGAGCTCTATGGGTGACCCACAGTTTCTCGTCGGCGATCCCATCCGGGCGGGCACCCTGCTGCATGCGCTCAAGCCGCTCAGCCCGTAGCGCATGGTCCACCGCGCGCCGGTTATCGGGATCCACGAGCGAGAGATCCACCATCTCGTTGCCCTGGTACACATCGGGTACACCCGGCATCGTGAGCTGGATCAGCTTCTGCCCGAGGATCGCGGCGCGCTGCGCGGGCAGAGTGCGCTGCGTCCACGCGGTGAGCAGAGCATCGACCTCGGGGCTCTCGAGTGCCGCGTGGCCCAGGGCGCGCACCTGCTCTTCGTACTGCGCATCCTGCTGCGTCCACGTGGTGTGTGTCTTGGCCTCACGCATCGCCTTGGTGAGGTAGGCGTCCAGGCGTTCGGCGTCGATTCGCGCTGCGGGGGAGCCGGGCAGATCCCAGCAGCCCGCCAGCGTCTGCCACAGCAGCAATGCCATCGGTGCATCCACGCGGTCACCACGATGCTCGGCGGTCGTCTCCTGCAGCTCGTGCACGAGGCGAGCCCACTCCTCAGGCGCTTCTGTGAGCACGGCCAGGCGTGCACGCACGTCCTCGCTGCGCTTGGTGTCGTGCGTGGACAGAGTGGTCATCGCGTCGGGGCGAGTCAGCGCCATCGTGCGGGCGTGCTCGTGCAGGGCGTCGGGCTCCACACCGATCCGGTCCGGATCCGACCCCACTTCGTTGACCGGCAGGAAGCGGGTGAAGCGGTAGAAGGACGTGTCTTCGAGCGACTTCGCATGCACGGGGCCGCAGGTCTGGGCGAAACGCACCACCACCTCGGCACGGTCCTCTGCTGCCGTGCGGCCAGCACTGCCGATCTCATCACCGCACACCAGTGCGACAACGACCTCGAGGGTCCACACCACGTCTTCGTCATCGCCCAGAAGCACGCGGGCACGCTCGGCAGCGTCCTCGATCACGGCGCGTTCGGCGCCGGGAGCCCGCTCGCCGGGCACGATGTAGGCGCGATAGCGGTCCATCGAACGCAGCAGCGCCACCACGACAGACTGGATGTGGCGCCGCGTGATGTCCCGCAAACGGATGTCCGCTTGGCAGATCCGCTGGATCAACGTGGTCAGCCGCTCAATCTCTGCCCACAGGCTGGTGGTCACGACCAGCTGGGTCGATTCGGCCGCGACATCCGCGAACGGGCGCAGATCGCCCGTCTCGCGCTGCCAGAGGTGGGTGAGGCCGAGTGCGCCGCGCGGATCGTGGAACAGACCGCTTACGCGCCACAGCGCGTCGTACCCGGTGGTGCCGGCGCAGGGGAAGTCTCCGGGAAGCTGTTCATCTCCCTCCAGGATCTTCTCCACGACGGTCCAGGCGCCGCCGGTGGCCTCCGAGAGATTGCGCAGGTAGCCGCGCGGATCGGCGAGGCCATCCGGATGGTCGATCCGGTAGCCGTCGATCACCCCGTCGGCCTGCAGCCGCAGCAGAGTCGAGTGGGTGGCTTCGAAGACCTCCGGCAACTCCACCCGGACCGCAGCAAGTGTGTCCACATCGAAGAAGCGCCGATAGTTCAGTTCGTCGGCGGCGACCTTCCAGTACGCCAGGCGGTACCACTGCCGCTCGAGCAGGTCGGTGATGCCCAGGTGCTCCGTGCCCTCGGCTACGGGCAGGACGTGGTCGAAGTAGCGCACCACGCTCTCGCGGCGTGTCGTCCCGTCGGCCTGTGGCACGTCGATCTGATCGATGCTCAGCTCACCATCGGCCAGGACCTTCCCGATCGGACGCCCCAGCAGCGGCATCAGGATCGAACGTTCGGTGCTCGCGTCGATATCGAACCAGTCCGCGTACGGTGACGAGGGGCCATCGCGCAGCACAGACCACAAGGCATGGTTGTGCCAGATCGGGCTCGGGATCGCCATGTGGTTAGGCACCACATCGACGATGAGGCCCATGCCGTGCTCGTGCGCGGCAGCAGCCAGTCGACGCAGAGCCTCCTCGCCACCGATCTCCGCACTGATCCGCGTATGGTCCACCACGTCGTAGCCGTGCGTGGAACCGGGAGCGGCCTGCAGCACAGGCGAGCAGAACACGTGGCTGACGCCGAGCCGCGCAAGGTACGGCACGAGTGCTGCCGCATCATCGCAGGTGAAGCCCGCGTGCAGCTGCAGCCGGTACGTGGCGGTGGGGACGATCGGGGCCGCTGAATCCACGGTCTGCGCGCTCATGACTGCTCGCCGTGCTCAGCGTGGTCATCGGAACCGAGGCGGCTGGGCGGACGTGCCTCGGTGGAGCCGACGCCCTCCGTGGGCTCCGGTGCCGCGCCCAGCGAGGTGCGGGTCATCGATTCGGCGATCGACGCCGGCCGCTCCTGTCCGTGTTCGTCGCCCTCCTCGTGTGTGCGACCCAGGAACAGGAAGGAGAACGCTGGCCTGGTCAGCACTGTGCCGGCTTCCAGCTCATCGCCCAGATTGTGACGATCAGCGGTGCCGGAGACCACCGTCCAGGTCGGCCCGTATTCGGCTGGAGGCAGCGTGAAGTCGACGTCGTTGCCCGAGTTGTTGAACAGCAGCAGTGCCGAGTCATCGACGATGCGCTCACCGCGTTCATTCGGTTCGGGGATCGCGGAGCCGTTGAGGAACACCGTCAAGCATTTGCCCACCGGATCATCCCACTCGGCATCCTCCATCGGTTCACCGTCGGTGGCCAGCCATACGACGTCCGGCAGGGCCGACTCGGCGCCGTCGCGCACATCACCGACGAGGAACCGCCGACGCCGGAAGATGGGGTGCTTGCGGCGCAGCGCGATCAGCTGTCGGGTGACCGCGAGCATCTCCTGCTGCCACGCATCCAGGTCCCAGTGCACCCACGCCAGCTCATTGTCCTGACAGTAGGCGTTGTTGTTGCCCTGCTGCGTGCGGCCCATTTCATCGCCGTGAGAGATCATCGGCACGCCCTGGCTGAGCAGGAGGGTCGCCATCATGTTCTTTGCGCGGCGCAGGCGTAGCTCGAGTACGTGCTCGTCATCCGTGGGGCCTTCCGCACCGGAGTTCCAGGAACGGTTGTGGCTCTCGCCATCGTTGCCGTCTTCGCCGTTGGCTTCGTTGTGGCGTTCGTTGTACGAGACGAGATCGCGCAGCGTGAAGCCGTCGTGCGCGGTGATGAAGTTGATTGACGCGATCGGTGTGCGGCCGGTGTGCTCATACAGGTCCGAGGATCCGGCCAGGCTCGAGGCGAACATCGGCAGCATGCCCTCCTCTGAGCGGTGCACGTCCCGCATGGTGTCGCGGTACCGGCCGTTCCACTCGGACCACAGCGGCGGGAAACCGCCCACCTGATATCCGCCCTCGCCCAGATCCCACGGCTCGGCGATCAGCTTGGCCTGGGAGATGATCGGGTCCTGCTGGATGATGTCGAAGAAGCTCGAGAGGCGATCCACCTCGTGCAGCTCGCGGGCGAGCGTGGAGGCGAGGTCGAAGCGGAAGCCGTCCACGTGCATCTCGGTGATCCAGTACCGCAGCGAGTCCATGATCAGCTGCAGCACATGCGGCGTGCGCATGAGCAGCGAGTTCCCGGTGCCGGTGGTGTCGTAGTAGTGCGCCCTGTCCTCATCCACGAGGCGGTAGTACGCGGCGTTATCGATCCCGCGGAAGCAGAGGGTGGGGCCCATGTGGTTGCCTTCGGCGGTGTGGTTGTAGACCACATCGAGGATCACCTCGATGTCCGCCTCATGCAGGTTCTTCACCATCTGCTTGAACTCCTGAACCTGCTGGCCCAGGTCGCCGGCATAGGCGTACTCGTTGTGCGGAGCGAAGAAGCCGATGGTGTTGTAACCCCAGTAGTTGCGCAGGCCCTTCTCGATCAGGTGACCGTCCTGCACGAACTGATGCACCGGCATGAGCTCGACCGCGGTGACGCCCAGCGACTTCAGATGCTCGATGATCACCGGATGGCCCATCGCCACATAGGTGCCGCGGATCGACTCATCGATGTCGGGGTGCAGCATGGTCAGGCCCTTGACGTGGGCTTCGTAGATGACGGTGTCGTGGTAGTCGTGCGCGGGTGGATGGTCGTTGCCCCAGTCGAAGTAGGGGGAGACGACGACGGAATGCATGGTGTGCTGCGCCGAGTCTTCGGTGGACCGTTCCGCGTGATCATCGAAGTCGTAGCTGTACAGCGACTGGTGGTTGCTGGCCATGCCCGAGATCGCCTTGGCGTACGGGTCCAGCAGCAGCTTGGAAGGATCGCAGCGGTGTCCGTTCGCGGGGTCGTACGGGCCGTGAACACGGAAGCCGTAGCGCTGGCCCGGCTGGACGGAGGGCAGATACACGTGCCAGACGTGAGCGTCGACTTCGGTGATCTCCACGCGCCGCTCAGAGCCGTCCTCCTCCAGTAGGCACAGCTCCACGCCGTCCGCGACCTCGGAGAAGAGTGCGAAGTTCGTCCCGCTGCCGTCGAACGTAGCCCCGAGCGGGTAGGGGCGGCCAGGCCAGATCTGCATGCGGCCACAGTAACGGCATGGCCCGCGATCTCCGCGTGAGGCGCAGGTGTGAAGGGTGTTGCTCACGCGTCGGCCAAGTGTGTGTGCGTCGGTGTTCACGCTGTTGACATGCGCGGGGCCGCGGGCCGACGAGAACGGGCCCGACCATCCGGCCGGGCCCGTTGGGGGTGGGCGATACTGGGATCGAACCAGTGACCTCTTTCGTGTCAGGAAAGCGCGCTACCACTGCGCCAATCGCCCTTATGTCGATCCGAAGATCGTTATGACAGTCCATGGACTGCGGTGCCTCGCGACCATAGCGCGAGATGCGAGGTGGGTACGGGATTCGAACCCGTGTACACGGCTTTGCAGGCCGTTGCCTCGCCTCTCGGCCAACCCACCGTGTGAGCGGTGATCGCTGCGAGCGGACGACGGGACTCGAACCCGCGACCCTCACCTTGGCAAGGTGATGCTCTACCAACTGAGCCACGTCCGCGTAGGCAGGTGATCCGGATTCGGGTCTCGCTGCCGACGAAGGAATAGGTTAGGCCCACCAGTGCCCGGTGCGCAAACCGTGGCGGCCCGAGGTGGCCAGCGTCACCGTTGCTGCCGTGGGGGCGGCAGCTCTGGGGGTCTGTGGGGACGGCGCGTGTGCGCTTATTGGCAGAGCGTGGTCGTTGTACGGCCGGAAGGAGCGGCACCCTCGCACCCGATGCTTGTCGGAGGTCACATCCCAGAATGTGCGCCCGCGACGAGACCCCGTGTAATATCGATCAGGTTCCTCCGCTGAGAGGAACAGCCCCCGGGCGATTGGCGTAGTGGTAGCGCGCTTCCTTCACACGGAAGAGGTCACTGGTTCGATCCCAGTATCGCCCACGAAGGCTCCTCGGAGTCCTTCACGCGGACGTGGCTCAGTTGGTAGAGCATCACCTTGCCAAGGTGAGGGTCGCGGGTTCGAGTCCCGTCGTCCGCTCCCGCAGGCAGAGCCCCGGCAGATGGATGCCGGGGCTCTTGTCGTCTCTGAGCACCATGCGCCGTCATGTGCCGTGCCGCGTGCAGCACCCCTCATCGCCGCACCTCGCGCTCGTAAGGGCGGGTGTGCTCATGCGTGCCCGTTGCCCTGGCACTCTCTGCGCTCTCGAAACGTTCCTGTCGCAGGACTGCGACATGGCATCCTTGCCCTGCGACACCGATGCGACCAGCTCGCGATGAGCGGTCCGTAGCGTGGTGATCACGGACGGCAGGGGGTCGTCCGATGAGCTGAGGAGTAAAGCCATGACCCGAACCAGGATCCTTCCCCGCGTGACGACATCCGCTGTCAGCATCGCGGCCATTGCTGTGATCGCCAGCGGTTGCTCGCTGGGCATTGGCAGTGGCGATGGCGGGGACGCCCCTGCCGGTGGCGGAGCGGACCAGGAACAGCCCGAGAAGCCCCAGGGCGGCGACTCCGAGGATGCTGAGGCGAGCGACAGCGGTCAGAGCGATGAGGCCGACGATGCTGACGAGGCCGCAGAGTCCGGCGACGCCGCGGCATCGGACGGCGGTGGTGACACCGTCGTTGATGAGGACGCTGCGGCCGCGGGAGTGGACCCGAGCACGGTGGGTGATCCGATCGCTTCTGCTGAAGCGCCCGCGATCGTCGAGGGCGACCCCGAGGCCACCATGACTGTGAACCTGCACAGCCTTACTCGCAGTGGTGAGACTGTGGTCGCGGTTTACTCCTTCCAGGTGCACTCCACGCACACCGATCACCAGGATGACCTTTACGATTATTTTGGCGGCGACGGGTGGCATCCCTTCCTGATCGACACGAAGAACCTCAACCGTCACGACGTGATGACCGGTGACGGGAGTGCCCAAACCGACTACATGGGCGGTGAGTTCCGGCCCGGTCAGACCTTCTACGCCTACGCCGTCTTCGCGGCGCCGCCGGCGGACGTCACCACGATGGACGCCTCCCTTTCCGACGGCGCCCCGATGGCCACGGGGGTTCCGCTGCGATGAGCCGCATGACCCGACGCGCCGCTATCGGCGCCGCACTTGTGCTCGCGCTCCCGGCTGCCGCGCTGGCAGACGGGGACGAGAAGAAGAACGTCACCCCGCTGAACCGGAACATCTCGGAGCTGAATCGGAACATCACACCCATGCAGTCTGTCGAGAGCTCCGAGGACTCGACCACCATCACGCTGCAGACCGACATCCTCTTCGAGTTCGGCAAGGCCGAGCTGTCCGGAGCGGCATCCACCAAGATCGGGGAGATCATCACGGACATCCCCCAGGGAGCCACGGTCTCCGTCGACGGCCACACGGATGACATCCCGTTCTCCGGGGATGGTGGAAACCAGAAGCTCTCCGAGGATCGAGCCCAGGCCGTGGCCGACGCCATCACGAAGAGCCGTAAGGACCTCAACCTCAAGGTCGCCGGACACGCTGAAAGCCAGCCGGTGGAGAACCCGTCGGGGGAGGATGCGAGCGCTGCTCGCGCGAAGAATCGCCGCGTGGAGATCCGCTATGACGGCTGATCGCTGGGCGCTCGACCCCACCGCACAGCCCGGGGGCGGGGTCTCGCCCCGCCCCCGGATCCTGCTGGTGGATGACGACGAGACCATCCGTGAGCATCTCACCGGTGTCCTGCAGCGCTCCGGCCTCGAGGTTGAGGTCGCCGAACACGGTGCCGCCGCGCTGGACGCCATCTCCCGGCAGTTGCCGGACCTCGTCGTGCTGGACGTGATGATGCCGATCATGGATGGACGTGAGGCGCTGCGCCGCATCCGTGCCGAGCATGCTGCGCTGCCGGTCATCCTCCTCACGCAGGTGGGGGAGAGCTTCGAGCGGGCCGCCGCACTCGATGAGGGCGCTGACGACTACCTCAACAAACCCTTCGACCCGCAGGAGCTGATGGCCCGCATCCGCGCAGTCCTGCGGCGCAGCGGCAACGGCACCGGCACCCTGCGCGCCTCCCAACGGCTGATCGCCGGTGACCTTGTGCTGGACCGTACGGCCCGTCGGGTGCTGCTCGGCGGACGGGAGAAGCAGCTGACACCGCGGGCTCTGGCACTGCTGGAGTTCCTCATGATCCACCCCGACGAAGTCTTCGACCGCGACCGCCTTTTGCAGACCGTCTGGGGTTTCGACGCGGTGGTCACCACCCGCGCCGTCGACCACCGGGTCGCGGAGATCCGCAAGACTCTCGGGGACGACGCCGGCACACCCGTCTGGATCGAGACCGTGCCCTCCCTCGGATACCGCTTCGTGCACAAGGTCGATCGCGGATGAGCCGACGCTCGCTGCTCCTGGTCGTGGGCCTGCTAGTCGTCCCGCTCGCGCTCGGGACTCTGCTCACTCTCATCGGCTGGCTCGTCGAGCCGGACCTGATGCTCCTCGCCGAGGTGCCGCTGCATCGCCTACCGATCCTCGCGGCACTGATCTGGGTGGTGGTCGCCGCCCCCGCGCTCGCGGTCCATGGACTGTGGACTCGCCGCGCCCGCCGCGAGCACGAGCAGCTCACACGTGAACTCACCGCGAGCCGTCACCGCCTCGTTGCCCGCCTCGACCACGAGATCAAGAACCCGCTGCAGGGCATCCGGGCTGCACTGGCCGACGAACCCTCGGACCGGCAGCGCGCCAGCATCGACATCCAGTCCAAACGGCTGATGACGCTGCTGCGCGATCTGCGCAAGATCGGCGAGGTCGAGCACATGCCCCTCGAAACACAGCTGGTCGACCTGCCGTCGCTCACCCGTGAAGCTGTCGGCGCGACCATGGATCTGCCCGGCGCCCAGTCGCGACGCTGGGAGGTGGCATTCCCTACTGCCCCGCGACCGCTTCCGCCTGTTCACGGAGATGAGGACCTGCTGTTCCTCGCCCTGCTGAACGTGCTCGGCAACGCCGTGAAGTACTCCGCCGATGGTGACGCGATCGAGGTGCGCGGACAGACCGCGGACGGCATGGTGACCGTGGAGATCGCCGACACCGGACGTGGCATCCCGCCCGCTGAGCAGGAGCTGGTGTGGGAAGAACTGGGCCGCGCGCAGGAGGCCCGCGGTATCGAAGGCTCCGGGCTGGGTCTGCCGATGGTCCGCGCGATCCTCGAAAGGCACGGCGGGAGTGCGACCCTCGAATCCTGGCACGGCGAGGGGACGCTGATCAGGCTGCGCCTGCCGGCAGCTGCTCCCGCGGCGTGAGGTGATTGCCCGCGATCATGCAGCGCACTGAGCCGCCGGCCGTCTCGATCGTAGGGACCGGCACGACCAGCAGTCGAGTGCGCTGCTCGATCTTGCGGCGCTGCTGAGCCGTGAGCGCGAAAGCCGCGGTCTCGCTCATCACGAGCACCGTGCCGTCGCGCCCCCGCAGCTCGATGCAGTTCCCCGCAAAGGAGCGCACCTGCTCCTCGGAGATCTCTACAACGTGATGCCCGGTCGCCTGCAGGGTGTCGATCACCTCGGCGCGACGGGCAGGATCGCGGATCAGCTCCGCGCCGACCAGAGCGAGCTGCTCGCCCACACTCATCAGCACGTTCGTGTGGTACACCGGCACGCCGTCCGCATCGGTCGCGTCGAAGACGATCGGCGAGTAGCCGCGGTCGATGCAGAACTCCCGCAGCAGGCCCTCGTCCATCCGCCGGGAACGGCAGGCGTAGGCGACGCGATGCACGTGATCCAACACCATCGCGCCGGTTCCTTCGAGGAACAGGCCGTCATCCTCACGTGGTGAGTAGTCGACCACACGCCGCACCACGAACTGCTCGCGCAGGCGACGCAGCACATCCTGCCGACGCTCATGCCTGCGATTCGGCGCATACAGCGGGAACAGACACACCGTGCCGTCCGCGTGCGTGGTGATCCAGTTGTTCGGGAAGACGCTGTCCGGACGGGTCATCGAGGCGTCATCGAAGACGCGAACTTGGACACCGCACCGACGCAGGGCTGTGGCCAGACCGGTGACCTCACGCCGGGCGCGCGCCGCGATCTCGACGGCGCTTCCGCTCGCATCCGACTGGAAGGCGTTGTCAGCGAGCGTGGCCGGGTTCGGTGTGAAGTGGCGGGGCCGAATGAGGAAGACCGCAGCAGGGGACTGGGGAGCCCGCAGCGCCTCTGCCGACGGCAAAACTCCGCACGCCGAGCGGGCAGCGGCGATGGGGTGCGCCGCCAGCTGATCCGTCACCGTCAGCCCACCGGGGAGAAGACGCTGATGAGCGAGAACAGATCCTTGGGATCGTTCGGGTTCGCCACAAGGTCGACATCGCCCATCAGCTCCGTGCCGCGGTTCGCGTCGCGCGCGTAACGCAGGCCCGAGAAGTCCGAAATGGCGAAGCCCACCGAATCAAAGATGGTGACCTGCTCAGCGCTGGTGCGGCCCTTGGCACGTCCTGCAATGACCTCCCACAGCTCAGTCACCGGGAAGTCAGCTGGCTTCTGCTGAATCTCACCCTCGATGCGGGTCTGCGGGGTGAACTCGACGAAGACAGGGCCGAGGTCAAGGACCCCGGGGGCGAGCTCGGTCTTGCCCGGACAATCACCGCCGATCGCGTTGAGGTGCATGCCTGGCGTGACCATGTCCTCGGTGAGGATGGTCGCGAGTTGTTTGTCGGCCGTGCAGGTGGTGACGATGTCCGCCCCCTCGACGGCTTCGCCTGCGCTGGCCGCGTGGTGAATGCGGAAACCGAGCGGCTCCAGGTTGCGGCGCATCTTCTCCATCGCTGCCGGATCCACGTCGAAAATCCGCAGATCCTCGATGCCCAGGACAGCTCGGAAGGCGAGAGCCTGAAACTCGGACTGCGAGCCGGAGCCGATCATCGCGCTGACCCGCGCATCGGGACGGGCCAGGTGCTTCGCGGCCATCGCTGAGGTCGCGGCCGTGCGCAGGGCGGTCAGCAGCGTCATCTCCGCCAGGAAGATCGGGTACCCGTTGTCGACATCGGCCAGTGCACCGAAGGCGGTGACGGTCTGAAAGCCGCGTGCCGGATTCATCGGGTGACCGTTGACGAACTTGAAGGAGTACAGCTCACCGTCAGAGGTCGGCATGAGCTCGATCACGCCGAAGGGCGTGTGGGATGCGACCCGGGGAGTCTTGTCAAAGCGCTCCCAGCGCCGATAGTCGTCCTCCACGTACCCGGCCATACCGCGCAGGATGTTCTCGGCACCATCGCGTTGGATCCAGCGCGCCATCGCCTGTACATCGAGCAGATCCGTCATCGTCATCTCCTTCGGGTGTCATCGCCCAGAGCGCGTTGGCAGCGCGCGTGTCGTGCACGACCCTAGGAGGCGCATAGTGCGCGCTCCATTGCTGGATTGCGCGAATTGCGGCGCGGCGATGTGCAGACTGCGCCCCCTGCTCTAGCATTCTGCGCATGCCGGCTCTCAGCGATCTCGACCAGCGGTTACTGTCCGCGCTGCGCCGCGACGGCAGAGCGCCCGTCACTCAGCTGGCCGTCCAGCTCGGCGTCTCCCGCGCCACCGTCAGTACGCGGATGGAAGCGCTTGCCGCGCAGGGGGTCATCACCGGGTACACAGTCCGGGTGCGCGAGGCCACCGCCGTCGGCCAGGTACGTGCGATGGCACTGATCGAAGTCGAAGGGCGCACCACCGACCGGGTGATCGCCAAGCTGCGGGGCTTCGAGGAGATCCAAGCTCTCCACACCACCAACGGCGGCTGGGACCTCGTCGCGGAGATCATCTGCCAGGACCTCGCCGCCTTCGATGGCGTGCTGCGACGGATCCGCGGGATCGCCGGGGTTGTGAACTCGGAGACCTCCCTGCTGCTGAGCTCCGTGCTGCGCTGAACCCTCGACGGCCCCGGACTACCATGGCGGACGGAACCGGCATCGTGGGCCGGTTCGAACCGCACCCAAGGAGAACGCCATGGCGCAGCACGCCATCACCCTCGACGGATCCGCCCATTCCATCGAGCCGGGCACGACCGGAGCCGACCTGTTCCAGGGACGCACCGAAATCATTGCCCTGCGCATCGACGGAGAGCTGAAGGATCTGCACACCACTCTGACCGAAGGGCAGAGCGTCGAGGGCGTCGAGATCACCAGCGAGGATGGCCTGGCCATCCTGCGCCACTCGACCGCGCATGTGCTCGCCCAGGCCGTCCAGAAGATCAACCCCGATGCGAAGCTCGGCATCGGCCCGCCGATCACCGACGGCTTCTACTACGACTTCGACGTCGCTGAACCCTTCACCCCCGAGCAGCTCAAAGCGCTCGAGAAGGAAATGGCACGCATCGTGAAGTCCGGGCAGCGATTCATGCGTCGCGAGATCAGTGACGACGACGCACGTGCCGAGGAAGCCTCCGAGCCGTACAAGCTGGAGCTGATCGGCCTGAAGTCCACCGCTGACGAGGCTGCCGAGGGCGCCAGCGTTGAGGTCGGTGACGGCGGCCTGACCATGTACGACAACGTGGACCGACGCGGTGAGACCGTGTGGACGGACCTCTGCCGCGGCCCCCACCTGCCCAACACCAAGCTGATCGGCAACGGCTTCGCTCTGACCCGCTCGGCGGCCGCCTACTGGCGCGGCAGCGAGAAGAATCCGATGCTGCAGCGCATCTATGGCACCGCCTGGGCCTCGAAGGAGGACCTGAAGGCCTACCAGGAGAGGATCGCCGAGGCCGAGCGCCGCGACCATCGCCGTCTGGGCAGCGAGCTGGACCTGTTCTCCTTCCCTGACGAGATCGGCTCCGGCCTGGCAGTTTTCCACCCCAAGGGCGCGATGATCCGCATGGAGATGGAGAACTATTCGCGGCAGCGCCACGTCGAATCGGGCTACTCCTTCGTGAACACGCCCCACATCACGAAGGGGCAGCTGTTCGAGACCTCCGGCCACCTGGACTGGTACCGCGAGGGCATGTACCCACCCATGCACATGGACGAAGAACGCGACGCCGAGGGCACCGTCACCAAGCAGGGCCAGGACTACTACCTCAAGCCCATGAACTGCCCGATGCACAACCTGATCTTCCGCTCGCGCGGCCGCTCCTACCGTGAGCTGCCGCTGCGGCTGTTCGAGTTCGGCACCGTGTACCGCAATGAGAAGTCCGGTGTGGTCCACGGGCTGACCCGCGCGCGCGGTTTCACCCAGGACGACGCGCACATCTATTGCACCCGCGAGCAGATGCGCGACGAGCTCACCACGCTGCTCACCTTCGTGCTGGACCTGCTGAAGGACTACGGCCTGGATGACTTCTACCTGGAGCTGTCCACCAAGAACCCCGAGAAGTTCGTGGGCGATGACGGCACCTGGGAGGAAGCGACTCGCACCCTGGAGGAGGTCGCCACCGCCTCCGGTCTCGAACTCGTCCCGGACCCGGGCGGCGCCGCCTTCTACGGCCCGAAGATCTCGGTCCAGGCCAAGGACGCCATCGGCCGCACCTGGCAGATGTCCACCATCCAGCTGGACTTCAACCTGCCTGAGCGCTTCGACCTGGAGTACACCGCGTCCGACGGCTCCCGCCAGCGCCCAGTGATGATCCATCGCGCGCTGTTCGGGTCCATCGAGCGTTTCTTCGGCGTGCTCGTGGAGCATTACGCCGGTGCCTTCCCGGTGTGGCTCGCCCCGGTGCAGGTCGTCGGCATCCCGGTGGCAGCCGACTTCGTGCCCTACCTCGAGGAGGTTGCCGCGAAGCTGCGTGCCCGCGGCGTGCGTGTGGAGGTGGACGCCTCCGACGACCGGATGCAGAAGAAGATCCGTACCCACACGAAGGAGAAGGTGCCGTTCCTGCTGATCGCCGGTGGTGAAGACCGGGACAAGGGCGCTGTGTCCTTCCGTATGCGCGATGGCTCTCAGGACAATGGCATTCCTGTGGACGAGGCCGTTGAGCGGATCGTTGCCGCCATCCGCGACAAGGCACAGGTATGAGCACCGACGGGCAGCAGGAGCCGGCGACCGAGGACGCGGGGCGGTTCGTCGGCGTCCCCGACGACACACAGCGTCTGTGGACACCGCATCGTGTGGCGTATATCGGCGGGCAGGACAAGCCAGCTGACCCGTCGGACCCGCGGCAGTGCCCGTTCTGCGCCGCACCGGATCGTAGCGACGAGGACGCTCTGATCGTGCATCGCGGTGAGGTCGCCTACGTGATCCTCAACCTGTATCCGTACAACGCCGGACACCTGCTGGTGTGCCCGTACCGTCACGTGGCGGATTACACCGACCTCACCGAGGACGAGGTGCACGAGGTCGCCGAGCTCACCCGCACCGCAATGACGGTGATCCGCGAGGTCTCCCACCCCGCTGGTTTCAACCTGGGCATGAACCAGGGTGACGTGGCCGGGGCCGGGATCGGCGCACATCTGCACCAGCATGTGGTCCCGCGCTGGCTCGGTGACGCAAACTTCTTGCCTATCATCGCGCGCACCAAGGCGGTACCTTTCCTGCTCGCCGACACCCGGCAGACGTACGCCGACGCGTGGCCGTGAACAGGCCGGCGGTGCACGTGACCGGGCGCGGGCGCGCGACAGCGTCAGCGGCGTCGGCTCCGTCCACGATGGGCCGGGGCAGTACCCGGTGCGCACCGCTGAGGGACACTGCCTGGGCTACGATGATCGCGGCCGCCCACACAGTGCGCGAGCGTAGGGGAGAAGGGGGAAGCACGGCCGCATGAGCACCACCAGCGCCCCATCGCGCCCGCAGCGCCCGGCGCCTCACGCCGCAGACGCCGGGTACGGCTACGACGTTGAACGCGTGGATCCGCAGCGCCCGAATCAGCTCGGGCCGAGCCGTTCCACGGGTACGGGTAAACGGTCGCTTGTGCGCCTGATCCTGCGGTGGGGCGGTCTGCTCGCCTCCGCTCTCCTTGCCCTCGTGGGCATCGCCATGCTGATCTGGTTCGTATTTCGGCCGATGGGCCTGGGTACATCGTTGGTGGCGTTCACCGCGGCGCTCGTGCCGGTAGCGATCGTGTTCATCGCGGTGTGGTGGGTCGATCGCTACACCCCGCAACCAGTGGGCTCCCTGGTGTATGCCTTCGTGTGGGGAGCGGTCGGTTCGGTGCTGCTGACCCTGGTGGTGGGGCCGTGGTTCACCGCATGGATCTCGCCGGAGAAGCCAGCGGAAGCCACCGCGCAGTTCCTCGGTGCCGCGATCCAAGCGCCTGTGGTGGAGGAGTCCTTCAAATCCCTCGGCCTGCTTCTTCTCGTGCTCGTGGCACTGATCCCCGGGCGCAGCCGACTCATCGCCGGTCCGATTGACGGTGTGGTGTACGCGGCGCTCATGGCAGGTGGCTTCGCCTTCACAGAGAACATCCTGTATTTCGGCAACTCCTTCCAGGCAGCGCAGACCGCCGGAGAAGTCGGCGTGTTCTGGCAGACCTTCCTTCTGCGTGGTCTGCTCTCGCCCTTCGCCCATGTCTCCTTCACCGCACTGTGCGGTCTCGGGCTGGGCATAGCGGCGGAGCGGCGCTCCTTCATGCTCCACTGGGGCCTTGGTCTGGGTGGCCTTGCCGCGGGCATGCTCCTGCATGCCCTGTGGAACGGCTCCACATTCTTCATCGAGGTCGATCCCGCGAACCCGCTCCAGGGGTTCCTCACCTACTACGTGACCGTGCAGGTGCCGATCTTCCTGCTGCTCGCGGCGATCGTGGCGTTCCTCCGACTGCGCGAACGCTCCATTCTGCGCCGTCAGCTATCCGACTATGGGCGCGCCGGATGGTTCTCTCCTCACGAGGTGACCGTGCTGCTGTCACTGCGTACACGCCACCGTGCCGAGCGCTGGGCTGGCCGTCACGGCGCGATCGCCCGCATGGCGATGCGCGATTTCATCTCCCAGTCGATCAAGCTGGCGATGGAGCGCCACAGCGCCATCCATGCGCGACGCAC
Organism: Brachybacterium timonense; assembly: GCF_900258505.1. GTDB lineage: Bacteria > Actinomycetota > Actinomycetes > Actinomycetales > Dermabacteraceae > Brachybacterium > Brachybacterium timonense. Next base: position 1,512,101 of record NZ_LT984895.1, read on the forward strand.
CGAGGCGAGCCGACGCCGCGAGCGGGAGCTGCTTGAGAAGATCACCGCTGATCGCCGTCTGATTGGTGCGCTCACTCGTCCGGTGGTGCGCACGGGCACCTGAGCGGGCACCCGTACAATGGACCGGCGCTGCCGATCACCTCGGCGCTGCCATCTGCATTGCCATCTGAGTCGACATCGCCAGCTGACATGGCGCTGTCGACTGCGAGCGGGAGGAAGAACCATGGCCGGGCATTCCAAGTGGGCGACCACGAAGCACAAGAAGGCTGCCATCGATGCCAAGCGCGGCAAGCTGTTCGCCAAGCTGATCAAGAACATCGAGGTCGCTGCACGCACCGGTGGCCCCGACCCGGCGGGGAACCCGACGCTCTTCGACGCGATCCAGAAGGCCAAGAAGTCCTCGGTCCCCAATGACAACATCGACCGCGCCGTCAAGCGCGGCGGTGGCCTCGACGGCGGCGGGGTCAACTACGAGACCCTCATGTACGAGGGGTATGCCCCCGGCGGTGTGGCCGTGCTTGTCGAGTGCCTCACGGACAACAAGAACCGTGCCGTCTCCGATGTACGCCTGGCCTTCAACCGCAATGGCGGCAACATGGCGGATTCCGGTTCCGTCTCCTACATGTTCGAGCGCAAGGGCGTGGTGACCCTCCCCAAGGGCGAGCACACAGAGGACGAACTCCTCGAGGTCGTGCTCGATGCCGGTGCCGACGAGATCCTCGACGAGGGAGAGACCTTCGACATCCTCTGCGCTGCCACAGATGTGGTGGCGGTGCGCACCGCTCTGCAGGAGGCGGGCATCGACTACGACAGCGCCGAGGCACAGTTCGTGCCGAACATCCGCACCCAGGTCGACCTCGACGGCGCCCAGAAGGTGCTGCGCCTGATCGATGCGCTCGAGGACAGTGACGACGTCCAGAATGTGTTCTCGAACCTCGACATCCCGGACGACGTCGCCGCCCAGCTGAACGACGCTGAGTGATTGCGGTGGCTCCTGACTCGTCGATGAGTCCAGGTGGCTGCCGCATCCACGCGCGCCTGGACACCAGGTGATGCACCGATGAGTCTGCGGGTGATGGGTGTTGACCCCGGCCTGACGCGCTGCGGCTACGGCGTGATCGACGCCGCCGGAGCGCGCAGTGCACGACTCGTCGACGTTGGCGTGATCCGCTCCGATTCTGAGGAGACGATCGACCGTCGGCTGCTGGCGATCGCGGACGGTCTGCGCGAGAAGATCGACGCGCATGCGCCGGATATCGTCGCCGTGGAGCGCGTGTTCAGCCAATCCAACACCCCGACGGTGATCGCCACCGCCCAGGTGTCCGGTATCGCGATCCTGCTCGCTGCAGAGCGCGGCATCGACGTCCAGATGCACACGCCCTCGGAAGTGAAGTCCGCCGTGACGGGCAGCGGACGCGCGGACAAGAAGCAGATCCAGCGGGTGCTCGTGCGCCTGCTGGATCTGCCCGCGCCGCCGCAGCCCGCCGATGCCGCCGACGCCGTCGCGATCGCACTCACCCAGCTGTGGCGCGGCCGCGGACCGGTACGCCTGGACTCGACCGGTGGAGCTCGCACGAGCGCCCAGGCTGTCTGGGCGGAAGCGGAACGACGTACACGACGCGCCCGGGAGCGCTCCACCTCCCGCTTCTGATCGAACATCCGTTCTACAGTGTTGCCGTGATCTCCACTCTGACCGGCCGCGTGACCCATATCGGCCTCGACCAGCTTGTGCTCGACGTGCATGGTGTCGGTTTCTGTGTGCGCACGACGCCCGAGGCGCTGGCCTCCACCCGGCACGGCGGTGAGCTCACGCTGCACACCGAGCTCGTGGTGCGCGAGGACGCCATGACCTTGTACGGCTTCCCGGAACGGGAGGAAGCTGACATTTTCCGCCTTGTGCAGTCGGTCTCCGGCATCGGGCCACGCATCGCTCTTGCTGTTCTGACCGTGTTGGAGCCGGAGGAGCTGCGCCGTGCGGTCGCCGAGCAGGATGCGAAAGCCATCGCCCGCACTCCCGGGATCGGCCCGAAGGTCGCCTCCCGCATGATCCTCGAGCTCGGCGGGAAACTGGCCCCGCCCACCGCCTCGGCAGCACCTGCTGCCCCCGCCCCGGCGGCGACGTCTGGGGTGAACGACGACGTTGTCGAGGCGCTCATCTCGCTGGGCTGGCCGGACAAGGCTGCCCGCAACGCTGTGGATGCTGTGCATGAGGAGATCCCGGAGGCAGAGGATGCCGGTGTGCTGCTGAGGGCGAGTCTGCGCCGGCTGGGGAGCAGCCGATGAGCGCTGTGACCGGCTCCGACGGGGAGCGCCAGGAGACCGACCACGATCGGGAACCGATGGGGGATACAGGACTGGTGCGCCCGGACTCCGGTGCTGCCGAACGGGCCGCGGAGGCAGCGCTGCGTCCACGCCATCTCGAGGAGTTCGTCGGCCAGCACGTTGTGCGTGACCAGCTCTCCCTGGTGCTCCAGGCGGCCCTCGCGCGGGGTCGTGCCCCGGAGCATGTGCTGCTGTCGGGCCCGCCGGGGCTCGGAAAGACCACACTGGCCATGATCATTGCGGCCGAACTCGGAGCGCCGCTGCGCATCACCTCGGGCCCGGCGATCCAGCACGCCGGTGACCTCGCCGCGATCTTGTCCTCGCTCGATGAGGGCGAGGTGCTGTTCCTCGACGAGATCCATCGTCTGGCCCGACCGGCTGAGGAAATGCTCTACATCGCGATGGAGGACTTCCGCGTCGATGTCGTGGTGGGCAAGGGCGTGGGCGCCACCTCGATCCCGCTCGAGCTTCCGCCGTTCACCGTGGTCGGCGCGACGACGCGGGCTGGTCTTCTGCCGGCGCCGCTGCGTGACCGCTTCGGGTTCGTCGCCCACCTGGACTACTACCGTCCTGAGGAACTCGAGCAGGTGGTCACCCGCTCCGCGGAACGCCTTGGGATCGACATCGACACCGACGCAGCCGCTGAGATCGCCTCGCGTTCCCGGGGGACCCCGCGCATCGCCAATCGGTTGCTGCGCCGCGTGCGCGACTGGGCGCAGGTGCGCGGCAGCGGCACACTCGACCTCGAGGCGGCGCAGGCCGCACTGACCGTGTATGAAGTCGACCAGAGCGGCCTGGACAGGCTTGACCGCTCGGTGCTCTCTGCGCTGTGCACCCGCTTCAACGGGGGACCGGTGGGGCTGTCCACCCTCGCGGTCGCCGTCGGTGAGGAGACCGAGACCGTGGAGACCATGGTCGAGCCGTATCTTGTGCGCGAAGGTTTCCTCGTCCGCACGCCGCGGGGTCGTCTCGCCGCCCGCGCCGCATGGGAGCATCTTGGCCTGCCTGTTCCTGATGCGCCCGACGGACCGTCCCTGCCACTGGGACGGTTCTGATCCGCCGCTCGCGGGATGCTCTCGAACCCCGGACCGTTTCATGGCGAATGAAAGGCTCGGACCGTCACTGTCGGCAGGCTCCCGGGCACGCACGATAGGGCGGGTACAGTAGGACGGTCACAGGCGCGCTTCCGGGCGCGCCCTCCTCACGTCGAAAGGGCTTTCGTGGATCCCCTCCTCATGCTCCTCGTGATCTTTGCGGTGATGATGCTGCCGATGCTGCTGATGGGCAATCGCCAGCGCAAGATGATGCGTGAGCAGCAGGAGCGGCTCAGCCAGCTCGAGATCGGGGACGAAGTGCGCACCCACTCGGGGTTCTACGGGCTGATCGTCGATCAGTACGACGATGTGGTGATCCTCGAGACAGAGGACGGCTCGCAGATGAAGTGGGCTCGCAACGCTATTTCTCAGAAGGTCGAGGAGCCTGCCGCAGCCGATGCGTCCGATGATCTCGACGCCGACGACACGGGCGGTGACGCTGGCGCGTCCCACGAGCCCAGTGGAACCGACAGAGACGTGCCCGGCGTGACCGGCTCCGCCGATCGCGATCGCTGATCACCGCTTCGTCCTCACCCGTCAAGGAAGCTCGCCTTATGCCCGTACGTCGTGTCTTGCTCGGTGCACTGGCGGCCATGATCATCCTGCTCGGCAGTGTGATCGGGCTCGGTGTTGCGCGCGGGGGTTGGCAGCCGGCCCCGAAGCTCGCCCTCGATCTCGAGGGCGGAACCCAGGTGATCCTCACAGCCTCTTCACGCGACGGCAGGCCCGTCGATACGCAGACGATGGAGCAGGCGCGCCAGATCATGGCGCAGCGCATCAACGCCATGGGTGTTGCGGAGACCGAGATCACCGTGCAGGGTGGCACGAACATCGTGGTCGAGGTGCCGGGTGCGATGGACCAGGCCACCTCCAATGCCCTGCGGCAGACGGCCGCCATGTCCTTCCGTCCCGTGATCGGGGTCATGCCGCCGGAGGCGACGGCCTCGGATGCCGGCGGTGCCTCCGATGCAGGGGGCGCGTCTGACGCAGGCGGCGCCAACGGGAAGGATGAGACCTCCGCACCTCCGGCAGACCCGTCGAAAGAGCAGTTCCGCGGGCCACTGACGTCGAAAGGCGATGAGGGCGAGCAGTCTCAGGCCGACGACTCTGAGCCGTGGTCCCAGTCCTGGGCCACACCTGATGTGCTCAGCGAGCTGTTCTCTGCTGACTGCACGAATCCCGCTGCCCAGCGTGAGGCCGCTCAGAGCGCCCCCGCGGACAAACCGCTTGTGGTGTGCGACCCCTCCGGCACCATGAAGTACCTTCTCGGGCCCGAGGTTGTGCCGGGATCGGCGATCAAGGAATCCACCGTCGGCTCCGACACCACCCCGACCGGTCAGCCCACCGGCTTCTACGTGGTCAACATGGGTTTCAAGCCGGAGGCCGCGCAGGACTTCTCCGGCATGACCAAGGCGTTGTTCGACCAGCAGGGGGCCACCGACCAGTTCGCGATCGTGCTCGATGGCGTCGTGATCTCCGCCCCGCGCGTGGAAGCGCCCTCCCCGGACGGCGAAGCCTCCATCTCCGGAAACTTCACGCATGAGCAGGCGAAACTGCTCTCCGACCAGTTGCGCTTCGGCGCTCTGCCACTGGAGTTCACTGTCTCCAGTGAGCAGCAGATCTCCGCCACACTCGGCTCGGATCAGCTGGAGAAGGGCCTCATCGCCGGCCTCATCGGGCTGGTGCTCGTGGTCGCATACGCGTTCTTCCAGTACCGAGTGCTGTCCATCGTGACGACCTCAAGCCTGGTGGTGATGGGCCTGCTCGCGTACGGCACCATGACGGTGCTCTCGAACATCCCGGAGATCGGGTACCGCCTCTCGCTCGCTGGCGTCGTGGGCCTCATCGTGTCGATCGCCTTCACCGCAGACTCGTTCATTGTGTACTTCGAACGCGTGCGTGATGAGATCCGCGATGGCCGCGGCATCGTCGCCGCAGTGGACCACGGATGGCGCCGTGCCAAACAGACCATCCTTGCCTCCGATGCGGTGAACATCATCGCGGCCGTGGTGCTGTACCTGCTGTCCACCGGCGGCGTGCGCGGCTTCGCGTTCACGCTGGGCCTGGCCACGGTGCTGGACCTTTTGGTCGTGTTCCTGTTCACCCATCCGATGCTGCAGTCCCTGGTGCGTACACGGTTCTTCGGCAAGGGGCACCCGTGGAGCGGCCTTGACCCAGCGGCACTCGGACGGAACGTCCCCGCCTATGCGGGGCGTGGCCGCGTGCGGTCGGTCGCTGAGCGCGGTCGACGCCGCGGCAGGGATGAGGAGCCGACGCGGGAGACGCTCGCTGAGCGTAAAGCGCGCCTGGCGCGTGAGGAAGCGCACGAGGCAGAGTCGAGCACGCCGAGTGGCGAGGGGGAGGAAACCCGATGAGTGCGACCTTCGCCCAGTTCGGCAATGACCTGCATGCTGGTCGGCGCACCCTGCCGATCGTGCGGCGTCGAAAGCTCTGGTACATCATCAGCGTGGTGCTGCTTGTGCTGCTCGGCTCCGTGGCAGCGCTCCGCGGTGTGAACCTCGGAATCGAGTTCACCGGCGGCTCCGAGTTCCAGGTCTCGGGAGTGGCCAGCACGGACCAAGCACCTGCGCGTGACGCCGTGCGCGAGGTCGTCCCGGACAACGAGCCGAAGATCACCGTGTTGGGCTCTGACACTGTGCGTGTGCAGACCGCGCAGTTGGACTCCGAGCGCACCTCCCAGCTCGCCCAGGACCTGGCGCGCACCTACGACGTGCCCGCCGACAACGTGTCTAGTTCGTACATCGGCCCGATCTGGGGCCAGGACGTCACCGGGAAGATGATTCGCGGTGTCGTGGTGTTCCTCGTGCTCGTCGGTGTCGTGATGGCGCTGTACTTCCGGAACATCAAGGCCTCCACCGCCGCGATGATCGCGCTGGTGCACGACATGCTGGTGACCGCCGTGGTGTACGGCGTCGTTGGTTTCGAGGTCACTCCGGCCACGATCATCGGCTTCCTGACGATCCTGGGATACTCGCTATACGACACGATCGTCGTGTTCGACAAAGTGCGTGAGAACACAGCAGACTTCGGCTCTCGCACCGATCGGACATTCGCTGAGCTCGTGGAACTCGCGGCGAACCAGACGGTCATGCGGTCGATCAACACCTCGGTGGTCGCGCTTCTGCCCGTCGGCTCGATCCTTGCGATTGGTGCGTTCCTGCTGGGTGCCGGCACGCTGAAGGACATTTCCCTTGCCCTCTTCATCGGTATCGTCGCCGGCACCTACTCGTCGATCTTCCTCGCTCCGGGCCTGCTGGTGGATCTGCGCCTGCGCGAGCGTTCGATTCGTGAGCACACTGCTCGCGTGGAGGCAGCGCGGCGGGACGTGACACCGGGTCATGCGGCTGCAGCGGATGGCGCGAACCCTGCCGACGTCCTTGGTGACGCCGTCGACGATGGAGCTGACAATACGGCCGACGATACGACTGACCACCCAGCTGATTCTCGCGATGACGCTGCTGATGCCAGTATCGAAGCCGGGCAGACGCCCGAATCGGACACCGACAACCCCGTCCGCGTCGGCACCACGCGGATCCAGCCTCGGCGCACGCCCCGTCGCCGACGCACAGGCCCCACCCAGAAGAGGAACCCATGAGCGTGACCGGCCCCATCGACACCCCGGAGCAGATGGATGAGCTGCGTCGCAGCCACATCGCCGAGTTCCCTGACTTCCCGGAACCCGGCATCCTGTTCCGCGACATCACCCCGCTGCTCGGCGACGGTGACGCCCTGCGCCGCGTGATCCGCTACTGGTGCTCACTCCTCCCGGAGAACATCGAGTACGTGGTGGGCACCGAAGCTCGTGGCTTCACCCTGGGAGCGCCGCTCGCCTATGAACTGGGTGCCGGTTTTGTCCCCGCCCGCAAAGCAGGCAAGCTGCCTGGTTCCCCGCGCACCGTGCGTTATGACCTCGAGTACGGGTCTGCAGCTGTTGAGATCCCGGCGAAGGCTTTGCCGCGCGGTGCCCGCACGCTCGTGGTCGACGACCTGCTGGCTACGGGTGGCACGGCAGCTGCGACCATCGATCTCACCCGCGAGTTCGAGGTCGAGCTGCTCGGTGCCTCCTTCCTCATCGAGCTGCAGGGTCTGAACGGCCGCGATCGTCTGCCCGGCGTCGACATCACCACCGTGTGGTCGATCCCGAACTGATTCGCTGACCGCTGACGTGGTCTGCCTCGCACTGCAGCACTGAGCGGTGCGGCGTAGACTGGCACGTCATCGAGGAGGTGAGCTGTGGATCGACCAGTATCGGAGCAATCGACACGCGATTCGACGCCGTCCGCGCCCTCCGCCTCCGCACCGCCGTCTCCTGCCCCACGACCTGACGTGCCCCGTTGGCGCGGCTCCCTGCTGCCGTTCTTCGGCGCGCGCCAGACGACTCCGGCTGATCGTCTGCTCGCACCGCTCCTGCAGACCATGACAAAGGTCAGCCCGAAGGAGGACACCACCCTCGTCCAACGGGCCTACGCCGTTGCTGAGCGCGCGCACCGTGGCCAGTTCCGCAAGAGCGGTGACCCGTACATCACTCATCCTGTCGCGGTCGCGACGATCCTGGCCGAACTCGGTTCTCCCGCCGAGGTCGTCGCGGGCGCCTTGCTGCACGACACGGTGGAGGACACCGACTACTCGCTCGAGGCCCTCGCCGCTGAGTTCGGCGAGGTGATCGCTGTGATGGTCGACGGCGTCACGAAGCTTGACAAGGTCACCTACGGCGAGGCCGCACAGGCGGAGACCGTGCGCAAGATGATCGTGGCGATGAGCCGCGATGTGCGTGTTCTGCTGATCAAATTGGCCGACCGTCTGCACAACGCCCGCACCTGGAAGTACGTGGCCTCCTCCAGCGCAGAACGCAAGGCGAAGGAGACCCTGGAGATTTATGCGCCGCTCGCGCACCGGCTTGGCCTGAACACGATCAAATGGGAGCTGGAGGACCTGTCCTTCCAGGTGCTGTACCCCAAGGTGTACCGGCAGATCGCCACACTGGTTGCCCAGCATGCGCCGGCACGCGAGCAGTACCTCACCACCGTGTCCGAGCAGATCCAGGAGGATCTGCGTAAGGCGCGCATTAAGGCAGAGGTCACGGGGCGCCCCAAACACTTCTACTCGATCTACCAGAAGATGATCGTGCGAGGCCGCGACTTCTCGGACATCTACGACCTGGTGGGCATCCGTGTGCTGGTCGAATCCGTGCGCGACTGTTACGCAGTGCTCGGCACGATGCACGCGCGCTGGTCGCCGGTGCCGGGACGCTTCAAGGACTACATCGCACTGCCGAAATTCAACCTGTACCAGTCGCTGCACACGACGGTGATTGGCCCCACCGGCAGGCCGGTGGAGATACAGATCCGCACCTACGAAATGCACCGACGCGCCGAATACGGCGTGGCCGCCCACTGGAAGTACAAGGCGATGGCGAACGGCGGCCGGGCCGCGGGTGGCGGTGAGGACGCCGCGTGGCTGCGCCAGCTGATGGACTGGCAGAAAGACACTGCCGACTCCGGTGAGTTCCTGGACTCGCTGCGCTTCGAGATCACCACGCAGGACGTGTACGTGTTCACGCCGAAGGGCGACGTGCTCGCCCTCCCGCAGGGTGCCACACCGGTGGACTTCGCCTATACGGTGCACACCGAGGTGGGGCACCGCACGATCGGCGCCCGAGTGAACGGCCGACTGGTCTCGCTGGAATCGGCGCTGAAGACCGGCGACGTCGTTGAGGTGTTCACCTCGAAGGTGGAGGATGCCGGGCCGAGCCGCGACTGGATAAGCTTCGTCAAAACACAGCGGGCTCGTACCAAGATCCGCCAGTGGTTCTCGAAGGAACGCCGTGAAGAGGCGCTCGAGAAGGGGAAGGACGAGCTCTCGCGGGCTCTGCGGCGCCAGGATCTGCCGATGCGACGCCTGCTCACGCATGAGGCACTGCAGTCCGTCGCGGGTGACTTGAACCTCGCAGACGTCGACGCCCTGTACACGGCGATTGGCGAGAACCACGTCTCCGCCCAGCGCGTGGTGGAGAAACTGGGCGCATGCTTTGGCGGCAGTGAGGGCGCTGAGGAGGACGTCACCGAGGTGACGATGCCCTCCAAGGTCCGCGGAGCAACCACCCGGAAGGAGCACCACACCGCTGAGACCGATCAGGGGGTTGTGGTCGATGGCCAGAGCGACCTGTGGGTGAAGCTCGCGAAGTGTTGCGCCCCCGTGCCAGGTGATCCGATCATCGGTTTTGTCACCCGCGGTGCAGGAATCTCGGTGCATCATGCGCAGTGCACGAACGCCGCGCAGCTCACGGAGCAACAGCCGGACCGCATCGTGGATGTGCATTGGTCGGGCAGACACGGCGCCACGTATCTCGTGCATATCAAAGTGGAAGCGTTGGATCGTGCCCGTCTGCTGACGGACCTGGCACTGGTGATCTCCGAACAGCAGGTGAATCTAAAGTCTGCCTCCGCGCAATCGGATGCGGACAGGCTTGCCACGGGATTCTTTTCCTTCGAGCTGGCTGATCCGGCGCATCTGGCGTCTGTCCTCGCGCAGGTTCGCCGTGTGGAAGGCGTTTATGACGTCTACCGGGTGACCGCCGATGGTCGAGCGGTGGACTCGCGTGCGCCGATTCCGCACAGTGAGGGCGCTCCTGCCCAGGCCTGACTCGCAGCCAGGATGCGTTGCCGCTCTCGGGCCAGCCGCATCCCCGGTTTCCCCCGGGATGCTTCCAGCTGCATCGTCAGCTCATCGGCGTCCAGGTGTCCACTGCGCAGCAGAGGTGGCAACCAGGTGTGCGCCGCGGCGGGGTCGTCGTCCCGCAGCAGGTCGATTGCTGTGCGCACAGGAACGGTGAGAGGCGCCCCGGCACGCAGCTCGATCTGGGAGGGTTCCGGCATCGTGGTGCGCACTCGCACGGCGCTGATCACGGTGCGATGCGCGGAACTGAGCAGCACCGGGATCCGGGGCGGTGTGCCACCGACCATGACCCATGCTGCGGACGCACCAGCCACTACATGGTCTGGCCGTAGCGCACTGCCTAGCGCACAGCCGAGCATGAGGATCCGTGAGACAGGGTCGGCCATCAGATCCGGTGGTGCATAGCACCCTGCCATGACCCGGTGCAGCAGCCCGTCACGGACCATCCCGTCGGTCGAGGGGGAGTCCGGCCAGCGCAGAATCCATGCGGCGCGCGGCTCGGCCAACTCTGCCGCGTGTCGCGACCAGGCCAGGCAGGGAACGTGTTCAACCATCCATCCAGCGTGTCCGCATCTGCGGGCTGCAGCAATCAGGAAGCCTGCACTGTGGATGGCTGCCGCTGTGGAGAACGGTCACAGCGACGTGGGGTGTCAGCCGAGCTCGTGCGCAGAACGCTCGATGACGGCGAGCCACTCCTTGCGAGCCGCCAGCGCCGCCTCTGCCTCTGCGATCCGCTTTGCATCCCCGCTGGCCTTCGCCTTTTCGAGGGCTTCCTCGTATCCGGCGATTGCCGCGTGCAGCTGGCTCGAGGCACCCTCGACGCGGGCTCGGGTGCGCGGATCCGTGCGGCGCCACTCATCGGCCTCCGCCTTCTTCACCGAGCGCTCGACCGAGCGCAGGCGATCCTCGACGCGACGCATGTCCGACCGCGGCACCTTGCCAGCGTCCTCCCAGCGATCCTGGATGGAACGCAGCTTGTCCTTGGCAGCCTCGAGGTCCTTGCCGGCATCGATGGACTCGGCCTCGCGCAGAAGCGACTCCTTCACCTCGAGGTTGCGGCGCTGCTCCTCGTCGGAGGCCCTCAGATCAGCGTTGCGTGCGGCGAAGAAGGTGTCCTGTGCCTTCTTGAAGCGCGCCCACTGGGCGTCGTCCTTCTTCCGGCTGCCTCGCGGCGCCTCACGCCAGCGCGACATGAGGTCCCTGTAGGCCCGCACCGTCGGGCCCCAGTCCGTGGAGTCCTGCATCGACTCGGCTTGGGCGATCAGCTTCTCTTTGATGCGCTCTGCCTGCGCGTGCTGCTCGTCGAGTTCGGAGAAGAACTTCTTGCGCTTGCGGTCGAACAAAGCGCGGGCGGCGGAGAGCCGCTTCCACAAGGCATCTTCTACACTGCGCTCGATCGATGCGCCCTCAGCCTGCATGGACTTCCATGTGGGCACCATGTTGCGCATGGTCTCGCCCGCGTTCTTCCACGACAGCTGTGCCGGATCGGTGGCAGCTAGAGCCTCGATCGACTCGACGAACTCCGTGCGACGCGCCGTGGCCTCCTCGCGGGCTGCGGCGCGCTGCTCCTCCAGGGCGTGGATGCGCTTCTTGGCCTGTTCACGCACGTCAGAGGCACGGCTGCGCAGGGCGGGGATATCGCCCACGACCGCGGGTTCCTTCATCTGCTTGCGCAGATTCTCGAGCAGCCGGTTGAGGTCGTTCTGACTCAGCTCGGGCGCCTGCAACGTCTTCTCACAGTGGTCGAGGAAGGCGACCAGATCGAGGTAGGCCTTCGCAAAGGGGGTCAGCGCCTCCTCGGGCTCAGCGCCATCGGCCGTGCCGATCGTGCGGACCTGGGTGCCGTCCTGCACCGTGATCGATCCGTCCTCCGTGACGGCTCCGAATGTCTTCGCCTCGCGAAGGGCATCCGCGTCATACTCCTGCTGCGGCGGTGCCGCGGGGATGAGCGTCGTGGTCGGCTTACGGCCGGCAAGCGCAGCCGGCGACGGCGTCCGACCGGGCATGGGGCGCGGACGCGGCGGTGTCGCCGAGGGCGCCGGTTTCGATGCCGAAGCCTCCGTCTGCTGGGTGGCCGAATCGTTCGCCGCTGCATCCTCGCCGACCGGCGTGGGGGTCTCGGACTCGCTCACGAGATCTCCTTCGCTCATCCCGCTCAGGGGCGGGTCACTGCCGCGCACAGGCGGCCTCCTCCGCTGCTCCCTGCGGTTGCAGGGCACGACAGGGAACAATACCGCGCAAGCCTCACACTCGTCGCACCCGATAATGGATGGGACCTGACCGATCGCCCGCGCACGCCAGCGCGGCCACTAACTCGAAGGACCTGCCTCCATGGCGAAGATCTCCGCACTGTCCGGCTTCCCCGAGTGGCTGCCCGCTCAGCAGCTCGTCGAGCAGCACGTCATCGACGTGTTCCGTGAGGTTGCCGAGCTGCACGGATTCAGCGGGATCCAGACGCGGTCGGTCGAGCCCATGAGCCAGCTGCTGCGCAAGGGCGAGATTGATAAGGAGGTGTACGTCCTGCGGAGGCTGCATGCCGACGAGGACGACGCCGAGCAGACGGATCCCGACCGGACCCTGGGTCTGCACTTCGACCTCACAGTGCCGCTGGCTCGCTACGTGCTCGAGCACCAAAACGACCTGCAATTCCCCTTCCGCCGCTACCAGATCCAGAAGGTGTGGCGCGGGGAACGCCCGCAGGATGGCCGCTTCCGCGAGTTCTATCAGGCAGATCTCGACGTGATCGGCCAGGACGACCTGCCCGGGCACATTGAGGCAGAGGTCGCGGTGGTGATGGCCCAGATCCTCGCGCGACTGCCGCTGGGATCCTTCCGGATCCACGCCAATACTCGTCGGCTCTCCGAAGGCTTCTTCACCGGGCTCGGGCTCTCAGATCATGCAGCAGTGCTGCGGTGCCTGGACAAGTTGCCGAAGATCGGGCCCGACGCGGTGCGCACGCTGCTGCTGGACCAGACCGGTGCAAGCACAGAACAGGCCGATGCCTGCCTGGCATTCGCAGCGATTCGCACGGCCGATGCCTCGTTCGCCGACCAGGTACGTGCGCTCGGCGCACAGGGAGAGCTGCTCGAAGAAGGCATCGCACAGCTCAGCGCTGTGCTCGAGCGGGTCGAGGCCGCAGTGCCGGGCGTGATCTGCGCCGATCTGTCCATCGCACGAGGTCTGGACTACTACACCGGCACCGTCTTCGAAACCTTCGTCGAGGGGCATGAGTCACTCGGTTCCATCTGCTCAGGCGGCAGGTACGACGCGCTTGCCTCCGACAACCGTCACACCTACCCGGGAGTGGGGCTATCGATCGGCCTGTCCCGCCTGGTCTCACGGATCCTGTCCGCGCAGCTGGCCGAGCCCACACGGCCTGTGCCCACCTGCGTGCTGGTGGCTGTGACCGACGAAGACCAGCGGCCAGCCTCCGATCAGATCGCCCGCCGTCTGCGGGAGCGTGGCATCGCCTGTGAAGTGGCCCCCACGGCAGCCCGCTTCGGCAAGCAGATCCGCTACGCGGACCGACGAGGCATCCCCTTCGTCTGGTTCCCGGGCACGGACGGCACTGGCGGTGAGGTCAAGGACATCCGCAGCGGCGACCAGCAGACCGCGGATGCGAACAGCTGGCAGCCGCCCGCGGGTGACGCACAGGTGCGCATTGTGGCGGGGCCCGGGGCAGTCACTGACTGACGGAGGACCGACGGAGCGCTGACGCGGCACGGGACGTCCGCGGTGCCGCGACACGCGCGCGGCGCTTCCCGCCCGCTGCTCATGTGAGCTCCGTCATGCCATGATCGGACACGGAACACCCCGAGACAGAAGGACGTTGGCTCCCACATGGCCACTACCACGCTGACCGCAGAGAACCACGACGAGACCGTCGAGAACGGCATCGTCCTGATCGACTTCTGGGCGGGCTGGTGCGTCCCGTGCCAGCGCTTCGCCCCGATCTTCGAGCAGGCCTCTGAGGACCACCAGGACATCACCTTCGCGAAGGTGGATACCGAGGACCAGCAGCAGCTGGCGATGCGCTACGGCGTCACCTCGATCCCGACCCTGGTCGCCTACCGGGACGGCATCCCGGTCTTCTCCCAGCCTGGCGCGCTGCCCCAATCCGCCCTCGAGGACCTGATCGGTCAAATCAAGGGCTTGGACATGGACGAGGTCCGCAAGGCCTACGCCGACGCTCAGGCTCAGGAGCAGGGCTGAGCGGACGGTCCGTCGTCGATGACGCTCCGCTGAAGCGGGCGCCTCATGGGCGACGGCCCGGTCTGCCATCCCGGCGGGCGGCATCACGCCGTTTCGCCTCGAAACGCTCCCCACGTGCGCCCGAGCTGAAGCGTTCACCTTTCCGTTCATACCCGCCACGCGGGGGACGACCCTCACCGCGGCGGCGTCCATCCCCGTCGCCGTAGCGACGATCCTGGCCACCCTGCCGGTGAGCCCCGCGCCGCAGCGGCTTCGCACCGTCGTCCTGTGACCCGCGTCGCGGTCCCGTGTCCTCCCGGATCCGCAGCTCGCGTCCGCTCACCACAGCCGTGGCGAGCGTGCTCAGCTGCTCCGCGCAGAGTCCGCCACGGATCTGGACCAGGGAGAACGACGGGAAGATCGAGATCTTGCCGATGGCCTTGCCGTCTACGCCGGCTTCGCCGGTGATCGCCCCGACGATGGCCGGCGGCCGCACACCGTGCTTATGGCCCACCCCAATGCGGTACTGCGTATGACCGGACTCGACGTGGGCACCGCGCTTTTCGCGCGGCGAACGGGGCTCATCGCCGCGGGTGGACGCGGGCGTCTGGGGAGCCTCGAATTCTTCATCACCTGCGGTGCCGGGGCCGCCATCACCCACGAGCAGTGCACCGAGCACAGCCGCGAGATCCACAGCCTCCAGATCATGTGCCTCGAGATAGGCGGTGATCTGGTCGCGGTACAGGTCCAGACGCCCGCGGGCATGACGCTGCTCAGCCTGCTCAAGAGCCTGTGCCATACGGTGCGCCGACACGTCCCGCGGCGTTGGGATGCGAGCCTCCTCGAGTTTTTGGCCCGTGGCCCGCTCAATACTGCGCAACGCACGGCGTTCATGACCGCCAATGAACGTGATCGCCTCGCCGCTGCGACCGGCACGGCCGGTGCGACCCACCCGGTGCACGTACGCCTCCGCTTCACGCGGCACATCGAAGTTCACCACCAGACCGATGCGCTCCACATCCAGGCCACGGGCGGCCACATCGGTGGCGACCAGCACGTGCAGACTGCCATCGCGCAGTCGCGCCACGATCCGTTCGCGCTCCTTCTGCGGCACATCCCCGCTGATCGTGGCTGCGACCACGCCGCGAGCAACGAGCGCGGCACCGACCTCCTCCGCCGCGACGCGGGTGCGGACGAACACGATGGCAGCCTCAGCATCGGTGGTGGCGAGCACCCGGGCGAGCGCACCGGTGCGATGCCGGAAAGGCACCACGGCATAGGTCTGGTGAACGCTGTCGACCGTGGTCGACTGCGGCGTCACGGATACCTGCACAGGGTCGTTCATATGCGCCTCAGCTACCGCGCGAATGGCGTCCGGCATCGTGGCAGAGAACAGCGCCACCTGACGGGTGGCGGGGGAGTGGGACAGAATCTCCTCGACGTCCTCGGCAAAGCCCATGCGCAGCATTTCGTCGGCCTCATCGAGCACTGCGTATCGCACTCTGCCCAGATGCAGGCTTCCGCGGCGCATATGGTCCATCACCCGGCCAGGCGTCCCGACGACCACCTGAGCACCGCCCTGCAGCGCTCGTTCCTGAGGGTGGTAAGGCGCACCGCCGTAGACGGCGACCACATCGATGCCTGGCAGATGCGCCGTGAAGGAACGGATCGCGTCAGCCACCTGCATGGCGAGCTCGCGCGTGGGGGCGAGCACGATCGCCTGCACGGTTCGGTCACCGGCGTCGAGTGCGGCGAGAAGCGGCAGTCCGAAGGCGGCCGTCTTGCCGGTGCCGGTCTGCGCCACGCCAATCACGTCCCGCCCGCTCAGGAGCGCCGGGATCGTCTGCTGCTGCACAGCAGTGGGAGAGGTGAACCCGAGGTCAGCGACCGCCTGCAGCAGCGCAGGCGGCAGACCGAGATCGGAGAAACCAGTCGGTGATGCTGCGGATGCGGACTCTGCAGTGTGAGGTTTGTCGTCCAGCTGCGTGCTCGGACGGGACTCATGGGAGCGGTGCGTGGGCATAGGGGTCCTCTCGCGAAGGGGGCGGTTCCCCCCGCGGGCCGCGGGGCGTGCAGGGCACGCAATGGCGGGCCGAACAGGATCCGCACCGAAGCGGACCGGGACAGTGCTCGAGTCTAGGACGCCTGCGTTCGAGCGCACAGAGCGCAGGCAGGCGAGATGCCTCACCTCAGTTGTAGGCTGGGATCTTGCCCGACCCCTGTAGACGTGAGGACACACCTGTGCTGCGTACCCATCGCGCCGGTGAGCTCCGTGAAGAGCACATCGGCACCACTGTCACCCTGACCGGCTGGATCGGTCGTCGCCGCGACCACGGCGGCGTGACCTTCCTGGACCTGCGCGACGCGAGCGGCGTCGCCCAGGTCGTCGTCCGCGAGGACGAGGCGATGCACCTGCGCAACGAGTACGTGCTGCGCGTCACCGGCACCGTGGACCGCCGCCCCGAGGGCAATGAGAACCCGCAGCTCGCCACCGGCACCATCGAGGTGACCGCGAGCGAGGTCGAGGTGCTCAACACGGCGGCGGCGCTACCGTTCCAGCTGGACGAGCACACCGAGGTAGGCGAAGAGGCGCGGCTGCGCTACCGCTACCTTGACCTGCGTCGCAGCGGCCCGGCCGCCGCGATCCGCCTGCGCTCCGACCTCAACCGCGCCGCGCGCGAACAGCTCCTCGACGAGGGCTTCACCGAGGTGGAGACGCCCACGCTCACCCGCTCAACGCCTGAGGGAGCCCGCGACTTCCTGGTGCCAGCGCGGCTGGCCCCGGGCTGCTGGTACGCGCTGCCACAGTCCCCGCAGCTGTTCAAGCAGCTGCTCATGGTGGGCGGTATCGAGAAGTACTTCCAGCTTGCCCGCTGCTACCGCGACGAGGACTTCCGTGCGGACCGTCAGCCCGAATTCACGCAGCTCGACATCGAGATGGCCTTCGTGGACCAGGAGGACGTGATCGCGCTCGCCGAGCGTGTTCTGCAGCGCGTGTGGGCGGTGGCCGGCCACGAGATCACCACGCCGATTCCGCGAATCACCTACGCCGAGTCGATGCGCCGCTACGGCTCCGATAAGCCGGACCTGCGCTTCGACCTCGAACTCACCGAGATGACCGAGTACTTCGCCAACACGCCGTTCCGCGTGTTCCAGGCGCCCTACGTCGGTGCTGTGGTGATGGAGGGCGGCGCCTCCCAGCCGCGTCGAACCCTCGACGCCTGGCAGGAATGGGCGAAACAGCGCGGCGCCAAGGGCCTCGCGTACGTGCTCATCCAGGAGGACGGCACGCTCGGCGGCCCCGTGGCGAAGAACCTCTCCGATGAGGAGAAGGCGGGCCTTGCCCAGAAGGTCGGCGCCAAGCCCGGTGACTGCGTGTTCTTCGCCGCTGGTGAGCAGAAAGCATCTCGGGCACTGCTCGGTGCTGCCCGCAGCGAGATCGCCGAGCGCCTGGGCCTGATCGACCACGACGCCTTCGCGTTCGTGTGGGTGGTCGATGCCCCGCTGTTCGAGCCCGCCGGTGACGCGGTCGCAGCCGGTGATGTGGCGGTCGGCTCGGGCGCCTGGACGGCGGTACATCACGCCTTCACCTCCCCGCGTCCGGAGCACCTGGACACCTTCGACCAGAACCCGGGTGAAGCACTCGCCTATGCCTATGACATCGTCTGTAACGGTAATGAGATCGGTGGCGGTTCCATCCGTATCCATCGCCGGGACGTTCAGGAGCGGGTCTTCTCGGTGATGGGCATCACCGAGGAGCAGGCGCGCGAGAAGTTCGGCTTCCTGCTCGATGCTTTCGCTTTCGGTGCCCCGCCGCATGGCGGTATCGCCTTCGGGTGGGATCGCATCGCAGCGCTGCTCGCCGGCCTGGAATCGATCCGCGACGTCATCGCCTTCCCGAAGAGCGGTGGCGGATTCGATCCGCTGACCCAGGCGCCAGCGCCGATCACGGCGCAGCAGCGCAAGGAAGCAGGCGTCGACGCAAAGCCCGAGCGCAAGGAGGGCCCGTCGGCGCAGAAGAAAGAGACTGGCGAAGCAGCCGCATCGGCGCACACGGACCCACCCGTCGGGCAGGAGTCTGGGGCTGCGGTATCTGAGCGCTGAGTACCGAGGCTCAGGCACTCAGGGGCACTCAGGCCAGGGCCGTCGGAACAGGGAACGGAGCCCCGCGTCGGTCAGCGGCGCGGGGCTTCGCCGTGCTTAATGCCAGGGCGGGGGAGCCGCCAGCGGCGGATCTGGATCTGCCGCATGATGCCGTAGCCCACCAGGCCCCGTTCCACCTCGCCGAATCGTTCCGTGAGTGCAGTGCGCAGACGGCGACGCAGCAGGAATCCGTCGATGACACACAGCGCGATTCCGCCCCACAGCACCACCAGCATCGCCGAGCTCATCGCCAGGTACAGCTGCGGCCGGATCAGCGGCAGCAGCAGTGCGATGACCATGAACACCAGCGCGATCGGGAAGAAGAGCTCGGCCACATTCCGTCGGGAGTCCACGACGTCGCGCACGAATCGACGCTGCGGGCCGCGATGCTGCAGCGGCATGTGCTGCTCATCGCCCGTCATCATCGCTTTCTGAGCGAGCATCCGCTGCTGCTGGGCTTTTGCACGGTCGCGGCGACGCGCCTCCTTGCGATCCGTGACCACCAGGGGACGCCGACGGGCCGCTTCCGCTTCCTTGCGGGTGCGGGTCGGGCGCCCCTTACCGGACTGGGCCGGGCGGGTGGTCGTCGGATCAGAATCAGGAGAGGGGGTTCGCGCAGACATCACCGGGGCATTCTAGTGGAGTTCGGCCCGCTCAGGAGCGTATGCCGCTGCAGCAGCAACGGGATAGCGTAGAGGCCATGAGTGACACCACCTCGACGACCCGATCACTGGATGATCTCCGCACCCGCCTAGAGGAGATCTTGCCTGCTGCCCAAGCGGACCTCGAGTCCCTGGTCCGTATCCCGTCGATTGCTTTCGAGGGGTATGACCCGGAGCCGGTGCGCCGCAGCGCTGAGGCCGTTGCGGCTCTGCTCGAGGACGCCGGCATGCCCGAGGTGCGCATCACCTCCGTCGACGGCGGTTCTCCCGCTGTGATCGCCCGCATGCCTGCCGCGCACGGCCAGCCCACCGTGCTGCTGTACGCCCACCATGATGTGCAGCCCACCGGTGATGAGAACGCGTGGACCAGCCCGCCCTTCGAGCCTGAGGTCCGTGAGAGCCGGCTGTACGGCCGCGGATCCGCCGACGACAAAGCGGGCGTGATGGCGCACGTGACGGCGTTGCGTCTGGTGCGCGAGCAGCTTCAGGCCGACGGCATCGGGGTGACGGTCTTCGTCGAAGGTGAGGAGGAATGCGGGTCCCCGACGTTCCGACCCTTCATCGAGGCTCACCGCGACGAGCTCGCAGCCGACCTCATCATCGTGGCCGACTCCGCGAACTGGCAGGTGGGCGTGCCCGCGCTGACATCGAGCCTGCGCGGCGTCGTATCCGTCACGGTTGACGTGCGCGTGCTCGAGCAGGGTGTCCACTCCGGCATCTTCGGTGGCCCTGTCCTGGATGCGCCCACCCAGCTCGCGCGACTCATCGCCACCCTGCACGACGACAACGGTGAGGTCGCTATCGACGGCCTGCATCGCGCCGAGGACCCGGAGGTCGACCTACCGGAAGCGGAGTACCGTGCTGACGCGACCGTTCTCGAAGGTCTTGAGCTCTCCGGCACCGGGCCGATCACCGCGCGGCAGTGGACTCGCCCAGCATTGTCGGTCATCGGCATCGACGCGCCGTCGATCCGCGATGCCTCCAACACCATCGTTCCGACTGCGTCGGCGAAGATCTCCCTGCGCATCGCCCCGGGTGAGGATCCGGCGCGTGCCATGGACCTGCTTGTGGCACATCTTCAGGCGCATGCGCCGCGCACGGCACAGGTCGACATCCGGCGCGGCGAAGAGGGCAAGCCGTACCAGGCGCGCACCGGCACGCCGGGCATCGAGCTCGCCCTCGCATCGCTCGAGGCCGCGTGGGGCGTGCCCGCTGTGCAGACCGGCTTGGGGGGATCCATTCCCTTTATCGCTGATCTGCTCGAGGTCTTCCCCGAAGCCGAGGTACTGGTCACCGGCGTTGAAGACCCGGCCTCACGCGCCCACGGCGTGGATGAGTCCCTCCACCTGGGCGACTTCGCACGCGTGTGCCTGGCCGAAGCGCTCGTGCTCACCGGCGCAGGCGCCCTGCATTCCGACCGCTCTGCCGCTCGGGCACAGCCCATGGGTGGGGCCGCAGAGACCGATGCGACGAGCAGCGACGACAGGACAGTCGCCTGATGAGCGGTACAGACCGTGATCAGCACGAGACTGTTCAGGTCAGCGCCCTCACCGTTCCGCTGCTGCTGGGAGGCGTGGTGCTCGGCTTCCTGGCCGGATATTTCTTCGTCTGGTGGGGAACAGTGGTCGTGCTGTTCGTGCTGATGGGCGCGTTCTCGGCAGCGATCGCAGGTCGTTCGCGCGACGCAGCCGCTGCTGCAGCGCTCGGGACGGTTGTCGGTTACGTGCTCGTGCTACTGCTGGGCGTCTTCAAAGGTGTGATCTGATGCCCGGCTTACTGGGGTGGTGCTTGCCGCACGGAGCGCTACCCTGGGGGGACTCGACTTCCAGGAGGACACCATGACGATCAGCACCGAGCGTCCCGACGCCCCCGCCGCACACGGCGTGACTCTCACGTCCGTGGCCGCCGCCAAGGTGCGGTCTCTCCTCGAGCAGGAGGGCCGAGATGATCTGCGCCTGCGCATTGCGGTGCAGCCGGGCGGCTGCTCCGGCCTGATCTACCAGCTCTACTTCGACGAGCGTCTGATGGACGGCGATCTCACCGTCGAGTTCGACGGTGTTGAGGTCGTCGTGGACAAGATGAGCAACCCGTACCTCACGGGCGCGGAGATCGACTTCGCCGACACCATCGAGAAGCAGGGCTTCACGATCGACAACCCCAACGCCCAGAGCTCCTGCGCCTGCGGCGACTCCTTCGCCTGATCTGTCGCCCGAACCGGGCAACCTCCATGGGCCTCGCTGTGCACGACGTACAGCGAGGCCCGTGTCATGTCCCTGCTCTCGAGTGGGCCACGCGCTCGTGAGTCGGCGATCCGGCAGATCACAGACCGGTGACGGCATGCACTGTGGGGTGTCGCGTGGGTCGCGGTCGCTCCACGAGCACGTATGATGACGGAGTGCCGTCAACGGACGGTCCCGTGCGCATGCGCGGGAACTGGACGCCGCGCCCCTCGGGGCTGACGGCCTCGGGCCCGACCCAGGCCCGAACCCTGTATCAGCTCCCCGGCGGAGTGCGGATGGTTTCGTACTGTGCCGCGGAGACCACGAGCGGAAGGTCATCCCCAGTGATCCCCCAGGCCCCGAAGCGCCACGGACGCCCCGGCGTCCTCGCGACCGGCATCGCTCTGGCCGTCCTCGTCCTCGCAGGCTGCACCGAAGAGCAGAAGCGTGGATTCCTCCCCGGCTACACGGACGGCCAGGTCACCAACCACACCGAGCGGATCACGCAGCTGTGGACCGGATCCTGGGCCACGCTGTTGATCGTCGGCCTCATCGTGTGGGGCCTGACGATCTGGTGTGCCATTGCCTACCGGCGCCGCAAGGGCGACACGGGCTTCCCGGTGCAGCTGCGCTACCACGTGCCGCTGGAGATGATGTTCACTCTCCTGCCCGTGGTCATGATCATGACGCTCTTCTACTTCACCCAGCGCGACATCCAGGAGATCGAAGCGCACGTGGAGAATCCCGACGTGACTGTCCACGTCGTGGCCAAGCAGTGGAGCTGGGACTTCAACTATGTGGACGAGGACGTCCATGAGCCCGCCGGTGTGCAGTCCTTCGAGACCGGCAACCCCGGCGCCGCGGAATCACTGCCCACCGTCTACGTGCCCGTCGGGAAGACCGTCGAGTTCACGCTCGACTCCCGCGACGTGATCCACTCCTTCTGGGTGGTCGACTTCCTGTACAAGAAGGACATGTTCCCCGGCCACAGCACGAGCTTCCAGGTGACCCCCACTCGCGAGGGAACCTACGCCGGCAAGTGTGCTGAGCTGTGCGGCGAGTTCCACTCCGACATGCTCTTCAACCTCAAGGTCGTCTCCCAGGAGGAGTACGACGAACACATTGAACAGCTGCGCAGCGAGGGCAACACAGGCCAGCTCGGCGTGGATCTCAACCGCAACCAGGAGGACTGGAGCATGCGGGACAAGCACGACGAGGCGTTCGACGCCACGCGGAAGGAGGGAGGCGAGTGAGCCCCCGCACCGTTCAGGCTCCGGCACCCGCTCCCGCACGGTTCATCGAGGAACGGCCGACGAGCGCTGGAAAGAAGATCGTCAGTCTGCTGACCACGACCGATCACAAGCTGATCGGCATGATGTACATGGGGATGGCCTTCGCCTTCTTCTGCTTCGGCGGCATCCTCGCTTTGATGATCCGCGCCGAGCTGTGGGAGCCCGGCCTGCAGGTGGTCGTCTCCAAAGAGCAGTACAACCAGCTGTTCACGATGCACGGCACGATCATGCTTCTGATGTTCGGCACACCGCTGTTCAACGGTTTCGCGAACTACCTCGTGCCGCTGCAGATCGGCGCCGTGGACATGGCATTCCCGCGACTGAACATGTTCGCGTTCTGGCTGACACTGTTCGGTTCGCTCATCGCCGTGGGCGGTTTCCTTACCCCGCAAGGTGCGGCGTCGTTCGGATGGTTCGCCTACGCGCCTCTCGCGGATACGACATTCAGCCCCGGCATTGGCGGTGATCTGTGGGTCTTCGGATTGGGCTTGCAGGGATTCGGCACGATCCTGGGTTCGGTCAACTTCATCACCACGATCATCTGCATGCGCATGCCCGGCATGACCATGTTCCGGATGCCGATCTTCACCTGGAACATCCTCATCACCGGTGTGCTCGTGCTGATGGCGTTCCCTCCGCTGGCTTCTGCTCTGCTCGCGCTCGGCGCTGATCGCCGATTCGGCGCGGAGATCTTCAACCCGGAGAACGGCGGCCCGGTGCTGTGGCAGCACCTGTTCTGGTTCTTCGGCCACCCCGAGGTGTACGTGCTCGCACTGCCGTTCTTCGGCATCGCCTCCGAGATCATCCCGGCTTTCAGCCGCAAGCCGATCTTCGGGTACAAGACTCTCGTGGGCGCAACGATCGCGATTGCCGCTCTGTCTGTGACCGTGTGGGCGCACCACATGTACACCACTGGCGCGGTCATGCTGGACTTCTTCGCCTTCATGACGATGCTGATCGCCGTGCCCACAGGCGTGAAGTTCTTCAACTGGGTCGGCACGATGTGGCGGGGATCGATCACCTTCGAGACCCCCATGCTGTTCACACTCGGGTTCATGACCTCCTTCCTTTTCGGCGGTCTGACCGGCGTGATCCTTTCCACCCCGGTGCTCGACTTCCACCTGTCCGACACCTACTTCGTGGTCGCGCACTTCCACTACGTCATCTTCGGCACGGTCGCCTTCGAGATGTTCGCGGGCTTCTACTTCTGGTGGCCGAAGATGTTCGGCTACAAGCTGGATGAGCGCCTGGGCAAGATCCACTTCTGGTCGCTCATGATCGGTTTCCACCTGACCTTCCTGATCCAGCACTGGCTGGGCGTTGACGGTGCTCCGCGCCGTTACGTGAATTACCTGGCGGAGGACGGCTTCACCTGGATGAACCAGATCTCGACCGTGGGTGCGTTCATCCTGGGTGCCTCGACGCTGCCGTTCATGCTCAACGTGGTGCTCACGCACGTTCGGAAGCAGAAGATCGACGTCGACGACCCGTGGGGCTATGGTGCGTCGCTCGAGTGGGCGACTTCGTGCCCGCCCCCGCGCCACAACTTCCATAGCCTGCCTCGCGTGCGCTCCGAGCGTCCCGCCTTCGACCTGCATCACCCCGAGGTCGCGGCTCAGGACCACATGCTCGAGCCGGTTTCGACCCAGGACAGGAGCAACTGACGTGAATACCGCTGCACGGATCTTCTGGATCCTCTCGCTCTTCTTCCTGATTGTTGCTATCGCGTACGGCATCATCACCGGGATGCACTCACCGATGGGCGTTGAGCCGGTCGGCTTCCCTGCGATCCTCATGCTCGCGGGTTTGGGCGCCATGATCGGCGGCGTGCTGACGCTGAACAGTCGCCGGTACAAGGATCGGCCCGAAGATCGCCTCGATGCCGAGGTTCATGACGAGGCGGGCGTCCAGGGCAGTTTCTCGCCGTACAGCTGGGCTCCGCTGTGGGCCTCGCTCGGGGCCGCGATGATCTTCCTCGGGGTCGCCGCGGGATGGTGGATCCTAGCGCTCGGCGTCATCCCCACCGTTGTCGGCGTCGTCGGCTGGGTGATGGAGTTCTCCGTCGGTAAGTACCGTCACTGAGAAACTCCGTTGCTGCACCACATGCCGTAGCGGACACACAGGACACAGTTCAGGCCCGTCCCCGATGGGGGCGGGCCCGAACTGTGTCCGGCGAGCATTGACGATGTGGGCGGACTGAGCGTTGCGCAGCCGACGACCCAGCTGCGGTTGGGCCCTGAGCGTTAGCCGACGGCTCAGACAGCGACTGGAAGGAATACGCGCCCAGCGACTCTCGTTATCCTGCAGGTAAGCGCCGCCGGGCTGCGATCCCGCCGGTGAACCCAGAGGGGGAGACATGCTCAGCCGACAGAACGACACTCGACAGCGTGCCGAGGCTCAGATCCGGCGTCTTTTCGCCGACGACACGACAGTCGACAACGCCGCCGCATGGGCTCACGCCGAGCTCGCAGACGCGGGCATCAGCGCTTCCCGCAGTCCGCTGCGGGCAGCTAAGCGCCTGCGCCGCAACCGCAGCGGTTTAACCCGCCTTGGCGCCCGTTATCTGGTCGATAGGGTGGCGGACCGCCGGTGGCGAGACCCGCGCGATGAGACCTGGCGTGACCGCATCCTGATGTGAGGGCACGCCCCGCCTGTCGTGCGTGGGACGGTGCGCCGCATGGAAGGCGGCGGTGAGCCGCCGCGTGGAGGACCGACTGGTGACAGCGCAGGTCCAGGCCGACGACTGGGCGTTTACCGGCCGAACGGGGGACTAGCATTCCCGGGCGACGAGCGGACCGTGTGCAGGGCTAGCCGGTGGCGTTATGCAATCGGCTCCCAGCGGTCTCACGTGTCGTGCCGACGAGTGACTTCGCTCTCCGCTGACGGCGGGGGAGACGGCCCTCCGGAATGAGAGGACACCCCGCTGCACCGTGACGGGTTGCGCAGGGCCTGGAAGCACAGACGAGCGGCGGGCGAAGCCGTGTAGCCTCGCCCGCCGCTTTGTCACATGAGCAGGGTGCTCTCAGTTCATCTGCACGATCAGTGGTGCTGCTTTTCCGCGGGGGTGCGGTAGTCGCCGCCGGTCAGACGATCGATCTTGTGCTTCTCGTGGCCCGCGTGCTCCAGTGCGGCCCGCAGCTCCGCCGGCGTGACCGGCTCGATGCGGTCCTTGAAGAAGAACGAGGTGGCCTTTGCACGCAGCGAGGACACGCCGTTCCCGGCCTGCAACGGGCGGTAATCGTCGTGCTGCACCAGCACCCAGCGATCGAACTCGTTCAGCGGCTCATGGATTTCAAGCATCTCACCGGTCTCCGTACGGACCACCCGGGAAGTCTCCACGCCGTGCAGGGCCAGATCACGTTTGTGGCGCTGAATTGACAGGCACAGGCGCTTGGTGACCCAGAACGACAGCGGGGGAACGACGAAGAACGCGATGCGATACAGCCAGGTCAGATCGTTGATCGAGAGGTGCACTGCGATCGCCAGCAGGTCGTTCGCTGCAGCGAGCACCAGGATGATGTACGTCATGATCCAGGCAACGCCCAGTCCTGTACGCACCGGGGTGTTGTACGGCAGGTCGAGCACGTGGTGCTCGCGGTCATCGCCGGTGACCCAGGCCTCGAGGAAGGGGTAGAGGGCAAGGAAGCTCAGCATCGCCCCGTAGAACATCATCGGGATGAGCATGTTCCACGAGAACACGTACCCGAAGATCGTCGACTCCCAGCCAGGGATAAGACGCAGACCGCCGTCGGTGAAGAGCATGTACCAGTCAGGCTGAGAACCGGCGGACACGGGGGAGGGGTCATACGGGCCGTATACCCACACCGCGTTGATACTCGTCGTCGCGGCGATCAGGGTAATGACGCCGAAGACCAGGAAGAAGAAACCACCAGCCTTCGCGGTGTAGACGGGGAAAAGCGGGTAGCCCACGACATTGCGGTCCGTGCGGCCGGGGCCGGGGTACTGGGTGTGCTTGTGCAGCACCAAGAGCACCAGATGGATCGCGATCAGGCCCAGGATCGCTGCCGGCACCAGCAGGATGTGGATGGTGAACAGGCGCGGGATGATCTGGGTGCCCGGGAACTCGCCGCCGAACAGGAAGAACGAGATGTACGTGCCCACCAGCGGCATCGACTTGGATAGGCCATCGGCGATCCTCAGCCCGTTTCCGGAGAGCACATCGTCAGGCAATGAGTAGCCGGAGAAGCCGGCCACCATGCCGAGCACCATGAGCGTGAAGCCCACGAGCCAGTTCAGTTCACGAGGCTTGCGGAATGCACCGGTGAAGAACACGCGGAACATGTGCACAAAGATCGCGACCATGAAGACGAGCGCTGCCCAGTGGTGCATCTGGCGGAACAGAAGGCCGCCCTTGACCTCGAAAGAGATCTCCAGCGTCGACTCGAAGGCACGCGACATGTGCATGCCCTGCATCGGTTCGTATGGGCCGTTGTAGATGACTTCTTCCATGGTGGGGTCGAAGAACATCGTCAGGAACGTTCCCGAGATCAGCAGGATGACGAAGCTGTACAGCGCAACCTCGCCGAACATGAACGACCAGTGGTCGGGAAAGATCTTGCGGGCGAAGAACTTCACGAAGCCAGCGCCAGCGACGCGCTGGTCGAGCCAATCACCGCCCACTGAGCCGAGCTTCATGACACGGCTGGGGGAGTCGGACTGCGAGTCGGACGCCGCCGTGGAGGAGGGGGAGGGAGTCGTGGTCGTCACGGGATCACTTGTCCTTGTGGATGTCCCAGAAGCTGGGACCGATCGGCTCGGGGAAGTCGCCCTTGGCCACCAGGTAGCCCTCGGCGTCGACCTCGATCGGGAGCTGGGGGAGCGGACGATGTGCGGGCCCGAAGATCACCTTCGCGCCATCGGTCACATCGAAGGTTGACTGGTGGCAGGGGCACAGCATGTGGTGTGTCTGCTGCTCATACAGCGCGACCGGGCACCCCACGTGCGTGCAGATCTTCGAGAACGCCAGGATGCCGTTGTAACCGTTGGCCAGGCTCTCGTCGTTCTGCCCCACACGCGGATCGATGCGGACGATCACTGCTGCCGCCTTGGCCCGCTCCTCGAGGTAGTGCTCGGTATCCGGGGTGAGATCCTCCGGCATGACGTGGAAAATCGAGTTCATCGCCACGTCGCTCGCCTTGATGGGCGTGCCATCGTGGTCGCGGGCAAGACGCATGCCCTTGCGCCAGAAGGTGTGGTGCAGGACGTTGCCCGGCAGCGGGCCAAGTGTCGACAGCGGTGCGAGCACTGCAAGAGGAAGCGCCGCGAGAGCCGCCACCATCGACGTGACGATCAGCGGGCGGCGGGCGATACCGGACTCGTTCAGACCGTCGGTGATGATGGACGCTGCGGCCGCTCGGGTCTCATCGGAACCGCGCAGCGCATGTCGTTCCTCAACGACCTCGTGATCGGGCATGAGGGTCTTGGCCCAGTGGATCGCGCCGGCTCCGATGAAGAACACAGCCACCGCGAAACCCAGACCCGTGACGAGGTTCGACCACCACAGAGCCTGCGGAGAACCGCTCTCAGCGAAAATGTTCGTTCCGCGCGGCGTGACCACAAAGTAGGCCGCGATGAACACTGCCGTGCCCACCACGGACAGCAGAAACATCAGTGCCACAATGCGCTCCGCACGCTTCTCCGCGCGCGGATCCATGTCCGCTTGACGATACTCATGCGGTGGAAGGCCCGGGTTGGGGAAGCCGCCGCCTTCCTTCGGGGCGATAGCGCTGACGCCCTTTTCGGGGCGGGTTCCGTCAAGATTCTCGTGCATGCGGGTGCTCACTTGGCCTTCGCCCCCAGCCACAGGGCGCAGCCCATCAGAAGGGACAGGATGATGGTCCAGGCGTACAGGCCCTCTGTGACCGGACCGAGTGAGCCCAGGGAGATGCCGCCGGGGGACCCGTTCTGCTCGAGCTTGTCGAGGTAGGCGATCACGTCGCGCTTGTCCTCCGCGCTGAGGTTCGAGTCGTTGAACACGGGCATGTTCTGCGGGCCGGTTTCCATGGCCTCGTACACGTGCTTGGCTTCGACGCCCACGACCGGCGGGGCGTGCTTGCCGCGAGTCAGCGCACCGCCTGCGCCTGCGGCGTTGTGGCACATAGCGCAGTTGATGCGGAAGATCTCGCCGCCCTTGACCGGGTCGCCCTGGGCTGCGTCAAGGTACTCATCGGCCGGCACAGCCGGGCCAGGGCCGAGGGAGGCCACGTACGCGGCAAGCTGGCGCGTCTGCTCCTCGGTGATCTGCGGAGCCTTACGCGCGGCTTGCGGGCCTGACATCTGCATCGGCATGCGGCCCGTGCCCACCTGGAAGTCGACAGCGGCAGCGCCGACGCCGATCAGAGACGGCCCGATGGTGTTGCCGTCGGAATCAACCAGGCCCTCGGCGTTCCGGCCGTGACAGGTGGCGCAGTTCGCCCGGAAGACCTCTTTCCCGGCGTCGATGTCATCCTGCGAGTAGGCCTCGGCTTGCGCTTCGCTCGGCTGGAACGCTGCGTACAACCCGCCGGTCGCGACGAGCGCGAGCAGCAGGATGACGAGCAATGCCATCGGGTGATGGCGACGTGCGGCGAGTGCCTTCACGGTTCGGACCTCGATTCGTGGAGGAGGCGGGCGGGACGGGGAGGAGAACCAGGACGGCTCAGAAGAGCTTCCAAACGAAATCGACCGGGATCACGTGGCCGGAATCAGCGGCCGACATGATCGGGTCCAGCAGGTACACGATGCTGAACAGACCGATCCAGACGACGTCGACGAAGTGCCAGTAGTAGGAGACGCAGATTGCGGAGACCTGCTCATGCTGGGTGAACGTCTCTGCAGCGAAGGCGCGTGCCAGCACGAACAGGAAGGCGATTAGACCGCCGGCCACGTGGAGACCATGGAAACCGGTGGAGAGATAGAAGATCGAGCCGAAGGGCGAGGACGACAGCGTCACGCCCTTGTGCACCAGCTCGGTGTATTCGTATGCCTGGCCGGACAGGAAGATCGCGCCCAGGAAGAAGGTGAGCGTGTACCACTCGATCATGCCCCAGCCCGCGATGTTGAGAATCGACCCCGTGCGATGGCGACGGGGAGCAAAGGGCTTCCCCCAGGGGAGCTGCCCCTCGGCGAGCCACACTCCCATCTGGCAGGTCAGCGAGGAGAGGACCAGGATCGTCGTGTTCACGATCGCGAAGAGGTGCGTGAAGTTCGCCTGCCCCTTGCTGAAGTCGTCAGGCACCATCGAGCGCAAGGTGAAGTACATGGCGAAGAGCCCGGCGAAGAACATGAGCTCACTCGCGAGCCAGACGATCGTGCCGACCTGCGTGGCATTAGGCCGCCCGACGGCGGGCACGGTCGACGAGGAGCGCTGGGGCAGGGTCGCTGTTGTCACGTCACCACTCGTTCATATCGGTCTGCGTCGACGCCCCGGCGCACCGGGCGCAGGCGTCACAGGGCAACGCCCTGCTACGGAACTACGCCAGCATAGCCTCTCTGACGACACGTCATGAACCCGAACACGCAGGGGAGGAGGCGTGCGCCAGGGCCGTGACCGAAGCGTGATCCCGTTCGTGACGAATTCGCGAGCAGTGGGATGATCGGCTCATGAGCGACGTGACGATCACTTGGCCCCGACTGACCTCCCAGCTGCTGCGCGGGCAGGAGCTGTCTGTCAATGAGGCGCGCTGGGCTATGGGTGAGGTGATGTCCGGCGAGGCAGCAGCGATCCCCTTGGCCGGTTTCCTGGTCGCGCTGCAAGCGAAGGGCGTCACCCCCGCCGAGCTGGGTGCACTGGCCGACGAAATGATCGCTCATGCCCGGACGGTCGATGTCACGCGGGAGGCGATCGACATCGTCGGCACCGGCGGTGATCTCGCACAGACAGTGAACATATCCACCATGGCCTCCATGGTCATTGCCTCGACCGGCCGCACGGTGGTCAAGCACGGCAATCGTGCCTCAAGCTCCAAGTCCGGTTCAGCTGATGTGCTCGAGGCGCTCGGGGTGCGGCTCGATCTTCCGGTCTCCCAGGTCGAGCAGCTGGTGGGGGAGATCGGCATGACATTCCTGTTCGCGCAGGTGTTCCACCCGTCCATGCGCTATGCCGTGGAAGCCCGCAAGGGGCTCGGTGTGCCCACTGTGATGAACATCTTGGGCCCGATCACGAATCCGGCTCGCCCGCGAGCGAGTGCCGTGGGCGTTGCGCATCCCGAGATTGCACCGATCGTGGCGCGCGTCTTCGCTGATCGTGGCACCAGCGCTCTGGTCTTCCGTGGCCACGACGGACTGGACGAGCTGACCGTGACCGCCCCGTCGGACATCTGGGAGGTGCGCGGCGGCGAGGTGCGTCAGCATGTGTTGGATCCGACGCAGCTGCTCGGTATCGAACTCAGTGATCACGATGCCCTGCGCGGCGGTACGGCGCAGGAGAATGCTCAGGTTGCCCGCGACCTGTTCGCGGGGCGGCGCGACGGGCGACTTGGGCCGGTGCGCGACGCGGTGCTCCTTAACGCTGCCAGTGGCATTCTCGCTTTTGACGGCATTGCCCAGAGCGCCGCCGACGGGTTCGAGGAGCGGTTCACGGCGGCATATCAGACAGCACAGGATGCACTGGATTCCGGTCGCCCTGCCGCTCTTGTGGAGCAGTGGGCCGATGCATCGCAGCGCGCTCAGCGGGCCTGATAGCCGCGGGGTCAGCTGACCGCGCCGAGATCGAATCCTGCATCAAGGTCGCTGCTGGAGTAGGTCTTGAAGGCGATCGTGGTGGACGTCGCGACGACACCCTCGACCTTGCTGATGCGGTCGGCGACGACGTCGGCCAGATCGTCGTTCTCGCGC
Organism: Brachybacterium timonense; assembly: GCF_900258505.1. Classification (GTDB taxonomy): domain Bacteria; phylum Actinomycetota; class Actinomycetes; order Actinomycetales; family Dermabacteraceae; genus Brachybacterium; species Brachybacterium timonense. Next base: position 1,543,555 of record NZ_LT984895.1, read on the forward strand.
ACGCGCACGATAGCGATGAGGTCGACGTCGCCAGTGACCGAGTAGACGTGGTCAACGCCGTCGAGGTCGACGATCTGCTGCGCCACCTCGGGGATCCGGGCGCTCTGCACAGTGATGGAGACGAGGGCTGTGATCATGGCTGCTCCTGGCGTTGGATGTGCGGGCTTCTACTCTAGGCCGGTTCCGCCCCGGGCCCAGTGACGTCGAAGCTGGTTGTGGCATGCGCTGTAGCGGTAAACGCTTCATGCAGGGTTGACTCATCGAAGCGTGAGAACAGGGGCTGTGACCAGGTCCCCTCGACCTGCACCACGCGCACATCCTCACTGTCGAGCCAGCGCAGGAGGATCTCGGTTTCCTGGTGATGCCCTTGGCACAGTGGTCGTGGTTCGTCGTCACCCTCCGTACGTTGCGCGGCCAGGGTGCGCGCGGCAGCAAGGTGATCCGCATGCCAGGGCAGCAGCGTGGTGGCGGTGAAGCGACCGTGGCGAACCGCCAGCAATTCCCATCCACGCCCGTCGGCAACCGGGTCCTTACTCGGCCGCGCGGCGATCAGCAGCGGGACAGATCCAAGGGCCCGCAGGCGAGCAGCGCGCCGCGCCGCCGTCAGGTAGACAACAGCAAGCTGACGGATGCGCTCGGCATCCTCGTAACGACCCGCGCCCGCGTGCGCTCGCATGCGCCGGGCGGCGTGCTGCAGCACAGGTGTGGGATCCGACGTCATCACAGCGTGCAGCGCATCACGATGCGACGACGGGAACGAACGTCCGTGAACGGCGGCCTGCTCCCATGCGGCACCGCGCCCCAGCAGCGCGTCTGTGAGCAGCCCGCGCAGCGGCTCAACGTCATGACGCGAGGCGAGCGGCCCGATATGGGCCGATCCGTCGGTTTCGTCTCGGGCGAGACGGGCTGCACGCAGCCCCTCCGAACCTGTGCCCAGACGCAGCCACAGCGCTTTCTCGGGTGACAGACCCGCACGGTTCGACGGCGGCTTCTCGCGCGCGATAATTCGCAACTCACGCACGGCCGCCTCCGTGGGCGTTGCGCATTCGATGCACTGCACGCTCTGTGCGCGCGGCAGCATGTCCAGCACGCGGCGGCGCGTCTCTGCAGCAGTGAAGTAGGTGCGCACACGACTGCGCAGATTCCGGGAGGTTCCCACATACAACACCTCGCCGTCGTCAGCGAGGAACTGATAGACACCTGGAGCCGACGGCACGCCGTCAGCGAGGTATCGCTTGCGCATCTGCACCGCGGTGGCGCGCCGATGCGCCGAGGCGAGATCCTCCAGAGTCGCGGCGGCGGGACCGAGCCGTTCGATGATCGCGTGCAGCACATCCACGGTGGCGCGCGCATCAGACAGCGCTCGGTGGTCAGGGGTGACGTGCGCGCCCACGTACGAGGCGAGTGTGGAGAGGCGATGATCGCGTACTTCGTCGCGGCGGAATACGCGTCTCGCCAGAGCGAGGGTGTCCAGCACCGTCGGCCGAGGCCACTCGACGTCGCACTTCGCCGCGGCCGCGGTGAGGAAGCCGATGTCGAACCGTGCGTTGTGCGCCACGAGCGCGGCGGACCCGACGAACTCCAGAAACCCCGGCAGCACCACAGAGATCGCCGGTGCGCCCTGCACGGTGGCGTCGCTGATACCCGTCAGTGACGCGATGTACGCCGGGATAGGGCGCTGCGGATCCACGAACGTGCGGAACTCACCGAGCATCTCGCCGCCGCGCACCTTGACCGCGCCGATCTCGGTGATCGCATCGTGCTGCGGGTCGGTGCCTGTGGTCTCGAGGTCGACCACCACAAGCTCCGCCTCCTGCAGCGGAGGGGAGATGTCCTCCAGGGACAGCTGACGGCGAGCGCGCATGCCCGCAGACTACGGTGAGCCTGTGACGAACGATCGCTCCGGACGCACGCAGCGACGGAGGATGCGGTTCAGCTCTTCGGCTTCGGATGTGAGTAGATCTTGTCGATCACGTCGGCGAAGTTCTTGGTCACCACGTTGCGCTTCAGCTTCATCGACGGGGTCAGGTACCCGTTCTCCTCAGTGAAGTCCGTGTCGATGATCTCAAACACGCGGATGGACTCCGCCCTGGAGACAGAGGTGTTCGCCGCTTCCACGAGGGTCTGCAGCTCGGCTCGCACCGCCGGATCCTCGGCAGCTTCTGCCACCGTCATGTCTTCGCGCATGCCGTTGTTCTTCAGCCAGGTGGGCAGCATCTCTTCATCCAGGGTGAGGATCGCGGCCACAAATGGTTTCTGGTCGCCCACCACCATGCACTGCGAGACGAGCGGATGGGTGCGCAGCCTGTCCTCAAGCTGGGCTGGCGCGACGTTCTTTCCGCCTGCGGTGACAATGACCTCCTTCGAGCGGCCCGTGATCGACAGGCGGCCCTTCTCATCCAGCGAGCCGATGTCACCGGTGGCGAACCAGCCGTCGCGCAGCGCCTCCGCAGTGGCTTCGGGGTTGTTGTGGTACCCCTTGAACACCATCACGCCCTTGACCAGGATCTGGCCGTCGTCATCGATGGCCACCCATGAACCCGGCAGTGGAGGGCCGACTGTGCCCGGGGCACGATCCCAGGGCAGATTCACGCACACCGGTGCGGTTGTCTCCGTCAGGCCGTAGCCCTCGAGCACCGTCACACCGATGCCGTGGAAGAAATGCGCCAGCCGCTCACCGAGCGGTGCGCCACCCGAGATCGAATAGGTGATGCGTCCGCCCATGGCCTCGCGCAGCTTGCTGTACACCAACTTGTCGAAGAGCGCCCGCTTCGCCTTGAGCGCGATCGGTACCTTCCCCGCGGTCTCCGCGATGGAGAAGTCGATTGCAGTTTTCGCGGCGGCGGAGAAGATCTTCCCCTTGCCGCCGGCGATCGCCTTCGCCTCCGAAGCGTTGTACACCTTCTCGAACACGCGGGGCACGGCGAGCAGGAAGGTTGGGCGGAACGCGGCGAGATCCGCCATGAGGTTTTTCGTATCCGGCGTGAATGCAACGGTGGTGCCCGCCGGTCCGGCAGCTGTCATCACCAGCAGACGTGCGAAAACGTGGGCCATGGGCAGGAACATGAGCATGCGCGAGCCCGGGGGCAACACGGCCTCACCCAGCAGCGTCACGGCGCTGAGGGCTGTCTCCACGAAGTTCGAGTGCGTCAGTTCAGCGCCTTTGGGGCGGCCCGTCGTGCCAGAGGTGTAGATGATCGTCGCGACATCGGCCCCGCAGGCACGGGAGCGGCGGGCTTCGAGCTCCTCGTCAGAGACATCAGCTCCGCGTTTCTTGAGCTCCTCGAGGATGCCGTCCTCGATCACTCCGATATGCCTCAGGTTCGGCAGCTCACCACGGACCGATTCCAGGTCCTCGCGGTGACGCGTCGTTTCCACGAGCGCGTAGCGGGCCTCAGAGTCGGAAGCGATCCACTGCATCTGCGACGGAGAGGACGTCTCATAAATCGGCACCGAGATGCCGCCGGCCCACCAGATCGCATAGTCCGCCAGCGCCCACTCGAACCGGGTGCGCGACATGATCGCCACGACCTGACCGGGCTCGACGCCGCTGGCGATCAGCCCCTTGGCCACCGCCGTGACCTCGCTGAGGAACGCGTCGATCGACATCGGCACGAAACGCCCCGAGCTATCGGCAACCTCGAAGATCGGGATGTGCGGGCGGCGTCGCTGCCGCTCAAGCAGAGTGTCGGTGATGTTCTCGTCCGGGCGGGAGACGTGCTGGGCCTCGGTGCCGTACTGCTTCACAGAGTCTCCTTCGATCCGGGCCGATCGTCCGCGTATGGCGCCGACAGGCCCGGGAGCAGGTGTGGGGGTCCCGCGCAGTCTACGCGACAGTGGACCTACCATGGGCGCTGTGCACGAGAAGGCGCGCCGAGCGCCGCGATAAGCGCGGAAGGGGACCCATGCTGGCCATCGGAGTGGACATCGGCGGCACCAAGATCGCCGCAGGCGTGGTCGATGACGATGGCCGCATCATCGCCTCGACCACCCGCACCACCCCTGCGACCGATCCTGAGCTGATCGAAGCTGCAGTAGCGGCGGCTGTATCGGAGCTGCGGCAAAACCACGACGTGGTTGGCGTAGGAGTCGGCGCGGCTGGTTTCATCGACGCGGACCGTCGCACCGTCGTGTTTGCCGCGAATCTCGCGTGGCGGGACCGCCCGTTGGCTGACGAGCTCGAACGTATGGTCTCGCTGCCCGTGGTGGTCGAGAATGACGCCAACGCGGCAGGCTGGGGCGAATTCCGTTTCGGCGCAGCCAAGGACGCCGACCACATGCTGATGCTCACTGTCGGTACCGGGCTCGGAGGAGCGATGGTGCACGACGGGCGTCTGCTGCGCGGTGCCAGCGGCATGGCCGGAGAGGTCGCGCACGTCACCGCTGTGCCCGACGGGCAGTGGTGCGGTTGCGGCCGACGCGGCTGCCTCGAGCAGTACACGGCCGGCACCGCGCTCGTGCGCACGGCCCGCAAACGCGCCAGCTCCTCAGATCCTGCCCTTGGGCCGCTCGTGCAAGCCGCGGGCGGAACAGCGAAAGGGATTGACGGGCCGCTCATCACCCGGCTCGCCCAGCACGGCGATCCTGCGAGCATCGAACTCATCGCCGAGATCGGTCGGCACCTCGGAACGGGAGTCGCTTCACTCGCCGCAGTGTTGGACCCGGGCGTGATCGTAGTGGGAGGCGGTGTGAGTGCAGCGGGCGACCTGCTGCTGGATCCCGCACGCGAGGCATATGCCGCGAACCTCACGGCACGGGCTTTCCGCCCGATCGCGCCGTGGACACTTGCCAGCATGGGCAACGAGGCCGGGATCGTGGGCGCCGCTGATCTCGCTCGATGACCGCCTGACGCCTGATCGTTGCTGGGCACAGCCGAGCAGGACGCGGCGTGTCACCCCACCAACCGATCCATGACCTGCGCCCCGCCCCGGGCGGGGCGCCGTCCGCGGGATGGTTAGACCTGGGCTCCGTCGTCCCCGTCCTCACGCTCATGCCGCGGCACCCGCAGCAGCAAAGCGATCAGGCCACAGATGCTGACCGCCGCAGCCACAAGACCCAGCCACACAGGCAGCGTCGGCGAGACGATGACGACCATCATCAGCACGAAGCCGCCGATCAGCGCGGTCCACGACCACAGCGCACCGGCGGATGCAGCCTCCCACGTCGGGTCCGGGGCTTCGAAATCCCCGTAGATCACCTCGTCATCATCGAGGTCAGGATCGCGGTCCGAGGCACGCCAGACGTGTGGTGTGCCAGGTAACCCCGAGGACGGATGCGCGGCGCGGGCACGCGCTCGTTCCTCATCGCTTTGTTCGACCGGAGAGTCCGCGCTTCCGAGGTCGGAGCCGGGCAGGTCAAGGGAGCTCCCGCGCAACTCATCGGGCAGCTCCTGGGGTGCTTTCCCCGGGGTGAGGTTCAGGCCGGAGCTCTTCAGCAGTCGTGCGAACTCGGCATCAACATCGCGCTCGTTGTGGGGATCGCCGTGGGAGTCGCCGGGCAGGGTCGTCATCGCTGCGCCCCCACCGAAGAGCCGGGTCCACGATCGGAGTCATCTGTCGTTCGCGCATACTCACGGAAGAATGCGGCTGAACGTTCGAGAACGGCAGGCGCATCGTGATCGAGCGTGGCCACATGCCGGCTGCGCGGTAGTCGCATCCGTTCGACGTGTCCGGCCACGGCGGCGGCGATCGACGCGCTGTCACGGGGATCGACCACGCCGTCCTGGGGAGAGGTCGCGATGAGCAGGGGAGTGCGGATCTGCCCCAGCTCACGCCGCACACGCCGTTGCAGTGCCGCGAGCTGACCCACCGAGGCAAGCGGCGTACGTTCGTAGGCCTCCTCGATGACGCCCGGCGCGGCGATATCGGAAGCGACCCCCGGCACGCTGCCCACGATCGGTGCGAGCAGCGCTGCAGCCGGGGCGTACCAGGGGAGCTTCAGTGCAGGGTTCACCAGCGCTGCGGCGCTGATCCGCCCGTCGAGCGTGGGATCGGCCAGGAGGTGCAGAGCCAGCGTCCCGCCCATCGACAGGGCGCCGACGCTGATCGTGGTGTGACGCTCGAGGAGTTCTTCGGCGGCCTGTCGTGCCGCGCCGTACCACTGGTTCCACGGTGTGCGGGCCATCTCCTGCCAGGTTGTGCCATGCCCTGGCAGCAACGGGAGCGATACCTCGAAGCCATGCGAGTGCAGGTCCTCGCCCCAGGCGCGCAGTGACTGCGGTGACCCGGTGAACCCGTGGATGAGAAGCACGGCTCCGCTGGCGCTAGGGTGGGCACCCGAGTGCCAGGCGCGGGCACGGTCGCTGAACTCCATGGCTCCATGGTCGCACCTCAGAGCGCTCGGGACCACGCGGTCTGGCCTCCCCATTCATGCCCTTTCCCTGCCCTGTTGGAGACGAAACGTGCTGTACCAGGTGCTGAAGCCGCCGATCGCGTTCGTGGTGCGCGCTATCTGGCGACCCGCTGTCAGCGGTACCTCGCATATCCCACGACGCGGGGCGGCCATCATCGCGAGCAATCACCAATCCTTGTTCGAGACCGTGATCCTGCCCTGCTCGCTTCCGCGAATGGTCCACTTCTTGGCGAAGTCTGACATCTTTCGCGGCGGATCACTGGCAAATACAGTGCTTGCCCTGTTCCTGCGCTCGGTGGGCGTGATGCCGATCGACCGCTCAGGCGGGCGCGCCGCGAACTCCGCGATCGAGGGTGGTGTGGCGGTGCTTCGTCGGGGCGGTGTACTCGGGATCTACCCCGAGGGGACACGGTCCCCGGACGGCCGGATGTACAGGGGCAAGACCGGTGTGATCCGCATGGCACTCGCCACCGGGGCGCCGGTGATCCCGGTGGGCATGCGCGGCACGTTCGAGGCCCAGCAGGGACGGCGGATCTTCCCGCGTCGGCACCCGCGTATGGAAGTCGTCGTCGGCGAACCCTTCGATGCCGTCGCGCGGGCGCGCGCACTGCACAGGCAGGGTCTGGGGGACGGAGCCGTGCTGCGCCGCCTCACCGATGAACTGATGGCGAAGATCAGGGCGCTGTCCGGTCAGGAGTACGTGGACAGGTACGCGGCCGACGTCAAACGCGCGCTGCGCGAGCACGGCACGGACCGTTCTGATTCGTGAGCACCGGCGTGTCCATGCGCCGGGACGAAGAGCATGCCGCGACGTGATCGCCTACCCTTGCTCCGTGACCCAGTTCAGCTCAGATAATCCTGCTCGCGCTCACCGCTTCTCGCTCGCTAATGACGGCTCGGGGCTCGAAGAGCTCTCGGGCTGGCGCGCGTATCCGCGGGTGCAGCAGCCGACGTGGCCGGACGAGCAGGAGCTGGCCACAGTCTTCGACGCACTGCGTGCCGCCCCTCCACTGGTGTTCGCTGGCGAGGTGGATGTATTGCGATCCCGGATCGCCGCGGCAGCCTCGGGTGAGGCATTCCTCCTCGCCGGAGGTGACTGCGCCGAAACCTTCGCCGATGCCACCGCCGATCGGATCAGCGCGAAGATCCGCACCATCCTGCAGATGGCCGCGGTGCTCACCTACGGTGCCTCAGTGCCTGTGGTGAAGATGGGGCGCATGGCGGGCCAGTACGCCAAGCCACGCTCGAGCGATGAGGAAACGCGCGACGGCATCACGCTGCCCACGTACCGCGGTGATGCCGTGAACTCCTTCGAGTTCACGCAGGAGTCCCGCCGCCCTGATCCGCAACGGCTGTGGCGCATGTACACCACAAGCGCTCACACGCTGAATCTGTTGCGCGCGTTCACAGGCGGCGGGTTCGCAGACCTGCGCGAGGTGCATTCGTGGAACCGGGGATTCGCTGCCACTCCCGCGTACAAGCGTTTCGAACGCCTGGCGGAGGAGATCGACAAGGCGATCCGATTCATGGACGCGATCGGTGCCGACTTCGACGCGCTCAAGGTGGTGGAGTTCTATTCCTCACATGAGGCGCTGCTGCTGGACTACGAAGAGGCGCTCGCGCGCATCGACTCTCGTACCGGTGAGGTGTACGGCTGCTCCGGGCACTTCCTGTGGATCGGCGAGCGCACGCGGCAGCTCGATGGTGCCCATGTGGACTTCATGTCTCGCCTGCGCAACCCCATCGGTGTGAAACTCGGCCCGACAGCCACCGTCGATGACGCACTCGCACTGATCGATCGCCTCGATCCTGACCGGGAGCCGGGCCGTCTCACCTTCGTCACCCGTATGGGGGCCGACCGGATCCGTGATCGCCTGCCCGCCCTTGTGGAAGGTGTGCGCGATGCCGGCGCCCGCGTGGCATGGATGACCGATCCGATGCACGGCAACACGATCACGTCCTCGAACGGGTACAAGACGCGCCGCTTCGATGCGATTCTCGACGAGGTGGTGGGTTTCTTCGAGGTCCACCGTGAGCTCGGCACCGTGCCGGCCGGCCTGCATATGGAGCTGACCGGGGATGATGTTACGGAGGTACTCGGCGGGACGGATCATATTGATGAGGCCGCGCTCGAAAAGCGGTACGAGACCCTCGTTGACCCCCGTCTGAACCATCAGCAGTCTCTCGAGCTCGCCTTCCTCGTGGCAGAGATGATCGCGGCCACGTCACCATCGCGGCCGAGCTGACGCTCACGCGATCGCATGCGTGGACTGCAGATCCGCCCGACGGGCCCGTCGTCCGACTGGCCGACGCCGACGTAGCAGGCGGCGTCGGTGCAGCACCGGTTCCCCGCAGCTTGTGGCGCCCACGAAGCACGCGCGAGTTCTCCCGGAGGAGGCTCGTGCTAGAAGACGTCGATTGTGATCGTGGAGCCCTTCGCGGCTTTCGTTCCGGCTGCGGTGGACTGCTGGTACACGAGGCCGAACACCGGCTCGCCACGGTCATAGCGGACCTGCACGGTGAAACCTGCCCCTTCGAGGGCACTGCGCGCCTCCGCCTCCGGTTTGCGGAACACATCCGGCACCGCGATCATCTCGGGACCGGCCGAGATCACCAGCTCGACGGTGTCGCCACGATGACCGGTGCCACCGGACGGCGTCTGTGAGATGACAGAGCCCTTGGGAACCGAACCGGAGTGCGCAGTGGCCGTACGCACCGCGAAGCCGGCATTCTCGAGCGCGCTGCGGGCCGCGTCGGACCCCTTCCCGGTCTGATCCGGAATCTGGATCGGCACACGCCCCTGTGAGACGACGACATGCACCTCGCCGCCTGCCGGCAGCGCGTCAGCCTGCTGGGACTGCGAGATGATCTCGCCCTTCGGGACGGTCTCGGAGTACTCCGGATCGTCCTCGACCAGCACGAGCCCTACCGCTTCGACGCGACTGCGGGCCTCTTCACGGCTGAGCCCGGCAACATCGGGAACAGCGAAGGTCTCGCGCCCCTTGGAGACGACGACGCGAACATCTCCGCCACGCTTGACCACGCTGCCGCTCTCGGGGCTCGCACTGATGATGTGCCCGACAGGCACCGTCTCGCTGAACTCCTCAACGGTGCGGGTCTCGAGGTCGGCGGCTGTCAGAGCCGTTTCCGCATCCGCCAGGGTGGTGCCCACGAGCACCGGAACGGTTCGGTCCGCGCCGGGGCCGTTCATGAGATACCAGTCGGTGCCAGCCCAGGCGCTTGTGCCCAGCGACGCTACGAGCGCGAGCCCGGCCAGCGCCGCAATGGGGCGGGAACGACGACGAGTGCCGTGCGGAAGGTGACGCCCTCGGCGTGCACGGGGAGCATGCATGGTGACCGTGCGCGGTGAGCGCAGGGGATCGCTAGCCGAGGAGTCGTCGGCCGATACGTCGGGGTTGTCCGGTGATGTGGATTCACGCGCACGGTTGCTATCCCATGCCGAGCCGTCGGACTCCTCTACGGCGTCAAGGCGTGCGAGCGGGAAGGAACGCACGGCGGCTGCGGCGCTGAGCTCCTGGGCGTCCAGGGACGCGGTCAGCGCAGGCAGCTCGCCTGTAGCAGCGTCGATCGCTTCACAGGGAGCGGGGCGACGCGCGAGCACAGACGGGGCAAGGCTGGTGCGCAGCTCTCGCACGGCATGCAGCAGCTGACGGGCGCTGCGCGGCCGCGACTCGGGGCGCCGTGCGGCGATCCACAGCACGAGTGAGTCAAGCGAGCGCGGGATTCCGTCAGCACGACTGGAAGGCGCGGGAATGTCGTCGTGCACATGCTGGAATGCGATGTGCACGGGCTGTTCCCCGGTGAAGGGCTGGGCGCCGGTGAGCATCTCGAACACCATCACGCCCAGCGAGTACAGGTCACTGCGCTCGTCGCACTGCCCGCGGGTGACGACCTCGGGGCTGATGTAGGCAACAGTGCCCAGCAGCGTGGCGCTCGTGGAGGAGTGTGCCGCTCCGATCGCGCGGGCAAGACCGAAATCCGCCACCTTGACCGTGCCCTCGGAGTCGATCAGCACGTTCTCCGGCTTGATGTCACGGTGGACGATGCCGGCTTCGTGCGCTGCCGCGAGTGCTTCGAGAATCTGCGCGGTGATCTCGAGGGCTTCGTCGATCGTGAGTGCGCCGCAGCGTGCCATGCGTTCACGCAGCGTCTCACCCTCGATCAGTTCCATCGCGAGATAGATGCGGTCGGCGTCCTCGCCCTGGTCGAACACCCCCACGACATTGCGGTGAGCGAGCCGGGCTGCGGCACGGGCTTCGCGGGCGAAACGCCGACGGAACTGCTCGTCCTGCGCCAGGTGCGGGTGCATGATCTTGAGCGCGACGACTCTGTCCAGCCGCTCATCGCGTCCGCGATGAACAGTGGCCATGCCGCCGCGCGCGATCCGCTCCTCGATGCGGTAGCGGCCGTTGAGGAGCTGGTCGGTGTCGGGGGAAGTCGACGTCGCCGAGGTCACGGCCTCAGGCTAGGATGCGCCGGTCCCGGTTCTGGGCAGCGACACACGGGCGCTCTGCGCCATCAGCTGGTGCGACGTGGCACCCTGGGCTGTGTGGACGAACTGGACGACATCATCACGCAATGGTTGACCCTGCCCGACGCAGCTGAGCAGCTCGATTGTGAGGTTTCGGTCGTGCGGCGCCTACTCGATGACGGGCAGCTGCTGGCGGTGCGCCGGGGCGCCCCCGTGGTACGGAGCATTCCAGCAGAGCTTCTCCTGGACGGGCGTGTCGTGCAGCACCTGCCCGGCACCATCACCGTGCTGCGCGACGGCGGCTTTGACGACGCTGAGGCGCTGCAATGGCTCTTCACCGAGGATGACTCGCTGCCGGGCAGGCCGATCGATCATCTGCGGCGCGGACAGCGCGGTGAAGTGCGCCGACGCGCTCAGGCCCTCGCGCTGTAGAGGCCAGGCTGCGTTGACGGCCAGTCGCGTGTCCTCACAGACGCAGAGGTGTGAGGTCGGTCGCGACCGCGGCGAGCTGCCCGAGCCCGGCAACACCGAGCGGACTGAGCAGCTGAGATTCCTCCAGAAGCGCCTGGGCGCGTTCGGCTCGAGTGCGCACATCGGCCGCCACGGAGTCAACGGAGCCGGTGGCGCGCATCAGGTCGCAGACGGACAGCACCTGCTCCTGCGATGCATCGGCGCGTCCCACCGTCTCGCGTAGCACAGCCATGTCGGACGCGTCGGCTGCTGCCTCGGTGCGGGCGAGCAGCACTGTGCGTTTCCCCTCGCGGATATCGCCACCGACGGGCTTGCCCGTCAATGCTTCATCGCCGACGATGCTCAGCAGGTCATCGCGCAACTGGAAGGCGGTGCCGACATCGATAGCCCATCGCGTGAGCTCATCGAGCAGGTCTGTGCTGGCGCCCATGAGTGCTGCGCCGATGCGGACCGGGCGATCCACGGTGTACGGCACGGTCTTCCAACGGATCACACGCAGCGCAGCCTCTTCCGGATCTGCGGCAGAAGTGAGTCCACCAGCCTGGTGGAGGATGTCAAGGTACTGGCCGCTCATCACCTCGGTGCGCAGCAGATCGAACTCGGCGCGGGCACGAGAAGCGCTGCCGATGTCCAGGCTCGCAGTCCGCTCAAGCTGTGCGGCCATCTGCTCTGACCAGGACAGTGCCAGGTCACCCAACACGATCGCGGTGGCCACACCGTACTCGGCGGAGTCTCCGATCAGGTTCGCATGGCGGTGCGCTTTCTCAGCCGCCACATGCACAGCGGGTCTGCCGCGTCGCATGGGGGAGTGGTCGATCACGTCGTCGTGGATGAGGGCAGCCGCCTGCACCATTTCGATAGCGGCGCCGATGTGCGCCAGCATCGCAAGCTGCTCAGCAGATGGCGCAGTGGGAAGCGCGGCGAGGCCGCCCAGGAGGCAGAACCGCGGCCGCAGCAGTTTCCCGCCACGCAGAAAGGTCTGCAGGTGGCTCACCAGGGCATGGACCTCGGTGCCCAGGGCCTGCAGCTCGATGTGGCGTGCGGCAAGCTCCTGCTCAAGGATCCTCTGCAGTGCAGAGACCAGATCGGTATCGAGCTGAGTGAGCAGGGCGGCATGAGGATCAGTCGGCATGAAGGAACTCCCGGACAGGCGCTGCAGCTGGTGGGTGTCCTGATCCTGTCACGTGAGTCTGAAGGGGTGCACTGCTCCGTCGCGTCGCACCGTGAATCCTCCCCACGCCAACCCGTGCACAGTCCGCCGCCGTGGATCCGGCGGCCAGGGCAGGCTCGAGCCATGGATGCACATCGTCACGATCCCCCACGCAGCAGTGAAGCTGACGTTCCCGACATTGCGAGGCTCGTCGCGAGCCCCACCGGGCCCGCCGAGATGATCGCCAGAGCACAGCTGGCCATGGCCAGCGTTCCCCGAGATGTACTGCTGCTCGATGGCTGCGGACCGGATCACACCGCCGTGATCACCGCGACGCCGCTGCAGCACGTGCTCACGCCCGGCGGCCTCGAAGGAGTGGAGCGACACCTTCATGACATGCAGGAGCGCGGCGTGCATTGCGCCGATGCTCTGATCCTGCTGGATGACGGTCGTGAGGAGGTGCCAGATCACCTGCTCGACGGTCTCGCGATCACCCTCGCCAGTCGGGTCCTCGTGGCGGCCGACCGCCTCTTGCCTGAACGCTTCGGCCTGCCCGATATCTGGATCGTCGGTGGCGGGACCGCCCGGCTCGTCGTGCTCGGGGAGCAGGATGCGCAGGGAGTGGACCTCTTGGTCTCTCCCACGGTTCCACTGCCCGCGATCGAGGAGACGATCACGGCCGCGGGCGCCGTGCTCGACGGCACGCCGTTGCCCGCCGATACGGACAGAAACCGTGAACGCTTGGCGGAGCTCGGTCGGCATCATGCGGCCTGCGGACTGCTCAAGGGTCCTTCTCGCTGCCACGAGGCGGTGGGTGGTGATCGGCCGGATGCGAGACGGGTCATGGACGGTCTGAACGCGGTGCGCGAGGTCCTTCGACGCTGGTCGCAGCAGGAGTCAGCTGACGCGAGCATGACGGAGTGTGAACGGGTGCAGACGTGGATCACCCTGCTCGCTCATCTGCCTCATCCGGGCGCACTCATCGACGTGCTTCCCAGCCGTGCGGAGGGCGGCGGCGACGTCAGCGAGCATCTTCTCTCCCGCATCGTGAACGACGCATCATTCGTCCCGCATCCCGACGTCATGCCTGGTGGGAGCTGCTTTGAGGTGCTCGAGCACACAGAGGGTCTGCTGGACGGGATGCTCCAAGCCGGAGAGGACGACACGGCTCTGAGCGCCTGGTGCACGACGGTCGAGACCCTCGCCATCCTCGCCTGGTGGAGCCATCGGTACGCGCAAGCGGGGCGGTTTGCGGATCATCGCCTGGCTCACGATCGGGAGGATCCTCTGGCACTCTTGCTCGCAGCCGTGGTCTGCGGGCCGGACGTCCCCGCCTGGTGGCCCGGTGGATCATCTCCGAAGCCCTGATGCTCGTTCTCAGGTTCGCATCGTGGGTCGCGGGGTGATCAGAGCAGCAACCGGTGCGGGAAGGAGCTGACTGCTATGGCGGTGGTGGCGGGCACGTCAACTGCGCCCTCGAGCGCGACCCCGACGGCGTGGACCGCGGGAGCGAAGCCTTCGAACGAACCCACCCGGGGACGGGCCGAGCGCGCCGATGTTCATGCCGAGTGGGCCATCGATGCGGACGGCTCTCGCGAACCGGGCAGCAATAGCGCGAGCAGCTCCTCATCTGTCACGGGCGCATGGCGTCCTGGGGGCCTGCCGGGCAACAGACAATTCGCGCAGCTGGGTGCGCTGCACCTCGAATCGGGCGCAGTGCTTCCCCAGGTGCGCCTTGCCTACGAGACATGGGGGCAGCTGAACGCTGACCGCTCCAACGCCGTGCTCGTCCTGCACGCCCTCACCGGCGACTCGCACGTCTGCGGCCCAGCGGGGCCCGGCCATCCGAGCGAGGGCTGGTGGCCCTCTGTGGTCGGTCCCGGACGCCCAATCGACACCGAGCGCTGGTTCGTGATCGCTGCGAACGTGCTCGGCGGCTGTCAAGGCAGCACAGGACCGAGCTCACCCGGCCTCGACGGCCGCCCCTGGGGCAGCCGCTTCCCGTCCCTGACCATCCGCGATCAGGTAGCGGCGGAGATCGCCCTGGCGGACCACCTGGGCATTGACAGTTTCGCGCTCGTCATCGGCGGATCCATGGGCGGGATGCGCGCGGTGGAGTGGGCGGTCACCGTGCCACATCGTGTGCAGCGACTTGTTCTCACCGCGACCGGTGCACGTGCCAGCGCCGACCAGATTGCCTGGAACAGTGCCCAGGTCGCCGCGATCCACGCCGACCCCGGTTTCGCAGGTGGTGACTACTACGACCACGCTCTCGGTGGCGGACCTCATACCGGACTGGGCATCGCTCGCCGAATCGCCCACACCACCTACCGTGCAGCTGATCAGCTCGAGGAACGCTTCGGAAACCAAGCACAGCACGGAGAGGACCCGCTGCACGGCACGGGGCGACACCAGGTCACCAGCTATCTCGACCATCACGCCGACAAGCTGATCCGCCGTTTCGACGCGAACTCCTACCTCGTGCTCGTCCGAGCCATGAACACCCACGATGTAGGACGCGACAGGGGAGGTCTGGAGGAAGCACTGGGGAGAATCCGTGCCCGCACTCTGGTGATCTCCTTCGACTCGGATCGACTGTTCCCGCCCGCCATGGCGACCCGCATGGCTCAGGCGATCCCCGGTGCGCACGAGCACCTGGCCTCCTCCCCGGTCGGACATGATGCTTTCCTGCTGCCGCATCCAGATGTCGAGCAGTGGGTGAGGGACTTTCTTGGGTCATGACTCAGGTAACCTGATCCGGTCGGGTCTCACCGCAGTGCCGCGGGGATACCGGCACACACCGCAGGGCGGGCCTGCGGTGACCACCGGCGGGAGAGGACGGTCAGGTCGGCCATGAGCATCGTTGTCGCGTTCGCGCCGTCCGCCCAGGGGCGTGCAGCGCTGAACGCTGGACTCGCGCAGGCCCGACGCACGAGCGACCACCTGATCATCGCCGCTCACCAGTACCACGACCCCGATAACGGCCGCATGGCCGCGGATGAGGCAGAGATCCGTCGCGCCCTCGATGAGCTTGAAGGGCATGATGTCGACGTCACCGTGATCCAGGACAGCGAGCAGGAGGCGGGTGACTTCCTGCTCACGACAGCTGAGGAGCAGCAGGCGTCCTGCATCGTGATCGGACTGCGCCGCAAGTCTCCGATCGGCAAACTCTCCCTCGGCGCCGCCGCTCGTCGCGTCGTCCTGGGATCCCCGTGCCCCGTCCTGACGGTCAAGGACGGTCTGCCGAACGCGTCATGACGCACCGGCGCTGATAAGCAGGACGGCTCGTGGCGGCACACCACGCCGTCGGTATGGGCGCCTCGGGATGGACTTGCCGCGCGCTGCACATCGTGCCATCGACGGTGTGTCGTCGGCGTTGTCCGCCGCGGGAATAACCTGCCAGTGCGAGCGTTATACTCGTGGGGCTTGACGGCGACGCACCTTCGTGCGCCGTGAAACGGCTGAATAGTGCTGGATCCTCGGGATCCAACACACGCGGACGTCGGTCCGCAGGCCCCGTTGAGATGACCATGCCCGAGCTGGGCGGAGCTGCTGCGGCACCGCCGGAAGAAGGAATCCGTGACCTCCTCCACGTCTGCTGAGACCACCACCGACGACACCGAGAAGACCTCCGCTTCTCGCTCGACGTCGACGACCTCGCGCACGTCCGCCCGCTCGACCGCGAAGCGAAGCAGCGGATCAAAGAGCAGCTCGACGTCGAAGAGCGGATCGACGACCGCGAAGAGCGGATCGACGACCGCGAAGAGCGGATCGACGAGCACGAAGAGTGGGTCGACCGCGAAGAGCGGATCGACGAGCGCGAAGAAGAGCTCGACGTCGAAGACCTCGACCTCGTCTGCGAGCACCACCGCCACCAAGGCCGCGGGCTCGAAGGCGGCAGGTTCCTCGTCCAGCACGCGCAAGCGCTCGAGCAAGGCGTCGGCTGCGACGACGAAGGAGCAGGAGCTCTCCACTGCCACCGCAGATGGTGCTGACGAGACTGCCACTGGCGCCGACGATGCCGAGACCAGCGCAGACGAGACGACCACGAAGAAAAGCGCGAAGAAGACGTCGACCCGTCGCAGCTCCTCGGCCCGGTCCGGTGCAAAGACGACGACCCGCCGGTCCGCTGCGAAGGAGACCGACGACGATCCCGTCGACGATGAGGACGTCGAGGAGACCGAAGAGCAGAGCGAGGACGAGCACGAGGCAGAAGCCTCGGGCGGCTTCGTCGTCAACGCCAGCACCGAGGATGATTCCCCGGCGCAGCAGGTGGTCACCGCTGGCGCCACCGCAGACCCGGTCAAGGACTACCTCAAGCAGATCGGCAAGGTGGCGCTGCTCAACGCCGCCCAGGAGGTTGAACTGGCTGAGCGCATCGAGGCCGGCCTGTTCGCTGAGAAGAAGCTCGAACGCGACGAATCGCTGCGCAAGACTAAAGCTGGCCGCGAACTCGCCATCATCGCTGAGGACGGCCGGGCCGCGAAGGATCACCTGCTGGAGGCGAACCTGCGCCTGGTGGTCTCCCTGGCCAAGCGCTACACGGGCCGCGGCATGCTGTTCCTGGACCTGATCCAGGAGGGCAACCTGGGTCTGATCCGCGCCGTCGAGAAGTTCGATTACGCCAAGGGGTACAAGTTCTCCACCTACGCCACGTGGTGGATCCGCCAGGCGATCACCCGCGCCATGGCGGACCAGGCCCGCACCATTCGCATCCCCGTGCATATGGTCGAGGTCATCAATAAGCTCGCCCGCGTGCAGCGTCAGATGCTGCAGGACCTGGGTCGTGAGCCCACCCCGGAGGAGCTCGCCAAGGAGCTGGACATGACTCCCGAGAAGGTGGTCGAGGTCCAGAAGTACGGTCGCGAGCCGATCTCGCTGCACACCCCGCTGGGCGAGGACGGCGACAGCGAATTCGGCGATCTCATCGAGGACTCCGAGGCTGTGGTGCCGGCCGATGCAGTGAGTTTCACGCTGCTGCAGGAGCAGCTCCACTCCGTGCTGGATACCCTCTCGGAGCGGGAAGCCGGTGTGGTGTCCATGCGCTTCGGCCTCGAGGATGGCCAGCCCAAGACACTGGACGAGATCGGCAAGGTCTACGGTGTCACCCGCGAGCGGATCCGCCAGATAGAGTCCAAGACCATGTCGAAGCTGCGCCACCCCTCCCGCTCGCAAGTCCTGCGGGACTACCTGGACTGATCCATTGCCGCCGCCTCGCCCGCGAAAGGCGCGGCGGCACGGTGCCCAGGAGCAACAGGACAACATGCCCGACCCTGCTGGTTATGTCGTGCGCGAGATGGGCCCCGAGGACTGGAGCTCGCATCGCGATCTGCGTCTGGAGATGCTGCAGGACTCACCGACGGCATTCTGGGCAACGCTCGACGAGGCCCAACAGCTCACCGAAGCCGAATGGCGCGAGGAGCTGCGGGGCCCGCGCATCCATGTCCAGGCCCGTGCCGTCGACGCGGAGGGTCAGGAGATCGCCGGTATCCCACCGGCCGGCGGGATCGCGCTGCTGCCTGAGGGGTATACCGACGAGCACGTGATCGATCCTGATCAGTCGATCGTCGTGTCCCTGTGGGTGCGTCCCTCACTGCGTGGCCGTGGAGTCTCCTCGATGCTGTGGCGGGCGATCGCCGAGCGCGCGGTGGCCCTGGGGCGGCCGCGTCTTCTGCTCGAGGTCGATGACTCGAACGTCGCAGCTGCTGGCTCCTATGAGCGGCTCGGCTTCACTGCGACCGGAGTGCGCTACCCGAGGCCAGAGACTGGCACCCAGTGGGTGGAGTATGCGGGTGACGCCCGTGTGCTCCTGCGCGGCGGCCCGGAAGAGCTGGCACGGCAGTCGCGGTGATCCTGCGTGGCCGCGGCGAGAACGCCTGGGGCACACTGCGTCGTTCGGCACGAGAACGGCCCTGTCCATGCGGGACAGGGCCGTGACATAGAAGAGCTCGGAAGGCTCAGCGAATCAGTCCTCAACCAGCTCGGGCTTCGCGTGCAGACGATCGGTCTCGTCGATGACCTGATCGGCGATCGGCTCCAGAGCCGAGGCATGCGCGCGAGCATGATGCGCGCAGAACATGAGCTCACCGCCCGCCGTGAGGACCACCTTCACGTACGCCTGGGCGCCGCAGCGGTCGCAGCGGTCGTGCGCGGTGAGTCGGGGAGCTTCAAGAGTCGTGTTCATGCCCCTTTTCTAGCACCCGCGCGTCCTGGATGCGGTGGTGTGGGCCACGGGTTCGCTGGTGGCGGAACATATCCCGCAGCGCTACGTGATCCGGTGCTCTACTCGTGAGGCTGCGACGGCACGCCCATGTGAGCGCCGCCGCAATACCGCAGATCACCGCCGCCTCCCCGTACCATCGATGGGGTGTCGACATCCACCAGCAGCTCCCGCGGCGCCGCAGCGTCCGCGTCGTCCTCGCGCAGCTCCACCGCCTACGATGCCCGCAACCTGCAGGTGCTTGAAGGCCTCGAAGCTGTACGCAAGCGCCCCGGCATGTACATCGGCTCCACCGATTCACGCGGCCTCATGCACTGCCTGTGGGAGATCCTCGACAACGCCGTCGATGAGGCACTCGCAGGCAACGGCGACCAGATCGCCGTGATCCTCCATGACGACGGCTCCGTCGAGGTACGTGACACCGGCCGTGGCGTCCCCGTGGACACGGAACCCCGTACTGGCCTCACCGGTGTCGAGGTGGTCTACACGAAGCTGCATGCCGGCGGGAAGTTCGGCGGCGGCTCCTACGCGGCGGCCGGCGGGTTGCATGGTGTGGGCGCGAGTGTGGTCAACGCTCTGTCTGCCCGGGTCGACGTGGAGGTCGACCGTGCCGGGAAGACCTATGCCATGAGCTTCAGTCGAGGAAAGGCAGGGGTGTTCGCCGACGAGGGCGAACCGCGCCCCGACAGTCCTTTCACCCCGGCGGACGGGCCCGCTGAACTGCGGGTGGTCGGCAAGGTCAAGCGCGGTGTCACCGGCACGCGGGTGCGCTACTGGGCTGATCCACAGATCTTTGTGAAGGGATCGCACTTCTCCCTTGAGGAGCTCGTGCGGCGTTGCCGGCAGACGGCATTTCTCGTGCCGGGCCTGGAGCTCGCGGTCACCGATCACCGACCCGAGGCGAACCCGGATATGCCGACAACGCGCACCTTCCGGTACGACGGCGGTATCTCCGAGTTCGTCGAGTACCTTGCGCAGGACCAGAAGATCACCGACGTGATCCGTCTGCAGGGCAGCGGCGACTACACCGAAACCGTGCCGGTGCTCGACAAGAACGGCCACATGGTCTCCACCGACGTGGAACGCACCTGCGAGGTCGACATCGCCCTGCGCTGGGGCAGTGACTATGACTCGATCACCCGCTCCTTCGTGAACATTGTTGCTACCCCGAAGGGCGGCACCCATGTCGCAGGCTTCGAGCAGGCCCTGGTGAAGGTGCTGCGCAAGCAGGTCGAGAATCAGGCGCGCCGGGTCAAGTTCAACGCCAAGAATGAGAAGATCGAGAAGGACGACACCCTGGCCGGTCTCACCGCCGTGGTCAGTGTGCGGATCGACGAGCCGCAGTTCGAGGGCCAGACCAAGGAGGTGCTGGGCACCCCCGCGGCCCGGCAGATCGTCGCGAAGGTGGTCGAGGAGCGCCTGACCGAGTTCCTGACCTCCACCAAGAAGGGCGAGAAGGAACAGGCGGCGCTCGTCATCGACAAGGTGGTCTCCGAGATGCGCGCCCGCATCGCCGCGCGGATGCACAAGGAGGTCTCGCGCCGCAAGAACGCGCTGGAGTCCTCCACTATGCCGACGAAGCTCGCGGACTGCCGTGCCACCGACGTGGAGCGCTCCGAGCTGTTCATCGTCGAGGGCGATAGCGCGCTCGGCACCGCGAAGAACGCCCGGTCTTCCGAGTTCCAGGCACTGTTGCCGATCCGCGGGAAGATCCTGAACGTCCAGAAGGCGTCGATCACTGACATGCTGAAGAACGCCGAGTGCGCCGCGATCATCCAGGTGATCGGTGCTGGCTCGGGACGCACCTTCGACCTGGACGCCGCCCGCTACGGCAAGATCATCATGATGACCGATGCCGACGTTGACGGCGCCCACATTCGTACCCTGCTGCTGACTCTGTTCCACCGGTACATGCGGCCGCTGGTCGAGGCAGGTCGTGTCTATGCCGCGGTCCCACCGCTGCACCGGGTGGAGATCATCCATGGCGGCAAGAAGAAGAACGAATACGTCTACACCTACTCGGAGGCTGAGCTGCAACGCCTGCTGAAGAGCCTCGAGCGGCGTGGCAAGCGGTACAAGGAGCCGATCCAGCGCTACAAGGGCCTGGGTGAGATGGATGCCGACCAGCTGGCCGACACCACCATGGACCCGCGCCACCGCACCTTGCGGCGCGTCCGCATCGAAGATGCGGAGGCCGCCACTGCCATGTTTGAGCTGCTGATGGGATCCGAGGTCGCGCCACGCAAGCAGTTCATCATCGAGGGCGCCGAGGAGCTGGACCTCGACCGCATCGACGCCTGACGCACCGTCGTCCATCACCCACCCGTTCGCAGGGATCGCAGCCCCGCCGAGCGAGCGCTGCGGACCGCCTGAGCACTGACCCGACCGAGTGTGCGAGGAGAGCACCATGACCCTGGCTGTTCGTGTGATCCCCTGTCTGGACGTCGATGACGGGCGGGTCGTCAAGGGCGTCAATTTCCGCAACCTGCGTGACGCTGGTGATCCCGTTGAGCTCGCTGCCCGCTACGGCGCCGAAGGGGCCGACGAACTCACCTTCCTCGACGTCACCGCCTCGTCCTCCGGGCGCTCGACCATGGTCGATGTGGTGCGCCGCACCGCCGGGCAGGTCTTCATCCCGCTGACCGTCGGTGGGGGAGTGCGCAGCGTCGCGGACGTCGACGAGCTGCTGCGCGCTGGCGCCGACAAGTGCGGTGTGAACACCGCGGCGATCGCCGATCCCGAGCTGATCGATCGGATCGCCGACCGCTTCGGAAACCAGGTGCTCGTGCTCTCGATCGACGCCCGACGCGTCTGCGAGGAGACACCCGAGGGACCAGCCCGCTCCGGAAGCGGCTTCGAAGTGACCACGCACGGCGGACGTCGCGGCACCGGTATCGACGCGATCGAGTGGATCTTAGAGGTCACCCGCCGCGGCGCCGGCGAGATCCTGCTGAACTCGATGGACGCCGACGGCACGGAACGAGGATTCGACCTCGAGCTGATCCGTGCCGCCCGCGCGGCCACCACCGTGCCGCTGATCGCCTCCGGCGGTGCCGGGGCAGCGGCACACTTCCCGCCGGCCGTCGAAGCCGGTGCGGACGCGGTGCTCGCCGCCAGCATCTTCCACTTCGGGACCGTCAGGATCGACGAGGTCAAGACAGAGCTCGCCCAGGCCGGCCACTCGGTGCGATGAGCATGGGGACGTCCATGCTGCCACCTGCCACGACCTCAGCATGATCCTGCCCGAGCCCTCACGCGGGATGAGACGGTACAGCGGGCTGTCCGTGGGCGAGCCGGAGCATGACCCCCTGCGCGCCCGAGGACACGTCAGGATCATCCTCACTGGCGTGCTGATCCTCGCCCTGCTGGTGAGCTCCACGCTCTGGCTGCTGTGGGACAACCACCGTCTGCAGGTCAGCCGTGTGGAGGTGTCCGTTCCGGGGCTGGCGCAGGACCTGGACGGCACACGGATCGTGCAGATCTCCGACCTGCACGCCGCTGATCATCGCGGCTTCCATGAACGGATCCTCGCCGAGACCGCCGCGGCGAGCCCGGACGTCATCGCGCTGACCGGCGATCTCATCGACGTGCGGACCCAGGACACCACGGCGACGCGAGATCTCCTCACCTCCCTGGGCGAACTGGCCCCGACGTACGCTGTTCTCGGCAACCATGAAGCGGACTCGTCCCTTCGCGACCAGTTCCTGGATGACCTCGACACGGCGGGTGTGGAGGTCCTGCGTGGCCGGACCACGACGGCGACGCTCGACGGGGGAGCACTGCATCTGGGCGGGCTCGACGATCCGCGTGTCTACAGGGCCGACGGCCGCGATCTGCCCGACACCGCCCAGGAGACCGCACGGCTGGTCGCCGGGCAGCAGGGCCCGCTCATCCTGCTCGCGCACCGACCCGAGCTACTGGAGGACTACGCCGCCGGGGGAGCGTCCGTGGTGCTCAGCGGTCACGCCCACGGCGGGCAGGTGCGGATCCCGTTCGTGGGCGGTCTCTTCGCCCCGCACCAGGGTGTGCTCCCGGAGCTCACCGAGGGCGTGCACACCGAAGCCGGCACGCAGATGGTGATCTCGCGGGGACTGGGGAACTCCATCCTCGGCGTGCGGGTCAACAACCCTCGGGAACTGGTCGTCGTCACACTGCGGGCCGTCTGATCGCTCAGGGACGAGACCCGCCTGCTGCCACGTGGCAGCATGGACGCATGCAGCCACGCGCCGAGGACCGGGACTTCTCCGCCTACAACGCCGCGCAGCACGGCCGGACGGTGCGGCCTCTTGCCGTCCGTGCCGTCACCGCGCACCGCGCCTCAGGAGCCACCTCAGGCACGGCCGTGGACCTGGGTGCCGGTGCCGGGATCGAGGCCCTATACCTGGCGGAGGTTGGCTACCACGTGCACGCCTACGACGTCGATGCGAGCCAGCGGGACGCCCTCGACGCACTGAGGGACCACGGCGCCGGTGTGACAGCCCGTCTGGGACGGCTGGAGGAGGCAGGAGCCCTCCCCGATGCCGACATCGTGCTGTCCTGCGCGACGCTCTCCTTCCTCACTCCGCCGGCTTTCACTGCCGTCTGGTCACAGCTCCGCGCATGCCTGCAGCCCGGCGGCGTGGTGGCGGTGGACCTGTTCGGGGAGCGCGACGACTGGGCGGCCGGCACCGACGGAAGCTTCTTCAGCCAGGACGAGATTGACGGGCTGGTGGACGGTCTCGAGGTTCTCGAGCGCGAGGAGCGGGAGCACGACGGCCGCTCCTTCGGCGGCCCGAAGCACTGGCATGTCACCGAGGTGATCGCACGCCGGCCGGTTCAGGACGCCCGCTCTGCGGCCGACGGATCGGCCGGCTGATACGTGTCAGGGCATCCCCTCAGGACATGACCGGGGCGCCTCATAGGAGGCGGCCGGGAGGTGCTTCAGGAGACCCGGCCGGGAAGCAGGGCCGTCGCCCTGGATCAGTTCTCGACGCTGTAGGTGACAGCGATCCTGTGGGCCTCGCCCGGGGCGAGGTCGATTGCACCGTCTTTGCAGACCGCCGGCTCGACGCACAGGAACTGCGTCCATGCCTCCGTGGGCATGTCCTCGAGCTTCGCGGCCCCGTCAGCGCCCGGGTTCCACACCACGGTGCGGTTGGTGCCCTCTGCGGCTGACCGGATCCGGCGACCCCGAGCGGTTCGGATGGCGAGATCATGGCCTGGGGTCTCGTAGACCCGGTCCAGCGGCTGGACAGGGAGGAGATCGCCCTCCTCCTGCTCGTCGGGCGCGAGGCCCCTGGTGTTGTCGAGGAAGCCGATGCCGCCGAGCCCCTCGACGGAGCTCTCCCGGACATCGTCGACAGCGAAGTACGTGTGCAGCGCGGACTCGACCAGTACGGCCTGGGAGCCGGCGATCAGGGTCAGGTCGATCTGCAGCGTGGTGCTGATGCCAAGATGCACTGTGGCCAGCAGACCCGACTGCTCTGGATCCGCCAGCTCCAGCTGCAGCTCAGCCGTCGACGGGGTGGACCGCGCGCCGGTGAGTGTCCACCGGTGGGAGCGCAGCCAGCCGTGCTTGTACGGCTTAATGCCGTCGCGACCCGGACCGAACCAGGGGCCCACCAGCGGGATGCCGCCGCGGACGCTCATGCCCGGGCCATAGGACGCCTCAGGGGAGACCCACAGCACATCAGGCCCTCCCGCGGGGATCCAGCTGATCAGCTGTGCCCCGTCCAGGAGCAGTGTCGCCTCACTGGCGGAGGTGCTCACATGGAGAGCATCCGCGCCGCTGACAGTCGTGGCGGCGATGCCGACGGGCAGATCGTCGGGAGAGGTGAGCGGGATGGGGGTCGTCATGGCATAACCGTCCCACACCCGGCGTGCTTCACGTGGGATCACCTGAGCTCGCCGGCAGAGACCTGACGCCGTCAGCGGCGGCGTTCACAGTACGGACGAACAGCAGCAGCCAGGCGTAGGTGGTGATGCTTGCCCCCATCTCGAAGGCTGTCATGTTCAGGTAGTCCAGGCCCTCGTAGAGCACGACCAGCGTGATCAACAGCCCGAGGGCGACCGTTGTAAACGCCCGTAGACCACCGGGGAGACAGTGCAGCAGCACAGGGAACGTGAGCAGGATCAGTCCGAAGACGACCACGAGTGACTTCGCGGCAATGTCGTGCGCAGTGCGGTTGACGTTCATCGGGATCAGCGCGACCGCGGCCACGAGCAGCCCGATAGAGGCCAATGCGGCGTGGACAACCTGCACTCGCCAGCGGGATTCTCCCATGTGCTCCACCCACACGCGCAGATCGTGGGCGACGCCCTCGGAGACCGTGACCAGAGCGATCCCTGTCAACAGCAGGGTGATGTTGAACCGAAGACCAGATTGGTCCGATTGGGCGCCGAGCACCGAGAAATAGCGTTCCCACCAGAACGGGTCCGGCGAGACCAGGGCTGCAGACAGCACACCGACGACCACGAACACAGCGAGTAGCGTCGCCAGAGAACGCGTGGTCACAGCCTGGGCGCTGGAGGCGACCACGTAGGCGGTGGTGGCACTGGCGATCGCCACCCAGAAGGTGCCCGCCACGCGATCCAGGGCAACCCCGACAAATGCGGATTGGAACACCAAGAAGGCGCCACTCACCAAGAAGAATGCGAGCAGGCCGTGGACGAGCGCGAGGACTGCGACGTCCGCGATCAAGCGCCAACCCGGTGCGTTCTGCAGCCAGGGCTCACGACGTCGGGTCAGGAGCAGGAGGACCGCGGCAGCGATCGGCACAGCCACGACGAAGGAGGCGATCGCGGCTGCCTGTCCGATCGACGGGTCGCCGGAAAGCGGCCTTGTGCCGGTTAGCAACGAAGCGCCGATGCCGATACCAGCGAGCGCGCCGGCAACACCAAGCAACAGCGCCAGGACCTCGGAACGGATCGCCGGCGAGGCCCGGAGCCGGGCACGTGACGCCGCCTCTCGCCCGCGCGGGCGGTCAGGCTCTGTGGGTCTCGATCTCATCAGCGCACGCGGGGTCAGCCGACCGCGGCGATCGGCACCGCCACCGGTGAGCCGGAACCATCGCGCCTGCCCACGGGAGCGGGAAGGTCGATCGGTTGGCCGGCCTCGGAGCATGCACGCGCTGGATGAGGCACCACCCAGGCGCTGATCAGGGCGTCCTCACCACGCAGGAAACGGTGGCAGCGCACACCGCCGGTCGCCCGGCCCTTCGCCGGATACTCCGCGAGAGCTGTGACCTTCAGCGAGCCTGTCTGCAGCGAGGGCAGTGTTCCCGAGGTCCCCGCGACCGTGACCACATCGGCGGCTGCTGTCACATCAATCGCGCCAAAGCTGACCACCTGTGCATCGGCGCTGAGCTTCACCCCTGCCACACCGCCTGCACCGCGACCCTGCGGCCGGACACCGGAGGCGGGGAAGTGCAGCAGTTGCGCGTCGGAGGTGATGAACACGAGGTCCAGGTCAGCGTCCTGCTCAAGGTCGACCACGCTCACGACGTGGTCACCGTCCTTCAACGCGATGATCTCGAAGCCGTCGGTGCGCGGATAGTCGAGTTGCACCCGCTTGACCACGCCCTGCGCAGTGCCGAGCGCGAGCGAGCCACCCCGGGCGATGTCGTCCTCGCCCAGGCGGATCAGGCCCACCACACGCTCGTCGCGCTCGAGCGCCACGAGGTCCGCGATGCGGGTGCCGCCAGCGAGCGAGGGCGCGCTGGCTGTTGCGACCAGTTCCGGCAGGTCCACCACGCTCAGACGCAGCACACGCCCGGCACTGGTCACCGCCCCCACGTCGGAGCGTGCCGAGGTGCGGACATCACAGACCACCACGTCGTGCGCGCCACGCTGGCCTTCGCGCACCAGTGGCTCCTCACCCGCGATCCGGGCGATCAGCCCGGTACCGGTCAGCAGCACCCGGCAGGGGTTATCGGCGACCTCGAGGTCGGCTCCCGCCTGTGCAGGGGCCGGCTGGTCTGCGGCTTCGAGCAGGACAGTACGGCGTGGCGTGCCATGGCTAGCAGCGACCTGAGCGAGCTCATCGGACACGAGGCGACGCAGCACCTCCTCGGAGCTCAGGATCTCCTCGAGCCGCTCGATCTCGCGGCGCAGGTCATCCCGCTCGCCCTCGAGCTCGATCTGCGAGAACTTCGTCAGGCGGCGCAGACGCAGCTCAAGGATGTATTCGGCCTGTACCTGCGTGAGGTCGAAGACGGTCATCAGGCGGGTGCGGGCGCTCTCAGCGTCATCGCTCGTGCGGACGATCTGGATGACCTCGTCGATATCCACGATGGCCAGCAGCAGGCCTTCCACCAGATGCAGGCGGTCACGGTGCTTGCCCAGCCGGTGTTCGGTGCGGCGCCGTACCACGGCGATGCGGTGGTCGACGAAGACCTCGAGCAGGTGCTTGAGGCCCATGGTGCGGGGCTGCCCGTCCACCAGCGCCACATTGTTGATCCCGAAGGATTCCTCCATCGGGGTGTGCTTGTACAGCTGCTGTAGCACCGCTTCCGGGTTGAACCCGGATTTGATGGTCAGGACCAGGCGCATGCCGTGGTGGCGGTCGGTGAGGTCCTGGTAGTCGCTGACGCCCTGCACCTTCTTGGACTGCACGGCATCGCGCAGCCTCTCCGCGAGCTTCTCCGGCCCCACCTGGTACGGCAGCTCCGTGACGACGATGCCCTTGCGGCGGCTCGTCACGTTCTCGATGCGGGTTGTGGCACGCATCTTGAAGGAACCACGCCCCGTGCGATACGCGTCCCGGATCCCGTCCAACCCCACGATCCGGCCGCCCGTGGGCAGATCCGGCCCGGGCACGAAGCGCATCAGTGCCTCGAGATCGGCTTCCGGATCGTCGATCAGGTGACGCGCCGCCGCGATCACTTCGACGAGGTTGTGGGGCGCCATGTTTGTGGCCATCCCCACCGCGATGCCTGATGCGCCATTGACCAGCAGGTTCGGGTACTGTGCGGGAAGAACTTCGGGCTGGGTGAGCTGATTGTCGTAGTTCGGCACCAGGTCCACGACGTCCTCGTCCAGCGAGTCCGTCATGAGCAGAGCAGCTGCTGCCAGCCGAGCCTCCGTGTAACGCGCCGCAGCTGGCCCGTTGTCCAAAGAACCGAAGTTGCCGTGACCATCCACGAGCGGCAGACGCATCGAGAAGTCCTGCGCCATGCGCACCAGGGCGTCGTAGATCGCGCTGTCGCCGTGCGGATGGAGCTTGCCCATCACCTCACCCACAACGCGCTGACTCTTGACATGCCCGCGATCGGGGCGCAGACCCATTTCCGCCATCATGTAGAGGATCCGACGCTGCACGGGCTTGAGGCCGTCGCGCGCATCAGGCAGAGCGCGCGAGTAGATCACCGAGTAGGCGTACTCGAGGAAGGACGCCTCCATCTCGCTGGTGACGTCAATGTCGAGGATCGACTCCTCGAAGGGCTCGTCCTCCGCCGTGGTCTGCGATGCTCTGCTTCGGGCCATGTTCGCCATCATCGCCCATATGCGGCGGGTGACAGCGCAGGCCGCACCGAGAAATCCTGTGATCCGCATCGGATGGCCGGTACCCTGCAGACATGGCGACACGGCGCGATGGGGCAGCTCTTTTCTCCCGCCGACGGGGGGAGAGCCCCTCGGCGCGCCCTGCGTACCCGGCGCACTGGGAGGCCGATATCGCGTTGCGCGACGGCTCCGCCGCGCATCTGCGCCCCATTCGTCCACAGGACGCTCACGCGCTCCAGGCCTTTCATGAGGCTCAGTCTGAGCAGTCCCGATACTTGCGGTTCTTCGCGGCCATGCCCACGCTCTCACAGAAGGACCTCGAGCGTTTCACCGTCGTCGATCACCGGGATCGGGTCGCGTTCGTCGTGCTGGTGGGGGAGCGGATCATCGCCGTCGGCCGGTACGACCGCACCGAGGACGACACGGCAGAAGTTGCCTTCAACGTGTCTGATTCACGTCAGGGCACCGGGTTGGGCTCTGTTCTACTCGAGCACCTGGCTGCCGCAGCACGTGAACGAGGTATCCGCACCTTCACAGCGGAAGTGCTGCCCCAGAACACGAAGATGCTGAACGTCTTCACCGATGCTGGTTTCGATGTTGAACGCACCTACGACGACGGCGTCGTGCTGGTGTCTTTCTCCATTGATCCCACGGAGCGTTCGCTTGCGGTGATGGCCGAACGTGAGCATGCCGCCGAAGCAACTGCCATGGAGCGTCTACTTCACCCCGAATCGATCCTCCTGGTGGGTGTCTCCACTCGCGGTGACTCACCGGGCGGACGGATCCTCGCGGCGCTCGAGCGATCCGAGTTCCCCGGCGCCGTGCATCTGGTCGCACGCGACGCATTCGAGATCCGCGGCCACCGCACCCACCACCGCATCGCGGACGTCCCCGGACCCGTGGACCTCGCCGTGCTCGCCGTGCGGCCCGAGGCCTGCCTCGAGGCGGTGGAGGACTGCGCCGCGATCGGCGTACGCAGCGTCATGATTCCCACAGAAACCTTCGCGTCCGCACCGGATGGCGCGCAGCTGCAGCGCACGCTGCTCAGCGCGGTCCGCGGCCACGGCATGCGTTTGCTGGGCCCCGGTTCCTTCGGGTTCCTGCGCACCGGTGATAACGGCCTGAATGTCTCTTTGGCCCCCGGCACACCGAGGACGGGTCGCACCGCGCTGGCCGGCCAGTCCAGTGCTCTGTCTGCCATGCTGCTGGCCGGTGTCGACGCCCGCGGCACAGGTGTGAGCGAGTTTGTCTCCGTGGGCAACCGGGCGGACGTCTCCCTGAATGACTGCCTGCAGCATTGGGAGGGCGACCCTGACGTCGACGTGATCGGCCTTGCGCTGGAGTCAATGGGGAACCCCCGCAAGTTCACCCGCATTGCACGCCGCTTGACCCGAAGCACCCCGCTGATCGTCATGCGGCCACCGGCCACCGGTTCCTCCGTACCGCCCGGGCATCTCGTGCGCACCAGCACCCTGCCGCGACGCGCACTTGACCAGGTGCTCGCCTCCGCTGGCGTGGTGCAGGCCACCCAGGGCGTGGACCATCTGCTCGACATCACCGATGCGATCGCTCGACAGGGCCTGCCGCAAGGACCGCGCGTTGGCCTGCTGACCAATACCCCCGCCCTGGGGGAGGCGCTGCGCGGCGCCGCAGACACCGCCCATCTGGACGTGCGCATCGATAACCGGTCCGTGCCGCTGACCGGTTCGCACCGCTTGGTTGAGCGTGCCTTCACATCCATGGTTGCCCTGGACCACGTGGATCTCGTCGTCGCCGGTGTGCTCGACACGATGGTGGGCGATCCCGCCCAGGTGATTCGGCAGATGGCCACGGTCGCGCGCCACTGTGAGGTCGCGCTCTTGGTGTGCCTGGTGACCACGCGAGAGCGCATGGAGCAGGTGCGGCAGGCTGTGCGCGATGACTCGGTGCTGCCGCCCGTCTTCACCACGCCGTATGCCGCCGTGCGCGCCGGAGCTGGAATGCTCGCCGCCGCGCTGCGGCCGCACGTGGATGAGGCGGCGCCGCCGATCCTGGACGGTATCGACCCCGCTCGTGCCCGTCGACTCGTCGAGGAGGCGATCCCCGCGCCTCATGGCGAGGCCCGCATGGACACGACCGACGTGACGGAACTGCTGGAGGCATACGGTATTCCTGTGCTCCCGTCCCTGCCGGCGTCCGACGAGGAGCTGGCTGTGCGCAATGCCGAGCAGCTCGGCTATCCGGTGGCGCTCAAGAGCAGTGACCCGATATTGCGCCACCGTGCTGACCTGGGTGGGGTGCGGCTTGATCTGGCGGATGCCGCGCACGTGCGGCACGCTCATCGCGAGATGCGTAAGCGCCTCGCGTTCTCCTCGGCGCCGCTACGCGTGCAGAGCATGGCTGAGCCCGGCGTGCCCATGGTGGTGCGCACTGTGGAGGACCCTGCCCTGGGGCCCGTGATCTCCCTGTCCGTTGCCGGGGACGCGACCGATCTTCTCGACGACATCGCCTACGCGATCCCGCCGCTCAGCATGCCCGCCGCACATCGTCTGATTGACGCGCCCGCCGGCAGCGTGCGGTTGGACGGCCGCCGTGGTCTGCCTCCAGCGGATCGTGATGCCCTGGCTGATCTGCTCGTGCGCATGGGACGTCTCGCAGAGGATCTGCCTGAAGTCGCACGCCTCGATCTGTACCCCGTGATCGTCGCCCAACAGGGCTGTGTGGTGGTCGGCGCCGACGCCACTGTCGCGACCGCACCGAACCGCACGGACTCTGCGCGCCGCACCCTCGCCGGCCCGGTGGACACGCCCCCGGATCCGGACAGGGCGCAGAAGTGACACACTGATGCGATGACCCCTGCTCTGCCCACGGCTCTGCTGAGTGACCTCATGGCGGCCGGCTACTTTCCGCAGACGGCCGCTTCCAGTATCGAACGGTCGCTGCGCCGCGCCCGGGTGACCGCCCATCTCGTGCGTCCGGAAACTACGTTTGACGGTGCCGAAGTGCGCCGCCACCTCACCGTCCTTGTGCTCACATCGACGCACCTGCTCATCACGCATCTTGACGACGACCCGGCTGATGAGCTGAATCCCAGCCAGGTGGTGGCCACCACTGAGCGGGTGCGGTTGACCCGCATCAGCGGCACCGGGCTATCGCAGGTGTTCGACACCGACGGGCAGCGGGTGCGTGGCACGGAGGCGGAGATCACCCTGGGTATTGCGTGGAGCGGAACCCACCGGGTGGACGTGGACCGCGCCGTGTGCGATGACCCCGAGTGCCGCGCGGACCATGGCTACAGCGGCACCGTCGCCCCCGCAGATGTCGCCCTGCGCGTGAGTGCCCTCGCTGATGGTCCGTCGGCCGTGCAGGCTGCCATCGACTTCCACGGCGCGCTACTGGACGCCATTGACGCCGCGGACGCCTGAGGTGGAGCCCCGCCCAAGTGTGACCACGACACCCGTCGACTGGTCGGACGATCTGCTGCCCCCGCCCTTCGCGAACACAGACCGTCCGGGTCTGCTGGACGCCTACACATCGCTCCTTGCTGAACCTGACACCGGTCGCGAGCTGCTGGTGCTCCTGGACGGGTGCGGCACGGAGCTACTGGCGCAGCATCGAGCGCTCACGCCGACCCTGCGTGGGCTCGAGTCCGAGAGTCGATCTGTGCGCACCGTCGCGCCGAGCACGACGGCTACGGCCATGGTCTCTCTGCATACGGGGTGTGCTCCGGCACAGCATGGTGTGTTCGGGTACCGGACGTTCGATCCCTCGACGGGGGATGCGGTACATCAGCTCTCCGGGGATGGTGTACTGCGCGGCGAGGACTGGATGCCGCGTCCGGGGCTGGCTGAGCGCAGCGGGCGGCGCTTCATTCAGGTCGCTCCTGCCCGGCATGGGCGCAGCCTGCTGAGCGCGATGGCCTATCGCGGGTGGGAGCTCGTGCCCCACGGAAAGCACGACCGGGCCGACGTCGCTGTACGGGCGCTGCGCCGCGGCGGTGACAGTGCCGTGGTGCATGTGCATCTGGACGATGTGGACCATGCTGGCCACGTCCACGGCATCGATTCGGATACGTGGCGTGAAGCGCTTGCAGCGGTGGATGCTGAGCTCGGCGTGCTGCTGCGCCGCGCACCGGCGGGAACGCGCGTGAGGATCATTGCCGATCACGGGATGGTCGACACGGACCCGGAGCACGCTGTCGAGCTGGATCAGCATCCGCGCGTGCGTGAGGCTGTGCAGGCGATCGCCGGAGAACCGCGCGCCGTGCTGCTGCGTGCCCCCGGCCATGACCCCGTGCACGTCGCGGCGGATGCGCAGGAACTGCTGGGGGAGCGCGGCCTCGCCCTCACCACTGATCAGGCAGTAGCAGCCGGGCTGTGGGGTGAGGCCGGCACGGCTCTGGACGAGCGGATGCGGGGCCGCGCGGGAGACGTCGTGATCCTTGCGCGCGGCCGCTGGACGATTCAGTGTGAACGGCTGCGTTCGCCGAAGGATTCCGCGCTGATCGGGGTGCACGGCTCGCTGACATCAGCGGAGTCTGTGGTGCCCCTAATCCAGCTCGTGATCTGAGCGGCATGACAATCCGAGGGCGTGATGATCCTCAGCGGGCCACGCGGTCAGTCGTGCTTAGGGCCGAAGACGATCTCGTCCCAGCTGGGCATGCTCGCCCGCTTCGACTTCCGTTTCGCCGTCGCCTTCGCCTCGTTGTCGGGCTCCTCGGTGCCGTTGTCCGCTGAGTCGAAGCCGGGAAGCGGCGTGAGGTCAACAGTCTCCTGAGTGTGCACCTCGTCGTTCCCGGAGGCGTCATCGGCGTGATCCGCAGCGTCCACGTCGGAATCACGATCAGCGTCCGAGTCCGGCTGCTGCAGTGATGCCGATGACGCCGATGTCTCGGGCTCAGCGTCGTCAGTCTCAAGAGCGGGGTCCTGGTCAGGATCGATGATCTCGCTGGAGCGGTCATCATCCTGCGCACGGCGATGCTCCTCGTGGGCCTCAACGTCGGCACCAGGGGAGCTGTCGTCCTCGAGCGAGGACCACACTCCCTCTGCACCGTCGGAGCTGTCCGACGGCACGGGACGCAGCCCACGTCGTGCGTTGAGCGCATCAAGATCTGCCTCGTCGATCGCCGAGGGATGCCGTCCTGTGCTCGGATGCAGGGGACGCGGGGTGTGACCATCACCGCGCGGCGGGGTGTGCTCGAAGGAGCCGTCGGCCTCCACGTCATAGACGCGGGAGCGGATCGCGGTCAGCCGGGCGCGCGGCCGCGGTTCATCGATGGGTGCATCGTCGTCACTCATCCAGCGCGCCTCGTCATCGAGCGCCGTCACCGAACGCGCGTCGAGCTGCACCTGCCAGTGCGCTTGCCGCGTGCGGCCACCAGCGGAGAACGTCAGCTCCAGCGTCCACGAGCCGTCCTGTCGGCGCCAGGCATCCCACGCCGTATCGGAACTGGCCTGACGTGCGGCGAGCCTGTCCGCGACGACGTCCTCCAGAGCTGGGCCGCCGCGGCCAACGCTGAAGCCGCGGGCACGCTGCGCTGTCCACTCGCGCTCGGCGATCACCGGACCTTCGTACCGGCGTACGTGCTCCACGGGGACCTGGGCGAGCTCGGCGATGTCCTCGGCGCTGCGACCAGAGCGCAGCAGTGCCTGGATCTCGCGGGGGCGCACCGGTGCGCTGTCGGCTGCTTGCAGGGCGCCCAGGGCGGGGCGGTCTCGACGCACGGCCGCGCGCAGCGCCTCCGTGATGCGCAGGGTGTACCGGTCGCCGTCGGAATCGATCAGGACGACATGCTCGCCGTCGTCGTGGATCCCGTCGAGCTCGAGCTCTCGCATCGTGGTCCTCTCCGCCGTGTGGTCCGGCAACAGCAGTGGGGCCTGGCTGACGGACAGACCCCAGGGCACGACCCTAACCCTCGCGATGTCCTCTCAGTGCTGTGGCCCACGGGTGTGTTTGCACTATGCCCGGTGGACCCACTGCGGGATGTGCAGGCCGTGTAGCGATCTGAACGCGGGGTGATCGTGGCGTCGACGCGGTATGTACGTGGGCGTGCGACGTGCGCGCGGAGTGATCCCGACGGGATGTTGTCATCGGGGCATCGCTCTGCAATAATCGCGCCGCATCCGACGATGCAGAGGCGCTTTCCCTGAAATCAAGGTGCCGCCTGCGCGCACCGGATCACGCTTCCACCAGGCCGGATATTCATCCGGCGTCCGCACGATCACATACAGGATGTCCGCCAGATGGCCACAGATTACGACGCTCCTCGCAAGAACGATGATGACTCCGGTGAGGACTCGATCGAGGAGCTGAAGGGACGCCGTAACGAGGCGTCCACGCCTTCCGTTGACGAGGACGAGGCGGAAGCGGCAGATTCCTATGAGCTGCCCGGCGCGGATCTGTCCGACGAGCAGCTCTCCGTGCGTGTGCTGCCGCGTCAGTCCGACGAGTTCACCTGTGCAAGCTGCTTCCTGGTGAAGCATCGCAGCCAGATCGACCACGTCGAGGGCAAGCTGGTCTACTGCAAGGAGTGCTCCGCCTGAGCATCCTCGTGACCGGGCGTGCCTGAAGCCGCCAGCGCCAGCGCGAGATCCTCCGGTCGGCGTGTGGACAGCAGCCAGGCCGGGGTCGGATCAGTAGGATCCGTGATCTGCACTCGCACGCCAGTCGCCACCCAGCCGCGGGTGAGATGGAAGTCGCGCGGGTCAAATCCCGTGCTCATGGCCTGCTGCCAGGCGTCGCGGTCCAGCGCCGTGACGGTGCCCACGTACTCACGGCTGATCTGTGCGCGCCCGGCACGCAGCTGCCGATCGGTGACCTCGATAACGGGCGAGGTCACCACGAGCACCACCGCCATGATGATCATCGCGGCGACCGCGACGGCGGCGGCGACCACCAGGTCCAGCGGCACCAGCACCACCCCGAACACCGAGGCGAACACGAAGGCCACGACCCAAGCCCCCGGCGATGGGGTGAGGCGTTCGGTGTGCAGGACGTCGCCGGAGTCGGCAGTGCGTGGCGCGGACATGAGCCGATGATCTCACGGCCGCGTGGATCGACCAGCGCAGGCGCTAGGCGCGCGGCACCACCTACGCTTGTGGCCATGAGCACTGAGCACGGCTGCCATGAGGATTTCCCGGACGCCCCCGTCATGCCGGTGGCGTTGAGCGAGCACGCGGTGCTGCCTTCACGCGCGCATCCGGGCGATGCCGGCGCGGACCTGTGCAGCAGCCAGAACCTGCAGATTCCACCCGGGGGACGGGCACTGGTTCCGACCGGCGTGAGCGTGGCCCTGCCTGAGGGCACCACCGGGCTGGTCTGCCCGCGCAGCGGGCTGGCGGCGCGCCACGGCATCACGGTGCTGAACGGTCCCGGTATCGTGGACAGCGGTTATCGCGGTGAGATCAAGGTTCCGCTGCATAACACCGACCTCGATGAGGCCTTCGAGATCCGTGCTGGCGACCGCATTGCACAGCTGGTCATCGTGCCCTTCGTCGCACCGACACTGCAGGTGGTGGACACGCTCGATACGAGCGTCCGGGCGGATAGAGGATTTGGCTCCAGCGGCGGTTTTGCCGCCACGGAGGAGAGGAAGCACTGAGCATGGGACTGTTCTCCCGCCGCAAGAAGAGCACCGCGTCGGCGGAGGCCGACGCACCCGTCGACGACGAACCGGCTGAGGGCGCAGCGGAGCCGACGGACACCGAGTCCGTCACCGACGAGTCGAACGAACGGACAGACGACGACGCCGCACCGGACATTGATCGCAGCCATCTGCTCGGTGGCCCCTTTGATGAGGCCGATG
Source organism: Brachybacterium timonense (assembly GCF_900258505.1). Classification (GTDB taxonomy): domain Bacteria; phylum Actinomycetota; class Actinomycetes; order Actinomycetales; family Dermabacteraceae; genus Brachybacterium; species Brachybacterium timonense. The sequence goes on from NZ_LT984895.1 coordinate 1,579,502, forward strand.
CCCCGGATGAGGATCGCATCGACCTGGGCGGCATCGAGGTGCCGATGGTTGACGGCATGGAGCTGCGTATGGAGATGGACCAGCGCCGCAAGGTCGTCACCGGCGCGAACCTCGTGATTGAAGGATCCTCGCTGCAGCTGCAGGCCTTCGCTGCCCCGAAATCCGGGGGACTGTGGGATGAGGTGCGCCGATCGCTGCGTGACAGCGTCGTGAAGCAGGGCGGCACCGCAGAGACCCGTCCTGGCCCCTTCGGCACCGAGCTGATCACCCGCCTGCCCGTCAAACGGGCCGACGGCCGCACGGGATACCGTCCTGCGCGCTTTATCGGAATTGACGGGCCCCGCTGGTTCCTGCGGGCGATCCTCACGGGCACAGCGCTGAACCGGCCCGAGCAAGCCCGCCGCTTCGAAGCCCTGCTCTCGCAGGTTGTCGTGGTGCGCGGTAGCGAAGCGATGGCCCCCCAGGAGCTGATCCCCCTGACCCTGCCTGGACAGCGCCCGGGCCTGATCCCGCAGCAGGAAAGCCCGCTGGATCCGCTCGCCCGGGGCCCCGAGATCACCGAAATCGGATGAGCGCCGAGGCGCCCGCACAGGCCACCCCTGCACGGGAGTCTGTGCGTGATGCGGTCGCGGACATCACCGTTCGGCGCCGCGTGACCCTGGCGGGCTACATCAGCTCGCTGGTGATCCAGCCGCCTGGCGCCGCCCCGGTGGTGGAGGCAGACCTCAGCGACGGCACCGGCATCATCACCCTGGTGTGGCTGGGCCGCGACGCCGTCCCCGGCATCGAACCCGGTACTCGACTCGAGGTGAGTGGTTTCGCTGCTCAGCGTTCCGGGCATCGCGTGATGTACAACCCGCGGTACCGGATCGAACGCATGCCAGATGAGGACGAAGCATGAGCGGTACGCAACCCACGCCACCGGAGCGCATCCAGGGCCTACCGCCTGGCCGCGATGCCGAGAACAGTCACAGGTCCGACGGTGTTGCTGACCTATTGCGGCATGACGAATTCTCCGTGCGACAGGCCATCGGCGGCCCGCGGGGCGTGGCCGAATCCGTGCTCCCCACGCTCGTGTTCGTCGTGCTGTTCGTGGCCCTGCGCGACGTGCTCGTCGCCTCGCTCGCTGCGGTGGCGGTGGTGGCTGTGGCGCTCGTGCTGCGCCTGGTGCAGCGCGAGAGCGTGGGCAGCGCTATCGGCGGGCTCGTGGGTGTGGCCATCGGAGCACTGCTGGCGATCCGCTCCGGGGAGGGGTCGACGTTCTACACCCCCGGCATCGTCACCAACGGCGTTGCAGCCGTGGTTCTCGCTCTCTCGCTGCTGCTGCGTCAGCCGCTGGTGGGCGTGTTCATCGGTCTGATCGAACCACGCGTCCAGGACTGGCGTTCCAGCCCGGATGCTCGACGCACATACACAACGGCGACCATCCTGTTCCTCGTGCTGTATGTCGCCAAGGTCGCCGTGCAGCTCCCTTTGCTGCTGACGGGCCAGGTTGCAGCGCTCGGCGTGGCGAAGATCGCGATGGGGCTGCCCGCTTTTGCCGTGATCGCCTACCTCGTGTGGCTGATGCATCGCGGACTCATGGCCCGCCGCAACGAGCGTGAGCGGGACTGAATCCGTCGACGGGCGAACTGCGCCTACTCAGGGTTGACGGTGTCGATAGCCCCGGTGAGCGGGCGCGGCTCATCCTCTGCGCTCTCGTGCCCGGGCGCCAGCAGGGCCTGCAGGGTGGTCAGGTCTTCTTCTGCTGCCAGGAACAGCAGCTCGTCGGCCACCTCCATGGTGTCGTGTGGCGTCGGTGCGAGCGGTCGACCGTCGCGGATGATGCCGACGGGAACGCAGCCGCTCGGCCAGCGCATCGATCCGATCGTGCGCCCGACGGATGGGCTCGCCTCTGGCAGTGTCAGCTCCACCATCCGCGTGGAGGAACCGGCGAAGCGGAACAGCGTGACCACACGCCCTTCGCTCACAGCCTCCTCGACCAGCGCCGTCATCATCCGCGGGGTGGAGACGGCGACGTCGACTCCCCACATGGGGCCGAACATCCACTCGTTCGCGGGATGCGAGACACGGGCCACCGTGCGGGCGACCAGGAACTCCGTTTTCGCCAGCAGCGAGACGACCAGGTTCACCTTGTCATCGCCAGTGGCGGCCACCACGACCTTCGCGTCGGCGATTCCAGCCTCCTCGAGCACCGCGAGTTCAGCGGCATCACCATCGACCCACGCTGCCCCCGCCACCTGGGCCTGCAGTTCCGCCGTCGCGGCCCGGTCCACGAGCGTGACCCGATGCCCTTTGTCCAGCAGCTCTCGGGCGAGCGACCGGCCCACGCTGCCCGCACCGACGATCAAGATCTTCATACCGTCCCCTCCTCGCGACGCGCGTGCAGCGCATCGTCGAATCGCGCCCGCACTGCGTCCTCATCGCGCTGATGCGCCAGCATCGTCTCCACGGCGGCAAGCGCATCGGTGGGGACCATGAGATGTATGCGGTCGCCTTCTTGCAGATGCATCGCGGGATCGGGTATTACCCCCTCGCCGAAACGTGTGACGAAGGCCACGCGCGCATCGACCATCTGCTCGAGCTGCACGAGTGGCGTGCCATACCAGGAGGCGTGCGGAGCTGCCGCGATCATCGTGAGCTTGCCGGAGACGTCCCGGTATTCGCGTGCGGGAGCCGATGGCAGCAAACGCGACATGACCTGCGCCGCTGCCCACCGCACGGTGGGAACGGTCGCGATGCCCAGTCGCTCGTAGATCTCGGCGCGGTGGGGGTCGTAGATCCGCGCTACCACGTTGCGCACACCGAACTCCTCGCGCACCACGCGCGCGGCGATGATGTTCGAGTTGTCTCCACTGGAGACCGCGGCGAAGCCCACGGCCTCGCGCACCCGCGCCTGCTCCAGTGTGTCCCGGTCGAAGCCGATGCCCACGACCCGCTCCACCTGGGGATCATGATCCAGCAGACGGAACGCTGCAGGATCCTTGTCGATCACAGCGACCTGGTGGCCATGGTCGATCAGCCGACGGGCGAGCATGGCGCCTACGCGGCCGCAGCCCATGACGACAAAGTGCATCCCGACTCCTTGTTTCAGCGATGACGGGCCCACGATAGTCCTGTGCGCCCTCGCCGGGGCGCGCTCGGCAGAAGGGATCGACGCCACGGACCAGCGGACCGTCGGCACCGTTCATGAGCACTACAGTGTTCCGCGTGTCGGGTCTCACCAGCTCGCTGAAAAGAGCGCTCATCGGCCGCGCGTATGCGACCGAGGATCTCTCCCGCGAGCGTCTTCCTAAGCGGATCGCGCTTCCCACCTTCGCCTCGGATGCGCTCAGCTCTGTGGCCTATGCCCCAGACGAGATCCTGCTGACCCTCGCGTTGGCAGGCCTCAGCGCCTACGCGGTCGGTCCCTGGGTGGCAGTGGCCGTGGTCGCATTGATGGTGATGGTGGTGCTGTGCAACCGCAACAACATCACCGAATTCCCCCAGGGTGGCGGCGATTACACCGTAGTGCACGAAACGCTCGGCCGCTCGGCTGGGCGTGTCGTCGGCTCCGCGTTGATGGTCGACTACACGCTGACGGTCGCGGTGTCCATCTCGCAGGCTGCCGCGTATATGACCGGTGCACTGCCCGTGCTGCACGGCTGGGAAATGCACATCGCGATCGCGTTGATCGTGGCTATCGCCCTGATCAATCTCCGCGGCGTGCGCGAATCCGGGCGCGTGTTGGCTATACCGGTCTATTTCTTCATGGGGTCGATCGGGCTGCTACTCCTGATCGGCGCCGTACAGGCCATACTCGGCGATATCGGCCAGGCGCCGAGCGCCGATTACACGATCGTGCCCGACGCGGCCTTTGACCAGGGGCTTACCGCCCTCGGTGGCGGCTTCCTGGTGCTGCGCGCTTTCTCCTCCGGCTGCGCCGCCCTCACCGGTGTGGAGGCCATCGGCAACGGCGTGCCATCCTTCCGCCCGCCGAAGTCCCGCAACGCGGGGCTCACGCTGATGATGCTGGGCGGCATCGCCTCGACGATGCTGCTCGGCATCGTGCTACTCGCCGGCGCCACCGGAGTGCGATTCGTCGAGGACCCCACGGTGCATCTACAGCTCGACGGGAAACCGGTCACGGAGTATCAGCAGATCCCGGTGATCGGGCAGATCGCGCAAGCGGTGTTCGGCACCGAATCCGTGCTGTTCTACGTGATCTCCGTGGCGACAGGCCTCGTCCTGTTCTTGGCAGCGAACACGGCCTTCAACGGTTTTCCGAACCTCGCCAGTGCGCTCGCGAACTCGGGTTATCTGCCGCGGCAGCTACGACTGCGTGGTGAGCGCTTAGCGTTCTCCAACGGCATCCTCGTCCTGGCTGCGGTGGCGATTGTGCTCGTGTGGGCCACCCGCGCTGAGGTCACACTGCTGATCCAGATGTACATCGTGGGTGTGTTCGTGTCCTTCAGCCTTGCGCAGGCTGGCATGGTGCGGCACTACACCCGTGCACTGCGGGTTCAGACGCGGCTGCGTCAGCGCCGACGGATCCAGCTGAGCCGTGGCGTGAACGCCGTGGGTTTCGCCGTCGTGACCGCCGTACTGGTTGTGGTGATCGCAACGAAGTTCCTGCAGGGCGCCTGGGTCGCGCTGCTAGCGATGGCCGTGCTCTGGCTGGTGATGACCATGATTCATCGGCACTACACCGTGGTGCGGCGCGAGCTTGAGCTGCCTCACGACCAGGATGGCGCCGTGATCCGGCCGGCACGTTCGCATGCGATTGTGCTGGTCTCCCGCATCGACAAGCCGACCCTGCGCGCCCTGGAAGTGGCGGCTGCGACACGCCCCACCACCCTGGAGGCCCTCACGGTGGCCGACGACGACGTTGATTGGCGCACCGTGGCGGCGCACTGGCGCGAACTCGACGTGCACGTTCCACTGCGCATCCTGTACTCGCCCTACCGGCAGTTCCGCGCTCCTGTGCTTACACACGTCATGTCGCTGCTGGCTCGCAACCCACGGGACGTCGTCGTTGTCTACATCCCCGAGTTCCTGGTGGGACACTGGTGGGAGGAATTCCTCCACAACCAGTCCGCCCGACGGCTCCGTGCGCACCTGGCCCACCTGCCGCGGGTGGTCATCGCGACTGTGCCCTGGCAGCTTGGCAGCGCCCACGAGGTCGCTGGCCGCATGCAGGATTCAGTGCGCACCACCGCCCGAACGACGAGATGAGAAGCAGATGACGCAGACCGGACCGCACACGGCCGACTCGGACGGCAGCTCGACGCTGCTCACTGTGACCGTCACGCGCCCGGCGGCCGGCGGCACGTTCGTCGGACGCCATGAGGGTCGCGTTGTGTTCGTGCGCGGGGCGGCACCCGGCGAGACCGTGACGGCTCGCGTGCTCGAGGACACGGAGCGTGCAGCGTCGGCACGTTTCTGGCGGGCAGAAGTGGTCGATGTGCTTGAAGCGGGCGTTGATCGGGTGCCGTCCGTGTGGCCGGAGGCTGGTCCGGATGGCGTCGGCGGCGCGGAGTGGGCGCATATTGCCCTTCCTGCCCAGCGGCGTATCGCCACCGAAGTGCTACGCGAGCTGCTGCAGCGCGCCGGGTCTGACTCATTCCCGCTGGAGGACGTGCAGGTCGAGCCCGCACCCCATGACCTGGACGGGCTCGGGTGGCGCACTCGCGTGCGCTACGCAGTGGACGCTGAGGGCCGGGTCGGTATGCGTGGCTGGCGCACCCACGACGTGCGCCCCGTGGGCGCTGACCCGCTGTCCGTTGAGCCGATCCGAGCGCTGCGCCTGGGGGAGTGGACCGCCCCGGCCGGCGTCGAGGCGATCGACGTGGCTGCCCCGAGTGCGGGCCCGGTCTCCGTGGTGCTCATGGGGCGGGACCTCGACCCGTCGGCCATTGAACTGCCTGACCGGCTCGCGGATGCAGATGTGGCTGTGCGCACCGCCCGCTCGCTGGTTCCCCTGCGCGGCGACGGTACGGTGACCGAGCGTGTCGGCGAGCGGCTGTTCCGTGTTTCAGCCACGGGGTTCTGGCAAGTCCACCGACGTGCTCCCGAACTGCTCACCGAGGTCGTCTCCGCGGCGTTGCATGCTCCACGAGGCGGCAGCGCCTGGGACCTGTACGGCGGGACCGGCCTGTTCGCCGCCGCAGCTGCTGAGCAGGTGGGCCCGGACGGCACCGTGGTGAGCGTGGAGGGTAACCGGCGTGCGTCCGAACTTGCCGCCGAGAATCTCACTGATCTGCCGCAGGTGAGGACATCCTCCGCGGACGTCACCGACTGGGTGCGCGCCCGCCGCGGCGGGGTCGACTGCGTGGTGCTGGATCCGCCCAGGGCGGGCGCGGGGATCGAGCTGATGGAGCTGCTGTGCCGCGTCGTGCGTCAACGCATCGTGTACGTCTCCTGCGAGAGCGCCACGCTGGCGCGGGACCTTGCGGCGGCGCAGAAGGCAGGCTGGCGCACGGTGGACCTGCGCGCTTTCGACCTGTTCCCGCACACGCATCACATCGAGACTGTCGCCGTGCTCGAGCGAGACCGGTGACATCACCATGCTACGGTTATCTTGACGTCAAGATAGCTGCGGTCCTGCGTGCTGCGGGACCTCTACGATGACAACAGCCCCGACGCGATAGGAGCGCCCCGTGAGCACCACTGATTCCTTCGCTGCCCGGACCACCCTTGAGGTGGGCGGCAGCGAATACGAGATCTTCGCCCTCGACGCCGTCGACGGTCACGAGAAGCTGCCCTACAGCCTGAAGATCCTGCTGGAGAACCTGCTGCGCACCGAGGACGGCGCCAACATCACCGCCGACCATGTGCGTGCTCTCGCCGACTGGGACCCGACGGCCGCCCCGTCCACGGAGATCCAGTTCACCCCCGCCCGCGTGATCATGCAGGACTTCACCGGTGTGCCGTGCGTGGTGGATCTCGCGACCATGCGTGAAGCCGTGCAGGATCTGGGCGGCGATCCGGAGCGCATCAATCCGCTCGCCCCCGCGGAGATGGTGATCGATCACTCCGTCATGATCGACGTGGCCGGCCGCCTCGATGCCCTCGAGAAGAACATGGAGCTCGAATACGGGCGCAACCGCGAGCGCTACCAGTTCCTGCGCTGGGGCCAGACAGCCTTCGACGACTTCAAGGTCGTTCCCCCGGGCACCGGCATTGTGCACCAGGTCAACATCGAGTACCTGGCCCGCACCGTCATGACCCGCGAGGTCTCCGTGAACGGGGAGGCGCCGGTCCTGCGTGCCTACCCGGACTCCTGCGTCGGCACCGACTCGCACACCACCATGGTCAACGGCCTGGGTGTGCTCGGCTGGGGCGTCGGCGGTATCGAGGCAGAGGCCGCGATGCTCGGCCAGCCCGTCTCCATGCTGATCCCGCAGGTCGTCGGCTTCAAGCTCACCGGTGAGATCCCGGCCGCCGCCACCGCCACCGATGTCGTGCTGACCATCACCGAGATGCTCCGCGAGCGCGGCGTGGTGGGCAAGTTCGTTGAGTTCTACGGCGAAGGCGTGGCCCAGGTCCCGCTCGCGAACCGCGCGACTATCGGCAACATGAGCCCCGAGTTCGGCTCCACCTGCGCGATCTTCCCGGTTGATCAGGTCACCGTCGATTACCTGCGGTTGACCGGCCGCAGCGAAGAGCAGCTGGCCCTCGTGGAGGCCTACGCCAAGCGGCAGGGCCTGTGGCATGACCCCTCCCGCGAGGCCCAGTACTCCGAATACATCGAGCTGGACCTCTCGACCGTGGTCCCGTCGATCGCTGGCCCGAAGCGCCCCCAGGACCGCATCGTGCTGTCCGAGGCGAAGGAGGCCTTCCGCAAGGTCCTGCCCACCTACGCCGCCGGTGAGGATGACGCCACCGCCGAGGGTGAGGGCTCGTTCCCGGCTTCTGATCCTGCCGCCCCGGAGGCTGACACCGAGGCTGGCGGCGATGCCCCGGTCACGACCAGGGTCGCTGGGCGCGCCTCCAAGCCCACCGCTGTGGCAGGACACGACTTCACGATCGATCACGGCATCGTGTCGATCGCCTCGATCACCTCCTGCACGAACACCTCGAACCCGTCGGTGATGATGGCGGCCGGCCTGCTCGCCCGTAACGCCGTGGCCAAGGGCCTGACCGCCAAGCCCTGGGTGAAGACCTCCATGGCTCCCGGCTCCCAGGTTGTGACCGGCTACTACGAGAAGGCAGGGCTGTGGCCCGACCTTGAGGCGCTCGGCTTCCACCTGGTGGGCTACGGCTGCACCACCTGCATCGGCAACTCTGGTCCGCTTGCACCGGAGATCTCCGACGCAATCGCCGAGAGCGACCTCGCCGTCACTGCGGTGCTGTCTGGCAACCGCAACTTCGAAGGCCGCATCAACCCGGACGTGAAGATGAACTACCTCGCGTCCCCGCCGCTGGTGATCGCCTATGCGCTCGCGGGCACCATGGACTTCGACTTCGAGAACGACCCACTGGGCCAGGACGCCGACGGCGCAGACGTGTTCTTGCGGGACATCTGGCCCACGCCAGCGGAGGTCGAGCAGGTGATCGCGCAGAACATCACCCAGGAGATGTTCACCGAGGATTACCGCGACGTCTTCACCGGTGATGAGCGCTGGCAGGCGCTGGAGACCCCGGAGGGCGCAACCTTCGCCTGGGATGCGGAGTCGACCTATGTGCGTAAGCCTCCGTACTTCGAGGGCATGGGGATTCAGCCGGAGCCGGTCGAGGACATCACCGGTGCGCGCGTGTTGGTGAAGCTCGGCGATTCGACCACCACCGATCACATCTCCCCGGCGGGCGCCATCAAGGCTGACTCCCCGGCTGGTCGCTACCTGCGCGAGCACGGTGTGGAGCGCAAGGACTTCAACTCCTACGGCTCGCGCCGCGGCAACCACGAGGTGATGATCCGCGGTACGTTCGCGAACATCCGCATCAAGAACCAGCTGCTGGACGGTGTCGAGGGCGGATACACGAAGAACTTCCTGACCGGCGAGCAGGAGTTTATCTACGACGCCGCACAGGCCTACGCCCAGCAGGACATCCCGCTGGTGGTGCTGGCCGGTAAGGAGTACGGCACCGGCTCTTCGCGCGACTGGGCTGCCAAGGGCACCAAGCTTCTGGGCGTGAAGGCCGTGATCGCCGAGAGCTATGAGCGCATCCACCGCTCGAACCTCATCGGCATGGGTGTGCTGCCGCTGCAGTTCCCTGAGGGGCAGAGCGCCGACTCGCTCGGCATCGACGGCACCGAGATCTTCGAGGTCACCGGTGTCACGGCGCTGAACGAGGGCACCACACCGAAGACCGTGAAGGTGGTCGCCACCAAGGAGGACGGCTCCGCCGTCGAGTTCGACGCCGTCGTGCGCATCGACACCCCCGGTGAGGCCGAGTACTACCGCAACGGTGGAATCCTGCAGTACGTGCTGCGCTCGCTCGTGAAGGCCTGAGTCCAGATCGGCCCCGTCGGCGGGTCCTGTCCGGTGATTCTGGGCCGGTCAGGGCCCGCCGTTGCGTGTGTGCACTCGAGATTGGGCTCGCACAGCTGTTCTGCACTGGCGCACCGACGTGCAGACGGTGATTGGGCGTCGTGAACGCCCCGTGAAGATGTGCACAGATGTGATCATGCGTGCCGTTGCGCCAGGTCAGCCGGCGTACGCTGTCGGGGTTGCCCCGCAGTCCACCCGCAGGAGGTTCATCGATGGCGAGGACCCAGGAGCTCGAGGCCGTGTCCGACAGCACCGGTGTGCAGGACGTAATGCTCGAGGGGCATGGAGCCCTTCCCGTCGAGGACCCCAGCGGTGGCGTCAACGCCCCGCACGCGGCTACGGCGGATCGATGCGAGACCCCTATCCCGAGCTCTCCCGATGCGCTGCGGGCGCTGGACCCGTCGGTGCTTCCCGGTCTTGCACGCACCATCCGGCGGGCTCTCGTGGAGGTCACCTCCCGTACCGGTGGCCATCTTGGCCCCAATCTCGGCGTTGTCGAGCTCACCATCGTCCTCCACCGCGAGCTGCATTCGCCTCGCGAAGCGATTGTGTTCGATACCGGCCACCAGGCATACGTGCACAAGATGCTCACCGGCCGCGCGGACCTCACCGGCCTGCGCAGCGCAGGCGGAATCTCCGGCTACCCGGCGCGCGAGGAGTCCGAGCACGATGTGGTGGAGAACTCCCACGCTTCGGGCTCCATCGCCTGGGCCCACGGCATTGAGCGTGCCCGGCGCATGTGTGGTGAACCGAGCGTGACAGCCGCCGTGATCGGCGATGGCGCCCTGACCGGTGGTGTCGCCCTGGAAGCGCTCAATGAGGTGGCATCCGATATCGGCACCCGAACCCTCGTGGTGCTCAACGACAACACACGCTCCTACGCCCCGACGATCGGTGGCATGGCCGGTCATTTGGCGGCGCTGCGCCGCGGTGAGGTGCCCGAGGGCACCGACATGTTCACCGATATGGGCTTGACCTATCTGGGCCCCGTCGATGGGCATGATCTCGATGCTCTTGCGTCGGCGCTGCGGGAAGCTCGCGGTGTCGCCGAGGATCCGACGACGGCGGGCGTTGTGTTACATGTTCTGACCCGTAAGGGCGCCGGCTTCGAGCGCGCCGAGGCGGATGTGGTGGACCATTGGCACTCCACCGGCCCTTTCGAGGTGCAGCCTCCGACGGAAGCGGAGACCTTCCCACCGTCCGATGCTCCAGCCCCGGCGACCACGTGGACCGCTCGGCTCGGCGAGGCGGTGCTCGGGGCGGCCCGCGCGGACCAGCGGATCATCGCCGTGAGCGCCGCGATGGTGGACCCTGTCGGACTCACCCCGATGCAGCGTGAGATGCCGGACCGTGTGCTGGATGTGGGCATCGCCGAGCAGCTCGCCCTCGACACCGCTGCGGGTCTTGCCCACGGCGGCATGAAACCCGTGGTGGCTCTCTACTCGACGTTCCTCAACCGTGCCTTTGATCAGCTGCTGCTGGACGTTGCTCTGCACAACGAGGACGTCACCATCACCCTGGATCGCTCCGGCGTGACCGGAGATGACGGTCCCAGCCACCACGGCATCTGGGACCTCGCCGTGGCAGCGCAGGTTCCCGGCGTGCAGCTGTGGGCGCCGCGCGATGGCAGGCGCCTTGAGGAGGCACTGCAGCAGGCGATCGACACGAACGGCCCCACCGTTGTCCGTTTCCCGAAGGGGGCCTGCCCGGAGGACCTCAACGCTGTGGGGACCTGCCCCGCGGGCGACGTGCTCGCTGGTGATCTCTCACGCCCGATCGACACGCTTGTGGTGAGCATCGGCGCGCTGGCCGATCGAGCCGTGGCTGCGGCCCATGCGCTCTCTGGCGAAGCCAACGTGGTGGTCGTTGACCCGGTGCGGGCTCTGCCCGTGGGGGATGAGCTCGTGAACGTTGCCGGCACTGCTCGCAGCGTGGTCACGCTCGAGGATGGCGTGGCCGCCCGCGGGATTGGAGCGGCGCTTGCTCAGCGCCTCGCGCAGAGGTCGAGCGTCAGCTGCCCGATGCCGCCGGTGCGCACGCTCGGCGTCGAGCAGCGTTTCATCCCTCATGCCAAGCGCGCCGCGATCCTCGCGGACCAGGGCCTGGACGCAGACGGAATCGCCGCCGCTGTGCGCCAGGTGCTCAGCTGAGCCGGGGCTGCCCGCTCAGCCGCGGCGTGCGGTGAGGATGATGGGTTCGTCGTCGGTGATGAACAGGGTGTGCTCTGCGTGGGCGCCGCGGGAACCGTCCTGGGATCGCTGCGTCCAGCCATCCGCGGGATCGAGCACCAGTTCGTCGCAGGTGGGCATGAGGAACGGTTCGACGGTGATGGTCTGACCGGCCTCCAAGACGACACCGCCGCCGGGTGTGCCGCGATTGGGCACGAACGGGGCTTCGTGCATCGTGCGCCCCACGCCGTGCCCGCCGAAACGGTCATTGATCGTGTAGCCGCGCTCATGGGCAGCGGTCATCACTGCATGGCCGATATCGCCGACGGTTCTGCCCGCGCGGGCCTCACGGATGCCAGCCCACATCACGGCCTCGGTGTCGTCGATCAGACGTTGGTCCTCCTCGGTGCCGTCGCCGACGATGAAGGAGATGCACGCATCAGCCACCCAACCGTTCAGGGAAACTGCGAAATCCAGGGACAGCAGGTCGCCCTCGGCGAGGATCTGGTCGCGCGGCCTGCCGTGCAGCACACCGTCGTTGACCGACGTGCAGATCACGTGCCCGAAAGGCGATGCCCCAAAGGCCGGGTGGTAATCGATGTAGCAGGAGACCGCGCCGGCTTCGTGGATCATGCGGTGGGCTTCAGCATCGATCTCCAGCAGGTTCCAGCCAGGTTCGACCATGCGACTGAGCTGGTGGAGCACGGAGCCGACGAACTCCCCAGCAGGCTGAGCCTGCTCGAGAGTCGGCCGCTCGGGTGTGTGCTGACGACGTCGACGTCGGATCACTGGGCTACCTCCGTTCGCTGCGTCGGTGTGGTTGCTGCCGTGGGTTCAGTGAGCGGATCCGGGTCATCTTCCCAGGTGACAAGGGTGGATCCCACCCAGGCGATGCCGCCAGCGAACAGGGCGGCTCCCACCAGGTGCATGGCCACCAGCGCTTCCGGCAGCCCGGCGAAGAACTGGGCGTAGCCGACCAGCGCCTGCAGGACTGTGAGAGCCACCATGGCCCAGGCGGCGCGCAGAGCAGCGCGACGAGCCCGGATCGCGTGCAGTGCGATCACGAGTCCCACCAGCAGCCCGCAGAACAGCATGACTGCATCAGCATGCAGCCACGACGCCATGCGCGGATCCATGGGGATGCGGGTGATCTCGGAGGCGTCGCCAGAATGCGGTCCGGTGCCGGTCACGATCGTGCCGAGCACAAGCACCACGAAACCGGTCACGGCGAACATGCCGAACAGCCACAGCAGCGGCCTCGGCACGGCAGCCCGCGCACGGCCGTCGCCCTCATACAGACGCACCAGCAGAATCGTCGAGAAGGCGACGATCACGGGGGAGATGAGGAAGTGGGGACTGACCAGGCCGGGATGCAGATGCAGCTTCACGACGAGCATGCCGATGATCGCCTGCAGCGCGGTGCCGATCAACGGTGCCCACGCCAGCCGCAGGAACCCCGCACCCTTGTGCCGCAGCCACCGCCAGCTCACCAGCAGCACGCCAATGGCGAACACCGACAGCACGCCGGTGAGGCTGCGGTTGCCGAACTCGATCAGCGGATGGATGCCGGACTCGAGGGTGAGTTCAGGGGTGAAGCGCCCGGGCTCACAGTTCGGCCAGTCCGAGCAGCCCAGGCCGGAGGCAGTCAGGCGCACCAGCCCGCCGGTCAGGATGATGCCCATCTGGCAGATGAGATTTCCCCAGAACACGATCGCTGCAACCGTTGCACGTGCGCGGGCAGCCACCGTGAATCGTGGATCCGGGGTGGTGGCGGGGCGAGTGCTGCGATCGGGAACCGCCGAGGATGCAACATCACCCAGCGGCGCTGTTGGGGCTGAGGTCATGGCGTTGATTCTAGGAGGACAGGTCTCGGCTGGCGCTGCGCTTGGGGCACCGGCCACAGGTGGGATCCGCCTCATCTGTGCGCGGATAGACGGCGTGCTGCAGTGCTGAGAAGACGCTCAAAGCAGTCGTCACCGAGAGGTCCAGCGGAACCATCGGGTAGCCGCCAGACTCAGCAGCACTGCCCAGACCAGCAGGATCAGAGCCGACCCCCACGAGAACGGGCCGTCAGCCAGCGTGGCACGCAGCAGATCGCCTAGGGCGCCGGAGGGCAGCAGATCGGTGATGGACCGCAGCAGCCGGGGGAAGGAGACCGGCGGCAGCGCGATCCCTCCCACAGCGACGAACAGAACGAACAGCACGTTCGAGCCCGCGAGAACGGCCTCGGTCCGCAGTGTCCCGGCCAGGAGCAGGCCCAGACCACCGAAGGCGACCGATCCCAGGAGCCACACGGGGATCGCCGCAGCGATCCCGGCGGGGGACGGCACCTGGCCCAGCAACGCCGTGACGGCCAGGAGCAGGGCGATCTGCAGGACCTGCACTGTCAGCAGGGACACGATCTTTCCGGCGAGGTAGCCGCTGCGGCCCAGTGGCGTGGTGGCCACCCAGCGCAGCACGCCGTTGCGACGGTCGAAACCGGTCTGGATGGCCTGTGAGGTCAGCGACGAGGAGACGACCGCCGTTCCCCACGCGGCGGCAAACGCGGTGTGCAGCGGAACTGCGCCTTCCACTCGGCCGACGGGCAGCAGATGCAATGCGATGAGAACGCCGAGCGGCATGAGGATCGCCACCATGATCTGCTCGCCATTCGAGAGCATGATGCGGGTCTCGAAGGCCGCGTGTGTGAGAACACGACGCCTGGCCGGCGCGGGGCCCGCATCCGGTGGGCGGGAGTCGTGCGCCGAACCAAGGGGTACAGCCCGGTCGCTCGGCTGTGTGGAGGAGGCGGGGCGTGTTGTCATCGGTTCGTCTCCTTGTCGGCGCGCTGCGTGGCATGCGCTGGAGCACCGGTGAGGTCAAGGAGCACGCTTTCAAGCGAACCGGCGGTCTGTGAGATCTGCAGGTCGACCCCGTGGCACGCGGCGGTTTCGCGCAGCGCGGAACCGAGCTGAGCGGCCCGCTCGGGGGAGAGGGCTGCCGCATGGGCGCTCAGGTCCACGGTTCCGTCGGTACGGTGGTGCGCTTCGACGATCCCGTGGGGCGTTCCGCGAGCGAGCACGCGACCGTCGGCGATCACGACCACCTGATCCGCGAGCTCTTCGACATCATCCATGAGGTGCGTGGTGAGCACCACTGCACAGCCATCGGCGGCGAGTGAGCGGATCAGATCGCGCACGGTGCGGCGAATCGCCGGATCCATGCCCGCCGTCGGTTCATCGAGGAACAGCAGGCGCGGACGGCCCACCAGGGCGAGAGCGAGTGCAAGGCGCTGCCGTTGCCCACCGGAGAGCCGCCGCACCAGAGTCGAAGAGAAGCTGGTGATACCGAGCTGCTCAGCCAAGTCCGTGACCGGCAGTGGGTGAGCGTGCAGGGACGCTCCGTAACGCAGGAGCTGCATCGCGCGAGCCCCGGAGGCGAGGCCGCCATCCTGGATCATCACGCCGATCTGCGAGCGTAGATCCGCGTCGGCATGCCAGGGCTCGTGCCCCAGCACGCGCACGGAGCCGCTATCGGGTCGAAGCAGCCCGATGGCGCAGGAGATCGCCGTCGTCTTGCCGGCGCCGTTCGGGCCGAGCAACGCTGTGACCTCGCCGTGGCGCGCCTGCAGATCGATCCCGTCCAGGGCACGCACCGGGCCGTAGGTGTGGCGCAGATCAGTGATCTCGAGCGCCACCGGCGCGGCATACGCGGTGCTCTCTGTACTGCTTGCGTCAGGCATGGTCGTCGTCTGACAGGTGATGCGGGGCGGACATGTCATCTGTGAGCACGATCTCGTCATGCTCCTTTCGTGCAGGATGGCTGCTCAGCCGTGAATTGCGCAATGGTGCGATTGTGAAATAACGTGTGGTGGGCGGCGTTGCGCTGCAGGAGCGCGCACGCCACGATCGACCAGATCCGCGAGAGCGACCCGCGGAGCCGATGCACCAGACCCTACGCCGCCGCCATGAGTATCAGCTCAGCGCTAGCGGTCGCGGGTCCTCAGCCCGGAAGGAGCACTCCGTGACCCAGTCCCACGCGGCACGGTCCGCTGCTCCGACTGAGCACGAGGCTCCGCGCGACACTCGTGATCGGCTGGTCGAGGCAATTTCGGCCCACGGTCCGATCACAGCCCGTCGACTCGCGGACATGTTCGGTCTCACCAGTGCCGCGGTACGTCGGCACCTCGCGATGCTGCAGGACGAGGGCGTCATCGCCGAACATGACGTGCCGGTCAAGCGCCGTGGCCGCGGTCGCCCGAGCAAGGCGTTCGTGCTCTCCGCGCAGGCTCACGAGACGTTGCCCGGTGGCTACGACGATCTCGCCGTGCTCGCCCTCGATGAGCTCGCTGCGCGCGGCGGCACCGAGGCGGTCGACCACCTCGCCGAGCGACGAGTGGCCGATTGGCAGCGCGAGGTCGAGCGTCGCGCCGAGGCCCAGCGGGAAGCGGGCCGCGACATCACTCCCGCGCAAAAGCTGCAGATCCTTGCTGACCTGCTCACCGAGCGTGGTTTCGCCACCACTGTTCGGCCGCTGACCGTGCCGGTCCGTACCGCCGGGCCCCACGGGCAGGAACGGCCCCGTACGCTGATGGCGGCACAGCTGTGCCATGGCCACTGTCCCGTGCATGCGGTGGCAGCCCGGCACCCGGAGCTGTGCGAGGCCGAGACCCGCGCCATCGCCCGCATCATCGGCGCGCCCGTCCAGCGTCTGGCGACGCTGGCCCAGGGTGCGCACGCCTGCACCACCCATGTTCCGCTCACCGAGGGAAGGACACCATGACGAGCGCACCCGAACAGCTCAGTCAGGACGAGATCATCTCGTCCATCGGCGCCTACGAGTACGGCTGGCACGATAAGGACGACGCGGGCGCCTCGGCGCGTCGCGGCCTGTCCGAAGAGGTCGTGCGTGACATCTCCGCCAAGAAGAACGAACCCGAGTGGATGCTGCAGCGCCGCCTGAAGGCGCTCGCACTGTTCGACAAGAAGCCCTTGCCCACGTGGGGCGCGGACCTGTCCGACATCGACTTCGATGCCATCAAGTACTTCGTGCGCTCCACCGAGAAGCAGGCCGCCAGCTGGGAGGACCTGCCGGAGGACATCAAGAACACCTACGACCGCCTGGGGATCCCCGAGGCGGAGAAGCAGCGCCTGGTTGCTGGCGTGGCCGCCCAGTACGAGTCCGAGGTGGTGTACCACCAGATCCGTGAGGATCTCGAGGAGCAGGGCGTCATCTTCCTGGACACCGACACCGGCCTGCGCGAGCACCCCGAGATCTTCGAGGAGTACTTCGGCAGCGTCATCCCCGCCGGGGACAATAAGTTCTCTGCGCTGAACACCGCCGTGTGGTCCGGAGGCTCCTTCGTGTACGTGCCCAAGGGCGTGCACGTGGAGATCCCGCTGCAGGCCTACTTCCGGATCAACACCGAGAACATGGGCCAGTTCGAGCGCACGCTGATCATCGCCGACGAAGGCTCCTACG
This sequence comes from Brachybacterium timonense, assembly GCF_900258505.1. Lineage (GTDB taxonomy): Bacteria > Actinomycetota > Actinomycetes > Actinomycetales > Dermabacteraceae > Brachybacterium > Brachybacterium timonense. Next base: position 1,596,603 of record NZ_LT984895.1, read on the forward strand.
TGCATTACGTCGAGGGCTGCACCGCGCCGATCTACAAGTCGGATTCGCTGCACTCGGCCGTCGTCGAGATCGTGGTGAAGAAGGATGCCCGAGTCCGCTACACGACCGTGCAGAACTGGTCGAACAACGTGTACAACCTGGTCACTAAGCGCACCACGGTGGAGCAGGGCGGCACCATGGAGTGGATCGACGGCAACATCGGCTCCAAGGTCACCATGAAGTACCCGGCTGTGTGGCTGATGGGCGAGCACGCCCGCGGCGAGACGCTGTCGATCGCCTTCGCTGGCGAGAACCAGCATCAGGACACCGGCTCGAAGATGGTGCACATGGCGCCGCACACATCGAGCTCGATCGTCTCCAAGTCCGTCTCCCGCGGCGGCGGTCGCTCCTCCTACCGCGGCCTCGTGCAGGTCATGCCCGGTGCAGAGCATTCCGCCTCGACCGTGCTGTGCGACGCCCTGCTGGTGGACACCATCTCCCGCACCGACACCTACCCGTATGTGGACGTGCGCGTGGACGATGTGCAGATGGGCCATGAGGCGACGGTCTCGAAGGTCTCTGAGGAGCAGCTGTTCTACCTCATGAGCCGCGGCCTCGAGGAGACCGAGGCGATGGCGATGATCGTGCGCGGCTTCATCGAGCCGATCGCGCGCGAGCTGCCGATGGAGTACGCCCTCGAACTGAACCGGCTGATTGAGCTGCAGATGGAAGGAAGTGTGGGTTGATGACCTCGACCGATGTGACCGGCGCGCAGAGTGCCGGGGACCCGGCCGCGAACGAGGCAGTGGGAGGCGCCGCCGGTGCCGCCCCGGTCCCGGCACAGGAGGCGCTGAAGGACGCCCCGGCCCCCGCCGACGGACCGCAGCTCGAGGACGAGGGCATCGCCCTGCCCGGCCAGGCACGACCGGCAGCGAAGGGCGAGCACGTGACCCGCTCGGACCGCCCACGCTCCTTCGAGATCAGCGATCATCCGGTGCCCGTGACCTCGATGGAGGAATGGCGCTTCACCCCGCTGCGCCGCTTCGCTCCGCTGTTCGAGGACGTCGCCAGTGACGACCGCGAGGGTGATCCCGCGGTCGAGCACCGAGTGGAGCTGCCCGGCAGCATCGCAGAGCATGGAACGCTCGCGATCGGTCAGGCGCCGCGCGGCACGGTTCTCGTGCCCGAAGACCTTCCCTCGGCGATCGCGTCGGCCCGCAGCGAGCAGGCCGTTCACCTGGTGGCCCCGAAGAATACGGAGGTGGCTGACCCGTTCCGCATCGAGATCACCGGTCGTGGTGCTGATCGACGCGGCAATGCGCACATCGTGCTGGAGACCGAGGAGTCCGCGAGCGCGACGTTCGTGCTGAACCACACCGGATCCGCCCAGTACAACGAGAACGTCGAGCTGATCGTCGGCAACAACTCGCAGATGACGGTGATCTCCCTGCAGGACTGGGACGATGACGCACTGCATATCGCCACCCATCATTCTCGTGTGGGCCGCGACGCGAAGCTCAAGCACATCGTCGTCTCCCTGGGCGGCTCAGCCGTACGCGTCGACGTGATCGGCGAGCTCATCGAGCCCGGCGGGGACATCGACAACCTGGGTCTGTACTTCTCCGACGCCGACCAGTACCTCGAGCATCGTCTCTTCACCGACCATGCCGCCCCCAAGTGCGTTTCCAACGCGACGTACAAGGGCGCCCTGCAGGGCAAGGGCGCGCGCAGCGTGTGGGTGGGCGACGTGCTGATCCGCAAGCAGGCTGAGGGCACGGACACCTACGAGCTGAACCGCAACCTGGTGCTCACCGAGGGAGCTCGCGCAGACTCTGTGCCGAACCTCGAGATCGAGACCGGGGAGATCGAAGGCGCCGGCCATGCCGCCGCCACCGGGCGTTTCGACGACGAGCAGCTCTTCTACCTGCAGGCACGCGGCATCCCGGAGATCGAAGCGCGTCGGCTCGTGGTACGCGGCTTCTTCGCCGAGCTGATCCAGCAGATCGATGTGCCCGAGATCCGTGACCACCTGTTCGCCTCTATCGAGACCGAACTTGCTCGGAGCATGAACTGATGAGCCCGCGTCCCGTCGCGTCCTTGCGTGACCTCGCACCCGGCGAGGTGATGGCCGTTGAGATCGACGGCCACGACATCGCGCTCGTACGCGACGAGGACGGCGCCGTGCACGCTCTCGAGGACCGGTGCAGCCACGACGACATCGCCCTGTCGGACGGTGATGTCGACGGCTGCACCCTCGAATGCTGGAAGCACGGCAGCCAGTTCGATCTGACCACCGGCAGGCCGCTGCAACTGCCTGCCGTCCAGCCCGTCACCGTCTATCCGGTGAGCGTCGACGACACCACCGGTGAGATCACCGTGGACGTCGAGCGCACCGCCCCCTGACTCACCTCTGACAGACCAAGGAGAACCACCCATGTCGATCCTGGAGATCACGGACCTCCATGCCACCGTTGAAACCCCTGAGGGAACCAAGGAGATCCTCAAGGGCGTCGACCTGACCATCAAGGCGGGGGAGACCCATGCCATCATGGGCCCCAACGGCTCCGGCAAGTCCACGCTCGCCTACGCCATTGCCGGCCACCCCAAGTACGAGATCACCTCGGGCAGCGTCACACTGGACGGCGAGGACGTGCTGGAAATGTCGGTGGATGAGCGTGCCCGCGCTGGCCTGTTTCTGGCGATGCAGTACCCCGTTGAGGTGCCGGGTGTGACCGTGTCGAACTTCCTGCGCACCGCGAAGACCGCCGTCGATGGCGAAGCCCCGAAGCTGCGCACCTGGGTGAGCGACGTCAAGGGCGCCATGGAGAACCTGCGCATGGACCCCGCTTTCGCCGAGCGCAACGTGAACGAAGGATTCTCCGGTGGTGAGAAGAAGCGCCACGAGATCCTGCAGATGGAGCTGCTCAAGCCCGCCATCGCGATCCTCGATGAGACCGACTCCGGCCTCGACGTCGACGCGCTGCGGATCGTCTCCGAGGGCGTGAATCGCGCCAAGGAGAACACGAACGTGGGCATCATGCTGATCACCCACTACACGCGCATCCTGAACTACATCACACCGGACTTCGTGCACGTGTTCGTGGACGGTCGCGTGGCCGAGCAGGGCGGACCCGAGCTTGCCGAGCGTCTTGAGAACGAGGGTTACGACCGCTACCTCACCGCCGCGAACTGACCGCGATCCGGACGCGACGAGGGATGAGGAAGGAGAGGCCATGACGGAGGAGACACTGCCTGCCGAGCATGCCACGCCCGAACAGGTGTGGGAAGCGATGAAGGACGTCATTGATCCCGAGCTGGGCATCAACGTGGTCGACCTGGGCCTGGTCTACGGGGTCACCGTGGAGAACGGAGAGGCCGTGGTCGACATGACTCTCACCTCTGCGGCCTGCCCGCTGACGGATGTGCTCGAGGAGCAGACGTTCGCGGTGCTGGACCCCATCACGGAGGCGCACCGCATCAACTGGGTGTGGATGCCGCCGTGGGGGATGGACAAGATCACCGACGACGGCCGCGAACAGCTGCGCGCGATCGGCTTCAATCTCTGAGTCGATCGGCCCTCTGACGCCGCACAACGCGAAGGGCCGCCTGAGCTGACGTGCAGCTCAGGCGGCCCTTCCTGTGTGCGGTCAGCTTCCCAGAGCATCCTCCAGGGGTGCCGACTCAATGTCGTGTGCCTCGGCGACGCCGGACTGATACAGGACGCCGTCCACCGTGTGTAGGCCCTTGGCGAGGGCGCTGTCCTGTCGGCAGGCCTCACGCCATCCCAGATTGGCAAGCTTCAGCACATAGGGGAGCGTCGCGTTGGTCAGGCCACTGGTGGCGGTCACCGGCACCGAGCCGGGCATATTCGCGACGCAGTAGTAGATCGCCTCGTGCACCCGGAAGGTCGGATCGTCATGTGTCGTGGGGTGTGAGTTCTCGAAGCAACCGCCCTGGTCGATCGCAACGTCGACCAGCACGGAGCCCGGCTTCATCGTGGCCACCATGTCATCTGTGACGAGCTTGGGGGCCTTCTTGCCGGGGATCAGCACGGAGCCGATCACCACGTCGGCGTTGCGAACCTGCTCCTCCAGATCCAGGCGCGTGTTGTACCGGGTCAGGATCGTGCCCTCGTGGGTGAGGCTGATCTGTGACAGGCGAGCGAGGTTAATATCCATGATGGTCACGTTGGCGTGAAGACCTCGGGCCATGCGCGCGGCCTGCTCACCCACGACGCCACCACCGATCACCAGCACATTGGCCTCGCGAGTGCCGGGGATGCCACCCATCAGCACACCGGAGCCGCCGCGAGGAGCCATCAGGTGGTAGCTGGCCACCTGCGTGGCGAGACGGCCCGCGATCGAGCTCATCGGGGCAAGCAGCGGCAGGCTGCGATCGGGTAGCTGCACCGTCTCGTAGGCGAGTGAGGTCACACGGGAGGACAGGGCAGCCTCGGTGAGCTCGCGGTCGGGTGCCATGTGCAGGTAGGTGAAGAGGATCTGGCCCGGACGCATCAGCTCGTGTTCAGGGCCGACGGGTTCTTTGACCTTGACGATCATCTCCGCACGGGACCACACCTCATCAGCGGAGGACGCGATCGTGGCGCCGACGGCGGCGTAGTCCTCGTCGGCGATGCCTGCACCCCGGCCAGCGTCGCGTTCGACAACGACCTCGTGCCCGGCGCGCACCAGTTCGTGGACGCCTGCGGCGGCCAGGCCAACGCGGTACTCGTGGTTCTTGATCTCCTTGGGCACGCCGATGAGCATGTTCAACTCCTTTGTCACGCGGTATGACGGGATGAAGCCATGGAACCACACCCGCGATGCTGTACGTCACAATCTGTGAAGAACAAGTCGTCCTGACTGCCCGGCAGGCCAGCCGTGATCGATACACTCGGCCGGTCCCACCCTGTCCTGGCTCATGCGCAGTGATCGTCGCGCGGGCCGGATCCGCATCACCCCATCGGGAGCGCCGCCGTGATCACCGTGCATGACCTCGAGATCCGAGTTGGTGCTCGTCTGCTCATGCAGAACGTGTCCTTCCAGGTCACTGATGGTGACCGGATCGGTCTGGTGGGCCGCAACGGTGCCGGGAAGACCACGCTGACACGCGTGCTGGCGGGCGATCGTCAACCCAGTGCCGGTAGCGTCGACGTCGCCGGCGAGCTGGGATATCTGCCCCAGGACACGCATGCGGGCGACGATGAGCAGAGCGTGCTGCACCGCATTCTGGGGGCCCGTGGCCTCGATGAGCTGATGCGGCGGCTGCGGCGTGCCGAAGAGGACATGGCGGATATGTCGATCTCCGACGCGCAGCGGGAGAAAGCCATGAACCGCTATGCCAGGCTCGACGCTGAGCTGATGACGCGCGGCGGTTATGCGGCGGAGGCGGAAGCCAAGCGGATGGCCGCGAACCTGGGCCTGCCTGATCGTCTGCTGGAGCAGGCGCTGGGCACGCTCTCGGGTGGGCAGCGGCGCCGCGTAGAGCTTGCCCGAATCCTCTTCTCCCAGGCCACCACCATGATTCTGGATGAGCCGACGAACCACCTTGATGCTGACTCGGTGGTGTGGCTGCGGGAGTACCTGCAGGCATACAAAGGCGGCCTGATCGTGATCTCTCACGACGTCGAACTCGTGGAGACCGTGGTCAACAAGGTGTTCTACCTGGATGCGAACCGTCAGGTGATCGACATCTACAACATGGGGTGGAAGCTCTACTTGCGCCAGCGGGAGGATGATGAGAAGCGTCGCAAGCGTGAGCGCCAGAACGCGGAGAAGAAAGCGAGTGCGCTGACCGCGCAGGCGGAGAAAATGCGGGCGAAAGCCACCAAGGCGGTGGCGGCGCAAAACATGCTGCGCCGCGCGGAGCGACTCCTGGAAGGTGCCGAAGGAGAACGGCAGCAGGACCGCGTGGCGGCGCTGCGCTTTCCGACCCCGGCCCCGTGCGGTAAAACACCGCTGCGCGCCGAAGGACTGTCGAAGTCCTACGGCAGTTTAGAGATTTTCACCGATGTGGATCTTGCGATCGACCGCGGATCCCGCGTGGTGGTGCTCGGCCTGAATGGCGCAGGCAAGACCACGCTGCTGAGAATTCTCGCGGGCGTCGATGCCGCGGACACCGGCCAGATCGTGCCGGGCCATGGGCTGCGGATCGGCTACTACGCGCAGGAGCATGAGACCCTGGATCGAGACCGCACGGTGCTGGAGAACATGATGAGCGCGGCGATCGACATGCCTGAGGTGGAGGCCCGCAAGGTGCTCGGCTCGTTCCTGTTCACCGGGGATGATGTGCACAAGCCTGCCGGGGTTCTCTCCGGTGGTGAGAAGACGCGCTTGGCTCTTGCCACGCTGGTGGTCTCCAGTGCAAACGTGCTGCTTCTCGATGAGCCAACGAACAACCTCGACCCCGCCAGCCGCGAGGAGATCCTTGGAGCACTCGCGAATTTCGAAGGCGCCGTGGTGCTGGTCTCGCATGATCCCGGGGCGGTGCGGGCACTGGCACCGGAACGCGTGTTGGTGATGCCCGACGCCGTCGAGGATCTGTGGAACGCCTCCTATGAGGAGCTCATCGAATTGGCCTGACGCCCGCCGTTCCGCGAGCACTCTGGCCGGGGGAGTCCGCGATGAGGGCCGTTGCCGTTCAGCCGGCGACGCGTTCGGCCGCGAACCCCCGAGCAGCGTGCGGATCCAACACAGCTGCTGGATGTGGCCCGGCGGCCTCCCAGGCGGCGCGCTGGGTGTCGGCTGCCGTGCCGTTCAGGGTGCCGCCTGCTGCAAGCACGAGGTTGCCGGGGTAACGGCCGGTCAGCATGGAGGCGTCGGCAAGCACCCACGGCCCGGCAAGTCCCGCCGCATCGCAGGCATCGTCCAGCGTCTGGATCTGTGTGCCCGCGAAGCGCAGCGGCGGATCGTCACCCACGTTGATGAGCAGTGCCCCGTCGGCGCGCAGCAACCGCAACAGGTCGGTGTAGAAGGCGGTGCAGGCCAGATGGTCGGGGGATTCCTCCCCGGTGAAGATATCCATCACTACCGCATCGAATGTCCCATCGGGGAGCGTCTGGCAGACCTCACGGGCGTCGCCGTGCAGGGCATGAAGGCGCGTGCCGGGCGGAAGAGGCAGTGTGGAGGTTACGAAGTCCACGAGCTCCCGTTCGATCTCGATGACGGTCTGCGCGCTGCGGGGCCGGGTGTGCTGGACGTAGCGGGGGAGAGTGAGCGCCCCAGCTCCCAGATGCAGCACGCTGATCGGCTCGCCGACGGGCCGCAGAGTGTCGAGAACGGTCGCCATGCGCCGCAGGTACTCGTGCCGGATCACCGACGGATCCTCGATGTCGACATGAGACTGCTCGACGTCGCCGAGCCACAGCGCCCATCCGCCGACGACCTCATCACCCATGATCGCCGCTTCGATCCCACTGGAGGAGAGCCGGATCTGACGCGGGCACGGGACAGAGGAGATGCTCATGCACGCCATTCTGACGGACTGCACCGCGCGTCTGGCTGGCTGCACCGCGCGTCTGGCTGGCTGCACCGCGCGTCTGGCTGGCTGCACCGCGTGCATCATGACAATGGTTTACATGCGTACTCTCCGACACTGCAGAAATGCAGTGATCGGCTGTGGCGGGTCGGTACCGTCGGCATCATGTATGTGCTGCTGTTCGCCCCGCCCCGTCGTGCCTCGAGCGAGGACCCGATTCCCGCGCTCGCGCAGACCCTTGCTCCGCTGGGCTTGCGGGGCGGTCCCGAGCGCACTATCGGACGGGAGGCCATCGCCGTGGCTGACCGCGCAAGCACTGCCCTGGACGCGATCCGTGCCGCCCGCGAAGAGGGGGCCTGGCGGATCGGTCTGGGCATCGGCGACGTGGTGCATCCGCTGCCCGCTGAACTGCGAGCTCTCGAGGGGCCCGCCATACAGGCCGCACAGGATGCGCTGCACATCGCCGCCACCACCAGTCAGGTGCCGGTTGCGATCCGCGCCGCCGATCCCCGCCAGGCCGAGACCGCGCATGACGCCCAGGCTGTGCTGCGCCTGATCGGCTGGATGATCGCCACCCGCAACCGCGGCCAGTGGCGGGTCGCCCGCGCCGTGCGAGAACATCCCGACTGGACACAGCAGCAGCTCGCCGATCACCTCGGCGTCACCCAGCAGACAGTCTCCCGCTCCCTGCAGACCAGTGGCTGGCGCGAGGAAAGCGCGGCCTACCCGCTGCTTGAGCGCCTGTTGTCCATGATCGACCTCACGTCTGCGCCCACGGATCGCAGCACGCGCTGATCTGACGGCCGCGAGCGCTATCCTGGAGTGCGGTGCGCCCGCTGGCGCATACACCCCTGAACATCCGCCCGGACCCCCACGCGTCCGCGGCATGGCCGAGGAGACTCATGGCGACGACGAACGATCTCAAGAACGGAATGGTGCTGGACCTCGAGGGTCAGCTCTGGAGCGTGGTCGAGTTTCAGCACGTGAAGCCGGGCAAGGGCCCTGCTTTCGTGCGCACCAAGCTCAAGAACGTCCTGTCCGGCAAGACCGTCGAGAAGACCTTCAACGCCGGCGTGAAGGTCAAGACAGCCAACGTCGATAAGCGCGACATGCAGTACTCGTACCTCGACGGTGACATGTTCGTCTTCATGGACACCACCACCTGGGAGCAGGTTAACGTGTCCGCCGACATCGTCGGTGACGCGAAGGACTTCATGCTCGAGGGCCAGGATGCCGTGGTCGCCTTCCATGAGGGCACCGTGCTGTACGTCGAGCTGCCCGCCTCCGTGACGCTCGAGATCACCTTCACCGAGCCCGGGCTGCAGGGTGACCGTTCCAATGGCGGCACCAAGCCCGCCACGCTGGAGACCGGCCGCGAGATCCAGGTGCCGCTGTTCCTTGACCAGGGCACCAAGGTGAAGGTCGATACGCGCACGGGCGACTACCTTGGACGCGCCTGAGGTGACGGACTCCACGCGCGACCCGGGGTTGCCCCTGCCCGCTCGCGACGGCGAGGACGTGTCGTTCGAACGCACGATCCCCGGCAGCACGCAGCGGCTCTCCTCCCGCACCCGAGAGCGCATCCGCGCGGTGGATGTGCTCTTCGAAGCCGACGCCCGCGGTATGGACGAACTGGCTGTGCTTGAGGAGCGTCTGGTGCGCACCGCAGCCCAGACCGCGCTGCCCGATAGGGCCGCACACCTGGTGCGCCTGCACGCTGAACACGCCGACGAGATCGATGAACAGCTCTCGACCCACGCCCGCGACTGGCCCTTGCGCCGCATGCCGGCCGTTGACCGGGCGCTGCTGCGCCTGGGCGCCGCCGAACTGCTGCACGACGTGTCGGCGGCGGAACGTCCCGCGATCATCGGGGAGTACGTGAAGATCGCCGACGTGCTCTCCACGGATTCCTCACCGCGCTTCGTGAACGGTCTCCTGCAGCGCTTGGCCGACGTGGCTGACCTCCTCGGCTGAGCCGCCCGCCGATATCCACCACGAGCCCCGTCACCGACGTGACGGGGCTCGTTGCGCAGGAGAGCCGTGGATCGGCGGGTTGCGGGCACGCATTCCTTAGTGACTGTTGCTCGATCGAGGTGCTGACCTGATGGCACTGGAGCGGGCGGGGTGTCAGGTGGCGAGAGCGACCGGGGTCATGACGGTCGCGGTGTCGATCGGGCTGGCCGCCCCAGGTGAGCGTGGCGTTCGGTCGGGACCTGGGGACGTGCGTTCGGCTCTGAAGAGGCAGGGAGGGACGGGTCACTGACCGCGCTGCGAGTCGTCAGCGCCGGTTCAAGGGCTCCGACCGGATCCCGTCGACGATCGATGCGGCGATCGCTCCGATCCCGTCGTCGACGGCTGGAATCAGACGGTCGAAATCGAGGCTGCGGGTGAGGACGCTGACCGCGATCGGCACCTCGCCGTCATGCGTGACCACGGCGCTGTCGTGGCGAAACGGGCCCCAAGAACCGGTCTTCTCGGCGACGCTTACGCCCGGGTAGCACAGCGTTCTGCTGATCCGGGTCGGAACGAACTGCTGTGCCAGCATGCCGCAGACCATGTCCGTGCCGACCCTGTCCATCAGCGTCCCGTTCCACAGCGCGCTGAGCAGCCGCACCTGATCAGCGGCAGTCGTGAGCGAACCGAGGACGCGATCCCTTCGCGTGAATTCGAGCAGGTCGTCGTCGATGTCGGGGCCGGAGGTGAAGGGGCTGTCCCTCCGGGCTGTCTCGACGGCGAGTCGGACGGTATCGGCGGTGCTGGCGATGCACGAGCGACGCATGGACGCGTCGTGGGCGACGTCGTCGACAGCGGCGATGCCGACCTCCCTCAGGATGAGGTCGGCGGAGGTGTTGTCGGATCCCACGAGCATGAAACGCATGAGCTCGCGCCACGTGACAGTGACGGGATCCTCGATGAGGGACAGCCCGACGCCTCCGTTCACTCGCTGGTCGGGATGCACGCGCACCGGCTCAGACAGGCGCGAGCCTCTGGCCCGGTAGAGGGCAATGGCGGCCGGCAGTTTGTACAGCGATGCTCCCGGCCATAACGCGTCCCGCCGATGGCTCAGGATCGGCCCGGCGCCGTCGATGCGGTGCGCGCAGAATGACAGGTCGATACCCAGTCCGTCGGCGATCTCCAAGGCGCTGACGACGGCCGGAACTGCTCCGGCCGTCCTCCCGCTGATGGCTTCAGTCATCATGAGTGAGTGAGGCCAGGGTGGTCTGAAGCGGAGTCCATGCCTCATGCACGTCCCGGCTGCGCTCATCCCTGCGTGCGATGAGCTGGAATCTCGCTGCCACGTGCTCCGGGAGCGCACGGACGGAGAGTCCTTCGGTCCAGGCGCTCGGCCACGGCGGTCTGCCGATCGACAGTGCACGTGTCAGGTGTCCAGCGCGGAGGCCGGCCACGACGCTCAAGCGCCCTTCGGCTGTGAAGGAGCCGACCATCCCTTGGGCACGGAGGTCAGCGGCGATCGTACGGAGGGCCGGCGCGGGAGGGCTCTCATGGACGAGCACGTGGCGAGGCGGCAGCGGCGACGCGTCGGGGAGCAGCTCCCAGAGCCGACATGATGCGACCTGGGAAACCCGCAGGCCTTCCGTCCGCACCGGGGCGAGTACGAGTGCGACTCCGCCGTGCTCCCGGATGCGCATCACGGCGTCCATCGTCGGACATGCACGGAGGCGGATGTCCGTGCCTGCGGCGACGGCCGTCGTGACGAGTCGGGTCGCCCACTCCTGAGGACATCCGGGATCGACGAGAAGCTCCAGCGGAGTCCGGGCGTCGGACAGCGCCGCGGCCCTCAAGCGTTCTACACCGTCGCGCACCCGCGTCGACTCCTGGAGCACTCGCCGTCCGGCGTCCGTCAGCTGCGCACCACGTGGCGTTCGTTCGAACAAGGTGCATCCCAGCTCCTTCTCGAGGCGCCGGATAGCTTGAGACATCGGTGGCTGCGCCATGCCGACCGCCTGTGCCGCTCGCCCGAAATGCTCCTCCTCGGCGACTGCTTCGAAGAGATCCAGGTGACGGAGAAGGTCCATGATCTCCTCCTATATCTAGAGAATGTACGCCGGGCCATCATATGCATATTGGACGTATCGCTCGGGGGTCGTCACGCTGTGCACATGACACGAAGACCAGGCAGGCACCGATCGCGGACCGGGACGTCGGAGACGAGTGCGCGACCCACCCATCCCCGTCGGCCCTCTCGCCGCGCCGTCCTCGGGTCGGGGGCGCTGCTCGCCGCGGCAGGGGCAGGTACCGGTATCTCCTGGTATCGGCACAAAAAGGGCGACGCGAGCTCCGAGACGGCGTCCCTCCTCACAGCGCTGCGCGCGGGCGACCTGGACGGGGCGCCGCTGGATGCGTCGGAGCGGCATTCGGCCGCCGAGCGCTTCGCCGCCACTGTGGGTGCCCTGAGGGAGACGCTCGGCGAGCCTACGATCGAGCTGACTCGGCAGGAAGGCGGGGCGGATCAGCTCTCGCTGCATCTTGCGTGGAGCTGGGGTCTCGGCCGGGGGCAAGCCCCCTGGACCTACACGACCGTGGTGACGTTGGCCCGCGGCGATGAGGGCTGGGTGACCACCCTGCCGATCGAGGCACTTGTGCCGGGAGCGAAGGAGGGTGATCGCCTGGAGGTCCGCACCGTCCAGCCGGCCATGGGCAGGATCCTTGATGCCAGAGGCCTGCAGGTCTACGGGCCCACCGCGGTGATCGACGTGGGGATCGACAAAGGGTCCCTACAGCACGGCGACGTCGGCGACTCGGCGGTCGATCTCGCACGAGTCCTGGGGATCGATCCCGACGCCTTTCGGGCACGAGTGGAGGCAAGCGGGCCGAAGGCGTTCGTCACAGCACTTCGAATCCGGGAGGAGAGTGCCGGCGACTACAACCTCGATGCTGCCGATGACGTGCCCGGCTGCCTCCAGCAGGACGCCGTCGCGGCTTTGGCAGTCGAGAAGGGCTTCGCCCCCGGGGTGCTCGGTTCGCTCAGGGAGGCCACGGCCGAGGATATCGAGGATAGTGACGGGCAGCTCGCCGCTGGGGACCTCGTCGGCAGTGGGGGCATCTGCGCGGCGTTCGGGACGACCCTGCTCGGCACGCCCGGGCGAACGATAACCAGGGTGCCCGCGCGAGGCTCGTCCTCCGAGGAACTGCACCGACTCCCTGTCGTTGACGGCGAGGATGTCCTGATCACCCTCGACTCCGGACTCCAGCGAATGGCGACATCCGTCCTCGCAGACGCTGAGGCGCCCTCGTCGATCTGCGTCGTTCGCCCCTCGGACGGAGGTCTTCTGGCCGCCGCGCTCGGACCCACCGGACAGGAGTACCCGATCGGCCTCGTGGGCCAGTACGCACCGGGGTCGACATTCAAGACGATTACCGCGCTGTCGATGCTGCGCCTGGGAGACACGCCGGACACCGTCGTAGAGTGTCCCGCGAAGGCGACCATTGAAGGTCGTTCGTTCAAGAACGCGGATCGGATGGATCCCGCTCATTTCGGGCCGATGCCGTTGAAAGATGCGATCGCGCACTCGTGTAACACCGCCTTGCTCCTGGAGCACGACCGTGTCAGCCAGGAGCTGCTCGCAGACTCAGCTGCCTCGCTGGGGATCGGTCTAAAGGCGGGTGTGGGTCTGGACTGCTTCATGGGCTCCGTGGACCCTGCCGACACGGGCACCGAACATGTCGCAGCCATGATGGGCCAGGGCCGCGTGCTCGCCTCCCCTCTCGTGATGGCGGACGTGATGGCTTCGGTGATGGCCGGCCGCACGGTCACGCCGCAGATCCTCATCAACCCCACCGAGCCTGCGGACGAGCCGGGGAGCCCCCTTACCCGAGAGGAAGCGGAGTGTCTGCGCGGCATGCTTCGCGGCGTCGTGACTTACGGCGGACTCAGCTCTCTCTTCGGCGACTACCCGGGCGCTCCCGTCCATGCGAAGACCGGGACAGCGCAATGGGTGGACGGCGGAGAGATCCGGCTTCACTCCTGGGTGATCGTCGGACAGGGCGACCTGGCATTTTCCGTCTTCGTCGAGACGGGAGACTATGGATCACGCACTGCCGCACCCCTGGCGAAGCGGTTCCTTGATGCTGTTCACAGCGAGTGAGCGCATGTCTCGCTGGATGCCGCACCCTGCCGTGGTCGGTGCGACGATGCTCGGTCTTGCACCTGTCGTCCTCGTGGTCACAGGAATCCACGCTTCAGCGCTCGGCCAGGACCCCGCTTGGGCATTCGACTGCAACGACACGACCTGCGTGGATCTGTGGCGCGAACCGCGAATGCACTATCGCATGATCGCTCTTGCCTGTTGTGGCGCAGTTCTGTCGGGTTGGATTGTCACGGGTCTTGATCTCAGCACGACGCAGACGGTTAGGGAGCGTCGCCACAGGTCCCGGCCGCGGGCACTCTCACTCTCCACGTGCCTTGTACTTCTGGGCGCGCCCATCTGCTCGGCCGTAGCCGGCAGCGTGCTCGCCGCGGCCTCGATCCCCATCGGCCTCGCCGGGGGAGTGGTGCCCGCACTTGCGGCAGGAATCATGGCGTGGAACTCACTTCGCGTCGAAGGGCACGCAAGCCGTGCCGCGTGGTACCTCGCGGGCGGTGAGCTTCTCCTGGGACTGATCGTGACGGTTTCGGTCGCAGCCATGACCTTTCCACTCCTCTTTATCGCGGCGGCCGTCGCTGGGTCGGTCCCGGGTGGAGTGGCGGTTGCCGGGGTTCATCTCGTCCTGTGCCGACAGGGCCCGGACGAGGCTGCAGGCATCGGCCCCTTTTGCGAAGACTCCTCTCCGCGTCCCTCTCGCTCTCGCATGGCCGACGTGATCTGCATGCTCGTACTCCTTGGGCTCTCCGTCTGGGCGGCGTGGCCTGTGCCCGCCCCTCCGGCGGACGCGTGGATGTATGGTGCTGCGATACCCGGGTAATGCTGCGGAACGCGACTCGGCAGTCCGCGGGCGTCTCCTCTGCGCGTTCACCTTGCCTCCTCACACCACACGAGTTTCCGACGATCCTCGACCATCATCTGGCCGACATCGCCGGCCGTCGTGGGTCGGAGGTGCAGTACAGGTGCAGGGGTTGCGAGGCGGGCATCGAGCTTTCCGGCCGTCGGACTGTTCCAAATGACCTGTGTGCTCTCGCTGACGTGACGGGGCTCGCGTCGTCCCAGTCCTCGGCGGACGCGACTCCGGCCAGCCGGGAGGACTAGACTCGATCCCGATCGTGCTCCTCGGCACGATCGTCCGAACCCTTTAACGACACGTCCTGTGAGGCGTGGAAGGGAGAGATATGACCACCGGCCCCGCCACGCGGACGCAGGTGCTCGGCGAGGACGAGATCCGCCGTGCCCTCACCCGCATCGCCCATGAGATCCTCGAGAGTGGACACGGCGCCGACCAGCTCGTGCTGCTCGGCATCCCACACCGCGGTGTGCCCCTCGCACACCGGCTCGGCGAACTGATCCGCGCCGCCGAGACCCGCGACGGCGCCCCCGCTCCGACGCTCGATGAGCTCGTCGGTTCCCTGGACATCACGATGCACCGCGACGACCTGCGCTCGCGTCCTACCCGCGCCCCCGGCCCCACCCGGATCCCACGCGGCGGCATCGACGGGAAGATTGTCGTCCTGGTCGACGACGTGCTCTACTCCGGTCGCACCATCCGCGCCGCCCTCGATGCCCTCGCTGCCGTCGGCCGACCCGCTGCCGTGCGTCTTGCCGTGCTCGTTGACCGCGGCCATCGCGAACTGCCGATCCGCGCCGACCACGTCGGCAAGAATCTGCCGACCTCCCGTAGCGAACGAGTGAGCGTCACCCTGCGCGAGACCGACGGCGCAGACGCCGTCGTCATCCACCGTCCCGCGGCGCCCACCACACGCGAGGAGCAGCAGGCATGAAGCACCTCATCAGCATCGAAGACCTGCGTCGCGAGGACGCCATCGCCCTGCTCGCCACCGCTGAGCACATGGCCGAAACCCAAGAGCGCTCCATCCGCAAACTTCCGGCGCTGCTCGGCTCCACCGTGGTGAACCTCTTCTTCGAAGACTCCACCCGCACCCGGATCAGTTTCGAGGCCGCCGCCAAGCGGCTCTCCGCAGACGTCATCAACTTCTCCGCAAAAGGCTCCAGCGTCTCCAAGGGCGAATCCCTCAAGGACACCGCCCTCACCCTCCAGGCCATGGGCGCTGATCTCGTGGTAGTCCGCTCCTCCTCCAGCGGCGCCGCCCATCGCCTCGCGCATGCCGGCTGGATCGATCAACCGATCGTCAACGCCGGCGACGGTGCCCACCAGCACCCCACCCAGGCACTGCTCGACGCCTTCACCCTGCGTCGGCACCTGCGGCCCGGGAACGTCCACGGCGACCTCGCCGGCGCCCACATCGTCATCGTCGGCGACATCCTCCACTCCCGTGTCGCCCGCTCCAACGTGCAGCTGCTGACGCTGCTCGGAGCCGACGTCACTCTCGTCGCCCCACCCGCACTCATGCCCGTCGGCGCGAGCGGCTGGCCCTGCCGGATCCTCGATGACCTCGACGAGGCCCTCGCGCTGAAGCCCGACGCCATCATGATGCTGCGCGTCCAGCGTGAACGCATGATCGGCGGTGGATTCTTCCCCACCGAAGGGGAGTACGTGCGCCGCTACGGCCTCACCGATATCCGCGCCGACCGCCTGCCCGAGCACGCGATCGTCCTGCACCCCGGCCCCATCAACCGCGGCCTCGAGATCGCCGGCTCCGTCGCCGATTCGCCGCGCAGCGTCATCACCGAACAGGTCGCCGCCGGGGTCGTCGTGCGCATGTCCGTCCTCTACCACCTCCTCGCCGGAGACCAAACCCAGGAGCAGACCCGATGAGCACCACCGACGACCTGCTGATCCGCGGCGCACATATATACGGCGAGAATCCCGTTGACCTGCTCGTGCGCGAGGGACACATCGCCGCTGTGAGCGCCGAGCGCCTGGGCGACGAGGAGATCGGGAAAGCCGAGATCATTCAGGCCGACGGGTGCGTGCTCCTGCCGGGCCTGGTCGACCTCCACACCCACCTGCGCGAGCCCGGCGGTGAAGAGGCGGAGACCATCGAGACCGGCACCCGTGCTGCAGCCCGCGGCGGCTTCACCGCCGTGCATGCCATGGCGAACACCACCCCGGTGGCTGACACCGCCGGCGTCGTCGAGCAAGTGCATGCCGCCGGTGCTGACGCCGGGTGGTGCGATGTGCGACCCGTCGGCGCCGTGACCGTGGGTCTGGGCGGCGAGCGCCTGGCCGAGCTGGACGCGATGGCGCGTTCACGTGCCCGTGTGCGCGTGTTCAGCGATGACGGCAAGTGCGTGCACGACCCTGTGCTCATGCGTCGCGCCCTCGAATACGTGAAAGTATTCGACGGGGTCGTTGCCCAGCATGCGCAGGACCCGCGCCTGACCGAAGGCGCTCAGATGCACGAAGGCAGCGTTTCTGCAGATCTTGGACTGAGCGGCTGGCCGGCCGTCGCCGAAGAATCGGTCATCGCCCGCGACGTGCTGCTGGCCCACCACGTCGGCTCCCGTCTACACGTGTGCCATCTGTCCACCGCTGGCAGCGTGGACATCATCCGCTGGGCCAAGCAGCGAGGCATCGACGTGACCGCTGAAGTCACCCCCCACCATCTGCTGCTCACCGACGAGCTGGTGCGCGGCTACGACGCCCGCTTCAAGGTGAACCCGCCGCTGCGCACCGCCGCGGACGTGGAAGCCGTGCGCGAAGGCCTCGCCGACGGCACCATCGACATCGTCGCCACCGACCACGCACCGCATCCGCGTGATGCGAAGGACTGCGAATGGGATCGCGCCGCCATGGGCATGACCGGGCTGGAGACTGCCCTCAGCATTGTGCAATCCACCATGGTCGACACCGGCCGCCTGAACTGGCGCGACGTTGCCCGCGTGCTGTCCGAGACCCCTGCCCGCATCGGTCGGGACACCGACCACGGGCGTCCCCTCGCCGCGGGCGAACCGGCGAACCTCCTGCTGTGGGACCCCACTTCCAACAGCACCGTGGACCCTGCCACGCACGCCTCCCATAGCCGCAACTCGCCCTTCGCCGGCCGTGAGCTGCCCGGCGCGAACCGCCTCACGGTGCTGCGCGGCCGCGTAACCGTGCGCGACGGGCAGCTGGTGGCGCACTGACATGGACCGCGTTATCCCTGTTCTCGTACTCATCGCACTGTTCCTGGGCGTGCTCGCCCTGATGCGGCTCGGCTGGCGGCGTCGCGCCGCCGCTCAGAGCCACCTGCCCGCCCCCGCACGGGATGAGGACCTCACCGCCCTGGACGGTGGCATCGACGTCGGCCCGTTCGACGCCGTGTACGTCAGCACAGTGCTCGCCGATCAGCCCCTCGAACGCGTCGTCGCCCACGGTCTCGGGGCCCGCGCCCGCGCCCGGCTCAGCCGAGGCACTCATGGCTCGTGGCGGATCCAGCGTGACGGCGCTGCGTCCTTCACCATCCCCGGCGATCAGGTGCTCGACCTCGCCAGCGCCTCCGGCATGGCGGGCAAAGCTGTGGGCGGCGCCGGACTGTTCGTCATCCGCTGGCACCACGGCCCCGACGCTACCCGTCTTGATACCGGCTTCCGCATGGCCCGCCGCGCCGACCACGACCTCCTGCTGACCCGGAAGGATCCCGCATGACGCACTCATCGCTCCTGCCCGACCCCGCTGTGCTCGTCCTCGAGGACGGCACCATCGTGCGCGGCAGCGCCTACGGTGCCCGCGGCGCCCGCCTGGGTGAAGTCGTCTTCGCCACCGGGATGACCGGATACCAGGAGACCCTCACCGACCCCTCCTACGCCGGACAGATCGTCGTGCAGACCGCCCCGCACATCGGCAACACCGGCGCCAACGCCGCCGACATGGAGTCCGCCCGCATTTGGGTTCGTGGCTACGCGGTGCGGGAAGCCAGCCGCATCGCCTCTTCCCACCGCAGTGAGCAGACCCTCGACGAGCTGCTTGAGACCCACGACGTCGTGGGCATCAGCGACATTGACACCCGCATGATCACCCGTATCCTGCGCGAGTACGGCTCGATGCGCGGGGGAGTGTTCTCCGGAAAAGCTCTCGAGGCCACCGACGCTGAACTGCTGACGCAGGTGCGTGAGGCACCCGCTATGAGCGGCGCCAGCTTCCTCGACGAGGTCACCATCGCTCAGCCCGTCGTCATCGAACCTGACGGAGAGCCGATCGGGAGCGTTGCCGCGCTCGACCTGGGCATCAAGGGAGCCACGCCCCGTCAGCTCGTACAGCGTGGACTGCGGGTGCACCTGCTGCCCGCCTCCACCACGCTTGAAGAACTACTGGCGCTGCACCCTGACGCCGTCTTCTACTCCAATGGGCCGGGCGACCCGGCCACCGCCGACCATCAGGTGGCGGTGCTGCGCGGCGTGCTCGATGCGGGGCTGCCCTTCTTCGGGATCTGCTTCGGTAATCAGCTGCTCGGCCGCGCGCTCGGCTTTGGCACCTACAAGCTGCGTTTCGGCCACCGCGGTGTGAATCAACCGGTGATGGACCGTGAGACCGGCGCGGTGCAGATCACCGCCCAGAATCACGGCTTTGCTGTGGACGTCCCCCTGGACGGCGAGCATGTGGCACCCCACGCCGATGGCCGCTATGGACGCGTCGTCGTCTCCCACGTGGGGCTGAACGATGATGTGGTCGAAGGGATCCGCTGCCTGGACATCCCGGCGTTCTCTGTCCAGTTCCACCCGGAAGCGGCGTCGGGCCCCCACGATGCCACTGACCTGTTCGACCGGTTCGTTGACATGATCGGCGCGCAGCGCGTTGCCGAGCAGAAGGAGTCCTGATGCCCTGCCGCACCGACCTCTCATCCGTTCTGGTCATCGGCTCCGGCCCCATCGTCATCGGGCAAGCCGCCGAGTTCGACTACTCCGGCACGCAGGCCTGCCGCGTGCTGCGCGAGGAGGGCCTGCGCGTCATCCTCGTCAACTCCAACCCGGCCACGATCATGACTGACCCTGAGGTCGCCGACGTCACCTACATCGAGCCGATCGACCCGGACGTGATCCGTTCGATCATCGCCAAGGAGCGTCCCGACGCGATCCTGCCCACCCTCGGCGGGCAGACCGCGCTGAACGCCGCGATCGCCCTCCACGAGGCGGGCACGCTCGAGGAGTTCGGTGTCGAGATCATCGGCGCCAGCATCGACGCGATCCAGAAGGCAGAGGACCGGCAGCGCTTCAAGGAGGTCGTCGACGCCGTCGGTGGCGAATCCGCTCGCTCCCGCATATGCCACAGCATGGATGAATGCCTTGATGCCGCCGAGGAACTGGGCTACCCGATGGTGGTGCGCCCGAGCTTCACCATGGGCGGCCTGGGCTCCGGCATGGCCTACGACGAAGCCGACCTGCGCCGCATCGCCGGTGCCGGCCTGCACTACTCGCCCACCACGGAGGTGCTCCTCGAGGAGTCGATCCTGGGCTGGAAGGAGTTCGAGCTCGAGCTGATGCGCGACGGCAACGACAACTGCGTCGTGATCTGCTCCATCGAGAACGTCGATCCTGTCGGCGTCCACACCGGTGATTCCGTGACGGTCGCTCCCGCCATGACCCTCACTGACACGGAGCTGCAGCACCTGCGGGACCTCGGTATCGGCGTCATCCGCGAGGTGGGCGTTGATACCGGCGGATGCAACGTCCAGTTCGCTGTGCACCCCACCACCGGGCGGGTCGTCGTCATCGAAATGAACCCGCGTGTCTCTCGCTCCTCCGCGCTCGCCTCGAAAGCCACCGGCTTCCCGATCGCGAAGATCGCGGCGCGCGTTGCGATCGGCTACACGCTCGACGAGATCCGCAACGACATCACCGGCACAACCCCGGCGAGCTTCGAGCCCGCCCTCGACTACGTGGTGGTGAAGGTTCCCCGCTTCGCCTTCGAGAAGTTCCCCGCGGCTGACGCCACGCTCACCACCACCATGAAGTCCGTGGGCGAGGCGATGGCCATCGGCCGCTCCTTCACCGAAGCGCTCGGCAAGGCGCAGCGCTCCGTGGATGTGCCCGGTTCGCAGCCTCGCTACGACACACCGATCGCGGATGCGGTCGAGGTTGCCGGGCTGATCGAGTCCACCCGCGTGCCCACAGCGGAGCGGCTGGTCACCATCTCTCGTGTGCTGCGCGCCGCCGTCAGTGGCGTGGTGGATCTCGACGACACGGTTGACGCCCTGGTGGAGGCGACCTCCATGGACCGCTGGTTCCTGGACCAGCTCGTGCACGTTGAGCGGATCGCACACGCGATCAGTGAGGCAGACGTGCTCGATGTGCCGCTGCTTCGGCTCGCCAAGCGTAACGGGCTCTCCGATGATCAGATCGGCCAACTGCACGGCGTGCACGGCGACGTGATCAAAGGGGTGCGCGAAGCGCTCGGTCTGAACCCTGTCTACAAGACCGTCGACACCTGCGCAGGGGAGTTCGCCTCCCGTACCCCGTACCACTACTCCAGCTACGACCAGGAGACCGAGGTCCAGCCTCGTGAACGGCCCGCGGTCCTCATCCTGGGGTCCGGCCCCAACCGGATCGGGCAGGGCATTGAGTTCGACTACTCGTGCGTGCACGCCGCCATCGCGCTTGGCGTCGACGGGCCATTGGAGGAGCCGTACGAGACCGTGATGATCAACTGCAACCCGGAGACCGTTTCCACGGATTACGACGTTGCTGACCGCCTCTACTTCGAACCGCTCACCTTCGAGGACGTGGTTGAGGTGTACGAGGCGGAAAAAGCCGCCGGGCCCGTGGCCGGCGTGATCGTCCAGCTCGGCGGCCAGACTCCGCTGAAGCTCGCGCGTCGCCTCGAGCAGGCAGGACTGCCGATCATCGGCACGTCGCCCGCCGCGATCGATGCCGCAGAGGATCGCGGCCACTTCGGCTCCGTTCTCGCCGACGCCGACCTGCCCGCTCCGCCCTACGGCACGGCGTGGGCGCTTGCGGATGCGATCGAGACCGCTCGCGAGGTGGGGTACCCGGTGCTCGTGCGCCCCAGCTATGTGCTGGGCGGACGCGGCATGGAGATCGTCTACGACGAGGCCGGGCTGGTCGACTACGTCGCCCGTAACCTGCCCGAAGGCGGCCGCGCCGAGGCACCGATCCTGATCGACCGCTTCCTGGACACCGCCACCGAAATCGACGTCGACGCCCTGTACGACGGGGAGGACCTGTACGTCGGCGGCATCATGGAGCACATCGAGGAGGCCGGCGTTCATTCCGGTGACTCCGCGTGCACGCTGCCGCCGATCGCGCTTGGTGACGCGGTGCTCGAGCAGATCGTCGCCTCCACGCGGTTGCTGGCGGACGGCGTCGGCGTACGGGGCTTGATCAACGTCCAGTACGCGCTGGCCCACGACGTGCTGTACGTACTGGAGGCGAATCCTCGGGCCTCCCGCACCGTCCCGTTCGTGGCGAAGGCCACGGGCGTCCCGCTCGCGCAGGCTGCTTCCCTTGTCATGGCTGGGCAGAGCATTGCGCAACTGCGCCGCAACGGCATTCTCCCGCCGGCAGGGGACTGCACCGATCTTCCCGACGGTGCCCCGATCGCGGTGAAGGAAGCTGTGTTGCCGTTCAAACGGTTCCGCACCGCCCAGGGCCGCGCCGTCGACTCCCTGCTCGGACCCGAGATGCGGTCGACCGGAGAGGTGATGGGGCTGGACTCCACCTTCCCGCTGGCCTTCGCCAAGTCGCAGCTCGCCATCAGCGGAGGGGGCCTGCCCACAGCCGGTTCCCTCTTCGTCTCGGTGGCAGACCGCGATAAGCGGGCCGTCGTGCTGCCTGTGGCCCGCCTGGCTGCGCTCGGATTCGAGATCCTCACCACGAGCGGAACCGGCCGGGTACTGCGCCGCTCCGGCATCCCGTGTCGGGTGCTGCGCAAGAAGTCGCAGGCAGGCGACGGCCCCACTGTGATCGACCTGATCGAGTCCGGAGATGTCTCCATCGTGCTGAACACGCCGTCGGGGTCCCGTGCGCGCGCCGATGGGTATGCGATCCGCGCCGCCGCCACATCCATGGACATCCCGATGATCACGACGCTGCAGGAATTCCAGGCCGCGGTTCAAGCCATCGAGGCGCTACCGGAGGAGCCGCTCGCGGTGCGCAGTCTGCAGGAGCACGCCGCGGATATGCGCTCTGCCCGAGCAGCGATCACGCAGGCCTGTGGTCAGGGCGGTGCTGCATGAGCACAACAGCGCAATCAGCGATCCCAACGCGCTCTTTCGGTGCGCTTGTGCAGGAATCCGTGGCCGCACAGGGACGGATCGTCGCCGGCATCGATCCGCATCCACCCCTGCTGGATGTCTGGGGCCTGCCGGATACCCCTCATGGCCTGCGCATCTTCGCCCGCACCATGCTCGAAGCAGCCACGGGTCGGTGCGCCGCGATCAAGCCGCAGTCCGCCTTTTTCGAGCGACACGGGTCGCGAGGAACGGCCGTGTTGGAGGAGCTGCTGGCCGACGCTCGCGAACGCGGCGTACTCACGATCCTCGACGTCAAACGGGGAGACATCGGCTCAACAATGGCCGCCTACGCCGATGCGCACCTGCGTCCGGGCGCACCACTGGAGGCCGACGCGATCACCCTGAGCCCCTTCCTTGGCACAGGGTCGCTAGAGCCGGCGCTCGACCTCGCGCTCGAACACGGCAAAGGGGCGTTCCTGCTGGCCCTCACCTCCAATCCCGACGGGCCGCAGGTCCAACACGCCCGCACCACGGGCGACACGCCGATAGCGCGCGTGATCGCACAGTTCGCTGAGGCTCACGGTCACAGCGCTGACGCCACCTGGGGGAGTGTCGGACTGGTGGTGGGTGCCACGGTCGGATCCGCCTTCCGGGAATTGGGTCTGGACCACGTGGCGCCGACGGTGCCTCTGCTCGCCCCTGGATTCGGTGCACAGGGCGCGGGACCTGCACAGATGTCCGAAGTCTTCGGGTCTGCGTCGGCTCGCGTGCTGGTCAGCATCTCCCGGTCTCTGGCCGCGGCCGGGCCTGATCCCGAGGCCCTCAGCGAGCGCCTGATCGAGCTGCGAGCACAGCACCCCTGAGCCCCCTGACGGCAGCCCACCGGCAGGTTTTCTGCCCCGAAAGTGCTCCGTGCCACGCGATGGGGGTTACGCTCTACCCACACCGGGACCTGCGGGTCCCATGTCCACGAAGCAGAGAGAACAAGAGGTAACACCGTGGCTCTCCCTCCCCTTACTCCCGAGCAGCGCGCCGAGGCCCTCAAGAAGGCCGCTGAGGCTCGTCGTGAGCGCGCCGCCATCAAGGCTCGCCTGAAGGACTCCGCCGGTCGTCGCGGCGAGGAGATCGCAAAGGTCCTCAAGGAGGCCGAGACCAACGAGGTCGTCGGGCGTCTGCGCGTGGCCGCCCTCCTGGAGGCCCTGCCGGGCGTCGGCAAGGTGAAGGCTCAGCAGATCATGGAGGAGATCGGCATCTCGCCGTCTCGCAAGATCCGCGGCCTGGGCTCGCATCAGGCAGACAAGCTCGTCGCACACTTCTCGGAGTGACCTCTTCGAACATTGCCGGGGCCGGTGCCGCCAAGGCGCCGGCCCCGGTCACTGTGCTCGCCGGCCCCACCGCCGTGGGCAAGGGCACGGTCTCCGCCGCGATCCGTGAGCGCTATCCGCAGATCTGGTTGTCCGTCTCCGCCACCACGCGGCCGCCGCGACCCGGAGAGATCGATGGTGTGCACTATCGCTTCGTGAGCGAGGACGAGTTCACGCGCCTCGTCGAAGCCGATCGCATGCTCGAATGGGCCACCGTGCACGGCCGCCACCGCTATGGAACCCCTCGCGGCCCGGTCGAGGACATGATCACGGCCGGTCGGCCGGTGCTGCTGGAGATCGACCTCGACGGCGCCCGGCAGGTGCGCCGCACTATGCCCGAAGCGCTCTTCGTCTTCCTTGCGCCGCCGGACTGGGACGCGCTCGTGGCGCGTCTCGTCGGCCGGGGTACAGAAGACGCCGAGGAGCGCGAGCGACGTCTGCGCACCGCCCGCGTTGAGCTCGCAGCCGAGCCCGAGTTCGATCGCACGATCGTCAACGACACCGTCGAGCAGGCCGCCGACGAGCTCGCCGCCCTCATGGGCGTGCGGGACCTCACCTGAACCGCAGCGCGCTGCCCCCTCGATATCGCTCCGTCAGGGGCGTATCCTGAACAGTCGCATCCACCATCGTCGAAGGGACGTCCGTGTCCGGAACCGTCGCCCAGCCTGAGGGCACCACGACCCCGCCGATCGACCGCCTCCTCGAGAACGTCGATTCGAAGTACGCGCTCGTGCTGTACTCCGCGCAGCGTGCTCGTCAGATCAACGCCTACTACGCTCAGCTTTCCGAGGGACTGCTCGAGTTCGTGGGCCCGCTGGTCGACGTCGAGAACCAGGAGAAGCCGCTGTCGGTCGCGCTGCGCGAGATCGATGAGGGCCTGCTGGTGGCCCGCGACATCGACGAGGTCGAGGCTGCCGCCGCGCAGGAGGAGGAGCTGGCTGAGCCCGGCCCCGCCCCGCTCGAGCTCGGTGACGACGCCCCCGAGGCGCCGCCCGCTGATTTCTCGTACTGACCCCTCCTGATTCCTCGCCGCGCACCCGCGAGTTGTTCGTGCCGATGAGTGTGCACCGGCGTCACTGACCACCCTTGGGAGGTGCCATGTCGCAGCCCCGTACGAGTCTTCAGGGAGCCCGGGTGCTGCTCGGTGTCTCCGGCGGCATCGCCGCGTACAAGGCGGCCCATGTGCTGCGTGGCCTGCTGGCCGCCGGCGCCGACGTCCGGGTTGTGCCCACGGAGGCGTCTCTCGAATTCGTGGGCCGCGCCACCTGGGAAGCACTGAGCCATCGCCCCGTGCTCACGAGCGTGTTCGACGACGTCGACCACGTCGCGCACGTCGAACTCGGCCAACAGGCCGACCTGGTCGCCGTTGTCCCCGCCACCGCTGACCTCATCGCGCGCGCTCGGGCAGGCCGCGCCGACGACCTGCTGGCCGCATCCCTGCTGGTCACGCAAGCGCCCGTGGTGCTCGCCCCTGCCATGCACACCGAGATGTGGCAGCATCCCGCGACACAGGAGAACGTCCGTGTCCTCCGTGAGCGCGGCGTGACCGTGCTCGAACCCGCCATCGGCCAACTCACCGGATCGGACACCGGCGCCGGGCGTCTGCCCGAACCCGACGCCGTCCTGGCAGCCCTCGGCGCCGCGATCACCTCGCCGCGTGAGGAGACCGGCGCCATCCGGCGCGACCTGGCCGGTGCACATGTCCTGATCACCGCTGGCGGCACCCGCGAAGAGATCGACCCCGTCCGATACATCGCCAACCGTTCATCCGGACGACAGGGCTGGGCACTTGCCCACGCCGCTCTCGCCCGAGGCGCCCGCGTCACGTTGCTTGCAGCGAACTGCGAACTGGAGACGCCACCAGGCGCCGAACGCATCGACGTCACCTCCGCCCAGGAGCTTGCCGAGCAGGTCGCCGTGCACAGGCGCAGCGTCGACGTGGTGATCATGGCGGCCGCCGTCGCGGACTTCACCCCGCTCGAGCGCGCGAACGCCAAGATCAAGAAGACCGACGACCAGGACGCGCCGCAGATCCCGTTGCGCCGCACCGAGGACATCCTGCGCAGCACCGTGGAAGAGCGCGGCGACGTCACCCGCCCCGCCATCGTCGGCTTCGCAGCAGAAACCGGCTCGGAGCAGACCAGTGCCCTCGAGCTCGCCCGCGAGAAAGCCCGCCGCAAAGGCGCAGACCTGCTCGTGTTCAACGACGTCACCACCGGCGTCTTCGGCTCCGATGCCAACCGGGTCCGGATCCTCGACGCCAACGGCTCGGAGATCACGGCTGCAGACGGCAGCAAGCAGCAGGTCGCTCATGCTGTCCTCGACGCGCTCAGCGCCGTCGTTCGTCAGCGCGGCGACGTACCCTGGTCCGCATGACCTCGAGCTCGCTTCGCCGCTTCACATCCGAGTCCGTCACAGAGGGGCACCCCGACAAGATCTGTGACCAGATCTCCGATGCCATCCTCGACGACATGCTCGCGCAAGACCCGGCAGCCCGCGTCGCCGTCGAGACGCTGGTGACCACGGGGCTCGTCCATGTGGCCGGTGAGGTGCGCACCTGCGGGCACACCGATGTGGACACCGTTGTGCGGGATGTGATCCGCGAGATCGGCTACGACTCCTCCGAGAAGGGATTCGATGCCGACTCCTGCGGGGTGATGATCTCGATCGGCGCTCAGAGCGGCGACATCGCCTCCGGGGTCGACGAGTCGTTCAGTGCTCGTGAGAGCGGCGATGAGGATCCGCTGTCTCGGCTCGGTGCCGGCGATCAGGGCCTGATGTTCGGGTATGCCTGCCGGGACACTCCGGAGCTGATGCCGCTTCCGATCCACGCGGCGCATGCGCTGACCGAGCGCCTGTCTGCTGTGCGGCGTGACGGCACGGTTCCGTACCTGCGTCCCGATGGAAAGGCTCAGGTCACGATTGGGTACGACGATGATGGCATCCCGCGCGCTGTGGACACTGTGGTGGTCTCTACCCAACATGCCGACGGCGTGGACGTGCCCGGCACGCTACGGCCCGATCTGCGGGAGATCGTGATCGAACCTGTGCTCGCCGAGCTGCGTGACCAGGGCCTGGACACGAGCCGGACGCGCTTCCACCTGAACCCGTCCGGGCGCTTCGTGATCGGCGGACCGACGAGCGACGCCGGGCTCACTGGCCGCAAGATCATTGTCGACACGTATGGAGGCATGGCCCGCCACGGTGGGGGAGCGTTCTCCGGCAAGGACCCCTCGAAGGTCGACCGCTCCGGCGCCTATGCCATGCGTCACGTGGCCAAGAATGTGGTCGCCGCCGGACTCGCCGACCGCTGCGAGGTACAGGTCGGGTACGCGATCGGCGTCGCTGAACCGGTGGGCATCTACGTGGAGACGTTCGGCACCGGACGCATCCCCGACAGCCGCATCGCCCGCGCGATCGAGCAGACCGTCGACCTGCGCCCCGCCGCGATCATCCGGGACCTCGACCTGCTGCGCCCGATCTACCGCAAGACCGCCGCCCACGGTCACTTCGGGCGCGAACTGCCGGAGTTCACCTGGGAGCGCACCGACCTGGTCGACGCGCTGCAGGCAGCCCTGTGACAGCCATGCACGCGTGTGAGAGCGTCACGAGCGACCTCGATCCGGAGATTGCCCAGCGGGTTCGCTGGGACGCTGCCGGCCTGCTCCCAGCCGTCGTGCAGGACGCCACCAGCGGGGCGGTTCTCATGGTCGCCTGGATGAGTCCACAGGCGCTCCACCTGACCCTCACCACGGGGTATGCCACCTATTGGTCTCGCTCCCGCCGAGAGCTGTGGCGTAAGGGTGAGACGAGCGGTCACGTGCAGCATGTGCGCGCGACACAGCTCGACTGCGACGGCGACACCCTGCTGCTGCAGGTCGAGCAGGTGGGCCCGGCCTGCCACCGCAACACCACCACCTGCTTCGACGGCGGGGACCTCCGCGCCGACGCACCGACCGGGACGGAGAACCAGCAATGAGCACGCCCTCAGCCGTCGAGGCCTACCCCGAACGCGTCGGCGGCGTCGAGCCGGACCGTCTGGGCGTGATCTCGCCGGACCGGGAGACCTTCCGCGCCCTCGCCACCACCCAGCGCATCGTGCCGATCACGATCCGCCTGCTGGCCGACGAAGACACCCCGATCTCCCTGTACCGTCGTCTGACCGATGGCACCGACGGACGCGGCACCTTCCTGCTGGAATCTGCCGGGGAAGGGGACGCGTCCCGGTACTCGATCATCGGTGCCCCCGCCGTCGCTGTCCTCACCGAACACGAGGGGCGTGCCCGCTGGTTCGGTCAGGCGCCACAGGGAGTGTCCGAAGCGGAGCATCCGCTTGATGTGCTCGCCGACCTCACCGCAGCGTTCCGTGCCGTCCCCCGGGAAGGCTTGCCCCCCTTCACCGGTGGCATGATCGGGCTGATCGCCTACGACGCGGTGCGCCATTGGGAGACGCTGCCGGATGCGCCACCGGATGAGATCGGCGTGCCGGATGTCTCCTTGCTCCTGGCGCAGGACGTCGTCGTCCACGACGCCCACGACTCCACCATCGTCCTGGTCGCCAACGCACTGAACCTCAACGGGACCGCAGACGGCGCCGACGCCGCCTACGACGCGGCCGTGCAACGACTGGAACACATGGTCGAGCGTCTGCGCCGTCCCCTCGATGCCGGCGCGCTTGTGTACGAGCCCGTCACTGACACGTCGGCCGTCGCCCGTAGCACGCAGGCCGAGTTCGAAGCCGCCGTGCGCGAAGCCGTGCAGGACATCGTCGACGGTGAGATCTTCCAGGTGGTGCCCTCGCAGCGCTTCACTGTGCCGGTTGAGGCCGACCCGTTGGATGTGTACCGCGTGCTGCGGCGGATGAACCCGAGCCCCTACATGTACCTGCTGCGCACCGTCGACGGTGCGGGCCGGCCCCTCGACGTGGTTGGCGCGAGTCCCGAATCCCTCGTGACCGTGCGTCGCGGGCGCGCCACCACGCACCCCATCGCTGGCTCCCGGCCTCGCGGCGCGGACCCCGACCATGATGACCGCCTCGCGCAGGAGCTTCTTGCTGACCCCAAGGAGCGTTCCGAGCACCTCATGCTCGTGGACCTGGCCCGTAATGACCTACAGAAGATCTGCGACCCGGGCACCGTGGTGGTTCGCGACTTCATGCACATCGAGCGGTTCAGCCACATCCAGCACATCGTCTCGACCGTCACCGGGACGATGCGTGAGGATGCCACTGCCTACGATGCTCTGCGCGCGACCTTCCCCGCCGGGACACTGTCCGGCGCCCCGAAACCCTCGGCGATGCGCATTATCGACCGGCTCGAGCCGGTGCGCCGCGGCGTGTACGGCGGCACAGTGGGCTACATCGACTTTGCTGGAGACATGGATATGGCGATCGCCATCCGCACCGCGGTGCTGAAAGACGGTACAGCGCATGTGCAGGCCGGCGGGGGAGTCGTGGCCGACTCCGTGCCCACGATGGAGCACCGTGAATCGCAGTCCAAAGCAGCTGCCGCGCTGCGAGCCGTCGCAATCGCCGCCTCGGTGCGACGGGCGTGATGAGGTCTCTATCCCGCCGCGCCTCGGTGCTGCTGAGCCTCGTGGCTGCGGCAGCACTGATAGCGAGCACGCGGACGACGTGGCTCAGCGGCGCTGCACAGGACGCCACCGGCAGCGTGCAGGAGCTCGAGGTGATCGGGTCCGACGCAGCAGGCGCAGTGCTCGCACTCGCGATCGCTGCCCTCGCGGCCGCGCTCGCCACGTCCCTCAGCTCCCGGGGCCTGCACCTGGTCACCGGCGCCGTCCTGACCTTCAGCGGCCTCGGTGCTGCTGCCGCCGTGATCAGCCTGATGGTCGATCCGGCGCCGGCTGCAGCGGCGCAAGCGGCACGCCTCACCGGCGTGATCGGCGGATCCGTCGACGCAGAGACCACCGGCTGGATCTGGGCTGGGTTGCTCACCGCCGTCGCGGTGACCGCCTGCGGCATCCTCGTTCTCGCAGCCGGGGGCGCGTGGCGGCGCAGCGAGAAGTATGCCCGCGACGCCGGATCGACACAGGCAACGCGCGCACTGGTTGACCCACGCATGGACCCGGCGGCCGCCTGGGATGCGCTCTCGCGCGGGGAGGACCCCAGCGACGAGGACCCCAGCGACGACGACGCCGAGACGGAAGCCGACATGGCACAATGAGCGTGGACCAACCCCCAAGCTTCTGAAGGACCTGAGCGCCATGCCCAAGACGTACACCGTGCCGCCCGCCCCGCCCCACAATGAGGGCAATACGGTCGCGGCGTGGGTGCTGACCGCCCTCGTGGTCCTTGGCGCGATCGTCGTCGGCGTCGGCATGGCGATGGGCCAGTCTGCGGTGATCATCGCCGGCATCGTCGGGATCGGGCTGGGTCTCATCCTCGGACTCGTGCTGTCCCTGCTCGGCTTCGGACAGAAGAGCCGCAAGGCCGCCTCGAAGTGACTCTCGCTGCGCGCACCGACGCGGAGCAGAGGGCCTCAGGCCGCCGCTCCGTGTCGTTGCGCCGTGCTGCCCTGCCCATCGCCCTGACTATCGGGGGCATCGGCGCCGCGCTGCTTGTGCAGGCGGTGTTCAATCCGTTCACGCAGAACATCCCCCTGTGCCCGCTGTATCACCTCACGGGCCTGTACTGCCCGGGCTGCGGCGCCACGCGAGCGGTCCACGCGCTGCTGGACGGCGACTTCCTTTTGGCACTGCGCAACAACCTGTTCGTCATCGCCGCACTGCCGGTGGTCGGTGTCGGCATGATCACCTGGACGATCCAGCGTGTGCGGGGCAGGCCCTTCACCGCCCTGCCACCGCGGTGGGCGGTGGTCGCCCTCGCGATCGTCGTCGGCATCTACGCCGTCCTTCGCAATGTCCCCGTCTTCTGGTTCCTCGCGCCCACCAGCCTGATCGGCGCCTGAGAACCGCAGGAGCACCATATGACCAGCACTGGAACCGTTCTTGACGAGATCATCGCCGGGGTGCGCGAGGACCTCGAACACCGCCGACGCGCCGTGGGAGAAGACACGCTGCGCCGCTTGGCCGATCAGGTTGATCCGGCCCGTGACGCCGTCGGCGCACTACGCGGCGATGGCCGCACCATGACTCTGATCTCTGAGGTCAAACGATCAAGCCCCTCGAAGGGCTCGCTTGCCCCGATCCCGGATCCCGCAGCGCTCGCACACGTCTACGCCCAGGCGGGAGCGAATGCGATCAGTGTGCTCACCGAACAGCGCCGCTTCGGCGGCTCGCTTGCCGACCTCGACGCTGTACGAGTGCAGGTGAGCGTGCCCGTGCTGCGCAAAGACTTCGTTGTCGACCCCTACCAGGTGATCGAGGCACGAGCGCACGGCGCCGATCTCGTGCTGTTGATGGCCTCCGCACTCGACGATGACGCCCTGCGCCGCCTCTACGACCTCGTGGGCGAGCTCGGAATGACTGCTCTCGTGGAGGTCCACGACGGCCCGGAGCTGGAGCGTGCTCTGCGACTCGAGCCACGGGTGATCGGTGTCAACGCCCGTGACCTGAAGACGCTGCAGATCGACATCGAGAGGGCATGCGAGCTGCTGCGCCAAGTCCCCGCCGGGCCCGTGGCTGTGGGCGAATCCGCGGTGCACAGCGTGGAAGATGTCAGCAGCTACGCCCGGGCCGGCGCCGACGCTGTGCTGGTGGGCGAGGCACTCGTGACCGCCGGCGACCCGGCAGAGACCGTCGCGGCGTTCCGCGCCGTTGCTCGTGAGGGCCGTCTAACCAACATGCCCCAGGGATCTGAGGAAGTGAGCGCATGATCGAGCAGGACTTCACCCGACCCGACGGGCCCCTGCGCAGCCAGGCCGGACCGTATTTCGGGGACTTCGGCGGGCGTTTCCTCCCGGAGGCGCTCGTGCCCGCGCTCGATGAGCTGCGCGAGACCTACGAGAAGGCGATCGTCGACCCCGAGTTCACTGCTGAACTGCGCCGGCTTGGCCAGGAGTACACCGGACGCCCCTCGTTGCTCACTGAAGCGCCGCGCTTCTCCGCTCTCGCGGGTGGTGCGCGGATCCTGCTCAAACGCGAGGATCTCAACCACACCGGCAGCCACAAGATCAACAACGTGCTCGGGCAGGCACTGCTCACCCGGCGGATGGGCAAGACCCGTGTGATCGCTGAGACCGGTGCGGGCCAGCACGGTGTGGCCACCGCGACTGCCGCGGCGCTGTTCGGACTGGACTGCACCATCTACATGGGCGAAGAGGACACCCAACGGCAGGCCTTGAACGTGGCGCGTATGCGTCTGCTCGGCGCCGAAGTCGTGCCGGTCACCCAGGGGTCGCGCACCCTCAAGGACGCGATCAATGAGGCGTTCCGGGACTGGGTGGCGAATGTGGACAGCACTCACTACCTCTTGGGCACCGTCGCCGGCCCCCACCCGTTCCCCGCGATGGTGCGTGACTTCCACCGGATCATCGGTGAAGAAGCCCGCGAACAGGTGCTCGATCTCACCGGCCGCCTGCCCGATGCTGTGGTGGCCTGCGTGGGCGGCGGATCGAACGCTATGGGGATCTTCCATGCCTTCCTTGACGACGCCGACGTGCGCCTGATCGGCTGCGAAGCAGGTGGCGATGGCGTCGACAGCGGTCGCCACTCCGCTACCATCACGCTCGGCTCTCCCGGCGTGCTCCACGGGGCCCGCAGCTACGTGATGCAGGACGAGGATGGACAGACCATTGAGTCCCATTCGGTCTCGGCAGGTCTGGACTACCCCAGCGTCGGACCAGAGCACGCCTGGCTCGCTTCGATCGGGCGCGCAGAGTACGTCCCGATCAGCGATGGCCCCGCGATGGATGCCTTCGCGCTGCTGTCTATGACCGAGGGCATCATGCCCGCGATCGAATCCGCGCATGCGCTGGCCGGGGCCCTCGACGTCGGTCGGGAACTCGGCCCCGACGGGATTGTGGTGGTGAGCCTGTCGGGCCGCGGCGACAAGGATGTGGACACCGCATCACGCTGGTTCGGCCTGGTCTCAGATCAACCCGCTCGCGGTGACCTCGCCGCTCTCCGCACGAGTGCCCGCAACGCCCAGACGCACACGGAGGAGACCCGATGAGCATCGCGAGCACGGCGCGCCTGCGCTCCGCCGACGTTCTTGAAGCCACCCATGAGGCCGGCCGGCCCGCACTGATCGCCTATCTTCCGGTCGGATATCCGAGTCTCGAGCATTCGATCGACGCCGTCCGCTGCCTGATCGATGAGGGTGTCGACGCCATCGAATTGGGGTTGCCGTACTCCGATCCGGTGATGGACGGCCCGGTCATTCAGGAGGCCGCTTCCACGGCACTGGCAGCAGGGATCCGTACCCGAGACCTGTTCACCGCCGTCGAGGCGGTGGCCGGACGGGGTGCAGCGATCCTGTCGATGACGTATTGGAATCCCGTGCTCGCCACCGGCGTCGACACCTTCGCTGCGCGCCTGGCAGCAGCAGGCGGCGCGGGGCTGATCACACCGGACCTCATCCCGGACGAGGCGGGGGACTGGATCGCCGCCTCTGACCGTGAGGGCCTTGACCGCATCTTCCTGGTGGCGCCCTCTTCTCCGTCAGACCGTCTCACCTATGTGGTGCAGCACGCCACGGGCTTCGTCTACGCAGCCAGCACCATGGGCGTGACCGGGACCCGGGCCAGTGTTTCGGCGGCCACGGAAGGACTGGTGGAACGTACTCGCAGTGCCGGGGCTCGCTTCGTCTGCGTTGGATTGGGCGTGTCCACTGCGGAGCAGGCTGCGGAGGTCGGCGCCTACGCGGATGGTGTGATCGTCGGGTCTGCTTTTGTGCGCACTCTCCTGGAGAGTGAACCCGGGGACCTGAGTGCACTTGCGCGCACAGCTCGTGAGCTGCGCAGCGGAGTGGATCAGGCGCGGGGCTGCTGACATGGTTGCCGCGCTGATCCCGTCCTCGCCGGTGTCCTCGGTCTCGCTCGGACCGTTGACGATCCACTTCTACGCCCTGTGCATCCTGGCTGGAATCGCCGTGGCGATGTGGTGGTCGACCCGCCGCTGGCAGGTCCGTGGTGGCGATGCGGACGACCTGTTCGACATCGGTTTCGTTGCAGTGATCGCTGGCATCGTCGGCGCACGCATCTGGCATGTGCTCACCTCACCTGCCCCGTTCTTCGGGCCCGGTGGTGATCCGCTCAGTGCGCTGTACATCTGGCAGGGCGGCCTCGCGATCTACGGCGGTGTTGCTGGGGGAGCGTTGGCCGTCTGGGGCATGAGTCGGCTGAAGGATGTCTCCTTCACTGTTCTCGCCGACACGTTCGCGCCCGCGATCATGGTGGCCCAGATTCTGGGACGCTTCGGCAACTGGTTCAACCAGGAGCTGTATGGGCCGCCCCTGGATGCGCCTTGGGCCTGGGACATCACCTGCGTGACCAACGGCCAGAGGATCCCTGGCTGCGAACCCGGTTCCTACCATCCGACGTTCCTGTACGAGCAGCTGTGGAACCTGGCGGGAGTCGTGGTGCTGGTGCTGCTCGCCAAGCGATTCCACCTGGCTGGCGGTCGCGTGTTCTGGCTGTACGCCGCGATCTATTCGATTGGGCGCGCCTGGATTGACGCTATGCGTTCGGAGCCGGTGATGATGATCGGTCCGATGCGCGTCCACACCCTGGTCGCGATCCTCATCGCTGCGTGTGCGATCGCGATGTTCGCCTGGCTCACCGTCAGACGCCGCCGACGGGGCGGTGAAGCAGCTGCCGCCGATGGCTCCTTCACTCTTCCCGAACACAGAACAACGCCCGCTGCACAGCCCGGAGCAACGTCTGGTGCAGAACCGGCTGCGGCAGGGAAGAAACGCCCCACGGGGCGGCGCCGGGCGCGCTGATCTCCCTGGTCCCGTGGATCTGTCGGCCTCCCGCATTACACTGTGAGACGGATCCCGGTGATGCGACCCGCTGCAGGCGCGCCGAGGTGCGTCCCAGCGGCTGGGAGCTGCACCGACACGCACACTTCAACAGATGGGTTGTCATGCGAAAAGCGAAGATCGTCTGCACACTCGGACCGGCGACCAACTCGTACGAACAGATCCGGACGCTGATCGAATCGGGCATGGACGTTGCCCGCATGAACCTCAGCCACGGCACGCACGACGATCACGAGCTCGTCTACGCCAATATTCGGCGTGCAGCCGAGGACCTGGGCCGCAACGTGGCCGTCCTCGTGGACCTGCAGGGCCCGAAGATCCGTCTGGGCAACTTCGAGAACGGGCCGCATCAGCTCGAGGTGGGCGACACCTTCGTGATCACCACCGACGACATCGTCGGCACCAAGGAGCGCGTCTCCACCACCTTCAAGGGCCTGCCCGGCGACTGCCGCCCCGGTGACGTTCTGCTGATTGACGACGGCAAGGTGTCCGTGCGCGTCACCGACGTCACCGACACCGACGTCACCACCGTCGTCGAGGTGCCCGGCCCGGTGTCGAACCACAAGGGCATCAACCTGCCGGGCGTGGCCGTGTCCGTGCCCGCCATGAGCGAGAAGGACATTGCGGACCTGCGCTGGGGCTTGAACCTCGGCTGCGATCTGGTCGCGCTGTCATTCGTGCGCGATGCCCACGACATGGACGACGTTCTGCGCATCATGCAGGAGGAGGGCCGCCGTGTCCCGGTCATCGCGAAGATCGAGAAGCCGCAGGCTGTGCGTGCCCTGCGCTCGATCGTCGGCGCGTTCGACGGCATCATGGTCGCCCGCGGCGATCTGGGCGTTGAGCTCCCGCTGGAGCAGGTGCCGCTGGTGCAGAAGCGCGCTATCGAGCTGGCTCGCCGCAACGCCAAGCCCGTCATCGTCGCAACCCAGGTGCTCGAGTCGATGATCGCTAACCCGCGGCCGACCCGCGCTGAGGCGTCCGACTGCGCCAACGCCATCCTGGACGGTGCCGACGCGGTCATGCTCTCCGGTGAGACCAGTGTCGGCGCGTACCCCTTCGAGGCGGTGCGCACGATGGCGCGGATCGTCACTAATACGGAGGAGAACGGCGCGGATCGCATCCTGCCCCTGGGGACGATCCCGCACACCCGCGGCGGTGCCATCACCCGTGCCGCGGCGGAGATCGGCGATCAGCTCTCGGCCCAGTACCTGGTGACCTTCACCGAGTCCGGTGACACCGCTCGTCGTCTCTCGCGTCTGCGGCCGACGATCCCTCTGCTCGCGCTGACCCCGTACGAGTCGGTGGCCCATCAACTCGCGCTGTCCTGGGGTATTGAGACGCATCTCGTGCCGATGCAGAAGAACACTGACGACATGATGCGCGTCCTGGACGAGCTGCTGCGCGAGCACAAGGGTCTGCAGAAGAATGATCTGGTGGTCGTCGCGGCTGGTTCGCCTCCGGGTGTGCACGGCTCGACCAACTCGCTGCGGGTGCACCGCATTGGTGACCTCGACGGCACCGAGTCTGCCCGCATCGAGGCTGATCGGATCGCGGCTGGCACTCAGCACTGAGCAGACATCACGACAGACGCGGCGCCCGACGGATCACACCGTCGGGCGCCGCCCTCCGTACCGGGTGCGGGACTCGAACCCGCACGCCCTTGCGGACAGCGCATTTTGAGTGCGCCGCGTCTACCATTCCGCCAACCCGGCCGACCACCGTCCGCACGGACGGCTGGTCTAGGATACCCGCTGATGGGTGTGCGCGTTGACAGGCGCCACCCGGCGAAGCCGCCAGCAGAGAGACCACAGGACACGATGAACGACCAGCAGCAGCCCGACGACGCCCCCGACGTCCAGGACCAGGACCAGCGTGAGGATGCGCCACGACGCACCGCCGTCGTCGCTGAAGACGAGAGCCTCATCCGTATGGACATCGTCGAGACCCTCACGGAGGCGGGCTTCGAGGTGCTCGCCGCCGTCGGTGATGGCGAGAGCGCGGTGGAGAAGACCCGTGAACTTCGCCCGGACGTGGTGGTGCTCGACGTGAAGATGCCGCAGATCGACGGTGTCACCGCCGCCGAGCGCATTGGTGAGGAGAATCTCGCGCCGGTGGTGATGCTCACTGCCTTCTCGCAGACGGAGCTCGTTGAACGTGCCCGCGATGCCGGCGCCATGGCGTATGTGGTCAAGCCCTTCACCCCGGCGGACCTGCTGCCGGCCGTGGAGATCGCGATCTCCCGCTACCAGCAGATCACGCAGCTCGAGTCCGAGATCCACGACCTCACCGAGCGTTTCGAGACCCGCAAGCGCGTGGATCGTGCGAAGGGCCTGCTGCAGACGAACATGGGGCTGAGCGAGCCGGAGGCGTTCCGGTGGATCCAGAAGACGTCGATGGACCGACGCCTGACCATGCGAGAGGTCGCCGACGCCGTCGTCGACCAGCTGGGCGGCCAGGGCAAGGACTGAGCGTCCTCGCACGGACGACGCCCGGCGGGGGAGCCGAAGCGGAGGGGAAACAACCATGGCGGTGTCACGGCGCACGCTGATGCGCACCCTAGGCGCGAGCGTGCTCGGCGCGAGCGCACTGAGCGCCTGCACTGGCCCGGGCGGAGGCCGCCGAGGCTTTCGCGGCAGGCGCCGCCGCACGACCACGAACCCGACCGCTGACGCCGTGTCCGAGCCGGATACGCCACTGGTGATCGGCTCCATCGGCAGCTCCTACGGCATCGCTGGACGCTTCGAGGACCAGATCTCCACAGCGATCACCGAAGCATTGATAGACATCAACGCCCGTGACGGTGGACTGTTCGGTCACAAGGTCGAGGCCGTGGAGCGCCATGTGGTGAAAGAAGCCGGCTCGGACCTGACCACCGTGGTGGCGCGTCTCAAAGAGAGCGGCGTGACCGCGGTGATCACGTCACTGGACGACGAGACACTCATCAGCGCCGTGCCGCAGTTCGTTGAGGCCGGGATCGCGATCATCGACGTGTTCTCCTCCGGCATGCAGGTCCGTGACCCGGAGGTGCAGCACGGAGGCATGCTGCTTCGGCTGTCCCCGAATGATCGCGCCATCGCGCAGCACTATGCGGAGGCTGCCTTCGGTAATGCCAGCGACAAGACGGGGGCACCCGGCTCGGTGGCTTTCGTCTCCGAAGACACTGCCCAGGGACGTAGCCTCAAGGAACAGCTCGAGCTGATCATCAACCCGCAAGCCGGGAAGATCGTGGCTGAGCACTTCTATCCGATCGGGAGCTTCGGTGACCGTGCCGCTGTTGTGGGCAAGATCGTCAAAGCGAAGCCGTACCTGCTGGTCGTCAACGGCCCGTCGACCGATGCCGGCCCGTTGCTGTCGGACCTGTGGAAGGCCACGCTCGACGAGGGGCAGCGCCCCACCCTGGACATCCAGGTACGGGTGGGGCCAGCTGCTGTCATGGACTTCAAGGACGATGCCCTGCAGGCGGACTGCCTGAGCCGCACTGTTGGCCAGCAGGGCGGCGGCAGCCTCAGTGACGAGCACGTGAACATGATGCTCAACGTCTCCCCGAACTTCCTCACCGAGAGCTACGCGTATTCGCAGCAGGCGTATGACGCCGTGATGCTGTGCTGCATCGGCGCCTACAGCGCACTGTCGGTGAAGGGCAGCGACATCGCGAAAGCGATTCCCGCCGTACTGACCGGCTCCGAGGAGTGCTTCGACTACGCGGCGTGCCGCACGCTGATGCGGGACGGCCTTGCTGCCGGAGGCGAACGCGTCAGCGTGTCCTATGCCGGGCGCATGGGAGCCCTCGAACTCGGCACGGACGGCGACCCCGCGAAAGGCTCCCTGCGCGAGTACACATGGAGCGAGGCCAACGTGCTGCAGCCCCCGGACGCGACCAACTACGAGGTCACGCCTGGCTGAGCTGCGTCCCCAGATGAAGGTGGTAGCAGCATCGTCGACACGGTGACGGTGCTCAGCAGCGCACCGGACTCTTCCGTGACCTCCACCAGGTAGGACGCGACGCGTCGGCCCAGATGCTGGGCACGTGCCCGCGCCAGGACGTCGCCGCTGCGCGCGGAGCGGTGATGCACGGCCGCTACCGACGTGCCGACCGCCTGTGCCCGCTCGCCGTAGATCTCGCGGGCGTGCACGATCGCCGCAAGGGAGGCGACCGACTCGGCCAGTGCGATCGTTGCACCGCCGTGCAGTAGACCGGCGGGCTGCGTGTTGCCCGTCACCGGCATGGTCATCTCCCCACCGTCGGCTCGTAGGCTCACCACCCGCATCCCGCAGCGTTCGAGCAGCGTGCCAGCGCAGATCGCCGCGAGCTGCTTCCGGTCCATGCCGGGGAACTCGGGTGCGTCGTCGGCCGCGGGCGTGGCGGTGAGAGCCGGGTGCGCGACATGCGGCTCACCGGTCATGTCGGGGTGATGGTGACGCTCAGGCATGGCCACAGCGTGCCACAGCGTGCCGCGGTGTCCGGACCAGGCAGCACGCGCGTCAGGGACGCGTGGCAGACTTCCCTCTATGACTGCGAGCGATGTGGAGAAGACCCGTCTGTTGCTGATCGACGGTCACGCGATGGCCTTCCGTGCCTTCTTCGCGTTGCCCGCAGACGGCTTCAGCGACGGCCGCGGCCAGGCCACCAACGCCGTGTACGGCTTCACCCGCATGATCTTCACCGTGGTGGCCGCAGAACGCCCCACCCATGTCGCCGTCGCCTTCGACCTGCCCGGTGGCACCTTCCGTGACCGCATCTACGACCAGTACAAGGGTGGACGCGAAGAGACCCCTCCCGCGTTCCACGGCCAGATCGGCCTCATCAAGACTGTGCTCGACGCCCTGGGCGTTGCCTGGTTCACGATGGAGGACTACGAAGCGGACGACATCATCGCCACTCTTGCCGCGCGCGCTGCCGCTGCGCAGCAGGAGGCGCTGATCGTCTCGAGCGACCGCGACGCGATCCAGCTGATCGGCGATCACGTCACCCTGCTGCAACCCGTCAAGGGCGTCAGCGAGATGCGCCGCATGGACGCTCCCGCCATCCAGGAGAAATACGGCGTCACCCCTGTGCAGTACCCGGAGCTTGCCGCGCTTGTGGGGGAGAGCGCAGACAACCTCCCGGGTGTTCCCGGCGTCGGCCCGAAAACAGCCGCGAAGTGGATCGCCACGTATGGAGATCTCGACGGCGTCCTCGCCCACGCGGACGAGATCAAGGGCAAAGCCGGCCAATCGCTGCGCGACCATCGCGAGGCAGTGGTTCGAAACCGGCGCATGAACGCTGCTGTGATCGACCTCGATCTCCCCACGGACCCGAGCCGCTATGCGATCGGCGGCGGCGACCACGACGCGATGACCGCAGCATTCGACGATCTCGCCTTCGGTCCGACGATCCGTCGGGACGCACCGGCCATCTTGTTCGCAGACACAGGTGAGAGCGAACAGCACACTGCGCTCACCGCTGCCGAGATCCACGCTGTCGATGATGCGGACCAGCTGCACGATGCGCTCGACGGCGCTGACCACCCTCTCGCCGTGGACGTCACTGAGGATGTGCGCGGCGGGGCGATGCTGGCATTGGCAGTGCCGGACCATGCGGCGTTCGTGCAGCTCTCGGACATGCCCGATGCGTTGCGGGGCGCACTGCGATCTGTTCTCGAGACGGCGCCGTCCATCCTGGTGGCCGACGCGCCTGCGGTGCGTCTTCTCCTCGAAGAGCATGGCATTGACCTGCCGTCCCATGCGCGCGACCTCTCTCTCGACGCCTTCGTGTTGCGCCCCGGCGCCCGCTCCTACGAGACCGAGGCGCTTGCCGCGGAGCATGCCGGCGTGAGTTTCCCGCCTCGACCTCGCAAACCCGCTCAGCGCACGCTCGCGAAGGAAAGCGAGGAGGAGCGCAACGGACATATCGAGACGGTAGGGAAGAGGCTCGCCCAGGCGGCAGGCGCCTTGCACACGGTCGCAACACGTCTCTCCGAGGGACTTGCCGACGAGCCGTGGGCGCTCCAGCTGTTGGACCAGCTTGAACGGCCACTGCAGCGGAATCTGGAAACGCTGCACCGCCGCGGCATTGCCGTGGACCCGGAGCGACTCGCGCGCCTGGAAGCCGAGTTCGAAGGCTTCGTCGCGCAGGCGCGCAGCGAAGCCGGCGCGATCGTGGGGGAGGACGTCAACCTCTCCTCGCCCAAGCAATTGCAGACACTGCTGTTCGACCGCCTGGGAATGCCGCATACGAAACGGATTGCCTCCGGCTACTCCACGGACGCCGAGTCGCTGCAGGACCTGCAGGAGAAGTCCTCACCGGACTCGCCCGGCTTCGAGTTCCTCTCCTGGCTGCTGCGGTTCCGCGAGATGAACAAGCTGCTCGGATATCTGGTGGGGCTGCGCGAGGCGGTACGCGGTTCTCGGATCCACACGACATTCCTGCAGACGGCCGCGGCCACGGGGCGACTGGCCTCCACGAACCCGAACCTGCAGAACATCCCGGTGCGCACCGACGAGGGTCGGCGCCTGCGCGAGGTGTTCGTGCCCGGCCGCGACTTTGCTTCGCTCATGACTGCGGACTACTCCCAGATCGAGATGCGCATCATGGCGCACCTGTCGGAGGACGACGGGCTGATCACCGCCTTCAACTCGGGAGAGGATCTGCACCGGTTCGTCGCCTCTCGGGTCTTCGACGTTGCCCCCGAGGACGTTGACGGCGCGATGCGCTCGAAGACGAAGGCCGTCAGCTACGGACTGGCCTATGGGCTGAGCGCCTATGGCCTCTCGCGTCAGCTGCGCATCAGCCAGGCAGAAGCGACACAACTGCGCAACGGTTACTTCGAGCGCTTCGGTGGTGTTCGCGACTATCTGCGCTCGAGCGTGGAGACGGCACGCGAGCTCGGTTACACCCAGACCATCCTGGGTCGGCGCCGCTACCTGCCGGATCTGACCAGCGACAACCGTCAGCGTCGCGAGAACGCCGAGCGGATAGCGCTGAACTCGCCGATCCAGGGCAGTGCCGCGGACATCATCAAACTCGCGATGATGCGAGTCGAGCAGGGCATCGCCGACGCGGGGCTGCGCTCGCGCGTGCTGCTCCAGGTGCACGACGAGCTGGTGCTCGAAGTCGCCGAGGGTGAGGAAGACGTCCTGCGGCAGGTCGTCACCGACGGCATGAGCGGTGCCTACGAGCTGTCGGTTCCGCTCGAGGTGGGTGTGGGCATCGGCCCGGATTGGCTGGCTGCCGCGCACTGACACCGTCGGCCGGAGCCGGGTGGGGGACGAAGCTCACACTCATGCGTCGGGAAGACTCAGGCATCGCACTATCGGGCGCCAGCGACGACTGGTAGGCTTTCGGAGGCCTGTGGGGCGCGTATGCCCTCCTGTGCTGATCTGATGCCCCGAGATATCTCGGGCATTGTGACCGGCATTGTGCAGGGAAGACGTTCCACCGGCTCGTTTGTCCCCTGTTCCTACGTGATCCTGTCCCGACGGAGTTCCCACTTTCATGACCGACACCACGACCCCCCAGATCGCCATCAACGACATCGGTGGCACCGATGACCTCATGGCCGCCATCGATTCGACCATCAAGTACTTCAACGATGGCGACATCGTCGAGGGCACCGTGGTGAAGGTTGATCACGATGAGGTTCTGCTCGACATCGGCTACAAGACCGAGGGCGTCATCCCGTCCCGCGAGCTGTCCATCAAGCATGACGTTAACCCCGACGAGGTCGTCGAGGTCGGCCAGGAGATCGAGGCCCTGGTTCTCCAGAAGGAGGACAAGGAAGGCCGCCTGATTCTGTCCAAGAAGCGCGCCCAGTACGAGCGCGCCTGGGGCACGATCGAACAGATCAAGGAAGACGAGGGCGTCGTCACCGGTCACGTCATCGAAGTCGTCAAGGGCGGCCTGATCGTCGACATCGGCCTGCGTGGCTTCCTCCCCGCGTCGCTCGTGGAGATGCGCCGCGTGCGCGATCTGCAGCCGTACGTCGGCCAGGAGATCGAGGCCAAGATCATCGAGCTGGACAAGAACCGCAACAACGTGGTGCTGTCCCGCCGCGCCTACCTGGAGGAGACCCAGTCCGCGGTCCGCTCCGACTTCCTGCAGACCCTGCAGAAGGGCCAGGTCCGCGAGGGCGTCGTGTCCTCCATCGTCAACTTCGGTGCCTTCGTCGACCTGGGCGGCGTGGACGGCCTCGTGCACGTCTCCGAGCTGTCCTGGAAGCACATCGATCACCCGAGCGAGGTCGTCGAGGTCGGCCAGCCGGTGCGTGTCGAGGTTCTCGACGTCGACATGGACCGTGAGCGCGTCTCGCTCTCGCTGAAGGCCACCCAGGAGGATCCGTGGCAGCTGTTCGCTCGGACCCACGCGATCGGTGAGGTCGTGCCGGGCAAGGTCACCAAGCTCGTGCCGTTCGGCGCCTTCGTGCGCGTCGAGGACGGCATCGAGGGCCTCGTGCACATCTCCGAGCTCGCCCA
The DNA here is from genome assembly GCF_900258505.1 of Brachybacterium timonense. Taxonomy (GTDB): domain Bacteria; phylum Actinomycetota; class Actinomycetes; order Actinomycetales; family Dermabacteraceae; genus Brachybacterium; species Brachybacterium timonense. Next base: position 1,639,975 of record NZ_LT984895.1, read on the forward strand.
GCGCCACGTTGACCTGCCCGAGCAGGTTGTTCAGGTGGACCAGGACGTGTTCGTCAAGGTCATCGACATCGACCTCGAGCGTCGCCGCATCTCGCTGTCCCTCAAGCAGGCCAACGAAGGTGTGGACCCGGAGGGCGACGATTCGACCTTCGATCCCGCGCTCTACGGCATGGCCGCCGAGTACGACGCGAACGGCGAGTACAAGTACCCCGAAGGCTTCGACCCGGAGACCAACGAGTGGCTCGAGGGCTACGAGGCGCAGCGCGAGGAGTGGGAGGCGCAGTACGCGGCCGCCTACGAGCGCTGGACTGCGCACAAGGCTCAGGTCGCGGAGGCCATCAAGGCCGACGAAGAGGCTCCCGCGTCCAGCGGTGCAGACCAGCAGGGCGGTGCGTCCCGCGGTGGATCCGCGCAGACCTCCTACCAGTCCTCCTCCTCGGACGAGGGCACCCTCGCGTCCGACGAGGCACTGGCTGCCCTGCGCGCGAAGCTCACCGGCAACTGATCGCATTCGCGCCCAGAGCGCGATGACTGTGCACGGCGGGGCGTCACCTGTGAGGTGGCGCCCCGCCGTCGTGCTCCGTACTCACGCTCCCGCCTGACGGACGGACAGCCGCTCACCGAGCACCCATGGAAGAATGACGCGCATGTTGCGATGGCTCACGGCCGGCGAATCTCACGGCCCGTCCCTGATCTCCCTGCTTGATGGCGTACCTGCCGGTCTGGAGCTGACCACCGAGACACTCGCGAATCGTCTCGCACGTCGACGGCTCGGCCACGGGCGCGGCGCCCGCCAGGCCTTCGAGAAGGACGCTGTACGGGTGCTGTCCGGGCTGCGTCACGGGCGCACGATGGGCTCGCCCGTCGCCGTGGAGATCGGTAACACGGAGTGGCCCAAATGGGAGAAGGTCATGTCCGCCGACCCGGTGGATCCCGCGGACCTGCTCGTCGACGCCGGCACCGGTGATGAGCGCGAGATCGCCCGCAACCGTCCGCTGACCCGTCCCCGGCCCGGGCATGCAGACCTCGCCGGAATGCTGAAGTACGGCCACGATGAGGCCCGCCCGATCCTCGAGCGCGCCTCGGCGCGCGAGACCGCTGCCCGTGTGGTCGCCGGAGCTGTTGCGGCGGAGCTGCTCGAACAGGCCGCTGGGATCCGGCTCGTCTCACACACCCTGCGTGTCGGATCAGTGGCCGTGCCCGAGGACGCCCCGCTTCCCGGGCCCGAAGACTGTGCGGTGCTGGATGCTGATCCGCTGCGCTGCTTCCACGCGGAGACATCATCGGCGATGGTCGCAGAGGTCGACGCAGCCAAGAAGGACGGCGACACACTCGGTGGCGTTGTCGAGGTCCTCGCCTATGACGTTCCCGTGGGACTGGGCTCGCACACCCAGTGGGACCGGCGGCTCGACGGGCGCCTCGCCCAGGCCGTCATGTCCATCCAGGCGATGAAGGGTGTGGAGATCGGCGATGGCTTCGCGACAGCTGCCCGACGCGGATCGGTCGCACACGACGAGATCGTGCCCGGCGACGGGCCGGGGGGCACTGCCCGTGCCGCCAACCGCGCTGGTGGCCTCGAAGGCGGCATCAGCAACGGTCAGGTGATCCGGGTGCGCGGCGCCCTGAAACCGATCTCCACGGTGCCACGGGCGCTGCGCACCGTCGACGTCGGCACCGGTGAGGCAGCCACTGCGAACCACCAGCGCTCGGACGTCTGCGCTGTGGCGCCCGCGGCTGTGATCACCGAGGCGATGATTGCCCTCACGCTTGCCACCGCACTGCTAGAGAAAGCTGGTGGTGACAGCGTCGAGGAGATCCGAGCCCACCTGCGGGCCACCCACACGCTGCAGCGTGGAGACACCGCGTGAACGGTCCAGAAGGGTCCGCCGACGCGCTCTCAACCGGCCCGACGGTGATCCTGATCGGCCCCATGGCGGTCGGGAAGTCGACGGTCGGGCGGGAGCTGGCACGGCAACGCCAGGAGCCGTTTGCTGATCTTGACATCCTGATCGCCGAGGAGGCCGGGCGCAGCATCCCCGAAATCTTCGCCATCGACGGCGAAGAGTTCTTCCGCGCCCTGGAAGCCAGGGTCCTGAAGCAGGCGCTCGAGGACCACTGCGGTGTTCTCGCCCTGGGCGGGGGCGCCCCGCTACGGGCCGAATCCGCCGCTCGACTCCGCGGCCGACCCGTCGTCCTCATGGAGGTGGAGGAAGACACCGTCGTCGAACGAATCCAGCGGTCGACGGATCGCCCCATGCTCAACGGTCCCGATGCGCTGGCCAGATGGCGGGAAATTACCGCCGCCCGCATGCCCGTCTACCGCGAGCTGGCCCGGTGGACAGTGCGCTCTGGCCGAGACTCAATTCCCACCGTTGCACGCCGCATCCACGAGCTTGTCCGGGAGGACACTGCATGACCACGACCATCCCCGTCACCACACCCGATGGCGGCTATGACGTCATCATGGGGCGCGGCCTGCTCGCCGATCTGCACACACGTGTGCCCGAGCGCGCCCGTCGCGTCGTCATTGTGCACCAGCCCACCCTGCGTGAGATCGCCGATGACCTGCGTGAGAGCATCGCCGGAACCAGTCGGGACGTCTTCCTTGCCGAGGTCCCCGACGGCGAGGAAGCCAAGACCGCTCAGGTCGCCGGCTTCCTCTGGACCGTCTGTGGACAGGCTGGCCTTGGCCGTCACGACCTTGTCATCGGATTGGGCGGAGGCGCCGCCACGGATCTCGCTGGTTTCGTCGCCGCGACCTGGCTGCGCGGGATCGACGTATTGCAGGTGCCCACCACCGTCGCCGCAATGGTCGATGCGGCCGTCGGCGGCAAGACGGGCATCAATACGTCCGAGGGAAAGAATCTCGTCGGCTCCTTCCACCCGCCGATCGCGGTGCTCTCTGACCTCGACGTGCTTGCCGGGCTCGGTGCCCATGATGTCGCCGCCGGGCTCGCCGAAGCAGTCAAGGCAGGGTTCATCGCCGACGAACGGATCCTTGAGATCGTCGAAGCCGATCCGAAGGGTGCCCTTGACACCAGCAGCGCGGCGTTCACGGAGATCGTTGAACGTGCCGTCACTGTGAAGGCCACAGTCGTATCCGCCGATCTCACGGAGGCGGGAGAGCGAGAGATCCTCAACTACGGCCACACTCTCGCACACGCGATCGAACGCAACGAGCGCTATCAGTGGCGCCATGGAGCTGCTGTCGCGGTCGGCATGATGTTCGCTGCGGAACTCTCTCACCTAGCCGGGAAGCTCACGGAGAATGACGTCGACCGACACCGTGCGGTCATATCCTCGCTGGGACTGCCCGTGAGCTACCGGGGTCGGCAGTGGCCCAAGCTCGAAGAGGCCATGAAGCGTGACAAGAAGTCTCGCGCTGGGCTTCTACGCTTCGTCGTGCTGGACCGGATCGGTGTTCCCTCCCGCCTGGAGGGTCCGGACCCGGCGCTGCTGCTGTCGGCGTACGCCGCGATCACGGCGGACGAGGACTGATCATGACGGCGCTCGCCCTGCGCGACCGGATGCTCGGCGAAGGGGATCCGGCGATCATCGCTCCGCTCATCGGGACGGACGTTCTCACTCTCGCCCGAGAAGCGGGGAGCGCTGCCGATGCTGGGGTCGACATTGTCGAATGGCGTCTGGATCTGTTTCTCGACGTCCTCGGCAGGCAGGCCTATCGAGCAGCCGACGAACGGCTCACGGCTCGACGGATAGTCGAGGCCGTCTCTCCCGCTGCAGAGGCTATCCGCGACGCTCTTGACGGCCTGCCGCTCCTGGTAACCGTGCGCACTGCATCTGAGGGCGGACGACTCGAGATCGACCGGACAGACTATGGCCACCTCGTGGCGGCATTGGTCGATACCGCGTGGGCGCAGGCCCTCGACGTCGAGGCGCTCTCCCACCCGGGCCTGGTGGCGGACCTCTCGGCGTCGATGACGTCGCATCAGGTTGCGCTGATTGCCTCCCACCATCGCTTCGACACGACTCCGACGCCGGCAGATCTGGACCGGGTCCTGCAGCAGCTTGCCGATAGCGGGGCCGACGTCGTGAAGCTCGCGGTCATGCCGACGCAGCCCCAGCATGTCCTCGACCTGATGCTGGCGACGCGCCGCGCCGCCGATGCCTTGCCCGTTCCTGTCATCACCATGAGCATGGGGCCGCTTGGTTCGCTGTCCCGGCTTGCCGGGTCCGTCACCGGATCGGTCGCGACCTTCGCAACGCTCGGCGGCCTCTCCGCTCCTGGCCAGCTGCCCGTTGATCTGGTGCGCCAGGTGCAGGAGGTGATGCGATGACGGCCCCGCACGCCCCGGCGATCAAGCGGTTCCCGATCTTGGATCCGCCGATGCGGCCGTTACCGGATGGGATTCGTCTGCGCCCCTGGCGGGACTCTGATCTCCCACAAGCAGCCACCCTTGTCGAGGAGGCCTTTAGGATCAGCGCCTACGTGCCTGTCGACCGCGCGATTCGGCCCGCTCTTGTCCTCGACGTCCTCGATTCGCTCACCCGCTCGGATCATGCGCGTGTGGTCGAGAGCGATGGGCACGTGGCAGGCATCCTCATGGGGCAGCTACCCGGACGCCCCGGCATGCCCGGTGCTCGCCGATGGAGGGCGCTGCACATGGCGTGGAGAGTACGGGCCGCTGCTGCCGCTGGCTGTCATGTCCGCACATGGCGCGAGCAGCGGTTGTTCACCAGCTCTCATGAGCAGCTGCGTCGCCGGGCCCGCACAGAGCTCGGGCTTGAGCTCACACTGTTCCTCGTGTCAGCACGGCACCGCGGCAGCGGAATAGGCTCAATCCTCTTCATCGATTATCTGCACCGATTGCGCCGTGGGGGTGCGGGCCGTTTCCACCTGCACACCGATGACGGCTGTACCTGGGAATACTACGAGCGGCGGGGCATGGTGCGGATCGCCTCTGACCTCATCACCGTGAAGACACGCACGGGATTACGCGACGTGGAGACTTACCTGTACGTGGGCGATGCGTGAGGAGGCTCCTCATCGTCCCCGCTGACCGCGCCCCGGTCCACGCCGCGTGGCTGGGCGTCGTCAAGGCCGTCGACCTCACCGACATCGTCCGAGCTCGCCAGCTGTTCACCCAGCTCCTCCTGCCGCAGGTGGTCTGCAGCGAAGGCATCGCCGGCTCCCTCGGCAACCACCGGTATCGCTCCCGTCTCCAGAGCAACCCGACGTCGCTCTTCCCGTCGGGTGCGGCGCAGCAGCGCCTGCAGCTGCGTGCCCGACAGAGTGACCTGCCAGCCCTGGTGAGTCGGCAACCCCCATCGGCGCCATGCAGCAAGACCGGCGATGAATGAGCCGACCGCGACGGGGACGAGCACAAAGATCCCGGGGGTTCCGGTGCCCACCACGATCGCGGTGCCGATCGCGGTGATCAGCGCGCAGGTGGCATACAGTGGCCCACCGCCGAAGATCGACGGAATCCGACCCACCATCATGTCGCGGAACACACCGCCGCCCACGGCGGAGACGACCCCCAGCAGCAGCGCCGGGATCAGGTCCAGCCCGTAGGCAAGAGACTTCGCCGTTCCGGTCGCGGCCCACAGGCCGAGCGCGGTGACATCGAGCAGCACCATCAGTCGATTCCACCAGCGGCTGTCGGTACCGACCACGAAGGCGAACGCCGCACCGGAGAGCGCGCACACCAGATACCAGGGGCCCGTGAACGCCGCTGGCAGCTCGACCGGCAGAATCAGGTCACGCAGCAGGCCGCCGCCGAGCCCCGAGACCATGCCGATGGTCGCGAAGCCGACCGCGTCGAAATTCAGTCGGGCGGCAATCGCGCCGCCGGTGATGCCCATGACGACAACCCCCACCAGGTCGAGAGCACGCAGCAGGTCATTGCCGATGAGGAGGTCAACGGGAGTCACCCCCTCACCGTATGTGCCCTGACCGGCTGCACCCGAGGCCATCGGTCTAGCATGTGGCCCATGGCACCGCATCCATCCGGCGTCCCGACGGGGTCCGCCTCGTTCCCCGCGCGGCCGCGCATCGGGCTCACCGGCGGTATCGCCTCCGGCAAGTCCTCGGCCGCGGCTGTCCTGCGCGATGCCGGTGTGTGCGTGATCGATCTGGATGAGTATTCCCGGAAGGTCCTCGATGTGCCGGGCGAAGGGGTGGAGGACGCGATCGCCCGCTTCGGCGAACGCTTCCGCAACGCGTCAGGCACGATCGACCGTGCCGCCATGGCCGCGCTGGTGTTCTCCGATCCGCAGGCGCGCGCCGATCTCGAGAAGATCGTGCTGGGGCGCGTGGATGAGGCAGTCCGCAGGCGTGAGGCTGAGGCCGTCGCCGCGGGCGCCGAGTGCGTCGTGCACGACAACCCGCTTCTGTTCGAACGCGGCCGGGACGACGACTACATCCGGATCATCGCGGTTCTCGCCCCGCGCGAGGAGCGGATCACCCGGATCGTGCGCGATCGCGGCAAAGACCGTGCCTACGCGCAGTCCGTGATGTCCGCCCAGGTGAACGATCTCGAACGGATCCGCCGGGCCGACCGTCTGGTCCTGAATAACGCAGGCCGCGACCAGCTGCGCGTACGCACCCTGCACGCCTTTCACGCTGTGGTGGCAGACCTGCATCACGAATCGGACTGATTCCTGCCCGGCGCGTAGGCTCGACCCATGCGCCCCGTCACCGATCTCGTTCGCGCCGTCCACCCCTTCGAGGTCGTCTCCGAGTACGACCCCTCGGGCGACCAGCCGCAGGCCATTGAGGAGCTCGCCCGCCGGATCAACGATGGTGAGCAGGATGTTGTGCTGCTGGGAGCCACCGGTACGGGCAAGAGCGCCACCACGGCCTGGCTGATCGAGAAGCTGCAGCGTCCAACCCTGGTGATGGCTCACAACAAGACGCTCGCTGCCCAGCTCGCCAGCGAGTTCCGGGAGCTGCTGCCACACAACGCTGTGGAGTACTTCGTCTCTTACTACGACTACTACCAGCCCGAGGCGTACGTTCCGCAGTCGGACACCTATATCGAGAAGGATTCCTCCATCAACGCCGAGGTGGAGCGGCTGCGGCACAGCGCGACGAATTCGCTGCTGACGCGACGCGATGTCGTGGTTGTCTCCTCGGTCTCCTGCATCTACGGCCTGGGCACGCCGCAGGAGTACGTCGATCGGATGGTGCGTCTGGCGCGCGGCGACCAGATGGACCGTGACGACTTACTGCGGAAGTTCGTGGACATGCAGTACGACCGCAATGATGTGTCCTTCGAGCGCGGCACGTTCCGGGTGCGCGGCGATACCGTCGAGATCATCCCGATGTATGAGGAGCTCGCTCTGCGCATCGAGTTCTTCGGCGACGAGGTCGACGCGCTGTACACGCTGCACCCGCTCACCGGCGAGGTGATCCGCGAGGAGCAGGAGATCCACATCTTCCCCGCCTCCCACTACGTGGCGGGCCCGGAGCGGTTGGCAAAGGCGATCGACTCCATTGAGGTGGAGCTGGGGGAGAGGCTCGCGGAGCTCGAGTCCCAGAACAAGCTGCTGGAGGCGCAGCGGCTGCGGATGCGCACCGCGCACGACCTGGAGATGCTGCGCCAGATGGGCACCACGAACGGGGTGGAGAACTACTCGCGCCACCTTGACGGCCGCGGCCCCGGCACCCCGCCGAACACCCTCCTGGACTATTTCCCGGAGGACTTTCTCCTGGTGGTCGATGAGTCGCACGTGACGGTGCCGCAGATCGGTGCGATGTACGAGGGCGACCGGTCACGCAAACGCACGCTGGTGGATTTCGGGTTCCGTCTGCCGAGTGCACTGGACAACCGGCCGCTGACCTTCGATGAGTTCACCGAACGCATCGGACAGACCGTCTACCTCTCCGCCACGCCGGCGCCGTACGAACTGGAGCGCAGTCACGGTGTGGTCGAGCAGATCATTCGGCCGACGGGCCTGGTGGATCCCGAAGTGATCGTCAAGCCCGTGAAGGGGCAGATCGATGACCTGCGTGTGGAGATCGAGAAACGGGTGCAGGCCGACGAGCGAGTGCTGGTGACCACCCTGACCAAGCGGATGGCGGAAGACCTCACCGACTTCCTGCTGGAGAACGGTGTACGCGTGCAGTACCTCCACTCCGATGTGGACACCCTGCGCCGCGTCGAGCTGCTGCGCTCGCTGCGTTTGGGCGAGTTCGACGTGCTCGTGGGCATCAACCTGCTGCGCGAGGGACTCGATCTGCCGGAGGTGTCGTTGGTGTCGATTCTTGACGCCGACAAGGAGGGCTTCCTGCGTTCGCGCACGTCCCTGATCCAGACCATCGGGCGCGCCGCCCGTAACGTGTCTGGGCAGGTGCACATGTATGCAGACACGATCACGGAGTCCATGCGCGAGGCCATCGACGAGACGAACCGCCGCCGCGAGAAACAGATCGCGTACAACACCGAGCACGGCATCGACCCGACGCCGCTGCGCAAGCGCATCGCTGACGTCACCGACATGCTGGCTCGGGAGGACATCGACACGGAGACGCTGCTGTCCACCGACTACCGTTCCGGAAAGGAGCGCGTGCAGCGCGAACGCGCTCGTCTGCGTGTCGTTGACTCCGTGGCGAACCGCACCGTGGATCTGGGGGACGACCCGGTGGCGGCGCTCAGCGGCATGATCGACGAGCTCACTGGCCAGATGCACCAGGCGGCTGAGTCGCTGCAGTTCGAGGTCGCGGCCCGACTGCGCGACGAAGTGGAGGAGCTGAAGAAGGAACTGCGCCAGGTTCAGCGCAGTTCCTGAGGCAGCAGCGCTCACTCCGTTCCGGAGCGTTCGCTGATCCGCAGATCCAGCGGAAAGTCCACGCTGCTCGACGGGAACAGCAGCCTTCCTGCATCGGTCGCAGCCGTGCGCACCGCGGCAGCCACTTCATGCGCCTGTTCTGCCGGAGTGTGCACCATGACTTCATCGTGCAGGAACAGCACCAGGTGGGCGCGTCGGCAGAACACCGGCCCGGAGGCCGCCGCGGGCGCGGCATCCATCTGTGGCAGGGCGTGGAGGCGTGTGCGCAGCAGCCCCATCCAGGCGAGCGCCCACTCCGCAGCGGTGCCCTGCACGACGAAATTGCGAGTGAACCTGCCGCGATCGCGCGCCGCACGGCGCGCTGCGGCCTGCTCCTGGTCCGAGGAACCGGGTTGGGCTGCCGCGCTCTGCTGCGCGACCCAGGAGCCAGGTGGCGGGGGAGTGGAGCGGCCCAGCAGCGTGCTCACCGCGCCGCCGCGTTCCCCGACCTCAGCAGCACCGTCCACCACTCTCATGGCGGCAGGGAACTGTTGCCGCAGTCGCGCCACGACACGACCCGCATCACCGCTGGTCCCGCCGTAGAGGGCGCCGAGCATTCCGACCTTCGCCTCCTGGCGGGTGCCGACGATACCTGCCGCGACGATGCCGCTGTACAGATCTTGGCCTCGTGCCGCCGTGGCCAGAGCGTCGTCGCCGGACAGGGCCGCGAGAGCGCGTGGCTCGAGCTGTGACACGTCGGCGCTCACGAGCGTCCAGCCGTCGTCGGCTCGTATACAGGAGCGCAACTGACGGGGGATCTGCAGCGCGCCGCCCCCGGCGGCCGCCCAACGACCGGTGACCACCCCACCGGGCACGTAGACCGGACGGTAGCGGCCCTCCCGGATCCACGCCTCCATCCACTGCCAGCCGTTCGCCGTGAGCAGTCGATGCATCTGCTTGTAGCGCAGCAGCGGTGCGATCACCGGATGATCCAGGCCCTCAAGCTCCCATTTCGATGTCGAGGACACATCGACGCCAGCACGCCGCAGCGCACGCAGCAGACGCGGCGGTGAATCCACCACCAGCGTCGGATCATCGAGAGCAGCGCGCACAGCCGCCGCTTGCTCGGCCATGAGCTGGGGCACCTGGTCGCGGCCGGGTCGGGGGCCGAGTTCGTCACGAAGGATTCGGTCATGCTCAGCGACGTCCCAGGGGATCCCGGCGTCGTGCATCTCCGCGGCGATCAGGGCGCCGACGGACTCGGCGGCGAGCAGCAGGCGCAGATGATCCGCACCATGCGCGGTGGCGAGGGCCCTGTGCTGCCGCCGCAGTTCCTCAACCGTCTCGGCGAAGGAATCCGGGCTGGGACCGACGGGCCGTGTGTCCAGTTCGAACAGAGCCACGTTCTCCGATAGAGGTTCGGCCTCTGGTGCGGTGGGGTCCCACATCACCGCCTGCTGCAGTGCAGTGGCGTCGACAATGCGCGTGGACCGAGCGAGGATCGCGTGAGCGAGACGCAGATCCAGGCACCGCCGCACCCGTACTCCGGTGCGCAGGAGCGGCGGGTACCACCTGGATGTATCCGACCAGACCCAGCGCACCGGATCAGGAAGCGTCTCCTGCTGGGCGACCATGTCGGGCCACGCGTCAGCGCAGACCGTGCCGTCATCGACCTGCTCGCCCGCTATCAGATCCGTCCACCGGATCTGCTCAGCCCCTTCCTGCCCGACGATACGCAGACGTTCGGGACGGTGCTCGTTCACCAGCCGCGTTCACGCCACTGGGGCAGTGAGGGCCGCTGCTCTCCGAGCGTGGTGTCGTCACCGTGGCCGGGATACACCCAGGTGTCGTCTCCGAGCTCGGCGAAGATCCGCTGCTCGACATCATCGATCAGTGTGGCGAAGCGCTCCGCATCACCCTGCGTGGCTCCGACGCCCCCGGGGAAGAGCGAGTCGCCGGTGAACAGGTGATCGCCATCATTGCCGCCGCGCCACAGCAGGGCGATCGACCCCGGAGTGTGCCCTCGAAGCCCGATCACGTGCAGGTCGTGCACGCCCACACGCACAACGTCGCCATGCTCGAGCAGGAGGTCGCTCGGCGTCGGGATCGCGGGTGCATCCTGCGCCCCGGCTGCGGTGCGGGCACCGGTGGCGGCCACCATGGCGGGGAGGGCACCGATGTGGTCGTGATGGCTGTGCGTGGTGACGATCGTGTCGAGCCGACCGGTCGGCGAGCCTTCACGAATCAGCCGCTGCAGCCGTTGCGGTTCTGCGGCTGCATCGATGAGCAGCTGGCCTCCGGAGACACGGCAGGTGAGCAGATAGGCGTTGTTGTCCATCGGCCCGACCGACATCTTGCGGATCAGCAGGGTGGACAGCTGCCGCAGCGCAGGCTCACCACCCGATTCGACATGTCCGGTGTAGGCGTCATCGCGTGCGGGATGGGCTGCAGTCGTCATAGCGGCAGTATCGCGGACCTCACATCGTGGTGCGAGCCGCGGTGTGACTCCCACGGCCACGGCGGTGGACTGTCGGAGCCCGCTCGTAGGATGGCCGGGTGACTGAGACACTCGTGGTCCGCGGCGCGCGGGAGCACAACCTGAAGAACATCGATCTGGAGATCCCCCGCAACAAGCTGGTGGTCTTCTCCGGATTGTCGGGATCAGGCAAGAGCTCCCTCGCCTTCGACACCATTTTCGCGGAGGGGCAGCGGCGCTATGTCGAGTCGCTGAGCGCATACGCCCGCCAGTTCCTCGGACAGATGGACAAACCGTCGGTGGACCTGATCGAGGGGCTCTCACCGGCAGTGTCGATCGACCAGAAATCCACCAGCCGCAACCCGCGCTCGACCGTCGGCACGATCACGGAGATCTACGACTACCTGCGCCTGCTCTTCTCCCGCACCGGCATCCAGCATTGCCCCGTCTGCGGTGAGCGAGTGGCCGCCACCAGCGCTGAGCAAATCGTCGACGTGCTCGTGGACATGGAGCCGGGCACTCGCTTTCAGCTGCTCGCCCCCGTGATCGTGGGCCGTAAGGGCGAACATGTCGAGCTACTCAGCTCCCTGCGCTCTCAGGGCTACTCGCGCGTACGGATCGACGGCGTGGTGCGGCGTCTGGACGAGGAGATCAGCCTTGAGCGCAAGCTCAAGCACACAATCGAAGTGGTCGTGGACCGTCTCGCGGTGAAGCCGGATGCACGCCGTCGCCTGACCGACTCAGTCGAGACGGCGCTGCGCCTTGCCGACGGCGTTCTGGTGATCGACTATGTGGATCGACCCGAGGATGCCCCCGATCGGGAGCGTCGCTTCTCTGAAGCTGCCACCTGCCCGAACGGGCACGATCTCGCCATTGATGACATCGAGCCGCGCGCCTTCTCCTTCAACGCTCCCTATGGCGCCTGCCCCGAATGCACGGGCCTGGGGATGCGCCTGGAGGTCGACGAGCAGCTCGTGATCCCCGATGAAGAGCTGACCCTCGCACAGGGCGCTATCGCACCGTGGACCATGGGCTCCGCCGACCACCACCAGCAGATGATGGCCGGCCTCGCCGAGGACCTGAAGATCGATCTGGACACCCCGTGGCGGGCGTTGCCATCCCGCGCCAAGGAGGCGCTGCTGCATGGCAAGGACTACACCGTCCACGTGCGCTACCGGAACCGCTTCGGCCGCGAACGCACGTACTCGACAGGATTCGAGGGCGTGATCCACTTCCTGAACCGTCGCCACGCGGATACGGAGTCAGACTGGGCGAAGGACCGCTACGAACAGTTCATGCGTGAGGTCCCGTGCCGTGCCTGCGGCGGCGCCCGGCTGCGCCCGGAGATCCTTGCCGTGACTGTGGGTGGGCGCTCCATCGCCCAGGTGTGCGAGATGCCGCTTGACGAGGCGCGTGACTTCCTGCGCTCGATCGAACTGTCCGAACGCGACGCCGCCATCGCCGACGAGATTCTGCGCGAGCTCGATTCGCGCCTCGGATTCCTCCTCGATGTTGGCCTGGACTACCTCAGTCTGGCCCGCGCAGCCGGCACCCTCTCCGGCGGCGAAGCACAGCGCATTCGGCTCGCCACCCAGATCGGCTCCGGTTTGGTGGGGGTGCTGTATGTGCTCGACGAGCCCTCCATCGGCCTGCACCAGCGCGACAATGAGCGGCTCATCGCAACGCTCAAGCGTCTGCGGGACCTCGGCAACACCCTGATCGTTGTCGAGCATGACGAAGACACGCTCCACGCCGCTGATTGGGTGGTCGATATCGGTCCACTCGCCGGCGAGCGGGGCGGGCATGTGGTCCACTCCGGCACGGTCGCCGACCTCGAGCGCAATCGGGACTCACTGACCGGGCGTTACCTCTGCGGTGATCTGTCCATTCCACTGCCGCTCAGCCGACGGGCTGTCGACCCCGACCGCATGCTCACCGTCGTCGGCCCACGCGCCAATAACCTGCAGGGCGAGGACGTGCGCTTCCCACTCGGTGTGCTGACCGCTGTCACCGGCGTCTCCGGCTCCGGCAAATCCTCGCTGGTCAACGACATCCTGTACACGGTGCTCGCCAAGGAGCTGAACGGCGCCCGCGTGGTGCCGGGCAAGCACAAACGCGTGGACGGCCTGGCCCAGCTGGACAAGGTCGTGCACGTCGATCAATCACCCATCGGTCGCACGCCGCGCTCGAATCCCGCGACATACACGGGCGTATGGGACCGAGTGCGGACCCTGTTCGCTCAGACGAACGAGGCGAAGATCCGCGGCTACACCGCCGGACGGTTCTCCTTCAACGTCAAGGGCGGGCGCTGCGAGTCCTGCTCGGGTGACGGCACGATCAAGATCGAGATGAACTTCCTGCCCGACGTCTACGTGCAGTGCGAGGTCTGCCACGGAAACCGCTACAACCGCGAAACCCTCGAGGTGCGGTTCAAGGGCAAGAATGTTGCCGAAGTCCTCGCTATGCCGATCGAGGATGCGGTCGAATTCTTCGACGCCGTCCCCGCGATCCGTCGCCAGCTGCAGACGCTGTGCGATGTGGGCCTGGGCTATGTGCGCCTCGGGCAGAGTGCCACCACCCTCTCCGGCGGTGAGGCGCAGCGCGTGAAGCTCGCCTCCGAACTGCATAAGCGTTCGAAGGGTCGCACCATTTACGTGCTCGATGAACCCACCACGGGGCTGCACTTTGAGGACGTCCGCAAGCTCCTCGAGGTGCTGCAGGGCCTGGTGGACAAGGGAAACACCGTGGTGGTGATCGAGCACAATCTTGATGTCATCAAGTCCGCTGACCACGTGATCGATCTGGGGCCTGAGGGCGGCAGCGGCGGCGGCCGCGTCATCGCTGAAGGGACCCCGGAGCAGATCGCCCTGGTGGAGCAGTCCCACACCGGCAGGTTCCTGAAGACTCTGCTGGACGCCGCACGGAGCTGACACGTGGCCGACCCCTCGACGTACCGGCCCCGCACAGGAGACATCCCCACCTCGCCGGGGGTGTACCGCTTCCGCGATGAGCATGAGCGTGTGATCTACGTCGGCAAAGCGAAGAACCTGCGACAACGGCTGACGAACTATTTCCAGGACCTCACCGTTCTGCACCCGCGTACGCGCCGCATGGTCACCAGCGCCGCCCGTGTCGAGTGGACCGTGGTCACCACTGAAGTGGAAGCACTCACCCTCGAGTACTCCTGGATCAAGGAGTACGACCCGCGCTTCAACGTCAAATTCCGCGACGACAAGTCCTACCCCTATCTCGCCGTGACCATGGGGGAGAAGTTTCCGCGCGTCCATGTCACGCGCCGACCGCGCAGCCGCACCGACCGCTCCTTCGGCCCGTACACCCAGGTGTGGGCGATCCGAGAGACGGTGGATCTCATGCTGCGGGTCTTCCCCGTGCGCACCTGCTCGGCTGGCGTGTTCCGGCGGGCGGAGCGTTCCGGACGCGCCTGCCTGCTGGGTTTCATCGGGAAGTGCTCCGCTCCGTGCACTGGCCAGATCAGCGCTGAGGATCACCGCCAGCTAGCAGAGCAGTTCTGCGACTTCATGGCCGGCAACACGGGCGCCCATCTGCGCCGCATCGACGATGAGATGCGTCAGGCCGCAGCCCGTATGGACTACGAGACAGCTGCGAGCCTGCGTGATGACCTGCGCGCCCTCGAATCCGTGATGGCGAAGAACTCGGTGGTGCTCCCCGATGCGACCGATGCCGACCTCATTGGTCTTGTCCATGACGAGCTCGAGGCCTCCGTGCAGGTGTTCCATGTGCGCGGTGGCAGGATTCGCGGCCAACGCGGCTGGACCGCGGAGATCCTCGACGCCTCCACCGAACAGGATCTGATGCAGCGTGCCCTGCTCACCCTGTACAGCGAGGATCCGCCCCCACGAGAAGTGCTCGTGAGCACTCTGCCCGATGAGCTCGATGACGTGCGCGAGATCCTCGGGCCGCGAACGCAGCTGCGCGTCCCTTTGCGAGGGGAGAAGAAGGAGCTGCTCGCCACGGTGTCTGCGAACGCGCAGGAGGCCCTGCGTATGCACCGCTTGCGGCGCACCGGTGACCTCACGGCCCGCAGCAAGGCGCTCGAGGACCTGGCCGAGGCGCTCGAGCTGGACGAGCCGCCGCTGCGCATCGAATGCTTCGACGTCTCGCACACGCAGGGGACGAACGTTGTTGCCTCGATGGTGGTCTTCGAGGACGGGTTGCCGAAGAAGAGCGAGTATCGGCACTTCTCCGTCCGGGGCGAGGCTGCTCGCGATGACACCGCCTCGATGTACGACGTGATCCGTCGGCGCCTGGTGCGCCATCTGGAACCGGAGCCGGACACCAAGGACGAGGACCGCCGACGCTTCGCCTACCCGCCCTCCCTGATTCTCGTGGACGGCGGACCCGCGCAGGTGGCGGCCGCCCAGCGCGCCTTCGACGACCTCGGCGTGCACGACATCGCCCTGGCAGGCATCGCCAAGCGGCTCGAAGAGATCTGGCTGCCGGGGGAGGAGTATCCAGTGATCCTGCCCCGCACCAGCGAAGCGCTGTTCCTTGTGCAGCGCCTGCGCGATGAGGCGCACCGCTTCGCCATCCGCTACCACCGCTCCAGCCGGGGCCGCGCCATGCAGTCCAGTGCCCTGGACGGCATCCCCGGTCTGGGGCCGGCCCGGCGCCGCGCCTTGCTCGATGAGTTCGTGACTGTCGCGGCGATCCGAGAAGCATCCGAGGAAGAGCTCACCCGCGTGCAGGGCATCGGGCCCGCGTTGGCCGCCCAGATCAGTAGCGCGCTACGATCCGGGGGAACCACAGCGGAGACGGACTGCAGGACCAGCGAGGTCGAGGCCGCAGTCGACATGGCGACGGGGGAGATCCTGGATGGCTGAGAGCGAACACGTCGCCGCACCGTCAGATCCTGCGCCGCAGCACGGAGATGAACGCCCCGGTGAGGTCGTGATCATCACCGGGTTGGCCGGTGCGGGTCGCGAGACTGCTGCCCATGCCCTGGAGGATCTGGGCTGGTACGTCGTGTTCAACATCGCCCCGCAGCTCATCGGCACCCTGTACGAGCTGCAGGCTTCCGCTGAAGGACTGGACAACCGTTTCGCCGTCGTCGTCGACCCGCGGTCAGGCCCGTTCTTCTCGGAGCTGTCCGATGTCATACGCGAGCTGCGCCGTCGCGACATCCGGGTACGTCTGGTGTTCCTCACCGCCGACGAGTCGACGCTCGTGCGACGCTTCGACTCGGTGCGCCGACCGCACCCGCTGCAGGGCGAGGAAGGCGTGGTCGAAGGGATCCGTCGGGAACGGGAGATGCTCGCCCCGTACCGTCGGCTGGCCGACGTGGTGATCGATACGTCACCGCTGAACGTTCATCAGCTCACCATGAAGATGCGGGACGCTTTCGGCACCCGTGATGAGCGTCGACTGACCGTGAACATGCTGTCCTTCGGCTTCAAATACGGTATCCCGATCGAAGCTGATCACGTCAGTGACGTGCGGTTCATCCCGAACCCGTACTGGGTGCCAGGGCTGCGTCCCCTGCGCGGCACTGATCGTCAGGTCGCCGAGTATGTGCTCGGCGATGCCAACGCGGCAGAGTTCGTCGACAAATACCTCGACATGATCACTCCGGTACTGCGTGGCTACAGCATCGAGAACAAACACTTCACGACGCTCGCGATCGGCTGCACTGGTGGCAAGCACCGCTCTGTAGCGATTGCTGAGCACATCGGCGAGCAGCTGCGTCGCCGCGGACATGCGGTGCGGATCCGGCACCGAGATCTGGGGCGCGAGTGACCACGGTTCCGAAGCCGATGAGGCGGCGCATGGGCCGCGTCGAACGAACGAAACGCGCTCGGCGGGGCCGGCGTGATGATCCCGCCTCGCCATTGCGTGTCGTGGCGCTCGGCGGCGGTCACGGTCTGGCCGCGAACCTGCGTGCTCTGCGACTCCTGGCCGACGACGTGACCGCCGTGGTCACCGTTGCGGACAACGGCGGTTCCTCAGGGCGGATCCGCAGTGAGATCCCGGTGCTTCCCCCCGGTGATCTGCGCATGGCGCTTGCGGCACTGTGCGAGGACTCCGATTGGGGAAGCATCTGGGGTGACGTGATCCAGCACCGGTTCTCGACCGCCGGTGAGCTGGACGGTCACGCCCTGGGCAACCTGCTGATGGTCGCCCTCTGGCAGATTCTCGAGGACCCGATCGAGGGACTCGACCAGATGGGGCAGCTGCTCGGAATACGAGGCCGGGTTCTGCCCATGGCGCTTGACCCCCTGGACATCGAGGCCGACGTCATCGACCGCCATGGCGACTCGCAGGTTGTGCGCGGCCAGTGGCAGGTGGCCACAGCAGAAGGACGCGTGAAGCAAGTGCGGCTCACCCCCGCGGCTCCGCGCGTGCCGCAGGACGTGATCACCGCGATCGCCGAGGCTGACTGGATCATCGTCGGTCCGGGATCCTGGTACACCTCGGTGCTGCCGCACCTGATGATCCCGCAGATCGCTGACGCGATCCGCACCACCAGCGCTCGGCGCTGCATCACCATGAATCTCACCGCCGGCGCTCAGGAGACCGAAGGCATGACCAGCGAGGACCTGCTGGACGTGCTGATCGCTCATGCGCCAGGCACACGCTTCGACGCGCTCGTGGCTGACCCCACGGCGCTCGACGACGCGATCGACCTGACTCGCCGAGCTCGAGCGGCGGGCATTCAGACGTTGCTGCGGCAGGTGAGCATCG
Organism: Brachybacterium timonense; assembly: GCF_900258505.1. GTDB lineage: Bacteria > Actinomycetota > Actinomycetes > Actinomycetales > Dermabacteraceae > Brachybacterium > Brachybacterium timonense. The sequence continues at coordinate 1,657,904 of NZ_LT984895.1, forward strand.
GGGACGGCTCTGCCGTGCACGACCCGGTGCGTCTGGCCGCGGCGTACCGCGACATCTTCGACGGGGTCTATGGAGACGTGCCGGCACCGGGGGCGCCGCGCACGGGGAGGAGCACGACGGATGGCACTGACAGCTGACGCCAAGGAGGAACTCAGCCACCTTGAGATCACGCGCCCTTCGGCGCGTAAGGCGGAGGCCGCGGCGATGCTGCGGTTCGCCGGTGGTCTGCATCTGGTGGCGGGGCGCGTCGTCGTAGAGGCGGAACTGGATTCCGCCGCCGTCGCCCGTCGTCTGCACGGGATCATCGCGGAGATGTACGGGCATCGCGCCGAGTTCACCGTGCTGGCCCCCTCGGGGATCCGCCGCACCACCCGCTACATCCTGCGGGTCGAGCGTGATGGCGGCATCCTTGCGCGTCAGGTCGGAATGCTCGATGCTCGCGGTCGGCCGGTGCGCGGCATGCCGCCCGCTGTGGTCGCCGGCGCGACGGTGGATGCCGAGGCTGCGTGGCGCGGCGCCTTCCTTGCCCGCGGCACGCTCACCGAGCCGGGTCGCAGCGCGGCGCTTGAACTGTCGTGCCCCGGCCCGGAGGTCGCACTCGCTATGGTCGGCGCCGCTCGCCGTCTCGGCGTCGCCGCGAAGGCGCGGGAAGTGCGGGGCGTGGATCGGGTTGTCATGCGCGACGGGGACGCCATCGCGGCGCTGCTCACGTGCATGGGTGCGCACCAGACAGTGCTCGCCTGGGAAGAGAAGCGCACGCGTCGGGAAGTGCGCGCCACAGCGCATCGTTTAGCGAACTTCGATGACGCGAACCTGCGTCGATCTGCGCGGGCAGCCGTGGCGGCGGGACAACGTGTGCAGCGGGCGCTTGAGATCCTCGGCGATGATGTGCCCGAGCATCTTCGTGTGGCTGGCGAGCTGCGTCTAGAGCACAAGCAGGCCTCGCTCGAGGAACTCGGCCGGAAGGCAGAGCCCCCGATGACGAAGGACGCGATTGCCGGCCGTATTCGCCGACTGCTGGCGATGGCGGACAAGCGTGCCGCGGAGCTCGGTATCCCCGGCACGGAAGACGTGGTGGATGAAGACGCACTGCCCGACGGCGTGCCGGAGTGAGCATCGGCAGCGCTCATGCCCCCGTGTCCCGTGCTCGTCAGCACACGGGGACGTGTCTGGCCGTGGATGATCGAGTTATACCCCCGTTGTGACCTGGGTGGATGCAGTGAGGACCATCGACCCGCCACGTCCACGTCACCGGATTGATACGCTAGACGCGTCGTCGGTCACAGATCGGTGACACCCGAGCGTACGAGGGTGTGCGCGCCACCTGTCCAACCTTCACAGGAACCCTGTGAACCAAGGAGGAACCTCGTGACCATCAAGGTCGGCATTAACGGATTCGGTCGTATCGGCCGCAACGTCATGCGTGCAGCTATCGAGCAGAAGGCGGACATCGAGTTCGTCGCTGTCAACGATCTGACCGACACCAAGACCCTCGCCCACCTGTTCAAGTACGACTCGATCACGGGCCGGTTCAACGGTGAGGTCTCGCACGACGACTCGACCATCACCGTGAACGGGAACACCATCAAGGTGTTCGCTGAGAAGGACCCCGCCAACATCCCGTGGGGCGAGGTCGGCGCGGACATCGTCATCGAGTCCACCGGTCTGTTCACCGACGCCACCAAGGCGAAGGCTCACATCGATGGCGGCGCCAAGAAGGTCATCATCTCGGCCCCCGCGAAGAACGAGGACGCAACTTTCGTCGTCGGCGTGAACCACACCGACTACGACCCGGCGAAGCACAACATCGTCTCGAACGCGTCCTGCACCACCAACTGCCTCGCGCCGGTGGCCAAGGTCCTCAACGACGAGTTCGGCATCGTCAAGGGCCTCATGACCACCGTCCACGCCTACACCGGTGATCAGCGCATCCTGGACGCCCCGCACAAGGATCTGCGTCGCGCCCGCGCTGCTGCCCTGAACATCATCCCCACCAAGACCGGTGCCGCCGCCGCTGTTGCTCTCGTGCTCCCCGAGCTCAAGGGCAAGTTCGACGGCTACGCCCTGCGCGTGCCCACCCCGACCGGCTCCGTCGTCGACCTCACCTTCGAGGCCGAGCGCGAGGTCACCGTGGAGGAGATCAACGCTGCGGTGAAGAAGGCTGCCGAGGGTGAGCTCAAGGGTGTCCTGGCCTACTCGGAGGACCCGCTGGTCTCCAAGGACATCGAGGGCGATCCGCACTCCTCGATCTTCGACGCGCTGAGCACCAAGGTGATCGGCAACCAGGTGAAGATCGTGTCCTGGTACGACAACGAGTGGGGCTACTCCAGCCGCACCGTCGACCTCGCGGTCTTCATGGGCAAGTCCCTCTGACGATCGACACGTCATCCACCACCCGCGTGGATCGCAACGGAGCCCGTCCGGCGCCGCCCTTCGGGGTGGAGCACCGGGCGGGCTCCGCCTCGTGACCCCTGCATGACATCTTTCGAAGGAGCAGAAGTGCTCAAGACCATCGATTCTCTGGGCGATCTGCGTGGCAAACGCGTGATCGTCCGCGCCGACCTCAACGTGCCGCTGGACGGCACGACGATCACCGATGATGGCCGCATCCGCGCCTGCCTGCCCACCGTGAAGCGTCTTGTGGACGCTGGTGCGAAGGTCGTGATCATCTCCCACCTGGGCCGCCCCAAGGGTGCCCCGGAGGACAAGTACTCCCTGAAGCCCGTGGTCGCCCGCCTGGGTGAACTGCTCGGTCAGGACGTCGCCTTTGCGACCGACACTGTGGGCGACTCCGCCCGCGAGACCGTGGGTGCACTTCAGGACGGCCAGGTGGCCATCCTCGAGAACCTGCGTTTCAACCCGGGTGAGACCGCGAAGGACGACGCTGAGCGTCTCGTGTTCGCCAAGGCCCTCGCTGAGCACGGCGACGCATTCGTCTCCGACGGCTTCGGCGTCGTGCATCGCAAGCAGGCTTCGGTGTACGAGCTCGCCACTGTGCTGCCGTCGGCTGCAGGTGAGCTGGTGCTGCGCGAGGTCGAGTCCCTGCGCAAGGTGACCGACGATCCAGCCCGCCCGTTCGTGGTGGTTCTGGGCGGCGCGAAGGTCGCCGACAAGCTCGCCGTGATCGAGAACCTTCTGGACAAGGCCGACCGCATCCTGATCGGTGGCGGCATGTCCTACACCTTCCAGAAGGCACTCGGCCACGAGGTGGGCACCTCCTTGCTGGATGAGGAGAAGGTCGAGACCGTCGCCGGCTACATGGAGCGTGCGAAGGGGACGGGCGTTGAGCTCGTCCTTCCCGTCGACAACGTGGTGGCCCGCGAGTTCTCTGCCGACGCCGAGAGCACCGTGGTCCCCTCGACCGAGATCCCCGCGGACCAGGAGGGCCTCGATATCGGTCCGAAGACCCGCGAGCTGTTTGCCTCGAAGATCGCCGATGCCGCGACGGTGTTCTGGAACGGCCCCATGGGCGTGTTCGAGATCGACAAGTTTGCCGATGGCACCCGCGCCATCGCTCAGGCGATGTCCGACGCGTCGGGCTACACCGTGGTCGGCGGCGGCGATTCCGCCTCCGCTGTCCGCAATCTCGGCTTCGACGAGGCGACGTTCTCGCACATCTCCACCGGCGGCGGCGCCAGCCTCGAGCTGATCGAGGGCAAGGAGCTGCCAGGTATTGCGATTCTTGAGGAGGGCACCAAGTGAGCACCCGCACCCCGCTGATGGCGGGCAACTGGAAGATGAACCTCGACTGGAAGCAGGGTCTGGCCCTGGTCGAGGAGCTCGGCGAAGCGCTCGCGAACGTCGACCTGAGTGACGTCGAGGTGGCCGTTCTGCCGCCGTTCGTGGACCTGCGCACCGTGCAGACCGCGATCGACGCAGGCAAGCTGCCGATCGCGCTCGGCGCACAGGACGTGTCCGCGCATGAGTCCGGCGCCTACACCGGTGAGATCTCCGGTGCCATGCTCACGGCTCTGAACTGCACCTACGCGGCCGTCGGCCACTCGGAGCGCCGCCAATACCACGGCGAAGACGAGGCGATCACCAACGCGAAGGTGAAGGCAGCCCTCGAGGCAGGGCTGACGCCGATCCTGTGCGTCGGCGAACCGCTTGAGGAGCGCAAGGCCGGCAAGCACGTCGAGTACACCCTTGCGCAGCTGGAAGGCGGCCTTGAGGGCCTGAGCGCCGAGCAGGCGGCGAAGGTCGTCGTGGCCTACGAGCCCGTGTGGGCGATCGGCACCGGAGAGGTGGCGACCCCGGAGGACGCTCAGGAAGTCTGCCACGAGATTCGCGAGCTGCTGCGCGTTCAGCACGGTGACCAGGTCGCCGACGCAGTGCGTGTGCTGTACGGCGGCTCGGTGAAGTCGGCGAACGTCGCCGACATCATGGCGAAGGACGACGTGGACGGCGCCCTCGTGGGCGGCGCCTCGCTGAAGGCCGAGGAGTTCGCGAAGATCGCGGGCTTCCGCGCCGCCTGAACGGGTCAGCTGACCTGATCACACATCACGGGCCGGATCCCCTGGGGATCCGGCCCGTGGCGTATGCTGGGTCGGTCCGTATCCGCCGTGGAAGGTGCTCTGCTCTGACATGGATCTGAGCCTCGTGAAGATCATCCTGCAGGTCCTGCTGGCCATCACCAGCTTCCTGGTGATCCTGCTCGTGCTGCTGCACAAGGGCAAGGGCGGCGGCCTGTCGGACATGTTCGGCGGCGGCCTGTCATCGTCGGCGAGCGCCTCTGGCGTGGCAGAGCGCAACCTGAACCGGCTGACCGTCACCATCGCGGTCGTGTGGGGTCTGTGCGCCATCGGACTGGGCATCATCGAGCGTCTGCTCTGAGCTCGTTACCCTGAGCGCCGCATTCAGCAGGACGTTCTGAGCCAGCATCCAGGAGAGCTCTCGGGTACCTCGCGATGTCATGCCCGTCCCCGCAGAGCGGGGCCGGCGCCGGTCAGTGTGCGCGACCGGCAGCCTCGGGATCCATGTACCAGGTGGTCGACGTCAGGCCCCGCACCGCTGAGGCTGGCACACCGATCGGATCGATCTCACGGTGCCCCGCGGCCGCAGCAGTAGCCTTTTCCGAACCGACGGCGAACAGCTGCACATGCTGCGCAGAGTTCAGCACCGGCCAGGTCATGGAGATCCGCTGCGCGGGCGGCTTGGGTGAAGATTCGACTGCCACGGCACTGGCGGCAGTCTCCCGCTGATCAGGATGCTGCGGGAACAGTGACGCGACGTGACCGTCGGGCCCGACACCCAGCATGAGCACGTCGAAGAACGCGCTGCCGCGGGTGCGGAATGGCTGATCACCTCCTGCACTGTCCAGCTGCTGCCCGTACCAGGCTGCGGCCTCCTCAAGGGACATGCCGTCGCCGGGGGAGGGCATGCGGTGCACATGCTCGGGCAGGAGCCCCTGCGCGAGCAGTGGCTCCAGGAAGCTTTCGCGCACCCCTTCATCGTTTCGATCCGCGGTGCCGAGCTGCACGAACCGTTCATCGCCCCACCAGACATGCACGCGGGACAGATCCACCTTCTCTTCGTCGAGAGCCGGGGGCAGCGCAGCCGCTGTGCGGGTGCCCATGCCGCCGCCGGTGAGCACGAGATGCGCCTGCGGTCGTTCGCGAAGCGCCTGGGCCAGATGCTCAGCCGCATCACGTGCCGCGGCCACAGCAGCAGTATCGGCGTCGGGTTCGATGCGGTCCGTCGGCGTCGGCTTGTTCTGCGCGAACACCGCCGGATCCTCGATACCAGGGAAGGCATGGGCGAGCACGTCACCGTAGACCTCATCGGGATCGAGCCGGCGCAGTTCCTCGGCGAGGAGCTCATACAGGGTGCGGCGTGGCATGGATACCCGCTGCGGTTCCTGATCACCGCCGTGTGTCAGTTCGATGTCCTCATCGCTGATGTGCTTGAGCTCCAGGGAATCGCCGTCGCGTTCGATCCGCACGCCCCACAATCGCGCGTCGATGCCGTCCTGTTTCGCGTCCTCAGGCTCCTCGACGTCGACGGGGACGTCGAGAGCGAGCGCAAGCCACGCACCGAGCAGTACCACGCAGGGATCCTCCGGCGCACCACTGATCGTGACGGAACGAGCAGCGGCACCAGCGGGAGACTCCAGAGCGCTCGCGAGGATCCCGCGCAGACGTGTCAGACGCGCCCAGGCCAGATCTGAGTCACCGGCGGCATAGCCGCGGCGCAGTCGTTTCAGCATCGCCAGCGGGTCAGCGCAGCGGGCGGCATCGGTGATGCGGCGCTGCGACATGGAGCCGAGCACGTCGTGGACGGGGGAGGAGGGCGCGGTGCCTGGCCACCAGGTGACGATCGGCGCATCCGGCAGCAGCAGCGGCATGACGAGTGTGTCGAGTGAACTGCGTGCCGCCCCGCGGGGGTGCAGGATGATGATCTCGCCGGCACCGGCGTCGCGGCCCAGGCGGATCTCTGCATCGAGGCCCGCTTCGTCCGCATCGCTCGTCTCGTCCCCGACAACCACGATCACGCGGCTGGGATGCTCATGGCTCGCGGACACGGCAGCCTCGACGGCGTCGTCGGTGTCGTCCCCGGTGGCGATGATCAGAAGGGTGAGCACCCGGCCGATGGTGGTGACGCCGAACGTCTCCCGCATCTCGGTCATCTTCTTGTCGATGGCCGACGCGGTGGTGTCGGTCAAAGTGGTGATCACGGTCGCCTCCAGCTGCGCCCATCGCGGGCGATCATCTCGTGTGCGGTGTCTGGGCCCCAGGTGCCCGGTCGATACGGGGCCGGTGGCATGTGCTCCGCCCAGAACTGGGTGATCGGGTCGAGGATCTGCCAGCTGAGCTCCACCTCGCGCTGACGGGGGAACAGCGGGGGATCGCCGAGCATCATGTCGAGGATCAGCCGCTCGTACGCCTCCGGGGACTCCTCGGTGAAGTTCGTGCCGTACGCGAAGTCCATCGACACATCGCGTACTTCCATCTGGGTGCCCGGCACCTTCGAGCCGAAGCGCATGGTCACGCCCTCGTCCGGCTGCACCCGCACCACGATCGCGTTCTGGCCGAGGTCCGCGGTATCGGTGGAACGGAACGGCAGGAAGGGTGCCCGCTTGAAGACCACGGCGATCTCCGTGACCCGTCGGCCCAGACGCTTCCCGGCGCGCAGATAGAACGGCACGCCAGCCCAGCGCCGCGTGGCGATGTCGAGGCGCATCGCGGCGAAGGTCTCGGTGGTGGAATCGGCCGGGATGCCGTCCTCCTCGAGGTAGCTCACCACCTCCTGGCCGCCCTGCCAGCCGCCGACGTACTGTCCGCGCGCCGTATGCGCAGCGAGGTCCTGCGGCAATTCGACGGCGGCAAGGACCTTCTCCTTCTCTGCGCGCAGATCGGCGGCCCGGAAGCTGACGGGTTCTTCCATCGCGGTGAGTGCGAGCAGCTGCAGCAGATGGTTCTGGATCACGTCGCGCGCGGTGCCGATCCCGTCGTAGTAGCCGGCGCGTGAGCCGATCCCGATGTCCTCTGCCATCGTGATCTGGACGTGATCGACGTAGTTCGCGTTCCAGATCGGCTCGAAGAGCTGGTTGGAGAAGCGCAGCGCCAGAATGTTCTGCACCGTCTCCTTGCCCAGGTAGTGGTCGATGCGGAAGACGTCCTCAGGGTTGAACACCTGCTCGACGACGTCGTTGAGCTCGCGGGCGGAGGCGAGGTCGTGCCCGAAGGGTTTCTCGATCACGACACGCCGCCACGAGCCATCCCGCGGAGTGTTCAGGCCGGAGCCGGCGAGCTGTTCGCACACCTGTGGGAACGCGGCCGGCGGGATCGACAGATAGAACGCGTGATTGCCGCCGGTGCCGCGGGAGGCATCGAGTTCGGAGACCACACGGGTCAGCTCCTCGAAAGCAGCACGATCATCGAACGCTCCCTGGACGAACCGCAGACCGCCGCGCAACTGTTCGAAGACCGGTTCCGAGAACTCGGTGCGCGCATCAGCAATCACCGACTCGCGGACGTACTCGGCGAAGTCGTCATGGGACCAGTCGCGTCGGCCGAAACCGACCAGCCCGAAGCTCGGTGGCAGCAAGCCGCGGTGCGTGAGGTCGTAGATCGCAGGCAGGAGCTTCTTGCGCGCGAGGTCGCCGGTGACGCCGAACATCACCATGGAGCCGGGGCCGGAGATCAGCGGCAGACGTCGATCACGGGCATCTCGCAACGGATTGGCCGCGGCGTCGTCGCTGTGCTCCGCGCTCGCACGGGGGGAGTCGTTCACGGGGGTCCTTCCACTTGTCCCGAGGGAACTGCTGATGGCGGCCGGTGCCGCGGGGCGACGCCGCCGAGTGTCAGGCCGAGGCGGAGAGAGCAGCGGAGACCGCGTCCAGCAGCTCGCCCCAGGCCGTCTCGAACTTCTCCACACCCTCGCGCTCGAGCACACTGAACACGTCCGGCAGATCAATGCCCGCGTGCGTGAGGCTGTCCAGCACCTTGGCGGCCTGTTCTGCGTCGGCCGCGGTGAGCTGCTCGCCCGGCACGGAATGGTCGGCAACAGCCTCGAGGGTCTTCTCCGGCATGGTGTTCACGCAGCCTGCAGCCACGAGGCTGTCCACATAAAGCGTGTCGGGGTACTCGGGGTTCTTCACCCCGGTGGATGCCCACAGTGGCCGCTGCGGATTCGCGCCGTGCGCGGCGAGCGCCCGGAAACGTTCCGAGTCCAGAGCCTCCAGGTAGGCACCGTAGGCAACGCGAGCGTTGGCCACCCCGGCGCGGCCGCGCAGCGAGGTCGCCTCGCCACCGAGCTGTTCGAGGCGGGCGTCGATCTCGGTGTCCACGCGGGAGACGAAGAACGAAGCCACAGAGTGGATACCCGACAGGTCGATGCCCGCAGCAGCAGCCTGCTCGAGTCCGGTGAGGTAGGCGTCGATCACCCGGCGGTAGCGCTCCACGGAGAAGATCAAGGTGACGTTGACACTGATGCCGCGAGCGGTCACAGCGGTGATCGCCTCGAGACCCTCGACAGTGGCGGGGATCTTGATCATCACGTTGTCGCGATCCACCACGGAGTGCAGGTGAACGGCCTGCTCGATGGTGCGTTCCGTGTCATGTGCCAGTCGCGGATCCACCTCGATGCTGACACGTCCGTCGACGCCACCGGTGCGCTGATACACCTCGGCGAACACGTCGCAGGCAGCGCGCACATCGTCGGTGGTGAGCTGTTCGATCACCGCGTCAACGTCGTACCCCTTGGCGGCGAGTGAGGCGACATCGGCGTCGTAGTCGTCGGAGCCGGAGATCGCGGCCTGGAAGATCGACGGGTTCGTGGTCACGCCGGCAACATCACGGCTGTCCACAAGGCGGGAGAGTGAGCCGTTGGCCAGGCGTTTGCGGGAGAGGTCGTCCAACCAGATGGACACCCCGGCCTCGGTCAGGGTGCGGGTGCGGGTGTTCTCAGACATGACGTGCTCCTGGAGGTGCGTTACTCGCGCCGTGGGCGCAATCGGTCAGGCGAGTCGGGATGCTCACAGACGACGCTGCGGGCAGGCGGACTCTGGGCGCCGCCTGCCCGCAGTCGGCATCACGCGCCGGCGGCGCTGATCGATTCCTTCGCGGCGTCGACCACGGCCTGAGCCGTGATGCCGTACTTCTCGAACAGGGTGGCCTGGTCAGCACTCGCACCGTACTCCTCGATGCTGACCGCCCGCCCGGCGTCGCCCAGGAAACGGTGCCACGGCATGGCGATGCCTGCCTCGACGCTCACGCGGGCGCGCACCGAGGCCGGCAGGACCGACTCGCGGTACTGCTCGTCCTGCGCGTCGAACCACTCCACGCAGGGCACCGACACCACGCGAGCGGCGACGCCCTCAGCAGCGAGCTGCTCCTGCGCGGCCAGGGCGAGCTGCACCTCCGAACCGGTGGCCAGCAGGATCACCTGCGGATCGCCGTCGGCCTCGCGCAGCACATAGGCGCCGCGGGCAACGCCCTCGGCCGAGGCCAGCGCGGCGCGGTCAAGGGTCGGCACATTCTGGCGGGTCAGGATCAGGCCGACGGGCCCGTCACGGTGTTCGAGCGCCGCCTTCCACGCCTGCGCGGTCTCATTGGCGTCCGCGGGGCGGACAACGCTCAGACCGGGGATGGCCCGCAGCGCCGCCAGATGCTCGATCGGCTGATGCGTGGGACCGTCCTCGCCCAGACCGATGGAGTCATGCGTCCACACATAGATGCTGGGCACGCCCATCAGGGCCGCCAGACGAACCGCCGGACGCATGTAGTCGGCGAACTGCAGGAAGGTACCGCCGTACGCGCGCGTCAGACCGGAGAGATTGATCCCGGAGAGGATCGCGCCCATGGCGTGCTCGCGGATACCGAAGTGCAGGGTGCGGCCGTACGGGGTGCCGGAGAAGTCCGAGGTGGAGCGCTCAGCCGGGATGAAGGACGGCTCACCGGCCATCGTGGTGTTGTTCGACCCGGCGAGGTCTGCGGAGCCACCCCACAGCTCAGGCAGAGCATCGGCAAGGGCGCCGAGCACTTTCCCGGACGCGGCGCGCGTGGCGAGGCCCTTCTCATCAGCGTCAAAGGTGGGTAGCGACGCCTCCCAGTCGGTCGGCAGCGTGCCTGCGATGAGCCGGTCCAGCAGCTCGGCGCGCTGCGGTTCACGCTCACGCCAGGCAGCCAGCTGCTCGTCCCAGTCAGCGTGCGCCTTCGCGCCGCGGTCGCGCAGCTCACGGGTGCGCTCAATCACGTCAGCGGCCACCTCGAAGGTCGCCTCCGGGTCGAAACCGAGCACCTGCTTGACCGCCGCAACGGCCTCGCTGCCGAGCTTCGAACCGTGGATCTTGCCCGTGTTCTGGAGCTCGGGCGTGGGCCAGCCGATGATCGTGCGCAGGTCGATGAACGACGGGCGGTCGGTGACCTTCTGCGCTTCCTGGATGGCGGCCTTCAGAGCGGCGACATCCTCGTGGTACCCGGTGCCGCCTTGAGTCCAGTCCACGGTCTGGACATGCCAGCCGAGCGCTTCGTAGCGGGCGGCGACGTCCTCGGTGAATGCGATGTCGGTGTGGCCCTCGATCGAGATGTCGTTGTCGTCCCACAGCACGATCAGGTTGCCCAGCTGCTGGGTGCCGGCGATCGAGGAGGCTTCGTTGGTGACGCCTTCCTGCATATCGCCGTCGGAGGCGATCACGTACACGAAGTGGTCGAACGGGCTCTCACCGGGCGCAGCGTCCGGGTCCAGGAGACCGCGCTCACGACGAGCTGCCATTGCCATGCCCACGGCCGTTGCGAGGCCCTGGCCGAGCGGGCCCGTCGTGGTCTCCACACCATCGGTGTGCCCGACCTCGGGGTGGCCCGGCGTCTTCGAGCCCCAGGTGCGCAGTGCCTCGATGTCCTCGAGCTCGAGGCCGAAGCCGCCGAAGTAGAGCTGGATGTACTGGGTGAGGCTGGAGTGGCCAGCGGAGAGCACGAAGCGGTCGCGGCCCAGCCAGTGCACATCGGCCGGGTCGTGTCGCATCACGTCCTGGTAGAGCAGGTACGCGGCCGGTGCGAGGCTCATGGCGGTGCCGGGGTGGCCGTTGCCCACCTTCTCCACGGCATCGGCGGCGAGAACGCGCGCAGTGTCGATGGCGCGGCGGTCGAGCTCGGTCCAGCCCTCAGGGGCGGTGAAAGTTTCGGTCACGGGATGTGTGTCCTTTCGTCGGGCAACGGATCAGTTCCGTGCGGAGCGACTGACGGGCCGCCGTGACGTGGCCCGGGCGCACAGTGGGCGCCGATGCCCCCACTGTAGTCGCGCAGATCGCGACGAGCAGATGGGACGCGGGGTGCACCCGCCACAGCAGTGACGTGTGTGGTACCGCTCACGATGGCCGTTCTGGATGGAGTGGAAGCCTCGGATCGGTCCAGCCATCGGATCTGAGGGCACGACGACGGGCGTGAGGTGCGGCGACTCACCGCCTGCCGCTCTGTCGCGGGACCGAGGTCCCCCGTAGGATGGGGCGACGCCCTGCTGGAAGGTCCCCGGGGCAGGGAAGGACGGTGAGCGGTGACCGCCACGACCGGCACGGGTGCACGCTCGGCGCAGGAGCCACAGACGCAGCGGGAACCGCGCCGCACGCTCGGCTCTCAGCTGAAGGCCTATGTGGCCCTCACCAAACCGCGCATCATCGAGCTTCTGCTCATCACCACTGTGCCGGTGATGTTCCTTGCCGAGGGCGGATTCCCGTCGCCGCTGCTCATCCTCACCACCATGATCGGCGGCTATCTCGCCGCCGGCGGCGCGAACGCACTGAACATGTATCTCGACCGCGACATCGACGCTCAGATGAAGCGGACACGGAACCGGCCGCTGGTCACAGGGGAGATCTCGCCGCGTGCGGGGCTGATCTTCGGGATTGTGCTGTCGATCCTGTCCAGCCTGTGGCTGGCCGTCTTCGTCAACGTCATGAGCGCCGCCCTCGCGGTTGGCGCGATTCTGCTGTATGTCGTGTTCTACACGATGATCCTCAAGCGTCGCACCAGCCAGAACATCGTGTGGGGCGGCGTGGCCGGGTGCATGCCGGTGCTGATCGGCTGGTCCTCCGTCACCGGCACCGTGTCGTGGACCGCTGTGCTGCTGTTCGGCGTCGTGTTCTTCTGGACGCCTCCGCACTACTGGCCGCTCGCGGAGAAGTTCACCAAGGACTACGAGACCGCCGGCGTGCCCATGCTGCCGGTGGTGGCCTCACGCACCAGCGTCGCGCACCAGATGATCCTGCACACCGCCCTGATGATCGCGTGCAGCCTTGCGATCATTCCGCTGGGACACACCGGCATCGTCTACGGGGCGAGCGCCGTCCTGGCTGGCGTCTGGTTCGGCTTCCTCGTCGTGCGCTACGCGGTGCGCACCCACCGCGGACTGACCGGGAAGAAGCTGGGGCCGATGGTCGTCTTCCATGGCTCGATCACCTATCTCACGGTGCTGTTCGTCGCCCTGGCTGTGGATCCCTTCGTGCACCTGTGAACCAGCCGCAGGAGGCGTCGTCACAGGTGCGGCCCACCGACCGCAGAATCCTCGACCAGTTCCTTGCGCATCTGCGCGTCGAGCGGGGTCTTGCCACCAATACGGTCGCCGCGTACCACCGGGACCTCACCCGCTACCTGTGCTACCTGGCGTCACATGACCTGGATCCCGCTGCGATCGATCCCGGGCAGATCAGCGAGTACCTGCAGGTCCTGCGCACCGGCGCCGACGGGCGGTCAGCACTCGCTGCGGCCTCGGCGGCTCGCTCGCTGGCCGCCGTGCGCGGCCTACATGCCTTCCTCGACGCCGAACGGGTCTCCACAACAGGTGACCCGACTCGACTCGTGCCGAGTCCGTCCCTGCCATCCCGCCTGCCGCATCCACTGTCCGTGCCGGATGTGACAGCGCTGATCGACGCCGCGAGCGCCCCCGGGACTGGGCCGCTGTCCATCGAGCGGGCTCTGCGCGATCGTGCTCTGCTCGAGGTGCTCTACGGACTCGGCGCCCGCATCTCCGAGGCCACTGGCCTGGACCTCGACGACATCGATCACGATGACCGCTCCGTGCTGCTGCGCGGCAAAGGCGATAAGCACCGTCGTGTTCCCGCAGGAACCTATGCTCTCGATGCGCTCGATGCGTACCTCACACGCGGCCGCCCGGCACTGGCGGCGAAAGGTGTCGGCACGCCAGCTGTGTTCCTGGGGTCTCGCGGCACACGGTTGACTCGGCAGGCGGCCTGGGATGTGGTGCGGCGGGCCGCTGGGACCGCTGGACTGGAGGAACACGTCACACCGCACACGCTGCGGCACTCGTATGCGACGCATCTGCTGCATGGCGGCGCCGACGTGCGTGCTGTGCAGGAGCTCTTGGGGCACGCATCCGTGACCACGACGCAGCTGTATACCCAGGTGACCGTTGACTCTCTGCGCGAGGCCCATGCGGGCGCCCACCCGCGGGCGCGCCGAGGGGCTTAGACTCGACCGGTGCGGTCCCGCAGGCAGCGCGTTGCACCGCACCGAGCACTCCCCGCCGCCGACGACAGGACAGGACTGTGACTCCCTCCGCGAACCAGCAGCTCGACATCGATCTGGGCCCCACTGGCCGGCCGATGCCCGAGTTCCCGGATCCGGTTGCGTTGGACTCGCACGGACCGGCCCGCATCATCTCGATGGTGAACCAGAAGGGTGGCGTCGGGAAGACCACGAGTGTGATCAACCTGGGCGCTGCACTCGCGGAGCTGGGCCGACGGGTGCTGCTGGTGGACCTCGATCCGCAGGCGGCCCTGAGTGCGGGCAACGGCGTGAACCCGTATGACCTCGACGTCACCGTGTACAACCTGCTGATGGACAGCCGTGGCCACGACGTGCGCGAGGTGATCCAGCAGACCACCACCGAGAACCTTGACGTGCTGCCCGCGAATATCGACCTGTCAGCTGCCGAAGTGCAACTGGTCAACGAGGTCGCTCGCGAAATGGCGCTCGCACGGGTGCTGCGCCCCGTCGCCGACGAGTACGACGTGATCATCATCGACTGCCAGCCGTCCCTGGGGCTCCTCACCGTGAACGCGCTGGCCGCGAGCCACGGGGTGATCATCCCGTTGGAAGCGGAGTACTTCGCGCTGCGCGGTGTCGCGCTGCTGGTGGAGACCATCGAGAAGGTGCAGGACCGGATCAATCCTCGGCTGGAGATCGACGGCATCCTCATCACCATGTTCGATCCGCGCACCCTGCATGCGCGTGAGGTCTGCCAGCGCGTGGTCGAGGCGTTCCCGGACAAGGTCTTCCACACGACGATCAACCGCACCGTGAAGTTCCCTGATGCCTCCGTCGCGGCCGAGCCGATCATCTCCTATGCCTCCTCCACGAAAGGCGCGGATGCCTATCGTCAGCTTGCCCGTGAGCTGATCTCTCGCGGCGGCGCCGCCTGATGCCCGCGCAACCGGGTCGCGGCCGCACGGCGGGCGGCTCCGGGCGTCGCCGGCGCAGCGCCTTCACGCCCCCGCGCACCCCGCGGCTGCGCGAGGCCGACGGCACCGCACGACAGAGCGATCCGCAGAATCTGCACACTGCCGATGGTGAGCGCCTCCAGAAAGTGCTCGCCCGAGCCGGCTTCGGCTCCCGACGCGCCTGCGAAGCCCTGATCTCGACAGGACGGGTGAGCGTCGATGGCGCTGTGGTGACCGAGCAGGGGCTGCGCATCGATCCCGCACGGTCAGCCGTGCACGTCGATGGCCGACGTATCCAGCTCGATGACACGCTGGTGACCGTCGCACTGAACAAGCCGCGTCATGTGGTCTCCGCCATGCACGACCCGCAAGGGCGACGCGACCTCACAGAGTTCACCGCCGAGTATCCCCAGCGGCTGTACCACGTGGGCCGACTCGACTACGAGACCGAGGGCCTCCTGCTGCTCACGAACGACGGCGACCTCGCGCACCGGCTCACCCATCCGAGTTTCCAGATCGAGAAGACGTATGTGTGCCGATTCGACGCCCCCGGCGGGCCACCACGATCGCTCGTGCGGACTCTGCGTGATGGCGTCGAGCTCGAGGATGGCCCGGCCCGCGCCGACCGTGCCCGGGTCCTCGCCCAGGACGGCCGCGAAGCCGTGGTCGAGGTGACTCTTCACGAGGGTCGCAACCGCATCGTGCGTCGCATGTTCGCTTCTCAGGGGTACGACGTGACGGCACTTGTCCGCACCCGTATCGGCCCGGTGCTGCTGGGGAACCTGGCACCGGGGAGCAGCCGCAGACTCACCGAGCGCGAGCTCGGCACCCTGATGGCGGAGGTTGGGCTGTGAGCAGCGGTGAGGCGAGGAGCGGCGAGCGTCGCCCGGCAGGGGGCAGTGAGCACGCTGGCCCGTCGGCTGCCCTCCTCCCGGACCCGGTGCGGATCATCGGAACCGGCCTGATCGGCGGATCCCTCGGACTTGCGCTCTCCGCAGCGGGGGTCACTGTCCAGGTCGAGGATGCTTCGCCCGGCATCGTGGCCCTTGCCGAAGAGATGGGAGTCGGCACGCCGGCCGACGACCTGTCCCCGGAACCGGCGCTCGTGGTGATCGCCGCACCGCCCGATGTCACCGCTCACCTTGTCGATTCCGCCCTGCGGCGCTGGCCCGGGGCAATCGTCACCGACGTGGCGAGTGTGAAGGAGACGGTACTGGAGGAGGTGCGGCGGCGCGCTCCGTCCGATGCCCTCACACGGTATGTCGGCGCCCACCCGATGGCGGGCCGTGAGGTGTCGGGCGTCATCGCGGCGCGCGGCGATCTTTTTCGAGGGCGCCCGTTCGTCGTCGTCCCGCACGAACAGTCAGCGCCGACGGCCACCTCGCTGCTGCGGACAGTTGCCACAGAGATCGGGTCCGTGCCCGTGGTGCTGGAGGCCGCCGACCATGATCGAGCCGTCGCCCACGTCTCGCACGTGCCGCAGCTCGTCTCCAGCGTGCTTGCCACAACGCTGCTGCAGGCGAAGGATGGAGCGCTGGCGCTCGCAGGGCAGGGGCTGCGCGACACCACACGTATCGCCGATTCCGATCCTCACCTGTGGACAGAGATCCTCTCCGCCAATGCAGCTGCTGTGGGCGAGGTGCTCGACGACGCGATCGCGCGCTTGACCCAGGTGCGCACCGCTCTGGACACGTTGCAGAACGCTGATCGCGCAGGAACCCGCCCAGGTCGGCTCGCCATTGCGGAGGTGCTGCGCGACGGCAATCGCGGTGCCGCCCGAATCCCCGGCAAGCACGGCAGCGGCACCGACGACTTCGCCACCGTGGCCGTGCTCGTGCCGGACCGCCCCGGCGAACTCGGTCGTCTCTTCACGACCATGGGCGAGATCGGTATCAACCTCGAGGATCTTCGCCTGGAGCACACGCTCGGCAGACGCGTGGGCATCGCCTACGCGGCTGTGATGCGTGCACGTGAAGATCGGCTCATCACGGAGCTCTCCCGGCGCGGTTGGACGGTCACGAGCGCCTGATCCGCCTATCCTTCAAGGATGGACATCCCTCGCGTCGACCGCTCCGACCTGCGCCCCGAGATGGGAAGCGACACAGGCAGCACAGCAGTGACCATTGCGATCGACGGGCCCGCCGGATCCGGCAAGTCGACCGTCTCCCGGCTCGTCGCGCGCCGCCTGCACGGCGGTTTCCTCGACACCGGCGCGATGTACCGCGCCCTCGCGTGGGATTGCCTGGACCAGGGCATCGACCTCGCGGACCACGGCGCCGTCACCGAGCGCGCCCGCGCCCTTGATCTCGAACTCGGCACGGACCCCGATGGTGCCACGGTGAGTGTGCGCGGCCAGGACGTGACCGCGCAGATCCGCACCGAACGGATCTCGCAGCAGGTGAGTGCGGTCGCGACGAACCTCGGTGTCCGGGCCGTGCTGCAGGAGCGGCAGCGCGTGCTGCTGCGTGAGGTGGCCGCGCAGCGTGGCTCCTGCGTCGCCGAAGGCCGTGACATCACCACCGTGGTCGCACCCGATGCCGACGTGCGTGTGCTGTTGACCGCGAGCGATGAGGTGCGCATGCGCCGCCGCGCCGCCGAACTGTCTCTGGATGACTCCGACGATGCACGCGAGCGCATGCTCGATCAGGTGTTGCGCCGCGACCGGGATGACTCGACCGTCTCGGAGTTCCTCACCCCGGCCGACGGCGTGGTGTCGATCGATACCGATGACCTGGACGTGGACCAGGTGGTGCAGGCTGTGCTCGACCTGGTGGAGGCAGCACGCAACCGCGTCAACGATGACCGCGTCAACGATGGCATTGGGCACCGACGTGGACCCGGCGTCTCCTCCGACGAGGCTGGCACGGACGTCGCCGCCGCGTGGCGTGCGGGCCTGGAGGAGTACGACCTTGATGACGAGGACCGTGCGCTCCTGGACGCTCATGATGACGACCTGCCGGCACGGGAAACGGGTGCGAACCTGCCGGTCGTGGCTGTCGTCGGGCGACCCAATGTGGGTAAGTCCACGCTTGTCAACCGCGTGCTGGGCCGACGTGAAGCGGTCGTGGAGGACACCCCGGGCGTGACTCGTGATCGGGTCTTCTACGAAGCTGAGTGGTCCGGACGCGACTTCTGGCTCGTGGACACAGGCGGATGGGAGGACCGCGTTCAGGGCATCGCCTACCGCGTTGCCGAACAGGCGGAGATCGCGGTTGAGCTCGCCGACGTCGTGCTGTTCGTGGTCGATGCGACGGTGGGGATCACCGACACCGACGACCAGCTGCTACGTGTGCTGCGGCGCTCGAAGCGTCCCATCGTGCTCGCCGCTAACAAGGTCGATGACCAGCGCGCCGAGCTGGAGGCAGCTGCGCTGTGGAACCTGGGGCTCGGACAGCCATACCCCGTCTCAGCGCTGCACGGCCGTGGCTCGGGCGACCTGCTCGACGCCGTGCTGGACGTTCTCCCTGCCGAAGGTCGAGGCGCGGCTGTGGATCATGGCCCGCGTCGGGTGGCTCTGGTGGGGCGCCCGAACGTGGGCAAATCCTCGCTGCTGAACCGCCTGGCGGGGGAGAACCGCGTGGTGGTCGACGACGTCGCCGGGACGACCCGCGACCCCGTGGATGAACGCATTGACCTCGGCGGTATGCCGTGGACCTTCGTGGACACCGCAGGTATCCGACGGCGCGTGCTGCAGTCCCAGGGCGCCGACTTCTACGCCTCCTTGCGTACACGGTCTGCGCTTGACCGCGCCGAAGTTGCAGTGGTGCTGCTGGAAGCCAACGAACCGATCTCCACCCAGGATCTGAAGATCATTGACATGGTTCTCGAGTCGGGCCGTGCGCTCGTGCTCGCCTTCAACAAGTGGGACCTGCTGGATGATGAACGTCGCGCACAGCTGGAACGAGAGATCGAGAAGGACCTCGGCCACGTCTCCTGGGCGCCGCGCGTGAACCTCTCCGCGCGTACGGGGCGCCACACGGATCGTCTGCTGCCTGCGTTGATCACGGCACTGGAGTCCTGGGATCAGCGGATTCCGACCGGTCGCCTCAACGCATTCCTTGGCACCCTCGTCGCAGCACATCCGCATCCGCTGCGGGGCGGAAAGCAACCGCGCATCCTCTTCGCGACGCAGGCCCGCACGCGCCCGCCGCGTTTCGTCATCTTCGCCTCAGGGTTCCTCGAGCACGGGTACCGCCGCTTCATCGAGCGTCGCCTGCGGGAGGATTTCGATTTCGTCGGCTCTCCGATTGAGATCGGCGTGCGGATCCGGGAGAAGCGCCGACGCTGATTGTCGGCCGATGCGCCGGGCTTCCGTGCGGGGCGTCGGCCTTATGCCGTTCTGACACGGCTAACTCGTGCGGGCATGATGTGCGCGGCATGTGCCCGAGCGCATAGGCTGGGCCCATGAGCACTCCCAGTGACAACAATGCGTGGGGTTCCCAGCCCTACGGTGACTCCAACGCGCCTCAGAGCCCCTACGACGCGTCGGCTGACTCCACCGCGTCGGCGCAGGATCCCTACCAGGCTGGAAGCTCCGCGCAGGGCGCCCAGGACGCATTCGGCTCCTCGGCTCCGCAGTCGGACTCCTTCGCGGCGCCGCAGTTCGGCGACCAGAACACCGCGGCAGGCCAGGATCCCTTCAACCAGTCCGCCAGCCAGAACGAGTATGGCCAGCCGTCCGCTGGCGAGCCGTACGGTACGGAATCGAGCCAGGACTCGTTCGGCCAGCCCTCTGCAGGTCAGTCGTACGGGGCTGAGACGGGTCAGGATGCGTTCGGCCAGCAGCAGGCGTCGGATCCGTATGCTGCCCCACCGGCTCAGAGCCCCTACGGCTCCCAGTCGTCGGCCTCCGACCCGTACGCCGCGCCCGGTCAGCAGTCGGCCTCCGATCCGTACGCCGCGCCCGGTCAGCAGTCGGCCTCCGATCCGTACGCCGCGCCCGGTCAGCAGTCGGCCTCCGATCCGTACGCCGCGCCCGGTCAGCAGTCGGCCTCCGATTCTTACGGTGCTGCGCCGGGCCAGCAGGGCACGCAAGGGTGGGCCCCTGCTGCTCAGAACGGCACTCCCGCCGGGGCACAGGGCGAGATGGGCCCGAGCCGCCTCATGGTGGGCCTCCTGGGCATCTTCCTGGGCGGTTTCGGCGTGCACCGCTTCCTTCTCGGCTACACCACCATCGGCATCATCCAGATCGTGGTCAGCGTTCTGACCTGTGGCGTCGGCGCCTGGTGGGGGATCATTGAGGGCATTATGATCCTCGCGAAGACCGAGTCGTTCAATCGTGACGCGCACGGGCGACCGCTCGCCGAGTGAGCACTGATCAAACATGATGCGCGGTGCCGGCGCACAGACGGGTGATGCCGGCACCGCACAGGCATGACGGGCGACCCTCAGGGGGAGGGCGCAGGGGTTAAAGGAGAGAACATGAGCCAGTGGTCCAACCAGGGCGGCGCACCGTATCCGCAGCAGCAGTATCCGATGCATTCAGGGCCGCGGCCTGACACGAGCGGCATCCAGACCAGCGCGATCTTCCTGATCATCGTCGGCGTGCTCTGCTCCGGGATGATCCCAGCGATCTTCGGCATCGTCGCACTGGCACAGATGAACACCGATCCGGACTCCGCGCGTCGGATGAACAAGATCGGCTGGATCATTGCGATCGTGCTCGTCGTCCTCGGGGTGCTGTTCTTCGTGGCCTACATCGTGTTCGTGGTTGTGCTTGGTGTCAGCATGGCCGCCGTCGGATCCAGCTGAGCCTCATCCTGTGCCGACTCCCGACTTCATCCTTGACCTGCGGCGCCACATCGGGCATGACCCGCTCTGGCTGCCCGGTGTGACCGCTATCGTGCTCGACACCGAGCGCACCCGAGTACTCCTGGTTCGCCGCGCCGATAATGGTCGATGGACGCCGGTCACAGGCATCATCGATCCGGGGGAGGAGCCTGCACAGGCCGGTGCGCGGGAAGTGCTCGAAGAAGCTGGCGTGATCGCCCAGGCCGAGCGTCTGGTGAGTATCCGAGCATTGCCGGAGATCACGCACACGAACGGTGACCGCGCGCAATACCTTGACATCTGCTTCCTCTTCCATCATGTGAGCGGTGAGCCGTATCCAGCGGACGGGGAGAATACAGAGGCCCGCTGGTTCGATATCGATCACCTGCCGACGATGAACGACCGCTTCCACCATCAGCTGACAGCGGCGCTCTCCGATGACGTCGCCGCGCGCTTCCGTGTATGAGCAGCGACCTTCGGCAAGGGGACCTTGCCAGCATTGACCTTTCACCGGTCCCGGGAGATTCAGCCCTGGTCCGCGTGCTTGCAGTGCCCGAGCGTGACCTGCTGCGCGACGGGCAGCTGCCGGTAGGACTGGCCCCGTTCCAGGACGCTGTGCTCGTGGAAGTCATGTCGAACGGACACGTGGCCCTGCCGGGCGCCTGGGTGCGCCCCGAGGTGATTCGACAGGCGCACGCCGCCGGGCATCAGCCCGTGGGCGAAGCCGATCTGCGCCTGCCCGCTGTCGTCATCGGGGATGGGAGCCGGGCAGCTCTGCACTGGGGCGAGACGATCTGGCCGCTGCCCTTCGATGACTCGGTGGCCATTCCCTCCTCGTGCCGACCACACGCCCATTCACTGCCGGAGCTTCGACGGCTGGTGCTGGCCGCGACCGGCCGACGGTCCGAGATCGCCTTGACGCTGTGGCAGCAGCCTGACTTCGAGGTCCCGTGGCACGATGTGCGGCTGGTGCCGCGTGCCGCCTGGTGGTTCGAGCTGGCGCAGGTGCCGGCTGGGATGCGTTACCGCGATGCGGTCGCAGCGCAGCGTGGGTTGGGGTGACCTGAACGAACACGCCCTGCGGAGCCCCGTCGTGCGGGGTGGAGACCCAGACGGGTGAGGCTCGCCTGGAACCCGCCCGGTTTCCATATGTTTCTCTGTGATGGGGGTCACGGTGTACGGTGGCCCGTGCTCGGTGACGTCGAGCTCGCCGACCTCGACGAGGAGGCCCCACGTGCCATCAGCTCATCACCCCGATCTCAGGCGCCGTACTTTCCTGCGGCTCTGCGCCGGCGTTGCGACCGTGCTGCCGCTGTCTGTGCTGGCCGGATGCTCCGGTTCAGCTCGTGACTCGAAGACGATCCGTGTCGCGTACCAGCAGTTCGGTTCTGGAACGCTGATGGAGGACTGGATCACCCGCACCTCCACGGCCTACTCGGCGGAGCATCCCGACATGACGATCGAACTGGTTCCGATCGTTGCAGCGGAGAACGACTACTTCACGAAGAACGAGTTGCTCATGTCCTCCCCGCAGACGAGCCCCGATCTCGTCTATGAAGACACCTTCATCCTGCTCTCGGACGTCGGCGCCGGATACCTCCAACCGATCGATGAGTTCGCGACCACCTGGGAGCACTGGGACGACGTCGCCGACGCCTCCAAGGAGGCTGTCACCGCTGAAGACGGCAAGATCTACGCGATCCCGACCCATACAGACACGCGCGGCATCTGGTACCAGATGGACGTCTTCGAAGAGGCAGGCCTGGACCGTGAATGGCAGCCCACCAGCTGGGATGACATCCTCGAGACCGCTCGGACGATCAAGCAGAAGCTACCGGACGTGGCACCGTTGCACATTTTCTCTGGTGTCGCGCAGGGCGAGAAGGCCTCGATGCAAGGTTTCGAGATGCTCCTGTACGGCACCGACTCCCGTCTGTACAACGAGGACACACAGAAATGGGTGCTCGGATCCCAAGGCTTCCTTGACTCCCTCGGCTTCCTGAAAACGATCTTCGAAGAAGAACTCACTCTGCCCCTGGCCCGCAATCTGGATCCCAACGTCGGCGAATCCATCTACACGAGCCTGCTGCCGGACCAGAAGCTGGGCATGGTCGTCGACGGAAACTGGAACTCCAGCAACTGGGGCGAGGGCGGCCCGAGGCCCTGGCCCGAATGGCCCGAGCACATCGCCGTCACTCGGATGCCCACCAAGGACGGCCAGGGGAGTGGCTGGACCACCCTTGCCGGTGGCTGGAGCTGGACGATCCCCAAGCACGCGACCGACCCGAAGGCCTCATTCGATTTCATCACCGCGCTGTGCACCACGGAGAACTCCGTGACGCGAGCCATTGAGGACAACCACATCACGGTGCGCGCCGATGTTGCCGAGGTTGAGGAGTACAAGACCTATTCGCCACTGGCCGAGTTCTTCACGGGTCTGCTCGAGGAAGCGCATTACCGGCCCGCAATGCCCGCGTATCCCGAGGTGTCCTCCGCTATTCAGGAGGCGATGGAAGCCGTCATGACGTTCTCGAGCACCCCCGAACAGGCGGCAACCGAGTACGACCGGGCTATCCGCGACATCGTCGGTCCAGAGAACACTGAGGAGGAGCAGCGATGAGCACTGCCGCTGCCGCCGCTGACCGCACCATGGCGACTGAACCTCGCAGACGCCGGCCGAATCGTCGGCTCGGCAACCGTTTGACCCCGGCCCGCGCCGTACCGATGATTCCGGCGGCGATCCTGCTGCTGGCGTTCATGGCAGGCCCGATCGTCTATTCGCTGTACCTGGCGTTCACCGATAAGGCCATCCGTGGCGACGGAGCCGCGAACACGAGGTTGGTGGGAGTCGACAACTTCGTGGACGCGTTCACGGATGGTTCGTTCTGGAACAGCGTTCTGCTCACGCTCGTGTTCACGATCATTTCAGCGGTGATCGGACAGAACGTGCTGGGCATGATCCTCGCTCTGCTCATGCAACGAGCGAACCGCATCGTGAGCTTCGCCGTCACCGCCATTGTGATCGCCGCCTGGATCCTCCCGGAGGTCGTCGCCGGATACCTGCTCTACACCTTTTTCGCCGACGAGGGCTCGCTGAACACGATCCTCGCGACAATCGGACTACCCGGGCAGGACATGCTGTTCAGTGCACCGATCATCGCCGTGTCCTTCGCGAACATCTGGCGCGGGGCTGCATTCTCCATGCTCGTGTACTCGGCGGCTCTCACGGCTGTGCCCGAGGACGTGTATGAATCCGCAGCGCTCGATGGCGCAGGACCTGCCCGACGCTTCCGATCTATCACGGTGCCGCTGCTGCGCCCCGCGATCGCGACCAACCTGATGCTGACCACGCTGCAGACCCTGTCGGTCTTCGGCCTGATCTTCATCATGACCGGCGGCGGACCCGCCCAGAAGAGCCAGACTCTGCCCCTGTACATGTACGAACAGGCCTTCTCTTACGGGCAGCTCGGCTACGGCACCGCTGTGGCGCTGCTGCTCCTGCTGATCGGAGCGCTCGCGTCACTGGCCTACCTGCGTCTGCTGCCCGAGGAGGAGAAGCGATGAACGCGACGACCGCCGAGCCCACCACGTCCACGCGATCCTCCATGAGCAGCCGCACATCGGCACCCCGCGGCGGCATGGGGCCGCGTGAGCGGATGTCCCGCACCGCATCGAGCATCGCCATGATCGTGATCGGCATCGCCTTCTTGGTGCCACTGGCCTGGGTTGTCCTGGCGAGCTTTGACACCGAGGCAACGCTCTCAGTGAAGTGGCCGAGCAGCTGGAGCCTCGGCAACTATCAGGCGATCTGGAATGCGGAGACGACCTTCCGTCCACTGTGGAACTCGCTCGTGCTCTGCGGCGGCGCCACAGTGCTGACGATGACCGCATCCGTCCTGTGCGCCTATCCGCTGTCGCGCTACCGTTTTCGGGCGAAGCGGCCGCTGCTGCTGACGATCATCTTCTCCACCGGACTGCCGATCACCGCGATCATGATCCCGGTGTACTCGCTGTTCGTGCAGGTGAACCTGATTGATTCGATGCTCGGCGCGGTGTTCTTCCTGGGCGCGAGCGCCCTGCCGTACGGCATCTTCCTCACCAAGGGGTTCATGGACTCGGTGCCGATCGAGATCGAGGAATCAGCCTGGACCGAGGGCGCTGGCGTCTACCGCACTCTGTTCACGGTGGTGCTGCCTCTGATGAAGTCTGGGCTATCTGTGGCGACGATCTTCACCTTCGTCGGCATGTGGGGCAACTTCTTCGTACCCTTCATGCTGCTGCTGAGCCCGGACAAACTGCCTGCCGCGGTCACGTTGTACACCTTCTCCTCGCAGTACGGACAGGTGGCCTACGGGCAGCTCGCAGCCTTCTCGATCTTCTACTCCATCCCCGTCATCGCGCTGTACCTGTTCCTGGGGCGAGGCCTGGGCTCAGGCTTCGCCGCCGCCGGGGGAGTGAAGGGCTGACCGGATCCGTAGCACTGTGAACGACGGCGCAGTGCCGACGGCTTCCACGAAGAGGCCCCGCGCAGGGCCGCGCGCACCGGGAGCCTCGGACCGAGTCCTGATCAGCCGGCTGCGCCGAAACCGAGGGGGAGCGGACCGGCCATCGCCCGCTGTTCCTGCCCCATCGCGCTGAGCCGGCAGGCGCATGACGCCGTGATCGGCAGGTCGGCCTGGGCTCGCACGATATCGAGGCGTCGTTTGATCACCGCGGCGAGCTCGTCCTTGCCGAGTCGGGTGAGGCACTCGTGGTAGCCGTGCAGGCTCCACACGTTGTCAGGATGCAGGTTGGCGCGTGGGATCCCGGGGGCGTAGCCGAGGTCCTCCCGATACACCTGCTCTGCTTCCTCGACGCGGTTCTGTTCCAGAAGCAGGGCGGCCAGCGCGTGGCGAGTGGGCTGCATCCAGCTCCACGGCTCGTCGTAGGGGAGGGCATCGTCGATCTCCACGGAACGGCGCAGATGCGCGAAGGCCTCCTCGTAGCGGCCATCCCGGTACGCGATCTCACCATCGAGCATCTCCGCGGCGACCTGGAGGATGTCCTGGCAGGTGTTGTTGAAGACGGTGCGGGACTCGGGGACCCGCTCGACGGCGGCGCGGAAGAGCTCCCGCTCAGCGAGGGCCTCCTCCACACGCTCCAGCGCGGCGAGAGCCACACCCCTTGCGTAGTGCATGATGGCGGTGGTGGTGCAGAACAAGTCTTGGTCCTCGGGCAACGGCTCGTCGAGGATCTCCTGCCAGCGCCCGAAGCGAATGAGTGCGTGCATCGTCATCGGGTAGAAACCCTCGAGCCAGTCCGCCATCGGCGGTGACTGCACCTGAAGCAGTTCGGGCGGCAGCGCTGCCTCCAGGCGGCGACCCGCGTCTATCGCGGGTTCGGACTGGCCCAGGAACATGGCGCCGTACATGACGAAGTGCAGATTGTGGGCCCGGTAGAGGGTGTAGAAGTTCAGCGGCCCGCGGTGCTGGACGTAGCGCTGATCCGCGGCGTGAGCGGCCTCGTTCGTCTCGATCACCCGCCGGTAGTCACCGCACAGCACGTCGATGTGCGTCGGCATGTGCACGAGATGCCCGCCATCGGGCACGACATCCCGCGACCAGTCGGCCACCCAGAGCGCTGACTCGGGGGTGCCGGACATCTCCATGAGATGAACGGCGAGGTGCAGCAGCCCGGGATGACGGCGACCACCGGGGAGGGACAGTGCACGGTCGACGAGCTGCTTCGCCTCTTCACTCGGGGCTCCAGCGGTCGGTGCCCCGGTGCGCAGATCCCACAGGTCCCACGGCTTGACACCGAGCAGGGCATCCAGGACGACCGCCAGTACGTCGAGGTCCTCCGGGAACCGGCGGGCGAGGTCCCGGCAGGCGTCCGCGTAGCCGTCGGCCCAGTCCTGGCACCACTGTTCACCCTCGGGCGGCGACGAAGACGGGAAACGTGCCGACAACGTCGCGATCAGCGCCTGGTCTCGATCCGGGGCCGTCGAGGCGAGCGAGAACGCGCGCTCGGCGTGACGAGCCGCATGTTCGAGGCTGAGCCGCAGATCCTCCGGATCGAAGGCCTCCCACGGCTTGTTGTAGTTGGGGCCCAGAACATAGGCGGCGCCCCAATGGGCGAGAGCGAACTGCGGGTCCGCCTCCGCGGCGCGCACGAAGCAACCGTAGGCCTCTTCGTGGTTGAAGGCGTAGGTCCAGATCAGGCCTCGGGTGAACCAGGTCGCGGCTTCTGGGATCGTGGTCGGTAACTCCGGCTGATAGGAGCCGAGGGCGAAGGGATAGTCATCTGTGGCGTCAGTCACGCGAGGATGCATGCTGCGAGGCTAACAACCGGGCTGCCGATCGGGGACGGATTCTGCGGAACGAAGCTGCTGCCGGTTGCGGCTCACGCGACTCGGGGATGAACGAGTAATCGTGTGGACGTTACGGCCCATGCGGCACTTCTGCGGAGGTTAGGTTAGGCTCACCTAAGTGCAGAAGAGAGGTTGCTGGCCGATCGATCGATGCAGGCTCCCTGTTGTGGAGGCGCAACTCGCGGGCCCACGACCTTTCGCTCTGCCAGCCGACATCCGTTTATCGAAAGCACCGCTCATGGCCCACATTTCCCCCGCGCAGTCTCTTGTTCTTCGCGGAATCGCAGTCGCCGCCGCCTTCGTCATCGCCCTCGCTGGTTGCTCCGCTCCCTCCGGTGAGAAGCCCGCGTCAGACGGGGGTGCCGCGAAGCAAACAGAGGACGCGGGTTGGCCGCGGACCTTCACCAATGCTGACGGCACGACCACCGAGATCCCGAAACAGCCCCAGCGCATCGTCTCCACGTCGGTCTCGGTCTCAGGCACTCTCCTCGCGTTCGACGCGCCGGTCGTGGCCTCCGGCTCGGCCGGCAACGGTAAGTTCTTCGCCCAGTGGGCCGACGTCGCCGAGAAGCGCGACGTGGCGAACCTGTGGGCAGCGGGGGAGGTCGACCTGGAGTCGGTGCACGCCTACGAGCCCGACCTGATCGTTGTTTCAGCCTCCGGCGCCGACTCGGTCGCCGATCAGGTGGCAGACCTCCAGGAGATCGCGCCGACCATCGTGGTCGACTATGGCGGACAGACGTGGCAGCAGCTCGCCGAAGAGCTCGGCGAGGCAACCGGCCTGGAAGACAACGTCAAGACGACCGTGTCTGATTTCGACGCCTACGTCGCCGAGGCGGCGGAGAAGATCACAGTGCCGGAGGGCAAGGCGAACATCGTCTCGTTCAACGGCCCGGGCGAAAGCAACCCCATCGCCCGGGCCGGGTCGGCGCAGAGCCAGCTGCTGAGTGAGCTCGGCTTCACCATCGAAGACCCGAACCCCGACTGGCACACGCAAGACAACCTGCGCGAAGACTTCGTCTGGGCGAGCTACGAGAACCTCACGGAGCTGACGGCGGAGACCACTTTCATCCTCAGCCAGGACGACGGGGGCGCGCAGGCGTTCGCCGACGACCCGGTGCTCGCCAACCTGCCCTCGGTGAAGGCGCGCCAGGTGTACGGGCTCGGGCCGAACTCGTTCCGCATCGACAAGTACAGCGCGACGGAGATCGTCGACGCCGTCGTGGCGGCCTTCGGCGAGTGACCCCGCTGCGGTGCCGGGGACCTCGCGCCTTCGGCACCGCCGGACATCCATGATCGAAACTCTGCCCACGGTTCATCCGGCCCCGCATGCCAGACGGCGCTTCGGGCTCGTTGTCCTCATCGCCCTCGTCGTTGCAGGTGTCTTCCTCAGCACCTGCGCCGGCACGCGTGAGCTTTCCATCGCCACCACGTGGGACGCGCTCGTAGCGTTCGACCCCGGCGACTCCGCGCACCTGCTTGTCGTGCACCGGCGCATCCCGCGCGCCCTCCTCGCGGTCGTCGTGGGTCTGTGCCTGGGCGTTGCGGGCGCCGTCATGCAGGCCCTCACGCGCAACCCGCTGGCGGAGCCCGGCGTGCTCGGCGTGAACGCCGGCGCGGCCGTGGCAATCGCGACGGGGATCTCCTTCCTCGGCATCGCCGACGTCTCCGGCTACATGTGGCTCGGCCTGCTCGGCGCGGCAGCGGCCGGAGCGGCTGTTTACATGCTGGGCGGGGTGCGACGGGGCACGAACCCGGTGCGGCTCGTGCTTGCCGGCGCCGCGCTGACCGTCGTGCTGATGGCCCTCACCCAGCTTGTGCTCGTCAACAGCCTCGACCAGGTCTACGACCGCTACCGTCACTGGATGGTCGGCTCGCTCGCCGGGCGCGGCTACGACGTCCTCCTGGCCGTGTCGCTGCTCGCCGCCGCGGGCCTGATCCTCGCCTTCTCGCTCGCTCGGCCGCTTGACTCCGCGATGCTCGGAGAGGATCTCAGCCGGTCCCTCGGCGGCAACCCCGAGCGGGTCTGGGCGCTGGCGGGAGTGGCCGTGATTGTGCTCGCCGGCGCGGCAACGGCCGCGGCCGGACCGATCGCCTTCCTCGGGCTGGCGGCCCCGCACCTCGCACGTCTCGTCGTCGGCGTGAACCACCGCTGGGTGCTCCCGTGCTCCGGTCTCATCGCCGCGGGGCTCATCGTCATTGCCGACGCACTTGGCCGCATCATCCCCCCGCGCGGCGAGATCAGCGTCGGCATCATGGTCACCCTCATCGGAGGCCCCTTCTTCGTCTTCCTCGTCCGCCGTCGCCGGATGGTTCAGCTGTGAACGCTCCTACGCCTCCACCCCTCGTCAGCCGGCCCGCCCCCGGCGCCTCCGTGCGGCGTCTCGGCCCATTCTCCGTTGTGCTGTCGCCGCGACTGATCGCGGTCACGGGCATCCTGCTCGCACTCACGGCCGTGCTGGGCATCGTCGCCATGACGATCGGTACCCTGCCTATTCCCTTCGCCGACGTCGTCGCCTCCCTGCTCGGCGAGGGCAGAGACGCTCGACAGGACCAGGTGGTGCGGGGCCTTCGCTTGCCGCGCGTGCTCACAGCGGTCTTCGCCGGTGCCGCACTCGGCGTCTCCGGTGCGGTCTTCCAGTCGGTGTCGCGCAACGCTCTGGGCTCACCCGACGTCATCGGGTTCACGACGGGCGCGGCGACCGGTGCCATCGTCCAGATCGTCGTGTTCCAGGCCGAACCGCTGCAGATTTCCATCGGTGCGGTGGCGGGCGGTCTGCTCACCGCCGCCGCCGTCTACGTGCTCTCTGTGAAGGACGGTGTGACGGGCGGGTACCGCCTCGTGCTTGTCGGCATTGGCGTCGGCGCCGTGCTCGGCGCACTCAACGGCCTCCTGCTCATGACGGGTGATCTCGACAGCGCGATCGCCGCGAACCTGTGGCTTTCCGGTTCGCTCGACGCACGGAAATGGGCGCACGCCCTCCCCGTGCTCATCGGCACGCTCCTCATCGTGCCCCTCGTCGGGGCCCTCGCCCGTCGCGCGTCGCTCATGGAAATGGGCGACGACCTCGCCCAGCAGCTGGGTGTGCGCGTCGAGCGCACACGCGTGCTGCTCATGCTCGCCGCTGTGGCGCTCGCAGGTCTCGCCACGGGGGCGGCAGGCCCCATCGCGTTCGTTGCCCTGGCCGCTCCGCAGCTCGTCACCCGGCTCACCCGCGCGCGGGGTCTGCCGGTGGTGAGTGCCGCAGCGATGGGCGCATGCCTGCTGGTTACCGCCGATGTGCTGGCCCAGCTGCTGCCGATCACCGCCGCCGTACCGATCGGCCGGATGACCGGCATCCTCGGCGGCATCTATCTCATCTGGCTGCTCACCCGCTCAAAGCAGGTCTGACATGCGAACGGAAAGCAAGGACAACACGCCCAGCTATAGCGGCACCGCCGCACTGCACGCCGAGGTGGTGACCCTCTCCTACGAGTCACGCTTGGTCTCCCGCGATCTTGACGTGCGGATCCCACAGGGAGAGTTGACGGTCGTCATCGGACCGAACGCGTGCGGCAAGTCGACGCTGCTGCGCGCTCTCGCCCGTCTGCTCACTCCATCGTCCGGGCGCGTGCTGCTGGGAGGGGAGGACGTGCGGCGCCACACCCCCAAGGAGCTCGCGCGCCGGCTCGGCCTCTTGCCGCAGTCGTCCGTGGCGCCCTTCGGGATCACTGTCGCCGATCTCGTCGGGCGTGGGCGCTTCCCCCATCAGCGCATGCTGCAGCAGTGGTCGCGTGACGACGAGCGCGCCGTGGCTCGGGCCATGGCCGCCACCGGCATCACCGAGATCGCCGACCGGCCGGTCGAGGAACTCTCCGGCGGCCAGCGCCAACGTGTCTGGATCGCGCTGCTGCTCGCGCAGGACGCCCCAGTCATGCTGCTCGACGAGCCGACCACCTTCCTCGACATCTCCCACCAGCTCGATGTGCTCGAGCTGTGCCGACGGCTGAACCGCGAGGAGGACCGCACCATGGTGCTCGTACTGCACGACCTGAACCAGGCCGCCCGGTTCGCGGACCACCTGATCGTGATGAAGGACGGCGCTGTCGCAGCGGCCGGTGCACCAGAAGACATCCTCGACGAGGAGCTCCTCCGCCACGTCTTCGGCCTCACAGCGCGCGTCATGCCCGACCCGGTCTTCGGGACGCCGATGGTGATCCCGATCTCCGGAGCGACGGAGAGCCCCGCGTGAGCACGATCACGCCGCCGTCGCATCCCGCTCCCCGGCCGCCTCGAGGCCGCAGCCCAATCCTCGAGGCGCTAGGGTCGCAGCTCGGCAACGCGTCGACGGCCGAGCGCGCCATGCTCGTCGAGCGCTTCTGGGACTCCTCCGGCAAGCGCTCACCGCTCGTCGAGGAGATCCCCGGCCGGCCGGATGAGCGGTTAGTGACCTTCCTCTTCCGCGACGCCACGGCGCACGCAGTGATCGTCGCCCTCAACCGGATCACCCACGATCTCGACGACGGCCGTCTCGAACGGATGCCGGGCACCGACATCTGGCACGCGACGTTTAGGTTGGGAAGCGGATGGCGCGGCTCCTACGCCGTCGCGCCCGTCGAGGCCGACCGCCTCGCTGAGCTTGCCGCGCTCGAACCACGATGGGCCATGCGCAGGCTGCGGGAAAGCGGAGAGGTCGACCCCCGCAACCCTGACACGTCCCATACGCACGGAGGCGGGCGTGTCTCGGTAGCCGCCCTTCCCGACGCGCCTCCGCAGCCCTGGCTCACGCCGTGCGCCTCCGCGAAAAGGGGACGGACGAGCGAGCACGTGTCTCCGACCGGCCGGCGGGTGTGGGTATACAGACCGCACGCCTCAGGGAACGCGCCGTGTCCGCTCATCATCGCCTTAGACGGCAACGTCTGGCACCGGTCGGAATACGCCGCGGCAGCCGTGGACGCGCTGTCCGACGCGGGCGCGATCCGCGCGCCGTACGTCGCGATGCCCGATGCCGGACCGACACCGCGACGCATAGCGGATCTGAGCATCGACGGGGGGATGAGCACCGAGATCGTCGACGTCATCATCCCCTGGCTGCGATCCTTCCTCCCCGTGAGCACCGATCCCCGCGACGTGATCGTGTCGGGCGAAAGCCTCGGCGGGCTCACCGCGCTGAAGACCGTCTTCGATCATCCCGAGGCCATCTCGACGGCGCTCAGCCAGTCGGCGTCGCTGTGGCAGCACGACATGCTAGACCGTGCCGCTCGTGCGAGATCGCCGGTCAGAATCTTCCAGACCGCCGGACGGCACGAGGGCGTGCTGGTCGAGCACAATCGGGTGCTCGATAGCACGCTGCTCCGTTCTGCCCATGAGCACACCTACGTCGAGTACGACGGCGGGCACGACATGGCGTGTTGGCGCGGCTTGTGGGCCGACGGGCTGCGGGTACTTCTCGGCGGCGAGGGCGCCGGCAGGTGAGACCCTGCGCTCAAACGCCGACGCGCATGCCGGCGCCTTGCGAAACCGTGATGACAGCGAGGCGTACCAGCACTCGCACACCGTCGCCAACACGTGCACAGGCATGACCTGGCTGGATCTGATCGGTACCGCATCGACCCCGCCCGGGACTACCAGCCCAAGCTCCCGCGAACCCACAACACGCCCACCCAGACACTGAAGCGCCCTGGGTTTCGTTCCGAGTCTCAGCAAGGAGAATCGGAGTATGCCCAAGAAGTTCAGTCCAGAGCTGCGTGAGCGTGCTGTGCGCATGGTTCACGACCGCCAAGCCCTCGAAGGAGGGCCCCGAGCAGCATCGATCCGTGTCGTCGCACCGCAGCTCGGCGTCGGGGAGGAGACCCTGCGGATCTGGTGCAACCGCTATGGCCCCACCGAGCCGGCCGGCCCGGGAGAGCCGCTCGAGGAGGAGAACCGTCGGCTTCGACGAGAACTCGCCGAAGCGCGGCGCGCGAATGAGATCCTGAAAGCCGCCTCAGCGTTTTTCGCAGCGGAACTCGACCGCCCCACGACGAAATGATCGCGTTCATCGATATGCATCGCGAACAGTTCGGGGTCGAGGCCATCTGTCGCATCCTCGGTGCGACAGAATGTGGGTTCATCACCTCTCGCGGATACCGTGCCGCAAAGAGCAGGCCAGCCTGCGCTCGTAGCATTCGGGACGAGATGCTCGTAGAGGAGATGAAACGGATTCATCAGGAGAACTACAGCGTCTACGGGGTCCGGAAGATGTGGCACGCGATGCGGCATGCGGGCTGGGACGTCGGTCGCGACCAGGTGGCACGACTGATGAGGATCGCGGGACTCCAAGGCGTCCGGCGAGGCCGCAAGCCCGTCACCACCCGCTCTGGAACCGAAGTTGACCAGCGTCCCGACCTTGTGGAACGGAAGTTTGCCGCGGACCGTCCGCGGCAGCTCTGGGTCGCTGACATCACCTACGTCCGGATCCTCGCCGGATTCTGCTACGTCGCATTCATCACCGATGTCTTCAGTCGGAGAATTGTCGGCTGGGCGGTCGCACCCACACTCCACACACAGTCTCTACCTTTGCTCGCACTGGAGCACGCACTTCTTTCCACCGGTGCAAGCAGGAATGATAGCGGATTGGTTCACCACTCCGACAGGGGCAGTCAGTATGTCTCACTGGCCTATTCGGACGCTCTCATCGCAGCGGGGGTGAAAGCATCAGTCGGAACCGTTGGCGATAGCTACGATAACGCCCTGGCCGAGACCGTGAACGGTCTCTACAAGGCGGAGCTGATCTACTCGAAGCGGATCTGGGATTCGGTCAGCGAAGTCGAGCTGGCGACGATGGGCTGGGTCCACTGGTGGAACACGGCCCGGCTCCACGAGGCGCTCGACTACCGCACTCCAGCGGCAGTCGAAGCGGCCTACACTCACACCACGACGACCGCGCCCGCGACCGTCTAACCACGGAACGAAACCCAGGGCGCTTCATGTGAGTTCACGACATCGTTGACAGTCCTGGGCAGGGATTCAGCTGGTGATCGTTGACCGGTCAGTCGCGTCATCGTTGACGAATCGGGGGTCGTGTTCGTTGACCGGTCAGTCGCGACATCGTTGACACGCCCCCAGCGTCGACTATGCGGCATGGGCTCCAAGAACAAGAACCTCGTCATCGTCCGTTCCGTCCTCGAACAAGGCCTCACGCACGCCCAAGCGGCTGAGCGTTATCAGGTCTCTCGTCAATGGGTCCACGTCCTGGTCCAGCGCTACCAGCTGGGCGGCCCCGAAGGCTTGGAGCCGCGCTCACGTGCTCCCCGCTCACGCCGGCCGCCACGTCCTGATCCTGGTCCACGACGACCACACCGTCACCTCCGATGCCACCACCGGCGAGATCATCGCCGAACACCGCATCGACCCCGCCCGCGACTACCAGCCCAAGCTCCCGCGAACCCACAACACACCCACCCAGACACCACGCCCCGGACAGTCAGTGAACCCACGCAAAAAATCCTGAGTCGCGACACCGTCTGTCAACGATGTCGCGACTCAGGACAAACGGTCGGGCTGGCGGGATTTGAACCCACGACCCCTTGACCCCCAGTCAAGTGCGCTACCAAACTGCGCCACAGCCCGAGGCCTCCGCTGCGGGAGGGCCAGCGACGATACTAGCGCGGCTAATCGGCTCGGAGCGAATCGAACTACAGTGACCTGCGGCACGGCGCCATCGGGACCGTGCTCCGTTGACACCCTGGGGACCTGAGGAACTGAAAGACATGGCCAAGTCCGAGGGCATCCAGCGCTGGAGCGCCCTGCTGGAGGAGACGACCACCGGCTGGGACTTCGCCGAGCACACCGATATGGACGAGGACCCCGAGCCCTGGGACTATCGCCAGATCGCTCGAGACCATTTGCGGGTCTCCCACCGCGCGCTCGACCTCGGCACCGGGGGAGGGGAGTTGCTGGCCTCTTTCGGAGAGGATCTACCCCAGACGGTCGCCGCCACCGAGGGTTGGGCACCGAACCTGCCTGTGGCCGCCGAACGCCTGGAACCCCTGGGCATCACCGTGCACGAGCACGACAGCGAATCGGGGGAGCCGCTGCCGTTCCCTGACGATTCCTTCGACCTGGTGCTCGCACGGCACGAGTCCTACGACCCGGCGGAGGTCGCGCGTGTGCTCGGGCCAGATGGCGTGCTGGTTACGCAGCAGGTCGGCGGCGAGGATCTCGCGGACATCACCGAGGCGCTCGGCGGCACAGCGCCGTACCCGGAAGTGACGCTGGTCGAGTTCGAGCGTGCGTTGATGTGCGCCGGAATGACGGTCGAGCGCGCCGACACATTCACCGGCGCCTACCGCTTCCGCGATCTCGAAGCTCTGCTGCGATTCCTCGCCCGCATTCCATGGATGCTCCCGGAGGGCTTCGACCCCGTGCGGGATGCGGCGCGTCTCGAGGAGCTCCGGCGCCGCGCTGATGTGGGGGAACTGACAGGAGTGCTGAGCCGTTTCCTGCTGGTGGCGCGCACTCCGTCGCCGACCGATCACGGCCGGCTGGACCACAGCCGGCTCCGGGCCGAGGACAACCGCGAGGTGCGCGAGATCTGAGCGCTCGTCCGGAGACGTCCGGAGGGTGCACACACGGGCGCGCCACACTCTTCGGTGCGTTAGCCGCAGCTATTGTGGCCGCATGGTCAGGAGGGATCCAGCGCGCACACCGCACGGAGAAACACCATATTCTCCGGACTCGCTGCTGCGTGCCCTGACAGCGAACCCGTTCGACGTCGACCATCCGCGGCATCAGGGGCACAGCGATGAGGTGCCGGCGCCGGACACGCCGACGACGCGTGCTGTGACGTTCCTTCTGGCGATTCTGCTCGGCCTCGCCGTTGCCATTTCCGCAGCGAGTCTGCGCGAGAACGCTGCTGGCCAGGACAGTCCACGGACGGCGCTCACCCAGCGGGTGCTGGAATCGCGCGCCCACGCCGACGACCTCGCCGCTGAGCAGAAGTCGAAGGAGGAGACGCTCACCGCCTTGCAGGGCTCCGTGCTCGCGGCGGATGACCCTGATGCGACTGAGCGCGTAGATGTGTACGAATCTGCAGGTGGATCGGCTGCCCTGCGCGGCCCCGGCGTACAGGTCACGATCGACGATTCCGTACCGCTTCCACCTGAGCCCGGCATGAAGGACGGCGCCGTCAACCGGGTGAGCGACCGAGACCTGCAGGTCGCCGTGAACGGCCTATGGGCCGCGGGCGCCGAAGGCATCGCGATCAATGGCGTGCGCCTCACATCGACGTCAGCTATCCGCACAGCAGGTTCAGCGATCCTGGTGGACTTCCGGCCCCTGTCACCGCCGTATGTCCTCAGCGCGATCGGCCCGTCAGACGATCTGGAGAATGCCCCTGTCACAGGGGAGACGGGGGAGTACCTCGGGGAGATCTCGAGCCGTTTCGGCATTCAGGTGCGCACCGAGGCGGTTGAGCAGATCACTCTGCCGAGTAGACCGGCGTCGGCGCTACGCGAGGCGACACGCCCGGAGGAGAACCGGCCCGCAGTGCCGGCCGGTGGTGGTGGACCATCGGATGACGGGGGAGAGGAGGACTGATGATCGCGATCATTGGTTTGCTGCTGGGGATTGTTGCGGGCCTTGTGTTGCAACCGGATGTGCCGGTGGTTCTGCAGCCGTATCTGCCGATTGCCGTGGTCGCCGCGCTCGACACACTCGCGGGAGGTCTGCGTGCCGCATTGGACGGCGTGTTCGACTCCCATGTGTTCATCACGTCGTTCCTTTTCAACGTCGTGATCGCAGCGCTGCTGGTGTTCATCGGTGATCAGCTCGGTGTCGGCCCGCAGTTGTCCACCGCTGTCATCGTGGTGCTGGGGATCCGTATCTTCTCCAATGCCGCGGCGATCCGACGAAGCCTGTTCCGCTCATGAGCATCGGATCGCGCGAGCCCATCTCGCAGGATGAGCAGCGCACCGCATGGCGTCGGCTGCGTGGCGCGTTGCGTCCACGCGCGAATGCGTCCCAGGTCATCGTGGCCCTGCTCTGCTTCGCCCTGGGGCTCACCTTCGCTGTGCAGGTGCAGCATCATGGTGATGACGGTCTGTCCGGCGCATCGCAGCAGGAGCTGGTGCGCTTGCTCGACGAATCGAATCGGCATGTGTCGGATCTGGAGCGGGAGAACGGTGACCTCGACCGCACGATCGAGACGTTGAGGGGAACCCGGGATGACGACGCCGCCGCCCATGAAGCGGCGCAGAAGCGCCTCGATGACCTGGAGATTCTCGCGGGCATTGCACCTGCTGTCGGACGCGGCGTAGAGATCTCGGTCTCCGCGGGCCGCGGCGAGGTGCGATCGAGCACACTGCTGGCTGTCATCCAGGAGCTGCGCAATGCGGGAGCCGAAGTGATCCAAGTGGGGCAGGTGCGTGTGGTCACCTCCACCTCGGTCGCCCTCGGTGACGATGGTGATCTGCAGGTCGATGGACAGCGAGTGAGCATGCCGCTCACGGTGCGTGCCATCGGCGATCCGGATGTGCTCGACCCGGCGCTGCGAATCCCGGGTGGGGCTGTCGACTCGCTGCGGGCCGACGGCGCCTCGGTGCAGATCAATGAGCGGGAAGACGTCAGCATCGACGCTGTCGCTGAGCTTCCCGACCCTCAGTACGCTGAAGTGGTCAAATGAGGGTCAAATCCTGATCAGATCATTCCTGTGAACGGGACGTGCTAGCGCGCCTCATGAAAGGATGGACAGGCGGATCCGAATGCCCCGCCCGGGGCTGCGGCCTGCCGAGGAAAGGGGTGTCACGGTGACTTCGAACGCCGGCTGGAACGAAGACAAGCTCGATCAGACGTCGACGCTGAGCGCGATTTCGCCCGCTGACCCTGTCGAGGACGGCGAGCCCGGCCTCAGCACGCAGGACCGCACATCCATCGACCGCCTCCCCGAGGGGTCTGCACTGCTCATCGTCCGCAAGGGCCCGAATCTCGGTGCGCGATTCCTGCTCGACGCCGACACCACCGTTGCGGGCCGCCACCCCAACAGCGAGATCTTCCTCGACGACGTCACGGTGTCTCGCAAGCATGCCGCTTTCATCCGGGACGGCCAGGGCTTTCTCGTGCGCGACCTCGGTTCCCTGAACGGCACGTATGTGGGCCGCGAACGGGTCGATGAAGCACATCTGCAGGCAGGCCATACTGTGCAGATCGGCAAGTACCGCCTGTCCTACCACCCCTTCGCCGGGGAGCGCTGAGCCGGTGCCGGCCTCCGCATCGCGCAGGCCGAGCAGCGCAGGGTCGTCGCGACTGAGCATCGGCCAGGTGCTCGCTCAGCTGCGTGACGAGTTCCCGGACCTCGCGCACTCGAAACTGCACTATCTCGAGGCCGAGGGGCTGATCAGTCCGGAACGGACATCGTCCGGCTATCGCAAGTACTCACGCGATGACGTCGAGCGTCTGCGCTTCGTACTCAGAGCGCAGCGTGACCGTTTCTGGCCGCTCAAAGTCATCAAAGAGCACCTCCTCGAGCACGGGCACGAGACGGACGTGACGTCGATCGCTTCACGCCCCGGCCCGTCGGCGGAGCTGAAGGCGGTTCGGCTGGACCGTCGAGGGCTGCAGCGCGAAGCCGGCATCGACGATGATCTGCTCTGTGAGCTTGAGCAGTACGGTCTGATTGGTCGTGATCAGCTGTTTTACGGCAACAATGAGCTCGAGATCGCTCGTGCAACACGTGAGCTCGCCGCGCACGGGCTGCAGCCGCGTCACCTCGTCATGCTGCGCAGCTCTGCCGAACGCGAGGCACACATGATTCGCTCCGTGGCCGGGGTCCGCTCACGGGCCGCTGATCCGGCTGCCCGGGGCGAGGCCCAGGACGCGGTACGTGATCTCGGCGAAGAGATGATCACCCTGCACAGCGCCCTGCTCAGGGAACGCCTGCGGGACAGCTGACTTCGCGGATTCGGCCTACACC
This sequence comes from Brachybacterium timonense, assembly GCF_900258505.1. GTDB lineage: Bacteria > Actinomycetota > Actinomycetes > Actinomycetales > Dermabacteraceae > Brachybacterium > Brachybacterium timonense. The sequence continues at coordinate 1,696,845 of NZ_LT984895.1, forward strand.
CCGATCGTTGGGCCGTATAGCGCACATCGCTCACCAGGTAGATGCCCGTGGAGAACGGCCGGAAAACAGACCAGACTGTCACCGAGCCGTGACATGACTGCGGCGCGTTGGTGCCCGTACGGCGAGGCGACACGCTACTCTGAACGCGAGCTCTCATCCTCCTTCCCCGTCGAGAGCCGCATCCCGGAGGTAGACGTGAACAGCAGCCGTGACGAGGACCGCACCTCGCAGACGACCGTTCCGGCCGAGCCGGCGCAGGGCGTCCTCTTCGATGAGGTCGTGGACACCCCCGGTGAGCTCGGCTATCGCGGCCCCGCCGCCTGCAAGGCTGCTGGCATCACCTACCGTCAGCTCGATTACTGGGCCCGCACAGGACTTGTGGAGCCGAGCGTGCGCGCCGCACAGGGCTCCGGTAGTCAGCGGCTCTACGGCTTCCGCGACATTCTCGTGCTGAAAGTTGTGAAGCGACTGCTCGACACTGGCGTGTCTCTCCAGCAGATCCGCGTAGCAGTGGGGGCGCTGCGCGAACGGGGGATCGATGACCTTGCACAGATCACCCTGATGAGTGACGGCGCCTCCGTGTACGAGTGCACCTCCGCTCAGGATGTGATCGACCTGGTCCAAGGCGGTCAGGGCGTGTTCGGCATTGCCGTCGGCCGGGTCTGGCGCGAGGTGGAGACGGAACTGTCGGTGCTGCCGAGCGTCAATCCTGCGGACGATGCGACGCTCGCCCTGCACGATGAGTTGGCGGCCCGCCGCCGTTCCCGCCGGGCTGGCTGAGCCTGTTCATACGCGCCAGCTAGATCGGTTGACGCGAGCCTGAACCGGGAGCTCTCCATGGAGCGCGTGGGATCGCTGTCGGTGTGCGCCTAGACCGGTCGCACGCGGCCAGATCACCGGCCTCGTCGCTGGAACGGTGCTGAGCTATGCGTCAGGAGTACTGGCGCGAGTCCATGATCACGCGCAGAAGCGCGTCGAAATCTGCCGTGAGTCGGGGTCCGGACGCACCCTGGTACTCGTGCAGCGGCACCGCCCCGCCCTGCGCCTGCTGCAGGCCCACCCGTTCCTCAATAACCGGCTCCAACACAGCATCACCGAAGAGCTCACGAAGCTCGGCCAGTCGATACTGATGCTCGACCGAGCGCGGCCTGTACCGGTTGATCACGAGCCCGAGCGGCTGAAGTCGTGGAGCAAGCCCTTCTTCGCGCATCTCGACGGAGAGTTTCAGTGCACGATCCGCGGCCGTCACCGCGAAGAAACCGGGTTCGGCCACCACAAGGGAACGGTCCGACGCTGCGAGCGCCATCTGTGTGAGGCCGTTCAAGGATGGCGGGCAGTCGACCAGCACGATGTCGTACTCGTGTGAACGCTTCTGCAGAGCGTCGCGCAAACGCTTGACATCCCGGGGGGAGAGGGCGGGGGAATCCACCAGCGCGGAACGGTTCGAGCCGGGGATGATGTCCAGGTGGCTCGACGCACCCTGCGCCCACGGCGTCGGAATGATGGCGCGGTCAACGGATTCGGTGCGCGGCGAAGACAGGACATCGGCGATGTCCGTGCTCGTGGCTGCTTCCCCCAGAAGGCCAAGCGTGGAATCGGCCTGCGGATCCAGGTCGATCACGAGGGCATTGATGCCCTGATGCAACGCCGCAGAGGCAAGGCCAAGCGTCACAGACGTCTTGCCGACGCCACCTTTGAGAGAACACACACTCACCACGAACACGAGGGCAGTCTATCGGCCCGAGCCGAAGAGCCGGAGCTCCGCTGTGAAGCGGGGCATCGGCCTGAGACGGACCAACGACCGAGTACCGTGAAGCGTCGGGCATCGGCTGGCGCCGAGGCACCGCGCCGGTACCGTGGAGCAGCAGACATCGCCCTGAGCCGCGCTACCGATCGTGTGCCGGGGCCATGCCCGAAGGACACAGGCGCTGCACTGGAGGCGTGAACCGGCATGAAGAGAGCGAGGTGCGGCGATGATGACGATCGTGCTCGAGGTTCTCGAGGGATGCGGCGCCTCGGCGTTGCGCGAATGCGCGGCGATCGGCCCCGCGACGGCGGTGACGCCAACGGAGATCCAGCTGAAGGCTGAGCAGGTGAGCGCTGTTGCCGCATTGCGCAGCGTTGTTGCCGCCTATGGGGCGATCAGCACCCAGACCCGTCGGCCCCGCGGCCTGTTGGAGACCTCGGTGCAACAACGCACCGCCCAGCTCTGGGAACAGATCACCCATCAGCGACCGCGACGCACGTTCACCGGTCTGCGCCTGGCCGCTGCCGGCAGCGACACCGAGGAGATGCGCCGCATCGCCGATGCTCTGAGTGAACTCACGCAGCTGCCTGTGCGGGAGGACGGGGACCTGCTGGTGCGTGTGCGACGCACAGCCGCGCATGATGGCTGGGAGCTCCTGCTACGGACCACCCCGCGTCCACTGTCGACACGGCTGTGGCGCACCGTTGATTATCCGGGCGCAGTCAACGCGACGATCGCCGCAAGCGTGGTGGATCTGTTGGATGTCGGCGCTGATGACGCCGTGCTCGACATGACCTGCGGGTCAGGCACGTTCCTCATCGAGCAGTCCCACCGGCATGCCCCGCGACGCGCTGTGGGCGTCGACGTTGACCCCCAGGCGATCGCTGCGTGCCGTGCCCATCAACGCGCGGCCAAGCAGCGCGGACGCATTGAGTGGATCTGCGCAGACGTTCTCACCGGCCCGATCGAGGGGACCTTCACCCGCATCCTCACCAACCCACCGTGGGGCATGCTTCACGGCGATCACGCAACCAACCTTGCTCTGCACCGTGATCTTCTGGTGCGGGCAGGGCAACTCGCAGCGCCGGGCGCCCGCTTGGGGGTGCTCACGCAGGAGATTCGGCGGATGCGCGCGCTGCTGCCCGAGCAGCCCGGGGGCTGGAGACTGGTCGACGAGCACCGGTTCTTCCAGAAGGGACACCGGCCCGCCCTGTTCATCCTGACTCGAGACCCGCACGAGGCCAGTAACGGTCCACAGGCTGTCTGAGTGACACCACTCCATGGACAGCGTGATTGCGCTGTTCTGTAAATAACCAGCTGATTGTACATGTGAGCCAACAGTTCCCTGGCCCGCTCAGAATCCCCGGCGCCCCTGGGCAAGCAGGTCCAGCGCTGAGCCGCTTCCATGGAGCTGCACACACACGTCATCGCGCCCGAAAGCCCACAGCAGAAGCTCCACGGGATCACCGTGCACGCGAACACTGTGTTCACGTCGCCGCCGCTGGCGCAGACTGCCCTGCGGCGCGACCAGAGTGAGGGTGATCGGGACCCGCACGAGAAGGCGATGCATCTGTCGCAGCACCTGCCATGCCTCTTCCTGGTGCTGCGCACTGAGTGATCGTGGCTTCCAATCAGGCTGGGCGCGCAGCAGATCTTCGTGATGCACAAGGTGCTCGGCCGCGTTCACACGGGCATCCACGGGAAGCAGCGGGGACAGTGGCGGGGGACCGGCACGGAAAAGATCCACCATCTGCTGCCAGGTGAGAGCCGCGCGCTCCTCCAACCGTCGCTGTGCCCACAGACCCGCGTGGCCTGGCACGTACGACAGCGCCATCAGATGGGGCCACCGTTCACGCAGCAGAAGATGTTGGAGCAGATCCCGGGCCCGCCAGGAGGGAAGGAGCGTCGGCGCAGTGGGACCGAGCCGCTCGAGGGAGTGGGCGAGTGCTTCGCGCTCCGTTCGCGCGAGTATGCGACGGGTCATGTCTGCTCCTTGCCGGTCGGGGTCTGCGCCCTCACGCCGTGCACGCGGCGCACTGGTGCTCATGATGTGACATGCCAGCGCCAGGAAGTCGGCAGAAGTGGCCGCCGGGACATCCATCGCACAGTGCATCGTTTCGGGAACAGGATGGTACGAGCCGTAGCTCATCCGAGCCTGCCTCAGGAGACGGTTCAGAGCCTCGGGCCCATCCCTCCCTGACTGTCCTGATCGTCGTCGTCCTTCGGTGCACGGTCCTCGCCGAGTCCGGCCAGATACTGCTCGACCTCCGCGGCGATCGCGTCGGCGGTGGGGACTTCCTGAGTAGCGCCGGCAGTGATCATCCGGTCATGCTGCGCCTCGAGTGCTTCGACCATTTCCTGGAGCTGCTGTGAGGCGCCGATCTGCTGATCGATGGAGGCACGCACCTCCACAGCGCGTTGCTGGAGCGCGTCGACGTCGATGCTCGGACCGTCTTCCTCATGCACGGCGGCGAGAAGCGCGAGCGCACCATCGGGGAAGGTGATGTCGCTCAGGTACTGCGGGATGTGGGCGGCGACCCCCACCACGTCATGGCCCGCCTCGGATAGACGCAGCGTCAGCAGCGCCGTGAACGGGGCGCGCATGCGGAACACGCCGGGCATGGTGCGACGCACGCGGATGTCGTCGCTGCGCCCGGCATAGCGTGTCACCGGCAACTCGCGGGTATGCGGCACAGGGGAGGGGAAGCCCTGCATGATGATGGTCCGCTCGATACCCAGCTGCTCGACCACGATGCGCAGGGCACCCGCAACCCGCTCCCATTGGAACGACGGTTCGGGGCCACTGAGCAGGAAGAACGTGGAGCCGTCCGGATGGGTGATCTCATGCAGGAGGATCTGGGGCCGCTCATAGTCTTCGAAGTGGTCGAGTTCGAGCGTGACCTCGGGACGTCGGCCGGTGTAGTCGTAGACCTGATCCATGTCGAGCCGGCCCACCACACGGCTGGGCATGGAATTGAGCAGATGGTCGTCGATGAGCGCCTGAGCCTGGCCGGCGTCAGAGAATGCGCCGAGCGTCACCAGCAGAACGCGACCGTGCAGCAGGCGCGAATCCACGTGAGGCTCGTACGTGAACAGAGTGGTTGAGTCCATGGGGTTCCTCCTCGCCGGGATGAACGATCCGACGGGGACGAGTATTCCGCAGGCGGGAGGTCAGAGGGGGAGTCGCTCGCGGCGACGCCACAAACCTCACGGCCGCGCCACCACAGACAGTCCGCTCTACTTTACATAACGCACATTATCGGCTGACCGTTGCGGTGGGTGTGATTGCGGTCCGGTGGTTGCATCTGTGGCCGCGCCGTTGCCTGATCGCTGTCGATACGCGGGATACAGTGGCACCGCTCCGCGTTCGCGCCGCGGCGCCGATATCTCCGTCCGATCAGGGGGTCCACGCGTGCCACGTCGCATCGGGTTCGATCGTGAACGCTACATCGCCCTGCAGTCAGCGCATATCCATGAGCGCCGCACTGAGCTCGGCGGCAAGCTGTATCTCGAAATGGGCGGCAAGCTCTTCGACGATCACCATGCATCCCGCGTTCTGCCTGGCTTCACGCCCGACAACAAGATCGTCATGCTCGAATCGCTGCGCGATGAGCTCGAGATCCTCATCGTGGTCAACGCAAAAGACCTCCAGCGCTCAAAAATGCGCTCTGACCTGGGTATCAGCTATGAAGATGATGTGTTGCGCCTGGTGGATGTGTTCCGTGAGCGAGGCTTCTTGGTCGAGAACGTCGTGCTCACCCAGCACGAGGACGATGACCACGCCGCCCACGCATTCCGCAGCCGTCTGGAACGCCTGGGCCTGACCGTCTCACGCCATCGCACCATCCCGGGATATCCCACGGACACACGTCGCGTGGTCTCCGACTTCGGGCTCGGCCGCAATGACTGGGTGCAGACCACCCGAGACCTCGTGGTTGTGACAGCTCCCGGCCCCGGATCCGGCAAGCTCGCCACCTGCCTCTCGCAGATCTATCACGACTCCCGCCACGGAATCCCCGCCGGCTACGCCAAGTTCGAGACCTTCCCGATCTGGGATCTGCCGCTGGATCATCCCGTCAATCGTGCCTACGAAGCAGCCACCGCGGACCTCGACGACGTCAACCTGGTCGATCCGTACCACCGTGAGGCATACGGCATCGAGGCGATCAACTACAACCGAGACATCGATGCATTCCCACTGCTGCAGGCGCTTTTGCGCACCCTGCTGGGCACGAGCCCGTATGCCTCCCCCACAGACATGGGCGTCAACATGGTGGGCTCCTGCATCAGCGACGACGCTGCCTGCCGCGAAGCTGCCGAGCAGGAGATCGTGCGTCGCTACCTGCGCTCTCGCGTACGGGAGAAGAAGGAAGCACTCGACCCGGTCGAGTCTGAACGAATCGCCACGATCATGGCGGACCTTGAGATCACGGATGCGCTGCGTGCACCCGTGCAGCCGGCGCGCGAGCTTGCCGCACGAACCGCCGCGCCCGCAGCAGCTCTCGAGCTGCCCGACGGGACCGTGGTCACCGGCAAAACCAGCGATCTGCTCGGATCGAGCGCGGCGGTACTCCTGAACGCCCTCAAGCATCTCGCCCGCATCGATGAGCCCGTCCTGCTGCTCTCCCCCGACGCGATCCGCCCGATTCAGTCACTGAAGGTCGACCATCTAGGGTCGCGAAACCCCCGCCTGCACACCGACGAAGTGCTCATTGCGCTGTCAGTCTCTGCTGCATCCGACGAGAATGCACGGCGGGCGCTCCAGGAGCTGCGACGGCTGCACGGCTGCGATGTGCACACCACCACCATCCTCGGCCCCGTGGATGAATCCATTTTCCGCAGCCTGGGCATCGAGGCGACCAGCGACCCCGTCTATCAGGTCAAGAAGCTGTACCGGAAGCACTGACACGTCGGGCCCTGCGCTCCAGCAGCCACACGATGCCCACTGCCACCACGTCAAGACCGATCATGAGGAGCACCCAGGGGCCACCGGCGCCTGCGGAGCGGTCGATCACCAGGTCCTCTCCCCCGCCCATGAGCGCGCTGCTTGCCATGAACACGACGTTATTGACGACATGGAAGGCGATCGGCGCCTCAAGTCCGCGCGAGATGATGGCCATCAGCGCCATGCACGCACCGAAGATCGTGTAGTAGGCCACAAGCCACGGATCCTGAGCGCCGTGCACGGCTCCGAAGAGGACACTCGAGGCCACCACACCGACGATCAGTGCAGGCACGACGGGACGGATCCAGGAGGCCACGACCGTTAGCACGGCACCGCGGAACATGAGCTCCTCACCCAGAGCCTGGAACGGCGTCGTGAACAGCGCGAGCGCAAGGAACAGCAGCACGCCCGTGTTCCAGGTGAAGGTCATCGGCGTCGGCTCGATCAGGCTCAGAAGCACGAACGTGATGAGGATCAGCCCCAGGAAAATGCAGGGGTACAGGAGCCACCTCTTGAGCCGGGGCCGCGGCAGGTTGCGCAGGACAGCGCGCCAGGGCACCCCGCCGATCAGCACCAACGCGGCGATCGCGGCCGGGGCCAGCAGAGCAAGGCTGAGATTTGCCGCGAGCATCATTGTGGGACTCATGGCACCGCTGGTGTCGATCGGTTTACCCAGCAGGACTGCGTCGACGATGATCGCGACGAACAGCAAAGCCACCTGCCCGCCGATCATCACCACGAACAGCGCAGGGAGCACGAGAAGAGCTCGCCACCATGTCATGCGCAGATGCGCGCCGAAGGGGCGCTCGGGATGCACGCGGGATTCGCGCAGGCACTGGCGCTGCTCGGCCGGGGTCGTACCGGGCTGCAGTGCGACAGGGGCGGTCGGCACCTGGTGGTCGGGGTTCTCCCGTGGCGGTGTCTGTGTAAGGTCAGCAGTTGTCATGCATCCACTGTGGAGCATGGGAAATGCGCGATGGCCCGTCATGCGGTCACAGGTGCGGTGACCTTTGACGCTCCTGACGGCGCGAGTCCCCCGACGATCGTCGGGGTGTCGCCGGCACGGAAGGACAGATGCGGTGAGCCCAGGGGGTCTCGCTGCCCTCATCGCAGCGGAAGAACACCGTCGCTGCCCGCAGGGCTCAGCCCAGGGTCATGCGGGGCCGGTTCCTTGCCCCTTTCCTTGTTCCTGCGCATTCAGCGCAGCTTGGTAGGTGGGATCCGTGCGTTTGAGCCAGCGGATCACTGTGACAGTGACCGGGATCGCGGCGTACTGGACCAGCACCTTGTAGAGGAAACCGAGCAGGGTGTACTCCGCCCACTGTTCGAGGGTGGTGATGCCGATCGCCACGGAGGCGATGGAGCAGAAGATGATGGTGTCCACCAGCTCACCGAGACCGCTGGCCGTGAAGAGCCGAGCAAGCAGGCCCCGCTCCCCTGTTCGCCGTTTCATGCGGCTGACCAGCCAGCTGTTCAGCGATTGGCCAACCAAGAATCCGGCGAGACCTGCGAGCACGACGATCCAGACGGGACCGAGTGCAAGCTCGAGTGCCGCCTGCTTGGCCATGCCGTACTCGTCGGGGAACGGCGGCAGCGTGATGATCGCCTGATAGGTCACCGAGGCGAGGATGCTGGCCGCGAAGCTGGTCATGATTGCGCGACGCGCCGCGTGGATGCCGTATAGCTCCGTGATCACGTCGCCCAGGATGTAGGCGAGCGGGAAGAGGATGAATCCGCCATCGGTGATGATCTCGAAGCCGGTGCCGGGAATGGTCCCGAAGCTCACGCCCTTCGCAGCGCCGATGCCGGAGAGAAGCACCACCGTGACCATTGCGGCCAGCAGTACATCGAAATGGGAGGTTCCTCGATCGGCGTACACGGCGCCGTGGGTGCGATCAGAGGCAGATGCCGCTGCGGGGGCAGTGTTCTCAGTGGTCACTGATGCAGGGTACAGACCGCCGCGCGGACGATTCGGTGCGTCCGCGCGGCGGGAGTGGTCACCGTCCGATGGGGCGGTAGTTCGGGTTGACCAAGAAGTCCTCGAACGCGTCCTCATCACCGTGGAACGCATTGGAGTCACCAGCGAACGGTCCGGCATCGGAGTACTGCCAGACATCCCAGGCTGTCCAGGGCTCCGGCAGGTTTGTCGGAGCCTCCGCCTGGTATGCGGCGATGTGGAGGGGTGCGCCGTCGGGCGCCCATGCGCCGACGTTCTCGCGGTACCAGTAGACGTTGCTGTAGATGATCGGTGAACGGCCGACGCGCTCGGTGTAGCGGTTGCAGAATCGCTGAATCCAGTCCTGCATCTCGGGCTGGGTCAGGCCGTAGTTCGCCGGGAGGTTGTGGTACCCCTCGAGGTCCAGCAGGGCCGGGAGCGTGCGGCCGTCAGCGCTCCAGCCGCCGCCGTTGTCGATGAAGAAGTCTGCTTCGCCATCGGGATTACGGCCATCGGGACGGGCGAAATGGTAGGCGCCGTGCGCGAGCCCGGCGTCGAAGGAACCGCCGTACTGCTGGGCGAAGAACGGGTTGCGGTAATCCGTACCCTCTGTCGCTTTGCACCACGCGAACCGGGAACCCGCGGCGGCCTGCGCACCCCAGTCCACCTCCCCCTGGTGCGACGAGACGTCCTGGCCGTGGATACCGGCCGCGTTCGCGCGACCGCCCGACAGCGCGGCACCGGCAGTGACGAGGCCAAGAGCGCCGAGCATGCCTGTGCGCAGGACGCTGCGGCGGTCGCTGAGTCGTGAGGTGAGCAAGCGGGCGCTGGACATGGTCGAAGCTCCTTGGGTCGGGGCAGGGATCTGATGCCGCTTCGACGGTAAAGAGAGGCACCGCATGCCGTCATCGGTCGGGAGGACCGCTATTGGCTAAGCCCCTAGCACTTTCGACTCGGGCCTCAGGTATTGAGGGGACGGGAGTCAGTCGTGTTTGGGGCGCGGGCGGGCTCCATGAACCCAGCCAGGAGGCGCACGATGGTGGCTGCACCGAGCTGTTCGATCTCGAACTCTTCGGTCTGTTCACTGACGAGCAGATCAATGAAGACACCGATGAAGATCTGAGCCAGGTCCGAGACAGGGATCGCCGCCCGCAGGCCTCGAGTGTGCAGGCCGAGTTCGAGAACCTCGGCGATCGCAGATCGCAGTCGCAGACGCTCGGCCACCAGGACGGAGCGGATCTGCTGATCACGCAGAGCTCGAGAGATGGCATCGGAGTGCAGCAGGCACCACTGACGGCTGAAGGGGCGGATCGTACTGAAGACGTCTCGCATGACTGCTTCATCCGTCTGCATGGCCGCATCGCCTGTCGTCGCTGCCTCTAAAGCAGCGTGCGCGGCGGAGCTGACGATCTCGACGAGCTCGTCGGTCACCGTGGTGAACAGGCTGGTGAACACCTCTTCCTTCGACGAGAAGTTGGAGTAGAAGGCTCCGCGCGTGAAGCCAGCGGCACGGGCGAGATCGTCGATAGTTGCGCCGTCGATCCCCTTGTCAACGAAGACATCGAGGGAGGCGCGCACGAGGCGCGCGCGGGTGTTCTCTTTGCGGCGGGTGCCGGAGGATTCTGGCAGTGGGTCGAGCAGGTCGGTCATGGCATTGCGGTTCTTTCGAGGCAGGCGCGGGAGCCTGAACGCGGGTTGTGGCGTCTGACTCACGGTGTGGACGGTGCTTGCGCGAGCGGTCACACGCGGCGATAGGATCAGACTCGATACATGAGTGTATCCGATGCGCGAGTGTTTTGAATCGTCCGGTTCGCACGCCTGCGCTGCACGGAAGACCGCCGACGGCGCGTATGTGCGTCGTTCTCATTCCATCCACGGAGGCTGTTGGTGTCATCCTCGCTCTACAAGCTCGGCCGCTCCATGGCACGCACTCCCTGGCGCGTGATCGGGGTCTGGGCCGCGATCGTGGTGATCCTCGGCGCAGTGGCTGTTGGACTCGGCGGTGCACTCCAAGAAGACATCCAGATCCCGGGCACCGAATCCCAAGACGGCCTCGACATGCTCGGTGAGCGCTTCCCCGAGATGAGCGGCACCTCCGGGCAGTTCGTCTTCATCACCGATGACGGCTCGAGCGTCGACGATCATCAGGCGGACATCACCCGCATCATGGAGGACGCCGCGAACATCGACGGCGTCCGGGCAGCCCCAGATCCCTTCGGCGAGCAAGCACCCGGAACCCGTAACGACGATGACACCGCCATCATCGGGAACATCCAGATGGATGGCGATCTGGGCGAGTTCCCTGCCGAAGCCCTCGATGAACTCACCGCACTGGCCGAAGACAGCTCGAATGGGCCACTGGCTGTGCATGCGGGCGGTCAGATCTTCACGCAGACCACCGTGCCGCTCTCCTGGACCGAAGTGTTGGGCGTGTTCATCGCCCTGGTGGTGCTCGCCGTGACGTTCCGAGCCATTGTGCCCGCCGTCATCCCGATCGTCACGGCGATCACCGGGGTGGCCGCGGCGATGGCGGCGGTGCTCTCGATGGCCGCCGGTATCGACATCCCGTCGGTCACACCAACGCTCGCGATCATGCTGGGCCTCGCCGTCGGCATCGACTATGCGCTGTTCATCGTCTCTCGGCATCGCGACCAACTGCGTGAGGGCATGGATGTCACCGAATCGGTGGGAGAGGCCCTCGCCACCTCGGGCAGCGCTGTGATCTTCGCTGGCGCGACCGTCGTGATCGCCCTGGTGGGCCTATTCGTCACAGGTATCCCGTTCCTGACTCTGATGGGCCTGGCCTCGGCCTTCACCGTCTCACTCGCCGTCGTCATCGCACTCACTTTGCTGCCAGCGATTCTGGGACTGCTCGGCGAACGCATCCGACCACGCACTGCGCGCCGCCCGGATACCGCCTCCAATAGTGGAGATGAGCCACCGACCGAGCCCCTTGAGGCGGTCTCGGATGAGACAGCCCCCCAGCAGAAGAACACCGACCGGGTGCCGATGACCACGCGCTGGGCACGACTGGTCACCCGTGCCCCAATCGTCACGATTGTGCTGGTGATCCTGGCAGTCACGAGCCTTGCGATCCCCGCGAAAGACCTACGCCTCGGCCTGCCGGATATGGGTACCGAGCCGAAGGGGACGATGGTGCGCGAGACCTATGACCTCATCTCCGACGAGTTCGGTGCGGGCTATAACGCTCCTCTGCTGCTGACCGCGGACATCATCAACACCACTGACCCCGTCGGTGTGGTCGATGAACTCTCTGACAAGGTCGAGGCGCTGGATGGCGTTGAAGCGGTGCAGCTGGCCACGCCGAACCGGGGAGGCGACCTCGCGGTCATCGTGATCATTCCTGAAGGTGGCCAGACCTCGCCGGCCACTGCCCAGCTCGTGCACACGCTGCGCGAAGACCGTGATCAGTGGGAGAAGGACCTCACGATCAGCGACATCACGGTCACAGGTCAGACCGCTGCAACCGTCGATATCACGCAGAAGCTCTCCGATGCCCTGCTGCCGTTCGCTCTCTTCGTCGTCGGCCTCTCGCTCATCCTGCTGACCATGGTCTTCCGCTCGATCTGGGTGCCGCTCAAAGCATCGATCGGCTACTTGATCTCGGTGGGTGCAGCCTTCGGCGTGGTCACCATGATCTTCGAGTACGGCTGGGGCAACGACGCGCTGAACATCGGCGTGGTGGGGCCCGTGATCTCTTTCATGCCGATCATCGTGATGGGTGTCCTGTTCGGTCTGGCGATGGACTACGAAGTGTTCCTGGTCTCTCGCATGCGCGAGGATTACGTCCACTCCGGTGATGCTCGCGGCAGCGTGGTCACCGGCTTCACCGCCTCCGCCGGCGTCGTCATTGCCGCGGCGCTGATCATGATCGCCGTGTTCGCCTCGTTCATCCCCGAATCGACCTTCATGATCCAGCCGATCGCGGTAGGACTCGCAGTCGGTGTGGCCGTCGACGCCTTCGTTGTGCGCATGACCCTCGTGCCTGCCGTGCTGGCCCTGCTGGGGGACCGTGCCTGGCACCTGCCGGCGTGGCTGGATCGGACGCTGCCGCGCCTGGATGTCGAGGGCGAAGGCCTGGTGCACGTTCTCGAGCATCGTCGATGGACCGAGGAAAACGGCCCTGCTGCGCTGCGCCTCGATGATGTGGTGGTGCCGCTGCTGGACGGCAGTGGCACTCTGGGCCCGCTCACCGGCTCCATGTCCCCGGGCACCCTGCTGGTTGCGCGCTCGGCAGACGACGCTGTGCTGAGGACCTTCCTCGCGCTCGCAGCGGGACGGGCGAAGCCCGACAGCGGCACTGTGGCTATGGGCGAGCGACTTCTGTCCGAAGACATGGGCGGCGTGCAGGGTCACACGATCCTGCTTGAGCGCGGCGATGATGTCGACGCCGTCTTGCGCCGCATCCCGGTGGCGAAAGCCGCCGACCTCACCCTCATCGTGAACAGCGTGGATCAGTTGTACCCGCAGTCCACGGAGGATATCCCGGATATGGGGCGGCGGATGGAGCAGATCGACACTCTGCTCGACGCCGGCCTTGCCATCATTGTTGGATCCCCCGCTGATACACCGCTTCCCGCCGAGCACGGCTTGGCGAACGCCCTGCCCGACCCCAGCAGACACGTCGCGCTCGCTATCCATCGCACGCCGACCGCGATCCGAGAAGGAGCTGTGGCATGACCCGCCTGCGCCACCCCCGCACCCTCGTCGTCGTCCTGCTATTGCCGCTCCTGGTCGCCGGGATCGGTATGTGGGCGCTGACGGGACGCGTCGACCGTTTCGACACCGTGCCCGCCGCCGTGGTGAACCTGGACAAGGGCGCCGATGTCACCGTCGACGGACAGACGAAGTTCGTTCCCTACGGGCGGCTTCTTGCAGGCGGCCTGACGCAGCCCGACACCGCCTCCGAACAGGACACCTCCGACGTCGCGACGGATAACACCACCGGCTTCGACTGGCAGCTGACAGACCGCGACTCCGCGGATGAGGGCTTGCGCGATGGCAGCTACGCCGCCGTTGTGGTCATCCCCGAGGATTTCTCGGAGCAGCTGGCCACCCTGGGCAGTACCGACGCGACCCGAGCAACGGTCGAAGTGCACACGAACGATGCCTCCGGTCAGCTCAGCTCGCTCGTGGGCGCTGCGATCACCGAGGTGTCCGCCAGCACGATGGGCCAGCAGCTCACCACCCGCTACCTCGATGGCATCTATCTGGGGTTCAACGACATCCACGATGGCTTCAGCGAGGCCGCTGACGGCGCCGATGACCTCGCCCAGGGTGCGAGCGACCTGGATGATGGCGTGGGGGAAGCCTCCTCTGGCGCCCATGATTTGGCCGACGGCGCCGGCCGATCGGCCGACGGCGCACGAGACCTCGCCGACGGTGCTGATGAGCTCGCCTCCGGGACACGTCGCAGTGCTGACGGTTCCGGTGAGCTCGCCACGGGGCTTGACCGGCTCGCGACGGGCACAGAATCCCTGGCCGGAGGCGCACACAAGCTGGCCGATGGCACCGGTGCGCTCGCCGATGGCGCAGAAAGAAGCGCCGGTGGTTCCCACACCCTCGCCACAGGCCTGGATCAGCTCGCCGGCGGCACGGAACGCTCCGCTCAGGGATCCCGCGACCTGGCCTCCGGTCTCGATGAGCTCAGCACCGGCGCCGACGACCTCGCCGCCGGAGCGCAAAAGCTCTCCACGGGGTTGCACGGGACCAAGACCGAGCCCGGACTTCTACCCAGCATCGACATGATCAGCGACGGTGTGAACGGTGATGGAACACCCGAGAATCCCGGGCTCGTGGCCGGATCCGAGAAGCTCGCCGATGGTATGGAGACCTATGCGGACGGTGTTCGAAACGCCGGCGACCTCTTGCGGCACGGTGATGGCACTGCCAAGAACCCCGGCCTCATCGACGGCGCGAGTGCGGTGGCAGACGGCGTCGAACAGGTCTCCGGCGGCGTTTCCCAGCTCGATGACGGCGTCGGCACCCTGCAGGATTCCCTCGCCGGTGACGGCACTGCCGAGAACCCCGGGATGAGCGCCACCGCAGCCGCTATGAAGGAGACGGCATGCACGGCGGCCGCTGCGGACCCCACTGATGAGACGCTGAAGACGCTCTGCGCTCAGGCCACCGGTATGTCGCAGTACACCGAAGGTGTCAGCACGGGCCTCGATGGCATCAAGTCGGCCCTGGACGGCGACGGCACCGAGAAGAACCCCGGCCTCGTGGCTGGCTCCGAAGCTGCTGCATCCGGTGCACGCACGTACGCCGATTCCGTGGGCAAGGGCCTGGACCTCGCCTTCGACGGCACCTCCGAGAAGCCCGGCCTGATCCCCGGGGCCGAGCAGCTCGCTGAGGGTGCCCGGACCGCAGCCGATGAAGCTCCGGCCCTCGCAGACGGCATCAGCGCCTACCGCGATGGCATGCATGAGTTCGCTGATGGCGTGGACTCCTTGAGCGATGGTGCAGATGATCTTGCCGCCGGGGCGAATCGGAGCTCGGAGGGCGCTGGCACGCTGGCCACCGGCATGGACCGGATCGCCACGGGTACTCGGTCCAGCGCTGACGGTGCCGGTTCCCTTGCCACAGGCCTGGATCAGCTGGCTGACGGCTCACGCACCAGCGCCGACGGTGCCAGCGCGCTGGCCTCGGGCGCGGATCAGTCCGCAGACGGCGCTCGCGCAAGCTCTGACGGCGCGAACACGCTGGCCGCTGGCCTGGACAGGCTCGCCGACGGCTCGGATGCGCTGTCCACGGGTGCGGGCTCGCTGGCCTCCGGCACGCGTCAGCTGGCCGATGGCAGCTCGGAGCTCGCCACCGGCACGGACAAGCTGGCCGATGGCAGTGGCGAGCTCGCGACCGGCGCCGATGACCTCGCCACCGGACTGCAGGACGGCGTGGACAACGTTCCCACCTACACCGAGTCTCAGCGTGAGGGCATGTCCGCGATGGGCGCCAAGCCCATCACCACCGACCTGAACCGCGACAATGAGGCGGATGGTGCCGCCACGGCAACCTTCCCCTTCGTCACCGCGCTGGCCCTGTGGCTGGGCGCCTTCGGCGCGTTCCTGCTGCTGCCCTCGCTCTCACCGCGACTGCTGAAGCAGGCACTGCCGATGCGGGCGGTCGCGCTGCGCAGCCTGCTGCCGTTCCTCGGTATCGCCCTCGCGCAGTCGATCCTCGTGCTCGCCGTGCTCACGGCACTGGGCATCGCGCCCGTGTCGCCGCTGTCGGTGGGGCTCGTGGCACTGGCCGGTGCAGCAATGTTCATGGCCTTCCACCAGGCCCTGCTGACCCTGCTCGGCGAACGCGTCGGCCGCATCACCTCGATCCTGGTGATGGTGCTGCAGGTCGTCGCCCTGGTGGGCATCCTTCCGGTGGAGACCGCTCCCCCGGCCCTGCAGGCGGTCAGCGACTTCATGCCGCTCTCCCTGGTCACTGAGGGACTGGTGCATGCGGCGCTCGGCGGCTCGCTCGTGACCACCTCCGGTGTGCTCGGCGAGATCCTCGTGTGGGCTCTGGGATCTGTGGTGGTCACGCTCCTGGCCTCACGCGGGGCACGACGGATGGACCTGTCCGGATCTGCCCGGGCCCGCATGGCCCCCGCTGGCGCCTGATGATCCGCGCCGGACGCTCACTGGAAGTCGCGTGAGCGTCCGGCGGCCGGCACGGCGAGCTCGTGGACATCGTCGGCCACCAGATTGACTGCCCCGGTACGGTTCTCCACGATGCCGCGCAGCACCACCGCCCGGGTACGGCGCAGCATCACGCGGTGACGGGACCAGAAGCCCTGCGAGCACACCACGTTGAGGATCCCGGTTTCATCCTCCAGGCTGAGGAACGTGATGCCGCTGGCGGTGCCGGGCCGCTGCCTGTGCGTGATGATCCCGCCGACGCGCACCCGACTGCCGTCGGCCACGGACCGAGTACCCGCGATTGTGATCACCTGATCGGCCCGCAGCTGCCCACGTACCAGTGCCATGGGATGCCCGCCCAGCGTGACGCCCGTGGCCCAGGAGTCCGCAGCGGCGA
This sequence comes from Brachybacterium timonense, assembly GCF_900258505.1. Classification (GTDB taxonomy): domain Bacteria; phylum Actinomycetota; class Actinomycetes; order Actinomycetales; family Dermabacteraceae; genus Brachybacterium; species Brachybacterium timonense. Next base: position 1,713,525 of record NZ_LT984895.1, read on the forward strand.
GCTCCGCACCACTCATGCCCGGCAGCATCGGGGCGCGGGCGCCGACGGCAAGCCCCGGCAGTCGATCCGGTGACTCCTGCGCAGCGGCGCCCGCCGCCCACAGTGCCTCGCGGCGTGACCCGGCGAGCTCATCGAGCGCCCCGGCGGTGGCGAGTGCTTCGAGCTGGGCGACGGGAAGCCGCACTCGGCGCGCCAGATCCGGCACCGAGGTGAACGGTCCGCCACGCTCCCGTTCGGCAACGATCTGCTCGGCGGTCTCCGTACTGATGGAGCGCACCTGGTCCAGGCCGAGCCGCAGCACCGGGCCACGTGCCGCAGCCTCACCCTGCACCTGCCGCCGCTGCGCACCGGCGGCGACCTCCTCATCATCGGGCACACGGTAGGCACGATGCTCGGTGTCGGTCTCCAGGCCGCTGCGAGCCCCGGAGCGCTGCACGTCAGGGCCACGTGTGTGTACGCCGTGCCGTCGGGCATCAGCCACCAGAGACTGCGGCGAGTAGAAGCCCATCGGCTGGGAGCGCAGCAGTGCCGCGGTGAACGCGGCCGGATAGTGGCATTTGAGGTAGGAGCTGGCGTAGACGAGGTAGGCGAAGGAGTAGGCGTGCGACTCCGGGAAGCCGTAGTTGGCGAAGGCCAGCAGCTTGCGGTGGATCGCCTGCGCGTCTTCCCCCGTGATGCCGTGGCGGGCCATACCGGTGAACAGGGCCTCGCTCAGTTCCATCATCCGCTGCGTGGAGCGTTTGGATCCCATCGCACGGCGCAGCTGATCAGCCTGCGCGGGGGTGAAGTCAGCGACGTCCACCGCCATCTGCATCAGCTGCTCCTGGAACAGTGGGGTCCCCAGAGTGCGGCCCAGTGACTTCTTCAGCCGCGGATGGATGTAGGTGACGTCCTCCTCACCGGAGCGGCGCCGCAGATACGGGTGGACGCTGCCGCCCTGGATCGGCCCTGGCCGGATCAGCGCGACCTCGACCACCAGGTCGTAGAACCGTCGAGGCTGCAGCCGTGGCAGCGTGGAGATCTGCGCTCGCGACTCCACCTGGAACACGCCAATACTGTCCCCCGCGCACAGCATGTCGTAGACGGCCGGGTCTTCCTGCGGCAGGGTGCGCAGCTCGAAGGTCTGGCCGTGATGTTCAGCGACCAGCCGTAGGCAGTGGTCCAGGGCGGTGAGCATCCCCAGGCCCAGCAGGTCGAACTTCACAAGCCCGGCATCGGCGCAGTCGTCCTTGTCCCACTGCAGCACGGAACGGCCTTCCATCCGCGCCCACTGCACAGGGCACACCTCGATCACGGGCCGATCGCACAGCACCATGCCACCGGAGTGGATGCCCAGGTGTCGGGGTGCATCGCGCAGCCACAGCGCGATCTGCTCCACGTCCGCCGGCAGGTCGGCCATGCGCAGGGAGGTGAAGGAACGTTCGATGCGGCGGCTGAAGGCATCTTGTGCCCCGGCGTCATAGCCGAGCGCGCGGGCGGCGTCACGTACCGCGAGCCGCGCCCTGTAGGTGATGACGTTGGCGACCTGTGCGGCGTTCTCCCGCCCGTACCGTTCATACACGTACTGGATGACCTCTTCACGCCGGTCCGAGGCGATGTCGATGTCGATGTCCGGTGGGCCGTCCCGCTCGGGGGCGAGGAAGCGTTCGAACAGCAGCTGGTGGCCGACGGGCTCCACGGCGGTGATTCCCAGGGCGTAGCACACCGCAGAATTCGCAGCAGACCCGCGCCCCTGGCAGAGGATGCCCTTGCGGGCGCAGAACGCCACGATGTCGTGGACGATGAGAAAGTAGCCGGGGAAGTGCAGATCGGTGATGACACGCAGTTCATGGTCGATCTGCGCCCAGGCGCCGGGCACGCGCTCTGACTCGCGTGGCCCGTAGCGCAGCTGCGCCTCCTGCTCCACGAGCGCGCGCAGCCAGCTCGCTTCGTCATGCCCTTGGGGCACCGGGAAGGGCGGCAGATCGGGGGCCAGCAGGCGCAGGTCCAGGGCGCATTCCTGGCCGATACGAGCGGCCTGCGCCACTGCTCGTGGGTATCGCGGCAGGACGCGCAGCATCTCCTCACCGCTGCGCAGGTGCGCGGTGCGGGTAGAGAGATAGGGGTCCGCCTGTGAGAGCGGTACGCCGGCGCGCAGCGCGGAGCGCACATCGGCCAGACGGCGCTCCTCGGGACGGGCGTAGTGGGCGCCGGTAGTGGCCAGCACCGGCAGGGTCAGCTCGTCCAAGCCGCGCTCCTCACGCACCAGGCGGGCTCCCTGGACCAGAGCATCATGCAGCTCATCACCGAGAGGGCCGTCCCCCACAAGAAGCTCGACCGCCACATTGCCGGTGCCGTACAGATCCAGCAGTCGCTCGATCTGCTGGGCGGCGGCGTGGGCGGCGCCCTCGAGGTCGCCACGCGCCAGCTGTGCGGCTGCGGCGCGGGTGACGGCGCCTTTCCGGCAGCCGGTGAGGATCTGCCAGTGCCCCTGCCGGGCAGTGCGCGACAGCTCATCGAGCCGGTAGCGCGGTGCGCCTTTCGTGCGACTGTCGAGGTGGGCGCGGGCGATGTGGGCCGACAGTTGCCGATATCCGGTCTCATCCCGCACGAGCACCAGCAGGTGCTCCCCCACCGGATCAGGCACGCCGGTGCGTGCAGCGGTAGTCACCGGGGTAGTGCTTGCCTGCTCGTGACCGGGTTCAAGCCCAAGGGTGAGTTCGGCACCGAGCACAGTGGCGACACCCTGGTCACGGGCAGCACGGGCGAAGCGGACAGCCCCGGGCAGCCCGTCGTGGTCTACCAGAGCGAGGGCCTGCAGGCCCAGTTCGGCGGCGCGCGCGACCATGTCCTCGGGACTGGAGACGCCGTCGAGAAAGCTGAAGTGGGAGTGCGCGTGCAGATCAGCGAAGGGCACATCCCGCACCGACGGGGGTGATGGTGCCGCGGGGCGGGTCCCATCGAGTACGGTGATCGGTGGGGGGACGGCCCGGGCTGGGCGGTCCGAGAGGATCGCCTCGAGGTCCTTCCACGCCGGTGGCCCCAGGAACCAGCGGCTCATACCGCGGCCTTCTCAGTCATACAGTCCCTCCAGCTCCCAGCTCCCCTGCCGACACAGGACGACCAGGGCGAGGTCACCCTGCTCGACACGGACCACCAGTTGCAGGCGGGCGGCGCGCTCTCCCTGTGCTGTCCACCAGCGTTCGTCCAGCAGCACCAGGGAGCCATGGGCGATCACCGGCAGTCGTCTCCCGGGGCGAAGACCCAGCCGCTGCAACGTCGGGGTGGGCTGATCGGTGGTTTCCAGCTGCGCCGGCGGCGCGCTCAGCAGCCCGCGCACGGTCGCGGTGATCGGCTCTCCTCCCTGGTCCATGAGCCGCAGGGGCGGGCGTTCACGGAACACAGTGGCCGGGGCTGGCTGCGGCATCGCCCCGGGCCAGGGTCCGCTGCGCTGTGGCGAACGCTCCGTACGCCAGGGCAGCAGGGCGATGTCATCGCGCAGCATGCGACCGCCGGCAGGCACCGGCATGAGCACGGCCTGCTCTCCCGCAAGCCCCTGGGCGCGGGCGAAGGCGCGATGAGCACGCTGTGTCTCCTCTCCGGCATCCCCCCAGAGCGCCGGAGCGTGTTCGCCGGCGGGGACCAGCTGCTCGGGCAGCAAGGCGAGCTGCACGATGGGGCCGGTGGCGGGGCCTCCTAGGGCGGCGCGGGTGATCCAGCCGTCGCACTGCCAGCGGATGCGGTCGACCACGTCCTGAACGCTGAGAGCCCCGTCGTGCCGCCAGGTGCGCTCCATCGTCGTGCCATCGTCCAGGCGGCCCAGGATCGTCAGCCGGGTGCAGGCCAGGCCGTGCGCCACCAGCTGGGTGTGCAGCTGCTCAGCAAGCGGGCGTGCGACGAAGGCCGCCTGATCGGTGCGGGTGAGCGGGCTCTCCAGCGTCTGCACGACCTGGATCGGCTGCGGTGGCCGGCAGATGCGCGGTGGTGCCGCTTCGAGCCCACGCGCCAGCAGGTGCAGGTGTGCGATCTGCGGGCCGAAGCGGTCCATCACGGATGCCGTGGGCAGGGCGGCGAAATCTCCTAGCGTCGCGATCCCCAGGCGCTGAAGCAGATCCACTGCATCGGCCAGGGTGGAGCGTGCGGCCTGCTGCGAGGCGCCACGGGACCAGCTGTCGCTCACCGGAGCATGCGCGAGTGCGGCGATGGGATGCGGGGCGATGTAGTCGGCGGAGCGGCCGGGGCGAATAACGCGTCCAGCAGCGGCCGCCAGCACCGCGGCGAAGGGGCCGTCGGCGATCCCCACGCTGCAGTCCCAGCCGGTGTGTTCGGCGACCGCGTCGATGATCCGCTCGGCGAGCACCTGTTCCCCGCCCTGGTGACGGGCCGGGCCTGCAGCGGGCATGAGCAACATGCCCGGGCGCAGCATGTCGACCCCGGCAGCGACGGTGTCAACAGCGGCCGCGACGAGTTCGAACAGCGTGCGCTCGGCCTCCGGATCACTCTCCACCAGCACTGCCTGCGGGCAGATCGCCCGTGCGGCACGCTGCCGCATCCCCGGCAGCACACCGGCTGTGCGCGCCGCAGTGGTGCAGTCGACCACGCGATGGCGATGCACAAGCACCGCACAGTCTGCGGCACCTGAACTGTCACCGCCGCCAGCACTGTCTGTGCCGGCAACGCGCGTCTCCCCGGCGACACCTCCCCCGGCCTCATCGGCGCCTGCCCTCGCCTCGCTTTCCTGACGGCGCTCGCGGGCATCCAGGGCGGCCAGCAGCGGCCAGTGCGCCACCGTCACCACGGCGGTGCGGGTTGCTCCGGCGGCCACGGTCAGCTCGCCCTCCGGCTGCGCAGCGGGATCGGTGCCGACATCACATCCGAACGCATCACCGGGGCCGTCTGCGGCTCCTGCGGAAGAGGCACCGCGGCGAGCACGCCACGCACCTGCGGCAGCAGTACGTCCGCCGTGCGCCGATCAACAATCCCGCGCCCCTGGGCGCTCACCTGGACGCGGCGCTGACGCAGACGGCCGCTGCCGCTGCCGAGTCCCGTCCAGGTGCTGCTCTCGCACACCAGCCGCAGATCGGCGCGACCGGGCGGCGCTGCTGCGAGCACGATCGCATCCCGAATGCGGGCGCGATCAGTGAGCGTGCGCCACAGGCCGGCCGTCAGCTCGAGGTCTGGTCCCAGCACGAGCACGGCGACACCGTCCACAAGCGCGGAGAGCACCTGGTCGCGGTGCTCCCTGAACGCAGGCGCCACCACCGTCCGTGTGGGATCCAGGCCTGCGTCGAGCGCGCAGCGCAGCCCCACATCGCCCATCCCAGCGATCGCACACCAGGCGTTCTCCCCGGCTGCTGCGGCCGCGAGCGCCAGCAGCAGGGAGCTACCAGCCGCACCATCGACCGCCACCGAGCTGCCCATCCGCAGCGCTCCGGAAGACACCAGCGGTGCGAGCGCTTGCGGCAACGGACGTGACCTGCCCGGGTCCACGGCACCCGTGCGTGTGGGGGCATCGGAGTATTCCGGGGTACCCGACGTAGTGGGCACCAGGCTGAGGTTCCCGCTGTGATCGCCCGCAGGCCGCAGGGCCGTGCGGTTGATGCGGCCACCGTGGCGGAAGGCACGCGCTTCGGCAGCACCAAGCACCGCCCGGGCCCGGGCGAGCCGATCCTGCCGAGTCGGTGCCTGCTGCGCGGTCATCATGGCTTCCCCTCCGTTCCGACCCACGGCATCGGGCACAAACACCCGACAGACTCGAACGAACGTTCGAACTATACGCGTGCAAGCGGGAATGCCGTCAAGAGGTCAGATGATCTGATCGAACATGTGTGCCCATTGTCGGAAGGGGGTCCGACAATCGATCATCAGCGCACGGCGTAGAAGGCGACCGCGCTGGAGGCGGCCACATTCAGGGAATCCACTCCACCCTGCATGGGGATGGTGACGCGTCGGTCCAGGCGGGCATCAGCCTGCGGCGTAAGGCCATGCCCCTCGGTCCCGAAGAGGAGAGCCAGGTGCGGTGGATCCTCCGCAACCAGTTCATCGAGGGTGAGCGCACCAGCGCCGAGCGTCATACCCGCCACCGTGAAGCCGAGATTCTGGAGGGTGTCGATACTGTCCGGCCAGGTCGATAGCCGGGTCCAAGGCACCTGGAACACGGTCCCCATCGACACGCGGATCGCCCGACGGTACAGCGGGTCGGCGCACCACGGTGTCACCAGCACCGCATCGGCGCCGAGCGCGGCCGCCGATCGGAAGATGGCCCCACGTTGGAGGCGGTCACAGAGTGTTCTGGAGCGTTTCGGACCCGTGAGATCGGTTCCTTCCGGTCGACGCACCGACGAGCTGAGCATTGCATCTCCGCAGGTCAGAAGGTAAATGCGGCCGCTCTGTCGTCATCGTCGGCCAGCTAGGAGTGTTCAATAAATCCTATGCACCTCACTCCCCCACGCACTGCCATGCTGCGACTGCGCAGCAGCGACCTGAGCTTGGCCTGATGGCGCTCATAGGACTCGTCCGGGTCGGGGCAGGCCCTCAGGACGCGAGATTGCAACGGCAAGCACTCGAGCCGATCTGCTCGAGTCTCTTCGAGGAGACAGCATCGCGTCGACGCCTGATCAAGAACCGCCCCGGGCTCCTCGCTGCTGTGGCGGAGGTCGGCGACGGGGATGCACTCACCGTGACCCGCGCACGGAGCCTGAGCACGAGCATGGTCGACGGACTCGAGACACTGCTGGACCTCGTTGACCGAGGAGTAACAGTGAAGGTCCTCGTGGGGCTGGCCGCGGGCGAGCACACCGGAGACTCGGAGCTCCTCGCTGACATCCGCGAGCTCAGACAACTACGTCGAGAGCTTCAAAGCTCCCGCATCCGGGCCGGCATCCAGACGGCGCGGGAACACGGAGGCAGCCACGGCCGACCACGCACCATTAGCGACGAGACGCAGCGCGAGATTAGGATGCGGAGAGATCGAGGTGAGTCGTTGCGCAGCATCGCCGCAAGCGCTGGCGTGTCGATCGGAACCGTCCACCGCGCGCTGACGCAACGAGGGCCTAGTCAGGGGACGTTGTCCCCTCGGCCGTGAGCTGAGTCGGTAGCTGCTTTGTCGCGTGGTGGAGCAAAAAATAGGAGACGGATGACCGAGGATGAGGCACGCGCGGCAGCGCGGGCATTGCGCCCCCACGGCGGGAGCGATCCGCTGACGCTGGCGGAGCTCGAGCAGTACCTCGCCGCGGCGGCTGACCTGCTGCGCGGCAGCATCGACCAGGCCGATTTCAAGGCGTACATCTTTCCGCTGATGTTCTTCAAGCGGGTCAGCGACGTCTATCTCGAGGAGTACGCCCAAGCGCTGGACGAGTCCGGGGGCGACCACGAGTTCGCCCTGTTCGCGGAGAACCACCGCTTCGCCATCCCCGAGGGCAGTCTGTGGGACGACGTCCGCAATCGCACCGAGAACATCGGCACCGCGCTTCAGACCGCGTTCCGGGAGATCGAGAAGGCCAACCCCGAGACGCTGTACGGCATCTTCGGCAACGCCAGCTGGACCAACAAGGACAAGCTGCCCGATCGGAAGCTCGCCGATCTTATCGAGCACTTCTCGAGCAAGGCGCTGAGCAACGCCGCTGTGCCGCCCGACGTGTTCGGCAACGCGTACGAGTACCTCATCAAGCGGTTCGCCGACCAGTCGAACAAGAAGGCCGGTGAGTACTACACGCCGCGCTCGGTGGTCGGTCTGCTCGTCAACATCCTCGATCCCACCGAGGGCGAGACGGTCTACGAAACTTTCATGCAACGCTGGATACAAACGCGCGCGAACTACTGACGAACCCGGACTTCGCGCTCATAGCGCAGTCCTACGGTCTGCACGGCGAAACCGTGCGCTCGACCGATGAGATCGTCGACACTGTCGAACGGGCATTGATGAGCCCGACCGGTGCACTGCTGCACGTCATCACCGACCCGACGCTGCGCGCCCCCTCCCCGGAGGTGCCGGCCGGGGTAATGAACGGAGACCGACCATGACACACACGTCACAGGCTGAGGCATTCCTCGCCGACTGGAACGTCCACTGCACTTTCGGTGCGGTGCCCGGCACCCACGGGGTCGACCGGCAGGAGGCCACCGAGCCCGACGGCCAGCAGCGCCGCTGGTTCGCAGAGCTCCTGCAGCGCCACGGGATGAAGGTCGTCCGCGATGAGATCGGCAACCAGTTCGGGCCGGTCGAACTCGACCTGGCCGCGTATGCCGAGATCCACGTCGAGCAGGGCCGCAACATGGACGAGGACGGCGTCACGCGCTGCTCGGGGCGGCCACGCTCATCGTTGCCGCCCGCGAGCTCGTCGACGACTACGAAGAGGGCGTTCTGCATTCCGCGGTCGGTGAGATCACCGTCTACCCGAACTCCCCGGTCGTCGCCAGCGAGGCCCGCATCCTGCTCGACCTGCGTTCACCGAGCATGGAGGTCATCGACAGCGCGGCTGCGAAGCTGCGGACGAGCATCGCCGAGGTGGAGGAGACCGTCGCTGTCGAGATCGACATCGTCCACGAGCACGCCTGGGACCAGAACCCCTACCAGCCGGAGGGCACCGCGTTCCGTCGCCAAGGCATTCGGCCTGTCCCATGGCGAGGTGCTGACCGTGGCCGGTCACGATTCGACGAACATGAAGGACCTTGTGCTGACGGTGATGCTGTTCGTGCCGAGTTTCGAAGGCGTCTCGCACAACCTCAACGAGTTCACCAAGGACGACGACCTGCTCGCCGGTCTCGACCACCTCACCGAGGTGCTGCGACGGATCGTGACAGATCCCGCGGTGGTGGCCGAGGCCGGGAACGGCTGATGCTGGCATAGGGGCTCGAACAGAACGACATGCGGAAGCGGCGAGGTGCATCCTCGCCGCTTCCTGCTTCTTCCGGAGGCTGCTGGCCTCCGGGATTCCGTTTGTCCAGGCAGCGCCAGAAGCTGCTCGCGGTCGCGTCGACATCGCCGTGGGTTCCGGTGTACGATCCCTCTTAAGGTTAGGCTAACCTAAGAAAGGCTTACATGTCCAAACGAGGCAATCTGCTTGAGAGCACCGCGAAGTCGACGATCCGTGCGGTCTACTCGCGGTCCATGGCGCTGCCACCGGAGCGCGACCACTGCCCCCAGTTCTCCGCTCGCGTCACCGCCGTCACCGACCTGACGCCGGCGTTCCGCCGCGTCACGATCACAGCCTCGGAGATCTCAGACGTGGCGCTGATGGGTCCGGATGAGTATGTGGGTCTCTTCATGCCGCCGCCCGGGCAGGGCCTCCAGATGCCCGACTACGCAGGTCTCAACCCACGATCGACTCTCTCGCGCATTCCGGAGGCCTCCCGCCCCGATCTGCGGTGGTACACAGTGCGCGAACATCGCGCGGCGCTCGCTGAGATCGACATCGACATCGTCAGCCGCGGACACGACGGTCCCGGCGCCCGCTGGATCACACGGGTGAAACCTGGCGATCCGGTCGGCCTGCGCTTTCAGACCGCGCCTTACGGCAGTGCTCCCGATGTCGGGCACCACGTGCTGATCGCCGATGAGACCGGTCTTCCCGGTGTGCTCGAAATCCTCTCCGCTCACAAATCGGACCCCGAGCTGCGCTTCAGTGCGATCGTCGAGGTGCCGAGCGAGGACCATGTCCTGCCGGGTACGCGCGAAGCCGGCATCGCCGTCGTGTGCCGCGGTGGAGACGACCCCGGTTCTGCGCTCGCCGCTGAACTCGGCCAGCAGCAGTTGGGCAGGATCGACTACGGATGGGTGTGTGCCGAGGCCAAGACTGCCGCGCTCGGACGGCGCTTCCTGGTCAAGGAATGCGATGTCCCCCGCCGTCAGGTGATGAGCTCGGGCTTCTGGAAGGTTGGTCGTGCGCGCCTCTGACACACGAATCCGCAACGGATCCTCGAAAACCCGGCTCAGCGAACGGCGCTTCCTGCTGCTTCTTGCGCTGTATGCCTCCCAGTACTTCGGCATCGGGTTCCTCATGACCGGCGCTACGGCTATTCTCCGCGAGAAAGGGGTCGCACTCGAATCGATGGCAGCCGTGAGTGCCCTGGGGATGCTCTGGGCGGTGAAGTTCCTGTGGGCACCAGTGGTCGACCGATTCGGCCGCAACCGGGCCGAGGGCCACTACCGCAGCTGGCTGCTCGTTCTTCAGCCGCTTCTCGCCTGCGTCCTTGCGGTCATCGCCTGCCTGCCGGATGTGCGCGCACAGTTCGGGGTCTTCCTGCTGCTGGCCGCCGTCTACATCCTCCTCTCGGCGACGCAGGACGTAGCGGCCGATGCCTTGGCGATCTCTTCGATCCGCAGTGATGAACGCGGATTCGCCAACGGCGTCCAGGTTGCCGGGAGCTACATCGGCCTCATCGTCGGAGGCGGACTCACGACCGTGATCTACGGGTGGGCCGGCTGGTTCGCCGCCCTCGCGACTCTTGCTGTGCTCACCCTCCTGCCGACGCTGCTGATCGCCGTGAGCCCTGAACCCCCAGCCAGCGCCGAGGCGCGGGCCGCGCGGATCTCGGTGAACACCATCTGGACGGTGGTGCGCCAGCGGGGCGCGGGGATCTGGATGCTGCTTGTGGTGCCGATAACGTGGATGGGCCTCACTGCAGGCTACAGTCTCATCACCCCGAGCCTCATCGACCAAGGTTGGAGCGCCGAAGAGACAGCCACCCTGACTCGCTGCTCGCTGGTGTCTGCGGGACAGTTGCCGCCCTCGGCACAGGGGTGCTGATCCAGCGCTTCGGCAGGGAGCGCGTCCTGCTGGTCGGCTGTGCACTGGCGGTTATCGGAATGGTCGCGTTCCTCCCCGTCATCTCGGGTGTAGCATCCACGGTCTACATCGTCGCGGTGACGATCGTGTTCTTCCTCGGCTACACCGCCGGCTCCATCATCGTGTACTCGATCAACATGGACTACTCGCGTCCGGGCAGCGCTGGGTCGGACTACACCACGCTCGCCTCGTTCGCCATGCTCGTGTCCTTCGGCGCTGGCGCGGTCTCCCTGTCTGTGGCCGGCCAGCTGGGCTACGTGTCGGTGTTCGTCGGTTCGAGCATCCTCTACGCCATCGGCGCGGCACTGACCGTGTGGCACCAGCGGCGATACCGGACGCAGACGCTCAACCACGGCGCCGGTCGCGCCGTGCTGCCGGTCGAGTCGGCCGCTGCGGGGCCCGAATCGGTCGTCAGCACCGCTCTCAGCGCGACTGCACCTGACCGGGAGGAACGTGAACGCTGAACCCGGCGCTTGCGCGTGTTCCGTCGGCGGGGTGCAGTGCCAAGTCGTGCCGGCCGAGGCTTCAGTCGTCTGAGAGGTAACCGGTCTCCGGGTCGATCTCGGCGAGGAAGTCGCGGATCGCCTCGATGTGGTCCTCATCCGTCAGCGTGGAAGACGGATAGGTCCCGCCGGCAAAGCCGTAGCCCGGATTGGGTCCGGTGAGCCAGTCCTAGTGATACTCCTGCAGATCACTGAGAAGGTCGATCCAATCACTGGTGTTCGCTCGCGTAGTAGGCAGATCATCTTCCCGCGCTTCCACCAGTGGGAGGCCGTCACTAGTTTGCTCGAGACCACGAGCGCTGAGGGGGGCGGGTAGTAAGTACCTGATCTAGCACTCTGCAGGATCAGGAAAAACGAACTCGATCGCGTGGCTGGCTCACGGGCTGGCGAACCTCCACAACGCCGATATTTCGAAGACTTTTGATTCGGTGATTGTCGTGACAGATCGTACCGTGCGCGATGACCAGCTTCAGAAGGCAATCAAGGCAATTGAGGGCACGAGGGGTTTGGTCGAAACGATTAACGCTGACGAGGTTTGTAAAGCGTCAGCTACCTCAAAATCGGACCTGTTAGCCAAGGAACTGAGTAGCGGCAAGCTCATCATCATCGTCACGTTCCAGACTTTCCCGTTAGTGCTTGAGGCGCTTGCGCAGCAGGGTGGGCTCGCGGATCGCAAGTTTGCGGTAATCGCGCACTAGGCGCACTCATCTCAGACCGGTACAAGTGCTCAGAAGCTGCGACAGGTTCTTTCACAAGCAGAGGTCGAAGCCCTCGAGGGCGGTGGCGAGGTAAGCGTCGAGGACGTGCTTGCCGGTGAGATGGCAGCGCGGGCGACAGCTCAGAACATCTCGCTCCATGCATTTACAGCTACGCCGAAGGGCAAGTCGTTGGAGATGTTTGGCGCCCTGGTGCGGATGGGTTGCCACAGCCTTTAGTTGAGTCCCGCATAGTGGTGTAGCGCGGTGGCCCTGTGATCGTCCCGGACGGGGACGCGGTCACCGTGTGATCCTTCGAGTCAACCTTCCACAGAATCCTCGAACGGAGTCATCACGATGACCGCTCCCCATATTGTCGACCCTCACGGCCTGCTCGGTGAAGCCCTGGCCGAAGCGTCCCCGGATCTGATGCGCAGCCTGCTGCAGGACGTGATCAACGCCCTGCTCTCTGCGGACGCGGACGCTGTTGTCGGCGCCGAGTACGGCCGACCCAGCCCGGACCGGACCGCTCAGCGCAACGGCTACCGCCACCGCGACCTCGACACCCGCGTCGGCACGATCGACGTCGCCGTCCCCAAGCTCCGCACCGGCACCTACTTCCCCGAGTGGCTGCTCGAGCGGCGCAAACGCGCCGAATCTGCTCTGATCACAGTCGTCGCGGACTGCTACCTCGCCGGTGTCTCCACCCGCCGCATGGCTCCCCGGATGCACGCTTCGCGCACATCGCATCCGGGGCCCCAGCTGGTGAAGACCCTCGGCATCAACAGTCTCTCGAAGTCGCAGGTCAGTAGGATGGCGGCGTCGTTGGACGAGCACGTCGAACAGTTCCGCCACCGCCCCCTGGACGAGGCCGGCCCCTTCACGTTCGTCTCCGCCGACGCGCTGACGATGAAAGTCCGCGAAGGTGGGCGCGTGATCAATGCCGTCGTCCTGCTCGCGACCGGCGTGAACGGCGATGGGCACCGCGAGGTCCTCGGCATGCGGGTGGCCACCTCCGAGACCGCAGCTGCATGGAACGGGTTCTTCGCCGACCTCGTCGCCCGCGGCCTTTCCGGGGTCCGCCTGGTCACCAGCGACGCCCATGCCGGGCTGGTTGAGGCGATCGCTGCGCATCTGCCTGGCGCAGCCTGGCAGCGATGCCGCACCCACTACGCCGCGAACCTCATGGCCGTCACGCCCAAGAGCATGTGGCCTGCGGTGAAGGCGATGCTGCACAGCGTCTATGACCAGCCCGATGCAGCAGCGGTCAACGCCCAGTTCGAGCGGTTGCTGGACTACGTCGGCGAGAAGCTCCCGGCCGTGGCAGAGCACCTCGATGCCGCGCGTGCTGATCTGCTCGCGTTCACGGCGTTCCCCAAGGACGTGTGGGTGCAGATCTGGTCAAACAACCCCACCGAGCGACTGAACAAAGAGATCCGACGCCGCACCGACTCCGTCGGTATCTTCCCCACCCGCGAGGCGATCGTCCGCCTCGTCGGCGCGGTCCTGGCCGAACAGACCGACGAATGGGCCGAAGGGCGACGCTATCTCGGACTCGACGTCCTCGCCCGCTGCCGCCTCAACCTCGTCCCCGACACCAGCGCCGAGGAGGNCGAGGCGATCGTCCGCCTCGTCGGCGCGGTCCTGGCCGAACAGACCGACGAATGGGCCGAAGGGCGACGCTATCTCGGACTCGACGTCCTCGCCCGCTGCCGCCTCAACCTCGTCCCCGACACCAGCGCCGAGGAGGTCACCGCAAGCTCCCTGCCCGCACTGACAGCCTGACCCCTCCCAGCGAAGGATCGCTACACCACTTCCAGGGACTTGACCCAGCCTTTCCACGTGTACACGATGCAGCAGGCCATCGAGGATGGGTTTTATCCTTGATGTGCTGCGTAACTACACGACTTATGAGACGGCTTTCCAGCTCGCTCAGAGAGCTGGTGGTGCTGTTGGTGGTGAAGATCTCGTCGATGAGGGCACCGCGAAAGAGAGCCTCATGCGGTGGGTGAGTCTGCATCCGGCAAACATTGTTCAGAAGGTTCAGATCATCGTCGAGCATTTCCGCGAGAATGTTGCTGAGCTCCTCGATGGACACGCTAAGGCGATGGTGGTGACCTCGAGCCGAGCCGCTGCGCTGAAGTACAAGATGGCAATCGATGCTTATGTTGAGAAACACAATTACCCATTGGGAACCTTGGTGGCGCTCTCCGGAAGCTTAACCGCTGAGCAGATTGATGATTTCGTGCCCGGAGTGCAGGAGTCATATACAGAAACGAACATGAACCCTGACCTGCGCGGGCGCGGGATTCCACAGGCGTTCGCGGGCGATCAGTTCCAGGTTCTGATTGTTGCCAACAAGTACCAGACGGGCTTTGATCAGCCGTTGCTGTTCGCGATGTACGTGGACAAACGCCTTGACGGGATCGAAGCGGTCCAGACGCTTTCCCGTCTGAACCGTACCCTGCCGTCGAAGGGTAAAGACACCATGTACATTCTTGACTTCGTCAACGACACGGACACGATCCTCGACGCACTCCTGCCGTACTACCGCACTGCCGAAATCATTGAAACTACCGACCCAGACCTCGTGCATGACCTTGCGCGGAAGCTTGAAATTGCCGGGATCTATACGAAGGATGACGTGGATGCCTTCGCGCAGGCATTCATCATCGAGAAGAAGCACGGTAAGCACACTGCACCGCTGAAGCAAGCCGCTGATCGGTTCAATGACCACTACGTCGCAGCCTTGGCCGACAACACAAAGGCCGAGATTGACGAGCTTGACCTCTTCCGCAAGGACGTTGGCCCATTCGTGCGCCTCTACGATTTCCTGTCTCAGGTTGTCGACTATCAGGACACCGACCTCGAGAACCTCGCCCTGTTCCTCCGGCTACTACGACCGCGACTTACTGGTCGCAAGACTCCAGAAGAGCTGGACTTTAACAACATCGAGCTCACCCTCATCAAGCAGACGCGCCAGAGCGAAGGAGCTATTTCACTCGGCGGCGACGGCGAGAAGCTCAACCCGATGGGAGTTGGCGGTGGACGTTCGCGCGACCCGCACCTGGTGGCCTGGGAAGAAACCCTGAACAACATCAATTCCCTGTTTGAGGACGAAGAGTTTGACCCTGGTTCAGTGGAGTCTTGGGGACAGGGCGTCGTCACGATTCTGGTTCAGAATGAAGAGATTAAGGATCAGGTCAACGCAAACACCAAGGAGCAGTTTCGTGAGTCGCAGACGATCGAAACTGCCGTCACGAATGCGGTGCTCGATCACCAGGACTCCCAGCAAAACATCATGGAGAAGTTCTTCGAAAGCGCTCATCGTAAGGGCCAGATCATTAAAGAGATCTCCGACCTTGTTTACTGGGAGCTTCGCCACCAGGCTGAGAAGGATACACAGCCTCAAGACGATGAAGAGGATGACATCGACCAGGAGTAGCAATTGCTGCGCGCGAAATCCCGACTGGTTCACCCCTCTACGGAAGACAGCCGGGGTAGCGGCGTGCCGGACACTCAACGGTTAAGCAGCCTAATCTCCAAACGACGGCGACGGTACGAATTCCCAGTTCATAGCCGGTCTCGGCGCTATCGGATAGCACCACTCCGCACTGGGGTCTTGTATCCATCGTGACCAGTTGTGCGACCCCACTTGCGGCACGGGCGGCATGCTCATCTCCACCGCCGCCGAACTGAAGCGGCAGGGCAAGGAGTGGCGGAATCTGCGCCTCTACGGTCAGGAGCTCAACTACGGGACCTCGGCCATCGCGCGGATGAACCTGTTCCTGCACGGCATCACAGACGGCCACATCGCCCACGGCGACACCTTGAGCCGACCGGCGTTCCTCGACGGCAAGGGCCGTCTGCAGACGTTCGACGTCGTGCTGGCAAACCCGCCCTACTCCATCAAGGCGTGGAACCGCGCTGCGTTCGCCAAGGACCCGTACGGCCGCAACGTGTGGGGCGTGCCCCCACAAGGACGTGCGGACTACGCGTTCTTCCAGCACATCGCCAAGAGTCTCGACCCCAATACGGGCCGCGCTGCGATCCTCTTCCCCCACGGGGTGCTCTTCCGGCGTGAAGAGTCAGCCCTGCGTGAAGCACTGGTGAAGTCCGACCTGATCGAATGCGTTCTCGGGCTCGGCGCAGGGCTTTTCTATAACAGCCCCATGGAGGCCGTGGTCGTCACGCTCCGCGCCAACAAGCCCGCCGAGCACCGGGGCGAGGTGCTGTTCATCAACGCCGTGAACGAGGTCGCTCGCGAACAGGCGCAATCGTTCCTACGTGAGTCGCACCAGCACAAAATCCTGGACGCCTATCGCGACTTCGAGCCACAGGACGGGTTCTCAGCAGTCGCCACTCTCGCCCAGATCGCTGAGAAAGGCCACAGTCTCGCGCTTCCGTTGTACGTCGCCGGCGAATCCGCCAAGGAATCAGGCGGGCAAATCGACGTCGACGATGCGGTGACGCAGTGGCGAGCTGCCGCGCAGGCGTCGGATGAGGCAGTCGCTGACGTTCTCGCGCTGTTGCGAGCGGAGGTGACCGCGTGAGGCTCAACCTCGACAAGTCGCACTGGAAGCGGGTCGCCTTCGGCGACGTTGTTCGCAACGTCAATGAGACCGTCCGCGATCTCGAAGCGGCCGGCATCGACCGCGTCATCGCGACGGAGCACATGGACCCCGGCGAGCTGAAAATCAGCCGGTGGGGTTCAACAGAGGACGGCACCACATTCACACGACGCGTGAAGCCTGGACAGACGCTCTTCGGCAAGCGCCGCGCATACCAGCGCAAGGTCGCCTACGCTGAGTTCGACGCCATCTGCTCTGGTGACATCTACACCTTCGAGGCGGATGAGACGCAGCTTCGCGGAGACCTGCTTCCGTTCCTAGTCCAGTCGGACGGCTTCTTCGAGCATGCACTCGGCACATCAGCCGGCTCGCTGTCACCGCGCACGAACTGGCGTGAACTGAAGGGCTTCGAGTTGGACCTACCGCCCCTCGATGAGCAAAGGCGCATCGCCGATCTCCTCTGGGCCGTCGAGCGAGCGGCGAACGCGCAGGTTGAACGGCGCGTCGCACTGAGCGGCGCACGACAGGCGTGGCTTGACCGCCAGATCGCTCGATTCGTGGCGTCCAGGACAGTCGATTTCGCCGAGACATGGGCCCGGTCGCCTGAGAGCGGATACTCGTCGGCCCCGGTCGGCGAGGTCACCGGGCGCTATGTCCTTTCACTCTCCGCACTCGGGCCCGAGGGCTACCGACCGGGGAACCTGAAGAACGTCCCGGACAGCGAGAGGAGCCGGGCTGCCGTACTCCGGCGCGGCGACCTCCTTGTGTCCCGAGCGAACACTGTGGATGCCGTCGGTAGGGTCGGCATCTACTCCGAGCATCGAGATGACGTTTCGTTCCCCGACACAATGATGCGGCTCAGTCTTCGGGACGACGTCGCACCAGAGTTCGCTGCCGCCGTCATCGGTAGTACCCATGGAAGGGCTCACATGCGTCGCTCAGCAGCAGGGAGCGCGACCAGCATGGTGAAGATCAACAGGACATCGCTTGGCCGCTTGCCTTTCCCCGTCGTGGCGGTCGGGGAGCAAAAGATGTTGCTAGAGCGCTTGTCCGTACTCAATCGAGGGATCGTCACGGTGGACTCAGAAGTCCAACGGCTTTCGAACTTGAAGGCTGCGCTCCTCGCCGACGTCCTTGGGGGCAACTGATGGCGCAGTTCAACGAGGCGAACTCGGTCCGTGATTTCATCCGGGACCGGGTGGAGTCTGATGACGTCCAATTCGTGCCGGGCAACGAGCTGCCGCGTCGTACCGACGAGGTGCTGCTGGAAGGTGTGCTCAAGGGCGCACTCATCCGCTTCAACCCGGAGATCGAGGCGGACCCTGCGAAGGCAGATGAGGTCATCTACAACCTCCGCGCCATCCTGATCGCCGCCCGCAACAGCCCGCATCCGGTGGTCGCCAACGAGGAGTTCATGGCCTGGCTGACCGGGCAGAAGTCGATGCCGTTCGGGCCGAACGGCGAGCACACCACGGTCCGGCTGATTGACTTCGACCATCTCGACGAGGACTCGTCGAACCAGTGGATCGTCTCGACCGAGGTGACCTTCAGGCAGGGCCGTCTGGAGAAGCGATTCGATCTCGTGCTGTGGTGCAACGGCCTGCCTCTCGTGGTGGGCGAGGCGAAGACTCCGATCCGGCCGGCGTACACCTGGATTGACGGGGCTGCGCAGATCCACGATGACTACGAGCAGAGCGTCCCGCGGTTCTTCGTGCCCAACGTGTTCTCGTTCGCGACCGAGGGCAAGGACTTCCGATACGGCACCATCGGCATGCCGGTGGAGCTCTGGGGGCCCTGGCGCGAAGACCCGACCGATGAGGACGCGCCGGCGAAGATCGGTCTCGTCGCGGTCCAAGAGGCCGTCGAAGGCGTCCTCGCTCCCCGTTCGGTGCTCGACTTCCTGCGGTTCTTCACCCTTTACGCGACTGACAAGAATCACCGCAAGATCAAGATCATCGCGCGGTTCCAGCAGTTCCAGGCGACGAATCTGATCGTCGACCGAGTACTGCTCGGCAAGGTCAAGCAGGGCCTGATCTGGCACTTCCAGGGCTCGGGCAAGTCACTGCTCATGGTCTTCACTGCGCTCAAACTGCGCGCGATGGCCGAGCTCACGAACCCGACGGTCCTGATCGTGGTCGACCGCATCGACCTGGACACCCAGATCACGGGCACCTTCAACGCCTCGGACGTCCCGGGCTTGGTGTCGACGGACTCGCGAGCGCAGCTCCAGACGCTGCTCAGCCAGGGAGCGCGGAAGATCATCATCACCACGATTCACAAGTTCGGTGAGGCACCTGGCGTCCTCGATGCCCGGCAGAACATCATCGCGATGGTCGACGAGGCGCATCGCTCGCAGGAGGGCGACTACGGGCAGAAGATGCGTGAGGCTCTGCCCAACGCGTACCTCTTCGGTCTGACCGGCACGCCGATCAACCGGCGCGACCGCAACACGTTCAAGTGGTTCGGTGCACCCGAGGACGAGGGCGGGTACCTGTCGCGGTATTCATTCCAGGACTCCATCCGCGACGGTGCGACCCTTCCGTTGCACTTCGAACCACGACTCTCAGAAATCCACATCGACCAGGAGGCGATCAACGCGGCGTTCGAGGAACTTGCCACGGATCGCGATCTGTCCGAGAGCGACAAGATCACCCTCTCGAAGAAGGCGGCCTCGATCGAGGTGCTGATCAAGACGCCCTCGCGCATCGCAAAGATCGCCGCCGACATCGCCGCCCACTTCCAATCCAAAGTGGAGCCCCAGGGTTTCAAGGCGCAGGTCGTCGCGTACGACAAGGCCTCCTGCGTGGCGTACACGAACGAGCTCGACAAACACCTCGGGCCCGAGGCATCGACCATCGTCATGTCGAAGACCCGAGGTGACTCGCCCGACTGGGCCAAGTGGACCCCGGGTGCCGAGGAGCTTGAGCAGGTTGTCGCGCGGTTCAACGACCCGACCGACCCGCTCAAGATCATCATCGTGACTGCGAAGCTGCTGACCGGGTTCGACGCTCCGATCCTCTACTGCCAGTACCTCGACAAGCCACTGAAGGAGCACACGCTGCTCCAGGCGATCACTCGCACCAACCGCGTGTACCCGCCGGACAAGACCCACGGCCTGATCGTCGATTACCTCGGCATCTTCGACGACGTCGCCCGATCCCTCTCCTTCGACGAGCAGGCTGTCCGGGAGGTCGTCTCCAACATCGAGGAGCTGAAGGCTCAGCTCGCGCCGGCGATGGCTGCCGCACTCGCGTTCTTCCCCGGTGTCGACCGCACGGTCGGCGGGTACGAAGGCCTCGTCCAGGCACAATCCGCGATCGCTGACGATGTCACGAAGGACGCCTTCGGGGCGGCCTACAGCGTGGTGTCACAGCTGTGGGAGGCACTCAGTCCTGACCCCATGCTGGGCGAACATCGCGATGACTACCGCTGGCTCTCGGATGTCTACGAGTCAGTACGCCCTTCGGACATCACGGGGCGACTCGTGTGGCACGCGCTCGGAGCCAAGACGATCGACCTGATCAACGAGCACGTTGCCGTCGAGATCCCGCAGAACGCCGAGACGATCGTGCTCGACGCGCAGACGATCGAAGACCTCATGACCGGTCGGCGCACCGACATCCCGGCCGAAGAGATCGAGAAGCAGATCACCGCACGCATCGCCAGGCACCTGCACAACCCGGTCTTCATTGAGCTCGGTCAGCGACTCAACGACCTGCGCGAGCGCTACGCCGACATCCAGCAGTCCAGCCTCGACTTCCTGCGCGAGCTCCTCGAGCTCGCCCGAGACACCGTCGCGGCCGAGAAGGCAGTAGACGAGGTGCCCCGCGAAGAACAGGGCAAAGCGGCCCTGACGGAGCTGTTTGATGCTCTCAAGGGCGATCAGACCCCGATCATCGTCGAGAACGTCGTCAACCGGATCGACGAGGTCGTCCGTGGGGTCCGCTTCGAGGGGTGGCAGTCCACGGTCCGCGGCGACCAGGAGGTCCGCAAAGCTCTGCGGAAAACTCTCTACGTCCAGTTCAAGATCCGCGATAACGACGTCTTCGAGAAGGCCCTCGGCTACGTCCGGGAGTACTACTGATGAGAGTGCGACAGTTTCGCCTGGAGAGGTATCGATCCATCCTCAAGAGTGAGGGCATGGATCTTCGAACTATGACGGTTCTCGTCGGTCCAAACAACGAAGGAAAGTCGAACATCCTGCGTGGTCTCGTCGTTGGCCTACGTGCAATATCCGACATCGGCAAGGGCGCGCCCTATCCCGCGCGCGGCCGCGGACGGCGGGATGACTGGGACTTCGAAACGTACACGTGGGAATCAGACATCCCCGATTCTGTCAGGTCAGCAAAACCGAACTCGGCAACGGTCCTCGAGTTCGACTTCGAGCTCAACGACGACGAGATTGAAGAATTCAAGGAACGAACGAAGAGCGCCAATAACGGCACATTGAAAGTTCGTCTGCGCCTGTACCGCGGACGGCGCGAGATGCAAATCATCAAACAGGGACCCGGCAGCAAGAAGATCAACGAGAAGAAGGTCGCCATCGCGAAGTTCATCTCGGAGCAAGTTCGCGTGCAGTACATCCCTGCGTCTCGCCCAGCGTTTGAATCGGTCTCGTTGATGCGCGCCGAGGTGGGTTCTCGTCTCGCGGCGTTGGAAAGCGATCAAGAGTACCGAGAGGCGCTGGAGGTCGTGCTCGAGCGCCGCAAGGATGCCCTTTCACCGCTCGGCACGTCAGTCACTGATGCCCTTCGACGCTTCCTCCCAAACGTTGAGTCAGTCGAGATCGAGCCGTCTGGGCGGGACTACTTTGGAGTGAATCCGTGGGCCTGGACAGAGTTCGACTTCATGGTCGACGACGGAGTGAAGACGCCTCTGGCGTCAAAGGGTGACGGGGTGCAGAGCCTTGCCGCGATCTCTTTGGCGCACTCACTGGCGCAGGCGAACAATAAGTCGGACCTAATCCTCGCAGTCGAAGAGCCTGAGGCCCATCTTCACCCCTCAGCGGTTCACGAGCTTCGCGCAGTTCTGGATGAGATTGCCCATGACCAGCAGGTGGTCATTACAACTCACAGCCCTCTCCTCGTGAGTCGTGGTGATGTCGCGGGCAACGTCATCATCAGGCAGAACCGTGCGGTCCAAGCGGGTTCACTCGGCCAGATCCGGGACATCCTCGGGGTACGGATCGAGGATAACCTTCAGTCGGCGAGCGTCGCCCTGCTAGTTGAAGGCCTCAGTGACAAAAGGATCATCCAGACGCTTCTGGCTGGCGAGAGCCCGATAATCCAGTCCGCGTTGACTGACGGCGCGCTCCGGATAGAGATTACAACCGGCGCGAGCAATGTCGCTTACCAGTTCCGTCATTTCTACGACAGTGTCTGCCGCGTTCACGTACTACTAGACTCCGACGCTGCTGGGCGCAAGGCACTCGAAGCTCTCGAGAAGGAGCACGGCTTCAGCCATCTTGACGCGACCATGGTGAGGGTCGTCGGCATGAACGACTCGGAGGTGGAAGATCTGCTCGACGAAGCATTCCTGGGACCGGACATCCTCGCTCGATTCAACGTGACCCTGGATCCTGCTCACACTCACCCGCAAAAGAAGTTCAAGCGGCGAATGCAAGACTACTTCGCAGGCTCGGGTCAAGGTTGGACTAAGGCGATCGAGGACGACCTCAAGACCCTCGTTGCCGATGCCGTCGAGCGCGATCCCGTCGCCGCCCTTCGAGCCGACCGAAGAGGGCCTCTCGATGCCCTCGTTCGCGAAATTGAATCCAAGCTAGAAGCGTCGTGAGCGTCCGCAGCGACCCGATTCCCTGCCCAATGGGCACTGGGGCGGCCACCGCCACGTATGCTTCCTGTGACTACCGCGTCGCGTAGAACGCCACAGCCGCCGACGCCGCCACGTTCAACGAGTCCACCCCGTGCATCATCGGGATCGTCACCCGGCGGTCGAGCCGGCGGTCGGCCTGGCGCGTCAGGCCGTGGCCCTCGGTACCGAACACCAGCGCGAGGTGCGGATGGTCCTCCTCGACCAGCTCGTCGAGGGTGATCGCGCCCTCTCCCAGGGTCATGCCGGCGACGACGTACCCATGCTCCTTAATCATGTCGATGTCCGCAGGCCATGAGTCGATGCGCGCCCAGGGGACCTGGAACACCGTTCCCATCGAGACCCGGATCGATCGACGGTACAGCGGGTCCGCGCAACTGGGGGTGACGAGGACGGCGTCCACGCCGATCGCCGCTGCTGACCTAAACGCGGCTCCGAGATTCGTATGATCGACGATGTTCTCGAAGATCGCGATCCGCGAGCGGCGCTTCGTATTCGAGGCAGAACGATTATCTCGCCCCGCTGAACTCTCGCCAGGAGCTGGCGTCCTGCGCCGCTCCTTACCGCTGGACACGCCAGAGCTCAGTTCGAACGTATCGTCGACCTCGCTTTTCACTACCTTGGGCTGCCAAGGTCGGCTCGTATCCGAGGAGAGATTCCCGGTCTGCGGTGGTTTGGATCCGCCCACGTTGGTGTGGTCCACGATGTTCTCCAGCACGGCGATCCGGGCTCGGGGCGCATCGGCCAGTGGCGCCACCAGCTCCTGAACCGACGGCAGAACGGGCCGTTGCATCGCCGCGAGCGCTCCACGGTGCAGGTGGAAGCCCGTCAGCTGCTCCAGCAGAGCCTCCTCCCCCACGAACACCGGTGCCTCCGGAGCGCGGGCACACAGAGGGGCGAAGCGCTCCAACCAGGTGGGGCTCATGAGAAAGGAGCGCGGCTGCATACCGGCGCCAAGGGCCCGGGAGATCACTTCGTAGCTCTCGGCCATGAACAGGCCGCGCTCGACCTCCATCCGGGAGCGAAGGCGCACGTCCGTCATCCGCACGTAGTCGTCGAGGGCGGGATCCTCGAGGTCCTCGACCAGGCGGATCTGCGCGGCCAGCGGGGAGCCGACGATCTGCTCGGGCAGGGTGAGTCGCCCCGCCAATGCAGAGTGCTCGCGATCCATGCTCAGCCGAGGTCCGGCTCAGTCAAGACCGATGGCGCGGGCGGTGAAGCGCTGACCGTGCTTCTCGACCACAAGCGGCAGACCGAAGGTGGCCGTGAGGTTGCGGGAGGTGATCACCTCGTCGATTGGGCCGGCGGCCACGGCGCCGCCGCGACGCAGCAGCAGCGCATGCGTGTACCCCGGCGGGATCTCTTCCACATGGTGGGTGACCAGCACGGTCACCGGTGTGGCGGGGTCCGAGGCGAGACGGCCGAGTGTGCGCACCAGCTCCTCGCGGCCGCCCAGGTCCAGCCCGGAAGCGGGCTCATCCAGCAGAAGAAGCTCAGGGTCAGTCATGAGGGCCCGGGCAGACAGCACCCGCTTGCGCTCGCCGGTGGACAGGGTGGCGAACGGGCGGTCAGCCACATCGCCCACGCCGAAGGCGACCAGCAGAGTCCGGGCCCTCTCGAGGTCCATGTCGTCGTAGCTCTCGCGCCAGCGGCCGACGATGCCGTATCCGGCGGTGACCACGACGTCCAGCGCGGTCTCATCGCCGGGGATAGTGTCGGCGAGTTCCGCGCTGGCCAGACCGATCAGGGTGCGCAGCTCGAACACGTCAGTGCGGCCCAGACGCTCCTCGAAGAGGTCCACCGTGCCGCTCGTGGGATGCAGTCGCGCAGCCAACAGCCGGATCAGCGTGGACTTCCCAGCACCGTTCGGGCCGAGCACCACCCAGCGCTCACCAGATTCAATGCGAAGGGAGACAGAGTCGAGAAGGTGGCGCCCCGATCGGCGCACAACGACATCGGACAGCGAAGCAGCGGCGTCGGACATATCTGGAGCCTATCGCTCGTAGACTGGGCAAGCCCGGATCCGCGTCGCTGGAGGTCGCCGTGCCGCATCGCCCCGTCTCCCTGCACGCGCCGCGTGGCTCCGCTACCGCGGCGGAGATCGAGGCCGCGATCGACGCTGTACTCGAGAACGCCGACGACGTGCCCGTCGACTTCCCCGCCGATGTGCTGGCTGCTGCCGAGCGCGCTGTCGCCGAACTGACTGATGGCGAGGACCGCGTGGACCTGGAGCACGTTCCGTTCGTCACGCTCGATCCGGCGAGCTCGACCGATCTGGACCAGGCCATGCACCTCGAGCGCACGGATGACGGCTATCGCGTGCTCTACGCTATCGCTGACGTGCCCGCCTTCGTACCGCTCGGCGGACGGATCGATGAGGAGGCGCGCACCCGCGGAGCCACCGTGTACCTGCCGGATCGACGGATCCCGCTGCACCCCACACTGATTTCCGAAGCCGCCGGCTCGCTGCTGCCTGATCAGCGCACCCCAGCATTCGTCTGGAGACTTGATCTCAATGACCGAGCGGACGTGCGGGGAATCCAGTTGGATCGCGCCTGGGTGCGCTCACGCGAGAAGCTCGCCTACGACATTGTTCAGGAGGAGCTCGATGCGGGCCGTGGCCGCCCCGTTATGCAGCTGCTGCTAGAGATCGGTCACCTGCGCACCGAGCGTGAAGCCGATCGCGGCGGGGCGAGCCTGAACGTGCCCGAACAGGAGATCGTCGCCGATGAGGACACGGTGCGACTGCAGTGGCGCACTCCCGCGCCGATCGAGGATGCGAACGCCCAGATCTCCCTGATGACCGGCATGGCTGCCGCCACCCTCATGCTCAAGCACGGCGTGGGCATCCTGCGCACCATGCCGCCGGCCGATCAGCGGGCAATGGCACGCTTCCGCCGCCAGGCTGAGGTGCTCGGCGTGCCGTGGGAAAACGGTGTAACCTACGGCGCTTTCCTGCGCTCGCTGGACTGGACGCAGCCACGCCACCTGGCCCTGCTGAACCAGGCTGCCTCACTGTTCCGCGGCGCGTCCTACGCCGCCTTCACCTCCCCTGACGAGGCACCCGAGGACCCGGTGCAGGCAGCGATCGCCGCGCCCTATGCGCATACCACCGCCCCGCTGCGCCGCCTCGTGGACCGCTTCGTGCTACTGGTCTGCCATGCACATGCCCAGGGCATACCGGTGGCACCAGAGCTCCTGGCCGCTCTCGGCGAGATTCCGGACGTGATGCGGACCACCGCCGCTCGCGCCGGCGATCTTGAACGCCGAGCCTTCCAGGTGGTGGAGACCGCGGTGCTCTCCCGACGCGCGGGCGAGACCTTCGCCGGTACGGTCATCGATCGCCGAGAGGCCTCGAGCAGCGAGAACGGGGACGGGGCGCCAGTGCGGGTCGAGGTGCAACTTCAGGATCCTCCGGTCACGCTCTGGGCACCCGGTGTCGATGCCGAGATCGGTACGGAACTGGCTGTGCGCCTGGGCCCGGTCGATCCCTCCACGGGCCGACTCACAGCGCAGCTCGCCGACTCATGACAGTTCCGGTCGACGGGTCACGCGAACTGCTCCTGCCGCGCGCAGCCTCTCTCATGCTCTGGGCGGCAGCCTGTCACCGCGGAGACATCGGCCCCGATGACGCAGCAATCCTCGCGTTGGGCGCACGCCGAACGGGTATGGATGCCGCAGGCGAGGACCTCTTCGACTGGCTGACCTCGCTACGCCGAATTCCGCTGCCCCGGCTGCGTTTGCTCCTTCCGCGTCCCGGCCGGATTGCCGGTCTGGTCGGGCCGCCCGCCGCTATCACCGAGGCGATCAGTGCCGGGCAGGCTGTTCTGGTGGCGGCTGCGGACCTCGCCGATCACACGCTGATCCCCCATGAACGTGTGGAGCTCGGCATTGGGCCGGACGGTGAGCCTGGACCGGTCGTGCGGTGGCACCGACATCCGGCTCCGCTGGGACGCTCGGTGCTACCCGCCGACGGGACAGGACGCGAGCACTTGGTGCATGCACTGCGTCGCGCTGCATCGTCCTCGCTCGACTGGGATCTGGTGCCGGAGGAACCGATCGAGGATGTGCGGGCCCCGCATGGCTGGGCGCCGGCGCTTCTGCCCGCATATCTTGAGCCGACGCTGGTTTCCCAGCTGATACTCGCGGCTCGGACAATGATCCTGGTTGAGGATGAGCTGGTGGCAGGCAATCCGCAGGCGGTGACCCTGGCGGAGAAGGACCTGCGCCGGGACATGCTCGAGGACATGCGCGATGCCGCGGTTGCCGCACTTATCGACAGCACGGACCGGGCCGCTGCCGAGGCGATGCTCGGCTGAGGCCCGGTCCGATCTCAGGCGCTCCGCGGAGCGCTCAGCGCAGACGCGGTATCAGAAGCGCTGCCAGGGTCCGTCGTGCGGGACCTCGCCGCGTGAGGGCGCCTCCCAGTCACAGACACCGTCGGCGAAGATCTCCTGGAGGCGCTCCCACTGTTCGTCGGTCAGCTCGACGGCGTAGTTATCGCGAACCGGATCGACGCGCTGGCAGGCGATGATGTCTGCCTTCACGGACTCACCGGCGACCTCCCGGGGGAAGCTCGCCGAGGGGTAGAGCTGCTCGCACTCGGAGTCCGGGTTGCGGTCCAGTGCCATCGGCAGGAACTGTGGGTTCTCCTCATCGCGGGTCATACAGCCTTCGACGAGCTCAGCAGGGCGGGCCGCACCGATCTCATCAAGCGAAGGACGATTCGTCGGGTCATCGGAGAGCTCGATACCCTCGAGCCAGGCGTCCAGCTGATCCAGGCCGTGCATGAACAGCGGGCTGGCAGAGCCGAAGCCACCGTAGCGATGATCCTCCAGCAGGCTCACATGGTTCACAGTCGACCCGTTGCGATCTCGAAGGCGCTCCACCATCGAGTTGGTGTGGTAGCGCACGTGGATGTCTCCCTTCTCGAAGTCATCCGCGTAGGCGCGATAGTCGACGATCGGCACGGACGCGAGTCCCTGACCACCATCGGTCAGTCGACCGGTGCGATAGGCGGCCTCCACGGCGGGCATGTCGGCCTCGGAGCGCTCGTCTCGGAATTTGCCGTCGTGGTCGTAGCCGCCGATGGCCTCGTTCAGGTCGAGGAACTGCTCGACGCTGATGGTGCCGTCCTCAAGAGCGCCGAGTCCGTACTGGATGCCCTGGTTGTCCAGGGGGCGCAAAGCGAAACCGGTCTCGGGATCGGTGCCGTAGATGTTCTTGGTGTGGTCATAGACGTCGCAGCGCACGCCATCGGGATTGGTGTGCGGGTCATAGCGTTCCTCCTCGGGAATGAGGCCGGGGCAGAACGCGGTGGGATCGATGCGCTGCGCACCGTGGGCGACGTTGTCCATGGTGGCCAAGGTCTGGAAGCCGGTCACGGCGCGCTTCTGCTCGTCGTCCCAGTCCAGCTCGGTGCCCTCCAGGAAGTAGTGCTGCAGCAGGCGCGCGTCGGTGATCATGTGGATCGTGCCGAAGCCGACCTCCGGGAAACTGCAGCCGACCATGATGCCGTCCAGCACGCCGGGATAGTTGTCGGCGGTCTGATGTGACTGGTAGGCGCCGCCGGAGCAGCCGATGCCGATCGTGAACTCGTCACGACCGTAGGTCTCCAGCACTTTCTCCTTGGTCAGCTGCGCGGTTTCGGAGCCGAGCAGGTCGTTGCAGTTGTGGCCGAATACGTTCAGGGAGTTCGAGGCCATCACGTAGCCACGGCTGAGGATCTTCTCGTCGAGTACGCCGCCGGTGCCAGGGCCCTGGCGGTACCAGCCCTCGGTGCAACCGCCCCCGAACTGGTAGACGATCTTCCCGTTCCACAGGTCCGGGGAACTGGTCGGAGTGACCTCGCCCTCCACGATCGGGTCGTGGATCACGGCGTGCTGGTAGACGCCGCGATTGGCGGTGCCATGGGCGATGCGCACGATGAACGGGACCTCGCGTCCATCCTCGAGCGTGGTCATCGCCATGTCAGCCGGGTAGTCGGTGGCGCCCTCGGGTAGTTCGTCCCACTCACCGTCTGTGGTGCGGTAAATGTGGTCAACGCGGTCGGCGACCGAGCAGTTCTCATCCAGGGGTGTGCCCAGCGGCTTGTCGAGACCGGGGATTATGAAAGCCTCGGTCTCGCAGTGGAAGGGCGTCTGATGCGGACCGGACAGGATCGGGCCTGTGCCCGGATGATTGGTGACGGTCAGGGAGGTGCCCTCGCGACCCTTGCCGGGCGGGTTCGCCGTGATCGCGCTCTGGCCCTCTGGCAGGTTCTCGACCAGGCCGATGAGAACACGACGTTCGGGATCGAAGGTGAAGGCCTCGGTGACGTCTCGCCCGTCGGCCTCGATGACCACCTTGTGTTCGGGGACGTTCTTCGGAATACCGACTTCGACGAGTGCGTCGCCACCGGTGACCAGATCGGGCGTGCTGGAGACGGTATCGACGGTGAGTCCTGCGCTCTTCGCTACGGCGGGCGCAGCCGTGCTCAGGCCGCCGACGATCAGCGAGGCGCTGGCGAGAGCAACGAGCAGGGATCTGGGATGGGGCAGTTCGATCGTCATCGGTCGGACTCCTGTGTCGGGGAACGGGGAGAACGGGTTGTGAGCCCGCTCTCATCACGCTAGACGGGGAGCCGACGTCGCACCGGGAAATCGTTATCTCTTGACCATTTCATGACGTTCGGTCTCAGATCGTGAGCCTCGGCGCCCGTCACGGCGACAACGCACGCTCGAGGCATCGGTCAGCAGTTCTGCCGCCTCGGTCAGGCGCCAGCGAGCACCGTCCGATACACCGACAGGGTGCGCTGCGCGATGGACTCCCAGGAGAAATGCTCGGCCGCCCGGCGGCGTGAGGCCTCCCCCATCTGGCGTGCCCGCTGCGGATCCGACACCATCCGTGTCAGGGCGTCGGCGAGGTCCGCCACGAACGCCTCCGGATCGGTTGGCGTGCCGGTGCCGTCCTGTACCTGGTCGATCGGCACGAGATAGCCGGTCTCCCCGTCGGCGACGACCTCCGGGATGCCACCGGTGGCGCTCGCGACCACGGGAGTGCCACAGGCCATCGCTTCGAGGTTCACAATGCCCAGGGGCTCGTAGATGCTCGGGCACACGAAGGTCGTGGCGTGGCTAAGGAGCTGCGTCAGCTCGTGGCGCGGCAGCATCTCGGTGATCAGGTGGATCCCGTCGCGGTCTGAGCGCAGCCCTGAAACCAGCTCAGAGACTTCGCGGGCGATCTCCTCAGTGTCCGGCGCTCCCGCGCACAGCACCACCTGGTAGTCAGCGGGCAGCTCGCGCACAGCACGCAGGAAGTACGGCAGGCCCTTCTGCCGGGTGATGCGGCCGACGAACACGATCGTCGGTGCCTCCGGGTCGATGCCACGAGTGGTGAGAGCCGACGTCTCCGTGTTCGGCTGCCACTGCTCGATGTCGATGCCGTTGTGCACCACATGCACCCGCTGAGGGTCGACCATCGGGTAGGCACGCAGGATGTCCTCCCGCATGCCGGCAGAGACGGCGATCACCCCGGCGGCATACTCGTAAGCGGCGCGTTCAAGGTAGGAGCTCAGCGCATACCCGCCGCCGAGCTGCTCTGCTTTCCACGGTCGTAACGGTTCCAAGGAGTGCGCCGAGAGCACATGCGGTGCCCCGTGCAGCAGGGAGGCGGTATGTCCGGCAAAGTTGGCGTACCAGGTGTGGGAGTGGATCAGATCCGCCCCGGCGCAGTCGGCCGCGATCTGCAGGTCGGTGCCCATGGTGGCGAGTGCGGCATTGGCGCCCTCGAGTTCATGTGGCGTGCGGTAGGCGGTAGTGTCCGTCTCGGAGCGCTCGGCGCCGAAGCAGCGCACCTGGACCTCGATGTGAGGCCGCAGCACACGGGTGAGCTCGGCGACGTGCACACCGGCTCCTCCGTACACCGCGGGCGGGTACTCCTTCGTCAGCAGGTCCACGCGCATAGGGCCGCTCCTTCCGTGCATCCGAGTGTTCATCCGGTTGTCGTCTCAGCCGGGCCTTCCGGAGGGGTGATGGAGGCCACCTCTGCATTATCCTCGAAGCATGTCGAAGAAGGTCCTTGCCATCGTCCTCGCCGGCGGCGAAGGGAAGCGCCTCATGCCGCTGACCCTCGACCGGGCCAAGCCCGCTGTGCCGTTCGGCGGTATCTACCGTCTGATCGATTTCGCACTGTCGAACATCGTCAACTCCGGGTATCTGCGTGTGGTTGTGCTCACGCAGTACAAATCCCACTCCCTGGACAAGCATGTGACCACGACGTGGCGCATGAGCTCGATGCTCGGTAACTACGTTGCCCCGGTGCCGGCGCAGCAGCGCATGGGCAAGCACTGGTACCTCGGATCGGCGGACGCGATCTACCAGTCGCTCAATCTGATCGAAGAGGAGAAGCCGGATTACGTGGTCGTGGTCGGCGCCGATCACGTCTACCGCATGGACTTCTCGCAGATGCTCGATGCGCATATCGAGGCGGGCCGGCCCTGCTCTGTAGCAGCGATCCGTCAGCCGATCGAGCTGTCGGACCAGTTCGGTGTGATCGAGACCGACGAGCCGGACACGACGCTGATCCACCGTTTCGTCGAGAAGCCGAAGGAGACCGCTGGCCTCGCTGATGACCCCACGCAGGTACTGGCCTCGATGGGCAACTATATCTTCGACGCCGACGCCTTGGTGGAGGCTGTGACGAAAGATGGTGCCGATCCTGATTCCGCTCATGACATGGGCGGTGACATCGTCCCGTACTTCGTCGCACAGAACGCTGCAACGGTGTACGACTTCATCCACAATGACGTTCCCGGGTCCACCGATCGCGACCGTGACTACTGGCGTGACGTCGGCACGCTGGACGCGTTCTACGACGCGAACATGGATCTGATCTCGATTCATCCCGTCTTCAACCTGTACAACGAGGAATGGCCCACCTTTGCGGGGATCCGCAACGTGCCGCCAGCGAAGTTCGTCCACGCCGGCCCGGGGCGCGTGGGCTCTGCCGTGGATTCGATCGTCTCCCCCGGTGTCGTGGTCTCCGGCGCGCAGATCGCGAGCTCGGTGATCTCCCCGGGGGTGCGGCTGAACTCCTGGTCCAACGTCACCGATTCGGTGCTCATGGATGGCGTGGTGGTCGGCCGGCATTCCCAGATCCACCGAGCGATCATCGATAAGAACGTGGTCGTGCCGCCCCGCACCCAAATCGGCCTGGATGCCGATCAGGATCGAGCCCGCGGGTTCGTGGTGACCGAATCGGGGATCACGGTGATCGGCAAAGGCACCGTCATCGAGCCGTGATACCACCAAACGGTCTCCTGATCAGCGACGTCGACTCGACCTTCCTCACGCAGGAAGTCATCGAGCTGGTTGCTGAACACGCCGGCGTCCGAGAGGAGGTCGCGGCAGTCACCGATGCCGCGATGCACGGCGAGCTCGACTTCACTGAATCGCTTGCACGTCGCGTCGCACTGCTAGAGGGGTTGGATGAGGGGGTGCTCGATCTGGTGCGGGCCAACCTTGTCCCGACGCCGGGTGCATGCGATCTGTTCCTGCGTGCCCACGAGCATGGCTGGGTGACCGCCCTCGTCTCCGGGGGCTTCACGGAGGTGATCACGCCACTGGCTCGACAGTGCCAGGTTACTCACGTGGTGGCGAACCGTTTCGAGATCGCCGCGGGGTGCCTCACCGGTCGCACCGATGGACCCGTGGTGGATGGCAGACGCAAGGAGAAGACACTGCGTGCGCTCGCCGAGCAGTACGGGCTCCCCCTGGAGCGCACCGTGGCGATCGGCGATGGAGCCAATGACACGCTGATGGTGCAGGCCGCGGGCTTGGGTATTGCGTTTAGGGCAAAGCCGGCGCTGCGACGGGTGGCCGATGCGGAACTGGAGGGGCCATCGCTCCTGGATGCCTGGCCGCTGATGCTAGCGCAGCTCGCCAAGGCGGAGGCCGACGGACGCTGATAGCGCCCCGCTGCGTACTGCGTTAGGGCCGGACGATGGTGTGCAACCGCATTCCCTGTTCGCGCAGATCGCCCCAGTGTTCCTCGGCAGCGGAGAGCACGGCGAGCTGTCCGGTGGATAGCCCGATTCGGGCTTGTGCGAGCGATCCGGGGTCGGAGTCTTCATCTGCCAGTGCGGTCGCGAGGATGCCCATCGTCGGCTCGTGCCCGATCACAAGCACCACTGCATGCTTGTCCTTGCGTGTGCGGATCAGATCGAGTGCGTCGGCCGGGGTGCCGGAGTATAGCTCTTCGTGGAATGTCGCTTTGCCGTGGAAACCGGGCATCGCCTCGACGAGGGCCTCCCATGTTCCGCGTGTGCGCACGGAGTCGGAGACGAGCACCCGCGTGGGGCGCACACCCTGCGATTCGAGGTACTCGCCGATCAGTGCTGCTTGCGCAGCTCCGCGGTCGGTGAGTTCGCGTTCGCGATCGCTGGACTCAGAACTGCTGTCGGCCTTCCCGTGTCGCATGAGCAGGAGCAGGCGACTGTCGGGGTCGGAAGAAGCCATGACGGCGCGATCACACCTCGTGCTGATGGGCAGGGATCATCCTGCGGTGGCTATGGACTGACTCAGTGTCCCATGCCCAGTCCACCGTCGACAGGAATGACGGCACCGGAGATGTAGGCGGCGTCCTCACTTGCAAGGAAGGCGACCACCTTGGCAACCTCAGCCGGGTCGGCGAAGCGCCCGGCGGGGATGGCGTCACGATACTTGGCCTTGAGATCGTCGCTGAGGCTCGCTGTCATGTCGGTGTCGATGTAGCCGGGAGCGACAACGTTCGCGGTGATGCCGCGGGAGCCCAGTTCACGCGTGATCGAGCGGGCCATGCCCACCAGGCCCGCCTTGGATGCGGCGTAGTTGACCTGGCCTGGCGAACCGTACTGTCCAACGACGGAGCTGATCAGCACGATGCGGCCCCTCTTCGCACGCATCATGGACCGGATCACGCGGGAGACTGTCCGGAACGCCCCGGTGAGGTTGGTGTCAATCACCGACTCGAAGGATGCGTCGTTCATGCGCAGCAGCAACTGGTCATCGGTGATGCCGGCGTTGGCCACCAGCACCTCGATGGGGCCGTGGGCTTCCTGAGCGGTGGCGATCGCCTGGTCGAGACTGGCAGCATCGGTGACGTCAGCGGCGACCGTGAGCGCGCCTTCCGGCCCGCCGCTGCCGGAGCGGCTGGTGACAGCCACCTTGTCACCACGGCGCAGGAACTCCTCGGCGATGCAGCGGCCGATTCCACGGTTGCCGCCGGTGATCAGGACGCTGCGTTCAGCGGTGGTGTCGGCTGGGCTGCTGCTCATGGGAACTCCTTGTGGTGGTGGTATCGCCGCCGATGGCGGGCTGGGCACGGCGGGCGACCTTTATCGGTCAGGGTCGTGATCTACGATACGGGTGCACAGAGCATTCGGTGCGACGTGGGGGCCGCATCGATGTCCGCTTCGGGACAGCACGGAAAAGGGAATCTTCATGGCATACCGCTTCAATCCGCCGCCGAACTGGCCTATTGACGATCCTGAATGGGCTCCGCCGCCGGGGTGGCAGCCGGATCCGTCGTGGGGGCCCGCGCCCGAAGGCTGGAGCTTCTGGGTGGATGCGGATAACGCGGTGACGAACACCGATGCCACAGAGCAGTCCGCGGACGACGACGCCACCCACGTGGTCGCGTCGCAGGACCGCCCCCTGCCCGCCGACGCCCCGGCCCAGCCGGTCGATGACGACGCCACCCGCGTCGTCCCGTCACAGGACCGCCCCCTGCCCGCCGACGCCCCGGCCCAGCCGGTCGATGAAGACGCCACCCGCCTGGTCACCTCACAGGATCGTGAGGCTGCGTCGCTCGAGCAGGCGCCCCTGGAGCCGCAGGACTCCGCTGCGCAGCCGTCGGTCGATGCACACGGCGACCACGGTGCCTCGCATGGCGCCGGCCCCGTGGATGCCGCGGATCATGGCCAGCCGCAGACTCCGTCCACCGACTCCCACGGTGCACAGGACAGTCATGCCGACCGGTCCATCGAGGACCACGCTGAGCCTTCCGCACAGGCCGACACGCCCCGCCACCACGGCACACCGGGCACCGCAGCGGAGACAGCGGAGTACGCCGGTCCGAACCTTGAGCATGACCTGCAGCAGGCAACCTCATACGAAGAGCCCGCCGCCGGCCACACGCATGGCGGCCAGCCTGCGGAAGAGTCCGAACGAACCGGCGGCACGGCGTCGGACGATCGTGGTGCCTCTGCGCACGTCGATGCCGGTGTGCCGACTGATCAGGGGCAGGGAACGTCCTTCGCGGCTCCCGCTGCCGTGACCGCTGGAGCTGCAGCGGCCGCTGCGGGTGCTGTCGGCGCGCGCGGCAATGACACTGACCCCGCGCCCACGCATGAGCCCGAGGCGGCCTCGGAGCTGAATGCTGGACAGGATCAGAGCGCACAGCCCGTCGACGGCGGGCAGGAGCCCGTCGCCCACGGCACCGACCAGACTGCGCACTCCGCGCCCCATGGCACCGACCCGGCCGCGTCTGCCGCAGTCCCCAGCGATGGCTCAGCCGATCAGGGCTTCGACACCTCGCACGAGCAGGGTGCAGCCCCTGCCGGCTATGGTGACGACTCTGCGGCCCATGGGTACGGCACCGCTCATGGTCAGGCCTCCCCTGCCGCTGGCTACGGCGATGACTCCGCAGACCACGGGTACGGGCAGCCGTACGGTCCCGCATCTGCTGGATCGTACGACGGGGTGTCGCCATACAACCCGAGTCAGGCGTCGCCGTACGCCGACGACCAGGCCTCACCCTCGCCCTATGGTCAGCCGTCTCCCGGGTACGGGTCGGCGAACGATTCCGGCCAGTGGACCGCGACCACGCAGCCACAGCAGGGTCAGTCCAAGGGGCTCGTCGCCCGCTTCTGGTGGGTGGGTTGCATCGTGCTGTTCCTCATCGCGGCTTTGATTGCGGGCGTGATCGGCGCCGTCGTGCTCCTGGGCCGTGGGGGTGGCGAGGACCCTGCCCCGGAGCCGACCACCTCGGAGCAGTCGACCTCTGAGGATCCGACGGATGATCCGACCGCCAGTGACGACCCCACGGAGGATCCCACCGCGAGTGAGGATCCGACTCCGGTGTCGACGCCGACCAACCTGCCCACGGTGGATCCGAGCGCTCAGGCCGTGGCCGTTGCGTCGTCCTCCGGGAAGGGGTCGATCAAGGTTGATATGAAGTTCATGAAGCCTGCTGACCTGCCCAGTGAGTACGGCGGCACAGTCGATCCGTCGCCGCTGGCGGGCGGGGACTACCTCGCGATGACCGCGGAGATCACGGTCGAGGAGGGCGAGATGGACTTCGGCGCCTACAACTTCGAGATCACCACCCCGTACGGCGGGAAGATCTCCCCGGCGTCGGCAAGCTACGGCCTGAAGGACGCCGGCGTCGGTCTTGACGCACCCGAATCCTTCAAGGCAGGAGATACCTACTCGGTGCGTGTTCTGTTCGAGGTGGAGAAGGCGGGCGGCATGCAGCTCGTGTACAACACCTTCGCCAACGAATACACGTGGCCGGTGCCCGAGAAGTGAGCACGTCTGGCGCCACCGCGCACTTCAACCCTCCGCCGAACTGGCCTGAGCCTCCGGCGGAGGGCTGGACGCCGCCCGCGGACTGGGTGCCACAACGTGCCTGGGGCCCGGTTCCCACAGGCTGGCACCTGTGGCTCGAGGATGATTCGACGGCAGCCGACGGACCGCTGCAGGCCTCAGAGGACGTTCCTGCCAGTGGTGCACGACCGCGTCAGCGTATCGACACGTATCCCGTCGCCGTGCTGAACCCCGGCATGTACTCCGACAATCACCTGCAAGCGGAGGACTACGGTTTTCCACCGGCGAAACCGCGGCGCTCGCGCCCTCGGCTGCGTTTGGGGATGCACATCACGGTGACCGTTCTGGGGTTGCTCCTGCTAGCAGCCACCGTGGTGGCGTTCGTGTTCGCGAGGGACTTCGCGATCACGACCCTGCCCACGATGAGCCGGGCCGCTCTATTACTTGCCGTTCCGTCGTCTCTTACCGCGGCACGGCCGGTTGCGCCGCCCCATGGACGCTGAGCGGGAGCGACGGCCTCTGCTACGGCTCCTGTTCAGCCGCGAGAGCCTGGTGGGTCTGCTCGTGGTGACGATCGGCGCCGTGACCTGTATCTGCCTGGGGCTGTGGCAGTTCGGCCGGTTCGAAGGCAAGCGTGATCGCGCCGCTCTTATTGAGCAGCAGGTGGAGGCCGAACCGCAGTCGCTGGCGACCGTGCTTCCGGAGCACGACTCCACTCTCGCGCCGGATGCCGAGTGGAGCCCCGTGCGCATGCATGGACGCTACTGCACCGGTGAGGACTGCGTGCTGTATGTCCGCAACCGCACGCTCGGCGGACGCACCGGGTTCTGGCAGCTCGTCCCGTTCACCGAGGAATCGGGGCGCACCACACTCGTGGTGCGTGGCTGGGTCGACAGCGATTCGCGGCGCTCCGCCCCCGCCGAGCAGCCTCGCGTTCCGGACGGCGAACTCACCGTCACCGGCGTGCTGCGTCCGGTCGAAGGGGAGCTGTCGTCCCGCAGCGATCCGCCCGGCCAGGTGCAGACCGTACATCCAGTCACGGTCGCCGAACGCACCGGAGTGGATCCTCAGGCGCTGACCGCGGGCGCATACCTGGTGATGCGGGAAGAGGACCCTGCTCAGAACACGCAGACACTACTGCCACTCCCCCGGCCCGACACATCCCTGGGCCCGCACCTGTCCTACGCGTTCCAATGGTGGATCTTCGCGTCATTCTTCCCGCTGGGCTGGGTCGTGCTCCTGCGGCGACGGCTTCGCGAGGAGGACGACGCGACCGACTCCGCACCGCATCCGACAGCCGTGAACGCTGACACAGCCCACCCGCCTTCGACGCCGACGCCGGACGAGGCACCACCCTCCCGCCGTCGATCCCGCAGACCGACCCGTGACGAGGAGGAAGAGGATGCCCTCATCGACCAGCAGTTCTTCTGAGAGCCATTCACGCTTCCTGCCGGGGCCACGGCCGCGCAGGATCGCCCACCGGGGCTTCGCCCTCGACGGCGCGGAGAACACCCTGCGCGCTTTCCGGGATGCGCTGGGCGAGGGCGCCGACATGCTCGAAACGGACACGCGATCGACAGCGGATGGCACAGCTCTTGCGTTTCACGACGAGACGCTGCAGCGCGTTGCTGGCCTCGATCTGCCCGTTGCCGAGCTGCGCGATAAAGACGTGGACACAGTGCGGGTCGCTGGCGATGAGCCACTGGCCCGGCTCGACGATGTGCTCGATGCGTTCCGTCACGTACCGGTGAATATTGACGTGAAGGATGAAGCGGCGATCGCACCTGCTGCCCGGGCGATCGCTCGCACGCGCGCGGCGCGCCGCATCTGTGTGACGAGCTTCGATGACCGGGTGGCGCGCAGCGCTGTTGAAGCAGTGCGAGCAACGAGCGGCGTGGTGCCGATGCGCAGCCCGTCACGGGGTCGGATCACGGCCGTGCTCGCTGCACAGGCCGTCGAGGTGCCTGACGCTGTGATGCGTCGGCTGCTGCATCCGTATGGCGCCCTGCAGATTCCGCCGACGCATCGCGGCGTGCGGATCCTCACGCCGCGGCTCGTGGCGGCGGCGCACCGAGCCGGCTGTGAGGTGCATGTGTGGACGATCGATGATCCTGCCCACATGTCAGACCTGCTGAAGATGGGGGTCGATGGTATCGTGACCAATCGCGTCGATCTGCTCTCCGACCTGCTGGAGAGCAGCGAAGGGAATAATCCGAGGCCGCTCAGCGCTGCACCGTGATGGTGCCCGGCGCGTGATGCGCCCGGACCCGAACCCATCGGCAGGAAGCGAGGAGCAGTATGAACAGCCGCAGTCTGAGGGGAACCCGCTTGGGCTCCCTGTCCATGGAGACCGACGAGGGTGTGCTGGCGGCGCCGCGTCAGGAGACCGCGTACGACTGCCCGAAGGGCCACACGACGATTCTGCCGTTCTCTGTTGAGGCGGAGGTTCCGGCCGTGTGGGAGTGCCGCTGCGGTGAGACCGCTGTGCTGCGTGACCACGAGAAGCCGGATGAGAAGCCCGGCAAGCCGCAGCGCACCCACTGGGACATGCTGTTGGAGCGTCGCAGCGAGGAAGAGTTGCAGGAGCTGCTGGATCAGCGACTGGAGCTGCTGCGCGCCGGCAAACTGCACACCAGCTCTAGCCGCACTCTCTGATCCGCCATCCGAGCACGCCCGTGGTACGAGGCGAGGTATCCCGAGCCACGCGGCGTGCTTCGGCATCTCGGCCGGAGGTGAGGGTGTCAGCCGACGGCGAAGGGACCCGGTTCACGAGCGCGAACTGACCGCTGATGCGCAAAGGCGCGTGGACCGCTGACTCGCACGTTCAGCTCCCGGTGCCTTTGAGCCCATGGGCTTTTCAGCGGGTCAGCTGGGCTCAAGCTTTCGGTTGTTGGTCGAGCATGGGGTTACCCGTGGGCTGCGGACGCACCGGCTCAGCGTCCACGATGATCTCCCCTTCGATGACGCCCGGTCCGCGTCGGCGATACAGCACTGTGCGGGCACCTTCCGAGGCGCTGCCCAGTCCCACCGCGGAGACGGTACGGCGCTGCACCGGCGTGAGCAGCAGGATGATTCCGGCGACGTCTGTGAGCAGACCGGGAAAGAAGAAACAGCCGGCCGCGAGCAGTGTGAAGGCGGGCCGTGAGAGGTGGTCCTGCACGTCCCCGCGGCCTCGCACCGCACGGATCAGGGAGCGGACTCTGCTGAAGGACTGCTGCCCCGCGGCCACCACCAGAGCGAAGCCGATGATCCAGCCAAGCGCGACGATCAGCAGTGACCACCACAGGCTGGTCTTGACCGCGATCAGCACGAGGAGGGCGAGCTCGGCAAGGCCCAGAAGCGCGACGCCCACAGGGATCCATCGCCCCCACGGGCGACGGCGCGGCTGATCAGCGCGGCGTGAGGTCGATCCGGTCGAGGTCATGGCGGTCGTCCCTTCCTCAGCGTTCGTGCGGCGCCTCAGCGCCGCCTCCCCTGACGCAGCAGACTCTTCAACTGCTGCCAGCGCCGCTGTATTCCCCACAGTGTCACGCGCACGAGCGCTTCGCGCACAATCCGCGAGCTCATTTTGCTCACACCGTCGGTGCGCTCATCGAAATCGATCGGGACTTCCCGGATGTCGGCCCCGGCCGCCCAGGCGCGTCGCGTCATATCGACCTGGAAGCAGTAGCCCTGCGAGGCGACGCTCTCGCGCATCAGCACACGCAGCAGATCTGCGCGGTAGGCGCGGAACCCGGCTGTGGCGTCATGCACCGGCAGGGCGAGCCAGAGCCGCACATACAGGTTCGCTCCCCGGCTCAGCAGCAAACGGTGCAGCGGCCAATCGTGCACCCGGCCGCCAGGAATCCACCGTGAACCGACCGCCAGCTCCGCGCCGTCCTGGATCGCGTCAAGCAGGCGGGGAAGCTGTTCCGGACGGTGGGAGGCGTCGGCGTCCATCTCCACGATCACGTCGAAGCCGTGCTCGAACCCCCACTCGAATCCGGCCAGGTACGCAGGTCCCAGGCCGTTCTTCGCGGTGCGGTGGAGAACATGGATGCTGCCATCCTCGGCAGCGGCCTGATCGGCCCAATCGCCGGTGCCATCCGGTGAGGCGTCGTCGACCACCAGCACATGCGCGAGCGGGACGGCACGTCGAAGCCGATGCAACGTGCCGGGCAGCGTTGCACGCTCGTTGTAGGTGGGCATGACGACGAGCAGGCCCGTGCACTCCGAGGTGCCCTGCGGGGTGTGTCCGGGCATGTCAGGTCCTCCTCGTCGTGGTGGTCGATCGTCGCTGGGGTCCGTTCTGTGTGCCCCGTCGGCGGCTCGCGGGCGCGGCAACGGCACGGGTCGAGGAGGCGAACGCTGCTGCAACGGCGAGGACCCCAAGGACGGAGAGGACGATCGCGGGCCATGATCCGGCAGCGACTGCGGGTGTGATGGTGGTGCGCAGCGGGACGTCGGCGGCAAGGAAGCCCTGTTCCCAGTGTCCGACGAAGTCCATGCGTCGCCCCTCGGGGTCGTACACGGCCGAATGCCCCACGGTCGAGAGGTGCACCACGGAGCGCCCGGTGATCACACCGATCACCTTTGCCTGGGCGAGCTGTTGAATCGCCTCATGGGACGTGCCGAACAGGGCATTGTTGGACTGGACGACGATGAGCTCGGCGCCGTCGTCCACGACGTCATGGGCGAGGTTGTCGTAGGCGATCTCGAAGCAGATCAGCACACCGACCTTCCCCTGCGTGCCGTGTTCTGAGCCCAGATCCAGCACACCCACCTCATCGCCGGGGAGCATATCGCGCGTGACCATGTCCACCATCGGCGAGACGGTACGCAGCACCGAACGCATCGGCACATACTCGCCGAAGGGCACGGGGTGGCGTTTGGCGTAGGTCCAGCTCGCCTCACCCTGCGGTGTCCACAGCACAGAGACGTTGTAGCGGTGGTGCTCCCCCTCGGGTGTCTGGGTGCCCACCAGAAGCGGAGCGTCGGCGCGCTGTGCGAGAGCGGTCAATGCGTAGCCCGCCGCGGGGTCTTCGCGTGGGTCGGAGCCGACGGAGTCCTCGGGCCACAGGATCAGTGCGGGAGATCGGCCGCTCTCGTCGTGCGCTGCCAGTGCCTCATTCGTCGTGGCGATGTTGTTCGTGAGCACGTCGTCCGGCATGGCGAGGGTCGCGGGGTCGATGGGGTCCATCGACCCTTGGATGCCGACGACACGCAGTGTGCTGCGATCCTTGGGCACGGTCGCCCCCGGAGTGGGGACCACGGCGCAGGCGAGAACGGAGGCGAACACAACGGCAATCGGCCACACTCCGCCGATACCGCCCAGGCCCCGGTGGCGCCTGCCGAGCAGGGCCAGCACACCGCTGAACAGCAGGGAGCCGAACACGCTCATGACGAAGGCGAGCCCGGCCATGCCGATCCAGGGGCCGAGTGTGAGCAGCGGCGAGTCGGCGAGGGCGAAGCCGCTCGCTCCCCACGGCAGACCGCCCCAGGGCGCGTGAGAGCGCAGCGATTCGACACCCACCCACAGGCATGCGACACCCACCAGGGTCTTCAATCCCGGGCCCCAGCGGACCAGCAGAACCCGGGCGAGCAGGCCATACAGCACGATATAGAGCGATTCGAACACGCCCAGGGCGAGCCACGGCGGTGTGCCCGCATAGGTTGCGGCCCAGTGCGTCATCGGCACGAAGAAGGCGAGCCCCCAGGCGAGCGAGGAGAACACCGCCGTGACCCAGGATCGGGTCAGCACCGCCGCGGACAGCAACCCCAGTGCGATCGGGAGCAGCCACCACAGGCCGTACGGAGGAAAAGCGAGCAGCGCCAGGCCGCCGCCGACGGCTCCGAGCGGCACGGCCAGCAGCGCAGGAGTGGGGTCCAGGGCGTCACCGTCGTCATAGCCTCGTCCACGGGCGTTCCGGCTCACCCGTCATCCCCCGTGACCTCATCGAGGATGTCGTGAAGGATCTCGCCATGGCTCACGGTGCGCAGTGCACGCGGTGTGCCGACACTGAGATCGGGCAGCAGCGGGGTGCGAGCACGCGGATCTGCGGACCAGGTGTCCCGTTCGGATCCGGTACCGCGCACGGTGAGGTCCCACGGTTCCCAGATCACGAAGGTCGCGGGCAGGGCAGTCTGCAGAGATCCCGGGTGCCACACGCCGGCCAGGCGCAGCCCGCCACGGGTGGCGGCGAGGTAGGCGGCACGTGCACTGAGGCGCTCCTGCGCTGGGCCCTGCTCGCTGACGGCACGCACCCATGCCCAGGGATCACGATGCTCGTCCACACCAGCGGAGCCGAGGGCGAGCGGCACACCGCTTGCAGTGAGGGTCCGGTACGGCGCGGACTCGCTGAGTGGGGCGAGCACATGCACCCCGTCGCGCATCCCCGTCGGCCCGGGCAGTCGCATCACGATGCCGGAGGCGGCGGCATGCACCGTCTCGCCGGGGTCTGGCGCGGAGCCGTCAGCTGTGGATGCTGCGTCGACGAAACCTGGCGTGACCAGGCAGCCGGTGGCATCGATCTGCTCGGCGTCCGGGTGTAGGGCCTGTGCGGAATCCTCCGCACCGATCCAGGTGATGAGCTCGTCCTCGACCAGCATGGCGCTGGCTTCCGGATCGAGCGTGCTGTAGAGAACGATGCCGGTGTACAGGGTCGTTCCTCGGCTCATGCGGTGATCTCCTGGGCGACAAGTCCGCGGCGTACCCCGGCCACGGCCTGGCGGGCGGTTGCGCCGAGTTTGGGGTCAGCGGTGAGTTGGTCCAGCAGGTCGATCACCTGCCGGCAGTGCCGCACGAAATCGCCGGCGCTGAGGGTCGTGCCCGTGAGGGCAGCGGCCAGATGCGTACCGGAGGCCCACCGGTGCACGGCAGAGCACACGGCGGGATCGGGCGGGCTGGTGGGATCCACGCCGTGGCGCAGCTGTGCGCGGTGCAGGTCTTCGGCGAGCCGCGTTGTGGCGTTCAGGGCGATCTCGACGGCGGGCTCAGCGGGCAGGTCGGAGGCGCCGATGTCGTCACGGCGGCTTTCGTGCACAGCGGCCGAGACAACGGCGGCCAACCCCGCGGGAGTGAGCGACTGCCATGCCCTGTGCTCGAGGCACTCGGCGATGAGCAAGTCGCGGTCGCTGAACACATGCCGCAGGCGTCTGCCTGCCGCGGTCGGCTTCAGCTCGCCGTCCTCATCCTCCTGCAGGTAGCCGAGGTCGAGCAGCAGTGCGCACAGGTGGTCGAACTGGCGGGCGAGGGTGCTCGTGCGCCCAGCGATCCGACGGGTGACCGAGGCGAGTTCAGCGAGCGTGCTGCGGCGCCGTCCCACCCAGCGCATATGCGCGTCGAGCTCGGGGCAGGCGGCACAGGGGTGGGCCGCGAGTTTCTCCTTGAGGCGCAGCAGCTGCGTGTCTGTGGCTGCTGTGGACGGGGTGCGTGGTGCGCGTTCGCGCACGGCACGACGCGGATCGTCATCGTGGCCGGCCAGGCGTGAGCGCAGCGCTGCGGCAGTGTCACGCCGCACCTTTGCGGAGGCGAGCCTGTCCGGGCGGGGAAGGCGCAGCGTGTCGATCACGGCTGGTGCGGAGGGCAGGTCACCGGAGCGCAGCGTGCGCCGGCGCGCGTCGGTATCCAGCACCTCGATAGCGGGTCCACCGATCACGTCGCGGTCCACATGCAGCACCACAACGTAGCCGCGGCGTCGGCCGCCGGGCAGGGCGAGGATCTGGCCGCGTTGCAGGCGGCGCAGGGTGCCGCGGGTGCGTTCACGATCCTGTGATGCCCGCTCGCGGGACAGCTCCTTTTCGCGGGCGGTGATCTGTGCCTGGAGGTCAGCGTACTCGAGCAGGTCGCCGTGGTCGCAGCGCAGTGCGCTGGTGTAGTCCGCAACGGTGCCTTCCAGTTCGCGGGCGCGGCGGGCGAGCCCGACCACAGACCGGTCTGCCTGGAACTGGGCGAAGCTGGTCTCGAGGATCGTGCGAGCGCGCGCAGTGTCGCAGACCTCCAGCAGGTTGACCGCCATGTTCGGGGTGGGGCGGAAGGCGGAGCGCAGCGGATAGGTGCGGCGTGAGGCGAGTGAGGCGACGGCCTGCGCATCGAAGCGGGGTCCTGCCACGACGACAGCATGTCCCTCGGTGTCGATGCCGCGCCGTCCTGCCCGGCCGGTGAGCTGCGTGTACTCCCCCGCGGTGAGGTCAGCATGGTCGATGCCGTTGAACTTGACGAGCTTTTCCAGCACGACGCTGCGTGCCGGCATATTGATGCCGAGTGCAAGAGTCTCAGTGGCGAAGACGGCTTTGAGCAGGCCGCCGGCGAACAGTTCTTCCACGACGGTCTTCAGCAGCGGGATCATGCCGGCGTGGTGGGCGGCGTACCCGTCGAGTGCGGCGCGCCGGAAGTCCCCGATGCCGAGCACCTGTTCGTCTTCGATGCCGATGCTGGCCAGACGCTCGTCGAGGATGCGCCGGATGCGGCGCTGTTCGTCGTCGTCGGTGAGGCGTAGTCGGGACCGTGCGCACTGTTGCACGGCGGCGTCGCAGCCGGCGCGCGAGAAGATGAACATGATCGCGGGCAGCAGACCCTCGCTATCCAGCAGCCGGATCACGTCCGCCCGTCGAATCCCGCGGCCTCGTCGGTGCTCACCGCCACGGGGTGGCCGTTCCCTTCCGGCGTGCCCCCGGTCGGCGCTGTCTGTGTGGTGACCGTTCCGTGAGCCATGGCCTGCCCCGCGCCGGGAACGATGTTTCGCCCCTCGGCTCCGGCCTCCGCGGGCCTCACCGCGTCCGCGCCTGCCGGGTGAATCATGCCGGCCCCGCCCTCCCCCGCGGCGCGGATCATCGGGCACCGGAACCGAGAGTGAGAGAGCGCGCTCGAGCTCAGGATTGACGGTGCGATTGCCGCGCACATGCGGACCGTGCGACACGACGGCGTCACCCGTGTCATCGACGAACAGGTCCAGCAGCTGATCGCCGATGACAACGTGCTGCCACAGCGGTACCGGCCGCACTTCGGAGACGATCACGTCCG
Source organism: Brachybacterium timonense (assembly GCF_900258505.1). GTDB lineage: Bacteria > Actinomycetota > Actinomycetes > Actinomycetales > Dermabacteraceae > Brachybacterium > Brachybacterium timonense. The sequence goes on from NZ_LT984895.1 coordinate 1,758,455, forward strand.
TATCGCCCCGCACCTCCTGCAGCCAGGCCCCGAACTCTTCGGCATTGGACACGGTGGCGGACAGCGCCACGAGATGCACGTCGGTGGGCAGATGGAGGATGACTTCTTCCCAGACCGGTCCGCGAAGGCGGTCCGCAAGGTAGTGCACCTCGTCCATCACGACGTAGCCGAGTCCGTCCAGCAGCGCCGAGTCGGCGTACAGCATGTTGCGCAGAACCTCGGTGGTCATCACCACGACGTCAGCGTCGGGCCGCACCGAGGTATCGCCGGTGAGCAGACCGACCCGGTCGGTGCCGAGCCATTCGCACAGCTCAGCGTGCTTCTGGTTCGACAGCGCCTTGATGGGGGCTGTGTAGAACACCTTCTGCCCGCGCGCGAGCGCGAGGTGGATCGCGAACTCACCGACCACGGTCTTCCCCGCCCCCGTCGGCGCGGCGACCAGCACCGAACGACCGGATTCGAGCGCGCTGCAGGCGTCGTTCTGAAACGGGTCCAGCTCGAAGTCGACGCGACGCGCGAAGGCGCCGAGCTCAGTCCGCTCCCGCCTCCGGCTCTCCTGCCAGGCGGCGTACTTCTCAGACGGGGAGCTCACGTCGTCTCCGCACGGTCAGGGCCGAGGTCACGCTGCGGCAGCTCGGCGAGGAGCCTCACGGCGCCAGGCAGCACGCGTGCGGTGACGGGCAGAAGCGCCCGGGGGTCACCGTCGGCGTAGGAGCGCAGACTGCGGTCATCGCGCACGCCCACGCTCACAGTTCGTGCCGGCCGCACACTGAAGCCGGGCACCGTGGTGTGGGTGCCGCGGAACACTCTCGGGAAGAAGCGCATGAGACGGGTGCGGTTGATGCCGGTAAGCGTCGCCAGCTCGAGGGTGCCATCGTCCAGCCGTACATCGGGGACAAGCCGCATCCCGCCGCCGAAGCACCCGGAGTTGCACACGGTCAACAGGGAGGCGTCGATCTCTTCGCGTGGACCGTCGTCGACGCTGATCCAGTACGGGATCGGTGTGAAGGCAGGCAGTTCGCGCAGCACAGCGGCCGTGTAGCGCACGTTCGGCGTGAGGCGGAACGTGTTGGCGCGTGCGTTGACCAGGGCGTCGAAGCCAAGCGAGAGGTTGCCGACGGCGATCGAGCGATGGGGCAGCGCCTGTGGGCCACTGCTGGTGATCTCGATGGCGTCGATCGCAATGTCGGGCTGTGACAGGGCGCGCAGGGCGATGCGCACGGCCTTCTCGGGGTTGTTGATCGGCAGGCCCAGGGTGCGGCTGAAGTCGTTGCCACTGCCAGCGGGGACGATGCCCAGGCGCACCGGTGTACCGGCGACGATCTCTGCACCGAGCGACACGGTGCCGTCTCCGCCGACGACGACGAGGGCGGTGAGCGTGTCGCGCACTTCGAGAGCGCGAGCGCGGGCGACATGCGCGTTGGGCCCGGAGATATCCACAACGGATACGCCGGCCAGGGTGAGCAGGGTGGCGACCTGCCGCCCGATGCGCTGAGCGCCTCCGAGCGCCGCTGTGGGGTTGGACAGCAGGCCGACGCGCAGTCGTCTCACTGATCGTCCTTGCGAGAGCGGCTGGTGCTTCGCTCGGCTGCCTCCTCCAGCTCCTCGAGGGTGCTGGCGCGATCCAGGTCGGCTGAGTCCTGCTGGGCTTCCCGTTTGGCACGGCGCCGGTCGTTGAGCATGGAGATGATCACGGCCCCGAAGAACAGGCTGCAGATCGCGGCGGACATGCCGATCAGGGTGAACGGGTCGGGCGTCGGCACCATCACCGCCACGAAGGCGAAGCACAGGAACACCACCCAGCGCCATGCCTTGAGCATGGCACGGCCGCTCAACAGCCCCATTGTGTTCAGCAGCACGAGCACCACGGGCAGGATGAAGGCGATGCCGAAGGCCAGCATCGTCTTGACCAGCAGCCCCAGGTACTCGTCATACCGAATGATCTGGGTCACCTGTTCGGCGGACGGGGTGAAGCTGAGGAACACCGGCACGGCACGGTTGATGGCGTAGTACCCAGCCAGGCAGCCCAGGAAGAACAGGGGAATGCCGGTGCCGAAGAAACCCAATGCGTACCGCTTCTCGTTACGGTGCAGACCGGGCACGATGAACGCCCAGGTCTGCCACATGGCGACCGGTGAGGCGAGGATCAGGCCTGTGTAGGCGGACACCTGCAGCTGCACGTTCAAGCCGGTGCCCACACCCTGGAAGTTCAGTTCAGCAGGGAAACCCTCCGCGGCAGCGATGGTGAAGGGCCGTTTCAGCGCTTCGAACACCCAGGGATAGATGATCCAGCCCACGATGGCGAAGATCACCACCGCGATCGCGGTGATCACCAGACGGTTGCGCAGCTCCGTGAGGTGCTCGCCGAGGGACATCCGCCCTTCGGGGTCTTTCTTGCGTCTGACCTTCTTTGTCCGGCGCTTCGCTGCAGGCTGCTCGTCCCGGTGCGCCGTGTCGTCATCCGCCACGCCGGTCACTTCCTCCCGTTCCGGCGGGCGCCCACCTGTGGCGCCCGTCGACTGTTTCTGAGCGGACGTCGTCAGTCGCGGCGGTACGGGTCGTCGTCTTCGCGGGCGCGGACGGTTTCGCGCTCGGCCTCACGGTCACGACGCTCGCCTGGATCGTATTCGCGATCCTCGCGGTCGTACCGATCCTCGCGGTGGCGGCGTTCGTCGCGGTCGTAGCGGTCCTCACGGTCATCGCGGTGGCGACGGTCCTCGCGGTCATACCGGTCATCGCGGTCGTATCGATCGTCGCGATCATCGTCGTCCTTGTTCGTCATCTCCTCGACCTCGGACTTGAAGATGCGCATGGACTGGCCCAGGTTCTTGGCGAGGCCCGGAAGCTTGCCGGCACCGAATAGCAGGACCACCAGCAGCAGCAGAATGATGAGTGCCGCGGGGGAGCGGAAGATACCCATGTCAAACCCTTTCAACTGTGCCGCGCTCTCACGGCCCTCCGCATGATCCCACAGGTGTATGCAGGAATCGGGGACATGCACACGGCAATGCGGCTCGTCGGGCGACGAGCGGTCCCAGCGTAGCGGTTACGACGCCGTGTGGCGTTCGCAGGCGTCCCGCGCGGACACAGTGATCATGTCTCGCAGATCACGTGGCGTGAGGACCTGGGCGGCGCCGCCAGCTTCGAGCACAGCGTCCACGAGAGCGTGTCGCACCGGGCCATCCAGACGCACGAGCACGGCGCCAGAGGCTGAGCCCGCATCCGGGGCTTCGCGTCGCTCTCGCGCCTCGAACGCTTCCGCAATCCATGCGGCGGGTCCCTCCAGACGCAGCCACACCTCGCCCGAGACGCGTCCGGACAGGTCCAGCGCATCGCCCGGGTCCTCGTCGTGCTGGCGCGCATCCTCACCGAGCAGCTCCACGATCCGGTCGACACGGAAGGTCCGCTCCTCGCCGACGAGCTCGCAGTGGGCCCGGAGATAGGTGCGTGTCCCGTCGGTCTCCAACGCGATGGGGTGCACACGGCGCACGCTCGTCCCCCGCCGAGCCGGTGAGGAGTAGCGGATCACGAGCGGCTGACCGTCGGTCCCGTCGGCATCTCGCAGCGATGCCTGAATCGCGGTGAGCACCGTCTGCTCCCAGGTCTGCGGTGCAGCGGAAGCGGGCGTGGCAGTGTCGTGCTCTGTCGCGGTGGCGGAGGCCTCCAGCAACTTCGTGCGGGCGCTGCGGACGATCTCCGCCTGGGCACCTGCTGCCGTTTCGAGCACGCCGAGGCCGGCCAGCAGCGCAGTGGTTTCGCTCGCGCTCAGGCGCAGCGCGCGGTGCAGAACATCGGCGTTGCGCACGCGCACCACGCCGCCGTCCCATTCTGCCTCGATGAGGTCTTCGAACCCTGCTCCGAGGTCACCGCAGAGGAACAGCACTTGAAGGTCCTGGATGATGCGAGGCACGCCAACACCGAAGGAGTGGGCAAGTTTCTCGATATCGGCTTCTCCACGCTGTCCGACGTACCCGACGATCGCCGTCAGTCGCGAGAGCGTCTCCCCGCCAGTGGTGACAGCGCGAATCCGCACTGCGGGTAACGGTTCAGCGTTCTGGATCTGTGTGAGATCCGCGTCGCCTGCATGCAGCTCGGCAATGTGCTGGAGCGTGTGGGCGATTCTCTCGCGCCACGGGCCCGGCGTGATCAGCGTTGCCCAGCGGGCTGCAGAGAGCACCTGGCGGATCGTGGAGGGTGCGGGCATCGTCGGCAACGTCAGCTCAGGCACAGCCTGGTCAGCGCCGGCGATGCTGCGCAGTCGTTGCGCTTTGTACGGCTCGACCTGCACGAGCGACGGCCCTGCCTCGTCCGAGGTGTCGATGTTGTGGAGTATTGCCTCGAGGTCGATCTCCTCCGGTCTGGTAGCGGTGGCCATTCCGGTCATGCGCGGGAAGGACTCCAGACGTGATGCCCTGAACAGGCGTGGCGCCTGACGGTCGCGGTCAAAGCCGTAGACGTACCAATGGCCTTCGTGCACCCGCACCACCCACGGTTCGACATGGCGCTGCGCGAGACCGCTGCTCGCGCTGCGGTACTGGAATCGGACAGTGCGTTGCGCCGTCACCGCTTCGATCAGTGGGGAGAGCACCGGCAGCGATTCGAGTGTTCCGTGCGGTGTGCGACGCAGCAGGTCGGGGTCGGCGTCCTGGTCCAGGCTGAGAAGTTTCGCGCGAGCGCGGCGGGCCGCTCCCCCCGCGGCGGCGTCGTCCCAGGCGCGGCTCGCGGCCAGCAGCACCGCGTATTCCTCGGGGGTGACGTCCAGCTGTGCGTCGTCCTCGGCACGGGCGATGCTGTAGTGGACGGTGTCGTCCCACTCATCCCGATGGGATCGCAGCGAGATGCCGAGCTCGAGGATCTCGGCTTTGTCACGCTCGAACATCCGCTCGAAGGCGTCGTCGCTCGCAGCGTCGCGGTACTCGGGGATGACGGCACGTAGCCGGGCCCGGTCGATCCGCCGACGGGACCCGATGGTCATGATGACGTTGAGGATTCGTTCAACGGGTCTAGCTGCCACGGATCCAGCGTAGAGCCACGGCGGCTGTGCCGCGGGAGGGCCGCGCCACAACACAGGAGGCCCGCGCCACTGCACAGGAGGGTCATCCGCTCCGCGGCTCAGCCACCCTGATACCGCGGGCCGCACCTCCATGACTTGCCTCGATCAGGGCGGGTGGCATAAGAGATACGCATGCTGCAATGGGAACGCGCCGAGGTCGTGAGCCTGCGCGAGGGATGGTCCGGTGTCCAGCGCCTTGAAGCTCGCACTGAGCAGGACACGGTACGCGCCCTCGCCTATCCGGAGCTCACCGGAATGGTGACCATTGGTGAGCGGGTGCTGCTGAACACGAATGCGCTGCGGCGCGGCCTGGGGACGGGTGGCGAAGCGCTTGTGGTGGCGCGGCTGGATGTGCTTCCCGAGTGCGTGCACGGCAGTGGTCACATGGTCAAGGCCCGCTACACGCCGATGCAGACCATGGTCGATGCGATCGATGATCCCGCCAGTGAGCACTACCCGGTGATGCGTCAGGCACAGGACCTGGGCGGAATGCCGGTGGTGATCGCTGATCTGCATTCGTCCCTGCCCGCTGTGGTGGCCGGTATTCGAGCCACCTGTCCGCAGGCGCGGATCGCGCATGTGCACACGGACGCTGCGGCCCTGCCGGCGGCGCTGTCGCGTACGGCCGCGGTCCTGCGTGCGGAGGGTCTGCTCGCCGCGGTGATCAGCGCTGGCCAGGCTTTCGGTGGTGATCTGGAAGCGGTGACGGTGCATTCGGCGCTGCTCGGGGCACGGCACGTGGTGGGTGCGGATGTCGCGATCCTCGTGCAGGGGCCCGGGAATCTGGGGACGGGCACCGGCTGGGGTTTCTCCGGTGTGCAGGCGGCCGAGGCTGTGCATGCCGCGCATGTGCTGGATGGGGCACCGATCGGGGTGCTGCGGGTCTCCGGCGCGGATCCTCGGCCGCGCCATCGCGGCCTGTCTCATCACGCACAGACCATGTTCGGTGCCGCCTGCCTCGCGCCGGTCCGCCTTCCGGTGCCAGCGCTCGAAACCGACGAACCACACAGCGCTTTCCATCTGTCCGTCCGGGAACAGGTTCAGCAGTCGATCCTCGACGTTGGGGCGCAGCGAGGCGTCCAGCATCAGCTCGCTCAGGTTGAGACGACAGGACTGCGCGAGGCATGCGAGGCGCTACCGGTCTCCCTGTCGACGATGGGGCGTTCCCTCGATGAAGATCCGGAGGCGTTCCTGTACGCCGCACTCGCTGGACGCTGCGCCGCCGAACTCCTCGCTGCCTGAACGTCGCCGCTGGCGCCGCTCACTCGCCGTCGTGGCTGAACGTCGCCGCTGGCGCCGCTCACTCGCCGTCGTGGCTGAACGTCACCGCTCGCGCGGTTCACTCGCCGTGGTGCGCCTCTCCCCGCTCACGGATCAGCTGCGCGAGAGTGCGGGCCTGGGCGAGGCCGCGTGCCCCGTCGGTGCGCTGCAGCGCCATCACGGACAGCGTTCGTCCGTCGGAGAGATCCAGGTGCGCCCACGGATCACCAGCCGGGAAGCTCACGCCGATCACCTGGGCCCACTGCAGCTCGTGGGTGCGCACGAGGTTGCGGACGATGAGCACGTCGGGCCGCGCCTCAGCCCGAACCGACGCCTCCATATGGCAGAAAACGACGATGAGCAGACCGAACAGGGGGAAGCCCAGCCGGTTGCCCAGGGTGAATCCGGGAATCAGCACGGCCATGACGATGGCCGCCCCCATCACGAGCACAGCAATGGCATACGCGCTCCAGCGCACCGTACGTGGCCGCAGCATGATCGTGCCGTGCAATGGCGCACTGCTGTCCGGGGCGTGATTCGGCTGAGCCACGTCCCTCAGATCCGGCAGGCCTGGATGTCCGTGACCAGGATCGCGCGGGCCCCCACCTCGTAGAGCTCATCCATCATGCGGTGAGTGGCCTGGCGCTCCACCATGGCACGCACAGCACTCCAGGTACCGCCGTGCAGCGAGGAGACCGTGGGTGATTCGAAACCGGGAGTGATCGCCACCGCCCGCTCCAGCAGCTCGGTGGGGATGTCGTAATCGAGGAGCACGTACTGGCGGGCCACCAGCACGCTGCGTAGGCGGCGCACGAGCACGTCGAGCACATGCGCACCGGCCTCGTCGAGATCGAGACCCGGCCGAGAGAACAGCACAGCTTCACTGGTCATGATCGGGTCTCCGAAGGGCGCCAGGCCGGCTTGTCGAAGCGTTGTTCCGGTTTCGACCACGTCGGCGATGACATCGGCGATGCCGAGCCGTACCGCGGATTCGACCGCGCCGTCGAGGTGGATCACCTGAGCGTTGATGCCGTGCTCGGCGAGATGATCAGTCACGAGGTTTTCGTAGCTGGTAGCGATCCGGGCGCCGTCCAGAGAGGCGAGGTGACGCTGCTGATCGGTGGGCGCAGCGAAGCGGAAGGTGGAGCGGGCGAAGCCGAGCGAGAGGATCTGCTCGTGCGCAGTGCGGGAGTCCAGCAGCATGTCCTGCCCGGTGATCCCCACATCCACGGTGCCGGTGCCGACGTACACGGCGATGTCGCGTGGGCGCAGGAAGAACAGCTCGAGGTCGTTCTCGTTGTCGATGACCACGAGCTCTTTGGCCATTCCGCGGCCGCGATAACCGGCCTCGTGCAGCAGTTTCGCCGCCGGCTCGGACAGCGCTCCCTTATTGGGCAGGGCAAGACGCAGCATGAGTTTCTCCCTCACAGGTGGCGGTAGACGTCCTCAAGGCTGAACCCCTTGGCGATCATCATCACCTGAAGGTGGTACAGCAGCTGGCTGATCTCTTCGGCCGCGGCGGCGTCGGATTCATGCTCGCAGGCCATCCAGACTTCAGCGGCTTCTTCCACGATCTTCTTGCCGATGGCGTGGATGCCGGCGTCCAGTTCCGCGACTGTGCCCGACCCCTCGGGTCGGGTGCGGGACTTCTCGGTGAGCTCAGCGAACAGCGACTCGAAATCCTTCACACGCACAGCGTACCGAGCGCCGGGGCGTTCCCCCGTGGCGCCCGCAGTGCGGACTGTGCGCATGAGCCGACCAGCCTGCGGCACCGTACGGCGGGCAGCGCTTGGGCGAGCGGCGGTTGGTGTCAGCTGTGGCGGTGCTGTCCCGCGAGGTCACGCAGCACGGCGATCTCGTCGGCGGCATCCTGGGCGCGGTAGATCGCTGAGCCCGCCACGAACACGTTGGCGCCAGCGTCGGCGCAGCGCTCGATCGTCTCGCGGCTCACGCCACCGTCAACCTGGATAGAGACTTCGAGGTTCGCCTCGCTCACGGCACGTCGTGCCCGTCGGATCTTCGGCAGCATCGTCTCCAGGAAGCTCTGTCCACCGAAACCGGGTTCGACCGTCATGATCAGCAGCATGTCAAACTCGCCGATCACATCCAGCAGCGGCTCAACGGGGGTTGCGGGGCGCAGTCCGACGCCGACGGCGACGTTTCGGCGTCGCAGCTCGCGGGCGAGCCGGATCGGTGCTTTCGCGGCCTCGAGGTGGAAAGTCACTGAGGAAGCGCCGGCTTCCGCGTAAGCGGGTGCACGCCGGTCGGCGTCCTCGATCATGAGGTGGGCGTCCACCGGCAGATCGCTGCGGCGAACGATCTGCTCGATCATGCTGGGGCCGAACGTCAGGTTCGGTACGAAGTGGTCGTCCATCACGTCGGCGTGGATCGCGTCGGCGGTGGCGATGCGGTCGAGCTCCTCGCCGATCCGCATGAAGTCGGCGTTGAGGATGCTGGGGTGGATGTAGTGGCCGTCGGTGGAGTACAGGGCGTTCATGACGGGTCCTCCTCATGGGCGGTGCAGGTGGTGGGGGCCTGAGGGTGCGGCAGGCGACGCAGAAGCGCGATGAACATTGCGTCGGTGCCGTGAATGTGGGGCCAGAGTTGTACCGACGGGCCATCGCCCAGGTCGATCTGGTCACGCTTATCCGGGTGCACGCCGGCTCGCACGGCGTCGCGGGCGTCGAGCTGTTCGACGTCGCTGCGGCGACGCAGCACATCGGCCACCACCAGGCGTGTCTCCGCCAGATGGGGTGAGCAGGTGACATACGCGACCACGCCGCCGGGGGCGGTCGCATCCAACGCACTCGTGAGCAGATCCCGTTGGATCGCCCCGAGCTGGCCGACGTCCTCGGGGCGGCGGCGCCAGCGGGACTCCGGGCGGCGCCGCAGCGCGCCCAGCCCGGTGCAGGGCACGTCCGCGAGCACACGGGAGAAGGTGTCAGGTCTGTCCTTCCCTATAGTGCGCCCGTCGGCGGTGAGGCACTGGATCTCGCATCCGGCATCCACGAGTGCTGCGACGGCGCGCTCCACCAGGGCGGTGCGATGCTCCTGCAGCTCGGTGGCAAGCAGCTCGGCGTTGTGGTCGATCGTGAGGCCGCCCAGCAGCGCGGTTTTACCGCCTGGGCCGGCGCACAGGTCCAGCCAGTGGGCGTCGTCGGCGAGCACCAGGTCATCGGCCCCAAGGCCGAGTGCGAGGGCCATCAGCTGGCTGCCCTCATCCTGCACCGCGGCCCGGCCTTCGCGAATCACGTCCAGGCCACCGGGGTCGCCTGATGGCCAGGAAGCACCGAACATGCTCCAGCGGCCGGCGCTCGCGCCGGAGTCGATCAACTCGTCCAGGTCGGTGAGCCCGGGCCGCATGACGAGGGAGACTCGAGGCGCCTCGTTCTGCGCCTCCAGCAGGCTCTCAAGCTCGCTGCGGTCGCGGCCGTGGGCCACGAGGGCGTCACTGAGAGCGCGCACCACCCACAGCGGGTGCGAATGCGCGATCGCGAGGTGTGCTGGTTCGTCGTCCTCGCGTGCGGGCGCGATCCTCTGGATCCACTCCTCGCTGGAGTGCTCCCCCACTCGGCGCAGCACGGCATTGACGAAACCGGCGGCACCGGCGCCGACGACCTGCCTGGCCAGTGCCACGGTTTCGGAGCTCGCGGCGTGCGGCGCGACGGCCATGTCGAGGACCTGGTGGGCGCCAAGCCGAAGCACGTCGATCACGGCGGCCTCGACCTGCTCCATGGGTCGGTCAATGCAGGCAGCGAGCACCGCGTCGAGTCGACCCTGGGCGCGCAGGGTGCCATAGAACAGTTCCGTGGCGAAGGCGGCGTCGCGGCCGCGCACACGGTGGCGGCGCAGGATCGTGGGCAGGACAAGATTGGCGTAGGCGTCGTCCTCGCGCACAGCGCGCATCGCCTCGTAGGCCGCAAGGCGTGAGGGCGTGGCGGTGCGGGAGCGTTCCGAGGGGCGGCTCTGGGACCAGCCGCGTCGCGGCCCACCGGTGCCGCGAGATCCGGACCGTTCACGGCCGTGCGCATCCCGGGGGCGGGACGGGCGTGCATCATCGCGACGATCGTCGCTGCGACGCGCATCGCGGCCACGTCCGGTGCGGCGTGGCTGGCGGGGATCGGAGCTGCGGTCGGTCATGAGGCGCTTCCGGTGTCGGTGCTGTGCTGGGCTGAGGTGGGTGGTTCGAAGCGGGGCGTTGCGGAGAGGTCCGTGCCGCGCGCCCAGTCCGCGGCGGCCATCGCGCGCTTCCCGGCGGGGGCAACGGTTCCGAGGGCGAGAGGGGTGGTGCCGGTGCCGACCAGCACCTGGCCGTCGATGGCAGCCAGCTGCCCGGGGTCGAGGTTCGCGGTGGCACGGGCGTGTTCGAGGCCGAGGATCTTGAACCGGTCCCCGTTCAGCATGGTCCAGGCGCCCGGATGCGGGCTCATGCCGCGGATATGGGCGCTGACCTGCTCGGCGGGGCGGGAGAAGTCGATGCGGGCCTCGGCGCTAGTGAGCTTCGCTGCATGTGTGATGCCGTCACTACTTTGGGGTGTGGCCACCAGCTGCCCCTCCCCCAGTGCGTCAACCGTGCGTCGCAGAAGACCTGCACCGTCCTGGCTCATACGCTCCAGCAGCTGGCCGGCGGTCTCGAGCTCACCGATGTCGACCTCCTCGGTGGCAAGCAGCGGGCCGGTGTCAAGGCCCTGTTCGAGTTGGAACACACTCATGCCGGTGCGGGTCTGACCGGCGAGAACAGCGCGCTGAGCGGGTGCGGCGCCGCGCCACGCGGGCAGCAGGGAGAAGTGCAGGTTGATCCAGCCGTGCTGCGGCACAGCCAGGGCGGCGGGCGGCACCAGGGCGCCGTAAGCCACGACGGCGGCAACGTCGATGGCGAGGTCGCGCAGTGTCTGGATGACGGTGTCATCGCGCAGCGTGGTGGGGGTGAGCACGGGCAGGCCGAGCTCGTCGGCGCGGGCGCGCACGGGGCTGGGTGTGAGGCGTCTGCGACGGCCGACGGGGGCATCCGGTCGGGTCAGCACACCGACGACCTCATGCTCGGAGTCAACGAGAGCTTGCAGGCTGGGAACGGCCACCTCGGGGGTGCCGGCAAAGAGAACACGCATGGTGACTCGATCCTACGGTGCCCTGTGCGGCCGGTCAGAAGACGTCGGGTGGGTCCAGGCGCGCGCGGAGCCGGCCCGGCATCTTCCGGGCTGATCGTGTGGCGACGGCAGCGCGTAGGGAAGCGGCGAGCTCTCGGCCGCGGGAAGCGTCGATCCGCACCACGGCGCGTTGCTCGTCCTCGGTGTCCGCAGTGGGCACGGGCCCGAACATGGTCGCGCCGTCGGGTATGGCGGCCATCTGGAGAAATGTGGTGACAGCGTGCCGGTCTCCACGGATCTCCCCCACGCGGGTGAAGGGTGGCAGGTCCAGGGCGCGCCTGTCGTCGAGCACCCGATCAGGGAAGACCTGCGAGCGGTGGGCGACGAGGTGGCGGACGGCCGGAAGCGTCGCGGTACCGACCACAAGCACCTCGCCGCCGTCCTCCGCACTGCGGACCAGAGCGATGGCATTGGACCAGCGGCGCACGGCTTCCACGTCGGCGTCGAAGGCGGCACGAGCCAGCATGGCGTCGGCGTCGAGTAGGAGGGCGGCGGCGTATCGGCCGGGCGGAGCGGGTTCAGCGCCGGGGGTCGCGACGACGATCCCGTGATCGGGCACGTCGGTGTCGTCAAGCGGGCCATGGGCGCCACCCGCGATTGCGAGCGGTGTGTCCGGGAAGGCGCGGCGCAATTCTTCGGCAGTGCGCACAGAGCCGGTGACCAGTGCCCGGACGGTGCGGCGATGGCATTCGGGGCATTCGTACGCGTCGTCTCGTCGGCCGCAGACACCGCACAGCAGATGGCCGCCGTGACCGCTGATCCCGAGCGGTGCGGCGCATTCGGGGCAGCGTGCCCGGGTGCCGCAGAAGGTGCAAGCGATAGCGGGCACGTACCCGCTGCGCGGTACCTGCACAAGGACCGGCCCGTGTGGGAGGGCGCGGCGCAGAAGGTCGTGGGCGGCGCGCGGCAGGCGGGATCGTCCAGAGGCTCCTTCGCGGGCACGCAGGTAGTCGTCCATCGCTGTGATCCGCGGCCGGGTCGTATCCCGGGGTGCCGGGGCCGGGGGCAGATCGACGAGCTGCCCCGTAGCGATCAATCGGCGCACCTCGATTGAAGGAGAGGCAGCTAGCAGGAGCAGGGCGGCGCGTTCGTGGTGGGAGCGCAGCTGCAGGATGTCCCGGATGTGCGGATAGGGGGCGCGGGGTTCGATGAGTAGGTCGTCGGCCTCATCCCAGCAGATGATCAGGGAAAGGTTCTGCACCGGGGCGAAGGCGGCGGAACGGTTGCCGATCACGATGCGCGAGCGACCACGCAGGATGCGACGGAAGGCGCGGTAGCGTTTCTCGGGCCCGTCGGCGCTGGCGAGCTGCTCGTGGTCGATGCCTGCGACGGTGAGCGCGCTGGCCAGGCGCTGCACATCGCGCTGATCGGGGGCGATGAGCAGAGCGCCACGGTCAGCAGGCAGGGCGGCGACGGCTGCGGCGGCGAGCTGTGTCCACGCATCGGCTGGTTCGAGCATGGCGGCGGCACGCGGCACGGGACCCTCGGGCGCGCCCGCGCGGGTCAGCAGCGCGCTCAGCCCGGTGTACCGCTGGATCAGTGCGGTACGGGCCGCGTGGTCGGCGGTGATCTCGGCGTCGTCGGCCGTATCGCTGGTCTGCGCCTCACGTTCTTCGGCCTGTCGGTCAGCGCGTTCTGCGCGGGCATGGCGGGGCGGCAACGCGAGCCGCAGCACATCGGCCACACTGCCGCCGCAGTGCGCGGCGAGGTCCTCGCACATCCGCAGCATCTGCGGGGCGAGCACCACGTCGTCGGAGACGAGCCGCGTGACCGGGGCAAGCGGGCGATCCGTGTCCGGTGTGTGTGTACGGCCCACCATGACGCCGTCGGCGTCACGGCCGGCGAAGCGCACACGCACCCGCATCCCAGGCTCGGCCTGGGCGGTCTGGGGGGTGAGCGCGTACTCGAAGGGCCGGTCCAGGTGCGGCAGGACACCGAGCACCCGAACCTGAGCAACGGGCCGTTCCTCGGCGAGGGCGAATCCGGCCGTCGTGCGCAGCGCACCCGGCTCAGTGGCGTTCCCCGCCGTGTTCTCCGTGTCGGCTGCTGCGGTGGGCGCCGACGGGGCGCCGAACAGGGCGTCCTGCTGTCCGGCGTCGTGCTCGTCGGCTGTCAGCGCCGCACCACCGAGACCAGGTCGCAGACGAAGATCAGGGCCTCACCGGGGGCGATCACGGGCGGTGCGCCCTGGTCGCCGTAGGCCAGGTGTGCGGGGATCTCGAGGCGGCGGCGGCCGCCGACCTTCATGCCCTGCACACCCTGGTCCCAGCCGCGGATCACCTGACCGACGCCCAGCTGGAAGCGGAGTGGCTCGCCACGGTTCCAGGACGCGTCGAACTCCTCACCGGTGGAGTGGGAGACGCCGACGTAGTGGACGTCCACGATGTCGCCCCGGCCGGCCTCATCGCCGTCACCGACGATCTCGTCGATGATCACGAGGTCAGCGGGGGTGTCGCCTTCGGGCATGTCGATCTCGGGCTTGGTGCGGTCCTGCACGGGTCCTCCTGGAGTGTGATGGTCGGGTAGGGATCAGCCCTCGTGCCGGCGCGCGGCGTCGAGGACGTCGATGACGAAGATCAGGGTCTGGCCGGCCAGGGGCTGCTGCTCGTTCTTCTCCTCGCCGTAGGCGTCCTTCGGCGGGATCACGAGCATCACCTGGGAGCCGACGGGGATGTCCACCAGATGCTGGTCCCAGCCGGCGATCACCTGGCCGAGCCCCTGGGTGAAGCCGAAGGGCTGCCCGCGTTCCCAGGAGGAGTCGAACTGCTTGCCGTCACTCCAGGACCAGCCGGTGTACTGCATGGTGAGGTAGTCGCCCTCACGGGTGGGCTCACCTCCACCGACGATCAGCGTCTCGAGGGTGGTCTCGGCGGGCGGGTCACCCTCGGGCTTGCCGTCCAGGCTCGGGGCACCGTTCTCATCGAGCTTCACCGCCGGGAAATCGCCTGATGGGTCGCCGGGCTCACCGTCGGCGCGCAGCGGGTCGATCTTCCGGTCGACGTCGGCAACCTGAACGAGGGCACGGGCCTGGCCACTCTGGTCCTGCTGCCAGCCGGCCATGGCGAAGCGGCTGCCGAGGGGAACTGTGGTGAGGAAGCTGTGGGCCTCAGCTCCGAGCGCGTCCGCGGACACGGTCACGCCGGAGGCGGGGGCGCCCTGCCACCAGGACTGCAGGGTCTCCCCTGACTGGGCGTCGACGTACATGCTGCGCCAGATGATGTGGTCGCCGTCGGCGATTTTCTCGCCATCGCCCGGCACGATGATGCGCGCCGACGGTGCGCTGATCTCCAGCGGAGCGCTGAAGCTCACGGTGGGCTCTGCGGCCAGGTCATCGCTGATCTGCACCGCGTCGAGCGCGTCACCGCCGCCGTCGGAGCCGCCCGCATCAGAGCCCCCGGCATCGGAGGCGCCGCTGCCGTTCTCGGAGCAGGCGGTCAGACCGATCGCGGCGGTGGCAGCGAAGGCAGAGGCAATGAGTGCACGTCGGCGCAGCAACGGGAGACCTTTCAGTTCGGGGAGCATCACTCGGCGGCGCGAGGATGCACGGACCAGAGTACGTGGCCGGTGGGACAGATGCTGGAGGGCATGTGACCGTGGGAGCGGGTCACGCCGGAGGCGGGGTGACCTCCTGGGTGTGCGAACGGATCTGATCCAGGAGCGCATCAACCTGATCGGACTGTGTGCAGAACGGGTCGAGGATCTGCACGGGGGTGGATCCGGAGCGGGTCAGCCGCATGGTGGTCCAGTCCACGACATGGTCCACACGATGCTCCTGCGCGGTGCGCACCACCTGTCCGCGCAGGTGCGCGCGGGTCGTGGACGGTGCAGTGGTGCGCGCCTGCTCGATCCGGTCCGCTCCGAGGATGCGTGGGGCGCGGCCGCGCTCCTGCAGGGACGCGTGCAGGGAACCGTCGGGGCCAATGTCGTGATAGGCCAGGTCGAGGCGTTCGATCGCGGGATCGGCAAGGTTCACGCCGCGACGCGTGGACACCTGTGTGAACAGCTCTTCTTTGATCGCCCAGTCCAGTCGTGTGCGTGCCCAGCTGCGGTCTGCAGTGCGCACGGCATCCAGGGCGCGTTGCCAGGTCTCCAGGGCGTCGATCTCGTCGGGCTCGGTGGTGTCTGCGGCGTCGGCAGCGAGG
Source organism: Brachybacterium timonense (assembly GCF_900258505.1). Lineage (GTDB taxonomy): Bacteria > Actinomycetota > Actinomycetes > Actinomycetales > Dermabacteraceae > Brachybacterium > Brachybacterium timonense. The sequence continues at coordinate 1,774,057 of NZ_LT984895.1, forward strand.
TCGTGCCAGCGCTGCTGGATCTCCAGCGCGGTTGTGGTGCCACCGCTGGCCAGGGGAATCTGCTGCGTACCGGTGAGGTCGCGGGCCACGGCGCGGATCGCGGAGATCGGATCCTCGAGAGCGAGGTCGGGCAGCGCCTGGCCGGATTCGATCACGCGCAACACCAGGTCGGTGGTGGCAAAGCGCAGCCAGGTGGACAGCTCACTCATGGTGGAGTCACCGGAGATCACGTGCAGTCGCCGGAAACGGCTGGGGTCCCCGTGTGGTTCATCGCGGGTGTTGATGATCGGGCGAGTCCGTGTGGTGGCGGAGGAGACCGTTTCCCACATGTGGTCGCTGCGGCGGGAGAAGACGAATCGCCCTGTTCCGTCAGGTTCGATCACCACGCCACCGGCGCCGGTGACGATCTGCCGGGTGATCAGGAAAGGCAGCAGGTGCTGGGGCAGGCGAGTGAATTCGCCACGCCGGTCCACCAGGTAGTTCTCGTGGGAGCCGAAGGAGTTGCCTGCGGAATCCACGTTGTTCTTGAACAGGTGGACCCGCGCATCGTTGCCGTCATCAGCCAAGCGCTCATTGACCTGGGCGACAAGGTTCGCGAAGATCTGTTGCCCGGCGACGTCCTGAGCAACGAGTTCCCACCAGGAGTCGCATTCAGCGGTGGCGTACTCGGGGTGGGAGCCGACGTCCAGGTAGAGGCGCGCCCCATTGGTGAGGAACACGTTGGAGGAGCGCCCCATCGCGACGACGGGTCGGAAGAGCTCGCGGGCTGCCTGCTCGGGTTCGAGTCGGCGCGACCCATCGGGGCCGACGCAGACGATTCCGAACTCGGTCTCGAGCCCGCCCACGCGACGCCGCATCAGCTCTCCCCCATCGGCTGCGATCCCGTGCTCCCGCGGCGATGAACCGTGCTGACAGGACTGGAGTTCGCCATGGTGGTCACTGCCCGCCCTTTTGCACGAAGGAGCGGACGAACGCTTCAGCGTTCTCTTCGAGCACGGAGTCGATCTCGTCGAGGATGTCGTCGGCGCCCTGCGCGGAGGCGAAGGTCTGGCCGCCCTCGACGTTCTCGATCGGCTGGTCGTCGTCGCCGGGGCCGCCGGCATGGATGGTCTGCTGGGTCATGATCGCTCCTTCACATCGGTGGTGGTGGCGCGTTCGAGCGCGTGCAGGATCTCGGGCAGCGGCTCAGTGGGGTCGATGCCGTGAGTGGCGCACCAGTGTGCTGAGCCGGCGCGGGGGTCGGCGAGCCGCAGCCGCACCCGTTTCGCGTCGGTGCCCAGGGTCAGCACGTCCCAGCCGGCGCTCGCGACGGCGTGACGGTGCGCGCCGATGAGGCTGCCGCGCAGGTGCGCGCGGGTGGTGGCTGGCGGTGTGGTGACGGCCTGGTCGATCTCGTGGTCAGTGACCACGCGGCGGGTGCGGCCGGTGCTGATCATCTTCTGCGCGATCCCCTTGCCGGCTCGCAGATCCGACCATTGCAGGTCGATCGCGGCAAGGCGCGCGTCCTCGGGCGTGAGCCCGTGGCGGTCTGCGTAGCGCTCGAGCAGCGCCTGTTTGGTGGTCCATTCCAGGCGGCCCTGCGTAGCCAGGGGGTCCTGGTCGAGCAGGTCGAGCAGCTCGCGCCAGCGCTGCAGCACGTCAGCTGTCTCCGCGTCGTCGAGATCAGCGATCGTGGTGATCGCCTCGAGGTAGCGGCGCTGTACGTCGAGCGCTGATGCCGTGGCACCATCACGCAGCGGCACACGGGTGCGCAGCGTGGGATCGTGGCTGATCTCGCGCAGTGCCGTGACGGGGCTCGCCAGCGCCACGTCAGGGAGCACGCGGGTGCCGGCGCAGTGTTCGTGCTCCAGCGCGGCGAGCACCAGCGAGGTCATGCCGAGTGCGAGATAGGTCGGCTCCTCGAGGGTGGTGGCATCCCCCAGGATGACGTGCAGGCGGCGGTGGCGGGAGGCGTCCGCATGGGGTTCGTCCCGCGTGTTGATGATGGGACGGTTCATGGTGGTCTCCAGCCCCACTTCCTCTTCGAAGAAGTCGGCGCGTGAGGAGATCTGGTAGCCCGGCTCCTGGCTGCGAGTGCCGCGGCCCACACGTCCGGCGCCGACGAGGATCTGCCGGGTGACCAGGAACGGGGTGAGCGCTTCGACCACACGGTCGAAGGGCACGGCGCGGTCGAGCAGATAGTTCTCGTGGGTGCCGTAGCTGGAGCCCTTGGAGTCGGTGTTGTTCTTGTACAGCACAGCCGCGGGGACCTCACCGGCCTGCTCGAGCAGATCCATGGCCCGGCGGGCGATCCGCTCCCCCGCGCGATGCCAGATCACGCCGTCACGAGCCGTGGTGACCTCCGGCCCGGAATATTCAGGGTGGGCGTGGTCCACGTACCAGCGGGCACCGTTGCGCAGCACGGCGTTACCGATGGAGCGGTGCACTGCCCACTGCAGGATGTCTGCGTCGGTGCCGTCAGGAGCGATCTCAGGTGCCTGCAGGGGGGCGTCAAGGTCGATGCTGGGCACATGGGCCCCGTGCGCGTCAGGCACGGCATCGGTGAGCTGGCTGGGGTGGGCGGCGGCACGCTGCAGCTCGAATCCACGGGCGTCGCGCAGCGGTGTCTCATCGCCGTAATCCCAGCGCACTCGGGTGCCGCGCTCCCCTTCGCTGTTCTCCAGCAGGGCATAGGCACCCACCACCAGATGCGAGAGCAGCACGGAGCTGGCGGCGCCGCGGCGTTCGCGCTCTGCGGGGTCGGCATGGACGATGCCGAACTCGGTCTCGATGCCCATCACGCGTTCGGTGCGGATCCCGGTCACGGCGCCTCCTCCTCGTTGCTTCGTGAGCCGATGGGACGCAGCGGTACGACGGCATCGACCCGTCGGCCGCGCCGGCCGGAGATCCGGGCCCAGTCCTCGGGGTGCGCACCGGAGGGTAGATCTTCGTTCTGGGCGAGTTCGGTCTCAATCGCAGTGCGTAGATGCTCATGCCCCACGCCCGCGTGGCCGGTCTCCAGCTGCTCTTTGACGGCGAGCTTCTTCGCGCGGTCGACGATGTTGCGCAGCGTCGCACCGGAAATGAAGTCCCGGAAGCGCAGGGTTTCGCTGGTGCCGTCGGAGTAGTCCAGCCGCAGGTAGGCGGAGGCATCGGAATCGTCGTAGATCTGATCGATCGCCCGATCCAGCAGCTCATTGCGGTTCTCACGCAACGGCACAGAATCATCTAAGTGGAGTGCAAGGATTTCGCGGCCGGCGGCGGCATCGGGGCGGCGGATGCGGATCTTCACGTCGAGCCGGCCGGGCCGCAGAATGGCGGGGTCGATCATGTCCTCCCGGTTGGAGGCACCGATCACGATCACGTTCTCGAGGGATTCCACGCCGTCGATCTCGGCGAGCAGCTGCGGCACGACGGTCGTCTCGACGTCGCTGGACAGTCCACTGCCGCGGGTGCGGAACAGCGACTCCATTTCGTCGAAGAACACGACCACGGGATGCCCGGCGTGGGCGCGTTCGCGGGCTCGTTCGAACACCTGGCGGATGGACCGTTCAGTCTCGCCCACGTACTTGTTCAGCAGCTCGGGGCCTTTGACGTTCAGGAACGAGGAGTGCGCGGAGGCGTCAGCGGGGTCGATGCCGCGGGCCTCGGCGGAGCGGACCGCAAGCTCATGCGCGACGGCTTTAGCGATCATGGTCTTGCCACAGCCGGGCGGGCCGTATAGCAGCAGACCCTTCGGGGGTCTGAGCCCGTAGGTGCGGTACAGGTCCTGCTGCAGGAACGGCAGCTCGACGGCGTCGCGGATCTCTTCGATCTGTGGTCCGAGACCGCCCACCTGGGCGAAGGTCACGTCCGGCACCTGTTCGAGCACGAGGTCGCCGATGTCGGCTCGGTCGATGCGCTCCAGCACAAGCTGCGCCTTGAGGTCGGCGAGCACCTGATCCGAGGCATGCAGCTGCACGTCGTCCATGGCGCCGGCGCGGCGCAGCACGCGCAGATCATCCTGTGCGACCTGAACCACGACGCGCCCGTCACGCAGGAGTTCAGTAACGGTCACCACCGACCCGGCGTCTGCGGCAGGCACTTCCTCCACAGCGGCCAGTGCTTCGTTCAGCAGCAGCTCCACACCGGGCCGCAGCTCGTCCAGGGCGATGCCCGGTGCGGTCGCGACCCGCAGTCGCCGCCCGTTGTGCAGCACGTCAATGGTGGTGCCGTCGGCGCGGCGCAGGAAGGTGGCGTAGGAGTTCGGTGGATCGCCCACGCGTTCCAGATCGGCCTTGAGCTGGACGATCTGTGCGCGGGCGGCACGCAACGAGGTGGTCAGGCGGTCGTTGTGGGCGGCGAGGCGGTCGAGCTCGCTGCTCATCTCCGCATAGGTTTTCACGCCCATCAGCGGTCCCTCCCCTGCCGGATATCGCGCAGGGCACGTTTGATCTTGCGCGGCGCCACGCCTCGCTCCCCCAGCTGCTCGGGGCTCCAGGTGGAGTCGCTGCCGCCGAAGCCGTCGTTCTCTGGATGATTCAGCTCCTCAGCATCCCGAGATCCGGGGGCAGGCCGCGTGGTTCGCTGCAGCGGTTCGGTGCCGCGTGCCACGCGGCGGCTGGTGAGCAGGAACCCGGTGTGCGCGTTCATACGATGCTCCGGCCGCACGGCAAGGCCTTCCAGATGCCAGGGCCGCACGAAGGACTCCCAGGCCGACGGCTCCGTGAACAGCCCACTAGCACGCAAAGCCTCTGCGGTGCGGGACAACTGCGTCACGGTCGCGACATAGGTGAGCAGCACACCGCCGCTGACCAGCGCCTGCGCGGCAGCGTCCACGCATTCCCAGGGGGCGAGCATGTCGAGCACGACTCGATCGGCCACGGGCCCGTCGGCGGATTCTTCGAGGGCGACATCCTGAAAATCACCGATGCTCAGACGCCACGCCGGGTGTGGCGCACCGAAGTAGGTCTCGATGTTCTCGCGGGCCACCTGCGCGAAGTCCTCGCGGCGTTCGATGGAGTGCACGGAGCCGTCGGGGCCCACAGCCCGCAGCAGCGCGGTGGTCAGGCCGCCGGAACCCACGCCGGCTTCGAGCACGCGGGCGCCGGGGAAAATGTCGGCCCACATGAGGATCTGCGCGGAGTCCTTGGGGTAGATAATCGCGGCGCCACGCGGCATGGACAGCATGTAGTCGGCGTACAGGGGGCGCAGCGCCTGATACCGGGTGCCATTGGAGTCGGTGACGGTGCTGCCATCGTCGTGCCCGATGAGGTCGTCGTGGCGCAGCACGCCGCGGTGGGAGTGGAACTCGCCGCCGGGTTTGAGGGTGATGGTGTGGAGTCGGCCACGGGCGTCAGAGAGTTGGACCTTGTCGCCGAGTTCGAAGGGTCCGGTGCGGTCGAGGCCGCGGCGTGGTGCGCGCGGAGCGGGGCCCTGGCCTGGGGGTGTCGGCGTATCGGTCATGCGGGCAAGTCTAGGCGTGAGGTCTGACGGATCGAGTGCCGCGCAGAGCGGCGTTCGCGTCGGCGGTGAGGAGATGTCCGAGGGTGGCACCCTGCTCGTCCACCACGATGTATGCGGCGTGGGGGTAAGACAGCATGTGGGTGATCATGCGCCGCCCGGTGCGGTCCACGCTGATCGTGCCAGCGCTTCCCAGCGGTGCACACACAGCGCTGAGCGGGGTGTGCTGCTGTTCCGTGTCAGGCACAGCACGCAGAGCATCAGGCTGCGGGAAGAGCGCGATACCGATGCGGCCGCGGGGCCCGTGCTGCGGGTCGATCACGATGCCGCCGGCCGGGCTCCAGGCGCTGACGGGTTCGTCCGGCGAGAGAATCGGGCCGGGGTGCAGCAGCGTGCGGACGTTCAGGGAATCGGCGCGCTGGTCCATGCGCGCCTGCTGAAGGGCGCTGCCTGCACCCTGCCAGAGCAGTCCCGCGATCAGCACGGCCCACAGCAGCACCAGCAGGGACGCTGTATCGAGATGGCCGCGGCGGTTGATGCTGACGAGCGGCAGTGCAATCACGGCGATGGCGATGAAGCGCCCCAGCCAGGCGGTGACGACCGTGGCTCGAGCACGGTCGCGGAACACCAGCGCGAGGATGCCTTCGAGGGCGCGCCCGCCGTCCATCGGCAGCCCAGGCAGCAGATTGAACACGCCCAGGGCGAGGTTCAGCCATGCGGTCGCCCCGAGCACCGCCACCAGGTCGGAGCCACCACCCGACCCTCCCCCATCAAGCACCGCGAGACCTGCGCGTATCAGCGCGACGATGAGGAAGTTCGCTGCGGGGCCGGCCAGGGAGATCACGATGGAGGCGCCCGGGCGGAGCGCCTCTGCCCGGTACTGGGTGTGCCCGCCCCACAGAGTCAGGGCGATGTGGTCCACCTGAGCACCGAAACTGCGGGCGGCAACGGCGTGGGCGATCTCGTGGGCGAGCACACACAGGATCATGAGCACCGCGATGATTCCGGCGAGGAGTGCCGCCTGGGCACTGCTGCGCTCGCCGGGAACGACGAGGGATGGCTGAATCATGGCGCCGAGGATCAGCACGGTCGCGACCGTACCGAGGCTCACGCGGATCGGCGGCAAGCCTGGCAGTTGCAGGGTGGGGTGAGGCACGGTCCTATGATGGCGTGATGAGTCGGATCGCCGTGACCGCTTTCAGCGGATGGAACGACGCCGGCGAGGCGGCCAGCAGTGCTGCGCAGCATCTGCTGAGCATCTGGCCTGCGCGCCCAGCCGGATCCGTGGACGCTGAGGAGTACACCGATTTCCTGGTGAATCGGCCGACGGTCTCGGTCACGGAGGATGGGCGGCGCAGCATCGAATGGCCGGATACGCGACTGTGGATCCTCTCTCCGCCTGAGGGGCCGGAGGTTGTGGTGGTGCTCGGCCCGGAGCCGTCGGTGCGATGGAAGTCATTCTGTGATGAGGTGCTGGAGCAGCTTCAGCTGTTGAATGTCACACGTGTGCTGAGCCTCGGGGCGCTGCTGGCGGATGCGCCGCACAGCCGGCCGTTACCAGTGACGGATGCGCTGGAGCTGCCGCCGGAGAAGCCACTGGAGAACCGCGAGGTGTATGAGGGGCCGATCGGGATTCCGACGATCCTCGCACGGCGCTTGGTGGAAGCGGATATCGAGACCCGCAGCATCTGGGTGCAGGTGCCGCACTATGTCGCTCAGAACGCTTCGCCGAAGGCGGCACTAGCTCTCCTCTATCGGGTGCAGGATCATCTGCCAGCAGAGATTGCGTTCGGTGATCTGGTGGAGGAGGCGCAGAGCTGGGAACGCAGCGTGGATGAGCTCGCGAGCACCGATGAGGATGTGGCCGAGTATGTGGCGCGTCTGGAGCGAGCACAGGACGCGGCTGAGCTGCCGGAAGCCTCGGGGGATGCGATCGCGCGGGAGTTCGAGCAATTCCTGCGCCGACGGGACGAGGACTGATCAGCTCAGCGCGGCCCGGTGGGGCTGACGGGGTCCGAGCAGCGCGATGCCCGCCTGGGCTCAACGGCGGGCCAGCCGACGGGGTCAGTGCAGTGCGATGCCGAGCAGGGCATCGACAGCGGCGGGGACGTCGTCGACGTCCGGATCCACGGGAACATCCAGGCCCAGGTTCTCCGATTCCCCGCCGCATGCCCAGGCATCAAGCAGTCTGAGTGCACGCGGCGTGTCGAGGTCATCTCGCAGGGCATCTCGCAACGCGGCCACAACGGCAGCACTGCGCGCGTGGTGCTGCGCGGCGTGGCGGTAGCGGGCCAGTCGCTCCGTGGCCTTGTCGAGAGCCGCGGCGGTCCATTCCCAGTCGGTGCGGTAGTGGTGCGCCAGCAGCACGAGTCGGATCGCGGCGGGATCGGTGCCCTGGTCAACGAGACGGGAGACGAACTCGAGATTGCCGAGCGATTTACTCATCTTGGTGCCATCCAGCGCCACCATCCCTACGTGCGCATAGAAGTGTGCCAAGGGTCGTCCCAGTGCTGCGGCGTGAGCGGCGCTGAGGTCGTGGTGAGGGAAGATCAGGTCGCGTCCACCGGCCTGCACGTCGAACGGCAACCCGAGTCCGTGGTGGGCGATACACACGCATTCGATGTGCCAACCCGGTCGGCCGGTGCCGAGCACACCAGCGTCCCAGGCAGGCTCGCCCGGGCGCTGCGCTTTCCACACGAGGGGATCCAGCGGGTCACGTTTGCCGGGCCGGTCCGGGTCGCCGCCGCGTTCGGCATAGACCTCGAGCATCTGTTCGCGGCTCCACCCGGACACGCTGCTCTGCGCCTGGTCGATCCCAAGGTCCTGGTACCAGTCAACGCCGTCGACGTCGTCGTTGGGCAGACAATAGAGGCGACCGCGGGCGTGCAGATCCTGCGCGGTGGCGATGATGCGGTCCATCGCCTCGCTTACGGCGTCGTAGGTCTGCGGCGGGATGATGCGCAGGGCCTGCATGTCGCGGGCGAACAGGTCGATCTGGCGGCTGGCGAGTTCACGCCAGTCCTGCTGGTCACGCTCGGCGCGTTCGAACAGTGGATCGTCCACGTCGGTGATGTTCTGCGCGGCCTGGACCTGCCAACCTGCGTCAAGGAAGACCCGGTGCATGAGGTCAGCGGCGTGGTAGGTCATGGCGTGGCCCATGTGTGTCGCGTCGTAGGGCGTGATGCCGCAGGTGTACAGGCGGATGATCCCGGGCGTAATGGGTCTGACCGGGGACACCCGTCCACTGCGGGTGTCGTAGAGCCGGGGGCCGATGCCGCTGCCAGGCAGGGCGGTAACCAGCGGAGCTCTCCAGGTGCGCACCCGACAATCATACGGGGCGGCACGTGTTCCGCATCGGGTGTCAGGCGCCGGCCAGCGGATCCAGGATTCCGGCGCCGAGCAGTACGAACAGCAGCAGGCCTGCACCGATGCGGTAGATCACGAACACCATGTAGGAGCGGTTCTCCACCAGGCGCATGAACCACACGATCACGGCGTAACCCAGGGCGAAGGCCACAAGGGTGGCGATGATGATGGCCGCGAGCGACGGTTCACCGGCTGCAGCGGCGGCTTCGCGGCCCTGGGCGGTCAGCAGTGGGGGCACGTCCTTGGCTGCTTTGTACAGGCCGGAGGCGAACACGGCGGGCACGGCCAGCAAGAAGGCGTAGCGCGCGGCAGCCTGCCGCGTGTAGCCCATGAGCAGACCGGCAGTGATGGTGCCACCCGAGCGGGAGACGCCCGGGATCAGGGCGAGCGCCTGGGCGAGTCCGTACAGGATGCCGTCTTTCACGGTGAGTTGGTGCAGTTCCTTGCGCTGCACGCCGATCCTGTCAGCGATACCCAGCAGGATGCCGAAGAGGATCAGCGTGGCTGCAGTGATGTAGAGGTTGCGCAGAGCGTGATCGATCTGGTTCTCGAACAGGAGCCCAAGCACGCCAATCGGTATCGACCCGATGATCACCAGCCAGCCCATGCGCACGTCGGGGTCTGACTGCGGAACCTTTCCTGCCAGTGCCCGGAACCACCGGCTGATGATCCGCGTGATGTCTTTCCAGAAGTAGAGCAGCACCGCCGTTTCGGTGCCGAGCTGGATGATCGCGGTGAACGCGGCACCGGGGTCCTGCCCAGGATTCAGCATTTCTCCGACCACGCGCACATGTGCGCTCGAGGAGATGGGGAGGAATTCGGTGAGAGCCTGGACGATGCCCAGGATGATCGCGTCGAGGAAGCTCACGGGCTGATCCCTTTCTCGTGGGGTCGCCTCGTGATGCGGCGGCCCCTGCGGGCGCGTCAGGTCCGACGTGCGCCGGACACATTACGCGGCGCCAGCTCGGTGAGCGGGCGCCGCGCGGGGCGAGTCGCGATCCGGGTGCAGATCACGACCGTTGAACGACGTCAGGAATTCGGATCCGCACCGAGGTCACCGCCGGGAGGTGTCATCCTCGTCGTCATCCTCGTCAGCCTCATCATCGTCGTCCCAGTCCTCATCGTCCTCGTCGTCGTCATCGTCGAGGTCGTCCAGGTCATCGAGATCGTCGAAGTCATCCCAGTCGTCGTCATCGTCGTCATCGTCCCCGTCGAAGACAACAAGCGGGGTGGCGATGTCGTAGGCCTCAAACAGAGCGTCGTCGTATACCTCGAAGGCGCTGGTGAGCCTGTCGGTGGCGGCGTCCAGGGCGGGGTCGTCATCGTCTCGCGAGGACGCTGCGGCTTCGTAGTGGCGTTCGAGCGCCGCGATGAGCGCGGCGAGGGCGGTGCGAGGATCCGTCGTCATGCCGTGAATCTACAGGCCTCTGCCCGGTCATTCCAGCGTTTCGGCGGCGGCCATCTGTGATGCCACGCCCCCGACCGCGCGGCGCGGCACAATGAATACCCACCAGCCGGTCATCCACAGTCTCACGGGCCCCGCGCCACACGATCCCGTCGCATGCTGCAATGGACCGACCATGCCCACCCTGGTTCTCCTGATCGTCTATGCGGTGCTGTACACACCGCAGGCCATGTTGCTCGCTTACGCCGACGGCGCAGAGCACAGGCTGCCCAATCGGCAGGTGTTAGCCCTGACCACCACCGTCACCGTCGCGCTCGCCGTCACAGCTCTTGCACTCCCTCAGCTGCGTGCACCACTGCAGGCGGCGCTGGTGCTCGCTGCCGTCGTGACTGTGGCGGCGGTGCTGATCGCACTATTCGCTCCCCCACTGCTGGGCATGGGCGATGCGAAATGCTGCTTCGTGGTGACCCTGATGGCCACCGTTCTCGGTGGCGACGTATTGCTGGCAGGCGCCGCATCCGCAACTCTGCTGGCTGGGCTGTTCGGCTCCGCCGTCATGCTGCGCAGCCGCACACCGGGCACAGCAATCCCCGTCGGCCCCATCCTGCTGGCCGCCCCAGCGCTCGGCCTCATCACCGGACCCTGGCTGACATCCGCAACCGGAATCAGCTGACCACCGCCCCGTCACGCATCCACACTGCTCACACGGCGCCAGCGAACCCCTGCTGGCGCCACGCCTCATACACGGCGATCGATGCGGCATTGGCAAGGTTCAGCGAACGGCGTGCCGGGAGCATCGGGATCCGGAGCCGGGCCGTCACGCGAGGATGTGCCATCACATCGTCGGGAAGCCCCGTCGGTTCACAGCCGAAGAGCAGCACATCATCGTCCCTGTACTGGATCTCCTGATAGCCCATGCTGCTGTGACCGGTGAACGCGAAGACACGGCAGCCCTCGAGCGCAGCAAAAGCGTGTTCGATCGTCGGATGGATCGTGAGATCCGCAAGATCGTGATAATCCAGGCCCGCGCGGCGGAGCTTCGCATCCTCGAAATCGAATCCAAGCGGCTCCACCAGATGAAGCCGGGCACCGGTCACCGCGGCTAGTCGAATCGTGTTCCCGGTATTGCCGGCGATACGCGGCTCGTGGAAGAGAATATGCACCACGTAGGCTCCTCGCTTCGACGGTGCGCAGCGCCCCTGCGCTGCACAACGCAGAACCCCGGGTCCGAAGACCACGGGGTTCGTTCGTGTCCGAGGGGGGACTTGAACCCCCACGACCTCAAGCGGTCACTAGCACCTCAAGCTAGCGCGTCTACCAATTCCGCCACCCGGACAGGGCAGTCACGACACAGACTGTCATGACGACTCGTAGAGGCTAGCACGACACCACTGCCATGGCGCCACCAGAGCACGCTCAACGGGCCTGTTGGTGGCGACGATCACGCGCCAGCGCGCCTCCTCGACGACCACGTGAAGGGCTTCGCTCAGCGCCCTGGGCTATCCACACTCTCCGCATCCGCCACGACAGCGCGGGTCGCAGCGAACATCGCCTCAACCGGTGCCTGGGTAATTCCGAGCATGGAGCGCAGCTGCATATCGGCTTGATGCACAAGCATGTCGAGTCCGTCGGCCGTCGCGATTCCCCGGGAGCGCAACAGCGCAGCCAGCGGCGGCGGGCTCGGGTCGTACAGCACATCGAGGACAGCCTGGGCCGACGTGGGCAACGCGATGGTCGCCCACGCCTCCACCAGGGCCTCGGTTCCCGGCAGGGCGAGCGCCGACACTACGGCGTCGGCCTCAAGCACACGGTGCGAATCCGCCCAGTCGATCCGCGCCAGTTGCAGTCCCAATCGTTCAGCGACCGGTGCAAGCAGATCGATCTTCCCCCGGTCCCGTGCGGAAATCAGAGCCGTGGATGCGCCTAGCTGCGCCCCTGCAGACAGCGCTGAAGCTGCCGTAGCCCCCGAGCCGAGAATGCCCAGCGTGCTGATCTTCTCCACACCGTGGTCGCGCAGTGCCTGCGCAATGCCGTACACGTCATGGTTCTCGGCCCGCCAGCCACCAGACGGCAGACGAAGCAGTGTGTTCGCGACCCCAAGCAAAGCACTGGTGGAATCATGCTCCTCGGCCAGCGCGAATGCCTCGGCCTTTCCCGGCATGGTGACACTGAACCCGTCGATCCCCGCGCACGGCCCGTCCCCGCGGAGCGAGGCGGCGAGCCGTCCCGCACCGATCTCGAAGCGGGTGTATTCCGCATCGTCGATGCCGAGTTCGACGTACGCGGTCTGGTGCAGAAGCGGGGAGAGTGAATGCTCGACCGGCGATCCCACCACGGCGAAGCGTCGCATCATCCGCCCTTCGATTCCGCCCATGCTCGCCACTGCGCAACATTCTTCTGGTGCTCGGCGTAGGTATCGGCGAACTTCGTCTCACCAGTGTCGGTGTTCACCGTCACCCAGTACAGCCAGGTGCCCTCCGGCGGGTTCTGCGCTGCCTCGATGGTCGCAGCTCCCGGGTTGGCGATCGGACCAGCGGGCAGGCCGTCGTGGAGGTATGTGTTGTAGGGGTTGTCCGCCTTGCGTTCCTCCGGTGTGGTCGAGATGGCCTCGCGGCCCGTGACGTACGCGATCGTGGAGTCGAGCTGAAGCCTCATGGGCTTACCTCCCGCTTCGCCGACACCCGCAAGACGGTTCTCAATGGCGCGCACCACCTTGCCGTAATCCTCCGCGTCACGCGCCTCTTTCTCCGCGATAGAAGCCAAGGTCAGCACCCGATGCCAGTCTTCCTTGGGAATGTTCCGCTCGGTGAGTTGCTCCTCCATCGCACCCCACATCATCGCGATGACGTCCCGCGCCGACGCATCCTCCGGGATGTCGTACCGGCCCGGCCACAGATAGCCCTCAAGGCTGTTCGCCGGATTCTTCGGGATGCCGAACGACGTGTAGTCCTTCGCTTCCTTCTCGAAATCCTCGACGGGAATCCCGGTGGCTTTCGACACCCGTTCCCAGACCTTCGACGTTCGTACGCCCTCGGGGATGATCACGCGATGGCCCGCGAGCGAACTGGGATCCAGCAGCATGGTCAGGGCATCCCCAGCTGCCATCTGCTTCTTGAGTCGATACACGCCGGGTTCGATATTCGCTGCATCCGGGGAGTTCGAGAACACCGTCACGAAAGGGCCCGTGGACTTGATGACGTCCGCCTCCACCAGCTTCTTCGCAATATCAGTGCCGGTGTCACCCTCCTCGACGTTCACGAGCGCCTCGCCACTTCCGGGCCCCGGGTAGTCCGTCTCCTCCGATTCGAGGTTCACGTTCGAGGTCACCCAGTTGTAGCCGTACACGCCTCCCGCACCGATTCCGAGGACAACGAACAGCACCAGAACGAGAGGCAGGAAACGCGTTACGGGCGAGCGTCGCTGCCCGCGGCGGCGGCCCCGTCTCTTCTCACGCCGCTCCTCCGCCTGCTCATCGACGAGGTCTTCGAGCGTCAGGTCATCGTCCCGGTCAGCCATCGGTGTCCTCCTTCACGGATGCACCCGTCTGTCCTGCGCGGTCGGTGGCTTCCACCGCCTCACCAGCGCGTCGACCCGTGCTGCGTTCGGTCTCCAGGGCAGTCTGCAGAATCGTCACGGCTGCCACCTGATCAACGACCTCACGGTGGCGACGTCCACGACGGCCCGACGCATGCATCGCTCGATGCGCTGAGACCGTACTGAGTCGTTCGTCGACAAGACGCACCTCCACAGCCAGGAACGAGTCCCGCAGCGAATCGGCGAGTTCCTGCGCGAACACTCGCGCCTTCGCCGCCGCGGGGCCTTCCGAACCGTTCAGGGAGCGCGGAAGTCCGACCATGATCGCACGAGCTTCACACTCGCGAACCTGCTCAACGATCTGTGACATCGCTGTGTCCCGCTCAAGCGTGGCGATTGGCGTGGCGATCAGACCGTCACGATCGCTACGGGCCAGGCCAACGCGGACGTCCCCGACATCCACGCCCAGTCGCACACCGCGCAGCGCATCCTCCTGCCCGCTCATGCGGGCTCGGCGATCGCGGAACGCACCGCGTCCAGCGCGGCACCGGCCTTCGCGGCGTCACCCCCACCGCCCTGGGCCAGATCGGGTTTGCCGCCACCCTTGCCGCCCATCGCGCTTGCACCGAGTTTCAGCAGGGCACCGGCGGCATGACCCGCCTCCCGTGCAGCCGCGTTCGTGGCGACCACAAGAGCAGCCCGCCCATCCTGCGCACCGGTCGCTGCGACCACAACAGGCTGGTCCTCACCCAGACGAGACCGCAGGTCGATGACGAGTGTGCGCAGGTCACCGGCAGCCACGCCCTCACCCGCGTCATGAGTGAGCAGGAGCACGCCGTGCACGTCGGTGGCAGCGTCAACCAGACGGCCAGCCTCTGCCTGCAACTGGGCGCCACGCAACGCCGCGAGCTCTTTCTCGATGTCCTTCACTCGCTGGGTGAGTGAACGCACCCGCTCGGGGACATCCTCGGCGGAGACCTTGAGGATCTCGGACAACTGCGAGACCAGCGCCTTCTCCTTGGCATGATGCCGGTAGGCGGACAGCCCCACAAGCGCATCCACACGACGCACTCCCGAGCCAATCGACGACTCCCCCATCAGATGCACGGCGCCGAGCACGCCCGTGGAGTCCACATGGGTGCCGCCACACAGCTCACGCGACCAGTCCCCGCCGATCGAGACAACACGCACGATGTCGCCGTACTTCTCACCGAACAGCGCCTGAGCGCCCAGTGCCTTCGCCTCATCAATCGGCATCTGCTGATCGGTGACAGCGAGCCCCTCCTGCAGCAGCGTGTTCACCCGACCCTCGACCTGGTCAAGCACAGATGCGGGCACCGCCTGCCCATACCGGAAGTCGAAACGCATCCGCCCCGGAGAGTTCTCCGAACCGGCCTGGGTGGCACCCTCGCCCAGCTCCTCACGCAGCGCCTGATGCACCATGTGCGTAGCGGTGTGGGCGCGGGCAATCGCGCCGCGACGCTCCGTATCGATCTCCGCCACTGCGCCATCACCGGGCGCCACGGTGCCCTCGACCAGGCGGCCCCGGTGGACGGTCAACCCCTTCACGGGAGCCTGCACATCATCCACTTCCACCAGGCCACCGCCTGCCAGGGCGATCCGGCCCTGATCGGCAAGCTGACCGCCGGCCTCGGCGTAGAACGGCGTCTCGGCCAGCACCAGTTCCACGTCGGCCGGAGCCTGTACGGAATCCACCAGGGCACCATCCACCAGAACAGACTCCACCGTCGTGGCGACAGTGGACTCGGTGTACCCCAGGAAGGTGATCGGGCCACCACGGCCACTCAGCAGCCGGTTGTAGAGCGCGGTATCGGTGTGGCCGCTCTTCTTGGAGGCGGCATCGGCGCGGGCACGCTCGCGCTGCTCCTGCATGGCGGCGCGGAAACCGGCCTCATCCACGCTGAGCCCTACTTCGTGCGCCATCTCGAGAGTCAGATCGATCGGGAAGCCGTACGTGTCGTGCAAACGAAACGCGTCCGTACCCGGAACAGTGGTGCTGCCCGACGCTGTGAGGCCACCGACGACCTGGTCGAAGATCGTCGTGCCGCTGGTCAGCGTGCGCCGGAAGGAATCCTCCTCGGTGTGAATCACCTCGGCAATGCGCGCGAAGTCTGACTCCAGCTCGGGGTAGGACTCGACCATGACGTCCTTGGACACGGGCAGCAGCTCAGGCATCGCTGGCTCATCGTGGCCCAGCAGACGCATCGAGCGCACGGCGCGTCGAATCAGGCGGCGCAGCACATAGCCGCGTCCCTCGTTTCCGGGGCGCACACCATCGGCCACCAGCATCATTGATGAGCGAACGTGATCAGCAATCACACGCATACGCACATCAGCCTCGGCATCCGCGCCATAGCGGAGGGACGTGAGCTCCTCGGTGCGGGCGATCACGGGGAAGACCTGATCGGTCTCGTACATGTTCTGTTTGCCCTGCAGCAGGTACGCCAGGCGCTCGATGCCAAGCCCCGTATCGATCGATTTCTGGTCGAGCTCGCCGAGCAGCGGATAGTCCGCACCTGTGCCGGCGCCGCGCAGGAACTCGTCGAACACGAGGTTCCAGATCTCCAGGTAGCGGTCGCCACCGGGATCCACGGCGCCCCCCGTGGCCTCGGGACCGAACTCGGGGCCGCGGTCGTAATGCCATTCGCCGCAGCCGCCAGCGGGGCCAGGCTGACCGGTGGACCAGAAGTTCTCTTCCTTCGGCAGCCGCACGATGTGGCCGGGGTCCAGTCCGATGACCTTCGTCAGGTGGTCGTAGGAGACCTGGTCGTGTTCCCACAGCGTGATCCACATGCGGTCGGGCTCCAGGCCGAATCCGCCGTCCTCCTGGGAGGTGGTGATCAGTTCCCAGGACAGATCGATCGCGCCTTCTTTGAAGTAATCGCCGAAGGAGAAGTTTCCCGCCATCTGGAAGAACGTGCCGTGACGGGTGGTGCGGCCAACATTCTCGATGTCATTGGTGCGGATGCACTTCTGCACGCTTGCAACCCGCGGCCACGGCGCCTGCTCGGTACCGACGATGTACGGGATGAACGGCACCATGCCGGCCACCGTGAACAGCAGCGAGGGGTCCGAGGCCACGAGGGAGTCGCTCGGGGCGATGTGGTGGTCCTTCGCGCCGAAGTGGTCAAGGAACCGACGGCGGATCTCAGCGGTGCGCATGGAAGCAGGGTCCTTCCTGGGACGGACGGGGCTGGTCAGGTCAGACACGACAGCCCCGGTCAGGGTACCGGAGTACACCTGCCGGGGCTGTCGTGACTCCCGCGGTCGTGGCGCGGGACGGTGATCCGGGGGTGGATCAGCGAGCGTAGTACTCGACGACCATCTGCACGTCGCAGGTCACGGGGACATCGGCGCGCTTGGGCTGCGAGACCAGCTTGGCCTTGAGCTCCTCCAGCTCGACCGACAGGTACGACGGGGTCGACGCGAGCACGTCGGAGTTCCCGCCCTCAGCGGCGATCTGGAACGGCTCCATGGCCTGGGATTTCGGCTTGATCTGAATGGTCTGGCCGGGCTTCACGCGGAACGACGGGCGGTCCACGATCTGGCCGTCGACGAGCACGTGACGGTGGGTGACAGCCTGGCGAGCCTGCAGGATGGTGCGGGCGAAGCCGGCGCGCAGCACCAGGGCGTCCAGGCGGGACTCGAGCAGCTCCACCATCGACTCACCGGTCAGGCCCGGCATCTTCTTGGCGTCCACGTAGGCGCGGTGCATCTGCTTCTCACGCAGCGCGTACTGAGCGCGCAGACGCTGCTTCTCCTTCAGACGCACCGCATAGTCGGACTCGGTGCGACGACGGGCACGACCGTGCTCACCCGGGGGGTAGGGCCGCTTCTCGAAGTACTTGACCGACTTCGGGGTGAGCGGGAGGCCCAGAGCACGGGACAGGCGCGCCTGCCGGCGCGCACGCATGACGTTGGTCACGAGGTTTACCTCAGTTTCGTGTGTGGTGAATCCAGTAAGGCAGCCGCGGATTCAGCGCAACACTGTATCGGAGGCGCGTGCTGCGGCTCAACGCAGTGCGGTCATCGGCACGCGAGTCGCACTGTGGAATCGATCACTCACTGCCGCGCAGGATTCGTCGCAGGGCGCTGACCCGTTGAGCGGTCACGGATTCGGCGCCGATCTGCTTGGGCTCGTAATAGTCAACACCCACCAGGTCATCCGGCGGGTACTGCTGACTCAGGACGCCATGCGGGGCGTCATGCGCATACCGGTAGCCCTCGCCGTGGCCGAGCGTCGATGCGCCGGCGTAGTGGGCGTCGCGCAGCGCCGGCGGCACGGCGCCGCCGCGGCCGGAGCGCACATCTGCGATCGCGGCATCGAGCGCCTTATAGGAAGCATTCGATTTCGGCGCAGTCGCGATGTGCACCACAGCCTGGGCGAGCGGGATCCGCCCCTCCGGCATGCCCAGGAACTGCACGGCCTGCATCGCCGCGACCGCCACCTGCAGCGCTGTCGGATCAGCCATCCCCACTTCTTCGCTCGCGGCGATCACCACGCGACGAGCGATGAACCGGGGATCCTCCCCCGCCTCGATCATGCGGGCCAGGTAATGCAGCGCCGCGTCGACATCACTGCCGCGCATCGACTTGATGAACGCGCTGGTGATGTCGTAGTGCTGGTCACCGGCACGGTCGTAGCGGATCGCCGCCCGATTCACAGCCTGGGCGAGGATCTGGGCGTCGATCTCAGTGCGCTGCTCCATCAGCGCGGCGCTCGCCGCCGCCTCGAGCGAGGTGAGGATCTTGCGGGCATCACCACCGCCCAGCCGTAGCAGCGCCTCCAGAGCGTCATCAGTGAGAGTGACGGCGCCGTCGAGACCATGAGGGGAGGTCAGCGCGCGGTCGACCAGAACAGCGAGGTCATCGCGGTCCAGCGACTCGAGCGTGAGCACGATGGAGCGCGACAGCAACGGCGAGATGACCGAGAAATGCGGGTTCTCTGTCGTGGCCGCTACGAGCGTGACCCAACGGTTCTCCACCGACGGCAGCAGCGCATCCTGCTGAGACTTGGAGAACCGGTGCACCTCATCAACGAACAGCACGGTTTCTCGACCGGTGGTACGCAGACGGCTGCGCGCCGCATCGACGACGTCACGCACCTCCTTCACACCGGCGAGCACCGCACTGATCTCCACGAACTCGCGGTTCCCGCTCGAGGCCACCACATAGGCGAGGGTGGTCTTCCCGGTGCCGGGCGGTCCCCACAGAATCACCGAACTCGGAGACGTGCGTGAGTCGTCGGCGGCCACGAGACGGCGCAGCGGGCTTCCCGGAGAAAGTGCTTTCTTCTGGCCGACGATCTCTTCAAGCGTGCGCGGGCGCATCCTTACCGCCAGCGGGGCACGATGGTCCCGGTTGCGATCCGAGAGCGTACGCGGTGCTGGCTCATCACCCGCGACGGAGAAGAGGTCGTCGTCCATAGATCCAGGGTAGGCGGGGTGCTCAGGCCGTGCGGGCGAGCTCCCGAGCGATCCGACCTGGCCAGCCTGGCCCTTCGTAGATGAGACCTGTGAAGCCCTGCACGAGATCTGCTCCAGCTGCCAGACGCTTGGTCACATCCGCCGATGTGGTCACTCCACCGGCGCTGATCACCACCATGTCACGCGGCAGCTCCTCGCGCAGCAGGTGCAGCACGTGGAGTGCGCGGCCGCTCAACACCGGCCCGGAGAGCCCACCCGCCCCGATCTGCTCGATCTGGCCGCGCGGGCTGCGCAGTGACGTGGGCCGCTCCACCGTTGTGTTGGTGGCGATCACGCCGGCCAAGCCAAGCTCGCGCACCAGGTGTGCCACGGCCCGCACGTCGTCATCGTGCAGATCCGGGGCAATCTTCACCAGCACCGGCACATCGCGTCCGGTGCGAGCACGGCAGGCCTGCGACTCCTCCTGCACCGCTTCCAGCAGCGGTCGCAGCGCGTCAACGGACTGCAGATCCCGCAAGCCTGGCGTGTTCGGGCTCGACACGTTCACCGCGAGGTAGTCGGCGTACGGGGCGAGCAACCGGGCGCAGTCGCGGTAGTCGTCTGCTGCATCGGCGAGCTCGGTGGTGCGGTTCTTCCCGATGTTCACGCCGACCACGGCATCTCTGCCTGCTGCACTGCGTCGTAGGCGCGCGAGGCGACGGGCCATTGCCACGGCCCCCGCGTTGTTGAAACCCATCCGATTCACGAGCGCATGATCGTCCATCAGACGAAATGAGCGCGGGCGGGGGTTGCCCGGCTGCGGTCGCGGGGTCACGGTCCCCACCTCGACGTGGCCGAATCCAAGGGCGATGAGCGCCCGCACGGCTTGTCCGTCTTTATCGAAGCCGGCGGCAAGGCCCACGGGGCTCTCGTGTTCACGGCCGAGCACCGTGCGGCGGGTCGGTGTATTCGCCTGACCTCTGTGGTGAAACACGGCGCGCAGCACCGCGCAGCCGCCGGGAACCACCTGGGCGAGTCGCAGCGCGTCGATCACCGCGTGGTGGGCCCACTCGGGGTCGGTGTGCTTGAACAGTGTGCGGAAGAGGAATCGGTAGATCGTGGGCTCATCCGTGTCCAGTGTGTGCATGGTCTCCTCGCCCGCTTCGGGGTGCTCGTGACGTCTCCGTGCTTTAACGGTGCATCCGTTATCGGTGTGCGCGCTGTTCCGGGTCTGGGATCCGCGCCGCATCCCGGTGCGAGGGGTCACTTCCCGTCGGCGACATGCAGGGTGCTGCGTCGTTTTCCGGCCGCCGACCGTGCGCGACAGATCAGCACTCCTGCGAGCACGGGAAGCAGTGCCGGGACGAACCCGTACCCGATTCCGTACTCGGACCATACAGTTGCCTCCGGGAACCACGCCGGGACCAGAAGCGACATCGTGCCCACAGTGAACACACCCACCAGCTCGACCACCACGAGCGCCACGGCTGCGCATGACGCTGGTCCGCGCCTCAGCAGCACGATGGTCATCGCGATGTAGGTGAGTGCGGCGAGCAGGGACAGCAGATACGCGAGCGGTGCACGCTCAAAATCTCGCAGGATTTGTACCAGGCTTCGTGCCGTGGCTGACAGCGCAAAGATGCCATACACGATCAGGAGCACCAAGACCGGACCGCGGGCCGATGTGGGGGGCTGTTTCATGCCGCCGCTCCCCCATAGATCCCGACGCCAGAGCCCAGAGCTGAGGTGACGCCATACGCCGCTGGCCAGATTTGTCCGAGCCGCACTTGCAGCACGATCAGGGTGCCCACAGCGACCGCGATCACGAGACTGCCGTAGCGCGAACGCTCGAACACCCCCAGCCAAATACCTGCCACCGGCAGCATGAGGCCCGTGAGCGCGTAGCCGTAGAGCGTGATCCGATCCGGTGGGGCGCCGCCACCCAGATCCTGCACGAGCAGCACGACCCCCTCGAGACCCCAGACGAGGGCGGCCAGCAGCGCCGCGCCCAGCAGCACCAGATCGGCCGCGAGATCCTTGACCACGTAGTAGATCGCGAGCAGTGCTGTCAGCGCGCTCACGACGTGAACGGTGATCACCAGGACCGTCATCGATGCTCTCCTTTCTCGGGCACGGCGCACAGCAGGGTCTGGCCCGAGTGCGGGCATTCTCAACCGCATGGGCAGCTGTGCACATACGATAGGTCCATGCCTGAACTGATCGTGACCACTGCCGCTCCGACCGACGTCGACGCCGACGTCCTCCTCCTCCCGCTCCTGGCCGGTGCCGACGACGCCGGCCCGCTCGTGCCGCAGATGCCTGAGCTCGGCGCTCTCGCTGCTGCTGTTGACGCCTCCACCGATGCGGGTGAGCTCACCCGCCTGCCCGCTGCCGAGGGTGTCCGCGCCCGCAGCGTACTGCTCGTCGGCGTCGGCGCCGAGGCCCTTGATGAGGTTGATCCGGAGGATCTGCGCATGGCTTTTGGCGCCGCCACGCGCAGCCTCGCCGGAACCGACCACGCCGCGCTCGCTCTGCCCGGCGCCTCCGATGAGCAGCGCGCCGCCGCACTCGAGGGCGCTGCGCTCGGCGCCTACGCCTTCACTGCGCACCGCACCGAGGCATCGTCGCCGAAGACCGCGCTCGCAACACTCACCGTCATCGCCTCCGATGAGGCGGCTGGGAAGTCCGCGGCCGAACGCGCCGGCGTTCTGGCCGACGTCGTCGCCATCACCCGCGATCTGGTGAACACCCCGCCGAACCTGCTGTACCCGGACGCGTTCGCCGCCCGTGCCCAGGAGCTCACCGCTGATCTACCGATCGAGGTGACCGTGCTGGACGAGAAGCAGCTCGCCGAGGGCGGCTACGGCGGCATCGTTGGGGTGGGTCAGGGCTCGACTCGGCCGCCGCGTCTGGTGCGTCTCTCCTACGCGCCCGCGAACTCCCACGGCTCCGTGGCGCTGGTGGGCAAGGGCATCACCTTCGACACCGGCGGCATCTCCCTGAAGCCTGCCAAGGGCATGGATGACATGACTTCCGATATGAGCGGTGCCGCTACCGTGCTGGCCGCCACCATCGGTGCCGCGAAGCTCGGCCTCGACGTGACGGTCACCACCTTCCTGGCGCTCGCCGAGAACATGCCCGGCGGTGGAGCACAGCGCCCCGGTGATGTCGTCACCATGCGCAACGGCACCACAGTGGAGGTGCTCAACACTGACGCGGAGGGCCGCATGGTCATGGCCGACGCGCTCGTGGACGCTGCCGCGACCGAGCCTGATCTGCTGATCGACGTCGCCACCCTCACCGGTGCGGCCGTGGTTGCGCTGGGCACCCGCACTGCTGGCGTGATGGGCACCGAGGGCGGCCGCGAGTCCGTGCTCGCCGCCGCAGACGCCTCCGGTGAGCCGTTCTGGCCGCTGCCCTTCCCCAAGGAGCTGCGCAAGGATCTCAACGGCCGCGTCGCCGACCTCTCCAATATCGGCGACCGACCGGGCGGTGCGCTCTCCGCTGGCATCTTCCTGCGCGAATTCGTGGGCGAGACGGAGTGGGCGCACATCGACATCGCCGGACCGGCATTCACGGCGAAGCCCTGGGGCTACACCAGCGTGGGCGCCACCGGCATGAGCGTACGCACCGTGCTGGCCGTCCTCGAGCAGCGCGCCCGCTGAGCATCGTCGATCCGTTGGGGCGACCTCGAGCGGTGCCGCCCCAACGGATCGACGAGACGTGTCCGCTTCGTGCCCTAGCATGGATCCCGCAGGCGGCACGGGACAGGACGCCTCGAGCGTCCGACGATGCACCGCTGGAGAATCCGAACCCAAACAAGGGAGCACACAGGTGGCGGAATCAACCACTGACCAGTTCGACGTCGTGATCCTGGGCGGTGGCAGCGGTGGCTACGCGGCCGCCCTGCGAGGCGCCCAGCTCGGGCAGCGCATCGCTCTGGTGGAGAAAGACAAGCTCGGCGGCACCTGCCTGCATCGCGGCTGCGTGCCGACGAAGGCTCTGCTGCACGTGGCCGAGGTCGCTGAGGCACCGTCCGAAGGCAAGGACCTCGGCCTGGACCTCTCGCTCAACAGCATCGATGTCGAGAAGATGCTGAGCTTCAAGGACAAGACCATCTCGCGCCTCTACAAGGGCCTGCAGGGGCTGGTGAAGTCCCGCAAGGTTGAATACGTCGAGGGCTTCGGCCGCCTGACAGGCAAGAACACTGTGACCGTGGAGACCGAGAACGGCACCCGCGAACTGCACGGGAAGAACATCATTCTGGCCTCGGGCTCCTTCTCGAAGACCATCCCGGGCATCGAGCTTGGCGGCCGCTTCCTGGACTCGGAGGCCGCGCTGCAGCTGCCGGTCGTCCCGAAGAACCCCATCGTGCTGGGCGGCGGCGTGATCGGCGTCGAGTTCGCCTCTGTGTGGAAGTCGCTCGGCGCGGAATCCGTCACCATCATCGAAGGTCTGCCGCACCTGGCCGCGAACGAGGATGAGGCGCTGTCCAAGGCTCTTGAGCGTGCTTTCAAGAAGCGCGGCATCACCTTCAGCTTGGGCGTGTTCACCGAGAAGGCAGAGCAGAGCGAGGACGGCGTCAAGGTCACCCTCGCGGACGGCACCGTGTATGAAGGCGACTACCTGTTGGTGGCCGTCGGCCGTGGCCCGAACACCAAGGATCTCGGGTACGAACAGCAGGGCATCGAGATGGACCGCGGCTTCGTGCTCGCCAACAAGGAGACCCTGGAGACGAACGTGCCCGGCATTTACGCCGTGGGCGACATCGTGCCGGGTCTGCAGCTGGCCCACCGCGGCTTCCAGCAGGGCATCTTCGTCGCTGAGCGCATCGCGGGTCAGGACCCGGCTCCGATCGTCGAATCGGGCATCCCCCGCATCACCTACTGCGAGCCGCAGCTCGGCTCCGTGGGCCTCACCGAGAAGCAGGCCAAGGAGCAGTTCGGCGATGACAGTGTCGAGACCTACGAGTACAACCTGGGCGGCAACGGCAAGTCCCAAATCCTCGGCACCACCGGCTTCATCAAGCTGGTGCGCGAGAAGAACGGCCCCATCGTGGGCGTCCACATGATCGGTGCTCGTATGTCCGAGCTCATGGGCGAAGCCCAGCTGATCGTCAACTGGGAGGCCTACCCCGAGGATGTCGCCTCCCTCATCCATGGTCATCCCTCGCAGCATGAGGCGATGGGCGAGGCCGCACTGGCTCTCGCCGGCAAGCCGCTGCACGCCCACGCCTGAGCCCTCCGAAGGAGAACATCATGTCCGAAACCGTGAAAATGCCCGCCCTGGGCGAGTCCGTCACCGAAGGCACCGTCACCCGCTGGCTGAAGTCCGTCGGTGAGACCGTCGAGGTCGACGAGCCGCTGCTCGAGGTCTCCACCGACAAGGTCGACACCGAGATCCCCTCCCCCATTGCCGGAACACTCGAGAAGATCCTGGTGCAGGAGGACGAGGACGCTGAGGTTGGCGCAGATCTCGCCATCATCGGCGACGGCTCCGGCTCCGACTCCGCGGATTCCGGCGACTCCGGCGCTCAGGCCGACGAGCCCGCCTCTGAGGGCGAGGACCTCACCTCCGACGAGACCACCGCGCCCTCCACCTCGCAGGAGGCCCCCGCCACGGCGCCGTCGCAGCAGGAATCTGCCGGGGATGCCCAGGGATCCGGTTCCGCACAGGGCCAGGAAGTCGCGATGCCCGCGCTCGGCGAGTCCGTCACCGAGGGGACCGTCACGCGCTGGCTGAAGTCCGTTGGCGACACCGTCGAGATCGACGAGCCGCTGCTCGAGGTCTCCACCGACAAGGTCGACACCGAGATTCCTTCGCCCGTCGCCGGCACCCTGCTGGAGATCCGGGTGCAGGAGGACGAAGACGCCGAGGTCGGCTCCGTGCTGGCCATCGTGGGCGACGCCTCCGCTGCCTCTGCCCCGGCGCAGGACGCCCCGGCTGAGGAGAAGCAGGCCGCTCCCGCCCCGACCGAGGAGAAGCCCGCCGACAAGCCGTCGGAGCCCGCTCAGGACACGAAGCCTGCGCCCGCCCCGGCTGCCGAGGCGAAGCCGGCACCGTCGGCTCCGGCTCCGAAGGCCGCCGACGCGGTCTCCGGCGCCCAGTCCTCGGGCTACATCACCCCGCTTGTGCGGAAGATGGCGGCCGATGCCGGCATCGATCTGTCCACGGTGTCCGGCACCGGCCTCGGTGGCCGCATCCGCAAACAGGATGTTCAGCAGGCCATCGACGCCGCCAAGCAGGCGCAGCAGGCTCCGGCTGCCGGCGCTCCCGCCGCCGCTGCGGCGTCCGCGCCGAAGGCAGCTGCCGCGGTCGAGGTCTCGCCCAAGCGCGGCACCGAGGAGAAGATGTCACGTCTGCGCAAGATCGTTGCGTCCCGCATGGTGGAGTCCCTGCAGACGCAGGCTCAGCTCACCACGGCTGTTGAGGTCGACATGACCCGTATCGCCGCCCTGCGTGGGAAGGCGAAGGAGGCGTTCGCTGCTCGGGAGGGCGCGAAGCTCACCTTCCTGCCGTTCATCATGCAGGCCACGGTGGAGGCGCTGAAGACCTACCCGCAGTTGAACGCCGAGATCGACGGCGACATGATCCGCTACCACGGTTCCGAGAACATCGGAATGGCCGCGGATACAGAGCGTGGCCTGGTGGTGCCCGTGATCAAGAACGCCGGGGATCTGAACCTGGCTGGCCTGGCACGGCAGATCGGCGAGCTTGGCGCGAAGGCAAAGGGCAACAAGCTGGGCCCGGATGATCTGCAGGGCGCAACCTTCACGATCACGAACACCGGTTCCGGTGGCGCTCTCTGGGATACCCCGATCGTGCCGAACCCCCAGGTCGGCATCCTGGGCTGTGGCTCGATCGTGAAGCGTCCCGCCGTGGTGGCGAATGCCGACGGCCAGGACTCCATCGCGATCCGCTCGATGATGTACCTGTTCCTCTCCTACGACCACCGCCTGGTGGATGGTGGCGATGCCGCCCGCTTCCTCACCTTCGTGAAGAAGCGCCTCGAGGAGGGCGCGTTCGAGGCCGAGCTCGGCCTGTGACGCAGTCACCGTGACAGTGGTGCATCGCCACTGAATGGGAGCGGCCCGGCACCCTGGGGTGCCGGGCCGCTCCGCGTTCAGCTGTCACTCTTGGTCAGCAACTCGTCATCAGCCATCGGTCGGTCACCTGGTGTCAGGTGCTCGCCGGCGTCTCAACACTCTCGATCATCCATCGGTTCTCCTGCCACGCGAGGTGGAAGATGAGCAGCACCGGTTCATCTGCCGCCACGACGCTTTCGGTTCCGGCCGCGTCAGTCACCGTGTGTTGCGGCGTTGAGACGGTAGCCCTCACGTGTGCTGTGCCTCTGTACCTGTCGTAGTTGTCGAGCGTGGCATCGTGCACGCGGCTCTCTCCCCCGGCGACTGTCGTCGTCGCGTACTCCTCGCGGGCGGCGTCGTCCTGAGCCGCAGCCGGTGACCCCGGTCGCGCCACCGGCTGGTCGCTCGTGCCGGTGACATACGCGTGCCGTTGTCCAGCGAGGGCCTGCATCAGTCCGTGGGGGTCGTGCACGGGCGCCTCCACGGCAGCGATCATCGCCGCATCGCCAGGCACCGCTTCTTCTGCGGGGGACGACGTATCGGAGCCGTTGGCTGCACGACCTGTTGGCGCACTTGTTGCGTCCGGCCGCCCCGCGTCAGGTCCAGGATCAGCTGCAGCCGGATCCGCCTCGGCCACCGCGTCAGCCTCGCCCGGTCCCTGAGGCGCCCCCTGGTCACGACGTGCATGCGGTGCTGCGTCTCCCGCTGCAGCTGGTCGTCCAGGCCCGATCAGCTCGGGCCCGGCCACCTGCCATCCGATGACCCCGATCAGCAGGCCGGAAGCGAGCACGAGTCCAATTCCCCGGCGGGGTGCTCGGCGCAGCGCAGTCGCTACCCTGTTCCGCCACTGGGACAGCCACCCCTCGCGCAAACGACGAATCCTGTCCTCGTCCCGCCCTCTCGCGGCCGCTCCCGCTCCGACGGCCCAGCTGCGATAAGGGGGCCGGCCTCGCCGCTGGCTCCCCTGATCCTCGGCTCCCGCGCCACGATGACTCTGCACCCATGCCGGAATCGGCTCCACTGGTGGCGCTTCCTCTGCGGACTGCTCCCATGGCGTGAACAGTTCAGCATCCGCCAGCTCACCGTGCTCCTGTTCGGATTCATCCCCCACCGATTTCTCTCGCAGGGCGCCGTCCCATGCGTCGTCCCTCCGTGCTGCGACCTCGTGGTGATCGCCGTGCCGCGGCTCGGAATAGAGAGCCTCAAGCGGGTCAGCGGGCGGCACGGTGTGCGTGTGGAACAGCGATGCGATGGAGGGGCCGGAGTCCCACCGATCTCTCACGAGCGTGCGATCAGCATCTTGCAGCACGTCGTCGAGCCACCGTCGATCCGCGAGCTGCGCGGAGAGTGTCATCACCCGGCGCGCACCACGAAGATCGGCCACTGTCACGCGCCCGTCGGCCCGCACGGCAAGCGGCGTCGTCGGGACGGCGCCGAGCACCCATCCTTCACCGTGGAGTGCATCGAGCAGTTCCTCGAGATCTGCACGTGCCTGAGCGCGCCCGAGTCGCTCTGCCGTTGCGGGGGTGTCTTCCTGTGCGATCCGTCGACCGCCGCAGCTGCTGAGCACAATAGGCGCCTCGCGCACAAACTCACCGCCGTCGTGCTGGAGCAGCCGCGGTGCGGCATTGATTCCCCGCCGTGCAAGCCTCGCGAGCACTGTGTGCAGATCCGCGACGTCGTCGCTGCCCGCGATGCTGCTGACACGGATGCCCCACGTTCCGTCATCTGCACGCACGAGCTGCTCCTGGAACACGTCGTCGCATCGCAGAAGCGACCGCAGGCCACGCGGTGCGCTATCTCGTGGCCGATGCTCCCCTGCCCGATCTGCCATCCTCATGCTGCTAGTGAAGCGTGCGACGGCTAACACTCTGTCGGTTATGCACAATGTGCAGGTCATAAAGGCTCCGCGACGCTGTGTTGTGTTCCTCCCCAGTGGCCCCGTTCGCTTCCCACCTCAAGGGCATCTGCGCAGTACCCTGAAACAGTGCTTGATGTGATCCGCCTGGGGTTCAGCTCCCCGCTCCCCGGAGGGGACCAGCATGAGGAGTTCGGCCTCCCCACTGGCCCCGTCGACTTCCGCAGCGCATGGGACATCCAGCGTCAGCTCCACGCCCAGATCCACGCCGGTGACCGCGGTCCCACACTGTTGCTGCTCGAACACCGCCCGGTGTACACCGCTGGAAAGCTCACCGCAGATCACGAGCGTCCACGCGACGGCGCCGAGGTGATCGACATCGATCGCGGTGGAAAAATCACGTGGCACGGTCCGCACCAGCTTGTCGGGTACCCGCTGGTCCCATTGCCCATCCCGATCAATGTCGTGGGCTTCGTCCGTTCTCTCGAGCAGGCCTTGATCGCGGCCTGCGCTGACCTGGGTGTGGCCACCTGCGCGGTCGACGGTCGCAGCGGCGTATGGGTGCGGCGCACCGGTAGCCCGGATGAGAAGATCGCCGCGATCGGCCTGCGCGTCTCGAAACGCATCACCATGCATGGATTTGCTCTGAACTGCGCCAATGATCTGACCTGGGCCCAGAACGTGATCCCATGCGGCATCGAGGACGCGGGCGTCACGAGCCTGAGCGCTCAGCTCGGACGCACGGTCGACGTGCCCGAGGTGCTACCCGTGGTCGAGCGTCACGTGGCCGCGGCCATCGAGACGGTGGCGCAACGCACGTGAACGTGCCCTCGCCAATGCCGGCGCAGCAGGTCCCGCTCGCTAGACTCGTCAGATAGTCGACCTCAGGAGGCATAAGCGTGACGATCGCCCCGCAGGGTAGGCGGCTCTTGCGCATCGAGGCGCGCAACGCCGAGACCCCGATCGAGCGAAAGCCCGACTGGATCCGCACCACGGCGGTGATGGGCCCGGAGTACCGGGAGATGAAGAAGCGCGTTCATGGTCAGGGCCTGCACACCGTGTGTGAAGAGGCTGGATGCCCGAACATCTTTGAATGCTGGGAAGACCGCGAGGCGACTTTCCTCATCGGTGGTGACACGTGTACGCGGCGTTGTGATTTCTGCGATATCGCCACCGGGCGACCGAATCCGCTGGATCCGGCGGAGCCGATGAAAGTGGCTCGCTCCATCCAGGAGATGGGACTGCGGTATGCGACGGTGACGGGCGTGGCCCGCGACGATCTGGCCGACGGCGCCGCCGGACTTTTCGCCGAGACCTGCCGGCAGATCCATGCGCTGAACCCGGGCACCGGTGTCGAGCTGCTGATCGACGATATTCGTGGCGATACTTTCGCGATGCAGCAGGTCTACGACGCCAAACCCGAGGTGTTCGGACACAACCTCGAGACTGTGCCGCGCATCTTCAAGCGGATCCGCCCGGCGTTCCGCTACGAGCGCTCCCTGGATGTCATCTCCCACGCTCGCGACGCGGGAATGATCACGAAGTCAAACCTGATCCTTGGAATGGGCGAGACCCCCGATGAGGTCATCTCCGCCATGGAGGATCTGCATAACGCGGGCTGCCAGCTACTCACCCTCACGCAGTACCTGCGCCCCTCGAAGCTCCACCACCCGATCGATCGCTGGGTGAAGCCCGAGGAGTTCCTTGAGCTCTCGGCCATCGCGGAGGAGCTCGGGTTCCTGGGCGTCATGGCCGGCCCCATGGTCCGTTCGTCCTATCGGGCGGGCCGACTGTGGGCACAGGCCATGAAGAAGCTGAATCGCCCCATCCCGCCGGAGCTCGCCCACCTCGATCAGTCCACGCCTGCTCGGCAGGAGGCCGCGAGCGTGGTCGCACGACGAGCAGCCACCGCAAGCTGACCCCACCATCACGAACACAGAGGACACATGGCACGCACGGACTCCACCCAGGAGAAGAAACCCGGCCGTCTGAAGCAGATGGCGGAGGTGTACCGGTTCACCCAGCGCACCGACCGCAGCACGCTGCCGCTGATGCTCGCCGGCGTTGCCGCCTCGATCGTCGTGGCGGTGCTGCTGAGCTGGTGGATCATCGATAACCCCTGGTACGGCCTGTTCTTGGGGCTTGCCGTCGGCCTGCTGGTGGCGATGCTCATCCTGGCGCGTAAGGCAGAGCGTGCCGCGTTCTCCCGGATCGCCGGACAGCCCGGTGCGCCCCTCGCTGCGATGCAGTCCATCCGACGCGGCTGGAACGTCCATGACGAGCCAGTCCAGATCGACCGACGCACGCAGAAAATGGTCTACCGAGCATCCGGCCGTGCTGGCATCGCGATCGTGGCGGAGGACTCCTCACACACGTCGCTGCAGCTGCTGGATAAGGAGACAAAGGCGATCCGTCGTGTGCTGCGCCACGAGGGCGTACCAGTGCACCGCATCCTGGTGGGCGACGGCGACGGTGAGGTGCCGCTGCACAAGCTGCCCTCCCACATGACCCGCATGAAGCGTGTGCTCACGAAGGATGAGGCCGCGGAGGTCTCTCGACGGCTGGACGCGCTACAGCGGTCCTTCCGCCAGGCGATTCCCAAGGGCGTGGACCCGTATCGGGCGCGACCCGATCGTAAGGCGATGCGCGGCCGCTGATCCGCGCCATCCGCGCCGTGACCGTGACCCGATCGTCAGGAGCGGGCTCACGGGCTATGCACTCCCATGAGCTCAGGCCCGTACGACGGCGGTGCCCGCTGCGACGTCGTGCATCGGTTGCAGATCCCGGTTCCACACCACGGCAGGGATCACGAGGACCAGCAGCGCGGTACGGATCACGGCGCGCACAAGCATCGGCATGTGGCCGCGCACCGGCACCACACGCACACGGCACAGCAATTGCCCGCCGGTGCAGCCGAACATCGTCAGCATCACGATGTTGACCAGCGTGAACAGCACGAGGATCGCGATCTCGTCATAGTTGAGGAACGCCCAGGAGACCAGGGCGCACACTGCCCAGTCGAGCACCAGCGAGCCGAAGCGTCGTGCCACGGGTGCGACCGATCCGGGACCGTCGGCGGGCAGACCGATGCCGGAGCCTCGCACGTAGGTGTCATCTGCTGGCGGCCCGTCGAGCCACGCCGCGAGGTCCTTTCGTGCATTCACCCCGGCACTCTATCGCTGAACGCTCAACGAGCGTTTCGTCGCTGACTCGTGGGGTGCTGGGAGGAGATCGCGCTGAAGCCCCTTTCGCCCCGTGGCCGAACCAGATCGCTCCCACCACGCGCCGTAGACTGATCCACACCGGGGCCACAGCCCCCGAGGCCGAGCCGTACCGGCATCGCCCCACCGCCACCAGTTTCGCGGCGCGGCACCGTCCGCGCGGATGGAGGAGACGTGTTCAGCAGTCCAAGCGAACTCACCCGCTACATCGAGGAGGAGGGCGTCGAGTTCATCGACATTCGCTTCTGTGACCTGCCCGGGGTGATGCAGCATTTCAACGTGCCTGCCTCGACCTTCGATGAGGAGGCCATCGCGGACGGGCAGCTGTTTGACGGCTCCTCAATCCGTGGTTTCCAGGCGATCCACGAATCGGATATGAAGCTGATCCCGGATCTGGAGACCGCGTACCTGGATCCGTTCCGGGAGCACAAGACGCTGATCCTGAACTTCTCGATCGTCGATCCGTTTACCGACGAGCCGTACTCCCGCGACCCGCGCACTGTCGCGGCGAAAGCAGAGGAGTACCTGAAGTCCACGGGCATCGCCGATACCGCGATCTTCGCTGCCGAAGCGGAGTTCTACATCTTCGACGACATCCGCTTCAAAACCGGTATCAACTCCGCCTTCTACCAGATCGACTCCGATGAGGCGGCGTGGAACACCGACCGCGATGAGACGGAGTTCGGCCTGGGCAACCAGGGCTACAAGACCCGTGTGAAGGGCGGCTACTTTCCGGTGCCGCCCACCGACCAGATGGCTGACCTGCGTGACCAGATCTGCGCCCAGCTCGATGCGGTGGGTCTTGCGGTGGAGCGTGCTCACCACGAAGTGGGCACCGCTGGCCAGCAGGAGATCAACTACCGGTTCAACACCCTGCTGCAGGCTGCCGACGATGTCATGAAGTTCAAGTACATCGTGAAGAACGAGGTGTGGAACGCGGGCAAAACCGCCACGTTCATGCCCAAGCCGCTGTTCGGAGACAACGGCTCCGGCATGCACACGCACCAGTCGCTGTGGAAGGACGGCGAGCCGCTGTTCTATGACGAGCGTGGCTACGGTGGCCTGTCGGACATCGCCCGCTGGTACATCGGGGGCATCATCGAGCATGCCCCGTCGCTGGTGGCGTTCACGAACCCCACGGTCAACTCGTTCAAACGCCTGGTGCCCGGCTTCGAGGCGCCTGTGAACATGGTCTACTCGGCCCGTAACCGCTCGGCCGCGATCCGCATCCCGGTCACCGGCACCTCCCCGAAGGCGAAGCGCATTGAGTTCCGTGCCCCCGACCCGTCGGCGAATCCGTACCTCTCCTTCGCCGCACAGCTGATGGCTGGCATTGACGGCATCCGCAATCGCATCGAGCCACCGGAGCCGATCGACAAGGACCTGTACGAACTGCCGCCCCAGGAGCACGCGCAGATCAAGCAGCTGCCCGAGTCCCTGGGGGATGCGCTACGGGCTCTCGAGGAGGATCACGACTACCTCACCGAGGGCGACGTGTTCCCCGAGGACCTGATCAGCACCTGGATCGAGCTCAAGCGCACCACGGAGATCGATCCGTTCCGTTTCCGCCCACACCCTCACGAATTCGAGCTCTACTACGATCTGTGAGCCGATCCCCTGATCGCGTGACCGCGTCAGCAGCACAGTCGCCCGCCGCTCCGGCTGCCTCCGAGGAGGCGCTGGCGGCGGGCGCCGTGCCGTCCATGCCCTTGGCCGCCGCGCTGCGGTGGCTGGTGCACGCGCTGCTCTACCTGCTTGTGCTGCTCACCGCGGTGCGTGCTGTGGGCACGATGCCGACGGGCTACCTGGTCACGCTGTGGGCGCTGCTGGCTGCTCTGGTGTCGGTCTATTCGATCGGAGCTCGCCGCGATGCTCAGCGCCGGCGACGAGCAGGGGCTCACGACGGAGCGGGCGCCTGGTCTGCTCTTGTGCACCTGATCCCGACGATGCTGCTGTGGGTCGCCGCGCTGATGCTCAGCCCGGATGCGTTGTGGATCGCCTTCGCGGTCGACTTTGCCGTGCTGTATGCCCTCCCGTGGGCCGGTGGCATCGCGGCCCTCCTTGTCGTGACTGTCACCGCCGTCCTCGCGCATGCCGGATGGGCTGCGGGGGCGACGACGGTCGCCGGGATGATCGGCCCGGGTATGGGTGCGCTGGTCGCGCTCGGTGTGGTGGCGGCGGTGCGCGCCCTCCAGGGCGAGATCCGTCAGCGCACGATCCTCGCCGAGCGGCTGCTGGCCACGCAGCGTCAGCTCGCTGAGCGTGAGCGGGAAGCGGCGACCGCTGCGGAGCGGGAGCGCATTGCGCGGGAGCTGCATGACACTGTCGCCCAGTCGTCTCTCTCCGTCCAGTTGCTCTTGGATGCGGCGCAGAACGCCTCGCAGCAGGGTGATGATCAGCGGGCCGCGCAGCTGCGTGAACAGGCCCGCGGCGCTGCCGTGCGCACCACAGCGCAGGCGCGTCGCCTGGTGGATGAGGACGTGCCCGCGGTCGATCCGGCACAGTTGCGCGGGGCGCTCGAAACGCTGATCCACGATGCTGCTGTCACCACGAATGCCCGGGTGCAGCTGCGCTGGGAACTGGAGGCCGACGCCCAGCAGCGGATCACCCCGCGCACAGCCCGCACCATTGTTCGGCTCGTCCAGGGACTGCTCGCCAATGCTGTGCACCACGCTGACGCCTCCCGTATCGCGGTGAGCCTCAGTGCCCAGGAGGACGTGCTCGTGGATGTCGTCGACGACGGCCTCGGCATCCCGGATGACGAGCCCGACGGTATGGGGCTGCGCACCGCACGGGCACGCGCCCGCTCCCTGGGCGGCTCGCTGACGATCGAGAGTACAGCCGGTTCCGGTACTGCCGTGCAGGTTCGTCTTCCTCTGCCGCTGCCCGATTCGACCACGCCAACGGAGGCCACCGCGTGATCCGACTGCTGCTGAGCGATGACCATGCCGTGGTGCGCCGCGGTGTTGCCGCCATTCTCGACGGCGAAGAGGACCTGCAGATCGTGGGCGAGGCATCCGATCCGGCTGAGGCTCTACGCCTTGCCCACTCTGCCCTGCCAGATGTGGTGCTGCTGGATCTGCGCTACGCGCACGAGACGCGCAGCGGCGCCGACATCATCGGTGCCCTGCACGATGCACCCTCGCATCCGGCCGTGCTGGTGCTGACCACGTACGACAATGACCAGGATGTGCTGGCGGCAATGGACGCCGGAGCCGACGGGTATCTGCTCAAGGATGCCCCGCTGCCCGAGCTCGTTGCCGCAGTGCGGGCCGTCGCCCGCGGGGAGGGCGCGGTGGATCCGCGCATCGAGCGGCGTCTGCAGTCCCAGCCCAGCCCCGAACACCTCACCAGCCGCGAACGTGAAGTCCTCGCGCTGGTCGCAGCCGGGCGCACGAACGCGGCGATCGCCTCAGAACTGTTCTTATCTCAGGCCACGGTGAAGACCCACCTGGTGCATGTGTTCGCAAAACTCGGCGCGAGCAGCCGAACGGACGCCGTGGCGCGGGCCCGCGCCCTGGGGGTCCTGGCACCGGAGTCTTGACCAGCCCGTCACGGTAAGGTGCTCAGCCCACCGTTCGCGCGCAGCAGGCTGACCAGCAGCTCCTTCGGACCGGGAACCGGATCCCCCGCGCAGTCGTCGGCCACGAAACTCCAGGCCCGCCGCAGGGAGCAGAACGTGTCGAACTCGGCCTGCCCCGTGCGCAGCGGCACCACGCGGTATCCGCCCTCAGCCGGCAGGTGCACGATGAACGCACCGGCAAGCTCCGGCATGTCGCGCTGGGTGCCGTCGTCATCCAACAGATGCTCAGCGCGCACCACGGCGACCCCCTGCAGAGCGTAGTCGCCGCGCACCGATTTCGAGGTCTTGATGTCGGCGCTGAGCAGTGCACCACCCACCCGGACGATCGCGTCTGTCGTCCCGGCGTAGCCCACCGAGTGGTTCACCACGGTCTGTTCGACCTCCATGAACTCCGGCTGGTAGTCCTCCAGGAATCCGCCGTATCCGTCCAGGCGCTGATCCACGCGGCGCAGGAGCGCATCCAGGTCTTTTTCCTCACCGAATGCCCCGTCGGCGGTATGCATGTCGCGCACGATCCCGCCGAGTGTCTCGTGTCCGGGTCGCTGCCCGTCGCGGCCCCAGATCTCGCATGCGGCGTGCACGAGTGTGCCGAAGTCTGCCGCTGTGCGTGTGTGGTCAGCGGCGGCGGCCGCGATCCGTTTCTGCGTGGTCCACCGGTCGCGGGTCACCCGGGCGATCTCTGCCTGCGCCCGATCGGGGTTGCGGTCCAGGAAATCGAACATCTCCAGGGCCCGTTTCGATGCCATCGTCGCGTACCACCCCTGGAGGTGGTCTTTCGCGCGCGCACCGGCCACCGTGGTGATCGAGGGGTACAGCAGCGGTCCCCCGGGTTCGAGCCGGTACATGCGGCCTCGCGGGGTGTTCTCAGACAGCGACGGTGTGGTCATGTCTCCTCGAGCGGGTCGGGGGCAGCGGGAACGATCCTAGGACGCACTCGCGGGGTGCCACCGGTAGGCGCGGGCGTGCCTCGCCTGCGTGGCGTCAGGCATCACACGGTGGCGCCGGGCACATGCTCACTGCACGAGGCGCCCGAACACGAGCTGCTCGGTGATCAAGCGCGCGTGCCGGGTGACGCGCAGGTAGGTGTCCTCGAGATCCGTGGCTGTGGCGTCAGGGCCATCGAGCAGCCAGGCAAGGGCACGCAGGTCGACCCGGTCTGACGGCAGCACCTGTGCCTCCCGCCCCTTCCACAGGAACAGCCCCCGTCGGATCCGCCAGCCCAGAATCCATGCCTCACGCAGATCCCGTGCGTGGTCCGCGGAAAGCACCCCCGCATCCACCGCGGCCTGCAGTACGTCGAGGGTCCCCGGGGCGCGCAGCTGCGGATGGTGGTGTCCGTGCTCCAGGGTGAGGAGCTGGGCGCACCACTCGACATCGGTCATGCCGCCGCGGCCGAGCTTGACGTGCCGCGCCGGATCGGCGCCGCGCGGCAGACGCTCGGCTTCGATCCGAGCTTTCATGCGCACGATGTCGCGCCGGTCAGACGCGGCCAGTCCCCCGCTCGGATACCGCACCTGATCCATCGTGTCGCGCAGCCTCTCGGCTGTCTGCGTCGAGGCGATGATCACGCGGCCGCGCAGCAGCGCCTGCTTCTCCCAGGTGAGGGCGTCTCGGCGGTAGTAGGCCGCCCACGCGTCCTCATGCCGTGCGAGGAGCCCCTGCTTCCCCTGCGGTCGCAGATCCGCGCTCACGCGCATATCGGCACCGGCTGCGGGGGCGTTGAGGATCTGCTGGATGGAGGTGGCCACGGCGATGCCGAGCTTCTCGGTGCTGCGCCCGGCGCCGCGGTCCACGGCGACGAACTGCACGTCAGCATCGGAGCTGTACCCCATCTCGCGCGCCCCGAAGCTCCCCAGGGCGATCACGGCCAGCTCGATGCCCAAGGCGCGGGCTGGATCGCTGCGCCGCTCACGCAGCTGCGTCGCCGTGGAGTCATTGACCTGCCCGCCATCATCGAGCACGGCGTCGGCCAGCACCGTCGCCTCGTCGTCGATCTTGCCCTGGTCGAGCGCCACAGCGTGATAGGCCACCAGCAGTCCCGCCTCAAGCACGGCCTCAGCAAGGTCGGTGAGGGCATGGGCCACCTCCACGGGAGTCAGCAGCTCACACAGATGTGCCAGCGCGATCCGTAACAGCTCACGCCGCCGGGTCCGACGGATCACGCCCTTGGCTTCATCGATGTCTTGGGCGCGGTCGATCACCGCGAGGAACTCGCGGCCAAGCGCGTCACGTCGAAGCGGGCGCAGACTCTCGTCCCGCCCCAGCCATCGCACCGCTTCAGGGATCTGCTCCAACTGGCCGCCCACGAAGCGGCTGCCCGCGAGCACGCGCACGAGTCGCCGCGCCGCCACACCGGAATCACGCAGCAGCGCGAGATACCAGTGCGCGGAACCGAGCGCATCGGAGAGCCGACGGAACGCGAGCAGCCCAAGATCGGGGTCGATGCCGTCGGCGAGCCATTCCAGCAGCACGGGCAACAGTTGACGCTGGATCGCCGCACGACGCGACAGTCCTTCGGTGAGCGCTTGGATGTGGCTGAGGGCGCGGCCCGGGTCGCGGTATCCGATGGCGGCCAGTCGGTCGCGGGCCTCTTCGGGGCGCAGCCGCACCTGGCCGTCGCTGAGCTGGGAGGCAGTCACCAGCAGCGGACGGTAGAAGATCTCTTCGTGCAGCTGCCGCACGCGGCGCCGCGTGCGTTCGTACGTGCGTGTGAACTCCTCCGAGCTGAGCCTCAGGCTGCGGGACAGACGCCGCAGGTCGTCCTTCCCGGTGGGCAGTACTTGGGTGCGGCGAAGCCGGTGCAGCTGAAGACGGTGCTCGACACAGCGGAGGAAACGGTAGGCGGCGTCGAGCTCGCTCACATGATCGCGGGAGATGTAGCCGCCGCCGCCCAGCTGGTGGAGGGCTACGAGGGTTGTGCGTGACCGCAATGCCTCATCGGTGCGGCCGTGCACCATCTGCAGCAGCTGCACCGTGAACTCGACGTCGCGCAGTCCGCCTGGGCCGAGCTTCACATGGCGGTCGACCTCGCCTCGCGGGATGTGGGCGACCACGCGACGGCGCATCGCGCGCGTATCCTCCACGAACCCGTCCCTGGTGGATGCCTGCCACACCCAGGGGGCGACCAACTGCTCGAACGCTTCTCCCAGCTCACGGTCACCGGCGGCGGCACGGGCCTTCAGCAGCGCTTGGAACTCCCAGGACTCCGCCCAGCGTTCGTAGTACCGCCGATAGGAGTCCAGGGTGCGCACGAGCGGCCCGTCCTTGCCTTCCGGACGGAGGTTCGCGTCGACCTGCCACAGGGTGCCCGCGGCGGTGCGGTCGGAACAGACGCGGGCGAGCTCGCGGGCCAAAGCGGATCCGATCCGGACCAGGGACTCCTCATCAGTATCGTCACCCGCCGGCTCGATGACATGCAGAACGTCGACGTCGGAGATGTAGTTGAGCTCGCGTGCGCCGGTCTTGCCCATCGCGAGCACAGCCCACCGCACCGTGTCGTGCCCAGCCACGGCACACCGGGAGATGGCGATCGCGGCATCCAGTGCGGCATCAGCAAGGTCCGACAGTGCAGCGGAGATGTCCGGCTGGATCTGCGCGGGCTGCGGTGCGCTGACGTCGGCCAGAGCGATCTGGGCGAGCCGTTCATGATAGGCAACGCGCAGGGCATCGCGGCTTTCTCTGCCGCTTCCGGACGCGACAGGCATATCAGCGGCGGGATCGGCGCCGACGGCGCGCAGCAGGTGCTCGCGCACGGCGGCAGCATCGACTGCGAGCGGATCCTCGATCAGCAGCTTCTCGAGCGCCTCGGGGTGGCGGGCGAGCATGTCACCTGCTGCAACGGACGTGCCGAGCAGGGCGATCAGACCATCTCCGGAGCTCAGCTGGCCGGTCTCCCGCTCTCGTGGCGAGGTGTGGCCCACTGTGGTGAGGAATCGCTCCAGCAGTGTCGTGAGGCCGGCGTCTCGGGCGGCCTCAGCGACCCGCAGCAGGCCCAGCACCGCATCGTCGCCGTCCGGCACAGCACCGAGTGCCTGGATGGCTTCGCGTGGCAGTGATGCGAGCGCCGGCTCCCCCAGGAAACGCTGAACCCTTTCGGTGCGGCTGAAGCCGAGCCGGGCCAGTGCACCGGTGCTGGTCGGGACCTCGTGCGTCATCTCAGATGCGCCCGAAGGTGTTCGCGAGTTCGTAGTCGGTGACCTGTTCGCGGTACCGGCTCCATTCATTGCGCTTGTCCCGTAGGAAGAACTCGAAGACCTGCTCGCCGAGCACCTGCGCCATCAGTTCGGAGGATTCGAAACGCTCCAGGGCTCGGAACAGGTCGGTGGGCAGCGGTTCGATGCCCATCGCGTATCGTTCCTGCTCGGTGAGTTCCCACACCGCGTCTTCGGCGCCTTCGGGGAGCTCGTACTCGTTCTCAATGCCCGCGAGGCCAGCTCCGAGCAGCACGGCGAAGGCCAGGTACGGGTTCGCCGCGGAATCCAGGCCCCGGAATTCCACGCGCGAGCTTGTGCCCTTGGTGGGCTTATGGAACGGCACCCGCACGAGGGCGGAGCGGTTGTTGTGTCCCCAGCAGATGTAGCTCGGTGCTTCCTGCGCTCCCCACAAGCGTTTATAGGAGTTCACCCACTGGTTCGTGACAGCCGCATACTCCGGTGCGTGACGCAAAAGCCCGGCGATGAATCGACGGCCAGTCCGGCTGAGCCCATACTCGGCGCCGGGCTCGTGGAACGCGTTCTTGCCGCCCTGGAACAGAGACAGGTGAGTGTGCATCCCCGATCCGGGCTGGTCGATCATCGGCTTCGGCATGAAGGTCGCCACCTGCCCCATCGACAGTGCGACCTCTTTGACCACGGTGCGCAGCGTCACAATATTGTCGGCGGTGCTGAGCGCATCGGCGTACCGCAGATCGATCTCGTTCTGGCCGGGGCCGTTCTCGTGGTGGCTGAACTCCACCTGGATGTTCATCGCTTCCAGGTACTGGATGGCGGTGCGGCGGAAGTCCTGACCCTGTCCCCGGTGGACGTGGTCGAAGTAGCCGGCCTGATCAATAGGCTGCAGCTCGGCTCCGCGACGGTATGGTTCTTGGAAAAGGTAGAACTCGATCTCTGGGTGGGTGTACAGCTCGAGGCCCTTCTCCTCTGCCCGTGCGAGGGCATCGCGCAGCACGCGCCGCGGATCCGATGCCGCTGGTTCCCCGTCGGGCGTGAGCACGTCGCACATCATGCGGGCGGTCGCAGCGGTGGCGCCCCGCCAGGCGAGCATCTCGAAGGTCCGCGGATCAGGCCTCAGCAGCATGTCGGACTCGTAGGAGCGGGTCAGCCCCTCAATGGCCGAGCCGTCGATGCCGATGCCCTCCTCGAAGGCCGCCTCCAGGTCAGCCGGAGAGATCGCGATCGATTTCAGGGTCCCGACGATGTCGCAGAACCACAGCCGGATGAAGCGGACGTCCTGTTCGGCCACGGCGCGGATGACGGCGTCATGATGCTGGTCCATTCCCCCAGTGTGCCGCAGGCTCAGGCTGCAATGCGCCACCAGCGAAGGACCGACTGAGGCCGCACTGCGCCCCCGGGCAGGGCCGGCGCGTGCCGCGGAGCACCTCGGCGAGAGAGCCGACGTGCTCCGCGGTGCGTCTGTGGTGGACGCGTCCCCGCCCCGTGGCTCAGACCGTCACTCAGCCCGCGGCGTTCCCGCCCGACGCCTGCGTGCCGGTCGGGTCCACGTACCACTGCCC
The DNA here is from genome assembly GCF_900258505.1 of Brachybacterium timonense. Classification (GTDB taxonomy): domain Bacteria; phylum Actinomycetota; class Actinomycetes; order Actinomycetales; family Dermabacteraceae; genus Brachybacterium; species Brachybacterium timonense. Next base: position 1,814,687 of record NZ_LT984895.1, read on the forward strand.
GTCGTCGAGCTTCACGAGCACGAACTTCTGCTCCTCGAGCCCCACGGTCACCGTGCCGTCGCCGTTGTCCTCCTTCTCCAGCATGGAGGCATCCACGACGTCGAACATGCCAGGCTTGAACGTCACACCGCTGGACTCGTAACCGGAGCGCATGCCCTCGGCGCACTGGGTGAGCGCGTCACCTTCAGCGGGCTTACCGGTCGTCGGATCGAGCGCGAAGGAGCAGGCCTTCTCCCACTCGGAATCATCGAGTGTCTGGAGGAACTCGACCACGCGGTCGGCCGCAGCGGTGAGGTCCTCATCGGTGACATCGCCGCCTCCGTCGGAGGCTGCCGGGGTCGCGGCCCCACCAGCGTCAGAGCCACCGCCGTCGGAGGGCTGCTGGTCGGTCTCCTCTGCAGGATCGGCCGCGGGCTGCTCCTGCTTCTGGCCATCCTCTTTCTCCTGCTCAGACCCTCCGCCGCTGCAGGCACTCGCGCCGAGGGCGAGCGCAACCGCGCTCAGAGAGATGGTGATGGTGCGGCCGGTGCGGCGCAGAACGATGCTCACAGATGAGTTCCTCTCCACGAATGTCAGGCCGCCTCCTTGTGGGCGGCTCCAGCTAGCACGTCGCCAGCCGCGCCTACGATGACATATCCCGCGCCGTCGTCGCGACCTGCCCCAGCATCGTGTCCGAGTGTCCGAAGGCCACAGTCCCTGATCCTGTGCGCCGGAGGCTGTTCGCCACCCGCGTACCTCTGCCCCGACGAGAACGGGCACTAGGCTGTCCACACGATGCAGGCCAGTTCTCTGGCCGACCAATGAAGCGGAGGATCCCCGTGAACGCTGCCAGTGGCCCCGTCGGCCCTGCCAAGATCCGTATCCGGCACCTGCAGGACGCCAAGGAGCGCGGCCGCCCCTTCTCCATGCTCACGAGCTATGACTGCCTGTCCGCTCGCGTCTTCGAGGCAGCCGGCATCGAGGTTCTGCTCGTCGGTGATTCCGTGGCTACGACCGTGCTCGGTCATGAGTCCACCACCGCGGTGACCCATGAAGAGATGCTGGTGTTCACTCGCGCGGTGGCCCGCAGCGTCACGCGGCCCCTCGTCGTGGCGGACCTCGCCTTCGGCACCTACCAGACGGGCGTCCAGGACGCTGTGCGCTCTGGTATCGATCTGGTGCGTGCAGGTGCCCAGATGGTCAAGCTCGAGGGCGGGCAGGCCATCACACCCCAGATACGCGGCCTCGTCTCCTCGGGCATCCCGGTGATGGGCCACCTGGGCTTCACCCCGCAGTCGGTCAACGCCCTGTCAGGGCACAGGGTGCAGGGCCGCGACCAGGCGGGCGCCGATCACCTCGCCGAGGACGCGATCGCCCTGCAGGAGGCAGGCGTCTCCGCTATCGTGCTGGAACTCGTGCCCGCTGCGCTCGCTGCACGGATCACTGAGATCGTGCAGGTGCCGACGATCGGCATCGGCGCCGGGCCGCACTGCGACGGCCAGGTGCTGGTGTGGCAGGACATGGCCGGGCTGTCCGGATTCGAGGGCACCTTCGTCAAGCAGTTCGCGCACCTTGGGCCAGAGCTGGAGAAGGCGGCGTCTGAGTACCGCCGTCAGGTGCTGGAGGGCGTCTACCCGGATCCCCAGCACTCTTTCGACTGATCACTCACCCTGCGCGGTCAGTGCTGAGCGGCCGTGTCGTCGTCGCCCTCCCAGGCATCCCACTTCTCGTCGGCCTCTTCCCACGCCTCATTGCGCTTGGCCGCCGTGTTCAGTGCCGCCTGCGCCTCCTCCCGTGTGGCGTACGGACCCATGAGGTCCACGCCGTGGGACTGGCGACCTTCCTCGACGGCGCCGGTGCGCGTGTTGTAGTAGAACTGCGGGGTCTCGCTCATGATCTGCTCCCACCCATCGGTGATTAACTGGTGGGCATGACTGTAGAGCAGCGGTGGATCCGCCCGGAAGGCCGTGCACTTCTCGTACCCGGTGAGATCGGGCCCCGGAGGTCGGTTCCTGCACGTATCGAACGCCCCGAGTATGTCGGTAAGGACGTCGCGGTCTCTGACTCCGGCCCCTCGGTGCAGACTCCTGACGTCATCGAGCGCATGCGCGAAGCCAGTCGCATCGCCGCACTCGCGCTCGCGGCCGCCGGTGAGGCCGCTGTGCCCGGCGCCACCACGGACAGCGTGGACGCCGTCGTGCACGATGTGCTGATCTCCGAGGGCGCCTACCCCTCAACGCTCGGCTATCTCGGGTTCGAGAAATCCTGTTGCACGAGTCTGAATGAAGTCATCTGCCACGGCATCCCGGACTCAACCATCATGCAGGACGGTGACATCCTGAACGTTGACGTCACCGCCTTCATCCATGGGGTGCACGGCGACACCAACGCCACCTTCCTGGTGGGCGACGTTGATCCGCGTGCCATCGAGCTGGTGGATCGTGCCCGGACGGCGATGGAGCGCGGGATCCGGGCCGCGAAGCCCGGTCGGCAGGTCAACGTGATCGGCCGCGTGATCGAGACGTTCCTGGCCCGACACGGTTATGAGTCCGTGCACGACTACACCGGGCATGGCGTCGCCGAGGGTTTCCATAACGGCCTGGTGATCCCTCACTACGACTCCGCACCGATGTTCGATGACGTGATCGAGGAGAACATGACGTTCACCGTCGAACCGATGGTGACGATCGGGTCGCAGGCCTGGGAGCAGTGGGACGACGGCTGGACCGTGGTCACCCGCGACCGCGGCTTCACGGCTCAGTTCGAGCACACGATGGTGATCACCGCGTCCGGGGCGGAGCTGCTCACGGTCATCTGAGAGAATCATCCGCAGCCGTCGCGCCGGATGCGTGATGCTCCCTAGCGATTCGGCCGAACCTCTTCACATCCACCCATATCCCACCCCACGGAGAGACCATGACCCGGATCGGCTTCGGCATCGACATCGGCGGCAGCGGCATCAAGGGCGCGACCGTCGATCTGAAGAAGGGCTCGCTCGCCGCTGATCGCGTGCGCATCCCCACGCCCCAACCCTCCCTGCCTGAGGCCGTGGCCGACACTGTCGCCGAGGTGCTGAGCGCCTTCGATCTGGAGCCGGGCGTGCCCGTCGGCGTGACGTTCCCGGGCATCATCCAGCACGGTGTTGTGCTCACGGCAGCCAACATGGACCCCTCGTGGGTGAATGTCGACGTGCAGGAGCTGTTCACGAAGCGCACTGGCCATGATGTGTTCGCGGTGAACGACGGCGACGCCGCAGGCGTGGCGGAAATGGCCTTCGGCGCCGGTAAGAAGACCCGCGGCACCGTCATGCTGACCACCCTGGGCACCGGTGTGGGCACGGCGCTGTTCGTGGACGGGCACTTGGTGCCGAACACCGAGTTGGGGCATATCCCGCTCGTGGGGCATGACGACGCCGAGAAGTGGATGGCCGAGTCCATCCGCGATCGCGAATCTCTGACCTGGGAGGAGTGGGCCGAGCGCCTGCAGGTCTACTACTCGACGCTTGAGTTCCTGTTCTCCCCCGACCTGTTCATCGTTGGCGGCGGCGTGTCGAAGAAGCATGAGAATTTCCTGCCGCTGTTGGATCTGCGCACCCCGATCGTGCCGGCCCGCACCCGTAATGAGGCAGGCATCATCGGCGCTGCCGTGCTCGCGAACGAAGCACGCGCCGGCCAGGAAGGCAAGAAGAAGCAGAAAGGCACGGCGAAAACGGGGAAGAAGAAATCCAAGGACGGAACGAAGGGCGGTTCCAAGGCCGCAACCGCAAAGCCTCAGAAGTCCTCGAAGGGCTGAGGGACCAGTCGGCCTATAAGCCGGGTTCTGTAATCGGCAGTCATCCATCTCGGATCGCCGTTGCCAACGACCTCCAGCGGTCCACCCGGGGACTCGGGCCGGCGCCCTCGATCATCCCCTGTCTGACCTTGCTCCCGGTGGGGTTTGCCCTGCCGGTCCCGTCACCGGGACCGCGGTGGTCTCTTACACCACCCTTTCACCCTGGCCGATGCGTGACGCACCGGTGGTCTGCTCTCTGTGGCACTGTCCCGCGGATCGCTCCGGGTGGGTGTTACCCACCACCGTGCCGGATGGAGCCCGGACTTTCCTCGGTGCCGATCCATGGATCGACGCCGCGACTGCCCGGCCGACTGGTCCGCCCCGCATCCTAGCCCGCACCGTTCCACTCACCGACACCGACCTGAGGAGACCTCGACCACCATGCTGGTGCTGCTGCCGCCGTCGGAGACCAAGACCCGCCCCTCAACCGGCCCCTGCGTGGACCTCGACGCGCTGAGCCTTCCCACGCTGAACGATCATCGCGCGAGGATGCTCCGTGCCGTCGCACGCACTGCGACTTCGCCCCGGGCCATGGGGCTGCTGGGTGTGCCAGCCTCCGCGCCCGAACTGGTCGAGCGGATGCGGCTGCTCGAGGAGGAGCCGACGGCGCCTGCGCTGTCTGTGTATTCCGGTGTGTTGTTCGATGCGATGGGTGTTCCAGAGCGGATCGGCTCCTCGCGTGTGCTGATCCAGAGCGCCTTGTTCGGGCTGGTTGATGCCTCGGACCGGATTCCGGCCTACCGCCTCTCGGCCGGGTCGACACTGTCGCGCCTTGGGGTGGCGGGGCGCTGGTGGGCGCCGCATCTGCGGGCCGTGGCCCGCGATCTGCTGCAGGAAACGGCCGACAGTCCTTCCCCCCTTGTGCTCGACTGCCGGTCCGGCGCCTACCGTTCGATGATGCCGCTGGCCGCGCCGGACGGGGTGAGCGTGCTGGAGGTCGGCGCCGTGCAGGAGCGTGAGGGCCGACGCACAGTCGTCTCCCATGATGCGAAGCGCTACCGCGGCTGGGCCGCCCGCGCTCTGCTGGATGCCGTCGATGCGCCGCGCACACCCGCCGATGCGGCCGACGTGCTCCGCGCCGGGTTCTCCCGCGGGCTGGATGTCGAGCTCGACGGGTCCACCCTCACGATCGTGGACCGTCCGGATCAGGAGTGATCGCTCCACAGGGCAAAGGGCAGCTGTCAGAGCTGAAAGCCGAGATCCGAAGCGTCGTTCCGGAGCAGCCATGCTCCCTGCACCGCCAGAATCAGGACGGGGCGTGTCCCTGCCACGGGTCCGTCCGGACCGTGCTGATCTGCACCGAGATCTCCGGCAGGCTCTCCCGCAGCAAGCGTTCAGCAAGCGGCAGCCAGAGCGCCTCGCTCGCCCAGTGCGCCACGTCGATCAGGGCGGGCACAGCGGACGCGTCCGCAACGGATTCCAGATGCTCGAGAGCCGGATGGTGCCGCAGGTCCGAGGTGATGTACACGTCAGCCTCCGTACCACTCACCGTCTCCAGCAGTGAGTCGCCCGCACCGGGGCAGACAGCGACCGTCCGCACAGGACGGTCTGCCTCGCCCGTATAGCGGATCCCCTGGATCGTGGCGGGCACCGCAGTGGCGATCCGCTCGGCAAGCTTTCCGACGGTGGTGGCCTCGGACAGCTCACCGACGACACCGAGCCCCAGGCTACGTGATCCAAAGTTTGCTTCAGCGCCGACGTCAGCGCTCTCCACGAGCGGCCGCGTCGTCTGAAGTTCCAGGAGCTCCTGCCAGGCACCGACGGTGCCGCGGCTGGAACGATCCACGTTCGTGTGACCGCACCACAGGGCGCAACCGCCCTGCAGCAGGGTGGTCGCTACAGCGCCCTTTCCCGTGTCCGCTGGCAGGAAACTCACTCCGCGCAGCAGCAGCGGGTGGTGGGTGATCAGCAGCTGAGCACCGGCGGCGAGAGCTTCCCGGGCGACAGCGACGGTGGGGTCGACAGCGAGCAGGATGGAGGTGACGTCGTGGTCGCGGTCACCGAGTACGAGCCCGGAGCGGTCCCAGCCCTCCGCCCAGTGCAGCGGGTAGGCGCCTTCGAGAACGTCGAGCACCTGGCTGAGCGTGGTCATGGCGTCTCCTGTGCAAGAGTGAGCGCCTCGAGCACGCTGGCGCGGTAGGCCTTCCACGGCAGCAACACACACTTGACTCGACCCGGGAAGCGTGCGGCGCCGGAGAGCGCAACGCCGTCACCGATCAGGTCCTCATCACCGCCGAGCTTCCCGCGGGAGGTCATGACCTCCTCCATGTGGGTGAGCATCGGTTCGATCTCCGCGCGCGTGTGGCCGATCATGAGCTCGGCCATGATCGACGCGGAGGCGCGGCTCATGGCGCAGCCGCTGGCGTCGTAGGAGATGTCCTCGACCCGTTCATTGCGCGTATCCAGGTGCAGGCGCAGCGTGATCTCGTCACCGCACACCGGATTGACGTGGTGCACTTCGGTGGTGAAGTCCTCGCGCAGCCCCGCATGGCGCGGGTGTTTGTCGTGCTCGAACACGATGTCGGTGTAGAGCGTGTCCAGTGAAGTGCTCATGCGCGGGCCTCGAAGAAGTCGATGGTGCGGCGGACGCCGTCCACCAGTGCATCGATGTCCGCCGACGTGGTGTGTACGCCGATGCTGGCACGGGTGGAACCGTTCACACCGTACCGCCGGTGCAGGGGCCACGCGCAGTGATGCCCGACCCGCACGGCGATTCCGAGAGTATCGAGCACCTGACCCACATCGTGGGTGTGCAGTCCGTCGATGAGGAACGACACTGCGCCGCCGCGCGGTATGGCGGGATCGACCGGTCCCAGGATCTGGACGCGATCGATCTGACGCAGCCCGTCGATCATCTGGCGGGCGAGTTCCAGCTCGTGGTCACGTACCGCGTCCATGCCAAGGGCATCAAGGTAATCGCAGGCGGCGGCAAGCCCCACGGCCTGACTGATCGGCGGGGTACCAGCCTCAAAGCGAGCGGGAGGCTCCGCCCAGGTCGATCCTTCCATAGTGACCGTCTCGATCATGGATCCGCCGGTGAGCACCGGTGGCATCACCGAGAGAAGCTCCGGCCTGCCCCACAGCACACCGATGCCCGTCGGCCCCAGCATCTTGTGTCCGGAGAAGGCAGCGAAATCCACGTCCAGGGCAGCAAGGTCTACGGGACCGTGCGGCACGGACTGGCTCGCGTCCAGCACCGTGAGCGCGCCGACGGCTCGGGCGGCGTCGACGATCTGGGGCACGGGGTTGATGGTGCCGAGCACATTGGACTGGTGGGTGAACGCCACAACCTTGGTGCGCTCTGTGAGCAGAGCATCGAGGGCGCTGAGGTCCAGCTGGTAGTCCTCTCCCAGGCTGATCCAGCGCAACCGAGCACCACTACGGCGCGCCGCCTGCTGCCAGGGCACCAGATTCGCGTGGTGCTCCATTTCGGTCACGAGGATCTCATCTCCCTCGCGCAGGCGAAGCTGATCGGGAACGGCTGGATCGCCGTCACTCAGCGACAGCGCCACGACGTTCAGCGCTTCGGTGGCGTTCTTCGTGAAGACGACACCCCGGGCGTCGTCGACGCCGACGAATCGGGCAATACGCTCGCGAGCGCCTTCGTAGGCGTCGGTCGCCTCCTGAGCGAGCTCATGGGATCCGCGTTTGACGGCCGCGTTGTGGGCAATGAGGAAGTCATGTTCGGCGCGCAGCACTGCGTCGGGTCGCTGTGACGTCGCGCCGCTGTCGAGGTAGACGATCGGGGACCCGGCCTCGCGGCGCCGCTGCAGCAGCGGGAAGTCTGCGCGCACGGTGTCGATGTCGAAGCGGTGCGGCTCGTGCGATGACGACATGCGTGCCCTTTCCTTGATACGGCAAGCGGCCGGAACAACCAGCCCAGTATATGCAACGCGTATCATGCGTAAATCGTCGCCACCAGTGCGGGCCTCCAGCATGCCCCTCGCCAAGGCCCGCAGCCCACAGCACCAATCCCCACGGTTCCATGCCAACGGGTCGGGGCGCACACGAGACAGTGCGCCACCAGGTCAGGGCGCCACCAGGCCAGGGCGCCAGGCGACGTGAGAAGCTGGCTCAACGATCAGTACCCGGTGCCGCCATCGCACCATGGCCAGCACCGGATGCCCAGCATGAACAGGAGCCCTCGCATGCCCACCGTGATCCTCATCGTCTTCGCGATCGCGCTGGCAGTCTCACTGGTGGTGGGCGTCACTTCCCTCATCGCCCGCGAGCGTGACCGCGCGCGCCGCCCTGCCGCTGACCCCACACCGGCCGAGCGCGAGCGGAATCGCTCAGCAACCATGGTCTGGCTCATCGCCGCGATCAGTATTCCCGTGATCCTCGTCATGCTCTACGCAATCACCCGCTGACCTGCACGGCTAACCGTGGCGCCCCCGACAGCAGTCCACGAAGACCCTCACTGGGTGAACGCACGGTGACCCTCCGGTGCCGCATCGGTGACCTCGCCATCTCTGCATCTCAGCGCGGCCGTCAGCGGCGCTATTCTTCCCACGGCGCCGCTCAACGCGAGCCTCGCTGAGCCGCGGCACCATCAACACAGCGGCATGCGCGGGACCGAAGGAGAGCAGGGCGTGATCGGGCGCACGAGACCGGGACGAATACGGCGCTCCACAGTGGCGGCGACGGCCGTGCTGTGCGTGCTCGCCCTCACCGTCACCGTGCTGGCCTTGCGCTTCCCGGGCATTCGGTCCTCGGACGTCGATGTCAATGACGGCGGCGTCTGGATCGTGAACTCCAGCGATGGCGTGATGGGCCGCTTGAACGTCGAAGCCCGTGAACTCGACGCCCGCATCGCAACCGTCGGCGATGACCTCGACATCGAACAATCCGGGTACACCCTCGTCGAGACCGGCGCGCGAGGCTTCTCCCCGATCAACACCTCCTCGATCACTCGTGCCCCGATGGCCGAGACACCGCCGGGCTCCACCGTGCACGTGGGCGCGGACCGCATCGTCGTCGCAGCCCCCGACGGTCGCGTCTGGGTACTGACGCGAGACTCCGCCGCCTCCTTCGCGGCCGCGCAGACCGAACCCGTCTATAAAGGGGACGGTTCCCTGCCCACTGTCGCTGTTGCCGAAGACGGCACCGCCTTTGTGCTGGACAAGGACAAGCTGATCACGATCCCGGCCGGCAACGGTGACCCCTCCGCCTCGGAGCCGAAGCAGATCGGCGGACTCACCACCGACGAGGAGAAGCGTCAGCTGACCGTCGTCGGCAGCACGCCCGTCATTCTCGATGCTGAGAACAGACTGCTGCGGATCGGTGAGAAGGGACGCTCCGTGGATCTCACCCCGCAGGGCGTGAACGATCTGAGCGCCGCTCGGCTCCAGCAGCCGTCGGACCACTCAGATCATGTCCTGCTGGCCCTACCTGGTTCGCTTGTCTCCCTCCCGCTCAGCGGAGGCAAGGCGACCATCACCGACGTCGGTGGTACGGGTGAGCCCGCCGAGCCGGTGCAGGCCCGCGACTGTGACTACGGCGTGTGGAACGGGTCGATGCGCTACCTCACACGCTGTGGTGACCAGGAGGCGCAGGCCGAGGCTGTGCCGAAGGCCTCCGGTGGGGCAGACCTTGTGCTGCGCCGCAACCGTGACCTGGTGGTGCTGAATGATCAGCAGACCGGTATGGCGTGGATGATCAGCCAGGACATGCAGCTGGTCGATGAATGGTCCATCACGCAGCCGATCAAGACCGAGCAGGAGCAGGAGACGGAAGAGGAGACCGTCACCTCAACGATCGAGAACATCGCCCAGGAGCGGGACGAGGAGAACCGTCCGCCCGTTGCTAACGACGACGCGTTCGGGGTGCGCGCCGGGCAGAACGTCGTCCTGCCCGTGGTGCGCAACGACACGGATCCGGACGGGGATGTGCTGACCGTGGCGTTGAAGGGTGAGCAGCCTGCCCTCGGCACCGTCTCGACGATCCGCGGCGGCACGCAGCTGCAGATCACGATGGCGGAGGACGCCTCGGGCACAGGCACTTTCACCTACGAAGTCGACGACGGCCGCGGCGGTAAGGACTCGGCGACGGTCACGCTGACCGTCCACGCACCCGACGCGAACAAACCCCCGCAGCCAGCTGACCAGTCGCTCACACAGGTCCAGGTGCGCTCGGGCAAGAGTGTGTCGCTCAATGTCCTCCCGTATTGGCAGGACCCCGAAGGCGATGCGTTCTATCTGGCCGATGCCACGATGGAACCCGAGGACGTCGTCACGTTCCGCCCCGACGGACTCGTGACCATCGATGATGCTGGCCTCGCGACCGGCACCAAACAGGTTTCGCTCACCTTCCGCGATGAGCAGGGTGCAACCGCCGAAGGCGTGCTCGAGGTGGAAGCCGTTGAGAGCTCCGACCTCGCCCCCATCACCACCGCGGACCACATCCAGGTCACCACCGGCTCCCGCGGCAGCATTCGTCCGCTCGCCAACGACATCAACCCAGCTGGCGGGGACCTCGAGCTGACGAATGTGAGCGGTGCGGACGGGCTCACGGTCGAGCCCGATCTGCTCACCGGCACCGTGACCGTCGCGGGTTCTGCGCCGGGTGCGTACTACCTGGAGTACACCGTCGGCGCGGGCGGCGCATCGTCGCTGGGCCTGATCCGGGTGGATGTTGTCGACCCGAGTTCAGAGGGTCTCGAGCCCGTTGCCGTCGACGACCTCGGGCTCGTGACCACCGGTGGCTCCGTGCTCGTGGACCCGCTGGAGAACGATGTGGATCCCACCGGTGGCGTGCTTGTGGTCAACTCGGTTCAGGGCACCGAGGGCACAGGCCTGAAGGCCACCGTGATCGGGCATCATCTGGTGCGCATCGAGGCGGAACCCGGCGCCCAGGTGAGCGAAGAACCGGTCCCTCTGACCTACGACGTGGCGAACGAGGCCGGGAGCACCACCGGTCGCATCCGCGTCATGGTCGCGGCGACAGACACCCAGTTCGCGAACCCTGTTCCCGCGCCCGATGATGCCGTCGTCCGCGCCGGGGACATGGTGATGATGGATGTCCTCGCCAACGACCTCTCCCCCACGCATTCACCGCTGCGGGTCTCACGCCTGCTGGATACCTCGGGAGCCGACGCACTCGGTCATGCTGAGGTCCACCGTGATCAGATCCGTTTCACCGCCGCACCCGGCGCCGCCGGGGAAGCGACCCTCACCTACGAAGTCATCGACGAGACTGGCCGCACCGCCTCGGCACGGGCAACCATCACGGTGACCGCTGAGGACGCTCCGAACACCCCGCCCCGCCCGGAGAACCTGGAGGCACGCACGGTCTCCGGGCAGTCCGTGCGCATTCCCCTGACCACCACGGGCGTCGATGCTGACGGTGACTCGGTGATGCTGATGGGCATCACGTCGCCCGCGCCCGCGCTCGGCGAAGTCACGTCGACCAGCGGCGGTTGGATCGAATACATCCCGCATGAGGGGGCTGTGGGCACCGACCGCTTCCGCTACCAGGTGATGGATCGGTACGGGGCGGTGGGCACCGCCGAAGTGCTCGTCGGCATCGCCCGCCCCTCTTCGCTCAATCAGCCGCCCTTCGCGATCGACGACACGGTTGACGTGCGTCCGGACCGTGTCGTGCAGGTGCCGGTGCTCGACAACGACACCGATCCGGAGGGGTCCGATCTCGCCATCGTGCACGACCAGGTCGAGCCGACCACGGATATCGAGGTTCTGCCGCCCCGCTCGGACCGTTCTGACCCGTTCGTCACGGTCCAGACACCGTCGGAGCCGGGCACCCACACCGTGCTGTATTCCGCGTCCGACGGGCAGCTGTCGAGTCCGGCCCTCGTGACCTTCCGTGTCGACCCGAACGCACCGCAGCGCGCGCCCATCGCCTACGACGATTTCGTGTCCGCGTCCGACGTCCTCACTCAGGATGCGACGAGCATCGCCGTCGACGTCCTCGCCAACGATCGGGATCCGGACGGCACCACAGAGGAACTCACGGTCGCCTTGGACGACCCGGATTCGGGCACCACGCTTGACGGCAGCGTCGTCCATGTCACTCCCCGCGAGGAGCAGCAGCGGATCCGCTACACCATCACTGATCAGGACGACCTGTCGAGCTCGGGCTACATCTGGGTGCCGGGAACCTCGAAGCAGGCCCCCGTGTGGGTCGGCGGTGAGCTCGAGGTGCGCGAGGGATCCTCCGTGTCGGTGGATCTCTCCTCTCCGAAGAACGTCACGGTGCGACCGGGCGGCTCACCTGCACGGATCACGGACCCGAATCTGGTGGATGCCGCCCATGACGACGGCTCCGGTCTGGTCGTGGATGAGTCCACCCTCGAGTACCGCCCCCAGGAAGGGTTCACCGGCGAGGATTCGATCACGGTCGAGGTGGCCGACGGGGCTGTGGGTGACGACACTGCCGCCACGGGGACGCTCTCGATCCCGGTCACGGTGCTGCCCGCAGAGGGCAATTCGCCGCCGGAGTTTCGCGGAGCTGTGCTCGATGTCGAGCTCGGTGGCCCGACCGCAACCCTCGACCTCACCACGTCCGCAGAAGATGCTGACGGCGACACCCTCTCCTTCGCGGAGGGCAGTCTGCCACCGATGCCGGACGGTGTGAACGTCGAGGTGCAGGGCGATCAGTTGCGCGCGACCGCGACGCCCCAGGCATCCAAGGGCGAGATCATCCAGGTGCCGGTGACGGTCTCTGACGGCGACAACGACCCTGTCGAGGCAACCTTCCAAGTGGTCGTCGGCGGCAGCAAGCGGCCTCTGGCGGCACCGGTGCGGGATACGGCCGAGGTCCATGCCGGCTCCGAGATCCGGCTGAACGTCTTGGAGAACGACTCGAATCCCTTCCCGGAGAAGCCCCTCACACTCGAGGGTGCCGAGCTGGTAGCAGGCAAGGGCACGGTCAGCACCGCCGGCGACCAGGTGGTGATCACGCCCGATCCGGAGTTCGCTGGCGTGCTCACTGCGTCGTACACCGTGTTGGACGCCACCGGTGATCCGGAGCGTCGCCGTTCCGGTGAGGTACGTCTGACGGTGCTGGGCAAGCCCGAAGCCCCCTCCGCGCCCCGGATCGGTCAGGTGGGCGATGGAACGGTCGAACTGCTCATCACGCCGGGCGCCGACAACGGCTCGCCGATCACGGGCTACACGGTCACGTCTGTATCCGGGCCGCCGGTCACGGCCGAGTGTGAGTCGACGTCCTGCACGATCGACGGACTTGTCAACGGCACCGAGTACACCTTCCAGGTCGTGGCGCACAACGCCGTGGGCGACTCCCCTGCCTCGGCGGCATCAGCACCGGCGCGTCCGGACGTGCGCCCGGAGGCTCCGGCGCCGCCGAGCGTTGAGCGGGGCGACGGTGAGCTTCAGGTGTCCTGGTCCGCCCCGAAGAATCGCGGCTCAGCCCTGCAGACCTACACGCTGCAGATGCAGAATGCTGACACCGGAGCGCTCGAGACCAAGAAAGTGCCCGCCGCGACGACCTCGCTGACGTGGTCCGGGCTGAAGAACGGTGTCTCCTACCGCTTCCGGGTGCAGGCGGCGAACCTGGCCGAGGAGCCTTCTGATTTCTCGGGCTGGTCATCGAATGAACATCCTGCCGGCCCACCGAAACCTCCGAGCAAGGCTCCCTCTGTCAAGCGCGTGAATGATCCGCTGGGCGGCGGTATCGAGGTGAGCTGGCCGGAGCACACCGAGGCGCAGACGAATGGCGAGCCGATCACGGCATACGTCGTGCATGCTTCTGACGGCAGCACGCACCGAGTTGACGGCAAGAAGACCTCGCTCACCCTGCGCGGTCTGGATCAGGACACGGAGTATTCCTTCCACATCGTCGCCCAGAACTCGGTCGGTTCGAGCTCACCGGGTCCGGCGTCGAAGAAGCTCGTGCCCTTCGCCGTGCCCACAGCGCCCGGAAAGGTGACGGCGCAGGCGCCACCGGGTACGGATCCCAAGGTCGGCCCCAATGGCTCAGCACATGTGACCTGGACGGAGGCCGATGGCCGCGGCACGCCCATCACCGAGTACGTCATCACCTGGGACGGCGGTTCGAAGACGGTCGACGCGAAAACTCGTTCGGCCACGATCACCGGACTGAAGAATGGCACGTCCTACACATTCACCGTGCAGGCACGCAACGGGCACACGGGCGGCGAAGGCCCCGTGGCACGCTCGAATTCGTGGACCCCCTTCACGGCACCAGCCAAGCCCAAAGCGATGCCTCGCCCGTACACCTGTCCGAAGGACGGTCCGAGCTGCTCGATCACCTATGACGTGGAAGTGGTGAACGACGGTGGAAAGCCCATCGAGAAGGTGGAGTATCGAATCACCGCCGAAGATGGTTGGAGCGGCGGCTGGGGCGAGTTGGACGTCTCGTCTGGACGTGGCGCATTCACCATCAAGGAATGGCCAATGGGACAGACGATCACCGTTGATGTCCGCCTCACGAATTCGGAAGGCCTCTCAACGACCTGGTACAAGAAGGTTCGCCTGGACCCTGGAGCAAGTGGTCCCTGAGGCAGACGCCGCGGGAGACCATGAGTGGGTCGTGAGGGGCTCGAACCCCCGACCTTCTGGGTGTAAACCAGACGCTCTGACCAGCTGAGCTAACGACCCGGGAACGTCACCCGTTGCGGGAGGCGAGACGGGTTCCCGTCCAGTCTTTCGCGAGCGAGTGACTGCCCATAACGCGAAGGCCCGCGGTATTGGCGGCCTCCTGCACATCGGCGGGCAGCACATGACCATCTCGGCCTGGCTTCGGGGCGAGCACCCAGATCGGGCCACCCGGCTCGAGCGTGGCAATGGCATCGACCAGGGCATCGGTGAGGTCACCGTCGCCCTCGCGCCACCACATCAGCACGGCGTCGACGATCGTCTGAGCGTCCTCATCCTCGAACTCTTCGTCGAGCAGGTCCTCCACCGCGTCGCGGAACTCCATGTCCACGTCGTCGTCGTACCCGAGCTCCTGCACGATCTGTCCGCTGGTGATCCCGAGCTCCTGAAGAAGGGCGCTGGCGCGGCTGGCGTCGGCCGAGGGTGACAAAGGGAGAACTCCTCACGGGTGGGTTGAGATGGTCGGGTGCACGCACGTGACCGGCGGGCTGATCGCCGACGGCGAAGCAATGCGGTGCGGGGAGATTGTATGCCACACCGGGCCACGCGCACCGTCGAGACGACGAACGCGGGCATGTTTGTGTTCTCACGTACCGAGCACGCGCTCAGCGGAGCCAGGTGGAGCGGACGCGGGTACGCTTGGCCGAGGCGAGGTAGCCGTTGCCGCGCGCAGAATGTGCGCGTACGAGGTTGATCGACGCGACCGTGCTCCGGTCGCCCCACCGGCGCCCCATGTCGGCTGCGACAGAGAGAAGGACTAGCGTGACTGCGAAAGACACCCCCCGTCCGATCGGACTGAACCTGCCCAGCCATGCGGCTGATCCCGACCCCGAGGAGACCCGCGAATGGCTTGACTCCTTCTCCAGCCTGGTCGAGGCGCGGGGGGCGGATCGTGCCGGCGAGATTCTGCAGGGGGTCATCCAGGAGGCTCGCCACTACGACATTGATCTCCCGGATTCACTGACCACCGATTACGTCAACACGATCCATGTTGATGATCAGGGCGAGTACCCCGGCAACACCGAGTACGAGCGGGAGATGCGCAACATCGTGCGCTGGAACGCTGCCATGGTGGTGCATCGTGCCCAGCGCCCGGGTGTGGCCGTGGGCGGGCACCTCTCGAGCTTCGCGTCGATCGCGAACATGTACGAGGTGGGCTTCAACCACTTCTTCCGCGGCCGCGGTCACGCCGGTGGTGGCGACCACGTGTTCTTCCAGGGCCATGCCTCCCCCGGCATTTACGCCCGCGCTTTCATGATGGGTCGCCTCAGCCAGGAGGACCTCGACGGCTTCCGCCAGGAGTTCTCCCATCCCAAGGGCATGCCGTCCTACCCGCATCCGCGGTCGATGTCGGACTTCTGGGAGTTCCCGACGGTCTCGATGGGCATCGGCCCCGTGGCTGCCATCGAGCAGGCCTCCTTCGACCGCTACCTGCATAATCGCGGTCTGAAGGACACCAGCGACCAGCACACCTGGGCGTTCTTGGGTGACGGCGAGATGGATGAGGTCGAGTCCCGCGGCGCTCTGCACATCGCCGCGAAGGAGCACCTGGACAACCTCACCTTCGTGGTGAACTGCAACCTGCAGCGCCTGGACGGCCCGGTGCGCGGCAACGGCAAGATCATCCAGGAGCTCGAGAGCCAGTTCCGTGGCGCCGGCTGGAACGTGATCAAGGTGATCTGGGGCTCCGGCTGGGATCCTCTGTTGGAGGCCTCCACTGATGGCGCGCTCATCGATCTGATGAACGCCACGCCCGACGGCGACTTCCAGACCTACCGCGCCGAGAACGGCGGTTTCATTCGCGATAACTTCTTCGGGCGCGACCCCCGCACCAAGGCTCTCGTGGAGAACCTGTCCGATGACGACATCTGGTGGAAGCTCAACCGCGGCGGGCACGACACGAAGAAGATCTACGCCGCGTTCAAGGCTGCTGTCGAGCACAAGGGCCAGCCCACTGTTGTACTCGTGCACACCATCAAGGGGTACCGCCTCGGCAAGAACTTCGCGGGCCGCAACGCCACGCACCAGATGAAGAAGTTCACGCTGGAAGACCTCAAGGCGCTGCGCGACACCCTGCACATCCCGATCTCGGATGAGCAGCTCGAGTCCGGAGACGTATACGACGCCCCGTACTACATGCCGAGCGAGGACTCCCCCGCTTTGCAGTACTTCCGTGAGCGCCGCGCGGCGCTTGGCGGTCCGGTCCCCTCCCGATCGACGAAGCACACTGCGCTCACGCTCCCGGGCGATAAGGCCTACGACGTGGTCAAGCGCGGCTCGGGCAAGCAGGAGATCGCCACCACCATGGCCCTCGTGCGTCTGCTGAAGGACCTCATGCGCGACAAGGAGACCGGCAAGCGCTGGGTGCCGATCATCCCGGATGAGGCCCGCACCTTCGGTATGGATTCGCTGTTCCCGACGGCGAAGATCTACAACCCCGACGGTCAGAACTACATCTCGGTGGACCGCGACCTGCTGCTGGCCTACAAGGAGGCCGCGTCCGGGCAGATCAAGCACATGGGCATCAATGAGATCTCCTCCACCGCGGCCTTCACCGCGGCGGGCACCTCGTACGCCACGCACGACTACCCGATGATCCCGTTCTACATCTTCTATTCGATGTTCGGGTTCCAGCGCACCGGCGACTTCTTCTGGGCCGCCGGTGACCAGATGGCGAAGGGTTTCGTGATCGGCGCGACCGCTGGCAAAACCACGCTCGCCGGCGAGGGTCTGCAGCATATGGACGGCCACTCGCCGCTGCTGGCGTACACGAACCCGGGCACAGTGATCTACGACCCGGCATACGGCTACGAGATTGGTCATATTGTGCGTGACGGCCTGCAGCGCATGTACGGCGAGGACGACCGCCTGCAGGAGGTTTTCTACTACCTCACCGTGTACAACGAGCCGATCGTGCAGCCCTCGGAGCCGGAGAATCTGGACGTCGACGGTCTGCTCAAGGGCATGTACGTCGTGGAGCCAGCACCGGAGGGTGATGGCCCCGAAGTGCAGCTGCTCGCCTCGGGCGTCGGTGTGCCCTGGGCGCGCCACGCACGCGAACTACTGCGCGACGACTTCGGCGTGCGGGCCACCGTGTGGTCGGTGACCAGCTGGACGGAGATGCGCAAGGATGCCCTCGAGGCGGAGAAGCACACCCTTCTACACCCCGAGGAGCCGCGCGCGCCGTGGATCTCCGAGCGTCTCGAGGGTGTGACCGGCCCGTTCGTCGCCACCAGCGATTTCGATTTCCTGGTTCCGGATCTCATCCGCCCGTGGGTGCCCGGTCGCTATGGCGTTCTGGGAGCCGACGGCTGGGGCTTCTCCGATACGCGCCCCGCAGCCCGCCGCCACCTGAAGATCGACGCGCACTCCATGGCCGTCAAGGCACTGCAGATGCTCGCGCAGGATGGACGGATCGACCCGTCGACCGTTCGCCAGGCGCTGGATCGCTACGACCTGGAGAACGTCCACGCTGGCGAGTCCGGCTCCTTCGGAGGCGACGCCTGACCGTCCGAGGCGCCCGCGGATGCACGATGCCCGCGGGCGCCTCCACGTTGTCGTTCCATCACTATCAGCACCCCGGAGGTCCCCGTGATCGCCATTGTCGCCCCCGGACAGGGCGCCCAGAAGCCCGGATTCCTCAGCCCGTGGCGCGAGCTGCCTGGCGCTGAGGCCGCACTCGCCTCGTACGCCGACCGCGTCGGTATCGACCTGGTCGCCCACGGCACGACATCCGATGCCGACACCATCCGCGACACAGCCGTGGCACAGCCTCTGCTCGTGGCCGCCGGAATCATGGCCGCAGACTGCCTGGTGGAGGGCGATGGTTTCGCAGCCGCCTCCACGGCTGGCGTACTGCCTGCCGTGATCGCCGGACACAGCGTGGGTGAGGTGACCGCCGCGGCTCTCGCCGGTGTTCTCGATGAGGAGCAGGCGCTGGACCTGGTCCGTGTCCGTTCCCAGGGCATGGCGGCTGCGGCCGCTCGGAAAGAGACGGGCATGGCCGCCGTGGTCGGCGGGGTGCGTGATGAGGTGCTCGCGGCTCTTTCCGCGCAAGGCCTGCATCCGGCGAACATCAACTCAGCCGCCCAGGTGGTGGCTGCCGGTCCCGTGGACGCGATCTCGGCGCTGGTGGAGAATCCGCCGGCTCGCGCCCGGGTGATCCCGCTGCAGGTGGCCGGTGCTTTCCACACCCCGTACATGGCCTCGGCCATCGATGAGCTGCGCTCGACTGCATCGGCAATGAATCCGCGCGATCCGTCGGATGCCGTCGTGCTGCTCTCGAATGCGGGCGGTGAGCGCGTGACCTCGGGCCGTCGCTTCCTTGACCTGATTGTCTCGCAGGTGGCCTCCCCGGTCGACTGGGAGGCGTGCATGAAGCAGATGAAGGATCTGGGGGTGACCGGGTTGCTCGAACTGAACCCCGGCGGCACGCTGACAGGTCTCGCCAAGCGCGAGCTCAAGGGGATTGCTCTACAGACCCTGAACACGCCGGACGACCTCGAGGCCGCCCGCTCTTTCCTACGGGAGCACAGCGCTGCCCTGTCGGCCGCCGGTTCGCCCTCAGCATCGGATGCCGGCGCCGCTGCCTCCGTCCCGTCAGCCGCGGTTCAGCAGACCCCTGCTGACGGCGCCAATCGTCGAGAGGACCACTGAGATGACCGTGCCCCTGCGCCCCCGCCCCACCGTGGCGGGCTCCCGCGTGCTTGCCTACGGTGCCGCTCGAGGCGAGCTGGATGTGCCCAACGATGATCTGGTGGCTCCGATCGACTCCTCCGATGAATGGATCCGTCAGCGCACCGGCATCATCACCCGTAACCGGGCCGGTCGCGACACCGGTGTCCAGGATCTCGCCCTGCAGGCCGCTCGTGAGGCGATCGAGACGTCGGGGATCGATCTGGAGTCTCTGGATGCGATCATCGTCTCCACGATTTCTTTCCCGTATCAGACGCCGTCGCTCGCCTCCTGGATCGCCGGTCAGCTCGGAACGCCCGACGTCATCGCCTATGACATCTCCGCTGCATGCGCGGGTTTCTGCTACGGCATCGGGCAGGCCGACGCACTGATCCGTGGCGGGGATGCGCGCCATGTGCTCGTGGTGGGCGCAGAGAAGCTCTCCGACTTCGTCTCCCCCACGGATCGTTCGATCTCTTTCCTGCTGGGCGACGGGGCGGGAGCTGCTGTCGTCGGCCCGAGCGAGCAGCCGCTGATCGGCCCGACCGTGTGGGGCAGCGACGGTGATCATTGGTCCACGATCCGTATGACCGGCACGATCACCGGCTTTCGTGACGGCGTATCCGAGTGGCCCACCCTTGAGCAGGATGGCCGCACGGTGTTCCGCTGGGCGGTCTGGCACACCGCGAAGAAGATCCGCGAGATGCTGGATCGCTCGGGGCTGACGGTCGAGGACGTTGACGTGTTCGTTCCGCATCAGGCGAACATGCGGATCATCGACGAGCTCGCCAAGCAGCTGAAGCTTCCCGAGGACGTCGTGATCGGTCGTGACATCGCTGAAACCGGCAACACGTCGGCCGCGTCGATTCCGCTGGCTACGCATCGCTTGATCCAGGAGGGAGCGGCCTCCAGCGGCGACGTGCTCGTCCAGATCGGGTTTGGTGCGGGCCTCGTCTACGCCGGTCAGGTCATTGTTTTGCCCTGACACATCCACGTCGCACGACAGACTCGCCGCGCAGCGCATCAGGCCTATCAGACCGACGAGGGCCCGAACGGTGCCTGCCCTCGATGCGTTGGCGACAGTCCGGATGAGCGACCTTGCACCCGCGCGCAGAGTTTGCAGGTACCCTTGCTCTGCCAGAACACCCGAAGACCAAGGAGCACCCCATGGCACACACGGAGAACGAGATCCTCGCGGGCCTCGCTGAGATCGTCAACGAGGAGACCGGTGTCGCCACCGAGGACGTTCAGCTCGAGAAGTCCTTCACCGACGATCTCGACATCGACTCCATCTCGATGATGACCATCGTGGTCAACGCTGAGGAGAAGTTCGACGTGCGCATCCCCGACGAAGAGGTCAAGAACCTCGTGTCCGTCGGCGATGCCGTGAAGTACATCGCGGGCGCCCAGGCCTGATCCCGCTCGATGCCCGGGTCCACGCGAACCGGGCATCGCTTGTCCCCGCTCACCGCGGGCATTGCTCATGACCGCTCGTCCCGCCGAACCGAACCGGAGGTCCTCGTGACTGCAACTCCCGCCCGCGTGGCTGTGACCGGCCTGGGAACTGTCAATCCCCTGGGCGGCGACGTCGCATCGACATGGACGGCGGCCCTTGCCGGTACGTCCACGGCGCGCACGCTCGAGAACGACTGGGCTGAGCGGTACGGGCTGAGCGTAAATTTCGCCTGCTCGCTCGCGATCGATCCACTGGAACACCTTGCTCGCCCGGAGGCGAAGAAGCTGGATCCGTCAGGTCAGTACTCGATGATCGCGGCCCGCGAAGCGTGGGCAGACGCGGGTTCACCGGAGGTCGACCCCGCCCGTCTCGGCGTTGTGGTGGGTACCGGCATCGGTGGCGTATGGACGATCCTCGAGCAGTGGGACACCGTCAAGGAGCGCGGCGCCCGCCGCGTCAACCCGTTCACCGTCCCGATGCTCATGGCGAATTCCTCGAGCGCCCACATCGAGCTTGAACTGGGCGCCCAGGCGGGCGCGCATACCCCCGTCTCGGCCTGTGCCTCCGGTGCGGAGGCTGTGGCGTACGGCTTTGACATGATCCGCAGCGGTCGCGCCGACGTGTGCGTGGTGGGCGGAACTGAGGCCTGCATTCATCCTCTGCCGCTGGCGGGCTTCGCGAACATCCGGGCGCTCTCCACGCGCACCGATGACCCTGAGCATGCGTCTCGCCCCTATGACGTGGACCGTGACGGATTCGTGCTGGGCGAGGGCGCCGGCATCCTGGTGCTCGAGTCCGAAGAACATGCCCGCGCACGCGGCGCACGCATCTACGCCCATGTAGCCGGTCGCGGCATGGCCTCGGATGCGCATCACATCTCCGCCCCGTCCACGCAGGGGCAGGCCCGCGCGATCCGCGAGGCTGTGAGCGACGCCGGCCTCGCTCCACGCGACGTTGTGCATGTGAACGCGCACGGCACCTCGACGCCGCTGGGCGACATTGGCGAGCTCGAGGCTGTGTCCCTGGCGCTGGACGGTGTGACCGACCAGCTCGTGGTCACCTCCACGAAGTCAATGACGGGCCACCTGCTGGGCGGTGCCGGCGCTCTCGAGTCCGTGTTCTCCGTGCTCGCGGCGCATCACCGCACGGTGCCGCCGACGATCAACATCGAGAACCTCGATCCGGCCGCTCCCCTGCAGATCGCTGACGGCCGCACCGTGGATCTGCCAGCGGGCGATATCGCTGTGCTGAATAACGCCTTTGGCTTCGGCGGCCACGACATCGCCGTGCTGTTCACGGGCGCCTGAGCTCACGCTCGCTGCTCATCTCCGCGGTGTTCGCACAACACTCGACTCGCCTCTTTTGTGCTCACACCGCCCGGTGCGCAGCCACTGCATTGGCCACGTTTCGCCCTTAACCCACGCGGTGCAGCCACCGCATCGGCACGCCCTCACCAGCGTGGCGGTAGATCTCGAGCTCGTCGTCCCACGGTGCGCCGAGTGCGATGTCCAGCTCGCGCCGCAGCGCGATCGGGTCGTGCCCGGCGCGTTCCATGCATCCGCGCACGTGGTCCTCGGTAAGCACGATGTTGCCGGCGTGATCCGTGGCGGCGTGGTAGACACCGAGATCGGGGGTGCAGCTCCACCGGGCACCGTCGTCGCGAGCGGTGGCCTCCTGGGTGACGTCGAAGCGTACGTCGTGCATTCCCCGCATAGCGGAGACGAGACGGGCACCGGTGTCCTCGCGTCCGGACCACGGCAACTCGGCACGCAGGAGCCCGCGGCCGACAGGCTGCTCTTCCCAGCGCATACGCGCAGGCACGCCGAGCACTCCACCGGCGGCCCATTCGACGTGAGGCGCGAGGGCTCGCGGGGCGGAGTGAATGTACAGAACGCCCTGGGTCATCTCGATCCTTCCGGTCACCGATGCGTCTTCCCCAACGAATCGGATGCACGGAGGAGGTCAGGACTCCCAGGTGTCGCCTCAGCTTAGAAGGTCTCGCGGATGGCCCGCAATGCTCGCTTTCTCACGGATCGTTCGAGGCCGTCGATGTAGAGCTCTCCGTCGAGATGCCCCACCTCATGCTGGATGAGCCGGGCGATGACGTCGTCACCGGCGATCTCGATGTCGTCGCCGTCCACGGTGGTGCCCACACAGCGGGCGTAGGCGGCGCGGGAGCGCGGGAACCACAGACCGGGCACCGACAGGCAGCCTTCATCGTCATGCTGCTGCTCGTCGGAGAGTTCGACGATGTGCGGATTCAGAATATGACCCACTCCCAGGTCTTCGTGCCGGAAGGAGAAGGCACGCAGCGTGACACCGATCTGATTGGCGGCCACGCCGGCGCGGCCCTCGTCGTCGACGGTGTCTTCGAGATCCCGCACGAGGGTGCGCACGCCGTCGGTGATATCCCGAATCGGATCGCAGGGCGTGCGAAGCACCGGGTCCCCGATGAGGCGTATCGGCCGGATGCTCACGCCTGATCCTCCGCGTTCTCGGGCAGTGCCGCGAATCCGTGGGCATCGAGGAGTTCATGCGTGACGTCGACGGTGTCCGCGAGGGTGCGCTCGACCGTGCAGCCGGCTGCGATCGCTCGTACGGCCACGCGCTCGATCTCCTCGATGGTGTCGGAATCGAGGCCGTCCAGCTCAAGCTGCATCTGCTCACGGACAGCCTTGTACCGGTTGCTCTCCCGATCGCTGCTGCCATGCGCCCACAGGCGCGCCCGGTAGTCGTCGCCCAGGCGACGCGCGAGCGCACGGTCACTGCTCATCCCGGCGCAACCGATGAGCGCGATCTTCAGCAGCTCGCCCGGGCTGACCTCGTTCTCGCCGTGCCCGATGGGGATCTCCACACCCCTGCTCGACCGCCCCACATACGATCTGGGCCCCACCCGGTCCACACTCACGCTGTCCTCGGTGACGGCGTCAGGGTTCTGGAACATCCCCTGCTGCTGATCGGGCGATGTGCTGGAGTCAGTCATGGGATGCGACCTCTCTGTGAACGCGATGGGTTGCCGACGAAGAGCACCGTCGTCGAGCGCACAGACCGAACTCTGTGGTGCACGCAGGGTGCCAGAGACAGCACAGCCCCGGACGAATCCGGGGCTGGCCTAGTGTTTCTCTGGCTCCCGCAACTGGACTTGAACCAGTAACCGTTCGATTAACAGTCGAATGCTCTGCCGATTGAGCTATGCGGGATCGACCTGAGAGATGCTAGCAGGTACCAGCGCTGTCCTGCACACGCGGGGGCGTTCGCGGCCCGTTCTATGACCCATCTGACATCTCGGCCCGGACGTACACCGATGTCATGGCGCCCGTATCCCTGCAGGTCACGCACCGCGTGGTAGATTTCTGAGGCCCTTGCGAGCTGTCTCGCATCGACAGGGGCGCAATCGGCCCAGTAGCTCAGCAGGTCAGAGCAGCGGACTCATAATCCGTCGGTCGCGGGTTCAAGCCCCGCCTGGGCCACCGTTGTTGTGAGGCTTCGCACCGCCGCAGACATCATGCCTGCAGCGATGCATACCGTTCAGACGCCGACGGCCTTCTCCAGCGCACCGGGCTGCGTCCAGTCTCCGTCCCAGATCGTCCCATCGATGATCACGGTGGGGGTTCCCACCTCGAGGGCGGCCGCTTCCGGTTCCACGACCTCAAGTGTCCATGGCACGTAGGCGCGCTGCACGATCTGTTGCACACAGGTCTCATCGGCGCCGCAGTCCTGGGCGATAGCGATGATCTCCGACAGTGTCGGGTCTGGATCCTCCCCGGTTGGTGCCTGCTGTGCGTACATGGCGTGCTCGAACTCCATCAGGAGTGCGGGGTCTTGGGCGTAGATCGCCGCGGCCGCGCAGGCTGCGTTCTGAGAGAAGGTCGATTCGCGCCGCGCGTCGAGCATGGGGCGCGGATGGATGCGCAGCACAACGGACTCATCCTTCACAAGACCGTCGATGTACTCACGGTGCATCTCCATGAAGCCCTTGCAGGGCGGGCAGCGGAAGTCGAGCAGCAGATCCACGACGGGGCCGCTGCTGTCCGCAGAAAGCTCGAGATAGGGCACGCTCCGGTCGATGTCGCGGTCGCCGTCGGCTGGCGGCGTCGGGGTCGCGTCATCGACGGCATCCACTGGCGTCCGAGCACCGGCGTTGTCCGAAGCGCCGCCATCGGACCCTTCGCCTTTAGCAGTACCGCCGGATCCATCGCTCACGTCGGAGCCGCATCCAGCCAGAGCGAACGCGAGCACGCCGGAGGTCGTCAACAGCACCGAGCGTCGAGAGGGCCACAGAGTCGTCATACGGGTATGTTCTCGTATCAGCGCCGGCACTGCGCGGTCCATCGGTCCCGTGCCCGTACGCGGCCCCATGCGAACCCGTTCGCCTTCACCCTTCCCCGCGCCGCAGGCGCCGGCGTTTTTCCTGCACGGTCGCGAGACGACGCAGGAGATCCTGCTGTTCCTCCTCTGTTTCGGCGCGGCGCAGGCGCTGGGTGAGCACCGAGTACTCACGGGTGATGGACAGTTCCGTCAGCCGGTCCATGAGTGATGAGCCCAGCCGCGCGAGGTCGTCTTCAGTGCGGGCCGGGAGTTCCTGGTTCGCGATCTCGACGATGAGCGGACGCACGGTCTCCCCGGCGATCTCGAGGACCTGCTCGAGGTAACGGGCAGGGGCCAGCTGCCCATCGACGGCGTCGAGCAAGGTGCCGGCGGCCAGCATCACGTCCCACACTCCCTGCAGAGCGGGAACGTGGAAGGAGTCGTCCGGCAGTGCGCCAACCTGTTCGGGGTCCAGCAAGGTCGGTGCCTGCAGCATGATGGCGAGGGACTGCACCTCGACCTGGCCCACGGGATCACGCGGCCGCACCACGTCGGCGAGCCGCACAGTCGGGAGGCCTACATCCTGCCCACTGTCCGGTCCGTTGGATTTCTCGTGCTCGTCCCGCAGGACGTGTCGGCCCGTGTCGGCTCCTCCGCGTGCGGCTTCGTGGACAGCGCGCAGCACCGTGCGCTCGTCCATGCCGAGCCAGCCAGCCAGGCGACGTGCGTACTCCGGGCGCATTGCTCTGTCTCGGATCCTCGCTACCACGGGGGCCGCCATGCGCAACGCGGTGACCTGCCCTTCGACCGTGTCGAGGTCCACCTGGTCGATCATGGAGCGGATCGCGAACTCGAACAGCGGCCGCCGCGACTGCACCAGCTCCACCACGGCCGCGTCACCGCGGGCCATGCGCAGATCGCAGGGGTCCATGCCGGAGGGCTCGACCGCCACGAAGGTCTGGGCGACGAACCGCTGATCCTCCTCGAAGGCCCGCAGCGCGGCTTTCTGTCCGGCGGCATCACCGTCGAAGGTGAAGATGACTTCGCCGCTGAGCGATCGTCCGTCGGCGTTCAGTCGCAGTCCGGCCGACGGGTTCGTGTCTCCCATGACGCGTCGGACGATCTTCACGTGATCGGAGCCGAAAGCCGTGCCACAGGACGCCACAGCCGTCGTCACACCGGCAAGGTGCGCGGCCATCACATCCGTGTAGCCCTCAACGACGACGACTCGATGCTGGGCTGCGATCTGTTTGCGGGCAAGGTCCAGGCCGTACAGCACCTGGGATTTGCGGTAGATCGCGGTCTCCGGGGTGTTGAGATACTTGGGCCCCTGGTCGCTTTCGAGCAGCCGCCGCGCTCCGAAGCCAATGGTGTTGCCGGTGATGTCGCGGATCGGCCAGACCAGGCGGCCGCGGAAGCGGTCGTAGACGCCGCGCTGCCCTTGGGAGACGAGTCCGCTGGCGGTGAGCTCCGCCTCGGTGAAGCCGCGTCGACGCAGCACACCGGTGATGTTGTCCCAGCCTTCGGGTGCGAAGCCGACACCGAATTGCTCGGCAGCTCGCTGGTCGAAGCCGCGTTCAGTGAGGAAGCGTCGGCCGATCTCAGCGGCCTGGGTGCCGAGCTGTTCTCGGTAGTACTCCTCGGCGATGGCATGGGCGTCGAGCAGACGTCGTCGGGTACCGAAATCGGGTCGGTCACCCCCGCTGCCACGCCCGGTGTCTTCGTAGTGGAGCTCGACGCCGTAGCGGCCGGCGAGCATCTCGACGGCTTCGACGAAGCTGAGGTGGTTGATCTTCTGCACGAAGGAGATCACATCCCCACCCTCGCCGCAGCCGAAGCAGTGCCAGTGGCCCAACTGTGGGCGGATATGGAACGACGGCGTTTTCTCGTCGTGGAACGGGCACAGTCCCTTCATCGAGCCGATGCCAGCGCTGCGCAGTGTGACGTGTTCGGACACCACTTCGTCTAGGCGCGCTCGCTCGCGCACGAGATCGACATCGGCACGACGGATCAGTCCTTTCGCCATGTCAGAGTTCCGATCCGAGGCCGGGCAGGGGGAGATCGGCGGCAGTCGCCTGTGCGTCACCGTGTTCGTACAGGTCGGCGTGGAGGCGGCGCGCGGTGACGTCGGTGTAGGAGGCGATCTGGTCGATGATCACGCGACGGCGGGCGTCGTCATCGGTGGCAGCCTCCCATAGCTCAGCGAAGAGGGGATCCAGGTGGGTTCGCCCCGTGGTCCACAGCCGCCCGTACAGGTCCCGGAGGATTTCCTCCTGCTGCTCATAGACGGGCTGCTGGTCAGCGGAGCTCATGACGTAGGCGGCGGCAAGACCTTTCAGCACGGCGATCTCCAGCCGCGTGTCGTCGGGCACCACGACGTCTCCCCCGTAGCGGGCGAGCGGTCCGTCGCCGTACGCCTCCCGGGTGGCAGCGACGACGCTACGGGTGAAGCGTCCAATGAGCTGGCTGGCCATATCCTTCAACGCGGCGGCGCATCGCAGCGAGCCGTCGAAGGTCGTGACCCAGATCGGGAGCGCTTCAAGGCGGGTAAGCGCTTCGTCCAGTGCGGGGATGTCATCGTGCGGCGTGTACCAGTCCTGGACCACGTACAGCGCGGCCGCTCGTTCCATGGGATCCGACAGTTTTGCCAGCTCCAGGGCGCCGCCGGTGACGGCATCTTCCACGTCGTGCACCGAGTAGGCGATGTCGTCGCAGATGTCCATGACCTGCGCTTCGATGCATTTCTGGCCGACGGGGGCGTTCTGCCGCGCCCACGTGAACACGTCGAGGTCGTCCTCGTAGGCGCCGAACTTCGGGGAGTCGGGGTTAGGGCCCTGCCCGCGACGCCACGGATACTTGATGGCGGCGTCAACCCCGGCGCGGGTGAGGTTCAAGCCGTAGGGGCGCTCGGCGCTGAGGATCTTCGGTTCAAGCCGGGTGAGCAGCCGCAAGGTCTGGGCGTTGCCCTCGAATCCACCGAATCCTGCCGCGAGGTCGTTCAGCACTCGCTCACCGTTGTGGCCGAAGGGCGGATGCCCTAAGTCATGGGACAGGCACGCGGCGTCCACGACATCGGGGTCGCAGCCGAGTTCGGCGCCGATGTCGCGGCCCACTTGCGCGACTTCGAGGGAGTGAGTGAGTCGGGTGCGGACGAAATCATTCGACCCGGCGCCGAGCACCTGCGTTTTCGCGCCCAGCCGACGCAGCGCGGAAGAGTGCAGCACACGGGCGCGGTCACGCTGGAACGGCGTGCGGGACTGAGACTTTGGTGGCTCGTCGGCCCAGCGTTCCACGTCGGCGATTGTGTAGCCGGCCGGCACGGAAGCATGCGTGCCGTCAGCCTGCGGGGTGTACGTCATCTCAGCCTCCCGAGGTGTCCAGCTCGGCTTCGTGGAGTCGCTGGCTGTGTTCGGGGCTCAGCTCCCGCGAGTCCATCCAGCCTTCGGGCACGATCGCGCGTTTGGGCCGACCGGCGCGGCCACGCGGTCCTTCGACGTCACCGCCGGGGTACGGCACGCTGTGATCGAGCTCGGCGAGCTTCTCATCGAGATCCGCGATCGATTCCATGGTGGCTAGCCGGTGCCGCATCCGCCCGCCGACGGGGTAGCCCTTGAAATACCAGGCCACGTGCTTGCGTAGGTCACGCAGGCCACGCCCTTCGTCCTCGAAGAACTCTACGAGCAGTTCCGCGTGTCGGCGCACGACCCGACACACCTCCCCCAGACTCGGCTGCACCCGTTCGTCGCTGCCAGCGAAGGCCGCGGCGAGATCCGCAAACAGCCAGGGCCTTCCCTGGCAGCCACGTCCGACAACGACCCCGTCGGCCCCGGTGCGATCCATCATCGCCAACGCGTCCTCGGCGCTCCAGATGTCGCCGTTGCCTAGCACCGGGATGTCGGTGACGAGCTGCTTGAGGTCGGCGATCGCCTCCCAGTGGGCTTCGCCGGAGTAGTGCTGCTCCACGGTGCGTCCATGCAGAGCGATGGCGGCGACCCCCACCTCCTGAGCAATCAGTCCCGCATCACGGTAGGTGAGGTGATCCGCGTCGATGCCCATGCGGGTCTTCACGGTCACCGGCACCTCCCCGGCGGCATCGACTGCGGCGCGCACGATGCGGGTGAACAGCTCGCTCTTCCATGGCAGCACCCCTCCGCCACCGCGGCGGGTGACCTTCGGCACGGGGCAGCCGAAGTTGAGATCAATGTGGTCGGCTCGATCACGCTCAACCAGCATCTCGACCGCACGCCGCACGGTGACGGGGTCCACGCCGTACAACTGCACGGAACGGGGCCGCTCCCGCTCCCCCATCGTGACCAATCGCCAGGACTCTCGGTGTTCCTCCACGAGCGCCCGGGAGGTCACCATCTCTGACACGTACAGGCCGCCATCATCGGCGCTGTGGCGGGCACCGAACTCACGGCACAGCAGTCGGAACGCCATGTTGGTAATCCCAGCCATGGGGGCGAGCACCACCGGTGTGTCCACCGTGTGCGGGCCGATCGTGAGAGGCCGACGAGTGGCGGGGGCGTCGGCAACGGGGGTCTGAAGCGCAGTCATCCCCGCGATTGTCCCACCCCGGCGTGGATCCCGCCGGACCTGTGGAACCGGCCGGTGGAAACCCCTGCGATCGGGAGGGCCCAGCCAGAGGTCGGCAACAGCTGGCACACTGGCAGGTGATCACCGTCTGCCCCGGCATCGCACCGGTCAGCCTCAGGAGGCTTCCATGTCCGACCCCGTCCGCACCGCTCCACCGCGCATCGGTTTCCTCGCCCAGGTCGAGCACACCGGGGTGGAGCAGCTGAGCGGAGGCGTGACCAGCCGCGGCCTTGAAGAGGGCGCTGCACTGTTCCGTCGGGCAGAGGAGCTCGGGTACGACGTCGGCTACATCCGCGTGCGCCATCTGCAGGACGCCGTCTCATCGCCGCTGCTGTACCTGGCGGCGCTTGGCCAGCATGTGCGTCGGATCCAGCTGGGCACCGCGGTAATCCCGCTGCGTTTCGAGAATCCCGGTCGCCTTGCCGAGGATCTGGCCACCGCAGATCTGCTGCTCGGTGGGCGCCTGCGCGCCGGCCTCAGCTCCGGCTACTCCGCGCATGACGCCATGTATGTGCGCGCTTTCGGTGAGTCGAACGGCGATGTGCGCGATCACGTGGATCGGGTGCTCGCGGACCTTCTGAGCTTCCTTGATGGCACCGTGGTCTCGCATGCCGATGCCCATATTGAAGGTGTCGCCCCGGGAACGCCGCTGACGGTGCAGCCGCAGGTTCCCGGTCTGCGTTCCCGCCTCGCGTACGGTGCGGCCACTGTCGAGCGCGCTGAGAAAGTCGGTGAGCAGGGCTTGAGTCTGCAACTTGCCACGCTCGCGCCTGATGACGGCTCGGGCCGGTCTTTTGAGGTCCTGCAGCGTGAGGTGATCGATGCCTACCGTGCCGCGAGCGAGAGCGCGGGTCACGGCCCCGGATATGTCTCGGTCAGCCGGCAGATGGTGCCGGTGGCCCATGAGGAGGACCTCGAACAATTCGTCTCACTGATCCCGCGTGAGCGCACGGCTGCAGCGGGCTCCACGAAGGAGCATCGCGGCCAGGAGATCGGCGGTCGCGACGCCGTCTTTAGCGAGGTCGTCATCGACTCCCCCGGTGTCGTCGCCCAGGCGCTCGTCGCCGACGCTGCCGTCCAGGCGGCCGACGAGATCGTGCTCACTCTGCCATTCGGCGCCACGGCGGAGCAGGAGCTCGAGGTGCTGTCTGTGTTCGGCGATCAGGTGCTGCCCCATCTGGTGACGGCGCTCGTCTGAGCCGGCGGCATCCTCAGGCTCCGATCAGCCGCTCCGCGAGATAGCGCTCAACCTGGTCGAGCGCCACGCGCTCCTGCGCCATGCTGTCGCGCTCACGCACGGTCACAGCCTGGTCGTCGGCCGTCTCGAAGTCGATCGTGATGCAGAACGGCGTGCCGATCTCATCCTGGCGGCGGTAGCGACGGCCAATCGCCTGCGACACGTCCATCTCGACATTCCAGTGCGCGCGAAGCGACGCGGCGAGGTCGCGGGCGCGGGGCACGAGGTCCTCGCTCTTGGACAGCGGCAGAACAGCAACCTTCACCGGGGCCAGACGTGGATCGAGCTTCAGAACGGTGCGCACATCCACGCCGCCCTTGGTGTTCGGCGCCTCGTCCTCAGCGTAGGCATCCACCAGGAAGGCCATGAGAGCACGGGTCAGACCGAATGACGGCTCGATCACATACGGCGTGTACCGTTCGCCGGCGGCCTGGTCGAAGTACTGCATCTTCGTGCCGGAGGCTTCGGTGTGGCTGCCCAGGTCGAAGTCGGTGCGGTTGGCCACACCCATCAGTTCACCCCACTCGCTGCCCTGGAAGCCGAAACGGTATTCGAGGTCGATCGTGGCGTCGGAGTAGTGGGCACGTTCGCCGTCGGGCACGTCGAAGCGGCGCATGTTCTCCGGGTTGATCCCGAGATCCACGAACCAGTTCCAGCAGGCCTCAACCCATTCGTCGAAGCACCTGCCGGCATCCTCGGGACGGGTGAAGTACTCAATCTCCATCTGCTCGAACTCGCGGGTGCGGAAGATGAAGTTGCCGGGTGTGATCTCGTTACGGAAGGCCTTGCCCA
The DNA here is from genome assembly GCF_900258505.1 of Brachybacterium timonense. Lineage (GTDB taxonomy): Bacteria > Actinomycetota > Actinomycetes > Actinomycetales > Dermabacteraceae > Brachybacterium > Brachybacterium timonense. The sequence continues at coordinate 1,846,155 of NZ_LT984895.1, forward strand.
CCTGCCCGATACCGAACGGGGGTTTCATGCGCGCGGCGGTCACGACGTTGAGGAAGTTCACGAAGATGCCCTGTGCCGTTTCAGGCCGCAGGTAGTGCAGGCCGGAGCCATCATCGACGGCACCAAGGTTGGTCTTCATGAGGCCGGAGAACTGCTGCGGATCGGTGTACTGACCCCGGGTTCCGCACTGCGGGCAGGGCACCTCCGCAAGCCCACCTTCTGGAGCGCGACCCTTGCGCTCGGTGAACCCTTCGATGAGGTGGTCCTCGCGGAAGCGGCTATGGCAGGAGCGGCATTCCACGAGCGGGTCCGTGAAGGTCGCAACGTGGCCGGAGGCTTCCCACACCTTCGCCGGCAGGATGATGGAGGAGTCCAGGCCCACCATGTCCTCACGTGCGGTGACGAAGGTGCGCCACCACTGCCGCTTGATGTTCTCCTTGAGCTCAACGCCCAGCGGCCCGTAGTCCCAGGCCGACCGTGTACCGCCGTAGATCTCACCGGCCGGGAACACGAATCCGCGCTTCTTGGCGAGCGCAATGACGTTGTCCAGCGTGCTGGCGGGGGCCTTGGCCACGGTGTTTCTCCTGTCGACGGGCCGATCTCGATCCGCCTCAGCATATCCGCCCACTGAAACCCGCGTGAGAACAACCACGACCCGGTCATGAGAACAATTGTGGTTTGCATGCAGCTCTCGAGGTAGCGAGAATCATCGTCATGACTACAGCTCGTTCGTCTCATCGCGCTCGTGCGCTGTCCGCGGCCGCATCCCGTCCGCGTCCCTCACGCCGTTCGGTCCTGGGGGCCGCATCCTTCGGCTCGCTCGGCCTGGCGCTCGCGGCATGCGGATCCTCGGGCGGCGGCAGTGACGCCGATGGCGGCAAGCCCCGTGTGACCACGAGCTGTTACCCGATGGACTTCCTGGTGCAGCGCGTCGGTGGTGAGCACGTGGAGATCACGTCGCTCGCGAAGCCGGGCGTGGATCCCCACGGCCTCGAACTCTCGGTGCGAGAGGTCGCGGAGCTCGAGAAGTCCGACCTGATCCTGCAGATCCTGGGCTACCAGAACGCTCTTGACGATGCGATCTCGTCCCGGGGCCTGGAGAAGGCGGCGCTGGACGTCTCCACCGTAGTGGAACTGCTGCCGAACACCGGCGCCGATCATGACCACACCCATGACGGCGAATCATCGGATGATGGCGGAGAACACGACGAGCACGAGGGTCACGATCATGAGGGCCACGACCACGGCGATCACGACGAGCACGATCACGAGGGCCACGACCACGGCGATCACGACGAGCACGATCACGAGGACCACGATGATCACGCCCACGATGAGCATGATCACGGCGCGTCCGATAGCGGCGGCGATGATCACGAGGGCCACGACCACGACGGCCATGACCACGAGGGTCACGACCACGATCACGGCGCCTTCGACCCGCACATGTGGCACGATCCCGAGCTCATGGCACAGGTGGGCGAGGCGATCGCCGAGCGCCTGGGCACGCTCGTCCCCGAGCAGAAGCAGACCTTCACCGATGCCGCGAAGACGTTGCGCACCGAGCTCGAGGAACTGGATGCGGAGCTGAAGTCCGCCTTCGACGGCGCCTCCGGCTCGAAGACCTTCGTCACCAGTCACACGGCCTTTGCCTACCTGGCACATCGCTACAGCCTGCACCAGGTCGGCATTTCCGGGGTCGACCCGGAGACGGAGCCGTCACCCGCCCGTCTGCTCGAGGTCGAGAAGACTGTGAAGGATGAAGGCGTCAGCACGATCTTCTTCGAGACCACGGCATCACCCAAGGTCGCGGAGTCGCTCGCTGAGAATCTCGGCGTGACAGCGGAAGAACTCGACAACCTCGAGACGCAGCTGTCGCCCGATGCCGACTACCCTGCCGTCATGCGCCAAAACTGCGAGAAGCTCGTCGCGAGCTTCGGGTGACACGATCCGACGGTCCCGTCGTCGACCTTGAGCAGGTGCGGGTATCCCTCGGGGGAACCCGCATCCTGCACGGGATCGACCTGTCCGTCGCGCCCGGAGAGCTTCTCGCGCTGCTCGGCGCGAACGGCTCCGGCAAGTCGACGCTGCTGAAGACGATCGCCGGGGTCACCCCCGTCGAATCAGGCACAGCGCGTATGTTCGGGCAGGACGTGCGCCGTTCCCGCGCCCATGCACGCCTGGGCTATGTTCCGCAGGACCACCCCGAGGCAGGCTCAATCCCGACAACGGCACGAGAAACCGTCGCCGCCGGACTGCTGGGCCCCGGCTCCTGGTTCCTGCGCCCCCGTGATACCCGGGTCACGGACGCCCTCGAAGCCGTCCACATGCTCGATCTCGCATCCCGGCCCATCACCAAGATGTCGGGCGGCCAGCGTCGGCGCGTCATGATCGCCCGCGCTCTGGTGCGCAACCCTGAGCTGCTCATCCTGGATGAGCCGTTCTCCGGTATTGACCTCGACACGCAAGTCTCCATCGCGCAGCTGTTTAGAGACCTGTGGCTCAAGGGCACGACGATCATCGTCGTGCTGCACGAGCTGGGGCCGCTGGAAGCCGACATCACGCGCGCTGCTGTACTGGACCACGGCCGCCTGGTGCACGACGGGGATCCGGCGGATCGTCCGTTGCTGGACCCGGGCCATGACCACGGGCCCGCCACCCCGATCGACGACTGCATCGGCCAGGAGATCCACCCCGCATGATTCCCGATCTCTCACTCATGACGTCGGATATCGTCCGGTACCCGCTGATCATCGCCGTCCTCATTGGACTCACGGCGCCGGTGGTCGGCACGTTCCTCGTGCAGAAGCGGCTCTCACTGCTGGGTGACGGGCTCGGCCATGTGGCCCTGACCGGTGTCGCACTCGGTTGGCTGGTGGGCGCCTGGACGACGGTCAGCCCGATGGATGCCTTCGCGATTCCGGGCGCGCTGTTGGCGTCCATCGTCGGTGCTCTCGCGATTGAGTATGTGCGCGAGGTGGGGCACACGAGCCGTGACGTGGCGCTCGCGATCCTGTTCTACGGCGGTATCGCGGGCGGTGTGGTGATCATCCAACTGGCTGGCGGAACATCGCAGAACCTCATGGGGTATCTCTTCGGCTCGCTTTCGACCGTGACACGCTCGGATCTGTGGATCGCACTGGTTCTTGCGGCCGTGGTGATGGTGATCGGCGTCGGCATGACGGGGCTGCTCAGCGCGGTCACCACCGACGAGGAGTTCGCCCGCGCCTCCGGGCTGCCGGTGCGGCTGGTGAACGTGCTGATCGCTGTGATCGCTGCGCTCACCGTCACGCTCGCCATGCGGATCGTCGGCGCCCTGATGGTCTCGGCGCTGATGATCGTGCCGGTCGCTGCCGCGCAGACGATGGTGGTGGGCTTCCGACGCACCATGCGCACCGCGATGCTGATCGCGGTGGTGTGCGCTGTGGTGGGCCTGACCGTCACGGTGTACGTGGACCTGCCGCCGGGTGGTGTGATCGTGCTGCTCACCATCGGCGTGTATGCCGTGGGGCTGATCGTTCGCGGGATCGTGGAGTCAGCCCGGCGTCTGCGCACACGCTGAGGAATCGGCCCGTCGGCCGTGTGATGCCCCGATGGGGGACAATGGGCCCCATGCAGCGCAACACTCGGCAGCGAGCCGCTCTTCTTGATGCCCTGTCCCGTCAGGACGATTTCCGTTCTGCTCAGCAGATCCACGAGCAGATGCGGTCCGAGGGCGAGACCGTGGGCCTGGCGACGGTCTACCGCAATCTGCAGACCCTCGCCTCGTCCGGCCGCCTCGATGTGCTGGTGAGCGCGGAAGGAGAGTCGCTGTACCGCCAGTGTGAGCAGGAGGGCCACCACCACCATCTGGTGTGTCGCGTGTGCGGCCGTACCGTGGAGTTTCTGGCACCGAAGCTCGAGGCTGCGATGACGGCGATCGCCCGCGAGCACGGTTTCACCGACCTCGACCATACGCTCGAGGTCTTTGGCCTCTGCCCTGAGCACTCGGAGTCGAACGAATCTGGTCAGGCTGAGACACCATGATGGAGTGGGTGCAGTCGCTCCCGCTCGTCCCCGCCATCGCGTTCCTGTACCTCGTGGTGCTGTTCCGGGCCGGCGGCACGTACGCGCTCGGGCGTGGTGCCCGTGCAGCGGTGGACCGCGGTCGCGTGGCGAGCTGGCTCGCGTCACCGCGTGTGGAGCGCGCGACCCGGATCGTGAACCGTTGGGGAGCGCCGGTGGTGGCGTTCAGTTTCCTCACGATCGGTTTCCAGACCGCCTGTAACGCGGCGGCCGGGCTCACCGGGATGCCTCTGAAGCGCTACCTGCCGGCCCTCGCGATTGGCGGTTTCTTCTGGGCGGTCATCTATGCGACTGTCGGCCTTGCGGCGATCATGCTGTGGGTCGAACTGTTCCTGCGCTCGCCGTGGGCTGCGGTCGCTGCTCTCGCGATCGTCGTGGTGCTGGTGGTTTTCTTGGTGAACACGCGGCGGCGCCATGGGTCTCTGGCTCCGACGGGCACCGGCGAGATTGAGGACGCCGACGCGGAGACAGACGTCGGCACGGCTGACCGCTGAGTTCGCGCCGCGCCCCTTCTCCTGCCCCGCAACCGTGCTCTACTGCGCACAGTTCCCCGGCGCTGCGCCGCCTTACTTCGCGTCGATGCTCCCCTGCGTCCTGTCGTCTCCCTGCTCCGCGCCACTCCCCTGAGCTGCGCCGTCTCCGTGCACCGCGCTGCTCCCCTGCGGCGCGTCGATCGCTCCGCCGTAGCGTCGGTCGCGTCGGGCGTAGTCGACGATCGCGCGCCACAGCACGCGTCTATCCACGTCGGGCCACAGCTCGGGCACGAACATGAGCTCCGCGTAGGCGGACTGCCACAGCAGGAAATTCGAGGTGCGCTGCTCACCGCTGGTGCGCAGGAACAGGTCGACATCCGGCATGTCCGGATCGATCAGGTGCCGGGCGAAGTCCGCTTCGCTGAGCCCCTTCCCGCTGATGCGTCCTGCTCGCACGTCGGCGGCGATGGAGCGCACAGCGTCAACGATCTCTGCGCGTCCGCCGTAGTTCACGCACATGTACAGCGTGAGCCGCGTGTTGCGGGCGGTGAGCCGCTCGGCCTCCTGCAACTCGCGGATCACCGATCCCCAGAGCCGCTGCGGTCGCCCGATCCACTTCACGCGCACGCCCCACGAGTTCAAGGTGTCGCGCTGCCGGCGCAGCACGGATCGTGAGAACCCCATGAGGAAACGCACCTCATCGGGTGAACGCTTCCAGTTCTCGGTCGAGAACGCGTAGGCGGACAGATGCGTGACACCGACGTCGATCGCGCCGGCCACCACGTCGAGCAACGCTGCCTCTCCGGCTTCGTGACCAGCTGTGCGCGGAAGCCCTCGCTGGTTCGCCCACCGGCCGTTGCCGTCCATCACCACGGCGACATGACGGGGCACGAGCCGGGCAGGAAGACGCGGCGCCGTCTCCCCGCTGGGATGCGGGAACGGGTCCTGGTACGCCTGGGGCATCAGTGGTCCTTCCGGTCTAAGGCGCGTCGGCTCTCGACGAGGTTCAGCGCTCGTGGCTCCTGGTCGATGCTGTCTACGGGCGAACTGGGTCGGCGATACCTGGCAACTCTCATCGTTCGACGTACCCGAGCGAGCGCACGGACCGCTCGAGATGCCAGGTGACAGTGTCGGCGATCAGGCGGCTGGCCTCGAGGGCGACAGTGTCGTCCGCAGTCACCACATTCTTCCAGTCCCCAGCGAGCAGGAAGACCAGGTGCTCGATCGCACTTTGCCTCACGGCCACTGCCCCGGGTCGACGACACGACGTGCAGACAAGTCCACCAGCGCGCACGTCGAAGGCGTGGTGGGGTCCGGGCGCACCGCAGGAGGCGCACATCCGCAGCTCAGGCGCCCATCCGGACAACGCGAGCGTGCGCAGCAGGAACGAGTCGAGCACGAGCGACGGCGCAATGGTTCCCTGCGACACGGTCCTCAGGGCGCCGACGAGCATGAGGAATCCTCGCTGGGAGGGGTCGACGGCATCCTCCGTGAGCCGGTCGGTGGTCTCGAGCATGGCGGTGGCTGCAGTGAAGCGCGCATAGTCGGTGCTGATCGCCTGCGCGAAGGCATCGATGGTGACCACCTGGGTGACAGTGTGCAGGCTGCGTCCGGCATGCAGTTGCACGTCGATCAGACCGAACGGTTCGAGCCGGGCACCGAAGCGGCTGCCTGTGCGACGTACCCCCTTGGCGACAGCACGCACCTTCCCGTGACGACGGGTGAGCAGGGTGATGATGCGATCGGCCTCACCCAGCGGATGGGTGCGCAGGACGAGTGCATCATCACGGTAGAGCTTCTGCATGATGGTCTGAGGTTAGTCCGACAGGGCCCTGCGGCGCTGCGTAGTGCGCGGAGCGTACCTCGATGTGCGGTGTCGTCAGCTATTGCGTGCCTCCCGGGCAGCGTCCACGAGCTCATAGTCCAACGCAGCGATCACGGCGCCCAGAATGATGCGGCGCAGCCAGGGGCGCGCGTCGGGGTCGAAAGAAACATGGCGGAGAAGCGAGAACGCATCCGGTCGGGCGATGCGGGCGGCGAGACGGTCCCGGTATGTGCAGTCGGACTGGCTGCGGAAGATGGTGGAGAACTGCATCTGGCTTCCATCCGGGAAGCTCACATTCAAGGCGTGATTCAGGGGTCCCCCGTAGTGGATCTGCACGATCCCCAGGGGCACGCCTGCGGCGTCCGACATCTCGTAATGAAGGCCAACGAAGGCCTGCTGGACGGGCAAAATGCGGACGAGCACTCGCTCATCGTCTGCAAGGAGGTCGAGAGGGCCGCGGGTGAAGAAGAGACCGCCAGAACCCGGACGCTGCACAGTCCGCGCGAGGACGTTTCCGTTCGGGTCCGTAACGATGAGCCCGTCTTTGAAGAACGATTTCTTGAACACCGCCACGGTCGCGGCAGTGAGCGCAGCGGGAACACCCGAAACGGAGTCAGCACGCTCGGGATGCGACGCAGGTTCCGTCATGGTTCTCTCCTCACGATGCGACCATCAGACATCAGTGTAAAAATGTTGACACTGGTTCCCTGTCACACTGACCTCATGTCCTCCTCGACCTTCTCGACTGCGACTCCCGGGACGACCGCCGGAACGAGCTCTGCGGTGCTGATGATCTTGGGCTCCTGTACCTCGTTGCAGTTCGGTGCCGCCATCGCGACGACTCTGTTTCCGGCGATCGGTCCAGCAGGAACAACGGCTCTGCGGCTGGGTTTCGCCGCACTGGTGCTGCTCGTGATTGTCCGACCGAAGGTGTGGTCGCTGACCCGGGAACAGTGGCTGGCGATCCTCGCTTTCGGCGCCGTGATCGGTCTGATGAACGGGTTCTTCTACGCGTCCCTCGCTCGGATCCCGCTGGGCACGGCGGTGGCGATCGAGTTCCTGGGACCGCTCACGGTGGCTGCGGTGCTGTCCACGAAGCGCACGGACCTGCTGTGGGTGGCGCTGGCGCTGCTCGGCGTGAGTCTGTTCGGGATGGAGTCTGCACTCGGCCTGGGCGAGCTGGATCTGCTGGGTGTGCTGTTCGTGCTGATCGCAGCTGTGTTCTGGGGCCTGTACGTGGTCACGTCGGCGAAGGTGGGCCAGATCGTGCCGGGGCAGACGGGCCTGGCCCTGGCGATGGCGATCGGCGCGCTCACGGTACTGCCGTTCGGTGCGTCGGGGGCGTGGCAGGGCCTGGTCTCTCCTCGGCTTGCCGTGGCGGCGTTCGGCACGGCGGTCCTTGCCTCCGTGCTCCCGTACACATTGGAGCTGTCGGCGCTGCGCCGTCTCCCCCGTCACGTCTTCGGGGTGCTCCTCAGCCTGGAGCCCGCGATCGCTCTGCTAGCCGGCGTCCTGCTGCTCTCACAGGGTGTGACTCTTCTGCGTGTACTGGCGACCGTCCTGGTTGTGGTGGCGAGCGCCGGTGTCACTCTGACCGCCCGCCGCACCGCTGAGGATCATCCCACCGAGCCGGAGCATCCCGGCCTGCAGGACATCCCTGTCGCTACCCATGCGACGGTGACCGGTGAGATCCCGGCGCTGACCGCCGAACAGCTGGGGCTGACCGAGGAGTTCGAGGATCGAGAATCCCTCGATGGCGCTGACAATGCCGGCCTGAGGGAGCCAGGGCCGCAATGACCGACGGCGGCGCCCCCGTGGGCACGCCGCCGTCGGCCTGTCCTGACGTGGTGACGGGTCAGCCTCGCAGATCGATGCCCGCCCGGTGGGCACGGTTCATCGCGGAGACGATCGCCTCGAGCGAGGCGCGCGTGATCGAGCCGTCGATGCCCACGCCCCAGAAGATCCGTTCACCGATCTCACATTCGATGTAGGCGGCCGCGAGCGAGTCGTCTCCTTCTGTCAGCGCGTGCTCGGCGTAGTCCAGGATCCGTACCTGTACCTGCTGGGCCGCGAGGGCACGCACGAAACCATCCAGCGGGCCGTTGCCCAGGCCAGTGATTTCCCGCTCCTGACCGCCGACGATGAGCTGCACGGTGATCTGGTCGCTGCCTTCGCCCTGGGATACCTGCTGTACCCCGCGGAAGCCATAGTGGCCCCAGCGCTTGGACGCATCTTCGTTCTCCAGGTACTCGTCGACGAACGCGTCCCACAGTTTCTCGGGCGCGACCTCCCCGCCCTCCGCGTCGGTGAGGGTCTGGATGATGGTGGAGAACTCGATCTGCAGGCGGCGCGGCAGGTCTAGCCCGTGCTCGGTGCGCAGCAGGTAGGCCACGCCGCCTTTCCCGGACTGCGAGTTCACGCGGATCACGGCTTCGTAGGTACGGCCGATGTCCTTGGGGTCAATCGGCAGGTAGGGCACCCGCCAGATCATCTCGTCACGGGAGACGCCGGCCGTGAGGGCGTCCGCGTCCATGCGCTCAAGGCCCTTCTTGATGGCGTCCTGATGGGAGCCGGAGAACGCGGTGAATACGAGGTCGCCGCCGTACGGGCTGCGCTCAGGAACCGACATCTGGTTGCAGTGCTCGACGGTGCGGCGCACCTCGTCGAGGCGCGAGAAGTCGATCTGTGGGTCGATGCCCTGACTGAACATGTTCAGCCCAAGGGTGACCAGGTCAACGTTGCCGGTGCGCTCACCGTTGCCGAAGAGGCAGCCTTCGATGCGATCAGCACCGGCCAGGTAGCCGAGCTCGGCTGCTGCTACACCGGTGCCCCGATCGTTGTGGGGGTGCAGGCTGAGCACCACAGCCTCGCGGGAGTCCAGGTGCCGGTGCATCCATTCGATCGAGTCGGCGTACACGTTCGGTGTGGCCATCTCGACCGTGGCAGGCAGGTTGATGATGATCGGGTTCTCAACGGTCGGTTTGACGACGTCGATCACCGCGTTGCACACCCGCAGCGCGTACTCGAGCTCTGTGCCTGTGTAGGACTCGGGCGAGTATTCGTAGGTGATGCGTGTATCCGGGATGGACTCTTCGTACTTCTTGCACAGAAGCGCGCCCTGCACGGCGATGTCGAGCACCTGGTCCTCATCGGCACGGAAGACGACGTCGCGCTGCACGACGGACGTGGAGTTGTAGAAGTGGACGATGGCGTTCTTCGCCCCGGCGATCGCCTCGTAGGTGCGTTCGATCAGGTGCTCGCGGCACTGGGTGAGGACCTGGATGGAGACGTCGTCGGGGATGCGGTCCTGCTCGATGAGCGCACGCACGAAGTCGAAGTCGGTCTGGGAGGCAGACGGGAATCCGACTTCGATCTCCTTGTACCCCATCGACACAAGCAGCTCGAACATGCGCATCTTGCGCTCGGAGTTCATCGGGTCGATGAGCGCCTGGTTGCCGTCGCGCAGGTCGACCGCGCACCAGCGGGGTGCTTTCTCGATGCGCTTGGTGGGCCACGTGCGGTCCGGGAGATCCACCGGGATCTGCTCGTGGTAGGGCAGGTACTTGTGGATCGGCATGCCGGAGGGCTGCTGCGGGCCGCCGTGGCCAGTGGGCGTCAGCTGCGTGGGGGCGTCAGTCGTGTGCTGCATCAGTGAGGATCCTCCGATTCCGAGTAGAACCACTGAGCCAACACTACGGGTCGGGACTGCTCCTGGCGCACCTGGCCACGGGTCGACCCACGCCAGGGTTCCTGGCCCACCGGGAGTGTGATGCCGGAGCGAGAGCCGTGCATGCTCCGTGAGCACGACGATGCAACAGTCTCCGGACGAAGGGAGGGAAGCGAGGTTGCCCACAGCCCTATGCACCGGACAGTCACATCGGTATGCTGGCCGCATGAAAACAGTTGATCGCCGGACTCTTGTGCGCGGAGCTGGCTGGGCTGTTCCCAGCGTCGTCGTCTCGACAGCCGCACCTGCGTATGCGGCATCGAGCTGCACCCCATCCCTCGAGGCCCCCGCCTCCGCTAACTACAACTGGGGGCTCCCCTACGAGAAGCGTGAGAGCGCGACAACCACGGATCAAACGTTCCTCTTCTACGGCTGGATCAACCTCGCCAATCTTCCCGCCGATGCTCAGATCACCAGCATTCGCTACGAATACTGGATTCAGCAACGCGACGAGGGCGCAACAACTAACGGAGTGAGCGGCGCCAATGGCCCCGGCGCATTCGATCCGGGAAACCGCTACTCCAGCCTGAAGAATTCATGCAAGATAAGCTACTCCTCCATATCCTCCTGCAGCTACCGCGGTCTCACCGGACCCCTTTCACATCCTACAGGATCCTCATATAAGCCTAACGGAGGCGTGGCCAGCAGAATCTTCACCACCGGAACCTCGTCTGCGGGCGTTACAGCGGCGTGGCAGGACCACACGTTCCGTCTCCTGAATAACCGCACCGCAACCACCAAGGCTTGGCAATTCACCTTCACCGGGGACCCAACGGTGGCAACGAGCCTTCTTAAATCAGATCCGGCAACCGGTTGCAAATCCCTACCCCGGGAACAATCAACCCCCCAGTTCACGGTAAAGTACGCCAACGTGCCCCTGCCCCCGAACTCGGTTCGCACGATCTACTTGGATCGCACCGCTTACGTCACGTACACCTCGGGCGGGCGGACATATCAGCTCGATTCCTATTGGGGAAACACCTACCTGTGCGATTCTTCAGGATCCCAGGGTGGGGTTAATCGCTGCTAAGACACTGACCCCGATTCCATAGCGCAGCGCTCACGGTCTTTTCGCACCGGCTGATGTGCCATCCAAAGATAATCAGCGGGAGCATTCCAGTCTCCTGGCGGCCATCGGACACCACGGCGCTGCGATCCCCGGCGGCCCTGCTCACCCCACGGCGTCGATGCGCTGGCGTGTGGCGACCTAATGCAATAGTTCCCGTGCCGATCTGGTCAACGAACCGGCCCGTAGCCACCAGACCCCTCGGTCACATTTGTAGTCTGTCAGCATGAAGACAGTTGATCGCAGAACGCTTGTCCGCGGCGCCGGCTGGGCTATCCCCAGCGCGATCGTCGCATCCGCAGCGCCGGCATTCGCGGCGTCGCCCGTCAAGTCCTCCGGGGAGTATGGACTCTTCGTGTCGACCCAGTACAACGGGTCCTACATCGGCTATAACGGGGCTAACGACACGGGAACCACACGCCCTACGTCTCCGACCGCGTACTTCGACGCCGTCAAGTCCGGTCGTAGCCCGGAAAGCGATGTCCGCTGGGACGACGGCAACAACTGCATGACAGATAGTGGCGAGTTCATCGTGAACGGCGAAGGATCCTTCACCCCCGTCGCTAACTCAGCATCCGGCGCGGACGGCAGCTACGTGTCAGGCTCCGGTTTCTGGTGGTCGGTGCCCACCACCAAGCCCGCTACCGGCACGGGGTACATCCCAAACTCAACAGCGACCCTCCAGAATGGCGCCACCTTCGTCACCCAGATCGAGGTCGTCCTCCCTAAGCACCCCCAAGCGCGGTATACAGCGGAGAACATCATGATTGACGGGAAGACGTGGAACAAGCAGTTGACGGGCAGACGCGACACCGTGAAGAACAGGGGAGCGACCTACCTGGAGAGTCAGGGCGTCAAGGGAAACTGGTCGCTGACGAAGCCCACGATTACCGAACGCCCCGATGGAGGTCTTCTCGTCACGGGCACTCTCACGTACACGACAACAGAGAGCTTCACCGTTACGCAGAAGGGTAAAAGGCAGTACGGCCAGGTGGAGATCATGCCGGGCAGCATCGAGGTCTTCCCCGGCTATGGCTGGACCTCCTTCACGCTGACATCGTCCGTGAAGTCCGCCACGATCACCTACACGCAGCCAGCCGGATCGCCGTCGTCGACGACACTCAGCAACCAGCTTCTGACGACGGCCACACTCACGAACCGCACGTGCTGACGCTCTTCGCGGTGTCGCACCACCTCGGTGCCGAGCGCAGCTGACGATCACGGTTACAGCGGCGCGCCTGGCCCTCGCGAGCTCAGGCGCGCCGCGTCATGTTCACCAGCCCAAACGGCCCAGCTGCTTCGGGTCACGCTGCCAGTCCTTGGCAACCTTCACTCGCAGGTCGAGATGCACTGTACGGCCAAGCAGGCGGTTGATCTCCGCGCGAGCGGCAGACCCCACCTCCTTCAGCCGCGAGCCGCCCTTGCCGATGATGATGCCCTTCTGTGATTCACGCTCCACGAAGAGATTCGCGCGTACCACAAGCCGTCCTGCGCCGGGCTCGACCTCAGCGAACGGGTCACCGTCACGCGCCTGCTCGGTGACCTCCTCGACCACCACAGCGATCGAGTGCGGCAGCTCATCGCGTACGCCCTCGAGGGCCGCCTCACGGATCAGCTCCGCAATGCGATCATCCCGTGACTCTTCTGTGAGCTGATCGTCCGGATACAGCTGCGGCCCCTTGGGCAGGTGTGAGACCAGCACATCCACCAGGACTCCGACCTGCGTGCCCGTCACTGCGCTGATCGGCACGATGTCGTCGAAGTCCAGCAACTGGTCAACGGCCAACAGATGCGCAGCCACCTCATCGCGGGAGACAAGATCGCATTTGGTCACGATCGCCACTACACGCGGGCCCCGCCGGCCCTGACGCATCTCCTGCAGATCCTGCGCGATGAACCGATCCCCCGGCCCGATCTTCTGATCTGCTGGCAGGCAGAACCCGACCACGTCGACCTCCGCGAGGGTCTCACGCACCAGGTCGTTCAGGCGCTCCCCGAGCAGAGTGCGCGGACGGTGCACACCCGGGGTATCCACAAGCACCAGCTGGGCGTCCTCACGGGTGAGGATTCCGCGGATCGCGCGTCGCGTCGTCTGCGGCTTCGAGGAGGTGATCGCCACCTTCTCCCCCACCAGGGCATTCGTCAGCGTCGATTTGCCAACGTTCGGCCGGCCCACGAGCGCCGCGAACCCTGAGCGGTGCACTGCCATCTCGTCAGTCATCGTCGTCCTCATCCTCGGCATCGTCGTCCTCACGCGGTGTACGCGAGACGAGCAGCGTAGACAGTTGCTTGCGGCGCCCCGAGAAGCGCTCTGCCTCCAGGTGCAGCCCAAGAATGTCGCCTTCGGCGCCTACGATCGGCACCCGTTCGAGCACCTTCCCCAGCAGGCCACCCACCGTGTCGACGTCGTCGTCTTCGATGTCGAGCCCGAACAGCTCGCCGACCTCCGACACGGACGTGCGCGAGGGCACCCGGAACACGCCGTCGCCCAGATCCTCGATCTCCGGCTCCGAGCGATCGTGCTCGTCGGCGATCTCACCGACGATCTCTTCGATGATGTCTTCGATCGTGGCGATGCCGGACACGCCGCCGTACTCATCCACGAGCACCACGATGTGCACGCGGGAGGTCTGCATCGAGCGCAGCACATCGTCCGCTGGGACGAACTCCGGGACAAACCGTGCAGGCCGCATGATCTCTGTGACCGGGCGGTCCGGTCGCGGATCCCACGGGGAGTGGATCACACGGGTGACGTCTTTGACGTACAGCATGCCCAGGAGATCGTCGACGGTCTCCCCCACCACAGGGATCCGCGAGTAACCGGAGCGCACGAACAGGCGCATCGCCTTCTCTGCTGTCGCCGTGGAGCTGATGGTGATCATGTCCGTGCGCGGCACCATCACCTCGCGGATCAGCATGTCACCCAGATCGAACACGCCGCGAATCATGTCGCGCTCATCGAGCTCGATGTGGTCGTTCTCCATGGCGCGATCCACACTCTGTCGCAGTTCAGCTTCCGTGGCGAACGGCCCACCGCTGACCTTTCCACCCGGGGTGAAAGCGGAGCCGATGTGGATCAACAGCCGGGAGGGCGGGCCCAGAAGGACGCGCGTCACGCCGATGAGACCCGACAGGCCCGTAGCGACGGCTTCGGGCCGACGTCGGCCGATGGTGCGCGGTGAGACAGACATCCAGATGAATGACGCGACGCCCGCGATGGCGATCGACACCAGAGTCGGCAAGACCCAGCCGTCAATCCGCTCGAACACAATGGCGGTGATCGCCACGGCCATGAGCGCCTCGGACATCACCCGGCCCAGGCTGATCGCTGCCATGGTGCGGTTGGCATCATCGTGCTGGTGCAGCACGCGGCGGCGCAGACGCTCGGGTGTGTCAGACAGTGCGCGCTCGAGACCACCACGGGAGTTCCACAGCAGTGCCGCTTCAGCAGCGGTGAGCAGAGCCCCAAGCACCATACCCAGGACTGCTAGAGGGATGAGGACGAACAGTTCACTCATGGGCGGGGGTCAGCTTTTCCCGTCGCGGGAGGCCAGGAAGGTCAGAAGCAGCTTGCGCTGCAGGTCAAACATGACCCGACGCTCTTCTTCTTCGGCGTGATCGAAGCCGAGCAGGTGGAGAATCGAATGGACTGTGAGCAGCAGCATCTCTTCGGCGGCACCGTGCCCGGCCCCACGGGCCTGGCGCGCTGCCACCGCCGGACAGATCACCACATCGCCCAGCAGACCCTCCGGTGCCGGGTCGCTCGGGCTGCCGGGACGAAGCTCGTCCATGGGGAAGCTCAGCACATCCGTCGGCCCCGGCTCATCCATCCATTTCACGTGCAGGTCCGTCATGGCCTGCTCATCCACGAACAGGATCGACAGTTCGGTGCGCGGGTTCAGGTGCATCGCGTCGAATACGAAGCGGGCGAGTTCGACGAACTCGTGCTCGTCCACGCGGGCAGTGGTCTCGTTGCGAATCTCGATCGTCATCGTCGGCTCATTCTCCTGGCCCTGTGATCGCTATCGGGCGGTGGTGCTCGTCCATCAGCCGGTCATGCCCCCTGGCGCCGACGGGAATCGCGATTGCCACTCGGGCCGATCTCCCAGCGGCCGTATGCCTCGACGATGTCGGATACCAACCGGTGTCGCACGACGTCGCGGGGTGAGAGTCGGCAGAAGGAGATGTCATCGATCCCAGAGAGCACCTGCTCCACCACCCGCAGGCCGGAACGCTGCCCCGTCGGCAGATCCACCTGCGTCACATCACCGGTGACCACCATCGTCGAGTTGAAACCTAAACGGGTCAGGAACATCTTCATCTGTTCGGGCGTGGTGTTCTGCGCCTCGTCGAGGATGATGAACGCATCATTCAGCGTGCGGCCGCGCATGTACGCCAGGGGCGCCACCTCGATCGTGCCTGCTCCCATCAGCCGAGGGATCGAATCGGGATCGAGCATGTCGTGCAGCGCATCGTAGAGAGGCCGCAGGTAGGGGTCGATCTTCTCGTTGAGGCCACCGGGCAGGAAACCGAGCCGCTCCCCTGCCTCGACTGCGGGCCGGGTCAGGATGATGCGGTTGATCTGCTTGTCCAGCAGTTGCCGCACCGCCATCGCCACAGCCAGGTAGGTCTTGCCAGTGCCTGCCGGGCCGATTCCGAAGGTAATGGTGGAGGACTCGATCGCCTCGATGTAATTCTTCTGGCCGAGCGTCTTGGGGCGGATGGTGCGTCCGCGGGCAGACAGCACGGTCCGTGAGAGCACCTGCTCGATTTTCTGGCCGTGGGCGCGGTCATCGCCGTAGAGGTTTGCTGCGCGCTGCACGGCTTCGGCGGTGACAGCCTGACCGGTGGCAGCCAGTTCGATGAGGGAGCGCATGATGTGCTCGGCGCGGTGCAGCGCCTCGTCGGTCCCGCGCAGAGTGACTTGGTGCCCGCGCACGTGCACATCGGTGTCGGGGACGACATCCTCCAGGGCCGCGAGAGCCTGGTCGTTCTCGCCGAGCACCTGGAAAGGGCTGAGGTGGTCGGGGATAGCCAGGCGCCGTTCGAGCACCTCCGGGGTCGTGCCAGGGGCGGGTGTGACGCCCGGGGTTCCGCGATCGTTCACGGGTTCGGTCACAGTGCTCCTTCTGCGAGCTCGCCGCCCGCGAGAACGTGTGCGTGCACGTGGAAGACGGTCTGGCCAGCGCCGGCGCCGGTGTTGAAGATAAGACGGAAGTCGCCATCCGCGTTCTGGTCGGCAACCGACGCGGCGGTGCGGGTGACATGGGCGAGCAGTTCGGGGTCGTCGGAGAGGTCACGTACGTCGCGTGCATGGGTACGCGGCACCACGAGTGCGTGCAGGGGCGCCTGGGGGTTCAGGTCGCGAAAGGCGATCACCTGGTCGTCTTCATGCAGGCGGTCCGACGGGATCTCGCCCGCGACGATCTTGCAGAAGACGCAGTCCGGGTCCCGCTGATCAGTCGTGGCAGTCATGGGAGCCAGTCTACGCAGGGCCGACGGCATGGCGGGGAAGGGCTTCGCCCGTCGTTTGTCAGACCCCCGTCTCACACTGGAGCGAACGGAACCGCCCCAGCCCCGTCGTTTGTCGGATCCCCACCTCACGCTGGAACCAGCCCAACCAACTACACCCTTCGTTTGTCAGACCCCTCGTGAAGGATTGAGGGCATGAGACGAGCACCGAGAGAAAGGAGATGATCGCCGTGGTCATGCGCACCGACGGCACGCGTATCTGGCGCGAGCCCGATTCCACAGCGACGTCTGCTGATCTGCTCGCGCTCGTAGAGGATCTCGACGCGCTGAGCCGCCAGATCGATGCCATGCGCACGCTAGCGGAGGTTTCATACCGCCGTGCGCAGATCTCCGAGCGCGCACGTCGCGGCGTGCCTGTTCGGGAACGAGACAAAGGCATTGCCGACGAACTGGCCATGGCCAAAGGCACGAGCCCGCACAGGGAGGCGCACGACCTCACGGTGCGCAGTGTTCTGGTCGAATCGCTTCCACACAGCTTCGAGCACGTGCTCGCCGGGAAGGCACGAGTGACCACCGCAGAGAAGGTCGCGCAGGTCGCCGTCACGCTGAGTGATGCCGACCGTCACGCGCTCGACGCCGAGATCGCCGGCGATCTGCCGCACCTGAGCCCTCGCGCTGCGCAGGGGCGCGCCCGGCGCGTGGCCGATCGCCTCGACCAACGAGCCGCCCTGTTACGCCTGAAGGGCCTCGAGCAGCAACGGCACGTCAGCATCCGCCCCGTGCACGAGGGAATGGTCCGCCTCTCCGCTCTGCTGCCGACTGCTACCGGTGTCACGGCCTACACCGCTCTGGCTCAGCACGCTGATTCGCAGCGTGCCGCTGGCGAGCAGGGGACGCGCGGGCAGATGATGGCCGATGAGCTTGTCCATCGGCTCACTGGCGGCACGGGAGCTCAGGGGGCCACCATCGAGGTCCAGCTGCTGATGACGGACCGCACGCTTCTGACAGGCGGCTCAGACCCCGGCGTGCTGCAGGGAATGCCTGTTCCCGGCGAGGTCGCTCGCCACCTGGCGCTCGGCGCTGCCCCGGCTGAATCCTCGACGAACGTCGTCTCGATGGACAACCGTGCCAACTCCACGCCGTCCACGTCCGATCGGACATCTCCTGCAGGTAGTTCACCCGCCAGCAGCGAACGCGAACCCAAGCCCCTCACGATTGATGACACCGCTGGAGAGAGGTTCATTCGACGCCTCTACGCGGACCCGGTCACGGGCATCCTTCGCGGCTTCGAGTCGCGCCGTCGCGCTTTCTCGGGTGCTGCACGCGGGTTCATTCTGGCGCGTGACCAGCATTGCCGCATGCCGATGTGCGACGCACCGATCCGACACATCGATCACGTCACCCCGTACAGTCGCGGCGGCTCGACATCGTCGACTAACGGCGTTGGGCTGTGCGAGCGGCACAACTACACCAAGGAAGCCGACGGATGGACTGCGCACATCGACGCACGCGACGCAACACCTGAGCGCACCGATTCTGGGCACACCGATCACGAGTTCGTGGTCACGGGACCTTCGGGAATCACTCGCTCCTCGAAGCCGCCCGATCTGCGAAGCGTGGTCGGAAGACCGATCACCAGTGCCGACACTCCCCTGCATGCCTCCACGGACTCGGGCGCGGGTGCACGCGGTGCGCACAACACGTCGCCTCCACCACCGCATGAGTCCGAGGTACCGTCTGCAACCCTTAGCGCGGACCGTGACCCCGACGTCGATCCGACACCTGACGGTCCGCCGTGGCTGCCGGATGACGTCTTCATCGACGACCTGAACATCGACGTCGACGACGTGAAGCCCGATGACGTCTCGTTCGAGGAATGGTTCGGCGTCGGGCCGCTCCCCCGGGCGGCCTGAGCCCCACGTGCGGGCGAGGCGAGGGAGGACCTGACCACGGGGCGGCCCCACGCCCCGGGCAGCTATCCCGCGGTCTGGTGTTTGCGGCCCGACTGCCAGGGGGCTGCCTTCGAGGCTGACTCGCCCCGGCGCAGAGGTGCGCACGAACCGCCGATAACTTTTCTCCCGAAACTACTTTCCTTCTCGTCAAGTACTTGCTAGCGTTAGTGCTGTCGCGGAGCCCACGGCTCCAGGCCCCGGGAACTGATCCCAGGCCCAGACCGATGACGCCGCAGCCCCCACATCGGGCTCGGGAAGCACTCACACGGAGGAGAGACAGATGACCACCAAAGACAGCGACGCCACCATGAGCCCGGCAGCAGCCGCCGAGCTCCTCGCGCAGGCCGACAAGGCCCGCACCTCGATCCCCGCGTCGATCCCCACCGCTGTCGTGACCCTCGGCATCCTGTGCGCGGTCGGCAGCTTCGGCAGCCTTACCTTCGCCTTCGCGACACATGTGCCCACGCTCGGCGGCCTCGACACCCGCATCGCGGTCACCGTGCTTCTTGTGGCCTGGATTCTGGGCGCCGCCTTCATTCCCCTTGTCTTTCGCACACCCTGGCGCCACGGCCTCGCGGTTCGGTGGCTCATCTACATGGTCGCCTGGGCATTGCTATGGGGTGCGGCTCTATTTCTGCCGACGTCCCTGAGCATGTGGGTGAGCGCTCTGTTCATCTCACTGTTCGCCATCGCCTGCGGCATCGAAGCCAAGCGCGCACGGAAGGCCTGAGATGAGCACGAGCACCACGCATCCCCGCTTCCAACTGGAATCCGCTCTCGCCCACCCGGTGCGCTTCTCCCTCGTGGCCGCCCTCGCCGCCGTGGAGAAGCTCCCCTTCGGCGACCTGCGCGATCAGCTTGAAGTCTCCGACTCCGTCCTGTCCAAGCAGATCACCGAACTGGAAAGGTCCGGGTTCGTGAAAGTTCACAAGGGCTTCGTCGGCAAACGCCCACGCACCACCCTCAGCCTCACAACACAGGGCCGCTCCCGCTGGGAACGTCACCTGGAAGCGCTGCGCGAGATCGCCGGTTCAGCCGGCTGAGACCGCCGCCACGCCAGCCCCCTCAGTCCCAGCGGCCCACCAGTGCACAGAGCACGGAAAGGGCCGCTGGGCCTGCGGTTGAGGAGCGCAATACCTCGCGCCCCAGCAGAACACTGCGGGCGCCGGCCTGATGCAGGTCAGCGATCTCTGTCTCGCTCACACCACCTTCAGGGCCCACGATCACCGTGATCTCCGGGCAGTCAGCTGCGGTTTTCCGTAGCTGTTCAGCACGCGCCATCAACGTGGTGCTCTCCTGCTCATGCAGTACAAGTACCAATCCCCCGCTCGCGGTCCGGGCACGCACGTCGTCCACGAGCGCAGCGGAATTCACCGGCTGATCGACCGTCGGCACGCCCCGGCGGCGGCACTGCTTCACCGCGGCCCGCACCGTCGACTCCCATTTGGCGTGGCCTTTGCGCAGCTTCTCGCCCCGCCACACTGACACCGACCGCTGCGCGATCCACGGCGTGATCCGGTCCACGCCCAGCTCTGTTGCCGACTCGATCGCCTGCTCATCCCGGCCACCAGTGGCGAGCCCCTGCACAAGAGCAAGACGAGGAGTACGCGTCAGGGGCGGCAAGGGATCCAAGAGCAACTCACAGTCCAGCGTCTCCTTGTCCGCATCGACTACAAGCGCACGCGCTTGCCGCCCCGCAACATCGCCCAGCAGGACTTCCTCGCCCGCACTGATGCGCGCGACCTTCGCCGCATGGCGCCCCTCCGGGCCGTCAAGGGTCAGCACGTCACCCGCGCAGCTGTGGGCCAGGCGGTCGTCGTCAATCAGAAACGCAGCAGGAGTGGTAGGCATCGCTCAGTGCGCCTCACAGATCCCGGAAAGCGTCACGCAGCTTCGCGAACGGGCCCTGTCGACGACCCCGCGTCGTCTCATCCCCCCGCAATCGGGCGAACTGTTCTAGCAGCTCGCGCTCTTCCTCCGTCAGGCCCGTCGGCGTGAGCACCGCAAGCTTCACCCGCAGATCACCGCGCCGTTCGCGTCGCAGCGGCGTCACACCGAGCCCTCGCAGCTTCACTTCGTCACCGGTCTGCGCGCCTGGATCGATCTGCACCTGCTGTTCACCGTCGAAGGTTTCCAGCGGCACCGTCGTGCCGAGCGCTGCGGCCGTCATCGGCACGGTCAGGTGGGCCACGAGGTCATCTCCCTCGCGGGTGAAGATGTCGTGTTCGGCGACGGACAGCTCCACGAACAGGTCACCTGCGGGCCCGCCCGCTTCGCCCATTTCTCCCTGACCACGCAGCTGGATGCGGGTGCCGTGTTCAACGCCCGACGGGATCCGCACGGTGACGGTCTGATCCTGCGTCACGCGGCCATGCCCCTGGCAGGCGGTGCACGGCTGTTCGATCACATCGCCGTGCCCCTCACACGTCGGGCACGGCGCCATCGTCATCACCTGGCCGAGCAGCGACTGCGCCACCCGCTGCACATGACCGCTTCCCTGGCAGGCACTACAGGTACGAGTGCTCGTGCCGGGAGCGCAGCAGGATCCCTGGCAGGTCTCGCACAGCACGGACGTGCGGTAGGTGATCTCCTTCTCCGCCCCGAAGACCACGTCGCGTAGCTCGATCGCGACGCGCCGCAGGATGTCACCGCCACGCCGACGCCGAGGCTGGGGGCCCTGGCCGTGACCGCGCATGCCGGTGGCGCCCGCGAACATGTCGAAGATGTCAGCGAAATCGAAGCCGCCACCGCCGGGGAAGCCGCCCATGCCTGAGCCGCCGCCCATGTCGTACATTCGGCGCTTCTCCGGATTGGACAGAGTCTCGTACGCGTGCGAGATCGCCTTCAGCTTCTCCTGCGCTTCTGGATCCGGATTGATGTCCGGATGCAGGGCACGAGCCTTCTTCTGGTAGGCCTTCTTGATCTCGTCCTTGGTCGCGTCGCGGGAGACGCCCAGTAGGTCGTAGTAGTCCTCATTCACAGGTGGGAATCCTCAGTGCGGTGGTGGTGAGAAAAACGGACGGGTGGATTCTGGCCGGGGCGGACCCGGCAGTAAGGGGATGGGCCCCGGTTGTAGCCGGAGCGGCCCCAGCGGTGGCCGGGGCGGACCCGGTGGGAGCCAGAGCTGGTCACGTCATGGCACGGGCTGGTCACGTGGCGCCGCCGACCGATTCCTGTGCGCCACGGCGATGGCGTCATTCGAGGAACCTCGAGACATAGCGGGCCACTGCCTGCACAGTGGAGATGCCGGTGACGTAGTCCATCCGGGTCGGACCCAGAATCGCGATCTGGCTGCCCGGGCGATATCCGGCGCCGACGACGGCTGCCTGGTTGAGCACTTCATCGCGGATCTCGCGGCCGATTCGTACTTCCACGGTGCCCGGAGCAGCGTGCATCTCCGTGAACAAGCGCAGCAGCACGAGCTGCTCCTCAAGCACATCCAGCAGCGGCTCCACCTCGCGGGAGAAATCCACGGCGCTGCGGGCGATATTGGACGTGCCCGCCATAACGATCCGCTCCTGTGTGCGCTGTGCACCGAGACTGACGAGCGCGTCGGCGACCTCCGACGCGGCAGGCTGATCACGTTCCGGCAGGGTGGCCACGAGATCGGCGAGCGGGGCAGCCAGGTCGGTGACCGCGCAGCCACCGACGGCACGATTCACCTGGCCACGCAGCTCCTCGTAAAACGGGACCTCGCGCGCGGCGAGCAGCGGGATAGTGCGCTGATCCACACGCCCGGATTCAGTGATCATCACGACCAGCAAGAGCGAGTCGGCGACCTTCACCAGCTCCACGTGGCGCACGGTGGCTTGGCGGCGCACCGGGTACTGAACCATCGCAACCTGGTGTGTGAGCTGAGCGAGCAGACGCACGGTTCGGGTGAGCAGCTCATCCACGTCACCGGAGTCCTCGAGGAACGCCTGGATGGCGCGCCGCTCGGCTGCAGAGAGCGGTTTCACCGTCGCCACATGGTCCACGAAGGTGCGATATCCCTTATCGGTGGGCACACGCCCGGCGGACGTGTGGGGCTGGGTGATCAGGCCCTCGTCCTCCAACGCGGACATGTCGTTGCGCACGGTCGCTGCAGAGACGCCAAGATCGTGGCGCTCCAGCAGCGATTTGGAGCCGACGGGCTCGCGGGTGGCGACGTAGTCCTCCACAATCGCCCCGAGGATATGCAGTTTCCTCTCGTCCATGGCTCGTCACCTCCTCACGCTCGGCCGGGGACGTGTCGGCACGCTGTGCACGGTGGCGCACTGTGCACTATGGCGCCCGGAGCACGCTGGTACACCGTGCACGGCGCCCGGTGCACGGTGCCAGGTGCACAATGCACGGTGTCATGTGCACGATGCACGCAGGCGCAGGATGCGCGACGTGCGACGCCCGACGGGCCGCCCAGCGCCGATCACCACGTTGGCACTTGGTGCCGACGAGTGCCAATCCTACGCGGCGTCCCGACTAGCCTCGCGTGGCGTTCGCTACCGGAGGAGCGTCAGACCGATACGGTGCCTGCCGTGTCACACTTCCCCGATCGTTACGGTTCCGATGTCCTCGCCGGAACCACCGCACACCACCGCCGTCGTCCTGTCTCCCGCGAGGTAGCCGTCCAACGGGACCTCGTGGTGGAGGAAGCCAGCACCGGATTCACCGGCGCCGTCACCCGGCTGGAGAAGATCGCCGGAGAAGTCTGCGTCGAGCTCGAGGACGGCCGTGGCCGCAAACGCTCCTTCCCGCTCGGCACCGGATTCATGATCGACGGATCCCCCGTCACTCTCGTCCGCCCGCGGCCTGCCGCCCCGAAACCCGCCACGAAGCGTTCCGCGAGCGGGTCCGTCTACGTCGACGGCGCCCGGGCGCGCACCGCGCGTGCCTCCCGCATCTGGGTGGAAGGCAAGCATGATGCGGAACTCGTGCAGAAGGTGTGGGGGCACGACCTGCGCATCGAAGGGGTCGTCGTGGAGATGCTCGACGGCGCCGACAACTTGCCTGAGCGGGTCCGCGACTTCGCGCCCTCCCCCACGCGCCGCCTCGGTGTACTCGTTGACCACCTTGTAGCCGGTTCCAAGGAGACCCGGCTTGCCGAGCAGACGATGGCCGTACCCGGGGCACGCGGGAATGTGCTGATCCTCGGACACCCCTATATCGACGTCTGGCAGGCGGTGCGCCCCGCTCGCGTAGGGCTCACGGCCTGGCCGCACATTCCCCGCGGCACCGACATCAAGATCGGCACCCTGCAGGCGCTCGGCTGGCCGCACAGTGACCAGGCGGACGTGGCCGCGGGATGGCAGCGGATCCTCAGCGCTGTGCGCTCCTACGCCGACGTCGAACCGACGCTGTCCGGGCGCATCGAGGAACTGATCGACTGGGTGACGGCCGTCGACGAGTGAACGCTGGTGACGGGCGAACGGGGGGCGACCTGCGGACACAGGCGACCGGCGAACGCGGACGAGCGGCGAACGCGGGCGAGGTACACCGCCGTTCCCTGATCGGTGGAAACCCCACTGGATCTGAGGAACCCCACCGCAATGAGCGCATCTGGCCGGCGCCGATCGCCCATCCCTCATCTAGGCTGGCAGCATCGTCCGTTCCCATCCGACGCTGAGGAGACCACGATGAGCGCGAACCAGTCCTTCGATCCGCACACCGGCCCGCAGCCGGGAGGTGGGGCCGCATCCTCGCTGAACGATGCACCGCCGTCCGCGGCACGGTATGCCTCGGACGCCCCGATGACCGGCGAGCCGGTGAAGGACTCCGAGGCCACGATGTGGGCGATGTTCTCCCATCTCGCCGTGGTGCTGGGTCACTTCGCCGCAGTCCTCGGCTGGGTCGGTCCCCTGGTCATCTTCCTCATGTACAAGGACCGCAACCGCTTCATCCGCTTCCACGCCGCGGAGGCGCTGAACGGGGCGATCGCCACGCTCGTGCTGTCTATCGTCTTGTCGATCCTGCTGACCATCACCGCGGTGATCACGTTCGGCTTCGGCAGTTTCCTGCTGCCCCTCGCCGGCGCGCCTCAGCTCGTGCAGATCATCTTTGCGATCATCGGCGCGGTGAAGGCGAACAACCGTGAATGGTGGAGCTACCCGGTCAATCTGCGCTTCGTGAAGTGACCCCAGGCAGGTCGCCCGCAGCAGTGCGGACCACACCAGCAATGAGTTGCGCTAGCCGGGCTGGCACAGCGAGCACCATCATCCCGACGAACATCAGCGCGATGTTGAACGTTGCCGCATCGCCCGACTCCAGCTGACGGAAGAGCAGGAAGAGCCCCGCCAACGCCAGCGGAATGACCGTCCCGACGCTGATTCCCACCAGGGCGAGCGTTGCCACTGCTGGATCGGTAGGTCCGCGACGGATGCGCCGCAGCGTCAACACCACGCACACGACATCGACGATCACAGTTGCCACGAAGGCGATGATCGCGAGCACGTCGAGTACAGCGGCAGCTGTCAAAAGGCGGTTCACTCTCTGCGCCCCGTCGGGCGTCGGGGTGAAGACCTCGCCGACCCCCAAGACCATGCCCACCGCTCCGACGATTGCTCCGAGCACCAGGAGCATCACCGCAGCCGTCCACGCCAGCGCGTCCAGCATGACAATGACGCCATACAGGCGCCGCGGCCTCGCGGGGGCGGGGGCAGGCGCGCTCATGGAACCAGGTCTCGGGTCACGGCATCGGCGAGGAGCCGACCGTGCCTGGTCAGGACGAGCCGTCCGGCGCTGAGGGCGTCCTCGTCAACGTGTCCGAGTGCGCGGTGACGCTCAATCATCGGCCATGTGGCCTCGGGCACCGCTGCAATGGCCAAGCCGTCCCGCAGGCGAAGCTCAAGCATGACCCGCTCGGTGAGCCGGTCGTGGTCTGCGAGGCGCTCGCTGTCCTGCACGGGCAGACGGTCCTCGGCAAGGTACTGCGCATACCGGCTGGGATGCTTCACGTTCCACGCCCGCAGGCCGTCACGGTGACGGTGGGCGCCGGGGCCTATGCCCCACCAGTCGCCACCGCGCCAGTAGGTGAGGTTGTGCCGACAGCGATGCTGTTCACCTCGAGACCAGTTGGAGATCTCGTACCAGTCGAGCCCAGCAGCCGAGGCGAGATCGTCCACGAGCTCGTACTTGTCGGCCATGTCATCACCGTCCGGGGCGGGGATCTCGCCGCGGCGCAGCTGTCGGGCCATCGCGGTGTTCCCCTCGATGATCAGAGAGTATGCGGAGAGGTGGTCGATGTCGCATGCGAGAGCGGCATGCATCGAGGTCTCGACGTCGGCGAGAGTTTCCCCCGGGGTGCCGTAGATCAGGTCGAGGCTCACATCCAGGCCCGCCTCACGCGCCCAGGCGACAGCCTGCGGCACGCGCTCCGGGTCATGCGTGCGGTCAAGCGTGGCGAGCACGGAGCGGACGGCGGACTGCATGCCGAAGGACACGCGCGTCACGCCCCCGTCCGCGAGGATGCGCAATGATTCTTCGGTGACCGAGTCGGGGTTCGCCTCGGTTGTCACCTCGACGTCGGTCGCGAACGGTATGAGCGTGCGCAGGTGAGCCAGCATGCGTACGAGGTCACGGGCCGGCAGAAGCGTCGGGGTGCCGCCCCCGAAGAAGACCGTCGCGACCCGTTCGTAGTCGTAGCCCGCCGCGCGATCCGCGGCGCGGGTCAGGTTCATCTCTCGGATCGCGTTGTCGGGATACTCCCGCTGCGAGCCGCCACCGCCCAGCTCCGTGGCAGTGTACGTATTGAAGTCACAGTAGCCGCACCGCACCGCGCAGAACGGAACATGGATATAGACCGACAGATCGCGCCCAGCCGCGCCACGCGCCGCGCCATCTGGCGTCGGCTCCTTCACCGCGTTCATCGGCCCACCGAGGACAGGTGCTCGGGGTAGTCGAAAGAGAACCCGCTGCGCTCGATGACGGCCAGACAGCTGCGCACCTGGCTCGCATACAGCACCGTGTCCGTGTCGATCGCCCACTGCAGCAGGGCTCGCGCCTGCTCAACGTCCACCCCGCGGAACGTCTCGCCGACCGTCACACCGTGCGGCGGGGCCGTTTCCGGCACGATGGCGTCGCCAGCGCGGATCTCTCCAGGCTGGACCACACGGAAATAGGCGCCGCAGCGTCCGCCGTCTCGAAAGCGCCTCGGCCAGCGCCCATCGCCCATCCAGTCGGCGAAGGTGCGACAGGGGTCGCGTCGACAGGTCGCCTCCAGCACGGCGGAGCCCACCCGCCACCGCTGGCCGACGACCACCTCGTCGGTGTCGACGCCGACCGTCACTAGGTTCTCCCCGAAGTGCCCGTCAGGCAGCTCGCGCCCCTCGTCCGCGGCGAGCTGTTCACGGGTCTCACGCGCGAACGCGTAGATCGCCTTGAACAGGCCGCCGTGATGCTCGGTGTCGCCCTGGTGGTCGCCGTCGGCACCGAGCGGGCCGACGACCAGCGGGCCCTGGATCGGGCGCTTATCGATCCCGGAGTCGATCCCCGACGGCGCAGAATGGAAGATCTCCTGCGGCAGGCAGACGGCCGCGATCCGCGCAGCCGACACCGGTGCCGCGGGTGAGGGAACAGCAGCGTGCTCCACGTTCATGACCCTGCCCTCAGGTTTTCTCGGATCGCGGTGCGCAGCTCGGAGCTGTTCTCGCTGTTCTTCAGCGCCCAGGCGTCCCGACCGGTGATGACGAGCATGCGCAGAGCGCCTCCGCGAGGTCGGTGGGCGAACACTTCCCAGGCGGCACGGCCGATGTCGTCCGGCACGGCATCATCGGCGAATGTGGCAACCACCCAGTCGAGCACGCTGTCCCGGGTGCGGGCATCGACGCGCAGCTGCGGACCCAGGGGCCGCACCAGCAGGTCTTTCCAACGGTCGCTCGCCACGAACTCGTCATCGGCGTCGATCAGACGCCAGCCTCCCATGAGGCTCATGCTTCTGCGCGACGGGTCAACGTCGAGCTCCATGATGTCGTGCTCTTCGATCGCGACCGCCTCAGGCACAGCCGCGAAGGCGGCCTGATGCGTGCGGTCCAGGCGCTCGACCAGCTCCGCAGGCAGCAGGTGTTCGACCCGTCGACCGGTCTGTGCTGTGACCTCAGCGGTCAGCGCCTCCCCCTCACGAGTGCGCAGCTCCTGCACCGGTTCATAGCGCAGCACAACGCGCTGGAGGGCGTAGCCATCGTCGGCGATCGCCGATTTCACCCGCAGCAGATGGCCCGGGCGCGCTGCATCGAGCCGGATCAGGTCCGTGAGCGGGAGGTCGGCGTCCGCGGTGCGCCGTTGCCGTTGAGTGCTGCCCTCGCGGATCAGCCAGGCTGCGTCGTCGGTCACCTCGAGCACCCCGGTCGCAGTCGGGATGCGGCCCGCATGCCGATCATCCTCGAGCAGGAGCCCCCAGACACCGCCGCCGATGACCTCCCGAAATTGCTGCAGCGCGTCGATCTCCAGGGCAGCGCCGCGGAAGCCGTCGAACATCTGCTCAGCGGGCGTCCATGTAACGGTGTCCTCGTCGATCGACGGTGTGCTCAGCCAGCTCGGCTGCTGCTGCGCGAAGCCCTGCGGATCGCGGTCGGCCAGGATGTCCGGCAGCGCGGCGACCTCGATCAGCTCCCATGCGCCGATCAGATCCTCAGGTCTGACGTTCATGCGTCGAGTCTGACACACGGGCACGTCACTTCTTCTTGGCGTCCTTCGCATCGCCGCCATCGGAGGACAGTGCCGCGATGAACGCCTCCTGGGGGACCTCCACGGAGCCGATGTTCTTCATCCGCTTCTTGCCTTCCTTCTGCTTCTCCAGCAGCTTGCGTTTACGGGAGATGTCACCGCCGTAGCACTTGGACAGCACGTCCTTGCGGATGGCGCGGATGTTCTCGCGGGCGATGATGCGTGAACCGATCGCCGCCTGGATCGGCACCTCGAACTGCTGGCGCGGGATCAGGTTCTTCAGCTTCCCAGCCATCTCCACACCGTAGGAGTAGGCCTTGTCGCGGTGGACGATCGCGCTGAAGGCATCCACGGGCTCACCCTGCAGCAGCATGTCGACCTTCACCAGATCCGCCGCCTGATCACCGGAGACGTCATAGTCGAGCGAGGCATAGCCCTTCGTCCGGGACTTCAACTGGTCGAAGAAGTCGAAGACGATCTCCGCCAGCGGCAGCGTGTAGCGCAGTTCCACACGGTCCTCGCTGAGGTAATCCATCCCGCCGAGGCTCCCGCGCTTGGACTGGCACAGCTCCATCACGGCACCGATGAACTCGCTCGGTACCAGAATCGTCGCCCGAGTGATCGGCTCGCGGATCTGCGCGACCTTGCCTTCGGGGAAGTCCGACGGGTTCAGCACCTCGACATGGGTGCCGTCCTCCATCGTCACGTCGTATACCACCGACGGAGCCGTGGAAATGAGGTCCAGATCGAACTCGCGCTCCAGGCGCTCGCGCACGATCTCCAGATGCAGCAAGCCCAAAAACCCCACACGGAAGCCGAAGCCGAGCGCAGTGGAGGTCTCCGGCTCGTAGTTCAGGGCGGCGTCGTTGAGCTTGAGCTTGTCCAGGGCATCACGCAGCGCCGGGTAGTCGGAGCCGTCGATCGGGAACAGGCCGGAGAACACCATCGGTTTGGGATCGGAGTAGCCCGCGAGCGGTTCACCCGCACCGCGCACAGCAGTCGTCACCGTGTCACCCACCCTGGACTGGCGCACGTCCTTTACACCCGTGATGAGATACCCCACCTCGCCAGGCCCGATACCCTCCGTGGGCCGGGGCTCCGGGGAGATGACACCCAGCTCGAGCAGCTCGTGCTGCGCGCCAGTGGACATCATCTGGATCTTCTCGCGGGGGCTCAGCTCACCGTCGAACACACGCACATAGGTGACCACGCCGCGATACGTGTCGTACACGGAGTCAAAAATCATGGCGCGGCACGGCGCATCAACCTGGCCGGAGGGCTCCGGAAGCGTCTGCACCACGTGATCGAGCAGCTCGGGCACACCCGCGCCCGTCTTACCGGAGACTCGCAGCACGTCCTCGGGTTCGCAACCGACCAGCTGGGCGATCTCCGCCGCGTACTTCTCGGGGTCCGCGGCCGGAAGGTCGATCTTGTTCAGCACAGGGATGATGGTGAGATCGTGTTCCATCGCCAGGTATAGGTTCGCCAGCGTCTGGGCCTCGATGCCCTGAGCGGCATCGACCAGCAGGATCGCCCCCTCACAGGCGGCCAGTGAGCGGGACACCTCATAGGTGAAGTCCACGTGGCCAGGGGTATCGATCATGTTCAAGGCGTAGTTCACGCCGTCGACCTGCCAGGGCATGCGAACAGCCTGCGACTTCACGGTGATGCCGCGTTCACGCTCGATGTCCATGCGGTCCAGGTACTGGGCACGCATCGCCCGCTCGTCGACGACACCGGTGAGCTGCAGCATCCGGTCGGCCAGGGTGGACTTGCCGTGGTCGATGTGGGCGATGATGCAGAAGTTCCGGATCCGCTCCTGCGGCGTGGACGCGGGACGGATGTCCGTCGCCTCCTCGGGGGCGATCCTGGGGGTCACCGGTGTGCTTCCTTCCGACGATGGGTCGCGCCCGATCAGGCGCAAGGGTCATCGTCTCACGATCCCGGGGCGCGGACCCTGTGGCTCGTGTGCGGTTGTGGCGCGGTCGGCAGCGGGGTGGGGCTCTCAGTCGGCGGCGGGCTGGAAATACGTGGAACCGAGGGCTCGGGTCACGGCACCGGTGAGCACCTGCAGCTGTTCCATCTCGTTCTCGACGTCCTCGAGCACTTCGTCCAGGGACCGATAACGCAGACTCGCGGTCGCGCGGCCCACCATGCGACGGGCAAGATCCTCGGTACCCATCCGGTCGACGGCGTGGCCATGGAGCTTTGCCAGGGAGTAGAGGAGGTCGTCGCACTGGGCCAGGCAATGCGCGGCCGAGCGAGGAAACAGCGAGTCCATCAGCAGGAACTCGATCGCATCGGAGGCGTTGACCTGCCCACGGTAGGAGCGGATGTACGCCTCGTGTGCGCTGCACGTGCGTAGCAGGAGCACGGTGTCGCTGTCTGAGCCATGACGCAGATGCTGCGCCTGCAGAATGCGGGAGATCATGTCCACCCGCTCCAGCTGCTGCCCCACGCGCAGGAACAGCCACGCCTCATCACGGGTCATTGCGCCGTCCACCAGGCCGTTCAGCACGGCGCAGCGGTCCTTGGCGAACTGGAACATGGAGTGCACGCGGGAGGCCTGCACTGTGCTCGGCATACCGAGCGTCGTGATGTTCAGCGATTCCCACACCTCGGTGGTGAGCACCTCGCGGGAACTGAGGGCGTTCTCGCGCGCGGCCTGCAGCGCCCCCGCCACCGACGACGGGTTCGTGCGGTCCGTCACCAGGCGCTCGATCACGCGCTGCACCGTCAGCTCCGTCTCGGGCAGGTTCTCCAGACCGAAGATGCGATACAGACGGCGACAGGCCAGCCGCTCATCGTCGGGAGACTCCGTGAGCGTCTGCAGGTTGACGTCGAGGATCCGCCCGGTCTGGTCGGCTCGCTCCACATAGCGGCCGATCCAGAACATCGAATCAGCGATGCGGCTGAGCATCAGAGCCCTCCTGCGTCCTGGGGTGCTCGACGGACTGCGACTGCGTCGTCTCGTCGAGCTCAGTGGCGTCGATCAACGGGATCGCGGCGGTCACTGTGGGTGGCTCCTCGGCGGCGGGTCGGTCGCTGCCGGCCGATGCACCCGGCGCGCCGGGCGCGGTCTCGCCGCCGTCGACAGGTTCGTCTCCGACGTGCTCCTCCACCACGCGGATGGCACCGGTAGAGGTTGGCACTTCAACCCGGGTGGGACGGTCGGCCACGAGCACCCACGTGTCTTTCGAGCCGCCTCCCCGTGAGGAGTTCACGATCATCTCGCCGTGAGCGAGCGCCACGCGGGTGAGACCGCCGGGCAGCACGTACACGTCGCCGTCCCCGTTGTTCAGCGCGAACGGGCGCAGGTCCACGTGGCGCGGCTCGAGTCGGCCGTTGGCAAGGGTCGGGATCGTGGACAGCTGCACCAGGGGCTGCGCGATCCACCCGCGCGGATCGGCCACAAGGCACTCACGCATGTCGTCGAGTTCCTGCGTGGTGGCGGCCGGGCCGATGAGGATGCCTGTGCCACCCGACCCGTCGACGGGTTTGACCACCAGCTCGTCGAGGCGGTCCAGCACCTCCGCGAGCGATTCGGGCTCCTCCAGTCTCCAGGTATCGACGTTCGGGAGCACTGGCTCCTCGGCCAGGTAGTAGCGGATCAGGTCCGGGATGTACGTGTAGGTGAGCTTGTCGTCGGCGATGCCGTTGCCGATCGCGTTGGCGATCACGACGTTCCCGGCGAGCACCGCGCGCACGATGCCGGGCACCCCCAGCATCGAGTCAGGCCGGAACACCTCCGGGTCCAGGAAGTCGTCGTCGGTGCGTTTATAGATGACGTCAACGCGGCGCAGACCAGCAGTGGTGCGCATGTAGATTCGGTCCTGCCGCGTCAGCAGATCGCTGGCTTCCACGAGCTCTACGCCCATGGTGCGAGCCAGCAGGGAGTGCTCGAAGTAGGCGCTGTTGTAGCGGCCGGGCGTGAGCACGACGATGGTGGGTTCCTCCCCTGCCGTGTCTGGGGCGGCTGCCCGCAGCGCCTTCAGCAGCCGACGCGGATATTCGGCGACGCCGCGCACCGGGCGATTCGCGAACAGCTCCGGGAAGGTCTGCAGCATCGCTCGACGGTTGGACAGCACGTAGCTGACGCCGCTGGGGATGCGGGCGTTGTCTTCGAGCACGCGGAATCCGCCCGCACCATCGCGCACCAGGTCAATGCCGCAGACATGAAGACGGACGCCATTGGGCGGCCGGTAGCCCCGCATCTGCTCGACCAAGGCAGAGCTAGTGGACACCACGTCGCGGGGCAGCACACCGTCGGTGATCACCCGCTGCTCCGTGTACAGATCATCGAGCAGCGCCTCGAGGGTGCGCACGCGCTGCGCCACACCCGCAGAAACGAACGCCCACTCCTCGGCGGCGATCACACGCGGGACCGCGTCGACGGGGAAGGGCCGCTCTTCACCCGCATAGTCGAAGGTGACGCCCTGGTCGAGGTAACTCCGGGTCAGCGATGCTGAGCGACTGCGGAACTCGTCGGCAGACAGCGAGGCCACTGCGTCGTGGAGCCTGCGGTAGGTGCTGCGTATCGTGCCGTCCGGCGCGATCATTTCGTCTCCTGTGACGGTCGCGTCGTAGGCGCCGAACAGTGAGCTGGCAGACATGTCTACCATCTAACACCGTCCCCTCCCCGTCGTCGTGCTGACGCGAGGAGATCCTCTCGCAAGGAGCCCCGATGTCCCTGTCCCGACGCCTCGGCGCGCTGATGCGCAGCGCGGTCCGTTCACCTGCTGCTCGTCGCGCCGCCCGTGATCTCACCCGCTCGGCTGCGGCCGCCGTGCGGTCCGGTGCACGCGGCACTGGCGGCATGGTTTCGGAGGCCGACGACGCCGCCGTACGCCGCGACGAGTCCAGCCGACACCGCGACCGCCACAGCGCTGCGCCTGACGGGGATGCTGGGCAGGCGCCGACGGCACAGGCGCTCGCCGATCGCCGCTCCACACCGCCGCCGGCGATCAGCTACGCGCCACGCGCGGATGGTGATCCGGACCCGGGCGAAGTGGTCTGGGGCTGGGTGCCTTTCGAGGAGGACATCACGCGCGGCAAGGATCGGCCCGTTCTGGTGCTGGCACAGGAGGATGCGCTCATCGGCGGCGATGACGGTGAGGGTGAGGTGCTCGTCGCACTCATGCTGACGTCCCGGGACCGCACGCGGCCCGGTGGCGTCGGCACCGATGAGCACGGCAACACATGGGTGGATATCGGCAACGGCAGCTGGGACGCGAAGGGCCGCCCCTCTGAGGTGCGGGTCGATCGGTTGCTGCGACTGCGTCCGTCGGCAGTGCGCCGCGAGGGAGGGCGGCTGGATCGTGACCGTTTCGACCAGGTGGCCCAGGCAGCGAGTGCCGTACACGGATGGGGCGACGGATCGCATACGCCCCGCTGAGCCGCCGAGCTGACCGGGGCACTCGACGTCACGACGGAGATGGGACGCAGACCACGCCCCATCACTGAGCTGTGACCGCGCTGTTCTGGTAACGTAGCCGCTCGTATGTGTGACATACCGTTCGGTGTGCGCGCGTCGCAGGCCCCACCGTGTCAGGGCCCCGCGGCAGGGCGACCCGAGCGAGTACCCGTGGCAGCGACCCGCTCCCGACGTCTCCAGGCGATGCCCCACCGCCGGTCCCCGTCGAGTCCGGTCCTCAGCAGTCGCGGATGTTCCACCACCAAGCACAAGAGAGAAGTCTCCGTGGCAAACATCAAGTCCCAGATCAAGCGGAACAAGACCAACGAGAAGGCGCGTCAGCGCAACCGGGCCGTCAAGTCCGAGCTGAAGACCTACGTGCGCAAGGTCCGCACTGCCGTCGCCGCCGGTGACGCCGACGGTGCGCAGTCGGCGCTCAAGCAGGCTTCGCGCAAGCTCGACAAGGCCGCCTCGAAGGGCGTGATCCACAAGAACCAGGCCGCCAACCGCAAGTCAGGTCTGGCCAAGCTGGTCGAGAAGGTCGGCGCCTGAGCATCTGAGCTCTGGCAGAGCCCCGTACGGAATGATCCGTACGGGGCTCTTGCGTTCCTTCCCATCTCGGCTGGCACGTACTGTGGCCAGCGGACGAGATACGACGAAACGACCCGGCTCAGCCGCACTGCGGTGGGCCTCCTGCCCGCCGCATCCTCGCACGGGGGCTCCGAGTCTCAGCGGGGTCAGGGTCAGCGCGTCGGGTCCGCGACCACGCGCGTGAGCAAATCGTCAATCCGTTCGATCACGAGAGCGGTCGCCTCGGCGTCATGGTCGGGGGTCGTGGAATCCGTGAACAGGTGACCGCGGCCCGGGTAGAGGTAGACCTCCAGCGCGGGATCCAGATTCTTCTGCACGTCGATCGCCGCGGCGAGGTCACCGTCTTCGATGAAGAACGGATCCGCCTCCATGCCGTGGACCTGTACCGGTGTACCGCTCGGCCAGGATCCGTCGATCTGCGTCGGGTCCACGAAGGCGTGAAGCAGGAACGCGGCGGTCACCTCGGGACGGGTCTGCAGGACGGTCTGTGCGGACATGACCCCCAGCGACAAACCACCGACGACGAGCGGACCGTCGTGCCGAGCTGCTGCCGCAGCGGCGCGCTCACCGATCGCGTCGAAGCCGATCTCCTGGATGTGGGCGAAGCCCTCCTCGATGCTGTTGAAGGTGCGCCCATCGATCAGGGACGGCACGTCTACCGAGTGGCCGAGCGCGCGTAGCTGCTCGGCGAAGGCTTGGACGCCATCAGTCACGCCCATCACATGGTGGAACAGCAGGATGTCGCTCATGGCGCGAAAGTAGGCAGTGTCTATGGTGGTGTCAAGGGATCTTCGCGGCCGGAAGAGCGATCAGAGAACGGAGCGCGAGCCGACCTCACCCGTGGGATCCGCCTGCGTGCGCCGCGGGGGCTTCACCGAGCGATCCAGGGCCGCAGAAGCCAGATCCGCCCGAGTGCGCCGCGTGGGGGCCGTTCAGCGGGCGCGTCGGGCGCGGCAGATCTCCATCACCATGTGCTGCACCGACCAGCGGGGATCGCGGGCGGCGCCCTTGACCTCGTGATCAGCTTGCGCAACAGCGTCGAGGGCACGCGCCACGGAACGGTCGGTCCACGAGCGCGCTTCACGAGAGAGGTTGCGGATCATCCACTCAGGCTTGCCGAGGGTGCGCGCCGTCGCACCGGGGGCGGTGACCGCGGCGAGGGAACGCATCTTGGAGGCGATGGCGGCCACGATCGGGACAGGGTCGGCGCCAGCCAGCATCGCCTGGGCGAGCAGCTGCAACGCTTCCTGCTCCCGGCCCGCAATCGCAGCGTCCGCAACAGCGAAAGCGGTGGATTCGACACGTCCGGCGGTCAGTGCGTGGACCTCGCTCGTGGTGACCGGTGCAGGAGCGGTGCCGTCATCCGCGGTGGTGTCGTCAATGAGCTGCCGGGAGATCGCGGCGAGTTCGGAAAGGTCCGTGCCGAAGGCATCCACCAGGGCAGCGGCGGCGTCGGGCTGGATGCGCCGACCGGCGCGCGTGAACTCGGCGGTGACGAAGGCCTGCTTGTCGGCGGCGCGCTTCAGCGGCGCAGCGGGCACCGTGGGGACCTTCGCCTTCGTGAGTGCATCCAGCAGTTTCTTGCCTCGATTGCCGCCACGGTGGACGAGCACGAGCGTGACATCAGGTTCCGGGGAGGGCAGGTAGTCGAGGATCTCGGCGATCAGCGCATCCGGGGCGTTCTGTAGCTCCGGGACGATCACCAGTCGCGGCTCTCCGAACAGGCTGGGGCTTGCGACCTGGACGAGGCTCTCACCGCTTTCTCCGGGCAGTTCGTGGATCGCGACCTCGGGGTTCTGTTCACGGGCGAGGGTACGCAGACGTTCAAGGGCGCGTGCGGCGATGAGGCTTTCGGTGCCCTTGATCAGGGTGATGGGCGACAGCGCAACGCTGTGCCATTCGACCTCGCTCATCGCAGTCGCGGGGAGCTGATGGTAGCGGCCATGGCTCTCCTTTCGGCCCGGTGCGGACTCGTCAGCGGGGTGGGCCGACACTGCGCGGTCTCGCGGAGTCGGCGGCGGGAAGGACGACGGTGCCGTGCTGGTCAGTGCGCACCAGGTGGCTCCCCTGTGCCTCGAGCATATCGAGGGTGTGCTGGGTGGGGTGACCGAAGCTGTTCTCGCTGCCAACGGTGACCAGCGCGGTGCGGGCTCCGATGAGGTCATACAGGGCGCGATGTTGGCGGCGCGATCCGTGGTGGGCGACCTTCACCACGTCGGCGCCCGGTGGGTTCAGGGCTGCGAGATCGCGCTGTGCCGCAGGTTCGAGGTCACCCAGGGCAATGAGGCTCAGGCCGTTGCGCCAGCGGGCCGCGAGTACGATCGAACAGTTATTGGCCTCAGAGCCCTCGGAGGAGCCCTGCTCGCGTCGAGCGGCGGATTCGACGGCCTCGGCAGACGGCGGCCATAAGACGTCGATGGTGAGATGAGCAGTGGCGAGCTGCTCCCCGGCGAGCGCCGTGGTGGTGGGTACGTTTGGAACGCTCTGAGCGGCTGAGTCGGCGTGCGGGCAGATCCATTGGGCACGGGGCGTTCGCTGGCCTGTGAGCGCGAGGCGTCCTCCGGTGTGATCGACGTGTGGGTGGGTGAGCACGAGCAGGTCGATGCGCTGCACACCGAGCAGGTCCAGGCATGCCTTCATGAGATCGGGATCGGGTCCCGTGTCGATCAGTACGGTGGTGGGGTCGGGTCCGGGTGCGCGCAGGAGCACAGCATCGCCCTGGCCGACGGCGCAGGCGGCGATGCTCCATTCTGGTCGCGGAGCAAGGGGCGTGTGTCGCACGATGCTCGGGCTGAGCGTGGCGACGAGAACCGCAGCGACGGCGAAACGAACCACGCGGAACCGACGACCGATCACAGCTGCGGCGCCGAGCACAATGATCACAAGAGCGATGGCGGCTCCTCCCATGCCTTCAGGCACGGATATCCGGGAGCCGGGCAGCGAGTCCGCTAGATGCGCGACGTGCAGCACGAGATGGCTGCCGCCGGCGGCGATGCTGCACAGCACGGAGCCTGCCGCGGGGTGAACCAGCCCAACGGGAAGGGCGATCAGCCCCAGCACGGTGACCGGGCCAACGATTGGTGCGACCAGCATGTTCACGGGCACTGCCCACACGGAGATCTCCGGCGTGAGCAGCACGAGGATCGGAGTGCACGCGAGCTGGGCGAGCAACGGCACCGTGATCACGAGGGCAGCAGTGCGGGAGATCCGCTCTCCCGTGAGCTCGTGCAGCATGCCAGCGGCGGGCCGTGCACCCAGCAGGATCGCCCCCGTTGCAAGGGCCGACAGGGCGAAACCAACCGATGCTGATGTCACGGGGTCAGCAAGCGACCAGATCGTCACCGTGGCGGCGAGCGCCGCCGGCGCGGAGGATGGCACACCGGCGAAACGCGCAATCAGCATCGGCGTGGCCATCGTGGCGGCGCGTTGCACGCTGGGCTCCTCCCCCACCACCCACACGTACAGCACCATGGCGAGCGCGGCTGCCGTCAGGCGCAGACGGCGGGGCACGTCGAGGATCAGCAGCGGCGCGAGCACGGCCGCGATCACGAGGGCGATATTCGCACCCGAGACCGCGACCAGATGGGAGATGCCGGCGCGGCGCATCGCGTCCTCGGCCCCCTGGGAGAGTCCGTGCGTGTCTCCGGTGGCCATGCCGCGTACCAGGGCGCCCTCATCGGCAGGAAGGTGCGCGGTGGAGGCACGGGCGGATGCGCGCAGTGCCGCGCGCAGCTGTGAGGCCGGGGCGGTCATGGCCCGCAGGCCCGAGGGCTGCTCATGGTCGATCGACGTGCCACGCAGGATCAGCAGACCGCTGCTCTCACGCAGAGTGCCGCGCACCCTCAGGCGATCACCGTCACGGATCGGCCGTGTCTGCTCGTCCGACTGCGGCAGGGTGACGAGGACCGGCAGGGACGATGGGAGAGGCTGTGTCGTGGTCCCGATACGTGCCGTCCCTGGCATGGTGCGGGCTCGCAGCCGCGTGCTGGACGCTGCCCACTCGGGCCCGCTGTGTGAGGTCTCCGGCTCGGAGACGGCGCGGACGGTGAGCTCGAGCACCGCGGGCGAATCTGCTGCGTGCCGCAGGATGCGTGCAGTCTGGGCATGATGCAGCAGAGCAGGAGTGAGGACGGCGCCGAGAATGCCCAGCAGCATGATGTGCCGCAGCACAGCGCTACGCAGCTCGGGGTGTGACCGGCCAAGCAGCAGTGCTGCGAGCCCCGTGGCAATGAGCAGGACTGCGCCAGCTGTGAGGGCCAACGTCGCACCGCTGTGCACGCCGAGGGCAGCTAGCGCCCAGGTCACCGTCGCTGTAGGGAACAACCGCAGGTCGGTGCGACGCATCAGACCCTCACATGCTCGCGCAGCTTCTCGAGTGTGGCCGGACCGATGCCGGAGACCTCCTCAAGCTGATCCACGCTGCTGAATGGGCCGTTGGTCTCTCGGTGCTCGATGATGCGCCCAGCGATCGACGGGCCGATGCCCGGCACCTGCTGCAGCTGCTCGCTGCTGGCTGTGTTGATGTCCACCGGGCCGGCGGCGCCGTCAGCTGCAGCGCCTCCCGCTGCGTCGCTCCCAGCGGCGGCGCCTGCACTCGCAGCCGTGGGCTGTACGGGAAGCGGGTCCTCGCCGGGGACGGGCACGTGGATCTGCTCGCCGTCGCTAAGCGGGCGCGCCAGGTTCAGTGCGGTGACGTCGGCTTCGGGCAGGGCACCGCCTGCGGCGCGCACAGCATCGTCAACGCGGGCACCTGCTGGGCAGCGGACGAGGCCTGGGGAGGTGACGGCACCGGAGACATGCACAACGATCTCGCTGCTGTGCAACGCGGCATTCGGATCATCTGTGGCGGAGTCAGCGTCGGGGTCCGCAGCGTCGCTGCGGGTGGTGCCGCTCGGGGCAGTCTCGCCGGCTGCTGTGCCTTCCCGATCGGAGTCAGACGCTGAGGCGTGCTCCGCCTCGTCGGTGCTGATCGGCGGTGACTCTGCGGCGGTGGCTGCGTCGGTCTGCGGCGGGATGGCGGAGCCGCGGGAGCTCACATGCACGGCCGCGGCGCCGATCAGAATCAGCACCGCGAGGGTCACCAGGGCGGACAGGCTCGGGGCAGGCAGCCGTCGGCGGGTATCTCGTGTCGGACGGTGGTGGCGCGTGATGACGAGGGGGTCGTTCTCATCGTGGGTCGTGTCACGGCGGTGTCGTCCAGCGTGCGCGCGGGGCGTCGTGGCGTCGCTTGGGTCCTCGTCCAGTGGGTTGGTGCTGCGGTGTGCTCCCATGCCCGTGACGGTAGGGATTCCCGCTGCCGCGCACGCGGCCGTGTTGACAGCAGCGTGTGGGGAGGACAGCTGAGCGCCGGCTCAGCCACGCAGCCCGTACCGTGGTGACAGCAGCGTGCGGGGAGGACGCTCCACGCGCCGCGTCACGATCCCAGTGGGTGCTCCCGGTACCAGTCGGCCACGTGGGCGAAGCCCTCATCGAGGCTCACACGCGGCGTCCACTGCAATCGTTCCCGGGTGCGGCGCTGGTCGAACCAGTGCGCGGTGGACATCTGCTCGGCGAGGAACTCTGTCATCGGCGGCTCGTCATAGCCCGGGCGGATCTCCCAGATCCGCTCGACCAGACGCCCCGCAGCACGCGCCACCGAGCCCGGGATGCGCAACCGCGGATGCGGCACCCCCGCGGCATCACACCAGCCAGCGAACACCTCACGCACGGTACGCGGCTCACCATTGGTCACGACGAAGCTCTCGCCGTGAACATCATCGATGCGGTCCAGCGCGGCGACGATCGCGTCGGCAGCATTGTCCACATACGTGGTGTCGATCAGCGCCATACCGTTGTCCAGCAGCGGGAGACGACCTGAGCGCGCACGATCCACGATCCGGCCCACGAGCTGTGTATCGCCGGGGCCCCACACGATGTGCGGGCGCACCGACGTCACGAGCAGACCGTCTGAGCCGTCGGCTGCCATGGCGAGCAGCTCGGCTGCAGCCTTCGTGCGCGCGTAGGGGCCGCGAGCATGCTCGGGATCAGCGGGCGTGGCATCCAATCCCACGATCGCCGAGCCGAGGTGCGCCACCGATGGAGAGGACACATTCACCAGGCGGCCGCCGCCATGGCTGCGCATCGCGTCGAGCACGTTCTGCGTGCCACCGATATTGACGGCGCGGTACTCCTCCTCCGGCCCGGAGATGGAGACCTTCGCCGCCAGGTGGATCACGGCATCGGTACCGTCGACGGCGCGGCGCACGTCCTCGGCGTCGGTGAGCGATCCGTTCACGTCCTCCACACCGTCAATACCGGCGGGGCGACGCTGGAAGGCTCGCACGTGGTGCCCGCGATCGCGCAGGATGCGCGCCACTGCCCCACCGAGCATGCCGGACGCGCCGGTGACCAGGATCGTGGAGCTCACAGTGCGTCCGCCTTCTGGCCGGCGAGCGTCTGCTCTGACCAGCGCGATAGCGCCGCACGGTCGATCTTCGAGTTGTGGCGGATATCCGTGGGCAGCGCGCGTGTGGTGAACACGGCCACGACCTCAACGCCGCACCGCTCCGCGACGGCACGGCGCACAGCCTCCTGCAACGAGACGGGCGCCGGGCGCGGGGTACCCGTTTTCCCTGGCCGGTAACCGTCTTCCGTCTCCAGGTGCACCACAACCTGCTGGGTGCCGCGCGGGCCGACAACCGCAGCGCCTGCTCGACGAACCGTCGGCACCGACTCTGCGGCATCCTCGACCTGCACCGGGGTGAACAGGCCCTGCGCGGTGGCGAGGACATGCGCGGCACGGCCCTCGATCCACAGGCGGCCATCCTCATCCAGATGCCCCACATCGCCCGTGGCGTGCCAGCCAGTGAAGCGCATCGACTCCGCGGTGGTTCCCCACAGGTTCAGGTAGCGGTCACGAATGTGCGGGGCGCGCAGCAGCACCTCACCGGTGATCCCCGGATCCGTGGTGGGTTCGCGGCGTGTACGGCCCTCCGGATCCATCGGAGCGATCGCAACCTCAACGCGCGGCACGGGGGCACCAACGCAGACGCCAGAGCCCTCCCCCGCTGCCTCAATGCCCTCGAGGTCGATCGCGGTCGCGGCCAGGCACTCGGTCATGCCGTACGGGGTGAGCGCCACGGCATTCGGCATGAGATCACGCAGCTCACGCAGCAGATGCGCCGGAATCGGGGCGCCGGCGGAGAAGTACGACGGCACCCGCGCCATGGCAGCGCGGCCAGCGTCGTCGAGCTGGTCGGCGGTTGCGAGAATGTTCCGCAGTGCAGCCGGGGCGGTGAACACGGCGGGCGCGCCCAGCGCATCGATCGCTTCGGCGAGCGCCGTCGCGGTCAGCTCGCCGGGCCGGCGAATGTCCATATCGGGCACGACACTCGGAGCGCCGAGTGCTGGACCCAGCAGA
The DNA here is from genome assembly GCF_900258505.1 of Brachybacterium timonense. Classification (GTDB taxonomy): domain Bacteria; phylum Actinomycetota; class Actinomycetes; order Actinomycetales; family Dermabacteraceae; genus Brachybacterium; species Brachybacterium timonense. The sequence continues at coordinate 1,887,774 of NZ_LT984895.1, forward strand.
GCGAACGGCGCAAATCCGGCCACCAGGCCGCGTTCGGGGTCCAGCTGGAGCGTCTCCCCCACTGCCGTGAACATGGCGTGCATCTGCTGATGGGTGTACACCGCGCCCTTCGCCGGGCCTGTCGAACCCGAGGTGAACAGGATCGCGGCGTCGTCGTCGGCATCAGGCCAGGCCACGTCCAGCGGCGCGCCGAGCTCCCGCATCTGGCGGCCGGAGCGGGCGAGCTCGGTGATAGAGGTGTCCACGCCGAGCACCGTGCGGTCCACGGTCGGCAGAGTCGACACCGAGATGCGGCGGCCGGGCCAGCTCAGTGTGCGGGCGCCTGCGAGGGCGGTGGGGATGCCGATGATCCAGTCGGCGTGGGAGCCGACGACGGCACGGGTCAGGCCAGCGATCCCGAGCCCCGCATCCGCGATCACGGCGACCGCTCCAATGCGCAGGCAGGCGAACAGCACGGCCGCGAGGTCCGCGCCGGGTGGGACGAGCAGGCTCACGCGGTCGCCGGGACGCACGCCGTGGGCGAGCATGCCGGCGGCGATGTCCTCGATGCGAGTGTTCAGTAGTTCCCAGGTGATGGTGCGGGCTGTGCCGTCGGGTCCGGCAAGCTCGACCACCGCCGGGCCGTGACGGTGCGCAGGATCAGAGGCGAGCTGGGCGATGCGCTCGCCGGGCCGCCCGACGGGGCCCTGCTGGGCGTGGCTGGAGACGGCCGGGGCGGTGGGGTCGGGCTCGCCGAGCACGGTCGGCAGCCAGCGGGCGACGAGTCCAGCCACGTCCGCGTCCTCCCACACCAGGTGGGAGGCTGTCTCGAAACGGTGAACAGCGGCATGCGGAACCCGGTCGAGCAGGTCACGCAGATAGCGGTCGGAGAAGACGACGTCACGCGGGCCCCAGGCGAAGAGCGTGGGGACATCAAGGTCGCGGATCCCGTCAGCCAGACGCTCGAGAGTGGGGCGCGAGGGATGGCCGGCGAGCGCCGGGATGTCGGCGACGAACTGCTCGATGCCGCGTCGGCGCTGACGGGTGCGGTAGGGCGCGAGGTAGGCGCGCTCCACCTCCGGTGCGAGCGGCGGTGAGGAGAGCGACAGTGTGGTGCGCAGGAAGGCATCGGTGAGCGAGGTGGTGGCGGGCAGCACCGCGGGCGTGGTGGCCAACTGGAGCGCCTTCGGCAGCTGTTCGCCGATCTCCTGGTGGATACCGGTATTGGTGAGAATCATCCCGGCCAGGTCGTGCCGGTTATCCAGCGCCCAGCCGACGGAGACGATCCCGCCCCAGTCGTGGCCGACGGTGACGACGGGACCGCGGATGGACAGAGCGTCCGTGAGCAGGGACAGGTCGGTGATGCGGTCCTGCAGAGTGCGTTTCGCACCGGTGCGTTCGGACCACCCCATCTCAAGCTGGTCGACCGCGATGATCCGCCACGGGATGTCGGCGCGGATCAGAGAGCGGTACAGGAACGAGAAGGTGGGGTTGCCGTGGACGGCGAGGATGGTGCCGCGCGGCCGCTCGCCGGCGGGCAGGTCAGGCGTGGCGTCGATCACGTGCCAGCGGCACATGCGGCCGGCGTGGTCGCGCACGTGGACGAAGCGCTGATGGCGTGGGTCCACGCCGGGAAGCTGTGGCAGCTCCTCCGCGGCGGCGTCGGCGATGTCGGGGGTGGACTGTCGGCGTCGGGCGGGGCTGGTCACCACTGCACCTCCATGAATGCGGTGTTGAGTCCGGATCCGACGCCGAGCAGCAGCACGCGCTCTCCGCGGCGGACGTTGTCCTGATGGTGGGCGAGGGTCATCGGTGCGGCTTCCGCGGCCACATTGCCCCAGTCGGCGAGGGTCACAGGGATGCGCTCCATGGGTACCCCGGTGAGTTTGGAGAAGTTGCGGGTGTACACCGTGGAGACCTGGTGGGGGATCACGTGCTCGATGCTCTTGAAGTCGCGACCATTGGCGTGGGCGTCACGCCAGGTGTCCATGATCAGGGCGATGCCGTTCTCCAGCAGGCCCTGCGAGTCGGTGCGCATGTCGTCCATATTGCCGATGCACAGCTCGTGGTGCTCGGTGCCGGCGCGCGCTTCGGTGACGACGATGCGGTGTCCCTCGGGGTGCTGATCGGCGGGGCCGAGCACCGCGGCAGCAGCACCTGATCCCAGGGTGAGGGAGGCGAATCGGTTGTTGAAGTCGGCGCGGGTGGCGTTCTTGCCATTGAGGCGTTCGATCGTGGTGCGCTGGACCTGTTCAACGTCCTCTGCCCCGACCACGAGCGCGTAGCGGACGTGCCCGGCATCGATGAGGCCTGCGGCAACGGTCATCGCGTCGATGAACCCCAGACACGCGTTGGTGATGTCGAAGTTCATGGCACCGGTCGGCAACCCGAGCGCGTTGTGCACCGAGGTCGCGACCGCCGGCTCGAGGTGCGGGCGGCACACCGACGCGTTGATGATGAGGTCGACCTGGTCGCGCATGATGCCAGCGCGGTTCATAGCCCGTTCGGCCGCCAGCACGATGCCCTGGCGCCAGCCAGTCTCCGGGTCACGCCACCACCGGCGCTCATACACGCCAGCCACACGCTGCAGGACCCCCCTGGGTAGTCGCAGTCGTTTGCGTGCGGGGGCGAGCATGTCGTCGATCTCATCTGAGGTCACCGCCACCTGCGCGGGCGTGGCCTCCACGGCCAGCAACGCGGTGTTGCGGTGGACGATCGATGTGTTCCCCATGTGCTCGCTCTACCTCGTTCGTACGCTCTCATCCTGGTCGGCCGACTGCTCGCGGCCACAGAGGGTCATTGTCGCACTGCGTCATCTGGGTGCAGTGGGAAGTGGCCGATGCCACCCCGCTGTGATCGCTGCGACCTTCACCGCTCGTCAGCGGCGGGAGTCTGCTCGAGGTGGTGGCCCAGATGGTGGCGAGCAAACAGCAGACACTGCTCGAGCACATCTTCGCGAGTAAGCCCCGCGGGTCGCGTTCGGGTGTTGACCTCCACCAGCACGGATCCGGACCAGCCGCGGTTGGCCAGTCGGCGAAGCACTTCGGCGCACGGCTGAGAGCCCTCTCCGGGCGGCAGGTGCTCGTCCTTGGTGGTGCGACCGGAGCCGTCGGCCAGATGCAGGTGAGTAAGTCGATCTCCCAGTCGGTCGATCATCTCGAGCGGATCATCACCGGCGGTGGCTGCATGGGAGAGGTCCACAGTCACGTGGGCGTAGTCCTCATCGGTTGGGTCATGGTCCGGGAGATAAACCAGGCCTTCGCGCACGCCCAGGCGCCACGGGTACATGTTCTCCACGGCGATCGCGATGCCGGTCGCGGCCTCGATCCGAGCGATGCCCTCAACGAACTCGCGCGCGTACCGGCCCTGCCACCGAAACGGCGGATGAGCCACGACCGTCGGCACCTCGAGCTGTTGCGCCATCTGGACTGTGCGCTCGATCTTCGCCCACGGATCCAGGCCCCAGAGGTGCTGCAGGAAGAACAGAGTCGGCGCGTGCAGAGACAGGATCGGCTGCTCGTACTCCTCGCTGAAGCGACGCAGGGCCGCGACGTCCCGACTGTCCTTCGTCACAGAGACCATGACCTCAACGCCGTCGTAGCCGGTCTGCTGGGCGATACGGAAACACTCCTCGACACCGGCGGGGAACACCGAAGACGTGGACAACCCGACGGGAATACGGCGCTGGGGGTGCTGATCCGAACGCGGATCGCCATCGCGCAGCCGGCGCGCAAGGCTCGTGCGGCCCCGCCGCAGCGCGCAGTTCGGGCGCGTGAGTGGGCGCCTGCGACTGTCTTCGTTCACCCCGTCTCCTTCCCTCTGGCCAAGCTACGGCCACCACGGGCTCGTTCAGTATGCCGTAGCGGGGCAGAAAGGTGCAGTGATCAGGTGCCTACACTGCCTTCGTGCTGATCCCCGACTCCGGAGTCCTCACCTCATGGCCAAGCTGCACTTCAAGTACGGAGCGATGAACTCCGGCAAGTCCGACACCCTGATCAAGACCGCCTACAACTACGCCGAACGCGGCCTCGCCACGATCACCGTCAAACCGGCGCTGGACACCAAAGGCGAGGACTGGGTGGTGGCGCGCGGAGGGGCGAAGCGGAAGGTCGACGTGCTCGTCGCCCACGGCGAGGATCTTCGCGCACGGATCCATGAGGCGGCTGACGCCCAAGGCCTGCGGCCGCTGCATTGCGTGCTCGTGGACGAATCGCAGTTCCTCGAGCCCGCGCAGATCGACCAGCTGTTCCTGGTCGCGAAGCAGGATGGGATCTCCGTGATCTGTTACGGGCTGCGCACAGATTTCACGACGCATGTCTTTCCGGGCAGCAGGCGCCTCTTCGAGCTGGCCGACAACTTCGAGAAGCTGCCAACCATGTGCCGCTGCGGTTCACAAGCCGAGTTCAACTGCCGTCTGGCCGATGGTCGCCACGTGTTCGAGGGTGAGCAGGTGGCGATCGACGGCGGCGAGATCACCTACGAATCGCTGTGCGGTGCATGCTTCATGGACGAGCAGCGAAAGGCCGGGGCGCGTCTGCTCGGATGAGCAGTGCTGCCCCGGCCTTCCGGTGCGCAGTACGGTGCAGGCGAGGTGGCCTGCGCCTGGTCAGGAGCTGAGCGGCTTGTCCTCGCCCACCTCGGCGTCGCCGCCGGCGAGGTCGGACTGCGCGGCATCAGACTGGCCGCGGTCGGTGATCTTCGCGGCGGCATCGCTCACCGAGCCACTCACCGAGGAGGCGACCTCGGGAGCCTTCTCCTTCACGGTGCTCGCCGCATCACCGGCAGCCTTCACAGCAGTATCACGGGCCTGAGCTGCGCGCTCACGCACCACCGGATCCTGTGCAACCGAGCGAGCATTGCGCTCCAGGGACTCGTAGGGGCCACGGCCCATCGCCGAGCCGGCCACGAACCCGATACCCAGCCCCAGCAGGAACACGAACTTCTTCATCGTCTTCTCCATCTCCTCGAGGACGGTCCTCGACGTCACTCTTCCATACTGTCGGCCTTCTCCGATCGCGTCGACCGACCGGTCCACGAGGCTGTGCGGGGATACGATGCGCTCAGGCCCGGGAATGCCAGCGCCTCCCCAACCATTCGAGGACTCGATGATGACTCCTGAAGTTTCACGCGCCGCACGCCCCAGCACCTCCGTGACGGCCGCCCAGGTGGCCGATCTTGTGCAGGACTGGGTGCGCGCTTCCGCCACACGTCCTATCCCGTCAGCAGCCCGGATGCTCGCTGACCTCCTGCGGGATCCGAAGGGCTTGGAGTTCACGCTCGCCTTCGTGGATAGGGTGATTCGGCCGGAAGATCCGCGGGCAGCTGCCGTGGAGCTGCGGCGCCTCGCGCAGGATCCACCGCAATTCCTGCCGCCTGCGCTGCGTCGCGTCGTCTCCATGGGTGGCGCCGCGTCTCGGCTCGCCCCACAGGTGGTGGTTCCCGCTGCCCGCGCCACGATGCGCCGCCTGGTCTCGCACCTGATCCTCGATGCGCGGGACCCGCATCTTGCACGGTCCATCCGTCGGCTCACCGCTGACGGCACCGCACTGAACATCAACCTGCTGGGCGAGGCGGTGCTCGGTGCGCAGGAGGCTGCACGGCGCCTGGAGGGCGTTCGGGAGCTGATCCGTCGCGAGGACGTCGACTACGTCTCGATCAAGGTCTCGTCGATCATCGATCACCTGCCGCTCTGGGATGCAGAGCGCACGGTCGAGCGGGTGGTCGAAACGCTGCTGCCCGTGTATCTGGAGGCGGCCCGGCAGGAGCACCCCACGTTCATCAACATGGACATGGAGGAGTACCACGACCTCGAACTCACCCTTGCGGTGTTCGAGTCACTGCTGGACCGGCCTGAACTCATGGGTCTGCGCGCAGGGATCGTGCTGCAGGCGTACCTGCCCGATGCCCAGCGGGCCATGCTCCGTCTACGTGCCTTCGCCGAGCAGCGCACGGCCGCTGGCGGCGCCCCCATCAAGGTGCGTCTGGTCAAGGGCGCGAACCTGGCGATGGAGCGAGTCGATGCTTCCCTGCACGGGTGGCGACAGGCACCGCTGGAATCCAAGGAGGAGACCGACGCCCAGTACAAGCGGATCCTGCTGGATGCGCTGCAGCCGGAGCATCTGCGGGCGGTCAACATTGGCGTCGCCGGGCACAACCTCTTCGACGTCGCCTTCGCGCATCTGGTCATGACCGAGCGCGGTATCGATCCAGGGCCAGATAACGGTGTCGAGTTCGAGATGCTCGCCGGGATGGCACCCGGCCAGCAGGCCGTGGTACGCGAATCCGTCGGCTCCATGCGGCTGTATGTGCCGGTGGTGGACCCTGCGCACTTCGACGTCGCGGTGTCCTACCTGGTGCGGCGCCTCGAGGAGAATGCGTCCAGCGAGAACTTCATGTCTGCCGTGTTCGAGCTTGACACACGTCCGGAGCTGTTCGAGCGTGAAGGGGCGCGCTTCGAACGGGCCCTGCATCGAGCGCTCGCGGAAGAGTCAGAGCTGACGCATCGCGATCAGGATCGCACGCAGGATGCACGTGGGGGCCTGCCGGAGCTCGGTTCCTCGGTGCTGCCTGCAACGCCTGGGGCGTTCCGCAACACTCCGGATACCGACATGTCCACCCTTGCGAACCAGGCGTGGGGCGACGAGATCACCCATCGCATTCGCGGCAGTAGGGTCGGTATCGCTGAAGCAGAGGCGGCCCGCCTCGAAACCACCGAGCAGGTCGACGCGGCGATTCAGCGGGCTCTGCAGGCGCAGACGGCATGGGCGGGGCGCACTCCAGCCGAGCGAGCGCAGCTGCTGCGGCAGGCGGCCCGGCATCTAGCGGCTCGCCGCGGTGAACTGCTCGAGGTGATGGGTGCGGAGACCGGGAAGACGCTCGCGCAGGGCGATCCGGAAGTCAGCGAGGCGATCGATTTCGCCCTGTACTACGCCGACCAGATCGAGCAGCTCAACGCCCGCGAGGACGTCACCTTCAGCCCGCGACCGTTGACGCTCGTGACGCCGCCGTGGAACTTCCCCGTCGCGATCCCGACAGGTGGCGTCACCGCGGCGCTCGCCACGGGGTCAGCGGTGATCATGAAGCCTGCTCCGCAAGCGCGGAGGTGTGGCGCCCTCATCGGCGCGATCCTGCATGCAGCAGGGATCCCCGAGGACGTGCTGCAGATCCTCGACGTGCCGGAGACAGAGGTGGGACGCTCCCTCGTATCGGACCCACGGATCTCCCAGCTCATCCTCACCGGCGCCTATGAGACCTCCGAGCTGTTCGCCTCCTGGAATCCCGCTCTGCCAATCAAAGCGGAGACCAGCGGGAAGAACGCCATCATCGTCACCCCGCATGCCGACCTGGACCTGGCCGCACGGGATGTGGCTCAGAGCGCGTTCGGGCATGCCGGCCAGAAATGCTCCGCCGCATCGCTCGTCATCACCGTCGGGTCTGTGACGCGGTCGCGGCGCTTCCAGGCGCAGCTCGCTGACGCCGTGCTCAGTCTGCATGTCGGTCTACCGAGCGACGCCTCCGCCGACGTCGGCCCCGTGATCGAAGCTCCCGGAACGAAGCTCACCGAGGGCCTGACTGAGCTGGGCCCCGGCGAGCAGTGGCTCTCGCAGCCGCGGATCCTGAACGACGACGCATGCCTGATCACGCCCGGTGTGCGCACCGGCGTGCGAGAGGGATCCGCTTACCACCTCACGGAGTATTTCGGACCGGTGCTCGGCATGATGCACGCCGACACTCTCGAGGAGGCGCTGCGCCTGCAGAACGGCACCGCGTATGGGCTCACTGCCGGTCTCCACTCGCTGGATGAGGAAGAGATCGCCTGGTGGATCCAGCGTGTGCAGGCCGGGAACCTCTACATCAATCGCGGGATCACCGGGGCGATCGTGCAGCGGCAGCCCTTCGGCGGCTGGAAGCGTTCCGCCGTCGGGCAGACGTCCAAGGCGGGCGGCCCCTCCTATCTGATCCATCTCATGGACGCGCACGACGTCACGGAGCGCAGTGACGAGGAAGCCTGGGCGGCAGCGGCCCGGCACAGCGATCGCGAGGTCTGGGCCAGTGAGCTCACTGCTCGTGACGTGCAGGATCTGCATGGTGAGATCAACGTTCTGCGACATCTGCCGGTGCCGGTCACGGTGCGCGCGGTTGACGGGGCGAACCCGGTGGAGCTGGCGAGGGTGCTGCATGCTGCACAGACCGTGTCGGCGCCTGTGGAGGTGTCCGTTGCGACGGCAGATCAGCGTGAGGCAGCGATCCACGCCGGCGTGGAGCCGAACGATGTGCGCCTCGAGGACGCAGCAACCTTTGCGGCACGCGTGGATGCGCAAACGCCAACGCGGATCCGGCTGATCGGCGAGGCCGACGACGCGCTACTGAAGGCGGTCGCCCAACGGGTCGAGGTATCGCTGTGGCGCGACCCGGTGACGGCAAGCGGCCGTATCGAGCTGCTCCCGTTCCTGCATGAGCAGGCGATCTCCGCCACGAATCACCGGTACGGCAATCCCCTGCCGCGGCCACTGGATCTCGTGGGGCCAACCGGATTCGCGCGCGGGGCGTGAACCCGGCGGCATCGTGCACGCCCCTGTCGGTACCGCGCCCGTGTTCGTACGCTGGGCGTGAGCATCGGAGGTTGTCCACATGCTGCGGCGTTGCCTTGCCGCCGGGGCACCCGACCCCTAGGGTTGTGAGGCCTGTCACCCGCAGGCCGACTCGATGACGAGGAGCACACGATGAGTCACCCGCACCACAGCATCTCCCGCCGCACCGCTTTGGGCGCCGCCACGGCGACCGCGGCGATGCTCACCACCACGCCCAGTCTCGCCGCGCCGCGGGGACAGGAGGACCGCATGACCACTGACAAGCCGCTGAGCCCTGTACCGGGGAAAGGTGTGGCGCGTCAGCGCGCCGTGGCCGCGCACGATGCGATGCAGAAGCACTTCGGTACGCAGGACGGGTCCGATCTGCTGCGGGAGTTCCATCCGCATCGGGAAGACGACAACCCGTACTCCTACGAGTGGCCGTTCTCGCAGGCTCGCATCGCCACTGATCAGCTCTCCCGCACCGTGGGCGGGGCAAGCCTGCGCCTGGATGATCTGATCGCTTCACGCGATCGTGGGCAGGAGCGTTACTGGCATCTCGCGGGCGGTACCACAGGCTTGCCTGGCTACGCGTCAGCGACGGATCTGGAGCAGGGCGCGCACGGCACGTACTTCTACGACGACAATTCGTGGGTCGCGCTCGCCGAGCTTGAACGGCATCGCGCCTCCGGGGGATGTGAGGGCGATCTCGACCGCGTCGAGGAGATCCTCGCGCTTCTGCGATCAGCCCGCTCGACCGATGAGTCGTTGCCGGCACCCGGCGGACTGTTCTGGTCCCAGGGCGATGACGGGGACCGCAACACTGTGGCGACCATGCCAGCCGCGAAGGTCGCGTTGCACCTGCACCAGATCACCGGGGACGAGAGCCTGCTCGAGGACGCTCGGGAATGGGTCGAGTGGACCCGCGAGCACCTGCTCTCCCCCGAGGGGCTGTTCTGGGATCATGTGAAGCTCGACGGCACCGTCGAGAAAATGTTCTGGACCTACAACCAGGGCGTGCCGATCGGTGTTGAGGTGCTGCTGCATCAGATCACCGGCGAGGATGAGCACCGCCAGCGGGCACTGGACCTGGTGGACGCGGTCATCGACCACTACCAGGTGTTCACGCGCGGCGGGCGGCTTGACGACGACCAGCCCGTGTTCTTCAACGCGATCCTGTGCGCGAACCTGCTGTACGCGCAGAGCGTGTTGGGCGATGTGGTTCCGGGTGAGCGCATCACGCAGGAGGCTGCGCATCGGGCGTGGACGGATCAGCGCGACCCGGCCACCGACCTGTCGACGCGCCGCAACGACAAGGGTGAGCTGGAGCTGCTTATGCAGGCGGGTCTGACGCGGCTGCAGGCGCTCGCGGCGATGGCGCCTCCGGTGTGGAGGCACCTCGCCTGAGCACGACCGGCAGGGGTGCGGGGACGGTGCCGTTCAGCGCTGGGTGCCGACCCGCGCCCCTTCGGGCACGTCCCCGCCTTCGGGCCCGAGCACCACGTCGCCCAGGAGACTCACGTCGGCGCCGAAGGTCCAGTCCCCCTGAATGTCCACGGCGCTGGCCTGCTTCAGTGAGGGCACGCCGTGAGGGAAACGCGCCTCGAAGTCCCCGATCAGCTTGTAGGCCTCAGAGGCGAGCTTCACGGTGGGCACCGTTGGCGCCTGCTGCACGAGAGCCTGACGGTTATCGAGGTCGTACACATCTGATCGCACGAGCATGAGGTCGCTCGTAGCCTTGACCGGGAGGAACCGGTCCCGGCCGACGACGATCGCGGTTGCCCCCTCGAAGACCTCGACCGCTGCGCCCATCGCAGACTCGATCTGGTAAACGGGCGTGGAGGACTTATCTGCGGGATCCACCGTCTTCTCGTTGCGGATCAGCGGCAGACCCATGACGCCGCCTCGCGATGTCAGCACCGCGTCGAGCTGCTCGAGGTCGAACCACAGGTTGTTGGTGTGGAAGTACGGGTGGCGGTGCTCGTCGGTGAAGTAATCCATCTCCTCGGCCGGAGTCTGCGCGGTGTCGCGCAGGATGAGTCGGCCATCGGACTTGCGGATCGCCAGGTGGCCACCCTTGCGATCCGCGGCGGTGCGCCGGCATAGCTCAGCGGCGTACGGCGCACCGGTGGACGCGAACCAGGAGGCGATCACCGGGCTCGGCACGGTGCCCAGGTTGTCCGAGTTGGAGACGGAGGCGTACTTGAAGCCGGCGTCCAGCAGCTGCTGGAGCACACCGGAGGTCTGCAGGGCGGTGTAGATGTCACCGTGGCCGGGCGGGCACCATTCGAGATCAGGATCGGCGGACCACTCCACGGGGGTGAGGTCGTCAGTGCGCAGCTTCGGCTCCTTGTTCTGCAGGAAGTCGAGCGGCAAGTCGCCCACACGCAGATCCGGGTACTTTTCGAGCGCCGCCAGCGTGTCCTCGCGAGTGCGGAAGGAGTTCATGAACAGCAGCGGCAGACGCGACAAAGTGCCACGACGGGCGGCGAGCACCTGCTCGACGATGATGTCAAGGAACGTCTTGCCAGCACGCACAGGCAACAGCGACTTCGCCTTGTCCATGCCCATGGACGTGCCGAGCCCGCCGTTGAGGTTGATGATGACGAGCTGGTCGAAGACCTGCTTGGCGTGGGCCGGATCGATGCTGACATCCTCGAGCTTCGGCGGATCGAGGTACGGCTCGATGGTGTCCTCAGGGATCGTGCCGGTCACCCCGGCTTCAAGCTGCCCGTAGTAATGGGTGAAGACGTCGATCGCGGTCTGCGGAACCTGGGCATCGGCCATCTTCTGCTGCGCTGCGGCGAGTCCTTCGGTGCTCATGGTCACACCCTACCGACGTCGGCGAGTGTGGCGGGCCGCGGACGGGGCGGCCTCGGCGGTGACTCCGTAGACTGGGGCGCTATGAGCACAGTCCTGTCTGCGGTCGCGTGGCCGTATGCCAACGGTCCCCGTCACATCGGTCACGTCGCCGGCTTCGGCGTTCCTTCGGACGTCTTCTCCCGGTACATGCGCATGGCTGGGCATGACGTGCTCATGGTCTCCGGCACCGACGAGCATGGCACCCCGATCCTGGTCGAGGCCGGCAAACAGGGCGTCAGCGCCCAGCAGCTTGCCGACCGCAATAATCGGGTGATCGTCGAAGATCTCGTGGCGCTCGGCCTCAGCTACGACCTCTTCACCCGCACCACGACCCGGAACCACTATCAGGTGGTGCAGGACATGTTCCGGGCCGTACGGGACAATGGCTACCTCGTCGAGCAGCTCACGCAGGGAGCGATCTCACCGTCCACCGGCCGCACCCTGCCGGACCGCTACATCGAGGGCACCTGCCCGATCTGTGGCACGCCAGGAGCGCGCGGCGATCAGTGCGATGCCTGCGGCAACCAGCTCGACCCCACCGACCTGATCGACCCCGTCTCCAAGATCGACGGGGAGACGCCGGAGTTCATCGAAACGTCCCACTGGTTCCTTGACCTGCCGGCGCTGGCCGCGGAACTGGGGCGCTGGCTCGACACGCGGGAAGCCACCGGCCTGTGGCGGCCCAACGTGATCCGCTTCTCGAAGAACATCCTCGAGGACATCAAGCCCCGTGCGATGACCCGCGACATCGACTGGGGCATCCCCGTGCCGGGCTGGGAGGATCAGCCCAACAAGCGCCTGTACGTGTGGTTTGACGCGGTGATCGGGTACCTCTCCGCCTCGATCGAGTGGGCGCGACGCAGTGGCGATCCGGATGCCTGGCGGCGCTGGTGGAACGATCCTGAGGCGTTGTCGTACTACTTCATGGGTAAGGACAACATCGTCTTCCACTCCCAGATCTGGCCAGCGGAAATGCTGGCGCAGAACGGGAAGGGTGACAAGGGCGGTGTGCCCGGGCAGTTCGGTGAACTGAACCTGCCCACGGAGGTTGTCTCCTCCGAGTTCCTCACGATGGAGGGCAAGAAGTTCTCCTCCTCCAAGGGCGTGGTCATCTACGTACGTGATGTGCTCGACCGCTATCAGCCTGATGCACTGCGCTATTTCATCTCCGCCGCGGGACCCGAGAATCAGGACGCGGACTTCACCTGGTCCGAGTTCGTCTCCCGCACCAACAACGAACTGGTGGCTGGCTGGGGCAACCTGGTCAACCGCACAGCAGCGATGATCGCGAAGAACGTCGGCGAGATCCCTGCCGCTGGCGAGCTCGAGGACATTGACCGTGCGTTGCTGGATCAGATCCGGGCCGGCTTTGACACCGTCGGCGGGCTGATCGAGCAGCATCGCCAGCGTGCGGCGATCGCCGAGGTCATGCGCCTGGTGGGCGAGGCGAACCGGTACGTGTCCGAGACGGAGCCGTTCAAGCTGAAGGCGCCGGAGCAGCGTGAGCGCCTGCTCACCGTGCTGCACGTGCTCGCTCAGGCCGTCACGGATCTCAACACGATGATCGCGCCGTTCCTGCCGTTCTCTGCGAACGCCGTGGAGAAGGCGCTCGGTGGAGATCGCGTGATCGCTCCGCTGCCCCAGCTGGTGGAGGTCGAGGATCTGGACGGCGGCCACCCGTACCCGATCATCACGGGTGACTACACCGACGTGCCCGCGTGGGAGCACCGCCCGGTGACGGTCGGCGCGCCGGTGGCGAAGCCAACGCCGATCTTCACGAAGCTCGATTCAACAGTGGTGGAGCAGGAGCTGGATCGTCTGCGCGCTGAGGCCGAGGGCTGATGAGCGCTCGCTGCGACCAGTGTCGTCAGAAGATTCGCGGCGCAGGCGTCACGACGCCGACGATGCGGCGCCTATGCACCCGGTGTGGTCGTTCCTTTGAGGGCAGAGCCGCAGGGCTGATGGCAGGTGGCGGCATTGCCGGAGCTATAGCGACCTCCGGGTGGTATCAGCGGATCACTCGGCTGACGAAGCCGACCCGCGAGGACTGACCCCGCCGGGTTCCGGCCCCGTCGCGAGCGGCGCGCCGTCGGCGCCCCAGATGCCTGAACTGCCGCGCCGATGTGACCCGACAAGATGCGTATCGACGATGCCGATCGCTTCCATCAGGGCGAACATTGTCGTGGGGCCGACGAATCGGAAACCGCGCTGCTTCAGCTCGGCGGCCAGAGCGCGGGACCCGGAACTCGTGGTGGGAACCTCAGCTGCGGTGCGTGGGATCGGGGTGCGGTCAGGGCGGTAGGACCAGACAAGGTCTGCCAGTGTCGCTCCGGGGCCCAGGTCACCGTGGGCGCCGAGTCTGTTCTCCGTGCGAAGGGCGACGGTGGCGCGGGCATTCGCCATCGTGGCCTCGATCTTGCCACGATGGCGAATGATGCGCTCATCGGTGAGCAGGCGGTCGACGTCGTCGGGCCCGAAGCGGGCGACGACATCAGGGTCGAAGTTCGCGAAGGCACATCGGAAGCCCTCACGTCGACGCAGGATGGTGGCCCAACTGAGGCCTGATTGGAAGCCCTCGAGGCACAGCCGCTCGAAGACACCCTGTTCTGTGCGCACCGGCATGCCCCACTCGGTGTCGTAATAGGTGCGCAGGTCATCGTGGGTACTGGCCCAGCGTGGCCGGGCCAAGCCGTCGGCGCCGATCACCAGGTCCGGTGTGGACCCTGCAGCGGGCGCGGAGTCCTCGAGAGGCCGCGGCATCGTGAGCGCGGCATCGCCGACAGTCTTCATCGGGTCACGATGCAAGCGCGGCTTAGTCGTCGATCTGTCCGATCGGTTGGCGCTTCTCCGCCTGGAACTCATCCTCCACCCTTCCCTGGGCCCAGTAGGCGGAGATCGAGATCTGGCCGCGCTCGATGCCGCGCTCGGTGACCAGGTGAGCGCGCAACTGCTTCGTGAGCCCGCGTTCAGCATGGCAGAACACCTGCAGGCCAGGCGAGACCGTAACAGGGAGGGCCTGCACGGCCTTGAGCAGTTCTGCGCCTGTGCCGATCACCCACTGCACCTCGATGCCGCGGGGGTGACTGAGGTCGATGCGGTCCTCGCCATGCTCGAGCTGGATGATGGCGTGGCCGCGAGCATCCTCGGGCATGGCTTCGAGGGAGGCGGCAATCGCCGGCAGGGTGGCGTGGTCGCCGATCAGCAGGTGGTCGGTCGCATCGGGGCGCGGGGCGTAGCCGCCACCCGCTCCCTTGAGGGCGATCGTCTCACCAACGCGAGCACGAGCGGCCCACGGTGCGGCGATGCCGTCTGCGTCATCATGGAGCACCACGTCGATGTCAAGGCTCTGCTCTGCATCGTGCCAGCGGCGCACCGTGTAAGTGCGCAGGGCGGGCAGGAGCTCCGGGCTGTTCTCACGCAGCGCGTCGAGATCGTACGGCGGGGTGAGGTCGCTGCCGGGGCGGGGCAGCAAGAGCTTCACGTAGGCGTCAGTGTCCTGGGAGCGGCGCAGGGTTGAGAACTGCTCGCCGCCCACCGTGACACGCAGCAGGCGGGGACTGATCTGCGTGACGGCCCGGACGGACAGCATCGCTTGGGTGCCGCCGCGACGCGGTGCGGGAGTGTCCGTTGCGGGGCGTGTGCTTGGCGTGGTCTCCGGCATGTCGGACATATTACGTCATGCGCAGCATGCGTAATTCTCGATTCCCGGGGGCGTCGTCCGTGAGTCACGTGGGGTGTCATCGACGGATGTGCGCTGGCTAAACGCGGTGCTGCTGTCGTGCAAGGCAGCGTGAAGGGGTGTCCAGACCAACCCGGCCGGCGCCACCACCAGCCCGATACGCTGGGCGCATGAGTGCAGTCGTCGGCAGGGAACAGGACGTCGTCGTTGTGGGGTCCGGCCCTAACGGACTGGCCGCCGCCGTCACGCTCGCACGGGCCGGCCTGCAGGTGCTCGTCCTCGAAGCAGAACAGACAGTCGGCGGCGGTGCCCGCACACTCGATCTGGGCATGGCCGCGGGAATCCGCCACGACATCTGCTCCGCCGTGCATCCGATGGCGCTCGCAAGCCCGTTCTTCACCGCCTTCGACCTGGAAGCACGCGGCGTGGAGCTGCTCACCCCGGAGGCGTCATACGCCCAGCCCCTCGATGCTGAACCAGCCGCGATCGCCTGGCGCGATGTCGAACGCACGGCCGACGGTCTCGGTGCGGACGCTCCCGTGTGGCGCAGAGTCTTCAGCATGCTCAGCGCACAGCATGAGGCGATCATCGACGTGGCGCTCTCGGACAAGCGCTCCGTGCCGTCGGCGCTTCTCTCCCCCGCTGCTCTGCCTGCCCTCGCTGCTTTCGGTGCAATGAGCGGTCTGCAGGGCACTCCCGCGTGGGGCGTGCCGCTGCGTACAGAGCGAGCCCGGGCGCTGCTGACCGGTGTGGCCGCCCACGCGATCGGGGCGCTGCCCTCCCTCGCTCCGAGCGCCACCGGGATGCTGCTGGCGGCCCTTGCTCATGCGGGCGGCTGGCCGATCCCCCGCGGCGGCTCCCAGGCGATCACCGATGCTCTTGCCGCTGACCTGCGCGCCCACGGAGGACGCATCATCACCGGGTATCGCGTCCGCTCTGCCGCCGACGTGCCACCCGCCCGAGCGGTGCTCGCTGATCTGCCCGCCGATACGGCCGCTGAGCTGCTCGCCGAGCGGATTCCATCTCCGCTGCATCGTTCCTTGCGTAGCCTCGGTCATGGTCACGCCGCCGCGAAGGCTGATTTCGTGGTGAATGCCCCGATTCCCTGGCGGGATGCGGAGGTGCGTCGCGCCGGCACTGCGCATCTGGGCGGCACCCGCAGACAGATGGCCGACGCCGAGGCCCAGGTGATGGCTGGACGGATACCTGAAGCCCCGGTGGTGCTGGTGAGCGACCCCGCCGGTGTCGACCCGTCACGGGAAGTGGACGGGCTGCGACCGGTGTGGGCGTACGCGCATGTTCCCTTCAATGATCCGACGGATCCGACCGACCTGATCACCGCGCAGATCGAACGCTTCGCCCCCGGTTTCCGTGACACGATCGTGGCTGCCCGCGGGATTCCGGCGGCCCGCATGCATGAGCACAACGCATCCTTGGTGGGCGGCGATATCGCTCTCGGTGCCCTGAGCGCTTGGCGCATGATGGCACGTCCCACCGCCGCTTGGGACCCGTTCCGGCTGGGCGCGTCCGGCTGGTATCTATGCTCCTCCGCGACGCCGCCCGCGCCCGGGGTGCATGGCATGAGCGGCTGGCATGCCGCGCGCCGCGTACTGCAGCAGGTCTTCGGCGTCCGCCACCTGCCGTCGCTCGCAGGCTGATCGGCGCACAGAGACTGGCAGGGTCACTCCGTGACGGTGATCGAATCCTTCATGGTCTGAATATCGGCCATCCGATCGTCCCGATCGGTGGGTGCGCCGCCGATGTAGACCGACGGGCCGTTCGGGGTATCCAGCACGATCACGATGAAGTGCAGATGCGTCGTAGGCGCAAGACCAGCGGATTCGACGATCTCCACGTCGGCGGTGAGCATCGCGCCGTCGTAACCGTCGATAGAGACAGTCTCCTCACTGAGGTTCCCCACCTTCGGGGCATCGCCGTACAGCTCGACACCATCAGTGGTGGAGACGTTGCACTCGAAGACGTTGCGGGCGGCGGCCTGCGCGCCGGGGTTGCCGCCTTCCTCCTCGGTGTACATGACGCGGCCGACGCTTGTGGTGGCGTACCAGCCGGCGCCGATCGGGGTCCACGCCATCGCGGAGTCGTTCATCAACGGCTGGGAGGCGGTGCCGTTGCCAAGCCGATCCCACCCCTCTGGCAAGGGCACGGAGATTCCGCCGCCGCGCAGCTCACCCTCGGCCTGCTCCTGATCGGTGCTGACCTCGTACACCTGGCAGTCGGTGGAGGGGGCCACCGTCATGGTCGGGCCAGCACCGTCGGCGGGGTCCTCGGTCGGGTCCTCCGTGGGGATGTACTCGCCACCGCCGTCGTCGCTTGCGCCGTCCTGCGTGACGGGGTCATCGGTGGCTGTGGCAGGCTCGGGTGTCGGGCGGAACACGGTCATGGACAGCACGAGTGCCACCACCAGGGCGCCGACCAGAAGCACTGCGGCCCCGCCGATGCCGAGGCCGATCCACAGGCCGCGGCGGGATGTCGAGCCGGGCTCCGGCGGCCCCCCCGGGCCCTGAGCTCCAGGGGTGCCGCTCGTGGAGCCGCCGCTCGTGGAGTGGTCGGCGTGGTCCCCGACGCCGCCAGCGCCACCGGCGCCCGCGCCGTTTCCCTTTCCGGAGAAGTCCGGTAGTGAGACGGGTCCGGGCTCCTGGTCGTTGCCTGCCATGTCGCTCCCCTCGTGTGTGCTCCCCTGGCGCGGGACCAGGGTACGACGTCGGTGCACCCGTATCGATCGAGCCCGGCGAGGAGGCTCCATTTTGTATCCGCGCGCCGCCTCAGCTTCGCGTTTCCTACGATGACCACATGACTCTGCCTGGGATGAGTGTCCTTCCGATCATGTTCCTCGTCGTGCCCGTCATCATGGGGATGGCTGCGCTATGGCTGATACTGCATCCGCTCGTTCAACGATTTCGGGGCAATGCGCTCATCCGTTCTGGCCGCTCTGTGCAGGGACGGGTGATCGCCTCAGAGCTGCATGTGCGCGCGACGCGCGAGACAACGCGTCAGTGGCGCGTCGAGACGATCGAGTTCGAGCCCGGGATGGGTGCTCCCGTGCGCGGCAACCCCGCCATCAGCGATACGACGGAGATCGACCGCAGCGGGATGGAGGTCACGGTGTTCTTCGATCCCGCCCGTCCCGAGCGTTTCGTGGCACCGCGTAATCAACAGAGCATGAGCAATAGGCCCGGCCTGGTCACGATTATGGTGGCCATCCTGGTGATCGCATTCTCGGTGTTCTTTGTGGTCCAGTCGCAGGCTCTTATAGCGCAGTCGCCGCTCTGACCGGGGCGTGTACGGACTGTTGCACGTGCTGTCCGTCGGGTGAATCCGGCTCACTAATTCGTGTATTGGGGTCCGGCCTTCTGAACCCATACATGCGTCGACACGTTCACGGGAGCGGGCCCACGGAAGCCCACGTTTCGGCGCAGCCTCTGCAGTGACAATGCGTGAGCGGCGGGGGTTCGGGATTCCTCCCGTTCCCCCGCCGCTCATCTGCGATGCGCGACGCGTTCAGCGTGTTGCGTGCGGCTGATCTTCCGTAGTGATCAGCGCTCCTTTCGGGTCTTCCTGCGCAGGATGAACGCGCCCAGACCACCGAGCATCAGCAGTACAGCGATGCCTGCGGTACCTACGATCTCGGCACCCGTCCGCGACAGCGGAGGAGTCGATCCGGAACGGTCACCCGGTTTGCCAGGCTGCCGCGGCGTGTCACCCGGGATACCCGGATCCTCAGGCTCACCCGGCTTGCCCGGCTTGCCAGGCTCCTCAGGCTCACCCGGCTTGCCAGGCTCCTCAGGCTTGCCCGGCTCCTCGGGGTTGTCCGGTTCCTCGGGGGTACCCGGCTCCTCAGGGTTGCCAGGCTCCTCAGGCTCACCCGGCTCCTCCGGCGTACCAGGATTCTCCGGATCGTCGGGGGTACCCGGCTCCTCGGGGTTACCAGGCTCCTCAGGGTTACCAGGCTCCTCAGGCTCACCCGGCTCCTCCGGCGTACCAGGATGCTCCGGATCGTCGGGGGTACCCGGCTCCTCGGGGTTACCAGGCTCCTCAGGCTCACCCGGCTCCTCGGGATTGCCCGGTTCCTCCGGCGTACCAGGATTCTCCGGATCCTCGGGGTTACCCGGCTCCTCAGGGTTGCCAGGCTCCTCAGGCTCACCCGGCTCCTCGGGATTGCCCGGTTCCTCCGGCGTACCAGGATTCTCCGGATCCTCGGGGTTACCCGGCTCCTCCGGAGTCGGGTTCTCACAGGTGCACTTGGCACCGACGCGGATCTTGCGGGGCTGCGGATCCTTCAGAACCTTCTCTGACGTCTCCGGATCACCAACCGGCTGACCGTCCTTGAGCTTCCACGTCTTGGTGACCTCCTTCTCACCGAAGGCACCAGCCTGATCCTCAACAACCTTGCCAACCTCGAGGTTCGGATCAAACTCGACAATCGTGTCGAACGGAGTCTTCTCCGTGTGCTTATCCGTCAACTCGGTCTCGTGGTGCGTCGCAGGACCAACCTCGATGATCTGCTTAACCGGCTCACGCACAGTCGACGTGGTCGGCTCACCCTTGGTGACGTTGCCCTTGTCATCGACCTCGACACCAACCGTGTGCTTCACCTCGCCCGGCTTGCCCTCCTGGACAACCTTGGTCTCACCAGGCTTCAGCTCAGGATTGACACGAACCTCAACCTCGAACGGGGTGCTCTCGGTCCACTCGATCGTCGTCGACGCAGGCGTGCCCTTCGTGCCGACCTTGACGATCTTCTTCACCGGCTCGGTCACACGCTCAGTCTCGGTCTTGGTGTCCACAACCTTCGAATTCTCGATGATCTGGGTCGTGGTCACCTTGTCCTTACCCAGCTTGCCCTCCTGAACAGTCACCTGCTTACCGGCCTCGAGATTCTCATCGAAGACAATCTCAGTCTCGAACGGCACGTCCTTGACGTACTCAGTCGTGTGAGTGCCCTCAGTCTTGGTGCCGACGCGGATGATCTGCTTGGTCGGCTCCTTGGTGCGCTCACTGGTCACGGTCGGCTCGCCATCCGGCTTGCCGTCCTTGATCTTCTGAGTCGAGGTCACAACCTCGATACCGGTCTCACCCTGCTGGTCGACGACCTGCTCACCTTCCTTGAGGGTGTCGTCGAAGACGACTTCCGTCTCGAACGGGACCGGCTTGTCCACCTTGGTCACCACAGTGGTGTCCTCAGCAGCCGGGCCGTACTCGATGATCTCCTTGACCGGATCCTTCGTCTGCTTCTCGTCAGGCTTCACAGAGGCCTGATCGCCCTTCGCAGTGAAGTCAGCAGTGAAAGTCTTCTCGCCAGGCACGCCCTTCTGGACGACCTTGATCTCACCCGGCTTCAGCTCCGGGTTTGGACGAGTCTCCACCTCGAACGGAACCTGAGCAGTCCAGGTGACCTTCTCGGAGGCCTCCGACGGCTTCGTGCCGACCTTGATGACCTGATCAACGGGCTGCTCGGTCACCTTCTCCTCAATGGTGGCTTCACCATCTGGCTGGGAGTTCGTGACCTTCTGGGTCACAGTGATGGTCTTCTTGCCCGGCTTACCCTCGGCGACAACCTCCGAGGTGCCAGCAGGCAGGTTCGGGTCAAACTCAACCTTCACTCCGAACGGAACCTCCGACTCAACAGTCTTCGTGATCACGCCCGTTGTTTTGGTGCCCACGCGGATCTTGGCGTTCTTCGGCGCCTTCGTCTGTTCAGTGGTCACGGTCGGATCGCCCGACGGCTTACCGTCCACGATCCTCTGCGTCGAGGTCACGACCTCGGTACCAAGTTCACCCTGCTGATCAACAACCTGCGTGCCTTCTTCGAGGGTGTCATCGAAGACGATCTCCGTCTCGAACGGGACCGGCTTCTCCACCGTGGTCACCACAGAGGTGTCCTCAGCAGCCGGGCCGTACTCGATGATCTCGTTGACCGGATCCTTGGTCTGCTTCTCCTCAGGGGTCACCGTTGCCTGGTCACCCTTGGCAGTGAAGTCCGCAGTGAAGGTCTTCTCGCCAGGCACGCCCTTCTGGACGACCTTGATCTCACCCGGCTTCAGCTCCGGGTTCGGACGAGTCTCAACATCGAACGGAACCTGGGCAGTCCAGGCGACCTTCTCGGATGCCTCCGACGGCTTGGTGCCGACGGTAATGACCTCGTCGACGGGCTGCTTGGTGATCTCTTCGGTGATCGTCGGATCACCCGGCTTGGAGTTGACGATGTCGCGCTTGATCGTCACCGTCTTCTCACCCGGGACGCCCGGGGTCGTCACCTTGGACTCACCGGCAGGCATGTTCGGGTCGTACTTCACGACGACCTTGTACGGAGCCTCAGCCTTAAAGGTCTCGATGTTCTCACCGGTCGTCTTGGTACCCACGCGGATCTTCTCCGTCGTCGGTTCCTTGGTGCGCTCAGTGGTCACGGTCGGATCACCCGACGGCTTACCGTCGACGATCTGCTGGGTCGAGGTCTCGACCTCAGTTCCGAGCTCACCCTTCTGGTCGACGACCTTCTCGCCGGCAGGCAGAGAGTCGTCAAAGACGACCTCGGTTTCGAACGGAATCGGTTTCTCGGTCTTGGTCACGAGCTCGCTCGGTGCCAGGCCGGGGCCGTACTCCACGATCCGCTTGACGGGTTCCTTGGTGGTCTCTTCCTCGACTACCTCGGCTTGGTCACCCTTAGCGGTAAACTTGGCGGTGTAGGTCTTCTCGCCGTTCTCGCCTTCCTGAACAACCCGGGTTTCACCTGGCTTCAGGTCCGGATTCTCGCGGACCTCAGTCGGGAACGGGATCGGGACCTTCCAGGTCACTTCCTTAGCACTTGCAGCGGGCTTTGTGCCGACAACGACGACCTCGTTGACCGGAGCCTTGGTCTGTTCCCAGCTACCGTCCTTGTTCTGTTTCTCCTTGCCTGGCTCACCCTTGGTTTCAACTTTGTATTCACCGGCAGGGATGGAGTCGTCGTACTTGTACTCGACCGTGAATGGAACCTCGCGCTCCGGAACGCCGACGACGTTCACCACAGCGTAAGTGATATCAGTCGAGCCGTCCTCGTAGGTCACAGTAACCGGAATCTTGACCTGATCGCCCGGCTTCGCATCTGCTGGTGCAGTTGCGGTGATCTGGCCATTGTCGTCAATGCTGACATTCCAACCGGCGGGAACATCCCCCAACGTGTAGGGGTTGTCCTTCGCAACATTGACATTGTCCGGCTTGTCCAGAGTCACAGGCAGTGTTGCGGTATCACCCGGGTACACCGTTTGTACGGGGTAGGTCGGTTCCGCTTCCCAGTTGTTGCTCAGCTTCACCACGGTGGTGACAGGCGCCTGAGTGGTCAAACCGCCCGGGGCGTTGACCGTCACCGTGACGGTGTTCTTGTCCCCCGGCTTAGCGTCAGCAGGTGGGGTCGCGGAGACCTCACCGGTCTTCGGGTCAATGCTGTACTTCCAGCCGTTGACGTCCTGAGTAAGAACCGGCTTGCCATTCTTGGTTCCGAAGGAGAAGGTCGAGTCGTCAGGCGCGTCTTCAACCTGGTGCTTCACTTCCTGGCCAGGAGCGGTGGTCTGCACGTTGTAGTTCGCCTTGATGTCGCCCTTGATAACGACGACGGTGCCAACGACGGTCTGGGGCTTCTGCTTGCCTTCGTCGCTGTAGTGAGCCAGGACCGGAACGTTGAGGATGTCGCCTTCCTGCGCACCCTTCGGGATCGTGGTCGTGATCTCGCCGGTCTTCTCGTCAACGAAGACGGTCCACGTCTTACCGTCCTTGCTCGTGAGCGTGGTCTGGTTGGTGCCATCCTCGAAGGTGTAGCGCGTCGGGGCCTCATCGGTGGTGTTACCGCTCAGGCCGCGCTCCGGAATCTCGGGGGTGAGGCTGACGCTTGCGTTCGGCTGACCAGTCACCGTGTCGTAGGTCGGGATCTTGATGTCCACGATCGCCTGGAACTGGACCTCAATCTCATCCGTGGTCTGATCCGGGTAGGTTGCCTTCACCTTCGGGGTGATGACGGTTCCCGGTGCAACAGAGTCGTCCGCTTTCGCGGTGACCTTGCCAGTCTCATCGACCGTCACGGTCCAGCCAGCCGGGACAGTGGACTCGTCGACCTCGAACGTGGCCGGGTGGACCGGCTTGTGGCCCTTCATGATCGACTTGGTGCCCACCTGGGCGGTGATGTCTTCGTTCAGCTTGCCCTTGGACAAGCCCGGACGCACCAGGTCGGTGACCTGCGTGTTGTTCGGGTCGACAACCACGAGCAGCTCGAGCTTGTCGGTGGAACCGTTGGAGTACTCCACTGTGATGACAGGGCGTGCGAAGGTACCCGGCTTCGGTTCTTCCGGAGCGGTGACGGTGACGTTGTAGTTTTCGTCCATCTCGACGGTCCAGCCCTCGTAGACGTACTTCTCGTCCAGCGAGACCTTGGCTTCGAAACCGCCGTCAGCCTTCTTCTTCGCCAGGTCCTTGATCAGGTCAGGGGTCTGGGTGAAGGTGACCTTCTGCGGCTCGGTAGCCAGCGGGCCGGTGGGGCTGTCAACGCCCGAGATGATCGTGGCGTCCGTCTTGTCGTACTGCGGGGAGTGGTACTCGGTGTCGTCCAGGGAGAATGCCTTGGAGTCGATGACGTTCGCCTTGTTGTAGCGGTTCAGCGAGTTGGAGCTGTCGAAGGTAGCGCCTTCGCCGAAGTTGTTGTTCTCAGCAGCCGCCTGGAGCTGGTCCACGCTGCGCGGCTTGGCCAGAACGGAGAAGTTCACGTTTTTGTCAGTCGCCAGATCGGTACCGCGGTACTCGGGCCACGTGAAGTAGATGTCGCCGTTGTCCGCGATACGTAGCAGCTTCTCGCCGCCGGACGCTGCCGGGTCTGTGGTGCCGATGAACTGGCCGTTGCCGTCGTAGGCTTCCACGACCATGCGAGACATGGAATCGTCCGTGCCGCCGTTCACAACAGCAGGAACGTTGATCTTACCGACCTTGGTTTCCGCACCTGGAACGATGACGTGCTTCTCAAAGTTCTGCCAGGAGACCGTGATCTGGTTACATTCGATGTTCTCGCTCGGCCACGGGTTCACGATGGCGGTAAAGGTTGCGCTGTCTCCCTGGGTGGCAAACGGAGCGCTAGTGCGGTCTTGCTTATACTTGCCCTGCCAGGCGTAACGTACCGGTTTCGCGGCAGTGGCCTCAGCGAACTGCTTGACTTTCGCATCGGTCAGTTCCGCGTTGAGGTTCAGGTTCCGCTGTTGCCTAGAAGCAGTAATTCCGAGGAATTCGTCGGCCTTGTGCGTGACTACCTTGTCACCAAAGGTCTGATCCGCATTCGTGGCGGGAATTTGTGCCGTATCGAGGTACGAACCCATAAGGCCTGAATTGGTGAAGCTCCAATCAGCGAACGTGCGGTCCTTCGAGTTGTCGAAGGAGACGCTCAAGCCCCAGGCTTTCTTGTCGGGGCTGGTCGCAGACGGCTCAGAGGTATACCAGCTGAAACCAGCCTGGCTGCCCTGCGGAGTGCTTTCCGAGACAACACACGAACCGGCCGGCAGGTCGGAGGCCTTTTGTGCGTCCTGTTCCACGGCTCCGGCCTTGTCACGGATGCCGCCGGTGAACTCAGCTGCATCAGCCCGCTCCGGCGCGAGGAACCCGTGCGGGAAGGTTCCAAGAGCACCGGCAGCGAGGGCGACGGCAGAGAGCAAGGCGACTCCGTAGCGCGGTGCACGCCGCAATCGTGTGGATCTACGCGATGAAGCCATTCATCATTCCTTTGTTCTCATGTAACGGAGCTGCCACAACCGATCTCACCGAAGGGGAGCGACCTCACGCCTCGGAGTCACAAGGCGCCTTTGCTACACGGATCACTGTCTGCTGGCCGCGGACGAGGTCGTCGCCATGGATCACCACGGATGTTAGCCCAGCCCAACTCCAGAAGCCATAGCTGAGAGAGGCTGTTCACCGCCCGAGAGGGGAGGTGACCGCCTCACCAGAAAGCCTTGCGACCAGGACTTTCGTTCGACCTGACTTGGACCTCTCTGGGGTATTCCCTGGGGTTGCGGGTGTATCGGTGCTGGTGGGCGGCTCGCGCCTGTGTGGAGTGACACACTAAGCGGGTGGTGTTCCTGCGGAAGGTGAGGACGGCGTCGGGGGCGACGGCTGTGCAGATTGCTGAGCGGCGGAACCGTCGGGATGTGGTCCTGGAGCATCTTGGGTCGGCTCATACCGAAGCCGAGCTCGCCGGCCTGATGCAGGCGGGTCGGGAGAAGATCAACGCTGGTCAGGGCGTCCTCGACCTGGGGACAGCAACGTCGACGAGCCCCGCAACGATCACGTCGAAGCAGTCCCGGCTGCTGCTGGAGACGCTGCAGTCCGCGTGGGCGGGGCTGGGGTTCACGGCGATCGGTGATGAAGCATTCTTCCAGCTCGTCGCCGCACGCTTGATCGAGCCGACCTCGATGAGCGACTCCGCCAGAGTGCTGGCGGAGGTCGGGATCGCCCCGGTACATCGCTCGACGATGAAGCGCTGCCTGGCCCGGATCGCCACAAACGACTACCGCGGCCAGATCGCGAGGAGGTGCTTCGAGCATGCCGCGACCAGCGGCGACATCTCGCTGGTACTCTACGACGTCACGACGCTCTATTTCGAGGCGGAGAACGAGGACGCGCTGAGGAAGGTCGGCTACTCGAAGGAACGCCGCGTGGATCCGCAGATCGTGGTCGGCCTGCTCGTGGACCGGGGCGGGTTCCCGCTGGAGATCGGTTGCTTCGAGGGGAACCATGCTGAAACCCGCACGATCGTCCCGATCATCCGCCAGTTCCAGGCCCGCAACGACCTCGCTGACATGGTCGTGGTCGCGGACGCCGGGATGCTCTCGGCGGCCAACCTGCGCGAGCTCGACGAAGCGGACCTGAAGTTCATCGTCGGCTCACGACAGACGAAAGCCCCGGGTGACCTGGCCAATCACTTCCATTGGAACGGGGACGCATTCACCGACGGACAGCTGATCGATACCATCACGCCCCGCCACGGGAACACGAAACCCTCCACGACGAAGCACCGCAAGGAGCCTGTCTGGGACGCAGAGGAGCATCCCGGGCACTGGCGTTCCATCTGGAGCTACCGCAGCAAGCGTGCCACCCGCGACAATCACACCCTCACCGCGCAGGAGAACCGGGCTCGAGCCGTGATCGACGGGGACGCGTCTGTGAAGTCGACCAGATTCGTGAAGACCACCGCGAGCGGCCGGTCCCTCGATACAGCCTCGCTTAAGCGGGCACGAAGTCTGGTCGGGCTGAAGGGCTACGTCACGAACATTCCTGCCGCCACGATGCCGGCGGCGGAGGTGGTCTCCAGCTATCACGACCTGTGGCATGTTGAGCAGTCATTCCGGATGAGCAAGACAGACCTGCAGGCCAGGCCCATGTTCCATCGCACCCGTGACGCGATCGAAGCCCACCTCACCATCGTGTTCACGGCCCTGGCGATCGCGAGACACCTCCAAGCAGTGACCGGGTTCAGCATCCGCAAGATCATCCGGACACTCCGTCCCCTCCAGGACGTCACTATCAGCATCGCCGGGCAAACGATCACCGCGAGCCCCGAACTCACCGACGACGCCCGACACATCCTGCACCGAGTGACACACTAAAGAGGTCCAAGTCAGGAGCAAGGCGACTCCGTAGCGCGGTGCACGCCGCAATCGTGTGGATCTACGCGATGAAGCCATTCATCATTCCTTTGTTCTCATGTAACGGAGCTGCCACAACCGATCTCACCGAAGGGGAGCGACCTCACGCCTCGGAGTCACAAGGCGCCTTTGCTACACGGATCACTGTCTGCTGGCCGCGGACGAGGTCGTCGCCATGGATCACCACGGATGTTAGCCCAGCCCAACTCCAGAAGCCATAGCTGAGAGAGGCTGTTCACCGCCCGAGAGGGGAGGTGACCGCCTCACCAGAAAGCCTTGCGACCAGGACTTTCGTTCGANCGAGGTCGTCGCCATGGATCACCACGGATGTTAGCCCAGCCCAACTCCAGAAGCCATAGCTGAGAGAGGCTGTTCACCGCCCGAGAGGGGAGGTGACCGCCTCACCAGAAAGCCTTGCGACCAGGACTTTCGTTCGATACGGGATTGAGGTCACACGCTGGTAGGGGCTAATCGCGGCATCCGAGGTGCGCCGCGCACATCGGACTGAGCGCGATGCCACGCACGGGGTGTCATCTCATGCAAAAACCCTGAGCCACACCATCGTCTCTTGACGATGCCGCAACTCAGGGTGCCGGGTGGACCTAGCAGAAGGCTTGTCGAAACTCACCCCGTCACTGGGTTACATGAGGTCACTGCACCGAACGATCCGCAGTCGCGCAGGGCGGCCTACCCAACGTGAGTCAGCACCGGCAAGTGCACACCGCAGCATCGGTAGCGAGACACTCGACACTCTGGAACGGCGGTATCACGATGGCGAGGCGCTCCGCGCGATCGCGAACGATGTCGGTCTGAGCCGTCACCGGCTGGCGTCACTGCTTCGGGGGCGAGGCGTCCGTATCCGCGGAGCGTCTCCTTCTTCCGCAGAAGTTCAAGAGATGGCCCGGCTCTACCGGGCCGGCGAATCACTCAAACGCATTGGTGGGGGCTTGGGGTACTCAGCTGGCACGATTCGGAACCACTTGCTCACCGCCGGCGTGACTCTGCGTAGCCCGCAGGCCCGTGATCGATAAAGGAGGCAACGAGTTGGGTGGTGGGTGCCTCAGGGTGACGCCCTACTTGGAGTCAGTGATCGGTACACGGGCCACGGCGACGCTGAATCCCATGGTGACGAGTTGACGGCCTTGCTGCATCAGGTTCAGCTTGCTGAAGAACGGGAGCCAGTCGCGTCCCTCGCGAGTCGAGTTCGCGATTACTGCGTACGTGACGCGGTACCGTGATCTATCTACCGTCTCGTCGGCTCTCGGCACGAGCCGGAGCCAGGTCTCGCGTGACTCCACCGCGACCTCGTCTTCAATCAGTTGGCGGACTTGGGTTCGGAACGCGCCGTCGTTGATGAAGGTGGAGGCGGAGACGCTTCCTTGCGCGAAGAGATGGCTCAATGTTGCGGAGCGGGACTTCCGCTTGACGTGGATCAGGTCACCCTGGTCGGAGAGGACGTCACAGAACTCTATGCCGCTGCTAGCACCGCCAGGTCGTTTGATGCGCGCGTCCAATTTCAGCAGGTGCTGTGGGGAGGACTCCGCCAGGCGAGTGTTGTAGTCGGCTTCGATTTCACCAGAACGCGCCGGCGGAAGGGTCACGTGCGTGTCTGGTAGGCCAGCAGCAAACGCGTCCACTTCCTCGACGAGAGTGGAGCTGACAGCGAACCAACGCCCTTCGATGAGGACATGAAGGCGACCATCGAGCCGCTGTTCAGTCACGATACACTGATAGAGGTTCCATCGCTTGTCGAAGTTCCCTGAGCGTCCGAACCGGACAGAGACAGACCTAGTCTTTAGGTGCTTCAGCGTGATTGTGGTGCGGTCTTCGCCAAGTCGGCTCAGGTAATCATCGAGGTCCAAGTCTTCGTAGACATGGCTGCGAGTTCCGGCGATCGTGAATCCGTCGATGTCCTCCCAGTCGATCGTCTCTGGCATGGCGAGGTGTGTCGCCCCAGTTGACCCAGTCCGCAGTTGCGCTACAAGAAGATTGTTGAGTGCTTCGACGGTCGCGTCATCCCGCACGAGTGAGAGCTGGTCGATCCAGCCGAAGTCCGTCTTGTAGTCATCCGCGGCGAACGCAGCCAAGAGGTCGTCGCAGATGGCAGGAAGTTCCAATGATGGGGTCGTGACACCCATGACCAGTGAGTCCGCTCCAGCGATTCTCTTGGAGAATGTTTGGTCGCGGGGTTCGCCGGTTACCGCGCGCAGAATGTCTCGGGAGATGTCGACACCAAAGGTCGGCAGCTCAGCACTCTTGCTCACTTGAGTGTTGGTTGACACGACAAGATCCTCGAACGTCTTGGTGTCGAGGCTGCGGATCTGGCGAGGATCGATGCGGTTGAGCGCGACGCGTAGACCGAATTGGTACTCGATCTTGGAGAGGTCGAGCAATGATCGCCCGTATCCGAAGGTGAGCGCGAAGATGCGGCCGCTCGTCCGGAGGAGCAGCAGGGCCGATGTGGAGGCTGAGCGGATGCCACTGAGTTGGTCCGTCAGTAGAGGTTGCACGAACCCAACCCATGCCGGCACGGATGGCTGGGGCTTAAGGTAGAAGAAGCGGCCGTCGATACCGGTGGATGGGTCGATCTCGACAGTCAGACTTGGCTTGTCCGGGTCGAGGGCGTCGTCGAAGTCGGCGATGCCCTCTCGCAGGAGGTAGAACGTGAGCCGTCTCGATTTCATGATGCTCCTGTCGGCGGTGACGGAGTTGCCTGCGGAGCAAGATCACCTATCGGACTCCGCGGACAGGCACGGCAATCATCCCTTTGAAGACCGTGGGTCGCTACCAGGGGCGATAGTGTCCTGCGCACGGATGGTTCCCTTCCTAGAACGTGCCTGTAGCTCGCCGCCCCCGTCGTTGCCGAGGATGGTGCGCGCCCTACCGATACCGGCGGCCTGCGTTGGCGTGACCGCACTGGCCCGCGAAGCGCCTGGCTTCCGGACCTCCCAGTCGCCGTCGTCGCGTTGTTGGACCACGCGTTTGTTGGGCTTTCCCATGATGCTCTTTCCCTTCTTCTACATGAACTCGTGCGGGAGTGCCGAGTTCGGGTCATTCGGCCGATTCGGCACGAGAGTCAATTTCGGCTGCGGATCGTCAATGCCTGCCAGGCGTCGTACGTGACGGGGGGTCATCTGGAGGTCGGCTGCGATCTTGGCGAGGCTGATCCCAGAGCCATCAAGAAGGTCGATCGCTGACTTCAGCAACTCCGGACGCTCTCCGGGGAAATCACCAATAGGCATGGGCCGTCGCGGAAGGCTGTTCAGCGTGATGTAGCCTCGGCGAACCGTGGACTCGGAGAGGAGATCAAGTTCACGGGATCGATAGAGCAGCGATGCCACCGAGACACCCCACCGCTGACTGATTTGTTCGTAGCGGTTGAAGTTGACCCGCCTCGGTAGCTCGTTGGCGATCACGTCGCGCGGGGTTAGGAACTCGGCGGCGAACATGTCTGCTTGACGTTCCAACTGGCTGTCGGTCCCATGTCGGCCGTGATGTAGCACGATGTGCCCCAGTTCGTGCGCTGCTGAAAAGCGGTGCCGCATCACGTCGTTCGCCTTGTCAGGTGTGAGCACGATCATCGGGCGAGGGAGTGCCGTGGTCGAGAACGCGTCAATGCGGCTCTTCTCGTCCAAGCTGTCGTCCTGCTTCATGGAGAAGAAGACCGTCAGGATTCCGTGCTGTTCGATCTGGTACACAAGATGCCGGATGGGTTCGCTCCCCAAGGACCAGTGTCGCCGAACGGCTTGTGCCGCAGTCACGGGGTCCGGAACATCGGCGGAGTCAACGCTGGCCCACTCCGGAAGGTCGACTTCCGGAAACTCGACGCTCTCTTCGAGGTAGCACGCCAGTTCCCAGGCTTGCTCGACGTAAGCAGTGGCCTGCTGTTGTTGAGCGACGCTGGTGGAGCGGAGACGCCGGAAGGAAGCCTCGGCGATGTCGACCTGGGCGCGAGGTCGTCCAAGGGTGAAGAATCCCGGCGGAACGCGAAGGGCGTCGGCCAGCGCGGCTACAGTTTCGGCGCGAGGGCGGACCTCCCCGCGTTCGTATTGTCCGATAGCGGCGGCGGAGACGCCGACTTTGCGGTGGAGCTCTGCCTTGGACATCTTGTTGATGCGTCGAGCTTGGGTGAGTCGGGCTGGGTCGAAAAGTCGTGCAACATCAGCCGCGTCTGCGGACTGACTACGGGGGTCGCCCATCGTTAACTGCCTTCCTTCTCGACCGGGCGAGGGCGAAGCTTCACGGTAGTGCGGGGGCGATCACCTTCCGCGAAGCTGCCAACAGGCGCGAGCACGGCTGCGGGCGCCTCACCCGCAACAGGCACCTGATAAGTGAGGCGTTCGGGGTCAGTGAACCCCAGGTAGCGGCCGTTCAGCTGTGCCGGAGCGAAGTAGATCGTGCCGACGCCCTGGGGCGAGCTGCTGTAGTAAGGCACGAACAGTGTTGCGCGCGTGTCACCTTCGCTGAGGGCGGCGAGCGCATCGCCGAGTCGGGCGGGCTGCTCGACGCCGAGAGCCTCGTCAAGCTCGAACAGTCCGGCATCGACGTACTTGGTGTTGCTGGCCTGCGCCAAGAGTTCGCGACGCGACTCCGAGAGATAGTTGAGTCTGATGCGGCGATGGTTTCGAGGCATCTGCTTACCCACCCGAAGTGGGAAGATCAGTGCATCGCCGAGGAAAGTCAGCGTGCGGCGACTCCTGGGTACCTGCACCTCGCGATAGGAGGGGAAGTTCGCGAGAAGAGTACGGAGTTCCTTCTGCACACCACGGGACATGCCGGCGCCGTAGACGTCTTGGTCGCCATCAGGGTCGTCGTACTCCGTGTGGGCTCGGGCGGAACGCTCCTGGCTCCTCTGGATCGCATGCGGAACTTCCCGGCGGATTGCAGATAGTTCCTCTCGTGTGAACTCGCCGCGCCAGTCCTGGCGTTCGTGCTGCCCGATCATGGGACTCCTCTCGGTGGTGGCTCCAGACTACCCTAAACTTTAGCTGCACACACAAATCGGTCAATCTCGCATGTGTCGTAGCCATGTGAACGCTCGTAAAAGCAGGAGCTTCGGACCTCCCGGGGTCAATTCGCTCCGCGTTCTTGTCGCCTCGGGTACCGCCAGTGAGCCCGACTCCGCGTTCTCGGGGTACGGCTCGACTCCGCGGACAGAACAGGTCACGTGACATGCCGCCCGGCCGGAGAAGCCGATCACATGGTCGGACCTACGGGCTTCCTCTTGACAGCCACGGATCTTGGAGCGGTGCTGGAGCTGCGCGGAGGCACGAGCGCCTGTGCTCGTTCCGCAGCAACCCGCGCACGGGCGCGGTCGATCTTCTGCGCCGTGCCTTCGGGCTGGGCGCCGAGCGGTGTCGGATCGGTGATCTGGTACCGGTCACGGTAAGCAGCGACAACCAAGGCGCGGCGTCGCCACTGCCGCCGCTCCCGCCCAATCGCGGGTATCGGGCCGAGTGCGGTAACCCATGGCTCGTGGGTGTGGAGGGCGGTGTCGAGGACGGCTTCTGCTCGGGTTTCGATGAGGTAGCGGCGCTCGGTCAGGGCTTGCTGCATGTCGGGGATCATGGGGCCGGTGGCTTCGGGAATCAGTCCGGCGATGAGGCGCGGTGCCTGTCGTGTGCGGCCGGAGCCGGCGGGTCGGGTGGTGGCGTTGGCGAGGCGGTGGTGGATGACGGAGGCGATGTCGTCGGCGTCGGCAAACCCGCGCGCCTTGATGAGGCGTGGCAGGAGGTTGTCGACGTTGTGGTGGTTGGCTTCGGCCCGGCGCAGTTCCGCGGTCAGGGCGCCGAAGGCGTCGGAGTCGATGACGGCTTGGGCTTGATCGTCGGTGAGCCCTGCGCCGCGGACCAGGGTGGTCCAGCGGTCGTGTTGGGCTGCGGCGGCGATGGTTTCGTATTCGGCGGCGAGTTGGGCGATCGAGCCCCACCGCTCCTGCTCGGCGGTGATGGTCTCGTGCGCCGACAGCTCAGCACCGCTGTGTTGGAGCACGCCGTAGAGGACCGTGCGGGCGGTGGCGTCGGGGTTGTCGCCCGGGTGCGCGGTGGCGTGGTCGTCGGGTCGGTCGAGGATGACGTAGGCCTGGTTCGATTCGCGTCCGCGGGTCATGGCGACGTACAGGTTCTCCCTGGTGGTGGTGGGTTCGACGAGGACGTGGGCGGTGTCGGTGGTGATGCCTTGGGCGCGGTGTGCGGTGACGGCGTAGCCGAGGTCGACGTGCTCGGCCACGTAGTCGGCGGGTAGGACGATGCGGTTGCCGAACCGGGCCCCGGGTGGGCGGATCGTAATCGACCCGTCGTCGCGGACGGCGGTGATGGTCCAGGTTTGGCCGTTGCGGACCCAGCCGTGCCGGTTCCGCAGCCGCCGGTCGTTGCGGCGGGTGATGATCGTGTCACCGACGCCCGCTGCCGATCCGTTGGACAGGGTGATTTCGGGGCCGGGCTTCAGCGTGCCGTCGAGGATGAGGTCGGCGCGGGCGCGGACGTTGAGGGCGGTTACGTTCTCGCGGGTTTCGGCGATCAGCACCGACGCCAATCCCGCCTGGCGGTCGTGGCGCCAGGCGGTGTAGGCGGCATCGGTCATGGCGTCGGCGTCACCATCATGGATTCGATGGTGGTCGAGGTAGGTGTCGATGACCGGGCTGCGGCCGTGCCGCAGCTCCAGGGACGCGGTCTTCTCCCAGGCGTGGGTGAAGCGGTGGACATCGACCAGTTCGGGGGCATCGTGGCGGTCGTGGATCAACAGGCTGAACGCACCGCCGGCATCGACGGACTGGAGCTGTGCGTAGTCACCGACCAGCAGCACCTTCGCCCCGGCCTCCTCCGCTGCCTGCGTGATCCGATCCAAGGAGAGGGTGCCGGCGAGGGAGGCTTCGTCAATGATCACGAGCTGCCCGGCCTGGAACGTGGAACCGGTGTGTTGGTGGGTGGTCCACCACTTCGCCGTGTTCTCCGTGGCGATCCCCAGATCGTCGGCCAGCACCTGCGCCGCCACCGCCGACGGCGCCAGCCCCACCACCGACCCAGCACCATGCGAGGCTTCCCACGCCCGACGCAGCGCATTCATCGCGGTCGTCTTGCCAGCCCCCGCCGGACCCACCAACACATCCACCACCCGGCCCGACACCGCGACCGAGGCCAAGGCTGCGGCCTGGTCCAGGCCGAGCATCCGACCCTCGTGGTCGGGCTTGCTCGTGATCGTTTCGACGGTGGTCAGGTCGATGCTCGGGCCGGTGGTGGCGCGGGCCTGTTGCAGGAGGCGGTCTTCTGCGGCGAGGAGGGTGTCGGAGGAGAACACAGTCGAGTGCTTCGGACGAAACACCGAGGTGCCGTCCGGGCGGCGGAACTCCACCGGACTGACCGCTAGCTCGGGTGGAGTCAGCCGCAGGGACGCCTGTTCGGCGGCGTCGGCGACCATGGCGGTGATGGCTTCGCGGTCCTCGACGGTGGCGAATCGCCACCCCATCGTCTGGCGGGCGGCTTCGGCCATCAGGTTCCAACGCCGCCACGTCGAACGCTTCTCACCCACCACCTCCACCACCGACCGCCCCACCTGTCCGATCAGATCCAGCGGCACATCATCAGCCCGCAACAGCAACTGCCGCTCCCCGCCGGTGACGGTGCGCGCCCACACGGTGGCATCCATGCCGAGCTGCTGACTGGCGCGGGTGCGCCACTCGGCTGCCAGCTCCGCCAACGAGCGGACCTGCTTCTCCGGACGCGTCGCGAGCGTGGCCTGCGCACGCAACCGGATCACGGTGGCATCCGATGGCTGCCGTCCGTGGGTGGCCACGTAGTCGGCCACCAGCCGGTCCTTCTCCACCTCGATCTGCCGCGCCCGGGTGGAGAACTCCGCCACCAGTTCCTCGGGGACGTCGGTGATCGCCCAGGACGGGTTCCGATCTCGGCCCATCTCCCGCGGCTCCCAGCTCACGCCGAAGGTGCGGGTCATGTGATCGGCGAACACGGCCTCGTGCAACTCGGACAACGCCACGACCGCGGCATGCATCGGACGCCCATCCAGACTCCGCCACTTCCCATCCAACACGGTTTGGGCCTTGTTGCTGATCACCACATGCGTATGCAAGTGCGGGTCCCCGGCGCGGGAATCGAAGTGATCAAACGCCGTCGCGATCAAACCCGTGACGTCGACCTGTGCAACCGCACCATCCCCAGCAGTTGCGCCCGTGCGGGTGGCTGCAACCTCGCGCTCCATGAACGCAACCACCGCCGCAACCGCCTCATGATGGGCTTGCGCAATCAACGCCTGCGTCCCCGCGTCCGCAACCGCCCACAACACCGACGCCGACTTCGGCACACTGAACGTGAAATCAAACCCCGCCACCGCACGCCGCGACCCCCGCGCAGCCTCCTCCGCCTCAATCTGCGCAACGACCCGCCCCCGCTCCACCGGGCCCAGCGACGGGTCCAGTTGCGCGACGCGGTCCGCGACCCGCTCCGCCATCGAGCTGTACACCGGATACGCCCGCCCCAACGGCACACCAGTGATCGGGTCCCGCCCCATCCCCACCAGCAGCTGAAGCTGAGCCTCCGACACCTGCGCTCCAAGGGCAAGTTCACCATGCCCCAAAGCGGCCACGCCGGAACCGAGCCAGCGTCCGGGTGGTGTGCCGGCCTCGGCGTAGTAGCGCGTCAGCGGAGTGGACAGCGACCGGTCACCATCACCAGCCGCTACGGTGCGCAGCAGGTACTTGTAGCCGTCACCAGCCGACATCACCCGCATCGACACCGTCACCCAAACCACCCCTCACCTGCTCGTCACACAGGTGAGCCGGCGCCCTCCCAACCTCGATCTGCAAGACGCGTGGCGTCTCTGTCGAGGTCTCTCACGGAGTGAGTCTCGATGTTGCCGAGGCTCTGCGACCGTGGGTAGCTCGGGATTCGTTCTTGCCAGCATCGATATGGATTTCCGCGTCTTTGAGCAGAGAGGGGATATTGAGACGCTTACCGGCAGTGGGGTCGCCTACGCTAGTGGGCATGTTGTTCTACGGCACTGCTTCGCTGCGTCTGCGCAGCCGCTAACGGCGGCGAGCACACTCCCACGCGTTGTTGCTCCCGCCCCCGGTGATCACGGCCGGGCGGCTCTTTCAGCGTGCCCGGCTCCGCAACAACCACGGAGCAAACAGTGCCTACCTATCGAGGTGGCCGTCATGAGCACGGCCAGAACTTCCTGACTGACCCATCCACCATCGCCACGATCACCCGGCTCGTGGCTGCCACCGAGGGCCCGATCATCGAGATCGGCCCCGGTGACGGAGCACTCACCACACCACTGGCCAAGCTCGGACGACCGGTGACCGCCGTCGAAATCGACACCAGGCTCGCCCGACGCTTGACCCAACGACTCCCACCGCACGTGGAGGTCGTCACCGACGACTTCCTGACCTACCGGCTCCCCACATCCGCGCATGTGCTCGTCGGCAACCTGCCGTTTCACCAGACCACGGCCATACTGCGCCGCATCCTGCACGCACCCGCATGGACCGATGCAATCGTGCTCGTGCAATGGGAAGTCGCGCGGCGCAGAGCGGGCGTCGGCGGTGCCACGATGATGACGGCGCAATGGGCGCCTTGGTTCGAGTTCACGCTGCACAGTCGTGTTCCCGCTCGCGCGTTCACCCCACGTCCGGGCGTCGACGGCGGAATCCTCACCATCCACCGCCGCGAACACCCGCTGCTGTCCCCGACACGGCGACGCCAGTTCCACGCCCTGGTCCACCGCGTCTACACCGGCCCCGGCCGGGGGCTCGCCCAGATCCTCGCGCGCACCACCTCACTCGGGTCACCACAGACCGCACAGGCATGGCTGACACGCCACGGCATGACCGCTGCAGGACTCCCGAAGGACATGCCCGTCGAGGCATGGGTGGACCTGTTCAAGACCACCGGTTCTTCACCGCCTGCACACCGTGCGCGGACGCAGCAGGTGAAGTCGAGGAGACGCCGTCGATGACCATCGCAGCGCAGCGCCAGGCCTGCGTCTGCAAGGAAGAGATCGGTAATTATCGGCACACTGCGATCTATCGGGCGATCTCTCCCGAGGACACGCCGGTGACCAACGCAGTCTCCCATGTGGTGTGGTGGCCGGACACGTTGATCGAACAGAGTTGCTGCATGGCCCCAAGGAGGCGACAGGATGCATACCTGGTACGGATCGGCAGCCCCGTTACCTTGCTGGTGACCCCGTAGGGCGGGGTTACGGTCGCCGGGCCCGGCATGACTTACTGCCCCTGTCGCACGAATGATCCGGGGGGGGTGTTGTCACCGGGCCTGGTGGCGCCAGCCGACCGCTGATAGGGACACGGCCCAGCAATGAGGTCTCTTCGTAACGTGGGTGCCGGCAGCTGACGCATCACCAACCATGGCGACCGTCGCTTCGATGCAAGGATGGTGGTCATCATGGAACAGATCGGCTTCGACATCTGGTGCGGGTTGGACGTGGGCAAACAAGCCCACTACGCCTGCGCGCTGGATACTGCCGGCAAGAAGGTCTTCGACAAGCCTCTGCCGCAAGACCAGGCCAAACTCGAAGACTTGTTCACCAAGATCCAAACCCATGGACGAGTGCTGGTGGTCGTGGACCAACCGAACACGATCGGCGCGCTGCCAATTGCGGTCGCGCGCTCGATGGGCATCACGGTTGCCTACCTGCCCGGGTTGGCGATGCGACGCGCAGCCGACCTCTACCCCGGCAACGCGAAGACCGACGCCCGTGACGCGTTCATCATCGCCGACACCGCCCGCACGATGCCCCACACCCTGCGCCGCGTCGACGCTGGCGAGGAAACCCTCGCCGAACTCAAGGTATTGGTCGGCTTCGACGAAGATCTTGCGGCCGAGGCGACGCGGTTGTCGAACCGCATCCGAGGCCTGCTCACCCAGATCCATCCCGCACTCGAACGCGTTGTCGGACCGAGGTTGACCACCAAGCAGGGCTTGGCGGTGATCGAGCAGCTCGGCGGCCCGCAAGGCATGGCAGCCGCATCGAAGTCCAAGCTGCTGCGCATCATCACCAAGGCCTACCCCCGCAACGCCCCACCCTTCGCCGACGCCATCACCACCGCTCTCGGCGAGCAGACCGTCGTCGTTGCTGGCACGGCTTCGGCAGAACAGGTCCTGCCGAAGCTGGCCGCGTCGTTGCGTCAGGTCCTGGACCAGCGCGCTGAGCTCGCGGTCCAGGTCGAGAAAGTGGTTGATGCTCACCCTCTTGCCGAGGTCCTGACCTCGATGCCAGGCGTCGGGGTCAGGACCGCAGCACGGATCCTGCTCGACGTCGGCGACGCCTCACAGTTCCCCACCGCCGGCCACCTGGCCGCCTACGCCGGCCTAGCACCAGTCACCCGACGCTCCGGAACCTCGATCCGCGGCGAGTTCCCCGCACGATCCGGAAACAAACACCTCAAACGAGCCCTCTTTCTGTCCTCATTCGCAGCCCTCAGATCCGACCCCATCAGCCGGGCCTACTACGACCGCAAACGCGCCCAGGGCAAGAAGCACAACGCCGCCCTCATCTGCCTCTCGAGACGCCGGTGCGACGTCCTGTTCGCGATGATCAAGAACCGAGAGCCCTACCGGGCTCCCGCGCCGGCCCCAGACCCCTCACCAATGCCCCTCGCTGCTTGACAAGAACATAGGGACCCCCAAGAGCGGAAGGCCAGCCTTGACACTGCACCAGAAAAGGAATTTGGACTCGACCGCGCCGCTTCTCTGAGCAGAGGAACTTACGTTGAAGTGTGCTCAACGGGGTCGTTAGCCATGAGCGGGAGGCGAACGTTTTCCTGGCACATCTGCCAAGCCACGACCTGGGATCGTGAACTCACATTGAGCTTTCTGAAGAGGCGTCGAATGTATGTCTCGACCGTGCGCTCGCTTAGCCCAAGTCGCACCCCAATCTGATAATTAGTTAGACCCTGAGCGACGAGACGGGCAACCTCTTGTTCTCGTGGGCTCGGCGCAGCATGCGCCCCAGCTTGACGGCCGTCAAGGGAATTCGGTTCTAGGCCGAGGGAGACAAAAGCTCGATAGTGATCCTCGAGGGCAACAATAACTTTAAGTTCTTCGAGTTCGGCGAGTGCCGAGGGGACTCATTTAAATATGCCCGCGAAACAGCCCCGGTGACTCACGAAGGAATGCCCGCGTAATCCCTGAGTTTAGCTGGCTTGTTTCTTCCTTGTTCGGGCGGGTTTGACCCCGGCGGTCGGGTCGGGCTGCTTCGCAAGTTCGGCGGCTTCGAGTTTGCGGGTCTTGTCGGCGGCGAGCCAGGTGAGGCGCTGCTGGATCCGGTCGATCTCACGGGCGATATGCGCGGGATTCAAACTGTCCCGGTACGCGGTGAGCTCTGCAGTTCTCTCGCTGGTGAGGACACCGGAACGTAAGAGCCGGTCGAACGGGGTCGCAAGCGTGTCATAGACACGTCTGCGTCGGCCTTTGCCGTCGGTGTCCCAGCCGATGGGTTTCTTCGTCGGGGTGAGGAAGTTATGCCGGTCGTTTACCAGCGGCCAGAGCTCGCCCAGAAGCCGCAACTGTGCGGGAGTGTCGTACCGCCAGTAGAAGCCATACCTGCGTACGATCTGGTTGTTCTTGGACTCGACCGTGGCCTGATCATTCTTCTTGTAGGGGCGTGATCTGGTGAAGTAGATGTCGAGTTCGGCGGCCCACCCGATGACGTCGTAGTTGATGAATTCGCTCCCGTTATCAAAGTCCACCCCGGTGACCTCGAACGGGGTGTCGGCGATAAACCGGTCGAGCGCGTCACGCAGGTGTAGGTGCGCGTTGTTTCTGATCGACCGGGTGTAGGTCCACCCGGTGTGCATGTCTGTCATGTCCAGGGTCCTCGCGAACTCGCCCTTGAGCACAGGCCCGCAGTGAGCGACGGTGTCGCCCTCGAAAAACCCGGGCACGGCTTCGATCTCGTCCCCAGCTTTCCGGACGGTGATCGAGTTGCGTAGCAAAGGTCCTGGTGTGGTCGTGGTGATGCCGCGCAGCGGGTCCTTCGCGCGGGCGGGTGCGAGATAGCGGTCGATCGTGGCGGGGCTCATCGCCAGCAACTCGTCACGCACTCCGTCGGAGTAGCCGCCCTTGCCGGGGACTAACTCCCCGTGTGTTTCGAGGAGCATCAGCTGCAGTTCCATCGTGGCGGCGAGGTACTTCCCGCTGATTCCACCCGCGAACGCCCACACCCGATGCAACACCGCGATCGCCGTATCGGTGTACTTCAGCGCGCGTGGCTTGCGTTTCTTCGCGTTGACCCGGCGCGGCTGCAATGCGAGCTTCAACTGTCTGCGTGCGTTATCTCTGGACCAGCCCGTGATCGCGCACACCTCGTCGAGTAGTTTGCTCTTGGTGCCTTTTTCTGCGGCCGAGTATTGCCGCGCGAACTTCCTGGTTATCTCGTGTTTGGCTCGCATTGATAGCCCACTTCCCATGAAATATATGATTCCGTTTCGCGGGCATATTTATGTGAGTCACCGGAACTGTTTCGCGGGCATATTAGGTGAGGCACGTCGAGTGCTTGACGTCCGCGTTTTTCAGAGAACGTGAGGAGTGGAAGCAACGCAGTCAGTCGAAACGGACTGCCTGAGATGCTCGCGGCGACCGCCACTGCGACGGCATCATCTGAGAGTCCACCAATTTCGTCCACCAGTTTGAGACCCAAGCCGACGCGTTCTCGCATGCAGTCAACCACCGCGCAAATACGGGGCCAGTCAAATTCCTCGCCCTCGTTTCGCCTCATGCACTCTGTAAGAGCATCGCAAAATGGCTCTAGGTTAACGAGACCCTTGACCTCAGAAACTCTCTTAGAGGCTGCTGCACGATGAAAACGCTTCGTCACAATCGGCCCTTCCAGTGCCGCTATCCGAGGGTTCCCCAAGAGAAGATCGTGCGTTGGTCCTGCGTTCGCGATCCGGAGCCGCAGATTGACGTAGACCCTTGCGCACCACAGCTCAGGCTCGGTGAACGCTCTTCGCTCCACCGCACAGCAGCTCGCGGGTTCGAGAGCTTCGTGCTCGCGTCGGCAACAGTCCCCATGCCGCATACATACAGGCCAACCCGTATCATTGTCAACCATAGCCCCGTCCGTGCATTCCCGGACTACAACTGTGCCTTGCCACGTACCTACGGTGAGAATGCGAGAAATCGCAGCTCCGACTTTCCGGGCGAACAGCGTCCGGAGGAGTGCAGATCAAGGAGGTTGAGTCATGCGTCTCACCAGCACCGAAATCGCCGAGCAGCGGACGCTCGCGCACAACGACGACGCCGGCGTGCAGATGGTGGTCCCTGCGGGCACCACTGGCACCACGACCGCCGCGGTCGTCACCGTCGACGACGAGTGAGTCGACGCCACCGTTGACACGCTCGCACCCGTGCGGGCGCGCCAACGGAGTCGGCCTCTGGGGGCGGTACTCGCTCCCAGAGGCCGATGCCCCGGCACATGTGTCGCCGAAGGCTGGCAGAGAACTTAGAGGAGGACATATGCCGGACAGATTCACTCGTGAGACAACGAGCCACGCAGCACAAGACTCCGCGGAGGCAGACAACGGCCCTCGCCTGTCGTCATCTGAGCTGAGGCATCTCGACATCAACAACGGCTACAAGACTTGGCAGCCGTCCATTCAGTCAACCGGACTACGCTCATCTGAGTTGACACATCGAACCCTGGGGCAGGGGCCGAGTAGCCGAATCGCGGAACAGTACCTACTCGCTTCCCGAATGGTGCGAGGCGACGTGAGAGTACAGATTTCCACACGCCCCTACTTCAACGATGACGGCCTGCGAACAGTCTCACTCATCGGCCAGGAAGATGCTCATCCCGACGATGTGGTTCCTCTTCCGTCTCCACAGGCCATAGACACGACTCTCGGTAGCGCTGTCGCGGGACGACGCAGCCGCCGCTCCTTCGCATCAGAAGAGATGTCCCTCCAGCAGCTCACCGACATCATCGGGCACAGCATCGCTGAAACCGGACGGGCCCGCGTAGAACTCAGCGACGGCGGCCAAGTCCAGTTCCCTCTCTATGCGGCGGCCAACGGCGGGGGCCTCAGACCGATCGACGCGTACGTACTGCCCCTACGGGTCGAGGGCCTGGCCCCGGTCGTTCACCGGTACGACAAGCGACGTCATGCACTGATACGCACGCCTAATGCTGGCGATGCGGCACGCATCGTTGACACCTGCATCTCCCCACCCGACCAGGATCACCTATCGCGCGCCTCAGCCGTCTTCATTCTTGCTGGTCGCCCGTGGCGGTCGATGCGGAAGTACGGAGCCCGGGGGCTGCGGTTCCTGTTTGTCGAAGCCGGACACGTTGCCGCGTCCATGGGATTGGCCGCATCCGCACTCGAGTTGGGAGCCGTGGAGTGCGGAAGCCTGTGTGACGATGAGGTGCATGACCTTCTCGGCATCGACGGGCTTTTTGAAACCTATATTCATTCCGTCATTGTTGGGAGGAGAACTTCGTGAGCACGCAAGAGAACAGTTTTTATGGCGTCAAGAACCGCTACTCGGTGGTCGTTCATGATGTCAACCGGGTGGAGTTCCGACAGGGGGTCTGGAACCCGACCTCCACTACACTGACCGACGACTCGGAGTCAGGCAAGCTCGTCTCCACCATCGAATTACTCGACGGTAAGCACACCATTGGTGAGATCGCAAAGAGCACGGGACAAACAAACGAAGACATCCGAGCGGTAGTAGAATATCTCGAAGAGAAGGAGATCGTCTCCGCTGAGGCCGACAACTATCTCGACCAGTACGTCGACCTGGTCCAAGGTCGACGTTCCTCTCTTCGTGAATGTCTCGAACCCGTGGTCATCGTGGGCCCGGCCGAGGTTACCGGCCCTCTGCAGACGGGCTTGGCACAGACAGTGCCCGACCTGGAGATCGCACTCGCCGATGAGGACCATCCCCTGGCATCACTGACTCACGCTGACTCAGCGTGGCTGGAGGACGGTCTGGAGTTCTATCGCCAAATACAACGGTTCGAGGAGTTGCGCGGGAGCTTTGTCATCTATGCCGAGGCAGTGGCCGATCCGGTGAAGACCCGAATCGTGGACCGTGT
Organism: Brachybacterium timonense; assembly: GCF_900258505.1. Classification (GTDB taxonomy): domain Bacteria; phylum Actinomycetota; class Actinomycetes; order Actinomycetales; family Dermabacteraceae; genus Brachybacterium; species Brachybacterium timonense. The sequence continues at coordinate 1,930,610 of NZ_LT984895.1, forward strand.
CATGGACCATCTCGGGGTGCCGTGGCTCTACGGTGTGGTCGACGGCCCGTTCGTTCTCGTGGGCCCGACTACCGTGTCGAAGCGCACCCCTTCCTGGGATGCCTATGAGACGCGCATGCTGATGAACCTGCGTGAAAGCGCCTCGTACCAGTCCTATAAGAAGGCCCTCGCGCAAGGCCGCGTCAACCAGGACAAGGCGTTCGAAGTGCAGCCGGTGCTCGCCCAGCTCCTCGCCGCCCACCTCCTGCCGGAAGCCGTGTCGTGGGTGACCACAGGCACAGCAGGAACCCTGTCACACGCCTACTCATTCTTCGCCCCGACCTCCGAGTTCGCTGTTCACGAGATCCTGCCCCTGCCCGACAGCACCGTCGGCATGCCGGTGGCAGAACGCGATGACTTCGAGCTGTACTTCGGGACACGGACGCTGGAGGAGATCGCAGAATGACACCCTCACCGAGCATGCGCCTGTCCTCAACGGACCATCACCCTCGCCTCAATCCCGACTTCGACCGGCTGGCCCGACGGATCATCAGCCCGCTGACCGGGCTCAGCCGCACCCTGGGCTTCATGATGCGCGGTCGCGACGAACCACGCATCATTGTCTCCGGCGCACAGCTAACCGGCGTTGAACACCTCCTTGGACGCAAGAGCGGTCTGACCTATCACATCGGTGGATGCGGCATCTACACCGAGGAAGCCCTGATCCGCAGTGTTGGCGAGACCGTCGAACGCTACGCCCAGGTCGTCAGACCCCTCACAGCCGACTATGAAAGCGTCTTCGAGACGCAGGCCTCGATGACCGAGGCAGGCAGGTCCGCCCTTGTCGGCCCTTTTGCGCGCCCGTTCCGCGACGAACAGTATGCACAGGACACGTTCGCATACTCGCCGCTCGAATCGGATTCCCCGATCACGTGGACCCCCACTCGTTCGCTCATCACCGGCGAGACAAGGTGGGCGCCAGCGCAGTTGCTCTACATTGGATACCAGCTCCGCAAACGGGAGGGCGAGCCGTGGCTGAACTCGGCTGTCACGACCGGGAGCGCAGCCCACACCTCACCCGAACTCGCCGTCCGGTCGGCGCTCTACGAGTTGATCCACGGCGATGCCGCGATGGGTCACTGGTACACCGACCGTATTGCTCCACAAGTGCGTTTCGGTCGTCGCACCACGGCGCTCAAGGCCCTGCTTGACCGGCACCTCGCTGGCTCGCAGGTCACGCCCACCTTCCATTATCTCGAACTGCCCGGCTTCAACGTTCACGTCACTGCGTGCGTGATGCGCGGCCGCCCTGGGTCGGGACGGGGGCACAACCTCGGGCTCGGCATCGCCTCAAGTCTCGAAGACTCCCTCTACAAGGCGTTTCTCGAGTCAGCAGCGGGAGTCCAGCTGTCGAAAATGCTGCGGATATCTCCCGAGCTTGTCGACGGTGCCGTGGGCGCGCGCACCACTGACACGACGCAGATGTTCGACCTCGACGCCAATGTCGCCCACTACGCGCGACCAGACGGCGCCGCGGTCCTCGATCGAAAGTTCCCCAAAGACCAGTTTGTCGACGCCAGCGATCTGCCTGCTGATGGAGCATCGGACGTGCGCTCTGAGATCGACGCGGTCATCGCCGGCTACAAGCGCCTTGGCGCAGAGCTTGTGTTCGCCGACTGCACGACGCCAGAAGCGCGCAGGCTCGGCTTCTACGTACCCCGGGTCTGGTCACCAGACACGATGAGCCTGTGCCTGCCGAGCGCCCCGCCACTGAACCACCCGCGTTTCCAGGCATATGGCGCGGTCGCTGATGCCATGCTTCCGCACCCCTACGCATAGGCCGGTGGGCAGATGTGATTGCTCTGACAGCCCTTGCTCTGGCAGGACGACCACTGAGCGCGCACATCCTCGCGTGGTGTGTCAGCCGGGGCCTGCGGGTACGGCCCGGCGTCATCTTCATTGTCACGATGACGCCCATCGCCGTCGGAGCCATCGTCACCGGAGCCACGATCAGCCCGGCGCCTGACAAGATCACACAGGTGGGCATCCACGTGCTCATCGGCCTGGGTCTCGGGGCGCTCTTCGTCCTGACAGAATGGTCTCTCGCCCGATACGTCCGCCCGAAGACTCAACGAGCGACGGAAGCGACGGACATCGACGCCCGACTGCACACCGATCCGTCTGTCGCCGATGCCGACGGAATCGCCCGCATCTACCGCCACTGGGCCACTCCCCAGAAGATCGCCATCGCCCGACCCTGGGCGTTGCCGGAGCTCTGCCTCGTCGCGATCGTCGAGGAAATCCTGTATCGCGGAATCGTCGGCTTCGTGGCACTCAGCGTCGAAACACCGGCGGCGTCCATCGGACTCTTGGCAGTGTCCGCGATGCTCTTCGGGCTATCGCACGACGCCTACGGTGCTCACCAGATCGTTCTCAAGACCGCCTACGCCTCGGTCCTGGCCGGGACCACTCTGCTCGCGGGCTCGCTGCTCTCTGCTGTCGTTGGCCATCTGGCGCTCAACGCCTTCTCGTGGGCACAAACCCGGCACTGGATGCGGGCAGTTCAAGCACAACAGAGGGCCGGATGAGCGAGCAAGACGTTTCCGGTCCCCGGCTCCTCCGAGAAGCAGGGCGCACATACGCAGCAGCGGGCCTGGGCTTGACCGGAGCGCTCATCCTGTTGGCTGCAGCAGGGTGGCCGCGCTCGACGATCTCCACCCCCGAGGCTGTCCTCAACGGCCTCTGCCTGGGACTCACAGAGGCGACAGTCCTCCTCAACGGATATCTGTGGATAGGTCGCAGGATCTCCGCCTCACCTCGTTACCAAGACGGGCAGCTCCCCAGAAAGACTGCCGGATGGATCTGGGCCGCCTACCAGGGGGCTGCACTCCCACTCGCTGTGGCTCAGCACCGCCTGCGGCGGGGTGAACTCGGCACGATCCTTGCCCTCGTACTCATCACCGGGCAAGAACTTCTCCTGCGCGCAATCCAGACTGCCCTGACTCCCACCCACCAACTGCTGGGTATCGGGGTCAGCGTCGCCATCGGCATTGCCCTCGCCGTCTCCCCGTGGGTACCGCGGTTTCACTGGCTGTTCGCCGTACTTCAAGGCACCCTCATGGGTCTGCTGCACGGGCTCGTATTCACCATCACCGGCAGCCTAGCCGCCGTCGTGACGGCAACTGCCGCCTCCTACCTCGTCCTGAAACGCATCTAGAAGCTAAAGGAAATCACTGTCATGGTGCACTTCGCCCCACACGTTCCTCACGGCCTTGTCGACGAGCCCATCACCGCGGTCCTCCACGAAGCCTCGCCACACCAGACCCTGTCCGTGGAGGTCTCGACAATCGATCACGAGCAACGGCGATGGTCCCGCACGCTCGACGTGCACGCTGATGCCTCAGGCCGCCTCGACCTAACCCAGGCCTCCCAGGTCGACGATGGCCTCGGCTACGACCCTCACGGGCTCGTCCATCAGCTCACGCCCGAGGAACCTGCTCGATGGACAAACCAGATCTCGTTCACGCTGCACCCCCTCACCATCCTGATCGACGTACGCGATCCCGCAACCGGAGACCTCCTCGCAGCGACCGAGTTCGTACGAGCTTTCACCGGCAGAGACGTGATCCGCCATGAATGGCGCACCAGAACGACCACGGCGAACCTCTACCAACCCGCCCAAGGACACGACAACCGAGCTGTCGTCGTCATTCCAGGCGCATGGGGAGGATTCGACTGGTGCAACCAGATTGCAGCACTCATCGCCTCACATGGACGACCGGCGCTGGCATTGCCCTACTTCGACTGGCGAGCAGAGTACGGACTACCAACAGGCATCGACCGCATCCCACTTGAGTACGCACAAGAAGCCGTTCGACGCCTGCATGCTAAGCCAGGGATTGACCCGAACTGGACCAGTGTGATCGGCATGTCCAAAGGTGCCGAGTTCGCGCTCGCGTGGGCAAGCCATGATCCGAGCGTCGACGAACTCATCGCACTGTCACCCACCCTCTACGCTTGGGAATCTGTGCGCGAAAACGGGACGCCGCCGGCACGCTCGTCTTGGAGCTTCCACGGAGAGCCGCTACCGTTCCTGCACTTCGACGCCGACGAAGAATTCTACGAGACGCTGGACAAAACACTGCTACAGAAGTTCCACGACAAAGCCGTCGAGGAAGCTCCATCCGACACACCTGCACGACTGCCTGTTGAGCTCATCAAAGCGCGCACTCTCTTGATTTCACAGGAGAGCGACACACTTTGGCCGGCGTCACGCATGGGTGCCGAGATCGTCCAGGCGATGCAGCAGTCCGGAGCAGGTGCACAAGTCGAACACCACATCGTGCCGGGTCGCGGTCACGCGATGTTCGCCGCTGGGGTACCTGCCAATGATGTCGACACGTCGGCCCGCATCAACGGCCTGGCCCAGACCGCGATCTGGGCCCAGGTCCGCGAGTTCTTGCAAATCTAGCCAGACGCCCTGGCATCGACGAGCATTGGGAGAAGAGGGTACGACATACCGAAGAAAAGACCCAGGCAACCCGCGAACGAATCATGCTCGCGGCACTGGACGCGTTCGCTAGGGACGGATGGGCAGGAGGCGACGTACGAGCAGGTCGCCTCCACTGCGGGATTGACTCGGGGCGCGGTCCACCACCACTTCAAAAGCAAGACCGACTTGCTGCAAGACGCCCTCGTATTCGGTTGGCTCGCCTACAGCGAAAGACTCCTCGCCCACCTCGAACGGACCAGCTCCGCGACACAACGGCTCCGCGACTTCATCGCCGAATACATCACCCTCCTGGATGAAGACGAACGCTTCAAAGCACTCGCTGCAAACACTGTCCTCATCGCTCCGGCGGCACTGGGCCCCAGTGCCGCACAGAGCCACGCCATCGATCACTGGCGCAACGCGATCACTGCTGCACTGGCCGAAGCCCAGCCACCGGGACCGATACCAGCAGAACTGGCATCTCGGCTCATCATCACACTCATCCTGGGTCTGACCGCCGCCGCCATCTGGAGACCGGCCGACATCCCCAACCCCGAGCATGCGCCCACGATGGCAGCACGCCTTACCAGCGCGGTCGTGACTCCGAGCCCCGAGCCGAGGCAGAACACATGAACACCGACAAGAACCTGCAACCGAAGAGTCCTCGACCCACAGGGTACGGCGCCATTGACCCCCTACTTGGATACGTGCTAACTTGTATGTATGAGACGTACTGCCGAGGACGCGGCCAAGACCCGCGTCGCGCTGCTAGACGCAGCACTAAGGGCCTTCGAGGAGAAGGGGTGGCGGGGGGCAACATTCGAGCACGTCGCAGAGTGCGCAGGCGTCACACGAGGCGCGCTGAACCACCATTTCCGCGACAAGCAAACCCTGCTCATCGAGGCGCTCGAATGGGGCTGGTCCGACTACGGGCAGCGCTTGTTCTCCCAGAACAACGACTCAGTAGGCACGTCGGCTCACGAAGCGCTGAAGGCTCTACTAGCTGACTTCACTCGCTTGCTCACCCGCGATGAGAGATTTCGCGCCCTGGCATCAACGACTGTTCTCGTTGCGCCACAAGCTCTTGAGCATTCCGAACGCAACAGCGCCCTCGACGAATGGCACGAGCGCATCGAAGGTCTCATATCCATGCCCGAGCGCGACACTGCTCGCCCAGGGAGGAGAGAGATCGCCAGCCTCGTACTCGTGCTCCTCCAAGGGTTCACCGTGACTGCGGTGACTCGCCCACAAGACATACCGCAACCCGACGAACTCGACACCGCACTCACAGCGCTGGTGAGGGGGTTGCTCGACTCCTAAGGACACACACTTCGCTATGACCACCAACGTCACCTCTCGCGTATCCGGTGCGACTCCGGCGCGCGCCACCACCGTGGCCGGCGGCATTCTCTTCACCGACATGCTGCTCCAAGGACTCGCCATCCCCGTGCTGCCGCTACTGCCTGCGGTTGTCGAGCAAGGAGCAGCCGCAACCGGCATCCTCTTCGCGTCCTACGCCGTGGCAATGGTCATTGCCACGCTCTTCGCCGGACACCTCGTCGACCGCCGCGGTCCAAAGGGTCCACTCGTGATCGGGCTGATCGTCTTGGCGATCGCGACCCTCCTGTTCGCCACAGGAGGGCCGTACTGGCTCCTCCTGGTCGCTCGCTTCGTCCAGGGAATCGCCGGCGGCGTCGCATGGGTCGCGGCACTGTCGCTTATCGCCGCAACGACAGGGTTCGACAAGCGAGGCCAGATGATGGGCATCGCCATGTCCACCGTGACTCTGGGGGTGCTCGTCGGCCCGCCACTGTCTGGCTTCCTCGTCGACGCGTTCGGACCCGCTTCGCCGTTCCTGCTAGCCACATTCGTCGCCATCGTCAATCTCGTCCTGCTGGTGGCACTGATTCCGGGATCGCCTCGGCAGACCGACGACACAGCAGGGCCCTTCACCGTGCTTCGTGTATCGGGCTCGGCGGCCATCGTGGCTGCGATCACGATCGGCGCGGCGGTCCTCGCTGCAGTGCAACCCGTGCTTCCCGGGCACCTGGGAGCACAGGCGACGAGCACCATCATCGGCGTCCTGTTCGGTGTCGCCGCGCTCGTGAGCATCATTGCCAACCCGATCGTGGGCAGGTTCGTCGCCTCGGCACCGCCTCGGGTGCTTATCGGCATCGGCATCGTCGCCGTGGTGGCCGCACTGCTCGTTCTCGGCTGGTCAACCAGCATCTGGCAGATCGCGATCGGAATGGGCCTCCTGGGCCTGTCGTCGGCAATGTTGCTCGCCCCCGCCACCACGCTCATCAGCGAGCAAGGATTTCGGTCGAACCCGCCCACGCTCGGCGGATCGTTCGCGCTCTACAACCTCGCATACGCGGCAGGCCTGGCGATCGGACCGCTGCTGACCGGATTCGGTGTCCAGCAAACCGGTTTCACCACGGCCATGGTGATTGCCGCCGTCGTGCTCGCTGTGCTCGGCGGCATAGCCCTCACCAAGCTGCCCGGGCGCCAGAACGTCACCGCCTACGAGGACAGCCATGCGTGATCGTACGGCCCTCGAGCGTACCCTCGCCCAGATCGATGGGCGAGGGTACGCCTCGTACAAACAACTCGCCGGCACCTACCAGTTCGGCACCTTTCGCCTGGCCATCGACCAGGTCCAGGTCGACCCCTACGCCCCACCGTCACGAATGCGGATTATCCTGGGCCCCCAAACTGCTGGACTGCCTGCCGATCTGACCAACGATGCGATAGGACGACGCGCGGTCGCTGACTTCCTCACCCGTCAGTTCTTGGACGTCGCCCACCGCTTGTTGCCAGAACCCTCCGGTACAGGCAACAGCGGGCTAGTCAGCATCGGCCACCCTGGCCAGGAAGTCCTTGAACGCACCAGCGTCGTCATCGCCCCTGACCGCATCGAGGCGCGTATCGATGTTGGCCTCCCTGCATCCGGGCGCAGAGTCCGTGGCCGCGAGGCCTCCAAACTCCTGGGCTCCCTCTTGCCGAGGATCGCCAATGCTTCACTCGTGTGCGCGAATCTCAACGAGCGCGTGCTGCGAGAGCATGTGATCCTCCACCGCGATCAGGAATGGCTGCGTTCCCAACTTGCTGGCCAGAATCTTGTGGCCTTCGTCGGCGACGGCGCGATCTTGCCTCGTCGTTCTGGAGACTCAGATCTCCCGTTGTCCGGTACGGATGCTATACCGTTCACCAGCCCCGATAGCATGCAGGTCGAGTTTCAACTGCCCAGTGGACAGACCGTGACAGGGATGGGTGTGCCCGAAGGCGTCACTGTCATTGTCGGTGGTGGCTACCACGGCAAATCGACTCTTCTCCATGCCATCGAACGCGGGGTCTATCCGCACATCGCCGGCGACGGCCGGGAGTGGGTCATCACCCGTGCCGATGCAGTCAGCATCAGAGCCGAGGACGGCCGAGCCGTCACCGGCGTCGACATCTCGCCCTTCATCACGAACCTGCCCTCTGGCATCGATACGCGGTCGTTCAGCACGTCTAACGCCAGCGGTTCGACCTCCCAAGCCACAAACCTGGTCGAGGCCATCGATGCCGGTGCGTCTGCGTTGCTGATCGATGAGGACACATCAGCGACAAACTTCATGATCCGAGACGAACGCATGCGCGCTCTAATCCCAGCCAGCCGGGAGCCCATCACGCCCTTCGTCGCCCGTGTCCGACCGCTATTTACCGAACTAGGCGTGTCAACGATCCTTGTGGCGGGAGGGTCTGGAGCGTTTTTCGATGTCGCAGATCAGGTTATCGCACTCGACCACTACATCGCGCGCAACGTCACGAAGGAAGCTCGCAAGCTCATCTCAGACCACCAAGACGCTGAACCGAATGATGGCTCCCGGGCGTTCACCTACGAACGGACTGCTCGAGTCCCAGATCCGAGCTCTCTTACGCGATCGAGAAATCAGAGGCCGGCGAAAGTGAGAGGCGCGACAATCCAATTTGCAGGCGAGACGATCGACCTCAGCGCTATGGCCCAGCTCGTCGATCCAGCACAGACTCAAGCCATTGCATGGGCACTCGACCGTATCGCAGGCCTCGCCGACGGTCAGAACTCCATCGAAGAGCTGGTGCTAGCAGTACAGGAACGGGTTGATGCAGAGAGCCTCGATTGGGTGTCGCCATTCAACGGACACCCGGGACACCTGACAAGACCACGACAACACGAACTACACGCAGCGCTCAGTCGGTTACGCGGCCTGCACCTCGCAGGACCATGAGCCGCGTTGCTAGGCCGCGTCTACGCGGCGTTCATGGCCCGTGAACCCTCCTGTGGGACTGAGGGGTACCAGGTTTCGCTGGCGCTCGCAGCGGCTGCATGCCTTGTCGGGTTCATGGGCATCGCCCTCCTCTTGCGCAGTGATCGAGCCCTGTCGCGCTAAGCACTCGACCTCCACGCGGATGGGTCTTCGGAGGCTCCCATGAGTCGCAACCGCATGGGGTCTCTACGTCAAGTGGCGGAGCCTGACCCTGCTGAGATTGCTGCATCACTACTCAACGACCGGCCGGAAGTGCAATGGACTCTGGAGTCACTGGCAAGAGAGGTGCACATTTCGCCGTCTCAGTTGGGTAGAGTTTTCGCGCGACGGTACGGGATCAGCCCGATGAAGTACCTGACGCGGGTTCGCTGCGTCCAGCTCGCGACACTGCTCGCGCGCAGCCGACGTCCTGTCGGTGAACTGATGCACGAAGTGGGATGGCGCAGCCGAGGCAATGCTGCGCGACAATTTCGACGCATCACTGGCCTCCTTCCTACTGAGTACCGTGACCAGTCTCAGCAACGCGCTCGGCCCGTCACACCCCTCACTGACGGGTACGCCAAGTGCCCGCGCTGTGGCCAAGAAGTCGAGATCGCTTCAGTGTTGATGATTCCAAACGCCGCTTCCTTGTAACGATTCTGCTCATCTTCGGAAGCAACGCATGGCCTGATCTCAGCGCACCTGCTAGGCCGGGTATGACACGTCGGGTTCGTTGGGTTCCTGACGGTCACTGTAGGGGTTCCTTGTTGTCCGTCTTCTAGTGCTGGTGGTTCCGGCGTACCTGATGGTCACCGGGTCGGTTCTTCGACCCGGTAGACAGGTTCGCGGAAGGAGACCGGCATGGCAACCTCGGGCAAGGATGCTCGGGCGGCGCGGGAGGCGAAGCTTGATGCGCTGCATGAGCGGCTGACGGGTGCGGTCGAGCAGCTGGTCTCCGGTGAGGATTGGGCCCGGGCGTTGGCGTTCGCAGCCCGGTTCCGAGCACGGTCGTTCGCGAACACGATTCTGATCTTCACCCAGCATCAGGAGGCCTACGGCCTGGGTCTGGTGCCGGACCCAGTGCCGTCCCATGTCGCCGGGTATAGGCAGTGGCAGCAGTTGGGTCGCCAGGTCTCCAAGGGGCAGCCGGGATATCAGATTCTGGCGCCGGTGACGGGACGGTTCGCCTCAGCAACCCCGCAGGATGCTGAGTCGTGGCGACGCCTTGGGAAGGGTGAGAAGCCGCGTGCGGGTGAGACGGTGCGCACGAAGATGGTCGGCGTCCGCCCCGCCTACGTCTGGGACGCCTCCCAGACCACTGGCGAGCCGATCCCTGAACCGCCGGCTCCGAGGTTGTTGGAGGGGCAGGCTCCTGCCGGGTTGTGGGAGGGCCTCGCTACACAAGTCGACACGGCCGGGTTCGAGCTGCGGCTGGTTGCGGATGCGTCGGAGATTTTCGGGGCGAACGGACTGACCGACTACAGCAACCGGGTGGTGTCGGTGCGTGCAGACATGGACCCGGCAGCGCAGGTGAAGACCCTGGCCCATGAACTCGGCCACGTCCTGTTGCATGGCCCGGACGCCAGTGAGGCGCGGCAGCATCGTGGGATCGGTGAGGTGGAGGCCGAATCGGTCGCGTTGATGGTGGGTGCCGCGCATGGCATGGACACCTCCGGCTACACCGTCCCATACGTGTCGACGTGGGCGGCCCGAGTGGAGGGCCAGGACCCGGTCGAGGTGGTCAAGACCACCGGGGAACGGGTCCGCAAAACCGCGCTGGGGATTCTAGAGCAGCTCGACACCACCCAGGTCGGCAACGGCACCCCGCCCGGTTTGGAACGCGACACCCCCACTCGCGAACCCGCGACACGGCAGGCCCCGGCTGCACCGGCGGTGTCGGAGCCGATGGAGCGGATGGTGTCGGGACGTGAGGCGGTGGCGCTATGAGCCGTAACCTCTACCACCTCGCCCGGCTTCTCGCCCCTCGCCAAGATCGTCTGCTGGGGCGGGTGGCGAGTGATCTCGCATCAGCGGGGGTGCCGGTGTTTCCGTGCGTGCCCGGGCAAAAGCGACCGCTCACGGCCCGTGGGTTCCACGACGCCACCACCGACCTCGCCCAGATCGAGCACTGTTGGACGCGATGGCCGGACGCGAATCTCGGGCTGCCGACCGGGGCGGTCTCCGGTGTCGTGGTCGTGGATATTGATGTCCGCGAGCACATAGATGGCCGGGAGAGCATGCGCCGCGCCCTCGATGCGGGGCGGGCAGGTGTGCCGGTGTTCACGGTGGTCTCCCCCTCAGGTGGACGGCATGGCTACTACCCGGCCACGCCGGATGTGGTGCAGCGGTCGTGGCAGGCTGCCCGGGCCGGTGTGGATTTCCGCGGGGATGGCGGCTACATCGTCATCCCACCCTCACACACCACTGCCGGCTCATATCGGCTGGCGACGGTCCGGCAAGGGGCGGCGGCCGGGATCGACAGTGACGCGCTCCGGGACTTCCTCGACCCCCGCCCCGCTCCGCGACCGCGCACTGTTCATCGGAGCATGGCTCAGAGCGAGGCTGGGGTGGTGGTGTCGCGGCTGGCTGCGTGGGTGGCGGGTTTGGGTGAGGGCGAGCGGAATCGGGGGTTGTTCTGGGCGGCTTGCCGGGCCGCGGAACACGACATCACACCTGCCACGGCGGTAGATGTGCTGGGCGCGGCTGCCGGTGAGGCGGGGTTGGGGCCGCGGGCGATCGCGACCACCGTGCGGTCGGCCTACCGCACCACCCACCCCACCACGTCCACAGCATCCAGGCCCACCGAACCAGCGGAGGCGGCGTCGGTGCGGGTGCCGGTGGGTGCTGGTTGGGGGCTGGCGTGAGGGCGCGGCGGTGGGCGGTGCGGACGGCGGTCGCGGGGACGGTGTTCATCGCGATCGGGGCGTTCTGGCTGTCCTTCACCTCTCTGGCTGATCTCGCGGCCCGTTCGGGCATCGGGGCAGGTCAGGCGTGGGCGTGGCCGCTGATCGTCGACGGGATCATCGTGGTGGCCACCGTCGCCGTCGTCGCTCTGGCTGGGCAGAAGGCCGCTTGGTATCCCTGGGCCCTGCTGATCGGCGGTGCCGTCGTCTCGGTCACCGCCAACGCCCTGCACGCCATCGTCGCCGCCGACGCCGATGTCCCGGCCTTGTTGGCAGCAGCGATTGCCGCGGTTCCGCCCGTGGTGCTGCTGGCGATCACCCACCTCACCGTCATCCTCACCCGCGCCACCAGCCCCGAGACGCAGTCCGTGATGTGGCAGACCGTCACCCAACAGAACGACCAGCCCACACCCGGTCCAGGACCGGGCATCGAGCCTGGTGCACCGGCGGCACTCCCCCAGGCCGACAGCAGTAATTCGGCCCGTGTGGATGATGAGCCGCCGACCTCGCCTGAGCCAGAACCCGCCCCTACCGGACACGTCGAGCAGCCGCGGCCCGAGTACGAGCCGTCCTCCCCGCCAAACCCCGAAGAGGAGAGCAGGTCAGACACTCCTGCGGCTGGGGTGGGTCGGCGGGAGCGGGCTGCCGGGTTGCGGAGTGAGGGGTGGTCGAACAAGCAGATTGCCGCCGAGCTGGGCGTGCATCCGTCCACGGTGGGCCGCTGGCTCACCTCCCCAACAACGAGGAGTTCTGAACCTGACACCAATCCATCGATGAAGGAGGAATCATGAGCGCCCACGAACACGAGCACGACCGCTCCGAGCCGCCGGTCCACGACGACTACGGCCCACCCGATCCCGAAGAACGCGCCCTGACCACCCCCGACCACCCCACCGAGAACCTCGACCAGGAGACGGTGAGTGAGCGAGGCGGTTTTGTCCCACCCAAGGCGCCGGTGGAAGAGCTCGATGAGCAGCTCGCCCCCGACATCGACGGAGCAGACGCTGGTGCTCCGGGGCTGGGTGAGGGTGCGGAGGAGGTGCCGGAGGCGGTCAAGGCCCGCACCGCCCGGACCACCAGCCGGCCTGTGGGTCGGCAGGTGGGGCGGGGTGTGGAGTGGGTGCGTCCGACCGATCTGATGGCCCGGCGTGGCGCCACAGTCGCTGGCCGCGGCATCCACTTCCAGACAGCGCTGAGCCAGAAAACCCGCCACGGCATCACGGTGGGTGCGCGGCGGATCGGTGATCGGGCTGGACGGTTGGCGCCGTTGTCGGCCTTCGGCCGGGGCCGGGCCCAGTCGGTGTGGGGTCGGTCCGCGGTGGGGATGAGTTGAGCGTGGTAACCAGCAATGACGAATCTCGCCAACACAACGACACCGCTGCTGCCGATGTCTGGGGTAGGGGTGCGCACCTGCTTGTCAGGAGGCATCACCATGACCCACACCACAACACCAACCACCGGCACCGCTGAGACCGGGAGCTCGTCGACAACGTCGTCGACACCCCACCCCGACCGTACTGACTTCCGTACCAGCGAGGGGCTGCGGGCCTTGCTGGAGCATCTGGCCGAGCACGGATGGCGCGACAATCCCCAAGCCAAAGAGTTGCTGGAGTTTGCGGCGGAGCGGTTCGCACCCTTGGCGCGCAAGCACGGCCTGGACGTGTGGGAGGCCGCGTCGGCGGCGTTTGATGTGATGCGCACGCCGGCGGCAAGGAAGGCCGCGGATCCGTGGGCGGTGGTCACGCATGCGGTGCGGATCACCTGCATCTATGAAGAACGCGCCCAAGGGCTCCTGTGTTCAGTCCACCAGGCCCGCCGCGCCCACATCTCCGCCCACCACGACCCCGAACGGTTCTCCGACCGCGAAACACCCCTGTACGAATACCATCCCGCGTTCCAGCTCACCGACCCCCACCACCACGACCAGCAGGAGGACGTGGATGCGGGCGTGCAGGCAGCAGTCGCGGACGCGACCGGTTTGTTCGTGCTGCTGGGCTGGCCGGAAGCCTCCGCTCGGGCAGGGGTGGATCACGTCACCAACGCCCTGGCCCGGATCGGGTCTCGGCGCGGCACCTACGAAGCCTTGCGGCGCGACAAACATGCTCGCGCCCTGCTCGGCCTTCCCGCCCCAGCCTGGACGTGTCTGCTGAGGGTTCTGCTGGGCCACCCCGAACCTGCCTACGCCACCACGACGGCTGGGCGCGGGATCCTGCTGCGTCTGCTGCTCGGGGAGTCCCTGGCGGACCTGTTGGGTGATGACGCCCTGGTCGCCGCGATCGTCCGTGCCGTCCCGGGGCGGGAACGGGTGCGGTCATGAGTACCCCGGGGCACATCGAGCTGGACCGCACCGTCGACTCCCTACATGTCGGCCGACGCCACCGCGCCGACCTGGGTGACATCGATGCGCTGGCGGCCTCGATTGAACGCGATGGGTTGTTGCAGCCGTTGACAGTCAGCCCCGACGGGGTCCTGATCTGCGGGGCACGACGGCTGGCCGCGATCAAGCAGCTCGGCTGGCGCACCGTCAACGTGTGGGTACGCTCCGGTATCTCCGACCGTCTCGGTCATCTGCTGGCCGAACAAGACGACAACGTCCTGCACAAGCCACTGACCGCGCTGGAAGCCGCCGCCCTCTACCGCGAACTGAAATCTCTCATGGCCGAGGATGCTGCGCGTCGCAAGGCCGCGACCCAGTTCCGCAGCGACAACCAGCCCGGAACAGACGGTCCCGGAAATTTTCCGGAACCGTCGGGAGCCACCGGTGAGGCTCGGGAGCAGGCTGCCGGAATGATTCCCGGTGGGGCCTCGTACAAGACGCTGGACAAGATCGGCTTCCTCGAACAGGCCGCCACCGATGAGACGCTGCCCGAACACGTCCGGGCCGCGGCGCAGCGGGGGTTGGAGGAGATCGACGCCGGCAGCCCGGTCCATCCGATCTACGAGACCATCCGCGCACACGCCGCCAGCCCCGGCCCGGGCGATGAGGCGTTGCATCAGGCCGCGGCCGACGCCCTCGCCCGCATCCGACCTGACTTGGACCTCTTTAGTGTGTCACTCGGTGCAGGATGTGTCGGGCGTCGTCGGTGAGTTCGGGGCTCGCGGTGATCGTTTGCCCGGCGATGCTGATAGTGACGTCCTGGAGGGGACGGAGTGTCCGGATGATCTTGCGGATGCTGAACCCGGTCACTGCTTGGAGGTGTCTCGCGATCGCCAGGGCCGTGAACACGATGGTGAGGTGGGCTTCGATCGCGTCACGGGTGCGATGGAACATGGGCCTGGCCTGCAGGTCTGTCTTGCTCATCCGGAATGACTGCTCAACATGCCACAGGTCGTGATAGCTGGAGACCACCTCCGCCGCCGGCATCGTGGCGGCAGGAATGTTCGTGACGTAGCCCTTCAGCCCGACCAGACTTCGTGCCCGCTTAAGCGAGGCTGTATCGAGGGACCGGCCGCTCGCGGTGGTCTTCACGAATCTGGTCGACTTCACAGACGCGTCCCCGTCGATCACGGCTCGAGCCCGGTTCTCCGGCGCGGTGAGGGTGTGATTGTCGCGGGTGGCACGCTTGCTGCGGTAGCTCCAGATGGAACGCCAGTGCCCGGGATGCTCCTCTGCGTCCCAGACAGGCTCCTTGCGGTGCTTCGTCGTGGAGGGTTTCGTGTTCCCGTGGCGGGGCGTGATGGTATCGATCAGCTGTCCGTCGGTGAATGCGTCCCCGTTCCAATGGAAGTGATTGGCCAGGTCACCCGGGGCTTTCGTCTGTCGTGAGCCGACGATGAACTTCAGGTCCGCTTCGTCGAGCTCGCGCAGGTTGGCCGCCGAGAGCATCCCGGCGTCCGCGACCACGACCATGTCAGCGAGGTCGTTGCGGGCCTGGAACTGGCGGATGATCGGGACGATCGTGCGGGTTTCAGCATGGTTCCCCTCGAAGCAACCGATCTCCAGCGGGAACCCGCCCCGGTCCACGAGCAGGCCGACCACGATCTGCGGATCCACGCGGCGTTCCTTCGAGTAGCCGACCTTCCTCAGCGCGTCCTCGTTCTCCGCCTCGAAATAGAGCGTCGTGACGTCGTAGAGCACCAGCGAGATGACGCCGCTGGTCGCGGCATGCTCGAAGCACCTCCTCGCGATCTGGCCGCGGTAGTCGTTTGTGGCGATCCGGGCCAGGCAGCGCTTCATCGTCGAGCGATGTACCGGGGCGATCCCGACCTCCGCCAGCACTCTGGCGGAGTCGCTCATCGAGGTCGGCTCGATCAAGCGTGCGGCGACGAGCTGGAAGAATGCTTCATCACCGATCGCCGTGAACCCCAGCCCCGCCCACGCGGACTGCAGCGTCTCCAGCAGCAGCCGGGACTGCTTCGACGTGATCGTTGCGGGGCTCGTCGACGTTGCTGTCCCCAGGTCGAGGACGCCCTGACCAGCGTTGATCTTCTCCCGACCCGCCTGCATCAGGCCGGCGAGCTCGGCTTCGGTATGAGCCGACCCAAGATGCTCCAGGACCACATCCCGACGGTTCCGCCGCTCAGCAATCTGCACAGCCGTCGCCCCCGACGCCGTCCTCACCTTCCGCAGGAACACCACCCGCTTAGTGTGTCACTCCACACAGGCGCGAGCCGCCCACCAGCACCGATACACCCGCAACCCCAGGGAATACCCCAGAGAGGTCCAAGTCAGGTCNGTCGCCCCCGACGCCGTCCTCACCTTCCGCAGGAACACCACCCGCTTAGTGTGTCACTCCACACAGGCGCGAGCCGCCCACCAGCACCGATACACCCGCAACCCCAGGGAATACCCCAGAGAGGTCCAAGTCAGGTCCGATCCGGTGACAGACGGAAGCCCGCTCCGGTCAAGAAGCCCAAGAACGACAGTGAGGATGCGCCGGTGCAGTACCCGGTGCGGGCGTTTGTGGTGACGTGGACCGAACTGGATCGGTGGTGGACCCACTACGACCCGGCTGTGCTCGCCGTCGAACTCACCGACGAACAGGTCGCCACGTTCCTGCGCGTGATCGAACACACGGTCGCGTTTGCCGACGCCCTCCAAGCCGCCCTCACCAACCCCGACGACACCACCGCCGCCGCCTCCGGCTCTGTCGATGAGAGGGATGACGGACCGGCGGGTGGGCGTCCGCAGCTGCGCGCCATCTAACCGCCTCCGTCTGCTGGTGTGTGGGGTGGGTGGGTGCACCTGCTGGGCATGGACACTTCTGATCGTTCGTCGCGTCGCCGGCTCGTGCTGATCGCTGCCGGCTCGGTCACGGCCCTGGTGTGTGGGGTCGGGATCTACGGCCTGGCCACCGGACCCCACACTCCCACCAGCACCCCGGGCACGTCACCGACCATCACCACCGGCCCGTCACCCTCCTCGACCACCACCGCCACGGCGAGTCCTTCAGCATCAGAGGCGCCGTCGGTGCCACCGGTGGCGCGGAGCGCTGATCCGGAGCAGTTCGCTCGCAATGTCGCGACCACACTGTTCGCGTGGGACACCACCACCGGGCTGCTCCCGCTGGACTACACCTCCGCGATCCTCGCCGTCGGGGACCCCAGCGGCGCCGAACAAGCCGGCCTCGCCACCGACGTCGCCGCCTACCTGCCCTCGCGGACCGCCTGGCAGGACCTGCGTGAGTACGGCACCAGTCAACATCTGACAATCGACCGCGCCTACATCCCCGACCAGTGGGGCGAAGCCGTTGCCCAGGCCCCCGAGGGGCAACTCGCGCCCGGCACGGTCGCCTACACCATCGAGGGCACCCGGCACCGCACCGGGACCTGGAACGGTGAACCAGTCACCTCGGCCCACCCTGTGGAGTTCACGGTGTTCGTGGTCTGCGCGCCGACCTACGACACCTGCCACCTGCTGCGCCTGTCACAGCGCGACAACCCACTGCGGTGACCCGGCCGTGAAGAAACTCGCCGTCATCGCTACCGTGCTCGTGCTGTTCAGCCCCGCCCTGCTCCTGCTGGGGGTTGGGATGATGTTCAGCCCCGGCGCCAACGCCTCCTGCACCACCGCAAGTGCTTCAGGCCCCGGGGTGGTGGGGCCCGTACCTGACTCACTGGACGTGACGACCGCTGACGGGCAGACCTTCACGCTGAACACCACCCAGCTCACCCACGCCGCCACCATCATCCAGACCGGCTCCCAAATCGAAGGGGTCACGCGTGACGGGCTGCAGATCGCGCTCATGGCCGCCCTCACCGAGTCGAATCTGCGGATGCTGGCCAACACCAGCGTCTACCCCGACTCCGGCACCTATCCCCACGACGGGGACGCCTCCGACCACGACAGTCTCGGCCTGTTCCAGATGCGACCCCAAGCCGGATGGGGCACCGTCCCCGACCTCATGGACCCCGTCTACCAGGCCCGCGCGTTCTTCGGCGGACCCACCGGCCCTAACCACCCCTCACCCCGCGGCCTGCTCGACATCCCGGGCTGGCAGACCCTGTCGAAAGGTGAAGCCGCCCAAGCCGTCGAGGTGTCGGCCTACCCCGACCGGTACGCGAACTACGAGCCCGTCGCCGAACAGATCCTGACCACACTCACCACCCCCAGCATCACCAGTCCACCATTGCCGGAGACCGGGCGTGTGGTCTTCCCGCTGCCCGAGGGCACCTGGGTCGCCACCTCGCCGTTTGGGATGCGCGTCCATCCCATCACCGGGGAGAACAAGCTTCACACCGGCGCGGACTACTCCGCCCCCGACGGCACCCCCATCCTCGCCTCCGCCGACGGCATCGTCACGCACGCCTCGATGTCCGGCGGGTACGGCGGGCTGATCATCATCGAACACACCATCGGCGGGCAGAAGATCGCCACCGCCTACGCCCACCTGTGGGAGACCGGCTTTCACGTCAACGTCGGCGACACCGTCACCGCCGGACAACACATCGGCGATGTCGGCTCGGCCGGCTACTCCACCGGCACGCACCTGCACTTCGAACTCCGCCAAGGGGGTAGCGACGGTGAGTTCACCGATCCCCAGCCCTGGCTCGACCAACACACCACCGGCAACCTCCCAGCCCCCACCACGCCGGTCGAGCAGGAAGGCTGCAACCCGGCCGCGACGCAGCCCGCGCCGCCCCAAGGACCCGATGCCGGGGACCCGGACCGCAAGGTCGATGACCCCACCACCGACGGACAGATCACCGCCCGTATGCTCCACGTCTACACCCAAGCCCTCACCGCCTACCCCGACAGCTCCTGGGCCTGCTACTCACCCCGCCCCGGCACCAAATCCGAACACCCCCTCGGACGAGCCTGCGATGTCACCTTCGGCAACGCCATCGGCACCCGCCCCACACCCCAGCAGCTCGAAACCGGATGGGCGCTGACGAACTGGCTCAAAGACAACGCCGAAACCCTCGGCGTCGAGTACCTGATCTGGCAAGGCCAGATCTGGTCCCTCGCCCGCGACGCCGAGGGTTGGCGACCCTACAACGGCGGTGGCATGCACGACCCCAACGATGTCACCGGCGGCCACTACGACCACGTCCACATCACCGTGAAGGAAGGCAGCTGAACACTCGTGAACATCTACCCTGACTTCGGCGCCTTCGGTGACAACACCACCCTCCACAACGTGATCGGTGCCCTGCTTACGTTCGTCCTCGTCACCGCCGTCCTCACCATGCTCATCTCCGGCATCACCTGGGCCATCGCCACAGCGAACGGCAACCACACCACCGCCACCAAAGCCCGCACCGGACTCCTCGTCGCCCTCGGCACCGCCGCCCTCGCCGGCGCCGGCATCACCTGGCTCAACTGGCTCATCCACCTCGGCGACCAGCTCTGATTAAGTGGCGCGGGCGGTCGTGTGTCTTACCTTTTCGGATGGAGCGGCGATAGGTCGATGGGGTGCCCGACGCGCTGCGCGGACAACGAATTCTGGGGCGTCGATTAGTTGCACAGTCGCCGCAAGGTGGCCACTCCATGACACCGGGTCTGCGGCCGGATCGATGGGGATCGCATGACGCACGCTGTCGATGAGGTTGGCGGGAAGGTGCGCGGTCGCTTCGTGCAGAATCTGCATTTGTACTTGTTCGCGCTCTGTGGTCATGGCGGGTCCGCGGCGCCGCTGGAGCCGAGTCAGTGCGTTATCAGGCTCCGTGATCTCGACGGGTTCGGTCGATGCAGTGAGGAGTCGCTCGACGGCTGACGAATGCCATGCGGGGACGATGTCAGTGGGAGTCGGGACCCTGATGCCTTGAACGGCCTCGATCGCGCTCCGTCCTAGGGCCAGTGAAATGCTGCCGGGGTCTTCATGAGCGTTCACATAGCGCACAGCGTCGATTCCAGGAGCGCACACATCATTCAGGGCGGCATCTCCCATGAAGTCGACTACTTCTGGACCACATCCGTTTTGAAGGACGATGTCGGTGCGCAGAGTAACGCGGTACAGGAAGAATGTTTCACCGGCCCCGCTTTGATCGTGAATCCTGCGGAACATGTTATGCACGGCCGCCTCATAGGTACCGATGTGGAGAGCCTTGGTGCGCTGCCGTGCTGCCCAGCGGGCGACAGCGGTATCGCCACCCATGCGTAGTCGCGTGGCTTCATCCAAAGACGCTGCCGGGTCGAAGTTCTCAGAGGGCCAGTCCGAATGGGTCGAGGTGTGCCACCACGACAGGGCTGGAACCTTCCCGTCGTCAAGCGCCGGGTCCGCCGGGTGCTCCACAACCTGGGTGGCGGCTTCCGCCGAGCTATCCACACCGCAGCCGGGACAGGACTCGCCACCACAGGCCCATCGTTCAAGCCAGTCATCGTCGAAGTCCTGCCGATGGCCGCATGCTGCGCACTGCGTCTGCCGCAGGCGATAAAAGTTCGGGCGACGATCCAACAAAGGCATGCCCCATATTCTCCCTTCCTCCAGCGACACAGCAGGCGCCCGACGGTGTGCTCGCACCTTGCCGCACGTGTTTGCACGGGCGCTCGTCTGGCAAAAAGGGCGCACCTGACAGGCAGACCTCTCTTGGTTGCCTGCCCTCCCGGTCACGTCCTGGCAAGGCAGGTCCCCGTTCGTCCTTCTGTCTGTGAGGAGCTTGCTGTGTTTGATCTGATGAGCTGTGTTGTGCCGAATCTGTCGTCTCTGCCGGTGATGCTGCCGATGGAGGTGGACATCACGCCGAATGATGATGGGCTGCCGGGGATCGCGCAGCTGCGCAACATCGTGGGTGCGGTGATGACGATCGGGCTGATTCTGTCGGTGCTGGCGCTGATCATCTCCGCGATCGTGTGGGGCTTCGGCGCGAACTCGTCCAACCCGCACCTGGCCGGCCGCGGCAAGGTCGGTGTCCTGGTCTCGTGCGGGGCGGCGATCATCTGCGGCGCTGCGGTCACGCTGATCAACTTCTTCTGGAATGTCGGCCAGTCCGTCTGACCCCTACCCAGCCGTTCCAACCCGCGTGTGTGAGGAGTGATTGCGGTGGGTGTGTGTGATCTGCCCGTCATCTCAGGTGTCTGCGAAACCGCTGGTGAGGCTGCCGCCTCGTTGGTGTCGGCCCCGTTCGACTGGCTGGCCCAGGCCATGGGCTCGGCCGCGGGCTGGTTGTTCGAGGCCGTGTGGAACGTCTTCGATGCCACCACCCTGGTCGACATCACCAGTGACGGATACCTGTCGGTGTACAACCTGCTGTTCGGCATCGCGGTGTTCGTGATGCTGCTGTTCTTCTGCCTCCAACTCATCACCGGCCTCATCAGACGTGACCCCACCGCCCTCACCCGCGCCGCCCTCGGCCTCGCCAAGAGCGTGTTGGGGTCGTTCGTGGTGATCACCCTGACCGGGCTGCTGTTGGAGGTGGTCGACCAGCTGTGTGTCGGGATCGTCCAAGCCGCCGGGGAAACCACCGAATCTATGGGCGAAAAGATCACGATCCTCGCCGGTGGACTAGCGGGGATCAACATCGCCGCCCCCGGGGTCGGGGCGATCATCACGATCTTCCTCGCCGGGCTCGCGATCACCTCCGCGGCGATCGTGTGGCTGTCGCTGCTGGTGCGCAAGGCGCTGCTGCTGGTCGCGATCGTGTTCGCACCCCTGGCCCTGTCGGGCTCGTCGTGGGATGCCACGAGGGGGTGGATCAGCAAGTGGGCGATGTTCGTGGTCGCGCTGATCTGTTCCAAGCTCGTGCTGGTCGTGATGTTCCTGGTTGCGATCACCCAGGTCGCCGCGCCGATTGATGGGGACCTGTCCTCGATCAGTGACCCGCTGGCCGGGGTGGTGCTGATGGCGATGGCCGCGTTCGCCCCGTACCTGACGTACCGGTTCATCAGCTTCGTCGGCTTCGACATGTACCACGCGATCGGCGCCGAACAAGACGCCAAGAACTCCCTCAACCGCCCCATCCCGCTACCGGAACGCCAGCCGGGCAACCCCCGGCAGGTCCTCGACGGCAGTGGCGGTGATGGCAACGGTGGTGGTGGGAAGCAGCCGGCGAAACCGAGTACCCCGAGCCCCTCCGCATCCCAGGGCGGAGCCGAAGACGGAGCTGGCACTAGTGGGGCGGCCGGGGCTTCCGGATCGGGTGCGGCCTCGGGTGGGTCTGCTGCCGCTGCGGGTCCTGCTGCGGCTGCGGCCGTGATCGGGGCACAGGTGGCCAAGGATGCCGCCATCGCGGGACCGAAAGCCGGCGCCGAACTCGGTCAGCAGGCCGAGACCGCGGCAGACGCCGCCGACCACACCCCAAGCCCCAACGGAGGCGGAGGCAATGGTGGGAGTACTCCGCCGGCGCCTGAGCCCGGTGGGACGCCGCCACAGCAGGGCACTCCGTCGGCCGGTGCGGAGCCCACACCGGGGTCACAGCCACAAGCATCGGAGTCGTCCTCGCCAGGTGGGGGTGAGCAGGTAGCGCCGCCCGCCCCGGTGCCGAACCCGCCGCCCGCCGACAATCCGCCACCGCCGCCGAGTGCAGGGAAGGAGCCGCAGTCATGAGCCGCCGCAACAAGAACAACAGCCACGAACCGGATGCGACCGGTTCGGAGTTGGTGCCGGTGAAGTTCTCCCGGCTCACCCGCCGCGGCATCCTGCTTGGCCTGTCCTCGGCCCAGCTGGTCACTGTCGGGATCGCGATCGCCACCATCATCACCGCCCTGTATGCCGGGGGCGGGATGTGGCTGGCCTACACCGCCCCCATCTGGGCCACCGCCGCCCTGCTCACCTGGGTACCTGTCGCGGGACGCCCGGTCATCGAGTGGGTGCCGGTGGCCGGCTGGTGGGTCTATCGCACCACCATCGGACAACTCCTCTACCGGCGTCGCATCGTCACCCCACGCCCCGCCGGAACCCTCGCCCTACCCGGCGACCAAGCCCGACTCCGCGAATACGAGGACCCGACCACCGGGGCGGGCATGATCCACGACCCCCACCAGAACACGCTCACGGTGGTCTGCGAGATCACCCACCCCGCATTCGTGCTCCTCGACCCCGCCGAACAAGAACGCCGCGTCACCGCCTGGGGCCGCGTCCTGGCCACCGTCTGTCGCTCCGGCAGGATCGCCACCCTGCAGATTCTGGAACGCACCCTGCCCGACTCCGGCACCGGACTGGCCGAATGGTGGACCACTCACGGCCACCCTGATGACACGAGCTGGGCTGCCACCACCTACGCCGAACTCATCGACCGCGCCGGACCCGCCGGCGAACGCCACGCCACCACACTGTCCATCTCCCTCGACATGAAGAACGCGGCGAGGCAGATCCGCACCGCGGGCGGCGGTATCCGCGGCGCCGCCGCCGTCCTGCGTCAAGAGATGAACACCCTTACCGCCGCGCTCCGCTCGGCCGACCTCACGCCGTCCGGTTGGCTTACCCCCGGACAGATTGCGGTGATCCTGCGCTCGGCCTACGACCCCGCCATCGCCGCCACTTTGGAACGCCACGGCCAGATCGGCCACCAGCTCGCCACCGCCGGCCCCGTCGCGGTCAACGAGACCTGGGGTCGTATCCGCACCGACTCCGCCCACCACGCCGTGCTGTGGATCAGCGAATGGCCCCGCTCCATGGTCTACCCAGGTTTCCTCTCACCCATCCTGCTCTCCAGCGGAATCCAACGATCGTTCTCCCTGATCTGCACCCCCATGCGGTCCGACCAAGCCGCCCGCGACATCCGCAAGAAGAAGGTCGAGCACATCTCCGACCAAGCCCAACGCGCCAAAATCGGGCAGATCGAAGACGCCTCCCAGACGGCTGAGTACCACGATGTCCTCCAGCAAGAAGCAGACCTCACCGCCGGCCACGGCATCCTGCGCTACACCGGCCTGATCACCGTCACCGCCACCACGATCGAAGACCTCGACGCCCACGTCGCCGCCCTCGAACAAGCCGCCATCCAAGCCAACTGCGAAACCCGACTCCTCGCCGGACAACAAGCCAAAGCCTTCACCGCCGCAGCTCTACCCCTGTGTCGGCAGGTGTGAAGGGTCGGCGGGTTCCGGCTAGAGGAAACTCAACGCCAGGGTGACGCAGGACAGTGCCAGCATCCCCAAGCAGTTGACCCAGAAGGCCGATCCGGTCGCTCTTGCTCGGATGTGGGCTGCGGCTGCGCACAGGAAGTAGGCGATGACCCCGCTGTTGGCTGCGAAGGCGAGTCCGGGGATCCAGATGCCTGCGATGAGCCCGGCTGCCGCAAGTGTCTTGACGACGAGCAGGGCCCACCACCACTCCTCGGGGAAGCGAACACTGTGGAGACAGTCGCGGATGAATCGCACCGGCCGGATCGACAGCGCCACATCTACAAGGAGGACGGTGGCCAGAAGCGCTGGTGGCACCCACCAGGAAGGAAGCAAGATCATGAGTCGCCTCCCTCATGGGGGCAGATCGCCGCGAAGACCTCGCTCAGCTGA
This sequence comes from Brachybacterium timonense, assembly GCF_900258505.1. Taxonomy (GTDB): domain Bacteria; phylum Actinomycetota; class Actinomycetes; order Actinomycetales; family Dermabacteraceae; genus Brachybacterium; species Brachybacterium timonense. Next base: position 1,955,087 of record NZ_LT984895.1, read on the forward strand.
GCCAGAAACTCCGATGCGGATCTCTCCGGGGTGGCCGACCAGATGAACAGGCTTCCGATGTACGCCGCGTGGAGCGCTTCAGCACGCCCGCGGGTCCCCATCGGCCCTGAGCATCCGCAGGCGGTCATGAGCTGTTCAAACACAGCGATCAACCGCCGCGCGAGGTCGGCGAAAACCACAGAGGAGTGCCGCCCGCCCACCAGGATCGAGGCGTAGGCCTGGGCAAGATCACGACGCTCTTCGAACAGCACCACGAATGGTTCCACCACGGCGACTGCGTCCGTGCCACACCAGACGTTGCCACCGAGGACTTGCGTGTCAGCAAGCTGCTGGCGTTCCTCGATGAGGCCGTCGAAGAGTTCTACGAGTAGAGCTTCCTTGTCGCCAGCCGCCATGACGGTCCCGACACTCACGTCGGCTTCTCGGGCAATGTCGCGCACAGTCGTCGCGAGGAACCCGCGCTCCTCGAACAGCCGGGCCGCGGCCTGCAACACGGCGCGGCGCGTCGTCTGACGCGCCTCAGTCCTAGCAGTGACCACTTCCACCTCCTGAACATGTTCACTGAACATGTTCAGTATACATGCGATGGCAGCACAGTCGAGGCGCGCCGGTCGTGCACTTCTCAAGAAGTAGGGATGGCACCGGTGGGGGCTTCTCGTTCTGCCCGTCTCTGGGCGATCCTTCGCTGGGTTTCATAGTGCGCATCAGACTCAGTGGAGAACAGCCACGTACCGAGACCGAGTGCTGGCCCGATGATCACGAAGACCAAGGCGAAGACTGCCATGGCGACAACAGCACTGCCACGAGCGAACAGCCACCAAAGGCCACGTCCAACAGGCGCAAGCAGGTCCTGCATCCATAGCTTCCGGGCAACCGCGTAGACGACGAGCAAGGCGACCGAACAGAATGCCATGATCGCCCCGAGAGCCAAGCTCGTGGAGCGCAACCAGTCAATGCCCCACTGCAATGAACCCAGTTGCACAGCGATCACCAGGAGAATCCAGGTCGTGCTCGCTGCTCGTGCACCGAACAGGCCCGCAGCCTGAGAATCGACATAAGACTCGTTACGTCGTGCGTTAAAGAACGGCATCACGAGCATGAGAAGCACGGCAACACCTGCCACCTGCACAAGGGCGTGACTTGACTGAGCATCCGGCTGAGCAAGGAACGAAGGGAGGTCGGATTCGAGCCAGGCCCCGACCCTCGGTACCCCAACCGCATTGAACAGGTCAGCGAGAACCTCACTGGGGCGCTGCTCGCGAACGTACGCGGCGATCGTCAAGATGCCAGCGACGCATCCGACATGTTGGTAGATCAGATCACTGTTGGTCTTCCAGTCCTTGATGAGCCCGGGTAGGGCTTTGACTGCTTCGATCACGTCTTCTCCTCTCTGAGCTGCCTTCAGTCTGGCGGCCACCTCTGACATTTCCCGCGTGCAGCCGAGCGCACCTCCCTCGTAGGCAATCCGCCGCTGCGTAGAGAGGACTGTTGGGATGGCGACGTTTGTTGATCCGGTGGCTGATGCTGCTGAGGCCTATGAGGGGTTGCGTGGGTTGGCGCACGCGACTCGCGCGTTTGAGGATCCGGTTGACATGTACCGGGTGTTGGGTGAGGTGTCGGGGTCGGTGCGGCTGTTGCGGCAGGTGCTGGACCAGCTGTCTCGTGCTCATGCTGATCACCGCGATATCGCGTTCACCGATGACCGCGCGCCGGCGGAGGCGGTGGCGTTGGCGGCGGCGGATGAGTTGCATCAGGCCGCCGACGGGCTGGATGAGGTCGCTGATCGGGTGATGCGCGCGCACGAAGCGTCCGGTCGGATCGCCTGGCACACCCACACCAGCTCTGAACCGGTGCGTTCGCGGCGGTGGGTGAATGTGGTGTTCCTCCAGGGCAGTGAGGCCGATGAGGTGCTGGAGCTGATTGATGTGGAGGGGGTGCAGGCGGGGATTGCGCATCTGGCGCAGTGGGACTTCGGCGACGAAACCACTGGCGCGGCGTTCGTGAATGGTGAGGTGTACGACGAGCTGCCGGGTGGGCAGTGGGATCGCAGCTTCGAGGCCAACGGGTATGTGCTGATCTACAACCCGCAGATGGGGTATGTCGGGCTGGTCCGCGAACACCCCGACACCGTCCCTGACCCCAGTTACGACGAGGACGTCGTGGCGGCACGGGACGCGTTCAGCGGGGTCACGTCCGAGTCTCCGCGTCGTGCAGCTGAGGGCACGGATTGGTTCGCGCCCCCGACGGGCGGAGCAGCAGCATCGTCTTCGGTGGGGCGGTCGCTGTGAGTGGCGAGAAGGAACGGCTGCACGCTGCGGTGTTGGTGTCCCCGGCCGCGGAACGGCGCAAAGCTCGTAAGGCCCGGCGTCAGGCTGCGGCCCGGTTGCAGGCTGAGCAGGCCAGGGTCGAGCGGGAGGCGGTGAAGGCGAAAGCAGCGGCGGAACGGGAGGAGCGGAAGGCGACGACGTTTCTGCCGGCGGCTGGTGAGGCGGGGTCGGCGGCGTTGCGGTCGCCGGGCCGGTTGCGGTTGCCTCGGCATCAGGACACCTCGGCCACGTTGGCCGGGGCGTATCCGTTCATGGCCGAAGGCGGTCTGGGGTCGGATGGGGTGTTCGTCGGGCAGGACCTGTATTCGGGTGGCAGTTTCGTCTACGACCCGTGGGTCCTCTACGCCCGCGGGATCATCACCGCCCCGAACCTGGTGCTGGCGGGGATCGTCGGATCGGGCAAGTCGTCGTTGGCGAAGTCGCTGTATACGCGGTCGTTGCCGTTCGGGCGCCGCGTCTACGTCCCCGGCGACCCCAAGGGCGAACACACCGCGGTCGCCGAAGCGATGGGTGGGAAGGCGATCGTGCTCGGCCACGGCCTCCACACCCGCCTGAATCCCCTGGATGAGGGCCACCGCCCCGGCGGGCTCACCGACCAAGAGTGGGCGAGCACCGTCGCCTCCCGGCGCCGGGACCTGATCGGCGCGCTGGCCGAAACAGTGCTGGCGCGGGGGCTCACTCCGTTGGAGCACACCGCGATCGACCTCGCCCTCACCGCGACGGTGGCGGAGAACGAGGTACCGATCCTGCCCATGGTCGTCGACCACATCCTCACCCCCAGCCACGACCCCGACGGGCGCCTGGCCGAGGACGGGCGCCTGGTCGGCCACGCGCTGCGGCGCCTGGTGGCTGGTGACCTCGCTGGCCTGTTCGACGGCCCCTCCACCGTGGCGTTCGATCCGGATCTGCCGATGATCAGCCTGGACCTGTCGCGGGTGACGGAGAATTCCACCCTCATCAGCGTGTTGATGACCTGCAGTTCGGCGTGGATGGAATCCGCGCTGCTGGACCCGAACGGTGGGCAGCGGTGGGTGATCTACGACGAGGCCTGGCGACTGATGTCCCATCCAGCGTTGTTGAAGCGGATGGATGCGCATTGGCGTCTGGCCCGGCATTACGGGATCGCGAACATGCTGATCTTCCACAAACTCTCCGACCTCGACAACGTCGGCGACGAAGGCTCCGCCATGCGCTCGCTGGCCAACAGTCTGTTGGCGAATGCGGAGACGCGGATCGTCTACCGCCAGGAATCCGACCAGCTCGGCCCCACCGCCACCGCCCTCGGCCTGACCGGAACCGAACAGACCCTGCTGCCAAACCTTGGCGTGGGTCAGGGGCTGTGGCGGATCAAGAACCGCTCGTTCGTGATCCAGCACCAGCTCCACCCCGGCGAGCTGGAGCTGTTCGACACCAGCAGCCGCCTCACCGCAGGAGTCAAGTAATGCCCAAGCTTCCCGCCCTGAGACACCGCCGCAACAACGCGAGCGAGTCAGTGCCGGTGGTGTTGCGGCACGTGGTCATCACCGTCGACATCACCGGCACCCTGACCGTGACCGTCGACCAACAGCCGCATCTTCCGCCGGCCGGTGAGGTGTGGGGTCGGAGTGACTTCGCAGCCATCCTCGATGACCTCACCGAGCAGCGCCATATTCCCGTGCGAGTGGATGTCTATGAGTCCGACGGCAGCCACTTCACCGACATCATCCACGCCCACCGACCACGCCGAACCCCCGAACCCGAGCCAGACACCCCAGCCCCTGCCGACGAGGAAGCCGCCACGGGTGATCCTGAACCTGAGGAAGCAAATCGGACGGCGGAATCGGAGCAGTTGGTGGGGTTCCTGCCCGGTGAGACGGTGCTCCTCGCCCAGATCGTTGAGGAAGTCGCGGCGGATGAGAACGGCACCATCACCCCACCCGACACAACCGTGATGCCGATGGTGGTGGTCGGGCGGACCTCGGGGACCCTGATCGTGCAGGAGACGCGATGAGTACCTCGCAGCGGCAGAGTGGGTCGATGGGTGAGGAACTGACCAACGCCGCCCTCATCGGCCTCATCGCCCTATTCCTCCTCACCCTCGTGCTCCGCGCAACCGGGTCGGTCGCCGCGTTCCTCACCGGAGCACCCCAGCCCACAGCGAGCTGGGCCGCCGGCGCCGGGGTGTTGTTCAACCCCGGCGACCCCGCCGAAGCCCTCGCAGCCCCTGGCCTGAACTCGGTCGCCTACTGGGTCACGACTGTCGTGGTGCTGGGCGGCATGGTCGCACTCGCGGGCTGGGGATGGGTCGCCTGGCGGCGCCGTTCCCACGCTCAGGAGGTGGATCCGCATCGGTTGGCGGGCACAGCGACGCGGCACGAGGTCGCCCAGGTCGCCTCCGAGAAGGCCCTTCTGAAACGGGCCTCAACGTTGCGGCCGTCGTTGGCTGATCCGACGCCGGGTGAGGTGGGGTATCGGCTCGGGACCTCGAAGGGTGTCGGGGTGTGGGCGAGTGTGGAGGACTCGATCCTGCTGATCGGCCCGCCCCGCTCCGGCAAAGGCCTGCACATCGTCATCCCCGCCATCCTCGACACCCCCGGCCCCGTCGTCACCACCAGCACGCGCCCCGACAACCTCACCGCCACCCTGCGCGCCCGGCAGCGTCGTGGCCCGGTGGCGGTGTTCGATCCCCAGCACCTGGCCGAAGGGCTCCCGGCGGGGATGCGCTGGTCACCCGTCCGCGGCTGTGAGGATCCGCTGACGGCGATGATCCGCGCGACCGGGCTGGCGTCTGCCACCGGGTTGTCGGCTGGTGGTGTGGAGTCGGGTGGGTTCTGGGAGGGCAAGACCCGCACCGCCCTCCAATCCCTCCTCCACGCCGCGGCGTTGGACTCTCGAAAGCCGGCGGATTTGTTCCGGTGGACCCTCGATCCCGCCGCCGCAGCCGAAGCCGTCGCGATCCTCACCAACCACCCCAATGCAGCAGCCGGATGGGCCGACTCGCTGGGGGCGATGATCGACGCCGATCCCAAAACCCGCGACTCCATCTGGCAAGGCGTCGCCCTCGCCCTCGGCGCCCTCGCGGACCCCCGGGTCCTCGACGCGGTCACACCACTCGAGGGCGAGACCCCCTTCGACCCCGAGACCTTCCTGCGCGAGTCCGGAACGCTCTACTTGCTCGCCACGGGTGCCGGCGCCGGGGCGTCGGCCGCGTTGGTGGCGGCGTTCATCGAAGACCTCATCGAAACCGCCCGGCGTCTCGCCGCCCGCTCACCCGGCGCACGCCTCGACCCACCCCTGCTGCTCGCGCTTGATGAGATCGGGAACCTCGCGCCGCTGCCGTCGCTGCCGACGTTGATGGCCGAAGGTGGCGGGACCGGGATCACCACCCTGCCCGTCTTGCAATCGCTCGCCCAGGCACGCGACAAGTGGTCCGATCACCAAGCCGGAGCGATCTGGGACGCCGCCATCGTCAAACTCATCCTCGGGGGCGCCTCCAACAGTCGCGACCTTCAAGACCTCACCACCCTCATCGGCGAACGCGACGAATACACCGACTCCGTCACCCTCGGTGACCACGGGACCAGGTCGAATCAGCGCTCCGTGCGGCGGGTGCCGATCCTGCCACCGGACCGCATCCGCACTCTCCCCTTCGGCACCGGCGTCACCCTGCTGCGCTCCGCGCCGCCGATCATCACCGACCTGACCGCCTGGCCCACCCGCTCCGACGCCGACACCCTCAAACGCGACCGCCGCGAACTGGAACAGCTCCTGCAGATCCCCCGTGCATGACCGGGGTCGCGGGGTGCACCTGACCGGTACCAGCAGCCCACACCACCAGCGGGCTGCAGTCCACGAGTTGAGAGGTACCGCGTCATGGCCATCCGCACCCAGGAATCCCTGTCCGGGTTCATCGCATCCGATCCACAGCTGACCTACACCGAACGCGGCGATGCCCGCTTCTACGCCCGCTACGGCCAAGAGAACTTCCAACGCGAAGAAGACGGCACCTTCACCAAACTGGAACCCTCCTTCGGCAACCTCGTGCTCTACCGCGTCACCGCCGAACGCGCCTTCGAACGCTTCACCAAAGGCGACCAGTTCGTCGCCGAAGGCTACGCCCACGACTACACCTACGAACGCGACGGACAGACCATCGCGGGCGAGGAGTTCGTCGCCAAGAAGATCGGCCACGACACCGCCCGCACCCGCTACGACGTCGACCGCACACCCCGCCAAGCTCTCGAACGTCAGGCGGCTGGGCAGGCCTTCGAACCACCCCAGCACCACCAAGCCACGCCTGCTGCCGACAGCCTCAGCATGTGACCCGGGCGGACCGATCATGAGCACATACACGCCCGAGCCCGACGTCCAGTACGAGGACCCCGGCATCCTCGACGACCACCCCCACACCCCCGACACCAGCGCGCTGCCAGAACCACCGCACCCGATCAACTGGAACCTCCTGTCGGCGCAGGATCTGGAAGCCGAGCTGCTGGAGCTGAACCGGTGGGTCGACTGGCTCCGCCACACCTACGGCCTACCCGCCGCGGTCATCCCGCCCTACTGGCACCGCCACCCCGAACTTCTGTGGGAACTGTCCGCCCTGCACCTGCACTGGCTGTGCGCCTACGACCCCGAACAAAACGGCTCCGCACCCCTGGGATGGCACCGCGACTTCGCCGACGCCCGCCACCGCCTCCGTGACTGGGTCACCGCCTCCGGCACCCGCCTGGACCGCGACCGACCCACCCGACAGACCACCTGGCCCGGCGAAGAACCCCAACCCACCCACGACGAGTCCGTCATCACCGACCGAGACGCCGACTTCGTCCAATACGTCATCGACCAGGTCAACGAACGACAGGCTGCCGAAGACGCCTTCTACGCCAGCCTGGATGACCGGATCGACCCGGCGACCGATGAGGTTCGCGACGATGTTCTGGGTCCTGAGGGTGGTTGAGGATGGTGCGCCGGTATCGCCGCACCACGGCCCGAGTCGAGGCGGATCGGCCCCTGCGCGTGCGGTATGAGCCGCGTGAGGAGATCGATGTCGCGAAGGTTGCCGAGGTGTTGATCCGGATCGCGCTGCGCACCGCCGGCGACCAGCCCGTCGGGCAGTCCGGCGCCCATCTTCGTCGCCTGCTCGCAGCCGAACGCTAAACTGGGTCCACATCAAGTTTCGGCGCTGTTGGCACCTGCTCTTGCTAAGCCCCGTTCGAGGGGTGTTCTTTTCGACTCTGACGTGACCGCCTCCGGCGCCCCACCCGCCCCCAGACATGTGGGGGCCTGTGAAAGGCGGTCACCATGACACTCGATCAGCTCTCCGGCCTCGACATCTCAGGCCTTCGACGCCTCGCCCGCACCACACCACGCCCAGACACCACTGCGTCCGGGAGTGAAGGGAAGGTGGCGGCGATCAGCTACCTGCGGGTCTCCACCAAGGACCAAGCCACCCGAAACGGGCTGGAAGAGGGCCTGTCGATCCCGGCCCAGCGCGAAGCCGCGCAGCGCAAGGCCGAACAGCTCGGTGCGGTCATCGTCAAGGAGTTCATCGAGCCCGGCGAGTCAGCCAAGACCGCCCAACGACGCGCGCTCCAAGAGATGCTCGACTACGCCACCACGCACCCGGTGCGGTACTGCATCATCAACAAGGTCGACCGCCTCGCCCGCAACCGGCTCGATGACGCCAAGATCCACGCCGCGCTGCGGGATGCGAACATCAGCCTGGTCTCAGTCACCGAGAACATCGACGAGACCCCCTCAGGGATGCTCATGCACGGCATCCTGGCCTCCATGGCCGAGTTCTACTCGCTGAACCTGGCCCAAGAAGTCCTCAAAGGCATGACCCAGAAGGCCGCGATCGGCGGCACCCCCACCAAAGCGCCTCTGGGCTACCTCAACGTCCGCACCACCGACGCCCAAGGACGCGAGTCCCGCGAGATCGAGATCGACCCCGAACGCGCCGACCTCATCCGCTTCGCCTTCACCGCCTACGCCACCGGGGACTGGTCCCTGTCCCGCCTGGCCAAAGAACTCACAGCCCGCGGCCTGACCACCCGACCCACCCCTTCGCAGCCCGCCAAACCAGTCACCACCACCGGGCTGCACAAGATCCTCACCAACCCCTACTACCAGGGCACCGTCACCTTCCGCGGCGTCACCTACGACGGCACCCACCAGCCCCTCGTCGACGCGGAGACGTGGCTGCGCGTCCAGACCAACCTGGACGCCAACAACGCCCGTGGCGAACGGCCACAGAAGTACGACCACTACCTCAAAGGCACCCTGTACTGCGCCTGCGGAGCCAAGCTCATGATCGAACGCCCCCGCGACAAGGCCGGGGACCGCTACGAGTACTTCACCTGCTCCGGACGACGCCGCAAGACCACCCAATGCACTCGCTCCGCGATCCTTGCCGAACGCGCCGAAGCCGAGATCGAACGCACCTACCAGCGCAACTCCCTGACCCAGACCCAGGCCGAGCACGTCCGGAAGGTCCTCAACGACGTATTCGACCAGCTCGAAGGATCCAGCGAGGACGAACGCAAGCTCCTGACCGCCCAGCGCAACAAGCTCGAAGCCGAACGCCTCAAACTCGTCCAAGCTCACTACGCCGACGCGATCCCACTCGACCTCCTCAAAAGCGAACAAGACCGCATCCGCGCCAGCCTCGACCAGATCACCACCCGGCTCGACAACCTCACCGACACCTACGCCGACGCCCGAACAGGCTTGGACCAGCTCACCGAACTCCTCGTCGACCTCGACGACCTCTACCACAAGTGCGAACCAGCCGAACGACGCATCCTCAACCGCGCCCTGTTCACCCGCATCACCATCGACGACGAAGAGAACGCCACCTACACACCCGAGCAGACCACCGCCAGCATCCTCGCCCACACCAGCATCGACGCCCCGGCGCACGTCACCGCAGAAACAAAACTGCCCCGCCATCAGGCGGGGCAAGTTTCGATTTTCTCATCTTACGTGGAGCTAAGGGGATTCGAACCCCTGACCTCTTCCATGCCATGGAAGCGCGCTACCAACTGCGCCATAGCCCCGTGGGACCGCCTCCGTGCCTGTCGTGGGCTCGTCGGCGACTCATCGATGTTACATCCCGTGGCCTCTCAGCGGAAATCGGGAGCGAGGTTGTGTGACACCAACCTCATGAGCTGGCCGGTCGGGTCGCTGTGCACGGGCTCGAGATGCGAGTAGTGGCAGTTGCTCAGACCTGCCAGACCGCGGAAGCCGTGGGCATCCAAGCCCAACAGCTCGGTCACGCCCAGTGTGATCGCAGCGCCGTGGGCGACGATCAGCACCGTACGTCCCGGATTCGCCGCCACCGCCGTGCGGCAGGCGCGCGCCACGCGACCAGCGACTGCCTGACGATCCTCAACCTCAACACCCTCCACACGCCGATGCGCACGGAAATCGGCGTACTCGGCGGGCCAGGTCTGCGTGATCTCGTCAGGCGTGAGGCCCTCCCACGGACCAAAGCTCCGCTCCAGCAGGGCTTCATCGGTCGTAACGTCAACCCCGATCGCCTGCCCCACCGCACACGCCGTGTCATGAGCGCGGCTCAGGGGCGATGCGATGATCACGTCGGGGCGCACCTGTTCCATCGCACGCGCGAGACCTGCAGCCTGGTTGCGGCCAGTCTCGTTCAGCGCGATGTCGATCTGCCCCTGCAGTCGCCCCTCAGCGTTGTAGTCGGTCTGGCCGTGGCGTGCCAGCAGCAAGCGTGTGGTGCTGCGATGTCCGAGGGGTGCAGGTTTCATGACCGCTCCGAAGACTGGCCGGCGCCACCCCGTTCTGCGCCGTGGTTGATGTCCAGGTCCAGCACGGGGGCGTCGCGCCACAGCCGCTCCAGTGCATAGAAAGCACGATCTTCCGCATGCTGCACGTGCACCACGATGTCGCCGTAGTCGAGCAGCACCCAGCGTGCGTCGCGCTCACCTTCCCGGCGCAGTGGCTTGCGGCTACGTTCCTTGAGCAGAGCCTCCTCGACGCCATCGACGATCGCGCTCACCTGTCTCTCGGAATCACCGCTGCACACGAGGAAGACGTCGGTGATGACAACCTGCTCGGAGACGTCGAGGCCGATCACCTCGGTGGCGAGTTTGTCGGCAGCACCCTGTGCTGCTACTCGGGCAAGATCGAGGGATTCGTCGGGGGCGCTCACGCGGTCAGGTCCTCCACAGTGCGGTCGGCTCGAGCAGATCAGGGTCAGGCAGATACAACGGTCACAGGTCCAGGGGCGGGGTCAGCACTGCTGCGGACCCCTCCAGCATGCTAGGCACGGCGTCGTCCACGGCGGCATGTGCCTGAGCAGGTCCCAGCACGCCGGTCAGCAGCAGCGCCACAAGTGCGATCACGCCAAGGGCAATCAACACCCACACCAGGATGACCGCGCCGCGGCCGCCACCCGATTCAGGCCGGTGCAGCACCTTGCCCTCGAAGCGTGGCGCCGGCCGCGGATCCGGTGCCTCGGTGACAGACAGCTCCCCCAGTTCCACACCGTCTGCATCGCGGCGGATACCGCTCGCATCCGGGCCGGATGCTGGGGCAGCGGTGGGCGCTGGGGCGGAGACGCTGTTCGGGCTCGTTGCAGACGTGGCGGCCAATGAAGACGCTTCTGCGCGCTCAGGTGCCGAGGTATCTGGCGCAGTCTGCGCTGTGGCAGGCTCCGCCGCCGATGCAGGCTCATCCGCGGCCGGTGCACTGTCCGTGGCTGTACGAACCACCCAGGTGGAGGTACCAGCCTGGGATGTCAGCACGTCGTCGGACGCACCGCGCGCAGGATCGGCAGATGGTTCACGCTCGGTGATCGGTTCGCTCTGGGTGGACTGCTCGAGGTCGGCAGGCGGCTCAGAGCGCTGGGGCTCCTCCGGCTGCGCCGACGGCACCGCAATCGGGACATCATCGGGGTCGACCAGCTCAATGATGCGAGCGCGCTTGCCGAACTTGCGCAGGCGCGGCATCGGCGTGTCCGCGCCGGGGGCAGCCACGGCCCCGCGGACCGTCGGCACACCAGTGGGGTCCGATGGGTCCGTCACAACGGCCAACGGCGCGGTCTCATCGACGGCGGCCCGACGTGCACGACGTCCGTGGCGCGCACCAGCGACGGGCTCACTCATCACCGTCACCTCCTGTGTACAGGGCGTACTTGTTGATGTACTGCACCACACCGTCCGGCACCAAATACCACACCGGCGAGCCCGCAGACACACGGTTACGGCAGTCCGTGGAGCTGATCGCCATGGCCGGCACCTCGATCAGTGTGGCGCGACCGGTCGGGACACCCGACGTGTCCAGATCATGCCCCGGCCGCGTCACCCCCACAAAATGGGCGAGCTCGAACATCTCCTCGGTGTCCTTCCACGTGAGGATGGACTGCAGAGCGTCGGCACCGGTGATGAAGAACAGATCAGCGTCAGGATGCAGAGCGGTCAGATCACGCAGCGTATCGATCGTGTACGTCGGCCCCGGGCGGTCAATGTCCACACGGGACACGGTGAACACCGGGTTCGCGGCAGTGGCCACGACCGTCATCAGATAGCGGTGCTCGGGATCGGAGATCTTCCGATCCCCCTTCTGCCACGGGCGTCCCGTCGGCACGAAGATGACCTCATCCAAGCCGAACACGCTCTGCACCTCACTGGCCGCCACAAGGTGGCCATGGTGAATCGGGTCGAAGGTGCCACCCATCACCCCGAGTCGGCGTCGCTGATCCTGCACGGTGCTCAGCGGTCGGCGTGCTCGTCGGCGGCTTGCGAGTTCTTCTTGGGCTGGTTGAGTCCGCTGGCAAGCCAGGTGATCCCGTACAGGCTCAGGAGGATCACGAAGGTGCCGATGCCGACGAGGTAGGGCGGCACGCCCCCCGCGGCGTGGGCGCCGCCCTCGGCGAGGATCAGGAACTGCTCGGTCATCTGAAGAGGCCTTTCGACGGTGACTGCCCGCCATTGTCCCACAGCGGGCACGGCTCGCGGATCACGGCGTGCTCACAGTCGCACGTGCCCTTCTCCCTCCACGATCCACTTCGTGGTGGTCATCTCTGCAAGGCCCATCGGGCCGCGCGCATGCAGCTTCTGGGTGGAGATGCCGATCTCTGTTCCGAAGCCGAACTCGCCGCCGTCGGAGAAACGCGTGGAGGCATTCACCATGACCACCGCGGAATCCACCTCACGCAGGAATGTCTCTCGCGACGCGAGATCACGCGTGAGGATCGACTCGGTGTGACCACTCGAGTACCGCCGGATATGGGAGATAGCCTCATCGAGGCTGTCGACAACACGCACGGCGAGGTCCAGCGCGAGGTATTCGTTCTCCCAATCCTCCGGCGTCGCTGGCACGACGCGAGCATCCGGCGCTTCCTGCGCGAACACCGCGGCGGCAGCATCGTCAGCGTGAAGGGTGACGTCATGGTCCGCAAGCGCCTGGCCGACGGGGCCGAGCACACCGGTCGCATCACGGTGCACCAAGAGGGTCTCGAGGGCATTGCAGACACCGATCCGCTGTGTCTTCGCGTTCACGATGATGTCCACGGCCTGGTCGCGGTCCGCGCTCGCATCGACCACGATGTGGGTGTTGCCGGTGCCCGTCTCGATCACGGGCACCGTCGAGTTCTCGACCACGCGGCGAATCAGGCCAGCTCCCCCACGCGGGATCAACACATCCACGAGTCCGCGAGCGCGCATCAGCGCATCGACCCCATCACGGCCGTGCGCGTCAATGCCCACGACCAGGTCCGAAGGAAGACCGAGCCCGGTCAGCGCCTCGCGGAGCACCGCGATGATCGCCGTATTCGAGTGCAGGGCCGCCGATCCGCCGCGCAGCACCACAGCGCTGCCCGCCTTCAGGGCGAGGCCTGCCGCATCAACGGTCACGTTCGGCCGCGCCTCATACACCATGCCGATCACGCCAAGGGGGACGCGGATCTGCTGCAGACGAAGCCCGTTGGGCAGTATCCGGCCCTGCACCACCTCACCCACCGGGTCCGGTAGTGCCGCGGTATCCCGCAGCTGACCAGCGATCCCCGCGAGGCGATCAGCGTCCAGAGCGAGCCGGTCTCGCAGGCCCGCCGCGATGCCCTGCTCGTCGGCTGCAGCACAATCACGTGCGTTCGCCTCGAGGATCGTGTCGGTGGAATCGAGCAGAGCCTGCGCCATCGCCTCCATGGCCTGATCCTTCTGTTGGCGATTCAGGCGGGCGAGCGCGGGCTGGGCCTCACGGGCTGCCTTCGCAGCAGCGTGGACGGCGGTGGTGGTGCGGTCGGTCGAGGCGCGGTGCGCGCGTCGACGCGGCGCGGACGGGGTCGATTCGCTCATGGGGAAAGGCTACGGCTCCGACTTGGGCCGCGATAGCAGCACGAGGTGATCGCGGTGAACAGCTGGGCGGCGATACCTCTCCCCCAGCGTCTCGCGCAACGACGCCGAGTCATGCCCCTGCATCGTGCGCAACTCTTCGCTGCTGAAGTTCACCAGACCGCGCGCGATGACCTGCCCGCCTGGCGACGCGATATCAATGGGGACACCGGCAGGGAAGGCGCCCTCCACCTCCTTCACCCCGACGGCGAGCAGGGAACGTCGGCGGCTGCGCAGAGCAGCGGCAGCGCCCTCATCCACATGCAGGGTGCCCGCGCCGCGGGTCGCGAACCGCAGCCACACCAGGCGTGATCGCCGTCGGCCGTGATGCGCGGGGAAGAAGGTGCCCACGACAGCTCCGTCCAGTGCAGAAGCGAACAGATCAGCCCGGGTGAGCATCGTGGCGGTGCCGGTGCTGGCCGCGAGATGCGCGGCCGACAGCTTCGTGACCATGCCACCGGTGCCGACCTTCGATCCGACATCACCAATACTCACCCCCTCGAGAGCATCGATGTCCGGAACCACATCGATCCGTCGGGCGCCAGGGTCGCGCGGCGGCGCCGTGTACAGCGCGTCCACGTCGGTGAGCAGCACCAGTAAGTCTGCGCCGAGCAGCTGCGCAACCAGGGCAGCGAGCCGGTCGTTATCGCCGAAACGAATCTCGTGCGTGGCTGTGGTGTCGTTCTCGTTGATCACCGGGACAGTGCCCAGCTCGAGCAGAGACTCCAGGGCGCTGCGCACATTCGCATAGGTCTCCGGATGGATCACGTCGGCTTCGGTGAGCAACACCTGCCCGGTGAGCAGATTGTGCTCGGCGAAGGCTCGCGACCAGGCCCCGGCGAGCACCACCTGCCCGATGCTCGCGGCTGCTTGCTGCAACGGCACGTCTCGGGGGCGTTCATCCAAACCCAGCTCGCCCAGAGCCGCCGCAATCGCGCCCGAGGAGACGATCACCGCCTGCACGCCGCCAGTGATCAGCCCGGAGACCGTTGTCGCGATCGCCCGAATCCGCTGCTCATCGAGCTGGCCGCTCGGGTGGGTCAGGCTCGACGAACCGATCTTGACGACGATGCGGCGCGCAGACGCGATATCGGATCGTCCCTGCAGCCGGAGCGGCTGGCGGGGTCCCGCCGCATGCGTGCTCACGAGGGGTCATCCTCCCGAGCCGGATCCGTCCAATGACCATCACGCCGCTCTTGCTCCATCGCGGCCAGCCGCTGCATGCGGGCGGCTGTGCGTTCGCGCTGCTGCTCGCGTTTCTCCTCGCGCGTCGGGCGCAGACGCTCCTCCAGGCGGGCATCGGTGCCGCGGGCACCCAGCAGCTCGGCGCCGCCGATCATCGTCGGCTCCCAGTCGAACACCACGGCGTCTGCCCCCGGCCCGATGAGCACGGTATCGCCAGCATGGGCGCCGACGCGGTACAGCTCCTCCTCGACACCAAGCTTGGCGAGTCGATCCGCGAGGTAGCCGACGGCTTCATCATTGGCGAAGTCGGTCTGGCGCACCCACCGTTCGGGTTTGTCGCCCTGAACACGGTACGCAGTCGCGCCATCAAACTGCTCGGGGATCACCTGGAAGTCTCCATCGTTCTCGGCGCGGGGCGTGATCACGATCGGCGCTACCTTCGGTTCCGGCAGCCGAGCTCGAGCCTCGTCCACAAGCCTGCCCAATAGATAGGACAGCTCCCGCAGGCCCTTATGGGACACAGCCGAGACCTCGAGCACCGGCAGGCCACGTTCCGCGAGCTGATCGGCCACCATCTGCGCCATATCCTCACCGTCGGGCAGATCGGTCTTATTCAGGACGATCACCGTGGGCCGCTCCAGCAGCGGCACACGTTCTGCGGCCTCTTCATCCAGCCGCTCGGCGTAGGCCGCAAGCTCCGCCTCGATCGTGGAAAGGTCGCTCACGGGATCGCGGTCCGATTCCATCGCTGCAGCGTCAATCACGTGGACGATCACATGGCACCGCTCGATATGTCGCAGAAAGTCGAGTCCGAGGCCCTTACCTGCGGCGGCGCCGGGAATCAGGCCGGGCACATCGGCCACGGTGTACCGATAGTGACCTGCCTCCACCACGCCGAGGTTCGGCACGAGTGTTGTGAAGGGGTAGTCGGCGATCTTGGGTCGTGCCGCGCTAAGGGCAGCGATGAGCGAGGACTTGCCAGCACTCGGGTAGCCGACGAGGGCGACATCCGCCACGGACTTCAGCTCGAGCACAAGGGTGCGCTCCTGACCGGGCTCGCCGAGCAGCGCGAAACCCGGTGCCTTGCGCTTGGCAGAGGCGAGGGCCGCATTGCCCAGGCCGCCAGTACCACCGCGAGCAGCGACGAACCGGGTGCCGATCCCGACCATGTCCGCGAGCACACGGCCGTCCTCGGTTTTCACCACGGTGCCGTCCGGGACACGCAGCACCAGATCCTCGCCGCGGGCGCCGTGGCGCAGGTCACCCTTGCCGAAGCCACCGGACTGCGCGCGCTGGTGCGGTTTGTGGTGGTAGGTCAGCAGCGTGGTGGTGGAGGCGTTGACCTCCAGGATCACGTCCCCGCCGCGGCCACCGTCTGCTCCGTCGGGGCCAGCCAGCGGCTTGAACTTCTCGCGCCGGATCGAGGCGGCGCCGTGCCCGCCGTTGCCTCCGGCCACATGCAGTACGACACGGTCGACGAACTCAGCCATGGGTCTCCTCCCCGCGGGAACGGTTCGAGGGGCGGAGCGCTGGGCTCCGCCCCTCGAGGCAAGCTGTGCGTCCCGGCAGGTTCAGCCGGGGCGGTGGTCAGGCGCTGGCGACAACGCTGACGACGCGACGGTCGCGCTTGCGACCGAACTCCACCGTGCCCGCGGTCAGCGCGAACAGGGTGTCGTCGTTGCCGCGACCCACGCCGTCACCGGGGTGGATGCGGGTGCCGCGCTGACGCACGATGATCTCGCCCGCGCCGACCTGCTGGCCGCCGAAGCGCTTGACGCCCAGGCGCTGCGCATTGGAGTCGCGGCCGTTCTTCGAGGAGCTCACGCCCTTCTTTGATGCCATGTCGGAACCTTCTCTCGTTCTCGCCTGTGTGGGGGCTCGCTCAGGCGATGCCCGTGATCTTGAGCCGGGTCAGCTCCTGGCGGTGACCCTGGCGCTTCTTGTAGCCGGTCTTGTTCTTGTACCTCAGGATGCGGATCTTGGGGCCGCGCTCGGCACCCTCGATCTCGGCGCTGACCTTCACCTTGGCGAGATCGGCCTGAGCGGAGGTGACCTTGTCGCCATCCACAACCAGCACGGGGGCGAGCTCGACGGTGTCGCCCGCCTCGCCGGTCACGCGGTTGACCACGATGGTGTCGCCCACCGACACCTTCTCCTGACGACCGCCTGCGCGGACGATTGCGTACACCACGTCACTGCTCCATCTTGATCGGATCTGCTGCTGTCGCCGCTCACGCACCGGTCCGGACCGCGCACCAGCGACCGTCAACCATTCCGGCGATGCCGGACGGGAGGCGCGGTCGCGCAGAGCTCCGGGCGAGCACGACGTACGGCGCGTTCTGCGCCAGGGGGTAGCTTACGGTTCCCGACGGGCCCGGGTCAACCGATTCGAGTGCTGCGACCAGCACCGATGGCGCGATCTAGCTGTGGAACTGGTCACTCACCCTGTGTCGCGGCGTCATCACCCGTCGGCGCATTGCCGTCGGCTGACTCTGCGTGGCCCTCTGGATCCGAGTGGTCATCCGAGGCCGGATGGTCGCTCGATCCTGACGAGTCATCCGGCTGCGCACGGTCACGAGACTGAGCATCTTCACCCGGTGCCGACGCCGAGTCGCCGACCGTCACAACCTGACCGTCGACCACAACCTCCGGGTGAGACTGCTGGCTGCTGGCGGCCGCGATCGAGGCGATCGTGGCGCGGGCAAGCGCGCGTGAGTCCTCGTCTTCCTCCAGCCGGTGCACGTCACCATTCTTCTGATCGAGCAGCTCGCTCACGGCGTCCTTCGCCGAGCCGTTACGGGAACGACCGCGCGAGCCGCGCTTACGGGATGAGCGTGAGGACTCCTGTGAGGACGCCGACCCGCCACCGGAACGCGAACCCTCCGCGGGCGCGTCCATGTCCACGATGTGCCCGCGACCATTGCAGTGCTCGCAGCTCGTGGAGAAAGTCTCCACCAGCCCCTGACCCACTCGCTTACGAGTCATCTGCACGAGGCCGAGGGACGTCACCTCAGCAACCTGGTGCTTCGTGCGGTCACGCCCCAGGCACTCCACCAGTCGACGCAGGACGAGGTCACGGTTGGACTCGAGCACCATGTCGATGAAGTCGATGACGATGATGCCGCCGATATCGCGCAACCGCAGCTGCCGCACGATCTCCTCGGCCGCCTCGAGGTTGTTGCGTGTGACCGTCTCCTCGAGCGATCCGCCCGAGCCGGTGAACTTGCCGGTGTTCACGTCGATCACCGTCATCGCCTCGGTACGATCGATCACCAGCGAGCCGCCGGAGGGCAGATACACCTTGCGGTCCATCGCCTTCAGCAGCTGCTCGTCAATGCGGTGCTTAGCGAAGACGTCCTTCTCCCCCACGTGGCGGGTCAGCCGCTCCAGCAGGTCAGGGGCGACAGAGGAGACATACGAGTGCACCTCGTCATGGGTGCGCTCACCCTCGACGATCAGTGATGTGAAGTCTTCATTGAACACATCGCGCACGACGCGAATGGCGAGGTCGGGCTCCTGCGAGAGAGCCACCGGTGCGGACTTGCTGCCCTTGGCCTTCTCGATCTTCTCCCACTGGGAGCGCAGACGCTCTACATCACGGGTGAGCTCCTCCTCGCTCGCACCCTCCGCCGCCGTGCGGACGATCACGCCCGCCTCCGCCGGGATGATCTGCTTCATGATCTTCTTCAGTCGGCTGCGCTCGGTATCAGGCAGCTTGCGGGAGATACCCGTCATCGACCCGCCCGGCACAAACACCACATACCGGCCTGGCAGCGAGATCTGACTGGTCAAACGCGCACCCTTATGGCCGATCGGGTCCTTCGTGACCTGCACGAGCACGGAATCGCCGCTCTTGAGTGCCAGCTCGATACGACGCGGCTGGCCGTCCAGACCTGCAGCGTCCCAGTTGACCTCACCGGCGTACAGCACTGCGTTACGACCGCGGCCGATGTCCACGAAGGCGGCCTCCATGGAGGGCAGCACGTTCTGCACCTTGCCCAGGTACACGTTGCCCACCATCGAGGTCTGCGTCTTCTGTGCGACGTAATGCTCGACCAGAACATCGTCCTCAAGCACCGCGATCTGCGTGCGCCCAGGGCGCTCACGCACCACCATCGACCGCTTGACCGACTCGCGACGAGCCAGGAACTCAGCCTCGGTGATCACACTGCGGCGGCGCCCGGACTCACGGCCCTCTCGCCGGCGCTGCTTCTTGGCCTCCAGACGAGTGGAACCCTTGACCGCCTTGACCTCATCACGGCCTTCACGGACCTTGACCACCGTGTTCGGCGGATCATCCGGGGAGGAGACATCAGAGTCGGAGGAGCCGGAACGACGGCGACGACGGCGACGACGCGAGGAGCTCGAGCTGCCCGAGTCCTCGGACGACGAGTCACCGCTGTGATGACCGGGCTGGGCGGCATCCGATTCGTTGCTTCCGCCTGATGGCTCCTGATCGTCAGAGGAGTTCGAGCCCTCCTGGGACGCATCGTCCGAATCGCCGGCGCCCCGGCGATCATCGTCACCTCGACCGCGCCCGCGGCGACCACGACCACCGCGCCGACGGCGACGGCGCGAGGAGCCAGAGCGTCCGGAGCTGTCGTCATCACTCGAGTTCTGCCCGGACGTGCCCTGGGCATTCTGATCGTCCTGCGTATCGTCGCTGGGCTCATCGGTCGAGGTGCCATCGGCGCCGCCGGCGTCGTCACTGTCATCGTCGGTCTCGCCACGCTGCGCTGTGGCACTACTGCCGGAGTCGAAGGCGAGGTCGGCGCTTCCAGCCGGGGAGCTCTCGCTGCCCACCGTGGTGCGTGTGCGCGTCGGTGTCGGAGCCTGGAACAGAAGCGATGTCAGGTCCACCTGTGCCTGTTCGCGGCGGGCGCGCTCGGCCTCATCAGGCTGCTCATCCCCGCGCCCTTCCTGGCCGGTGCGGAACGCGAGGGCGCGGAGGTCATCGGCAACCGGGCTCGCATCGCGGGCACCACCCTGATCATCGGCTGCACCGGCCGGCGCGTCATCACGTGGCTGCTCAGGCTCCTTCGGTGCATCGTCCGATGACGTCGGTGCTGCGGGCGGCACAAACACCGGCGGACCTGCAGGTGCCCCCGCGCGACGACGACGAGTCGGCCGCTTCGGAGCCTCCTCGAGCACCTGGGCGCTCTGCTCCGGGACCGACGTGCGCGGAGCCGCATCGGCCGCAGTCGCCACTGGCGTGCTCGATGCTGGCGCGCCCGCTGGTGCTCCCGCGCGTCGACGCGTGCGACGCGCGGGCACCGAGGTGCTCTCCGACTCCGATGAGGTGCTGTTCTCCTGCGCAGAAATGTGCTCCATGCGATCAGCCATCAGGCTGTCTCCTTCTGCGGGACGCAGCGCACCCAGCGGCCCGTGGTCATCGTCCGTGGGGACGGAAGTCATGTAGCCCTCACCGTCGCGCAGCTCCCCACACCAGGGAAGCGCAGCGATGCCGGTCGCGGAGCGATCCCGGTCGCGTCAGGCGCGTGCCCAGGGCTCCGGCGGCGCGGCGCCGGGAGGTTCTCCCGACTCGGTGCGGAGCAGGAGAGCGCTCGCGTCAGTATGTCACAGGAGCATCACCATGCCCGTATCGGGCCGCGGTGCGTCGCAAACGGGCCTGCTCCGTGCCACAGTAGGCAGAGCCGACGTCGTCGTCGAAGTCGCCGTGATCGGGACTATCGTCCTGCACTGCGGTGACCGGACGGTCATACTTTCATGACAGAGTGTCGTCCCTGCTTGGAGAACACATGGAAGCCCTCGACATTGCGCGGTGGCAGTTCGGAATCACCACCGTCTACCACTTCATCTTCGTCCCACTCACGATCGGCCTATCGCTGCTCGTGGCGATCATGCAGACCGTCGCCGTGCGATCCAAGGACCCTGTCCGCAAGGACGCCTGGACCCGGCTGACGAAATTCTTCGGCTCAATGCTGATCGTCAACTTCGGGATCGGCATCGCCACCGGCATCGTCCAAGAATTCCAGTTCGGCATGAACTGGTCTGAATACAGCGTCTTCGTGGGCGACGTCTTCGGTGCTCCCCTGGCCCTCGAGGGTCTGGCCGCCTTCTTCATGGAGTCGGTGTTCCTGGGGCTGTGGATCTTCGGCTGGAACAAGCTGCCGGAGAAGGTGCACCTGGCCACCATCTGGCTGGTCGCGCTCGGCACCACGCTGTCCGCCTACTTCATTCTCGCTGCCAACTCCTTCATGCAGCACCCCTTCGGCGTCATGCTGAACGAGCAGACCGGTCGCGCGGAGCTCGACCCGTCGCAGGGCTCGATCTTCAGTGTGCTCAGCAACCCAACCACGCTCGCTGCTTTCCCGCACGTCATCACCGGCGCCTGGCTTCTTGCCGGCGCATTCGTCACGGGTGTGGCGGCGTGGCATATGGCAGTCCACCATCGCAAGGCTGAGGCCCTGGCCGATGGAGAAGAGAAAGCGCTGCACACGACTCTCGCACGCGATGTCTACCGCCCGGGCGTGCGCTTCGGCGTGCTGGTCATGGTGGTCGCCGCCATTGGTCTTTTCATCTCCGGTGACGCTCAGGCGAAGCTGATGTTCCAGCAGCAGCCGATGAAGATGGCCTCCGCCGAGGCGTTGTGCGAGACGCAGTCTGGCGCACCGTTCTCCATACTGACCGTGGGCGGCCCCGACGCCTTCACCACCGACTGCGACGGTGTCACCCACCTCATCGAGATCCCCTACGTGACCTCGATCCTCGCCACGAACGACCCCAAGGCCGAGCTGAAGGGCGTGGATGACCTGAACGCCCAGTACAAGGAACAGTTCGGCGAGACCGCCACGGATATCTACGGCGCCGAGCATGAGGTCGACTACCGGCCGAACCTGTTCGTCACCTACTGGTCCTTCCGCCTCATGATGGGCTTCGCGGTGTTCAGCGGGATCCTCGCGATCTGGGCCTTCTGGATCACCCGCGGTAAAGGCGAGAACGCCCGCACCAGCGGCTCCAAGGCCTTCCAGTGGTTCGCTGTGCTCTCGACCCCGATGCCGTTCCTGGCGAACTCCGCGGGCTGGGTGTTCACCGAGATCGGTCGCCAGCCCTGGGTGGTTCACCCCAACCCGCTGGACCCGACCGTGCGCCTGCTGACCATGCAGGGCGTGTCCAACCACCCCAGTTGGGTCGTGATCACGTCCCTGGTCACCTTCACCCTGTTGTACGGCGTGCTCGCCGTGGTCTGGTTCTTCCTCATGCGCAAGAGCGCCCTCAAGGGCGTCGCGGTGCCCGTGAAGGACACGTCCACCGGTGAGGTCGCCCCCGAGACCATCTCCTTCGGGTACTGAGCGAGGAGCCGCACCATGATCGACCCCACTGCATTGCAGACCCTTTGGTTCATCCTCATCGCCGTTCTGTTCCTCGGCTACTTCGTGCTTG
Source organism: Brachybacterium timonense (assembly GCF_900258505.1). Taxonomy (GTDB): domain Bacteria; phylum Actinomycetota; class Actinomycetes; order Actinomycetales; family Dermabacteraceae; genus Brachybacterium; species Brachybacterium timonense. The sequence continues at coordinate 1,977,345 of NZ_LT984895.1, forward strand.
AGGGCTTCGACTTCGGCGTGGGCATGAACGTCGCGGCGCTCGGCAAGGGAGACAGCGAGCGCCGACGCACCATCCTGCGCACTATCGGCCCCGTCTGGGACGGCAACGAAGTGTGGCTGCTCGTGGGCGGCGGCGCCATGTTCGCTGCCTTCCCCCAGTGGTACGCCACCCTCTTCTCCGGCTTCTACCTCGCGCTGCTGCTGATCCTGCTTGCGCTCATCGTGCGCATCTGCGCCTTCAAGTACCGCGACAAGGTCGATAACGCCGCATGGAAGAACATGTGGGACGTCATGCACGTCATCGGCGGCCTACTGCCCGCCCTGCTCTGGGGCGTGGCGTTCTCCAACATCGTCGCAGGTGTGGGCATCGACGAGAACCTCTGGGTGACCACCTCCCTACTGGGCCTGCTCACCCCGTTCGCTCTCCTGGGCGGCGTGGTGTTCGTGCTGCTGTTCTGGCTGCACGGCACGCTCTACCTCACGCTGCGCACCGACGGGGCAATCCGCGATGACGCCAACCGGCTCGCCGGCAAGCTGATCTACCCGACGATCGTCGGCGGCGCCATCTACCTGGTGTGGGCACAGATCGCGTACTCGAACACGGCCCTGACCTGGATCCCGCTGGTGATCGCTGCGCTCGCCCTGATCGCTGTGGTGCCGCTGAACCGGATGCGCCGCGAGGGTCTTGCCTTCGGTGCGACGGCGCTGGCCATCGCCATGGCGACGATCCAGCTGTTCGCTGGGTTGTTCCCGTTCGTTCTGCCCATGACCGGTGCGTCCGTTGCCGATCCGGGGCATTCCCTCACCGTCGCCAACGCTTCCTCCACGGAGCACACGCTGATGGTGATGACCATCGCGGCCGTTGTGCTGCTGCCGATCGTGTTGGCCTATCAGGTGTGGACCTACTGGGTGTTCCGCCACCGCGTGACCGCAGACGAAGGCCCGTTGCCCGGCTCCGGCCTGGCCCGTAAAGCTCGCGACAGCTACCGCGAGGCCTTCGGGCAGTGAGTTTCCGGCACGTCCCGCGGCGATGCGTCCACCTGCGACACTGGACGCGATGACCGCCGCACAGTCCACCGCTCCGATGCCCTCCGCCTCGCGGGGGGCATCGGACGCTTCCCGGACCGATCCCGCCCCGCCGCAGCGCGTGCGCCGCGCCCCACTCGACCCGCGTCTGCTGCGGGAGGTTCGCGCAGCCCGCGGACACGTGATCCGCACGACGGTGCTCGGGCTCGTGCAGGCTGCAGCGATCATCGCCACTGCTCTGCTCCTCGCAGCGATCGGCTCGAACCTGTTGGTCTCTCACACCCCGCCGACAGATAAACCCCTCCTCCTCGCCGGGCTCGCCGCGGCGCTCGCGGTGCGGGGGCTTGCGGTGCTGTGTGAAGAGCGCACCGCACACCGTGCGGCCACAGACGCTATCGCCGACCTGCGCGGCCGCGTGCTCGACCACGCCGCGCGTCTCGGTCCCCGTGGCGCAGCCGGTCGCGGCGCCGATCTCACCGCGCTTGCCACCACGGGCCTGGAGAAGCTTCGCCCGTACCTCGTGGGGTACGTGCCCCAGCTGCTGTTGAGCGCCACCGTGACGCCGCTGTGCCTGCTCGTGATCGCGATCCTTGATCCGATCAGCGCCCTGATCGCCGCCGGCACGCTGCCGCTCGTGCCGCTGTTCATGATTCTCGTCGGCTTGCTGACGCAGGGCCGTTCCGAGCGATTGCTCGCGGACATGCGTGTGCTGTGGAGCCGCATGGTGGACCTCGTCGAAGGCCTGCCCACGCTCAAGGCGCTCGGCCGCGAGCGCGGACCTGAGCGGACAGTACGGACGCTCGGTGAACGGCATCACGCCGCGACCATGGGCTCCCTGCGCTATGCATTCCTGTCCTCCATGGTGCTGGAGCTGCTGGCCACACTCTGTGTGGCGCTGGTTGCCGTCGCGATCGGCATGCGGCTCGTGTATGCCGATATGGATCTGTTCCCCGGTCTCGCTGTGCTCGTGCTGGCCCCGGAAGTGTATTTCCCTCTGCGTCGTGTCGGCACGCAGTACCACGCCTCCACCGATGGACTCGCCGCCGTCACCGCCGCCTTCGATGTGCTCGAAGAACCGTTGCCCGTGCAGGGCACTGCGCCGTGCCCCGACCTCACCTCCGCCACACTGATGCTCGATGGCGTCACCGTGCGCTCCCGAGACGGACTCGCACCGCATCAGGCCAGCCTCATCCTGAGGCCGGGGCGCGTGCTCGCTGTCACCGGTATCAGCGGAAGCGGCAAGACCACCGCATTGCACGTACTGCTCGGACTTGTCCACCCTGACCAGGGATACGCCGCTGTGGTCGCAGCCGACGGAACGCGCCACGATCTGCGCGAGATCGATCTGAGCACTCTGTGGTCACAGATCGCCCTTCTGCCCCAGCGGCCTGTGCTGCCACCGGGCAGCCTGCGTGACGTGCTGCGCAGTGCCCGCCCCGACGCGAATGACGACGATCTGAACGCTGTGGCAGCCGCCACCGGACTGGACCGCGTCATTGCCGACCGTGGCTGGGATACGCAGCTCGGACGCTCCGGCAGCGGGCTGTCCCTCGGCGAGCGGCAACGTGTGGCGCTGAGCCGGGCGCTGCTCTCCCCCGCGCAGCTTGTGGTGCTCGATGAACCCACCGCTCACCTGGACGGCAGCACCGAGCAGCTGGTGCTCGACCTCATCACACGCCTTGCCGCTCAGGGCCGAACGGTGATCGTCATCGCCCACCGAAGCCGGCTCGTGGACCTGGCCGACGACACCGTCGAGATCCACGCGGAGGTGACCACGTGAGCACGCAGACCACAGGCCGCACTGTCGCGGCAGTGCGCCGCGCCGACACTGCCCTCGCCCGGATGACAGCTCTCCTGGAGATCCCCTGGCCGCGTCTCATCGCTGCCGTGCTCGCGGGCTGCGCGACTCTCGGCTCGGCCTTCGCCCTGGCCGCGGTCTCCGCCTGGCTGGTGACGACAGCGTGGACCATGCCGCCTGTTCTGGAGCTGTCCGTGGCGGTGGTGCTGGTGCGGGCACTCGGCATTTCCCGCGGCGTGTTCCGCTGGCTCGAGAGGATCCTCACCCATCACGCCGCGCTCGGCGGTGTCGTGGGTCTGCGCACGAACCTGTTCACGGCGCTCGCTGCCCGCCCAGCGGATCAGCTCACACGACTGCGGCGCGGCGATCTGCTCTCGCGCCTGGGTGATGATGCGCAAGAGATGGCCGAGCACGTTATTCGCGCCGTCGTCCCCGTGATCGTCGCCGCCGTGATGAGCGTCGCGATTGTGGCAACGATCGCACCCATCTCGCTGCCGGCCGCTCTCGCAATGCTGGCCTCGCTCCTGGTGGCGAGCGTGCTCGCTCCGTGGTTCGCCCTGCGCGCTGCCCGCCTGACGGAGGAAACAGTGGTCTCTACCCGCACCGAGGTGACTGCTGGCGCGCTCGGCATCCTGGATGAGTCCACCAGCCTGGTGGTGGAGAACCGCCTGGAGGAGGCGCTGCGGGCGCAGCGGGCGCGGCAGGACGCACACGACGCCTCGATCGACCGAGCCGCAGTTCCGACCGCTGCGGCCACCGCCACGGTTCCGCTGGTGATGATTCTGGCTGTGGGCGGATCGCTGCTCGCCGCCAGCGCGCTGTGGCTCGACGGCACAGCGAGCGCCGGACAGATCGGCATTCTGCTGCTGCTACCGCTGTCCTCCTTCGAGGCCGCGAACACGCTGCCTGCCGCTGCCTCGCAGTGGGCGCGGTCGCAGGCCGCAGCCCGGCGCCTAGATCAGGCCGTCGGCGGTAGGGATGCTGCTCAGGCACTCGAGAACGCGCGGACGGCATCGGCGTCGGCGGCATCCGCGGGGACGGCATCGGCGGCGGATGCACAGGCACCATCGGTCGGTCTCACCGGAACGGCACCGCACCTGGCAGCGCGGGGTCTTGTGGCGGGCTGGTCCCCCAAGTCGGCCTGTATCCGCGGGCTCGACCTCGACCTCCCGCCCGGCAGCCGCCTCGCCATCGTCGGAGCCTCGGGGCTCGGAAAGTCGACACTGCTCGCCACCCTGGCCGGTCTGCTTGAACCGCTCGACGGATACGTCACCCTCGACGGCGCGGACGTGCACACACTCGACCCCGCACAGGTGCGCGAACAGATCTCGATGTTCGCGGAAGACGCCCACGTGTTCGCCACCACCGTGCTGGAGAATCTTCGCGTCGCCCGCGGCGATATCAACGCAGACGACGCGATGCACGCCCTCGAACAGGTCGGTCTCGCCTCCTGGATCGCGTCGACCCCCGACGGGTTGGATACGATGCTCGGCTCCGATGGCACCACCATCTCGGGCGGTGAGCGCCGACGGCTCCTGCTTGCCCGAGCACTGCTGCGCCGTGCACCCATCACGTTGCTGGACGAACCAACCGAGCATCTGGACACCGCCCACGGCGACGCGCTGCTGCACCAGCTGCTGACGGTCCCAGGAGCCGTAGCAAATGGTGGGGATTCGCTGTTCCCCGCGCAGAGCACGGTCATCGTCGTCACCCATCGCCCCGAGGCCGTTCCCGCGGGAACGCGCGTGCTGCGCGTCCTGGACAATGGCCGCTTTCAGTTCGAGGAGAGCGCATGACCCCGATCGACCGCACCCCGCACGATGTCGTCCTGCGTCGAGGACGCACCCGCGTGCAGAACCTCGTCGAGGCGGTACTCGCCGGCGGTGAGTCCGAGGACATGCTCGACCTGGTGCTCGGCACAGCCCGCTCCGACCTGCGCGGCTGCACATCACTGCTCATCCTGCCCCTGCAGCGCGATCGCTGGTACCACGAGATGGTGACCGGCCGCTATGCACCAGAACTGCTCGGCGACGAGGTGCCGTCCGATTCGCCGCTGGGGCACGCTCTCACAGCCGCGGATCCCGACGCGATCGAACGGACCGCGCAGCTGCCGATATCCGGCAGCTTCGGCCCCGCTCTGCCGGCGCTCATGGCAACGGTGGACGCCGCGGATGCCGGGTACGGCGTTCTCGCCGTGCTGCGCCCTCACCCCTCGCCCGACGAGGATGCTCCCGACGGCTCTCATCCGACCGGCGCGGATCGCGATGCCGCCAGCCCGCACGGCACGGACCCCACCGCGACACACGACGATGTTCCGCTCGGTGGTATCAGCACCGCGCCCTTCGATGCGGCCGATCGTGAACGGCTGGATGCCCTGGCGGCTCTCGTCGAGCTCACACTGCGTCTGCCCGCGCTGCAGCAGCCTTCGCAGCTTGAGGATGAGCGCTCCCGTATCGCGCGTGACCTGCATGACCTGGCCATCCAGGAGCTGTTCGCCGTTGGCATGGAGCTGGAGACCCTCCGCGACTCCCTCACCCGGGAGGATGACGCACCCTCCGAAGCAGCGGTGCGCGCCTCGGTGTCGTCCTCGATCACCGGGGTGGAGAACGCGGTCGCTCAGATCCGAGAGATCGTGCAGTCGCTGCGCCGCGAACGTTCCGAGGCCACGCTCACCGAGCGGCTGCGTCACGAAGTGGGGATCGCCACCGCGGGTCTGGGTTTCGTGCCGACACTTCGCCTGCCCGCCCGTGCCGCTGATCTCGACCTCGAGGTGCCGCCCGAGATCGCCGAGGATGTGGTGGCCGTGGTGCGCGAATGCCTCGCAAATGCGGCCCGCCATGCTCACGCGACGGCCGTGGCCTGCACTGTTGCGCTCATCACCGAGGGTGTGGACCGTGTGTTGCAGGTGAACGTGTCCGATAACGGTCGCGGCATTGACCCGTCGGTCTCACGCCGCAGCGGCCTAGCCAATATGTCCAGTCGGGCGCGGCGTCACAACGGCTGGGTTGATGCGTTCAACCTCGAGCCCGGCACCATGATCGCGTGGCGAGTGACGCTGCCGCCCGAGGAATAATCTCGGCCCGATGCCTGGCAGCGCCCGAGTCGTGAGTGTGTCCCGGCGCAGGCAGGAGCCGTGATCACTTCCAGGAGGCGCGACGGCGAGCCGCGACCATGGCGGCAACCTGTGTGCGACGCTGCATGCCCAGCGTCTGCAGGATCACGGTGACACGGTTCTTCACAGTCTTCTCCGCGATGCCGAGGCGTTCAGCGATCTCGCGGTTGGAGTGGCCGTCACCGATGAGCTCCACGATGCGCTGATCGGAATCAGACAGCTGCGGCTCATCGTCGACCCGATCACTCGGCCACACGCTGCCGCCCTCGTGCACGGTGGTGATCGCCTCGATGATTTCGCGGGAACGGGCCGATTTCAGCAGCAGACCGGAGGCACCGGCACTGCGGGACTCCCGCACGGCAGCGTCGTCATCAAAGCTAGTGAGCACGATCATGGTCTGCTCAGCATCCAGGCTGCGGGCATGCTTCATCACGTCGATGCCGGTGCCATCGGGCAGCTGCAGGTCGACGACCAGCACATCGGGGCGGATCGCCGGTAGACGCCGGTTCGCCTCCGCGACACTGCTTGCCTCCCCCGCAACCTGCAGGTTTCCGGATGCGTCGATCGTCGTGACGATGCCGCGGCGAACCACCTCATGGTCGTCGACCAGCATCACCCGGATGGGGGCGGGCGCATTCGTCGCAGTCACTGGGTCTCCTTGGGGCCGGATCGGTGGTGTGTGCAGTGCGGGCATCGACTGGGCGACCGGTTCGTCCCGGAACGTCCCTGACGCGGTGCGCGCTGGATCAACCTACCGCACAAGGGACTTTCGGCCAGCTCAGGCATGGCCGTGCCCGACGCGCAAACAGCGCACCGGCGCCACGTGCTGGAACTCGAACCGCCTCGGCGAGACGGGACCGTTCAACGGTGGCGCTGGCAGCGCGGGCACCGGAAACTCGAACGATTCTGGAAGGGCTCACGGATAATCAGGGTGCCGCAGCGAGGGCACGGCTCCCCCTCTTTCCCGTAGGCGTTCAAGGATCGCGCGAAGTAGCCGCTGCGGCCGTCCACGTTGACGTACAGCGCATCAAAGCTCGTGCCGCCGGCCTGAAGCGCCTCGTGCATGACCAGGCTGCATGACTCGAGCAGGTCCGCGAGCCGCTGCGCGGAGATGCGAGCGGCCGGGGCGTCATATCGCACGGCGGCGCGCCACAGGCCTTCGTCGGCGTAGATGTTGCCGATCCCGCTGATGATCCCCTGATGCAGCAGCAGTGACTTGATCGGCGCACGACGGCTGCGCAGGATACGGACCACCGACGCGCGGTCCAGGTGCTCATCGAGCAGGTCACGGGCGATGCCTCGGGCGTCATGGGGCAGAAGCTCATCGGGGCTGCCCCAGGCGGAGGTCAGACCGTCGACCGTGGGCACCAGGTCACTCGTCCATAAGCCCCCGAAGAGGCGCTGGTCCACGAAGTCCACGCGGGTGCTGACATCCAGGTGCAGCGTGATGCGGCGATGCCGCAGCGGGTCAGGGTGCGGCCCTTCCGAGGTAGGGATGGAGGGCACGAAATCACCCTGAGGCGCCTCTGGCGGGATCACCTCCGCGCCCCGTACTCGGAGCTGGCCGCTCATACCCAGGTGGGTGACGAGGGCTTCGCCGATCTCCTCACCGCGATCATCCGCAAGGCGCCACCACAGGAACTTGCCGCGCCGAGCGAGTGCACTGATCCGCGCCCCGACCATCACGGCGCGCAGGCGGTCGATACCGCCACTCTGGCGCCGCAGACTGCGGTGATCGACAACGTCGACGTCGGTGACAGTACGGCCAAGCACATGCGGCGCCAGGCCGCGCCGTACCACCTCGACCTCGGGCAGCTCCGGCATGCTCAGCCCCGCGGGAACAACGGCTCGCCACGCTCGGCGAGGACAGCACGCACCGCGTGCTGGGCAGCGGCCAGCTCAGCATCCTTCTTGGACTGTCCTTCACCGCGGCCGGTGACGACGCCCTCAACCGTGACGGTGGCCGCGAAGGAGCGTTCATGCTCGGGGCCGACGCCTTCCACGCTGTACACGGGAACCGTGCCGGTCTGGGCGGCGATCTCCTGCAGCCGGGTCTTGAAGTCGTATCCGGCTTCGAGGAACTCGTCTGAGGCCAGCAGCGGTCGCAGCAGGTCGAGGACGAACCGCCGCGAGACGTTCTGGCCGCAGGCCAGGTGCACGGCACCGATCAGGGCCTCGGTGGTGTCGGCGAGGATCGATGGCTTCGCGCGGCCGCCGGAGAGATCCTCGCCGCGCCCGAGCTTCACATAGGCGCCCAGGTCCATGCGGCGGGCGATCACAGCGAGTGCCCGCATGTTCACGGTGGCGGCGCGGCGGCGCGCCAGGTCGCCTTCCGGCAGGCTCGGATAGGAGGCGTACAGCTCCTCGGTGACGGCCAGCTGCAGCACGGCATCACCCAGGAACTCCAGCCGCTCGTTGTGGGTGGTGAGCTCATGCTCGTAGGCGAAGGACCGGTGCACGAGGGCGAGGTCCAAAAGGCCGCTCTCGGTGAGGTCCTGCGCCTGTCCGGCATCAAGCGGAAGGGCTTCGAGCAGCCCGGCGGGATCGGCGGCTGCCGTGGATCGGCGTGATCGCGCCATCAGCGTTCGACCTCGGGCTCGGCGGTGGCGTCGGCCGTTGCTTCCGTCTCCGGCCCGTCGGTGGTGCCGGGCTCGGAGAACAAGCCCTGCAGGGCGGCCCAGCGGTCGTCGATCACGACGTGTTCGTGGTCCGGGTCATCCTCCATGCGCATGCCGCACTGCGGGCACAGGCCGGGGCAGTCCTCACGGCACAGTGGCCGCTCGTCGGCCTCGATGGCGAGCGTGTCACGGACCAGCGGGGTGAGGTCCACCTGGTCATCCTCCAGCAGCACCGCGTCCTGTTCCTCACCACGGCGCACCTTGTTCGGGTACAGGAACAGTTCGTCGAAGCGCGCCTGGATCACCTGCTCAACGGGATCCAGGCACCGCGAGCACTCCCCGACGAGGTCGGCGTCCACGGTGCCGTGCACATAGATCCCCTCGACCACGGATTCCAGGTCGACGGTCACGTCAGCCTGGTCGCCGGACGCAAGCTGCATGGCGGGCCCGTGCGGATCCGGTGCACCCGCCTGCACGGCGCTCTCCACGCGGCGGTGACTGCCGGGGCGGCCGGCGAGGTCGGCCACATCGATGCTCAGATCCCAGGTACCGGCGTTGTCACCGGCGTTCGGCGTGCTGGTGGTCTGCGGAGGCTGCTGTGTCATGAGGCGTCCTCTCCTGTGGGGCGGGGGCACGGGCCGAGTGCGTGTGCGGAGGCCGGGGGCAGCATGTCCGCAACATCGCCGCCCAGGGCATGGACTTCGCGCACCAGGCTCGAGGAGATGTGTGCGTACTGGGCGGAGGTGAGCAAGAACAGTGTGTCGACTTCGGCCAGATGGTCGTTCATACGCGCCATCGGCTCTTCGTAGGCGAGGTCGAGCTGGCTGCGCAGGCCGCGCACGACGGTCTGGGCGCCGACCTCACGGCAGAAGTCGACCAGCAGACCGCTGGGCAGCGCGCGGGCGGACGCCTGCGCGGTGAGCCCCTCGGCGGCGAGGGTCTGTTCGATCACGTCGAGACGCTGCGTCACTGTGAGCGCTCCGCGTTTGGAGGGGTTGTGGGAGACCGCCACGATCACGTGGTCAGCGATCCGGGCGGCGCGCCGCACAAGATCCAGATGCCCGAGGGTGAACGGGTCGAAGGAGCCTGGCAGGACGACGGTGCGCATGCACACCACTGTAGTGGCGGTGCGCCGGCCGCGGCCGGTCAGAGCGATCCGGGGTGATCCACGCCGCCGTACTGGATGACGGTCTCCCCGTAGCTCTTCACGCCGTCGTCGAGGAAGCCGTCAGGCCACGTCACCGGAACCGAGCGGCTGGAACGTTCGACGACGATCACCGCGTCGGGGTGGAGGGCCGAGGCAAGGCTCCTCAGCAGCGCTTCAAGCGCAGCGGTGGCGTAGTCGTAGGGCGGGTCGAGGAACACGAGGGAGTATGAGGCCGACGGGTCACGGTCAAGCTCCTGGGCGACCTGCTCGGCGCGCGCGGTGCGTACCTCGGCGCGGTCTGTGAGGGCGAGTTCTCGCAGCGACCGCTGGAGCTGACGGGCCGACCCGCTATGGGCCTCGCTGAACAGGGCGCGTTCCGCGCCGCGGGAGAGCGCCTCGATCCCGAGGGCGCCGGTGCCGGCGAACAGGTCGAGCACGTGGGCACCGTCGATCGCGTCCCAGCCGTCCAGGCGGGAGAAGATTGCCTCGCGAACCCGGTCCGCTGTGGGTCGAGTGCCTTTGCCGACGCTGCCGGGAATGGTGCGTCCACCGAGACTGCCGGCGATAACACGGGGCATATCAGCTCCTTTCGACCTGGGCATGCTCAACGGCCAGGAGCCGTTCCTCGACGGCCGCGGCGAGCATCGGATGGTTCTGGAGCTCGGGGTCCTCTGCGATGAGGTCGACGGCGTCCTCATGGGCGTGCTCGATCAGGTCGAGATCGGTGACCACGTCGAGGTAGCGCAGCGTGCGCGCAAGGCCGGACTGCTCATCACCGATGAGGTCGCCGGCCCCGCGATGCATGAGGTCCAGCTGGGCAAGCTCGAAACCGTCCTCCGTGCCCGCGATCGCCGTCAGGCGCTGCATGGCATCGGCGTCATGGGTGCGGGTCTGGAAGAACGCGATCCCGGGGTGCTCGGCGCGCCCCACGCGGCCGCGCAGCTGATGCAGCTGGGAGACACCGAACCGTTCTGCGTCCAACACGATCATCACCGACGCATTCGGCACGTCCACGCCAACCTCGATCATGGTGGTGGCGACCAGCAGATCCAGTGTCCCGGCAGCCATCGCCGCCATCGTGTGCTGTTTCTCCTCCGTGGTGAGCCGGCTGTGGAGGACCCCGATCCGTACATCGGAGAACTGCGCCATAGCCTGCAGCTGTGCGGCGGTCTCCAGAACAGCGCGGGGCGGGGGTGCGGGCGTTGAGCCGTCCTTCGGCTCCTCGGGTTCGGATTCCTCGATATGGGGGCAGACCACGAACACCTGCCGGCCAGCATCGATCTCCTCCCTCGTGCGCGCCCACATGCGCTGCATCCACACCCCCTGGCTCTCATGCACGGCGAAGCTCGTGGTGCCTGCCCTGTGGCCGGGCCGGTCGCGCAGGGTCAGGACGTCCAGGTCGCCGACGGCGGTGAGCGCTGCGGTGCGCGGAATCGGGGTGGCGGTCATGACGATCACGTGCGGGCTCGTGCCCTGTGGGCCCTTCGCGCGCAAACGCCGACGGTGGTCCACGCCGAAGCGATGCTGCTCATCGATCACCACAAGCCCCAGGGACGCGAATTCGACGGCGTCTGTGAGCAGCGCATGCGTGCCGATCACGAGGCCCGCCTCGCCGGAGGTGACATCCAGCAGGGTCTGCCGCTTGTCACCGGTGCGCTGGGAGCCAGTCAGCAGACGCACGCGGGTCGCGTGCTCGTGGGCGTCCAGGTGCCCGGCCTGGGCGAGGTCACCCAGCAGCGACATGATCGTGCGATGATGCTGTTCGGCGAGCACCTCGGTGGGCGCGAGCAGTGCCGCCTGGTGGCCGGAGTCCACTGCGCGGAGCATGGCTCGCAGCGCCACGAGGGTCTTGCCGGACCCCACGTCTCCCTGCAGCAGGACGCTCGAGGGATGGCCCAGCCCGATGCGTTCAGCGGTCTGCGCACCCACGTCCCGCTGCCCAGCGGTGAGTGTGAAGGGCAGACGCTCATCGAGCAGTGCCTGCAGTGGCCCGTCAGCCGTCAGCGCGGGGGCGGGGGTGAGCGCATCCTGCGCGCGGCGCTGAGCGAAGATCACCTGCAGGATGAGCGCTTCCTCCGCCGCGAAGGCGCGGCGGGCGCTGTCGGCGTCGGCGAGGGTGTGGGGCTCATGCAGCCGGCGTGCTGCCTCGGCGAGGGTGGGCAGGCTGCGTCGGCGGCGGATCTGCTCGGGCACGATGGGCGGCGCCATCGCCGCGTGCTCGACACCGATGCGGGTGGCGTCCCGCATCGTCTGCTGCTTGATGTTCTTCTTGAGCGGGTAGACGGGGCCCGGGCGTGCAGCGCGTTCGCGAGCTTCGGGGGTGTCTTCGACCTGCTCGTACTCCGGGTGGGTGAGCTGCGGCGTGCCTTCGCGGATGCGCACGGTGCCGCGCACACGGATCGTGATGCCGGGGATGAGCCGCTCGCGGTGCCAGCGCACCATGTATTCCTTCGGCAGGAAGAACGTGAGGGTGAGCTGGTCCGTCTCGTCACGGACGACGGCCTCCAGGAGAAAACCGGATCGGCGTCGCATGGGCCGGTCTCGGACGGACTGGACCTGCACGAAGGCGGTCATCTCCTCACCGTCGGCGACCTCGTGGAGGGAGCGCAGCGGGGCTGGCGTGACGTAGCGCCGCGGTCGAAAACGCAGCAGGGCACCCAGATCGCGCACGGCGAAGGAGGCAAGGGCCCGCTTCTGCTTGGGCTCGAGCAGCTCATCGAGTGCCGGAAGACCGGAGGCGAGCGCGGGAGGACGCGGCATCGTGGACCTCTCCTTCCGCTGACGGTTCTCGACTATCGTGCCACCTGGGTCCGACATTCCAGAGCAGGCCGACGGCGCCGTGCTCGCGGACACTGTCCCGCAGGCTTCGCGACTCCGGGCAGATGCGAATGCGAACATCGACGAGGCCCTGATACTCAGCGGATCCGTGCCTCGTGATGGACTGCACAGCCGTGGCCACTCCCCTGCTCTTCAATCGGTGCGCCCTTGTGGGATACACTGCCGGGGTTGCCCTCGCCCGCGGACTCACGTTCATCCGGGCTCAGGTCACCCGTTCGACGCCCCGCTGGATCCGCGCGGTCCGCGAGCCTGGCGAACGGAGCGGCCGCCGGGCACCCGCAACGATTTCTACCCTCAGGAGACGACCGTGGCTTCCACGTGTGACATCTGCGCCAAGGGCCCGAGCTTCGGCAAGTCCGTGTCCCACTCGCACCGCCGCACCTCGCGCCGCTGGAACCCGAACATCCAGTCCGTGCGCGCCGTGATCAAGGGCACGAGCACCCGCCTCAACGTGTGCACCTCGTGCCTGAAGGCCGGCAAGGTCGAGAAGCTCGGCGCCTGAGCTCAGCGGCGACGCCGCAGCACCCCAGCATCACGACGGCCCCGTCCCATGCGGACGGGGCCGTCGTGATGCGCAGCACCGCCCTTTCGGGCCCCACTCACCCATCAGGCCCCACGAGCGACCATCTCCACGAGACGAAGCCCATGTGCTTCAAAGTCTTCGTCCCCCACTCCGAATGCCCACACCGCGGTGCCGATAGCCTCCACGATCTGGGCACGGCGCATCTCGTGCCCGCGCAGGTCGGTACCGTACCCGGTCCAGAACGCCTGCTCGAGTACAGCATCACGCAGGAAATCCTGACGGGAGAGCCGACCTATATCAGTGACGGCAGGGCGGAGCTCAGCTCGTCCAAAGTCGATCAGCCGCACGCGGCCACTGTCGTCCACCAGCCAGTTTCGCGGCTGGTAATCACCGTGCGTAGGCACAAGCGTCGTTGGCATCGGGCCCCATGCATCAACCTCCGCGCGGACCACCCTGACCTGCGCCGTCGGAATACGATGCGGTCGCTCGAGCAGCTGGCGGATCTTCTCCCGTTGCCCCGGCCAATATGTGCCGCCGTCCGGGATCGCCTCAACCGCATGCAGCCGGGCGAGCAGGACACCAGCCTGCTCGTAGGTATGCGGATCGTCCTGCGCGGGGTGCTCAAGAACGATTCTCCCAGGCAGATGCTCGAAGACAAGAACGTGTGTCTCCGCATCAAGCAAGACGGCCTGTGCGGCGTCCCCAGTGGCAGCGAGAGCCCCAACCCAGCGACAGTGTGCGGCGATCTCCCGCAGGGCATGGTGATCCGACGGGCTGGTCGCCTTGACAACCAAGCGTCGGCCTTCGTGCACGACCTCGAGAACAGTCGCATACTGACCACCCCAGCCGAGATCGGCCACAACTTCCGCACCCGGCAGCTGCCGTTCGAGGAAACGCTTTTGCCGGCTGGACAGAGCAGGGTGGCTATGCAGCTGCACGACGTCAGCGTGAGTGCGCCGACGCGACGTACTGTTCGGGGAACTCAGCTGAGCTCCGCTCCGTCGAAGGTCGCGGTGTCGATGACCGCGCGGAACTTCACGTCACCATCCACCACGCGGTCGTAGGCAGCGTCGGCTTCCTGCACGCTGATCGTCTCGATCCGGGCAGCAATGCCGTGCTCAGCGCAGAAGTCCAGCATCTCCTGTGTCTCGCGGATGCCGCCAATATTCGATCCGGCAAGCACCTTGGCGCCACCGATCAGCGAACGGAACGTCAGCGGCTGCTTCTCGGGCGGCAGACCCACAACCACCATGGCGCCATGCGGGGCGAGCAGACCCAGGTAGGCATCCACGTCGATATCGGCGCTGATCGTGTTGAGGATCAGGTCGAAGGTCCCACGGTTCTGGTCGAAGAAGCCGTCCTCGGTGGTGGGCAGCACGCGGGCAGCGCCGAGCTCGAGGGCTTCCTTCTCCTTGCTGCGACTGCGGGTGAGCACAGTGACGTCGGCACCCATGGCGGCGGCGATCTGCACACCCATGTGGCCAAGGCCGCCCAGGCCCAGAACAGCGACCTTCTTGCCGGGGCCAGCACCCCAGCGAGCGAGCGGAGAGTATGTGGTGATGCCAGCGCACAACAGGGGCGCGGCGCGATCGAAGGGGATCGCCTCCGGGATGCGGCACACGAAGCGCTCGTTGACGACGACCTTCTGGCTGTAGCCGCCCTGGGTGATGGTGCCGTCAACATCGGTGGCGTTGTAGGTGCCGACGTTACCGTTCAGGCAGTTCTGCTCCTGGCCTGCCGCGCACTGCTCGCACTCGCCGCAGGAGTTCACCATGCATCCCACACCCACACGGTCGCCGACGGCAAAGGCAGTGACCTCGGAGCCGACGGCTTCGACCTCGCCAGCGATCTCATGGCCGACGGTCAGCGGGAAGTGGGCTTCGCCCCACTCATTGCGGATCGTGTGGATATCGCTGTGGCAGATACCGGCGGCACGGATCGCGATCACAACGTCATCCGGGCGCGGATCACGGCGCTCGATCTCGGTGACGCGGAACGACTCACTCGGGCCCGTCTTCTGCAGAGCTTTGACGGTGAAGGGCATGGCACTCTCCTTCGTTCGGGGCGTTCCATCAGCCTACGCAGTGCGGAACGCTGATACCGCCGCCTGGGCTGTCCAGCGCCATGACAGCGGTTCTCGCGAGCTCGAAAGGCCAGGTGGGTTATAGGCCAGATTGTGTGTATGGATCCGGCTGATTCTGGACCCTGACCTGGGGGTTTAGGGGTGTTGACATGCTTTGGAAGCATGTTGGGTGTCGCCTCCTGGTAATCGGCCTCGGTGTCGTGTATGTGATCAGTCCCTGGTCAAGAGCGGGAAGACCTCAGCGGGGCGGACGAGGTGGCGGTGTCGCTCCTGCGGCTCCAGCACCGTCCTGGACCGTCCCGACATCAGCCGACGAGCTGAGCTGGAGTGGTTCCATGCCTGGCTGCTGAAGGGCGAGAGGCCACCGGCCTCGGCCGGCAGCGATCGCACGCTCCGCCGCCGTCTGCGCTGGTGCTGGCGTATCGAGGTCCCGCCGCCACTGCCCACGGGCGAGCTCCACGACGTGGTCATGCTCGATGGCACCTGCTTCCAGAACTGGTGCCTGCTGATCGCGACTAACGGTCATTACGTGCTGGACTGGCAGTGGTGCGACCGGGAGAAGAAGATCGCCTGGGCTCAGATCCTGCAGCGCTGGCCCGCACCACGTCTGGTCGTCACAGACGGTGGAACGGGACTGCACGCAGCCGTGCACGAGCACTGGCCCCAAGCACGCGTCCAACGCTGCTACTTCCACATCTTCCAGAACGTCCGCCGCTACACCACGCTTGCCCCACGCCTCGAGGCCGGGAGGCAGATCCTGGCACTGACCAGGGCGCTCATGAAGATTCAGAACCTCGATCAGGCCGCTCTCTGGCTCGGTGCCTACGCGTCCTGGGAAGCACGCTGGAACGAGTTCCTCCGCCACCGCACCTACGCACGAACCGGCACAGAACGCCCGAGCTCGGTGCCGCTGGACAAGCCGTGGTGGTACACGCACCGAGACCTCCGCAGTGTTCGTGGCTTGTTCCGCGGCCTGATCAAGCACGAGAACCTCTTCGCCTGGCTCGCACTCGCCCCCGACATCGACAAGCCGCTGCCCCGGACGACATCACCCTGGAAGGCGCTCAGAACACGGCCGTCAAGGACCTCCTGCGGCGACACCGCGGAATGCCCGCGGACCACGCCAGACGAGCCGCGGAATGGCTCCTGGACTCCCTCACCGCAACCCCACGAGAGCCCTGGTCACTCGCACGCGAAGAGCACTGGAAACCGCCACCAGCGCGACCGGCGATCACTCCAGGCCCGGAGCCCGGCCCCACCCTCGGCACCAGCTTCTCCTGGGAAGACGGCAACGGAATCCAACACGGCTGGGCCGGCCGAACACACCCCTGACCCCGCCACGACACGCCCCGGCCATACACTCATTTTGGCCAATAACCCTCATTTTGGCCAATAACCCGGACACGTCCCCGGGGTGCTAGCGCCTGATGCCCCAGAGCGCATGCGAAGGCCCCCTCAGGATCAGGGCCCGAGGGGGCCTTCGCGCTCCCAATGAGAGAGCAACGCTAGGGCGGCACCAAGGTTCTGCGGGCTCATCTCGTCCCGCACAGTCCCCTCGGCCTCCTGGGTGCACCCGCTCTCGCTGGCTCCAGGCAGTTGCCGCACGACAGATGCTACCCGACCTTCTCGACCGATGAAAGGGCGGTGGCTTGCCTTTTCGGGGTGATGCACGGTCAGGCGAAGTGGTCCCAGCCCTGGGAAGGCAGCGGAGCACCATCCAGCAAAACAGCGGGTTGCTCACCGTCGCGCGGTGCGCGTGCCTGACCGATCTGTCTGAATCCCGCGGGGACTGCTCCCGCGGAGAAGGACGCAAGCAGGGCGTGTTCCTCGCCGCCGTGCAGCACCCAGTCCCAGGGATCGGCATTGAGCTCATGGGCGAGAGGTCGTAAAGCCTCGGCATCGGTGGCGAGCACCGCGCGGTCAAGTTCGAGCACGATGTTGCTTGCACTCGCGATCCGGGCGGCGTCGCGGCTCAACCCGTCGGAAAGATCCATCATGGCGCGGGCACGGCGGCCACTGCCCCAGCCGATCGACAGATCCGGATCGGGCGCGTTATGCCACAGCAGCAGCTCCTCAGCCCCGGGGGTGGCCACGTCGATGAGCTGCACGCGGAGTGCGCCGTGCTCGTCGGTGGCGATGCGGCAGCGGTCAGCGAGCACGAGGGCAAGTCCCGCCGCAGAGCGTCCCAGCTGCGCCGTGCCGATGGCGAGCACATCACCGGGGCGGGCCCCGCTGCGCAGCACTGGGGGCTGCCCTTCCTCGAGAGTGCCGAGTGCGGTGAGGGTGAGGCTGAGGGCATCACCGGTGCCCATATCGCCGCCGACGAGTTCGGCACCCCAACGCTGTGACTGTTCGGTGAGGCCGACGGTGATCTGCGTGAGCACGTCGGTGGGCGTTCCCGCGGGAACGCTCACGGCAGCTAGCAGCGCGAGAGGACGGGCCCCCATAGCCGCCACATCCGCCAGGTTCTGCACGGCGGCCTTGCGGCCGATCAGCACCGGAGCTGTCGTGTGCGGGAGGAAGTCGACGCCCTGGACGAGCGTGTCGGTGGTCGCGACGATCCGGCCGGTGGGCACGCGCAGCACGGCGGCGTCGTCGCCGGGGCCGACCTCGAGCCACTCCGGTGAGGAGGCGGGAGCGGCCGTGGAGAGGATCCGCTGCAGGATCGCCTGCTCCGAGTGGGCAGCACTGGACCCGGTGGCATCGGGATGCCCGGGCCCATCGAAGACAGCGCGTGGTGGTGTCATGCTCTAAGTGTGCCTGCGGGCAGCCCGGCTAGGCTGATGTGCGTCCCGCAGGCCGCATCACACAGGAGATACGCATGTCAGCTCTCCGCCGCTCCCGTCGTCGCCGCGCTGGGCTCGGCGGTGTCGTTCGGGGCCGGCGCATGCGGGAGCGGACTGTGCCGGACCGGGCTCAATCGGAGTGGACTACCCGGGGACATGGTGTTCTGAGTCGGTTTGTTCGCTGTGGCGCTGTGCTGTGCGGCACTGGGCTCGCTATCGCTCTTGCTGGCTGCGGTCTGGTCACCGTCCCGCAAGGGCCTGATGCCGCCGATCCCGCCTGCGCCGATATCGTCCAGGGCGCTCCCGCGATGATGCTCGAACAGTCCCGTACAGAGACCAGCTCGCAAGGCACCGTCGCATGGGGGCGCGGCGCTGATGCGGTGGTGCTGCGCTGCGGGGTTACGCCACCAGGCCCCACCGCGGATATGTGCACCCGCTTAGGCAGCGACGGTGTGGAGGTCGACTGGATCGTCCGTGAGGAGGGCGGCATCGTGCACTTCACGACCTACGGCCGCACACCAGCGGTGGACGTGACAGTGCCGCGCTCCCTCGCCCCGGACCAGCCTTCGGCAGTTCCGCTCGAGATGGGCCGCACGATCACGGCAATCCCGGCGACGGACTACTGCGTCGGTCCGACCGACGCGGGCTGAGGAGCAGGGCCCGCGGCATCCCTTTCCCAGCGCCGACCGGGCTGTGCGCTGACCGACCTCGCCGCCGGCCAGGTCCAGCGTCCACCAGACTCGGCATTGTCCGCACCAAGGGATGCCCGGCCTCAGCCTCGGCCAGAATCAGCGTTCACCAGATTCAGCGCAGGCCGATGCGGCGTTCGAGTGCCTGGTCGATCAGGTCACTGATCAGATCGGAGTAGCTGAGGTCCATCGCCTGCCACAGCACCGGGAACATGGAGAACGGCGTGAATCCGGGCATGGTGTTCACCTCGTTGACCAGCACCCGACCGTCGGCCGTGACGAAGGTGTCCACCCGCGCTAAGCCCTCCAGATGCAGCGCCGTGAACGCGCGAGCTGCCACGTCCCGCACAGCATCCAGCTGCTGTGTCGGCAGAGAAGCGGGCACCTCGATGCTGATCGTGCCCTTGCCGAAGTACTTCGACTCGTAGTCGTAGAAGTCGAGGTCCGCGCCGACGGCTACCTCGCCCGGCACCGTGGTGCGCGGCGCGGCACCGTCCCTACCCTCCAGCACACCGCACTCGACCTCGCGTCCGTCGATGCCCTGTTCCACGAGCACCACCGGGTCAATCGCGAATGCCGTCTCAAGCGCCGCATCCAGCTGCCCGCGCTCGTTCACACGGGAAACGCCCAGGCTGGACCCGGCCCGCGCAGGCTTGACGAACAGCGGCAGCTCCAGCGCCTCGGCTGCACGGTGCGTTCGTTGCGGATCACGTCGATGCACCGCGTCGCGCACCACGATGCCGGGGGCACAGGGAATGCCCGCGGCCTCCAGCACGGTCTTGGTCATCGACTTGTCCATCGCCAGCGCTGAGGCGAGCACACCTGAGCCCACGTACGGCACATCCAGCAGATCCAGTGCGCCCTGAATGGTCCCGTCTTCGCCGTACGGGCCGTGCAGCAGCGGGAACACGACATCGATCTGGGCGGCGTCCTCCACACGACCGTCCTCACGAATCACGCGCAGCGTGCAGCGGTCCCCGGCGCGATGAACCCGAGCCGGCAGCAACACCTCGGGCCCGTCGGCGGTCACCTGTGGCGCTTTCCCGTCGTGCATCGTCCATGCCGCCGGGTCATCGCTCGCAAGCACGTAGCGACCATCGGCGGTCACGCCGATCGCGATCACGTCGTACCGGTCCCGGTCGATCGCGCCGAGGATGCCGCCAGCGGTGATACAGGAGATACCGTGCTCCCCGCTACGGCCGCCGAAGAGAAGAGCAACGGTGGGTCGAGTCATGGATCCGAGGGTAATCACTCCGGACGCACCGACCGTGACAGCAGCGCGGCGGTGACATCGGTGATCTTCGCCTGGCGGTCCACGACGTCCACGACGGCCGTGGTCAGCGGCATATCGACGCCGAGGGCACGGGCGAGGTCCGACACGGCTCGGGCAGTCGCGACACCCTCCGCTGTCTGACCCACCTCAGCCATCGCCTGCTCGAGGTTGAGGCCACGGCCGAGTCCCTCCCCCAAGCGATGGTTGCGCGAGAGCGGAGAAGCGCAGGTCGCCACCAGATCTCCCATGCCGGCGAGGCCAGCGAAGGTGTCCCGCTTGCCCCCGAGGGCGGTCCCCAGGCGTGTGATCTCCGCCAGTCCCCGTGTGATCAGGCTCGCGATGGTGTTCTGCCCGTGGCCGAGGCCGGAGGCGGCGCCGACGACGATCGCGATCACGTTCTTGACCGCGCCCGCGATCTCGACGCCGATCACATCATCCGAGGTGTAGGCGCGCAGGTAGGGTGCGTCGCACCAGGCAGCGACCCGTTCGACCACTTGCGCGTCAGCGCCCGCGATCACGGTGCCGCAGGGGCGACGCTGCGCGATCTCGGCAGAAAGATTCGGGCCTGAGAGCACGGTGAAGAGTTCTGGGCCGACGGCGATCTCGTCGGCGAGGATCTGGCTGATCCGGGCGTCGGTGCCGCGCTCGATGCCTTTGACGAGGGAGAGGACGGGGATATCGAACGCCGTGACCTGTCCGGCGGACCGCCAACCGCGCAGCGTCTCGCGCAGCACCTGAGCGGGGATTGCCACCACGGCACCATCGGCGCCGTCGAGTGCCGCAGCGATATCCGCGGTCGCGGTGATCGAGGAGGGCAGGTCATGTTCCCCCAGGTAGCCCGGATTGCGGTGCTGCTCACGAATCTGGGTGGCCGTCTCCTCCCGACGCGCCCAGAGCACAACCTCGCATCCAGCATCCGCAAGGACCTGGGCGAACACTGTTCCCCAGCTCCCCGCGCCCAGGACCGCAAGACGCGTGCTCATCGTCGGCTCTCCTTGCGCGGTCGCCGCATGCCGTCCTCGGGGCGGAAGGCATCCATGGTCGGGTCATAGGGCGTGGGCGGTGGTTGGTCACCGCGCAGCGCGGCGATCAGCTCGGTGATGGTGTCCATGAGCTCCGCCGTCAGGCGGATCTCCGCGTCGTGCTGCGTCTCCCCTGGGCGGGGTTGCGGGACGTACGGCTCGCCGACGTGCAGGATGATCGTCCTACGCGGTACGAGACGCGGAAACACCGCGCCGACGGGCCAGAACTCACGCGACCCCACGCAGGCGACGGGCACGATCGGCGCACCGGTGCGCAGGGTGAGGCGGACCGTCCCGAGCCGGGCGCGCATCGGCCACCCCGCAGGATCCCTCGTGTACGTGCCCTCCGGGAAGACCATGACGGAACCGTCCGCGGAGAGTTCTCGTTCGGCAGCGGCAAGAGCATCGCCACCGCGTCCCGCACCTCGATGCACCGGGATCTGTCGGGTGCGACGCAGCAGCGGGCCGAGCACGGGGACCTCGAACAGCGAATGCTTGGCGAGGAACCGGGGCGGCACACCCGAGAACTGCAGCAGATAACCGTAGGCGAGAGCGTCAAAGGGTCCCGTGTGGTTTCCGGCGATCACCATCGGTCCGGCGATATCGAGGCGATGGGCGTTCTCGATGCGCAGGCGCACGAGCGCGCGGATCAGCGGCCGAAGCGGCACCTGGGCGAGGCTGATCACCAGCCCTGCGCGGCGCGCGGGAGGACGGGCACCGGGAAGATCCCAGCTTCGGGCGAAGCTCACTCGGCGCGCGAGGCTGATCGGGGCAGCAGAGCACGTGGCCCCCGACGGGGCAGGCGCCGCTGCGGGGGCAGCTCGGCCAAGGTACGGCGGCGCAGGGTGGTGGGCGCGCGACGAGCCAGTGTGTTCACCGCGGCAGCGTGCAGCACACGACGGGGCGCGAACAGCAGGCGTCCGCGCAGGCTGCGGTACTTCACCGCGGTGGTGACCTGCAGCAGCTCGCCGCCCGGCAAGACACCGACGGCGATGCGAACCTGCAGGTGATCGGAGTCGTCACGGATCAGCGCTTCACCGCCCTCGACCTCATCCACCACATAGGTCTTCTCCGGTGGCGGCACCATGTCCAGCAGGCGCACCGCCTCATCACGCAGCGCTCGTGCCCCGCGGGTGGACAGCGGCGTGTTCTCGTGAGCGAAGATCGCTTCAGCCCAGGCGCGCGGATCCGTCTCCTCGCAGCCGCCTGTCGGGACGATCACCACATCGCAGTAGTCGGGCACAGGGATGTCCCGCAACGCGATCGAGGCGGCCGGCGAGCTGCTCATGCGTCACCCTCCCAGTACTCGGCGCCGAGCGCCGTGAGCTTCTCGCGGAACAGCTCGTAGCCGCGGTCGATGAGGTCGATGCCACG
Source organism: Brachybacterium timonense (assembly GCF_900258505.1). Lineage (GTDB taxonomy): Bacteria > Actinomycetota > Actinomycetes > Actinomycetales > Dermabacteraceae > Brachybacterium > Brachybacterium timonense. Next base: position 1,999,633 of record NZ_LT984895.1, read on the forward strand.
GATCGTGGAGACACCCTCCGCGCCCAGGGCAGCGATCAGGTACGAGAAACCGCCACGCAGGTCCGGCACGGTGATGTCGGCAGCCCGCAGCGTCGTCGGCCCAGAGACCACGGCGGAATGATTGAAGTTGCGCCTGCCGAAACGGCAGCTCGAGCCGCCCAGGCACTCGCGGTACACCTGGATCTGGGCGCCCATTTCATTGAGCGCGTCGGTGAAGCCCAGACGGTTCTCGTACACGGTCTCGTGCACGATCGAGATACCGCCAGCCTGCGTGAGCGCGACCACGAGCGGCTGCTGCCAGTCGGTCATGAAACCGGGGTGGACGTCGGTCTCTACAGCGATGGACCGCAGTTCCGTTCCGGGGTGGAAGAAGCGGATGCCGTCGTCGGTGATCTCCATGCCACCGCCGATCTTCCGGAAGGTGTTCAGGAAGGTCGACATCGGCTTCTGCTGGGCGTCGCGGATGAACACGGAGCCTTGCGTGACCAGTGCAGCGCACGCCCAGCTGGCTGCTTCGATCCGGTCTGGGATCGCCACATGCTCGTAGCCGCTCAGGTGCGGAACGCCTTCGATGGTGATGGTGCGGTCCGTCTGCAGGGAGATGATCGCGCCCATCTTCTGCAGCACGGCGATGAGGTCCTCGATCTCGGGCTCCACCGCGGCGTTGGACAGCTCCGTGATGCCCTTGGCGCGTACAGCGGTCAGCAGCACCTGCTCGGTGGCGCCGACGCTCGGGTACTCGAGGTGGATCTTCGCGCCGCGCAGGCCACTCGGTGCCGTGATGTAGATGCCGAACTCGCGCTTGTCCACCACAGCACCGAAGCTGCGCAGCACATCCAGGTGATAGTTGATCGGTCGGTCACCGATACGGCACCCACCCAGATCCGGGATGATCGCCTCACCCAGACGATGCAGCAGCGGGCCGCAGAACAGGATCGGAATCCGAGAGCTGCCGGCGTGAGCATCGATGTCGGCGACATGCGCCCTCTCGACTGCTGAGGGATCCATCCGGATCACGCCCGCATCCACGTCACGTTCGATCTTCACGCCGTGGATGGACAGAAGCTCTGAGACGATCTGCACATCGCGGATGTCTGGCACCGAGCGAAGGGTGCTGGGGCCCTCGCCCAACAGGGCGGCGACCATCGCTTTGGAGACGAGGTTCTTGGCGCCGCGCACAGTGATCTCACCGTCAAGGCGGCGTCCGCCGCGTACATGGAATGTGGAGGTCATGATGTCCTTGGTCATCCGTCGGGGGTCGCTGTCCGGGACGAGAGCTCGCGCTCGGATCATCACGGAACGGCCCGGGAATACCTCAGCACCATACCGGAGCGGGGTACGACGACCCTGAAGGCAGGGCCGTGACCACCACCCTCTTGCCTGCCGACGCCTGGCTGGCGCCTCGTCAGCCCTCGGCAGTGCGAACAGGCAGAGTGCGAGGCATCCAGGCAGGTCGTTTCGCCTCGAACGCGTCGATATCGGCTTCGTGACGCAGAGTCAGCCCGATGTCGTCGAGCCCTTCCATCAGGCGCCAGCGGGTGTAGTCATCGATGTCGAACCGGAAGGTCGCATCGGCGGCATGCACCTGACGCTCCACCAGGTCCACGGTGATCTCCGTGCCGGGTGCCTCCTCGAGGATCTTCCACAGCTGCTCGATGTCGTCATGCCCGAGCTGCGCGGCGACGAGGCCCTGCTTGCCGGCGTTGCCGCGGAAGATATCGGCGAAGCGGCTGGAGAGCACTGCCCGGAACCCGTAATCGCGCAGAGCCCAGACAGCGTGCTCGCGGGAGGATCCGGTGCCGAAGTCGGGGCCTGCCACGAGAACGGAGCCGGCGCTGTACGGCTCGCGGTTCAGCACGAAGTCAGGGTCACCGGTGCGCCACGCGTGGAACAGACCGTCGTCGAAACCTGTCTTGGTCACGCGTTTGAGGTACACGGCGGGGATGATCTGGTCAGTGTCGACATTGCTGCGGCGCAGCGGCACGCCGATGCCGGTGTGGGTGGTGAAGGCTTCCATGGAGGCTCCTGATCAGGCGTCGAGGTCGAGGGGGGAGGAGAGGGTGCCGCGCACAGCGGTGGCGGCGGCCACGATCGGCGAGACGAGGTGGGTACGCCCACCCTTGCCCTGTCGGCCCTCGAAATTGCGGTTGGAGGTCGAGGCGGAGCGCTCCCCCGGCGAGAGCTGGTCGGGGTTCATGCCCAGGCACATGGAGCACCCTGCCTGCCGCCATTCGGCGCCGAAAGCGAGGATGTCCTTGTCCAGGCCTTCCTGCTCCGCCTGCAGGCGCACGCGCGCCGAACCGGGAACCACCAGGACTCGCACGTCGGGATGCTTGGTGCGGCCGCGGATCACATCGGTGAAGGCACGCAGGTCTTCAATCCGACCGTTCGTGCAGGACCCCATGAACACGGTGTCCACGCGGATGTCCTTCAGCGGCGTGCCCGGCACGAGATCCATGTACTCCAGGGCGCGCTGCGCCGCGAAGCGGGACGTGTCGTCGGTGAAGTCCTCCGGCGCGGGCACTGACCCACTGAGCGGCAGGCCCTGCCCGGGGTTCGTGCCCCACGTCACGAAGGGCTCAAGCTCATCGGCGTCGATGATCACCTCGGCGTCGAACTCGGCGTCGTCGTCGGTGCGCAGGCTCTTCCAGTACTCAACGGCCTCATCCCAGTCGGCGCCCGTCGGTGCATGGGGGCGGCCCTTGACATACTCGAAGGTGGTCTCATCCGGCGCGATCATGCCGGCGCGGGCGCCAGCTTCGATGGACATATTGCAGATCGTCATCCGGCCTTCCATGGAGAGGTTCCGGATCGCTTCGCCACGGTATTCGAGCACGTAGCCTTGCCCACCGCCGGTGCCGATCTTCGCGATCACAGCGAGGATGATGTCCTTCGCGGTCACGCCCGGTTTGAGGGAGCCCTCGACGGTGATCGCCATGGTCTTGAAGGGTTTCAGCGGCAGTGTCTGGGTGGCGAGCACATGCTCGACCTCGCTCGTGCCGATGCCGAAGGCGAGTGCTCCGAAGGCACCGTGGGTGGAGGTGTGCGAGTCGCCGCACACGACGGTGATGCCCGGCACGGTCAGGCCCAGCTGCGGGCCGACGACATGCACGATGCCCTGGTCGCGATCGCCCAGCGGGTGGATGCGCACACCGAACTCCTCGGCGTTGCGGCGCAGCGTCTCGATCTGGGTGCGGCTGGTGATGTCGGCGATCGGTTTGTCGATGTCGATCGTCGGGGTGTTGTGGTCCTCGGTCGCGAGCGTCTGGTCGACGCGGCGGATGGTGCGGCCTTCCTGGCGCAGCCCGTCGAAAGCCTGGGGGCTGGTCACCTCATGCAGGAGCTGCAGGTCGATGTAGAGCAGGTCGGGTTCTCCGTCCTGTCCGCGCCTGACGACGTGATCAGCCCACACCTTCTCAGCGAGCGTTGCTGCCATGGTTCCTCCTCCGGCCCGACGTCGAGCCCTTCGTCCGTGCGGGCGGGCGCGGCCGGTGACGGCGCAGCGCTGAGCCCTGCATGTGGCCATCGTCCGGCGCTCGTGCTGGTCCCGCATTTGCGTCTCACGCATCAAGACGGCAATATCGGGTCATGGACAATTCGGTGGTGGAAGAGAAGGACGCGGGAAGCGGCGTTGGCGTGCTCGACAAGGCAGCCGCCGTGCTCGGCGCCCTCGAGGCGGGCCCGGCGACGCTCGCGCAGCTGGTCACATCGACAGGCCTCGCCCGCCCCACGGCGCACCGGCTTGCTGTCGCACTGGAGTATCACCACTTGGTCTCACGCGATATGCAGGGTCGTTTTGTCCTCGGACCGCGGCTCGGCGAGCTTGCGGCGGCCGCCGGTGAGGATCGCCTGCTGGCAGCCGCTGGTCCGGTGCTCGCGACGCTGCGGGACCGCACCGGCGAGTCCGCCCAGCTGTACCGTCGCCAGGGCGAACACCGCATCTGCGTTGCTGCAGCGGAACGCCCGATCGGACTACGAGACACCGTGCCGCTCGGCTCCACGCTCACCATGCGCGCAGGCAGCGCAGCGCAGATCTTGCTGGCCTGGGAAGAGCCCGACAGGCTCCACCGCGGGCTCATGGGAGCGCGTTTCACAGCCACGCAGCTGTCTGCGGTACGTCGGCGCGGCTGGGCTCAGTCGATCGGAGAACGCGAACCGGGCGTCGGCTCGGTGTCCGCGCCCGTGCGCGGCCCGAACGGGCGTGTCGTTGCTGCTCTCAGCATCTCCGGTCCGATCGAGCGGATCACACGCCAGCCGGGCAGACTGCACGCAGCCGCCGTGGTGAGCTCAGCGAACAGCCTCGCTGAGGTGCTGCAGCACGGCGCCTCGGCGTAAGGCGCATCCCTGCACGGAGAGGCTCAGCGTTCGATCCAGATCGGCGTGTTCGTGAAACGAAGTATGGCCGCCAGATCCTGTGACACACCGGCATGCTCCGGCCCGCCGGTTTCCTGCGGCGCCGGGGCGACGATCAGGCTCGTGCCCTCGCTCGCGTCGACGAGACCACGCGGCCCCTTCGCTTTCGGCACCAGCACCTCGCCGACGTCCACACGGTCTGATGTCTGCGCGACCACGCTCGCGACATGGTCCAGAATCTGCTCGGCGCGCTCGGGCGGTGTCTCCGCCGCGACGATCACGTTGACGCCCACGCCGTAGGCAGCGGCCAGAGTCGCCGCGCGGGCGATCACGGCATCGTTCTCGCTATGGACGAGGCCGATCGGACCGTCGATCGCGATATCGCCGCGAACCACCACCACCGGGCAGTATGCACGAGCGGCCAGGGCAAGAGACTTCGAGCCCATCACCATGCGCATCACGCGCCCCAGGCCGCGGCCGCCCACCACGATCACGTCCGCGGCGCGGCTCGCGCCCACGAGCACGGCGGTCGCGTTCCCGTCGACCGTTTCGCTGGTGACCTCCAGGTCCGGAGCAATCTCATGAGCGATCGCTGTGGAATCAGCCAGTAGCTGCTGGGCGGCGTACCCCACGCCGGAGTCGGTGATACCGGGCACAGGTTCGGTGCTCACCCCGAGCTCGGCCCACACCATCGCGTGAACCAGGTGCAGGGTGCCGCCCACGGCGTGGGCATGCTGGGCGCCCCAGCGGACGGCGAGATCGGATTCCGAGGAGTCGTGGACTCCCACTGTGATGCGCGGGGCAGGGATGGTCTCCATGGCTCTGAGCCTACGCCGTGCGTCGACATATGCACCGGCACTGGCGCATTGCATCGAAGCAACCGTGTCGCCGATATGACGAGGAGCCGACCCCTGAAGGTGCCGGCTCCTCCCAGTACCCCGTACCGGATTTGAACCGGTGTTACCGCCGTGAGAGGGCGACGTCCTAGGCCGCTAGACGAACGGGGCTCGGCATCATGCCCCGCGATAGCGGGACGGTCTGCGCTGGGGTACCTGGACTCGAACCAAGAACAACTGAACCAGAATCAGCCGTGTTGCCAATTACACCATACCCCATGGTGAGAGCACGATTTCGTCCTGCCGGGATCATCTTCTACGAAGGCGATCCTGCGGCGGTTACCGATCTCGTACCGGGGATCAACAATAGCCGACCGTACGCCGCAGAGCAAAGCGCGAGGGCGCTTTCATGCTGTGAGCATGCGCACCCTCGCGCGGGGTCACCGTCGTGCCTGGCTTCTGACTCAGGCTGCCGCGAGCCGCTCGCGCAGTGACCGAAGCCGGGCGAGACTCGAGGCTTTGCCCAGCAGCTCCATCGATTCGAACAGCGGCGGGGAAACGCGCCGTCCGGAGATCGCGCTGCGCAGCGGGCCGAAAGCGAGGCGCGGCTTGATGCCCATGTCCTCAACAATCGCACCGCGCAGCACTTCTTCGAGTCGACTTGCCTGGAAGTCGTCGTCAGCCACGCCGTCCAGGTCGGCGATCGCGCGATCGAGCACGGCCACAGGATCCTCGCCCAGCTTCTTCAGCGCATCATCATTCACCACCAGGTCGTCGTCGGCGACGAACAGGAAGCGCAGTAGATCCGGCGCCTCACCCAGGAGGTTCATACGGGGCTGGACGAGGGGCGTCGCGGCGGTGAGCAGGGCGTGCTGCTCCGGCGTGATCGGGTCAGCCACCACATCGGCGCGCTGCAGGTAGGGGATCATGCGCTCGGTGAAGTCCGCCGGTTCGAGCATGCGCATGTGGTCGCCATTGATGGCAGTGGCCTTCTTGATGTCCACGCGCGCCGGATTGGGGTTCACATCCGCCACGTCGAAACGCTCCACAAGCTGATCACGCGTGAAGACGTCCTGGTCGGCGCTGAACCCCCAGCCCAGCAGCGCCAGGTAGTTCACCATGCCCTCCGGCAGGAAGCCCTGGTCGCGATACAGGAACAGGTTCGACTCGGGGTCGCGCTTGGAGAGTTTCTTATTCCCCTCCCCCATCACGTACGGCAGGTGACCGAACACCGGGATGCGCTCGGCCACACCGATGTCCATCAGGGCCCGGTACAGCGCGATCTGGCGCGGGGTGGAGGAGAGCAGATCTTCGCCGCGCAGCACATGGGTGATGCGCATGAGCGCGTCGTCGACCGGGTTCACCAGGGTGTACAGCGGCTTGCCATTCGCGCGCACGACGACGAAGTCGGGAGTCGAGCCAGCACGGAAGGTGATCTCGCCGCGCACCATGTCCTCGAAGGTGATGTCCTCATCGGGCATGCGCAGACGCCACACAGGTTCGCGGCCCTCAGCACGGTAAGCGGCTTTCTGCTCCTCGGAGAGGTCGCGGTCGGCCCCGTCGTAACCGAGCTGCGGGTCGCGGCCCGCATCGCGGTGACGCTGCGCGATCTCCTCCGCTGTTGAGTAGGACTCGTAAATATGCCCAGCGTCCTTCAGCTTCGCGATGACGTCCTGATAGATGTCGGCGCGCTGCGACTGGCGGTACGGGCCGTCGGGGCCACCTACCTCTTCACCTTCGTCCCAGTCGATGCCGAGCCAGCGCATGGCGTCGAGCAACTGGTGATAGGACTCCTCGCTGTCCCGCTTGGCGTCCGTGTCTTCGATGCGGAAGACGAGCTTTCCGCCGGTGTGGCGGGCGTAGGCCCAGTTGTAGAGCGCGGTGCGGACCATGCCGACGTGCGGGGTGCCCGTCGGGCTGGGGCAGAAGCGCACGCGCACGTCGGCGCCGGTCGCGGGGGTGCTGGGGGTGACAGTGCTGGTCACGAAAACTCCTGTGCAGTATGCGGGTGGCGCGCTCAGCGCCTCACGATGGGATTGGTCAGCTCGCCGATGCCCTCGACGGCAACGGTCACCGAACTGCCGGCCTCGACGGTGCGCACGCCGGCGGGGGTGCCGGTGAGCACCACGTCGCCGGGCAGCAGCGTGGTCACGCGGGAGATGTCGCTCAGCAGCTGCGCGACGGAACGGACCATGTCCGCGGTGGTGCCGTCCTGAACGGTCTCGTCGTCGATGCGTGATCCGATCCGCAGCGCCGACGGGTCAAGGTCGGTCTCGATCCAGGGGCCGAGCGGGCAGGACGTGTCGAACGCCTTGGCACGGAACCACTGATTCTCCGTGCGCTGGCTGTCGCGGGCGGTGATGTCGTTCGCGCAGGTGTAGCCGAGCACCACCTGTTCGGCCTGCTCGGGGTCAATGTCTTTGGCCATCCGCTTGATCACGACGGCAAGCTCTGCCTCGAGGCTGACCTCCTGCGAATAGGCGGGCAGGATGACAGGATCTGAGGGGCCGATCACGGCCGTGTTCGGCTTGAGGAAGAACAGCGGTTCAGTCGGCACCTCCCCGCCCATCTCAGCAGCGTGGGCGGCGTAGTTCTTGCCGACGCACACGACTTTCGAGCGCGGGATCACCGGGGCGAGCAGGCGTACGTCCTCCAGGGGAAGCACGGTGCCCGTCGGCCGGATCTCGGTGTACAGCGGGTCGCCGGTGAGGGCGTAGACCATGTCACGGCCGTCCTTCTCCTGGACGATGCCGTACATCGGGTCCTCACCGGTGGTGAATCGGGCGATGCGCATGGGCTCCAGTCTAGGCGTGACCGGCAAACCGGCTGCGGTGCCCGGAGCACGAGGCCTCCTAGACTCACGCACATGCGCATCTGGCCACGTTCCGCCCGCTCCACCCCTTCGCCCGCAGCTGCCGGATCAGGGGCGCCGACTCGGCCGCTCATCGTGATCACCGGCGCCTCCGCCGGGATCGGTGAGGCGATCGCCCGTCGCCTCGGGGCCGACGGGGCGCGTCTGGTCGTGCTGGCGCGGCGTGCCGAGCGTCTTGATCCCCTGGTCCAGGATCTGGGGGCGGTCGCCTATCCCGTGGATCTCTGCGACCCACAGGCCACGGCGGAGGTATGCCGCCGCATCCTCGAGGAGGTCGGCGTCCCGGATGCCGTGATCAACAATGCCGGGTCCGGGCGTTTCCAGTCGATCGAGGAGACCAGCGCCGAGGAGGCTCGCGCGCAGATGGATCTGCCCTACTTCGCGGCCTTCCATGTCACCCGCGGGCTGGTGGAGCCGATGATGGCCCGCGGCTCGGGCGTGATCTTCCAGATCAACTCGCCCGTCGCCGTCATCCCTTGGCCCGGGGCTGTCGGCTATGCGGCGGCCCGCTGGGCGATCCGCGGCTTCACCGAGGCGCTGCGGCAGGACCTGCACGGCACCGGTGTCCTGGTGGGGTCGCTGACGCCGACCCGAGTGCACTCCGACTACTTCACGGCGAATCCGGATTCGCTGGATCGGGTGCCGAAGGCCGAGGTGGTCGTGGGTACGATGACGCCTGCGCAGGTCGCCGACGCTGTGGCCGACGCCCTGCGCAGGCGACCAGGCAGGGATTCCTACGCGCCGTGGCGCTGGACGTTGCTGGCGCCGCTGGCGAAGGCGGTGCCGGGCCCGTTCGTCTGGCTGTTCCGGGTCACCGGTCGCCGTCGACGAGGCCGAGGTCGACCATGAGCTCGGCGGCGGTCCCGGGCTCGGCCTCATCGGCCCCCTCGGCCTCGGCCGCATCCTCCGCGGCCTGCTCGCGCTGCATTCGTCGGCGGCCGACGACCGCGCCCAGCAGGCCCAGCACCACGCCGAGGACCAGCCAGCTCACCAGCCAGGAGATGTCCCCGACCGGGTCGATCCAGCCGCCGCCGATCGCGCCGCGGAAGGCGTCGACCGCATGGGTCATCGGCAGGAACGGGTGGAGCATCTGGAAGAAGCCCGGCAGGGTCGGGACCGGGTAGGTGCCGCCCGCCCCGGAGATCTGCAGGGCGATCAGCACCAGGGCGACGAACTTCCCGACCGGGCCGAACATCGCGCCGAAGCCGTGGTTCAGGGCGACGAACACCAGCGAGGTCAGCCCCGCGAGGCCCAGCATCAGGGGCAGGTCCTGCACAGTGACGCCCACCAGCCAGTGCAGAGCGCACACGGCGATCAGGGTCTGGACCAGGCCCAGCAGGAAGGCGGGGATCAGCCCCCCGGCCAGCAGCCGCACCGGTCCCGCCCCGCGCGCCATCGCCTCGGCGGAGAACGGCGGCATCATCAGGAAGATCGCCATGCCGCCGACCCACAGGCTGATCGCGAGGAACAGCGGGGCGAGGCCCTCGCCGAAGCGGCTCAGCTCGTGCTCGCGCTCGAAGCTCATCTGCACCGGGTCCGAGGCGGTCGAGGCGAGCTCGCTGCTCTCCTCGTCGGTGTAGGAGGGGACGTCGTCCTTGGAATCGGCCAGGCCGTCGGCGAGCTCGGTCGAGCCGTCGTCGAGCTTGCCGGCGCCGTCGTCCAGGTCGATCGCGCCGTCGGCGAGCTGCGTCGCCCCGTCGTCCACCTGGCGGGCGCCGTCGGCGAGGTCCGCCAAGCTGTCCGCGAGGGTGCCGGAGCCGTCGGCGAGCTGCTGCGCCCCGTCGCGGGCGTCGCCCATCCTGTCGGCGAGCGTCCCGGCGCCATCCTGGAGCGCGCCGGTGCCGTCGGCGAGCCGCTGGGCACCGTCGCGGGCCGAGCCCACGCCGTCGGTGTATTGGCCGACGCCCGTGGCGAGGTCCTGCGCGCCGTCGCGGGCGGTGCCCGTCGCGGCGGCGAGCTTGTCCGCGCCGGAGGCGACCTCGCGGGCGCCGGAGTTCAGGCGGTGGATGTCCTGCACGCCCTGGTCCAGGGTGCCGTACGCCTCGGGCAGCGCGCGCGCCGCGGTGCGGGCCTGGTCGGCCAGCTCGTCGGCGAGGTCGGAGGGGCTCTGCCCGGGCTCGGCCGACGGGACGGCGACGGCGAGGTCCTCCCGCACCGTGCCGAGGTCGGTGTGCAGGGTCGAGGTGTCCTCGGCGAGGGTCGAGGTGCTGCGCTCGAGGTCGGCGGCGCCCTGAGCGAGGGCCGAGGTGGTGGTGGACAGGGTCGCGAAGTACTGCTCCATGTCGGAGGCGGCGCCGCTCATGCCCTCAGCGGTGCCGGCGACGTCGGCGGAGGTCTCCGCGGCGGCCTGGGCGAGACGGTCGGCCTCGGCGGCGTCCGTGGAGGCGGTCTCGGCGTCGGTGGAGGCGGTGGTGGCGTCCCCGGAGGCGGTCGCCGCGTCCTCCTTCGCCTGCGCGGCGTCCTCGGACAGGGTCGAGAGCTCCCCGCAGAACTCCTCGTCCGCGCCCGAGTCCGCGCAGCGCTCGGCGAGATCCGCGGCGTTCGCGGCGAGGGTGTCGGTCTCCTCGGCGACGGTCCCGGCGGAGCCCGCGGAGGTCGCGGCGGACTCCTGCGAGGTCTCGGCGGACTGCGCCGAGTTATCCGCGGCCTCGGCCGCATCCTGCACGGCCTGGTCGAGCGTGTCGACCTCCCCGGCGATCGACTCGGCGCCCTCGCGAAGAGTGCGGGCGTCCTCGGCCCGGTCGCTCGTGGAATCGTCGAGGCCCTGGGCGGTCTCCGCGAGTTCCCCGGCCCTCTCGTCGAGGGTGGCGGTGGCCGTCGCGATGGTCTCGGAGTCGCCGACCGGAGCGTCGAGCAGCTCGGGCATGCCGTCGATTGCGCCCTCGAGGTCGTCGATCGCGCTGACCAGGTCCTCGCTCGCCTGCTGCACGCTCTGCTCGGTCACGCCCAGCTCGCGGGCGCGCTCGGCGGCGCTGGTGACGGTCTCGTCCAGCTGCTGGGTGCCGTCGGCGACCTGGCCCGCGCCGCCGGCGAGGTCGCTCGCCCCGCTGGCGAGCTTCTTGGTGCCGCCGGCGAGCTCGTCCGCGCCGCTGCGCAGCGGCTGCCCCTTCTCGTCGAGGGTCACCAGACCGCCGGAGAGCTGCTGCGCCCCGGCGTCGAGGGTCGCGACCCCGTTCTGGAGAGTGACCGCGCCGTCGGCCAGCTGATCCAGCCCGACCACCAGGTCGAGGCTGCCGGAGTGCAGGTCGACCGCGCCGTCGGCGAGCCGACCGGACCCGTCCACGAGCTGCCCGGTGCCGTCGGTGAGCTCGCCGGTGCCGTCGACCAGGTCGCCCGTGCCGTCGTGGAGGTCGCTCGCACCGTCGGAGAGCTCGGCGGCGCCGTCGGCCGCGTCCACGATCCCGTCGTGGATCGTCGTGAAGCCGACGTAGATCTTGTCGAGGTACTCCTCGAGGACCGAGGCGCGCAGCGCGTCCGTGAGCGCGGTGCCGATGGACTTGGTGAAGTTGCCGCCGACGTAGTTGACCGAGTCGTTCGTGGTCACGGTGATCATCGCGGGCGCCGCGTCCATCGCGTCGCCCCCGAGGGAGGCGATGTTCTCGGAGAAGTCGGAGGGGATCGCGACGGTGGCCCCGTAGGTGCCGTCGGCGAGGCCGCGCTCCGCCTCGGCGCGGGAAACCTCCACGAAGCGGTAGACGTTCTCCTGGTCCTTCTCCAGCAGGGTGTCCGTGAACTCCGCACCCACGTCGAGGTGGGAGACCTCGCCGTCGGGGCTCTCCGCGTCCGCGCCCGTGTCCTCGTTCACCACGGCGGCGGTGATCTGGTTCAGATGGTTGCTCGGGTCGATGAACGACCAGGTCATGTTGCCCGAGTAGACCAGCGGCACGAGCGCGAGGCCCGTGACGAACAGCGCCGCGATCGGCTTCTTCCACTCGCCGGGCAGCAGGGCGACCGCACCCCGACCGGCGGCGGAGGCACCGCGGCCGACGGCGGAGACACCGCGGCCCACGGCGGCAGCGGCGGTGCCAAGAGCGGACAGGACGGTGCTGAGCGCGGTCGAGAGCGCGGTGAGGAAAGCACGGAGGATTCGCATCACGCGGCGACGATACATTGGTGTATCGATTCCGAGTACCCCGTGATCGCAAGTGTGGTGGGAGAAACGCCCGGACTGCAGGTCCCGGCTGTGCGGCCGGGCCGCGCAGCCGGGCTGCGCCGCCGGTGTCAGCGCGCGGTGCTCCCATGACGGTCGACGACACACCGCCATCGGAACTTCGTACCAGTACCTGCTCTTCCGCGGCGAGCCGTTCGATGAGCAGGCCCGCGACCCTCAGATCCCGCTACGCCCCACTCAAGCGGCGATGGCTGCGCATCAGCGCTGGCTCCGGAAGCACTCCTCCCCCGCGCACGACGCCCCAGGCTGACGCGCGACGGCCGCGCCGGTGTCACGCGCTGGCAGAGGCGACCATCAGGCCCGGGCGAAAGCGACCGAGACCGGGGTGGGGTTGCGCAGGTTGTCCGAAACGGGGCAACGCTCCTCGACGGCGGCCAGCAGCGCCTCCATCGTCGCGTCATCGGCGTCCGTCGAGGCGTGGATGGTCATACGCAGTCCGTCGTACCCGGCACGGGTAGTGACGTCCTTGCCCATCAGCTTCGACGGGTCGAGGTCACCCTCAAGATCGATCCGCAGGTCGCTGAGGGAAACGCCCTGTTCCTGAGCGACCATCTGCACGACCACGTTGTAGCAGCCGGCCAGTGCCGCGAGGACGAACTCGACAGGGTTGGGGCCCGCATCGGCGCCACCCAGGCTCGGTGGTTCATCCACGGTGATGGTGAACTGCCGGGCCTTCGCCTCCAGTCGAGTCGGAGAGGTCGAGGTCGAGGTGATCGAGAACGTGGGCATCTGGCGCTCCTTCGGCCGTGGGCCCGGCCGGGCCCGGGTCGTCAGCGACCGGTGTCGTCCATTCACCGGGCTGTTCCTGCCCCTCCACGGTAACCCGGCTCTCTGGCCTCTGACCGGGACCTTCACGCCGTCGGGACTCGGCTGCGCATCGGCGCCGAGAGTTCGCGTTAGCGCCCTGGCAGACTGGCCCCATGCCTCTGCTGACCTCGCACCTGCCCGTCGATCGCTCTGCCCTCCACCGCACAGACAGCCCCGCAGAGGCTCCGCGCGTCACAGCCGAGGACATCGTCGACGGCTTCATCGCCGCACAGGCCGAGATCGGCCGCACCCTGTACCCGCATCAGGAGGAGGCGCTGCTGGCCATCGCCGCCGGCGACCACACAATCGTGGCCACGCCCACGGGCTCCGGCAAGACCACCATCGCCTATGCCGCGATCTTCGCCGCCGTGGCCCGAGGCGAGCGCGCCTACTACACGGCACCGATCAAGGCGCTGGTCTCCGAGAAGTTCTTCGACCTGGTCCAGCAGTTCGGCGCAGACAAGGTCGGCATGATGACCGGTGACTCGTCGGTCAATCACGATGCTCCGATCATCGTGTGCACCGCGGAGATCTTCGCGAACCACGCCCTGCGCGACGGCGCGACGAGCGACGTCGGCCTGGCCGTGATGGACGAGTTCCATTACTACGGCGACCCGCAGCGCGGCTGGGCCTGGCAGGTGCCGCTGCTGGAGCTGCCCCGCTGCCAGTTCGTGCTGATGAGCGGCACCCTGGGCGACGTCTCATTCTTCGTCGACGATCTGCAGGAACGCACGGACCGGGACGTCAGTGTGATCGATGACGCGCCGCGGCCGGTACCGCTGGACTACCGCTGGTCGCTGGATCCGATCGACGACGCGATCGCGCGCATCCTCGAGGAGCGCGATGCGCCGGTGTACATCGTGCATTTCACACAGAAGGAGGCGCTCGAGCAGGCACAGTCCCTGCTGGGTCAGAAGATCCTCACCTCCACGGAACGCGAGCAGATCCGCGAGCTGATCGGTGACTTCCGGTTCTCCCGCGGATTCGGGCAGACCCTCTCGAAGCTGGTGCGGGACGGTATCGGCGTGCATCACGCGGGCATGCTCCCGAAGTACCGGCGTCTGGTGGAAAGGCTCGCCCAGTCGGGCCTGTTGAAGGTGATCTGCGGCACCGACACCCTGGGGGTCGGCATCAATGTGCCGATCCGTACCGTGCTGTTCACGTCACTGGCGAAGTTCGACGGAAAACGGATGCGGCTCCTGAATGCGCGCGAGTTCCACCAGATCGCCGGTCGCGCGGGACGAGCGGGCTTCGACACCGTCGGCCATGTCGTCGTACAGGCACCGCCGTGGACCATCGAGTTCGAGAAGGAGCAGGCGAAGCTTCGCGCCCGTGAGGAGGCCGGCCACCGGCCCAACAGCGCGAAGAAACGTAAGAAGGAACCGAAGCCGCGCATCCCTGAGGGCGCGGTGTCCTGGTCGGAACAGAACCTCACCAAGCTGATCAACAACCCGCCTGAAGCGTTGCGCGGCCATCTGCGGATCACGCCGTCGATGGAACTGGCTCTCATCGCCCGGCCCGGCAACGCCTTCGCTGCCGCGCGGCACCTGATCATGACCAGCCACCAGTCGCCCACCCAGAAGCGCGCTCTGTTGCGCCGTGCCGTGGAGATCTTTCGCGGGCTGCGCGAAGCGGAGATCGTCGAGGTCCTCGAGCAGCCCGATCACCTGGGCCGCACCGTGACCCTGGTAGAGGATCTGCAGCTGGACTTCACCATGAACCAGCCTCTTGCGCCGTTCGCGATCGCGATGATCGACTCGTTCGAGGAGGACTCCCCCACCCTTGCTCTGGACACGCTCTCCACGATCGAGGCGATCCTCGAGGATCCGATGCAGATCCTGCTGGCCCAGCAGAACCGAGCGCGCGGCGCCTTGCTCGCGGAGTTGAAGGCCGACGGCGTCGAGTACACCGAACGGATGGCGCTGCTCGATGAGGTCACTTGGCCGAAGCCGCTGGGTGAGGAGCTCGATGCGGCGCTGGAGATCTATCAGCGTCACCGGCCGTGGGTACGCAGCGAGGACCTGTCCCCGAAGTCGATTGTCCGCGAGATGCTCGAGACCGGTTCGACGTTCAGCGAGTACGTCTCGCGGTATCAGCTGATGCGCTCGGAGGGCATCCTGCTGCGGTACCTCTCGGATGCGTACCAAGCGCTGCGGCGGACCGTGCCTCAGGAGCTGCGCAACGAGGCGATCGAGTCGATGATCGAGTGGCTCGGCGTGCTCGTGCGCGGGGTGGATTCTTCACTGCTGGACGAATGGGAAGCACTCGCGCATCCGGAGGATTCCGAGCCCGATGCGGCCAGCGAACTGCGCCCGGATTCACCGCGTCTGCTGTCGGGGCAACCGCGGGTGCTGCGCACGATGGTACGGGCCGCGATGTGGCATCGCGTGGAGCTGTTCGCTCTGGAGAAGGAGCAGCAGCTCGAGGAGCTCGACGGCGCCGACGGCTGGGACCAGGATCGGTGGGCCGACGCACTGGATGACTTCTTCGACACCTACGACCATGTCGTGATCGAGGACCGAGCACGGTCCCCGCGTCTGCTGCGCATCGAAGAAGAGTCACGCCAGTGGCGGGTGACGCAGACCGTGATGGACCCCGATGAGAACAACGACTTCGTGCTGCAGGCCATCGTGGATCTCGAGGAGACCGACGACGCGGGAGAGCTCGTGGTGCACATGGAGTACGCCGGCGACCTGGCGACGGCGCCATGGCGGTGAGCGTGCCGCCAACGGCTCGGCCAGTTCCAGCGCGTCCGTCGTTCCGCCGGATGCACGAGGTGGGTGGGAGCGTTTCGCGCTGGCCCTCACGTGGTCCGATCAGCTGCGCGGCGGCAGCGCGTGCGAGCTATCCGAGTGCGGCGCCAGCGGGGACGTTCCAGCTGAGGTCCCCGAAACGGGGTCCTGACCCGCAGTAGCCCCACCGGGCCCACCCGACGGCTGCACCGGGTAAGCGCCAAAGTTCGGTGACGTGCTCGCGGGCGATGCCCCGATGCCCTGGGCACTGTTCATTGGTTGGGATGTGCTGGCCAGATCAGCTGGCGATGTCGTGCCCGCTGCCTTCGCCTTTGCTGTGGAGCGCCGTACGAGCAGCCCGATGACCACGGCGGCAACCACCACCACGCCGACGACCAGGGCGATCCCGAGCACCAGCATCACGACCAGGATGAGGCCTCCCACGTCTATGCTCACGATCCACCTCCACGATGACTGTGCCGCGCGCTTCTGTCACGCTGACGTCTATTCTGCGGACTGGGCAGACGGCCACGCAATCGAGACGGCGCGCACACGCCATGCCGCCTCCGTGCACGCGAGGTTTCACCCTCGCAGTCGACGTCGTTGGCATCCACAAGCCACACGCCACCGCAACCTGCCATCACGGTGAGCACAGCGCTGTGACGCATGCCTGCAGGCTGAAACCGGCGCCAGCGCTGGTGGGGAAGATCCTGTCTGGTTCTCCGGTGTACGCCTGCTCCCACCCAGGCTCCTCTCCCCGGCCCCGTCGCGCCACACGCCTCGGCTCGTGTTCCAGGCCGGGCTGTGCAGCTCTCGCACCGCGCGCGCGATGTTCGACGTGAACCTGCTCGAACATCGCGGGCCACGAGACTGTGACCGGATGACCCTCGCTGTCGATCACATCGATGACAGGCGCCCCGTCACCGCGGACCTCTCCGGTTCGTACAACGCGTAGGCCTCCTTCGTGGACGATGACGTGGTGCCGCCGGCACAGCAGAACCAGCTTGTCGATGTCCGTTGCACCGCCCTGTTGCCAGGGCACAAGGTGATGGGCATCCAGATGTCTCCTCTGATGGCAGCCAGGGAAACGGCACGAGCGGTCGCGGATGCGCAGTGCGCGCCGCTGCGCAGGAGACGCGAGGCGCTTTGCCTGCCCCAGATGCAGCACCTCCCCACTTGCGTCGCGCACAACAGCGAGTGTGCGACCTGTGCACATCAGCCGGAGAGCAGTCGCTGCCTCGAGCGGTGGACCACCACGCACATGGCAGCGAGGAGACGGATCATCAGAGTCGTCGGTGTCCCTATCGTCCGCGTCCGCCGTATTGTCCGCGTCCACCGCGTCACCGCATGCTCCATCCCGCAGCGCTGCCTCGGGCTCAGCTCCGCCTTCCAGCACGGCACCCGAGACTTCAACCACGACAAGGTGACGGTCCTCCCCTGTGCGATCCGCGGGGGCTGCGTCGAGATACGTGCGCGCAAGGTCCACGAGAGCATCAGCACGTCGGTGCTCAAGCGGTGGCGGCGGTTCAGACTGGCCGACACGTGCGCGCTCGGACGCATCGATGCCCTCGAGGTCCGCACCAGCAGGCGCATCTGTGCCATCCCGTTCGAGCGCGAGTTCCAGGGCCGTTGTCACTTCGCCGCCCACATCGGCTGGCAACACAGCACGCAGTTCGACCATGCCGTCCTCGCGTGTTGACCAGCGGACTTCGCGCCGGGCTTCCTGGGCGATAGCGGTGCCATCGATCTGCCGGAACGTCTGGATCGTGCGCGCGAGCTGGGACGCGGTCATCTCCAGCGCAAGGTCCACGAGGCGCTTCTCGTCCACGACGTCGATCACACGGCTCATCTCGCGCACTTTCGAGTAGGACAGGCGACCTGCCTTGAACAGGTCGAGCGTGCGCGGCATCCGCGGCAGGGCACGCGCTACCCGGACGTGCTCCCGCGCCGCGCCCGGAGACATGGAACAGGCCCACGACAACCAATGCGCCACCGTTTTCAGGCCATGGAACCAGGCGAGCGCCCCACGACGATCGAACTCTTCCACCATCAGGAGAAGATCGCACGTGGCCTGGGCGATCACCGCGGCATGCTCCTGGATTCGCAGCCCCAGAGCTTCCGCATCGAAGCGGGCGAGCGAGCCTTCCGAGCCACAATCGGCTGACGCACTCTCCTCCCGGTTGCCAGGCAGATCTGATCGTATCGTCGTCGCCGTCATGACTCCCCCAAAGAGTTCGATCACCGTCGGGTTCCTGCGTATGCGGGCGCCCCACGCCTCTCGAACACCTATTCGATCATTGGCGTCTGACATTCTTCGCGACGCGTGCACTGCTGTGGATAGGCAGTTGTGGGGAGGACGAGGCCCTGGCATCGGATCGTCGCGCCCTCCTCAAGGACCCGCGGAACCACCCCCGAGTGAGCCACCTGACGCACCGTTCCCGCTGAGCGCACCCCGCCGCACCCCTGTACGCGTCATTTCACTCGACGCAACCGCGCAAGTCTGTGAGTGTTCACCTCATGCAGCGAACACTCGTATGGTCCGGCACCCGCCCGGCGGCGCGCGCAAACGTTCCCGCGGGAACGCGTCTGCGGCACATGGTGGAGTCAGATGCACGCGCCGTCGGCACACTCTATTTCCAGTGCCTTCCGCCTGATGAGCAGGACAGTCTTGAGGACGCGATCGCCGATGTGCACGCCGCGTTGCGCGGGGAGTACGGGAGTCCCTTCACTGACGGAATGCTCGTGGTCGAAGCGCTTCCTGACCCGGGCACAGCTCATGGCCGGGCAGGCGATCACGCAACGGTAGACGTCGGCGCGATTCGTGCCGCAGTGCTCACCGTCAATGGCCCACCGTGGCCCGATGTACGGGACCACCTGTTCATCATCGACCTGTTCACGGCGCCCGATGCTCGCCGTCAAGGCCTTGCACGCGCCCTGGTGAACACCGTCATCACGCATGCGATCCACGCGCTGCCCGGACGCACGATCGGACTGAGGGTCGAGGACACGAACACCGCCGCTATGTCGCTGTACACCGCACTCGGCTTCACCGAACACACGACGAGATAGACCCCACGTCACGGAGCTATGCTCCTCGTCGGTCGCCCCACGCTCAACTGGAGCGGCAGCTCATGGGCCATCCTGTAGACGTTCTCTCCGTCCCATACGTCGAAACCTCCAGCGGATAGCGGCGTCGCGACATCATCGCGCGTGGCCGCACCTCACGGCTCCGCGGTCACGGGCAGGTCCAGGTCCTGGCCGGTTGCAACGTGCAGGATGAACACGCCTCCGCTGGTACACGGGCAGATGCCCGTCTCACACGCCCAAGGCGAACAGCCCGTAGTTGTAGGCGTCGAAGATCGCCTCCCAGGACGCCTCGATCACGTTCGCACCCACGCCGACGGTAGCGAAGGTGCGCCCAGGAATCTGCGTGGTGACCAGGACGCGCGTGGTCGCATCCGTACCACGCTGGGAGTCCAGGATGCGCACCTTGAAGTCGATCAGCTCGAAGTCGGCAACCTGCGGATAGCGGGTGAGCAGTGCATCGCGCAGCGCGTTGTCCAGGGCATGCACAGGTCCGTTGCCCTCGGCGATGGTGACCTCTTTGCTCCGGCCGACGGCCGCAATGCCTTCCGCGACGGAGCGTGCGCTCTGTTCAGGCTCATCTGACGGGGCGTCATCCAGCAGGCGCACCACGGCCTCGGTTTCGAGTGTGCCGTCGGACAGCTGGTGGGTGCCGGTGCGCCAGGAATGCACCTTGGCGTACGACGGCACGCGACCCATCGCTTCCAGCAGCAACATCTCGAACGACGCATCCGCCGCTTCGTAGCTGTATCCGGCTGCTTCGCGGCCCTTCACCGTCGCGGCGAGCCGCCCCAGCAGTTCCTGATCGCCGGACAGATCAAAGCCCAGCTCACGGCCCTTCAGCTCGATCGACGCGCGCCCGGCCATGTCCGAGATGATCATGCGCATGTCATTGCCCACCAGCCGCGGATCGGTGTGCTGGTAGAGGTCCGGATCGACACGCAACGCGGAAGCATGCAGACCTGCCTTATGGGCGAAGGCGCTGGCTCCCACATACGGGGTGCGGGCAGGCGCCGGCTGGTTCACGATCTCGCCGATGGCATGGGCGATACGTGTGGCGTCGGCCAGCTGCTCCTCCCGCAGCAGCGGCATGCCCAGCTTCAACTGCAGGTTCGCCGCCACCGCGATGAGGTCGACGTTCCCGGTGCGTTCCCCGTAGCCGTTCACGCAGCCCTGCACATGGTCAGCACCCGCGCGCACCGCAGC
Source organism: Brachybacterium timonense (assembly GCF_900258505.1). Taxonomy (GTDB): domain Bacteria; phylum Actinomycetota; class Actinomycetes; order Actinomycetales; family Dermabacteraceae; genus Brachybacterium; species Brachybacterium timonense. The sequence goes on from NZ_LT984895.1 coordinate 2,019,694, forward strand.
GATCGTGTTCGCGATCGCGCAGCCGGTGTCGTTGTGCGCGTGCATGCCGACCCTCACCGACGGCTCCCCCGCTGCTGTCAGCCGCCCCTGCAGGTCCTCCACGATCTCTGTGACCTGGAACGGCAGCATGCCGCCGTTGGTGTCGCACAGCACCACCGCCGCTGCTCCGGCGCGGTGCGCCGCAAGCACAACCTGCGCGGTGTAGTCGGGATCTGTGCGGAAACCATCGAAGAAATGCTCAGCGTCAACGAAGACCTCGCGGCCGGCGGCCACGAGATGCGCAACGGTCTCGTGCACCATCGCGAGGTTCTCCTCGGGGGTGGTGCGCAACGCGTCGGTGACGTGTCGCCGATGCGATTTCGCGACCACTGTGATGGTCGGAGCCTGAGAGTCGAGCAGCGCCTGAACCTGCGGGTCCTCGTCAACGGCCATCTTCGCGCGACGGGTGGCTCCGAACGCCGCCAGACGCGCGTTCTTCAGCTCCAGCGCACCAGCCGCGGCCCGGCGGAAGAACTCGGTGTCCTTCGGCACGGCGCCCGGCCAGCCGCCTTCGATATAGGTGACGCCCAGCTCGTCCAGGCGTGCAGCCACCGCCAGTTCGTCCTCGACAGACAGCGTGAGCCCCTCCTGCTGCGAGCCGTCGCGCAGGGTGGTGTCGTACAGGTGAAAGCCGTCGATCCGCGGCGGCGCTGTCATGGGCTGAGCGTTGCTGGTCATCTGCTCTCCATGCTCACACGAGTCGGGTCATCCAGCCGTACCGGTCCTCGAGGCGGCCGTACTGGATACCGGTGAGCTCTTCGCGCAGCGACAGCGTGGTCTCTCCTGATCCGCCGTCACCCACACGAACCGAGCCGTGTCGATCGCGGAATTCACCGATCGGGTTGATCACGGCAGCGGTACCGCAGGCGAACATCTCCGTGATGCGTCCGGCGCGCAGGTCCTCGCACACGCGGTCATAGGCCAGCCGCTCCTCGACGGGTGTGAGACCGCGATCCTCGGCGAGCTGCAGGATGGATGCGCGCGTGACCCCCTCGAGGATCGACCCGGTCAGCTGGGGCGTGAGAATGCGCTGGTCCTCAGTGATCGCGAAGACGTTCATACCCGACAGTTCATCGATAAAGGTGTGGGTTTCCGAGTCGAGGAACATGACCTCATCGGCGCCCTGCTCGCCCGCCTCGTACTTCGCCAGCAGCGAGGAGGCATAGTTGCCGCCGCACTTCGCCGAACCTGTGCCACCAGCGCCCGCGCGGGCGAACGCGTCGGTCACCCAGACCACCAGCGGCTGCACCCCGCGCGGGAAGTAGGCGCCTGCCGGGGATGCGATCACCAGGTAGTCAACGGCATGGGAGGCGCGCACGCCCAAGAACGGCTCCGAGGCGTACATGAAGGGACGCAGATACAGGCTGGTCTCCCCCGTCGGCGCAGGAACCCACGGTTCGTCCGCACGCACGAGCGCTGTGATCGAGGCGAGGAAGTCCTCAACAGGCAACTCGGGCAGCGCCAGACGGGCAGCTGAGCGCTGCATGCGACGGGCGTTCTGCTCGGGGCGGAAGGTCCATACGCTGCCGTCGTCGTGCCGGAATGCCTTCATCCCTTCGAAGATTTCCTGCCCATAGTGGAGCACGGCCGACGCGGGGGACAGTGTGATCGGACCGAACGGGACGATCTCATCCTCGCTCCAGCCACTGGCCTCGCTCCACCGGGCATGCGCCATGAAGTCCGTGAAGTGCGTTCCGAAGCCAGGGTCGGCAAGAATCGCGGCGCGCTCCGCGTCGCCGATGCGGCGGGAGGTATCGGACTGCGGGAAGGTGAGCGCACTCATCACAGGTCTCCTCATACGGGGGTGTACAGGCAGAATACGCCGACGTGGTTCCACGTCGGGATGAGCCGGGCGGCGTTCAGCCGCCCTGAACCGCAGCTACCAGTGCGTCGCCGATCTCGCGGGTCGAGCGGGCACCTGCCGCGGCGCGTGAGGACAGATCTGCATCGACCGCGCCTCGCACCCGAGCTGCCGCCTGATCGTGCCCCAGGTGCTCGAGCAGCAGCGCCACCGACAGCACAGCTGCGGTCGGGTCAGCTTTCCCCTGCCCGGCGATGTCAGGCGCAGAGCCGTGAACGGGCTCGAACATTGACGGGAAATCGCCCGTGGGGTTGATGTTGCCGCTTGCTGCGATGCCGATGCCGCCGCCGATCGCGCCGGCGAGGTCGGTGAGGATGTCACCGAACAGGTTGTCTGTGACGATCACATCGAAGCGTCCCGGGTCGGTGACCATGTAGATCGTGGCGGCGTCGACGTGCGCGTAGTCCACCGTGACCTCGGGGAACTCCTGCCCCACCTGCTCGACGATGCGACGCCACAACGCGCCTGCGTGTACGAGGACGTTGTGCTTGTGCACGAGTGTGAGACGCCGACGGCGACGCATGGCCTGGTCGAAGGCGTAGCGCACCACCCGTTCGACACCCACAGCAGTGTTCAGCGACACCTCGGTAGCGACCTCAAGCTCCGTGCCGGTGCGCATGGAGCCGCCGTTGCCCACGTACAAGCCTTCCGTCCCTTCGCGCACCACCACGAAGTCGATCTCTCCGGGATCGGTCAGCGGCGAGCGCAGACCGGGGGCGAGCCGCGTGGGGCGCAGGTTCACGAAATGGTCGAAAGCAAAGCGTAGGCGCAGCAGCAGGCCGCGTTCGAGGACACCGGACGGGACGTCGGGGTCACCCACGGCACCCAGCAGGATCGCGTCGTGCTCCCGGAGCGCGTCGAGGTCGGCATCGGTGAGCGTCTCACCGGTTCGGTGCCACCGGCCGGCTCCCAGGTCGAAGTCCGTGGCATCAATGTCGACCCCCTCCGGGGACACGGCGGCGCGCAGAACGCGTAGCGCTTCGGGCACGACTTCGTGGCCGATGCCGTCGCCTTCGATGACGGCTAGGCGGATGGTGGTGGCCATGTGCAACTCCTCTGGGATGCCTCAGTGGAATGTCTCAGTACTCGATATCGACCGTTGCCGCGTCGGCGCCGACCTCGGAGCCGATGCGTTCGGCGAGCGCCCGCTCGACGCTCTGGTCCAGGTTCAGGACCACCAGGGCCATGGCCCCAGCGGCGGATCCGGCGCGGGATACCTGCATGCCGGCGATGTTGATGCTCTGCTCGCCGAGCATGCCGGCGAAGCGGCCGATCATTCCGGGGCGATCCTCATAGCTGAGGATCAGCAGGTGGTCGCTGAACGGGGTGTCCATCGCGTGGGTGTTGATCTCGACGAGCTTGTGCGCCTGCTCGACACCGGACAGGGTGCCGCTGACGCTCACGCGTTCGCCGTCACGCAGGGTGCCGCGCACCTGAATGACATTGCGGAAGCGCTCCTGCGATTCGTCAGTCAGCAGCCGCACCTCGATGCCCCGCTGCTCGGCGAGCACGGGAGCGTTCACGTAGCTGACCTGTTCGCTCACGACGCCGCGGAACATGCCACGCAGGGCTGAGAGTTTAAGGGCGGTGACGTCGTGGGCGGCGATCTCGCCTTGCACCACGATCTCCACGAGCTCCGGGGCGGATCCGGCGAGGGCGATGAACAGCTGGCCCAGGCGGTCGGCTAGCTCGACACCGGGGCGGACAAGATCATTGAGCGCGCCACCGGAGACGTTCACGGCGTCGGGCACGATCTCGCCCGCGAGAGCGAGGCGCACCGAGCGGGCGACGGCCACGCCGGCCTTCTCCTGCGCCTCGTGGGTGGAAGCGCCCAGGTGCGGCGTCAGGGTCACGTTCTCGAGCTCGAGCAGTTTCGCCGCGGTGGGCGATCCGGCGGGCGGCTCAGCGGAGTAGACGTCGAGGGCGGCGCCTGCGATGCGCTTCTGCGTCAGAGCGTCGTAGAGGGCCTGTTCGTCAATGAGGCCGCCGCGCGCCGCGTTGACCACGTGTAGCGATGGCTTCGCCAGTGCGAATTCCTCCGCGCCGATCAGGCCGATCGTCTCGGGGGTGCGAGGCATGTGCACGGCGAGGACGTCGGCCTCCCGCATAAGGTCAGGAAGAGTCACCACGCGTGTATCGAGTTCGGCGGCGCGGGTGTGGTTGACGTAGGGGTCGTAGGCCAGCAGGTGCACGCCGAAGGGTCGGAGCCGTTCGGCGACGAGCTGGCCGATGCGGCCGAACCCGACGATGCCGACGGTTTTGTCCAACAGTTCCGTGCCGGTGAGCTGCTTTCGTTCCCACCGCCCGGCTTTCACCGACGCATCGGCGCGGCCGATGTTGCGCAGCGACGCGAGGATCAGAGCGATGGCGAGCTCTGCAGCGGAGACGATGTTCGAGGTCGGGGCGTTGATCACCATGACACCTGCGGCGGTGGCGGCATCGACGTCAACATTGTCGAGGCCCACGCCGGCGCGAGCCACGATCCGTAGACGACCGGTGCGCAGCACCTCCTCGTCCACGCGGGTGGCCGAACGGATCAGGAGTGCGTCGGCCTCACGGACCGCGTCGAGCAGTGCGGGTCGGTCGGTGCCGTCGACGCGGCGCACATCGACGTCCGAACCGAGAGTGTCGATGGTCGCAGGAGAGAGCTCTTCGGCGATGAGCACGATAGGGCGGGCCACGGGAGCACCTTCCGCAGGGGATAGAGACGGCGCTCAGCCTACCGAGCCGTCCGTATAGCGGGCGCAGGGTTCGCAATCCGAGACGCCCGCCCTGGCTCAGGGTCAGGCCGAGACGTGGATCCCGGCCACGAGCTGGTGCACGATCTGCGCGGCCGTGTCATTCGGCTGCTGGAAGAGCTGCAGTCTCCAGGACTCCTCACCGCGATGGATCCGCACAATGATGCGGCTCGTATCGCTCTCCTCATCCCGGTCGATCAGGGCAAGCACCAGATCGACGCCGGGTACCTCGAAGCGAGCGACCACGTCAGCGGTCGGCACCGAGTACGGGGTCGGCGGCGGCAGCAGGACGTGCGTGAACGTCGCGGCGCGCTGGTCCCGTGTGCCGCTTCCCCAGAGCCACGCGTGTTCGATCTGCTGTGCCTGGCCCAGGTCATCCGGCACCCGCACACTGAGCCCGGCGAGCTCCTGCGTACCCCAGGCTTCCGGGGCCTTCGCGGCAAGCTCGACGGCCGGAATCTGCGCTGGGTCCTCGACGTACACGGGAACGCCGGCGCTGACTGCACAGGCAAGCAGGATGCGTCCTTGATCAGGACCCTCGCCAACGCCGAGGCAGAGCTGAGCCTCCCGTTCGAGCCAGGTGTCGCCCAGCTGCTCGCTGTGCACACTGATCACACCGCGGACCGCGGCCGTGAGCAGCGTTCCCTTAACCTGTCCCGAGCGCGCGGGCTCGACATGGAGGGCATGCTCGAGCAGGTGGATGCGGGGGTGGCCATCGGTGTACGCGGTGGGCTCGAAGCCGTAGAACTCGGGCGCGCCATCCTCGCCGATACCCGTGCCGTTGAGGGGGATGTCCTCGAAGACCTGGTCCCACGAGTGTGGGTCCACACCGTCCAGGGCGAGGTCCTGCACAAGCTCCGGGGAGACCTCTCCGGAGCGTGCATTGTCCTCCTCTAGCGCGAGTGGGCTGTCCAGGATCGTGGCAATGGTGCTTGCGAGCACGCCGAGAGCGGCAGGGGCTGCCTCGCGACCAGCGTCCGAGACATCCTGCGCCACAACGGGTTGCGTGGTGGCGAGCTCGCCATCGGGGGGAAAAACGGGGACGAACCAGGTGCCGTAGCGGTCCTCACGCTTGCGCTCGCCAACCATCGGACTGTAGCGCTTATCGGCAGCTGCGACGTCGAGGGAAACAGCGTCGAGATCGAGTGGTTTCGTCCAGTCGTCTGCGGTGATCGGCGAGGTCGCGCCCTCCCCCGCACTGTCGGCCCCACCTGCATCGGAGGAGCGGCCAGAACCATCGGACGTGTCGTCCTGGTCAGTACCACCCCCGCCAGGCAGACCCGGCAGAGCGCTGCAGGCGGCAAGAACGCCAACGGTAGAGAGCGAGACGCCGCCCAGCAACGACCGACGGGTGAGGTCGGTGCGCTGCGGGGCGGCGTTCGGATCTGACGATCGTGGTGTGGGCGTAGTCACCGCGGCATCGTAGCAATCACCATGGACAACTGCTCAGGAATGCGGCGCATACGCGCACCCTGTAGGTCAGCGTGCCGCGGTGCCTTCGGTGTAGTCGGCGTCCACGCTCTCCTTGCTCCAGGAGAACATCTTGCGCAGATCCTTGCCGACGGCCTCGATCGGGTGGCCAGCCTCATCCTCGCGCAGCTTCTGGAACTCGGTCGCGCCGCCATCCTGATCTTCGATGAAGCGCTTGGCGAAGCTGCCATCCTGGATGTCGGCGAGCACGGCCTTCATCGAATCCTTGACATGCTGGTCCACCACGCGCGGCCCGGAGACGTAGTCGCCGAACTCCGCCGTGTCGGAGATCGACCAGCGCTGCTTGGAGATTCCACCCTCGATCATGAGATCGACGATGAGCTTGAGCTCATGGAGCACCTCGAAGTAGGCGATCTCCGGCTGGTAACCGGCCTCCGTGAGGGTCTCGAATCCTGCCTGCACCAGGTGGCTCATGCCACCGCAGAGCACAGCCTGCTCGCCGAAGAGATCAGTCTCGGTCTCCTCGGTGAAGGTGGTGCGGATGCCACCGGCGCGCAGGCCACCGATCGCCTTGGCGTAGGACAGTGCCAGGTCCCAGGCAGAGCCGGACTCGTCCTTCTCGACCGCCACGATGACGGGCACACCGCGGCCGGCAACGAACTCGCGGCGCACCACGTGACCGGGGCCCTTGGGGGCGACCATGGCGACGTCCACACCGGCCGGCGGCTCGATGTAGCCGAAGCGGATGTTGAAACCGTGCGCGAAGAACAGTGCGTTGCCGGGCTCGAGGTTGTCGCGGATCTCCTCGGTGAAGATCGTGCGCTGATGCTGATCCGGGGCGAGGATCATCACGACGTCCGCCCAGGCCGAGACCTCGGCCGGGGTGCCGACCTGCAGGCCCTGTTCCTCGGCCTTCTGCCGCGAGGAGGAGCCTTCCTTCAGTCCGACGCGGACCTCGACGCCGCTGTCGCGCAGGCTGAGCGCGTGGGCGTGGCCCTGCGAGCCGAAGCCGATGACGGCGACCTTGCGTCCCTGGATGATCGAGAGGTCTGCGTCGTCGTCGTAGAACATGTCCGCCACGATGATTCTCCTTCGGTGGGGTGCGTGATCGGGTGTGGAGCCCGATAGGCCGATCCTATCGGGCACTGTCTTGAATGATGAGAGGGAGTCTTGCGATGCGGTCGATCGTCGTGGTCTGCGGCCGACGGGACATGCACCGACGGGGCATGCCCCGGCCAGTCATGCAGACGGCGAGCTCACGACTCACGCGGTTCGTCACCGCGCAGCAACGAGCGATCTGCGATCGTCGTACCGCCGCGGCCGATCGCCACGGCACCGGACTTCACGATCTCACGCACGCCGAACTCCTCCAGCATGGCCAGCAACGCCGTCAGCTTGTCCTGCGTACCGGTGGCCTCAATGGTGACTGCCTCCGCCGAGGCATCCACGACCTTCGCGCGGAACATCTGCACCACCTCGAGGACCGAGGTGCGGGTGGTGTTGTCCGCGGTGACCTTCACCAGCATCAGCTCGCGCTGCACTGTGCGCCTCGGCTCCAGCTGCACGATCTTCAGCACGTTCACGAGCTTGTTGAGCTGCTTGGTGATCTGTTCAAGCGGCTGCTGAGCAACATCCACCACGACGGTGATCCGGGAGATCTCCGCATGTTCGGTGGGGCTCACAGCGAGGGAGTGGATGTTGTAACCGCGGCGGGCGAACAGCGCCGTCACGCGGGTGAGAATGCCGGGCTTGTTCTCGACGAGCACGGACAGGGTCTGTGTGTTTTCGGGCATCGCCGAATCGGACACATGGGCGTTCATATCAGATGTCCCTCTCCCACTCGGGGCTCATGCCCTGGGCGATCTGGATCTCGTCATTGGACACACCGGCCGGCACCATCGGCCACACCATCGCATCGGCACTCACGGTGAAGTCGACCACCACGGGGCGATCGTTGATCTCGAGAGCCTGCTCGATGGTGGCGTCGATGTCCTGGTCACGCTCGCAGCGCAGTCCCGCACAGCCGTAGGCCTCGGCGAGCTTCACGAAATCGGGGACGCGGGCGGTGCCGTGGCCGGTGTTGAGGTCGGTGTTGGAGTACCGCTTGTCGTAGAAGAGGTTCTGCCACTGCCGCACCATGCCCAGCGAGCTGTTGTTGATCACCGCGACCTTGATCGGGATCTCGTTGATCACGCAGGTGGCGAGCTCCTGGTTGGTCATCTGGAAGCATCCGTCGCCATCGATCGCCCACACTGTCGTCTCGGGACGGCCGACCTTCGCGCCCATTGCGGCGGGAACCGCGTACCCCATCGTGCCCAGTCCCCCGGAGTTGATCCAGGAGTAGGGCTCCTCGTACCGGATGAATTGACTGGACCACATCTGGTGCTGACCGACTCCGGCCACATAGACCGCGTCGGGACCGGTGATATCTCCGATTCGGGAGATGACCTTCTGCGGTGCTGTCAGGCCGTCTTCGGTGTCCGTCCAGCCAAGCGGATACGTGTCACGCAGCATCGACAGCGTGCCCCACCAGGCCTCGTAGTCGCGCACGTCGTTCTGCGCGATGAGTCCGCGCAGTTCTGCCGCGATGCCGGCGGCAACCTCAGCGGCCTGGCCGACGATCGGCACATCGGCGGTGCGGTTCTTGGAGATCTCGGCGGCGTCCACGTCCACATGCACCACTGCGGCGTTCGGCGCGAAGGAGTCGAGCCTGCCGGTGACACGGTCATCGAAGCGGGCACCGATCGCCACGATCAGATCGGCACGCTGCAATGCGGAGACCGCCGCCACGCTGCCGTGCATGCCGGGCATCCCCAGATGCGCGGGATGGGAGTCCGGCAGGGCGCCGCGCGCCATCAGCGTGGTGACCGCCGGTGCACCGGAGAGGTCAACGAGCTCACGCACCTGCGCGACGGCGCGGCCACGCAACACACCGCCGCCGAGCAGGAACACCGGCCGCTTGGCGTCCATGAGCAGCTGAGCGGCCTCGCGGATCTGTTTGCGGTGCGGCCGTGGATCGATTCGGTACCCGGGCAGATCGAGTCCGTCGGGCCAGATGAACTCCGCGCTGTCCTGTTGCGCATCCTTGGTGACGTCCACGAGCACCGCCCCGGGGCGGCCGGTCGAGGCGATATGGAAGGCCTGCTTGATCGTGCGCGGGATGTCACGGACGTCCTGCACCAGGAAGTTGTGCTTGGTCACCGGCATGGTCATGCCGACGATGTCCGCTTCCTGGAAGGCGTCGGTGCCGATGAAGTGCGAGCCCACCTGGCCGGTGATGGCGACCATGGGGATCGAGTCCATCTGCGCGTCCGCCAGCGGGGTGACGAGGTTCGTCGCCCCGGGCCCGGAGGTGGCCATACAGACGCCAACGCGCCCGGTGGCGTGGGCGTATCCACTCGCTGCGTGGCCTGCGCCTTGCTCATGCCGTACCAGCACATGTCGCAGCTGCCCGGTGTCCAGCAGCGGATCGTACGTGGGCAGGATCGCGCCACCAGGGAGGCCGAAGACAACATCGACCCCGACCTGTTCGAGCGATCGGACGAGCGCCTGTGCACCCGTGAGGGTCTGTCCTGTCATCACAGCTCCTTCGATGTCTAAGCCCGCCTCTGAGCGGTGGGCACGAAAAAGCCCCTCGGCCGGGGGCTCTGAGGGGCGCGGGACGTCTCGTGTCACGTAACGGGCGTCAGCCGCGCTCCGGAACTACGAGAATGATCGTCTGCATACGGACATGGTATGGACTCCCCCGGCACCGGCTCATGGCGTCCACGATTCGAGATCAGACCGTGACCGGGGCATTCGTGACGCTTTGTGGCAAGCCCACACCCGCATCTCCCCTGTGGCCGCGGTCACGATTGGGTAAATTCCGCCCGGTTCACGCACATCCGGCTCTCCGGAGTGGTCTGATGCACACACGCACTTGACACCGTGGTCGAGCCACGCCCCCGCCTTACGGGGCGAGCGATCCACGCCCCGCACGAAGGCCCCAGAATGCTCCGATACCTCGCCAAACGCGCCGTCATCTACCTGATGATGACGTTCGTTGCTACCAGTGCTGCGTTCTTCCTGGCTTGCTCGTTCTTCAAGCCGGGTCGCCAGTTCGAGCAACGCACTCCCCCGATGTCCGATGAGCAGATCCGACAGATGCTGGCCAATCTTGGTCTCGATCCGGAGCGCCCCATCATCCTGCGGTATTTCGACTGGCTCACGGGCGTCGTCACCCGATGGGACTGGGGCCGCTCCCCCAACGGCGCCTACGTCAACCAGGAGTTCGCTGACCGGGTTCTGGTCTCGACCAGCCTGACACTCGTGACGATCGTGCTCACCCTGATCATCGGCGTGGCTCTGGGCGTGTACTCCGCTTCCCGCCAGTACTCCATCGGTGATCGAGCTCTGACCGGCTACTCCTATCTGACGTTCATCGTGCCTGCCCCGGTCGCCTACCTCCTGGTCCAGCTCGGCGCGATCAGTATCAACGAAGCAATCGGCCAGCGCGTGCTGTTTGTCTCCGGCATCTCCAGCGTGGGCGTCCAAGGCTGGTTCAACCAGCTTCTCGACTACGGCGCGCATTACATCGTCCCGACCTTCGCCATGACCGTCATGGGGTGGGCCGGGTATCAGGTCTCGCAGCGCCAGTACCTCCTGGACAACATCAACGCCGACTTCGTCCGTACCGCGCGCGCCACGGGCTTGACGCGCACCAAGGCGATCTCGAGACACGCCCTTCGTGTCTCCTTCATCCCGGTGGCCCAGTCGATCGCCTTCACTATCCCGGCGATCTTCACCGGTTCGTTCTTCGCAGAGACGGTGTTCGCCTGGCCGGGCTTGGGTGTGTGGTCCATCAACGCACTGAGCCAGCAGGACGTGTCCGTCGCCGTAGCCATGACCGCCTACGGCTGCATCATCTTCGCGATCGGCGCGATCCTCGCGGACTTCGCCATCGTGATCGTCGACCCACGAGTGAGGATGGCATGAGCGACACTTCGACGATGCCCAGCGCCGCGAGCGGCGCCGGCGCAGCCCTGGGCGCACCGACCGCGGAGGTTCCGGATGCGAACACCTCCGTATACCTCAACAAGCGTGCCATCATCATCAAGCGCTTCCTGCGTAACAAGCCGGCGGTCGCCGGCGTCATCGTCCTGCTGCTGGTGGTCTGCTTCGCCGTGTTCGGCAACATTCCCAACGGCTGGGTCTACGACGACCTCGACCCCTGGGCCGCCGGCGGCGCGCCGCCAAGTGCCCGTCACTGGTTGGGCGCGAACACCGCCGGGGCCGACGTCTACGCCCTGCTCGTGCGGGGCACGCAGAAATCCCTGCTGATCGGGTTCCTCGTCGGTGTCGTGACACCACTCATCGCGGCCGTCTACGGCACGACCCTCGCCTTCTTCGGCGGCAAGGTCGACCAGATCGGCCTGTTCATCCTCGAGACCATGATCATGATGCCGTCGCTGATCCTCATCGCGATCCTCATGAACGGTCGCGGCGGCGGCTGGATCACGCTGTCGGTGTTGCTCATCGTCTTCGGTTGGATGGGCACAGCGCGTCTGGTCCGAGGCCTCGCGTATTCACTTGTGCAGTTGGACTACGTCAAGGCTGCTCGGTACATGGGCGTTCCAGCGCATCGGATCATCCGTCGGCACTTGGTCCCCAACATCGCGTCGCTGGTCGTGCTCAACGTGACCATGAGTATCTGGGGCGCGATCCTCTCCGAGGTGTCCTACTCGTTCATCGGCATCGGCGTCAGCATCCCGGACACCTCGCTGGGCCTGATGATCTCCCAGGCCTCCAGTGCACTGTCCTCGCAGCCGTGGCTCTTCTGGGCTCCCGTGGTGACGCTCTTCTTCATCACCGTCCCGCTCGCTCTGATCAATGACGGTCTGCGCGACGCCCTTGATCCGAACTCACTCTCCGCAGGCACGGCCCGATGAACACCCAGAACACCCCTCAGCACAGCACTCCCCAGCACAGCACCCCGCAGCACAGCACCGAGGACGCCCCCGCCCTCGGCATTCCTGCCGAAGACCTCGGGGTCGGCACGGACGCGGGTCAGGTCCTGACCGACAACGTCTCCGGCATCCACGCAGCGAACGAACATGCCTCCCGCTACGACGCCTCCGCCGAACCCGTGCTGTCCGTTCGCGACCTCAACGTCCGCTTCAACACCGAGAACGGTGTGAACCACGCCGTGCGTGGCGTCTCCTTCGACGTTCGTCCCGGGGAGGTCCTCGGCATCGTCGGCGAATCAGGGTCCGGCAAATCAGTCACATCCTTGGCAGTGATGGGTCTGCTGCCGGCGACTGCAAAGGTCACGGGGTCCATCTCCTACCGGGGCCAGGAACTTGTCGGGAAGACCGACAGGCAGATGTGCAGTTTCCGCGGCGTCGAGATTGCGATGGTCTTCCAGGACCCGCTCAGTTCGCTGACTCCGGTATTCACGATCGGCCGTCAGCTTGACGATGCAATCCGCGTGCACAACCCGCGCATGAGTGGCCAGGAGCGTCGCGAGCGCGCCATCGAACTGCTGAAGACTGTCGGCATTCCCTCGCCCGCTGATCGTCTTCGCGCGTACCCTCACCAGTTCTCCGGCGGCATGCGCCAGAGGGTGATGATCGCCATCGCCCTGGCGAACAACCCCTCGGTGCTGATCTGCGATGAGCCGACGACGGCGCTGGATGTGACCATCCAGGCGCAGATCCTCGAGGTGCTGCGGCGAGCCAATGAGCTGACCGGTGCCGCCATCGTGATGATCACCCACGACCTCGGTGTCATCGCCGGCGTCGCGGACAACGTGATGGTCATGTACGGCGGGCGCCCCGTTGAATACGCCGACACCCGCACCCTGTTCCGTCAGCCGCTCATGCCGTACACCGTCGGCCTGTTGTCTTCTGTGCCGCGCGTCGATGTTTCCCGTGGAGGCGACCTCGTCTCGATCGACGGCTCACCGCCGAACCTGCTGCAGGCGCCCACAGCCTGCCCCTTCGCACCCCGGTGCCCCCTCGCCGCGGACCCCTGCATGGACGGCGAACCTGAGTTGGTGGACCACGGCAACGGGCACTTCGCTGCCTGCGTGCGCAGCGCGGAAATCCACGACGGCACCGTCTCGACACAGGACATCTTCGTCGCTCACGAGTCGGCCGCCCAGCTTGAGAGCACCCCTCGTGAGGAGCGTCGGACCGTCCTGGTGCTGGAGAATGTGTCCAAGCATTTCCCGTTGACCAAGGGTGGGCTCGTCAAACGCGAGATCGGGACCGTCCGCGCTGTCGACGGTGTGAGCTTCGATGTGCGCGAGGGCGAATGCCTGGCGCTGGTGGGCGAGTCCGGATCCGGCAAGACCACCACGCTGCTGGAGATCATGGAGCTGGATCGCAAGCAGTCCGGCACCATCACGATCGGAGGTGTCACCAACCACGGCCGCGCCGGTGCTGCCCAGCAGGCAGTGCGGCGCACCGTGCAGATGGTCTTCCAGGATCCGCTCAGCTCTCTGGACCCGCGCTTCACCGTGTACGAAGTGCTTGCTGAGCCGCTCGAGATGACCCGGATGAGCTCACGGGAGATCAAGGAACGTGTCTTCGAGCTGATGCGCCTGGTCGGTCTGCAGCCCGATCACGTCAACCGCTTCCCGGTTCAGTTCTCGGGTGGCCAGCGACAGCGCATCGCCATCGCCCGCGCCCTGGCCGTGAATCCGCACCTGGTCGTCCTGGATGAGCCTGTCTCCGCACTCGACGTCTCGATCCAAGCAGGCGTGCTCAACATGCTCAATGATCTCAAGGCACGGTTGAAGCTCTCCTACCTGCTCGTGGCGCATGACCTCTCGGTGGTCCGGCATATCAGTGACCGCGTCGTGGTGATGTATCTGGGCAAGATCGTCGAGCACGGCGACGTCGACCAGATATTCGACAACCCCCGGCACCCCTACACGCAAGCGCTGCTGTCGGCGATCCCGATCCCCGACCCGGTCGTCGAGGAGAGCCGCGAGCGCATCATCCTCGCTGGCGACCTGCCGTCCCCACTGGATGTGCCCACCGGTTGCCGCTTCGCGACCCGGTGCCCCATTTACGCGATGCTGCCCGAAGACAAGCAGCAGCGTTGCCTGCACGAGGAGCCCCCGCTCGAGGCCGTCGACTCCGGGCAAGCATTCGCCTGTTTCTACCCCCGCACGCTCTCCACCTCCACCATCCCTGAAAGGAAATCCCTCTGATGCAGAAGATCTTCAACCCATTCGATCGTCGCCGGATGCTCCTGGGCTCGCTCGCTGTCTCCGGCGGAGTGCTCGCGCTGGCCGCCTGCGAAGGCGGCGGCGGAAACAACGCCTCCGACGGCGGTGGCGCGACGAGTGACCTCGAAGCGCGCGGCACCTCCGACAAGCTCGAGGATCTGGTCGACAACAACCCTCAGCCCGTTGACAACCTGGAGAAGGGCGGCACCCTCACGCTCACCGTCGGCTCGCTCGGCCCGAACTTCTTCGGTTGGTCCAACGCTGGCAACGGCGCCGACAACTCAACGATCCAGGCTGCCACCGACCGCGCCGGTGTGTGGTCCTCAGAGACCGACGGCACCCCGACTCTGAACAAGGACTTCTGCACCGACGCGAAGTACGACGACTCCGGGGACAAGCCGGTTATCACCTACACCCTCCACCCGGACGCCACCTGGAACGACGGCACTCCTTACGACTGGAAGACCTTTGAGAACCAGTGGCGGATGATGAACGGCTCTGATCCGACAATCGATGCCGTCTCCACCCAGGGTTACGACCGTATCGAGAAGGTCGAGGCCGGGAAGGACGACAAGGAGGTCGTGGTCACCCTGAAGGAGGTCTACCAGCCCTGGACCGACCTCTTCTCCGGCACGTTCCACCCGGCTGTCAATACCCCGGAGATCTTCAACAATGGCTACGTGAATAACCTGCACCCCGAGTGGATGGCCGGCCCGTTCGAGCTCGAGGAGCTCGACACCGTGCAGCGTCGCGTGATCATCAAGCCTAACGAGAAATGGTGGGGCGAGAAGCCGATCCTCGACAACGTCATCTACCGAGAGATGGAGTCCTCCGCCACGATCCCGGCCTTCAAGAACGGCGAGATCGACCTGTGCGCAATCTCGAACATCGGCCGCTACAACGAGATGAAGGACTTCGAGCCGAAGGACGTGCGTCGCTCACAGAACTTGTCTGTCTCCGGCATCAACTTCAACACCACGAAGGGAGTGCTCGGCGAGGTCGAGGTCCGCAAGGCCATCTACCAGGGGTTGGATCGTCAGGCCCTGGCGAACCTTCGTTTCAACGGCATCAACTGGACGGAAGAGCTGCCGGGCTCCTGGATGCTCATGCCATTTTCGCCGTACTACGAGAACAACTTCCCCGTCGAACATGACAAGGAAGCCGCCAAGAAGACGCTCGAGGACGCCGGTTGGAAGGCTGAGGGCGACGGTGCCCGCACAAAGGACGGCAAGACCCTCGACATCTCGATCACCAACTTCGGTGATGATCCGCTGAGCAATGCCATTACCCAGACGATCCAGAAGAACCTGGAGGAGCTCGGCTTCAAGGCCACTATCGACTCCAAGGGGTCAGGGGACTTCGGCAAGGTGATGGAGGAGCGTTCCTTCCAGCTGGTGATGATGGGCTACACCGTCGGTTCCGATCCGACCTTCGGCCCGAACCAGTTCTTCAACTCGCAGTCGAGCTCTAATATGACCGGTACCGGCAGCGATGAGATCGACGAGCTGATCCCGAAGGTCTCGGTCTCCCCCGAGCTCGAGGAACGCTCGAAGCTCGCCAACGAGTGCGAGAAGAAGTTCCAGGAGCTGTACTGCATGATGCCGCTGTGGAACGGCCCGTCGATCACCGCGTACACCCCGGGGCTGGGGAACTACGGACCGCAGCTGTACGAGACCCGTAACTGGTCCATCGTGGGCTGGGAAAAGGGCAAGAAGAAGGGCTGAGCAGCCGTGCGCGCCCGCGCCCCCGTCGTCCTGTGTGTCGGCGGGGGCGCGGCGGTCCCGATTCCCTGCGTGTTAGCAGGGAGGCCACCCTGGACATGACGCCAGGCGTCCCTGTGCTTGAGTGCCCGATCCCCTACGCTTGTGACCCATCTACGGTTCCCGTCCCGGGAGCCACCTCGACTCAAAGGTGTGACCGCTCATGACTGCGACTGACCCCGCGACCGAGGGCACCGCGCCCGTGGACTCCTCCCCCCTGCCGACACGCACGAACACCGCCCCGGATCTGGCGGGCTCCCGGATCGTCGTCGTCGGCGGCGGTATGACAGCGCATCGCTTTGCTGCCCGCCTCCAGGCACAGGATCCCGACGGCACATGGCAGCTCACCGTGATCGGCGAGGAGCCCCAGCAGCCCTACGACCGGGTGCACCTGTCGAACTGGTTCACGCGCCACGACGGCAGCATGCTGGTGCTCGATCCCGCCGTGTGGGAGGACCCGCGGATCACGCTGCGCACCGGTGACGCTGTCGAGTCAATCGAACGTGAACCCCGCACCCTCACCCTCGCCTCCGGCGACACGGTCGAATACGACCGCCTCGTGCTCGCCACCGGCTCCTGGGCATGGTCCCCCCGCGCCGAAGGCAAGGACCTGCCGGGCGTGTTCAACTACCGCACGGTGGCAGACCTTGAGAATCTCTCCGCCTACATCGCCGAGCGCCGGGAAGCACTGGGGCGGCCACTGCGCGGCATCGTCGTCGGCGGTGGCGTGCTGGGGCTGGAGGCAGCCGCGGCGCTGCATGGCCTCGAGGTCGATACCACCGTGGTGGAGTTCGCCGACAGGCTGATGGCGGTGCAGCTCGATCAGGGCGGCGGCGAGATGCTACGCCTGCTCATCGAAGACCTGGGCATCCATACCCGCACAGGAGCCGGGGCCTCCCGCTTCACCGCCTCGGAAGACGGGGCCATCGGCGCAGCCGTGCTCACCGACGACTCGGAGCTGCCCACCGACGTGGTCGTGTTCTCCACAGGCATCCGCCCGCGCGACCGCCTCGCCCGCGAGGCCGGCCTTGCCATCGCCGAACGCGGCGGTGTCGTCGTCGGCGACAGCTGCCGCACCTCGGATCCGGACATCTGGGCGATCGGCGAATGCGCCTCCTTCAACGGTGTGTGCGCGGGGCTGATCGCCCCGGGCAATGACATGGCCGATGTTGTGGTCGACCAGTTCCTCGGCGGCGAGCGGGTGCATGTGCGCGGTGACGCCGGTACGAAGCTCAAGGGTGTGGGCGTCGACGCCGCGGCCTTCGGCGATGCGCTCGCGCTCGCACCGGATGCGCTCGAGGTCTCTTTCGTTGACCCCGTGAACCGCAAGTACCGCAAGCTCGTCATGTCTGACGACGCGAAGGTGCTGCTCGGCGGCGTGTTCGTGGGCGATATCGAGCTGTATTCACGGCTGCGCCCGCTGCTCGGACGCGAACTCGGTGCAGACCCGTCGGCCGTGATCGCCCCCGAGGGCGGTGCGACGGTTGATGCGGAACTGCCCGACGACGCTGTGGTGTGCTCCTGCAACAACATCGACGCAGGCACGATCCGCGCTGCGGTGACGGAGAAGGGCTGCACGACCCTAGGCCAGGTCAAGGAGACCACCACGGCAGGCACCGTCTGCGGCTCCTGCGTGCCGATGGTCACCACGCTCATGAACAAGGAGCTGGAGAAGGCCGGGATCACGGTGTCCACGGCCCTGTGCCAGCACTTCCCCATGTCTCGCAAGGAGCTGTTCGCCCTTGTCGAAGAGGGCGGTCAGGAGACGTTCTCGGAGATCGTGGCCGCGCACGGCACCGGACGCGGCTGCGCGGTGTGCCGCCCGGTGGTGGCCTCCATCCTGGCCACACTGGACAGCATCAAGGGGCGCCGCCACAGTCCCGTGGGTCGCCAGCTCGGATCGCTGCAGGACACCAACGACCACGTGATGGCGAACATCCAGAAGGACGGCACCTACTCGGTGATCCCGGCCATGCCCGCCGGTGAGGTGACGCCTGAGCAGCTGCTCGTGTTCGCGCAGGTGGCCAAGGACTACGGCCTGTACGTGAAGGTCAACGGTGCACAGCGCATCGGTATGTTCGGCGCCCGCATGGACCAGCTGCCCGAGATCTGGAAGCGGCTCGTCGCAGCCGGGTTCCAGTCAGGCCACGCCTACGGCAAGTCACTGCGCATGGTGAAGTCGTGCCTGGGCACGAACTGGTGCCGCTACGGCGTACAGGACTCCACCACGATGGCGACCATCCTCGAGAAGCGCTATCGCGGGCTGCGCTCACCCCACAAGATCAAGGTGGGCGTCTCCGGTTGCGCCCGCGAATGCGCGGAGGCCCAAGCAAAGGACGTCGGTGTCATCGCCACGACGAAGGGGTGGAACCTGTTCGTCGGCGGCAACGGCGGTGCCCGTCCCGCACACGGCAAACTTCTCGTGGAGAACCTCGATGACGCCACGCTCATGCGCTGCATCGACCGGTTCCTCATGCTGTACATCCGCGAAGCGGACAAGTTGCAGCGCACCGCCCGCTGGGTCGAGGAGTACCCGGGCGGCATCGAGGAGCTGCGCCGCGTGATCGTGGATGACACGCTCGGCATTGGCGAGGAGCTCGAGGCCGATATGCAGCGCCACTCCGAGACATACGTTGATGAGTGGGCGGAAGCCGTGAACGACCCGGAGCGCTCCGCCAAGTTCGTCTCCTTCGTCAACGCCCCGGATCAGCACGACCCGGACCTCAAGTACGTGCCTGAGCGCCTCCAGGTGCGTCCGGCACGCCCGGAGGACACCGAGGTGTACGACAGCCCGCTGGAGGCCCGCGCCGCAGCGCTGGCTGCCGCCGGCGCGGGTGCGGATGTGGAGGACGCGCAATGAGCATCGCCAGTGATCAGGAGAGCACCATGATCGACATTTGCCCCCTGTCTGCGCTCACGCCTGAACGCGGTTCGGCAGCGCTGCTGCCCGATGGGACCCAGATCGCGGTGTTCCTGCTCGATGACGGGTCCGTGCATGCCGTGCAGCAGCACGATCCGTACTCGGGTACGAATATCCTCGCCCGCGGCCTCGTGGGCACTCATCGGGTGCCGGCAGAGGGCGAGGATCCGGAATCCGCACCGGTGGTGCCGACGCTCGCCTCACCGATGTTCAAGCAGGTGTGGAACCTCGACACCGGCGAGGTGATCGATGCCGGAGGTGGCGAGCCGCAGACCATCGCGGTGTTCGATGTCGCCGTGGAGGACGGCATGGTCCGCGTCGCCACGGCGCCGCGGAACCGCTCGTGACCGCCGCCGGGGGAACCGCGGGCGCGGAGGGCACCGCAACCAACGCGCGAGCAGCGCAGTCGCACGTCGACGCCGGGGCATCCGACATCGCGACGCTGCTCGGCCTCACTGGTCTCAATGGCACCGCGGCCCCGCTCGAGCCCGGGACGGTGGCTCTGGTGGGCGGTGGCCCCGGCGCTTGGGACCTCATCACCGTGCGCGGTCTGCTCCTGCTGAAGCAGGCTGACGTGGTGGTCGTGGACCGGCTCGGACCGGTCACGCTCGTCGACGGGCTCGGTTCAGATGTCGACGTGATCGACGTGGGCAAAACCCCCGGTCGTCCCTCGATGAGCCAGGAGCAGATCAGCGCACTGCTGGTGGAGAAAGCACGCTCGGGCGCACGGGTCGTGCGTCTGAAGGGCGGCGATCCGTTCGTGCTGGGCCGCGGCGGCGAAGAACTCCTCGCCTGTCGCGCTGCGGGCATCGATGTGCAGGTGGTTCCCGGTGTGACCAGCTCGGTCGCGGGGCCGGCAGCGGCGGGGATCCCGGTCACACATCGTGGCTCCGCTGTGGCTGTGCACGTCGTGAATGCTCACGGTGACCTGGGGCCCGCGGATCTCGCGGCACTGCGCGATCCGGGGACGACGACGGTCCTCATGATGGGCGTGTCCTGGCTGCCGCGTCTGCGCGCGCAAGCGCTGCTGAGCGGGATCGATCCGGAGCTGCCGATGGCGGTCGTGCAGTCAGCAACCCTGCCCCAGCAGCGATCCGTGCACGGCACGCTTGACACCATCGTCGAGCGCGTCGAGCACGCGGGGATCACGCATCCGGCGGTGATCATTGCAGGCCGCACAGCGCAGGAAGGTTTCCTGGTCCCGACCGACGCGGAGGCCTCCGTGGCCGGTTCAGGGAGACAGGCGCTGCCAGGCGATGAGATCGACGCTCCGGGGCCGGATGCGCGCGGCGAATCGTCGGCCCCTGTTCTGGTTGCCTGCGCACACGGGACGCGCCTGCGCGCCGGACGCGACAGCATGCGGCGCCTGCTCATGCACCTGCGTGAGCGTCACCCTGCTCTGCCTCTGCGCGAGGCATACGTGGACGTGCAGAACCCGTCAGTGCATGACGTGGTCGCAGCGCTCGCCCAGCCCGCTGCAGCAATGCGCACCCGCGCGGAGGACCAGACCGATCACGACGCCGGGCCGCAGGTGATCGTGGTGCCGATGCTGCTGTCCACCGGGTATCACGTCCGTGAGGACATCCACGGCTGCGTGCGCGGCCGACGGGCTGTGGCAGCCGAGCCGTTAGGGCCAGATCCGCGGCTCGCACAGGTGATGGCTGAGCGTCTGGCCGAGGCGGGCCTGCGTGAGGATGACGCCGTGGTGATGGCCGCTGCCGGGACACGCAGCACGGCCGGACAGGACATGTCCCGGCAGATGGCCGAGCATCTTTCGACACTGCTCGGCCGCCCGGTGACCACAGCATTCATCGCCGCCGCCGAGCCGACCCCGGCGCAGGCCGTCGCGACCGCACGCGAGCAGCTGCCAGCTGGTGGCCGCGTCGCGGTGGCCAGCTACCTCCTCTCCCCCGGCCGGTTCCAGGAGATGCTCACGGACTGCGGCGCAGATCTGATCGCCGACCCCATGGGCGTTCATGACCTGCTGATCGACGTCGCGATCGACCGGTACGAGGCAGCTCTGGGGCACTGACTGCACCCAAGCCCCGCCTGGTCAGGCGGGCGCGGGCAGGTCCGAGTAATGTGCCGGTGCCAACCGCGGACACGTTCCCGCAGGAACGGCTCTGACGATGCTCCGGCGCCAGTCGAGCCGACAGCTACAGACATGTTCCCGCGGGAACGCTCGTGCCCTGCCGAGCCTCGCTCGGTTGGCTCAGCCGTCGTCGAGCTCGAGCGCGGGATCTTCGGCGCGGGCCTGTTCGAGGACCTCCTTGGCGGCACCCAGGTTGATCACCGTCAGCAGCAGGCCGATCACGATGTCCGGCACCGGAGAGAACCAGGCGATCGTCACAAGTCCCGCAGCGATGATCAGAACATTGCCGAGCACGTCGTTGCGCGCGGCGAGCCATGCGCCGCGGGCGAGCGCCCCGTGGCCGCTGCGCAGCCGCATGAGCAGCACCGCGCACACCAGGTTCACCACAAGCGCGAATACACCGACACCGCTCATGGTGAGCGGTTCGGGTGCCTCCCAGGTGAGGATGCGCCAGATGGCGGTGCTGAGCGCCGCCAGAGCAGGCAGAAGAATCAGGCCAGCCAGTGCATAGGCGGCGCGCCGACGGGAGGCCACAGACCAGGTGACGGCCACCAGCACCAGCATGTTGATCAGCACGTCCTCGAGGAAGTCTGCGGCGTCGGCGAAGAGCGAGACCGAGCCGATCAGCACCGCCGCCGTCAGTTCGACGACGAAGCCCAGCAGATTCAGCGCCGCGACAACGGCAACGATCCGCCGCATCGGGCGGGTGAGTTCGGACGCGGTGAGGTCGTCCTCATCGTCGGTATCGGAGGCGTTCACAGTCAGTCCAGTCGGCGGCGCGTTGCACCGTAGGTGGCGGAGCGCACCAGATGGGCGTAGACCTTCAGCGCCTGGCTGACCTCGCGTTCGCGGGTGTCGGGACGCCAGGGCAGCGCGCCCTTGGCTTCACGTCGGCGAGCGATCTCTGCGTCGTCGACCTCGAGGCTGATGGACCGAGTATCGACGTCGATGGCAATGCGGTCGCCGTCCTGGACCAGACCGATCAGTCCGCCCTCGGCGGCCTCCGGGGAGACGTGCCCGATCGACACGCCGCTGGTGCCGCCGGAGAATCGACCGTCGGTGATGAGGGCGCATGCCCGGCCAAGGCCGCGGCCCTTGAGGAAGGACGTCGGGTAGAGCATCTCCTGCATACCGGGACCGCCCTGCGGGCCCTCGTAGCGGATGATGACGATGTCGCCCTCGGTCACAGTCTTATCGAGGATCTTCTGGACCGCTTCCTCCTGGGAGTCGCACACCACGGCGGTGCCCTCGAAGTGGAAGAGGTCCTCCGTAATGCCAGCGGTCTTGATCACGCAGCCATCAGCGGCGAGGTTGCCTTTCAGCACGCACAGGCCGCCGTCCTTGGTGTGGGCATGCGGCACGGAACGGATGATCCCGTTCTCACCATCGAGGTCCAGTTCCTTCCACCGATTCGTGGTGGAGAACGCCTGTGTGGTGCGCACCCCGCCGGGGGCGGCGTGGAACAGTTCGATGGCCTGCTTGGTGGCGGTGCCGCCGCGCACGTCCCAGTCGGCCAGCCACTGGTCTAGGGAGTCGGCGTGCACCGCATGCACGGAGTGGTCCAGCAGGCCAGCGCGGGAGAGCTCACCCATGATCGCCGGCATACCGCCAGCGCGGTGCACGTCCTCGATATGGGCGGTGCCGTTTGGGGCGACTTTCGTCAGGCAGGGCACGGAGCGTGAGAGCCGGTCGATGTCGTCAAGACCGAAGTCGATCTCACCCTCGATCGCGGCGGCGAGGATGTGGAGCACGGTGTTGGTGGACCCCCCCATCGCCACATCCATGCTCATGGCGTTGGTGAACGCGGCCTTGGTCGCGATCGAACGCGGCAGAACGGACTCGTCGTCCTCGTCGTACCAGCGGCGAGCGAGCTCAACGATTGTGCGGCCGGCATCGAGGAACAGCTGCCGGCGCAAGGCGTGGGTGGCGAGAGTGGTGCCATTGCCCGGCAGGGACAGTCCCAGCACCTCGGTGAGGCAGTTCATGGAGTTCGCGGTGAACATGCCCGAGCAGGAGCCACAGGTGGGGCAGGCGCTGTCTTCGATCTGTGCCAGCTGGGCGTCGCTGACGGAATCATCGGCGCTCATGGCGATCGCGTCGATCAGGTCCAGGCCGTGTTCGACCAGGCCATCGACCGGCTTGCCGGCCTCCATCGGGCCGCCGGAGACGAAGATAACCGGGATGTTCAGGCGCATGGCGGCCATGAGCATGCCCGGGGTGATCTTGTCGCAGTTGGAGATGCACACCAGCGCATCAGCGCAGTGGGCATTGACCATGTACTCGACCGAATCAGCGATGATGTCGCGGCTGGGCAGCGAATAGAGCATGCCGCCGTGGCCCATCGCGATGCCGTCGTCCACGGCGATCGTGTTGAACTCCTTGGCCACACCGCCGGCCT
Organism: Brachybacterium timonense; assembly: GCF_900258505.1. Taxonomy (GTDB): domain Bacteria; phylum Actinomycetota; class Actinomycetes; order Actinomycetales; family Dermabacteraceae; genus Brachybacterium; species Brachybacterium timonense. Next base: position 2,043,148 of record NZ_LT984895.1, read on the forward strand.
CCTGCACAGCGGAGGCCACCAGATCGCCCATGTTCTTCAGGTGCACATGCCCGGGCACGAACTGGGTGTACGAATTGGCGATCGCGACGATCGGTTTGCCGAAGTCAGAGCTGCCCATGCCGGTGGCCCGCCACAGAGCGCGGGCCCCTGCCATGTTGCGGCCGTGAGTGGAGGTACGCGAACGAAGCTGAGGCATGGAGCGAGTCTAGCCATGCAGGTCGACGCCGTGCGGGGCCGTCGAATGGGTGAGATGCCCACCGACGGCCCCGCAGCGGTTCACACAGATGAGAACGGCTGTGGCCGCAAGCCCTAGGCAGGATCGCGATCGGAGCTGGTCTCCTCGTCGGCTGCCGGCTCCGATGCGTCGGTATCGACCCAGTTCCCCTGCTCGTCGTGGTGGGACCAGTCGGGGTCGGCGCCCAGTGTGCGATGCAACTGGTCGAGGCGGTCCTCCTCAGCGGTGCGTTCGCGCTCGGCGTCCTGCACCTGCTGTTCGGTCGGCTCGTGATCGCGCATGCCGACGGCGATCGACGGGTCAAGCGCCACCAGAGATCCGGTGTCCACCCGGGTGCGGTGCCACAGGATTTCGCGGCGCACCACCTTGGCGAGCACGTACAGGCCGATCAGGTTCGGAATCGTGACCAGGAACGTGGTCGCGTCGGCGAAGGCCACCATCGAGGTCATGGAGATCGAGGCGCCGACGACCGTCAGCAGCACGTACACGACGCGCAGCGTGAGGCGCACTCGCTTGGTCGGACCGAACAGGTAGGTGGCGAGCATCTCGCAGAAGAACGAGTAGCTCAGCAGCGTCGAGAAGCCGAAGAGGAACACCACGATGGTCAGCAGGATCGGGAACCATCCGGCCACGGTGGAGAACGCCTGCGCAGTGAGCTCCACGCCGTCGGCGTTCTGATCCCCTGTGCGATGCACGCCCGTGATGACGATCGACACGGCGGTGAGCATGCAGACCACCACCGAGTCGATCAGCGGTCCCCACATGGCGGTGTAACCCTCGGTGGCCGGCGTGCGGTTCTTCGTGGCGGAAAAGCTCATCGCCGCGGTGCCCACACCAGCAGCGTTGGAGAACAGGGCACGCTGGATACCGACGACTGCAACGCCGATCACGCCCCCGGTGACGCCCTTCGCGGTGAACGCCCCGGTGACGATCTCCGCAAGTGCACCGGGCAGCGCCTGAATGTTCATCACGATCAGCACGAGCGTGGCGAGGATGTAGATGATCGCCATGAACGGGGTGATCGCTGAGGTGTAGCGGGCGATCGAGGTGACGCCGCCGAGCACGACGACGGCGACCATCACGGCGAGCACCACCCCGACGATCCACTTGTTCTCAGCCACGAAGGAGTCCTCACCGAAACCGGCGGTGACCAGCAATGTGACCTGGTTCGCCTGGAAGAGGTTGCCGCCGCCGATCATGCCGATCAGGGCGCACACGGCGTAAACAGCCGCGAGCACGGCGCCGGTCCGCTTCCAGCCGATCTCGGCAAAGCCTTCCTTCAACACGTACATGGGGCCGCCCACGGTGGTTCCGTCGGGCAGAACGCGACGGTACTTCGCGCCGAGCGTAGCCTCCGCCATCTTCACGCTCATGGCGAAGATGCCGAACATTGCTATCCACAACGCAGCACCGGGACCACCCGCCACGATGCCAATCGCGACACCGGCGATATTGCCCAGACCCACGGTGCCCGACAGCTCCGTGGCAAGAGCCTGGAAACTGGAGACCTCACCGGGATCGGTCTTCGCGGCGAAACGACCGCGGATCACCTGAAGGGAATGTTTGAATCCCGTGATCGGCTGGAACCGCAGCCAGATGGTGAAGAAGATCGCCGCGGCCATAAGCCACAGCACCACCACGGGCACGCCACCGAAGATCGGCAGTTCAAAGAAGACGATCGCGTTGAGTACATTCGCGATCGGCGCGAAGAACGCCTCAATCGCTGCGTCCAGTCCATTCATGGAAAGGCTCCTGCTCTGGAGGGGTCAGTCGGATGGCGGGCGGATTCTCGTCCACCGGTGGGATCACTGCGTGGCGGTCGAGTCCGCCGGTGGGTTATTGCCGTCGGTCCGCGTTGTGTAGCGCTCCCCAAAGACCTCATGGTGCAACGCTGTCAGGCGGTCGTGCTCCTCGCGCTCCTCACGGCGGGCGCGCTCGGTTTGCTCGGGCGTCGGCTCATGATCCCCCATACCCACCTGCAGGTCCTTATCGGGGATCGCAACCAAGGTGCCGGTGTCCACCCGGGTGCGATGCCAGAGGATCTCACGGCGCAACACCTTGGCCAGGAAGTAGATGCCCAGCAGGTTCGGGATGGCCATCAGGAAGAACGACGCATCGGCGAAGGTGATCACCGCCTCGAGCGACGCGGCAGCGCCGATGATCGGGCCGAGCACCCAGACCACTTTGAAGGCCCAGCGCACCCACGGGGCGTCTCCGAGCAGATACACCACGGCCTGCTCACCGTAGTAGGCGTAGGCCAGTACGGTGGAGAAGCCGAACAGGGCGACCGCGATGGTTAGCAGGTACGGGAACCAGCCGGCGACGGTCCCGAAGGCCGCAGCGGTCAGTTGCACGCCCTCGACGTCTGCACCTGCGTTCTCGTGCAGCCCGGTGACCACGATCGCGGTGGCGGTGAGCATGCAGACCACGACCGAGTCAATCAGCGGCTCCCACATCGCCACGAAACCCTCGGTGGCGGGGCGCTTCGTCTTCGATGCGGCATGGGCGAATCCCGCGGTGCCGACGCCGGCTGCGTTGGAGAACAGCGAGCGCTGGATGCCGATCACGGCGACGCCGATCAGACCACCGGTAACGCCCTCACTGCTGAACACGCCGCTGACCATCGCGCCGAGCGCGCTGGGAACCTGCGGCAGGTTCACAATGATGACCGCGATGACCGACAGCAGGTACAGCACGGCCATCGCCGGGGTGATGCGCGAGGTCCACTTGCCGATCGAGGTCACGCCGCCGATGATCACCACGCCGACCAGGACCGCGATCACCACACCCAGCAGCCAGGTGTTGTTCTGCAGGAACTCGTTGCCGCTGGCGTCGGTGACAATCGCGGCGACCTGGTTGGACTGGAAGAGATCGGCGCCGTAGACACCCAGCAGCGCGAACAGCGCGTACAGCCAGGCGAGCACACCGCCCAGCTTCCTCCAACCAATCGAGGCGAGACCGTCGCGCAGGTAGTACATCGGGCCGCCGATGACGGTGCCATCCTCCTTCACCCGGCGAAACATCACGCCGAGCGTGGCTTCAGCCATTTTCACACTCATTCCGAGGATGCCGAAGCCGGCGATCCACAGGGCAGCGCCCGGCCCGCCGACGGAGACGGCGACGGCGACACCGGCGATATTGCCCAGACCCACGGTGCCCGACAGTTCCGTGGCAAGAGCCTGGAAGCTGGAGATCTCACCGGGATCGGTCTTGGCGCTGAACCGGCCACGGATGACCTCCATCGAGTGCTTGAAACCCGTGATCGGCTGGAAGCGCAGCCAGATGGTCAGGAAGATGGCGGCAGCCATCAGCCACAGCACGATGAGCGGAATGCCCCCGAAGACGGGGATCTCCGCGAAGACGACAGCGTCCAAAGCGTTCGCGATCGGCGCGAACCATGTCTCGATCAACGAGTCGATGCCATCCACAGTTTTCTCTGTTCTCTTCCTCGTTCAGGCAATAGCCGCAATGACAGACGACCGATGCGTGGCGACTCCGTCGCGTCACTCAGGAACGGCGACGGGGTCGCCACGCATCGACCAGGTCACTTCTCGGGCGTATCGGTGCCGTCGAAGCGCATCGTCGGCTCCCCCATCGGCGAGGAAAGGGACTCGTCATGGTGCGGAGCGCGCACCGGGAAGTCTGGGTCCTCTTCAAGAGTGCGGTGCAGTTCGGCAAGACGGTTCTGCTCGGCCTCCTCCGCCAGGCGGGCGGCCTCGATCTGCTCGGGCGTGGGCTCGTGGTCGCCCATTCCCACCTGCAGATCTGGGTCCTGGATGACGGTGAGCGCACCGGTATCGGCGCGGTACTTGTGACGCAGGATCTCCAGGCGCAGCACCCGGGACAGGAAGTAGATGCCCAGCAGGTTCGGGATCGCCATCAGGAAGAACATCGCGTCGGAGAACGCCACGACCGAATCCAGCGAGATCGCAGCGCCGATGACCACGGCCAGCACCCAGATCACGCGGAAGGCGGTGCGCACCACAGCAGACGAGCCGAAGAGGAACTGGGCATTCAGCTCGCCGTAGTACTCATAGGCCAGAACCGTGGAGAAGCCGAACAGAGCGACGGCCACCGTCAGCAGCATAGGGAACCAGCCGGCGACGGTGCCGAAAGCAGCGGAGGTCAGCGCCACGCCGTCGTCTCCACCCTGGGTGTACACACCGGTGACGGTGATCGCCACAGCGGTGAGCATGCAGACGATGATCGAGTCGACCAGCGGCTCCCACATGGCGGTGAAGCCCTCTGTCGCGGCCTCCTTGGTCTTGGAGGCAGAGTGGGCCATACCAGCCGAACCCACACCAGCCGCGTTAGAGAACAGCGCGCGCTGGATACCAACGACGGCCACACCGATGATTCCGCCCTCGATGCCTTCGGCGGTGAACGCACCGGTGACGATCGAAGACAGGGCGTGGGGCACGTCTTGGATGTTCATCACGATGATGAGCAGGGTGCACAAGATGTACAGCACGGCCATCGCGGGGGTGAGCGCCGAGGTCCACTTGGCGATGGACTTCACTCCACCCAGGATGACGACTGCAGCAAGTGCGGCCATGATGGCGCCGATCAGCCACTGGTTCCCCTGCCAGAATGCGGATCCAGACGCGTCGCTGACGATCGCGGCAACCTGGTTTGCCTGGAAGAGGTTCCCAGCGCCGAACACGCCCACAAGAGCGAAGATCGCGTACATGACCGCAAGGACGCGACCGGTCTTCTTGAAACCGATCATGGCAAGGCCATCACGTAGGTAGTACTGCGGGCCACCCTCGGTGGAGCCGTCCTCCTTGACACGGCGGAACATGACGCCAAGGGTCGCCTCGGCCATCTTCACGCTCATACCGAAGAAGCCAAAGATCGCGATCCACAGTGCAGCCCCCGGACCGCCCGCGACAATCGCGACGGCGACACCGGCGATGTTGCCCAGTCCCACAGTGCCTGACAGTTCCGTGGCAAGAGCCTGGAAGCTCGAGACTTCACCGGGGTCGGTCTTGGCGGTGTACTTGCCGCGGATCACCTGGATCGAGTGCTTCAGTCCAGTGATCGGCTGGAAGCGCAGCCACACCGTCAAGAAGAGCGCTGCGGCCATCAGCCACACGACGATCAAGGGGATTCCGCCCCAGATGTCCACCTCATAGAACACGATCTTCGATAGGCGATCCGCGATCGGCCCGAAGATCTGTTCCATCAATGCATCAATACCTGACATCCGGACAGACTCTCCTCCATAGCGCGCACACGGCGCGCCTTGTTCTCGTCTCGTCCGCGCGAGCCCCTGGCGATCGACATGGATCGATCCCCTGGTCACCCGCTGGGGGCTGATTCGGGGGCGGCCACCGTGGCCGGGGTGCGCGGGACGGCACCGTCCGCGTCACAGAGCGCGACCGCGCAGTACTGCGGCCCGCGGCCCCTGTGAGTCTCACGGGCCGACGGGAAGACGGTGCCGCACATGGGCTCGTTCACCTTATGCACACGTTTTTCCTGGCACCACCCACCAAGAACCCGTCGGCGCGCACTATTTTTACTGGTCAGCAACGCTTTCGCGGCGCATCTCTGGAGCCGATCGACGCTGTCGCCCCGTGATCAAGCCTTCACACCGCGTTCACATTACATGTGATGCGCCTCACACCTTCGTGCCTCCTTGTCGTTCGCACCGCCCTGCCGTGCCCTGGAGCGACCCCAGAAACGGGCGGTGCACCGAGTCTGGTGCACCGCCCGTCGCGTGATAGCAAGCCTGTACGCTCAGGCCTGCACGTCGAGCTTGTCCAGGATGATCTCCCGCACGCGGCCAGCGTCAGCCTGGCCACGCGTTGCCTTCATGATCGGGCCGATCAGGGCGCCGATCGCCTGGACCTTGCCGCCCCTGATCTTCTCGACCACATCGGGGTTATCGGCGATCGCCTGATCCACGGCGGCGGTGAGCACGGAATCGTCTGAGACGACCCCCAGGCCTTCCTTCTCGACAATCGCCTCAGGGTCGCCCTCGCCGGCAAGCACCTTCGCGAGGACCTTCTTGGCGATCTTGTCGTTGATCTTCTTGCCATCAACAAGGCTTTGCAGCTGCGCGACCTGCGCCGGTGTCACCGGGAGCTCGGCGAGAACCTGATCCTGCTCCTTGGCGGTGCGGGCGAGCTCACCCATCCACCACTTACGGGCTGCCTGCGCTCCTGCACCGGCGGCAACAGTCGCCTCGATCAGGTCCAGTGCGTCGGCGTTGATGACGTCGCGCATCTCCAGATCGGTGAAACCCCATTCGGCGAGCAGGCGCCGACGGCGCGCAGCCGGCAGTTCGGGAAGATCCGCCCGGATCTGCTCAACCCACTGGCGGCTCGGCGCAACCGGCACGAGGTCCGGCTCAGGGAAGTACCGGTAGTCTTCGGCGTCCGACTTCACGCGCCCGGACGAGGTCTCCCCCGTGTCTTCGTGGAAGTGCCGGGTCTCCTGGATCACCGCATCACCGGCATCGAGGATCGCGGCATGCCGCGAAATCTCGAAGCGCACCGATCTCTCGATGGAGCGGAAGGAGTTGACGTTCTTCGTCTCCGTGCGGGTGCCCAGCGGTGACTCGGGCGTGGGGCGCAGAGACACGTTGACGTCGGCGCGCACATTGCCACGCTCCATACGGGCCTCTGACACTTCCAGGGCACGGAAGATGTCTCGCAGAGTGCGGACGTAGGCGGCAGCGACCTCGGGTGCGCGGGCCCCTGTTGCGGTAATCGGCTTGGTGACGATCTCCACCAGAGGCACGCCCGCGCGGTTGTAGTCCACGAGGGATCGGGTGGCGCCCTGGATGCGGCCTGCCGCGCCGCCGATATGCGTGTTCTTCCCGGCGTCTTCTTCCATGTGGGCACGCTCGATCTCGACACGGACGATCTCGCCGTCCTCGAGCTCGACGTCCAGATAGCCGTCGTACGCGATCGGCTCGTCATACTGCGAGGTCTGGAAGTTCTTGGTCAGGTCCGGGTAGAAGTACTGCTTGCGGGCGAACCGGCAGGTGTCGGCGATCTGGCAGTTCAGCGCCAGGCCGATACGGATCGCGTACTCGACAGCCTTCGCGTTGACCACCGGCAATACACCGGGCAGGCCCAGCGAGACGGGGGTGATCGCGGTGTTCGGGTCGGCGGCGAACACGTTCGGGGCACCGTCGAACATCTTGGTGGCGGTGCCGAGTTCAACGTGGACCTCGATGCCGAGCACGGGGTCATACCGGTTGACGGCCTCGTCGTAGTCGACCAGGCCATGGTCAATGCGCTCACTGGTGTTCGCGTTCATCGCGCGCCTCCTGTCAGCTCGGGGGCGCGGTCCAGCAGGGAGCCGCCCCAGGCGTCCTCCAGCAGCGCCTCCAGGGCACCGCCGACGTGGTACAGACGGGCATCCTCGCGGGCTGGGGCGAGGAACTGGATGCCTGCGGGCAGGTCATCCTCTGCCAGGCCCGACGGCACGGAGATGCCGGGCACGCCCGCCAGGTTCGCGGGGATCGTGGCGATGTCATTCATGTACATCGCCAGCGGGTCGTCGGTCTTCTCCCCGAAGCGGAAAGCGACCGTCGGCGCCGTGGGCGAAGCGAGCACGTCGACCTTCGCAAAGGCGTCGGCGAAGTCCCGCTGCACGAGTGTGCGGACCTTCTGGGCGCTGCCGTAGTAGGCGTCGTAGTATCCGGCCGACAGCGCGTAGGTGCCCAGCAGGATGCGGCGCTTGACCTCGAAGCCGAAGCCCTCACCGCGGGTGGCGGCCATGACCTTCTCCGCCGTCGGGTGATCCTCCGGCACGACGCGCAGACCGAATCGCATGCCATCGAATTTGGCGAGGTTGCTGGATGCCTCTGAGGGCAAGATCAGGTAGTAGGCGCCGAGCGCGTACTGGAAGTTCGGGCAGGAGACACGCACGATCTCCGCACCCGCCTGCTCGAGCTGCGCGAGAGACTCCTGGAAACGTGCGCTCACGCCGGGAGCGAAACCGTCTCCCTCCAGTTCCTCGATCACGCCGATCCGCAGCCCCTTCACGTCGCGGCGGCGTGCCGCCTCGCGGAAGTTCGGCACGGGGTCGGGCAGCGAGGTGGAGTCATGGGGATCATGCCCGGCAATGACCTCGTGCAGCAAAGCGGCATCCTCGACCGTGCGGGTGCAGGGGCCGGCCTGGTCGAGCGATGACGCCATGGCGATCAGGCCGTAGCGGGAGACGGATCCATACGTGGGTTTCACACCCACTGTTCCGGTCACCGCCGCGGGCTGGCGGATGGAGCCGCCGGTGTCCGTGCCGATGGCCAGCGGCGCCTCGAAGGAGCCGACCGCGGCTGAGGATCCGCCACCGGAGCCGCCGGGGATGCGGTCTCGACCCCACGGGTTCCGGGTCACGCCGAAGGCACTGGTCTCCGTCGAGGAGCCCATGGCGAACTCATCCATGTTCGTTTTGCCGAGAACTGGCAAGCCAGCCTCGCGCAGCTTTGCCACCAGGGTGGCGTCATAGGGCGGAATCCACCCCTCGAGGATCTTCGACCCAGCGGTGGTGGGCAGGCCCTCGGTGACCACGACGTCCTTGACGGCGATCGGCACACCGGCGAGCGGGGCCAGCTGCTCACCGGCGGCGCGGCGCGCGTCCACGTCACGAGCGGTCTTCAGCGCCAGGTCGGCGCTGACATGGAGAAAGGCGTTCAGGTCATTATCGACGGCGTCGATGCGGTCCAAATGGGCTCGGGTCAACTCCTCGGAGGAGAGCTCCCCGGCGGCGAGCGCGCTGCTCATGGCAGCGGCGCTGAGGCGAATGGGCTCGGTCATGGCGTCACTCCTCTCCCAGGATCTGCGGGACGGCGAAGCGGCCGTCCTCGGCGTCGGGGGCTGCGGCGAGCGCCTGCTCCTGCGTGAGGGTTTCGGTGACCACGTCCTCGCGGAACACGTTCGTCATGGGGATGGGGTGGCTGGTGGCGGGTACGTCCTGCGTCGCGACCTCGGACACGGAAGCCACAGCATCCATGATGGCGTCGAATTCGCCGGCAAGGCGATCGATCTCGTCATCGGTCAGCTGGATCCGTGCCAGGTCGGCGAGGCGTACGACCTCGTCTCGTCCGATAGAAGGCATACGGGCATTCTAGGCATCCGCACCGTCGGCGGCTGAGCGCGGGCGAGGGCCCCGGCTCAGCGTGGTGGGCCCGGTACGGATGTAGGGTGCGCCCGGTACGATCGGTCCATTGCGCTGTGGCGCCCGGCCACCGCTCCCACCCGCGATATCGGAGGCAGTGATATGTCTGTGGACCCCAACATCGACTACACCTCCCACGATCCCGAGGACCGCGAGGAGCTCTCGGATGATCCGCGCATCCGCGCCGCGCAGGAGCAGGAAGCGCGTTTGCGCAGGGCGCTTGCAACCAAGGAGAACCCGCTGCGCGATGGTGAGACACTGCGCGATCGGCTGCGCCGCAGCGATGCAGAGCATGGTGAGGCCGTGGACGGCGAGGCGACGCCGGGCGGTACGGCTCAGGGCTGAGGCGGCGCTGGCGGCGGCATCACCCACATCGGCAGGTAGAGCACGCCGGAGAGGTTGTACGGAAAGGTGATCCGCATGATCACCGTGATCCCCCAGTGCATGGCATGCGCGGCGAGAGCGAAGAGATAGCCGAGCCTGCGGTCCACCAGTGCGAGCGGGGCCCCGAGCTCGATCACAAGCGCTGTCACGCCCATGACGGTGAACAGTCCGGCGTGTGGATACAGCGATGCCGCGAGGTCCGAGCCGGGCTCGCCCAGTTTCTCCTTGCGCAGGGTATCGACGGCGATCTGGCCGCGCATGTGAGTGCCGTCGGCCCAGCTGGCTCCGTCACCGCCGGTGAACTTCGCGATGCCTGCGATCAGGTAGGTGAGGGTGACCGCTGCGTTCATCACTGACGGGGCCGCGCCGTACATCCAGGATCGTCTCTCGGGTAACAGAGTCCCGTCGCGGATCACGGCGTCGACGCTGAGAGCATCGGCCGACGGTGCTGTGGCGAGCACCATCGTGTGCAGCACGAGGTTGTTCTCGTGGTGGAACACCATCGACCAAGAATTGCGGTAAGAGAAGTTCCAGGTCTGCAAGGCACTGTGCAGCGGGCCGATAACGCGGTGGGCGACGCCAGCAGTGAACAGGGCACCGGTAGCGAGCGAGGCATCGACGAAGGCGTCGGCCACGCGTGGGGGAAGCGGCTTACGCAGCACGCGAACAACGCCAACGGGGTCGAAGTTCGCCGGGTCGGTGCGGTGCACGCCGCGGTACATGCTGCGTTTCCGGCCGACGTGCCACAGGTGGTACGCGCCGGTCGCGATACGCAGCACGGCGGGGACGGCGGGCTCAGCTGGCGGGGCAAGACGCCGGGTGACGGCGTCAGCGACGCGATGCAGGGTGGCGGCGATCGTCATCGGGAGATCACCTGCTGAGTGGGCAGGGCGGCGGCGAGATACTCGCGGCCGGGGATGACGGCGGTACCGCGCACGTCGAGACGGGAGGTGTACTGGGCTTCGGGTGCGCCACGCATGAAGGGCTCCACAAGGTAGCGGCCGCGCACCACGTGCAGTCGGGCCACGGTGCGATCTTCGCGGCGGTTACGGCGGGCGAGACGTTCAGCGGCGCGATCAGCAATCTGCTGGCCTTCTCCATTTTTCACGCGCCGACGAACCTGGCGCCGTACAGCGTTCAGCCCGCCGGTTCCCAGGTAGGAGTAGTGCAGCGGGGTGATGGTGCCGTCGCTGCGTTCTCCGAGCAGGTGGGTGACCCAGCAGTGGTCTTTCCGTGTCGCGGAGAACATCGGGTAGTGGCTGAAGGGGAAGGAGTCTCGGGCATCGCGCCGCCCCAGCTGCCGCGCCGGTGCAGCGACCGCGGCGAGCAGCGCCGCGGTGGCGGTCGCGGCGAGTAGACGAGTGAGCGGGGTATCGGGCAGCGATGCTCCGGCGGTGGCGGGGACGTGTGGTCGCGGCATGCCCGGCACGCTAACGGGACGGAATGAGGGAACAGCCCTGCTGGATGAGAGAGAGATGAGAGAGCTCTCAGGATCGCATCCGGTGAGGGTGCGTGGGGGTGGGGCGGAACGGGAGTGTGCGTGCGCGAGATCAGCCCTCGCCGCTATCGGAGGCTTTCTGCAGTGCTTCACCGTCGGCGTGATCGTCGTCGGTGTGTTCGTCGGCGCTGGCGGCGTCGAGAATCCCGACCTCGCGCAGGAACGTGGTCATGCGCTGCGCGGCCTGGTCGTCGGTCGCGAGGGACACCTCACCGCCTGCGTCCTTCCACAGCGGCATGGTGGCCTCGAGCACGTTACGCGCGTTATCCATCTGCACCGGGTCAGCGAGCGCAGGCACCTGGCGTGCGGTCGCCTCGAGTGCGGCGTCCGGGTCGGCGATCACCCGACGCTCGGCTTCCGCCATGCAGTCCACGATGGTGGCGATGACCGGGTCATCGGCATGCTCGGGGAGGGTCACGAGGCTGGGACCGACGAGGGTCTGTTCAGGGGCGATCGGCACGGAGGTCACGTCCACCTGCTGCGATTCGAGTTGGACGAGCTCGTTGTTGACGAAGCCGAGGATCGCGTCGACTGCTCCGGTGGCGAGGGCGGAGACCGCCGTGTAGCCGATCTCTACCAGGTTGACGTCCTGTTCGGTCAAGCCCGCCGTGTGCAGGGCGAGCAGCGCCGCGTAGTAGGAGGATCCGAAACGACCGGGGATGCCCAGGCTGCGCCCGGCGAGGTCGCCGAGCCCAGCGGCGGAGCCAGCGATCATGACTTCACCGGGGTAGGTCTGGTAGCAGGTGGCAACGCTCGTTACTCCGCCTGCCACCGCGGCTTCGTCGGCGGAGGCGTAGACGATCTGCTCACGGCCCAGGCGCAGCGCCTCGAACAGTCCCTCCTGCTCGCCGTGGTGACGCAGGCGCAGGTCGAGGTCTCCGAAGAGCTTCTGCTCGACCCCCTGGTAGAAGGCGCAGAACTGGACATTCGGGATGTAGGTCAGGCCCACGGTGATCGGGGCGGCAGCATCCAGAGGAGCCCCGGCAGCACCGCCATCGCTCGTCGTGCCCTGAGCGGTGTTGTCGGGTCCGTTCTGGCCGCTGCTGGCAAGGGGATCGTGGTTGCGTCCGGAGCAGGCCGTGAGAGCAGCGCCGGTCGGGATCAGGGCTGCGAGAGAGGCGGTGCGCAGCAGGGCGCGGCGGGCGAGGTCCTGACGGGCATGGGGCCGACGGGGCAGCGGCGGCAGGTTTCCTCGGTATGCGGTCACGGCTGCTCCTTTCGCCTCAACAGGGTTGTCGGTCACAGGTCTCGGGCTGCGCGGGCGATCGCGACCGTCAGCACGGCATAGAGGGTCATGGCGATGCCGGCGATCCACACGATCACGGTGAACACGCCGACGGTGTCGGAGGCCTGCCGGGACAGGGTCAGCAGCGTGCCGAGCCCCTGGCCGCCCATCACCATCTCCCCCACCACGGCGCCGGTCATGGCGAGCACGCAGCCGGCCCGGATCCCGGCGAGGATTGCGGGCAGGGCGATGGGCAGCAGCACGTGGACGATCAGTTGGAGCCGGGTGACCCCGTCGAGCAGAGCGTGTTCGATGACAGTACGGTCCACCTGCCGGATACCAACGATCATCGTCGTGACCATCGGGAAGAACGACACAATCGCGCAGAGCACCGCGATCGGTGCCGGCCCGTAGCCCATCCACAGCACGAGGATCGGCGCGATGGCTACGAGCGGCACGGTCTGAGAGAGAGCCACCCAGGGTTCGACGATCACGCGCAACAGGCGCGACTGCGTCACGACGATGGCGAGCAGCAGGGCGCTCACGATGCTGAGCAGGAGTCCGCCCAGGGCCGGAAGGACGGTGGGCCAGAGGTACCGGCCGGTGATCCCGGTGGTGGTCTGGCGGATGAGGCGGGCGAGCACATCCTGCGGTCCGGGCAGGAGCAGGGCGGGGATGGTGAGGCTGAGCAGGTACCACACCAGCAGCACGCCTGCGAGTGCGATGCAGGGGGCGAGCAGGTCGCCTCGCGTTCTGTGGTTGCGCGCATCGCGGCGTTGAAGCACGGACGCTGCTGTCGTCACCGGTGTCCTTCCATCCAGCACCGGGGCGACGTGATCGACGCATGCGCGCCCGCAGGGCGACGCGACGCGTCCACCGCATTCCTCCCATCCAGACTGTGACTGTCGGCCTCGGAGTTCCACCGAGTCAGCCATCGGGAGCAGGCGCTCCGTCAGGGTCGCGGGCTATCACCGCCGGTTCGGACTTTCACCGACCCCGGAATACGTGAGCACGAGCGTAGCACCGGGCGACTGGACGATGCAGGGGAGGTGGGCGAGAGAACATGGAGCTGGTCAGACAGTGCTGCAGCGGTCCCTGCCCATGAGTATCACCGCGGGGCCGTCGAACGGCCCGCGCTGCGCATATGCGCCGAGGCAGCGATGACCTGTTCGCGTGGGCGGTTCAAGGCACCCGCGGCCAGACACATGGTGCGACCAGCGACGGTGAGCTCAAGGATGGGTTTCTCTCGCCGCTTCTGCGGCGGAATGTGCAGGGCGATCGCATCCCACGAGTACCGCTGCAGCACACCCCCGGCGGTGCACACGTGGACGCAGTCGGGTTCCATCACCAGCAGTGGACCGCGTGAGGCGAGCCCCGTCTTCCGCTCAAGACCACCACGCATCTGCTTCTCCATAACCATGGCGTACACCATGATGGAAAAGAAGGCGAACCCGCCAGCCATGTAGAAGAAAAGACCAGAAGCGATCGAGTCGAGAAAAACCATCTGCAGTCCTCCGAGACAAAAGAAGCACACCATCATGGCCCCTTGGAGGCACATGGCGATGACGTACCTGGTGATGATCGAGCGATTGATCTCGTGTGCAGCGGCGTCATCGTAGGTGACGACGTACGGCTCTTGGCCGCCATCCGCGGTGTGCATCCCTCCGGCAGATCTGCTCTTCGGGTATGGATGCTGCATCGGCTGGTTCATGTCTCCCCCTGTTCCCGGTCTGCCCCCCGCACACCGTCTATCGGGCCGATCCTACGGGGCGAACACGGCGATAGTTTCCATTCTTGGGACACCAGCGAGCGGAGAGTCAGCCGCTCAGTGCGTCGACCCCGCCTGTCAGGAGCGCCACGAATCCGGCCTCGTCCAGGATCGGCAGGCCGAGCTCACGAGCCTTGTCGGCCTTGGACCCGGCGTTCTCGCCGACCACAACGAAGTCCGTCTTCTTCGAGACGGAGCCGGAGGCCTTGCCGCCGCGGGCGATGATCGCCTCTTTGGCGCCGTCACGGGTGAAGCCCTCCAGTCCGCCGGTGACCACAACGGTCAGGCCTTCGAGGGTCTTGACGAAGCCTTCCTCGGTTTCGTCGGCCATGCGTACGCCGGAGCGGGCCCAGGCATCCACGAGGTCGCGATGCCAGTCCACCGAGAACCAGTCCACGACGGACTCGGCGATGATCGGGCCGACGCCATCAGTCTCGCTGAGCTGTTCGATACTCGCGCTCCGGATCGCCTCCATCGAGCCGTAGGAGGTGGCCAGGGAGCGCGCCGCCGTCGGGCCGACGTGCCGGATCGACAGCGCCACGAGCACCCGCCATAGTGGCTGCTCGGACTTGCGCCGAGCCAACTGCTCCATGAGCTTGTCAGTGGCCTTGCCGGGTTTCTCCTGCCCCACCTGCTTCCAGGCCCCGGCCGACTTGTAGTAGCGCCAGGTGGGGCGGGACCAGAAGGCGGGGACGACACGCCAGTCACCGGTCTCCTCGCCGTCGCGGCGCTCCGGCTGGTAGACGATGATCTCGCGCAAGTCCTCCGGGGTGAGGTCGAAGAGGTTGTCGCCGATGCGCACGACGGGTGTCTGCACGCCGGGCAGCGCCGGATCGTCCTCCGAGGTGATCCGCAGTACTGGGACCCCGTCTGTGCCGTCGGTCGCCTCACCGTTCTTCATCACCGCGAAGGCTGGTGAGTGCACGTCCTGGGCGCTGCGGATCGGCACATGCAGGGCGTGCCCGGCGCGGACGGCGGCGAGCGCCTCTTCACGGCGCTTATCCGGGTCCGTCAGCGCGATCGCGGACTCCTCCCCCAGCGATTCGATATCGAAGGCGCCGCGCGAGGCGGCATGCTCGATCCGGCCGGTGACCTGGGCAGGGCAGTCCTTCGTGTTCGGGCAGCGCCAGTCCTTGTCACCTTCCTTCGCGGGCCGGATCTCCGCACCGCAAGACGGGCATTGCGTGGGCATGACGAACGGCCGCTCCCTGCCGTCACGACGCGCCTCAACGGGCCCCAGGATCTCGGGAATCACATCGCCGGCCTTGCGCAGCACCACCACGTCGCCGATCAGCACACCCTTACGCTCGACCTCGAACTGGTTGTGCAAAGTGGCCTTGGAGACGGTGGAGCCGGCCACCTTCACAGGTTCCATCACGCCGAATGGGGTGACGCGCCCGGTGCGCCCGACCTGCACCTGGATATCCAGCAGGCGGGTGGTGACCTCCTCGGGCGGGTATTTGTAGGCGATCGCCCAGCGGGGTGCACGTGAGGTGGAGCCGAGCGAGCGCTGTTGGGCGAAGGAGTCGACCTTCACCACGATGCCGTCGATCTCATGCTCAAGGTCGTGGCGGTGCTCGCCGTGCTCCTGGATGAATGCGCGAACGGACTCGAGATCATGCAGTACGCGCCAGTGAGGGGAGGTCGGCAAGCCCCAGGCGGCCAGCTGCTCGTAGATCTCGGACTGGGAGGAGGCCTCCAGGCCATCGTGCGCGCCGACGCCGTGGACATACACCGCAAGCTCTCGCGACGCGGTCACAGCCGGGTCTTTCTGACGCAGTGAGCCCGCTGCGGTGTTGCGCGGATTCGCGAACTCTGCGAGCCCCTGCTCGCGCCGCTGCGTGTTCAGTGCCTCGAACGCCGAGGTCGGATAGAACACCTCGCCGCGCGCCTCGAGCAGCCCGGGCGGCTCGTCGGTATCCAGCCGTTCGGGCACCGAGGCGATGGTGCGCACATTGGCGGTGACGTCCTCGCCCACGCGGCCGTCACCGCGGGTGGCACCGCGTGTGAGCACGCCGTTCTCGTAGACGAGGTCGATGGCCAGTCCGTCGATCTTCAGCTCGGTCAGATAGTCGATGCGGGAACCCGCGAGGCCGTCGGCAGCACGTGCCGCCCAGGCGTCGAGCTCCTCGAGGGAGAAGGCGTTGTCCAGGCTCTGCATGCGCTGAATGTGCTCGACGGGTGCGAAGCCGGCCGCCACGCTGCCACCGACAGTACGGGTGGGTGAGTCATCCGCAGCCAGCTGCGGGTTGCGCTCCTCGAGCGCACGCAGTTCCCGCTCCAGGGCGTCATACTCGGCGTCGCTGAGGGTCGGGGCGTCGTGCTCGTAGTACTCGATGCGCGCCTGCTCGATGCGGGCAGTCAGCTCAGCGATCCGCTGCTGTGCATCGGCGGTCTCTTCGTCCGTGGTCTGCGGCTCGGTCGCTGGATCAGTGCCGATGCGGGCATCGTCATCGGCGGGGCGGGGGGCGTCGGATGGCGCGGTGTTCACCGGTTCATTGTGGCGCACAGGACCGACATTCACGGGACCGGCGAATCCAGGCTGTGATCCTTGCGGAGTGGTCCCGAGGAGCGAGTGCGACCGCGCGCAGCTGCTCGCGTGTGCGTTCTCGGGTCTCAGTCGCTGAGGCGGTCCGCGATCCCGGGCGCGAGCCGCAGCAGGGACTCGATACCGGCCAGAGGCAGCAGATCGGTGCCGCGTGGGTCCCTCGCGGGGTCGCGGCGGTGAGCGTGGCGTGCGTTCGCCCGGGCCAGCACGCCCAGTGGAGCGAGCTCAGCGGGCTCAAGGCCCAGTTCGCGCACCGTCTGGAGGAATCGGTCCACATTCTGCAGCGCCTGATCACCGGGGTCGATCAGGATCTCAAGACCGATACCGTCATCGGCGGCGCGGGCGATGGCTTCCCATGTCTCGCGACCGGCCGCCGTGGTGAGCGTCGGGAGCGCAGCGGGGGTGAGCGCCAGCGCTGTGGCACCGGCATCCCGGGCCGCGCGCAGCAGATCTGCGCTGCGTCCGCACTCCAGGGTGATGGTCACGTCATCATGCTGGTCACCGATCGCACCGAGCAGGGCAGCCCAGCGTTCGCTGAGCTGGGCGGCGCTGTGGGCCGGGTACCGTCCACGGCCCGATGCCGTGCGCACCGCCCCGCGGTGGACCGCATCGACGTGCTCCTCCCGCAACAACACATGAAGGGAGGCCTCGGGGTGCTGTTCACGTACCTGCTCAAGACGTGAACACAGGCCCTCGGCGAGCATGAGCGGCAGATCGCGCATCGCGCCGACGTCGGCGAGAAGCCGCTCGCCGGAGTGCAGCTGTGCAGCAGCGCTCAGGGTCGCCGGACCGATTGCGGTCAGCTCGATCGTGCCGCCGGTCCCGTGCCAGGCGATGCGGGCGGCGTCGAGAATCCGCTCGGACATCTCCTGCGCGCGGCGCCAGGCGTGATCGGTGCCCGGACCGAGCCTCCATCCGGCGGCGGTCACGTCCCCGCTCGCACCGGCGAGCAGCACCAACGTCGCGGGCAGTACCTGGTCCCAGCCGGCGGTACCGAAGGCAGACGGCAGTGGGAGACGTGTCCCGATCTGGTCCTCCGGAGCGGAGCCGAGCATGCTGCGCAGCGCGAGCAGGCCGGTGAGAACAGGGTCGCCCATGTCCTCCGGGCCGGGCTGCGGGGCACGGTGCGCGCCATCGCTGCCCACAATGAGCAGCTGGGAATCGCGCGCAGACGAGCTCATGGATTCACCCCCGCCGCTCGAGGGTGGCAGCGGCGATCACACGGTCGCCGTCATACAGAACGAGTGTCTGGCCGGCAGCAACGCCGCGCACCGGAGAGTCGAGCCGCACCGTGAGCGTGTCCTTCGGCGTTCCCGCGGGCACGTTCTGCGCGTCGCTCGCCGGTGCTGCGTCGCTCAGAACAGACGTTCCCGCGGGAACGTCATCGATGACACCGGGCACGGCATCGCCATGGGCCCGGATCTGCGCAGCGATGCGGCGCCCCGGCTCGAGCTGTTCGAAGGCGATCACCTGGCTGGCCACCAGCACGGACGTGGACAGCAGCTCTTCGGCCCCCACCATCACCCGCCGGGATGCCGGATCGATATCCACCACGTACCGGGGCCGACCATCAGCGGCAGGACGCTCGATACCGAGCCCCTTGCGCTGCCCGATGGTGAAGCCATGAGTGCCGCGGTGCGTGGCGAGCACAGTTCCGTCGGCGTCAACCACCTCGCCCGGGGCCGTGCCCAGACGCTTTTCGAGGAAGCCGCGCGTGTCACCGTCGGCGATGAAGCAGATGTCGTAGCTGTCGGGTTTTGTGGACACGCCGAGTCGTCGGATCCGAGCTTGCTCACGCACCTCGGCCTTCGTGGCGAAGTCACCGAGCGGGAACAGGGCGTGGGCGAGTGCTTCCGGCCCCATGACCGCGAGCACGTAGGACTGATCCTTCGGGCCGTTCGCCGCCCTGTGCAGCGAAACGGCGCCGCCTTGACCTTCGTGTCGAAGCGCGGCGTAGTGGCCGGTGGCGACCGCGTCGAAGCCCAGTAGGCGCGCGCGCTCCAGCAGGGTGGCGAACTTGATCCGCTCATTGCAGCGCACGCAGGGATTCGGAGTGCGGCCAGCGGCGTACTCGGTGAGGAAGTCCTCCACCACGAGGTCGTGGAAGTCGTCAGAAAGGTCCCACACGTAGAAGGGGATGCCGATGTGGTCAGCGGCGCGCCGGGCATCCTCGGCATCCTCCACGGTGCAGCAACCGCGCGAACTCGTCCGAGTGCTCGCGGAATCCTTGGACAGCGCCATATGCACGCCGGTGACGTCATGCCCAGCCTCATGTGCAAGGGCAGCAGCGAGCGCTGAATCCACTCCCCCGCTCATGGCGGCCAACACCTTCATCCGGGTTCTCCTTCGCTGCACTTGTCCATCACGAGGTTCGGTCTCCAGCGGCCGGTTCCTGAGACCGGTCATTGGTGACGGACACCCCACGGCAACGCGTACCGATCTGGATACGACACTGGCGCCTCACCGCTGGGCGTCCGCGACGGACAAGTCTAGAGTCGACGCCAACTCCCGGCGGCCTCAACGCCCGCCGCGTGCGAACGCGGCCACGGCACGGGAGCGCTCGAGAGCCTCCGGCAGGGCCGCGAGGAGAATGTCGACATCGTCCTCGGTGGAGGTCCAGCCCAGTGACAGCCGCAGGGATCCGCGGGCTTCGTCGTCGCTGATCCCCATCGCCGTGAGCACGTGGCTCGGGCGGGTGACGCCTGCATGGCATGCGGACCCGGCGGAGGCGTCCACGCCGCGCTCATCCAGCAGGAACAGCAGCGACTCGCTGTCCGTGCCGGGGAAGAGCGTGTGCACGATATGGCCTGCGAGCACGGAATCGTCCGCGACGGTGGCTCGCGAGGTCGGGTCGACGCGGGCGATGCCGGCGCGCAGACGTTCCGCCAATCCGCGCAGCCGCGCCATGTTTTGCTGCCACGTGGCCAGAGTCTCGTGGAGGGCGGCAGCGAAGGCTGCAGTGTGGGCTGCGTCGAGCGTTCCCGAGCGCAGTCCCCGCTGCTGCCCGCCTCCGGTCGTGCCTGCCACCAATTCGATCTCCGGTTTGACCACGAGGGCGCCGATTCCGACGGGGCCACCGATCTTGTGAGCCGTCAGCGACATCAGATCGACGTCATCCCGCGACGGCAACGGTGCATGCCCGATCGCCTGCACGGCATCGGTGTGGACGAGGGCCCCACGGGCACGGGCGGCCGTGCTCAGGGTGCGCAGGTCCTGCACGACACCGGTCTCGTTGTTCACCAGCGCCGTGGACACCAGGCACACGTCTCCCGGAGCCAGCGCCTGTTCGATACCGTCGGCGGTGAGGATTCCACGGTCATCAACGGGCATCTCCCGCGCTGCGATACGAGAATCGATCAGCGGGGCGGTGTCTCGCACGGCTGGGTGATCTGTGGCGGTCACAGCCACGGCGCAGCGCTGAGGAGTCTTTTGCAGGGCCCGTCGTGCAACGCCGCGCAGAGCGAGGTTGTCAGCTTCGGTGCCGCCGGAGGTCAGCACGATCCAGGTGCGCGGCACCCCAAGGTCCTCCGCGATCTGTGCGAGCGCTTCATCGAGCACCGCGCGAGCACGTCGGCCCGCGGTATGCACTGACCCTGGATTCCCCACAACGGCGGATGCCTCAAGAAACGCCTCGCGAGCAGCGGGTCGCAGCGCTGTCGTGGCGGCGTGGTCGAGGTAGGCGCGTGCGGTGCTCACCAGGGCTTCTCCGGATCCGCGCCGGAGCCGCCGCCGTCCTCGCCGTCGCCACCCTGCGCATCCTTGTTGCGCTCCTCGAGCTCATCCTCCTTGGGGTCCGTTCCGTCGTCACCGCCGTCGGTCGGAGCCTCCTCCTCAGGCCCCTTGCCCTCGGGGTCGTTGCGTTTGGGCTCGCCCGGGTCGCGCGGCGCCTGGCCCTCACCCTCCTCGGTGGGACGATCGGACGGGTCGTTACCCGCCTCCTCGTCGGCCTTGCGGCGCTCCTCCTTGATCCGCTCACCGTTGCCCTTGGTGGTCTCGGAGTCCTCGTTACCGTTGCCGCCCTCGGATTCCTGATCTCCCTCGCCGCCACCTCCGCCAGCGCACGGAGCCATCAGCTGCTCCGCTTCGAATAGCCGGTCGGCACGCTGGGCAGGATCCTCGATCTCCTGGGCCTGCCGTTCGATGGAGATCGCCAGATTGTTGATGATCTTGCACTGGGCGTGCATCGGCTGGTTGAGGTCCTTGCCCTCAGACCATTTCTGCAAGGAGACGCGCAGCTCAGCCTCGGCTTCCGCGTGACGGCCCTCCTGCAGAAGATCCGTGCCACGAGTCAGATGCGGAAGGTATGGCTCGAACCAGTTGACCACGCTCACCGGGCCGAGCCGCTCGGCAGCCGCCGGATAATCACCGTCATCGTAGGCGTCGTCATGCCAGGCCTGCGTGATCGGCATCGAGACGAAACGGACGATCAGCAGCGCAAGGATCAGCAGCGGCACGGCAAGGACCGCGAAACAGATAGCCCGCACGCGGCGCAGACGCCGCACATTCAGACCGAAGTTCTGGGGGCGGCCCTTACGCGGGCGCGCCAGCTGGGCGCGATCCCCATCCCCGTGCGGGGCGCGTTCAACGGGAGCCTGTGGGGCTGGCGGCGGGGCAGTCGTGGTCATCGCGCGGCTCCTGTGATGTCGTAGCGGTCCAGTCGGCGCGGCAGCCGATACGTCAGCTCCCCCAGTTCCCAAATGAACAGCGCCGCCAGCGGTATCGATGCGACCCAGTACCAATCCTCGAACGCAGTCGCCCGATTCCCCTTCTCCAGCGGGATGGGCTTCAGCGTCACGCCCTCCATCGTGCCCTCGATCGGCTCGTCAGGATCGGTGCGGTGCAGGTACGGGACGCCCAGATCCTGCGCGATCTTTTCGAGCTGCTGCTCATCGATCACGGAGACACCCTGCTTCCCGTTGCCGTCCGTGATGTATTTCCCGTCGTTCTCACCGCCGCGCGCCTTCATAGGGCCGCCACTCTCGGTCCCGTAGCCGAGCACCCCCCCGGCATCGACGAACGGCTTCGCCTCGCCGAACGGCGACGCATCGCGCCCGTCGGTGTTCTCCCCATCGGAGAGAACGTAAACGAGGATCTGCGAGTCAGGGTCATCACGCTTCGTCTCCGCAAGCGACGTCTTCAGCGTCTGCAGCGGACGATCGACGTTGGAGCCCTTCGAGTAGGCGGTGGGCTCCGTGCTCAGGGTGTCGACCCAGGCCTTCGCAGCGCCCGCGTCGGTGGTGAGCGGCAACTGCTCAGCCGCCGTCGAATCGAAAGCGATGATCGAGTAGCGAGACCCCTCGGTCATGTCCATGATCCGCTGCATATCGGCCTTCACGCCTTCCAGCCGAGTCTGCTCACCGTTGTAGTCCTCCGCATTCATCGACCCGGTGCGGTCGACGACGAAGAACACGTTCGCGTTCATCCGCTGGACCTGCTCACCCTCCAGTGGCGTCACCGGCCGGATCGCCACCACAGCCATCAGGAGGACCATCAGACAGCGGCGCAGCCACGCAACACGCTGGCGTGGCCGCACCACCAGCAGCGCAGCACAGAATCCCAGCAGGAGAAGGAACAGCGGGATCGATGCCCACAGGGGCAGGAGCGGTTCGAGCCTCATCGCGACCTCCAGCCCAGGACGAGCACCCCCACCAGGGTCAGGAATGTCAGCACGAAGAACGGTCCGGGATGGTCAGTGCGCACCACGGTCGGGGTCGCCCCGAGCTGCTCGGCCTGTGATTTCTGGATCTGCTGGATGATCGACGGGATCGCGTCCGGGTCGGAGGACTGGTAAATGCTCCCGTCGATGCGTTCCGTCTCCGTCTTCAGCTCGTCGAAGCACTCCTCGGAGCACTCGAACCGACCGGGGAAGAAGGTGTAGAGCGAGATGTCACGCTCAGCGATCCTGTCGGCCGCCTCCTTGAGGGAGAACACCGGTTCGCCGTTCACCTCGTTGTCCGTTGCGAAGATGATCGACCGGGAGCGGTCCTTCTCCGCCTGGTCGAAGAGCATTCCGCAGGAGGCGAGGCCATCGGGCACGATCGATGCCTCATCCGGGATGCCCCTGGTCCCTTCGACGAAGGTGGTGTACTTCGAGACCTTGTCGTCGGAGTAGTCCTTCGTGCCGAGCCGGTACCCGAATTCGTCGAAGTCGATCGCCTCCGCACCCTCACGAAGCTCCCGCTCGACCAGGTCGTAGTCGTTGGTCAGAGGGAACACAGTGCGGCTGGTGGAGTTGAAGATCGACAGCGCGATCCGCTCGCCCTCAAAATCCTTGACCATGTCGGCGAAGGTGTTGAGGATCTCCGTGTCGTATTCGTACATCGACCCGGACACGTCTAAGCACAGCACGATGTCACGGGAAGCGAACTGGGGCGTCTCGATCCGTTCCGTGGCCACGCGCCCGCTGAGCACCGAGGACGCGAGCACACCCAGCACCGCCATCGCCACGGTGAGCACGCGCAGCACCCGCGAGGCGCGCTGAGCGCGCACGAAGCTCGGCACCCGATCGAGGTAGGACGAGTTCGCCACCAGAACGGGCGAACGCCGCATCGCGCGCCGGTTCCAGAAGGTGATACCCCACGTCACAAGGGCGGCGAGCAGAAGCAAGCCGGTGACCCACCAGAACGTCATGACCATGTGCGGATCACCTCCCGGGCTCGCTGCACGGAGTCCTCCAGCGCGCGGTCCGACGACAGGGCGAAGTCGGGTTCGTACAGGTCTGCGATCAACCGTCCCACCTCGCGGGTACGGGGGTCGGCCACGAGGGTGCGCACGTCCTGGCTCGTCACATCATGACCGGTGGTGCGGCGCACAAAACGCCGCATGACCCCGGTCAGCTCATGGTGGCCCTCACGGGCAGCCAGATCACCGGCGTCATGCCGGTCAGCGATGTCGTTCACCGCGCGCAGGAACTCGGCTTTCAGCGCTTCGACCTCACTGGGCCGGCCCCGGTAGGCGGCACGCTTCTCGATCATGCGGGTGATCCGCAGCACCGCGGTCACTAGTGCGATGATCACCAGCAGGCACAGCGCAGCCAGGATCAACCAGGCCACCGAGTACTGCGGCGGATCGATGATCTGGGGCTGCGCAGTGATCTGGGGCTGCGCAGTGATCTGGGGCTGCGCAGTGATCTGGGCCAGGGAGATACCCCCACCCGGCCCGACGGTCAGCTCAGGATGCAGCATGACGGTACTCCCGGGCACGCAGCATGCCGATCATGTCGTCGATGACGGTGGTCTCCCCCTGGGTGAGCACATGGGTGATGTGCAAGCGATCCAGCATCTCTGAGATGCCATCACGACGGGCCCGACGGTACGCCTCGACATCCCGCGCGACGCGTCGTGATGTGCGCGCGAGCGAATCGATATCGCGCGGGTTCTGGACATCGACCACGTCGTGGTCCAAAGAATCAGTCTGCAGCGGGTCGGCGTCACCGATCCGCACCACCATGACGTCATGGCGGGTCGTCAAGCGGCGCAGTGCCGTGAACTCCTCCACGGTGGGGTGCGCCTCATCGGTGATGATCGTCATCAGCGTCGGGCGCGAGGTAACGCGGAAGGCGCGCTCGAGCAGCCACGACGTATTCGTTGCATGCCCCTGCGGGGTCGTGGCCTGCTGAATGGTGCGCAGCAACAGCTCGAGGTGGCCGTCCGAGGAGCGCGAGGGCAGCAGCACCGGGCGCTGTTCACCACCGGCCACCAGGCCCACCAGATCACCGTTCTGCTGGGCGAGGAAGCACACGAGCCCGGCAGCGATCACCATCGCGTCACGCTTGGACGTGCCGTCGGCCGCAATGGCGGACATCGCCGCGGAGGTGTCCGCCACGATCGACAGGTGCCGCACGCGCTCCTCATTGAACTGGCGGATCAGCGGCTCACCGGAACGGGCCGTGGCCTTCCAGTCGATGTCGGAGATCTTGTCGCCCGGCTGGTAGTACTTCAGGTCATCGAAGTCCTCACCGCTGCCCTTGAACAGCGACTTCCCACGCCCCTGAATCAGGCCTCGAGCCCGGTTCGAGGTATGCAGGTCCACCCGGGCCTTGACCCGGGTCAGCAGCGAGGTGGCCATCGGCGCTCCTCCGCTCAGGGCATCGGGACGGCGTGGAACACCGCGTCGATGATCTGCTCGGGTTTGATGCCGCTAGCCAGCGCGTCGAAGGTGAGCACAAGGCGGTGACGCAGCACGCCGTAGCGCATGGCGCGCACATCATCCGGTGTGACGTAGTCACGGCCATTCAGCAGGGCATGCGCCTGCCCCACACGCATGAGCGCCAGCGAGCCACGGGGGCTTGCACCCACGCGCACAGACTGCGGCAGGTTCGGCACCGGGCGCGGCCCGGAGCCGCGGGTGGTGAAGACGAGGTCGATGATGTACCGCTTGACCGCGGCGTCCACATACACCCGGTCCACCATCTGCTGCAGGAAGCGGATGTCGTCGAGCGTCACCGAGCCAGCCGGCTGCTTCGGTGCAGACAAGCTGCCGGAGGTCGAGCGATCCAGAATCTCGTGCTCCTCCGCCGGACGCGGGTACGTGAGCACGTCCTTCATCAGGAAGCGGTCCATCTGCGCCTCGGGGAGGACGTAGGTTCCCTCTTCCTCGATCGGGTTCTGGGTGGCGAGCACCATGAACGGCTCGGGCAGCTTGTGGATCTCGCCGCCGATCGAGGTCTGCCGTTCCTGCATGGCCTCGAGCATGGCCGACTGGGTCTTTGCGCTCGAGCGGTTGATCTCATCCAGGAGCACGACGTTCGCGTGGACGGGGCCGAGCTGGGTGGTGAAAGTTCCGGAACCGTAGTTGAAGATCTGCGTGCCGATGATGTCGTTCGGCATCAGGTCCGGGGTGCACTGGATACGGGAGAACGAACCGGTGATCGCCGAGGCCAGGGCACTGGCGGCCGTGGTCTTCGCCAGACCCGGAACGGACTCCAGCAGCACATGACCGCCCGCGGCGAGCGCGGCCAACAGAGTCTGGCGCAGATTCTCCTGGCCCACCACGCGCGAGGAGAAGACGTCGGTGATGGTGCGCACGATGTCCCCCGCACGCTCCATGTCCTGGCCACCGATCGCAGCATTCGACGGCGCGAACGAGCCGGAGCGGCGAACGCCCTGTGCGGGTGCCCCCGGGGTGCGCTGGCCAGGCTGCTGGGCGGGGCCCGAGTTCGGCACTGCCCCGCCATGCGGAGCGCGGCTTGGCGCCGACTGATGGCTTCCGGGCGCGCTAGGCGGGTTGGCTGACTGGCTCATCGGCTGCGGTTCCCCCATCAGGTGCAGGTGCGTCTGGTGGTGCGCTGTGGCGCATCGACGCCGGTCCACCCCGGAGTGGCCGCTGGCGAACCTCCCCCGTGGACGCGACCAGGCGCCTGGTTGATCCTAACGCCGACGGCGCTCGAGCGCTGACTCCCTGTGCAGTGCGCCGGACGAATCAGCCGCTGGCCAGGATACAGCGGCGATTCTGCGAGAATGCGCGAGTGCTTCCCGATCGATACGACCGCGCCACCCCGCCCGTCGCCCCCACGTCCCCGGGACTCGTCGTCGACGCCCAGGGCAATGGAACGTTCGCCGTGGCTGCTCCACGCGCCGGTGCCGTGGACCTGTGCGTGCGGCGGGGCGGAACGGAACAGCGGCAACGGCTGCGGCACTTTGACGGCGGTCTGCGCTGGGACGACGTCACCGGAATGCTGCCGGGCACCGAGTACGGGCTGCGCGTGCACGGAGAGTGGGATCCCGCGCGTGGACTGTTCGCCAATCCGGCGAAGCTTCTGCTGGACCCGTATGCACGCGGCGTCTCCCATTCCTCAGCGCTGATGAGCTCGTTCTTCCCGATGCAGGTGGATTCGATGCTGCACCAGGTCGGGCCGACGCCGCTGCGCTGCGATGTCGACAGCGGTCCCGAAGCGGTGTGGTCCGTGGTCACCCACAACCCTTTCGACTGGCAACAGGACCTGCGGCCGCTGGTCGACTGGGACGAGACCGTGCTGTACGAACTGCACGTGAAGGGGTACACGCGTCTGCACCCAGCCGTGCCGCCAGAGCATCGAGGCACCTACCTCGGGCTCACGCATCCTCGGGTGCTCGACCACCTGCGGGATCTTGGCGTGACGTCCGTGGAGCTGTTGCCGATCCACGCGATGATGGACGAGGCTCACCTGACCCGAATGGGTCTGACCAACTACTGGGGCTACTCCACGCTCAGTTTCTTCGCACCGAATCCTGCCTACGCCACCGCGGCCGCTCAGAACGCGGGAGCGCAGGCGGTGCTCGACGAGGTCAAGACGATGGTCCGTGCCCTGCACGCCGCGGGCCTCGAAGTGATCCTCGACGTGGTCTACAACCACACTGCGGAGGGCGGCGCCGATGGTCCGTCACTGAGTCTGCGTGGCCTGGACGCTCACGAGTACTACCGCATGCATCAGGGCGAGTTCCATGACGTCACCGGCACAGGCGGATCCCTCGACACCCGCTCGGTGCACGTGATCGACCTGATCCTCGCCTCACTGCGCTACTGGGTGCAGGACGTACACGTGGACGGTTTCCGCTTCGATCTGGCCGCCACCCTCGGGCGGGACGACCACGGGTTCCGACCGGATCATCCGCTGCTGCGCGCCATGATCACGGACCCGGTGCTGCGCGGGGTCAAGCTCATTGCTGAACCCTGGGATGTTGGTACGGGCGGTTGGCAGACGGGCTCTTTCCCGGCGCCGTTCGCGGAGTGGAACGACGCCTTCCGTGACGACGTGCGCTCCTTCTGGTTCGCCGACCGCGCCGAGCGACAGCGCAGCGGCACGCAGGCGATCGGCGGCGTGCGCGATCTCGCCACGCGCTTGGCGGCCTCCAGTGACGTGCTCACCCGGAACGACCCCGTCGGCCTTCCTGCGGGGCGAAGCCTGCGCTCACCGTGGGCGTCGATCAACTACGTCACGGCCCATGACGGCTTCACCCTGGCCGACCTGGCGACTTACGAGTCAAAGCGGAATCAGGCCAACGGCGAAGACAACCGCGACGGAACCTCAAATAATCGGTCCTGGAATCACGGCCATGAGGGAGAGGTGGACCCCAACAGCGCCGAGGGTCAGGCGATCCTGGCTCACCGTCGCCGTACCACCCGCGCTGTGCTCGCCACGCTGCTGCTCGCTTCAGGCACACCGATGCTCACCGCTGGCGATGAGTTCCATCGCAGTCAGCGGGGCAACAACAACGCTTACTGCCAGGACAACGAGATCTCGTGGGTGGACTGGGAGCATGATGAGCATGGCGTGGCGCTTGCCTCGGTGGTGCGCGCATTGACCACGCTGCGACGCGCCCATCCCCAGCTGCGCTCCCCGCACTTCCTGCGCCCGGCTGACCCGTCGGCTCTGGATCCCGGCCAGGTCGCGTGGTTCCGCCCCGACGGAGCCGTGATGGACCACGACGACTGGATGAACGCCTCCCAGCATGTGCTGGGCATGCTCCGCCCCGGCATTCCTGACGCCGACGGTTGCACGCACCTGTACGTGCTGCTGTCCGGCGAGGAGAACGACACCACCGTCCGCCTGCCCACAGCGCCCTGGCCGCACGGCATCACCCGCGTGCTGTTCGACAGCACCCTGGAGGTCCCATCCGCGGCCCCATCTGAGCCGCTCAGCAGCGATCAGCTGACGATGCCCGCGGGAAGCGTGATCGTCCTCGGGATTGAGGTGTCCAAGGACGTAGGCTGATGCTGCACGGCGCTTCCGGACGGGTCCGTCCCAAGGGCCGTGGCCCGGCTGAGAGACCTCACTCCGCTCCCGAGCAGGCAGGAGACACCATGCCCGAGCCGATCGTGTCCCATCACGGCGACGCCCGCTCCGACGTCGCCCGGATCGACCAAGGGGTCGGACGGATCCCGATCATGGATGTGCAGCCCGTCGTCGACGGCGGTCGATTCCCCACCTCCTGCGTCACCGGCGAAACAGTGCGCGTGCGAGCCAATGCTTTCCGCGAAGGGCATGACGCCATGGGCGTCCAGGTTCTGCTGACCGATCCCGACGGCGCCACCAGTACCCTGCGGATGCGCAGCAGCAACCCGGGGCTCGACCTCTGGGAGGCGCAGATCCGCCCGGATAGTCCCGGCCACTGGGCCTTCTCGATCGAGGCCTTCGATTCGCCGTACGACACGTGGACGCATGTGGCCGACGTGAAGATCCCGGCAGGCATCGATGTCGAACTGGTCGCCGCAGAGGGCGCGATCGTGCTGCAGCGTGCCCTGGATGAGATCGCCGCTGGCACACGACCGGAGCATGACAGACCGGTGCTGCGCGCCGCGATCGACGCCCTCCACGATGCGTCCCTCTCCCCCGCCGCGCGCACCGCCCCGGCGCTGGCCGCTGATATCCGTGGGATCCTCGACCGACGCCCGCTGCGCTCCGGTGTGACCGTCAGCGGACCGCACCCCCTGGTGGTGCATCGCGAACGCGCGCTGTACGGATCGTGGTACGAGTTCTTCCCCCGCTCGACCGGTGCGCGTTTCGACCCCGAGCATGGGGGCTGGGTCTCCGGCACCCTGCGCACCGCCGCCCAGGAGCTCGACCGTGTGGCCGAGATGGGCTTCGACGTCGCCTACCTCACGCCGATCCATCCGATCGGCTCCACCTTCCGCAAGGGCCGCAACAACACGCTGGAACCGCAGCCTGGCGATCCCGGCTCCCCGTACGCGATCGGGTCCGCCGACGGCGGGCATGACGTGATCCACCCCGATTTGGGCACGATGGCGGACTTCGATGCCTTCGTCGCTCGCGCCCGCGAGCTGGGGCTCGAGGTGGCGATGGACATCGCCCTGCAGTGCTCGCCGGATCATCCGTGGGTACGGGAGCATCCGGAGTGGTTCCACATCCGCCCCGACGGCACCATCGCCTATGCGGAGAACCCGCCGAAGAAGTACCAGGACATCTACCCGCTGAGCTTCGAGAACGATTATGAGGGCCTGTATGCGGCGATCCGCGACATGCTCGAGCTGTGGGTCGAGCATGGCGTGACCCTGTTCCGCGTCGACAACCCGCATACGAAACCGGTGCGGTTCTGGGAGGAGCTGCTGGCGGAGTTCGACCGCACGCACCCCGAGGTGATCTTCCTGGCGGAGGCCTTCACCCGCCCCACGATGATGCACACGCTGGGCAAGGTGGGCTTCCACCAGTCCTACACGTACTTCACATGGCGCCACAGCCCCGACGAGCTGCGGGAGTACATGGAGGAGCTGGTCGAGGCGGCGCCGTACATGCGCCCCAGCTTCTGGCCCACCACACACGACATCCTCACCCCCTTCATGACCAGTGGTGGCGAGCGAGCGTTCCGTCTGCGTGCGATCCTCGCCGCTACCCTCGTGCCGACCTGGGGTATCTACTCCGGGTACGAACTGGTGGAGGACGTGCCGCGGCCCGGTGCGCAGGAGCAGATCGACAACGAGAAGTACGAGTACAAGCCTCGCGACTTCGCCGGAGCACTCGACCAGGGCCGCAGCCTCCAGCCTCTGCTGACGGACCTGAACCGGATTCGCCGCGAGCATCCCGCGCTGCAGACCCTCACCACGATCCGCTTCCATGACGCCGACGACCCCCAGGTGCTCGTGTTCTCCAAGCACCTCGATGCCGCAAGCAGCCCCACAGGCGCGGCGGACACCGTGATCGTCGCGAGTGTGACCGAGCACGATCGCGACGCATGGACCACCCTGCACCTCGATCTGGGCGCGCTCGGCGTGTCCGGACCGTTCGAGGTGGAGGATCTGTTGAGCGGTGAGCGGTTCACCTGGGATGCGAATCCCTTCGTCATCCTCTCCGCGGCCGAGCGCCCGGCGCACGTGCTGCGGGTCATCCACCCAGAGGAGGCCCGAGATGCCTGAGATCCCCCCGACAGTCCCCGCTCCACGCTCCCCGCGGCCGATGCCTCTGAGCGACCATGAGATCGGTGCCGCCTCGACCGGCAGCTACCACGATCCCCACTCTGTGCTCGGCGTGCACCACTACGACGACGGGGTGACGGTCCGCGCGCTCGCGCCGATGGCGCACGCCGTCGAGGTGATCACCCCCGATGCCGCCGCAACGGCGATGGAGCATGAGCACAACGGCATCTGGGTGACCACGCTGCCGGTCGCGAATCTGGCGTCCTACCGCCTGCGCGTGACGTGGACTGAGGGCGCTGATCCTGTCGTTGTTGAGGACCCATACCGGTTCCTGCCCACACTGGGCGATCTGGATCTGCATCTGATCCGGGAGGGCCGCCACGAGGAGCTGTGGAACGCGCTGGGCGCGCACCTGCGCACCGTCGATGGCGTCGCGGGCGCATCGTTCGCTGTGTGGGCGCCCAATGCGCGTGCGGTGCAGGTGATCGGTGACGTCAACACCTGGAACGGCCGCTGCCATGCCATGCGTTCGCTGGGCTCCTCCGGGGTGTGGGAGCTGTTCATCCCCGGCGTCGCCGACGGCGACGTGTACAAGTTCCGCATCTTGGGCGCTGACGGCGTGTGGCGTGAGAAGGCGGACCCCATGGCGCGCCGCGCCGAGGTGCCGCCGGCCACCGGCTCGATCGTCACCGGCAGCGACTACGAGTGGGGCGATGACGCCTGGCTGGCTGAGCGCGCGGGCCGCGATGCACTCGCCTCTGCGATGTCGGTGTACGAAGTGCATCTGCCCAGCTGGCGACCCGGCCTGGGCTACCGGGAGCTCGCCACCGAGCTCGTCGAGTACGTGACGGATATGGGATTCACCCACGTGGAGTTCATGCCGCTGGCGGAGCACCCCTTCGGCGGATCCTGGGGCTACCAGGTGACCGGCTACTACGCTCCGACGTCGCGTCTGGGCACGCCCGATGAGCTGCGCGCCCTGATCGATGCGCTGCACCGCGCTGGCATCGGCGTGATCATGGACTGGGTGCCCGCCCACTTCCCCAAGGACGAATGGGCACTGGCCCGCTTCGACGGCACCCCCCTGTACGAGCATGCGGATCCGCGCCGGGGTGAGCACCCGGACTGGGGCACGTACATCTTCGACGTCGGCCGGCGCGAGGTGCGCAACTTCCTGGTGGCCAATGCCTGCTACTGGCTCGAAGAGTTTCACGTCGATGGGCTGCGCGTGGACGCGGTGGCCTCCATGCTCTACTTGGACTACTCGCGCAAGGATGGCGAGTGGCTTCCCAATGAGTTCGGCGGCCGCGAGAACCTGGATGCGATCAGTTTCCTGCAGGAGGCGAACGCCACCGCGTATAAACGGGCTCCCGGCATCGTCATGATTGCCGAGGAGTCGACGTCATTCCCCGGCGTGACGCGACCAACGGATGCCGACGGACTCGGGTTTGGCTTCAAGTGGAACATGGGCTGGATGCACGACACCCTCGAGTACATCGGCGAAGACCCGATCCACCGCCAGTACCACCACGGCGAGCTGACCTTCTCGATGGTCTACCAGTACTCGGAGAACTTCGTGCTGCCGATCAGCCACGACGAAGTCGTGCACGGCAAGGGGTCACTGCTACGCAAGGCGCCGGGCGATGACTGGCAGCAGGCAGCAACGCTGCGCGCCTACCTGGCCTTCCAGTGGACTCACCCGGGCAAGCAGCTGCTGTTCATGGGCAGCGAGTTCGCGCAGGGCACCGAATGGTCCGAGCAGGCTGGCCTGCCCTGGTGGCTGGTGGAGTACCCGCTGCATCGCGGGGCCCAGCAGCTGGTCAAGGACCTCAACGCCCTGCAGCGGTCGACGCCAGCGCTGTACGAACTAGATCAGGACCCGGCAGGTTTCGAGTGGCTGATCGGGGACGACGCCGAGCGCAACACGATTGCGTTCCTGCGGCGAGACCGGGCTGGGAACCCGGTGGCCGTGGTGGTGAACTTCTCCCCGCAGCCCTGGCACGACGTGCGGATCCCGCTGCCGCAGGGCGGCACGTGGGTCGAGCATCTCAACACCGATGCGACGGTCTATGGCGGCAGCGGCGTCGGGAATCTGGGGGCTGTACACGCGGAGGCACTGCCGTCCCACGGCCGTGATCATTCCGTGCGGCTCTCGGTGCCGCCGCTCGGTGCTGTGGTGCTGAGCCCCGAGGCGTGACCTGATCCGCTGATCCACCAAGAACGCGGCCCGGGCACCGATCGTGGTGCCCGGGCCGCGTCCTGTGGCGTGTCATCGCGGCCGGTGACCGTGCCGCAGTGGCGTATCCGTGCAGTCAGTACAGCAGGTTCGCCAGTCGCTTGCGCGCCTTGGCCACACGCGGGTCCTGCGCGCCAGCGATCTCGAACAGCTCAAGCAGGCGTGCGCGTACCGCATCCTTCGTCTCCGGGTCAGCTCCGCGCAACAGGTCAAGCAGACGAGAGAAGGCGTCCTCGACGTGGCCGCCCATCATGTCCAGATCCGCTGCGGTCAGCTGTGCATGCAGGTCCGTCGGGTTCTGTGCGGCGGCTTCCCGCACAGCGTTCGGGTCAGCATTGCGGGTACGTCGCATGAGCTGAACCGTGGCGAGCCCAGCCTTCGCTTCTGCATCGGCGGGCGCCTGCTGCAGCTGCTGCTCGAATTTCTCCACAGCTGCGTCGAGATCTCCGGCCTCGACTGCCGCCATGGCCTCCTGCAGCAGCGGCGGCAACGGCTCCGGCTCATCGGCAGCGTCGGTGTCGGCATCGGGAGGCGTTAGCCCCTGCTGCTGGGCGAGTTGCAGGATCTGGTCGAGCAGAGCCGTGATCTCGGCAGGCGGGAGCACCGACTGGGCGATCGGCTGCACCTGACCGAGCATGAGAAGCATGACCGTGGGCAGCTGCTGCACACGCAGCGCACCTGCCACACGCGGCTGCGCGTCGGCATCCACCACGGCAAGGCGCACGGCTCCGCCCTTGGCGTCCACTGCCTGGCGCAGATCGCTCAGGAAGGTCTCACCCTCGGGCACACGGGAGCTCGTCACCACGAGCAGGGTCGGCAGTGTCTGCGAGTCCGCGATGAGCTGTTCGAGCCCCTGCTCGGTCACCGCGACCTCATACTCGCTCGCGGTTCCACTGGAGCCCGGGGCATCGGCAGCCGGCTGCTTAAGGGAGGCGAGATCGATGACGCCGTACGGGTCGCTCACGGTCGATACTCCTTCGACGGATTCTGCTCGGGCGCGATCAGTGTAAACAGGCCGTGGGGCTCAGGAACCACTCGCGCCCAGTACTGACATCGTGGCGCCAATGGGTTGCACCTGACCACCGGCCTCTGCCGCCGGGATGTGGAGGGCCACCACGGTGCCGAACTCACGCACGAAGGACTTCGTGAACTTCTTGCGGCCAACCAGCTTCGTGTACACATTGTCCTCCCCATAGCTCATCGAGGCACCCTCCTTCACGGTCACGGTGCGGGTGGACATGAGCGTGGCCATCACGAGGGCACCGCCGTCGTTGGTGCGCAGCCCCAGGAACTCGCCCTCCTTGACCGTGAAGCGCTCCTTGATCGTGGCAACCTCGTCCCACTCGACGCCCGCGTTCAGCTCCTTGCGCTCCTGGCCGATGTTCTGGTGTTTCTCTGTCTGGAGTGGATTCGGGGCCAGCTTGTCGTCGGGATCGGCGGCGTCACCGTCGGACAGCACCTTCGCGTACAGCTCGAGCGCCGCCTTCGGCGTCATCACGAGGCCGTCCTGCTCGTACGCCACGGGCTCGGAACCAACGGCCTGGTCCTCCACCGCGGGCATCTCCACGCCGACGGCCTGCTGCGCCCACCCCCACGTGACATACGGGGAGCGGGCGTCGGCCTGCTGCAGAGCCACGAAGAAGGGGACGCCGCTATCCGAAGAGTCGGCCACCAGCGCGATCGCCACGCGCGGGAACTCGGCGCCCACCGAGGTGATCGGCAGCATGAGGTCAGCCGACGGGGTCTTCAGATGATCCGCCCATTCGGGAACCTTCGCGATCATCTCGTAGTTCTTCGTGCGGAACTCGAGCGCCGAGCCGGTCACGCGCGGCGCAAGCTTCTTGGCGTCGCGCGCCTTGTCTGCCTCCGCGACAGCATCATGGATCTGCGAGATGACCGGCTCGAGTTGTTCGTCGTAGGCGACAGGCGTGGGCGCCTCCAATGCGGGGCCCGTCGGAGGAGCCGATGGAGCCTCAGGTTCCGAGGAGCACGCCGCCAAGAGCCCCCCGACGCCGATCGCACCGGCAGAGGCGAGCACGGTGCGGCGGGGCAAATACTGTGCGCTCATCGGTCGTTCTCCTCAGGATCCTCGCGCTGCTCGATCGGCTCGCCCCGGTGACGATGGGGACGCTCTTCCCCGGTGCTCACGGGTGCGATCGCATCGGAGTCGACCACGGACCAGGCATCACCGAAGTGCTCATCCTCGGTTCGCGCGTCAGTGCTATCGGTTTCAGCGATGTCAGTGTTGACGACCGGGCCGACGCCGGCGCTAGCCTGCTCGGTGGAGTCGCCGTCATGATCCGCGACGGCGTCACCGTGCTCCGGCTCGGTGATATCGGCCTCACGGCCTGCAATGGCGTCTGCGTCATTCATCTCGACGGCATCTGCGTCAACCGACGCCTGGTCCGTATCGTGCAGTTCAGCCTCATCCTCCTCGTCGCGTCGACGGCCGGAGCTGAGTGAGACGACCAGCAGCACAAATCCGATGACAGCCACAGCGGCGCCCGCGGCATAGGCGTAGGGCACCCATTCGTTGCGAGCATCGACGGGCCAGGTGATGGACACGCTTGTGGCCCCTGGCGCAGTGCCATCCGTGACCAGGAGGATCGCGCGGAACGGCTGCGGTGCCGTCTCGGTCTCAGCGCGGTGGAAGTCGGCCACGTCGATCGTTGCGGGACTCGCTGTGGTCTCCACGGAACGCCAGAGATCCGACGAGACTGGATCCGGTATCTCCGCCTCACCCGAGGCGTTGACATCCTCCGTCGTCAGAGTCTGCCAGTCACTGAGCCCCGTGATCCGCGTATGGTGGGCGCCGCCCAGATACGCGGTGATGTCGTCGTTGCTCGCGGTGATCAGGGAGACATCACCATCCGCGGTGATCGTCGCGGTGCCTTCAGTGCCGCCCACATACAGCACACCCGGATCAATGATCACGGCAGAGCCAGGCTCTTTCAGCTGCACGGTCGCAGTCCGCTCGGTGTCCGGGGCCCACGTGGTCTCCCCCAGACGCCCGAGGATCAATCCCGCCGCGCCCAGCAGGACGAGGACGAGGGCGATGATCCGCTTCACAGGTCAGTCTCCTCCGGTCAGGGGTCGGGTTCGCACCCGAGTGGTTCACGAGCTCTACACGATACGGGGCCGACGTGTCTCAGGCACCGGATCGTGAGCACGCGCACCTCCAGACCCGGTATCTCCCCTCAGGCGTGGACTAAGGTGTCAGGGTGCGTCTTGTCGTTGCCCGCTGCTCCGTCGACTACACGGGTCGGCTCACAGCCCATCTGCCACTCGCGCCTCGCCTGCTGATCGTCAAGGCCGACGGATCCGTGCTGGTCCACTCTGACGGCGGCAGCTACAAGCCCTTGAACTGGATGAGCCCACCGTGCACGCTGCGCACCACCACCCGCAGCGCCGAGGAAGCCGCTCGCGATGAGAGCAGCGACTGGATCGAACAGTGGGACGTGACCCATGACAAGAGCGGAGACCGCCTGCGCGTTCGCTTGCACGAGGTGCTGGAGGACTCCGCCCATGAACTCGGCTCGGACCCTGGCCTGGTGAAGGATGGCGTCGAGGCGCACCTGCAGGCGCTTCTCGCACAGAACATTGAGACGCTCGGCGAGGGCTGGACGCTGGTGCGTCGCGAGTACGCAACTGCCATCGGGCCGGTGGACATTCTCGCGCGCGATGCGGCCGGCCAGTCGGTGGCCGTCGAGATCAAACGCCGCGGCGAGATCGATGGGGTCGAGCAGCTGACCCGCTACCTCGAGCTGCTCAACCGCGATCCGCTGCTGAGCCCGGTGCGCGGCATCTTCGCTGCGCAGGTGATCAAGCCGCAGGCAAAGGTTCTCGCCGCCGACCGCGGGATCACCTGCGTGACTCTCGACTACGACGCCCTGCGTGGCATCGACGATGCCGAAGCTCGCCTGTTCTGAGCGCGCCGCTTCCGCTGGCACGACCCGCTGAGAGGATCCATCATGAGCACCGTCGCCCTCCCCGTTGACCTCGCCCTGCGCGGCACCGCTGTTCTGCCCCGCCAAGTCGTGCCCGATGCGCTCGTGCTGATCGCCGGGGAACAGATCACCTGGGCCGGCCCCGTTGCGCACGCCCCCGAGCACCGGGCCACATCGACCCGGAACCATGACGGGCTGATCCTGCCCGGTCTCGTGGATGTGCACTGCCACGGCGGCGGAGGCGCGTCGTTCCCCGATGCATCCACTGCCGAGGAGATGA
Source organism: Brachybacterium timonense (assembly GCF_900258505.1). GTDB lineage: Bacteria > Actinomycetota > Actinomycetes > Actinomycetales > Dermabacteraceae > Brachybacterium > Brachybacterium timonense. The sequence continues at coordinate 2,080,249 of NZ_LT984895.1, forward strand.
TGACCGCGGTACGCGAGCATCGCCGGGCAGGCACGACGTCGCTCGTCGCGTCACTGGTGACCGCATCCGCGCAGACGCTCCGGGACCGTGTTCGTGACCTGCGTAGCCTGGCCGATAGCGGCGACATCGTCGGCGTACACCTCGAGGGTCCGTTCATCTCTGCCGCTCGCAAAGGGGCGCAGAACCCAACGCACATCACCGGTGGTGACGCCGCCCTGGTGCGAGAGCTCGCCGAGCTCGCCGGCGGAGCCCTCGTCACTATGACCGTCGCCCCGGAGACCGAGGATGCCGATCAGGTCATCGAGGCGCTCGCCACCAGCGGTGCTGTGCCATCGCTCGGCCATACCGACTGTAGTTCCGAGCAGATGAGCGCAGCCATCGACGCCTCCGCTCGCGCACTGCGCCAGCACCGTTCACGCTCCACGCTGCCCACAGCGACACACCTGTTCAACGGCATGCGCCCCGTGCATCACCGCGATCCCGGGCCAGCGCTCGCCGCCCTCGACGCGGCGGCCCGCGGAGATCTCCTGGTGGAGCTCATCGCTGATGGCGTACACCTGGATCCACGCACTGTGGCCCACGTCTTCGCCGTCGCTGCCGAAGATCGTGTGCTGCTGGTCACCGATGCGATGGCTGCTGCAGGGATGGCCGACGGCCAGTATTCGCTCGGCTCCCTGGAGGTGACGGTCAGCGATGGCGTTGCCACCCTCACCGATGGTGGGGCGATCGCCGGCGGGACGGCACATCTGATCGATGTCGTGCGCTGCTGCGTGCAGCGCTCCGGGATCGACCTCGTGCCAGCTGTGCGTGCCGCCTCCGCCGTACCGGCGCAGATGCTCGGCATGGACGATCGGATCGGCTCGATCACCGCGGGTCTGCGCGCCGATCTGGTGCTCACCGACCACGACCTGCAGGTCCACGAGGTACTGCGCGGTGGCATCACCGTCTCCTGAGGAGGCGCAGCTGTGACAGCGCGGGTCTGAGGGCATCGAGAGTCAGTCCGCGTCGCCGATCACCAGACCGGTCGGCGCAGCTTCCAGCCATGCGTTCAGAGCCGCCCCTGACGGGCCGTCGACCACGGCACGCATGATCGTGCCGTCACGCAGGCAGAACTCGACTAGGCACGAGTCGTCCTCGCCGTGCGTCGGCAACGGCTCACGGTTAAGCGCCAGGATGTCTCGTCGGAATATCAGCACTGAGGGCGCCAGACGCAGGGACAGCCCGTGAAACCAGCGCAAGCGGTCTGTGCCGAAGCGCATCATGCCGTGCTGCCACACCGTGCCGCGCAGGGTCCGGCGCTGCAATGTGCAGCTGAACGAGCCGCTGTGGCGGGCGACGACGCCAGCACGCACGACGAGCACAATGAGAAGAACCCCGGCAGCAAGCATCCCGACCACCAGCATGGTGATCGGGATGCTTGGGTTCTGCATATCGGGAGCTTACCTGGGGTCAGGCTCGGTTCGCGTCGACCTGCACCGCCTCATCGACACCGATCGTCACGATGTCATGATCCACGGATACGAAACCGCCCACGACGTCACGCTGCATCACGTCGCCGTCTTCGGCGATGATGCGCACGATGCCGCGATCGAGGATCGCGAGCGTGGGCTGCATCTGCGGAAGGATACCCATCGATCCGTCGATGGCCGGAACGATGACCCGTGACGCCTTGCCGGTCCACACCGTGCGATCGGCGGTGACGAAGCTGACCTCGAGCGTGCTCACTCGCCGAGCTCCTTCTGGATCCGATGCCAGTTCTCCAGCACCATGTCGATGCCGCCCACGTTGAAGAACGCCTGCTCGGCGATGTGGTCGAACTCGCCATCACAGATGCCCTTGAAGCCCTCGATCGTGTCGCGCAGCGGCACATCGGAGCCGTCCACGCCGGTGAACTGCTTGGCGATATGTGTGTTCTGGGAGAGGAACTGCTGGATACGACGGGCACGCGCCACCGTCACCTTGTCCTCCTCGGACAGTTCGTCCACGCCGAGCATCGCGATGATGTCCTGCAGCTCCTTGTTGCGCTGGAGGATCTGCTTCACGCGCATTGCGGTGTCGTAGTGTTCCTGGCCGATGTAGCGCGGGTCAAGGATGCGCGAGGTGGAGCTCAGCGGATCGATCGCCGGGTACAGACCGCGCGAAGCGATCTCGCGGGAGAGCTCCGTGGTCGCGTCGAGGTGCGCGAAGGTCGTCGCCGGGGCCGGGTCGGTGTAGTCATCGGCCGGCACGTAGATCGCCTGCATCGACGTGATCGAGTGGCCGCGGGTGGAGGTGATGCGTTCCTGCAGCACACCCATCTCATCGGCCAGGTTCGGCTGATAGCCCACGGCCGACGGCATACGGCCCAGCAGGGTCGACACCTCGGATCCCGCCTGGGTGAAGCGGAAGATGTTGTCGATGAACAGAAGCACGTCCTGGGACTGCACATCACGGAAGTACTCCGCCATGGTCAGCGCGGACAGCGCCACGCGCAGACGGGTACCCGGCGGCTCGTCCATCTGGCCGAACACCAGCGCGGTCTTCTCGATCACGCCGGACTCCGTCATCTCTTCAATGAGGTCCCAGCCCTCACGAGTGCGCTCGCCCACGCCAGCGAACACGGAGACGCCGTCGTGGTTGTTGGCCACGCGGTAGATCATCTCCTGGATGAGCACGGTCTTGCCCACACCAGCGCCGCCGAACAGGCCGATCTTGCCGCCCTGCACGTACGGAGTGAGCAGGTCGATCGACTTGATGCCGGTCTCGAACATGGTGGTCTTCGACTCGAGCTGGTCGAAGTGCGGGGCCGTGCGATGGATGGGCCAGCGCTCGGTGATGGTCATGTCAGAGACCGACTTGTTCAGCGGAGCACCGGTGACGTCGAACACGGTGCCGAGCGTCGCATCGCCCACCGGCACGGAGATCGGAGCACCGGTGTCCACCACGGCCTGGCCACGCACAAGACCGTCGGTGGGCTTCAGCGCGATGGCGCGCACCATGCCGTCACCCAGGTGCTGGGCGGTCTCGAGCGTCAGCGTCGCGAGCTCGAGACCCGCCTTCTCACTGATCTGCGTGGTCAGGGCGTTGTAGAGGTCCGGGATCTGTCCCGGGGGAAACTCGATATCGACGACGGCGCCGGTGACGCGGGCGACGCGGCCGGTCGCGGTGGCGGTCTCAGCGGGGGCTGTGGTGGTCATGTGGCTTCTCTCCATGGGTCGGGCCGGCGCACGAGGCGCTCGCGGCGAGGTCTCAGCGTTCGGTGCGGCCGGTTCCGGCGAGGGCGTCGGCGCCGCCGACGATCTCGGTGATCTCCTGCGTGATCTCCGCCTGCCGCGCAGAGTTGGCCAGGCGCGTGAACTTCCTGATCTGCGTCTCCGCGTTGTCGGTGGCGGTCTTCATGGCCCGCTGGCGCGAAGCGTGCTCGGACGCCATCGACTGCAGCAGGATGTTGATGATCCGTGCCTCGAGGTATCGGGGCATGAGCTCCTCCATCACCGTCTCCGGGTCAGGATGGAAGGAGTAGAGCGGGTAGACGGGCTTGGCTTCACCCGGTTCCGCGTCGACGACCCCGACCGGCACAAGGCGCGCGACGGTCGACTTCTGCTGGAAACGGGAGAGGAATCGCGTGCCCACGACATACAGCTCATCGATGTGACGGGTCGGATCGTCATCCGTCAGGTCCGCGGTCACGATGGAGGCGATCTCGCGTCCGAGTGACGGGAGCTCCTCCTCCTTGTAGGGCGTCCACGACTGCTGCGGCACGGTGCCACGGAAGCGGTAGTAGGAGTCGCCCTTGCGTCCTACGACGTACAGAACAGGCTCCTTGCCCTGCTCTGTGAGCAGATTGCGAAGCTCCTCCGCCTCGCGGATCGCGTTCGGGGAGTAGGAGCCCGCCATGCCGCGGTCAGACGTGATCAGCAGAACGCCCACACGGTTGGTGAGAGTGCGGTCCTCGGCGAGGAACGGGTGGTCAAGCTCCTCGGAGTGCGTGGCCACCGAGCCCACAGCGCGCGTAATCGCATCCGCGTACGGCGTCGTGGCACGCACGCGCGCATGCGCCTTGGTGATGCGGGCGGCGGCGATCATCTCCTGGGCCTTGAAGATCTTCTTCATGCCCTGGGCGGACCGGATCTTCTTCTTGTAAACCCTCTGCTGCGCTCCCATTGCTCTCCTCGTCCGGCGTCAGTGGCTGGTCGGCCGTCGGTCGCCACCTGGTACGACCGACGGCATGGCCTCAGCCTCGGACGATCGTCTCCTGCTCGATGTCCTCCACCTTCAGGGTGTCGTCGACCTCGCTGTAGGGCTCCTTATCCTCCCCGGCAAGGAAGTTCTTCTTGACCTCGGCGAGGATGCGAGTGAGCTCCTCCTCCGTGTCTTTCTCAAACTTCTTGGACTCGCGGATCGCCTGCAGCACGTTGCCGTTGTGGCGCAGATGCTCGAGGAGCTGGCCCTCGAAATCGCGCACGTCTTCCACGGCGATGTCATCGAACTTGCCGGTGGTGCCCGCCCAGATCGACACGACCTGCTCCTCCACGGGGAACGGCGAGTACTGCGCCTGCTTGAGCAGCTCCATCAGCCGAGCACCGCGGTTGAGCTGCTGCTTGGATGCGGCATCGAGGTCCGAGGCGAACATGGCGAAAGATTCCAGGTCGCGGTACTGGGCCAGCGAGATCTTCAGCGTGCCGGAGACCGACTTCATCGCCTTGATCTGTGCCGAACCGCCCACGCGCGAGACCGAGATGCCGACGTCGACCGCCGGGCGCTGGTTCGCGTTGAACAGGTCCGACTGGAGGAAGCACTGTCCGTCGGTGATGGAGATGACGTTCGTGGGGATGTACGCGGAGACGTCATTCGCCTTCGTCTCGATGATCGGAAGGCCCGTCATGGAGCCGCCACCCATCTCATCCGACAGCTTCGCGCAGCGCTCCAGCAGGCGGGAGTGCAGGTAGAAGACGTCACCGGGGTAGGCCTCGCGGCCCGGCGGGCGGCGCAGCAGCAGCGAGACGGCGCGGTACGCCTCAGCCTGCTTGGACAGGTCGTCGAAGATGATCAGGACATGCTTGCCCTGATACATCCAGTGCTGGCCGATCGCCGATCCGGCGTAGGGCGCAATGTACTTGAAGCCTGCCGGATCCGAGGCGGGCGCAGCCACGATCGTGGTGTACTCCAGCGCGCCGTTCTCCTCGAGCGCACCGCGCACAGAAGCGATGGTGGAACCCTTCTGGCCGACGGCAACGTAGATGCAGCGGACCTGCTTGTCCGGATCACCGGACTCCCAGTTGGCCTTCTGATTCAAGATCGTGTCGATCGCGATGGCGGTCTTGCCGGTCTGGCGGTCACCGATGATCAGCTGGCGCTGGCCGCGACCGATCGGTGTCATCGCGTCGATGGCCTTGATGCCGGTCTGCAACGGCTCCTTGACGCTCTTGCGCTGCATCACGGAGGGCGCCTGCAGCTCGAGAGCGCGGCGGCTTTCCGTGGCGATCTCGCCCAGGCCGTCGATCGGAGCACCGGTCGGATCCACGACGCGACCGAGGTAACCATCGCCCACGGGGATCGACAGCACCTCGCCGGTGCGGCGGACCTCCTGGCCCTCTTCGATGCCGTTGAACTCGCCGAGCACCACGACGCCGATCTCACGCAGGTCAAGGTTCAGGGCAAGACCCAGGGTTCCGTCCTCGAAGCGCACAAGCTCGTTGGCCATGACGTCGGGCAGGCCCTCGACGCGTGCAATGCCGTCGGCGGACTCCGTGACGCGGCCGATCTCCTCGCGCTCGGTGTTCCCGGACTGGTAGGTGGACACGGCGGTGTCCAGGGCGTTCCGGATCTCCTCCGGACTGATCATGAGCTCGGCCATCGCTGTGCTTCGCTTCCTCTCGGTCTCCCAGGCGTGGGATGGGTACTCGTCTGCAGGTGGCGCCGTCAGCGGCGCCGGGGGTCAGGACGCCAGCTGGTCCTTGGCACGGGCGAGCCGCGCCAGAACGGTGGCGTCGTAGAGGTCGTCGCCGACTTGGACCCGAAGTCCACCGATCACCGACGGATCCACCGTGCAGTTCATGGCGACGGCACGGCCGTAGATCCGGGTGAGGATGGATGCCAGGCGCGCCTGCTGTCCGTCATCCAGTGGCCGCGCCGACTGGACAACAGCCATGCTGCGCTGGCGGCGGCGTGAGGCGAACTCGGCAAAGCCGTGGACGCGGCGTGCCGGGGCGAGATCGCCGGTGCGCTGCACCGCCCGGTGGGTCAGGGCGAGCGTGAGGCGATGCACGCGGGCGCTCAGCACCGCGTCGAGAGCGCCTGCACGTCGCTCGGGGGCGGCCCGTCGGTCGCCCAGAGCGCGGTTCAGGTCTCCGCTGTCCTCGATCAGGCGGCCGGTTGCGAACAGTTCCTCCTCGACCTGCTCCAGGACGTTCTCACGCTCGGCTTGAGCGAGCAGTGCGCTCACTCCGACGAGTTCGATGGCGTCCAGCAGATCAGGCTGCTCACTCCACCGGCTGCGCACCACATCCGTCACAGCCGCGAGCACGGTGCTGCTCACGCGTGAGCTGAACAGGCTGCGCACGGTCTGTTCGCGGACGTCGGCAGGGCGGCCAGAATCGGACAGCAACCGCACCAGCTGGTTGCTGCTGTCGATCGCATCCGCCACGGCGAACAGCTGCTCGGCAACGGGCTCGAGCGAACCGGTCTCGGCGTCGAAGGACGTCCGAGCACGGTCGAGCACGTCGTGCAGGGAAGTGGAGGAGGTGCCTCGCATCACGGGTCCTTTATCGGGTCGCGGTCTGGGTCGACTCGAGGTCGTCCAGGAACCGGTCGATCACGCGGCGGGAGCGCTCATCATCGGTGAGGGACTCCCCCACGATCTTCGAGGCGAGCTCGCTGGCCAGGCCACCCACTTCACCGCGCAACTGGGCCGAGGCGGCAACCCGCTCGGCGTTCAACTGCTGACGACCGGTCGCGAGGACGCGCTCGGACTCGGCTTCCGCCCGAGCACGGGCGGCGTCGATGATGGCAGTACCGTCCTGGCGTGCCTTCTCGCGGATCTGGGCTGCCTCCTGGCGAGCTGCTGCGATCTGGGACTCGTGGTCGGCACGCAGTCGATCAGCTTCCTGACGAGCCTGCTCGGCCTGCGCCAGACCGCCCTCGATCTTCTCGGCGCGCTCATCCAGCACAGCGTTCAGCCGGGGCAGAACGAACTTGATGAACACGATGGCGAAGATCGCGACGAAGATCGCCGACCAGAAGATCTCCGGCACGTACGGCACGAACAGCCGCCAGCCGGGGGTGGCTCCTTCTGCGAGATACATGGAGGCTCCTGGGAGGGGGATCAGATGAAGGCGAGGACGAAGCCGAAGACGATGGCGAGCAGGGCGAGGAACTCGACGAAGCCGGCACCGATCAGCATCGTGGTCTGGAGCTGAGCGCGGATCTCCGGCTGACGGGCCTGCGCCTCAGCGGTCTTGCCGACGAGGATGCCCAGGCCGATGCCGGGGCCGATGGTCGCCAGGCCGAAGCCCACGGAGGCGATGTTGCCGTCGATGGCGGAGAGGAGCATCGGGTCCACAGGGGTTTCCTTTCGTTGTGCCGACCGGGCGGACGGCGGATCAGAGTGAGGGGTCGGGGGGCTGGGAACAGACGGGCTCAGTGCTCGTCGGCGATAGCCATCTGGATGTAGACGGCCGAGAGGATGGTGAAGATGAAGGCCTGCAGGGCGGCGACGAAGATCTTGAAGGCGAAGACGCCAAGGCTCAGGGCGATCGCGAAGGGTGAGACCGCCATCAGCCAGTTCAGCGAGATCACCAGTGCGTGAGTGAGTCCGATCAGCACAGCGATGATCAGGTGACCACCGACCATGTTCGCCAGAAGACGGATCGTCAGCGAGGCCCACCGCACGACCAGCACCTGCAGCAGCTCGATCGGGACCAGCAGCACATACATGATGCCGGGAACGCCGGGAGGCATCGTCTGGTTGCGCAGATAGCCACCAACCCCGTGCTCGCGGATGCCGGAGACGACGTAGATCACGAAGGTTGCGAGCGCGAGGAGAAGCGGAATGCCGATCACGGCAGTGCCAGACATGTTCAGACCCGGCACCATGAAGCCGAGGTTCATGGTGAGGATCAGGAAGAAGATCATGATCAGCCAGGGCGCGAAGCGTTTGCCGTCCTTCTCACCCAGGGTGTTGACCACGATCTGCTTGTCCACGAAGTCGATGAGCAGTTCGACGGAGCTCTGCACACGGCCAGGCACCAGCCGCGCTCGTGAGGCGACCACGCACATGAAGATCAGCACCGCCGCCATGATCACCAGGCGCACGAGCTGAATTCGGTTGAACTCGAAGAAGGTGCCCTCGAACAGGATGGGGGCCGGGAAGAACTCCTCGAGCGTGGGAACGTGGAAGAAGGAGTCGCCTTCGGCGAGGAGAAGCGTCGTGGCGTCGGCGGTGTTCAGCTCGATCTCCCGTGCTCACGCCCGCTGCCGGGCAGCGGACTCATCCGGCAAGTGAGGACCCTGATGTCCGGCGCGACGGGGTGGGGCCACGCTCCATCGCAGAGCCCGGTTCACACCCGGCTGCTCGGTGGTCAGGATCAGCGCCTGCGGCTCACCCGGGGTCCGTGGTGTGAGACCGACGAACGCACCTGTGCGGGCCTCTGGCGCCTTCGCGAGCATACCAAAAGTTCAGGGCCTGCTTCTCGGGGACGACAGTCCCTCGTCGGCCTGATCCGACGAGATCTGCACGGGCTGACGCAGGCGCGAGAAGAGCACCGTCTCAAGGGCCACGCCTGCAAGAGCACCGATCAGCAGCGCGGCGGCGAGCCAGGTCACGGCGACACTGGGGCTGTTCCGAATGACCAGCAGAACAATGACCACGAGCGCCATCTTGGCCAACCAGCCGCCGAGCATGATGGCGGCAGCAAGAAGTGGGCTCACACGCGGCGCGAGCAGCGTCGTGACGAATGTGGGGATCGTCACGACGAGCCCGAGTGCGGTGCCGATCACGGCGCCGGTGACCGCGGGACCGTCGGCCGTTGCAGCCGCGACCACGACGACGACCAGCCCCAGCACTGCGGACAGCACCACGGCCGCACCGGCGGCACGAATCATGCCGCGATCAGCGGGCGTGACGCGCGCCGTCACATCAGGCTCACCGGAACGGACCGAGTGATCAGGAGTGGATGTCATGGCTCTCCTCGACGGGGGTCACGGGGGCTGGGCGTCGGTGGCCGCGCTCTGTGCGACGGGTGTGCCAGTGCAGTGGATCGATGGTGAGCACAAGTGCAGCCAGCAGGCCGCCCGCCCAGAACAGCATCACAGCCCAGGGCTTGACCACCAGCGGCAACAGCAGGCCGACGCAGACCACGATCGTCCACACGTAGATGATCAGCACAGCCCCGGCTTTCGAGTGGCCCAGCCGCAACAGGCGGTGGTGCAGATGCATGCGGTCGGCGTGGAAGGGCGAGCGACCTGAGCCGATGCGCCGCACGACCGCGAGGGCGAAGTCCAAGAAGGGCACCACCATCACGCCCAGCGGCAACAGAATCGGCAGGAACTGCCCGAAGATATCTGCGCTGGAGAGCCGCGCGGGGTCGACCTGACCAGTGACCGTGATGGTGCTCGCGGCGAGCAGGAGGCCGAGCAGCATCGACCCGGAGTCCCCCATGAAGATTCGAGCGCGAGTCAGGTTGTGCGGGAGGAAACCCAGGCATGCTCCGATCATCACTGCGGTGACGAGAGCGGCGAGCGAGGAATAGTCGGTGGTCGATGCGCTACGGGTCAGGGAATACGCGTAGAGGAAAAAGGCGGATCCGCCGATCGCCATCACGCCAGCGGCGAGGCCGTCGAGACCATCGACGAAGTTCACGGCGTTCATCGAGACGACCACCACCAGAACCGTGAGCACGAGCGAGGTGTGGGCGGACAGCAACGTCACACCGCCGATCGGCAACGACACCAGCTGCACGCCCTGCCATGCCATGAGCAGGGCGGCGAGCACTTGACCGGCGAGCTTCGTGGTCCAGTCCAGATCCCACTTGTCGTCGGCCGCTCCGAGCAGACACACCAGCGCACCGGCAGCGAGGACCCCGAAGGCCTCCCGTGGCTGGGTGAACAGTCCTTCGAGGAACGGCACCTGGGCCGCCATGAGCATGCCGGCGGTGATGCCGGCGAGCATGGCGACGCCGCCCAGCCGCGGCGTGATGGAGTCGTGCACATCGCGCTCGCGCACGGCCGTCATGGCGCCGGCGCGGCGCGCGAGAAGCCTGACCGCCGGGGTCGTCAGGTAGGTGACGGCCGCGGCGATCAGAAGGATGAAGACATAGACCCTCACGAGGGGCGATCCCCGGGCGCGGTGTCCGGGGCAGAAGGCTCCTGGAGCGGGGACTCCTCGATGGCAGTGGCTGAGGAGTCACTGAGGTCGTGCAACTCGGGCTCGCGCGGAAGGTTCAGTGCGCCCGCGGAGTGCTCTGCGCCAGAGCTGTCCGTACCGGTGTTCGAGCCGACGGGCTCAGTCCGCTCACCGGGGGTGCTGTCAGGGTCGCCGATCTCATCCCCGCAGGAGCCAGCATTGCCGTGCTCGACGTGCGCGGAGTCGGTGCAAGAAGCGTCCCCGTCGGCGGTGTCGGCCGTGGCGTGCTCAGCGTCTTCTTCAGGGTCTGCGGTCTCGTCCTCCGGTTCGGGCTGTGTGAAGATATCGCCCAGGACCTCGATGATCCGTTCCCGGCTGAGCGCACCGTCACGCACGATCTCCGGGGGGTCCACAGTCATGTCGATGATCGTCGAGGAGGCGCCCAAGACGGTGGTGCCGCCATCGAGGTACACGTCCACGGCATCACCCAGCTGGGTCGCTGCATCCAGCACGGTCTGCGCTGCGGGCCGGCCGTGCCGGTTCGCACTGGAGACCGCCAGCGGGCCTGTGCGGCGCAGCAGCTCGAGGGCGACCTCATCCTCCGGCATCCGCAAGGCCACCGTGCCGCGGGTCTCACCGAGGTCCCAGGTCAATGATGGCTGCGCGGTGAGAATCAGGGTCAGTGGCCCGGGCCAGAACTCCTCGGCCAGACGCTCGGCGACCTCGGGCACATCCACGGCGAGAGCCATGAGCACCGCAGGGTCGCCGACGAGCACCGGCGGAGGGGTGTCACGACCGCGGCCTTTCGCATCCAGCAGGGCCTGCACGGCCTCCGGGGCGAACGCGTCGGCCCCGATCCCATACACGGTGTCCGTGGGGAGAACAATCAGGCGGCCATCGCGGACCGCCTCGACCGCGGCCTCGAGGGCCTGCTCGCGGGTGTCATCGTCTCGGGTATCGTGCACGCTCACCGTGTCAGTCTCTCACTTCCGTCCGGTCGGACGTGTCCATCTGCCGGTGTGCCATGACAAAGCGGTCACGGCCGGCGAGATCGCGCACCGTACGCACCCGGTTGAAGGCACCCGTTGCCCGGGTAAGTTCACGCATCGCCGCGCCCTGCACATCGGCATGCTCCACAGCGAGCAGCCCACCGGGGCGGAGCATGGTCGAAGCACGGGCCAGCACCGCGGTGGGTACCTCGAGTCCGTCCTCGCCGCCGCCGTACAGGGCCCGCTCCGGGTCGTGCTCACGCACTTCCACCTCGCGTGGCACCGCACCCGGCGGAATGTAGGGCGGGTTCGACAACACAGCATCGGCGCCGTCGATGTCGGTGAGCTCAGCCTCGGCACGCACATCGGCGATGCGCAGCTCCCACCGTTCTGATCCCGCGATCCGGTGCAGGTTGCGTCGCGCCAGGTTCGCAGCGTGCGGGTCCCGCTCCACGGCGATCACACGAGCACCGGGCAGTTCATCAAGAACGGCTGCCGCCACAGCGCCGCTACCGGTGCATAGATCCACCACGAGTGCGGCATCGGGCATCTGTTGCAGCAGCAGGTCGACGAGAAGCTCCGTCTCCGGCCGCGGGATGAACACACCGGGCTCGACGGCCAGCTCGAGCCGACGGAACGGAGCACGGCCCAGGATGAGCTGCAGCGGCTCGCGGTGGAGGCGCCGAGAGACCATCTGCGCCAGGCGGGCATCGAAATCATCGGGAAGGCTGTCAACCAGCAGCAGATGTCCCTCGGCTTCGGCTGCTTCAGTGACCAGGGCCCGGGATTCGGCAGCCGGCGACGCGGAAACATCGGCCAGCACGCGTGCCGTGTGCTGCAGGGCGCGACGCAGGCGCCGCTGCGGGTCAGCGTCGCGGCAGCCCGGCGCCACGTGGTCCGCGCATGTCATGTCCGGTCCTCGCCCCGTTGCGGGCTCGCGGTGCTTTCAGCGCGCGCAGCCTCCAGCCGACGCCGACGCTCGAGCTCGCGGCAGGAGTCGATCACCGCGTCGAGTGCACCGTCGAGAACCTGCGGCAGGTTGTTCGCTTTGTAGCCGGAGCGATGGTCGGCGATACGCGACTCGGGGAAGTTGTAGGTGCGCACCCGCTCGGAACGGTCCACGGTGCGCACCTGGGACCGACGCGTTAGCGAGGCCTGCGCCTCCTGCTCGATCCGATGGGCATTCAGCAGGCGTGCCCGCAGAATGCGCAACGCTTGCTCGCGGTTTTGCAGCTGGCTTTTCTGGTCCTGGCAGGAAGCCACAATGCCCGTGGGCAGATGGGTGATGCGCACTGCGGAGTCGGTGGTGTTCACGCTCTGCCCGCCGGGGCCGGAGGAGCGGAACACGTCGATACGCAGGTTCGCGGGGGCCAGCTGCTCGGTCAGGAGCTCTGATTCATCGGTGTCGTCGGCTTCTGGGAGCACCAGCACGCCGACAGCCGAGGTGTGAATGCGGCCCGCTGATTCGGTGACGGGAACCCGCTGGACCCGGTGCACGCCGGCCTCGTGCTTGAGGAAGGCGTACACGCCCTCGTCCTCGCTGCCGCGGGACGACACCGAGCAGGTCACTTCGCGCAGGCCGCCCAGATCCGACTCGCTCGCATCGAGCACCTCACAACGCCAGCCTTTCGACTCCACATACGCGCGGTACATCCGGAGCATCTCCGCCGCGAACAGTGCGGATTCCTCTCCCCCGGCACCCGCGCGGATCTCCAGAATCACATCGCGAGCGTCGTCGGGATCACGCGGGGCAAGCAGGTCATCAAGTTCGGTGCGCGCCGCCTGAACAGCCTCGGTCAGCTGCTCCGCTTCAGCGGCGAAATCAGGGTCGGCATCGGCGAGCTCTCGGGCCGTCTGCAGGTCGCCAGACAGGGTGTCGAGTCGATCGGCAGCGTTCAGAATCCGTTCGACTCTGGCATGCCGGCGGGCGACGCTACGGGCACGGGAGGGATCCTCATGCAGTAACGGGTCTGCCAGCTCACGCTGCAGATCATCGTGCTCGCGGCGCAGCGCATCGATCTCGGCGCCGCGCCCTTCCCGTTCTTCCTGCGTGGTGTGCAGGTCCGGACGGTTCATCGCGTGGCCTTCCCCTTTCCGTCAAGACGACGACGCCGGCGCGCATCCGTGTGGTGCGCGCCGGCGTCGGGGAGAGGTCTCAGGCCTTCTTCTTGCCGTAGCGAGCCTCGAACCGGGCCACGCGGCCGCCGGTGTCGAGGATCTTCTGCTTGCCGGTGTAGAACGGGTGGCACGCGGAGCAGACCTCAGTGTTGATCACACCGTCGCTCTTGGTGCTGCGTGTGGTGAAGGAGTTGCCGCAGGTGCAGGTCACCTGGGTCTCCTTGTATTCGGGATGAATGTCGGCCTTCATGATGTCTCCTTCGTCGGGTCGCTGGGTCGGCGCGCCGGTGCGTGCCGTGAACCAGAACCGACCCACAAGTGTGCCATGACCAATGCCCTACCGCTATGGCGACGACGTGCGGCACCGGACACATCTGTGTCGTGAACGAGGCTATGTCCCACAGACCCGCTTACGGGGATACGAACCCCGGGGCTGACAGCGTCCTTGGGGCGCGGCGATCGCGGTCGACGGGCTGGGCGGGGTCAGTCGGCGGGTCGGCTGTTCACGCTCGGGGTGTTCTTCTGCACTGTCATGAGGAACTCGGTGTTGGACTGCGTCTTCTTGATGCGCTCCAGCAGCAGCTCGAGCGCCTGCTGCTGCTCGAGCGAGCCCAGCACGCGGCGCAGCTTCCACATGATCGCGAGCTCCTCGCGACCCATGAGCTCCTCTTCGCGCCGGGTGCCGGAGGCGTTGACGTCCACGGCCGGGAAGACGCGCTTGTCGGCGAGCGAGCGCGACAAGCGCAGCTCCATATTGCCGGTGCCCTTGAACTCCTCGAAGATGACCTCGTCCATCTTCGAGCCGGTCTCCACCAGTGCGGAGGCGAGGATCGTGAGGGATCCGCCGTTCTCGATATTGCGGGCGGCGCCGAAGAAGCGCTTGGGCGGGTACAGCGCGGAGGCATCCACGCCACCGGAGAGGATGCGCCCAGAGGCCGGAGCGGCCAGGTTGTAGGCGCGCGAGAGGCGCGTGAGCGAGTCCAGCAGCACGACCACGTCACGGCCCATCTCCACCAGACGCTTGGCGCGCTCGATCGCGAGCTCAGCCACGATCGTGTGGTCGGAGGCAGGACGGTCGAAGGTCGAAGCGATCACCTCGCCCTTCACCGTGCGCTGCATGTCGGTGACTTCCTCGGGGCGCTCATCCACGAGCACCACCATGAGGTGCACCTCGGGGTTGTTCGCGGTGATCGCGTTGGCGATCTGCTGCATGATGATCGTCTTGCCGGCTTTCGGCGGTGCCACGATGAGCCCGCGCTGCCCCTTGCCGATCGGCGAGACCAGGTCGATCACTCGCGGCGAAATGCTGGTGGCCGAGGTCTCCAGGCGCAGTCGCTCATCGGGGTACAGCGGGGTGAGCTTGGTGAAGTCCACGCGCTGACGGGCCCGCTCGGGCGTCATCCCGTTGATCGTGTCCACCTGGACAAGCGGGGCGTACTTCCCCTGGCCGCCCTTGTGTCCGCGGCGGCCGCGGCCTCCACCGGAATGGAAGGCCTGTTCGCGCGCCTGTTCCTCGCCTTCGCGCGGCGCCTTCACCTGTCCGGTGATGGCGTCGCCCTTACGCAAGCCGTTGCGGCGCACCTGGTTCATACTCACGTACACGTCGCTGGGGCCGGGAAGGTAGCCCGTCGTGCGCACGTAGGCGTTGTTGTCGCGGATGTCGAGGATGCCGGCGACAGCCACCAGCTCGTCGCCCTCGCGGATCTCCTCGTCGCCACCGTGCTGTGAGTTCCCGCCCTGGTCGCCGCCATTGCCATTGCGGCCGCGGCGTTTGCGGTCACGAGAGCGGTTGCGGGAACGGCCGCGGCCGCGGCGCTCGTCATCGCCGTCGCCTCCGTGCCTGGAGCCGTCGGAGCCCTGATTCTGCCGCTCACCGCCACGCTCGGAGCGCTCGTCGTCTTCGCGGCGGCGCTGTTCGGATCCGGAGCGGTCGGGCAGTTCGATCTGGTCCACACTCGTGGGGCGTTCGCGGCGTGAGCCGCGCTGTCCGCTGCTCGTCCCGCGTACGTCTCCCTGGGCATCTCGGTCGTGACCGCTGCGGTCAGGAAGCTGAATCCCCAGGTCGGGAGTGTTCGAGCGGGCCTGTTTCGGCTGCTGATCAGCGTCGTCGCGGCGTGTCTCGTTGCGAGGCGCCTCGGTGCGTCCCGTTGCAGTGCCTGCGTCGCGTCCGGAGTCGTCGGGCCGAGCGGTCACGGAGTCATTGCGGCGCGCCTGGTCGTCCGAGCCGCCACTGCGCTGCCCGTCGCGTGGCGTATCACCGCTGTGCTGCGGAGCGCGCCCGGTGCTGATCGCCTCGATCAGCTCACCCTTGCGCAACCGGCGCACGCCCTTGATGCCCATTCCGGAGGCGATCGCTTGCAGCTCGGGAAGCTTCTTGGATGCGAGCGAGGTGTCGCTCGTCGGGGTGGAATCGTTCACCCGGGTTCCTTCCTGTCGGACCGGTGGCCCGGTCCCGTGATGGTCTGTGATGTCGGCGTAGGCGGTGGGATGGCATCCCGGAGCCGCACAGAGCATGCCGGCCCCGCTCCACGGGCGCTCTGACGCGGGCAGGGGTCGCTCGCGGAACACGCGGGTGAAACGGGGGTGCGTCGCGCCATAAGGGCCGTTCACCGGCCGCGCCGTCACGCGGCGCAGAGAAGCGATGACGGGGGAACATCCGACCGACCGCATCACCACCGACAGACATGATCCTCCGGACCGGTCGGGGTGTGATGCGGGCGACGGCATGGTCGCCCGGACGCGGCTCTCAACCTACCACAGCAGCGGATGCATGCGGACGCACCTCGAGTGCAGCGATTCGCCAGGCTGCCGGCTCATCCACAACGCGTCGAGTCAGCGCGCGAAGCTCTTGAGCATCGCCGCGCAGCACCAGGATCGCGGGACCGGCACCGGAGACGACAGCGGGGTGCCCTTCGTGGCGCAGGACACGCAACAGCTCGAGGCTCTGCGGCATCCCGGCGGCACGCTGCTCCTGGTGGATGCGGTCCTCGGTGGCAGTCAGCAGCAGCTCCGGCTCGTGGGCCAGGGCGTGGACGAGCAGGGCGGCACGCGCTGCGTTCATGGCCGCATCGGGGTGCGGGACCTGCGCGGGCAGCAGTGAGCGGGCCGCGGCGGTGGACAGCACGGTGCGAGGAAGCAGCACAACGGGTGAGAGGGCGTCTGGGTGCACGGGCAGGCGGCGTGTATGCGCCGTGCCCGCCTCAGTCCAGGAGATCGTCGCTCCGCCCAGCAGCGCGGGGGCCGCATTATCGGGGTGACCTTCGAACTCCGTCGCGAGCTGCAGCAGGGTCCGCTCATCCAAGGCTTCGGGGTCGGAGAGGAGATCGCGAGCCAGCAGCAGTCCGCCCACCGTTGCAGCGGCGCTCGACCCCAGGCCGCGCCCGTGCGGAATACGGTTGCGGGTGCGCAGCCGGATTCCGACCTGCGGCGCCCCGGCGTGGTCCAGGGCACGGCGCACGGCCCGAACCACCAGGTGCTCCTCCCCCGTCGGTACATCGGCGGCGCCCTCCCCTTCAGCTGTGATCTCCACACCGCCGGTGGTGGCGTCAAGCTCAAGCTGGTCCGTCAGGCCGAGCGCGACCCCTAGGGCGTCGAAGCCCGGCCCCAGGTTCGCCGACGTCGCTGGAACCTCAACGCTCACGCGAGTGTGCGCGATCCTCATGCGACCACCTCCTGATCAGCGGCTGCGCTGCGGACGTCGCACAGCCCGATGGCCGTCGGTCTCACAGGCCCATAGCGGTCGCTGCCGCCTGGATATCGGGGTCAATCACGACGGGGGTGAGGTCGCGGCCGCTCAGCGCCGTGTCGATGTCCTTGAGTCCGTTGCCGGTCACGGTTATCGCGATCGTGGCGCCGCGCGGCACGGCGCTGCGCTCCGCCTGCTGCAGCAGGCCAGCGACACCGGCCGCAGAAGCCGGCTCAACGAAGATACCGACCTCGTCGGCAAGCAGACGCTGGGCAGCGAGGATCTGCTCGTCGCTGACCGCGTCGATGAGCCCGCCGGAGTCATCCCGAGCGGCCGTGGCGAGGGACCATGACGCCGGGGCGCCGATACGGATGGCTGTCGCGACGGTTTCCGGCTCGGGGATCGGGTGCCCTGCGACGAACGGTGCGGCACCGGCGGCCTGGAAGCCCCACATGGCCGGGGCGGACCCGGTGATTCCCTTGTCGCGATACTCCTGGTATCCCATCCAGTAAGCGGAGATGTTTCCAGCATTGCCCACGGGCAGCACATGGATATCGGGGGCGGCCCCGAGCGCATCGCAGATCTCGAATGCGGCCGTTTTCTGCCCCTGCAGGCGATACGGGTTCACCGAGTTCACCAGCTCCACGGGATGCTCGGCTTCGATCTTGCGGGCGATCTCGAGGCAGTCGTCGAAGTTTCCGCGCACCTGCACCAAGCGGGCTCCATGCATGACGGCTTGAGCAAGTTTGCCGGCAGCGATACGCCCTTCGGGGATCAGCACCACGCAGGTCAGACCCGCCCGGGTGGCGTATGCGGCCGCCGAGGCGCTCGTATTGCCTGTCGAGGCGCAGATCACCGTCGTCGCGCCGTCATTGAGCGCGCGGCTCATGGCGGACACCATCCCGCGGTCCTTGAAGGAGCCGGTGGGGTTCTGCCCTTCGACCTTGATGTGGACGTCCGCGCCCACGCGGTTCGACAGCGCCGGGGCATGGACGAGCGGGGTGCCGCCCTCCCCCAGCGTGAGCAGAGTGTCCTCAGCGGTGAAGGGCAGATGCTCGCGATACTCCTCGAGCACGCCACGCCACTGGTGAGCCATGGTCATTCTCCTTCGATGCGCAGCAGGGAGTCGATCGACATGACGACGGGGCGAGCACGCAGCACATCCAGTGCGGACTGCATGGCCTGCTCGCGCGCGCGATGCGTGGTGATGCCGATGAAGGCAGAGTCTGCGGTGTTCCCCTCGTCGTTCCCTTCGGCAGGTTCCTGGTGGATGGTGGAGATGGAGATGCCGTGATCGGAGAGCGTGCCAGCCACCTGGGCGAGCACGCCCGGCTCATCGTGCACGTGCAGTCCGAGGTAGAACTTCGAGCGCAACTGATCAAGCGGCACGATCTCGAGCCCGGCGTACCGGGACTCTCGCGGGCCCACTCCCCCGCGCACGCGCTGGCGGGCCGCGGTCACCACGTCGCCCAGCACGGCGGACGCGGTCGGAGCACCGCCGGCGCCCTGCCCGTAGAACATGAGTGATCCGGCTGCCTCGGCCTCGACGAACACGGCGTTGTACGCCTCGGACACGCTGGCCAGAGGGTGCGCATCGGGGATAAGAGCCGGGTATACCCGGGCGGAGATCCCTGCAGGCTCGTCGGCGCCGCCGCTCACGCGCTCGACGATGGACAGCAGTTTGATCGTGCGGCCCATGCGACGCGCCGCCTCGATGTCGCGGGAGCTCACGGCCGTGATGCCCTCGCAGTGGACGTCTTCGAGGCCGACGCGACTGTGGAAGGCGAGCGAGGCGAGGATCGATGCCTTCGCTGCGGCGTCATGGCCCTCCACGTCAGCGGTCGGATCAGCCTCGGCGTACCCGAGCTCGGTGGCGGTGGCAAGTGCCTGCTCGAAGTCGGCACCGGTGCGAGTCATGGCGTCCAGGATGTAGTTCGTCGTCCCGTTGACGATGCCGAGCACCCGGTGGATGCTGTCGCCCGCGAGCGACTCGCGCACCGGGCGCACGATGGGAATCGCTCCGGCCACAGCGGCTTCGAAGTACAGGTCCACGCCGTTGGCGTCGGCTGCTTCGTACAGCGTCGGCCCGTCGGCCGCCAGAAGGGCCTTGTTCGCGGTGACCACGGCGGCCCCGTGTCGCAGCGCATCCAGCAGCAGGCTGCGGGCCGGCTCGATCCCGCCCATCAGCTCGATCACGAGGTCGGCGTCACGCACCGCAGAGCTCGCATCACCGGTTAGCAGCTCGCGCGGCACATGCGGCCCGCGGTCGCGCTCCAGATCCTGCACCGCGACCGCAGTCACCGTGAGACGGGCACCGATGCGGTGGGCGAGGTCCTCCTGCTGCTCGGCAAGGATCCTCAGCACTTCGGCGCCGACAGTCCCGGCACCGAGCACGACGACCTTGAGCTCGCCAGGGGGCTGTGACATACGACGATCCTTCCTCTGCGTCTGAGGGGCGCCGGAGGAGCACGGCGCCGGCAGCTGCACTGTATCGAGGCCTCGCCCGCTGCCGGGCACAGTGTGACAGTTCACGTCTGCAATCCGACATCAAGAGCCATGAGGTCTTCTTCTGTCTCACGGCGCATGAGCGTGCGGATGTTTCCGTCGCGCACAGAGACGACCGCGGGGCGGGGCACGTGATTGTAGTTCGAGGCCATCGAGTAGCAGTAAGCACCGGTCACGGGGACCGAGATCAGATCGCCACGGTGCACGTCCGCCGGCAGATATTCGTCCTTGACCACGATGTCGCCGCTCTCGCAGTGTTTGCCCACCACACGCACGACCGTCGGCTCTGCCTGCGAGACGCGAGAGGCCAGCAGGCAGGAGTAGTCGGCGTCGTACAGGGCGGTGCGCATGTTGTCACTCATGCCGCCATCGACCGAGACGTAGAGGCGGTGGCGGTCCGCACCCAGGTGCACGTCTTTGAGCGTGCCCACAGCGTAGAGGGTCTGGGTGGATGGGCCAGCGATCGCACGGCCAGGCTCCACCACGATACGGGGCGCCGTCATGCCGAGCTGCCTGCTCTCCTCGCCCACGATCCGCGCGAGCCCCTGAGCGATCCGCTCGATCGGCCACGGCGTGTGCTGCGTGGTGTACATGACGCCGAAACCGCCGCCGAGATCCACCAGGTCGATCTCGTGGCCGAGCTCGTGGCGGATCCGCGCGAGCAGTTCGAGCACGCGCCGCGCAGCCACCTCGAATCCGCCCACGTCGAAGATCTGTGAACCGATGTGGGAGTGGATACCGATCAGCTGCAGCGCATCGGCCCGTTCCAGGGTGCGCTGCACAGCCGTGAAGGCATCTCCAGTGCTCAGCGAGATCCCGAACTTCTGGTCCTCATGGGCGGTGGCGATGAACTCATGCGTGTGCGCCTCGACCCCGCTGGTGATCCGCAGCAGAATCGGGGCACGCACGCCCCGTTCCCGCGCGATGCCGGTGAGCAGGTCGAGCTCGTCCAGAGAATCCACCACGATGCGACCGACGCCACTGTCCAGCGCTCGTTCGATCTCCGCGCGGGACTTGTTATTCCCGTGCATCGCGATTCGTGCCGGGTCAACCCCGGCGCGCAGCGCAACAGCGAGTTCGCCGCCGGTGCACACATCCAGGCCGAGCCCTTCCTCCTGCACCCAGCGCGCCACCGCCGTGCACAGGAACGCCTTGCCCGCGTAGCAGGTCTCAGCGCCGCGCAGGGATGCGAAAGCGTCCTCGAAGGCTTCGCGGTGCCGACGGGCGCGGGCACGGAAATCTTCCTCGTCCAGGATCATCACGGGCGTTCCCACAGTGTGGGCGATCTCCTGCACGCTCACGCCCCCGACCTCCAAGGCGCCATCGCTGCGTCGGCGGGTGGTGCATGACCAGAGTCCATCGATCAGGGCATGGACGTCCGTGGGGTACGGCAGCCAACTGGGCACGGGATCGTTGCCGTGCAGGGCGCCTGCTTCGTGAGCGCGCATCGTGCTCCTGGATGATCGAGACTCGACAGATGGCGGGGCGAAGGCCCACAGAGCACGGTAGAGGACGCGACGCTTCCCTGTCCGAACGGTCCGTTTCGCGGTCCGCTGCGCGCGGCCACAGCCTCGTTTTCCTCCCGACTCCCCTGATCAGCACCGTGAACAGAGCGATGTCGCCTGGAGGCGTGCTTGATAGCGTGGCCTCATCCCAGCGAAGGAGACCCCTGTGAGCAGCCACGAGCTCGTGATCGTCGCCAATCGTCTGCCCGTCGACGCCCGCACTCTTCCGGACGGTGCCACAGAGTGGGTGACGTCCCCCGGTGGCCTGGTCACGGCAATGGAGTCGGTGATGCGCCATGTGGAGTCCGGTGCGTGGGTGGGCTGGCACGGCTCGCCTGGTGAACAGCCGGAGCCGTTCACGGCCGACGGCATGAGCCTGTACCCGGTGCGGTTGGATGCGGACGAGGTGGCCCGCTACTACGAGGGCTTCTCCAATGCGACGCTATGGCCCCTCTACCACGACGTGATCGTGGACCCGGAGTTCCACCGCACCTGGTGGGACACCTATCTGGCGGTAAATCGCCGTTTCGCGAAGGAAGCCGCCGCTGTGGCCGGCCCGGGTGCGACGGTGTGGGTGCACGACTATCAGCTGCAGCTCGTGCCCGAGATGATCCGCAAGGACCGGCCGGATCTGCGTATCGGCTTCTTCAATCACATTCCGTTCCCACCGGTCGAGCTCTTCAGCCAGTTGCCCAAGCGCAACCAGGTGCTGCGCGGGCTGCTGGGTGCGGATCTCGTCGGCTTCCAACGCGAGGGCGACGCCCAGAACTTCCTGGCCGCCGCCCGGCAGCTGCTCGGCTACCACGTCGAGGGCCATGCGGTGACCGTGCCGGGCATCGGCACACAGCCCGCGCGTGATGTGGTCGCAGGCGCCTATCCGATCTCGATCGACTCGGCCGCGGTCTCTGCCCTCACGGAGGATGCAGAGGTTCGGGCGCGTGCCCGGCAGTTGCGTGAGGACCTCGGGCAGCCAAAGAAGATCGTGCTGGGTGTGGACCGACTCGACTACACCAAGGGCATCCGCCATCGCCTCAAGGCATGGGGTGAGCTGCTCAACGACGGCGTCGTGGATCCGCAGGATGCTGTCTTCGTGCAGGTCGCGACACCGTCTCGTGAGCGTGTGGATGCCTACCGCCAGCTGCGCGACGAGGTGGAGCTCACCGTGGGCCGGATCAACGGCGACTTCGCGCCGATCGGGCGTCCGGCGATTTCGTACCAGCACCGCACCTTCGACCGACGCGACATGACCGCGCTGTATATGGCTGCTGACGTGGCGCTTGTGACCTCGCTGCGCGACGGCATGAACCTGGTTGCGAAGGAGTACGTGGCTTCTCGGCCGGATCTGCGCGGGGCGCTCGTGCTGTCCGAGTTCACCGGCGCTGCCGACGAGCTGCGCGCAGCGATCCTGGTCAATCCGCACGACATCGATGAGCTGAAGGCCTCGATCCTGCAGGCTCTCGCGATGACAGAGGATGAGCAGGAGCTCGCCATGACCTCCCTTCGTCGCCAGGTTCTCGACCACGACGTGCAGGCCTGGGCGCACGAGTTCCTCGAGGATCTCGAACAGGCCGGGAACCCTGCCGAGCCCGTCTCGCACACCGTGACTCTGGCTGATGGCGACGATGGCGATGCCGAGCAGCTCGAAACGAAGCTCACCGAATTTGCTCACACGCCGCGGATTCTCGTCGCATCGGATTTCGACGGTGTGATCGCACCGATCGTGGCTGATCGGGACGCGGTGATGCCCGATGCCGGGACGCTCGAGGCGCTCACCGAGCTCGCCGAGGATGACGACGTCACGGTGGCACTGGTCTCCGGGCGCGCACTTGCCGATCTCGACAAGCACACCCAGATGCCGAGCTCCGTGGTGCTGATCGGCTCCCACGGCGCGGAGATCGGCGCACTCCCTCCCACGGTGAACGCCGGCGTGCTGGATGCCGCATCGCTGACGATGGACGAGACCCGTCAGGGGCGCCTGGACTCGGTGATCCGTTCTTTGAAGACGATCGCGCTCAAGCATCCCGGTGCCGAGGTGGAGGTCAAGCCGACCGCTGCGGTGCTTCATACGCGCGGTGTGCGGGGGCGTAGTGCGCCGGATGCTACTGAGGCTGCTCTGGATTACGCACGCACCTTGCCGTGGGCCACCGTGACCCCCGGCAAGGAGGTTGTGGAGTTCTCCGTGGTGGAGACCAGCAAGGGTGAGGCGCTCGACGCGCTCGCTCGCGCGTGCGCCGCGGATGCATGGCTCTACCTTGGTGATGACGTCACCGACGAGTCCGTGTTCGTCCGGGCGGGTGAGCATGACCTCGCGGTGAAGGTCGGGGACGGTGACACGGCAGCGGACCATCGTGTGGCGGACACGGATGCGGTGCGGGAGCTCGTGCAGTCTCTGCTTGAGAAGCGTCGGGCCAACGGGCGCTAATCTGACCCCGCTGAGCATCGCACCCGCTCAGAACAGGCGTGTGGTGATGCCGAGTGCGCCGAGCAACGAGGGCAGGAACGAGGCGGCGTACACCCACATCCCCCAGGTTGACTCGCTGAGAGCCCCCAGAAGCAGGTAGCCGATGAACAGGCCCGCTGTGGGAAGCAGCCCGAGCAGAACAGCAGGAAGCACGATCCAGCGGGCGGCCCCCACTCCAGCGACTGCCAGGATTGCGGTCATGAGCAGCACAAAGGCGGCGAGTGCGGCAAGAGCGAAGGAGATGGCCATCAGCCAGCCGTAGATGCGGTCATTCTCGATGTTCACCAGCGCCTGCGTCCACCCATTCAGAGGCGGGCTGTAGTAGCTGATCCCGTCACTGAGGTCGTTATCTGGCGTGCCGTAACCAGGATTGAAACGGAGGAACGGGCTGACAACGGCCAAAAACGCGCTGAGCAGAAGGAACGGCGGGCTGATGAACAGGTGCTTGCGCTTCTTCGCTGGTGTCGTCGGCGTCGTGGTGCCAACGGGCTCACCCGCGTGTTGCGTAATGGACTGTGACATGTCATGCCTCCCCACGGCAGTTCTAGTGCCATCCCGACCCCGGGGCGAGGCTACCAACCACAGACCGACAGAAGAAGGCCCGAACCGCATAACGCTGGTTCAGGCCATTCCGATGTCCTGAGACATCACGGGGCGCCCGCGACAGGATTCGAACCTACGACCTTCTGCTCCGGAGGCAGACGCTCTATCCACTGAGCTACGCGGGCCAACCCCGGCAGTCTAGCAACCAACGCGCTGTGGCGGCGTCCTGCAGCGGGTGACAGAGCGAAGGGAGACACACCTCACCGCGCATGTGCGGCGTCGACATCGCTCAGACCTGCGCCCCTGTCAACGTGGCAACGGAAGCTGCGCGCCGTGGAGCACGGCCGAGGGATCCGCACCGATCGCGAGCGTATGCGCGGGGGCGCCAGCCCTCGCCAACAGGTCCCCGACGGCCGCGATCATCGCACCATTGTCGGTGCACAGTCGTGGCGGTGGGATGCGCAAATCGATGCCACGTTCCGCACAGGCCCGATCAGCCACCGCGCGCAGACGCGCATTCGCCGCAACCCCGCCGACGATCACGAGAGTGTCGAGTCCGCGTTCAGCAACGGCCCGCAGCGCCTTCGCCACGAGCACATCCACCACGGCTTGCTCAAACGATGCAGCGATGTCTGCCACAGGCACAGGCTCTCCACGCCGTTCGAGCGTCTCGACGGTACGTGCCACTGCGGTCTTGAGCCCCGAGAAGGAGAACGTGTACGGGGCGTCGCCCGGGCGCATCATCGCCCGGGGGAAGGAGAATGCCGACGGGTCGCCGTCGACGGCGGCGCGAGAGATCGCCGGACCGCCTGGGTAGCCCAAGCCGAGCAGGCGCGAGACCTTATCGAAGGCCTCGCCAGCAGCGTCATCGAGGGTGTCGCCCAAGTGTTCGATAGGGTCGCGCACCAGGTCGCCGACGGCGAGGATCGACGTATGGCCACCGGAGACGATCAGCACGATGGATCGCTCGGGCAACGGGCCGTGCTCGAGCACATCAGCAGCAGCGTGGCCCGCGAGGTGGTGCACGCCGTACAGGGGGACATCGAGTGACCAGGCAATGGCCTTGGCCGATGCGAGGCCCACATGCACGGCCGTGGCGAGCCCTGGGCCGGACGTGGCTGCGACGTGAGTGATGTCCTGCAGATCCACGCCCGCGTCATCCAAGGCGATCTGCAAAGTGGGGACTGCCGCTTCGAGGTGAGCACGGGCAGCGATCTCCGGGACAACGCCACCGAAATCAGCATGCTCCATTGCGCTGGAAGCGAGCCCTTGTCCGAGCAGGCGCCCTTCGGTGACGATCCCGAATCCAGTTTCGTCGCACGAGGATTCGACCCCGAGGACGACGGGGGTCCGTGCAGCGTTGTTCACCGCAGAATCGACATCGGGTTGGAGTAGTTGCCCGAATCGTCCATGACAGCGAAGTGCAGGTGGCATCCAGTGGAGCGTCCCGTGGTGCCCACGTATCCGATGACCTCGCCCTGCTTCACGGTGGCGCCAACGGAGGTGGCGTAGCCCTGCAGGTGGAAGTATCCGGTGGTGATGCCGTTACCGTGGTCGACCTTCACGCGTTTGCCGGAGCTGGAGGTGTACTCAACGGCCACGACAGTGCCGGCTTGTGAGGCACGAACGGGAGTGCCACAGCCGGAGCCGAAGTCGACGCCTTCGTGCATTTTGCGGTAGCCGAGCACGGGGTGGGTGCGGTAGCCGTAGCCGGAGGTGATCGGTCCGCCAACGGGGCGGATGAAGCCGGAGTCAGACTGGGGAATCTCCGCGCCGGACTCGTCGACCGCAACGGGCTCGGGCGCCTCGACCTCAATACCGGTGGAGGGGACCTGCTGCTCCTCATCCTGCTGGGCTGCATCAGCGTCATCAGCGGGGGCACTGCGCTCGGCGGCCCGGGATGCCGCGTCGACACCGGCGCGCGACTCGAGCGACCCGTGCACGGTCGGGATGTTCACGGAGGACGCGGGCGCCGAGGGAACCTCAGCAGGCGCGGGAATCGCGGCAGAAGCCGGTGCGGGCTGATCGCCCGCGGTGGCGGTGGCCAGCGGGACGGCAATCGTGGCAGTAGCCAGAGCGCCCACAACGCCAGCCTTCACCATGCCAGCGGGGATCGCGGAATCACGGTGGGCGCCGGTGGAGACCTTCAGAGGACGCACATGCGCCGGACCTGCTGCGCGATGATTCGCCACGTCAACCTGCTTCCATCTGTCGACTTCGAGTCCCTGGTTCCGGTGCGACGCCGGAAGGGAAGGACGCGTCGCCGAACAACCTCGTCCAATCTACGGCCCGCGCGTCGGGACCTCCGGGTCTCCAGAAGGAGGCATTGCCAAGTCTTTGCACTGAGCGAATCGGCGAGGCCGGATCTTGACGAAGAGGCCACGAGGATGGCCACGACGATGCGGCCCACACCACACCCGTCACATCGTGGCTTTCGATCGCGTATGCCCGCACAGGTGCCCGCGCGGGCGCCCGCGCGTGGCCAGACTCCCTGCTGCGCAGGCCGGGCAAGTTCGCCGGCAGTTGGCTACGGCTGGGCAGGCTCAGGCGCGGTGGGCCTGCATCATGTCGTGCACCTCGCCCACGAGTTCCTCGAGAACGTCCTCGAGGAACACCACCCCGATGCTGCGTGCTCCCGGTGAGTCCACGCGAGCCATGTGCGCGCCGTTGTACTGCATGGCGCGCAGGGCATCCTCGACCGCGTCGTCGTCGGCCACGGAAACCACGGCGCGCACGATGCCAGGATGGATCGGCCGGTCGTACGCGGCCTCATCGGCGCCTTCGGGCAGCAGCACGTCCTTGAGGTGGAGGTAGCCGACGAGGTCTCCAACGTCGTTACGCACGCCGATCCGGCTGAAGCCGGTGCTCGCGACGACCTCTTCGATCTGGCCGGGTGTGGCGTCGTAGGTGACGGTGACGACGTCAGCGATCGGGACCATGACGTCCCACGCGGTGTGATCCGAGAACTCGATCGCGCCGCGCAGAAGCCCCTGATCGTCCTCCACCAATCCTTCGCGGCGAGATTCGTCCACGATCGCTGCGATCTCTTCCGCGGTGAAGTCGCTGGACACCTCATCCTTCGGTTCGATCCGCAGCAGGCGCAGGATCGCGTTGGCCGTGTGATTCAGCGTCCAGATCACCGGGGCGAACACGCGGGCGAAGAACACCAGCGGGGTTGCCAGCAGGAGCACCGCCGGCACCGGCATGGCGATCGACATGTTCTTCGGCACCATCTCGCCCAACACCACGTGGAGATAGGAGGCGATCAGCAGCGCGATGGTGAAGGCAATGGTATGGACCAGAACCTCGGGAACGGAGAGCGAGGCGAGGACCGGTTCGATGTAGTGGGCGATCGCCGGCTCCGCCACGGCGCCGAGCGTCACGGAGCAGACAGTCACACCAAACTGGGCTGCCGCGAGCATGACCGACACATGCTCGATCGCCCACAGCGCGGTACGTGCCCCCGGGCGTCCAGCATTGACCAGCGGCTCCACCTGCGGGCGACGCACGCTCATCACCGCGAACTCGGCGCCGACGAAGAAAGCGTTGCCCAGCAACATGGCGAGGCCCAGGAGAAGTGCTGCCGAATCACTCATCGTCAGCCTCCTCCTGGTGGAGAAGCACATCGGGATCCACCGCGGTCAATCGCAGCGAGTCGACACGGTGGCCGTCCATCTCGAGCACTTCCAGGCGAAGCCCATCGGTCTCCACGATGTCGCCGACCGCGGGGATCCGTGCCAGGCGATCCATCACGAGCCCGCCTAAGGTGTCATATTCGGAGGATTCGGGCACGGTCACGTGCAGATCCCGAGCGATCTCATCGGGGCGCATCAGGCCGGAAACGGTCCAGGTGCTGGCGTGCTCGGCGATGAACCGCTCCGGCTCATCGTCGTCATGCTCGTCGCTGACCTCGCCGACGATCTCCTCGATCACATCCTCAAGGGTCACGATGCCGCTGGTCCCGCCGTACTCATCGACGACCACGGCGAGCTGCGCACCCGCTTCACGTAGCTCCAGCAGCAACGTGTCCAGGCTGACGGTCTCCGGCACACGCGGCATCTCCGTCAGGATCTCCCGCACGCGCGTGGTGGCCCGCTCGGCGCGGGGCACGGTGACCGCCTGACGTACCTGCACAACACCGATCACATCGTCCTCACCCCCCTGAATCACAGGGAAACGGGAATGGCCGCTGGTGCGGGAGAGCTCGAGAACATCCCGGGCACTGGCGTCCTGCGCGATGGTGATCATCGCGCCACGGTGCGTCATCACGTCTCCGGCTTCGCGGTCAGCGATCTGCAAGGTACGTGTGAGCAGGCGGGCCGTGCCCACATCCAGGGTGCCGGCCCGGGCCGAGTGCCGCACCAGCGAGTCAAGCTCGGCCGGGGAGCGTGCGGCGGACAACTCCTCCTGCGGCTCAATGCCCACCAGGCGCAGCACGAGGTTGGCGGTCGAGTTGAACACGAGGATCAACGGCTTGAACGCGACGGTGAACCCGTGCTGGAGCGGCGCAACCACGCGGGCGGTAGCCATCGGCGCGGCAATCGCCAGATTCTTCGGCACAAGCTCACCGAACAGCATGGAGAAGAGGAAAGCGAGCACCATCGCGGTGATCACGGCGATCGGACCGATGGCGGTCTCTGGCACGGGCAGCGCGCGCATGAGCGGAGTCAGCACCCGCGCCAGCGGATCCTGCACGGCGAAGCCGAACAGCAGCGTGGTGATGGTGATGCCGAGCTGCGCGCCGGAGAGGTTCGTGGACAGATGCGTGATCGCGGTGAGCACACCTCCGGCCGCTCGGTCCCCGTCGGCGTGTGCTTTCTCGACCGTGTGCTTGTCAAGGGCGACGAGGGAGAACTCGGAGGCGACGAAGAGGGCTGTTCCCGCGGTGAGCAGAACACCGGCCGCGAGCAGGATCCAGGTCATCACTGCAGCGTGACCCCCGACTGTTCACCGACGCGGCCGTGGCATAACGGAATGCTCATGATGAGGGGAGTCTAAGGGAACGTACGGGCTCGCGGGGTGGGCATCGCTACAGTGTCGCCATGCAGCCTAGGGATCAGACCGACAGCGGCTCCACCCAGGTCTCTGTCGTTGTCATCGAGGACGAGCCGACCATCACGCGAGCGATCGCTGATCGGCTGCGCGCTGAGGGGTGGGATGTCCACACCGCGCTGGATGGCCCCTCCGGTGTGCGCCAGGTGACCGAGCATCACCCTGACCTGGTGGTGCTCGACGTGATGCTGCCGGGCTTCGACGGTCTCGAGGTGTGTCGGCGGATCCAAGCAGAGCGGCCGGTGCCGGTGCTCATGCTCACCGCGCGCGATGACGAGACAGACATGCTCGTCGGCCTCGGCGTCGGCGCCGACGACTACATGACCAAGCCGTTCTCCATGCGGGAGCTGGTGGCCCGGTTGAAAGCGCTCCTGCGCCGGGTGCGCCGCAGTGCACACAGCGAGACGCACGGGAGCTCAGACCCCACCGGTGCGCAGATGGCACTGGAGATCGGCGACCTCGTGATCGATCGTGCCGGGCGGCGTGTCATGCGCGCTGGACAGCCGGCGCATCTGACGCCGACGGAGTTCGACCTGCTGCTGTGCCTTGCCTCTGCGCCAGGGACTGTTCTCACCCGTGAACAGCTGTTGGCCGATGTGTGGGACTGGGTGGATGCAACTGGCACCCGCACAGTCGACTCGCACATCAAGGCGCTGCGTCGCAAGCTGGGCGCGGATCTGGTGCGCACCGTGCACGGCGTGGGGTACGCACTGGATGTTCCGTCAGATCCGACGAGTGCTGCGGAAGGCTGAGGCAGCTATGGCGGGGACGCGCCCAGAATCGGCTGAACCAGCACCGACCAGCGCTGAGCGGCGCCGCCTGGATCTACGGCCACTGGACCCCTTCCGCTCCTTCAAACTCAAGCTCGGCGTCCTCGTCGTGGCCACGACCACCGCCACGGCACTGCTCACCTGGGTGGGGCTGCGCGCCGGGCTCGAGCCTCTGTTGGCGATCCCGCTGGTGGTCGGTGCCTCGCTGGTGATCACGCAGGTGCTGGCACGCGGCATGACGTCCCCGCTGCGGGAGATGACGCGCGCCGCGCAGGCGATGGCGCGAGGCGACTATTCACAGCGGATCCACGCCACCAGCCACGACGAAGTCGGCCAGCTCGCGGAAGCGTTCTCGACGATGTCCGCGGAGCTCGAGCAGACCGACCGGATGCGACGGGATCTGGTCGCGAACGTGTCCCACGAGCTGCGCACCCCGGTGGCCGGGCTACGCGCCCAACTGGAGAACATCGTCGACGGGGTGACTCAGCCGGACCCGGCAGCACTGTCGGTAGCGCTGACCCAGACAGAGCGGCTCTCACGCCTGGTGGATCATTTGCTGGACCTCTCACGGCTCGATGCGGGCGCGGTCCAGCTTGAGCGCGAGCAGATCGCGCTCACCCCGTTTCTGCACGAAGTGGTGGATGCGACATCGTTGACCGCCCGCGCACGCGAACTGCACTGGGCCGTCGATGTGCAGCCCGCGCAGCTCACTGCCGTCGGCGATGCCGCACGGATCCACCAGGTCATCGCCAATCTGGTCGACAACGCCGTGCGCCACTCCCCTCCCGCCGGATGGATCACCGTGCGCGCACGCCCCACCGACGATGGCGGGGTACGGATCGACGTACTCGACGACGGCCCTGGCATCGCGCGGGAGGATCGCGACCGGATCTTCGAGCGATTTCAGCGCGGCGGACGGGACGATTCCTCGGGCGGTACCGGGTTGGGGCTGGCTATCGCCCGCTGGGCGGTGGGCCTTCACGGTGGCACGATCGAGGTGCTCGATGACCCCCGTCCGCAGCGCCGCGCGGCTGGCCGTTCCTCTGCGATCCGGGTGACCCTTCCAGGCATCGGCCTGACGCAGCACATGGAGACGCCTGATCACGCCTCGACGTGACTCCAATCACGACCGTGAGGGCGCGCGGTCCTCGTGGCGGGACCTGGGTCCCGGGTGTCGGTGTGAGCGGCTAGGCTGGTGCCGTCCGCAGAATCGATCGTGAGAAGGCTGGCGAAAGCAGAGTGTCACAGGAGACACAGAACTCTCAGTCCTCGGAGTTCGGACCGAATCAATGGCTCGTCGACGCACTGCGGGAGCAGTGGATTCAGGATCCCACCAGCGTGGATCCCAGCTGGGCGGAGTTCTTCAGTTCCAGCACCCCCGCCGACGCATCGACCGATGCACGCCCCCGTGATGGCGTGGCCACACCGGATGCCGGCTCCACGAATTCCGCGGGAGCTGACGGCGCGAACGCCCCAGGCGCCCCGGACGTGCAGGAGACGACGGCCGCCTCGAGCGCTGACAGTGCCTCCACGTCGGACGGCCCCTCCTCCGCTGAGCTTTCGCGTGGCGAATCCGCTGCCGATGCGCCCGCTCCATCGGCCCCCTCCCCTACCCCCGTGTCCACGACGCCCCCGAAGGATCACGCAGACGTGCTCGAGAAGACCGACGTCCAGCAGGCCCCCGTCGCCAAACAGCCCTCGCTGTCCACCACCACGGATCGCCCCCACAAGGTGGCTGCCGAGTCCGGGGATCAGGCACCTGAGCCACGCGAGCCCGAGGTCAAGAAGCTTCGCGGCCCGGCTGCGGCGGTTGTGCGGAACATGGACGAGTCCCTCACCGTGCCCACCGCGACCTCGGTGCGCGACGTGCCGGTGAAGCTCCTGTTCGACAACCGGATCGTCATCAACAACCACCTCAAGCGCAATCGCATGGGGAAGGTGTCCTTCACCCACCTGATCGGCTGGGCGATGATCGAGGCGATCACCGAACTGGGCGACATGAACAACGGCTTCGACGTGGTCGATGGCAAGCCCGTTCTGCTCGAACGCGAGGACGTGAACTTCGGCCTCGCCATCGATATGCCGCGCCCGGACGGCTCCCGCGGCCTTGTCGTGCCGAACATCAAGGCAGCGCAGCGGTTCGACTTCTACGGCTTCTGGAACGCCTACGAGCAGGTCGTGAAGAAAGCCCGCGCCGGCAAGCTGACGATGGATGACTTCACCGGCACCACCGTATCGCTGACCAACCCCGGCGGCATCGGCACTGTCCACTCGATCCCGCGCCTGATGAAGGGCCAGGGATGCATCGTGGGCGTCGGCGCCATGAACTACCCGGCACAGTTCCAGGGCGCGAGCCCCGAGACTCTGGCAGATCTCGGAGTTTCCAAGGTCATGACGCTGACCTCCACCTATGACCACCGCATCATCCAGGGCGCTGCCTCCGGCGAGTTCCTGAAGATCATGGCGGACAAGCTGCTGGGGCTCGACGGTTTCTACGACCGCGTCTTCGAGTCCCTGCGCATCCCATACCAGCCGGTGCGGTGGGTGACGGATAACCCGTTCAAGGCCACGAAGGCGGAGAAGTTCGCCCAGGTGATGGATCTGATCCATTCCTACAGGGTGCGCGGCCACCTGATGGCGGATACCGATCCGCTGCAGTACAAGGTGCGTCACCACCCTGATCTCGACGTCGAGACATACGGTCTGACCCTGTGGGACTTGGACCGCACGTTCCCCACGCGCGGTCTTGGCGGCAAGGATCGACTGCCGCTGCGCGACATCCTGGGCGTGCTGCGCGACGCGTACTGCCGTTCCATCGGCGTGGAGTACATGCACATCACCGATCCGGAAGAACGGGCCTGGCTGCAGCAGAAGTTCGAAACGCCTCAGGCTGACCTCGACAAGGCAGCCCTCACGCGCATCATCGACCGCCTCAACGCCGCGGAGGCCTTCGAAACCTTCTTGCAGACGAAGTTCGTCGGGCAGAAGCGTTTCTCCCTCGAGGGCGGGGAATCACTCATCCCGATGCTCGACGCGATCCTGCATCAGGCCGCCCATGATCACGTGGACGAGGTCTGCATCGGCATGGCCCATCGCGGCCGCCTGAACGTCCTGTCGAACCTGGCCGGAAAGAGCTTCGGCCAGATCTTCCAGGAGTTCGAAGGCACCGTCGGCTCCAGCTCGATGGGCTCGGGAGACGTGAAGTACCACCTGGGAACCGAGGGCACCTACACCGCCCGTGACGGTGAGAAGACCAAGGTGTACCTCGCGGCGAACCCCTCGCATCTGGAGGCCGTCAACCCTGTGCTCGAGGGCGTGGTGCGCGCCAAGCAGGATCGGCTCGAGCAGGGCACGACGTACCCGGTGCTGCCGATCCTCCTGCACGGCGATGCGGCATTCGCTGGCCAGGGCGTTGTCACTGAGACCCTGAACCTGTCTGAGCTGCGCGGCTACCGCACCGGCGGCACGATCCATGTGGTGGTCAACAACCAGATCGGCTTCACCACGCTGCCGGACTCCTCACGCTCGTCCTTCTACTCGACGGACGTTGCGAAGTCGACACAGCTGCCGATCTTCCACGTCAACGGCGATGATCCCGAGGCGTGCGTGCGCGTGGCAGAGATCGCCTTCGAGTACCGCCAGAAGTTCCACCGCGACGTGGTCATCGACATGGTGTGCTACCGACGCCGCGGCCACAACGAGGGGGATGATCCCTCGATGACGCAACCGCTGATGTACAAGCTGATCGGCGACAAACCGAGTGTGCGCAAGCTGTTCACGGCCACGCTGATCGAGCGTGGCGACCTCACCGAGGATGAGACGCAGGACGTTGTGCGCAACTTCCAGCAGCACCTGGATGAAGCGTTCGCCGCAGCTCGTTCGGCCTCGTCCGAGGCTGACCCGTCCACCACGGTGCAGGGGCTGGAGAAGCCGTCGGCGCAGCGGACCGCCGCCCGCCTGGGCGATGTGACCACTGCCGTGGACGCCGCCGTGATCGAGCGTATCGGCGATGCTCACTCGGAGATTCCCGACGGTTTCACGATCCACCCGAAGCTGAGCCAGCTGGCCTCCAAGCGCACGCAGATGTCCCGCGAGGGGAAGATCGACTGGGCCTACGGAGAGCTGCTGGCCTTCGGTTCGCTGCTCATGGAGGGGCACCGGGTACGTCTGGCCGGCCAGGATTCCCGCCGCGGTACCTTCACCCAGCGTCACAGTGTGTTCATCGACCACGAGAACCAGGCCGTGTGGACGCCGCTCTCGCATCTGACCGACGAGCAGGCGCGCTTCAACGTGTACGACTCCTCGCTGTCGGAGTTCGCGGCACTCGGCTTCGAGTATGGCTACTCCGTCGAGTCCCAGGACTCGCTAGTGCTGTGGGAGGCGCAGTTCGGCGACTTCGTCAACGGCGCGCAAACCATCATCGATGAGTTCATCTCCGCATCGGAGCAGAAGTGGGGCCAGAACTCGGGTGTGGTGATGCTACTGCCGCATGGTTACGAGGGCCAGGGACCCGATCATTCGTCGGCACGCATTGAACGGTTCCTGCAACTGTGCGCGGAGCAGAACATGCGCGTGGCCATGCCGTCGACACCAGCGAACTATTTCCATCTGCTGCGCCGCCAGGCAAAGATGGATCCGCGCAAGCCGCTGGTGGTGTTCACCCCGAAATCCATGCTGCGCAACAAGGCTGCGGTGTCGGCGGTGGAGGATTTCACCTCCGGCGCCTTCCAGCCCGTGATCGACGATGCGACCGTCGACCCCGCACAGGTGGACCGGATCCTGCTGACGTCCGGAAAGCTGTACTGGGATCTCGTTGCCCGCCGCAAGGAGCTGGAGGATGGGCGCACGGCGATCGTCCGGATTGAACGTCTCTACCCGCTGCCCACAGAGGAGTTGCGCGCAACGCTGGATCGCTACAGCGAGGATGTCGAGCTCACCTGGGTGCAGGAGGAGCCGCACAACCAGGGTGCGTGGGGCTTCATGGCGCTGAACTTCGCAGTCGAGGTGGGCCGCACATTGCGTGTGGTCGCCCGGCCAGCGTCGGCCTCGCCCGCCACCGGTTCGGCCCGCACGCACAAGACCGAGCAGGAGGAGCTGCTGCAGCACGCGTTCGAGCGCCACAGCGACTGACCGCAGTGCGCCCTGCCCTGAGCCCATGTCGGGCCCGCACTACAGTGGGCCTTTTCATCCCCGCTCTCCCAGGAGGTCCTCGTGTCCACTGAGCCGACTGCGTCTGCGCCGACTGCGACTGCCCGCATCCGTCTCATCGGGCTGGGCGACGAGCTTCTGGCCGGTGCTGGGGATCCGCGGTGCCTGGGCTGGATCGGGCGTGCCATCGCATCGGCGCAGGGTTCCCGCAGCCGTGCTGACCTGTTCACCGCCGCCTTGCCGTCAGAGACATCAGCGCAGCTCGCCGACCGGTGGGAGCGGGACGTCAGTGACCGGCTCGATGCTGACGGTTGGGCCGACGGCAGTGTCGATCACCGTGTGGTACTGGGGTTGGGTCGCGCAGATGTGCGCGCAGGCATTTCCCTGGCCCGCTCACGGCTGAACCTCGCCAAGGTGCTCGACGGTTTGGAGCGGCAACGTCTCTCGGCGTTCGTCGTCGGGCCGCCTCCCAGCAGCGACAATGCACTC
The DNA here is from genome assembly GCF_900258505.1 of Brachybacterium timonense. GTDB lineage: Bacteria > Actinomycetota > Actinomycetes > Actinomycetales > Dermabacteraceae > Brachybacterium > Brachybacterium timonense. The sequence continues at coordinate 2,115,835 of NZ_LT984895.1, forward strand.
ACCGCCGGCGTGCGGGAGCTGTCCGGGGCCTTCTCGGACGTGTGCTCGCGGCGTCGCGTGCCGTATGTCGACACGGTGGCCGCTCTGTCCGACCACGACCAGTGGCTCGAGGACATGCGCTCCGCCACCGACGACACCCCCGGACAGACCGGCTACGGACTGATGGCCTGGCTCGTGCTCCACGGCGGGTTCGGCGCCTGGGCGGGACTCGAGGAGCCTGCATCGGCGTGATGCTGCTCGCCCCGCACCGCGTAACGGATGCGCCGGAGCTGGTCTGTGACAGAATGGACGGGTTGCCCGGGCGAAGGAAGGAGACCGCTATGAGCAAGCGTGGACGCAAGCGCAAGGCTCGCCGCAAGAACGGTGCGAATCACGGCAAGCGCCCCAACTCCTGAGCCGTGACGGACCGCGTCGGCGACGACGCTCGAAGGCCTCTCCCCCAGGGAGGGGCCTTCTTCCTTCCCCGGAGGCTCCCGGGTCCATTCTCAGCAGGTAGGTTCCTTCAGCTCTGCGGAGGGCGCACCGTGCGCGTGCTGCGCATGCTCACGCGAGCACTCCCGTCGCTGCTGGTGATCTCGATGCTGCGGTACTGGATGGTGATCCGCTCGCGCAGCGATCGCGGTGCCACCGCATCGCGACAGCTGCGGCGGATAAGCGCCTTGATGCAGCGCATGCGCTCAAGCTCAGCCGCACAGTCCGGGCAGTCTTGGGCGTGGGAGATCAGCTGATCGGCGACAGCGGCAGGCAGCTCGCCATCGAGGGCCTGCTCCAGCCGATAGCGCTCGTCCAGTGTGTCGTCATCGCGCGGCGTGCTCATCGCGCCTCCTCCTCGTCGCGCTCATCGCGCAGATAGCCCAGCGACCGCGCGTGATCGGCCAGCAGCTCACGCAACTGGGCGCGACCGCGATGCAGACGGGACATGACCGTGCCGATCGGTGTGCCCATGATCTCGGCGATCTCCTTGTAAGCGAAGCCCTCAACGTCCGCGAGGTAGACCGCCATCCGGTAGTCGTCACGCAGCTGCGCGAGAGCCTCGGTGACGGCGGAGTCCGGCAGGTTATCCAGCGCCTCGTTCTCCGCAGAGCGCAGGCCCCGGCTGGTGTGGGACTCGGCGTCTGCCAGCTGCCAGTCCTCCACGGTGTCTGTCCAGGATTCCTTGGGCCGACGCTGCTTCTGCCGGTAGGTCGAGATGTAGGTGTTCGTCATGATCCGGTACAGCCAGGCGCGCATGTTCGTGCCCGGAGTGAACCGGTCGAGGGCGCGGAACGCCTTCATATAGGTCTCTTGGACCAGATCCTCGGCATCCTGCGGGTTGCGGGTCATGCGCAGCGCGCCGCCGTACAGCGAGTCCAGGTGGGACAGTGCCTCGGTCTCCACATCCGCGGCGTAAGCCCCGTCGGTATCGGGACCGTTCTCGCGGACTGCATGCGGACGCGCCACCTCATCCGGCGCGGGAACGGAGGCAGGACTGTTGTTCTCGGTCGGATCGGCCATGGCAGGCGGAGGTGTGGCGCTCATCAACGTCAACGGTACGCCAGCGCGGCGGCTATCGCCCCGGACCAGGGTGCCCCGGGATGCCCCTGTGTGCTGGTGATCGATCACCGCGGTTGGCGCCATCCGTGTTCGTCTCCTGTCTGCCGTGTCCTCTGCGCCGTGAACGCTCCGACCACAGTGTCAACGCGCCCAGGACCGAGGATGTTCCCGGCGCGATAGGGTTCTGTCACCGGCGGTGTGAGGCCGCTGACCGACCGGACCAGGCATCAGGCATCTGAACGTCTTTCCGGCTCGGAGTTCGCTGTGTCGACCATCTGGAAACGTGAGGACACCATGGCTCTCATCCGCCGCATCGCCCGCCCCCTGCTCGCCGCCCCCTTCATTCTCGAGGGCGTGCGTACCGCGCTGACCCCTGAGCGTGACATCGACGTCTTCCCGGAGGCGTTCGAGGCGGTCGATTCTGCGATCACCAAGACCTCCGCCCCGTCTTTCGTCGACGCCCGCACGATCGTGCGCGCCTCAGGCGCTGTTGCTGCGGGCGCTGGCCTGCTCTACGCGACGAACCGCGCCCCGCGTCTGGCCGCGGTCACGCTGCTGTGCACCACGACTGTTGGGTGGGCTGGCCGCAAGCGGGTCTGGGAGCTGTCCGGTGAGGAGCGCACTGCGGAGATCCAGTCGATCTTGACCGACGCTGGCCTGCTGGGCGGTCTGCTGCTCGCCGCGGTGGACCACGACGGCCGACCCTCCATGGGCTACCGCTGGGACCAGTTCGTCAAGCGCAGCCAGAAGAACGCTGAGAAGAAGAAGACACAGCTCGAGAAGAAGCGGGCCCAGCTCGAGAAGAAGGCCGGCCGTCTCAACTCACAGGCCCGGTCCACGGTTGAGGACGCCCAGAAGAAGCTGAGCTCTTCGCTGGCGTGATGCCATGACCTCGGATGTGCTGTGGACGGCCCCGGTCGCACGGGGGCCGGTCGATGCTCTGGTGAGGGTCCCGGGATCGAAATCGCTGACAGCGCGGTGGATGGTGCTCGCAGCGATCGCGGCGGAACCAACCGTGCTGCACGGCGCGCTCTCCTCCCGTGACACACGGCTGATGCGTGATGCCCTGGAACGATTGGGCGCTCGCTTCGAGGCGGATGAGGGCGCGCTGACGGTCACGCCATTACCTGCCGCATCGGAGCATCCCGCAGCCCCCATGGAGATCCACTGCGGCCTGGCCGGAACGGTGATGCGTTTCGCGCCGCTGGTCGCCGCTTTGCATCACGGCGATGTGCGTTTCATCGGGGACGCCGGTGCACTCGCACGGCCGATGCACGCAGTGATCGACGTGCTTCGTGTCCAGGGGGTCCGCGTCACGGAAGAGGGCGAGCCTGGACACCTGCCGATCACTGTTCATGGCACAGGGAGGCTCAGCGGCGGGCGCGTCGAGGTCGATGCCTCGGCCTCCAGCCAGTTCATCTCCAATGCACTGCTGGTCGCGGCCCGCGGTGATGAGGACCTGGATCTGGTGCACACCGGTCGCACACTCCCGTCGCTCCCGCACATCGATATGACGCTGGAGACGCTGCGTTCCGTCGGCGTCCAGGCGCATTCCGAGATCGACAGCAATGGCCGCCATCACTGGCACGTCGGCACCGGCCCCGTCGGCGGCGGAGTGCGCACGGTGGAGCCGGATCTGTCCAATGCGGGCCCTTTCCTCGCCGCGGCGCTGGTCACTGGTGGAACGATCGGAGTTCTCGACTGGCCCGAGCAGACGACTCAACCGGGTGATGCCTACCGTGAGCTGCTCACCCGCATGGGCGGGGAGGTGTTCCGCGAGGACGGCGCCTTGTGCGTGAGCGGGACCGGGCAGATCGCCGGCATCGACGCTGATCTCTCGGCCACAGGCGAGCTCACCCCGACCATTGCGGCGCTCGCGGCGCTCGCCCAGTCCCCGTCACAGCTGTCGGGTATCGGCCATCTGCGCGGCCATGAGACCGACCGTCTGGCGGCGCTCGCCACGGAGCTCACACGGCTCGGCGCCCCAACGGAAGAGACTGCCGACGGACTGAGGATCACCCCCGGTGAGCTGCACGGAGCCGTGGTGGAGACATACGAGGACCATCGCATGGCGACCGCGGCGGCGATCATCGGTCTGCGCGTGCCGGATGTGCGCGTGGTCAACATCCAGACCACGCAGAAGACGCTCCCGGACTTCGTCGGCATGTGGCTGTCGATGCTGCACACTGACGCGCCGGCAGGCGGAACCTGGTGAGGCGATCGATCCGGGACTGGGACGAGTCCGATGTGCGGATCCGGCCGAACCGTCGAGGCTCGCGGCCGCGCACGAAGGACAGGCCGCGTCATGAGGACGCGGTACCGGCGCGCGTGGTCTCTGTCGATCGCGGACGCTGGCGCACAGTTCTGTTGGAACCGGACGCGAACGTGCGCGCTGTCACCGCGATGCGTGCACGTGAACTGGGCCGCTCCCCCATCGTGCCCGGCGACGTGGTGGCGCTCGTCGGTGACACCTCCGGGCGGGACGGCACGTTGGCGAGGATCGTGCGGATCCAGGAGCGCACCTCGTTCCTGCGGCGCAGCGCCGATGACGATGACACCTCGGAGCGCCCGCTGGTGGCCAATGTGGACACGATGGCAATCGTCACGGCGCTCGCGGATCCCGAGCCGCGCGGAGGCATGGTGGATCGCTGCCTGGTGGCCGCGACCGTCGCCGGGATCCGCCCGCTGCTCGTGCTGACGAAGGCTGATCTGCGGGCGCCCGAGGAGTTTTTGCGCTCGTACGCCCCGCTCGGCGTGGAGCATGTAGTCACTCGGCGTCATGACGACGGGGAGATCGCGGGGCTGGCCGCGCTGCGGGACATTCTCGCGGGCCGTACCACGGTGCTCGTCGGCCATTCCGGCGTGGGCAAGTCGACGCTGCTGAACGCACTGGTGCCGGGCGCGGACCGCGCCACGGGTGCGGTGAACGACGTGACGGGGCGCGGACGCCACACCTCCAGTTCGGCACTGGCCATGCCGCTGCCCCAGGGTGGCTGGGTGATTGACACGCCCGGGGTGCGCTCCTTCGGCTTGGGGCATGTGCGGGCCGAGGAGCTGTTGGATGCTTTCACGGATCTCGCGGTGCTTGCCGAGGAGTGTCCGCGAGGATGCAGCCATCTGGCGGATGCACCGGACTGCGCTCTCGATGCCCAGGTCGCCCAGGGCGCTGCGGGCAGTGCGGGGCCTGCACGGCTCGCTTCCTACCGCCGTTTAGCGGAGGCTCTGCGGCGCAACGACCCCTGGGAGGCGTGAAAAGCTGCGCGGTTCACGCCGCGTCGATACCGTGCCGACGGCCCGAAGCGCTCTAGGCTGATTCCATGTCCACCAGCCGTTACGCCGAGGATCTGCGTCTGGCCCACGTGCTCGCCGACGCCGTCGACCAGCACACCATGACCCGCTTCAAAGCGCAGGATCTGCGTGTCGAGATGAAGCCCGACATGTCGGAGGTCACCGACGCTGACAAGGACGCCGAAGAGATCGTGCGTCGTCAGCTCGCCCGCTCCCGTTCGCGCGATCAGGTGATCGGTGAGGAGTTCGGGTCCACCGGCACGGCGTCACGTCAGTGGGTGGTCGATCCGATCGACGGCACCGCGAACTTCGTGCGCGGCGTGCCTGTGTGGGCCACGCTCATCGGCCTGATCGAGGAGGGGCGCTGTGTGATGGGCGTCGTCTCCAGTCCCGCCTTGTCGCGACGCTGGTGGGCGGCCGCGGATGCGGGCGCCTTCACCGGGTCACGATTGAGCTCGGCCACGGCGCTGCGTGTCTCCGGCGTGGATGACATCGCGAACGCGTCGCTGTCGTACTCATCGCTGCACGGCTGGGCGGACATCGAACGCTTGGGCGAGATGCTGAACTTCATGCAGCGCTTCTGGCGTACGCGCGCCTACGGCGACTTCTGGTCGTACATGCTGCTGGCTGAGGGAGCCGTGGACGTGGCCTGTGAACCGGAACTGAAGCTGCACGATATGGCCGCCCTGGTCCCGATCGTCACCGAGGCTGGCGGGCGTTTCACGTCGCTGGACGGTGAGCCCGGTCCCTTTGGTGGCAACGCCGTGGCAACCAACGGTCTGCTCCATGAGGAGGCACTCGCAGCGCTCGCGCCGCGCACGCGCTGAGTCGGGGGCCTTGGCTGGCAGGAGCGGCCGCGAGGGTGGTTAGGATCGAGTCGACCACGACCCGACCAGAAGGGACATACCCCATGACCGTCAAGCGCGTCGCTCTGCTCACCGCCGGTGGCTACGCCCCCTGCCTCTCCTCCGCTGTTGGCGGCCTCATCGAGCGGTACAACGAGCTCGTGCCCGAGGTCGAGATCATCGCGTACAAGCACGGCTACTGGGGTCTGCTGCGCGGCGAGAAGATCGTGGTGGACGACGAGGTGCGCGCGAACGCCGGTGTGCTGCACAACTACGGCGGCTCCCCCATCGGCAACTCCCGGGTGAAGCTCACCAACACGAAGAACCTGGTCGAGCGCGGCCTGATCCAGGAGGGCCAGAACGCACTGGAGGTCGCCGCTGATCAGCTCAAGGCCGACGGCGTCGACGTTCTGCACACCATCGGCGGTGACGACACCAACACCACCGCCGCGGACCTCGCGGCATTCCTGCACGAGAACGACTACGAGCTGCACGTGGTGGGCCTGCCCAAGACGATCGACAACGACATCGTGCCGATCCGCCAGTCGCTCGGCGCCATGAGCGCGGCCGAGCAGACCAGCATCTTCGCGCAGAACATCATCGCCGAGAACGGCTCGAATCCGCGGATGCTCATCATCCACGAGATCATGGGCCGCGCCTGCGGGTACCTGACCGCACAGGCCGCCGAGTACTACCAGCAGTGGCACGCCCAGCAGACCTGGCTGCCGTCCATCGGCCACACCGCCGATCGCTGGGACGTGCACGCCGTGTTCCTGCCGGAGATGGCGCTGGACATCGAGGCGGAGGCCGCACGCCTGAAGACCGTCATGGACGAGACCGGCTGCGTGAACATCTTCCTGTCCGAGGGTGCCGGTATCCCGGAGATCATCGCGGAGATGGAGTCGCGCGGAGAGTCCCCCGAGAAGGATCCCTTCGGCCACGTCAAGCTGGACACGATCAACCCCGGCCAGTGGTTCGCGAAGCAGTTCGCGGAAAAGCTCGGCGCGGAGAAGGTCATGGTGCAGAAGTCCGGGTACTTCTCCCGCTCCGCGAAGGCGAACGCCGAAGACCTGCGCCTGATCAAGTCGATGACGGACCTCGCTGTGCAGGTGGCGCTCGAGGGCGGCACCGGCGTGATCGGCCACGACGAGGAGCAGGGCGATCGCCTGCGTGCGATCGAGTTCGAGCGCATCGCCGGCCACAAGGCCTTCGATATCTCCCAGCCGTGGTTCCAGAAGGTGATGGAGCGCGTGGGGCAGACGGTCACCCCGGCCGCTGATCACTGACCGATCGCCGCAACGGTGAATCGCCCCGTCGGCTGACCGATGGACACTGCCGCAGAGGGTCCGCGTACGACACCCCCGTCGTGCGCGGACCCTCGCACCGTGCCAGCAGGGCTTCGAGCGCCCCGTACCTGGCGCCGACGGGCAGAAGCCGCGGTGGCCGCCGCGGCGTGGCGCAGCTCGGTGGCTGCTGCCCTGGGCATTGAGGGCCTGCCCGCACGGCACACTCTGCGGGCCGACACGACCGCCTGGACGCTGCGTCCTCGTCCTCAGCAGGGGCGCTGGGGCAACTGTTGGGTGATGGCGCCGATGCTCGCGCTGCACGAGGTGGCGCCTGAGCGCATCGCCGCGATGCTCACCACTGCTGCGGGCGATGCTGTGCTTGTGCAGCTGCCCGGAGTCCCGGAGCAGATCCGGGTCGCCCGGTCCTTCCCTCGCGATGCGACGGGACGGCTGATCGGGGCACGGCAGGAGAGCGGTCCGCCGGGCTGGCCGGCCGTGCTGGAGGCGGCAATCGCCGACCATGTGGCAGGCGGCTACCGGATGCTGCAGCGGGGTTTTGCCCGCTTCGGCTTCGGGATTCTCGTAGGCCGCGCCTCGCGCACACTGCTGCGTTTGCCGACGCCAGAACAGGTGCAGACCTGGGCTTCACAGCATCGGGCCATGACCGCATCAACACATCCCGCGAGCACGTTCCTCGCGCACGGCTGGATGGATAATGGCGCGCGGCGCGTTCTTGCGGCGAACCATGTCTATGCGCTGGTGGGCGCCGATCCGCATGCTGACGTGTTCCTGCTGCGCAATCCGGTGCGGCCGGGCGAGGTGCTCTCTGTGGCACGAACAGCGTTCCGCCGGGGTGTGCTGAGCGTGGATGTGACGGAACCGCTGCGGAGCTAGGCTCAGCATCGGTCCGCGTCATGTGTGCCGGCGTAGGCGTCAGCGGCTGGTGTGCTCCACGGTCGCGAAGGCTTTGAGCCAGGCATCGGCAATCAGGCGATGGCCGGCCATCGTCGGGTGAATGCCGTCCTGGGCGATCGTCTCCGGGGTGTGGCCATCACGCCACGCCTGGTCGAGAACAGCTTCGAGGTCCACAACAGGGTGCTGGAACTCGTGCGCTAGTGCGCGGATCACGGCGACCTTGCCGTCAAGATCCTCGTGGAATCGTGCTTTCTCCTGGTCGACGTCGGCGACGAACGGTACGACCATCAGCACGGGTGCGCTTGGTCGTGTGGCGGAGAGCTGGTCGAGCATGTATCGATAGTCGGCCTCGAAATCCGCGTCGCTCGTGGGGTCGTTTCGGTCGTAGCGGCGCCAGGTGTCGTTCACGCCGATGTAGATCGTGATGACGTCGGGGTCCAGGTCAAGGCAATCGGTGTCGAATCGGGCTCGGAGATCCTTCGTACGCTCCCCGCTCACGCCGCGATTGAGCACGCGGGATGCTGGCTCGTGCGCGGCGAAATGCTCGGCGATGAGCCGGACGTAGCCGAAACCCAGATGAGCTTCATCCTGCTGTCGCCCACAGTCGGTCACGGAATCGCCCAGGAACACAAACGTGCGCGCGAGGCGCGGCTGCTCAGTCATGAAGTGATTCTCTCACGCTGTGTCGGCGCGGGCCACGCACTGGCCCCCTGGCCTGGTGCACTCGCCATGACACCTGTGGAGGGCGTGGGAGCACTGCCAACCGCGCTCCGCCGCTCGGGACACGCCAGCTTCCCGCCTGGCCGACGGTTATCCACATCTTCGGCGGTCCCGTGGCATGGGCTGGGCGGGGCTGTCTACCGTTCTGGTGTCCCCGAGCCCGGATGAGTCGAGGTCCCCGCATGCAGCGCCGCACCGTTCACATCACGCCCCATCACGCCAAGCACAGCGATCACGCTGCTCTCTCACCCGAGGCGATGCTGGCTGGCCCTGCGGGTGCACTGTCTGGCGCCGCGCCCGCCGCCTCCGCTGGCCTACTGGCCGGTGCCGCGCCTGCCCACTCAGGGAGGCAGCGCCGTGGCGCACGCGTGTTCGCCGCATCCGCCGCACTCATGCTTGCCCTGTCTGCCTGTGGTGGCGATGAGCCGCCCGACAACGGCCTCGACGGCACCATGCCCGACCTCAGCACCAGCAGCGACAACGGCGGCGCCAGCGACAACGGCGGGGCAGACAACACCGCAGCAAGCGACGCAGGTGGCGACAGTGGCGGGGAAGACCTTGCCGCCAGCATCCCCGCGCCCGATCCCGCTGACTATCCCGGCATGGACCAGAACACCCCCGAAGGCGCCGAACAAGCCTTCAAGTACTACATCGCGGTCCTCATCTGGGCGCACCAGACCGGGGATACGCAAACCTTGTCGGAACTCAGCACAGATAACTGTTCGAAATGCGCTTCACTGATAGACGAGGTGAAAGCGATCTCATCCGAATCATCCTATTGGTCCACGAAGGGTTTCGATGAAACCGGAACGGCCATACACGAAAGCAACACCTTCGACCACGAGGTCGGATACATCTACACTCTGACCTACGAAAGCCAAGGTGCCTCTCGGAAGGTCGAGACGAACACTATCGGGGGGATGGTATGGCTCGCCGACTCATGGAAGGTCGATGAGATGATCTCCGAGTCGAAGGACGTCACATGAATAGAATGCCTGCCACACCAAGCTTCCTCCTAACATCGGTCACCATATTCCTCCTTGCATTCTCTCTATCCGCTTCACACTTTCCCGCTGCTCACGCAGGCGGGTCTGGAAAGGACGGATTTACTACAACGCTCGAGGAGAACCGAGAACGCATTGAAGAAGGGGGAAACTCGGGGCGTCCCGGATCAGGAAGACAGCGCGGATCGACCAGATCAGCTCCGACGGTGCGGACGATCTGGCAGCGGCCCGAGGGCGGGGTCCGTTACGAGTGCGGGGCACCGGGCGCCGATCAGTGGTCGTGCACGGTCCCGAAGAACTCGTGCGAAGCCGCGTATGTCCCGCCTCTGCATGGGCAGGGTGAGGACGGTCTGCTGATCAACCAACCACGACAGCGCGGTACAGCTGACCCGAACAAGATCACCCAACGCGGCACCCGGATCACGCTCGCAGACGGCACCAGAACAGACCTCGGCCACCGCTGCATCACCCTCGGCAGCCCCGGTACCGCAGCCATCCCGGGGGCGCCACCGGTGGTCATCACCGTCACCCGCGAAGACTTCGCCACCCTCCCCGTCCAGCCGCTGGAGGCCACTGCCGGGCCACCCGATGGGTGGCTACCGGTGAACATGGTCAACGTCCTCCACACCAACCCGGCCGAGCAAACCCTCGCAACGACACTGCTGGGTACCCCGGTGCAGATCAGGGCGATCCCCATCGAATACCACTGGGACCTCGGAGACGGGAACACCATCACCACCACCAAACCCGGCAAACCCTTCCCCTCCGAAGAGGTCACCTCCACCTACCGGTACGAAGGCTGGTACGACATCACGCTCACCACCACGTTCGCGGGACAGTTCTCCGTTGACGGCGGGCCCTGGCAAGACATCGACGGCACCATCACCATCACCAGCGACCCCGTCCCCCTCTACTCCGCAAGCCTCACCAGCCGCCTGACCAACCCCCACAAACCCTGCCCCTTATACACATCCGACGCGGCCGACGCACCACCCCGGGGAGACCTCCGGGGCCGCCGTATCACTAAAAAAAAAAAGAGAAGCTAGAGATGANATCACATACACGACACCGAGGCCGATTACCAGGAGGCGACACCCAACATGCTTCCAAAGCATGTCAACACCCCTAAACCCCCAGGTCAAGGCCGAGAACTAGCCGGATCCATACACACAATCTGGCCTATAACCCCCGAACCCACAACACACCCACCAGGAGACCGGACTCCGGCCCGTCAGTGAACCCACGCAAAAAAACCTGAGCCGCGACACCGTCTGTCAACGATGTTGCGACTCAGGACATTCGTGGCGGGGGCAGGATTTGAACCTACGACCTCCGGGTTATGAGCCCGGCGAGCTACCGAACTGCTCCACCCCGCGGCGACGTCGTCCACTCTAGGACGTCTACCCCAGGCGGTCCAGCGCAGCAGGCTCGAACGTGGGACAACACACGTTCACGGCACGTTCACCATGCGTCGAATCCGCAGAGCCCTGTGCGTCAGTCATCGAGCTGCCGCGCAGCGCGGAACGGGCGCCGCCCGACGCGGCATGTCGGGCGACACCGCCGCATGTCCGCGCCAGCGGTGCTGGAGCGATAAGCGTCAGCCTTCCCCGCCGTCCGATGGGGCCGGGACACTACCGCCAAGTTCCTTGTTCGCCTGGACCGCCCGGTTCAGAGCATCGGACACGCGTTCTTGCGCTTCACCATAGGCAGCCCAGTCGCCCTCAGACATCGCCTTCTCGCCATCCTTCACGGCGGCGTCCATGTCCTTCAGCGCCTGGTCGAGCCGCGCCTGCGGGCTGCCCTGCGCTCCCGCTCCCGGGTCAGCGGGTTGCTCATCCTCAGGCGTCTTCGCCTCGCCTTCGTCGGACACATCGGCTTCGCCGGTCTCCGTGTCTGCGGACCCCGACTGTCCACCGGTGTCGGGCACCGCGGCATCACCTGCAGCCGCACCGGAGTCACCTCCGAAGACCTCGTCGAGGGCTTGATCCAGCGTCGGCGCGAAGCCGATCTTCTCGCCGAAGGAGACCAGCACCATCTGCAAGAGCGGGTACTGGGTACCGCCACCTGTCGCCGAGGACTGCAGGTACACCGGCTGGACGTACAACAGGCCACCACCCACCGGCAGTGTGAGCAGGTTGCCGTTGATCACCTCGGAGTTGCCGGACTTCAGCAGGTTCAGTGCCCGCGACACATTCGGCTCGGAGTTGAAGGTCGCCTGCACCTGGCCGGGTCCGTTCACGGGGTTCGACGCCGGTAGCACGAGCAACGAGAGCTGCCCGTAGTTCTTCGCCGGATTGCCCGCCTCATTCCCCGTCTCGGAGTCCACAGCCAGGAAACCGGTAAGTACGTTCTGTCCCTGCGCCGGAATGAAGCTGGAGGACAGCGTGAACCGCGGATCATCCATTCCCGGCACCTGCATCGTGAGGTACATCGGCGGCTGCGGGGGCTGCTGCTGCGTTGTGCCATCAGCGTTGCGGGATGCTGACAGGCGCGGATCGGGCGGCACCTGCCAGAAGTCCTGCTGCCCGAAGAACTCATCAGCATCGGTCACGTGATAGGTCGCGAGCATCTCGCGCTGCGCCTTGAACAGGTCTGCCGGGTATCGCAGGTGACTCATGAGCTCGCTGGAGATCTCCGATGCAGGCTTCAGCGCCTGCGGGAACACCTCTTGCCATGCAGCGAGGATCGGGTCCTCGGTGTCCCAGGCGTACAGCGTGACCGAGCCATCGAACGCATCGACGGTGGCCTTCACCCCGTTGCGCAGATAGTTCGCCTGGGCAACGCGGTGGTTCGCCGCATCACCGGCCTTCGTCTGGGAGTCAGTCACTACCTGGTTCATGTCAGCGGTGCGGGAGTACGGGTAGCGGTCTGTGGAGGTGAAACCGTCCACGACCCACACCAGTTTCTCGTCCACCACGGCCGGGTAGATCTGCGAGTCCAGCGACAGGAACGGAGCGACCTCACGTACACGCTGCTGCGGGTCGCGGTCATACAGGATCTGCGACTCGGAGTTCACATAGTTCGAGATCACGATGTTGGGATCACGGAACTTGATCGCATATAGCAGGCGGTTGAAGGGGTTGCCGACGTCGGGGCCACCATCGCCGTCGAAGGTCGTGTTGACCTGGGCTCCGGCGTCACCGTCCTCGCCTGTCCCGGTCTGGTAGTCAAACTCCTCAGGGTTAGCGCCATCCGGGGCGCCGACGATGGAATACTGCGGAGAGTGGCGGCCGAAGTAGATCCGTTCCTCGTAGGAGCCCAGCGCGCCGCTGCCCGGCACGCCCGACTGCAGGAACCCGGGTTCACCGTCGGCATTGCGCCGGTTGCCGTGAGCGGCTGCGGTCCCGTAGCCGTGGGTGTACACGATGTGCCGGTTGACCCACGGCTGGTTCACGAGGTCGAACTTATCCGGGCGCAGTTCACGCACCCCGATCACGGTGTCCTGCATCTGCCCGTCGATCTCGTAGCGGTCGACGGACAGCACACTGTCAAAGCCCCAGTACCGACGGTTCGCCTCACGCTGTTCGAAGGTTGGGCTGACCACGGCCGGATCCATCAGGCGAATCTGTGCGGTGGTGTCTGCATCGGAGCGCAGCGCACCGGGCTCGGCGTCGGTGGTCGCGGCGTAGGGCACTTCGCGCACGTCGTTGAGACCGAATGCGGCACGGGTGGCATCGATGTTTCGCTGGATATAGGGCTGTTCGAGGGCGCGTTCGTTCGGGCCGACGCGGAACTGCTGGATGACCCACGGGTATGCGTTGCCCACCACGAGGGTCGACAGCAGCATGAGACCGGCGCCGATCGCGGGGATGCGCCAGTCGGCCCGGACCACCCAGACGATGAAGAGGGCGGCCACGATCATCCCGGAGATGGCGAGGATGGTCTGCGCCGGGAGGATGGCGTTGATGTCGGTGTACGAAGCGCCATCAAACCGGCTGTGCCGCTCGTTGAGCAGGCTGTAGCGATGGAACCAGTGCCCCACTCCCAAAAGCAGCACGTACCCGGCTGCGAGGATGCCCAGATGCTGACGAGCACCACGTGTCACCTCCAGCCCGCTCTCCTGCCCCCAGGCCACACCCCCGTACACGAAGTGCCCGATCAGCGCGCCGACGAGGGCGACCAGAAACACGAACTGCGTAAACGCGATCGCATCGTCGATGATCGGCAGCTGGAAGACGTAGAAGGAGATGTCCCGTCCGAAAACGGGGTCCTCAGTACCGAACGTCTGCGGGTGGACAAACAGCTGCGCCTCTTGCCAGCGGCGTGCAGCGGCGAGTCCGCCGAATCCTCCGATCAGTAGCGGCGCGATGACGGTCAGGCCGCGACGCAGCGGATCCACGGCGGCCCGAAACTGCTCAAGGGCTTCCTGCTCGCGGGTGATCGGCGGATAGACCGGGCGGGACCGGTAGGCGTGACGCAGACTCAGGTACAGCGGCACAGCGAACAGCGCGAAACCGATCACGAACAGGATGCCCTGCGTCACCCAGCGGGTCAGCAGCACATCGGTGAAGCCGAGCTGTTCGAACCACAGGTACTTCGTCCAGATTTCGGAAGCAAGCACCAGGGTGATCGCGACCGCACCGAGCACGATCGCGGTGATGCCCAGCGGCGTCACTCGAGGCCGCTCCCCGCTGGCTCCGTCCTTCTGTGGTCGGGGGCGGGGCCGTGGGGCGGAATTGCCCCCGAACGGGGAGGTGAAGCTCACGGACGGACCTCGGTGATGTCAAGCGGCGTTCTCTGTGATGCACGGCCACGGTGGCGGCATCGGGTGCGCCGGGGCGGGTAAGTTGGAGTCCTCCGCCATCGGCGGCGACTCCCCCATTGTGTCAGGGTGACCCGGGAAGGACCCCCATGCAGGAGCAACCGTCCGATAACGTTCGCGCGTCCCAGACTCCCGTCGGCGATGCCTCGGCTCCGCGGCACGGCGCTATCAGCGCATCTGGCGCTGACGCTGAGCTCGATCCGACAACCGCCGGTCTTGCCGCGGCCGTATTGGAGATCGCTCGCCATGTCGAGGACTCCCTCGCTGGGTCGGCGGCTTCCGTCAGTGCGCCTCCGCGATTCTTCGCGCTGGTGAGCACCGCACAGATGCTGGAAGCCCAGCCGGCTCTCGCCTCTGTACTCGGCGAGGACGCCGCGATGATGCTGGCATCCGATCCCCATCACCTCACCTCTGTCGAGCTCGAGCCAGAAAGCACCGCTGCCTCGGGAGCATCGGCACCGACGGACCCGCTGCAGGCCTTGGAGCAGGTCGCGTGGCCGCAGCCTTCCAGCGGCGGCGCGATGGTGTGCGACCTGGCCGCCGACCATTGGTCGATCCCCGCCGACAACGCCGCGCCTGCCACGTCGAGCACAGCGTCGACGCCCGGTATCAGCACCGATGTCGATGCTCTGCGGTCACGTCTGGGTACGGGCCGACTCCGGGTGATCATCGCCTCTCTTGCCGACGGAACCACCTGGACCGCACTGCAGCCCCAGAGTCACGCCGACGGCCCGGGCCAGGGCGAACAGTTCATGGGGCCCGCCCTGATGCCTGAGTTGACCGCGGCGCTCGCCGATAGCGTCGCCGCTGACGGGGTCGAGCAGGCCACCTGACCACACCAGCGGCGGCCGCCCTGACTGGAACAGCTCGTGGGCCACGAGAAGTGAGCACCTGGTGGAGGCCCCGGCCGCCACCCTCCAGGTGCGATGGCTACGGGCCCAGCGCACCAGCACAATTGGCAGCCCCGAGAGCCGCCCTCCAGGTGAACTGTCGGGCGGCCCTCACGAGATGGCCACGTACCGCCACTCGAACAGCTTCGCAGTCGCGCGCCCCGGGCGCCTCAGGCCACCACAGGATCGCGGTCATCGACCACGCTGTCGGCATCCTCGCGAGAGATCGCGAAGTCGACACCGTCCGTGTTCTCGTGACCGGGTTTGATGATTTCGCCGGTCTGCTCGTCGATGTCCGGGGTGTCGACCTGGCGCAGTGACTTCACGAAGTTCGTCGTGCCGAAAGTGAGGTCATGACCGATGGCGTCGGCGTTGATCGAGAGGTTGAAACGCTGCGTGCCAGAGTCGTCGGTCCACTCCTGAGAGCTCAAACGCCCGGTGACGATGAGCGGTTGCCCCTTCTTCACGGACCGCAACACGTTGCGGGCGAGCGCGCGACGCGCCCACACAGTGATGAACTCAGTCTTGCGGTCGGTGTAGTCATCCTTATCAGAGTCGTAGTAGCGCGAGGTGACGGCAATGCGCACCTTGGCGGAGGTGGTGCCGTCGCTGCGCTGGATCACGTCGGCGTCGGCCGTGGCGTTCCCCATGACGGTGGTGCGGATGTCTCGCATGATCGTTCCTTCCGTGTCGGCCGGACTCTCCGGCTCCGGCACTCGCCGGTCCCCTCACTGTTCCCGAGCGAGCACGCCGCCCAGAAGGACGCGACGAGATTCGTGGACAAGCGCGCATGGGGAGGAACAGGGGACGGGCAGGGGACGGGCGCGGCGCGGAACCACGCTGGGGAGACAGAAGCGGTCCGGGGAGGTGAGCACGCTCAGGGAAGGAAGAGCCCCGAAGGAGGCCACCGAGCAGGTAACACATGCGCCGGATGACAGCACAGCGGCCGCCCCTGGCGGGACGGCCGCTTGCTTCTGACTCAGCGCGCTGTGCTCAGCGAATACTCAGCACGGCTCTACGCTGCATGATCAGGCCGGGGTGACCAGGCCCGAGGCGTTGCTGCGGGCGTTCTCGAAGCGCTTCTGCACGTCAGCCCAGTTCACGATGTTCCAGATCGCCTTGACGTAGTCCGCCTTGACGTTCTGGTAGTCGAGGTAGAAGGCGTGCTCCCACATGTCGAGCTGGAACAGCGGCACAGTGGCCACGGGCACACCGTTCTGCTGGTCGTAGAACTGCTCGATCACGAGGTTGCCACCCGCGGGCTCGTAGGCGAGCACGGCCCAGCCGGAGCCCTGGATGCCCAGCGCAGCAGCGGTGAAGTGGGCGCGGAACGCGTCGAAGGAACCGAAGTACTCGTCGATCGCGGCCGCCAGCTCGCCGGTCGGCTTGTCGCCGCCCTCAGGCGAGAGGTTCTTCCAGAAGATGGAGTGGTTGGTGTGGCCACCCAGGTTGAAGGCGAGATCCTTCGACAGCTGGTTGACGGTGCCGAAGTCCTGCGCCTCACGAGCTGCTGCGAGCTTCTCCAGTGCAGTGTTCGCACCCTTGACGTAGGTAGCGTGGTGCTTGGAGTGGTGCAGCTCCATGATCTGGCCGGAGATATGGGGCGCGAGCGCGCCGTAGTCGTAGTCCAGATCGGGAAGGGTGTACTCAGCCATGTCGATCCTCCTCAGGGTCGGTGGTGCACCCGCCAGGGCGGATGCCTCGCCTCCCATCCTTGCATTGATCGGGGATAGGCGACACTTCCCATGCGTGGACGGGCCGGCAGGTCGGTGCCGACGATGGCGCTGATGCTGGTGAAAGCGCATGCTCTGAGCAACACCGGCCCCACTCACGACCGGCACCACTTGATAACAGAGCTAACGTAGGGTGAGACGTGCCGACGATGGGCCAATGGAGGGCACAGGCACATCGGTCGAGTCCGCACCCACGTGCACTGGGTGTTGCTCGCTAAACTGTCCTCCGGCGCACTCGGACTGGTGGTCCTCATGATCCCCCGCGCCGAGCCTCCATAGCTCAATGGATAGAGCAACGGCCTTCTAATCCGTAGGTTGCAGGTTCGAGTCCTGCTGGGGGCGCCCGAGCCATGTCAGAATCTCGCACAGTGATTGGATGGGTTCTGCCCCGTCGGCGCGCAGTTCGATACCGGGACTGAGCAGCAGGAAGGGGCGCACGCCGGCGCCGGTTGCGGCCTGAGCATCGGCCGGGCGGTCCCCCACCGCTCCAACGCCCTCCGGTTCAAGGCCGTGGCGGCGAAGCAGCTCTCGATGCATCGTCGGATCCGGCTTGCGCGGGAAACCATCCGGGGCGCAGACCATGTCATCGACGTGCACGCCGCGCGCCTGCAGCAACTGTTCGGCGCTCGCGCGATCACGGTGCGTGGCCACCAGGTTCAGTCCGCCTGCTGTATGCACCGCGTGCATCACCTCGCAGGCGCCTTCCATCAGTGGCGCGGGCTCACTCATCCAGGCGTCTTTCACGTCGGCCTGGGCCTGCCGCAATTCCTGCTCAGCCACGCCGAACCGACGGGACAACTCGCGAACCGCATGCCCGGTGGAAACACGGGTCAGGCGACCGACCTCGAGCAGATGCTCCGGTGCGTCGTCGGCGAAGACCGTACGGCACAATGCGCGGTCAAGATCAGGGTAGGTGTCGAACAGGGTCCCTCCGAAGTCCCAGATGATGCTCCGCATACCGGGGATCCTGCCATGCCCTGCACCGCCAGCCTCGATCGTCGGGACCGATGGCGCAGGCGGCCTGGCCATTGTGTCCGTAGGCTGGTGACAGCGATATGCACCGCCGCCACAGGAGACTTCGATGCTGAACACCGGTGACCGTACCCGCGCCGACCTTGACCCCTTACTCACCCCATGGAAAATCGGAAACGTCGAGATCAAGAACCGGGTGGTTCTCACCTCCATGGGTGGAACAAACCTGTTCGGGTGGATGGAGAAGAACCACTTCGATCAAGCCGGCGCAGATTTCATGCGCACCGTCGCGGAGAACGAAGTCGGCCTAGTGCTACCCGGCTGTCAAGCCATCTACAACCCGATCGGCGGACAGTGGCTGCACCGCAACAAGAAGATGTACCGCGATCTCGCCGAGTGGATGCCGCAGCTGCACCGCACTGGTGCAAAACTGTTCGTACAGCTCACCGCCGGATTCGGCCGCTCCTTCGCCATCAGCGAGATGATGGAGAAAATCGCGATGAACCCCGCGCTGAAGAAGGTAGCCAAGCCCATCCTGGACATCGACAAGGTGATGGCTGCCCCCAGCCCCACCCCGAACCGGTGGTCGGATAAGGTCAGCTCCCGCGAGATGACCCTAGAGGAGATCCAAGAGTTCATCGACTCGTTCGCTGAAACATCCGCGCTTCTGCAGGAAGCCGGCGTAGACGGCGTCGAGATCCACGCGGTGCATGAGGGCTATCTGCTGGACCAGTTCGCAATGCCATACACGAACCACCGCACCGACCAGTACGGCGGCAGCCTCGAGAACCGGCTGCGCTTCGCCACCGACATCGTCAAAGCCATCAAGGCTCGCTGCGGGAAGGAATTCCCTGTCTCCCTGCGCTATTCGGTGACCAGCAAGACGAAGGGCTTCAACGAAGGGGCCCTGCCCGGCGAAGAGTTCACCGAAGCAGGTCGCACGCTCGAGGAATCCGAGAAAGCCGCCAGGATCCTGCAGGACGCCGGCTACGACATGCTCAACTGCGACAACGGCACCTACGACGCCTGGTACTGGGCCCACCCGCCGATCTACATGCCCGAGAACTGCAACCTGGCCGATGTGGAGCACATCCGAAAGTTCGTGGACATTCCAGTGGTGTGCGCGGGCCGCATGGACCCGTACGTGGGCGCCGACTCTGTTGCCGCCGGCCGCATCGATGCCGTCGGCTTCGCCCGCAGCTTCCTGGCTGATCCCGCATGGTTTGCCAAGCTCATCGCTGATAAGCCCGAGGATGTGCGCCCCTGCATCTACTGCCATTTGGGCTGCTTCAACATGGCCAGCTGGAAGGGTGTGCCGAATGTTCAGTCCCTCGGCGATTCACTGAACCTCTCGCGCTGCGCGGTTAATGCCGAGACCATGCAGAAGAACCGCCACTACATCAAGAAGACCTCGTCCGCGAAGCGCGTAGTCATCGTCGGTGGTGGCATCGCCGGTATGGAATGTGCCCGCGTGCTCACCGAGCGCGGTCACACCCCCGTGATCTACGAGTCGAGTGATCACCTGGGCGGGGTCGTGGCAGCGTCGGCGAAGGAAGAGTCCAAAGCCCCGATGGGGTCGTTGCTGAACTGGTTCACCCGCGAGATGGAACGCCTGAACGTCGACGTGCACCTGAACACCCCGGTGCTGCCCGGCAAGGACGGAGCTCTTGTGCTCACGGACGGCACCCAGATCGCCAGCGGCGATGACCACGTGGTGATCGCCACCGGTTCCACCGCGAAGAAACTGCCGATCCCGGGATTCGATCACGCGATCGACGCGATCGACTTCCTGCACGGAAAGGCGGACGTCGGCCAGAAGGTCGTGGTGCTCGGCGGCGGCGTGACCGGCTGCGAGCTTGCGTACGACCTGCATCATCACAAGGGCAAGGAGCCGGTGATCGTGGAGATGAAGCACGATCTGATCGCCCAGGAGGGCATCTGCCTGGCGAACTCCTCCTACCTGCGCGATTACTTCGCGCTGCACAAGGTGCCGGTGCATCTGGAGACTCAGGTGCAGCGTATTGAGGACGGCACCGTGATCTGTACGCAGGCAGACGGCACCCCCGTGTCGATCCCGTGCGATTCGGTGATCTCCGCCGTTGGGTACACGCCGCAGCCTCTGGATGCGAAGCGCTCTCGCAAGCGCACTCACATCATCGGTGACTGCGACGAGATCGGTAACGTCAAAACCGCTGTGTGGTCCGCCTACAAGGCGGCCATGAAGATCGACTGACCAACAGTCGCCAGACACAGACTGGCCGGGCGTCCGCACGCCAGGCGCCCGGCCACGCGTCTGGCGTGCCCAGCTGTGCACCCGCGATGGGGCACGCACGGGCCTGCTGGGCCGACGGGTCAGTGTGGAAGGCTAGAGTGATCAGGTGAGCACCAGCACCAGCGCAGATACGAAGAAGTCGACCACCGACCGCATCATCTGGGTCGATTGCGAGATGACCGGGCTCGACAAGCAGCGTGATGCTCTGATCGAGATCGCCGTTCTCGTCACCGACGCGAACCTCAACATCCTGGGCGACGGCGTCGATGTCGTGATCCGCCCACCCGCTGAAGCGCTCGAGCAGATGGATGACTTCGTCCGCACCATGCACACGACCTCCGGACTTCTTCAGGAGCTCGATGGGGGCATGACGCTGGAGGAGGCCCAGGAGAAGTGCCTGGCCTATGTCCGCGAGCACTGCCCCGAGCCGGGCAAGGCGCCGCTGGCCGGCAACAGCGTCGGCACCGACCGCGCCTTTCTTGACCGGGACGTGCCCGACTTCGCCGACTGGCTCTCGTACCGCACGATCGACGTCTCCAGTCTGAAGGAGCTCGCCAAACGCTGGTTCCCCCGGGTCTACTACAACACTCCCGCCAAGCACGGTGGCCACCGTGCGCTCGCTGACATCCGCGAGTCCATCCAAGAGCTGAAGTACTACCGCTCGGTGCTGTTCTGCGCCGAGCCGGGACCGACCACCGCCCAGGCCCAGGAAGCGTCGAAGGCCTTCGAACTGCGAGACGAGGAGAACGCTGTGCCCCCCGCCCCGAGCACCCCGAGCACCTGGCTCGACACCCGTGTCCATACCACGTGGCTGGAGGGCGAGGGCGATGAACTGCTCGGCTTCGGCGCGGCCTCCGCTCGCGACGACGCCGGTTTCGCCTGGCTCGATGACACCGGTGAACGTGATCTGTCGCGCCCCGCGGAGCTGTGGATCACCTGCCGCATGACCCATTGCTTCGCCCTGGGCCACATGATGGGTCGGCCGGATCTGGGCCGCTTCGTCGATCATGGAGTCGCTGCGCTGACCGGTGCGTTCAAGGACACCGAGTACGGCGGCTGGTTCGCCGCGGTCGCCGACGGCGAACCGGTCGACGATACGAAGCAGGCCTACGCTCATGCCTTCGTGGTCCTCGCGGCCGCCTCCGCGACCGCCGCGGGCCGTCCCGGCGCACAGGAGCTACTCGACGAAGCTCTCCAGGTGCTCGATGAGAAGTTCTTCGATGAAACCACCGGCATGAGCGTGGACACCTATGACCGCACCTTCTCGGACTGCGAGGAGTATCGCGGCATCAACGCGAACATGCACACCGTTGAGGCGCTGCTCGCAGCGGCCGACGTCACGGGTGAGCGCATGTGGCTCGACCGAGCCGTCGGTATCGCTACCCGTGCGATCGACGAGTTCGCCCGCAACAACGACTGGGCACTGCCGGAGCATTTCGATGTGCAGTGGAACCCGCTGCTGGACTACAACCGCGACCAGCCGAACCATCCGTTCCGCCCCTACGGGGCCACCATCGGCCACTGGATCGAGTGGGCTCGCCTGGTGCTGCATGCTCGCGCCGCGCTCATTCAGCTCGACGGTGAGGCACCAGAGTGGATGCTCGAGGCCGCGACTGCACTGATGGAGAAGTCCGCGCAGTCCTTCGGGGCCGATGGGGAGCCGGGCTGGGTGTACACCGTCGACTGGGACGGCTCCCCGATGGCCCGTGAGCGGATGCACTGGGTGGCTGCAGAGGCCGTGGGCGCTGCGGCGGTCATGTACCGGGTGACCGGCGACCGCGTCTGGGCCGAGCGCTACCAGCAGTGGTGGGAGTACATCGCCGCCTACCTGCTGGATGCCGAGGACGGCTCCTGGTTCCACGAGCTCGGTGCCACCAATCAGCCGCAGGGCGTGACCTGGCCGGGCAAGCCGGACATTTACCACGCGTTCCAGGCCACGATCATCCCGCGCCTCCCGGTCACGCCGACCATGGCGGCCGCGCTGCGCGACGGGCTGCTCGACGACGAGTTCTGAGGACTCCGGAGGCGCCTCGCGTCAGGCCTCGGACGGCTCGTGCTGCTCAAGCGCGGCATCGAGTCGCGCAATCTTCGCGTCGATCTCACCGGTGCGTCCGGGCCTGATGTCGGCCTTCAGCACGAGTGAGGTGCGCGAACCGTACCGGCCTGCCTCCTCGGTGGCGCGGCGCACTACGTCCATCACCTCATCCCACTCCCCCTCGATTTCGGTGAACATGGAAGAGGTGCGATGCTGCAAACCGCTGGCGCGGACCACACGGATCGCAGCCGCCACGGCGTCGTGCACGCTGGCACTGTCGCTGCCGGGACCAAGCTCGCGCACGATCGTCGGGTCGGACGGCTCACCGGTGGGTTGAACAGAGAAAGCGATGATCATGCCTCCACTTTGCTCCTTTGTGGACACGCGGCGCCACTATCGGTGTCCAGATGGACCGCCCGGCCGACAATGCGGGCAGACTCACATCGGAATCGCACCTCTGAGGCGGCATCAGCACTCGACCCTGCGGTATTGTGGGTGTTCGTTCGCTTCACGCGACACATGGTGGTCGTAGCTCAGCTGGTAGAGCTCCTGGTTGTGGTCCAGGCGGTCGCGGGTTCAAATCCCGTCGATCACCCCAATAAACGCCCTGGTCACAGGGCGTTTTTCTCTTTCAAGCGGTGGAGTGCAGCAAGCCGGGCGAGTTTGGTGTTGCCGCCGGAGAGGATCACCCCGACCCGTTGCCCCGCCGCGTCGGCAGCGCCGGTCAGCACAGCCGCGGCAGCGAGCGCCCCGGTGGGTTCCACCAGCGTCTTCATCCGCTCCAGCAGGAAACGGCAAGCGTGCAGCAGCTCATCATCTGTCACGGTCACGATCTGCTCGAGCTCGCGGCGCAGCACCGGGAACGTGTGTTGCCCGAGCGCCGTGGTCTGTGCACCGTCGGCCACTGTGTGCGGCGCGTCGATCTGCACGATGCGCCCCGCGGCAAGCGACTGTTGAGCGTCATCGCCAGCCGCGGGCTCCACGCCGATGACCCGGATGCTTGGCCGTAGTGCGCGAGCTGCTCTCGGGACTCGGTGTAGCGGTCGAAGTCGATCACGCGCGCGCCGTACCCCGCGGTGGCTTCCCGTTTGAGCCTCGGCGCATCCTTCGGCATCAGCACGGTGGCCTGCACCCCGAGCTCCCGGGCGGCAAGCGCGACCGCCTGGGCATGGTTCCCGGAGGAGTACACCACCACTGCCCGCTCCCGCTCCTGCACAGGGCGGGACGCGATGGCATTGAATGCGCCGCGCACTTTGAACGCCCCGGTGCGCTGCAGGTTCTCCGCTTTGCAAAACACACGGGCGCCGGTTGCATTATCGAGCGTGCGCGAGGTCAGGACCGGTGTGCGGTGCACTCGTCCGGCCACTCGCTTCACTGCGGCGCGCACATCGTCGATCGTGACGGGCAGGGGCTCGTGGGTGTTCATGTCCTCATCCTGTCAGTCAGTGCGTTCACCGGGCACAATGGCCCGATGAGGATCCTCGCGATGACGCTGCGGCTGCTGGTGGCGATCGCTGTGGCGGCTGCGATCAGCACCGACACCACGGTGTCGATCGACCGTGGCGAGCTGGCCCGCCACGTCTCCTTCTTCACCAATCAGTCGAACGCCGCGTTCGTTCTGGTCACAGTGCTGGTAGCGGCCTTCGGTGCGCGCCGCCCGGCGTGGCTGGAGACCGCCCGCGGCGCCGTCACGTTCTACCTGGCGATGACAGGTCTGGTGTATGCATTTGTGGTGGCGCCCGTCGATGAGCTGCTGCGGTGGGACATCGGCTGGACCGGGATCGTGCTGCACCGTGTGGCTCCCGTTGCTGCAGTGGCTGACTGGGTGCTGACGCCGCGCCAACACCGCGCCGGCCCGCGCCGCATCCTGATCTGGTTGGCCTACCCGGTCGTGTACGTGGCGTTCACGTGGATCCGCGGCGGTCTCACGGGTTGGTACCCCTATGCGTTCCTGGACCCGTCGCTGGGCGGCTGGGCCGCGATGCTGCCGATCCTCGGTGTAGTGCTGCTCGCGTTCCTTCTGGTCGCGACCGTGCTGCATTTCTGCGCTGGTCGGCTCGCCGTCGGGCCAGTGCTCAGCGATCAGGAGTCACTGGCAATTGCGTCGAGCGGGCCAGGATCGCGGTGACTATCAGCGCCGTGAGGGTCTGCGCGAGCACGATGCCGCCAAGCACCACGAGCTGAAAGCGCCCCGCCTCGATCGGTGAGGCGCCGCCGAACAGCGCGCCCACGAATGCACCGGGCAGCGTCACCAGGCCCGTCGTGCGGGTCGAATCGAGGTTCGGCACCAGCGCTTCCCGGACCGCATCACGCACGATCTGGTCATGCGCCACTGCACTGCGCGCGCCGAGCGCCCACCATCCTTCGATCTCACCACTGCGAGCCTGCGCTGCCGCACCGAACCGTCGGCCCGCGAGTGTGGAGGCCGACATCGAGTTGCCGATCAGGATGCCGACGATCGCGATGATCTGTGTGGGCTGTGTCGAAACGATGCCGGTGAGAAGCAGAATCGCTGGGACAACCAGGCCGCTCGCAACGACGCCGGTGACCGCTGCCAGCGGCCCGTTCTGCAGCTGCCGCAAGCGGCCGACGGCGGTAAGCGACGCTGTGGCGAGCATGAGGGCGATGAACAGCAGGATCATCCACGGCCAGGCGACAACGCCCCGCAGCAGCAGCGCGATTGCGGCCAGCTGCACCGCAGCACGCATCAGGGCGATCAGCGGCGCCCAGCCAAGCGTGACGCCGCGCCACCGCAGCAGTGCCACCGCCGTGAGCGCAAAAAACAGCACCACGGCGCCGGTGCGCATCAGCAGCTCGACATCCATCTCGCTTCCTCCGTGTGTCACTGCGCGCCGTCATCGGGACCCAGGCGGGCTGTACAGACGTGATCGGACAGCAACACCGTGAGCCTGACGCGCGCCATGAACGCTTCCCGCGGCCGCTGCAGATCGTATTGAGGCCAGTATCCGCCCTGTGTCGACATCGCTGAGCTCAGCGCATCCGTGGTCATCACCGCGCAGGGCCTGACGGCCCCCAGCGTGAGTGCCACACGGGTGATGGGCAGGAAACGCCCTGCCCGAACATCACGCGGAAGGGATCCCTGGCTTCGACATCATGGTCAACAACGCCGGAATCGCCCAGGTGAACCCGATCGCTGAATCGGCCACCAAGTTCGCGGTGCGAGCGCTGACGCAGGCCGCCGCCAAGGAGTACGCCTCGCGCGGCATCACCGTGAATGCCTACTGCCCCGGCATCGTTGGTACCTCCATGTGGCAGGAGATCGACGCCCGATTCGCTGAGCTGACCGGCGCGGAGAAGGGCGAGACGTTCGACAAGTACGTCGGCGGCATCGCGCTGGATCGCCCGCAGACTCCGGAGGACGTTGCGGACCTCGTCTCCTTCCTCGCAAGCCCTGGTTCGGATTACATCACGGGCCAGGCGATCCTGACCGACGGCGGCATGGTCTACCGCTGACGTTCCCACACTCACCCCTACGAACTTGGTGCGTAGTGCACGTCATCCGGCACGTTTGACATGCGCTTCGCACCAAGTTCGCGGAAGGGTAGAGGGAGCGACGGGGAGGTCACCACGAGCTCCCTACCCGCTCTGACCGCCTAACCCGGCTCTTCACAGATGGGGGCGTAGCAGCCGGCGGCGGTCTGGGCGCTTCGCTCCGGGGGTAGGCATCGAGATATTCCGACGACGGAATCTCTGGCGCTCGCCATCCGACAGACCTCGACATGCCCAATGCTGCATTCACCGCGAGCGCCGGGCATGATCGGCTCCCTCGCCGAGCCGTCGCACGCATCACCGTGCAGCATCGTGCCACGGCATCGTCCCGTCAGCGGCGTCGTCGGCTGATACGTCATCCTTTCGGACCAGAGCCCAGCGCGATTCCCTGGTCCCTTCGGCCCGACATCGCCCGGATCCCGGCCAGACCATTGCCCCGCCCTCGCACATTTTGGGAAGGTCCGAAGCATCCCGCGGCCTTCGGGCCGACCGCCGACCCGATGGAGTCACTATGTCCCCGGTCCACCGCTCCCCGTCCTCGCGCCCATCGATCCAGAATCTGACGCTGACCCGTCGCGGTCTGGGCCGTGCCCTCCTTGGAGCCAGTGCGCTGGCTGTCTCGGGCACTGCCGTCTCGATGACCGCCGAACCGGCCCGCGCCGAGGGCGAGCGGGTCCTCGCCAGCTGGGGCTCCTCGTCTCTGGCCCCGCACTCGATCCTCGACCACGTCGGGTCCGAGCTCGGCTTCTATCCCGTCGTGCACTACGCCCGACCGGCCCAGACATCGATCGAGACCCTCGCCATGCGCGGCGGCCATGACCCGCTGCTGGACCTGCCCGACGGAATGATCCCTGGGCACACCGATCCGATCGAGGTCACCGCCTCGAACCTCCGGCCGGAGCTGTCCCTGTACGGCTACGAGGGCTGGGTCGATGACGTCTTCTGTCGCCTGGACACCACCGATCACGGCACGTTCATGTTCCACCGCGTGGATCCCGGTGAAGCGAAGCCCGCCGTCTCCACCGCGTTCCGCTCGGAGCCGCAGGCATTCTCCCGCAACGGATGCCACGTGTACTGGATGGGCAAGAACGATCTGACGTTCGACGGCTACAGCGCGGACACCGCAATCGAAAACACCCAGCGTGCCTGGGATGTGGACGGCGCGGGCGCCGACGGTCGCGTGCTCGTGCTCGGCTACTGGCGCACCTTCCTGGATGACGCCGCCCGCGCCGGGGACATCGCCCGGGTCAACGGTGAGTACGCCACCCGTTTCGGCCCGGACTTCTACCTGGACGTCCAGCATCTGCTGACCGACCCCGAGTGGGGCCTGTCCAGCCCACCCGTGGCCGACATGGGGCTGCAGCCGGTCACCGCGCCCGACGGCGGGCTGCAGCCGCCACGGGAGCTCGTCGGCGAAGACAACATGCACCTCAACGACCTCGGCAACCAGGTTGTCGCCTGGGCGATCACGGAGAAGATGCGCGACCGCTGGGGAGCCTGAACACGGCAGTCCCTGAGCGCCCCCGGCCGCCTCGCGACCTGCCCCGCACATGCGAAGAGGCCCCGTCCACTGGACGGGGCCTCTCTCGTGGGTGCGCCATCAGGGACTCGAACCCCGGACCCACTGATTAAGAGTCAGTTGCTCTAACCAACTGAGCTAATGGCGCGAACAGAGAAGAACACTACCCCCGATCGCGGGCCCGACCAAGCACCAGCGGCCTGGTGTGAGAGAGCGAACAGCAGTCACCTGTCGGTAGACTCAAGTTCTTCCCGACGCCCTGCCAGCTCGATCCGGCACGGGCCACGCATCGACCTCAGGAGGAGCATCGTGCGGATCGCGGTGACCGGAGCCACCGGTGTGCTCGGCCAGGAAGCGGTGCAGGCTCTCGTGGCCGATGGCCACGACGTCACCGGTATCACCCGCCGCGACCGGGGCGTTCCGATCGTTGAGGGACGCGGCGCCACCGCCGTGGTAGCTGACGTCTTCAGTGCCGACGACATGACCCGCACCTTCCGCGGACACGACGTCGTGATCAACACGCTCGCGCATGTGCCGGTGGGCATGTCCGCGCTGCGGCCGGGCGCCTGGCGCGAAGATGACAAGCTCCACGCGGAGGCCTCGGTCGCCATCGCAAAAGGTGCGGCCGCCGCAGGGGTAAACAAGCTGATCCAGGAGTCCACCGTCTTCCTGTACCCCGGCAACGGCTCGGAGTGGATCAGTGAGGATCTGCCGCTCGCAGTACGCAACCAGGCGTTCCGCCCCCGTGTGCAGGAGATGCGGGCAGCGGTGGATTTCGCGACCGGCGGTCGTTCTGCAGTGGTGCTGCGGCTCGGACAGTTGTTCGGTCGCGACCCAGCGACCACGCATGCCCTGCGGGCCACTCGCGCTGGCGACCCGATTCTGCTGGGCAAGCCCGAGGGGTACATCACTCTGCTGCACCATAAGGACGCGGGCCGTGCCTTCGTGGCGGCGCTGCGCGCGGGCAGCGGCTTCTATAACGTCGGCGGCGAACCGATCACGCGCGGCCGCTGGGCGAAGGATCTGGGCACAGAGGCCGGGGCGAAGAAGCCGGCCGTGTTCTATCCGGAGATCACGCAGGCTCTGGTGGGGACCAGGCTGGAACTGCAGCGCCGTTCGCTCAGGGTCTCCTCGGTGCGGTTCATGTCCGAGACGGGATGGTGGCCGCGCATCGGGCCGTCCACGCCCGGCTGGTCCCGTATGTGATCCTCCCCCGTCGGCGCAGCACGAAGCGCTGCAGGGGCTGCAGCGTTGGCATAGCAAACAGGGCGGCCGACGGCCGAGGAGTCAGAGGCTGCGGATCACACGGGCAGGGTTGCCCACGGCCACGGAACGGGCAGGCACGTCCCTGGTGACCACGGAGCCAGCGCCGATCACGCTGTGCTCGGCGATGGTGACGCCGTTGAGGATGGTGGCGCCGCCGCCGATCCACACGTTGTCGCCGATGGTGATGGGTTCGGCCGCCTCCCAGCCGTCGGCACGCGGCCCGGGCTCAAGCGGATGGATCGGGGTGAGCAGCTGGATGTTCGGGCCCAGCTGACAGTTGCGGCCGATGCGGATCTCCACGACGTCGAGGGCCGTGAGGTTGTAGTTCACGAACGTGCCCTCCCCAATATGGAGCCGCACCCCGTAATCCACCCAGATCGGGGCACGCACATGGGCACCCTCCCCCAGGCTGCCCAACAGCTCCCGCAGGATCTGCTGCGATCCGCTGGGGTCGGACGGGTACGCCTGAGCGAAACGGCTGGTGGCATCCAGGGCGCGATGATAGGCGCGCGTGATCTCCGGGTCATCGGCGATGTACCAGTCGCCGGCAATCATCTTCTCGCTGGGGGTCCGCTGATCCTCGGGATCGATCTCGAATGCGCGCATGGGTATCTCCTATATCAAGCGGCTCGCGGGGCACAAGCCATTGGGGTGGGGTTCAGCGGGGTCGGAGCGCTCAGGGGTCGGGGCGCTCACCGGGACGTCGGCATGGGCACGGGCGAGTATGCGCCAAATGCGGCGGGCGATCTGGTTCTTCAGGCAACACAGGGCTTCCATCAGCCCCGCGCAACCTGGGACCTCCAACAGCTCCGACTCCAGATCCCGGACCATGACGCGCAGACGTGCATCGAGCACGCTGATCGAAGTGCAGAGGCGTTCACGATCGGCCAGAACCACCTTCACCTCCCTGGCCTGCTCATCGGTGAACGCAGCCGGCAGATCATCTTCCCTGACCATCGCCCGCGCGGCCGCAGCAGTGCTCGCCGTCTGCACCGTCTAAGGCTGGGTACCCGTCATGGACCCGCGACTCATCGTGACCGCACCACTCACCGCCACCCTCATCGGCACCACCCCGGCACCGCGCGCCAGCCGCCCCGAATCTTCGGGCTACGCCGGGATGAATGGTCAACGATCAGCACGCCTTCTGCCTAACCTGTATGCATCAGCGACGATAGGCATGCGCGATGCTGCACACTTTTGCTGAGCAGTGGTCAGAAAGGCATTCCATGGACTGGCATGATCGGTACGCACTGAACCCACAGCCTTTCGGGATCGAACCGACCCCCTTTTTGCGTGAAGTTTTTGAAGATCCCGATTCCTACGGTGCCCCGGGGGGTTCTTTGCGGATTCTGTGCCCTGGGGACGGGTACGGACGCAACGGACTATGGTTGGCACGTAGGGGGCATTCGGTCGTGGCATTTGACCTTGTACGATCAGCAGTAGCCAGGGCTCTATCGGATGCCACAGTCGCCAATCTCGACTACTTGGCTATTCCTGCTGACCTTTCCGAGTCGCCATTCCCGTTGAGTCGGGGAAGCTCCTTTGAGGCAGTGGTGCTCGCATGGATGAGGCTTCCCGGTGAAGCTGCGCGACGTTCATGGAATGCGGAGTGCGTCCGGAAACTACAGGCCGGCGGCATCATCATCTTTGTCGGCGGGCAGCGAGTGACAGGCAGCCTCACCGAACAGAAGGAATGGCCTCCTTCTATCTCTTGGCTTGATCTTTCAACCAAGGACGAAGTAAGGATGGTGGGGCGCAAAGAATGTCTTCAGCGCTAGAATGGGACAAGTACAATGGGCCATTGCAAGATGATCGGGATGATCGGGCAGCAGACCGCCGAGCGCATGGGAGCCAGCATGGCCGTCGATGCTCTCGAGATGGCACGACCGCCCACGACACCAGCAGGCCTCGCACTGGGATCGGGCCTAGAAGACACGAGGGAGTCCGCTCCACGAGAGTGGTTAGGCCGCGACGTGCGGCAAAGGCGCCACGACCGGCCGTGCACGACCAGTCGACGCGGCCGGGGATAATCGCTGCATGCCTGCCTTGACTGCCCACACCCGGCCCGACGACTCTGCCCGCTGCCCCTGTGGCACGGGCGACGTCTACGGCGACTGCTGCGGTCCGCTGCTGTCTCAGCAGCGCCACGCCGCGACCGCTGAACAGCTGATGCGCTCGCGATTCACGGCATTCGCCACGGGAGATGTTGATCATGCGCTGCGCTCATGGCATCCTCGCACGAGCCCCAGCTGGAGGGAGCTGGATACGTCACTGGCCGACGGCACGCGATGGCTGCGCCTGGACGTCCTGCGCAGCGAGCAGGGCGGTCCGTTCGACCAGGAGGGCGTGGTGGAGTTCCGGGCGCATGCGAAAACAGCACAGGGGCGCCGTGTGCTGCACGAGGTGAGCCGCTTCGAACGCGTGGACGGACGGTGGCTGTACGTCTCCGGTGAGGTGGTCACCGGCGCCTGAGCGCGCGGTCCTCACACGGAGTTCTTCCCCACTGCGCCGCACAGCCTTCTCGAACAGCCCAGCGCCCCGCTGCGGGTCCTTCCGCAGCGGGGCGCTCGCGTGCGTTTCAGCCGCGCCGGGTGAGGTACTCGGCGACTGTCTTCTGCGCGTTGCGGATCGCTTTATCTGCGTCCTTGGAGGCGGCACGGCCCCGCGAGGCGACCTTCGAGGCCTGCTTGGCGAAGTCCTTGCGGGCAGCTGCCGACGCCTTATGCGCCTTCTTCGCCTCACGCTGCGCCGGGCTGGGGCGATTCGCGAGCGCGATCGCGGTGATTGCACCGGCCGCCAGCACCACGCTGCCGATGACGCCGCCGGCGATCACAGCGGGGCTGAGACCGGCGTCCTTCCCGTCACCGGCGGCGGAGAAATCCTTCACGGATCCGACCAGCTCGTTCTTCCACCGGGTCACGGCGTTCTTGGGGTTGATCCGGTCGATCAGCTCGTCGATATCCGATGCGAGATTGTCCTGTCGGCGGTGCGCCTCCGCCCGCATCTGATCCAGGTTGTCCTTCTTCGCCACGGGGGCCTCCGGGGTGGTTCGTAGTGTGGTCAGGGCCGATGTTATCGCCTTGTGCGTGTTCCCCGCGCTCGCTGCGGGCGGCACGGGTCAAGCGGTCGATCAGTGGTTCTGGGTGCGGGCCAGGAAGTCGTCGGCGCCACCGACGAGCTCGATGTGGCCGGTGGGAACATCCGCCACGGCCATAGCCACCACCTCGTCGGCGAATTCCTCAACCGAGTACAGCCGGCCAGCGGCTTCACGGCGTTCCTCAAGAGCGCCGGGGCGGGCACGGTTCAGCAGCGTTGCGGTGACGGTTCCCTCGATCATGTCTCCGGAGACGATCACGAAGGAGACGCCGTTCTCCTTGAGGGCGGGGATCTGCTCGGTGAGCGCGTCCTCCCCCGCACGCTTGGACAGCGCCACCGCTTCGTACTCGGGCATAGTCTCGACCTCGCGGATGAAGTGCGCCTGGTGGCTGGTGACAAACACGATGCGGCCACCAGGCTGCATCAGGTCGGCGCCGGCACGCAGGGCGTCCAGCTGCGCATCACGGTTCAGGCGCATCGCGTAGTCCTCCCCCAGGTCGGTCTCCATACCGCCCGAGGCGTTCAGCACCAGGATGTCGAGAGAGCCGTAGGTCTCCACAGCGGTACGCATGAGGGTGCGCACGTCGTCGGGGTTCGTGAGGTCGGCGCCGACGGCGACAGCCTGGCCACCGTTCTCCTCGATGCTTGCGACCACCTTGTTCGCCCGTGGTGCCTTCTGCCGGTAGTTCACGACCACGTTCGCGCCGAGCGCGGCCAGCTTCTGGGCCGTGGCGGCGCCGACTCCGCGGGAGGAGCCTGTGACGACAGCGGTCTTACCGGACAAAGCGGCCATGGAAACTCTCCTCATGTGTGATGCAGGGGACCCTGCGAGCCTACCGCTGATGGCACGCCCCGTGCCGACTGCCCGGTACGCTAGTGCGGCGCGCGCGAGTGGCGGAATTGGCAGACGCGCTGGATTTAGGTTCCAGTGCCTTCGGGCGTGAGGGTTCAAGTCCCTCCTCGCGCACTTCGCCGACGGGGCTTGCGGGAACCCGCACTGATCCCCTGCTGCCTGCCATACTGCTGGTGACGTACCGCACGAGGAGGCACGATGAGCCGCACTGCTCTGGGAACCGAGGGCGCCTGGTTCGAACCGGAAGAGATGGGCGAGCTGCGCCGTCGGCTCCCGATCCCCTATGTGGACGTGGTACCGGTGCGCACCGATGTGGACGGCACCGTCTCCCAAGTAGGTCTGTTGCTGCGCGCCTCCGGGGCCGGGCGGATCATCCGCGACATCGTCTCCGGCCGCGTGCTGATCCACGAAACGCTGCGCGAAGCAATCGCTCGGCACATCGACAAAGACCTGGGGCCGATGGCGCTGCCGCGCATCCCCGCCTCCCCGGTGCCGTTCACGGTCGCGGAGTACTTCCCCACCCCGGGGCAGTCTCTGTTCACAGACGCCCGTCAGCACGCCATCGCGCTGGGGTACATCGTGCCGGTGGACGGCGAATGCGCCCCGCAGGAGGATGCGCTCGAGCTGGCCTGGTTCGACGTCGCTGAGCTGATGGACTCCCCCGTGCTGTCCGAGATGGAGAACGGGCACGACATCATTGTGCGCCGCGCCCTCGCCCACGCTGGCGTGATCTGATCCGGCGTCGACGAGCGCGGGGCGCCGTCAGCGCCCGATAACCGCGAAGGGCGCCGTCAGCGCCCGATACTCACGAGCTCTGCTCCGGGCACCAGCCAGCCCCTTTGCCTCCGGCGGACGTCAGCTCAGCAGGTCCGCCACGTGCACCGCGATAGCTCGGAACGCCGTGCCGCGGTGGGAGATCGCGTCCTTCTCCTCAGCGCTGAGCTCAGCGCTCGTGCGATCTGATCCGTCGGGCACGAACAGTGGGTCATAGCCGAAACCGCCTGCTCCGCGCCGCTCTCGTAGCAGCGTTCCGGTCATTTCTCCGCGCTCCACGACCTCGGTGCCGTCGGGCGCCACCAGGGCGGCCGCGCAGACGAAGCGGGCCGTACGGTGCTCATCGGGCACATCGGCGAGCTGGGCGAGCAGCAGGTCATTGTTGGCGTCATCGTCACCATGGCGGCCAGACCAGCGGGCGGAGAAGATACCGGGGCTTCCACCCAGCACATCGACGGCGAGCCCGGAGTCGTCGGCGATCGCGAGCAGCCCCGTGGCGCGGGCGGCAGCGCGGGCCTTCAGCAGGGCATTGCCGTCGAAGGTCACGGCATCCTCCACCACGTCCGGCAGCTCGATGCCAGCCGAGGAGATCACCTGGTCGGCGGCGAGGCCGGGCACGGCGTCGGCGAGGATTCGCTGCAGCTCAACGAGCTTCTTCGCATTGTGCGAGGCGAGGATGACTCGCGCATGCGCGGGCACAGCGGCGCGGGTGGGGGATGTGCTCATGATGCGAGCCCGAGCACGTCCGCCTGGATCTGGGCCAGCTGCGCGCAGCCGCCGGTCGCGAGGTCCAGCAGCACACCCAGCTCCTCACGGTCGAAGGGCTCCCCCTCGGCGGTGCCCTGCACCTCCACGAAACGACCAGACCCGGTGACCACGACGTTCATGTCCGTGTCCGCCTCGACGTCCTCGCGGTATTCGAGATCCAGCAGAGGCCTTCCCTGAACGATCCCCACGCTGATGGCGCTCACCGAGTCGGTGAGCACGCTGCGTGCCGCGGGGATGGAGGCGTGCTTTGTGCCCCAGCTGATTGCGTCGGCAAGCGCCACGTAGGCACCGGTGATTGCCGCGGTGCGGGTACCGCCGTCGGCCTGTAGCACGTCGCAATCCAGCTGGATCGTGTTCTCCCCCAGTGCTTGCAGGTCCACCACGGCACGCAGGGAGCGGCCCACCAGGCGGGAGATCTCGTGGGTGCGGCCGCCGATACGGCCCTTGACGCTTTCACGGTCCGAGCGGGTGTTCGTCGAGCGTGGCAGCATCGCATACTCGGCAGTGACCCAGCCGGAGCCAGAACCCTTCTTCCAGCGCGGCACGCCCTCGGTGAACGAGGCCGCGCACAACACGCGGGTGCGACCGAACTCGATCAAGGCGCTGCCTTCGGCATGGTCGAGCCAGCCGCGGTGGATGCGCACCTCGCGCAGCTGATCCGGGGTGCGGCCATCCACGCGGTCGCCAGTAGTGCTGGCGGGGGTGGCGGACGTGGCGCTCATTGATGGCCTCCTTAACTCGGGTCCAAGACCCCTCGAGGATAGTCGCCGCATGTGAGGCGCTCAGGCGCCGACGCAAACAGTAGGCGCCGCTCGAGCGGCTCCGCGCCCTGTTCGGGTGCCGCCGCGCCGAGCGTGCTCAGATGTCGTAGTGCGCGCCAGCGGCGGCCAGCTCGATCGGACCGTCGTACACGCTGCGAGCCTCCCGCAACGGGATCTGCGGATCGGTCCAGGCTGGCACATGCGTAAGCAGCAACCGCTGGACAGCAGCAGCCCGGGCGGATTCGCCCGCACGCTTGCCGGTCAGGTGGACGCCGGTGAAGCGATCGTCGCGCCCCTCGATGTAGCCGGCCTCGCACAGGTACAGGTCCGCGCCCGAGGCGAGCTCGTCAAGCTGCGGGCACGCGTCGGAGTCCCCGGAATAGACGAGCGTGCGATCCCCGTCGGTGATGCGGAAGGCGTACGCCTCCACGGGATGCAGCACGGTCCGAGCCTCGAAGCGCAACGGGCCGATGCTCCAGGAGGCCCCATCGGTGATGGACTGGTAGCTGAAGGGGCTATCAGTCACGCCATCCGGCACCGTGGAGCGGCGGTTCATCACCGCACAGAGCCGATCGGGCAGATCTGCCGGGGCGTGGATCGGCAGGATCGGCAGATCAGTACGTTCGTGGTAGGCGCGGAACACCTCCAGGCCGGTGAGGTCCAGGAAATGGTCCGGGTGCAGGTGGGAGATCACCACGGCGTCGATGTCGATCGGGTCGATCACGCGTTGCAGCGCACCGAAGGCACCGCTGCCCAGGTCGATCAGCACTCGCCAGGTGCGGCCGTTCTCGTCCACGTGCTCGAGCAGATAGCTGGACGCAGCCGACTCAGGGCCTGCAAAGCTGCCACTGCAGCCGATCACATGCAGTCTCATACGCGCACCTCCGGCAAGGTCGAGGTCATGGTGACCATGGGGCCCAGGAAGCGACGGGACAGCCGCGCGAAGTCGCTGCCGCCATCGCCTCCGGTCTCCGCGAACACGTGATGGGGCGGCTGGGTGCTCGTGCGCAAAAGGTGCCCAGCGCGCAGCTGCCGGTACACGTCCAGCGCGGTCTCCGATGCGGAGGAGACGAGCGTGACCTCGGGGCCCATCACATAGCTGATCGGGCCCGCAAGCAGCGGGTAGTGGGTGCAGCCCAGCACCAGGGTGTCCACGCCGGCATCCCGCACCGGGGCAAGGTACTCGTGGGCCGCTTCGATCACGTCGTCGCCGTCGGTCTCGCCACGTTCCACGAACTCGACGAACCGTGGGCAGGCGGCGGATGTGATCTGCAGATCCGGTGCGGCCGCGAAGGCGTCGTCGTAGGCGCGCGAGGCGATGGTGGCGTGGGTGCCGATCACACCGATGCGGCGGTTACGGGTGGCGGCCACGGCACGACGCACAGCCGGCTGGATCACCTCGATCACGGGCACGCTGTACCGCTCCCGCGCATCGCGCAGCACGGCAGCGGATGCTGTGTTGCAGGCGATTACAAGCATTTTCACGTCGCGCTCGACCAGCGAGTCCATGATCTCGAGCGCGAGTGCGCGCACCTCGGCGATCGGGCGGGGACCATAGGGCGTGTGTGCGGTGTCGCCGATGTAGACCAGCTCCTCGCGTGGCAGCTGGTCCAGGATGGCGCGGGCGACCGTGAGGCCCCCGACGCCGGAGTCGAAGATCCCGATCGGCGCGTCATTCATCACCGTCAGGCTAGGCCCCCATCCACTGCTGCGCTGTGACACCGCGCGCACTGCGGGTGAAGTCACAGCAGCAGGCTGGGGCGCGTCAGTCGATCGCCCGCAGCAGGCTTTCCTGCAGCCAGGTCAGCAGGTCATACACCGCGATCACCACATCACCGCCGGCGTGCTGGTCATCGGGTTCGTTCATTGCATCGGCGTCCTCAACCCGTTCGGAGATCTGTTGCAGCATCCGCAACGTGTCGAGGTCTCCATCGCGTTCAAGACCCAAGCGATCAGCCAACACGATCCGCACGTCATTTAGGGCGCGCAGCACATCGGGCACATCATCGTCGTCCAGCGCGACCTCGGAGCGTGAGGGCCCCGAAGCATCCAGCAGCGCCATCAACCGTTTCAGCTCGGCAATGCGCTGCTCGGCAAGATCCTGCTGACCCAGGCGCCGGAACTCCTCGGCGAGCGCCGGGTCCTCGGAGGCCGACGGGAACAGTTTGCGCACCGCGGAGTCCGACGGCTCCCGTGCATCGCGCACCGCGAATTCTGCTTCCAGCCGTTCGAGCGGGTCCTCACTGGTGGCGGCCCGGCGCACGGAGGCGCCCCCGGATTCAAGGCCCAGATCCATGCGGATCAGGTCTGCTGTCTCCTGCGCGACCTGGGCGATGATCGCCTTCTCTTCAGCTTCGAGACGGCACACCACAGAGCCGTCGGGGCGGCGACGGAAAGCGTGGGCCATCAGTTCTCCTGATCCTTTTCCACCGTGGCATGCAGCCCGAAGGAGTGCATGGCGTGCACATCGGTCTCAACCTTCTCGCGGGAGCCGCGAGAGACGACGGCGCGGCCATGCTCATGCACATCGAGCATGAGGCGGTCTGCGGTGGCCTGCGAGTAACCGAAGTAGCTGCGGAACACGTACGACACGTAGCTCATAAGGTTCACCGGGTCGTTCCAGACCACGGTGCGCCACGGCCCTTCACGGCTTTCGCGTTCATCGGCATCCACCTCGACCACGCCCAGGGGGCCCGGGGTCGAAGGAGCTTCAGATGGCGGATTCGACACGGTCACCTCCCCGCAGGTCAACACCATAAACACAGCTTCTGCCACAGTTTCTGCGCGGCTCGAATCGACCGGGGCGCCACGACACAGGCGGTGCGTTATCTTCCTGCAGCGTGAGGCCGATGCGATCCACGGTGGCGTCGAGTCTACGGGCAGGGGCCGACAAACCTGATGCAACACCGGGCATGCCGTGCCGATCGCCACTCGGTCCCACCGTGCCGCAGCGGGACGGGCCGACTACCGTAATGCCGTGACCACCGCTTTGCTCACCGACCTGTATGAACTGACGATGCTTGAGGCGGCGCGCGCGTCCGGCGCCGCAGACCGCCGTTGCGTGTTCGAGGTGTTCACGCGGTCCCTGCCTCCGGGCCGCCGTTATGGAGTGGTCGCTGGCATCGGTCGCGTGCTCACGGCGATCGCTGACTTTCGATTCGATGACGCGGACCTGCGATACCTGGCAAAGATCGACGCGGTCAGCGACGACACCCTTGAATATTTAGCCTCCTACCGTTTTCGGGGCAATGTGCACGCCTATGAGGAGGGCGACCTCTTCTTCCCCGGTTCACCGATCCTCCGGGTCGAGGGCAGTTTCGCAGATGCGGTGATGCTGGAGACCGTCGTGCTGTCGATCCTGAACCATGACAGCGGCGTCGCCTCGGTGGGCGCCCGCATGGTCACGGCAGCGCGCGGGCGGCCCTGCATTGAGATGGGCGGGCGACGCGTGCACGAGGATGCAGCGATCGCTGCGGCTCGCGCTGCGTACATCGTCGGCTTCGCCTCGACATCCAATCTCGCGGCAGGCGCGCACTATCGGATCCCCGTGACGGGCACATCCGCGCATGCCTTCACGCTGCTATTCGATGATGAGCGCGACGCGTTCCGCGCCCAGCTCGCCGCGCAAGGCAACGCCACCGCGCTCCTGGTGGACACCTATGACGTGCCCACCGCGGTGCGCTCGGCCGTGGAGCTCGCCGGGCCGGAGCTCGGCTCCATCCGGCTGGACTCCGGGGACCTCGGGCAGCAAGCGGTGCAGTTGCGCGATCTGCTCGATTCCCTGGGCGCCGACGGTACACGCATCACAGTGACCTCTGATCTGGACGAGTATCGGCTGGAGGAGCTCGCGCATGCCCCCGTCGACGCCTATGGCATCGGCACCCGGCTCGTGACCGGCGGCGGGCACCCCGCCCCCGGTTTCGTGTACAAGCTGGTGGAGCGGGAGAACAGCGCAGGCGTGATGGAGCCGGTAGGTAAACGATCGCAGGACAAGACCACACCCGGTGGCGCGAAGCGTGCAGTGCGGATGCTCGTGGACGGGGTGGCACGCGCCGAGGTCGTGCTGCCGGCGGGTGCTGAGATCACCGAACTCGATCAGGAGATCACTGCGGCGGTCGACGCTGAAGGATCCGGGAGTGCGAGCGGCCGCGTGCACTTGCGTCCGCTGCAGGTGCCGATGATCCGCGGCGGTGAGCGCGTCAATCCGGTGAGCGCCCCGGAGCAGGTTCAGCGTGCTCGGGCCCATCATGCGCACGCGCTCGCCGAGCTCGATCTACGTGCCGACGACGGCCCGGACGGGCCCGCGGCGATCCCGACACATCTCGCCAGCCACAGCGCGGCGCAGGCGATTGAGCGCTGAGAGCACCGGTGCGCACCGACCGTTACCGCCTGCCGTTACCGTCTGCCGACGAACCAGCCGCGCACCATGTCGATGCGGTCCTGCAGTTGTTCAGCGCTCGCCTGCGGCACCGCCGGGCCGCCGCAGCGGCTGCGTAGAGTGGTATGCACCGACCCGTGAGGCTGCCCGGACTTGCGCGCCCACGCGGATACCAGTGAGCTGAGCTCCTTGCGCAGGTCCATCAACCGGCGATGATCCACCACAGGATCCGGCAGATCAGCACCGCCGGCGGGACGGCGCCGTCGGCGCTCCTGCTGCTGGGCCTGATGCTGCTGCAACACGGTCCGCATCTGGTCAGCGTCCAGCAGGCCAGGGATTCCCAGGAACTCCTGCTCATCCTCACTGCCCACCACACCACCGGCGCCGTACTCGCCACCGTCGAACAGCACCCGGTCGAAGGATGCCTCCGATTCAAGCGCCTCGAAGCTCATCTCCAGCTGATCCGAGGCGCGTTCAGAACGGTTCGCCTCCTCGATGAGCTGATCATCCAGTCCCGTGACCTCATCGCCCGTCTCGGGCCGGCGGTCCAACACGTGGTCCCGCTCGGCCTCGAGCGCCGCGGCATGAGCCAAGAGGATCGGCACCGAGGGCAGGAACACGCTGGCGGTCTCACCACGGGTTCGCGAACGCACGAAACGTCCCACGGCCTGCGCGAAGAACATGGGGGTGGCGGTGGAGGTGGCATAGACACCGACCGCCAGGCGCGGCACATCCACGCCCTCGGACACCATGCGCACCGCCACCATCCAGCGGTCCTCGGATGCAGAGAACTCCTCGATACGTCGGCCCGCGCCGGCGTCATCAGACAGCACCAGGGCGGGGTCTTCGCCGCTGATCGCGCGCAGCGTCTGGGCATAGGCCCGCGCCGCTTTCTGGTCGGTGGCGATCACGAGGCCTCCGGCGTCCGGCACGTTCTTGCGGACCTCGGTGAGGCGACGGTCAGCAGCGCCGAGCACCGCCTGGATCCACTCGCCGCTCGGGTCCAGTGCCGTGCGCCAGGCCTGCTGGGTGATGTCTTTCGTTTCGTAGGCGCCCAGCTGCGCAGAGACCTCATCCCCAGACTTGGTGCGCCAGTGCATTCGCCCGGAGTAGGTCATGAACAGCACAGGGCGCACCACATGGTCGCGCAGCGCCTCCGCGTAGCCGTAGGTGTAGTCCGCTTTCGAGCGCAAGAACCCGTCACCGTCCGGCTCATAGGTGACGAAGGGGATCTGCGCATCATCGGAACGGAACGGGGTTCCCGTCAGCGCCAGGCGACGTGTGGCGGGGTCGAACGCATCACGCACCCCATCGCCCCAGGTGAGTGAATCTCCGGCGTGGTGGATCTCATCGAGGATCACCAGCGTGCGCTCCGCCTCGGTGCGGGCACGATGCAGCGCCGGGTTCATGCCCACCTGCGCATACGTGACAGCCACCCCCTGGTAGTGGCTGCCGTGCGTGCCCTGCGCGTTGGTGAAGTTCGGGTCCAGGGCAATGCCGACACGTGCGGCAGAGTCCGCCCACTGCGTCTTCAGATGCTCTGTGGGGGCCACCACGGTCACGCGACGCACCGCACCGCGGGCGAGCAATCCCGCGGCCACCTGCAGAGCAAACGTGGTCTTGCCGGCGCCGGGCGTCGCGACCGTGAGGAAGTCCTTCGGATCGCGACTGCGGTACAGCTCCAGTGCCTCTGCCTGCCAGGCGCGAAGCTTCGGGACGGTGCCCCAGGCGGCGCGTTCAGGGTAGGCCGGCGACAGCGACCTCGCGGCGGCCTCCGAGGGGCGGCGCGGGTCGTGATGCGAGAACAGATCCGGGGCAGTCACAGCGCTGTCCACCGTACCGGTGCGCAGCGACGAACGACTCGCCGTCGGGGTGTGACGAACTCCGTCGGCGTGTCGGCCCGACGTCGTCGAACGGGCAACCGTCAGCGCCGACGGAAGAGATTCCGCAGGCCGCCGCCGAAGCCGCCGCCCTGGCCGCCGTCGCCACCGTCCCCATCCTGCGGGTCGCGTATCCCGTCGTAGATCTCCTTGCACTGCGGGCACACGGGGTACTTCTTCGGGTCACGCCCCGGCACCCACACCTTGCCGCACAGGGCGATCACGGGGGTGCCGCCCAGGGATGCCTGCGCGATCTTCTCCTTGCGTACGTAGTGAGCAAACCGGTCATGGTCGCCGTCGTCGGTGCGCTCTTCGCGTTCCTGCAGCTGGCGGTCAAGCACCGCGGTGCTACCGGGGGCGGCCCCCGGGTCCTGGCGGTACGGGTCCATGCGCGAAGGATCAGAGGTGGAGGACATGTCCGCCAGGGTTCGGCGCAGCAGTGCGGGGCTCACGGGGGTCTCCTCAGAGTCGTCGGACGTCCCTTGAGACTAACGCGCCAGGCACGTCGTGGCAGGATCGAGGGGCCGACGACAAAGGAGCATCGATGAGCATGCACGAGACGAGGACCCGCGCGGCCCTGGAGGCGCTAGCCGCGGAGCTGACCGCAGCCGTGGTTCCCCGGATGTCCGATGGTTCTGCAGCGACCCCGCAGGTCGCATCGAGCCCGCAGGCCACGTCAAGCCCGGCAGCGTCCCCGGAGCCGGTCGAGGCCGCCAGCGCCGTTGTTGCGGCGATCGATCGACCCGGCCAGGACGCCGTGATCGTTGCAGCTGGCCGCACCAGTGTCCTCTCTCCCACGGATATTGGCCGGGAAGACCTGCAATCCGCGCATCCGTCACCGCCGCCGGAACCTGTCACCGAGCAGACCCTGTTCGATATGGCCTCGGTGACCAAGGTGGCGACGGCTCTCACCGCCGCGACGCTCATCGACGACGGCCTGCTTGACCTCGATGCGCCGGTCCACGAGGTTCTCGGCGAGCGCGTGCCCGATCCACGGATCACGGCACGCATGCTCATGACACATACGGCAGGCCTATCGCCCACGCTGCCGCTATGGACCGGGGACGGTGACCGCGAGACGCGCCTGGACCGGATCGCTGCGGCACCACTACGCAGCGAACCAGGAACAGCGCACGCCTACTCCTGCATCGGTTTCATCCTGCTGGGCCTGCTGTGCGAACAGCTCGGCGGTGCGCCTCTCCCCCAGCTCGCACGGACGCGGGTGCTCAGTCCGGCAGGAGCTAACGGAGCACACTGGCTGCCGGATGAGTCCCGGGCACCGCAGTGCGCCGCCACCGAGATCGACACCGCCACGCCGCGGGGTCTTGTCCAAGGGATCGTGCACGACGAAACAGCCTGGTCAACGGGCCCGGTGGGCAATGCCGGCCTGTTCGCAACCGTCGCGGATGCTCTGGCCCTCGGTCGCGCCCTCGCCGGACGCACGGACCTCCGCCTCTCCCCGGCCACCTGGGAGCTGCTGCGCACTGACCAGCTGGGCGACGACATCCCCGTGGATGGCACCTGGCGTCAGGGACTCGGCCTGCGCATCGGCCATGACCTGACCGACGGAACCACAGCTCCGCAGCTCGTCGGGCACCCCGGGTTCACCGGCACGAGTGTGCTCGCTGACCCTTCATCCGGCGCCGTCGCCGTGCTGCTGACCAACCGCGTCCACCCGCACCGCGATCTGCACACCGTACTGCGCGCACGACGCCTCGTGGCCGAGCTGCTCGTTCGCCCAAGTCAGCCCGAGCCGACCGACGCTGCGCGGCCCCACGACGAGCCCATGGATCGCGGATGAACGTGAAGGCTCCACTGGCGCGCGCCGCCCATCTGCGCCTGGTCGAAGGACGTTTGGCTCGCCAAGACCTCGCCGGCCTCGGCGAGATCCTGGCCGGAGTCGACGTGCGCGGCCTGGTCGATATCGCCGAACGTCTGCCCCCGCATGGCCTTGCCGTGATGCTGCGCATGCTGCCCAAGGACCGAGCCTTGGAGCTGTTCGAGGCGCTGCCGTCCTCGCTCCAATCCGACCTCGTGCGGGCGCTGCAGGAGGATGCGGACATCTCTGAGATGTTCGCCCGCTTGGACCCGGATGATCGAGTAACCCTCCTGGACGAGCTGCCGGCGTCCATCGCCAATCGGATGCTGCGCGGCCTCACTGCCGAGGAACGGGCGAGGACCTCACCGATCCTGGGCTACGACTCCTCGTCGATCGGCCGAAGAATGCACCCGGAGGTGCTGACCGCCCGACCCGACGACACAGCGGCCGCAACTCTGGCTGCGGTGAAAGCTGGAGCGGCCGATGTCAGCACGATCCAAACCGTGGTCGTTGTCGATGCCGAGCGCCGCGTGCAGGGCCAGGTCTCGCTGCGCACGCTGATCCTTGCCGACGGGGACACGCCGATCCGCGACATCCTGACGGATGCGCTGCGCGTCGAGGCGACCACCGACGCGGAAATGGCGTCCCGCGACTGTGTCGAGCAGGGACTTGACGCCGTGCCCGTGGTCGATTCCGAGCAGCGACTTGTCGGCGTTCTCACG
The DNA here is from genome assembly GCF_900258505.1 of Brachybacterium timonense. Classification (GTDB taxonomy): domain Bacteria; phylum Actinomycetota; class Actinomycetes; order Actinomycetales; family Dermabacteraceae; genus Brachybacterium; species Brachybacterium timonense. The sequence continues at coordinate 2,159,436 of NZ_LT984895.1, forward strand.
TTGGATGACGCCGCCGCGCTTCTGCAGGCGGAAGCGGCTGAGGACACCGCGCGTCAGGGCGGTGTGGAGCCGCTGCGGCGCCCGTATCTGGCCACACCGGTGCTGCGTCTGGTGCGCACCCGCATCGTCTGGCTTCTGGTCCTGGCGATCGGCGCGCTGCTGACCGTGCAGGTTCTGGAAGTGTTCGAGGCGACTCTCGAGCAGGTCACAGCCCTCGCGCTGTTCGTGCCACTGCTCATCGGCACCGGCGGCAACACGGGTAATCAGGCGGCGACCACGGTCACGCGGGCGCTGGCTCTGGATGAGATCGCTCCGCGAGATCTGCTACGGGTGATGGGCAGGGAGATGCGGGTGGGTGCTCTGCTCGGCATCGTGCTCGGCGCACTCGGATTCTTCCTGGCGGGAGTGGTCTACGGTCTCGACTTCGGGATCGTGATCGGGCTGACGCTACTGGCGGTCTGCACGGTGGCGGCGACAGTCGGCAGCGCGATGCCGATCATGGCCCGGCTGGTCCATGCCGACCCGGCTGTCTTCTCCAACCCGTTCATCAGCACATTCCTGGATGCCAGCGGCCTGATCATCTACTTCCTCATCGCCAAGGCGGTGCTGGGCATATGAGCGCTAATCGCGCCGTTGCGCCCGTGATGGCCGCGCCCCGCTGGCAGCGGATTGCGCTCGTGGTGATCGCGCTGGCAGCGAATATCGGCTTCTATCTGCCGAAAGTACCTGTGGCCGGTGGAGCCGGGGGCATACCCGGGCTCGACAAGGTTGTCCATATCAGCGTGTTCGCGCTGACAGTCTGGGCTGTGGGTCGGCTCGTCGCCCCGGTCCGGCGCTTTCCTATGGGCTGGGTGGTGCTCGGCGCCCTCGCGCATGCTGGACTCATCGAGCTCGTGCAATCGTTCGAGCCAGCGCGCTCGGCCGATCCCGGGGATCTTCTCGCCGACGCCGTCGGCGTCGCCCTGGGCCTTGTGCTCTGGCACCTGGAGCGACGCCGACATCGGCGTCAGTCTCAGTCAGTCGCGCGGGTGAGTTCGCGCAGCACGAGCACGCGGTCGATCGAGCTGTAGGGGGCTCCGAGCGCATACGGGTTCTCCTCACTGGGGAATCCCGTCCAGTTCTCCGCGTTGTAGTTGAACCAGTTGGGGGCGACCACGATCGGCAGCGCCGGCAGCTTCTCCACCATGATCCGCTGCAGTCCGTCGATGCATTCCTGCTGCTCAGCCTTGTCGTCCGTGGATGTGAACCGCATGAGGAGCTCGTCTGTCTCATCGTCGTACCAGCGCTGAAAGTTCGCCAGCACCGTCCCACTGTCGCTGCGATGCTTCGACGACAGCATCGAGCGGTACATGAACCAGGGGCTCGCGCCAGCCGAGACGATCGAGAGCGTGACATCGAAATTCCCGCTGTTTCGCGTCTCGATCCACGATTCCAGCGCGACGCCCTGCGGGGAGAAGCGCACGCCGATCGCTTGCAGGTTCTCATCGAGGATCTGCGTGACCGACACCCAGTCGGCAAAGGACGAGGGGATCGTCAGCGGGAAATCCAGCGCAGTGCCGTCGGGGCCGACGCGCACACCGTCGGGACCCATCGGGTACCCCGCTTCATCCAGGACGCGCCCGGCCTCATCGGGGTCATAGGTGAACTCGCTGTCCTTGAAATCAGGGGCGATGTACTCGTCGAAGGTGGGGCGAGGCAGTGCCGTCGGATGCGGAGATGGGACGTAGCCCTGCATGGCGCGCTCGGCGATCGCTTTGCGGTCGATCGCCAGGGAGATGCCACGCCGCAGCTCGAGGTTCTGCCAGCGCTCCTTCTCCAGATTGAAGGTCAGGTTCACGGCGCCGAGGCCCGGATAGTAGTAGCCGCGGTGCTCCGGATCCGCCTTGACGAAGAGGTCCTCAACGTTCGCGACGAACCCACCGGACCAGTCGAGCTCTCCCTGCGCAAGCGCCGTACTGAAGGTCTCCGTCGAATGCGCGGGCCACTGCAGCTCCTCGACTTCGAACTCGTCGGCCGCCCAGTGATCCGGGTTCTTCACGAAGGTATACACCTGGCTGTTGAAGGTTCCGAACCTGTACGGGCCCGAGCCGATGGGCTCGGTGATGGTGTCGTTGACAACGTCGATCTTCTCGAAGATGTGTTTGGGCATGATGTAGACAGCCCGCAACGTCGGCGCGTAAGCGAACGATGGCCCGTCGAAGGAGACGTGCACCGTGTTCTCCCCCGTGGTAGCCGCATCGGTCACCGGCAAGGCCGAACCGTTCGTCGCGGGCTCATCACGCAGCAGCAGCAAGCTGTAGAGGACATCGTCCACCGTGAGCGGCTCGCCATCATGGAAGGTAATGCCCTGACGCACGGTGATCTCGGCACCGGTGCCGTCCTCGTCAAACGTGATGTCCTCCGCGATCCACGGCACCGGGTTCTCCACATCCATCGACGTGGTGAGCATGAGCGGTTCATAGATCAGGCCGGTTGCTCCCGCCAGTGCAGTTGACGAGAACGGGTTGAAGTTCTGCACGTACGTGGGCACGTCGTTGGCGTGGATCCGGACCGGCGGGGCCTGCTGGGCGCCCTCACCTGGGCCACTGCTGCAGGCACTCATCACGGTCGCTGCCGCGCTCGAGCCGAGCAGGGCCGTCAGCAGTGTGCGCCTGCGCAGGTGATGTGCTGTCTCCATAGTGTGACGTCCTCCTCGACGTGGACAGGCACGGTGCCCACCCTTTTCCGCGCCACGGTAAAGGGAATCCCGGCGCTGTAACAGTACGACGCCGGGATTGTGGATAACCATCGCGCGATGGTTCACCCCGTGAACGTGATCTCTTCGCCGTAGACGGCGGGCACAGCTCCCGTGATCGTGTCGACGGTGCCGAGCTCCTCGCGTGCAGCCTGCTCCACGGCCCCGGCAACGGCCTTGGTCACGCCTTCCTTGAAGACGCTGGGGATGATGTAGGCCGGGTTCAGCTCCTCGTCGGTGACGACGTCGGCGAGTGCCCGCGCAGCAGCCAGCAGCATCCGGTCGTTCACGTGCGTGGCGTGGGCATCGAGCAGGCCGCGGAACACACCGGGGAATGCCAGCACGTTATTGATCTGGTTCGCGAAATCGCTGCGGCCGGTCGCGACGACTTCCGCATGCTTCGAGGCTCCGGCCGGGTCGATCTCCGGGGTCGGGTTCGCCATGGCGAACACGACAGCGCGGTCCGCCATCGTGGCGACGTCTTCGGCGTTGAGAATGTTGCCGGCGCTGACACCGATGAACACGTCGGCATCCCGGATCGCGTCCTGCAGCGTGCCGGTCAGGCCGCGAGGGTTGGTCACCTCGGCGATCCACGGCAGGCGGCCGGTGAGGTTCTCACGGTCCTCATGGACGATGCCGTCGATATCCGTGACCACAACGTCCCGAGCGCCTGCGGCGCGCAGGAGACGGAGGATCGCGGTGCCGGCAGCGCCCGCGCCGGACAGCACGATGCGGACCGAGCCGATCTCCTTCTCAACCACGCGCAGGGCATTACGCAGGGCGGCGACCACCACGATTGCAGTGCCGTGCTGATCATCGTGGAAGACCGGTATGTCGAGTTCGGCCCGCAGACGGTCCTCGATCTCGAAGCAGCGCGGGGCAGAGATGTCTTCGAGGTTGATACCGGCGAACACAGGAGCCAGCGCCTTCACATGGGCGACGATGTCCTCCACCGAATGGGCATCCAGGCAGATCGGGAACGCATCAATATCCGCGAAGCGCTTGAACAGGGCTGCCTTGCCCTCCATCACCGGCATCGCGGCCAGCGGCCCCAGATCGCCCAGCCCCAGGATGGCGGAGCCGTCGCTGACCACGGCGACGGTGTTGCGTTTGATGGTCAGGCGGCGGGCATCCTCGGGGTTGTCCGCGATCGCCTTCACCACGCGAGCCACGCCCGGGGTGTACACCATGGACAGGTCGTCGCGGTGGCGGATCGGCACCTTCGACTCGATGGTGAGTTTGCCGCCCAGGTGTGCGAGGAAGGTGCGGTCCGAGACCTTGCCCAGCTCAACGCCGTCCACGGAGCGGAGGTCGTCGACGACCTCGACGGCGTGGTCATGCCCGGCAGTGAGCACAGTGATGTCGGCCCGCATCCGCTCGGGCCCGGAGGCGGAGACGTCCAGCGCGGTCACCGTGGCCCCGTGGTGCTCGATACGGCCGGTGATGTCGCTGACGGCGGCGGAACGGGCCGCGAACTCGAGTCGGATCGTGATGGAGTAGCTCACGGATGGCATCGGTGACATGAGTCTCACTGTAGCGGTGCTCCGGGCCCGTTGAACCCCGCTCGTCGAACTCGACGCAATCGTGTCCTGACCGCGACCTTCCGCACTGCGCAGAGCCGCCCCGAGCACTGGCTCAGGGCGGCTCTGACTGGTGTTGTGCCGATGTTCCCACGGTTCTTTGGCGGAGTTCATTCACCCGCCGCCGTGGGGATCAACGCACGGTCAGCCGCGGAAGGGCGCGACGTCGTGGGCGTGACGCTCCCACAGTGCGTCAGCAGCGGGCACCTGCTGGCCGTACCGCTCAGGATGCGCGGAGACCTGCACAGACTGAGCAGCAACTCCCGGATCCCACTGGTCATAGTCGGGGGCCACCTGGATCAGGCCCGGCGGGGTGGCATGCTCGCCGAAGCCCAGGAACGCGTCGATGGCCTTCTTCTTGTGGCGCACCTCGTCATACGTGCCCCAGCCCATGGAGGGGCGCTGCTGGAACAGGCCACCGGAGTCGGCATCCACGGCCGGCTCGTAGTTGTACAGCCACGACTCGACGATCGCGGTGATCAGCGCGATGCGCGTGGCCGACGGGCCCAGGTCGTGGCCAGCGCAGACGGCAATGATGAAACGAGCGTTGGCGGTCTGCCAGTCGTCCATATTGTTGACGTCGAAACCCTGCCGGTTCTCCGGGCGGGTCATGAATTCCTCGGTCCACACGTCCTCCGCGCGGGAGGGAGTGGCGAGGGCAGCTGCACCGGTGAGAGTGAAGGCGCCGAGGGCACCGGCAGTGAACAGGCGGCGACGGGTCAAAGCAGTCACGATGTGTCCTTCTCATGCAGGGGGTCGGTTCTCCGCAGGGAAGACACGGATCACCTGGCTGATCGGGCACTTCGACGCTAACGAGCCGGCCGCACCGCATGCCATGGTCCTTACGTGCCGGATTCACGCCCTCCAGCGCACGTTTGCCCGGGACACTGTCACCATGTCGAACCTAGGTGCCGACGCCTGGCGCCCGGTCCAGTCCCGATCTCAGCCGAGCGCGGCGATGGCGGCGCGGATCCGCTTCTCGGAGACGGTGTAGCGGGTCCCAAGGGTCTGCGCGAACAGGCTCACGCGGAACTCCTCGAGCAACCACGGAATCGCAGCGGCATCCTTCTGGGCGAGTTGCCGCTGGCTGAGGGACGCCCGCTTGTGTTCCCAAGCATCCTGCACGGTACGCAGCTGCCAGGCGAGCTGTTCATCGCGGCGCGGGTTCTCCTCGAGTTTGTCCAAGCGGATCTCGTCGGCCTGCAGATACCGGGGCAGATCCCCCAAGTGATCCACGCCGGTGCGGGAGATGAAGCCATCGGCCAGCAGATCCTCCGCATGCTCACGGATGGCGGTGAGTCGGTCGAGGATCGACAGGGAGGAGATCCGGCCCAGTCGCCTGTGCACGGTTGCCCCGGCGGCGAGTGCGGCAGCGGCGTCCTTCACAGCCTGGGTGGCCACCTGGTCGTGCTCAGCACGCACCCGAGCACGCAGGGCGTCGTACTCCGCCCGGGTGCGCACGTCGGCCTCCCCTGCCAGGTGCTCGGTGGCAGCGCGTGACGCATCCGCGAGCAGTGCGGCAGTCGAGGCGTAGCGGGAGGTGCCGACGGCGAGCTTCGTGGGGTTCGGCAGTGCCCGCAGCACCGGGTCGAGATCCGCACCCAGGTCGCGGTCCAGCAGGGCGAGCACACCGTCACGATGGGCAAGCGCCTGCTCATCAGCCGTGGCGAGCACCTTGAGGTCGACGCGCTCCACGCGACCGTCGGCACCGCGATGCGCCACCAGCGCTGGATACCCCGTGACCTTCAGGCCGCCCACGGTGGACTCGTGCACGCGCGGAACCCCAGCGTTAGGGAAGCCGGGCAGGTCACGGCGGGCCAGTTCCTCCCCTTGGGCGGAAACAGAGGTGTCCATGCGCTTCTTCAAACGCGCACTGAGCTCGGCCAGGTCATCGCCGGCGCCCACCTGCCGACCCTTGGCATCCACGACACGAAAGTGCATCCGCAGATGCGCGGGCAGCTTCGTCAGATCGAACTCAGGGCCGTACAGCGGCAGATCATCGGGCACACCGGGGAGGGCCACGAGCTCGTCGGCAACGGCTTCAAGGAAAGGCTCACCAGCGTCCGGGTCATCCTCATGCAGCGTGGCAGCCACGGTCTTCGCCCGCTCCGGGGCGGGTACGAGGTGGCGACGGATCGGCTTGGGCAGGGACCGGATCAGCTCGGTGATCAGCTCCTCACGCATGCCGGGCACGAGCCAATCGAAGCCCCGTGGGGCGAGCCGGTTCAACACGGCAAGCGGCACGGTGGCGGTCACGCCCTCAGCTCCCTTCGAGCCCACCTCACCAAAGGAGTAGCTAAGCGGCAGGGTGATGTCGCCCTGCACCCAGGTATCGGGGAAGTCAGCGCGGATCGCGGCCGTGGTGTCCTCATCGGCCACCAGAAGATCCTGCTCCGTGAGGGTCAGCAGGTCGGGGGTCTCGTGCCGCTGCCTCTTCCACCAGGCGTCGAAGTGGCGGCCAGAGACGACCTTCTGCGGGATACGCGCGTCGTAGAAGCGGAACAGCTGCTCATCGGTGATCAGCAGGTCGCGCCGACGGGTCTTCGCCTCCAGCTCCTGCAGGGAGGTGATCAGCTGCTGATTGTCACGGAAGAAGTGGTGGCGGGTTCGCCAATCACCCTCGATGAGGGCGTGCTGGATGAAGATCTCCCGGGCGGCCTCGGGGTCGATGCGGCCGTATCCCACCACTCGGTCAGCCACGATCGGCACGCCGTACAGGGTGACCTTCTCATGCGCCATTGCTGAGGCGCGCTTGGAGGACCAATGCGGTGCCGAATGGGAACGACGCACCACATGGGCGCCGATCTCCTCCGCCCAGGCAGGGTCGATGCGGGCGGCGGTGCGGCCCCACAGGCGAGAGGTCTCCACGAGCTCGGCAACCATCACATAGTCAGGCCGTCTCTTGGCCAGAGCAGAGCCGGGCCACAGCGCGAAACGCGCGTTGCGCGCCCCCGTGTATTCGCGGGTGCGGTCCTCATACAAGCCCACATGGCTGAGCAGCCCCGCCAGCAGCGCCTGGTGGATCGCCTGCGGGGAGGCGGGATTGTCGTTCGCGCTCAGGCCGACGTCCTTGGCCATGTCCTTCAGCTGCGCATGCAGATCCCACCATTCGCGGATGCGCAGGTAGTGCAGGTACTGGGAGCGCACTTCGCGGCGGAACGCGGAGCCGGACAGCTCCTTGCGGCGCTGCTGCAGGTGATTCCACAGATTCAGGAAGGTCAGGAAATCACTGGTGTCATCCTCGAAACGCTTGTGCTGCTGACGGGCCTGGGTCTGCGCGTCCAGGGGCCGTTCGCGCGGGTCCTGGATCGACAGCGCGGCAACGATGATGAGCACCTCGCGCAGCGCGCCGAGTCTGTCCGCTTCGATGAGCATGCGGGCCATGCGGGGATCCAGTGGGAAGCGGGCGAGCGTGCGTCCCACACGTGTGAGGCGTCGGCCCCCGGGAGCACGACGGTCCTGCTCGATGGCGCCGAGCTCCTCCAGCAGCCGCACACCGTCGGTGACAGCCCGAGTGGCGGGTGGTTCGACGAACGGGAAGGACTCCACATCGCCCAGCCCCAGGGACGTCATGAGCAGTACCACAGAGGCGAGTGAGGTGCGCAGGATCTCCGGTTCGGTGAACTCCGGTCGGGACTCGAAATCCTCCTGCGAGTACAGGCGAATAGCGATGCCCGGTTGTGTACGGCCAGAGCGGCCCGAGCGCTGATTCGCGCTCGCCTGGGATATCGGTTCGATCGGCAGTCGCTGCACCTTGGTGCGCTGAGAGTAGCGGGAGATGCGAGCGAGTCCTGAGTCGATCACGTAGGTGATGCCCGGGACGGTCAGAGACGTCTCCGCGACGTTGGTGGCCAGCACGATGCGTCGAGCGACCCCGGCCCGCTTGGGGCTGAAGATCTTCTGTTGGTCGCCAGCAGAGAGCCTGCCGAACAGTGGCAGTACGTCGACTGACAGGGAACTCGTGCCGCGGCCCAGGTGGGCGGTGAGCGCATCGGAGATCTCGCGGATCTCCCGCTCACCGGGTAGGAAGACGAGGATGTCGCCGGATCCCTCGGCCATCACTTCGTCCACGCCATCAGTGATCGCCTGAGTGAGGTCTCGCTCGATGGAGTGGATGTTCTCGAGCTCGTCGAGATCGTCGGCGTCAATGTCTTCCACGTCAGGCGTGAGCACGAGCGGCCGGTAGCGAATCTCGACCGGGTAGGTGCGCCCGGATACCTCGATAATCGGTGCGGGTGTGAGCTCGCCGTCGGGGGCGCGGGTACCGAAATGGACGGCGAACCGCTCCGGGTCGATCGTCGCGGAGGTGATGACGACCTTGAGGTCGGGGCGCTGCGGAAGGATCTGCCGCAGGTAACCGAGGATCACGTCGATCGTGAGGGAGCGTTCATGCGCCTCGTCGATGATGATTGCGTCGTATCGCTTCAGGAGACGGTCCCGGGCGATCTCCGCCAGCAGGATGCCGTCGGTCATGAGTTTCAGCCGGGCACCGCGCGCCACCTCGCGCGTGAACCGCACCTGATAGCCGACAGCGCCCTCCCCCAGTCGCTCCCCCAGCTCGTGGGCGATGCGCGAGGCGACGGATCGGGCAGCGATGCGCCGCGGCTGCGTATGGCCAATGAGTCGCCCGCCGCTGCCGTAGCCGAGCTCAAGCAGCATCTTGGGGATCTGCGTGGTCTTGCCGGATCCCGTCTCACCGGCGATCACCACCACCTGCTGCTCGCGCAGCGCCTCGAGGATGTCCTCACGCCGCTGCGAGACGGGCAGATCCGCGGGATAGCTGATCCGCAGCGCGTCGCCGTCGCCCGAGTCGGGGCGTGTGGCGTCCGAGGCTGAGGGGTCATTCGCGGGCGATGTCACGGACAAACACCCTAGACTCTTCTCGTATGTGAATCGCTTCGCGCGTCATGAAGCGATCGGCGCATGACGGCGATGATCTGGCGAGCAAGGAGGCTTCCGTAATGCGAGCACTGCGCAAGACAGGCCCCGGGCCGGGCTTGGAACTGGTGGACCTGCCCGAGCCCTCCTGCGGGCCGAGCGACGTGAAGATCCGGGTGCTGCGCGCCGGGATCTGCGGCACCGACCTGCACATCCTGGCGTGGGACGCCTCCGCGCAGGCGATGTGCGACACGGTGCCATTCACGCCAGGCCACGAGTTCTACGGCGAGGTCGTCGAGGTGGGCGCAGACGTCGACGACATCCGCGTGGGTGATCGCGTCTCCGGCGAGGGCCACGTGGTGTGCGGCATCTGCCGCAACTGCCGCGCGGGCCGCAAGCACATGTGCATCCGCACCCGCTCCGTGGGTGTGCAGCGCGATGGTGCCTTCGCCCAGTACGTCGTGATTCCCCGGATTAACGTGTGGGTGCACGAGCATGACGGCGGCGAGTCTCTGATTTCCCCCGAACTGGGCGCTGTGTTCGACCCGCTCGGAAACGCCGTGCACACCGCGCTGAAGTTCCCCGTCGTGGGCGAAGACGTGCTGATCACCGGTGCCGGACCGATCGGGCAGATGACCGCTGCCGTCGTCCGCCATGCGGGTGCTCGCTTCGTCACCGTGACCGACGTGGCCGAGCACCGCCTCGCGATGGCCCGCGAGTGCGGCGCTGACCTCACCGTCGATGTCTCCACTGCACGGATCCGCGCCGCCCAGGAGGAGCTCGGCATGCAGGAGGGTTTCGACGTGGGCCTGGAGATCTCCGGTCAGGCGTCGGCCCTGCAGGAGATGATCGAGAACATGAACCACGGCGGCAAGATCGCTCTGCTGGGCCTGCCGCCGAAGCAGTTCGGGATCGACTGGACCCAGGTGGTCACCCGCATGATCACGCTGCAGGGCATCTACGGCCGCGAGATGTTCGAGACCTGGTACGCGATGAGCGCAATGCTGCAGACCTCCGAACTGCTGCGTGACCGGATCCGCTCCACCATCACCCATGTGCTGCCACTGGAGGACTGGGAGCACGGCTACGGGATCGCCCGCGAAGGCAGCGCCGGCAAGGTGCTGTTCGATCTGTCCGACCTCTGACCCCGCCCCAACCTTCCCAGGAGACTGTCGTGTACACCGACTTGAAGGATCAGCTCACCCAGGAACTCGCCGCGATCGACGCCGCCGGCACGTTCAAACGTGAGCGAGTGATCACCACCCCACAGTCCAACACCGTCACCGCCGGGCCCATCGGCCAGGACGGCACCGAGGTGCTGAACTTCTGCGCGAACAACTACCTGGGGCTCGCCGATCATCCCGCTCTGATCGAATCGGCCAAGAATGCGCTGGATGAGCGCGGCTTCGGCATGGCCTCGGTCCGGTTCATCTGCGGCACCGGCGACCTGCACCTGCGCCTAGAAAAGGCGGTCTCGCAGCTGCTGGGCACTGACGACACGATCCTGTTCTCCTCCTGCTTCGATGCCAATGGCGGCGTGTTCGAGTCGCTGTTCGGGCGGGAGGACGCGATCATTTCCGACGAGCTGAACCATGCCTCCCTGATCGACGGAATCCGTCTGAGCAAGGCGGCACGCTTCCGCTACCGCAACGCAGACCTCGAGGATCTACGTGCCCAGTTAGAGGCCACTCGTGCACTGAACGACGGCGCCGGCGCGCGCCGCATCGTGATCGTCACCGACGGCGTGTTCTCCATGGACGGCTACCTTGCTCCGCTGCCGGGCATCTGCGATCTGGCCGACGAGTACGGCGCGCTGGTGCTGGTGGATGACTCCCACGCCGTCGGCTTCATGGGCGCCACCGGCGCCGGCACCCCCGAACACTTCGGGGTGAGCGACAGGGTGGACATCTACACCGGCACCTTCGGCAAGGCACTCGGCGGTGCAAGCGGCGGCTACGTGTCAGGTCATGCGGAGATCGTGGGGATGCTCCGTCAGAAGGCGCGCCCGTACCTGTTCTCGAACTCGCTGGCGCCGTCGATCGTGGCGGCCTCACTCACAGCGCTCGAGCTCGTGGCCGACAGCGGCGAGCTGCGCATCCGCCTATTCGACAACGCCTCTCTGTTCCGTCGCCGCATGAGCGAGGAAGGTTTCGAGCTGCTGGACGGCGAGCACGCGATCATCCCGGTGATGTTCGGCGACGCTGCGCTCGCGGGCCGGATTGCCGATGCGATGCTCGCCCACGGCGTGTACGTGACCGCGTTCTCTTATCCAGTGGTGCCGAAGGACAGGGCGCGCATCCGCGTGCAGCTGTCGGCGGCGCACACCGAACAGGACATCGAGCGGTGCGTCGCTGCATTCGTCGCCGCCCGCTCGGAGTGCGCTGAGGGCTGAGCCGCGCGCTCGGAGTGCGCTGAGGGCTGAGCCGCGCGCGCCTGAAGCGCTCTCAAGGCTGAGCTGCCCGCTTTCGCGGCCGCCATGTCAATCCATGGCGGTATTCGTGGATCCGCGACGTATACAGCGCGGATCCATGAATACCGCCACGAAACGGCGGATTCGAGTGGTCGACCTGGCTCAAGGCGACGGCCATCACGCCAGACCTCAGCCACACAACCGCACCACCCGGCCTGCTCCACCCGGGCATAACAAAGACCCGTGCCGCGACGCTGTGACAGAACAGCATCGCGACACGGGTCAGAAAAAAGTGGAGCCGGCGGGAATCGAACCCGCGTCCGATCGTGTGGAGCCAGGGCTTCTCCGGGCGCAGTTCGTGAAGGCGTGTTCTCAGTCCCGACGCTCGCACGAACACGTCGTCGACAGACTCAGTCACTCTGAGGTGTTCATCCGCCCCCGGTGACGAGGGACGGCAGCAGTGGCTCCTTAGATGATGGAACGATCCGGGTCAGGAGCACCCCCGGGGTTCCAGACTGCTGTCGCTGATCAGGCAGCGAGAGCGAAGTCAGTGCGCTTAGGTTCGGCACTTATTGGTTTCCAGAGGACATTAACGAGATGACTCTGGTTTCTCGGCCCGCTTCCCCTGCCTGGACAACGACCGTCGAAACCGATCGGCCCCCTGGCGTGGAGTCGCTGGTGGCGGCAGGGCCGCCTCGCACGCGATATCGAGTTGTCAATCGGGACGTTCCCGCGGGAACGTCCGTCCACGGTCACACCACACTACAACGCACTGCTGGGCTGCCCAAGCGATTATCGGGACGCTCACTCCCGGGCCCGTTCCAGGAATACCGCAGGCAGAGATCGCCCGAGTGACCCGCGACCGCTGGACACCGCTGAAACGGATTGCGGGCCCCGCCGCTGACCACACAGGTGAGGCCCGCCGGCGCCGACGCCGTCAGTCGCCCAGTCGCAGGGCGACCAGCAGTCCCGGGTCGGAATCGAGGTAGACCACGGGGACCGCCGATACCGTGATCTGTGCGTCCGGGGAGTGTGTCCAGGCCGCCGTGCATGTCACAGGCGACGTCGTGCGCGCCGGCATCGGGCCGTCACAGCCCGACACCGTCATCTCACCCTCGAGCGGGACGTAGCCGCCGCCCGAGTTCACGGTGGTGTCGACCGCTGCGATGAGTTCCTCCTCGGTGAGGTCGGAAGAACCGAACATGCTGCCCTGGCCGACGCCGACGAGCTGGTTCGCGGGATCGGTGATGGCCTGTACAGTCGACGCGTCCAGGCCGTTGCCGACGCTCACAATCATCGCCGGCTGTCCCTCCTTCTCCCAGCCGGACGGTGCGCGCACCCCGTAGACGGTCAGCTCACCGGATGTCTGTCCACCCTCCATCGGCGGTGTGCCGCTGCAATGCAAGGGCGCATCCTGCTCCCACCGCAGATCGCCCTCGCATGAGGCGTCCTTGATGCCGGCGTCCGTCAAAGCGGCTGCAGTCTTCTCAGCGTCGAGCGTCCAGGTCTTGGTGGAGGTATCCACTGTGTCGTTCAGACCCTCGGTCACGAAGAGAACCAGCGGCATGACTCCCGCCGTGCCGGTCTCCTCGGCACCGCCACCATCGGACGACTCCTCACCGCCACCATCAGACGAATCATCGCTGCCCGCATCGGACGACTCATCGCCGCCACCAGACGCGTCTCCGCCCTGATCTGAGGCAGCGGGCGGGTCGGCAGTCGGTTCCTCAGTGGGTGTGCAGGCGGCAAGCCCACCGACCGTGAGCATTGCGGCACAGCACACACCACCCATGGACGTGGCAATCCGGGTGGTGAGAATGGTGCGTCGGGTGGCGGTCATGTCTCCCCCTGGGTTGTCGACGAACGCTCAGTCTGTCACATCACACATAGCGCGCCCGAAAACGGGAGCACCGGGTGCCAGTCTCGCTACAGGGGGCGACACCGGGACGACGTGGTCGCCGTGGTGCCCGACGGGTCAGACCAGCTCGCGCTGACGCATGGCGCGCTGCGCCTCGCGCAGGTCCTGCTTCTCGCGCAGAGTCTGGCGCTTGTCCCATTCCTTCTTGCCGCGGGCGAGTGCGATGACCACCTTCGCGTGCGAGCCTAGGAAGTACATCTCCAGGGGCACGATCGTGTACCCCTTCTCGCGTGTCTTCCCGGCGAGTTTGTCAATCTCGCGACGGTGCAGCAGCAGCTTGCGTTTGCGTCGCGCGGCGTGGTTCGTCCAGGTGCCCTTGACGTAGGGGGCGATGTGCACGGCATCCATCCACATCTCCCCTCCCTCGATGAAGCAGTAGCCATCCACGAGGGATGCTCCGCGATCGCGCAGAGACTTCACTTCGGTGCCGGTCAACACGATTCCGGCTTCGTAGGTGTCGTCGATGTGGTAGTCGTGCCGGGCCTTCTTGTTCGAGGCGATCAGCTGTTTGCGGGGAGCATCCGACGGCGCAGCCTGTGCGGCATTCTTCTTGGCCATCAACTTCTCTCCGTTCTTTGTGTGCTGTCCTGCGCTCCCCCGCCCGGGCGCAGCGGGCACCCCACTCTAGAACCTTGGCGACGGTCAGGCGAGCGAATACTCGTGATCATCCGCGCCATGCGGCACGAGTCGCGGAGGTCCCGCAGCGCCAGGTCGGTCCACCCCAGCCCCACACGCCTGGATCAGACGTACTTCAGAGGATTGACGGCGGTTCCGTCTTCGTGAATCTCGAAGTGCAGGTGGCACCCGGTTGAGGAACCCGTGGTGCCGACGTAACCGACGGTCGTACCAGCGGAGACCTTCTGCCCCGGCGAGGCCGCATACCCCTGCAGGTGGTGGTAGGAACTGGTGATGAGCTTGCCGTTGCGTATGCCATGGCTGACGATCACCTTTTTCCCGGCGCGGGAATTGGAGGTGTTCTGCAGAACACGGCCAGACGCAGTCGATTTGACTGGTACGCCGCAGGCAACAGGGAAGTCGATGCCCGAGTGGAACTTGCGGGTGTGGAACACCGGATGGAATCGCCAACCGAATCGCGAGCTCACGCGCCCCGGCACGGGCCGTACGAACCCACCGCTGTTGCTCGCCTCCTCATCCACCTCTGGATCGGCGGCGTTGTTGTTGTCGTTGTTGTTGCTCTGGGCCAGCCGCGCTCGCTCTTCGCGTGCAAGCGTCTCGATCTCCTCATCAAGCTCAGAACCACGGCTTTCGAGGTTGTCCTGATCGCCCTGATACTTGCTGCGCTTGGCCTCGAGGTCGTCCTTCTGCTGCTTCTGGTCGTCGTAGAGTTTGTCCAGGTCGTCCTTCGCGTCCTGCGCGGCCTGTGTTGCGTCCTTCTTACGCTGCAGTGCCTCTTCGGCCTCCTGCTTGAGATCCTTGATCTCCTCGCGCACCGCGATCAGTCGATCTTCAGCATTGACGTTCACGGCCTGATCCGTGCGCAGCTGCCCGAGCCGGGTGCCCTGGGACTCGAGGGTGAGCCGGTAATTCATCGAACGGTCCACGGTGTCCTGGGGTGAGCTAGAGCCGACGAACACCGACGCCGGGCTGGGCGGACCTCCGCCCTTGTATGCGGAGATCGCCACCTGCGCGAGCTCCTTGTCCGAAGCGTCCACTTCCTCCTGGCCGGAGGAGACCTCTCCGCTCAGCCGTTTCTCTTCCGCTTCAGCATCACCCAGGCGGCGCCCCACACGGGCGTCTTCATCTTCCGCCTCCTTCTGCTCGGCGCGCGCGTCCTCAAGGTCCTGCTGAGCCTGCGGGATCTTCATCTCCGTCTCCGCCAGGTCCAGGTAGGTCTGCGCAAGGTCCTCGTTGACACCGTCGAGCTCAATCCGCAGGTCTTCGAGCTGCTGGTTGATGCTCTCACGCTCCTTCATCTTGTCTTCCTTGGAGCCGTCGGCCAGTGCCGCGGGCGCGCCAAGCAGCAGCGCCTGCCCGACCATGACAGCGGCAGCACCGAAGGCCAGCAGGGAGCGATGGGGGAACCGAGGCATACTCACACCTTCAGATAGCGGTTGAGGGAGACGACACTGGAGCTGATCGAGAGGGCCGCGCCAAGGGCGATCAAGATCGGCGCAGCCCAGATCAGATCGAACGTACCGACCGAGACGATCTGCTTTCCGAGCGTCGGTACCAGCCAGCCCTGCACAATGTACTCCAGCCCCAACCACAGCAGGCCGGAGGCGATCAGCGCGCCGATGATGGCTGCAACGGCGCCCTCCAGCAGGAACGGCGCACGGATGAACACGTTGGAGGCACCCACCAGGCGCATGATCGCGATCTCTCGGCGCCTGTTCGCCACCGACATGCGGATCGTGGTGGCCACCAGCAGCACCGCAGCGATGAGCATCAATACCGCTAGTCCGAGTGCGAACAGCGTGGACTGATTGAGCACATCGATGAACGGAGCGAACACACTGAGCAGGTCAGTGACCTCGTCCACGCCGTCGCGGCCCTGGAAGAACTGCACCACCGCACGGGAGTCCTCCGCTGAGCTGAGCGTGATGTGGAAGGAGACCGGCATGTCCTCCTCCGTGAAGTCAGCCGCGAACCCCTCCCCCGCGAACTGCTCCTGGTAGATCTTCAGCGCTTCAGCTTGAGATCGCTCGGTGTACGAGGCGACGTACCGGGAGAGTTCCTCGCCTTCCAGCGCATCTCGCACCGACTGGACCTGGGCGTCCGTGGCTGCACCTCCCGCACACGAGGCGGTGGTTGAGTGCGGCGAGCACATATAGATGGTCACCTGGGATTGCTCCACCAGGGTGGCCTTCATATCCATGATCTGCTTCTGCATCAGCAGACCGGTGCCGACAAACGTCAGCGATACGGCAGTCACGATCACCACGGAAATGACCATGGCGATGTTGCGCCACAGTCCCGTGAGGATTTCGGAGAGGATGAACCGCGCTCTCATCGGCCACCGCCCAGATCGTCGTCGTCCGCCGCGAAGGCAGCCTCCTCTTCACGCACCACGGCGTCGCGATCATCCAGAAGCTGCTCTCCACCGTGGGTGGGACCGTGGCCGGTGGCCTCACTATCCACGTCGGCATCGGACTGGTGCTCCTCACCGTCAGCCTGATGACCTGAGATCACCGATTCCTCGTTCGAGGACTCGTACGCACCATGGGTGTCATCGCGCACCACACGGCCGCCAACCATTTCCACCACGCGTCGGCGCATGCGGTTGACGGCGTTGCGATCATGGGTGGCCATCACGACCGTGGTTCCGCGGTCATTGATCTCGTCGAGCAGATCCAGGATTCCTTCCGCGGTGGCGGGATCGAGGTTACCGGTGGGCTCGTCACACAGCAGGATCGACGGCCGGTTGACGTAGGCGCGGGCAATCGCGACACGCTGCTGCTCACCACCGGAGAGCTCATGGGGCATACGTCGGCCCTTGTCTTCAAGGCCCACCATCTCCAGCATCTCCGGCACGAGTCGACGCACGACACGGCGGGGGGTACCGATCACGGCGAGGGCGAACTCAATGTTCTGGTACGCCGTCTTGGAGGGCAGGAGGCGGAAGTCCTGGAACACCATGCCGATGTCACGGCGCAGCGACGGGACCTTCCATGAGGGGATCCGGGAGAGGTCCTTACCGGCGACGAACACCTTGCCCGTGGTCGGCGCAGTCTCCTTGAGCACGAGTCGCATCAGGGTGGATTTACCGGATCCGGAGGCTCCGACGAGGAACACGAACTCCCCGCGCTCGAACTCCATGTCGATGTCCGTGAGAGCGGGGTGGCTGCCGCGCAGATACGTCTTGGAGACGTTGTCGTATCGGATCACTCAGGCGCCTAGGTGGTCGGGGAAGTCTGCCGACCACAATCTATGGCGCGTGCGCGCGGAACGCTGTGACCCACGTGGGCGCGGGCGGTCAAACCTTGGTCAAATCTGCGTTCGCATCCGTCGCGGCTGACGGGTGATGTGTGCACGCCGACAAGCGATCCACGTCGCACGACGGGCGACGCACGGAGCCGACCAACGATGCGTGCCGAGCAACGGGCGATGCGTGACGCGCGACGTGTGCCGCACGACGGTGGTCAGTAGTGATCAGTCCTCAGACTTCGCCTGTTCGGCGCGCCAGCGGATGCCCGCATCGATGAACGCATCGATCTCGCCGTCGAACACCGAGGACGGGTTGCCCTCCTGGTATTCGGTGCGCAGATCCTTCACCATCTGGTAGGGGTTCATCACGTAGGAGCGCATCTGGTCACCCCAGCTGGCCTTCACATCACCGGCGAGCTCCTTGCGCTTGGCATCCTCCTCCTGCTTCTTGACCAGCAGCAGGCGGGACTGCATGACGCGCAATGCGGCGGCGCGGTTCTGGATCTGCGATTTCTCGTCCTGCATCGAGACGACGATGCCGGTGGGGATATGGGTCATGCGCACCGCGGAGTCCGTGGTGTTCACGGACTGGCCGCCGGGCCCGGAGGAGCGGAACACGTCGATCTTCAGCTCGTTCTCGGGGATCTCGATGTGATCGGTGGATTCGATCAGCGGGATCACTTCGACGGCGGCGAACGAGGTCTGGCGGCGGCCCTGGTTGTCGAAGGGGCTGATGCGCACCAGTCGGTGGGTGCCGCCTTCGACGGACAGCGTGCCGTAGGCGAAGGGAGCGGAGATCTCGAAGGTCACGGACTTCAGGCCGGCTTCTTCGGCGTAGGAGGTGTCCATCACCTTGCTGGGGTAGCCGTGGCGTTCTGCCCAGCGCAGGTACATACGCAGCAGCATTTCCGCGAAGTCAGCGGCATCGACTCCGCCAGCGCCAGCGCGGATGGTGACCACGGCGTTGCGCTCGTCGTATTCGCCGGACAGGAGTGTGCGCACCTCGAGCTCGTTGAGGGATGTGCGGATCGCCCCATACTCATGCTCGGCCTCGGCCAGCGTGTCGGCATCAGACTCCTCAGCGGCAAGCTCCACCATGACTTCGAGGTCGTCGATACGCTGGGCGAGCTCGCCGATGCGTCGGCGCTCGGCCTGCGCATGGGAGAGCGCAGCGGTGACTTGCTGGGCGTTGTCAACGTCATCCCACAGATCGGGGGCAGAGGCATCCTTCTCCAACTGCGCGATGCGAGCATCGAGCGCGTCGACGTCGGTCACCTGCTCGATCGATGACAGGGTCGAGCGCAGGTGCGGGATCTCTTCGGAGAAGTCGATGGTGGCCACGAGGAGCGATTCTACGGCAGGGCCGCAGCTGCGACTCCGGCTTTCTCCCTCTGCGGCGCGGCGAACGATCAGCTGGCGCGGGCCTGCCCGGTGACCTGCAACGGAATGCTGACATCTGCTCCCTGCAGGAACCACCCCAGCAGCGGCGGGTGCGTGCCGGCGCTGACTTTCAGACGCACGGTGCCGTCGTTGCCCACCTCGAAGGAGTCAATGCTCACGTCGTGCAGCCGTCGCTCACTGAACGGGTACTCCGCCAGATGCTCCGCGGCGATCTGCCGGGCCTGCGTCGGGCTGACCGCAGAGTTGACCTGATCGTCATAGATTCCTTCGGGAGTCAGCGCCTGGCTCGCGGCGAGCGCCGCGGTATCCGCGGCATGCTGGAGACCGTTGCGCTCCAGGTGCACGCCAGTGACCGCACCACCCATGGCCATCACCATGAGGATCACCACGAGCACGCCGATCAGGAGCACGGTGATCGTGCCGGAGTCGTCCACGAACCGGTGGCGCAGCCTGCTGACGGCGTGGACGGCGCTCATGGTGCGAGTCCTCGATGACGGTCAACCCGCACGACATGGTCAGAGCCGACGGTGACTGGCCCGGCCTTGCCGAGCACGGGGCCGAGTCCCGGCACAGGCACGGGGATGCGCACGACGGCACGTACTGTTCCGCCGGGCGCGGCGCAGGGGTCGAGGCTGCAGCTGATGTCGACCACATCGGCATCGGTATGCAGGCCGTAGTCCTCGAGCACCATCGTGGTGTGTGCGGCGGACTGTGCCGCAGCTTCGGTCGGATCTGCCACGGCGGCGTGGATGCGTGCGGAGTCCCGCGCTATGACGTCGGCGGCGAAGACGGCGGACTGGACGGACCCGAGCGTGAGCACCAGGTAGAGGCTCGGAATCAGGAGAACGACGGCGAGCACGACGAACTCCACCACAGCATTGCCGTCGTCATCGCGCAGTTGCGGCTGACGGCGGAGCTGGCGGAGGTCTGTGCGCAGGCTCATGCGGCGCCTCATTCCCAGGACTCCTCATCGAGTGCACGTCCCTGCACGCTGAGTCCGCCGGCGGGGCCGATGAGGCCGACGAGTGGCAGTGTTGCTGTCACGTCGACCGTGATCACATTGCCGTCGACTGTGGCCGAGGTGCTTGCATGGAAACCGCTTCCGAATCGAGCTTCGATGAGGTCGTGCGCACGGGCCGCCCCATCGTCCGGGCTGGCACCCACTGATGCGGCGTGATGCGCGCCCTGCACGGCGGCGTCGATGAGCAGGTTGCGGGTATGCAGCGTCACGGCCGCTTGGATCACGAGCACAGCGATGAGCATCAGCAGCGCAGCGACGAGCGGAAACTCGACCACTGCCGATCCGCGGTCGGAACGCAGCGCAGTCCGCAGCCTGCGGCGACTGCACCGGTGCCCGAACGCGTCGCCTGACATGGCGGCCGGATCAGCCACGCTGCCCAAGGCCGTTCGTGCGGCTGGCGCCTCAGATCGTGGGCGCCGATCGGGATTACTCACCCGATGTCCTGCTGGAGGAACGGCGCCATCGCATTGTTGAAGATCTGGATCAGTTGATCGCTGGCCACAGCCCACAGTGCGATCACGATCGCAGCAGTCATGAGCGTGATGAGCACCCAGCCAGGCACGTCTCCTCGTTCGGAGGCGAGACGCTGCAACAGGCGACGATGGATCGACATGGTCATACTCCTTCAGAATCGGTGAGGTATCGGATTCGGCGGATTGTTGGATTCGGTCGGTTCTCGACGACGGTCGATGGGGCAGTCAGGTCGGTGACATGCAGGTCGGTCTCCATGCGCAGCGGATCAGAGCGTTATCTCAAGAACAGCGAGCCCCGGGAACAACGCGAAAACGATCACGAGCGGCATCACCAGGAAAACGACCGGGACGAGCATGAAGATCTCGCGTCGCCCAGCGGTCTCCAGCAGGTCTCGTTTAGCGGCTTCCCGCGCGTCCTGCGCCTGGGCACGCAGGACATCGGCGAGCGGCGTGCCCCGTTCGAGCGCAACAGCGACACCATCCCCAAAACGCGTGATGGCCTGCAGGGGGCTGCGATCGCTCAACGCAGCGAGCGCCTGCGACGCAGTGGACCCGGCGCGAATCTCAGCAACGGTGGTGGCGAGCTCGTCCGGCAATGCGCCACGTGAAGAGCGCGCCACGCGCTCCATCGCCGCCAATGGACTCTCCCCGGCCGCAACGGCGAGGGCAAGCAGATCAGCGACCGTGGGGAACTCTCGTGCCATGCGTGAGGCACGCCGACGGATCTGGGCGGAGAGCACGTAGTCCCGCCCGAGCACTCCGGCCAGGGTTCCCAGCACGACGATCATGAGTCCCAGCAACGGGCTCGCCCCCCGGGCGAGGATGGCCGTGATGGCGGTGGCGAGGCCAGCCACGGAACCGATCACGCCCAGGAGCACCTGCTCCATGCGGAAGGCGTCCACGCTTGTGCGGCCACCTGCGAGCCGGAGTCGCCGCTCCAGCTGCTCTCTGCCGCCGGTGAGCCGCTCGAGAATACCGATCGTTTTCTCGGCCACAGGGCCCATCACGAGCACCAGGCCACGCCGTATCCGCCCAGAGCGGGGCGCGGTCGTCTCGAGCACGCTGTGCTGATGACCTCGCAGATACGGGTCAATTCGACGTGCAGGGTCGGGGCGGCGTGCACGCAGATGCGCCTGGGCGATCAGCAGGATTCCGGTTGCTGCGAGGAGACCGAGCAGGGCGCCGAGCAGGGGAGCTGATGTGTCTGTCATCGAAGCACCCGCTCATCCTGGGGAAGCCGCGCGATGAGCAGCATGACGCGGTAGGCGAGCAAGGACACGACGGCGCCGATCAGGATGAGCGCGGCCCCGGCACTCGTGTCGTATGCCTCGGCCGCCTGCGGACGGGTCGACATGAGGGCGAGCACCGCCCAGGGAGCAACGAGCGCGAGACGCGCAGCGTTGACTGTCCAGGACTGCCTGGCCTCCAGCTCAGCGCGGGTGCGGGCATCTTCACGCAGAAATGCGGACAGGGTGCGCAGTAGAACGCCAAGGTCAGTGCCGCCCACATCCCGGGTAATGCGCAGTGCTTCGACGATTCTGTCGCCGACGGGATCGGCCAGGCGCTGCTTGAGCAGATCCAGGGACCCGGCGAAATCTCCGCTGGCGCGGTGATCGCGAGCGAACTCCTGGAAGGCGGGTCGCAGCGCCTCCGGGCCTCGCTCCCCCAGCTGCCCGAGAGCCTCCGGCAGAGACATTCCCGCACGAATCGCTGAGGCCACATGATCCACGGCCTCGGGCCATACTTCCCGCAGCGAATGCGAGCGCCGACGGGCGGCGGCCCTGAGGACCAGCAGTGGGAGCGGCACGACGGCGAGTCCGAGTGCGAGGGATGGAACGGTCGCCGCAGAGACAGTCCAGATAACGGCAGCCACCAGCAGTCCGAGTCCGGCACTGAGCGCGGGAACCGCCCACGCCGGCACGGAGCCGAGCCCCACACGGACCAGGTCCTCGCGCACCCGCTGCATTGGTCCGCTCATGGTCCGGGAGTGCTGTTCCGGCGACGTGGGCCACATCGACCACCACAGGCTCAGCAACCCGAGCCCGCCGATGAGCCCGACGACGCCGCCCGCGATCATGCTGCTGCCTCCGTGCCCAACAGGTCGCGAAGATCATGGCCGCAGCGGCTGAACCGCTCAGGATGCGGCGGCATGCCAGCGCCGCGCACAAGTCGTCCATGGCGGCTCACGAACAGTTCGGCGGTCTCGATCACGCCGTTCTCCGCCCGGCCGGGCAGCGCGACGATCTCGCGCACGCTGCGATGCCCGTCGGCACTGATGTCGAGGTGCACGACGATGTCGATCGCGCTGGCAACCGTGGGTACGACGAACGACGAGGAGACGTTCTCTCCGGCGAGCAACGGCAGCGTGCACAGCTTCGCCACCGCATCGCGTGCGGAGTTCGCATGCAGGCTTGCCATGCCGGGCAGCCCGCTGTTCAGGGCGAGCAGCATGTCCAGGCATTCCGCCTCACGCACCTCGCCAACGATGATGCGGCTGGGGCGCATCCGCAAAGACTCCTTCACCAGACGGCGCATGGTGATCTCCCCGGTGCCCTCGAGACTCTCTTGTCGGGTCTGCATCGCCACCACGTCTCGTAAGGCGAGGTCCAGCTCGAAGACCTCTTCAATCGTGACGACACGTTCACGCGGACCGACGGAGGAGGCGAGGCACCGCAGCAGCGTGGTCTTGCCAGCGCCGGTTGCTCCGGACACAACAATGTTGAGGCCGGCGTTGACGGCGGCGTCGAGGAAGGCAGCCGCCTGCCGGTTCATCGAACCGAGCGCCACCATTCCTTCCACGTCGTGGGCGCGGGCGATGAATTTGCGGATGTTCACCGCCCAGTGGCGCCGGGTGACCGAGGGAATGACGACATGCAAACGGGACCCGTCGGGCAGCAGGGCGTCAACGAAGGGGCTTGAGAGATCCAAACGTCGGCCACTGCTGACGAGCATCCGCTCGACGATGCCGCGGACCTGCGCATCATCCAGCACGATCGTGGTCAGCTCACTGCGTCCGTTGCGGCTGACGAACACCTGCGTGGGCGAGTTCAGCCAGATCTCCTCGATCTGCGGATCATCCAGCAGCTCCTGCAGCGGGCCGAAGCCACCGATGCGGGAGGCGACTTCCGCCACCAGTGCGTCTGCATCGCGCAGCGCCGGCACCGAACCGTCGGCGGCGCGATTGTCGTACTCCGTGACCACGTCGCGGATGAGCGGCTCCAGCTGGTCACCACGGATGTCGAGGCCGCGTCGACGAATCAGCTCGCGCGAGCGCTCCTCGATCACCGCGGTCGTATCCATCGTGTCCCCTCCCCCGGGCATCCACTCGGCCGGCTCTGTGCCGCACCTCGATGACGCGGCGCCTGCCTGCCACCGTAGAAGCGCACACCCACCTCCCGCAGGGCAGAGGCGAGGATTGTGGATAACTCCCGCAGATACGCCCGAACCTCGCATTCGTCATGTCGTGAGCCCACCGCGGGCCGTCCTCGTGTCGTGCGTCAGCCGCGTGGCCGAGTGGCAAGGACGTGTCTCGACCGTGCGGGACCGTGCGATCATGGGGCGCGTTGTCCCCTCCCCTGCCCGCTCGGGCATCCCGACAGGAGCTATGCCATGGCGGAGTCCTCCGCGCCGTCCACCCGACGACCCAAAGGCCCGACCCTGAAGTACATGGCCAAGCGCGTGCTGGCCGAGTTCAGCCGCGACGGCGGCACTGATCAGGCCGCCAAACTGACCTACTTCATGGTGCTGTCGATCGCCCCCACCATGCTGGCGCTGTTCTCGATGGCCACCTTGCTGCTGGCCGACATCAAGGATCAGATCGCGCAGCTGATCAAGGACGCGATCACCTCCGGCGCCGGCGGAAGCGGCATGGATATTGGACCCGCCGTGGACTCCACGCTGGATTCGCTGATGGGCTCGGCCACTGGCGGCACTATTGCGCTGATCATCGGTATTGCCACGGCACTGTGGTCAGCCTCGGCCTACGTGAAGGCCTACGCCCGTGTCGCCAACCAGATCTATGAGGTTCCCGAGGGGCGCGGACCGGTGCGGATGAACCTCGCGATGCTTGCCATCACCCTGGTGCTGATCCTTGGGATCCTCACGATCCTGATTTCGGTCCTGCTGAACGAGACCATCGTGGACGGCCTGGTCGCTCCGCTCGCCGGGCCGCTCGGGGCGCAGGGCTTCGTGAGCTTCCTGTCCGGGACGTTCCTACCGTTCTGGGCGTGGCTGAAATGGCCGGTGATCCTGCTGCTCGCCTTCGCGCTGGTGTCGGTGCTGTACTGGGGCGCCCCGAACGTGGATCGGCGCTTCCGTCTGATCTCCCCCGGTGGTGTGTTCGCTGTCCTGGGTATCGCCGTTGCGGCCGTGGCGCTGTCGATCTACATGACCACGGTGGCCAGCTATTCGAGCTACGGCGCGATCGGCGGCATTATGGCGGTGCTGTTCGCTCTGTGGGTGATGAACATCGTGATCATCATGGGAGCGGAGGTCGACGCCGAGTACGAGCGTGCCAGTGAGCTCGAAGCCGGCAAGCCGGCTGAGGCGACCGTCACCGCACCGCTGCGCGACGATACCGGCGCAAAGAAAGCTGCCGCCAAGCATGAGAAGCTCGTGGACGAAGGCCGCGACATCCGCCTGCGCCACCTGCATCGCGACGGCGACGCCTACACGGCAGAAGGCTCCCGCCTGACACCGAGCGGCTCGATCCCGGCAGTCGATCCCGACGCGGAGGCCGCGCAGACGTCACACGAGAAGGACGCGGGCAGGAAGGCCGACGGTCAGGACTCCGCCGGTTCGAGCACCAGTTCCTCGTCAACGGACTGACTCGTCATGTGCGGACGCTTCGCGTTCTTCCAGGAGATCGAGCCCCTGATCGAGGATCTGGGGGCCGTGGATCTGGCTGACCCGCACCTGCGCCAGCGCTGGAACATCCCGCCGACGGCCCCGATCTACGTGGTCACCGAGTCCGTGGATCAGGCGTCTGGCGAGGTGCAGCGGGCGCTGAGAGTCGCTCGCTGGGGTCTGCTGCCGCCGTTCGCGAAGGACGAGTCCTTCTCCTCGCGCACGTTCAACGCGCGCCGCGAGACCCTTGCCGAGAAGCCGAGCTTCCGCGGCAGCCTCGGCCGGTACCGGGCGATCGTGCCCATGGATGGGTACTACGAGTGGGTGCGCGACCCACAAGGCAAGCGCAAGCAGCCGTATTGGATCGCGCCGGCGGACGGCTCACCACTGTATATGGCGGCGCTCGTGTCCTGGTGGAAGGGGGCGGGCGATCACGCCGGTCCGGCCGCATCGCCTGACGGGGAATTCCTGCTGAGCGCCACGATCATCACGCGTGAGGCGACAGGTGATCTCGCCCAGATTCACCACCGCACCCCAGTCATGCTGCGCCGTGAGGCGGTCAATGACTGGCTGGATCCACGGCTGGACGATAGGCGTGCCGCCCAGGCATGGATCCTGGACGATGCGCATCTGCTCCATGACGCCGCGCTCGCACCGCGGGAGGTGGATCCAGCGGTGGGGAAGGTCGGCAACGAGGGCCCCGAACTGCTCGCTGGTCCGCAACGGTTGCTCTAAGCGCCCCCAGGCTGCCCCCACAAGGTCCTCCCGCGGGATGACGTCCTGCGTCAGGCCGCCGTCGTAAGGTCGTGCTCATGTCCGAGCCATCCCCGTCGCCGCGCCGGTCCGCCCTGCCGTGGCGGCGCGTGGATGACGCTTTCCGTTGGGTGATTGAACATCCCGGCACAATCGATGCCGTCGTCTTCGGCACCACCGCTGTACTGATAGCTCTGGCGGGCCTTGCAACAGCACCAACTGCCAGCGCCTGGTGGGCGCTGTTCTCGGTGCCGATGATCGCCGTCGGCGCGATCGGCCGCACCCGCCCCGCCTGGTGCATGACCGTCGTCGCGGTGCTGGCGGTGCTCCACATGGCCGTGCTCATGCCCGTCGTCGTGGGCGACGTGATGACGTTCTATGCGTTCTACTGCGCCGTCGCCTACGGCACCGCCCGTACACACGCGATCGGGGTGGCGCTCGGCATGCTGGGCGTGCTCATGCAGTCGCTGTTCTGGGCAGGCACCCTGCTAACCGACCCTTACGGCGGCCCCGGTGCTGCAGCCGGCATCTTCATCCTGCTGCTCATCACCGGCTCGGTGACGATTCTGGCGATCTGGGCGCTCGCCCGCCTGCAGCATGCCCGCGTGCGACAGCTCGCCCTCAGCCGTGAACGCGCGGAGCAGGCAGTGCGCGAACGCGAGCAGCGCACCGCGCTGGCGGTGGCCGACGAACGCGCCCGTATCGCCCGCGAGATGCACGACGTGGTCGCCCACTCACTATCGGTGATGATCGCGCAGGCTGACGGCGGCCGGTACCTCGCTCAAAAGGACCCGGATGCCGCCGCACAGGTGCTCGGCACCATCGCCGGCACCGGCCGCGCGGCGCTGGCCGACATGCGTTCGCTGCTGGGCGTTCTGCGAGCTGAGGAGGAGACCAGCTTCGGACCGCAGCCGGGGTTGGACCAGATCGGTGAGCTCGCTGGGCGTGTCCGCGCCGCCGGGCTATCGGTCGACCTGCAGATGAGCGAGGGAATCGATCACCTTCCCCAGGCGCTCGGCGTGAGCGTGTTCCGCCTGGTGCAAGAGGCGCTGACCAATGTGATGAAGCATGCCGGCCCCGCGGCGGCCGCGCGCGTGAGCCTGCGTCTGAACGGTCCGTTGCTTGAGGTTGAGGTGCTCGATGATGGCCGTGGTCATGACCCCGATTCCGATGGCCTGGGCCACGGTCTGACTGGGATGCGTGAGCGTGTCTGGGCCTTCGGAGGGGATCTGCAGGTCGGCCCGCTGCCGGGTCGCGGCTATCGCGTTCTCGCCCGTTTTCCCGTTCCTACCGACGGGCTCGTCCCCGCCACCGCCGAGAGGATGATCACTCGATGACCACTACGCCCGCTCCACTGCGCATCGCCCTGGTGGATGACCAGCCACTAGTGCGCACCGGCTTCGCCATGGTGATCGACTCCCAGGACGATCTCGAGGTGGCTGTGCAGGCCTCCGACGGCATCGAGGCTGTGGACCTGCTGCGTTCCCATCGCATCGACGTGGTGCTGATGGATGTGCGGATGCCGCGGATGGACGGTATCGAGGCCACGACACAGATCCTCGCGAATGCCCCTGCCGATCGCGCTCCGAAGGTGATCGTGCTGACCACCTTCGATCTCGACGAGTACGTGGTCGCAGCGATCCGTGCTGGCGCGAGTGGCTTCCTGCTCAAGGATGCGCAGCCGGAGGAGCTGCTCGCGGCGATCCGCACGGTGCACCGTGGCGACGCCGTGATCGCCCCGTCGGCAACCCGTCGGCTGCTGGAGAAAGTGGTTGCCACGCCGGAACCGGAGACGCGTGACAGGTCCGTGCTGGACGCGCTCACCGAGAGGGAGCTCGAGGTGCTGACCCTGATCGGGAAAGGCTGCTCGAATCAGGAGATCTGTGAGCAGCTATTCGTCGCCGAAGCAACCGTGAAGACCCATGTGGGGCGCGTGCTCGCCAAGACCGGCGCCCGTGATCGTGTGCAGGCCGTGATCCTTGCCTTCGAAACAGGTCTGGTCACCCCCGGCTCCTGAATAAGGGGCCGACGGGACTCGACGCGCCACCGCGATCGACGCCTGCACCGACGAGTTCGCCCGCCGGATGGCGGCTGTAGCTCGCCTTTTCCGGATCACCTCACCACGCTCGGGCAGCAGCACGTCATACCTCGGGAGGATGGGGCGGCACCCAGAATCCACCCTCAGGTGCTGCACTCACGACGCAGGGCCGACGCGCCCTCGAACGCTTCAGGCAGACGATCGAGATGTTCCGATTCCCCGGCTCGAAGGACAGTCATGTCTCGCTCTGCTCCCGTCAGAACACAGGACACCGCCAGCGCCCCCGCCAATGCCGACGCACGGCCCGCGATTCGTGCTCGCGGCATCACCAAGAGTTACGGCACCGGTGCCGGCGCCGTGACAGCTCTGGACGGTGTGGATCTCGATATCGCCAGCGGACGCTTCACCGCGATCATGGGCCCCTCAGGGTCCGGGAAGTCGACTCTGTTGCATGTGCTCGCCGGTCTCGACTCAGTGGACTCGGGTTCCATCGAGCTCGACGGCATCGAGACGACCACGCTGAAGGACCGGGAGCTGACCCTGCTGCGGCGCGACCGCATCGGATTCGTGTTCCAGTCCTTCAACCTGCTGCCGATGCTCACCGCCCGGCAGAACATCGTTCTTCCCCTCGACCTGGCTGGCCGCCGTGTGGATGAGGCCTGGCTTGAGACCGTGGTCGGAGCACTCGGACTCACGGAGCGCCTGGATCATCGTCCCGCGCAGCTCTCCGGCGGTCAGATCCAGCGTGTTGCGATCGCTCGAGCGCTCGTCACCTCTCCGGCCGTTGTCGTCGCCGATGAGCCCACCGGCAACCTCGACTCTCGCACCACCGACGAGGTTCTCGACTTCCTTCGCCTCTCGGTGGATGAGCTCGGGCAGACAGTCGTCATGGTCACGCACGAGCGCGATGCTGCTGAGCATGCCGACAGGATCATCTCTCTGGTCGATGGCCGCATCGACAGTGATGAGCAGGCTCCGTTCACCGCGGGAGGTCGCTGATGAGTGCCCGCACCGTGCGCCTGACCCCGCTGCGCCGCCACCTCGCCGCGATCCTCACCATCGCGCTCTCCACCGGATTCGTCGCCGTGATGATCGTGGCGGGCGGCTTGATGACTCAGTCCGTGTCTGCCGACGTGTCCGCATCCCTGCGCGGAGCGCAGCTCGTCGCCACCTCTCATGATCCTGAAGCGATCGAATCTCCGCCCGCGGTCCAGGGCAGCACCGCCTCGTGGCCGCTGATGCAGAACATGACACAGCTGCGTGCGGGCGACGCCGAGACGTGGGTGCGCATCTCCTCCCTGCCGCCCGAGGAAGCCTCTCCCACACCGCTGGTGAGTGGGCGCCATGCACGCGCCGACGGGGAACTGGTGATCGATGAGGACGCTGCCGAGGCGCTCAACGCCCGGGTCGGCACACGACTCACCGCGCCCGCGACCGCGCCCGACATACCCGATCAGCCCCTGACGGTGGTCGGGATTGCACGGTCCCAGAGCGCCGCACTGATCTCCTCGAACACCGGCAACGCGTACCTCACAACGCATTCCGCACCGCAGTTGCTGGGCGGTCCGATCGCGGACCACGCCTCGGGGTGGCTGTATGCCATTCCGGAGGGCACCGACCTCGAGGAGCTCGCAGAGACCTCGAGTCATGACACCGTGGCTGTACGCACCATCCAGGCCGTGATCGACGATTCCACTGCCGACTCCGGTCTCGATGCTCTGGCCATTGTCGTCGGTGCTTTCCTCGCTGTGGCACTTGTGACCGCTTCGGTGGTCATCGCCAACACGTTCTCCGTCACCGTCGCGCAGCGCACGCGGGACCTCGCGCTGCTGCGCACCCTCGGCGCCACGGGACGGCAGGTGAGTGCCGTTGTGCTGCGGGAGTCGCTGCTCGTTGCCCTGGTGGGATCTTTCGCCGGTGTGCTGGGCGGGCATCTGCTGGTGCAGGCTGCCCTTGCGATCTCAGCCTCTGCTGGGTGGGTGGAACGCCTCGCGCCTGTGCCGGTGAGCTGGGCTTCTGTGCTCGTTCCGCTCGTTGCCGGGGCCGTGATCACGGTGGCGGCGAGCCTGCTGCCGCTGCGGCGAGCCACCGAGGTTGCCCCGCTGGAGGCGTTGCGGCCCGTATCGACGCGCCATCGCTCGGGTGCGCGTCGGCAGTGGCGCACGGCACTGGGAACTATCGCGACGATCATCGGAGGTGCCGCGCTGACGGGCGGTGTCGCCATGGGGCAGATGGAGGATCCCCCTATCGAGGCAGGCGCATCGGTGCTGCTTGCGATGGCCGGTGGGGCGCTCAGCATGATCGGTGTGCTCAGTCTGCTCGAGCTGGTCGTGCCACCGCTCGCGGGTGTCGGCGGACGTCTGCTCGCGGCGATCGGCCGCCACCCCGCACGTCTGGCGCGCGCGAACACCCTGCGCGATCCCTCGCGCAGCGCTGCCACCGTGGCCGCCCTGGTGATCGGCACGACGTTGATGACGATGATGGCCGTCGGCGCGCGCACCGCCGAAGTGTCACTCACGCATGACCTGGCCGATCGCAAACCCATCGATCTCGTG
Source organism: Brachybacterium timonense (assembly GCF_900258505.1). Taxonomy (GTDB): domain Bacteria; phylum Actinomycetota; class Actinomycetes; order Actinomycetales; family Dermabacteraceae; genus Brachybacterium; species Brachybacterium timonense. The sequence goes on from NZ_LT984895.1 coordinate 2,189,927, forward strand.
GTGCGCTCCGAGAGCCTCACGGCTGAGAGCACTGACATCGTGGCAGGCGTCGAAGGTATCGCCCGTGCAGACGCTGTGCCTGAGGCGGAGCTCGAGCTCGGCGCCGATGACACGATGACCGTGCTTGGCCCGACGCCTGAACAGCTGCGCTCTCAGGCCGCACGCGGCGGACTCGCCGAGCAGCTGCGCGACGGTGTGCTGCTCACCGGCGCCGACCGTGCGGAGCGGTTCGGCGTGCGCGACGGCCAGCGCCTCACGGTGCCGACCGCCACCGGCGGAACGCGCGAGCTCACCGTGCACGTGGACGGAAATCTGGATCTCTCTTTGGTGACCCCCGAGGTGGCACAGGAGATCGCAGGAGTAGGCGGCCGCACCGCGGTGCTCGCGAAGCTGAAGCCCTCTCTCGGATCAGCTGCATTCGCGACTCTGAGCGACGTACGCGAACAGCTCGCCGAGGCGGGGATCGCCGATGCCCAGGTGCAGGCTGAGGGGATCGAGCGCTCGAGCTACGGCCAGATCCTGCAGGTGCTGCTGAGCGTGACCATCGCACTGTTGGGCGTCGCAGTGCTGGTGGCGTTGGTGGGCGTGGCGAACACACTCAGCCTGAGCGTGGTCGAACGGACTGCTGAGAACGGTCTGCTGCGGGCGCTCGGCACGACCCGTGGTCAGATGCAGGCAATGCTCGGTTGGGAGGGGATTCTGTTGGGGCTGATCGGTGCCGGGATCGGCATCGTCCTGGGCTGCATCTACGGCCTGGCGGGGGTGGCCTCGGTGTTCGCTGGGCAGTTCCCGACGATCATCTCGATCCCGTGGGCGCAGCTGGCTGCTCTGCTGGTACTGACCATCGCGGCGGGCTGGCTGGCTTCCATGCTGCCGGGGCGCGCGGCATCACGGACAGCTCCGGCCGTCGCGGTCCGCGCGGACTGATGCGTGGACGCCGTGCACGGGCCGTGGTGGCCAGTCTGCCGGCACCGTGCACGGCCGACGGTTGCATGGGTCACTCGGCGCGTAGGGAGCGCTCGTGCTCGGCCTTCGAAAGCGTCGTCAGCATGATGAACAGCGCGATCGACAGGCCCAAGGCGAGCGCTCCCTGCCAGTACATCGCTCCGCGCAGCATGCTGGCGCCCACCAGGGCCTGGAACATCTGCCAGGTGATCCCGAAGCCGATGCCGAATCGTCCGCCCCGGCGCAGAGAGTGTGCGGCCACTGCCACGGCGATGGTGAACAGCCCCAGGAAGACGGCGAGTCCGAGGCCGAAGCGTCCGGTCACCTCTCCAGCAACGGCCAGCGAGGCGCAGTAGACCGCGGCCGAGGCGAGCAGGAGAGCTTCCACGGCCAGGAGGATGACCGCCGTACGCCGACGGGGGCTCGAGTCCGGGGAGTCGGCGGCGGGGTCGGGGTTCTGTGCGGCGGGCATGGGAAGCACTGTAGCTGTCGTCCTGAGCAGGAACCGGTGTCGCACTCGCGTGCAGAGGACACTGCGGCGACCCGCCGTCGACTCGGGGGCCGGGCCATCGCACCCTCGCGCGACGACGCCCCGTCGGGATCCTCGCGGCGGTAGCCGGCGGGCGACCTCTCCCGCGCACGCGATAACGCCTCTGAACCGGACAGATGCAAGAGGGCGGGCTGTGGGAAGTCCCACCCGTCTACGGCCTGCGGGCCCTTGTGGGGACTTCTGGCCCACCCGACAATGGATGACGAACCTTTTCGCCCGACGCTCCGTCGCGAGCGACTCACGGTGATCAGGGAAGCGACGTTGACCGTCCGCCCGGCGGACGACCACCACCGCGCCGCGTCTCACGAGGCGGCGGGGTGTTCTGGAAAGTGAGAGTGACGATGGACTGGCGCCACCGTGCTGAGTGCCTCAAGCATGACCCTGAACTGTTCTTCCCGATCGGGAACACAGGCCCGGCAGTCACGCAGATCCAAGAGGCCAAAGCCGTATGCCAGTCCTGCGAGGTCATGACGGCCTGCTTGAAGTTTGCGCTCGAGACCGGTCAGGACTCCGGTGTGTGGGGCGGGCTATCCGAGGACGAGCGCCGTTCACTCAAGCGCCGCAACGCCCGCGCGCGCCGCGCGAGCTGATCCTGCGCTCAGACCACCAGCGGGTCCAAGTGGACCTCGACGGTGGCGCGCGTTCCGCCCTCGGGGCGCTCCGTCCACTCCAGTGTGCCGCCGAGCTGCCCCTGTACGAGGGTCAGCGCGATGCTCGTCCCGAGCCCACTGGGCTTGGCGCCGTGCATGCCGTCGCCATCATCCTCGATATGGATGCGCAGCAGGGAGCCCGTGCGTTCCGACCGTACGGTGAGCGTGCCGCCATGCTCGGACAGCCCGTGTTCCACCGCATTGGTGGCAAGCTCCATCACGACGAGCGCAAGCGGGGTCGCCTCCTCGGCACGAACTGATCCAGCGCGGCCGACCTTCTCGGTGCGCACCACCACTTGCGCATCCTCCAGGTGAGGCCCGCCCTCGCGATGCACCGAGGCACTTGCGGCGTCGACAGCAAGACGCAGGCAGCGGTCGATCACTTCGTCGAAATGGACCGTCTCCTCAGCACCCTGTAGGAGCGACTCGTGCACGAGCGCGATCGTGGAAACCCGTCGCATCGCCTCATTGAGGGCGTCGCGCGCCTCGTCAGTGGTCATCCGACGCGCCTGCATCCGCAGCAGGGCTGCGACGGTCTGAAGGTTGTTCTTGACGCGATGGTGGACCTCACGGATTGTCGCGTCTTTCGTCATCAGTTCACGTTCGCGACGGCGCAGTTCGGTGACATCGCGGATCAGCACCACAGCGCCGATCCGCTCACCGCACTCCGTCAGCGGGACGGCGCGCAGCGACAGCGTGCCGCCACGGGCCTGCATATCCGACCGCCACGCCGCGCGCCCCATCAGCACCAGGGGCAGCGACTCATCAACCGGTGCACGTGTCTGCAACACCTCTGTGGACAGCTCAGCCAGGCTGTGCCCCGTCATGTCGCCGGCTACCCCGAAACGGTGAAAAGCCGACAGCGCATTCGGCGATGCCCACATGACCACGCCCGTGGCGTCAAGCTCAACCACCCCGTCACCCACGCGCGGAGCGCCGCGACGGGGCGGGATGGGCGCGCCCGCAATCGGGAAGGCGCCGTGTTCAATCATGAGCAGCAGGCGGTCCCCGAGCGCAGACTGACGCTTCTCACTGACCGACGCCTCGCGTTCTGGCACCGGCGCTTCAACGGCAAGCACCGCGAGGGTTCGACCGCGGTGACGCACGGGAACCAGACGGCAGGTGGCGTCTCGCCCCTCCCGCTGCACCGTCAGCGTCGATGCAGTCGCCTCCCGTTCCTCGAGCAGGGCGAGCAGCTGCGGGTTCTGCTGATCGGTGATCGTGATACCGACGGGATCCTCGTAGTACACGGTGGATCCCGTGGCAGGGCGGCAGTGAGCCAGAGCGTGCGCTTCACCGGCCCCGCCCACCCAGAGCACGAGGTCGCAGCGCAACAGGTCCGCCACCAGGTTCCAGTCCCCCACCAGGTGTTGGAGCCACTCCACGGACTTCTCGTCGAGGGCGGGAGTGCCGGGAGGGAACTTCGACAGGCTGAGCATGCACTCCAGGATAGAGTCGGCGCGCTGTGCACGACGAGTAGGGTGAAGCGTGGCGCCGTCGGCGCTCGAACTGCGCTGGAGGACGACACGAGGTGTTCACCGCCGGCGTGACACCCGTCGGACCACTTGCAGGGAGGCACGAATGGACCTGGTCGAGGAGCTTGCGCTGCCGTTGGCGCCGCATGCCGTGATGCATATGTATGCGGATCCGCGGTATGCGCAGATCCGTGGTGATGCACTCGGTGCGCAGGACGTCCGCAGCGAGCACGAGGGCGATCCCGAAGGATGTCTTGTTGTGACGACGACGCTCACCATGCCCACCGATCGTGTGCCGGACGTGGCACGGCCCTTCGTCGGCTCCTCGATCACCGTGCGAGAGACTCAGCGATGGCTGGCCCCGGGCAGCGACGGGTCCCGCACCGGGACCATGCTGTTGGAGGTCGCCGGTACGCCGGCGCGTGTGACCGGGGATATGCGATTGGTTCCGGCTGGGCCAGATGCGTCGCGAATCCACATCGATGGGCAGCTCGTAGCGAACGTGCCGCTTGTCGGGCGGCGACTCGAGCGGGCAGCGATGCCGTACGTCTCGACGGTCATGCGCATGGAGGAGACGGCGGCACAGCGCTACCACGATCAGTCAGCGGACTGATCAGACAGGGCCTGGCTGGCCGTGCCCACACCATCCGTCAGATTGGTGGCGTGTGCCCGTGCGGGTCCCGCATGGTCACGGGAGCGGCAGCGTCACGGCGAGCTGGCGTTGTCACCAGCATCGGCGTCGGTGTCACCGCCTCCTGCGGTGTCAGTCGCCGCCTCCTGCGGTGTCGCATGTGCTGCCGTCAAGGAAGCGAAGTGCCCGAGCTGACTCGGAGAGGTCGAACCACAGCAGCGCGGGATCAGTGTCTGAGGCGTCGTTCTGCTGCGCCGTCAGCTCCGTGACATGCACGCTGACGAGCACCAGGTCCGTGTCCCGCGTGATACGCACGCCGTAGAGGCCGTCGGAGTCCTTCCCATCACCGAGATCGGCAGGAGCGGCATCTGCAGCGAGCACCGCTGCACGGCTGTGTGGTTCAGCCGCGCGCAGGGCGATGAAGGCAGCTTCCTGCTGAGCCTCGTACTCGAGGTCTTCTTCGTCGGCAGAGACGCTCTGGCGGGCTTGGGCTGTCACGGCGAAGGCCCGACGATCTGCGCCGACGGGCAGTCGGCGCGCTCCACGCCGGAGAGCGTCACGATCTGCGTCGGTGCACGGGAGGTAGATGCGCATACTCCGATCCTCTCACCCCGCGGCACGCCGCCGGCGGCCCGGCGGTGCAGCGATCTGCACGCTGCGCCCACCGGCCATCTCCGGGCGGCCCACAGACCGATCGGGGCCCGACGGCTCGGTGTGCTCCACTGGCACACCGGCCTCCGGCACGTTGTCCTGCACCGGAATGACAGCCTCTGCGATACGGGCGAGCCCCCGGCGCAGCGGCGTCCTGGCGGCAGTCTCGATCAGCATGGCCCCTTCCCACAGGGCACGGCGGCACGTGGCGGAATCATCCGGCAACAGGTGCAGGGTCCTGACGGGCAGCCGTGTGGCGATCAGCTCGCGGATCCGGGCCGCATCCGCCGGGGGCCCGACGCGATTGACGATGACGTGCAGTTCTCGCGCGCTGATCTCCTGTAAACGGCTGCGCTGGCGGAGCAGCCGTGTGATGGACACCGGATCGGCGGCCACCACCACGATCAGAAGGTCGCAGGCTCCGATCGTCGTGATCGCAGCGGCGTTGCGCTGCGGTGCGAGCGTGTCGTAACTGAGGTCTTCGTCTTCCTCGAGCAGAGCGGCGATATCGATAATGCTCACATCCGCGACCTGACGCGCGATCTGGAGCACGCCGCGCAACGACTCCTCCTGCACATGCGGCCAGCGCGACGGTGCGCCGATGCCGGGCAGAAGCCGCAGATGAGGACGGATCAGGTCCGTCAGGCCGCGCAGCACCTCGGCGTCCAGCGTGTCACGATCCCGGGCACGGCATGCTGCTGCGAGCCCCGGGCTCTCGTCGAGCACCCCGAGCATCTGTGCGAGCGCCGGACCGCAGGTATCTGCGTCGATGAGCAGCGCCTCCCGGCCTGCGGCCGCGATCTCCGCAGCGAGGTTGAGCGCGATCGTGGTGCGGCCCGGCGCCCCCGTGGGGCCCCAGACGCCGACAAGACGGCCGCCATCGGCCAACGACGGTTCCGGTGTCGCGTGCTGGGCAACCGCCTCCCGAACACCCGACCGCTCCTGCACCGCGATGCTGACCGCCTCGACCAGGTCACCGATTGGGGCATCTGGGGTGAGAACATGTGTCAGCCCGAGGCTCGTGGTGGTGGTGTCTTCGCTCGAGCGCAGCCCCACAACAGCTGCTCCTGCAAGAAGATCGCTGATCCGGTCTCGCCCGAGTCCGCGCACATCCAGGTCGATCACGACAGCGTCAGCGCCGCCGGCTGCCACCACGGCGAGGGTCTCGGCCAGGTCTGCGCAGCGGCGCACGATCCTCACGGTGGCGGGCGACATCTGCGCAAGGTCATGCACAATACGCACCTCGTCCCTGCCCGAGGCGCACAGCACCACATCGATCATGGCCTCACCCCGTCGGCGCCTGGAATCCCGATGACGTCGAGCCGCTCCCCCGCGGCGAGTGCTTCGAGCACGGCGGCGAGGAACTCTTGCGGCACCAGCACCTCGACGCTCATCGCGCGCATACCCAATGAGGACCCTTCGTCGACGCGCCGTACCACTGCCTGCTCCACCAGGAGTTCCGCCGTCGGCTCCTCGCCATCGGCACCCTCGCGGGTGCGCCACAGCTCGACGCTTCCGCCGGGGACAACGGATTCGGCAACGGCCGCATCGACCGCGATCACCAGTGGACGCAGTGAGACATCTGTGGGCTGTCCAATGGCTGAGACAGCGAGCAGCTCACCGGGGTGAACAGCCGAGACGGCAACGGCTCCCTCCGGGATCTGGTCGAGCGAGGTGACATAACCGGGGGCAGCATCCCCCAGACGCACATCCACCGTGGTCAGATCCTCGCGGGTGAGCACATCACCCGGCACGATCGCCTCTCGGGCGGCGAGGACAGTCACCGTCTGCGACAGGCGTGCGGCCAGCAGCGATCCCAACAGCACGCTGACGATCACGAGCAGGATCCCGATGGCCAGGCGGGGGTCGCGCCAGCGTGGGCGGCGCAGCCGCATCACAGGGGTCTCGGTGGCCACGGCATCCTCCAGAGCACTCGATCGGCCCCCACCCCGGGGGCTTGCTGGCGAGGCTACGTTCACTGGGGCCATGCTCGCCGCGGGATGGCGCGGATTGTGGACAACCAACACCGTGGGCGTGCACGGGCACGTATGAGTCCACTGTCATCCACAGTCACGGGGAGGCCTCGGCCTCGCACCCGTGCATCTGACACACTGTCGCCGCGAACGATCTGACAGCCGGAGGGAGAGAGATGCGCACGCGATTCGTGCCTCTGTCGGACGTGGCGGAGATGCTCTCCATCTCCGCGTCACAGGCTTATGCCCTGGTCCGCTCCGGGGATCTACGCGCGATCAAGGTGGGTGGCCGCGGCCAGTGGCGAGTCGAGATCTCCGAAATCGAGTCCTATATCGACCGCAGCTACGAGGCAACAGCGTCGATCCTCGCCGAAGAGCGTGAGCGCGAGAAGGAGCGGAGCTAATACCGCGCCGGGACCCGCGCGTAGCCACGCCGCCGATGTGCCGGGCGTGAAGCTGTCTCAGGCTGTCTCAGGCACCCGAGCGCAACGTCAGATCGACAGGCTCTGCACGGCCAGTACGCGTGATACCGGAATGGTGAGCAGCTCACGACGCCGCTGAGCCTCGCCACCGCGGTCAACGCCCACCAGGTCAATGGCATCAGCGCCGACACGCGCCAGACGCCCCGCGACAGTCCCGGCAGCCGTGATCACGGTGACCGGTGCGCGGTCTCGGGAGATCTGCCGCAGCCGGGAGCGCAGCGACTGCTCGCCCACCGCTGTTCGCGACGCCTGACGTGCCCGTACGCCGAGCCCGTGGAGCATCACGACCGCGTGGAGAGGGATGAGCGCCCAGCTGCTGTCCGTGTCTAGTTCGATCCATTCATCGCTCGCCTCGGTGAGCTGTCCCTCCAGCACTCCGAACTCAGGCACGGTCACGCGGATCCGCGCGCCGTGGGCCGCGCGCAACCGATCCGCAAGGATCACGTCCGCCTGCTCGGCGCGGATCAGATCGCTCGTCAGGGCGAAATCGTCGCTCCCGTCCAGCGCGTCCGGAACCAGCCACTCCTGATGCTGTCGACCGTCGGGGTACATGGCCTCAGCGTATGACCACAGCACGGCCCCGGCGTCCCCTCCCGGCAATCAGGCCCTGCGATCCGGCACCGACGTGCGGAGGCTCCCTCGCAGATCAGTCACCTGCGGCGTATGAGATGCGCGGCCCTGACAGGGTGCACTATCAGCGCTGCTCGATACAGCACAGTGCACACCCCTCTCGTCCTTTCGTGCCAGTCCTACTCGCAATGTTCGGCACCAAGGACCAATTGTGACCTGCATCAACCCTGGTTACTTTCTCTACAAGGCATCAGAACAGATCAAACTGCACCAAACGCATCGATGACCGACGGTGACGTCGGCCCATCCGATCGATGCCAGGCGACGTCAGACGAGTGCCGACGCTCTCCATCGCCACGCGTGCAGTCGTCGTCATTGGTGCTGACCAGGGGATCACTGACGACCTACCGGAGGGGACGATGGCCACCACCACACCACGCGCAGCAAAGACGCACGCCGGGACGGCGACACAGGCCAACGTCAACGGATCGCCAGTGCGCCTCAAGCCCTCAGCTCTTCTGGTGCGCGCCTGCTTCGTCGTGGCTGGAGCAACGGGAGCCACTGTCCTGGCTGCGCTCACCATTGACCTGATCCCACCGGCCGCCGCTGGTCACGGCGTGCCCGGCCTTCTCGCAGGAGTTCAGGCACTGCTCGCCGGCTCTGCCGCCGTGCTGTGTGCCTACCTCGCTCTCGTGCACCTGCTGGCCCTCATCGTCCTGGCCGCTGGGCGCCGCTCCCGTACCGGCCGCACAGCCGGAGCTGTGCTTCGCGTCCTCGCACCGCGCGTCGCCAAGAAGCTGGGTGTCGGTGTCATCGCTGCGAGCAGCGTGCTTCCCTGGGGCGTCGTCGGCACCGCAATCGCTGCCGATCACGCGGAGGATTCATACAGCACCGCCGCTGTGATGCTCGACGGTGAACGCGCGAGCCCCGACTCTGTGATCGGCGCCCCCGACCCGATCCCCGCTCCCGCAAGCCCCGTCTCCGGGGCAGCGCCAGCCCCCTCAGCGCCAGCACGGCCCGTGACCACAGTGCTGGACGGGTCAGCGACAGAGCGCACCCATGTCGACGATGCTGCAACCGGGACAGCTGCCCACAGCCTGGGGTGGAACGCAGCACCCGCCGCGCCCGAGCACAGCGTCGATACCGACACCACAACGCCTCCCCCTGCCGAGCTCGGCTGGTCGCCCAGCAGTGAGCCGACCACTGTCACTGTGCGGCCCGGCGACAGCCTGTGGTCGATCACCGATGACCTGCTCGGTCCGGGCGCCGATCCGATCGAGGACATCGCTCTCCACTGGCCGGCTCTGTATGAGCGAAACGCCGACGTCATCGGTTCTGACCCCGACAGCATCTCCCCCGGGCTCGTCCTCACGGTGCCTGATGCGCTCACCACCCGTCCCTCCCCGCTCACCGACAAGGAGAAGCCATGACCACGACTGACCAGCGCCGCGTGTCCGCCAGCGCTCCGGAGTCGGTGCCCCTCGAGGATCCGCGCACCGCAGTGCGCATGATCGACGCCGTCGCCCGATGCGCCGTGGAGATCGTGCGCGCACAACGCCCTGTGAACGCACTTGCGAAGGTCGTGACACCCGACGTCGCGGGCATGCTGGCCCGACGGGCCGATCTCACCACACGCCTGCGCGCCACCACCGGCTACGTTCCACCCAGCCGCGTCGCCGTCACCGGGGTGCGCTCATGCATCGTCAATGAACGCACAGTCGAGGCCAGCTGTGTTCTGCGCGAGCCCGACCGCGCCCGCTTCCTGGCGATGCGTTGGGAGCTGCGCCACAGCGGCTGGCGCGTCACGGTGCTTGAGATCGGCTGACCAGCGCTCCGCGGGAGGCCACCTGACGAGCCTGCGGCAAGACCGCATCCGTCCGCCTGCGCAGGCTCACAGTCCGCCGGACCTCCCGCGAGCACGCTTGCCCGAATCCACCGTCTTTGCTCTGGACAGCGGCCGACCCCGTTCCCATCGTGGGGATCGGGGCACGGCCACCGGCTCACCCCACCAGAGGAGTGAGTCGTGATCAGCGCTCGCGTCGGCTCGGCTTGTCGCGATCCTCGCGGCGTCCGCCGCCCTTGCGCTCCTCACGCTCCAGTCGCCGACGCTCACGGCGCGAGAGAGTCCGTGGGTCTGGCGCCGATTCACCCTCCGCCGAGCTGTACTGCAGATCGCGGGCTGACGGCCCGGAATCGAGGCCTCGAGCGCTGATGACGACGTCATCCTCAGATTCAGCCTCGGTCTCGGAGGCCTGCACCGTCGACTCTGCGGCCTCATCATCGGCCTCGCGCGTCTCGTCGTCCTCGGTCGACCGTGCCGCAGCATCCTTCGCGCCAGCCTTGCTCAGCAGATCACTGACTCCCTTCGGCACGACGGTCGTGGGCGTGGAGACCTGGACGTCGAGGTTGTAGATGTAGCCGACAGTGTCTTCCTTGATGCCCGCGACCATGTCGTTGAACATCAGGTGGCCTTCGCGTTCGTACTCCACCAGCGGGTCACGCTGCGCCATGGCACGCAGGCCGATGCCCTCCTTGAGGTAGTCCATCTCGTAGAGGTGCTCGCGCCAGCGACGGTCGATCACCGACAGCAGCACACGGCGCTGCAGCTGGTGCAGAGCCGCCTCGCCCAGCTCCTCACGGCGGCGCTCGTAGGCCAGATCCGCATCCGAGAGGATCTCCTCACGCAGGGTCGACGCGGAGAGGTTCTCTTTGCCGCCCACCTCCTCGACGAGCTCCTCAGCGGTGATGGACACCGGGAAGGCGGGGCGCAACGCGCCCCACAGCTCATCAAGGTCGACGTCCTCCGGGGTGACGCCGCGGGTGTGGGCATCGACGGTGCCACCGATGACCTCGTGGATGAAGCGCTCGATGTGTCCGTCGAGATCTTCTCCCTCAAGGATGCGGGTGCGCTCTTCGTAGATCTTCTTGCGCTGCTTGGTGAGCACGTCGTCGTACTTGAGCACGTTCTTGCGGATCTCAGCGTTGCGCGACTCGATGGAGTTCTGCGCACGCTGGATCGCCCCGGAGACCATGCGGCCGGTGAGCGGGATCGATTCATCCACTCCGCCGCGGGCCAACAGTGCCTCCGCCGCGCCCGCGTTGAACAGACGCATCAGATCATCCTGAAGCGACAGGTAGAACCGTGACTCGCCCGGGTCACCCTGACGGCCGGCACGGCCTCGCAACTGGTTGTCGATTCGTCGAGACTCGTGCCGCTCGGTTCCCAGCACGTACAGGCCACCGAGATCGACGACCTGGTCATGCTGTTCTGCCACAGCATCGCGGGCACGCTCGAGCGCCTCGTCCCAGGCTGCTTCGTACTCCTCCGGCTGCTCCTCTGCGTTCAGGCCGCGATCAGCCAGGTCGGCGTGCGCCATGAACTCGACGTTGCCACCGAGCATGATGTCGGTGCCGCGGCCAGCCATGTTCGTCGCCACAGTGACCGCGCCCTTCGCGCCGGCCATGGCCACGATGGCCGCTTCTTTCGCGTGGTTTTTCGCGTTGAGCACCTCGTGCTTCACGCCCTGAGCCGTGAGCAACGTGGAGAGGTATTCGGACTTCTCCACGCTGGTGGTGCCGACGAGCACCGGTTGACCGCGATCGTGACGGGTGACGATGTCCTCCACAACGGCATCGAACTTCGCCTTCTCGGTGCGGTAGATCCGATCCGGCTGGTCCTCGCGAATCATCGGCTTGTTCGTGGGGATCGGAGCGACACCGAGCTTGTAGGTGTTCATGAACTCGGCCGCCTCGGTCTCGGCGGTGCCGGTCATGCCCGACAGCTTGTCGTACAGCTTGAAGTAGTTCTGCAGAGTGATCGTGGCGAGAGTCTGGTTCTCCGCCTTGATCTTCACGCCTTCCTTGGCCTCGATGGCCTGGTGCATGCCTTCGTTGTAACGGCGGCCAGCAAGAATGCGCCCGGTGTGCTCATCGACGATCAGCACCTCGCCGTTGAGAACCACGTAGTCCTTATCGCGCTTGAACAGTTCCTTGGCCTTGATGGCGTTGTTCAGGAAGCCGATGAGCGGCGTGTTCAGCGATTCATACAGGTTCTCGATGCCCAGGCGGTCCTCCACCTGGTCGATGCCAGATTCGAGGATGCCCACGGTGCGCTTCTTCTCGTCAACCTCGTAGTCACGGTCCCGACGCAGGACCTGCGCGACCTTGGCGAACTCGCCGTACCACTTATTGACGTCACCGCTCGCGGGACCGGAGATGATCAGCGGGGTGCGGGCCTCATCGATGAGGATGGAGTCGACCTCGTCGACGATCGCGAAGAAGTGACCGCGCTGGACCCGATCGTCGGGGCTCAGGGCCATGTTGTCGCGCAGGTAGTCGAAGCCGAACTCATTGTTCGTGCCGTAGGTGATGTCGCAGGCATACTGCTCGCGACGCTGCTCAGGAGTGAGCCCGGCGGTGATCACGCCCGTGGTCAAGCCCAGAGCACGGAACACACGCCCCATGAGCTCACTCTGATAGGTGGCCAGGTAGTCGTTCACGGTCACGACGTGCACGCCCTTGCCGGCCAGGGCATTGAGGTATGCGGGCAGGGTGGCCACGAGGGTCTTGCCTTCACCTGTCTTCATCTCTGCGATTCGGCCACGGTGCAGGGCGGCACCGCCCATGACCTGCACGTCGTAGGGGCGCTGGCCCAGGGTGCGGCGGGCGGCTTCCCGCACGGCCGCGAAGGCTTCGACCTGAATGTCGTCGAGGGTTTCGCCGTCGTCGAGGCGCTGCTTGAAGTTCTCGGTCTCGGTGCGCAGCTCCTCATCGGTGAGATCCTCGAAGATCTCCTCCGCCTCGCCGACACGGCGGGCGATGGTCTCCAGCCGCTTGCGCTCGCGTCCTTCACCGGCGCGCAGGATCTTGTCGAAGAGGTTGGCCACGCGTTCACTCCATCCGCGGGCGGGCGTCCCCGTCCCGTGTTTCCTCCCCGCCGCTCGCCGACGGGATCTGCTCGATGCGTCTGAGTCCGCCTGTCAGTTTCGCAGACGGTCATCGGGTTTCCTGCGGAGCGCCGCGCATGTCACAAACGGATCACGCGAGCTCCGCCGCCCCATCGTAGTCCCGACCGGCGGGCGATTCGCACACCTACTTCCCGCAGGTTGAGAACAGAGGCGAGGCCCCGACGATGCCACATGGGTGTGGCGTCGACGGAGCCCCGCGCTGTTCAGGGTCGACTGATCAGCGGTCAGGAGGCGTCAGCCTGCTCCTGCTCAAGTTCGATCACGCCGTAGTTCCAGCCCTTGCGGCGGTAGACCACCTTGGGGTTGCCGGACTCCTCGTCGATGAACAGGAAGAAGTCATGTCCCACGAGCTCCATGTGGTAGAGAGCGTCATCCACGGTCATTGGCGTGGCGGGATGCTTCTTCTCGCGGATGACGACGGGACTGTGGTCATCGTGACCGCCCGCATCGTCGGCAGCCGGCGTGTCCTGCGACGTGGGCGCATCGGGGTCCGCTGACGCGAGCACGGCGTCGAGATCGGGGGTCATATGACGCACACTCTCACCGGAGATCTGGTGGGCGCGCTCACGGCCGCGGTGCCGGTCTTTGCGCCGGTCGCGTGCGCGACGCAGACGCTCAAGCAGACGCCCGTAGGCAAGGTCGAGGGCGGCGTACAGGTCATCGGCTCGCGCCTCGGAGCGGATCACATTGCCGTTGTCGTGGACCGTCAGCTCGACCCGGTCGCTGAGCTCGGCACGACGTGGGTTCTTCTCCTGCGAGATCTCAACGTCCACGGCGAGAGCTGCAGGGGCGAGCTGGGTGACTTTGTCGAGCTTGTCCTCAAGATGGCGGCGGAATCGTTCGGGAACGTCCATATGGCGTCCGACGACATTGATCTCCATGATGTCCTCCTGGTTCGGGGTGCGGCCGCTCGGAGCCCGGCCGCGCTGGCTCGCTGGCTGGGGTGGCCACCTCCTTCCGAAGGGGAACTCGCTGCATCGTCGAGTAGGTCAATCCTGCCACGGACTGCTGAGCATGTCGTGGACCGAGGGCCCGGGTATTCGGGCTGCGGCAACGACGACCGCTCCGACCACCTGCACTCCGGCCTCGGTGAGCGCATCATGCATAGCGCGCAACGTCGAGCCGGTGGTGACCACGTCATCGACGATCACTGCGCGGCCACCGCGGGCCTGCGCGGGAAGAGTTCCGATCGCGATGCGTCGTCGGCGTCGCTCGCGCGCATCGTGCCCATCCTGGCCGCTGCTGGGGCGGGCTCGCAGCCGCATGGTGCGCCCGGCGTCTGCCCGCTCGAGCTGGCGAGTGAGATGAGCGGTATGCGCCTCGCCGCGTCGAAGCCGGGCGCTGAGCGTCGACGGAACAGGGACGAGCCAGACCGGATCATGCCTGGACGGCTCCTCCCCCAGCCGCTCATCTCCTGGCTGCCGTGCGGTCAGCTGCGTGATCGCGGGCGCCACGCCGGCGGCGATCGGCCCAGCCAGATGAACCGCGCCCCCGTTCTTCCAGGCCAGGATGATTCGTTGCAGCGCCCCGGTGTACTGGCCCAGAGCGAGCACGGGCATCAGCGGGGCAAGGTCGACACCCGCAGGGTCGTTACCGCGAGGCCGCACACGCGCATCGGCGAGCAGAAGCAGCGCGTCACATGCCGTCTCGACTCGCTGCGGCGGCGCCATGAGCAGCTCCCTGCAGTCCGGGCATAGCCACGTATCTTCCTCACCGCACGGGCAGGTTCGGGGGACGACCAGCGAGCTCAGAGCGCCGGCAGCAGCACCGGCACCGCGACAGAGGGCTTCCCACGGTTTCGATCGCATTCGGCTGCTGGGGGTCGCCGAGGAGACGGTCTGGAGTGCGCTCATGCCGGAATCCTGCCGTGTCGGCCCTGCCGGTGCTCGGCTCGGCCCGACGGTGTGGATCGGGGCGACTGGGGAGGGCGCCTGCAGGACTGGCGCCTCGCATCGATTCAGCAGTGCGTGGCCCGCTGACTGCGAGACCTTCTGAGTGCGAAACCCGTTGAGCACACAGCCTTCTGCGCGCACAGCTCAGTAGAACGACGGGTCACGCGCCTGCAGGTCCACCCGCATCCAGGTCTCCCCTTCGCTGCGCAGCAGCGCATCGCCCGCCGTCGCCCAGATCGCATCGGCCACCACCGAGCCCGTGATCCGCGTCGTCCCGTCTCGCAGGTCCGGCAACGCATCACGAGTGGCGCAGAAGTCGACAATCCGGGCACGTTGACCTCCATGCGCAGGATCGGTTCCGAGCACGATCACCGCAGCCTCGTCGTACCACGAGGCATCCCTGACCTCGGTGATGGCGGTGCGCACCGGAGTTGGCTCGGTGATGGCCTGCGGGACACCGTCTTCAGTGCGACGCACCGCGCACAGATCCAGCCGGGCACCCGATGCGTCGCTCGAGAGCACCAGCAGGCGCGTGTCATCAGACGCGATGCGCAGCGATGCAACGTCCCGGCCCGCGAGCCACGCAGCATCGACCGTCACGTCATCGGCGGCGCCCGAGCCCGCGAGGGCCAGCAGCACACCCGTTCCCGAGCGCGCCGCCGTCCAGACATACCCGGCGCCATCCGCGCAGGGCAGTGCGAAGGAACCGCCGGATGCGGCCTCGCGCAGCGGAGCCGAACCGTCGGTCGACGCGATCAGCACCGTGGAGCCGTCATCCGACAGCGCTGTGGCGAGCGCACCACCAGCCTCGATCATCGGGGACGAGACAGCGATGTCCGCGAGGTCGGGAACCACCTGCTGCGCTTGCTCCCCCGCCGACACATCCGCCAGCGAGATCACGCCGCGGGCTCCCGCTCCGATCGGACGATGCCCGGGAACGGGACGCTGAGGCGCATCATCCGCAACTCCGGTGACGTCCGCGCCGTCGACGACGAGCCGCACATCGGGCAGCGACGGCAGGGAGCGCAGCGAGGCTTCGATCTGGGACAGAGCCAGTGTGCGCTGCGCCGCGTTCAGCGCATCCACCTGTTCCGGCACGATGACGTGAGTTGTGCCATCGCCACTGGTCGACACAGACGTCTCCGCGAGGCGCGCCGAGCGTGGCACAGCGGAATGCACCGCACCGTTGAGGAATGGCGCAGGCCCCTCCGCGAGAGCCTCGAGAACAGCGGACGCAGCCCGCTGCACAGGGAACCAGCGATGGTCTGGCACCAGGTGTATCGAGCGCGGATCCAGAAAGTACAGGCGCGCTGCCTCATACAACGTCTCGAACGCCGCTTCCGACAGGAAGATCCCATCCGGGCAGGACGAGATCCGCCATTGTTCCTCGACCTGGGCGAGCGTGAAGGTGAAAGCGCGAGCCGTCGGCCCCACCATCTGGGTGCGCACTCCGTTGGCCGCGAGCGTGGCGACCGCTTGCACGGTCACGGTCACCTCGCTCGGGCCGGAGGACTCTACGAGGAGCTCCTCGCTACCCGAATACATCACCACGCCTGCTGCGGGACGCCATTCCTTCCGCTGTTCGTCGGTGAGGTACTCGCGCGCGACGGCGTAGTCATTCGCTGGCCCCACCCCGGCTTGGACGAAGCCTGCCACGACGGCCTCCGGTGCCGCGTCCTCGGGTGGCGGAAGAGCCCGCACGTACGGCGCACCGGGCTGTGCCCCATCAGGCAGCGGTTCGACAGCGATCGGTGAACGCGTCGGGATGCGCGCGCAGGCAGCCAGGGCGGTGAGGGCGCCACCGGCAGCCGCTGCCCGCAGCAGATCGCGTCGTCGCGGGGTCATGCGCCCTCCTCACGCGTCGTATCCGATCCGCTCACCCGTGGCTCGAGGAGCTGCGGCAGGTCCGTGGGCCCTGTGGGAGCCTCGGGAGTCGGCGATTCGGCGACGGGCGCCGCGTCAGGATTGAAGTCGCGTTCGAGAACAAGCGGGGAGTCGACCAGATCGGTTCCAGGCCGACGCGGAAGCGTCAGGCGGAAAACAGCGCCCTCATCGAGCTGCCCCCAGGCCTGCAGCCATCCACCGTGCAGATGCGCGTCTTCCACGGAGATGGCCAACCCGAGCCCGGTGCCCCCCAGAGTGCGGGCACGTGAGGGATCCGCGCGCCAGAAGCGGTCGAAGACGCGCGCGGCATCGGCCGGCGCGATCCCGCTGCCGAAGTCCTGCACCACGACGGCCACGGCGTGCTCGTCCGCGCCGGTGATCACGTGGATCGGCGACCCGGCGCCGTGCTCAATGGCATTGGTGAGAAGGTTGCGCAGGATCCGATCCACACGACGGGCGTCGACCACGGCCTCGGTTTCGCTGCCCGCCAGATGCAGATCGATCCGACAGCCCCGCGCGTGCGCGATCGGCATCGCATCACGCACCGCCTGCTGCACGAGATCGTCCAGCTCCTCACGGTGCGCCTCCAGCTGCGCAGCACCCGCATCGAAGCGGCTGATCTCCAGCAGATCCGCCAGGAGCGTATCGAAACGCTGCACCTGGGCGGACAGCAGTTCGACGGTGCGGGCAAGATCCGGCTCGAACCCGTCGCGCCGTGACTCCAGCACAGACGCCGCCATACGGATCGTGGTCAACGGCGTGCGCAACTCATGGGACACATCAGAAACGAACCGCTGCTGGACCCGGGACAGCTCGGTGAGGTCCGCAATCTTCTGCTCGAGCGTCTGTGCCATGCGGTTGAAGGACACGCCCACGCGCGCGAGCTCGTCGGCCCCTGCGACCTCTACCCGGCCGGTGAGATCCCCGGCAGCCAAGCGTTCAGCCGCCAGGGCAGCGCGTTTGAGCGGGGTGATCACTAGGCGCGCCGCCACGACGGCGATCCCCACCAGGATCGCCAGCAGAACGAACCCACCGGCGAGCATGACGCGCTGCACGAAGGTGAGAGTGTCCTGTTCCTCCTGCAGGGAGTACACAAGGAACAGATCGTAGGTGCCGCTGCCCGCGACGGATACGCGGGTCCCGACCAGCAGCGCTGGCTGCTCACGGCCATCACCGTCCGCGCGCCCGATGGAGGTCCACACCATCGCATCAGGCTCGTGCGCCACCCGAGCGGAGAAATCAGGGTCGACCGCTTCGAACAGGCTGCGGTCCGAGGCCACAGGGAAGACGCCAGCCGATTGATCGGATGGGACGAGGCCGACGTCGCGCCGGGAGCTGTGGTCGCTTCCGGAGACGGACTGCACGAAAGCGGTCGCAGCGTCCTGCCGCTGTGTGGTGGTCGCCGAGCCCAGGCTGCGCAGCGTCTCGGCGAGCTCGGCGCGCACATCGGCAGCCTCTTCGAGCACCCGGCTGCGCCGCTGCTCATACAGGCCGTCGGCGATCACCGATGACAGATACCCGCCCACGGTCGCCACCGCAAGGACCGATAGCAGCACGGTCACAGTCACGACGCGCACAGCGAGCGGCCATGACCGCGGATGCCAGGCTGGCGTCGGCCCGGCCGCCGACTCCTCGGCCGACACGGCGGGGTCCGACACGTCTGCTCCGCTCAGGAGGAGGATCCGGCGCGGTAACCGACACCGCGCACGGTCACGACGATCGTGGGATTCTCCGGGTCGTGCTCGATTTTCGACCGCAGCCGCTGCACGTGGACGTTCACCAGGCGCGTATCGGCGCTGTGCCGGTAGCCCCAGACGTCGCGCAGCAGCACATCGCGGGTGAACACCTGCCAGGGCTTGCGTGCGAGCTGCGTGAGCAGGTCGAACTCGAGCGGCGTGAGCGCGATCAGCTCCTCACCGCGACGCACTTCGTGCCCGTTGACATCGATCACCAGGTCGCCGATGGTGAGACGCTCGGTGGTCGGTGCGTCGGCGCGACGCACCCGTGCCTTGATCCGCGCCACGAGCTCCTCAGGCTCGAATGGCTTGGTGAGGTAGTCATCGGCCCCGGCTTCGAGCCCCTCCACCACGTCGGCTGTGTCCGATCGAGCGGTGAGCATGATGATCGGAACGTCGGAGTCACGACGCAGCCGGCGGCACACCTCGATCCCGTCGATACCGGGCAGCATCAGGTCCAGCAGCACAACATCGGGTGCAAGATGCTCAAAGGACTCGAGCGCGCTGGCCCCGTCTGGGGTCGTGACCACGTCGAAGCCCTTGGCGCGCAGGACGATCCCGACCATCTCGGCGATCGCCTGATCGTCGTCGACCACGAGGATCCGTGAAGGCGTCGTCATATGGCCATCATGCCACCGCAGACCGCCGGTCAGCCGTCAGATGGCCCGGCGGCGTGCCGGAGCTTGTGGACCACCGTCACGACTGCCCTCGACGTTCGTCGGATCTGGCGAGTCGGCCACTCCCCTACAGTCATGGGTGGTCGTGCAGGCCGCATGGCGTCACATGGCGCTGCGGCCCGGGCAATGCAATGCACAGATAAACGAGGAGCGGTGTGATGAGCAGCGGATGGACAGCCCCTGGCGCAGCCCACAGCGGTGCGTGCGAGCCCGGGCCGGAGCCATCCGCCCACCGCCCGCCGTCTCAGCCGACAACGTCCGATCCGCTAGAACGGGAGCTCGTGCAGCGCACGCCGCTGTTCCCTCTGCGGCCGCTCGGCGTAGGTGAGCTGCTGGGAGCCGCCGTGCGGATCTACCGCATGCGACCGGGCCTGACGCTGAAGCTCTCCGCGCTGGTCTTCGGCATCGCCTTCTTCATCACCACGATCGCGACGGGCCTGGGCATGATCCCGATGATCGGCGAGATGCAAGCCGTTCTGGAGAACCCGGAGGCTCCCGTGGACGTCTCTCCCGCTGACGCGGTCAGCGGCACCATGTCCTCGATCGCGTCGTCCGCTGTCTCCGCCCTCCTGACTCTGGTGGCAACCAGCATCGTGATGCTTGCTCTTGCCGTCATCACCGTGGCAGAGGCGACCGGTGAGCCGATCGCTCGCGCCCGAATCACGCAGGCCATTCGCACCGGCTGGTGGCGGGCTCTGCTCGCCACGGTGATCGCCTACCTCATCGGACTGCTCGCGTTCGCCGCCATCGTTGCGCTCGCGGCGATTCCGCTGATGATCCAGCAGGAGGGCACCTGGGTGACCGTCGGATCGCTCCTGATCGGGTTGCTGATCGGTGCTGTGCTCTGGCTGTACATCTACGTGCGCTTCGCCCTCACGATCCCGATCATCGCGCTCGAAGAGACAGGCGTGATCGGTTCCCTGCGCCGATCCCTCGAGCTGACCCGGGGGCGCAGACTGTGGCGCGTGTTCGGCACCTACCTGCTCATCATCGTGCTGGGCGCGGTAGCGACGCAGGTCGTCTCCGGCGTCTTCCTCACGATCGCCACCGTCGTCTACATCGGGATCCTGCTGGCCACGTCGTTCCAAGCTCTCGCCGTGGCCATCGGCGTCCTCACGGTGATCTCGATGCTGGGCACCTACGTGGCTACGGTGCTGATCGCTCCGTTCCTGGGAGCGGGCACCACAGCGGTGTACGCCGACGCTCGTATGCGACATGAGGCCTGGGATATAGAACTGACACACCGGGCGCAGGCCGCCCGCGCCACGGCATCAGGACAGGCGACATGATCGGGGCACGCAGCATGCTCGGCCTCGGCGTGCTGGCCGGCCCCCTGCCGACGGGCGGGGTGGACCTGCCGCCGGATGATGCGCGCGGCCGCATTCGCCGCGAGCTGCTGAAGCCGGAATACGACGACTCCCCCGGCTTCGTGCAGTGGGTGCTCGGCGCGATCGAACGCTGGCTGATCGACATGCTCGACGGGATCTCAGGCTCGTCACCTGCGCACTGGGTCGTAGCGGTCATCGTCGGGCTCGCTCTGCTGACCGCAGCCGTGCTCGTGCTCCGTCGCAGCGGCATGCTGCGCCGCAGCGCTGAGCTGAGCGTGGCCTCGGATCTGGACGCCGATCCCGTGCAGACGGCGACGCAGCTGCGGCAGCGCGCATCCGATGCGGCGAGTGCGCAACGTTGGGACGACGCCGTGGTGCTCGCCATGCGTGCCCTCGTCCGCGACCTCGATGAGCGCACTCTCGTGGATGTCGTGGCCGGGATGACAGCGCATGAGGCCGCAGCCTCGGCACGCGAGTTTTTCCCCGAGCTGTCCAGTCCGCTGCAGAAGATCGCCGACGATTTCGACACCGCCGCCTATTCCCGCAGCAGCGTCGGTGCGAAGAGTGCCCGGGACGCCGTGAAGCTCGCCGAATACCTCGCGCAGACCAGCCCAACGCTCACCGACGACTCGGTATCAGCGTTCAGTGGGGTCGCGACATGAGCGCACCGGAAGCACCGGCCGTGCAGGCTGAGTCCGCTCCGACGTCCACCAGCGGCGTGGATGCCGTCGACACGTCACAGCGCCGATCGCGAGTGCTCACGGTCGCGGTGGTGCTCGCTGTTCTCCTTGCGCTGGTGACCGCAGTGCTGCGCGGCAACTACCGGGACGGGCCGTTGGAACCGGATGCGCCCACTGCTCAGGGATCCCGGGCGGTCGTGTCCGTGCTGAAGGATCTAGGGACCGACGTCGGCGTCCAGCGCCACACCGAGGACGCGGCACAGTCGCTGCGCGCGGGACGCTCGGTGCTGGTGACCGACCCCAACGGCCTATCCGGGCAGCAGCTGAACCTGCTCGCCGACGCGGCGGCAGCCCCGGGATCCGGACGCCTGCTCCTGGTGGCACCCAGCATGATCGTGCTCTCATACGTCGACACATCGATCACACCCGCAGGCCAGGTGCGTGAGGCAACGACGATCCGAGCAGACGCACACTGTGGAGAGGCCGCCTTCCGCGCGCGCAGTGTGCATCTGCCCGGCCCGTCGGACGACAACGCTTTCCCGCCCTCCATCCAGTACCGCGCCCCCGGCGGCGCGACCTGCTTCGGACCCGATGACACGGGGCTGGTGGCCGTCGAGGGCGATCTGGTGGTGCTCGGATCAGCCGACCTGCTGGCGAACGCGACTGTCCGGGATGCTGATAACTCTGCGGTGGCGCTCAATGCGCTGGGCGCCGATGAGCAGCTCACCTGGTATGTGCCATCGTCCACCGACCCCATGGCCGGGAACGCCCCGGACCTGTTCACACACATGCCTCGCTGGGCAGGCCCCGTCGCTCTGTGGATCGTCGTGATGACGCTGATGGGGCTGATGGTGGCGGCGTTCCGTCTGGGCCCCGTCGTCGTGGAGCCGCTTCCGGTGGCGGTGCGTGCTCAGGAGCTCGTGCTCGGCAGAACCCGACTCCTGCAGCGTGGCTCGCAGCGTGAGGCCGCAGCCTCCTCACTGCGCGCGGCGACCGCGAGTCGTCTCGCGGACCGCCTCGGCGTGCGGCGTGAACGCGAGCTCGACACGCTCATCTCGGCGCTCACCCCGCATGTCTCCCATTCCGCCGCTGAGCTGCGGGCTCTGCTCGCTCCGGGCCCTGTGCACACCGACCAGGAGCTGCTGCACCTGGCCCATGACCTCGACCGTCTCGAGAAGGAGATCGACCGATGACCACGCCCTCCCCCGTCGGCGGCACCGCCGATCCGACGCCCCATCCCAGAGCCGCCGGTACTGCGGTGGAGTTCGACGTCGCCACCCGCGACGCACTGCGCTCGCTCGCCGATGAGATCCACAAAGCCGTTGTGGGGCAGGATGCCGCCGTCTCGAGCCTGGTGGTGGCGCTGCTGTGCCGCGGTCATGTGCTGCTCGAGGGTGTTCCGGGTGTCGCCAAGACGCTGCTGGTGCGATCCCTGGCCGCAGCTCTGGACGTGCGAATGCGGCGTGTCCAGTTCACGCCCGACATGATGCCTGGCGACATCACCGGCTCCCTCGTGTACGACGCCTCCACCAGTGACCTGGTCTTCCGCGAAGGCCCCGTGTTCACGAACCTGCTGCTGGCTGACGAGATCAACCGCACCCCGCCGAAGACGCAGTCCGCCCTGCTCGAGGCGATGGAGGAACGTCAGGTGAGCGTGGACGGCGCCAGCCGACCGCTGCCCGACCCGTTCGTCGTGATCGCCACACAGAACCCGATCGAGTTCGACGGCACCTATGCGCTGCCCGAGGCACAGCTGGATCGCTTCTTGCTCAAGGCCGTCATGCCGCTGCCTGAACGCGACGACGAAGTCGGGGTGCTGCGTCGCCACGCCGACGGCTTCGACACGACCGATCTCGCGGCGATGGGCCTCCAGCCCGTGATTGGGCCTGAAGCGTTGCGCCGTGCACAGCGTGACGTGGCGCGTGTACGGGCGGAGGATCCCGTGGTGGAGTACGTGGTCGACATCTGCCGCGCCACCCGTCGGTCCCCGAGCCTCGCGCTCGGTGTCTCGCCCCGTGGCGCGATCGCGCTGCTGCGCACATCGCGCGCCTGGGCATACCTGTCCGGTCGCGGCTTCGTCACCCCCGACGATGTCAAGACGATGGCCCCCGCGACGCTGTCGCATCGTGTACGGCTGACGACGGAGGCCGAGCTCGAGGGCTCGCAGGTGGAGTCGGTGCTGGCCGCCACGCTCTCCTCCGTGCCCGTTCCGCGCTGAGGCTGCGATGAGACTCACGATCACCCCGCGTGCGGTCGCCCTGGCCGCTGTGGGCCTGCCGATCCTGGTGCTGTGGCCGTTGTGGTGGGTTCTCACGGGGCTCCTTGTCATCTGGGCCGGCATCGTTCTCCTGGATGCGCTGCGGGCACCGGCGCCGAGTCGACTGCTCGTGCAGCGCCGCCTGCCGGCGCAGGTCAGGCTCGGCGAGCAGGTTTCGGGCGCGGTGTTCGTGACGAACCCGACTGTGCGCACCGCCCATCTGCAGATACGGGACGCATGGAATCCCACCGCCGGGATCGATGCACAGCGCACGGACCTGGTGGTGCCGCCCGGGGAGCGCCGCGCCATCCGCCAGACGCTGCAACCCACGCGACGCGGTGAGCATTCTTCTCGCGCTCTTGTGCTGGCCAGCCGAGGGCCGTGGGGGTTGGTACGTCGAGTGGGCCGGGCTGATGCGCCGGGCCGTCTGCTGGCCCTGCATCCCTTCGGTTCGCGCCGTCATCTGCCGTCGCGTGTGCGGCGTCTACGCGAGATCGAAGGGCTCGCGGTCGTGCACCAGCGCGGGCAAGGCACGGAGTTCGACTCGCTGCGCGATTTCGTGGACGGCGACGACGTGCGGTCGATCGACTGGCGCGCCACAGCGCGCCGCCGCAGCGTGGTGGTGCGCACCTGGCGACCCGAGCGAGATCGGCATGTGCTGCTGGTGGTAGACACCTCCCGCACCTCTGCAGCGCGGCTCGGGGATGCGCCGCGCCTGGATGCGGCTCTCGATGCTGCGCTGCTGATGACGGCACTCGCCACACAGGCAGGTGACCGGGTGGATCTGCTGTGCGTGGACCGCATCGGCCACTCCTCCGTGATCGGCTCGAGCCGCTCCACGGTGCTGCGCGACGTGGTGCGCACCACCGCGGCGGTGCACCCCGCGTTGGTGGAAACGGACTGGGAGAGTGCTGCCCGGAAGATCAATGACCGTGCCCGCAAGGGTGCGCTCGTGGTACTGATCACCCCGGTTGAGCCGTCAGTGGTGCATCAGGGCCTGGCCCCTGTGGCTGCGCGGATCGCCCGGGATCATCCGCTGATCATTGCGTCGGTGAGCGACCCCGCCCTGGACACGTTGGCGGCAGATCGTCATGACGTGGAAGCCGTGTACAAGGCGGCCGCGGCCGAGCAGTCCCGCCTGGAGCGCTCAGGCGTGGCCGGGGTGCTGTCCCGCTCGGGGGCACGTGTTGTGGATGCTCCGCCAGAGAGTGCACCGCAGGCCCTGGCCGATACGTACCTCGCGATGAAGGCGGCCGGCCAGCTCTGAGCCCCGCATGGTCGCGGTGGATGCTGGACCGCTTGCGCTCGGCGCGGCCCGGTGCCCGGTGGTGGGCCCACGGCCGTTGACTGACCTGTGAGGTCAGCCGGCGGTGGCGATGCGATCCCCGACGAGTTCATCGGAGAGGTCACCGGTGATGCCGCTGCGATGTGCAGCGCGCCCGCGGCCCAGCATGTAGATCAGGAAAGCGCTCCACACCGTTGCGCCGATCAGGATCTTCACGGCCGTGGGCAGGGAGCTGGGCGTGACGAATGCTTCGAGGAAGCCGGACAGCAGAAGGACCGGCACAAGCCCGATCGCCACGGTCACCAGGGCACGTGCGGCGCGGGCGAGCGCCCACAGGCGCGGCAGTGGGCCCGGGCGTACCCAGGACATGAACACGCGCAACCCGGCGCCCGCACCCACCACGACGCAGGTGAGCTCCAGCAGGCCGTGCGGCAGGATGTACGCGAAGAACGTGCCCAGCTGGCCGTAGGCGGCCATCACACCGGCGGACAGCCCCAGGTTCAGCCCGTTCTGCAGCAGCATGACCACCGGCCAGAAACCGGTGACGCCGAACACGACGGCCTGCACGGTGATCCATGCGTTGTTCGTCCAGACCTTCACCGCGAAACCGGCCGCTTCCCCTTGGAAGTAGTAGGCCACGAACTCGTGCTGAGCGAGGGCGCGCTGCGCCGCGGCAGGAAGCACCAGCTCACGGGCGCTCGCATCCAGGCCGAACCACAAGGCCACCACCATGGTAGAGACCAGGAAGATGAGGGCGCTCACCCCCACGGTGCGACGCGCCTCGTACAGCGCTGCCGGCAGGTCATCCCAGAAAAAGCTGCGGGCGTGACGCCACAGCGGGACCCGGGTGCCGGTGATGCGCAACCGTGCGCGGTGCACGAGGAGCGAGAGATGCGCCGTGAGCGCCGGATCGGGGTTCGTAGAGCGCACTGTCGACAGATGCGTGGCGGTCTGCTGATACAGGCCGATCAGCTCGTCGATGTCGGCAGCCTCGAGTCGGCGGGAGCGGGTCAGTCGTGCAAGCTTCTCCCAGACGGGGCGGTGCACGGCGATGAAAGCGTCGGTGTCCACTCCAGCAGGGTAGGCCGTGCAGCGCCAGCAGGGCCGCCGACGAAAGTCGCACCATCCCACCTCCGGAAGCCGACGGACGGAGGTCCGCTCCCGGCCGCAGGCCTGGAAGGATGGGGGCATGCCCGCCACGAGCCCGCGCCGTGACGGCCTCGTCATCGGCGAGGCCGTTCTGCTCGATCTGCGCCCAGCCTCATTCGCCGTGCGTATGCTCTCCGGTGTCATCGATGGCGTCATACAGATCGTCCTCATGATCGCGGGGTCCATCACCGTTGTCACCGTCGGCGAACTGCTCGGCCTAGATGACGGGCTGCTCATCCCCGGGCTGTTGTTCGCGAACCTCACCGCGTTCCTCGGGTATCCAATGGTGTGCGAGATGCTGTTGCGCGGCCGCTCAGTGGGTCGCCTCATCGTGGGGACGCGCGTGGTGCGTGAGGACGGCGGGCCACCGCATGCGCGTCAGAGTCTGCTGCGCGCGGTGATGGCGATGTTCGAGCTGTGGGCAACGAGCGGCACGGTGGCGCTGACCTGTGCAGTGATCGATCCCCGGTCCAGGCGCGTCGGCGACCTGCTGGCGGGGACGATGGTGCTGCAGGAACGGATGCGTGACCGCAACGATGAGCGCCTGGAGGTGCCCGCGCACCTGGCTGACTGGGCTGCCCGTGCCGACGTGGGCCGTCTGCCGCTCGAGCTCGCCCAGGACATCAGACGGTTCCTACCGCGTGCCACGACGATGAACACCGCCTCCCGTCGGGACCTGTCGCGGGCACTGGTGCAGCGCGCACTACCGTTCGTGGCCCCCGCTCCCCCGCCCGGCACGGATCCCGAGGCGTTCCTTCAGGCGGTCATCGCTGAACGATCCCGCCGGGATGAGGAGACGCTGCGCCGTCGGCGTCAGGCCACCGAGGAGCTGATCGAGCAGGTTCACGCCGTGCCGTTCCAGCGCTGAGGTCCGGTCACTCCCCCGGCTCGGTGAGCATCGCGATCCCCTCGCGTACGGCGTAGCGGGCACCGCAGTCTGTGCACTCGAGCGCCGCCGTCCGGTCACGCAGCTCAGCATGGCAGGCAGGACAGCGCAGCGCAGCGCGCAACCACGAGGGAATGTCTGCGCCGCTGGACTCAGCCGGCACCTCGGTGCGCACGATCTCGAGCACCTCGTCACGAATGCGCTCCATGGTCGCGTGCTCCGCGGCTTCCACGTTCAGTCGCAGCAGCGGCTCGGTGTTCGATGCGCGCAGCGACAGCCACCACTGCTCGGACGATGCCGCACCATCTGCCCAGTGCTCCAACGTGAGTCCGTCGAGCTGGTCGCTGCTGACGTCTCCGATCCGATCAGCCCACTGCTGCACACGCTGCATGGCTGCCGCAGCATCAGGCACCCGCGAGTTGATCTCCCCGCTCGAGGCATACGGGTCGTACTGGGCGATGAGCACGGAAAGCGGCCCGTCGGTAGCGGCGAGAGCGGCCAGCAGGTGCAGCGCGGCGAGCATACCGGAGTCCGCGTAGAAGAAGTCGCGGAAGTAGTAGTGGGCAGAGTGCTCACCGCCGAAGACAGCGTCGTGCTCGGCCATCAAGGCTTTGATCAGAGAGTGACCCACGCGTGAGCGGACCCGCCGGCCGCCGGCGGCGCGGATGGCGTCCTCGACATGGCGGGAAGAGACAAGATTCGCCACGACGGCCGGCTCCGACTCGCCGTCGGCGCGCGCCCGGTCAATCTCCCGTGCAGCGATGAGCGCCGTCAGTGCCGACGGCGGCACGATGCGGCCGGTCTCGTCCACGGCGATGCAGCGGTCGGCGTCGCCATCGAAGGCGAGGCCCAGGTCCGCACCATCGGCCTGGACCCGCGCCTGCAGATCTGTCAGCGTGACGGGATCCAAGGGGTTCGCCTGGTGGTGCGGGAAGGTGCCGTCGAGCTCGAAGTACAGGGGGATCACGTCCACCGAATCGAGCCGCTCAGCAACCGCGGGCATTGTCAACCCAGCCATAGCGTTGCCAGCATCGACCACGACACGCAGTCGCCGACGGGTCGGGACGGAGACCAGCGACAAAACGGTGTCAACGTAGTC
Source organism: Brachybacterium timonense (assembly GCF_900258505.1). GTDB lineage: Bacteria > Actinomycetota > Actinomycetes > Actinomycetales > Dermabacteraceae > Brachybacterium > Brachybacterium timonense. The sequence goes on from NZ_LT984895.1 coordinate 2,217,694, forward strand.
GGCGAGAGTGTCAATATCTTCGGCGCGGCCGCCGGGCCGTTCCGGGATCTCGCCCGTATCCAGGTAGGCCTCGGCGCGGCGACGGATGTCATCGAGGCCACTGTCGCGGCTGATGGGGCGCGCCCCCGGCAGGCAGAGCTTGATGCCGTTGTCTGCTGGGGGGTTGTGGCTCGCGGTGAACATGGCGCCAGCGGCACGATGCAATCCGCTCGCACAGTACAGCTGATCGGTCGAGGACAATCCGGCCCGTGCCACCGTTGATCCGCGCCGCACGGCGCCGTCGATGAACGCCGCGGACAGCTGCGGGGAGGAGACCCGCATGTCGTGGGCAACGATGATCGCTGCAGCGTCAAGCTGGTCGGAAAAAGCGGCGCCCAGGGCACGAGCGACCTCGTCGGTGAGGTCCTCTCCGGCGCGGCCACGCACGTCATAGGCCTTGACGATGGTCGACAGGTCGTGGGTGTTCTCAGTCATCGGAAGTCCTGACGACGTGGAGGTGACGGGCAGTGCGGGAGACATCCCGACGCGGCGCCTGCTCAGCCGGAGCGGGGCGAGCCGGGGGCACTGGCCGCACCGCGTCGGCGAGGGCCACCAGATCATCGCTGGCCTCTGGGCTCCCCGTGATGCGCAGCAGTTCCCAGCCGACGGGGGCGGTGAGCCGTCCCGCGTGATGGGCGCACAGATCGTAGGCGTGCGGTTCACTGACGCGTGAGAGGGGGCCGAGCACCGCGGTGCGGTCCTCATACACGAACGTCAGCGTGCTCACCGCGGGACGGGAACACGCGGTACGGGAGCATTCACGAGCAGGCACCCTGCGAGTCTACGCATCAAGCGGTCTGCGGGTGGGATGCGAACGGTTCCGCGGGTCGCACCACGGGAGCAGGGAGATTCGATTCTGAGCACGCTCAGGGGCTCGGCACCGGATGGTCGCACGCGGCCGGGATCGTCGTCAGGAGCCGCCAAGGATCGGGGCGGCGGTAGGGTGCGGCCATGTCCTTCGACGCCGTGACTGCCGCCGCTACAGATCGCCGATCCGGTCCACGGCGACGGGACCGTCACGGCCGCGGCCTGCGCAGCAGCCTGATCCCCATGCACCTGCCCGGCTTCCATACCCGACGCGAGGTCTTCGACCAGGTGGCCGCCGATGCCGCTGCGGATCTTCTCGAGCGTTTCCCTCGCCGGCTGCAGCACCTGCGGGTGCTCGTCGAGGATGTGCCACCAGCGGATCCCGCGCCATGGGAGGGCCGGACGGCGAGCCTGGGCCGATCCCTGCCGGGAACACGTGAGACTCCGCCTCGAGCGGTGCTGCACCGTCTGCCGATCCAGACACGGTGCAGCGACCGCGATCACCTGGAGCTGCTGATCCGCCAGGTGCTGTCCGAGCAGGTGGGTTCCCTGCTCGGGATGGCCGCGGAAGACGTCGACCCCGACGCCTGGGGCGACTGACCTCATCGCCCCACTCCCCGCCGGCAGGTGCCGCCGCGCGGCAGCAGGTCACTGTGCGAGCGATACCTCAGCACCGCGCTCGGCAACGCTCGGACTCGGCACCGGCAGGACGGAGACGAGATTCCCCCCGGCTCCGTCGGCCAGGAGCTGAACCCACGCTGCGTGGACCGGCTGCGTGCCCGGGACCAGCACGAGTCCCGCTGTGTTCGCATCCACCCCGAGCTGCTTAGCGTTCAGCGTGGTGGCGGTGTTCTCCGGCAGCGAGACCTCGACCGGTTTCCCCGCGGTTCCATCCGTGCGCAACGGGATCACCTGGAGCGTGTCAGCTCCCTGCGGATCCACAACCAGACGACCGTCGGTGCCACCGGGTGGGATGGCGATCACGGCTCCGTTCAGCAGGTCGGGCGCGGCCTGGACCACTGCAGTATCCACAGGTGCACCGATGGTGTCGCCAGGCAGATCACGACCGGTCACTCCGAACGTCACTGCCGCGCTGAGGGGGGTATCCGCTGTGAGGCGCACCGAGTAGTTCGCGGGCGTCAGCCCGTCCAAGGGAACGGAGGCGAGCGTGCCGGCAGCGACGTCGATGCCGCGTGCCGCGGGCACGTCCACTGCTCCCTTCGGGCCGACGATCTCTGCGTCAACCGTCGTATCGCTGCGGCCAGGGTTCAGTAGCACGAGTCGCGGGGACCCACCCGTGACGTGCACACCGGGGAGCACCTGATCACTGCGCGGTTCCGGCAACGACGGAATGATCTCCGCCCCCGTCGGGGTGAGGCCGTCGCGGGAGGTGGTCTGCACGGTGGTGATCAGTGGTGCGCCGAGCACATCGACCCGCACGCCGATATCGTCCTCGGCACCGACCACGGACTCGAGCAGCACACGTTCCTCCTCGCCGGGGGGAACGACCACCCGGCTGCGGCCCTCCATAGCCGCTGGTCCCTCCGCGGTCCAGATCTGCACCGACGCTGTGGCCGGACGCTGTGAGACGTTGCGCAACACCAGCGCAGCGCTGTCGCCGCGCTGCGTGCTGATACCCAGGAACTGCGCCTGAGTGGTCGGAGCAGTGCACCGGGTGGCTGCGAGCGAGCGGTAGTCACCTGTGGTCGTCGCCGTGGACTGCACGACATCGGTGATCGGGGGGCCATTCGTCGCGGTGCCCGTCACCATGTGTGGGCGCTTCCCGAGGTCTGCCAGCGTCTGTACCGAGGCTCCCAGGCCACTGTGCTCGGCAGTCGTGGAGATGCGGGTGTCATCGTCGTCGAGGGCGGTGATCGACGGGGTGCGCACACTGCCGTCGGCAGGGTCTCGCAGCGTCTCGGATCCTTCGGTGGAGCCGTACAGCAGCCCCGAATCAGGTTCGAGCGACACCGTGGATGCTCCCACGGTGGTCGCGGGCGCGGTCACCCCCAGCTCGGCGTCCCCGCCGGTGGGCAGGGCACCATCGGGCAGCGTGAGCGGGCCAGGGCAGAACCGTGACAGCGGGCCCGGCGTCGCCTGGGTCTGCGCGACCTGCACAGCAGAGCTGACCGGCTCGGGCTGGACGATGATCACTGCGCCGGCGGCGGCGAGGACCGCGGCAGAGGCGAGGGCGAGCAGCGGCCGTGGGCGGCTCTCGCGCGGTGCAGCGGGCTCAGCCATACAAGTCCTCGATCCCTCGGGTGCGCGGCCGCCACGGCACGGCGACCAGGGCCGTGAGCACGGTGGCGCTGAGCAGCAGGATCTGCCAGATCAGCGTCCCGGGCTGCTCACGGTCGATCTGCACGGTGCCACCGACGTCGGCGGGCAAGGTGAAGCCCTGTGCCCAGCCGTCGATCACGGTGGGCTCCAGCCGTTGTCCGTCAACCCGCGCCACCCAGTCGGAGTCAGCGCGCTCGGACAGAACAACGAGACGGTCAGTGCCTTCGGCGCTGACACGGCCCGAGGCGGTGATCGTGTCGCTGCGAAGCGCCGTGCCCTGCGCCGTGGAGTCCGCGTCGGCGATGACGCGGGCGCGGGGAGCCGCCTCAGCGACCCGCCACAGGCCACCGCTCGTGGTCTGCGTGACTTTCTCCAGCACTGTGGAGGAGTCGAGCGCATCGACCAGGTCGCGCTGCTGCTCATCCTCACCGGGCACGACCACGTAACCGATCGCGAGTGTCCGGAAAGCCTCACCATCAGCTACCGCTCCCGGGGACAGTAGCTGCGCCGCGGCCTGACGCAGCGCCGCCGAGGCGGGATCCTTCGCATCGCTGCGCGTCGCCTCGAGACGGCGCAGCTCGACGATGGCCGACCGCTGGGCAACCGAGTCCTGCCCCTGTGTGAGCACGCTCGCACGCGCCATGCCTGGTTCTTCGCCGGCCTCGAGCACGAGCACGCGGCCACGTGCCTCGGAACGGCCGAGGTCGGATGCCGCCGTCGGCACCACGACCTCGGAGGTGCGCTCGATCTGCAAGCTGCCAGGCAGGTACACGCTCCACAGCGCGACCATTGCTGCGGCACCGGCCGCAACCCCCGCCGCGAGCACGGTGCTCAACACCCGCCGGGCACGGCCCACGGACTCATCACGCCGGGCCGCAGCGTCGTATCCGCACAGCGCGGCTGCGGCGAGCGTGAGCAGCACGAGGCCGAGCAGGGCGTGCAACGGCGGGCCGACGGCAAGGCCGTCAGTGATCTCCAGGTCGACGCTTCGCGCCCAGGCGATCACGAGAATCCCTGCCGCAGCCCCGAGCAGACCCAGGCGTGCGAGGGTACCGGCTGGGCCGCCCAGCACCGACGCGCCAAGGGCAACGGGAAGCACAAGGATCACGGGTACACAGAGCAGAGCGGTCACTGCCGCCGGTGGCAGAAATGCGAGCAGCGACTCCTGCACTAGCGGTGTCTGCGGCCAGAGCGCGAGCAGGTCCAGTGGCGTGGGTACCTGAGTCGGCGCAGGCATGCCGCCGACGGCGAGCACCAGCTGCGGATGCCCGATGTACTGCGGGATGTAGGGGGCATGCAGGGCAAGCGAAGGAACCAGTACCCAGAGCAGCCGTCGGCGTCGTCCCGGCACGACAGCAGCGATCAGCAGGCCGATCACGACAGCGAGGGCAACAAGCACCGGTTGCACGGCACCGATCACAAGCAGCAGCAGGCCGGCGGCCGCGGCAGCCGGAACACTGGCCCGATGCACCTTGTGCGGCAAGCCCACGGCGCGCCCCACCGCGAGGGCGAGCAGCGGCATGAGCATATGTGCCAGCAGCAGGGGCCAGGCGCCCAGCGAGAGCGCAGAGAGCAAAGGCGGCGCGAGCGCCCACAGCACAGCGGCGACGAGCCGCGCACCGATCGCCCGAGTGAGCGCCCCCGCCGCGAACCACGCGGCGAGTGCCGACACGGGGATGGCCGCGAACACGATGGCCTCGACGAACAGTTCGCCAGGCAACGGCAGCGAGCCGAGCAGGCGCAGCAGGGGGTCAGCCGGGCCGCGGGCCCCCAGGTCACCGGGGACCCAGCTGGACCATGCAGCAGCGAAGGCGTCACGCAGCGTCTGCGGCATCGGGATGAGGGCCGGACCGCTGAGGTCACCGCGCCCCAGCAGGCCACGCAGCACCACGAGGGTGCCGATCACCGAGAGGACGGCAAGCGCGCCGGCCCACGCGAGATGGCGCCCGTAGGTGGCGTCCTCAACACCGTGCCGCGTACCGGCGATTCCCCAGGAGGTCAGTCGTGCGCGGCGAGTGCGCTCATCGTCGGCGAACAGCCGGGTCCAGGTGGTGTCGACCTGCTGGCGCAGGTCCTCGCCGCGTGGCAGGTACAGCGGTGCCAGACGCCGCCGAGGTACGCGTGCGGCACGTCGAGATCGGGCTCCGCGTCGCATGACGCGGCCACTGAGCCGCAGAACGTCACTGAGTGCGGCGATTTCCGCGACGGCGCGGCGCGGCTGCGGGATCAGCAGGAGGAACACGGCGCGCACCAGGGTGATCAGCGGCAGTGCGAGCAGCAGTGCGATGGCGCCCACCGGTCCGCGCTGCTTGAGCAGGGAGAGGACCTGGCCACGTCGGTGGTCGCGCAAGGTCTCATGCGGCTCCGCGTCAGCTGGTGTGGCCATCACACGGGACCGCGCCTGCACGGCAACCCGTTCACCGGAGCGCCACACCCGCTCGCAGAAGTCGATCTCTGCCCACGGCTGCGGGAGGTCAACGTCGAATCCGTCGAGGTCCCGTACGGTCTCCTCGCGTACAAGCATGCCAGCGAGCGCTACGGCCAGGACGTCCTGACGCCAGTCCGCTTGGCCCTGGTCGATCTCGCCGGGGTCCACGCCGGTGGCGATGCGTCCGCCATAGGTGAGGGTGATGCCGACGTCGAGCAGCGAGACGGCGTCGTCCGCCGTCGTGGGCTGCTCCTCGTCGGCAGCAGAGCTGGTCTCCTGCGCATTGCCCGGTGCAGTGCTCGGGCGTGACACAGCGGCCGTCGCACCGTGGAAAAGACGCTTGGACCCCACCACGGCGGTGCGCGGTGACTGCTCGACCGTGTGCTCGAGCCAGGAGAGCGATTCGCGCCCGGGGGCGGCGCCGTCAGGGACGAACCACAGCCAGGACTCACCAGCGCCGATCGCGGAGGTGTCGATGCGTCGGCCGCGCCGACGCTCCTCGCGAAGTCGTGCGGGAACCTGGGCGAGGTCTTCGGCTTCTGATTCAAGCCTCCGTGCCTGCTCGCGAGGGTTGATCTCCCGCATGCGGCGTCCCGGGCGTTCATGCGGGACAGCCTGCTGCGACGATGCTTCCTCCGCCTGCGGCGTGTCGTCGCCCTCAGATGCGTCGGTGGGCGTGCACAGTCCATGGCCGGGACGTGTCTCGCCCAGAGCGAGCCGGATCGCCGCCATCGGGCCGACGGCCGCGGGGTGTGACTGCACATCGTCGACGGTTCCGTCGACGCGCGCGGAGGCTAGGGCCTGTTCCGTCTCGGCGGTCAGACCGGCGGTGGTGACCACGCAGATGGCGTCCGGCTGCCGCGTCTGAGCCTGGAGGCTCGCCAGGGTTCCGCGGAAGGTGTGCGGGGTCGTCGTCCCAGCAAGCAGGACGACGGCGGTGATCCGGCGTGTGCTCACGGAGGAGCGGTCAGACCGCGCGACGCTTCAGCTTGCGCCGCTCACGCTCGGACAGACCGCCCCAGATACCGAAGCGCTCATCGTTCTCGAGCGCGTACTCGAGGCATTCAGCGCGTACCTCGCAGGACACGCAGACCTTCTTCGCCTCCCGCGTGGAACCGCCCTTCTCCGGGAAGAAGGCTTCGGGATCGGTCTGGGCGCACAGCGCACGTTCCTGCCAGGACAGCTCACCGTCTTCGGCGTCGGCGACGGTGAAGTCCAGCAGGGACAGCTCTACGCGCTGCCGATCCTCGCCGAGCTGGTCATCCATCGTCGTACTCCCTCCGGTCCGGCCGCGTGCCGGGGCTCGGTGCGCCTCTGCGTGCGGCGGTCGAGCGGTCTGTTGTCGATTCGGGTGCCGGTGCGCCGACGACCAGGCAGGAGGTCCGACGCGGATCCCGCAACCATGTGGCCGCCTCACCGGCTGCGCCCCTAAAATACACCCGTGTAGTTCAGGCTCGTCAACCGTGCGTCCGGGATCACGGTCCACGTAAGGACAGCGCCGCCGGATGAATCGACCACGCGAGGAGCAGGAGTGCACGGACGCATCGACCGCGAGCACGGAGCGGACGGCACGCAGTCGCACCGGGCACAGGCCGGGCCTGCGCGCCTTGAGGTGATCGGTATCGAGGGGCTGCCCGAGGTGCGGCCGGGCGATGACCTGACGGCTCTGCTCGCAGCGCACCTGCACGGCACGCTGCAGGACGGCGATGTCCTGTGCATCTCCACGAAGATCATCTCCAAGGCGGCCGGCCTGGTGGTTCCGCCGGAGCAGAAGGACGCTGCCGTGCGGGAGCAGGCGGTGCGCACGGTGGCGCGGCGTCGGCACGGCACTGTCGTGACCAGCATTGTGCAGCTGGCCCATGGCCCGGTGATGGCGGCCGCAGGCATCGATTCCTCGAACGCCCCCGATGGGCTGCTGCTCCTGCCGGAGGATCCGGATGCATGCGCACGGCAGATTCGCAGCGCCCTGCAGGATGCCACCGGGTGTGCTCTGGCCGTGATCCTCACCGACACGTCCTCACGGATCTGGCGTCACGGCGTCGGCGATATCGCCCTGGGCGCCGCGGGGCTCGCATCGTTGCAGGATCTGCGCGGCACCGCCGATTCCCAGGGGCGTCGTATGGCGGTGACGGTGCGCAACCTCGCCGATGAACTCGCCGCCGCGGCCGATCTGGTGAAGGGGAAGACGGCCGGGATCCCCGCGGCGATCATCCGCGGCGCGGAGCACGCGTTAGCGGAGCCCGGTGTCCCGGCATCGGCGCTCTCCCGGACGGGGCCCGACGACTGGTTCCGTCGCCCCAGTCTCGAGTCAGTCTGGCAGGCTCTCGGTCTGCGCCTCGAGGATGAGCCGGTGGCGGCCATGGATCCGGAGCCGGCGCCTGATCGCGTGGAGCAGGCAATCCAGGTGGCGCTTCGCACACGCCACGAGGCCGAGCAGATCGGGGATATCCACGTCGAGCATGCCCACTGCAGCAGGGATCATGATGGAGAGCACGTCAGTGATGTGGAGCGCAGCAGCGTTGTAAACCCCGAACCTCTGCTGCGGCGCGACGGCATGGAGCTGTACGTGCTGCCCGGAGCCGATACGCCACGCGGCTGGGCGCGCGCAGGCGCGCTCGTGGAGCGACTGCGCACGGCACTCGCAGCAGAGGCCATCGCCGATGACGACCCTGCCCTGCGCGCGATCCGCATCCATCTCGAGGCCCCATGTCCCCGCAAGCATCCTGAGGAGAACGCTCGATGACCACACCGCCCGCTTCCCCCACCGCTGGTCCCGTGCCCGCACTGCTCGAGGCTCTCGAAGCCGTCGGCCCGCGACCCGCGCTCGCCTGGTACGGCGAGGATGGGCGCGTGGAGCTGTCCGGCCATGTACTCGCGAACTGGATCATCAAGGCGATCGGCCACCTGGCGGACGAGATCGCGCTTGAGCCCAGGGAGATCACCGTGGTCGACCTTGCACCGCATTGGAAGCGGCTCGTGATCGTTATCGCCGCGTTCGCTCTCGGCGCGGATCTGCGCAGCGTCCCCGGCCAGGATCCCGTCCGCGTGCTGTTCACCTCAGACCCAGCCTCCCCCGCTGCTGACGAGGCCGACGACGTTCTCGCTGTGGAGGCGGCATCCCTCAGCCCGGGGTTCCCGGGCTCTCTGCCGCCGCTGGTGCATGACTGGGCAGCTGAGGTGCGGTCAAGCCCAGATCGCCTGACGGCTCCCCTTCCTGCCTGGAGCGGGCCGGACGTCGCGCCGTCGGCAGAGTCGGTCGTTCTTGTGCCAGACGACGGGCTCGATCACCTCGATACCGTGCTCGGCGTGTGGCTCGCGGGCGGGCGCGTGGTGGGCCCGGCGAGCGCAGTGACCGAGGAGATCACCCGCGCCGAGGGAGTCACGATGCGGCTCTGACCTGGCCGGCGTCCGGCTGTACACACGCGGCGTCTTCGCTGCCGTGTCGTGACACAGCCTGGGACCGTCCGATGGGAGTACAGCTTTCGGCCAGCCGAAGCTGGTTCGGCGCTTGGCTACCGGCCGCCGAGCGGTATCTCGGTTCAGGAGGCGCGCAGTGTGGAGACCGCTTCGTGCGGATCCCCATCGAAGATCACGCGCCCCTGCTGCAGCACGACGATCCGCGTGCACAGCTCCTCGAGCATGTCGAGTTCGTGAGAGACCACCACCATCGTGCGCCCCGCAGCCTGCAGCTCGCGGATCCTCGCCAGGCATTTGCGCTGGAACGGTTCATCGCCGACGGACAGGATCTCATCGACCAGGAAGATGTCCGGATCGGTGTGCACCGCGACAGCGAAGGCGAGGCGCAGGAACATGCCGGAGCTGTAGTACTTCACATCCGTGTCGATGAAGCGCTCGATCTCGCTGAACGCGACGATGTCGTCGAAGCGCTCCTCGATCTGCTCGCGGCTCATCCCCAGGATCGCACCGTTGAGGAACACGTTCTCGCGGCCGGTCAGATCCGGGTGAAACCCTGCGCCTACCTCGATGAGACCGGCCACGCGCCCGCGTAACAGCACGCGTCCCTTGTCCGGGAAGAGGACGCCGGAGATCGTTTTGAGCAGCGTCGATTTGCCGGAGCCGTTGAACCCGATGAGGCCGACGGTCTCGCCCGCACGCACCGTGAGGTCCACGCTGTCGAGGGCGAGGAACGTATCGGCGAGCTTCTTGCGCTGCAGCGCAGCGAAGACAAGCTCCTTCAGCGCTCTTGTGTGGCGCAGCGAGAAACGTTTGGAGACGTTCTCGATGCGAATCATCTCGCGGGTCTCATGTGCAGCTCCCGCTGCGGGCTGGGCGGTGGATGCGGTGCTCATGGGTCACAGCTCCTGGGCGAAGCGCCGTTTGGAGCGCTCGAAGACGAGGGTGCCGAGAACGAAGGTGATCGCGGCAACGAGCAGTCCGAGCCACCACAGTCCACTGACGCCGGATGCCGCGAAGGCGGGGTCTTCGGCCTGGATCGCGATGGTGGTCGGCAGGTGGCGCCAGAACGCGGTGTGGAAGAGTTCGACCACGATCGTCAGCGGGTTCAGCACGTACAGCCAGAACATCACTGTTCCGCCGATCGCTTCCTCGACCAGCGCGATGCGGTACAGCACGGGGCTCAGCCAGGTAGCGACCATGACGATGAGGTCAACGAAGTTCTCGATGTCCCGGAACGCGGCGTTCAGCGCGGCAGTCAGCATGCCGAGCCCGATCGTGAACACGACCAGGATCACCATGCCCATCCCGAAAGCGCCGATCTCGAGAAGCGACGGGGTCCAGCCGAACAGGAGCGCGCCAGCCAGCAGCACGAGCAGCTGCGGCACGAAGTGCACGAGCGCCACGATCATGCTCGCCCATGGGAACAGTTCGCTGGGCAGGTAGATCTTCGAGACCAGCGGGGCGTTGCCGGTGATGGAGCGGGTGGCGTTGCCGAACACCTCGCCGAACAGGTTGATGACGACGATCCCGGAGAACAGATACACCGCGTAGGCGGGGTCGCCCTTGGACAGCTGCAGGAACACACCGAGCGCGATGTAGAACACCGCGAACTGCACGGCAGGCTTCACGTAGCTCCACACCATGCCGAGCACGCTGCCGCGGTAGCGGACCCGCAGCTCCTTCTTCACCAGCAAGTGCAGCAGGAACCGCTCACGCAGCGGGTTCAGCCAGCCTGCGTCCTGTCCCGGGGCATGCCAACCGTCCGCCCGCTCCTGGCGCGACGGCGCCCGGAGCGCCGGGCTGATCGCGCCTTCCCCTGCAGTCTCGGTGTCGCTCACGCGCCGGCGCCGGTGGTCGCGGAGCGCTGCTCGTCCTGCTCACGCACCGGAGCAGGGTTCTGCTCGAACGTGCGCTCCCAGGCCTCGAAGGAGGTGATCCGCTCACTGGCCTGCTGATAGAGGTCACGCAGCTCGTTCCAGCGGCGCCACAGCTCCACATGCGCGCCAATAGCGGACGCCAGCATCCCGCGGACCTGGCGCGGGTCGCGCTTGTACCAGGCGATCTGGGTGCCCTCAGCGTTGGAGACCAGCGCCGAATCGTAGGCGGACAGACGCCACCACTTGGCGTCCTGATGCGCGATGGCAGCCTGCGGATTGGCGTCCGACCGCTCGGATGCAGGCTTCACGAGCTGCTTGACGAGAGTCTTCGCAGTCCAGGCTGGCAGCACGAGCCGGGAAGGCTGGGTGAACGGGCGGCCCTTGCGCGGCGGCTTGTTCACGCGCACCGCAGGGTATGCGTCCTGGTCCTTCTGGGTGCGCGAGTCGTCGAACTGCTGGGCCATGGCGCGGATCTCTGGCAGCTTGGTGCCGATGTTGCCGTGGAGAGCATCGGGCCCTGCGAGCACGTCGCGCTGAGCCATGAGACGGCCGGCCTCCGTGAAGTACTGCATGGAGATCAGGTGTTTGACGTCCATGAACTGCGATTCCTTGACCACGCGGCCACCGCGGTCGTATGGGGAGTGCAGCAGCGCGGTGATGATGCGGTTGCGCTCGTGGAAGTAGGCCTGCCAGCCCACAAGGTCGTCCTTGTCCACCCAACTCATGTGCCACACACCGGCGCCGGGCAGGGAGACGGTCGGATAGCCGCGTTCCTTGGCGCGCAGGCCGTACTCGACGTCGTCCCACTTGATGAACACTGGCAGGCTGAGGCCGATCGCTCGCACGGTTTCGGTGGGGATCAGGCACATCCACCAACCGTTGTAGTCCACGTCGAAACGGCGGTGCAGCCACGGGGTGGAGCGCAGCGGGGAGCGCGCGAAGTCATGCCCGAGCTCTGCTTCGGCCACGGGCAGCGCGGGCTGGATGCGCCAGCGGTCCACCACCTCGCCGAAGGTGTGCAGCACGGAGCGGTTGTTCAGATCGAACATATGCGCACCAACGATGGTGGGCGTCGTTGCGAAATCCGCGAACGTGCACAGACGCAGCAGCGACTCGGGTTCGATCACGATGTCGTCGTCGCAGTTGACCACATATGTGGACGTGCCTTCGGTCGCTGCCTCGTACATGCCGCGGGAGAAACCACCGCTGCCGCCGATGTTGCCCTGCTCGATGACCTCGAGCTTGGATCCCATCACGTCCTGGAGCGGGGCGAGCTCATCCGCGTGATCGCGCAGACGGTCCGACCCCTGATCCACCACGTACATGACATCGAGCTTGCTCATCAGCTCGCTGTCACGAGCGATGGTGGCGATGTTGTCCAGGCAGTAGGACACCTTGTTCATCGTCGTCATCGAGATGGAGAACGTGCCCTCGGTGCGGGCCAGGGAGGCGTCGGCGCTCCACTCGGCGCTCTCGATCAGCACGCCCTCGGCACCGGCGAACACATCGAACCAGTACCAGCCGCCGTCGCCGAAGGCCGTCAGCGGAAGGTCGACCACACTTTCAGCCTCACCGCGCAGTTCAACAGCGGTGTGTCGCTGCAGGGTTCCGCGGGCGGAGGAGCGCATCACCACCAGCAGGCCATCGCCGCGACTGCGCACAGTCAGCCGCACGGAGCGCACCGGTGTCCAGCGCCGCCAGTAGCTCGCGGGGAAGGCGTTGAAGTACGTCGCGAAGGAACGCATGGAGCTGCCCGGGATGTGCACAGAGCGCCGGGAGCTCAGCTCGTGGAGGTCAACGGATGCGGGCGCCTGCGCGGTCGCCGGAGCGTCCTGTGCTGCGGCGCCACGTCGGCTGCCGGCGCCCAGTCCGTGCGCTGCGGAGGTGACACCGGAACGGGCGTCTCCACCTTCGATGTACAGGGGAACGACGTCTGGGGTGGCCTGCGTCGGCAGAATGAGGCGCTGCAGGACGCGCTGGGGTGCGGTGGTGGTCATGTCTCTCCTCACGCAGCCAGCAGGTCAGCCAGCTTGTTGTCCGCCATCGACAGGGCGGAGCCGATCGCCATGTGCATGTCGAGGTACTGGTAGGTGCCCAGACGGCCTCCGAACAGGGTGCGCGGCTCGGCATCGGCCATCTCGCGGTAGCGCAGCAGTGTCTCGCGATCGGCGTTGGAGTTGATCGGGTAGTACGGCTCGTCGCCCTCGGCAGCGAAGCGGGAGTACTCGCGCTGGATGAGCGTGCGATCTGTCGGGTAGTCGCGCTCGGGGTGGAAGTGCCGCGGTTCGATGATGCGGGTGAACGGCACGTCGGCGTCGGCGTAGTTCATCACGGAGGTGCCCTGGAAGTCGCCGACCTCCAGGTGCTCGGTCTCCAGATCAATGGTGCGCCAGCCGAGCGCCCCGGCCGAGAAGTCGAAGTAGCGGTCGATCGGGCCGGTGTACACCACGGGGATCTGGCCGCGCACGGCGTCCTTGTTCAGCGGCTGTGAGGCGTCGAAGAAGTCTGTGGACAGGCGCACGTCAATGCCTGGCTGGTCTGCCATGCGTTCCAGCCATGCGGTGTAGCCGTCCCTGGGAAGGCCTTCGTACGTGTCGTTGAAGTAGCGGTTGTCGTAGGTGTAGCGCACCGGCAGGCGCTTGATGATAGAGGCGGGCAGCTCCTTGGGGTCGGTCTGCCACTGCTTACCGGTGTAGTTCTTGATGAACGCCTCGTACAGCGGGCGACCGATCAGAGAGATGCCCTTCTCGTCAAGGTTCTCTGGGTCGGTGCCAGCCAGCTCGCCGGCCTGCTCGGCCACGAGGGCACGTGCCTCATCGGGCGTGTAGGCGGCGGAGAAGAACTGGTTGATCGTGCCCAGGTTGATCGGCATCGGATACACGACGCCGCGGTGGGTCGTATAGACGGTGTGGCGATACCCGGTGAACTCCGTGAACTGGCGCACGTAATCCCACACGCGCGTGTTGGAGGTGTGGAACAGGTGCGCGCCGTATCGGTGCACCTCGATGCCAGTGGCTTCGTCCCGCTCCGAGTAGGCATTGCCGCCGATGTGGTCGCGACGATCGATGATCGTCACGGAGACGCCGTGCTCACGCACAGCCCGATCCGCGATCGTCAGGCCGAACAGGCCTGCTCCGACGACGAGGAGATCAGGGGTCGACACAGGGTGTCCTTTCCGTTACCGGGGCAATGGACGCGGCCCCGGCTGCATGAAGCACAGCCTCCGGGACCGGAACGGTCCCACAGTAGCCGAGCCGCCGCCCGGTCCCTGCGAAGCCGTCGGCGCGCCTCGACGTCGAATCAGCGTCCGGTCCGTTCAGCCGGATCTGCGCCGCAGCCAGCGCTCGACGCCGAGCCGGTAGACGAGCCGACGCAGGGGGCTCGGCGCGAGACGGTAGAGGGCGCGCTGCAGCACGTTCACGGCGAACCGTCCCGGGCCGATCATGCGATCGCGAAGCATCTGTCGCTGCAGCCACAGGTCACTCAACAGCAGGCGCATCCCGCCGCGACGGCGGAAGAGCTGCTCATCGACGCGGTAGTCGACGAGCGCCTCGGGGACGTTCGCCACGCGGGCCCCAGCGAGAAGCATCCGCTGCCACAGCCAGTAATCCTCGAGCAGCGCCAGGTCGCGGTAGCCGCCGGCGGCAAGCACGGCGCTGCGCCGAAGCACCACGGTGGGGTGATGGAACGGGCAGTGCTGGGTCGCGTATGCCTCGATCCGTTCTTGGGTGAGCGGACGCGATCTCCAGGGCCCGGTTCCGACGCTGATCCGGTCGGAGAACTCCTGCATGGCGGAGCCGAGCACGTCGAGGTCACCGGATGCCATCACGGGAATCTGGCGAGCGAACCGCTCCGGGCGGCACAGATCATCGGCATCGGCCCGGGCGACGAGTTCTGTCGGTGCGGCCAGCAGACCGTCCTGCAACGCCGCAGCGATGCCGCGGTGGGTCGGATGGCGCAGAACGCGGGCCGGGCCGAACTCCCCCGCCTCAACGCGTTCGGTGATCTGTTCGAGCGTGGGCGGCAACGGGCCGTCGACGGTGAGGATGAGGTGGTCGGGCTGCAGCTGCTGCTCGATCGTCGAGGAGCGGATGGCGCGCTCCACCCACACCGGGTCATCCTTCCCCCACAGCGGCATCAGGACGCTGAACGGCTCCCCTCGCTGCGAGACGGCCGATGGGCTCATGAGCGGCCGGCCTCACGCTCGATGCGGCGCACGTCGGCGGCGGCGTCACCGTCGGCACTGAGCACGTCGGCGGATGGGCGCGGGCCTCGGCGGAGCGCATCTCCGAGTCCGCGCAGCCCCACGCCGAGCAGGTCGCCCCGGTGGCGCAGCAGACGCTTGACCCAGCCGAGCACTGAGGCGCTGCCGTACATCGCCTTCTCGGGCAGGCTGAACGACGATGTGCGCAGCAGTGCCCAGACGCGGTTGCGCACGTCGAAGTAGAAGCGGCTGCCCGGGGATTTCTGGGCGTTCGCGAAGGTAGCGGTGCGGTGTTCGACCACAGAGGTGGGCACATGCACCCCACGGCCGCGGCGCAGCAGACGCCCCGTGTGCTCGAAGTCATCGGACCAGATGAAGTAGTCAGCCAGAGGCAGGCCGAGGCGGCGCACGTCCTCCCCGCGCAGCAGAACAGAGACGTAGCTGGCGGTGCGAATCGGGCGCCCGCCCGCAGCCGCCGCATCAGCGCGTTCCTGCTGCCGGGCGTTCCACCGTGTACGTGACCGGTTCATGGGGTGCTCGCGACCGTCGGTCCAGACAGCGCGAGAGCTCAATACCGATAGGCGCACCGGCGAGGCCTCGATGGCGGACAGCAGCGCGGCGAGTGCATCGGGACGTGGCACGGTGTCGTCGTCCATCACCCAGACCCAGTCGGCGTCGTGGCGCACCAAGGCGCGGGCGATCCCCGCAGCGAACCCGCCGGCGCCGCCGACGTTGCGACGCAAGTGCAGCACATCAGCGCCCAGCGGGTGTTCATCTGCCACGTGACCAGAGCGGTCCGTGGATGCGTTGTCGACGATGACCACACCTGCCGGTGGCGTCGTCTGCGCGGCGATCGCGTCGAGGCACTGGTGAAGCAGCTGCTCGCGGTTGTACGTCACCACGACGGCGATGACGCGACGGTGCCCCTGGCTGTCTCGACTGATCACGCTGTTGCGCGGCTCGGACACATCGCCTCCTGACCTTCGGCCTCGCGCACCGTGCGCAGGCGGGCCCAGTCTACGAAGGCGGGGACGCTCTGCCTGTGACCGACGCTGCGGTGTTGACACGCGTTGCGTTTCCGGGAATCTGCCACGCGCCACCGGCTACCCTGACGAGCGCACGGTACGGACGGCGTCGGGCGCATCCCGGGGATGCGTGGTCTCGACGACAGAGCGCCGCTGACGGGCCGACGACTGGACGCTGACAGGCCAACGACAGGAAGGACCGCACTGTGGCAGAGGAGAAGCCGCCAGGCCCCAGCCGTCCGGGTGCGCCGCGGCGTCCTGGAGGCTCACGAGCCCGGGCCGGGGGCAGCGCACGCGCTCTGCCGCGGCGGGGCCCGTCTCGCGCCGGGTCCGCAGGTGTCGAGCAGCCGACGCGGCCGCTGCCGGTGGAACAGCAGATCCCCGTCGGTCACGAACGTACAGGTCATCCGGGGGCACCGCGCGTGCAACAGGAGGGGCCACGTCCCGGGTGGTCGCAGGAGCCTCCTGCTCACCGCGACCGGTTCGCCCCGCCCGCTGACGGCGGTGTCGCATCGATGCGTCCCGGTCCGCCGCGTCGTTCACGCTCGCGGGTGCCACGCCCGGTGCGGTTGACCGCCACGCTCATGGCCCTCGTGCTCATCGTCCTGCTCGGCTGGGTCGGCGGACTCACCCTGTGGGCGAACGGTCGGATCGACCACGTCGACGCGCTCTCCGGACGCGAGGCGACACCGGGCACGACCTATCTGATCGCCGGTTCCGATTCTCGCGGCGGGCAGGCCGTGACGGACGACGGCACCACGGGCCAGCGCGCGGACACGATCATGCTGCTGCACAAGGCCCCCAACGGTGAGTCGTACCTGGTCTCGTTGCCGCGCGACACCCTCGTGGATATTCCCGGGCACGGGAAGTACAAGCTCAACGCCGCCTTCGCTTTCGGCGGACCGGCTCTGCTGGTGACAACCATCGAGGAATTCACGGGGCTGACGGTGGATCACTTCGTGGAGATCGGCTTCGACGGCGTCGAGGGCATCGTCGATGCGGTCGGGCACGTGAACCTGTGCATCGACCATGACGTGGACGATGCCCGCTCCGGTCTGAAGATGACGACGGGATGCCATGACGTTGGCGGGGAACAGGCACTCGCCTTCGTGCGCGCTCGGTACATCGACCCGACAGCCGACATCGGCCGGCAGAAGCGGCAGCAGCAGTTCGTGAGCGCTCTGCTGGACCGCGCAACGTCTCCGAGTGTGCTGCTGAATCCGGCCAGTCAGGTGAAGCTGGCCGGGGCTGGCTCCGACGCTCTGCGTACCAGCAACGGCACGGGCGTGTTCGCGCTGGGCCGTATGGCGCTTGCGGCCCGCTCAGCCATGGGCGCCGGGGCCGTGCAGATGCCGATCAAGGATCCGGAATACCGCACGAAGCATTCGGGCATCGCGATCCTGACCGACGACGCCGAGATTAAGCAGTTCTTCGGTGCAATGGCCGACGGCTCCCTCGCTCGGGAGAAGCAGGACGGGTGAGCCGCGGGCACGATTGGCGCCCGGGCAGCGGGATGAAGGACGAGTGAGCAGCGGACTGCCGGTCACCGGAACAGCATGTCGATGACGATGTTCACCGAGTTCAACACCGACTGCCCCTTCGATCGCGAATAGTCGGTGTACAGGATGTGCACGGGATGCTCGCGCACCGTCAGCTCGTGCCGACCGATCTCCTCGACGATCTCGGAGGCGTGCGCCATCCGGTTCTGCTCAATGGTGATCACCTCGCAGGCGTGACGCCCGAGCACCCGCAGCCCGTTATGCGCATCAGTGAGACGCACGCCGCTGGTGAGATTCGAGTAGTGGACCGCACCCCACAGCACGAGGCGTTTGATCAGCCCCGGCTTCGTGCGCGCATCCAGAAAGCGGGAGCCAAGCACGACGTCCACCTGTTCCTGCTCACGCAGCGCGATCATCTGGGCGGCGTCATCCACCTGGTGCTGGCCGTCCGAGTCGAACGTCACGATCTGCCGCATCGCCGGATCGCGCAGCGCGTAGTCGATTCCGGTTTTGAGGGCAGCACCCTGCCCCATGTTGTAGGGGTGGCGCACCACGGCCGCCCCAGCGTCGCGGGCGATCTGGGCGGAGTCATCGGAGGAGCCGTCATCCACGCACACCACCAGCGGATACCGGGTGCGCAGGTCGCGAATCACGTCGCCGACGACCGCGCCTTCGTTGAACAGCGGGACGACGAACCAGGTCGAGTCCGCGTAGGGCGCATCAGCGCTCGGGGTCGAACCAGCGTCGCTCATACCATCTCTCTCGGCGGGTCAGAGGGTGGTGCGTCCAGCGGACGCGCCTAGGAGGATACCCTGTCGTGGTGGGCGACCGAGGTCGCCTCCCATCGCACCAGGGCGCCTCGCGCCCACTCGAGGAGGAATCAGATCGTGAAGACCGCTGTCGTCGCACTGGGAAAGATCGGGCTACCACTGGCTGTGCAGTTCGCAGACGCGGGCCACGAGGTGATCGGCGTCGACATCAACCCTCGACAGGTCGAGCTGATCAACCAGGCCACCGAACCCTTCCCGGGTGAGGCTCACCTGCAGGAGAAGCTTGAGGAGCTCGTCCCCGCAGGCCGCCTGCGCGCCACCACCGACTACGCGGAGGCGATCCCCGGCGCTGACGCGATCGTGATCGTCGTGCCCCTGTTCGTCAATGACGAGACCTGGGAACCCGACTTCGACTGGATGGATGCAGCCACTCGTTCCTTCGCCGAGCACATCACCCCCGGCACCCTTGTCTCCTACGAAACCACCCTGCCCGTGGGCACCCTCCGCGGTCGTTTCGTCCCGATGATCGAAGAGATCTCCGGACTGAAGGAATCGAAGGACTTCTTCGCCGTCTTCTCCCCCGAGCGCGTGCTGACCGGTCGTGTCTTCGAGGACCTGCGCAAGTACCCCAAGCTGATCGGGGCGATGAGCGAAGAGTCCACCCGCCGTGCCCGCGAGTTCTACGAGTCCGCCCTCACCTTCGACGAGCGTTCCGACCTGCCGCGCCCCAATGGAGTGTGGGACCTGGGCTCGCCGGAGGCCAGCGAGCTCGCGAAACTAGCAGAGACCACCTACCGCGACGTGAACATCGGCCTAGCGAACGAGTTCGCGTTGTTCGCGCAGCAGGCTGGCATCGACGTGTACAAGGTGATCGAGGCGTCGAACTCGCAGCCGTACTCGCACATCCACCAGCCCGGGATCGCGGTGGGCGGTCACTGCATCCCGGTGTACCCGCGGTTGTACCTGTCCACCGACCCCGACGCCGAGACCGTGCGCACAGCCCGCACGCTCAACGCTTCCGTGCCCGCCAAACTCGTTGGCCGCGCCACGGAGTTGCTGGGTGATCTGACGGGGCTGAAGGCCGTCGTGCTCGGTGCGTCTTACCGTGCTGGTGTCAAGGAGACCGCATTCTCCGGGGTGTTCCCCACTGTCGACGAATTGCGAGCCCGCGGCGCCGAGGTCGCGGTGCACGACCCCTTCTACACCGATGACGAGCTGCGTGGCTTTGGCTGGGACCCCTACCACGTGGGCGAGGCCGCGGACCTGGTCATCGTGCAGACCAACCATCCCGAGTACAAGGACCTCACCAGCAGTGACGTTCCCGGGGTGAAGCTGATCGTCGACGGCCGCAACATCACCACCGCCGAGAACTGGAGGGGCACCCCCCGCCTTGTCCACGGCGACGGACAGGGCTCCACGACCACCACGACGCCCGCCGCCTGATGGACACGCTGCTCGCGGGCCCGCTCAGCGGCGGGGCCTTCACCAACCGGGCGTTCATCATCCAGATCCTGCTCATCGCAGGAATCTTGGTGGTGATGGCATGGCTGTTCGCCAAACGCGGCGCGAAACAGCTGGCTATCCGTCGGCTGCTGATCATCGCCTTCGGCGTGTTCGCCATCTTCACGGTGATCTTTCCGACGGTGCTCACTCGGGTAGCGAACTTCGTGGGCGTCGGCCGCGGAGCAGATCTGCTGCTGTACGCAACGGTGGTTGTGCTGCTCGGTGTGATCGCCGTGCAGGAAGCACGGGCGAAGAATGAGGAGAAGCGCTCGACATACCTGGCACGGCGGCTGGCGATCGATGAGGCACCCCCCGCCAGTGACTATCGCGAGCAGGCGCTGGGACACCGGGACGGATGATTGACGCCCTTGTGCTGGTGGCCGCTGGCATCGGTGTTCTGATTCTCCAGGTGCTCCCAGCCCTGGTATCAATTCGTCTGCTCGGTGGCTCCTGGTTACTGGCGTTCGCCCTTGCACCTGCATGCGGGTTCGGGCTGGCCGGCGTCGCGGCGATACTCGCCCACGGGATCGGCGTGCGCTGGGGCGTCTTGCCGTACGTGGTTTCTGCTGCCGCTGTAGTGATCATCGCTGGGCTGCTCCGTCACGCAGGGATCAGGTTGCCCGTGACACCTGTTTTGCAGGGACGGCTGATGCCGCGCCGTACAGTGCCGGGCGCACCGGTATGGCTGCTCGGTGCTGCGGCCGTTGCAATCATCCCGATCGCGCGTGCAGCACGGTGGCGTCCCGATGCAGTGCTCGAGCGTTGGGACACGCTGTACCATCTTTCGGCTCTGCAGCGCATTCGTGAGACAGGTGCGGGGTCGTCACTCACGCTTGGATCGGTCTCTAACACTGTGGGGAATGTGACGCCGTATCCAGCGGCGTTCCACGATCTCGTCTCTGTGGTGCCGTGGGTTCCGGTTCCGATCCTCCTCAATGGGGCCACGTTGACACTCGCCGTCGTGCCGTGGGCGCTCGGGATCGCACTGCTTTCCCGCGCGACGCATCCCGGACTG
This sequence comes from Brachybacterium timonense, assembly GCF_900258505.1. Taxonomy (GTDB): domain Bacteria; phylum Actinomycetota; class Actinomycetes; order Actinomycetales; family Dermabacteraceae; genus Brachybacterium; species Brachybacterium timonense. Next base: position 2,238,558 of record NZ_LT984895.1, read on the forward strand.
CCATGGGCCCCGTTCGCCGGGGCGATTCTGGCCCTTCTCGTGCCTGCTGCTCCGCTGAACGAGTGGATTCACCTGTCGCCGATTCCTAATCTGACCGGCTTCGCCACCTTGCCCGGTTTCCTCGCTGGCACCTTAGCGCTGTGGAGGTCAGTTCTCGGCGACGACGTCAGTGCGCTGCCTCGCACTGCACGCGGATTCATCTCCTCCACTGCGGGGGTCGGAATCATCGCGTGGGGAGGCGTCGGCCTCACCCTCGTGCAGCCGAATGTCGCAGTGACCGCGCTTCTGATCATGGCTGCGCTCACTGGCGCAGACGCCGTGCGGACACGGCGCTCCGCGCCGCTACTCGCCCTCGTCCCGCTGGTGCTTCTCATACCGGTTGCCTTGCTTGTCTGGACTCCATTGGGCTCCGCTGTGACGGAGTTCGTCGGTGGTCTGCAGGTTCCCTGGTGGAATGCACTCGGCGAGGTCATGCTGGGACTGTGGACGGTCTGGCCGATGCCCCTCGGGGTGGTCATCGCACTGCTGTGGTGGCCCGGTCTCGTACATAGTCTGCGGGGCGAGCGCCGCTGGCTCGCCCTTTCCTGGGCTGTACTTGTCGTGTTGTACCTCGATGCCGCCGTCGACTCGCCCCTGGACTTATCAGTCCTGTTCTACCGAGGCCAGGATCGGCTGTCGATGCCGTTAGCAATGGTCTCCTGCGTGCTTGCCATTGCCGGTATACAGGTGTGGCGCGATGCGATACGACGGGGGCTGACCGGTGCCTCCGCTGGGACATCCAGCGCACAGCGCGGTGCTGTCGCCGCCGTCCTCGTGATCGCGGCGGCGATGGTGGTGACGCTGGGCTCCATACCGACGCGGTCCGACAACGCTGCCAAAAACCTGGATCCCGACTATCCCGGCAGGGGACGATTCCTGCAGGCAGATGAACGGATGGAGTTCGCTCGCATCGCTTCTACGCTCGATTCGAGCTCGACGATGCTGGCAAGCCCGTTCTCAGGGGGCGCGCACATGTATGCGCTGCACGGTCAGCAGGTGCGTTTCCCTGTCGCAGGTACCTCACTGCGCCACAGAGACATCCTCTTGATCCACGCCGCAGCGGATGCGGCCACTGATCCACAGGCATGTGCTTTCCTCAACAGATGGGGGATTCGGTACGTCTATCAGGATCGGATCTCGTATCAGTACGACAGCCGCTTCGAGCCGCTGGACCGCGACCTCACCGGAATCGGGCCCGTTCTCATGCACACCTCGCATTCGACGTTGTACGAGGTGAACTGTGACCCAGGCGATGGCAGCACCGACTACCACCCTGGCGCCAGAACGTGACGACCTGTTCTTACCCCGGTGGGAAACCAGCTGATGACCGCGGCACCTGGCATTCCACGCGAGGCAACACCGACTACCGTCCCAGCCTGGACGTTCTACGAATCGCGGCCGTCATCGGCGTGATCGGAGTGCATGTTCTGGCCGGGCCCGTCCAGGCGGGCGAGGCCGGTCTGCCCGTCGTCGCATTACGCATTGCTCTGACAGTTGCTGCCCCGCTGTTCCTCATGATCACCGGAGCGCTCACGCTCGGGCCGGGACCGCACCGCGCCGGAGCCGGGGCATTCCTGTGGCGCCGCGTACGGCGCGTCGTGCCCGCTCTCGTGTTCTGGTCCGTCTTCTATCTCGTTGTCGTGTTGGCGTGGTGGAGCGGGGAGCAGCTGACGCCCGCTGCGCTTGCGCGCCGTGTGATCGAAGGGGAGACCTATACGCACCTCTGGTTTCTGTGGACGGTCCTCGCCATCTACGTCATCGCTCCGGTGCTGTCCGGTTATCTCTCGGCGAGTGGACACGTTGCAGGGGCACACGGGGAACGGCAACGCGCGTGGACCGTGGGTGTTATCTGGTGCAGCTGGGCCGCGACAGTCGCAGCTCTTCCACTGCTCACCTCAGGCTCCGCCGTCGGCGCAATTACTCCTGTCACCCCGGGCGCTTTGACCTTTGCACTGCTGTACGGCGGATACTGTGTGATCGGCCGTGCTGTGCTACTGACCGACGTCCCGCGCTATGCCGCCATTGCGTCGCTGATCGCGGCGATCGGGCTTCTAGCGATTCTGACGTGTGCGCGGTGGACCCAGCCACCGTACGGCCCTGAGCCGTCTGGGATGCTGGCACTTCTGGCGCCGTCGTATCTGAATCCTTTGGTGATGGCCGCATCTGCGGCCCTTTTCCTCGCGGTCCAGGGCATGTTGGGCTCATGGCTGCTCGAGGGCTCGGCAGCCTCGTGGCTCCGGTCAGCGGGCGAGGCAACGTTTGGCATCTACCTCGTGCACTTTGCGGTGCTTGTGATGCTGAGGGAACTGGGGCCACTCGGCAGCAGCCAGCCGTGGGCCCTTGCCCTGCTATGGCTGCTGACAACGGTTGTGTCAGCGGGTCTGGTGTTGCTCGGTCGGCTCATCCCCGTGGTGCGAGCTGTTCTCTGATCAAAGGTAGTGCAGCCGTTAGCGAGCGCGACGTGTGCCCCTCCCTCAGCGTGCAGTAGTGGTCGACTCGAGAATTTCGCGTGCGCCTTGAGCCGCGCAACCCGCCAGGGAGGCGTGGCGCAGTGTCCATTGGCGAAGGTCCTCACGTGTGGGGCGATTTTCACCGCGAAGCGCCTCGAGCATGCCCCGGGCGACGTCATGCGCGTCGTAGTCGCATGCCCAGCCCAGTGAATGGTCGCGGATCCGATCATACGCAGCACCTTCACCTGCATGAACGACAGGGGTACCGCAGGCTGTCGCAGCATAGATCTTCGTCGGGAGCGCGAACTCATAGCCTTGCCCGGGGGTGATCGAGCTGAGTCCGGCAACTGCTCCGCGGAGGAAGCAAGCCACCTGTTGCGGCGGAATCTTCGGTCGGAATTCAACACCAGCGATGCCGCTCTCCCGCGCCCGGCGCTCAAGGGCGTCCCGCCCCGAGCCTTCGGAGAAAAATAGGATCCGTGCATCGGGTCGATGTTCCCGGACGCGGGCGAACGCATCGAGGAAGACCTCGGCGCCCTGCCACTCCGATACTGTTCCCGCGTAGACGAAATAGGGGCTTGCCCCGTCGGGGTTCTCCCCCGCATCCGGTCCATCCGGACAGAACGTGTCGGTATCGATGCCGTTGCCGATCATGACGCGTGAGGGAGCTTCCCCGATGAGCTCCGTGAGGCGTGCGTGCACGCCCGGGGAGATCGTGAGGACGCGTGCTGCCCGCCGCCACACCATCGTCTCCGCGGTACGCACCGCCGTGCGAACGATGGATGGGACGCCTTCGACGCTATCGGTGGCGTCTGACCAGATGTCTGCCGCATAGAAGGTGTAGGGCACCCGACGCAGAGCAGCGATCAGCATGGCGACCAGGCCGGTGGTTGGCGGCGGCTCCACCACCAGAGCGTCCATGCGCCCCACCAGCAGTAAGCGCAGAGCGAGCGGAATATCGAAACTCAGGTAGGAGACATATCCGCGAACCTGTCCTTGTGTGTCACGTTTGACTGGCCAGCGCGACGGGGTGCCGGCGCGAGCAGCCCCATGAACTCCTGGCGGTGGGGCCGTGGTGAGAACCTTGACCTCGGCCCCCTGTTCCTCGAGAGCGACCGCGAGCGCTTCGAGGCGGAAAGCCGCCGCGCTCGCCTCCGGGGTGAACAGGCGGCTGGCGATCACCACGCGGGGGCGGGTGCCCATCTTTCGCGCCACGGCCCTCATGCGCGCTCCGCCAGCAGATCAATCACGCGTATCGCCGCGCGGCCATCGCCGTAGAAGTCGGGGCGCGGCCCCTCCGGTCGCGGACGCTCGACTGCTGCAGCTAGCTCGGCGGGGTCCGCCACGAGTCGGTTCCACTCACCCTCCAGGGTTTCAACCCACTCGGTCTCGGTGCGAACCGTCGAGCAGGGCGCACCGAGCAGGTACGCCTCCTTCTGCAAACCGCCCGAGTCGGTCACCACGGCGCTGGCATGCTGCAGCGCGTTCATCAGATCCGGATATGCCAGTGGCTCGCCCACGTGCACCGCTCCACCAGCCAAGTCGATCCCTGCCTCAGCGGACTTCGCCACCAAGCGAGGATGCGCGAACAGCGCGAGCGGCACCGACAGCGACTTCAAGGCCTCGATGATGGCGGCCAGGCGCTCGGGATCATCCGTGTTATCGGCGCGGTGGATCGTGGCGACCGCGAAATCGGCCTCGGGATCGATGCCGTCCGGAAGCCGCAAAGCGCTCCCTTCCACGGCGGCGGCGACGCGGAGACAGACATCGGTCATCACATCGCCGACAACCACCGCGCGATCCTCCAGCCCCTCCTGAGCGAGGTGCCCCCGGGCTACGTCGGTGGGGGCGAGCAGAAGATCAGCGGCGTGATCGGTGAGCACCCGGTTGTGTTCCTCAGGCATTCTGCGGTTGAAAGAGCGCAGACCCGCTTCGAGATGGGCCACTTTGAGGTGCATCTTCACGGCAGATAACGCGCCCGCAAGCGTCGAGTTCGTATCCCCATACACGAGAGTCCAGTCCGGTTGGTGCTGTTCGAGGACCTCATCCATTCCGGCGAGCATCGCTCCGGTCTGTCGCCCATGGGAGCCCGAGCCGACCGCCAGGTTGACGTCAGGCTCAGGGATCCGTAAGTCGGCGAAGAAGGCATCGGACATCTTGGCGTCGTAGTGCTGCCCCGTATGCACGATGATGTGCTCGACGTCCTCTCGCTGGGCGGCGGCGTCGGCGATTGCCGCGAGCTTCACGAACTGTGGGCGCGCACCCACCACGGACAGGATCTTCATCTCGTGCTCCTTGGAATGCTGGGGCTGAGTTCGGCGGCAGGCTATGAGCACTCCCACGATAGCGGGACCGTGCCGCCTCCGATCTGTTCGCCACGGCTTCTCCGGCCACAGGGCCCGATCGTTATAGTGACCCCGTGCATGAACCGACGATTCTGCTGATCAGCCTGTCGCCGATCGCCCGCGACTCCCGGGTGCTCCGACAGCTCTCGGTTGTCAGTGAGTTCGGCCGCGTGGTGACGGTGGGCTATGGCCCGCGGCCAGACGGCTCGGCTGAACATATCGAGGTGCCTGGGAACCTGAAGACGCTACCCCAGACTCCGGCTGGGGTGGCACGCCTCGCACTGCGTCGCCTGCGATCAGCGGAACTCGCAGCGCCAGCTATCCAATGGGTGCTCCGAGCTCTAGAGGGCCGCCGCTTCGACGCCGTGGTAGCGAATGAGGCGCGCATTCTTGCGCTCGCTGAGGCTGTGGCGCATGGTGCGCCGATCTGGGCCGACATGCATGAATGGGCCCCCGAGGAGCGCACCCACATCACGAGCTGGCGCCTTCTCGTGGCACCGCTGATGGACCATCTGTGCCGCACCTACCTCCCGCGCTGCGCTGCGGTAACGGCCGTCGGACCGAGTATCGCTCAGTTGTACAACGAGCATTACGGGGTCCCGACTCTGGTGATGCGGAATGCCTCGCGGTTCCAGGAGCTCGCCCCCTCCCCTGTCAAGGATGACCGCGTGCGTCTTGTGCATTCCGGCTCCGCTGTTCTCGGGCGGAATCTCGAGCTGATGATCGATGCGGTCAATGCGTTGCCGGAACGCTTCACCCTGGATCTGTACCTGGTGCCAGCTAATGATGGTGGCACGTACATGCGGGCCCTGCGTGAGCGTGCAGCTTCCTCGAACCGTGTGACGTTCCATGACCCGGTTCCGCCCGCTGACCTTCCTCGCACGCTGAACGACTATGACCTCGGCGTCTTCTGGATCGAGCCGTTCAACACGAACGCGCGCCTCACCCTGCCCAATAAACTGTTCGACTTCGTGCAGGCCCGCATCGGTATGGCAATCGGCCCGAGCGAGGAGATGGAACCCGTTGTACGCAAGCATCAGCTCGGACCCATCGCCCAGGGCTTCGACCTCGCGCAGTGCATCGACTCGCTGAGAGACATCACGGCCATGGATGTGCGCCGTTGGAAGGACAGCGCCGACGCGGCTGCGCATGAGCTGAGCTTCGAGAAGGACGCTGAGGTCGCCCGCGGCATCTTGAGTCGCATGCTGCACCCGCACACCTAACACACGCACAGATGGCGACCCCAGGAGGCCACATGTTCGCTCTTCCACGGCCCGATCAGATCGTGGACGCGGTTGCGCATCGATCCGTTCGCTGGCTCGGCGGCTCCTTCGCTGGGGCGCCATCGGCACGGACCGCCCTGCGCCGACGGCCCGCCGGAGAGCTTCTGGCTGATCACGCATGTATGACAGTACGGCTAGATCGCGGGGACCATCCTGCGTGGTCCGACGTAGAGCCCCTTGTCTCCCGATTGCTGCAGGCAGCAGACCACGCTGTGGCATGCAAACGTCACCGACAGGCGTTCTCCCTTGCTGATCGTGCACTGCGCATCGCGTACCACCCCTCCGTTCACACTGGGCCTGACGGCTCTGTGTTGATGCTCGACCAGGAACGTTTCCTCGCACCGTTCCGGGCCTCAACCGCTGGCAGATTCCTACTCTTCGCCCCCGACCCTGACGAGCACCGCGCTTCCGCTGAGCCGACGGAGCGCCCGGAACGCCCTCTGCGCGTGCTCGTCCTCAGCCATTCCTCGTGGACTTTTGTCCACCGAGTCATGGATGACCTCAGCACACACGAGAACGTCGAGTTCCGCGTGGTGGACCTGTCTCGGTTGCCGCTGGGGGTTCGCCCCACGCACGCCCTCGCCATGAAGGCACGCACCGATTTCTGGCGCCATGGTCGTCTCCAGCCAGTGCCCACACAACTCGTCGACGCGTTGACGTGGGCGGACACCGTGTACCTCGAATGGGGAACATACCCGCTGACCTGGTTCAGCATGCTGGATCTCGCACCGTTTCGAGTGCGCAGGGTCGCACGAGTTCACCGATTCGAGATGACCACGCCATATCCACTTCTTGCGCGCAGCGCCGCATTCGACGAGATCGCTTTCGTAGCGCCACACGTACGCACTTTCATGGAATCAGCGTCGCCGCGCCTTGCACAAGCAGGACGATTGAGGACTGTGCAGAATATCCATTCGCTTCCCGCCCGGCCCAGGAACCAAACGAACCGTGACCTGTACGAACTTCTTCAGGTGGGCTGGGCACCGCGCGTGAAGGACGTCCTATTCACCCTCGATATCCTGGATGAGCTCCGCCGCACTGACCAGCGATTCCATCTCACATTGATCGGACACGACCTGGACCGATCTCCTGGTTCACGATCCAGAGACTGGACCGAGCACGTTCAGCGCCGGATCGATGCCGTAGGCGACGCTGTGACGATACTCGGGTACCGACGCGACGTGCCCGACTTGCTAGGCGGTGCTGGATTCCTGGTGTCTGCCTCGCGCAACGAAGGGACGCACGAGTCGGTAGCGGAAGCCGCCGCCGCTGGGTGTATCCCCATCGTGAGGGATTGGCCGGAGAACCGTCCTTGGGGCGGAGCTGCGAGCGTGTACCCAGCCCACTGGACTGTGACGACGCCTCAAGAAGCTGCAGCACAGATTCGCTTGTTGTGTGATCAACATAGGCATGCCACCGAAGCGGATGCCCGTGAGCAATGGGTGCGCGCAGATCGGAACCCGGGCCGGCTGCGACGCGAATACATGGAGTTCCTCACCGGTTCGGGGCCACACTGACACCCATCACTCCCGGCTCGGCACCGGCCCCGGAAGCCAGTTGATGAACTCGATCTCATCGAAGAGAGGCTGTTTCCGGCGTTCTCGATCCCACCAGTCCTGGGGGCGTTGTATCGGGCCGCAGGCATCGATCCTCCACAGCGCAGCGTCGCCTTCGCGAGCGACAAGGTGGAATCCTCTCGATGTGTCGACATCATAAAAACCCGGAGTCGCCTGACGCCGATCAATGTAGTTGTAGTTCATCGATGCATCTTCGTAGAAGTACTGGATGCCGTAATAGCGCAGAAGGATGCATACCCGGGGGTCGGTCCGGAGACGATCGAAGTTCTCGGCCAGGAACGCTCCGTCCCGGTCGACATCACGCATGTTCACCTGCGTGAAGACTGACTCGACATCGGATTCCAGCGGCAGGTACGCGACACCCGAGGCAGGGTCTCCTATCACCACGGATCCTTCCGGCAAGCCGTCACCCATGCGCCTTATGAACGCCATCTCCTGCTCGTCAGCGACCGGCTGCGGGGAGGACTCCAACGCACCAACGGGGCGCGCAACACCGAGCGTGATGTACGCCGTACCAAGGGTCGAAGCGATCATGCTTGCCGCCGCGCCAACAGCGATAAGTCGAACCGTTCGATTCCCCAGATCCCGGCCGCACAGCGACACACGTGCGCCCGGAGCGAAAAACCTCTCTGCGACCGCACCGACAGCAAGCGGTAGTACGACGGCCTGAACCGCAAGCAGTCGGTACGTGTCGCTATACCACAAGCCACTGAGGCCGCTGAGCACAGGCAACGGGACATAGGAGCCCGCTATCAGCGCAGCCTGGACGAACCAGGCTCCGACAATCCACCGATGATTGCGCCTGCGTGCGAGGAGAACCAGGCCGAGCATCACCAGAGGAATCACGACCAGCGCGGCCCCCAATCCGGTGGGTCTGCTCACGTCCGTCGGCCAGTTCGCAAGCAGACTCGTCACCTTGAGCCCAAGGTCGTCCCATGTCTGGCTACCGGGCCGCATCAGATAGGAGCGCACGCGCGGCGGAATCAGCATCAGTGTGAAGGCCAGGGCTGCGGCGGCCATGGTGGCCGCCAGAATGACCACGTAACCGCGCCGAGATAGTGAACGACGAAGCACCCGGTGCGCTCTGCGTGCGCTGGACAGCAGGAGCGGGAGCGCAATGAACCCAGCGTTGAATAGCACCGAGGGGTGGGTCACACCAAGCCCGAGCAAGGCTGCCCCCACAATTGCAATATCCACAGCGAACACCGCCGGGTTTCGCCGCACGTAAGCCCACCGAGCGCGTCGGAGAAAAACGATAAGGAGCACAATCGCGGCAGGGAGCATCGCCAGGGCGAGTGCATTCGGCCAGAACGCACGTACGATCACAAGCCCGCCCGGAAATGCTGGGAACATACACGCAGCGCCTGCCCCGGCGAGGGCGGCCACCGAGGCACGACGAAAAACGGAGCGCGCAAGCAGTGCAATGTTCACGGCGAACACGACTGGTGTGACGACGAAAGCCAACGTGTTCGCTGAGGAAACAATCCCAAACCAGGGCATTGTCAGGGCCGCGACGCCGTGCCAGACGGTCGGGTACGTCACATGCCCTACGCGTAATCCATAGTTGAAGTCGACCGCTGCGAACATCGACAGCGTGCCCGTCTCCTCGATCGCGTTAAGTACGTTGTAGTGGTACATGGGATCGACTCGCGGACTGGGCATAAGAGGATCGATCACCAGCATCATGGGCAGCAGCAAGGCGCCCACTGCCACGAAGACGGCCGCCGCCGTCGCCGCAGCGGGGTGTCCATGCCGGGGCGACGCGCGGAATCGTGCTCCCTCATCTGCGCCCTCTACGCCGTGACGTGCGAAAACAATCCAGCGAAGAGCAGCGGCTACGAGCCAGATCAGGCCAGTTGCCGCGGCGAACGCCACAGGGCTGAAGGCAATCCCGATCGATCGGAGAAGCACACCCAACAACCCCAGCATCAACGAGGACAGAAGCGGCCCACCCGCCAGCGTGACCGTGGCCCGGCAGCGCAGAATCAACAGCATGATGCTCCCTGGCGCATAAAGCACAGCCAGCTGTGCAACCGCGATCGGGATCACGGAGCACCAGGAAACGAGAAGTTGGATGGCCATCACGTGGACACACTCGAGGCTAGGCTGGCTGCGACAGTCCGTGCCCGACTCACCCATGTCTGGTCTTCTCGCACCGTCCGGGCGTGCTGAGTCAAACCCGCCAGCTCTTCCGGATGTTCGATCAGGCGTGTCAAGGTTGCGGCTATCACCTCGCTGCTATAGGGCACAGAGCAACCCACACCAAGATCCTCAACAATCTCCCCGGCGAGGGTCTGGCTCGAGGCGAGCACGGGTTTGCCATACCCCAGGTACTCATAGAGCTTCATTGGTACTGCAAAGCGCCTGTATTCGTTCGGCTGGACCGTCAGCAGGCACAGTGATGCGCGATCGTAGTGCGGACCCAGCTGAGACGCCGTAGCGTGCACAACGTTCACACGATCATTCAGCAACGGCCGGAGCTGCTCGCCATGGCGCTCCCACGCCTGTTGGGGAACCACCAGAGTCAGCGTCATCGCCTCCACCTGGGCAACGGCACGCAGTAGCTCGTCGATCTCGTGTCCGGGTCCGACCCCACCAACATAGAGTGCATGGAACCCTTGGTGGGGAGTCGCTGCATCGCGGAGGGCGGCTCCTGGAGGAAGCGCAGTACACCGCTGCGGATCGAAAGGAATGATCGGAACCATCGGCAACGATGGGACGAAAACATGGGCGCCGCACCGATCAAGAACAGCCAGATCCACCCGGTAGAGAAGCTGCATGAGAGTTCGACGCAGTGGAGGTACGCTCCGCTGCTTCTCCGGAAATCGCCAATACACATCGCGGTAGAACTGCCCAACGGGGACTCCGTGCCGTCGACAATACGCAAAGATCCGGCCCTCGAGAAACACCGCGATTCCGGTGCGCACGCTCGTGGCAAGCGCATTGGGCTGTGTCGAGTTCTCTGAATAGACGAAGGCGATCTGCTGCCGCCCGCGCACTCGATCACGGAGGTCAGCGAAGGCAAGGCTCCGATCCGGCGGATTTCCGGTGATTCGCAGCACCTCGTACCCGATGTTCCGCAGCGCACGAAGCATCTGGTTCGGACGCTCCCTGCTTGCGCTCGCCGGCTCAGAGTCCAGGGGATATGGGCTATGGAAGACAACTCGACCGTGCTGGACACGGCGAAGGGCGCGCGAGCACAGCTCCATTACCCGTTCAGTCTGCTCGGGATTGACAACCTCTAAGTCAATGCCTGTCACACAGCGACGAATCTGATCTGCTGTCTCCACATCATGCGCTGCAAGCTCTGTAGCGTCCTGCAGAGCTCGTCGAACAAGCGGGTCTGAGCAGTGGGAAGCTACCTTCGGTCCCACAATTGCAACGTGAGCAACGCCGGATGCAACCGCCAAGGCGTGACCGGTCAGCGCCCCGTCCACGTCCCACGACAGGATCACGTCCGGACGTTCCATCTGGCGCGAGCGCACTGCGCGCGTTGCGGCCGCGGCGATATTGCGGCGTCGCACTTGAGCCGAACTGAACAGCCTCTGTTCGACGTGAACCGCGTCCAACACGTCAACGGCGCAGTCACAGGATCCGGTCGCGCAACGGAGAGACTGGGCCGCGTGTGATAGAGACTCGGCGATCTCGAGGATCCTCATCGGCTCACTCCTGTGCTGATCTCTCGGGAAGGCTTCACTGGTCATTATCGACCTCACATTCTCGCGGGCGAGTATCGAATCTGCGTGCGGCTGCCAGTGCCATGCCCAACAGGATCACCAGCATGAGCGCCATAGCAAAGCCGAGGACGGTGAGCGTCGTCAGCAGTGGCCATGGCGCGAAGTACAGCAACCCCAGTGGGATGCCTGCGAAGAAAACAGAGAAGACTAGCAGCCACCCCTGATTCTCTGTCACGACGAACACTGTGGAGATCGGTGAGGTGACCAGCTGCATCGCGAGCCACGGCGTCAGGGCACGGGCGATGTCTCCAGCCATGTCCCACTGTGGGCCCAGCAGCAGCAGGAACAGCCAGGGGGCGGTGAGATAGATCAGTCCAAACGGCACTGTAGCGATGAGCAACGATCGAATCATCGTAGCCCGGACCAGTCGATACATATCACCGGGCTGGACCCGAGCGAGCTTCTGGAAGAAGACCTGAGAGATCGCGCTGTTGATGAGCCCGATGGGCGCCTGCAGGATCCGCCAGGCCATATTGAACTGCCCCACGGCACCGAGCGCCACCAATCCGATGAGCAGCGGGATGCCATTGAGCCGGATACCGTCAATGAGCGCATTGGGCAGGTTCAGCAGAGGCATCTTGCGATACCGGCGGACCAGTTCCCTGCGCGAGGGTGTCTCCTCGGACACCTCGTGCATCAAGTCTCGGGACTTGCGCCGCAAATTCACGAACGCGAAGGCCTGGCCGAGCAGCGTACCCAGCTGCAATCCAAGGAGGGAGCGCATGCCGAGCGCTCCGAACAGCACCTGTCCGCCAGCTGAGCCGATCATCTGCTGCACGCGATTCACAGAGATCGTCCGGTAGTCAGTTTTGCGGTTGAACCAGTACTGCAGCACATTGACCTGTGCCACGAAGAAAATGGTCAATCCGGCGAGCGGAAGCCAGGTAGCCAGAGCAGCACTGTCGTAGATCCGAAGCACCACGTCGTGAAGCAGCAGTGCCAACAGTGACGCGCTTGCGGCGACTGCGATATTCGAGATCGTTGCGATGCTCGCGATCCGGCGGGCATCGTCATCGCGCTCAGGCAACATGATCGTCATGTCAAGGCGGAGGGAGGCCACGGTGATCGCGATCGCCGTGAGCGATCCATAGATGGCGAACTGCCCGAAAACCTCTGGGGTGAACAGGCGAGCCGTGATGAGGCTTGCCGCAAATGCGACGATCTGCGCGATCGCCGTTCCTGACACCAGCACCAGGATGTGCCGCAGAGTTGGGTACTTCTGAACCAGGCGTGCGAACCGCCCTGAGGCTCCCCCGGGTCGAGCCATGGTGATGCGTTCCTTCCCGGCGGTCCGTATGCGCCTGACATAGTAGTACGGGGTTCCCGAGACAGGGACGCCATCGAGAGGCATGTCGCCTTTGAGCGCTCTGGAGAGAGGAGACAGGATGGCCCATCATCCTCGTCGGATCGCAGTAACCACCCCACTGCTGGCGATCCCGCCCACCTATTTCGTCACGGAGCACGCCGAGCACTTGCTTCGACCTGGTGCAGCCTGGATGTTCCGCGTGCATCCCCTGGCCTCCCACGTCACCAAGGGGGCGACGCGGATCCCGATCATCCCAGCGCTGCCGAATCTCGGATCATTCTCGCAGCGCTCGCGGATCGCCTCGGCGGCGATGCCGCTCCAGGCACGACACGTCATCCGCGAGCGACCCGACCTTATCCATCAGCATCATGGCGTGTGGACCGCCGGTGCTGCAGCAGCAGCACGCATCCTGCGAATCCCGATGATCACCACCTTTCATGGCACCGATGCCGTCACCGCGGCGCTGCCCCATCCGCAGGGCCTGCAGAGGGTGCACCGTCAGCAGGCACGGCTCGCGTTCTCACGCTCGGATCGCATACTCGCGGTGAGCGAACACCTGCGCAGGACCGCACTAGCCGCTGGCGCACCTGCTGATCGCACTCTGGTCCACTACCAGGGCATCGATACCGACGTTTTCACACCATCGCCCATCCGTATGGACCGTCCGCCGGCGATCTACGTCCTCAGCGCGTTGATCCCGCGTAAGCGGATCGATCTCGCCATTCGTGCCTCGCAACAGCTCATGCATGATGTCGACCACGAGCTCCACATCATCGGCGATGGCCCACTGCGTTCCGCACTGAGCCGGCTCGCGTCGGATACCCCGCACATCACATTCCACGGGCAAGTGGACCGATCGCGAGTGCTCGAGGCGCTGCGGTCAGCGGATCTGCTCGTCTTGCCATCCCGAGCAGAAGCAGCCGGGCTTGTGCTGCTCGAGGCACAGGCTTGTGGTGTTCCGGTCGTCGTCACGGGTGGGGATGGGAAGCAGGAGATGCTGCAGGACGGCGTGACCGGCACGGTTACATCCCCTGATCCCACCCCGGTGGAACTGGCCCGCGCCCTGCACGCCTGGCTCCCCGACTCCTCGCGGATGCGCGAGCAGGTGGCGCGTGCAGCACGCAATTTCGTTGTGACGCAGCGCAGTGTGCATGTCGGCGCCGAGCGCCTCGTCCAGATCTATGACGAAGTGCTCGGCACCGCGTGATCATGCGGGATGCCAATGCGGGCGGACGTCTCAGAGCGAGACCACACGCCCGTCCCGCGCGCTCTCCAGCACCGCTTCGACGGTCCGCACCGTATTAAGCCCCTCGCGCATGGTGACGATGTTCGACGAATCTCCATGCAGCGCATTGCGGAACGCTTCATGCTCGGTCTTCAGAGGCTCCTTGCGGGTGAGCGCGTACCGGGTGACGTCCCCCTCGGACACGCCACGGAAGGACGCCATCGATTCCCAGACGTTGGTGGGGTTCTGCCCGTTCTGGTAGAAGGTGAGGTCCGCGTTCACGGTGTCGCCCACGAGAGCGCCCTTCTCCCCCGTGACCACGGTGACGCGCTCCTTGAACGGCGACAGCCAGTTGACCAGGTGCCCGGTGATCGCGCCGTTGCGGAGTCGACCTGCGATGGAGACCATGTCTTCATCGTCTCGGCCCGAGCGGCGAGTCGTCGTGGCGGCCACCGACTTGAAGTCCGACTGCGCCACCCATGCGGTCAGGTCGATATCGTGGGTAGCAAGATCCTTGGTCACACCCACGTCGGCGATCCGTGCGGGGAAGCCGCCTTGGCGGCGCGTTGCGATCTGGTAGATCTCCCCCAGCTGTCCGTCGGCGATCCGCTGACGCATCTCCTGCAACGCCGGGTTGTACCGCTCGATGTATCCCACTGCGCCCACAAGCCCCGCGGACTCGAAGGCGAGCGCGATCTCTTCCGCCTCAGCGACGTCGAACGCCAGCGGCTTCTCCACCAGGCAATGCACGCCAGCCTGCGCGAAGGTGAGTGCAACGTCCTTATGCAGGGCGGTGGGGACCGCGACCACGGCATAGTCGATGCCAGCCTTCACCAACGCCTCAGCGTCGGGCAGGATGTCGTAGCCGGCAGCGGCACCGTGCGGGTCGCCGCCCGGATCCGCCACAGCCACCAGCTCGACGCCGTCCAGTGATTTGAGGTTGCGGGCATGGTGACGCCCCATCATCCCCAGGCCGATCAGGCCCGCACGCAGTGTCGCCGTCATCTCACGCACCTGCCTTCGCCACAGCATTCACCGCGGTGATCACGCGGTCGACATCGTCATCGGACAAGCTCGGGTGCACCGGGAGCGAGATCACTTCGGCCGCGACCGTTTCGGTGACCGGCAGATCGATCTCCATCCCGTAGGACGGGAGTCGATGCACCGGAGTCGGGTAGTAGACGCCTGCTCCGACCTGGTGCTCCTCGCGCAGGGCGTCGCGGAATCGATCCCGCTCCTCGCCTGTCGCACCAGCTACTCGGATCGTGTACTGGTGGTACACGTGAGAGGCGCCTTCCCGTACCACCGGAACCACAACACCCTCGAGTTCGGTATCGAAACGGGCGGCGATCTCGCGACGACGCTCCGTCCACGCATCGACCTTGGTCAGCTGCACCCGGCCGATCGCCGCGTGAATGTCGGTCATGCGATTGTTGAAGCCCACCACCTCATTGGCGTACTGCTTCTCCATGCCCTGGTTGCGGTACAGGCGCACCACGCGGGCCATCTCCGACGTCGCGCACGCGGTCATGCCACCCTCACCGGAGGTCATGTTCTTCGTCGGGTACAGCGAGAACATCGCGCCGTCGCCGAAGGTGCCCACCTGCTGGCCGTTCAGGGTGGCGCCATGGGCCTGTGCAGCGTCCTCGAAGACCCACAGGCCGTGTTCCTTCGCGATCTCGACGATCTCGGGCATCGCGGCTGGGTGCCCGTACAGGTGCACCGGCTGGATGCCGACGGTGCGCTCTGTGATCGCAGCCCGCACTGCGGCCGGATCCAGGCAGAACGTGTCCGGATCAATATCGACGAACACGGGCACGCCGCCGCTGGCAGCCACAGAGTTCGCGGTCGCCGCGAACGTGAACGAGGGAACGATCACCTCGTCACCGGGCTTCAGACCCAGAGCCAGCATGCCCAGATGCTGCGAAGAGGTTCCCGAGTTCGTGGCCACGCATTCACGGCCGGCCACCATGTGTGCAGCGAATTCCTGCTCGAAGGCCTTCACCTCCGGGCCCTGAGCGACCATTCCGGAGGCAAGCACGCGGTCAACCGCGTCCCTCTCTTCCTGGCCGATGATCGGCTTCGCGGCGGGGATCAGAGCGGGGGTCATGAGTCGTGTCCGTCCTTCGTGTCGTCCTTCGCCGGGGCGGCCGCCTCGGCAGCAGGGTCGGAGGCGAGCTGGAGCCCGCCTGTGGTCTCGTCAGGGATGTACCACTCGCCCGTGACGGGGCACACCCACGCATCAGTGCCGTCGGAGGCTGGCTGCAGGGGCTCACCGGAGCGGCCCACCCAGGCGATTCGCCGGGCGGGAACACCGGCGACCAGCGCATGCGGGGGCACGTCCTTCACCACGGTCGCGCCGGCGGCGACCATGGCCCAGGCGCCGATCGTGACGGGCGCGACGCACACGGCGCGCGCCCCGATGGAGGCGCCTTCGCGGCAGGTCACGCCCACCGGCTCCCAATCCGTCGCCGATTTCGGGGACAGATCGGGGTTGACGGCGCGGGGGAAGTGGTCGTTGGTGAATACGGCGGCGGGGCCGACGAAGACACCGGCTTCAAGAACCGCTGGTTCGTACACCAGGGCGTAGTTCTGGACCTTGCATCCATCGCCCATGCGCACGCCGGTGCCGATGTAGGCGCCGCGGCCCACCACGCAATGCTCGCCAAGCTCGGCGTCCTCGCGGATCTGGGCGAGGTGCCAGATGGAGCTGCCCTCCCCGATTCGTGCGCGCTCGTCGACGTCCGCGCCGGGGGCGACCCGGTAGTTCGAGGGTGAACTCATAGCCGTGAGCCTACCGCGCCCATACCTCGATTCTCGGGACGCTTCGCCTGTCGGAGCGCGTCTGCCGCGTCGTCGATCCGGAGCGCGAGCATTCAGCTGCTCAGCCGTCCGCGCAGCGCCTCACCCTTCGCGTAGGCGCTGCGCCGCAGGTCCTGCTGGAACTCGACCATCTGAGCTCGCAAGCGCTGCGCGACGTCATCCGTGCCGGCGCCCAGGATCCGAGCGGCCAGGAGACCAGCATTGCGAGCCCCGCCGATGGACACGGTGGCCACCGGCACGCCGGCGGGCATCTGCACGATGGACAGCAGGGAGTCCATACCGTCCAGGTGGCGCAGCGGCACTGGTACACCGATCACCGGCAGTGGGGTGAGGGAGGCGAGCATGCCGGGCAGGTGCGCGGCGCCGCCGGCCCCGGCGATCACGACGCGCAGCCCGCGCTCTGCGGCACTGCGGCCCCAGGCCACCATGTCCTCAGGCATGCGGTGGGCGGAGACGACGTCGACTTCGACGGCCACGTCGAATTCGGCGAGCGCGTCGGCCGCTGCTTCCATCACCGGCCAGTCGGAGTCGGATCCCATCACGATGCCAACAAGCGGGGTGTGGTCGTTCTGCGTCATGGTCACTCCTGTGACGAGGATTGCTACGGATATGTGTGGGGCCGACGGTGCAGCGACGGATCGGCAGGATCACGTGCATGCCACGTCGGCCGTGGCGGCGTCCGGTCCGTCGATGATGAGCGTCTCGGCGCGGTGGGCGCGCTCGAGCAGCGACGCGGCGTTATCGCCGCACAGGGTGACGTGGCCGAGTTTGCGGCCAGGCCGCACGGACTTGCCGTACAGGTGGAGCTTCAGCTCGGGATCGACGGCGAGCGCCGCGGCGGCACCGGCGTGCAGGTCCTGCGCATGCCCGCCGAGCAGGTTCACCATCACCACAACGGGCGCGGTGGGGGTCGTCTCCCCGAGCGGCAGGTCAGCGACTGCCCGCAGGTGCTGCTCGAATTGGCTGGTGACGGCCCCATCCATGGACCAGTGGCCGGTGTTGTGGGGGCGCATGGCAAGCTCATTGACGAGCACGCGTCCATCGGCGGTCTCGAACAGTTCTACGGCGAGCATGCCGACTACGTCGAGGTCGTCGGCAATGCGGCGGGCGAGGTCCTGGATCTGCTGCTGGCGTGATGCGTCGAGGCCCGGTGCGGGGGCGATCACCTCGTAGCAGACGCCATCTCGCTGCCGGGACTCAACCACTGGATAGGCCACGGTCTCTCCCCCGGGCCGACGGGCCACCTGGGCGGAGAGCTCGCGACGGAAGTCAACGAGTTCCTCGGCGAGCAGCTCGCCACCGGCGAACCAGTCCGAGACCTGGGCTGCGTCGGTGACGATGCGCACGCCATGGCCGTCGTAGCCACCGCGGGGAGTTTTCACCACAAGGCGTCCACCCATCTCGGCGAGCGCAGCCTCGAGGTCGTCCGGTCCCGTCAGTCGCCACCAGCGCGGACAGGGGTGATCCAGCGCGGTGAGGCGCTCACGCATGTGCAGCTTGTCCTGGGCATGGGCGAGGGCGTCCGGACCTGGGCGCACCGCGGCGGCGCCAGTGCCGAGGACGCCGCGCAGGATCGGCCCGGGCACGTGCTCGTGGTCGAAGGTGATGACGTCGACGGCCTCGGCAAGTGCGCGCACTGCCGCATCGTCATCGTGGCGGCCGATCCGGGTGCTGCCGGCGACCCGTGCGGCGGATTCATCGGGGCTGGTAGCGAGGACGGTGAGGTCCAGATCGAGTTCGATAGCGGGGCCGATCAGCATGCGGGCCAGCTGTCCGCCGCCGACGACGCCGATCCGGCGGGTAGGCGGGTTCATGGGGGTTGACGTGCGCGGCTCGGTCACGGTGCCCATCGTAGGCCGCCCGCCATCGGCGATCGCAACGACGCCGGGACGGCTCATGCGGACCGCCGGGCACGTGCGCCGCGCCGGGAACGGCGCACCACGGCACCCTGCGGTAGCTGGGAGAGGTCCTGGGCCTCGTCCTGCGGCTCTGTCTCGTCGTCGATGTCTTCTTCGCCGGGGGCGGAGATCAGGAAGACGCCGAAGGTGGCGGGTTTCTCGGTCAGCAGCTCGAGGCGGCCACCGTCATCCTCGACGAGGGTGCGCGCGAGCGCCAGACCGACACCGGTGGATGAACCGCCGGAGACGGCCCGTTCAAAGATGCGGTTGCCGAGCGCGGGGTCCACGCCCTCGCCTTCGTCGGTGACCTCGATAACTGTGGAGCGGTCGCTGCGGCGGACCTTCACAGTCGTGCGTCCGCCGCCGTGGGCGAGGGAGTTCTCGATGAGGGTGGCGAGCACCTGTGTGAGAGGGCCGACGGACCCCCAGACGGTGGCCGTGCGCGGCACCTGGATCCGCAGTTCACGGCGGGCGTTGCGGAAAGCGGGGGACCACTCTTCGCTCTGCTGGGTCAGGATGGTGCGCAGCTCGACCACGCCGGGTGTGCGGCGGTGCGAGGAGCGCGGGGCGTTGATGAGGTCGTGCACGACCTCGGTGAGGCGGTCGATCTGCTCGAGCGAGATGCGTGCCTCGTCCCGCACCCACTCCTCCGAGCTGGTCGCGAGGATTTCATCCAGTCGCATCGACAGCGCTGTGAGCGGAGTGCGCAGCTGGTGGGAGGCGTCGGAGGCGAGACGGCTCTCGGCTTCGAGGCGCTCGGTGAGCAGGGCGCCGGAGCGTGAAAGCTCTTCGGCCACATCGTCGATCTCGGCGATGCCGGAAGGGGTCCAGGGGCCGCGGGCGCGGCCTGATCCGAGTTCTTCGGCGCGGCGGTTGAGCCGTGCCAGTGGCATCGCGATGCGTTGCGCCTGCCAGAGCGCCACGGAGACGCCCACGGAGATCGCGGCAAGACTCGCCACGGCGATCAGAACCCAGGCGCTCGCCGTGTGGGTTCGCACATCCGATTGCGGAATGTACACGTTGATCAGCTGGCCGTAAGCACCGTTGGAGTTGACGTGCAGCGGGTTGTCTCCAGGCGGGTCACCGGCGGTGATGGCGGTGCCGTCCACGGTCACGGAGATCGTGAGGAACAGGTCGGGCTGGGCGTCGACGTATTGCTGCAGCAGCGCTTCGTCGAGAGGTCTTCCCTCTGCCAGCCGTGTATCGGTGGCGATCCGGACCTCTTCGAGGACCGCGGCGGCGTCGGCGCTGAGCTGCTGCCGGGAGAGGTTCAGCCAGGAGCCGCCCAAGGGGATGCCCAGCATGATCACGGCCAGCACCACCGTGATGATGGTGGCCTGCAGCACCCGCTGCCGCACTGGTCAGCTCTCGGCGCCGGTCTCGAAGCGGAAGCCGACTCCGCGCACCGTGGTGATCCGGCGCGGGCTGGTGGCGTCATCACCCAGCTTGCGACGCAGCCAGGAGATATGCATGTCGAGGGTCTTCGTGGAGCCCCACCATTCAGCGCCCCACACCTCGCGCATGAGGTCATCGCGAGTGACCACGCTGCCTGCTTCGCGCACGAGCACGGTGAGCAGGTCATACTCCTTGGCGGAGAGGTTCAGCTCCTCACCGTCGACATAGGCGCGGCGGGCGGCGACATCCAGAGACACGCCGTGAACGTCGAGGGTGTCGGAGGATTCTTCGACAACTTGCGTGCGCCGCAGCAGAGCCCGGATGCGTGCCTGCAGCTCCCCGAGTCGGAACGGCTTGGTGACATAGTCGTCGGCCCCGGCGTCCAGCCCCACCACGGCGTCGACCTCGTCGGCGCGCGCGGTCAGCACGAGGATCGGGGATTCGAGCCCTCCCTTGCGCAGGCGACGGGCGACCTCCAGGCCGTCGATGTCCGGCAAACCGAGGTCAAGGATCACGACGTCCACGCCCTCGGGACCGGCGGCGATGGCGAGCGCGTCCATGCCGCGGCTCGCGCGCGTCACGGTGTACCCCTCCCGGTCCAGTGCACGGGAGAGCGGTTCCGCAATGGCTGAATCGTCCTCGACGAGAAGCAAACGAGTCACGGGCCCATCCTACGTGTCGCGTCGTGCCAAGCTCACAGGCCGATGCTCAGCGATGACGACCTGCCGCGCTCAAGGGTGATCGCCTCGACCTCGCCGATGCCCTGAAGGTCGACCGCGCGGACCTGGTCCATCACGAAGTCGCGCGGCACAGCATCGGCCACGCACTCGGCGGTGTGCCGGTCGATCAGGACGCTACCGGGGCGGGCAACAGCCTGAAGGCGGGCCGCGAGATTCACGGTGGGGCCGAACACGTCGCCGTAACGCGAGAACATCGACCCCCAGCACAGTCCGACTCGCACGGGCGGCAGGTCCGGGTCGGCGGTGATGATTTCGGAGAGGCTCAGTGCGATCTGCGCGCCCGCTTCCGGGGTGTCGGCGAGGAACATAATCTCGTCGCCGACGGTCTTGACCACACGCCCGCCGCCTACGGAGATGACGTCTCGGCTGACGGCCTCAAAACGACCGACCACGTCGGCGAGCTGGCCGCCCTCGAGGCTCTGGGTGAGCCGTGTGAACTGCACGAGGTCAGCGAAGCCCACAGCGCGCAGCAGCGGGAAACGCTCATCCACGTCGGTGTGGAGCACCTCGGATCCGGCGCGCGCGGCATACGATGCGAGCTGCCGACGGAAAGTGAACATGACCTGCGACTCGAGGGTGCCCAGAATCTCGGGGATCATATCGAGCATGGCTTGGCGAGCGTCGGCGTCATTCGTCCCGGCCGCGGTCTTCTCTTCATCGACCAACGCTTCGGTGATCCACATGGCCAGGCGTCCCATGTGATAGCCCAACCCGCGTGTGATCGAGATGAAGGCGCGTTCAGAGAGCACACCGTCCTCGACCAGGGCGGCGAGGTCGCCGATCGCGAACGCGTCGTCGTCCGTGAACACCACCGTGTCCTCATCCACGGGACTGAAGCCGAGCGAACGCCAGTACACGCGGGCGAGCCGTTCCGGAATGCCCTGCAGTTCACTGAGGTCGCGCAGGGAGTGGGTGCGAGAGCCCTGCAGCAGCGCCTTCTCCAGGGTGCCGACGCTGCGGCGGGCAGAGGCGAAGCGTTGGTGAATCCGCCGTACCTCATCTTCATCAAGCGGGGCGTCGGTGAGGACGGGCAGTGCCCCGGTCAGGGTACTCACCGTGCGGGCCACGCGATCATCACCGAGCTGTCGATCGGACACCATCGACACGTCCGCAGGATCGACAGCGGCATCCTCCTGCCGTGCCCCCGGGGCCGGGTCGAGGGAAACGTCACTGTCGGAGCGCTCCACCGGATCGTACCCCTGGGTCACGCTGGGTCCTCCTGCCGTCGATTCGGATGCTCTGCCAGCGCCGTGGGGCATCGTCGGGCCGTACGCGATGCACATCTCCCATGTCGATCGGCACGGGAGCGGCGCCGCCTGTGTCCACGAGCAGTCGCCCGCGCGAATCGATGCCGACAGCTCTGCCGCAGAGCGGTGCCTCCGTGGTGCCACCGAGCTGTGATTGGCCCCATGGGAGCACGCGTACCTGCTGCCCCACTGTGAGGCACGTCATAGCATAACGCTCTCGCAGCGTCTCGCCAGCGTCACCGTCACGCGAGTCGAGCGCGGCAGCGGCCATCTCGAGCGAGTCCGCTAAATGTGCATCGAAGGATTCCTCGGGGGCATCGACGTCGCGTTCGCGCCCCATGGCCAGCAGTCCTCCCTCTCCGAGCAGCCAGGCTGGCTCCAGTGCAAGGGCATCGACGGGCACGGCCGGCGGCCGCAGGTTGATCCCCACCCCGATCAGAAGGTGATCGGGGCCCTCCGCCTCCACGAGGATGCCGCCGAGCTTCCTGCCGTCCCGCGTCACGATGTCATTGGGCCACTTCACGCCAAGATCTGCACGGCTTCCCTGGTCACGCATCAGAGTCGCGATCGTCTCGAGCACAGCGAGACCTGCCACGAGCGGATACCAGCTGCGGCGCTCAGGGCCGACGGACGTGCAGTGCGCGAGGGTGAGTGCGATCCCGTCCCCCGGCGCGACAGACCAGGAGCGGCCCAGTCTGCCGCGCCCGGCGCGCTGGTCCCGCGTGAGAACCGCCAAAGGCGTCGGCGCCCCGGAGCGCACGAGGTCCCGCGCCTCATCCTGCGTGGATCCGTCGACACGGTCACGGCGGTGCAGCACGGGCCCCGCAGAGCCGGAGGGTGAATGCATCGGTGGCTGCATGAGGGGCGGCTCCAGGATTAACGAAGGATGAGAAACGAAGGATGAAAAACGCGGGCCCTGACCCGCGGCGGTGGGTAGCGTAGTATCCCCGTGTTCCCGAACCCTGCGGGTGAGCATCCCGCGCACCCGCGGCGCCGCTCCCAGGAGGCCCCGTGACCGCATCCCCCCGGCCGCTCAGCACCGCACAGCGTCTGGAGGACCTGCGCGAACGCGAGGAAAAGGCTGTCTCGGCCGCAGACTCGGTCGCAGTCCAGAAGCAGCATGCCCGCGGGAAGAAGACAGCGCGCGAGCGGATCCACGACCTGCTCGATGAGGGATCCTTCACCGAGACCGATCGCTATGTGCGCCACCAGGCACGGTCCTTCGGGATCGATGCCAAACGTCCGGACGGCGATGGCATCGTCACCGGGTACGGCACGATCGACGGCCGCCAAGTGTGCGTGTATGCGCAGGACTTCACCGTCTTCGGTGGTTCGCTGGGTGAAGCCCACGGACGCAAGATCCAGAAGGTCCAGGACCTCGCCCTACGCACCGGGGTACCGATCATCGGCATCCTCGATGGGGGCGGCGCCCGCATCCAAGAAGGCGTGGCCTCACTCGCCTCGTTCGCGGGGATCTTCCGCCGCAACACACGCGCCTCCGGCGTCATCCCGCAGATCTCGTTGATCATGGGGCCGGCGGCGGGCGGCGCCGTGTACTCCCCCGCGCTGACCGATGCGATCGTGATGGTCGAGAAGACCTCCCACATGTTCATCACCGGTCCCGACGTGATCCGCACCGTCACCGGTGAGGACGTCGGCTTCGAGGAGTTGGGCGGTGCCCGCACCCACTCGGTGCGTTCAGGCGTGGCCCACTACATGGCCCCGGATGAGTCTGAGGCCATCGAGTACGTCAAAGATCTGCTTTCCTACCTTCCGGCGAACACTCTGACGAACCCGCCGGTGTTCCCACTCGCTGTCGAGGACGAGCCCACTGCGGAGGATCGCGCGCTCGACTCCCTCGTCCCGGACTCCCCCAACCAGCCGTACGACATGCTGACCGTGATCCGCGCAGTACTGGATGAGGGCGAGTTTCTCGAGATGCAGCCAATGTTCGCCCGCAATGTCGTGGTCGGATTCGGCCGCGTGGAGGGGCACAGCGTGGGCATCATCGCCAACCAGCCCTCGCACCTGGCCGGCACACTCGACATCGATGCCTCGGAGAAGGCAGCGCGGTTCGTGCGCCTGTGCGACTCCTTCAATGTGCCCGTGCTGACCTTTGTGGACGTGCCCGGCTTCCTTCCCGGCACCGACCAGGAGTTCGGGGGCATCATCCGGCGCGGCGCCAAACTGCTGTACGCCTACGCGGAGGCGACGGTTCCGCTGATCACCCTGATCACGCGCAAGGCGTACGGCGGCGCGTACATCGTGATGGGCTCCAAGGACCTTGGCGCCGACGTGAATCTCGCCTGGCCCACCGCGCAGATCGCCGTGATGGGTGCACAGGGTGCGGTGAATATCCTCCACCGCCAGAACCTCAAGCGGGTCGCGGAAGAGGGCGGCGACGTCGAGGCCGAACGCACCCGCCTGCAGCAGGAGTACGAGGAGGAGTTCGCCACGCCGTACACGGCTGCAGAGCGCGGCTGGATCGACGGGGTGATCCAGCCGTCCCAGACTCGCTGCGAGATCACCCGGGCGCTGCGGGCGCTGCGCACGAAGCGTGACACGCTGCCCACGAAGAAGCACGGGAACATTCCGCTGTGAGCCCGCATGCATCCCACGACGCCGCCTCCCCGGCGCCGCAGCCCCGCCCCGATGTGCGCCTGGTCGGTGGCCGTCTGAGCGAAACGGAACTGGCTGCGCTCACCGCTGCTGTGGCGGCCGTGAGCGTGGCCTCTCGAGAACTCGCCCACGAGCGCGAACTGGCACAGAACACCGCCGACGACTCGAGCTGCTGGGGCGATCCCACACAGCGCCACCCGCGGGCTCATGGACTGCGCTCACGTCCAGGCCCCGGAGCCTGGCAGTTCTCCGACCGCTGAGCAGGCGCGCCTCGGTCCCCGCCCGAGGCCACAAGGACGTAGGCTCGAGCTATGCCCACCGCATCCGAGCAGAGCACTCGTACCCCGTCCGCCCTTGACGCGCTCGCTGACCGCTACGTCGACGCCGTCGCGGCAGCGGACCCCTTCAGCGCCACCGCCCTGGGCGTTCCCGGCCACGACCACGAAGTCACCGACTACTCCCCCGAGGGTTTCGCTGCCCGCACCGATCTGGCACGCGATCTGCTGCGAGCGATCCGTGAGGTGCCAGACGCCGACCACACCGACACCATCACCCGAGCTGCTCTCGAGGAGCGGCTGGGGCTGGAGATCGAACGTGCCGAACGCCGGCTGGATCAGGCTGAGGTGAACAACCTCGCCAGTGTGCTGCAGTCCCGTGACGTGCTGGACCTGATGCCCGCTGAGACCGCCGATGACTGGGATGTGCTCAGCGAACGCATGGCCGCTTTCCCTCACGCCCTGCGTGGTTGGGCGCGCACCCTGCGTGAGGCCGCAGCAGACGGCGTGCGCAGTTCGCGCCGCCAGCTGCTGCTGGGCGCTGAGCAGGCACGGGGATACGCAGCGGAGGGCGGTTTCTTCGACACATTCGCGTCAGAGGCCGCGGGGGACGACGCGCAGCGCGAGCGTGCCCACACAGCCGCCCGGACCGCAGCTGATGCGTACCGCGAGCTGGCCGATGTGCTCGACGAGCTCGCCGCTGACGCACCGGCGCGGGACGCCCTGGGCCGCGAGGACTACCCCCTGGCCTCGCAGACCTTCTTGGGTGATCGGATCGACATCGACGACACCTATGCGTGGGGCGTGGATCAGCTGCGCGCGATCATCGATGAGCAGGAGCAGGTGGCCGAGCGCATCAATGCCCGATACGGCACGGGCGCCGGCCGCAGCGTGGCGGCAGCCCGCGAAGCGCTCACCGCCGACCCCGATCGGGTCCTGCACGGCACCGATGCCCTGCAGGCGTGGATGCAGGAGCTCAGCGACCGGGCTATCGCTCAGCTGGCCGATGTGCACTTCGACATCCCTGAGCCGCTGCGTGCGCTGGAGTGCCGCATCGCCCGCACAGGCTCCGGCGGCATCTACTACACCGGCCCCAGTGAAGACCTCACCCGCCCGGGCCGCATGTGGTGGGACGTCCCCGCCGAGCAGAATGAGTTCCGCACCTGGTCGGAGACCACCACGGTGTACCACGAGGGCGTTCCCGGTCATCACCTGCAGGTGGGAACGCAAACACTGCAGGCGTCGGCGCTGAACCGCTGGCGCGCCATGATGTGCTGGACCTCCGGTCACGGCGAAGGCTGGGCACTGTACGCCGAGCGGCTGATGGAACAGCTCGGGTACCTCGACGACGACGGCGACCGGCTGGGCATGCTCGACGCGCAGCGGATGCGCGCGGGCCGTGTGGTGCTGGACATCGGCCTGCACAATGAGCTCTCAATGCCTACGGATCTGCCCGGCTCCCGCGGCGGTGCGTGGACGTACGAGTCGGCGTGGGAGTTCATGGCCGAGCACTGGAATGACCCGGAGCCGCTGCGCCGCTTCGAGCTGCACCGCTACCTGGGCTGGCCCGGGCAGGCCCCGTCGTATCGGATCGGACAGCGCGTGTGGGAGCAGCTGCGTGATACGGCGCTCGCCCGCGGCGGCGAGGACCGCGAGGCCACGCTGCGTGATTTCCACCGGCGCGCCCTGGAGCTCGGCGGGCTGCCGCTGGCCGTGTTGCGGGATGCCCTGGCATGACCACCGCAGCGCCCGAACAGATCACCGACGCCACGGGTGAGCCGGAGCCCTTGCTGCTGCTCGCCTCCTCCTCCCCCGCTCGGCGCGCCACGCTGCAGTCTGCGGGCATCGCCCACACGACGCGGCCAGTGGACCTCGATGAATCGGCGGTGCTCGCCGCCGCCCTGGCCGGGGCTGACCTGGAACCCGCCGAACAGGTACTGGTGCTCGCTCGCGCGAAAGCAGAAGCGGCCACGCGCCGTTCCGACGGCGGCTATGTGGTGCTCGGCGCGGACTCGATGCTGGAGATCGACGGCGAGATCGTGGGAAAGCCGCTCACCGCCGCGACGGCACGAGAGCGTTGGCAGGCAATGCGGGGCCGCGCCGGTGTGCTCCACACCGGACACTGGCTGGTCGATGACCGCGACCCCGACGACGGTGGCACCGGGGCGACCCTGGGAGCGACGGCATCATGCCGCGTCAGCTTCGCCGACCTCACCGATGAGGAAATCGACGCATATATCGCCACCGGCGAGCCGCTGCAGGTGGCAGGCGGTTTCACGATCGACGGCCGCGGGGGCCCGTTCATCACCGCACTCGAGGGCGACCCGCATGCCGTGGTGGGCCTGTCCCTCCCCCTGCTACGTGACCTGCTCGCCGAGCTCAAGATCGCGGTGTACGAGCTCTGGGAGGAGCCGGATTCTCGCTGACGGGCACGCTGGCCCGTCGGGGTCCTGCCCGGTACTAGACTCGACCTCTGTTCGGCTCCCGGAAGGAAGATCGCTCCTATGGCCGCTCGCCATCCCAAAACCCGCCCGCTGCGCACGGTGCTCATCGCCAACCGGGCAGAGATCGCAGTGCGCATCGCCCGGGCATGCCGGGATGCCGGTCTACGGTCGATCGCGGTGTACGCAGACCCTGACCGGGACGCACTGCACACGACAATCGCCGACGAGGCATACGCGCTCGGCGGCAGCACCGCCGCGAACTCCTACCTGGTGATCGACAAGCTGCTCGATGTGGCCGAACGCTCCGGAGCCGATGCGATCCATCCCGGCTACGGGTTCCTGGCCGAGCGCGCCGATTTCGCGCAGGCGGTCATCGACGCTGGGCTCACCTGGATCGGACCGCCGCCGGAAGCAATCGAGAAGCTCGGGGACAAAGTGTCTGCCCGCGCAATCGCGCAGAAGGTCGGGGCCCCGCTCGTGGCCGGCACCCCCGATCCGGTCTCCGGCAGTGACGCCGTGGTGGCCTTCGCTCGCGAGCACGGCCTGCCGATCGCGATCAAGGCGGCCTACGGCGGCGGCGGCCGCGGCCTGAAGGTGGCCCGCGAGGAGTCCGAGGTGCGCGAGCTGTTCGACTCCGCGGTGCGGGAGGCCACCGCGGCATTCGGGCGCGGCGAGTGCTTCGTGGAGCGCTACCTGGATGCTCCGCGGCATGTGGAGACGCAGTGCCTTGCGGACATGCACGGCACCGTGCAGGTGGTCTCCACGCGTGACTGCTCCCTGCAGCGCCGCCACCAGAAGCTTGTGGAGGAGGCCCCGGCGCCGTTCCTCACCTCGCAGCAGCAGGCGCAGCTGGTCAGCTCATCGAAGGCGATCCTGCGCGAAGCAGGCTATGTGGGTGCCGGCACCTGCGAGTTCCTGGTGGGGCGTGACGGCACCATCTCGTTCCTCGAGGTCAACACGCGTCTTCAGGTCGAGCATCCGGTGACCGAGGAGGTCACCGGTGTGGATCTTGTGCGCGAGCAGTTCCGTATCGCGGCGGGCGGTCGGATCAGCCCGCGTGATCCCGTTCCGCGCGGTCATTCCTTCGAGTTCCGCCTGAACGGCGAGGATGTCGGCCGTGGCTTCCTGCCCTCTCCCGGGCGGATCCGCCGCCTTGATCTGCCTGCCGGACCCGGCGTGCGCGTGGACATGGGTGCGCGCGCCGGCGATGAGATCTCCGGCGCCTTCGATTCGATGCTGGGCAAGCTTGTGGTCACCGGCGCCACCCGCGAGCAGGCACTCGAGCGCTCCCGACGAGCTCTTGCGGAGATGCAGATTGAAGGCATCCCCACCGTGCTGCCCTTCCACCGACTCGTCGTGGAGGATCCTGCCTTTGCTCCGGCAGATCCGCAGGAACCGTTCGGGGTTCATACTCGATGGATCGAGACCGAGTTCACCGGTGAGGTGCCTCCGGCGCCGCTTCCGGCGCAGCCCTCCGAAGAGGAGGACCGCGAAACTGTGGTGGTGGAGGTCGACGGCCGTCGGGTGGAGATCAGCCTGCCCGCCTCCCTGCGTGCCCCGCAGACCTCACGTCCGCAGCGTCGTCGCCGCTCCCACCGCGGCAGCGCTCCGGAGAGTGTCGGATCCGGTGCAGTCACCGCCCCGATGCAGGGCACGATCGTCAAGATCGCGGTGGAGGACGGACAGCACGTGGCCGACGGCGATCTATTGCTGGTGCTGGAAGCGATGAAGATGGAGCAGCCGATCACCGCGCACCGCTCCGGCATCATCAGCGGGCTCACCGCGGAGGTCGGTGCCACGGTCTCCGCCGGCGCCGCCCTGTGCAGCATCGAAGACTGATCAGGCCCGTGCTCAATCCCCCCAGAGAGCCTGCCGCGCCACCTCGGACAGGGATCCACTGAGCGAGGGGTAGACGGTGAACGTCGAGGCTAGCTGCTCGGCGGTGAGTCGGTGGGTCACCGCCAGGGCGAACGGCATGATCAGTTCGCTTGCCCGTGGCGCAACGACAACCGCTCCCGCCACCACGTGGGAGCCGTGCCGCACCATGAGTTTCACGAAGCCGTCGGAGATCCCCTGCATCTTCGCTCGCGGGTTCGTGCCGAGCGGCTTGGTGAGCACGCGCGCATCGATGCGCCCCTCACGCACGTCCTGTTCGCTGCAGCCGACGGTCGCGATCTCCGGACTCGTGAAGATCGCCGAGGAGATCTGCGCGGCGATCAGCGGTGAGACCGCCTCCCCCAGCGCGTGATGCATGGCGATACGGCCCTGCATGGCAGCGACCGACGCCAGCGGATTCACCCCGGTGCAGTCACCGGCCGCATACACGCCGCGCACACTCGTGCGGGAGACGCGGTCGGTCTCCACGTGGCCGCTCGGCCGCAGGCGGATCCCTGCCTCCTCCAAGCCCAGGCCGTCCGTAGCGGGCACGGCACCGATGGCCATCAGCACATGACTGCCGCGAATCTCCTCCCCGGACTGCAGGGTGACCACCACGCCGTCGCCCTCCACGCGAGCTCCGGCCGCCCGTGACCGGGCCTTCAGCCGCACCCCGCGGCGAGCGAACACGTTCTCCAGCACGTCGGCAGCATCAGTATCCGAACCGGGCAGCACCTGGTCGCGCGAGGAGACGAGCGTGACCTCGGAGCCCAGGGAACGGTAGGCGCTGGCGAACTCGGCGCCGGTCACACCAGAACCGACGACGATCAGGTGCTCAGGCAGCTGCGTGAGGTGGTACAGCTGGGTCCAGGTGAGGATGCGCTTCCCGTCGGCCGGCGAATCGGCGAGCTGGCGCGGGGTCGCACCAACGGCGAGCAGCACGACGTCGGCGTCAATGGTCTCCAGTACCTCACCGTTCTCGCCAACTGCCTCGACGCGGTCTGGGCCGCGTAGACGACCAGTCGCCTCGAGAATCCGGACCCCGGCCTCACGCACCGACGCGGCGATGTCCTCCGACTGCGCATGCGCCAGACCGCGGACGCGCCGGTTGGCGGCATCCAGGTCGACCGTGAGCGATCCAGCGGCCGGGCTGGTCGCAGAGTCCGCGTCGCGGATGCCCAGTTCCGCTGAATCAGCCACGACGCCCAGCACATCGGCCGTCGCGATGAGCGTCTTCGAGGGCACCACATCGGTGAGCACGGCGGCTCCGCCGATGCCGCGTCGCTCCAGCAGTGTCACCTCCGCTCCGAGATGGCCCGCGACAAGCGCGGCTTCGTAGCCGCCGGGGCCGCCGCCGATGATCACGACACGCGATCGGTCGTGGCGGGCATCCAGACGTGCAGGGTCAGGGGGCAGGGCGGTGCTCGGATCGCTCACAGCGCCATTCTGCCCCGGCGCCCTCCGCTCTGTCAGGCGATCTTGCACGTCACGAGCAGCAGCCACTGGCCCGTCGACCGTTGGACTGCACGCTGCAGGCTGGCCTGCGCTAGGTTCGGTCCATGAACCCCGACACCACTGATCCCTACACGCTCGCGCGCGATGCCGCCGATGCGATCGCGGCATCCTCCGGTATCGCCCGCCACGACATCGCCCTTGTGCTTGGCTCCGGCTGGGGCGGCGCTGCTGACCTGCTCGGACAGGAAGTCTGGCGCGCCGACGCCACCTCGATCCCCGGCTTCCGCGCCCCTGCCGTCGCCGGGCACGTTGGCACACTGCGCTCGATCCGCATCGCCGCCACAGGCGCCCACGCCCTTGTGCTCGGTGCCCGCACCCACTTCTACGAGGGCGCTGGCGTTGACGCCGTTGTCCACGGCGTGCGCACCGCAGCAGCGGCCGGCTGCAGCACCCTAGTGCTCACCAATGGCTGCGGCGGCCTCAACACCTCCTGGGCGCCCGGCACGCCCGTGCTGATCTCTGATCACATCAACCACACCGGCGCGACACCGCTGCGCGGAGCGAACTTCGTGGACCTCACCGACGTCTACACGCCGCGTCTGCGTCAGATCGCCCACGACATCGATCCCTCACTGCCCGAGGGTGTGTATATGCAGTTCAGTGGCCCGTCCTATGAGACCCCCGCCGAGGTGCGGATGGCCGGCATACTGGGTGCCTCACTGGTGGGCATGTCAACGGCGCTCGAGGCGATCGCCGCCCGGGAAGCGGGCCTCGACGTGCTCGGCATCTCCCTGGTCACCAACCATGCAGCCGGGATCAGCCCCGAGCCGCTCTCCCATGAGGAGGTGCTGCAGGCCGGCAAGGACGCTGGGCCGCGCATCGCCGAACTGCTGGCCCGTACCGTCACCCGCATTACCGAGGAGGCACAGCGATGAGCGCACTGTCAGCCCAACTGTGTGACCAGGTCAACGCGTGGATCGCCGATGACCCGGCGGCCTCGACCCGGCGTGAGCTCACCGAGCTGCTGAGCCGCGCTGAGGCGGGCGAGGACGCCGCGATCGCTGAGCTCACCGACGCCTTCTCCGGGACGCTCCAGTTCGGCACCGCCGGGCTGCGCGGACGCATGGGGCCCGGCCCGAACCGGATGAACCTGGCCGTCGTCTCCCGCGCGGCCCGCGGCCTCGCGGATCATCTGCTCGCAACACTCGGGGACAGCGCAGCCGCAGGCTCCGACCAGGCGCCGCTCGTAGTGATCGGTCATGACGCCCGCTACAACTCGCGCGACTTCGCACTCGCCTCCGCGCAGATCATGACAGCGGCAGGTTGCCGTGTGCTGCTGATGGATCGCTGCGGACCCACCCCGCTGGTGGCGTTCGCGGTGCGACACCTGGGGGCCGACGCGGGTGTGGTGGTCACCGCGAGCCACAATCCGCCTGCCGACAACGGCTACAAGGTGTACCTGGGTGGCCGGATGCAGGAGCCGGACGGTCGTGGTGTGCAGATCGTGCCGCCCTCGGACGCTCAGATCGCTGAGCGGATCGCGGCCGTCGGCCCGGTTGCACAGATCCCGCTGGCCGAATCCGGTTGGGAGGAGCTCGGTGATCAGCTGCGTGAGCATTACCTTGAGGCGATCTGCGCCCTGCCCGACCCGTCTGGGCCGCGCGACGTGCGGATCGTGCATACTGCTATGCACGGGGTGGGGACCGAGCTCGCGACCGCCGCGCTGCACCGCACCGGTTTCACCGATGTGCACAGCGTGCCCAAGCAGGCTGACCCGGATCCGGATTTCCCCACGGTGTCCTTCCCGAACCCGGAGGAGCCCGGTGCGATCGACCTCGCCCTCGAGCTCGCCCGCACTGTGGAGGCCGACGTGGTGGTCGCGAACGACCCCGATGCGGACCGCTGTGCT
Source organism: Brachybacterium timonense (assembly GCF_900258505.1). Lineage (GTDB taxonomy): Bacteria > Actinomycetota > Actinomycetes > Actinomycetales > Dermabacteraceae > Brachybacterium > Brachybacterium timonense. The sequence continues at coordinate 2,271,200 of NZ_LT984895.1, forward strand.
GCAGCCGTATTCGATCCCCATCGGGACGACTGGCGGATGCTGACCGGGGACGAGCTCGGGGTGTTGCTGGGTGATCACCTGGCGCGTGTGCACGGCTACGCGGGGGCATTCGCCCGCTCGGTAGTCTCCAGCCGCTGGCTTGACGCAGTTGCTCAGCAGGCCGGGCACGAGGCCCGTACGACGCTCACCGGTTTCAAGTGGATCGCACGTGCTCCGGGGATCGTCTACGGGTATGAGGAGGCGATCGGCTACTGCGTTCTGCCCGATATCGTGCGCGATAAAGATGGTCTGTCCGCCGCACTGATGGTGGCGGAGATGGCGGCGCTCGCGAAGGCACAGGGTCGCACCCTCGTGGATCGTCTCGATGACCTCGCACGCAGCCACGGCTTGTTCGCTACCCGGCAGCTGTCGATCCGTGTGGAGGATCTCTCCCTCATCGGTCAGATGATGCAGCGTCTGCGGCAGTCGCCCCCGAAGCAGCTGATCGGCGCCGACGTCGTCGAGACGCAAGACCTCGCGGAGGGGTCGGTGGAGAGCACTGGTCTGCCGCCCACCGACGGCATGCTGCTGCGCACCGCGGAGGATACGCGGGTGATCGTGCGTCCATCGGGCACTGAGCCGAAACTCAAGTGCTATCTGGAGGTCGTGGAGCAGGTGGCCACGGACTCGTCGCAGAGTGATCTCACAGCCGTGCGTACGCGTGCTGCGGAGCGCCTCGAGGTGCTCGTGGCGGACATGCGCGCAGCGCTCGGTGCAGCCTGAGCACTGCTCAGCTCACCCGGGTTCCCCGGGACCGAGTTCCCCGCTGAGCAAGCACGAGCACGATGACGGTCACGATCGCTGTGATCAGGTTGCCCAGCAGCACCACGATCCCTGTGAGCGTCCAGCCAGCCGGGAACGGCCCGAGATAGACCACTTCCGTGACGTCGTACGTGGGTACGACTGTGTCCTGCTCGGGGTCGGGGGCGAAGGTGAAGTCCGTGGTGAAGGACTCAGGTTCGCCCCAGATCCGAAACTGCGTGACGATGCCGTGTCGCCCGCCGTGATCGTCCGGGGCGATCAGGCCTCGCAGGGTGTCGTCGGTCCAGGTCCAGTCCTCGTCGGTCGGGTCGGCGATCCAGGGGCGTTCGCTGATCTGCTCGTCCTCGCTCGCATCGGTGCGCTGCATCGGCTGGTCGGAGATGACGTACAGGTTCAGTTCCTGGCTCGTGCGGGCGGCCTGTGAGAAGCGCATCGGATAGACGAGCTCTTCACTGTCAAAGTCGAAGCGCAGCGGCTCGGTTTCATCCTCGAGCACTGCGTCGTCGGCGTACCGCACGGCGGTAAAGGTCCAACCCTCCTCGGCGTACGGCTCCAGCAGCGGCGAGACCTCATCCGACAGGGCGAAGCCGTTGTCCTCGAGCCACGTGCGCACGGGGGCTGCGTCGCCGCCGAGGACCGCCACATCGAAGCTGCCGATCCTCTGCCTGCTGTGCACCACTGCCGCAGAATCGGGGACGGCCGCCCCATGGTCATCACCGCTGCCGACGAGGCCGGGGGGCTCCTCCGAGGTTCCCCAATAGTCGTAGCGGATCCGCTGACGGGGCCGTGTCGCGCTCCGCATTTCGCTCAGTGTGTCCACATCAGCAGCGCTCACGTCCGGCACAGTGGGCGTGGGCACGAGCAGCGCGGGCCCTGTCCGGCTGGCACCGAGCTGGAATCCCATAATGATGGTTTCGCGACCGTCGCGGTGGGCGAGCACGGCGGTCTCCTCCAGAACGTCAGAGTCGTTGCCCGCATCAGCAGGGTCGATGAAGGCGCCACAGGCGCAGGCACTCGCTGGTGTCAGTGCCCCCACGAGCAGCTGAGCCGCCAGGATCGATGCCACGAGCAGTAGACGCCTGAGGCGTACTGCCTGCACCGATACGGATCGCACCGACAATCGCATAGACATGAGCATCATGCGTCCCCTCATCCGGGGCGCTCCGGTGTTCGATCCCCATCGACTCCGGGCGGCACCGTCGACCGCAACCCCAGGGATCAGTATCCCTCGCCTGCGGTATCTCCCTCGAGCACGGCGCGCGATCCGGACAATCCCAACCGGGTGGCGCCTGCGGCCACCATCGCCTCAGCGGCAGCGCGAGTGCGGATGCCTCCAGAGGCTTTGACGCCCAGACGGTCGCCGACGGTGCGGCGCATGAGAGCGACAGCATGCTCGGAGGCGCCGCCGGCGGGGTGGAAACCGGTCGAGGTCTTCACGAAATCAGCGCCGGCCTTCTCGGCGGCCTCGCACACGGCGATGATCTCCTCATCGCTCAGCGCGGCGGACTCGATGATCACCTTGAGGACCGTCGGTGCTGGCGCGGCCTCGCGCACGGCGGCGATGTCTGCCTGCACCCCAGCAAAATCACCGGCCTTAGCGAGGCCGATGTTGATCACCATGTCGATCTCGTCAGCACCCTTCGCGACGGCGTCGGCGGCCTCCGCGGCTTTGATCGAGCTGGCGTGCTGACCCGAGGGGAAGCCGCACACCGTCGCGACCTTCACGGAGGTCTCAACAGGCAGCATCGACGGGGACACGCACACGGAGTAGGTGCCGAGTTCCTCGGCCTCGCGCAGCAACGCTTCGACGTCGGCCGCAGTCGCCTCGGGCTTGAGCAGGGTGTGGTCGATGAGCTGGGCCAGCTGGGCGCGTTCAATGGCAGTCATGCATCGAGTCTCCCAGATCCGCGGCCATCGTGGGGCCGTCTCGGTCCCGCCGCGGTAGATCGCGTGGGCGGGAATCGTCGGCGGGATCGCGCCCGCCCGCTGCCCCGCATGTAGTGGCCCCTCCGCGGCACTGATCGGCGTCCGCCGTTCGCGTAGGATCCTCGGGCGTGAGCACGCCCCCGCCTCAGCCGCGACAGGATCCCGTCCCTCTCTCGCCCCCGCGCCGCATCGTCCTCGTGGCCGGTCCCTCGGGTAGCGGCAAGGGGCTGCTTGCTGCCCGCTCCGGTCTGCCGATGGTGCCGCTGGATGAGTTCTACCGCGACCTGGATGATCAGAACCTGCCGCGCCGCTTCGGCATTGTGGACTGGGACGTACCGGCGTCCTGGGATGCCGACGCAGCGTTCACTGCGCTGAGCGAGCTCGCCCGCACGGGCACCGCCCAGATCCCCACCTATTCGATCTCACAGTCCCGCCGGGTGGGCAGCCAACGCGTCGAGGTCGGCGATGCGCCCCTGATCATCGCCGAGGGCATCTTCGCCGCCGAGCTCATCGCACCGCTGGCCAGTGCCGGGCTGCTAGCCGACGCGATTGTGCTCAAGCGTCCTGTGCCGCTCGTGTTCGTCCTGCGCCTGGCGCGAGACCTGCGTGAAGCACGCAAACCCGTGGGCGTGCTGCTGCGGCGCGGGCTCACCCTCGCAGCCGAGCAGCCGCAGCAGATCTCTCGTTGGGTGCGCGCCGGTATGACACCGATGCCGCTTCGTCGAGCGATCCGGCACGCCCGGTCCCTCGCCCAGCTGGCGTGGGCTGAACACCACCACCGAAAGGTCGGCAGTGCCGGGACGACGTTGAGGATCACAGCGGTCTGTTTCCTGCGCGATGGGGAGCACGGCCCTGAGCTGCTCGGGGTGCGCAAACGCGGCACCAGCACCTACATCCAGGTGGGCGGCAAACTCGAGGCCGGTGAGGGCGCACAGGATGCCGCCCTCCGCGAGACCGTGGAGGAGACGGGTCTGCACCTGAACGTCTCGGAGCTGGAACTGCTGGGGGATTTTCATGCCGTCGCCGCGAATGAGCCGGACACCCTGGTCCACTCCACCGTGTTCCTCACCCATCATCCTCTGCCAGAGGACTTCCAGGTCAGGGCCGAGCTCGCGGACCATCGCTGGTTCCCACTCACTCAGCCAACGCAGTGCGCAGGGGTGCAGATCGCGCCGCTGATGGCCGAGCACATCATCCCGGCGCTGCGCCGACGGCTCGGCCGCTGACCGACCCTCACCCGTCGCGTCTGTTCAGACGTGAGGCGCGCCGACGGCGCTGCTCCTGCTCACTCGCAGGCGACGACACGCTGCAGACCGACGGGTCTTAGGCGATCCGATCCAGCACGATCCGCCGTTCACCGATCGCGGTGCCCGTCGCAGCGATCGTCCACGCGCCGTCGATCGCGTCGACCGCCCGGCCGACGCGTTCAGGGGTATCCGTGTGCAGGCGCGCGAGCACGTCGCCGGCGCGCACCTCCTCCCCTAGGTGCTTCACGATCTCGACACCGGCGGCGGCCTGCACGGCTTCACCGGGACGGGAGCGCCCGGCACCGAGTCGCCACGCGGCCACACCCACCTGGAGTGCGTCCAGCGAGCTGACGACGCCATCGGCCTCAGCACGGTACTCCTCGATGTGGCGCGCCTGCGGCAGCTCGGCGTCAACATCTCCGCCCTGCGCGACGATCATCGCCCGCCACGTGTCCATGGCACGCCCGTCAGCAAGTGCCTGCTCGACATCGGCGTCATGCACCCCGGCCGCGTCGAGCATCTCGCGGGCGAGCGCACAGGTCAGCTCGATGATGTCAGCGGGGCCACCACCGGCGAGCACCTCCAGGCTTTCGCGCACCTCCAGGGCGTTGCCGGCGGTGCGGCCCAGCGGTGCGGACATGTCGGTCAGCAGGGCGACGGTGCGCACACCGGCGTCGGTGCCCAGATCGACCATAGTGCGGGCAAGAGCGCGAGCGTCGGCCTCGTCCTTCATAAAGGCGCCAGCGCCGGTCTTTACATCCAGGGTGAGAGCGGCGGTGCCCTCCGCGATCTTCTTGGACATGATCGAGGAGGCGATCAGCGGGATCGCCTCGACGGTTCCGGTCACGTCCCGCAGGGCGTACAGTTTCTTGTCCGCGGGGGCGAGGCCTGAGCCAGCCGCGCAGATCACCGCGCCGACCTGCTCGAGCTGGCGCATCATCTCGTCGTTGCTCACAGCGGCGCGCCAACCGGGGATCGCCTCGAGCTTGTCGAGAGTGCCGCCGGTGTGCCCGAGCCCCCGGCCGGACAGCTGCGGCACCGCCACGCCGAAGGATGCAACCAGTGGTGCGAGCGGCAGAGTGATTTTGTCGCCCACTCCGCCGGTGGAGTGCTTATCGGTGGTGGGCTTGGAGAGCGCGGAGAAGTCCATCCGCTCGCCGGTGGCGATCATGGCGCGGGTCCAGCGCGAGATCTCCTCCCGTTCCATGCCGCGCAGGAAGATCGCCATGGCCAGTGCTGCCATCTGTTCCTCAGCGACAACGCCACGGGTGTAGGCGTCGATCACCCAGTCGATCTGCTCAGGGCTGAGACACCGCCCGTCGCGCTTGGTGCGGATCACGTCGACAGCGTCGAATGACTCGACGCGGGTGCTCTCAGTCATGAGTCTCCTCCTGGAGGTTGGCGGGGCCGAAGGCCTGCGGCAGCATCTGCTGCACGGTCAGCGGGCCCTGGGGGCTGAGGATCGTGAAGTCGGCAGCGGCGTGCTCGCTGAGCAGCTGACGGCAGCGACCGCAGGGCATGACCACGGGACGGTTCACGTCGGCGTGCTCAGGCCCGCCCACGCACACGAAGGCGCGTAGCCGGCCGCCGCCGCCGGCGATCAGGGAGCTGATCAGCCCGCATTCGGCACAGAGGGTGACGCCGTAGCCGGCGTTCTCCACATTGCAGCCGGTGACCACGCGGCCGTCGTCCACGAGCGCAGCCGCCCCGACCTGGAAGTGGGAGTACGGGGTGTAGGCGCGCGGCGCGATGGCACGTGCTTCCTGCACGAGGCGGTCGAACAGGGCGTCATCGATCGGGGCGCTACTGATCGAGGCATCGCCGATCGGAGTGTCGTCGGTCGACGCGCTGCCTGATGGCACCCCGTCGGTCGGGGCGTCACCGTTCAGGTCCTGGCTGCGCATACGTGGCTCCTCTGTTCGGGCGGATCTGCTGCGATCAGGCGATGGCGACGCTGAGCAGCAGCCTCACTGCTTGACGTACGGAACACCGTCGGCGGCGGGCACGCGCACGCGCCCCACCACGCCAGCCACGGCGAACAGTGCCACAACGTACGGGAGCATGAGCAGGAAGTCACCGGGGATGCTCACGCCACCGGCGGAGGCGCTCATGGTGCCCAGGCGCAGCTGCAGCGAGTCGGCGAAGGCGAAGGCGAGTGCGGCAAGGAGGGCGCCGACGGGGTGGTAGCGCCCCAGCAGCATCGCGGCCAGTGCGATGTACCCCTTGCCGGCGGACATCTCCTGGCCGAACGCCACGCCGGTGCCGATGGTGAGGGTCGCGCCACCGAGCCCGGCCACGGCCGAGCCCAGCAGCACATTGCTCCAGCGGGTTCGGTTGACCTTGATGCCCACGGTGTCGGCGGCCTTCGGGTGCTCGCCCACGGCGCGCACGCGCAGACCCCAGCGGGTGCGGAACAGCGCGATGGTCAGCACCACCACGATCACCCACATGATGTAGACGAGAACGTTCTGGTCGAACAGCACGCGTCCGATCACAGGAATGTCTGCGAGCAGCGGGATACGTAGGTTTGGCAGCCGCATGGCGGTGTTGAACGTGCCCGGGTCCTGACTCATCACGGTGCCGAAGACGAAGGACGTCACACCGATGGCGAACACATTCAGCACGACGCCGACGATGATCTGCTGGACGTGGTAGCCAACGGCGAACAGCGCCAGCGTCGCGCCCATGAACAGAGCCATGAGCGGCGCTGCGAATAGGCCAACCCACACATTGCCAGTAATCGACCCGACCAGCGCCGCGCCGAAGGCGCCGAACAGCAGCTGGCCCTCGATCGCAATGTTGATCACGCCTGCGCGTTCGGAGAGCACACCGGAGAAGGCGCCGAAGGCGAGCGGTACGGCGAGAACGATCGTGGACTGAAGCAGCGTGCCCACGTCAAGGGTGCGCTCGGAGATCACCCAGGTGAGGAAGCACAGCACCCAGGTGATGGCGAACACGGCAACGATCGGATTGCGCACACGCCCGCGTAGTCGGGTGGGTCGGCTCGCGAACCACCACAGTGCACCAGCGGCGGCCAGGGCGATCAGCGCCAGCACGATTGCGCCGCCGCGCGAGGGCAGGGCGACCGTCTGCGGAATGATGCCGAGCGGGTTGATGTCGCCGTCCCGCGCAAGCGCGAAAGTGCTGCTCACTGCAGGCAGACCGCGCAGACCGAAAACGACGAGCGCGATGAGCGCGAGCACAGTCAGTGTGGTGGGCAGGTGCCACCAGTTCTGCGGCCGCTCATCGACTACGGCGCGGGTGACGACGGAGTCATTGGAGGTGACGGCTGGTGTGCTCATCGGTTCTCTCCCGTCGTCGTGACGCGTGTCTGTGGACGTCCAGGGCGCCGGGTGCGGTTCATACCAAAGATCGCGCGCACCAGCGGGGGCGCGGCAATGAACAGCACGACGAGCGCCTGAATAACCTGTACCAGGTCCAGGGGAACGCCCTGTGTGGTCTCCATGAAGCGCCCGCCGGTGGACAGCGCCGCGAACAGCAGGCCTGCCAGGAGGATGCCGACCGGTCCGGAGGCGCCCAGCAGCGCCACGGTGATCGCGTCGAAGCCGAGTGATCCAGCGATGCCTTCGGTGAGGCGGTGTTCGGTGCCCAGCACGTGCACCGCGCCGGCGAGGCCCACGAGGGCACCGGCCACCAGCATCACGCCGAAGGAGGCGCGGGAGGTGGAGATACCGGCTACCTGGGCGGCGCGCGGGTTGGAGCCGACGGCACGGAAGCGGAAACCCGCCGTCGAACGATTCATGAGCCACCACAGGAAGACGACCGCAGCGATCGCGAGCACGATGCCTAGGTGCAGACGGAATTGCGGCCCCAGGATCTGCGGCAGCTGCGCGGTGGGTTTCACGGCCGGAGAGGTGGGCTGGGACTTGTTCGCGCCGGTGAACAGTTCGGTCTTCAGAGCGAAGAAGAGCAGGTAGGTCGCGATCCAGTTCAGCATGATCGTGGAGATCACTTCATTGGCTTCGAACCGGGCCTTGAGGAACCCTGCGATACCGCCCCAGAGCCCGCCGACGGACGTGCCGACGGCGAGAGCAACCAGCAGGTGGATCACAGGTGGCAGGCTCCAGGTGAATCCCACGAACCCTGCTGCGGCGGCGCCCATGATCAGCTGGCCGGTGCCGCCGATGTTGAACAGCCCGGCGCGGAAACCAACTGCCATGCCGGTGGAGGCAATGATCAGTGGGGTGGCGACGGTGAGCGTCTCGGTCAGCGGGCGGAAACCGGCGGCGAGAGCCGGGAACAGCACGTAGGTGCCGCTGCCGCCGGCCTCGCGGATGGAGTCGGCGCGATGCGAGTAGGAGGGTGCATCGAAGATGGCGCCGCGGAACATGGCGACGTAGGCCTGGGTCACGGAGTCCCACACGGCGCGGAAGGTGTCGCTGGGGCGTGCGAAGAAGTAGCCGGCGGCCTCGCGTACGTCCTGGTCGGCCACCACGATGAGCACGGAGCCGATGAAGAAGGCCAGCAGGAAACTGAGCGCGATCACCAGCGGGTTGCCGCGTCCGATGGCCTGAGCGAGGCGCCGCAGCATCGAGTCGGCCTCATCGTCGCGCGGGGGCGGCGCGGTCGGGCCGACGCCTGCGGCCTGTGCGGTGGTGGCAGCGCCGTCGGGGGGCGTGGTCACGCGATGTCTCCTTCGTCGGCAAGCTGGGAGTCCGTGGTGCGGGCGCCGGCGGCGACTGCTTCGCGTGCAGACTCCACGGTGTATCCGGCCATCATCAAACCGAGCACGTCGCGGTCCTCGTTGCCGGGCACGATTCCGAGGACGCTGCCGCGGTACATGACGGCGATGCGATCAGCGAGCTGGACCACCTCGTCGAGCTCGGTGGAGACGATCACAACGGGGGTGCCGCGGTCACGCTCCTCAATGATTCGCCGGTGGAGGAACTCGATTGAGCCAACATCCACACCGCGAGTGGGCTGACAGGCGATCAGCAGGGATAGCTCGCGGTTCAGCGCGCGCGCCATCACCACTTTCTGCTGGTTGCCCCCGGACAGTGTGGACACGGCGGACTGTCCATCCGGTGGGGTGCGGATGTCGAAGGCGGCGATCTGTTCGCGGGCGCTGTCACGCACAGAGGCCGGTCGCATGGCGAGGGAAGAACCGTAGGGGGCACGGTCGTGCTGGTCGAGCACCAGGTTCTCGGCCACTGTGAAGTCGGGGATCAGCGCGTCATGGGTGCGGTCTTCGGGCACGAAACCCACCCCGCGGTCCAGGATCTGTTTGGTGCTTCGCCCCACGAGCTCAGTGCCGCGCAGCGAGATGGAGCCGCGCACGTCGTGCTGGAGCCCCATGAGTGCTTCTGACAGCTCGGTCTGACCGTTACCCTGCACGCCAGCAATAGCGAGCACCTCACCCTCATGCACGTCGAAAGAGACGGCGTCGAGCGTGCGCACACCCTGCTCGTCGGTGACGCGCAGCTCCCGCACCTGCAGCGCGGCACCACCCGTCCTGGCTGGTGACTTCTCGAGGTCGAGCTCTACGCTGCGGCCCACCATGAGAGAGGCGAGCTCCGTCTGATCGGCCGACGGGTCGGCGGTGCCCACCACGCGGCCGCGACGGATCACGGTGATCCGGTCAGAGACGGCCTTGACCTCGCGCAGCTTATGCGTGATGAACACGATGGAGGTGCCCTCTTCGCGCAGCTGACGCATGATCGCCATGAGTTCGTCGGTCTCGTGCGGGGTGAGCACGGCGGTGGGCTCATCAAGCACGAGGATCTCGGCGCGGTGACTGAGCGCCTTGACGATCTCGACCCGCTGCTGCGCGCCCACGGGAAGATCCTCGACGCGGGCATCGGGGTCGAGGTCAAAGCCGAAGCGATCGGAGATCTCACGCACCAGGGTGCGGGCTGCGGACAGATCGAGCAGGCCACCGCGGGTGGGTTCACTGCCCAGCACGACGTTCTCTGCCACGGTGAACACGGGCACGAGCATGAAGTGCTGGTGGACCATGCCGATTCCGGCGGCCATCGCATCGCCCGGTCCGGAGAAGCTGACCGGCTTCCCATCCAGCAGGATCGTACCGCCGTCGGGGCTGTACAGGCCGTACAGCACGTTCATCAGGGTGGACTTGCCGGCGCCGTTCTCCCCGAGCAGGGAGTGGATCTCGCCAGGCTCGACCACGAGGTCGATGGCGTCATTGGCCACGAAGGACCCGAAAGTCTTGGTGATGCCTTGCAGTTCGAGCTTCACAGCACTCGCTTCCGTCGGCGTGCCCTGAACGGGGCGTCCGCCGGCTCATGGGCTGGGGCGATGGTCCGTCGGCTGGCCGCGGGTCACCGATGACTCGCGGTCCCCACCGCGTGGCGGGGGCCGCGAGTCAGGATAGTGAGCGTGGTCGCTCCCGTCACTTCGCCTTTGGAGAGGCGTCGGACTGGACGGTGACCTTGCCGTCGATGATGTCCTGGCGCAGGGTGTCGAGCTCACCCTTCAGTTCGTCCGACACCTTGTCCTCGAAGTCGTGGAACGGGGCGAGGCCCACGCCTTCGTTCTCCAGCGTGCCCACGTAGGGGGTGGATTCGAAGGAGCCGTCAGCGGCACCCTTGGTGACGTCCTGCACGGACTCGCCGATCTTCTTCATCACAGAGGTGAGGATGACCTGCTGGGCGGCGGGATCCGAGCCGTTGGTCTCGTAGCCGTCGGAGTCCACCCAGATGACCTTCGCGCCGTCGTGCTCCTTGGCCGAGGCGAGCGTGCCAGCGCCGACGGGGCCGGCCACCGGCATCACGATGTCGGCACCGGCGTTGTAGAACTCGTCCGAGACAGCCTTGCCCTTGGACTGGTCCTCGAAGGTGCCGACGATCGACCCCTCCTGCTTCTCCTTGTTCCAGCCGAGCACCTCGACGTTGGTGCCGTGGACCTCGTTGTAATGGGCCACGCCGTCGGCGTATCCGTCCATGAAGATCGTGACGGTGGGGATGTCCATGCCGCCGTAGGTTGCGACCTTGTCGGTCTCGCTCATACCTGCGGCGAGGTAGCCGGCGAGGAACGCAGCCTGGGCAGTGTCGAACTCGATCGGCTTGACGTTGTCGTACTCGACCGGATTGCCGTCAGCGTCCTGGGCGGTGGAGTCGATGATGGCGAACTCCACATCGGGGTTTGCCTCGGCCGCGGCGCCGGTGGCCGGAGCCAGCAGGTAACCCACGGTGTAGATCAAGTCGCACTGCGAGGAGACGAGGTTGTTGATGTTCGGGGTGAAGTCCGAATCAGAGGTGGACTCCGCGGTCTGCGTCGCGATGCTGAGGTCCTTCTCAGCGGCTTTCAGACCGTTGTAGCCGGACTCATTGAAGGACTTGTCCTTCCAGCCACCGGAGTCGGAGACCATGCAGGCTTTGAAGTCGGAGCCGCCGCCGTCGCTGCCACCGCTGCCGCCCTCCTCGGGCGCGGAGCCGCAGGCGGACAGGGCCAGGATGCCCGCACCGGTGAGGGCGATCAGGCGCGAGGAGTTCTTCACGGGGGTCCTCCAGAAGGGGTCGGGGCAGGGCGGCCGACGTCCATTCACCGGCTGCTCCACGTGGGTCACCGGCACTGTATCTTCGTGCGCGCGGCGCCGCGCCCACCTTGGCCACTCGCAGCGAAACGTTATGGAATCGACGCGGTGATGACCCGCAGGTGAACACGGGGTGACGGCTTGCCCGTGTGCAGCGTCACACGAGGTCGCGCTGTATGCATGCCGAGGCGAGGACAGCAGCTCCGATGCCGATGGCGCGCTCATCGATCATGAGGTCGCCCATGTGCAGGTCGTAGGTGCGCCCGCCGGGGGTGCGGGTGCCGAGCCGAGCCAGCGCCCCGGGGACCTTCTCGAGGTACCAGGCGAAGTCCTCCCCGCCCAGTGACTGCGCCGTGGGGTCCACCCCGTCTTCCCCGAGCACGGCCGCAACGGCAGCGGCTAGCACCGTCACGCTGTCCGGGTCATTAGCGACGGGCGGTACCCCGCGATCGTGGCTGACCTGGACGTCGACGCCCCATGTGCGGCCGATCTCGCCGGCGATCTCGACCAGCAGGTCCTCGGCACGGTCCCATGCGTCGTGATCCAGGCAGCGCAGGGAACCCTCGAGATGGCCACGCGACGGGATCGCGTTGAAGGCGGAGCCAGCGTGGATGCTGCCCCAGGTGAGATTCACGCCAGAGCGCGGATCCATGCGGCGGCCAAGCGCTGCGGGCAGCTGGGTGGCGAGCGAGCCCAGGGCGTACACAAGGTCCTGGCTGAGGTGTGGGCGGGAGGTGTGACCACCGGCACCGCGCACTGTGATGCTCACCGGATCGGTGGCCGAGGTGATGGGCCCCGACTTCAGCCCCACGTGGCCAACGTCCACTCCCGGATCGCAGTGCAGCGCCAGGATGGAATCGACGCCGTCGAGAACACCCTCGCCGATCAGCTCGAGCGCCCCGCAGGGATGCTTCTCTTCCGAAGGCTGGAACACCAGGCGCACTCCGCGAGTGAGCAGACCGGCCTCACGCACACGCACCACGGCAGCGGCCGCACCGAGCACAGCACTCATGTGCACGTCGTGGCCGCAGGAATGGGAGACGCCGTCCACGGTGGAGCGGAAGGGAACGGTGCTCAGCTCCGGAATGCCGAGCGCATCCATGTCGGCCCGCAGGGCGATGAGCGGCAGCTCGCTCTTCTCGCCGGGAATGTCGCAGATCACTCCCGTGCGCGGCATCCGTACTGGCTCGAGCCCGAGCGCGTGAAGATGCTCGATGACGTACTCGGTGGTGGCGTGCTCTTCGTGGGACAGCTCCGGGTAGCGATGGAGGTGCCTGCGCACCTCGCGCAAGGACTGCTGCTTCTCGCGCAGCACGCTCATGATCAGGCCGTCGGGGCCGAGGGCGGGGTGTGCGGCAGGGTCGGCGGGGGTCACCGTGCTCCTCGTCTGCGCCCGCCGACGGGATCGGGATGCGCGGGAACGGAGCGGGCTCAGCCGTTCGACGCGGTGCCCGCAGCGCGGTCGCAGAGCCTACGGGCGAGTGGTCCGAGCGCCTGGGCGTGCTCATCGGCGAGGACGAGAAGGGCGTCGTCGGTGTCGACCACGCTCACACCCTCCACGCCCACGAGCGCCACGAGGCGATGCGAGGAACCGTACACCGTGGCCTGCGAGGACACGGCATCGACCCGGGTATCGCCCAGAACGCGGACATCGCTGCGTTCATCCCCGACTGTGCGCACGGCCCCGCCAGCGTCCGGGCTGCGCAGCTGGCGGGCGAGGGCAGCGAAGTCTCCGACGTCATCCCAGTCGAACGTCGCAGGCACGACGGCCACGCGCCCCTGTGCAGCGAGCGGCTCGGCGAGCGCATGGTCGATCGCGATCGAGGTGAGCGTGGGCCAAACCTCGTCACGGACCGCGTCGGCGTGCGGCCCGTCGAGGGCGGCAGCGATGCGGCGTGCACCGGCTGCAAGCGGCGGGATCTGTTCGGCCAGGGCGTCCAGCAGCATGTCGGCTCGGGCCACGAACATGCCGGCGTTCCACAGGTGGCCGCCCTCGGCGAGGAACTGTGCGGCCCGATCTGCGTCGGGCTTCTCCACGAAGCGGTCCACCCGGAGCGCTCCGGTGACGTTCAGCGCATCGTCCGTGTCCCTGGCCTGGCAGCGGATGTAGCCGAAGCCGGTCGCCGGATGCGTGGGTCGAATGCCGAGCGTCGTCAGGTAGCCGTGTGCGGCAGCGGCGCACGCGCGACGCACGTCGTCATGGAAAGCCGCGGTGTCAGTGATCAGGTGATCGGCGGCGAAGGAGCCGATGATCGCGTCGGGATGTTCGCGCTCAGCCACCGCCGCACCGAGCGCGATCGCTGGCATGGAGTTGCGGCCCGACGGCTCAACGAGCACACGGGCCTGCTCCCCCACCTGCTCACGCACGGCGCCCTCGTGGGCGCGCCCCGTGATGATGCACGCGGGATAGTCGGCAACGCCGTCGAGCCGGGCGATGGTCTGCTGCAGCAGGGAGGCGCCGCTCCCCGTGAGGTCGAGCAGGAACTTCGGGTGGTCGGGCCGTGAGAGCGGCCACAGTCGGGTGCCGGCTCCCCCGGCGGGCACGATGGGGATGAAGGGTGCCCGAGGCGTGGCGTCGGGCGCCTCGTGGCGTGATGCTGCCATGACCATGTCCACAGGGTAACGATCCGGGAACATGTCCGGCGTGCGGTTCTGTAACAGTGCCGCGCGGCCAGAACAGCCTGGTCCGAGTGCTAGGCTGACGGCGCCCCTGTCGGGGGCGATGATGATGTCGCCGTGTCGTCACCCGCTCGTCGGACCGGATCGCCGCGCTGTCGCGGTCGGGTGCAGGATGCGCGAGGATCCACGCGTGCACACATCGGATCCTCCGGCTCCACCCCCGTTCTTTGGAGGACTCCGTGGCATCAGCCCAGTCCGGGACGCTCTACCGCGGCCGAGAAGGCATGTGGTCCTGGGTCGCGCACCGCATCTCCGGGATGCTCATCTTCCTATTCCTCGTCGTCCACGTGCTCGACACCGCACTGGTGCGAGTCTCCCCTGAGGCGTACAACGAGGTCATCGGCCACTACGCAACGCCGGTCTTCGGCATTGGCGAGCTCGGGCTGGTCGCCGCGATCCTCTTCCACGCGCTCAATGGTCTGCGCGTGATCCTGGTCGACTTCTGGTCGGGTGGGACGAAGCACCAGCGGGCCCTGTTCTGGGGCGTCGTCATCGTGTGGGCCGTCCTCATGGCCGGCTTCACTCCCCGCCACCTGATGCACATGTTCGGAGCGTGAGATGACCACCACCATTCCCGAGCCCCGCACCCGGTACCGCCGCACCGGTCAGCGCGGTGTGAACACCGAAATGGCTGCCTGGCTGTTCATGCGCATCTCCGGTGTTGCCCTGGTGATCCTGGTATTCGGCCACCTTTTCGTGAACCTCTGGCTGGGAGAGGGCGTCAAGGGCATCGACTTCGCCTTCGTGGCCGGCAAGTGGACCAGCCCCTTCTGGCAGACCTGGGACCTGGCCATGCTCTGGCTGGGCATGATCCACGGCGCCAACGGCGTGCGCACGATCATCAATGACTACGCGCGCAACGACACGCTGCGCATGGTCCTCAAGGCGCTGCTGTATATCGCCGCTGTGGTGACCATCGTGCTGGGCACGCTCGTGATCTTCACGTTCAGCCCGTGCCCTGCGGGCGCCGATCCCGCCCTGTTGCCCTCCATCTGCCAGGGCTGAGTCCTGCCCTGACGCCGTCACGAACGGAGCCTGAATCCTCATGCAGACCCATACCTATGACGTGGTGATCGTCGGCGCCGGCGGCGCCGGTATGCGCGCGGCGCTGGAGGCCTCCAAGCGCGCCCGCACCGCTGTGGTCACCAAGCTCTACCCCACTCGCTCCCACACCGGTGCCGCGCAGGGCGGCATGTGTGCCGCCCTTGCCAACGTCGAGGAGGACAACTGGGAGTGGCACACGTATGACACCGTCAAGGGTGGCGACTACCTGGTGGACCAGGACGCCGCGGAGATCATGGCCAAGGAAGCCATCGACGCGGTGCTCGACCTGGAGAAGATGGGCCTGCCGTTCAACCGCACTCCGGAGGGCCGCATCGACCAGCGCCGCTTCGGCGGTCACACCCGTGAGCACGGTGAGGCACCGGTGCGGCGAGCCTGCTACGCGGCGGACCGCACCGGTCACATGATCCTGCAGACCCTCTACCAGAACTGCGTGAAGCAGCAGGTGGAGTTCTTCAACGAGTACTACGTGCTGGACATCCTGCTCACCGGCGATCCGCGCACTTACGAGGATGTGCGTGCCGCTGGCGTGGTCACCTATGAACTGGCCACCGGCGAGATCCACGTGTTCCGCGCGAAGTCGGTGGTGTTCGCCTCCGGCGGTTTCGGCAAGGTGTTCAAGACGACGTCGAACGCCCACACCCTGACCGGTGATGGCCCGGCCATGGCGCTGCGCCGCGGTATCCCGCTGGAGGATATGGAGTTCTTCCAGTTCCATCCGACGGGCCTGGCTGGCCTGGGCATCCTGCTGTCTGAGGCCGCCCGCGGCGAAGGCGGCATCCTGCGCAATGCAGACATGGAGCGCTTCATGGAGCGCTACGCCCCGACGCTGAAGGACCTCGCTCCCCGCGACGTGGTGGCCCGCGCGATGGCGAACGAAGTGCGTGAAGGACGCGGCTGCGGCCCGAACAAGGACTATGTGCTGCTGGATCTCACGCACCTGGAGCCCGCGCACATCGATGCGAAGCTGCCGGACATCACCGAGTTCGCCCGCACCTACCTGGGTGTGGAGCCCTACACGGAGCCGGTGCCGGTGTACCCCACCGCGCATTACGCGATGGGCGGCATCCCCACGAACGTGCGCGGCGAGGTGCTGCGCAACAGTGAGGACGTGATCCCCGGCCTGTACGCCGCCGGTGAGACGGCCTGCGTGTCGGTGCACGGCGGTAACCGTCTGGGCACGAACTCGCTGCTAGACATCAACGTGTTCGGCCGCCGCTCCGGCATCGCCGCCGCGGAGCATGCTGCACAGGTTGAGCAGGCAGAGCTGCCGGCCGGCGCTGAGGAGCCGACGGTTCAGCTGCTGGAGCGTCTGCGCGACCGTCCCGCCACCGAGGATCGCATCGCCGATATCCGGCGCGATCTGCAGGAGACGATGGACGCGAACGTGCAGGTGTTCCGCACGGAGGAGACCTGCCGCAAGGCGCTCGAGGATATCCGCGCGCTCATGAAGCGCTACGAGACCGTGGCCGTGCAGGACAAGGGCCGGCGCTACAACCTCGACCTCATGGAGGCCGTGGAGCTGGGGTACCTGCTGGATCTCGCCGAGTGTGTGGCGCTCGGGGCTCTGCACCGCAAGGAGTCCCGCGGCGGTCACTTCCGCGAGGACTTCCCCAACCGTGATGATGCGAACTTCCTGCACCACACGATGACCTACCGCACCCTGGAGGGTGAGACCGGCGAGGAGGGCACCACGCTGCGGCTGGGCACCAAGCCTGTGGTCATCACCCGTTACGAGCCGAAGGAGCGCACGTTCTGATGACCGCTGAGGCGAAGAACACGACTGCCGAATCGTCGGCCGCTGAGATCCCCTCCTTCGACGTCACGCTGCGGATCGCCCGCTTCGATCCGGATTCGGATCAGGGCACCCACTGGCAGGACTTCACGGTGCGGATGCACGGCACGGATCGTGTGCTGGATGCCCTTCACGAGATCAAGTGGCATCACGACGGCTCGTTGACGTTCCGCCGCTCCTGCGCCCACGGCATCTGCGGTTCGGACGCGATGCGCATCAATGGCCGCAACCGGCTGGCGTGCAAGACGCTGCTGAAGGACCTCGACATCAAGAAGCCGATCACGGTGGAACCGATCAAGGGTCTGCCCGTGGAGAAGGACCTCATCGTCGATATGGAGCCGTTCTTCGACTCTTATCGCGAGGTGATGCCGTTCCTCGTGGCACACGGCCAGGAGCCGAGCCGTGAGCGCCTGCAGTCAGCCGAGCAGCGCGAACGCTTCGACGACACCACGAAGTGCATTCTGTGCGCCGCCTGCACCTCGTCTTGCCCCGTGTTCTGGACCGACGGGCAGTACTTCGGGCCTGCGGCGATCGTGAACGCGCACCGCTTCATCTTCGACTCGCGCGACGACGCGGGTGAGCAGCGTCTGGAGATCCTCAACACGCGCGAAGGCGTGTGGCGTTGCCGCACCACGTTCAACTGCTCCGAAGCGTGCCCGCGCGGTATCCAGGTGACCAAGGCGATCGCTGAGGTCAAGCAGGCCGTCATCCGCGGCCGCATCTGACGGCGCGGCCCCGCAGCCACGTCACGGCAGGGCCCGATCCGCTCCGGTGAGCGCACCGGTCGGCTCGGGCCCTGTTGTCGATCGGCCTCCCATGTCAGGACGCTACGGGCGGAGCGGACCGCATGAGCGGCGGCACATCGACGCGGGTGCTCCGGGCACAGAACGATGCTTCGCCTCAGCCGTAGGTGATGATCAGTGGGGCATGGTCGGACCAGCGGGTGTCGTAGGACGGTGCGCGGTCCACGCGGGCGCTCTGCGCACGCTCGGCCAGCTCGGGGCTGGCGATCTGGTAGTCGATGCGCCAGCCGGCGTCGTTGTCGAACGCCTTGCCGCGCTGTGACCACCACGTGTAGGGACCGGGTCCCTCGCCGGCGAGGGTGCGGTGCACGTCCACCCAGTCACTGTCGACCAGCAGACGGTCCAGGTAGGCGCGTTCTTCGGGCAGGAACCCGGCGCTGGTGAGGTTGCCCTTCCAGTTTTTGATGTCGACCTCGCGGTGGGCGATGTTGATGTCGCCGGTGAGCAGCACGTGGCGGCCGTCGGCGCGTAGAGCGGCCAGGCGTTCCAGCATCACGTCGAGGAAGGCGTACTTGTCGATCATTGTCTGGGGGCGCTCGGTGCTGCCGGAGTGCATGTAGCAGGAGATCACGGTCAGCTCGCGGCCGTCACCCAGGGGGTCATCGAGGTCCAGCTCAAGCCAGCGGCCGGTGTGGGTGTCCTCCTGAAGGCCAGGCAGGCCTCGACGAACCGCATCGAGGTCCACGTCATCCCGCTCGACGCGCACAGCTGCTGCAACGCCCGCGCGGCCTTTGAGGCGCGACGCGCTAGACGCGGTGGCCCAGCCCTCGCCGACCAGACCGGCCACGAGCTCGTCGGGGGCGCGGACTTCCTGCAGGGTGATCACATCGGCTCCCGCGGAGGCAACCCACTCGGGCATTCCTTTGCGGACGGCGGCCCGCAGGCCGTTGACGTTGACGGTGGCGATCGTGAGGCTCATGCAGGGCAGTATTCCAGGATCGTGATCACCGCGGCTGCCTGCAGCGGGGCATGGCATCATCGATGCGGGACATCCCACTCGTCCCGTCGATGCCGCCAGGAGGTTCCCATGTCAGCTCTGCGACGCCTCAAGAACGGGTTCCCGATCAGGATCAGCCGCCAGCCCCAGGCCCAGCGGACCGCGTCCGCGGACCTACGGGAAATCGCGCCGTCGCTTGGCCGCAATCCGTCGGCGCAGGAGCTGCTCGATGAGGCCCGTGCCGTGGTGATCAGAGCGATGCGCGATGAGTTCCTGCGCGAAGGCCTGGTGCTCGTGGACCTACCGGCGGACTGGACGCGCCGCACCCTGCTGGAGTCGCACCTGGCTGACGATCACGAGTACCAGGCGTTCGTGGACCGCTCCCTCCATGCGCTGGCGCTTGAGGCGGATCCGCAACCGGTGGCGCATGTGGCGCAGGAGCTGCGTGCGCGGGAATCGGCTGATCGCGCAGGACTGACGCTCGAGGCGGCTGGCTCTGTGGCTGCCCTGCTCGTATCCGAGGCGGTGCGCCAGGCTGCGCCTGCCGGGGACGGGCCGCATGACCGTGACCGTTACCTCGAGCGACTCGAAGCGGTGGCGCAGGGACAGCTGCGCCGGATGGTGACCGTGCCGCAGGAGCTACGGGTCGCGCAGCAGCGCCTGGCAGCTCTCGAAGAGGACGTGCATGAAGCACTCGGCCCCGATGCTCCGAACACTTCGTCCGCCGAGGAGAACGGCACGGCCGCTCCGACGCTCGGTGAGCGCGCCGCCGCCCTACGGGATTACCTGAACTCGGACAGCGGCCGCCAGACCGTCGGGATGATGGCCCGCGGTGCGGCGGCAGCGGCCACGAATCCGATGGTGCGCCGTGCGGGCCGCACAATCATGGGCAATCGCCGACGCGGCACCGACCATCAGCACTGATCCGCCGAGCAAGCGAGGCCGACGCCGCATGGCTCAACCGCGAACGCCACCGCGTGTGCGCGGCCATGAGCGTGCCGTGCACCAGCAGGGACCATCCGCTAAGAACGCCCCGCGTGCGCGCGGCCATGAGCGTTCACGGTGACGCAACTGGCAACGGGTGATGTGTTCAGCGGCTCACAGCGACGGCTCGGTGGTGATGCCCGCGGCGTGCTCGGCCATCTCCACGACGTTCTTGACCAGCAGCGCCCGGGTCATCGGGCCCACTCCCCCAGGGTTCGGGGAGATCCAGGATGCCTTCTCTGCAACACCGGGCGCGACGTCACCGGTGAGCTTCGCTTCCCCGGTCTCCGGGTCGACCACGCGGGAGACGCCGACGTCGAGCACGATCGCGCCCTCCTTGACGTCGTCCTGTGTCACCAGGTGCGCGGCCCCCGTGGCCGCGACGATCACGTCAGCGCGGCGCAGATGCTCCGACAGATCCCGGGTCCCGGTGTGCGTCAGGGTGACTGTGGCATTGACGGCACGGCGCGTCATGAGCGCGCCGATCGATCGGCCGACGGTCACGCCGCGGCCGGCGACCACCACATCCTTGCCCGCAAGGTCGATGCCATGCCGATCAAGCAGCTCGATGACGGCTCGCGGCGTGCAGGGCAGCGGCGTGAGGATCGGCCGGTTCGCGTTTAGCACCAGTCGCCCCAGGTTCATGGGGTGCAGACCGTCGGCGTCCTTGGCCGGGTCGATCCGTTCGAGGATCGCATCCGTGTCCAGATGCTTGGGCAACGGCAGCTGCACGATGTAACCGGTGCAGGCTGGATCGGCGTTCAGCTCATCGATCACCGCCTCGAGCTGCTCCTGAGTGGTGTCCTCCGGCAGGTGCTTCTGGATGGAGTTCAGGCCGATCTGCTCGCTGTCGCGGTGCTTGCCACGCACGTACGCGGCGCTGCCGGGGTCATCACCCACGAGCACAGTGGCCAGGCCCGGCTGCGGGTGGCCTGCCTGCACGAGGGCGCGCACACGCTCAGCAAGCTCAGCCTTGATGGTCTTAGCGGTGGCCCGCCCGTCCAGAATCTGTGCACCCATTCTGTCTCCTTCCTCGCGTTCCATCGTGCCTGTCAGTACTGGGCAAGTCCCGCATACAGCGGCTTCGCGTCAGCGAGCGCCGCGGTGCGGCGGCGCAGCGCCTCCAGGTCCGCACCGTCGGTCAGTGCGAGCGCGATCACGTCGGCCACCTCCCGGAACTCGTCGGCGCCGAAACCGCGGGTGGCGAGCGCCGGGGTGCCGATCCGCAGGCCGGAGGTGACGCGCGGGGGTCGCGGGTCGTTGGGCACGGCGTTGCGGTTCACGGTGATGCCGACCTCGTGGAGGCGGTCCTCCGCCATCTGGCCGTCGAACGGGCTGTCCACGAGGGAGACGAGCACCAGGTGCACGTCCGTACCGCCGGAAAGCACAGACACGCCGGCGCGCTGCATGTCCGGGGCCGTGAGCCGTTCAGCGAGGATGCGCGCGCCCTCGAGGGTGCGCTCCTGCCGCTCGCGGAACGCAGCGGACGCGGCGACCTTGAGCGCGACTGCTTTCGCGGCGATCACATGCATGAGGGGGCCACCCTGCTGGCCGGGGAAGACGGCGGAGTTGATCTTCTTGGCCCAGTCATCGGTGGACAGGATCATGCCCGAGCGCGGGCCGGCGAGGGTCTTGTGCACGGTGGTGGAGACGACATCAGCGTGGGGCACGGGGCTCGGATGCAGCCCGGCGGCGACGAGCCCGGCGAAGTGGGCCATATCCACCCACAAGCGTGCGCCCACCTCGTCGGCAATCGAGCGGAAGGCCGCAAAATCAAGCTGGCGCGGGTACGCGGACCACCCGGCGACGATCACATCGGGCCGGGTCGTGAGCGCCATCTCCCGCACGGCGTCCATGTCAAGCCGCCCCGTTGCCGGGTCGATCTCGTAGGCGGCGATGTCGTAGAGCCGGCCGGAGAAATTGAGCTTCATCCCGTGGGTGAGGTGGCCGCCGTGTGCAAGCGACAGCCCCATCAGCGTGTCCCCGGCCTGGGCGAGTGCGTGCATGACGGCTGCATTCGCGGTGGCACCAGAGTGCGGCTGCACATTGGCGTGCTGAGCGCCGAACAGCTCCTTCGCGCGCTCGATAGCAATCGTCTCCGCGACGTCCACCTCTTCGCAGCCGCCGTAGTACCGCTTCCCGGGGTAGCCCTCGGCGTACTTGTTCGTGAGCACAGAGCCCTGCGCCTGCAGCACTGCCCGCGGCACGAAGTTCTCGCTGGCGATCATCTCCAGCATGCGGCGCTGGCGATCCAGTTCACCGTCGAGCACACGCGCAATCTCCGGGTCGAGGTCGGCGATCGACTGGTCCATGACGTCCACGGTGCCTCCTGGCTTCTCGGGGAAGGGCGGAGCGTCATCACGCCGCCCGAAGAATGACCTTCATCCTAAATCGATCCGGCCCGCACCGGGCGCGTTCAGATCCGCACACCCACCTGGACCGGCTCGGGCACCAGGGTGATGCCGAAGGCGTCCTGCACCTGTGCACGCACGGCCCGCGCCAGCTCCACCAGGTCATCGCTGGTGGCGCCGCCGCGGTTCGTCAGGGCGAGCGAGTGCTTGCTCGAGACCGCGGCGCGGGGCCCGACGCTGAATCCACGCTCGATGCCCGCGTGTGTGATCAGCCAAGCCGCGCTCGTCTTGATCCGGCCGTCTCCGGCGTCGTACCGGGGCGCGTCGTGCGGCAGCCGCGCTGCCTGCTCAGCGTCCAGGATCGGGTTGGTGAAGAAGGAGCCAGCAGACCAGGTGTCGTGGTCTGCCTCATCGAGCACCATGCCCTTCGCGGCGCGAATTGCGAGCACCGCGTCACGGACCTGCGTCATCGGCACCCGGTCACCCACGTCGACACCCAAGCGTTCGGCAAGCTGGCTGTAGGCGATCGGCGCAGACAGGTTGCCGATGCGGTGCTGGAAGGTCACGGCGAGCACGACGTAGCGGCCGGTCGCAAACGCGTCATCGGCACCGTACCGGGTGCGTTTGAAGATGCTGTCGCGGTAGCCGAAGTCGCAGTCGCCGGCGAAGAAGGTGCGTACGCGTCGGTCGTCGCGATCCCAGGTCCGCACACGCGTGATGGTCGCGGCAACGTCCTGTCCGTAGGCGCCGACGTTCTGGATCGGGGTGGCGCCGACGGTTCCGGGAATGCCGGAGAGGGCCTCGATGCCGATCATCTCGCGTGCCACCGCGTACTGCACGGCGCGGTCCCAGGTGGTGCCAGCGAAATGCTCGACAATGGCGCCGCCACAGGTGGGCTCGAGCGGGGTGAGGGCAGCGGGATCCGCCAGGATTCCGTCGGGCTCACCGCTGGGGCTGATCTCGCATTGTGCGTCGAGCACGGGCGGGCGATGCGGGTCGCGCAGGTGCACGACGGTGCCGTCGAACGGGGCGTCGGAGGCAATGATGTTGCTGCCTCCACCAAGCACGAGCAGGTCCTCGCCGCGCTCGTCGGCGGCGGCAACAGCCTGGATGATCTGCTCTTCATCCGTGGCATCGACGAGGCTGCGGATCGTTCCACCGATGCGCAGTGTGGTGAGATCCGCCAGTCGTGTCATGCCTGCGACCCCTCCGGTGTGTGAGGCAGTGCGATGGTGACGCGGGCGCGGCCGAGCGCGGCGGTGCCATCGACGGTGGCCGTCAGGTCGATTCGTGCGGTTCGCCCCTCCTGGTCGATGCTGCCGACGGTGGCTGTGACGTGCAGCGTCACCGAGCCGTCGGCGGGCACGACCACGGGGTTCGTGAACCGGGTCGAGTACGCAGTCACTCGTGTGGGGTCACCGAGCGCATCGAGCAACGGCGCGATCGCCATCCCCATGGTGAGCATGCCGTGGGCGAGCACGCCCGGCAGCCCGGCCGCCTGTGCTGCGGTGTCGTTGTAGTGGATGGGGTTGAAGTCGCCGGAGGCGCCGGCGTAGCGCACGAGGGTGTCACGGGTGATCTCGCGGTCGACAGCGAGGATCTCCTGGCCCTTCTCAAGGGCGCTGAGGTCGAGGGTGGTCGTCATGGCCTGCTGGGCTCCTTCCTGGTCGGTGCCGTGCGTCGCGTCTGGTTCACGCACCGCGCACCACGAGCATGCTGCGCACGGCTGCGACGGGGGCGCCGGATTCGTCGGCCATATCCACTCGGGTCGTGACCATGGTGTGGCCGCCCGCCGCACGCACCCGTTCGACGGTGAGGGTCGGGATGAGCACGTCACCGGCGATAACGGGGCGATGCAGGGTGAAGTCCTCCTCGCCGTGGACCACGCGGCTGAAGTCGATACCGGCAGCGGGGTCCTCGATGTACTGGGCCTCCGTGCTCTGGGCGAGAGAGACCAGGAAGGTGGGAGGGGCCACGACGTCGGTGTACCCGGCCGCATGAGCGGCATCAGCGTCGGTGTGCAGCGGGGAGGCCGCGCCCGTGGCATGCGCGAACTCAGCGATCTTCGCGGCACTCACGCGGTGCGGTGCGCCGGGAGGGTAGGTGCGTCCGGCGAAGGACGGATCCGGGGCGGTGGGGCTCTGGGCGTCAGCGGCGGTCATGGGGCTCCTCGGGTCGGGTCCGTCCAGGCTAGGCGCCGACGGGTCGCTGGCCATCGGGGCCCGTCACTGCTGCGTGCATTGTCGGTACGGGCTGGGCATGCGCGGCGCCTGGGTGCGCAGGATGCGCGAAAGGCCACTCGGCATACTCCGAGTGGCCCTGTCACGTGTGCGCGATCGCGGTCAGCGGGTCTCGCGGTGCGCGGTCTGCTTGCCGCAGGTGGGGCAGAACTTTGACAGCTCGAGGCGGTCGGGGGTGTTCCGCCGATTCTTCTTGGTGATGTAGTTGCGCGCCTTGCAGTCGACGCAGGCCATGGTGATCTTGGGACGCACGTCAGAGCTCTTGCTCGCCACGGTTCGCCTCTCTCGTTCCGGGTGACGCGCCGGGTGCGCGCCGCGTGGGTCCCCTGGCGGGGATTGTCTGTGCACTCCGGCCGAGCCGGCGTGGTACCGAGGGCGGGGATCGAACCCGCGACCTCACGATTATGAGTCGTGCGCTCTGACCGTCTGAGCTACCCCGGCATGATCGATGCGACGGCCCGACCTCACAGAGGTCGGGCCGGTCATCCATCAGAGCCCTGAAAGGGAATCGAACCCTTGACCTTCTCCTTACCATGGAGATGCTCTGCCGACTGAGCTATCAGGGCAACCCGGTGAACGCTACACGCTTCGTGCCCAGGGGGCAATTCGCACGCGGCGACCGGTGCCTCGGATCACATGGATCTTCGGCGGTGGCAGGTGAGGGATTCGAACCCCCGTAGGCAATGCCAGCTGATTTACAGTCAGCCCCCTTTGGCCACTCGGGTAACCTGCCGGGTCGACCAGTCCGGAGCACCACACGGAATCCAACCGAGATTCTGCCGACGCCCGCGAACGGACCTGGAACAGCATACCGGCCACCCGGCCTCGAGGCGAACCTTCTCCCGGAGGCTGAGCCATGAGGCTGGTCACAGGTCCTGTATCGGCGCGGCTAGAGTGGGCGGATCAACCCCGATCATCCGCTGCTGCACCGACCGTCGGTCGCTGCACTCACCCACTTATCACTGCATTCATCTCACTGTCACTGCATTCAGGAGGCTCAGATGGCTGATTCCTCGTTCGACGTCGTCAGCAAGCTCGACCGCCAAGAGGTCGATAACGCCGTCAACCAGGCGATCAAAGAGGTCGGCTCCCGCTACGACTTCCGCGGCACCGGCGCTTCCGTCGCACTCAGCGGCGACGAGATCGTGATGACTGCGAACGCTGAGGAGCGCGTTATGGCCGTGCTCGACGTGCTGCAGACGAAGCTGCTTCGTCGCGGGGTCTCCCTGAAGGCCATCGAGGTGGGTGAGCCCAAGCAGTCAGGTAAGGAGGTGCGCCTGACTGCCGCACTGAAGGAGGGAATCTCCTCCGAGGATGCAAAGAAGATCGCGAAGATCATCCGCGATGAGGGCCCCAAGGGGGTCAAGGCGCAGATTCAGGGCGATGAGCTGCGGGTCAGCTCCAAGAGCCGGGACAACCTGCAGGCTGTCATTGCGCTGCTGAAGGGCAAGGATCTCGACGTCGCCCTGCAGTTCGTGAATTACAGGTAAGCCACTCCGCGGCCCGTCTCTGCTGACCCCGCTGCAGAGACACGGGCACAGCGCACATGCACGAGTGCCCCGGCCCTGATGGGCCGGGGCACTGCGTTGTGGGCGTGATCAGCCCTGGTTCGAGGTGTCGTCCTGCTCGTCGGCGTGCTTGTTCAGCTCGTCACCCTTGCCCACAAGAACCTGCTCGAGGTTGGCCACGGCGCCGTTCTGGAAGTTGTTCCAGTCATCGAGGAAGGCGTCGTAGTCCGGGCCGAGCCACTCGACGCCGCTGACGATGGTGCCGGCGTCGGCGATCGCGCTCGCCATGTCCGAACCGGTGGTGTTGAGGAGCTGCGCGACCTCGCGCCCCTCGTCCGGGTTCATCCCCTTGAATGACATTGTGTCCCCTTACTCCGAAAGCTCGATCAGTGTGATGGCGGTGCTCAGGCAGACGCGTCGCGCTGCTCGGTGGCGTTCTGACGGGCACGCTCGGCGAAATCCTCCGCCTGCTGCTTGACCTGCTGAACCAGCTGCTGGACGCTGGAATCGAAATCAGCGACGTACTGCTCGCGGTCATCACCGGTCCAGTCGAGCTCGGCCACGCGGTTCTGGGCCGTGGTGTACAGCTCCTGGACACGCTCTCCAGCCTGCTGGATCTGGTTAGCCATCTGCTCGACAGCCTCCGGGTCCATCCCCTTCTTCATGGTCTTCCCTCCATGTGTGTTCCCTCGGGTCACCCGGATTGACGATCCGAGCCGTGATCCTGGGCCCCTGCGACCCGTGATCTCCAGGTGATGGCTCCACTCTAGGCAGGTGGGGCATCCCGCGCGATGGGGACTAGTACCCATGACCTACCCCGACGGCTCCCCCTGGTCACCTGCCAGCAGAATGCGAGGTCAGGCGGCTGCCAGCGTGAGAACCCCGTGTGCGTCGAGCGCGCCGCCATCCCCATTCACCGTTCCTCCCCAATGACAAGAGCCCCGACTCCCAGAGGGAGCCGAGGCTCTTGTCGTGGCGCGAGCGATCTCGCCGGGGCTCAGCCCTGGTTCGAGGTCTCGTCCTGCTCGTCGGCGTGCTTGTTCAGCTCGTCAGCCTTGGCGGTGTACGCGTCGGCCAGAGCCTGCTTGGCGCCGCTGAGGTAGGAGGTCCAGTCGTTGGTGAAGTTGTCGTAGTCGGGGCCCACCCAGGCCACGGACATAACCTCGGAGTTGACGCTGTCGTGCGTGTCGCTGAGGACCGTAGCGGCCTCCTTGACCAGGTTAGCGGTCTCGCGTCCCGCCTCGGGATCCATTCCCTTGAAAGCCATGATTCTCCCCTTTTCTGAAAGTCAGTCAGTTGTTGGTATCGGTGACCGCGGTCAGTTCGACGCCTGGTCCTGGGCGTCGGCGTTCTGGCGCAGACGCTCGGCGAACTCGGTGAGCTGCTGCTGGCAGGTACGCGCGGCGTTGCCCACCTCGCTCTCGAACTGGCTGATGTACTGCTGCTGGTCCTCACCGGTCCAGTCGAGCTCGTTGACCTGGTTGAGGCGCAGCTCGTAGTTCTGCATGACGTTCTCGCCGAGCTCCTCGACGCGACCCGCCAGTGCGCGCACAGCCTCGGGATCCATGCCCTTCTTCATTGTGTCCCCCTCCGTGGTGACAGTGTTGGATGGTCCATCACGTCGGTGGTTCTCGGTGGCTCGGGGCCTGTCCTCGATCCGCTCCGTTCGTGATGGCTTCACACTATGCGTACCGCACAACACTTGGCGATGGGGAGAACTACCCACCCTGGTGATTTTTTGGAGACGCCCCGCTCAGGCCCCACATCTACGCAGGTCACAGCGCCGTGGATGGGTGCGAATGGGGAGGAAGGGCCGGCGGAACCGCCGAAAATCTGGCTCTGGGATGCCGCATGGTGTCGCGTCAGCCGTATGGCGTCGCGTCACAAGACTGTGGAGCACAGAGCGAGGGCCCCGCCCGATGCCGGCGAAGCCCTCATTCTCGATACGTCGTCGGTCTCCACGACCGACGCCGTCGCGTCACAGTCCAGTGATGGCCACCGAGTCCTGGATCCCGCGCACGACCTCGATCTCCTCCTCGGCCCCCTCAGCACCGCAGCTGCCAACGATCTCGATGACATCCACAGCAACGTCTTCGCGAGAGATCACCGCGTAGCGCGCTGCCTGCACCACGGTGGGACGCCCAGGCTGCGTGTACCCGTACTCGCTCGCCACCCACGTCGTGCCCTCAATGTCAATCTCCCCCGTGCCGAGCTCCTCCAGCTCCGGCAACGATGCCTTGCGCTGTTCGAGACCGTTTTTCGCCGCTTCAAGCGTGAACTCGGGGCCGAAACGCTGCACCGTGACCACCACATTGGCCCGGAAGCGCCCCTCAACGCGGGGCTGCGCGACTGCAAGCTGCACCCCCGGAACAGTCAAGGTTTCCCAATCGTCCGGAACGGACAGCGAAACGGTCGGAGGTCCGGGAAAGACCTCGCTCGGGTAAGAAATGGTCTTGCTCATATCGACGCTCCGTTCCTCCCACCGGTGGCCGCGATCAATCTACCAGTATGAGAGCGGCCCGGGTCACATCAGACCCGAGCCGCTCCCCATCCCTCATACGGTCAGTTCGAGGAGGTCGCCTCCTGCTGACCGGCGTTGCGGTCAGCGCTCTCACCGAGCTCGTTCACGGCGTCCTTGACCTGCAGCAGTGCAGGCACCATCTCGCCCGCCCACTGGTCGCGGAAGCGGTCCGCATCCGGGCCGGTCCAGTCGACTCCCTCCAGCCCACTGGTGAGCTCCTGCTCGATCCGCAGAATCTCATCCGCGGCATCACGCAGCTGGCCCGCCATGCGACGGACCTCTTCAATGTTCATGCCCTTGACAGCGTTCACGGCTCGGGTTCCCCTTTCCTGGTCTGCGACTCGCCCGCGCCCCCATCGGGTGCACCGGCCCCTGCCTCGGGATCACTCTAGAGGGGCTTCATCACCGGGGCGATGGGGAGGAGTCCCCATGTGGACATCCCGCGATCGCATGCGGATGACCCGGCCCCAGAGCTCTTCCCTCCAGGCGTCATGTGGTGATCTGGGCGGTCTGAAGCTTCACCGCACGCCCGCTGTAGACCAGGAAGCCACGGCCCGCCGGGAAATCAGCCCGACGAATGCGGCCCAGGTTGGTGCCCAGCAGGGAGTCACCGTCCATCTCACCGGGTTGCAGCAGCAGACCGCGACGCCCCGCCTTGAACGGCTGCGCGAGCAGATACGCCTGCGACCAGGAGGCAGACTCGTTCTCGCCCACCACGAACTGCCCCTCGCGGGTGCACGCTCGAATGAGCTTGTCCAGGTCGTTCTCCACGCCGGTGCCCGTGAAGTCAGCAACGCCGTCGATGAACAGTGCCAGCTGTCCCTCCGGCACCGCACCACTCTCGACGGCGCTGAACAGCTGGCCCGCGAGCTCCTTCACGGTCTCCGGGTCTGATCCCTCCACATCCCAGACGGGAAGGCCCGTCAGAGGCGTGCGTCGAGAGGAGAATCGCACCAGGCGCATTGGGTTCGGCATCGCCTTCAGGCCGCTGGCGATCGTCAGCATCGCCGTGGTGCGGCCGGAGCTCATCGGCCCGGTGACCATGAACGCGCCACGCGGTTCGTAGGTGACCTCGGCCAGTGTCTCGTCGCCCATGCCGATAACAGGCATGCCGTCCACGACCGGGCGCAACTGCGAGAACTCCACGCGCTCAGGCAGACGGAGCACCTCGGGCGCCTCCGGTACGCCGGCGCGGCGCATCGCCTTGGCGAGCTTAGAGACCTCGCGCGACTGGATCGCCACGTTCGCATCGCCGCCGTGGACGGCGATCTGAACCTCATGGCCCTGCAGAATGGCGCGGCCAGGAGGTGACTTGCTGTCCAGGATGTCTTTTGCCTCGCCGAACGCGAGATAGTCGTCGACGCTCGCCATGCGGTGAATGAGCCGCCGCTGGATCGAGGAGCCCAGGGACGTCGGGATGGCGTTGGGTCGATCACCGGTGACGATCACATGGATGCCCACCTGACGGCCATCGGTCGCGATCTGCACGAAGGTGGTGAACCACTTGGTGAGGTTCGAGAAGTCGTACGCCTCACGGAAGGCGGCCATGCCGTCCACCAGCAGCAGGATGCGCGGGGTGTCCGGTTTCCCAGCCAACTCGCGGTATTCGGACACAGATCCGGCACGGAGCTTCGCGAAGTCACGGGCCCGCTCGTCAATCGTCTGCCGCAAGGTGCGCAGCAAGCGGATCACGCGCTCCTCGTCATCGCCCGGCACGATCGATCCGACGTGCGGCAGCTCCTCCAGCATGGTCAGGCCAGAGGCACCGAAGTCCAGGCCGTACACCTGCACAGGGCCACCACGCACCGTGGACGCTGCAGAAATGGCGATCGTGCGCAGCGTGGTGGACTTGCCGGAACCACCGGTGCCGTAGATCGCCATATTGCCGTCCTGGTCCGGGAAATAGGAGACAGTCGGCTGAGCCTGATCCTCCGGCACGTCCATCACGCCCAGCAGCAGCTCTTCGTCGGTACGCCGCGTCGGAAGACGGGAGAGGTCGTACGCTTCGGCTAGCTCGGACAGCCACGGCTTGCGCGGGGCCGGCACACCCGCCTGCTCAGCCGCTTTGGTGATGGTTGCGACCATGCGGGAGATGTCATTCGGACCGGGGTCCTTGACCTCCTTCTTCGGCGGAGCTGGGATATCCCATTTCTCGCCGGTGCCGAAGTCCTTCTCGACCACGTCGATGCGGGCCCGCTCCGGTTCGTCGGTGGTCCAGCCTCCGGCATACCCCGTCTGGAAGGTGGCGATACGGCCGGGGCCGGTCTTCGCGGCGGCACGACCGGGAATGCCGGGATCGAAGTGGGCGGCCATCTTGTCGCCCAGGATGTCCTTGGAGTCTGCTTCGTCGGCCATGCGCAGGGCGATGCGCAGGTTGGTGTTCGCGCGCAGGTTGTCCTTGATCACGCCAGCGGGCCGCTGGGTGGCGAGGATCAGGTGCAGTCCGAGTGAGCGGCCACGGGCGGCGACGTCCACGACGCCGTCGACGAACTCCGGGATCTCCTTAGCCAGAGCTGCGAACTCATCGACGATGATGATCAGGCTCGGCGGCGCCTCGGGGTCACCGGTGCGCTCCAGCGAGACGAGGTCCTTGGCCTTCTTCCGGTTGAGCAGGTGCTCGCGGTAGTGCAGCTCAGCGCGCAAAGACGTCAGGGCGCGGCGCACGAGGTGCGGGGAGAGGTCGGTGACCAGGCCGACGGCGTGCGGCAGTGTGATCGCGTCGGCGAACGCGGCACCACCCTTGTAGTCCACGAACAGGAAGGTGACGCGGTCCGGGCTGTGGGCGGTGGCCATACCCATCACCCAGGCCTGCAGGAACTCTGATTTACCGGCACCGGTGGTGCCGCCGACGAGGGCGTGCGGGCCCTGGGTACGCAGGTCGAGGTGGAAGGCGTCCTGACCGTTATGGCCGATCAGCCCGCGCAGGTTCGCATCATGCTTACGGCGCTGCGGTTCGCTGCCATCGCGCGGGGTCAACGAGTTGTTCTGCTTCCAGCGCTCAATGATGGCGCCCGGGTCCTCCGCCAGTTCCATCCCGCCGAGCTTGAGGTAGGAGATCGCGCGCGGCAGATCGGAATCGTCGTCGATCGGTACGCCCGCGTCGACGACGGGGGACAGATGACGCGCCACACCGGCGGCGACGTCGACCGAGACGGTCTCGACGCTCACGGGGTAGAACCGTTCACCGAGTCGCACGTGGCCGGCACTGGCACCCTCGACGGACTCATCCACCGAGATGTAGGTGCGGCAGGCGGCCGGGAGGGCGGCGACGTTGGAGGCGCACCACACGATGTGCACGCCGACGTCGGGGCCGCGCTCCGCGAGGCGCACTAGGCGAGCGCGATCCACCGGCGCATCATCCTCGATGATGACCACCAGGTTCGGAGTGATGGGCTCCGGCGGGATGTCCGGTTCCTTGGTGATGTCCGTGGTCATCGGGGTGCGCAGCTGCGGCGCTTCACCGCCGCCACGTTGTTCGATCAGCTCTTCGATGCGGCTGAGCAACGACGTACCGCGCCCCGGGGTGTCCGCAAGGTGGTCACCGGGCAGCGGCGAGTGGGGACTGGAGGTGTGCGGCAGCCATTTCAGCCACTCCCACATGTCGCGGCTGGAACGCGAGGTGATCGCGGCGATGGCGATCTCCGCCGGGGAGTGCAGCGCGAACAGCTGGGTGATAATGCCGCGTGCCACACCGTCGGCGGCGTCCCCTCCCCCGGCGATGCCGATGTTGCCCGCGTACCGAAGCTCAGCAACGATCGGCACACCCGCGATGAGCTTATACTCCTCGTGCATGTCATCGAGCATGTCGTAGTACTTCGGGATGGCGTCGTTCTCTGCCGGCATCTCGATGCCCACGCGAGACTCGGCCACGCCCAGGCCCAGGCGCACGGTCGCGAAAGCGTTGTGCTCAGGTCGGTGGGTCCACAGCAGCCGCCCCAGCCGGAACGCGGCGTCGACGGTGTCCGCTGCGGAGGGCGTCTCCACCAGACGTACCGCTCGTTCGAGATCCTGTGCCGCGGTGACCCGCCGCTTCAGCGAGGCGAGCCCTTCTTCGAAGTTCTTGATCTGTCGTTCGAGGACCTTCTTCTGCTGGAATTTGCGGTTCAGGAAGCCGGCGGTCGCCATCATCGGCATCATGAACACGAACATGAGCGAGAACGGGCTGCGGGTCATCGAGAACATGAAGGCGCCCATGAGGATCGGCGCGAACATCATGAAGATCGGGAAGAACTGCGGCTGCGGCTCTTTTGGGGGTGTTGGCGCCTTCATCGGCCGGTAGGGGAAGCGCGGCACCACACGCGGAGACCGGTTGAACTCCACCACCGGCGAGTTCGGTGTCGTGCCGCCCAGACGGTGCAGGGCGATCACGGAGAAGGTGGTCTGACCGATCAGCACGGTGTCCGCCGGGCCGACGACGGCGCGTTGCACCTGTTCACCACCGATGACGACACCGTTGGAGGAGTGCAGGTCGACGATCTCGATGGAGTCGCCCACGTTGATGCGGGCGTGACGTTTGGACAGCATTGGGTCGGCGATGCGGATATCAAGGTCACCTTCGCGGCCGATCACGCTCGACCCGCTGGGCAGTGGAAACTCACGGCCTGCCTCTGGTCCCGACAGCACGCGCAGCAGTGCGACGGCCGCGCCGCGTGACTCGGATTTCGTGGCGTACTCGCTGCTGGAGCGCGCGATGGAGA
Organism: Brachybacterium timonense; assembly: GCF_900258505.1. Taxonomy (GTDB): domain Bacteria; phylum Actinomycetota; class Actinomycetes; order Actinomycetales; family Dermabacteraceae; genus Brachybacterium; species Brachybacterium timonense. The sequence continues at coordinate 2,304,264 of NZ_LT984895.1, forward strand.
CAATGGATCCAGAGCGCAGACCCGCCTGGATGAGGTCGATCTCGCGATCGAGGGAGCGCACGCCTGCAGCACCGGGACCAGCGCCCGGATCCTGCACCTGCAGAGTGAGACCCTCGGGCGCCTCCACCTCCGAGCGCAGCGGGTCTGCGAGATACAGAGCATTGGCTACATCGGCGACCGTCGCGGTGGCATCGGCCGTCACCTCAAGATCGGTCAGCCTGTCCTCCGGCCGCCGCAGCGTGAGCTTGATGCGCATGGCCCTTCCTCCCTCATTCCGGGCTCGTGCCCGGCCTCCTCAGCCGGCCATATAGCCGGCTCATCTTCACGATGCCGGGGTCAGTCCTCGTCCTCATCCTGTGCCTGGTCCAGCAGCGGCAGATCCGCGGTCGTCACCAGACGCGAGAACACGGCATGCTCGACGAGTCGAGCGCGCCGGTTGCTGGCAAGCTTGCCGGGTCCACCCCGCAGGCCGCGCACCCCCATGCGGTCCAGCTTGTCGCACACGTTATCGAGCTTGCGGTTGAACTTCGTCAGCGCCCACCCCAGCCGTTTCGCGGCCTGCGCGGATGTGGGAACGGAACTCATGCCACTGCCTTCACGCACGAGCATCGGTTCGGCGAGCGCAAGGATCAACAGCTTCTGGCTGGCGGTCAGCTGAACCGACCCCACCGTGGTCTCCCCCACCGGGTCATCCGCCGAGGCGATCCGTTCGAAGTCGGGCGACTCGGCGTGCACCGACAGATCGTAGGTGGTCGGTCCCGCGGTGAAGACCACCTTCGTTTCATCGAATACCAGCGGGATCCGGGCCCCGGGTGCCAGCCACGCCTGCATCGACCCGCTGCCATCGGTGATGGTGGCGGACAGGCGCGAGCCGATGTTCACCAGCCACCACATCGACTCGACCTGCAGGATCGACAGGAACTTCCGGTGGAGGAACGGGTTGTCGTCATCCACGTTGAGGTCCGCGTCGCGGCCGATAGTGAACTCCTGTCCGTCAGCTACGCGGAACCATTCGCCGCAGAATTCCACAGAGATCGAGGACGCCATCGTCAGTTCCTTTCAATCAACACGTCGTGCAGTTCAGCAACGGCTCGCCACAGTCCTGGCCGGGAACACCCTGCGGGGAATGCACAGGGCATCATGTTCCCTCCAGGCAGGTGGTGGCCCAGGCGCTTGTCGTGCCGTCCTTGGTCATCGCACGCACACGGACGCATCGTTCGGGCAGGTTGGGAGGCACGTTCAGCACGGTGCTGTTACGTCCGTACACCTCAACCGGTTCGGAATAGTCCTGGTAGTTCTCGGGCAGGTCCTGCCACTGCACCGCGTAGTACACGTCCGCGGTCGCTTCTGGAGGCAATGACCACACCACCTGGGCGCGGCCGCCGAGACCGTGCTCCTCAGGGACGATGAGCTTGACGGACAGGTCTCCCGGCGGCGAGATCGAGGTAGGCCCGGCAACGGGAGGCGGGGCCGGCGCCGGGTCATCCTTCTCATCGCCGAACATGCTGCGCACCAGCAACGTGGACCCCACCCCGAGAGCGATCACGAGGAACCCGGCGATGAGGACGAATGGCCAGACCGGGGTACGTCGCGTCGGGGTGTCGTCCTGCGGCGCCGGGGCGGCCGACTCATTCGCCGACATCGGTGTGTGTGCACGGGGCAGTGCGGCTCCTGCGGGACGCAGCACCGTGGATTCCCCGGATTGCGTCTGGTCCAGCGCGGACATGGATGACGGCGCCGACATCGGCGAGGACAGTGCCGGGGCGACGCCCGCGTACCTGTCGAGCTGCGGCTTCGACGGCTCGCCCGTGGTTCCGGGGGACGCCGGCCCCGTCGGGTCGACCGTGGCGACCTTGCGGATACGGGTGTGGGACTCGAGCTCGTCGTCCCCGTCGGCGTCTGCGGTGGTTGCTCCGCGGTCGTCCAGCACGTCCATCTGCGTGACCGGCAGCGAGAGCGCCATCTCGGCCTGCTGGAGGGCACGGCCGAAGGCGAGCGCAGAGTCATATCGACCTGACGGGTCCTTCGCCATGGCGACCGACAACACGCGGTTCAGTTCGGGCGGCACGTCGGGGCGGGAGAGCGGGCGCAGCGGCTCGGTTTCGATGCGGGTGATGAGGTCCGCCGCAGTGTTGCGCTGGCCTACACGCTCGAACGGGGTGTGCGAGGCGAGCAGCGAGTACACGGTCGCCGCCAGGGAGAACACGTCGGAGCGCACGTCGGCACGCGGCGGGTCGGCGAAGAACTCCGGCGGCGACCACGGGATCGACATGCCCTGGGAGTCCTCGATGTCATGGCCCTGGCCCGAGGTGATGGAGATGCCGAAATCCGTCAGTGCCGGACGGTTGTAGTCCGTGACAAGGATGTTCGCCGGTTTGATGTCGCGGTGCAGGATGCCGGCGCGGTGGGCGGTTTCCACGGCACCCGCGATCTGGACGCCGACGCGCAACGCCTCCGACACCGAGATCCGTTCTTTGCGGAAGCGCACTCCATAGTTCGGGCGTGAGCAGAACTCCATCACGATGTACGGGCGGTGCTCGCTGGAGACGTCCGCCTGGTAGATCGTGACGATCGAGGGGTGCGTGGACATCGTGGCCATCACGTTGGCCTCGGACTCGAACTGCTGGCGCACCGTGTCATCGAGAATGCTCGCGAGCAGCACTTTGATGGCCACGCGGCGCTGCGGCCGCAGCTGCCGGTACAGGAACACGTCGGCGAATCCGCCGGATCCCAGCAGACGCTCGAAGTCGTAGCCAGGCAGTGAGGGTGGTGGGGACGGCGGTCGTGGCGTCACGGCAGCCCCCTCATGAGCAGCACGACGCCATCGCCCAGGTCGAGTGTGTCGCCGGAGATGAGCCCCACACCTTCGCGTGGCCGCAGCCGTCTGGCCGCGTTGCCTGCGCGAAGCAAGGTGGTGCCGTTGGTGGTGCCGAGGTCAACAGCGAGCACGCGCCAGCCTTCCAGACGCAGTTCGAGATGGGAACGGGAAACATCCTGCTGCGGGCTGGGCACGGTCACCAGCTGCGGCACATCCGACCCGCTCACACGGGAGGCGCGAGGCCTCCGCCCGATAATGGCGGAGCGTTCCAGGGTGAATGATCCGCCGGTGGAAATCTCGACGCTGCCCAAGACAGGCCGCGTCACAGTCTCGGTGGCCCCGCCGAGCGCTGCACCGCAGACGAAGCAGGCTCCGCGCTCCGGGGGGTTCGCGTGCCCGGCCGGGCACACCACGCCAACAAGTTGCGGCGCTGAGGTGTTCGAGCTGCTGGAGCGCGGGGTCCCACGGTGCGTGTTCTCGCTGCGTGCCGAGGCGGGATCGCTCCCGGGGCCTGTTGGGGCGGCAGGTGCGTGCTGCGGCGCCGCCGACGCTTGGGGCACAGGTCCCGCAGCCGGCACGGGGTGCGGGGCGCTCGCATGGCGCGGTCCCTGCGGCGAGGCGCCCTGAGGACGCATGCCCTGGGGAGGGTGCCCCTGCTGGGGCATGCCGGGGGGCGCTGCCGCAGGTGCCTGCGGGGAGGCTCCATGAGGTGGCTGCCTGGGGGCATCGAAGCCCTGCGTTGGATGCGGGCCGGCAGGGCGCTGCCGCATCTGCGGTGGCGCCGGACGGTGAACGGGCTGCGGCGCAGCAGGCGACGCGAACGAGCCGTGCTGCCACGCGGCAGGCGGTTGTGGCGCCCCCGGAGCGTGTCCCGCGGGGCCCATCGGAGCGGCTGGACGCTGTGGCCCGGCCGGGTAATGGGGGCCGACGGGGTGCTGCGGGGCACCGTATCCCTGCGGGGGCACCGCGGGAGAGCCCACCGCAGGATGTCCAGGCCCGTACTGTCCTGGCGCAGGCTGCTGCGGCGGAATCTGCTGAGCGGCGGAGCCTGGCACCGATGTCGCCGACGGGTATGCCGGGTTCTGGCCAGCTGGCGGCGAGGGCTGTTGCGAGACGTGCTGCGCCCGGGTGGGTGTCGGCGGCCGTTCGGGCATGTGGACCTGCGGGTATGCAGTCGGCGGTGGTGGCGGGGCGGCCGCTCGGCGAGCTGCCGTGTGCGCGATCTCCGGTGCTTCACGGCCAACGCCCGGCACCCAGTCGATGAAATCGCCGCCGATTGTGGACGATGCCGCATCCGCTGTGGCACCGAGCGGCTGGGCCAGCGCTGAGGTCTGCTCGTTCTCGGGGCCCTGCTGCGGAGATTCCGGCTCGGGTTTCGGCTCGGGCGCGGGAGACTTCTCCTTCTGCGCCGGTTCGTCCTCGTGCTCATCGTCGCGCTTGCGCACGGCGGCGTCCTCGATACGTCGGAAGATCGTCTTGCCGAACAGGTCGTCGTACTCGTCGGCACCGTCGTCCTCGGTCTCCGCTGGGAGCGATGGTGCGGATGCCGGAGCGTTCTGGGCGGGAGCAGCAGCCGCGGCGCTCTCGGCGTCGTCCTCGCCGGCATCCTCGTCGTCAATCGGCGCGACGAGGGTGACGGGTGAATCGTCGTCTTCTGGCGGCTCTGGCGTCGGCATCGAGGTGGCGGAGCTCCGCGGGGCTGGCTGCGGGCGCGCGGGCTCCCCCGGCATCGCAGGCTGTGCTGGCGCCGCGGAATCCGCAGACGCTGCGGCGGCTGCGGAATCCTCCTCGGCGGGAGCAGTCGGCTCTGCGGGCTCAGCAGGAGCACCGGGCTCGGGCTCGGCCCCGGCCGATGCAGGCGGCTCTGCGGACTCGGCACGAGCAGCTGGCTCTGCGGGCTCCACAGGAGCAGTCGGCTCTGCGGTCTCTGCCTCAGTCGAGGCAGGCGGCTCGACGGAGTCAGTGTTCTGTGTCGGCGCTGGATCATCTGCCGGTGCGGGACTCGGCTGCACAGGGCTTTCGCCCGCAGGACTCGGCTGTGGCGGAGTCTCCTTAGGCTGCGGGGCCTGCTGAGGCGCAGGGCTTTGCGCAGGAGCGGTCTTCTCCTTCGTCGGCGCCGCACGCCGACGATCGAAGAGAGATGTGCTGACCAGCCGCCGGCGAGGCCGTTGCCCGCTCTGAGGACTCGACGCTGTCCCCTGCGCCGATGCAGAACTGGCGGTGGCCCCGTCCGCAGAGGGAGCAGCCGCCGGAGTCGTCTCGGCGGCAGGCGCGGTCGAGGCCGACGCGGCCGATGCGGCTGCCGTCGACGCAGCTGGTGCAGCGGGGGCCACGGCATCCTGCGCAGCGGGAGCGGGCTGTGCCGGAGCGGGCGCTGCGGGAGCGGGCTGTGCCGGAGACGAACTGAAGAGGTTGTCGAACACACTCGGCCCTGCGGGCTTCTCCGGTGTCTCGGGCTTTGCGGGACCGCGTGTCGAGGATGTGCGTGAGGGCGATGACATACGCCGTGTGGCAGCCGTCGCGGAACGCGGCGACATCGAGGAGAACGATCCCGAGGACGAGCTCGACGTGGACGGCTTGGGCTTGGGTGGAGGCGGAGGCGCTTCGGCCCGCTTTTTCTTCGCCTCCTCGGTCTCGATCGAGCGTCCGTCGTCCTTGACCTGCTGTGCTAGCGCAGAACGCGCGTCATCGTCCAACGATGAGGGGTCCACCAGTGCGTGGACGAAGCCACGGATGCGTGCCATGCCAGCCTCGATACGAAGACCACCGGTGCTGCTCTCTTCGGGCAGGTCACCGAAGGCGACGCGGCGAACCCCGTCGAAGGTTTTCGTGACCACGGGTTCGTCGTCGGTGCCGATGACCTGCTGAGATCCGTCGGCCGTGTAGACGCCGATCGGGGTCGATCCCTTGACACAGATCGTTGTGCTCTCACCGTGGGTGAACCCGAACATCACGGCCTTGAGGTCATCGGGACCTTCGAAACCGGCCTTCTCGATCAGTGCACTCATCAGGGCATCTGCGGAGTCAGGCCGGTCCTTCAGCACGGTCCAGGCGGCGTCGATCAGCGACTTGCGAGCCCCGGGCACCAGAACGATCCAGGCTCCGTCGCGCACCACGAGCGTAGCCGGGCCAGCGCGGAACCAGAGCCCCTCATCGAGGAGGGGATTCTCGGTCTTCTCCGCGCCGTCGGTCGCGTCGTCGGCAGGCTTTTCGTTGCTCATGCGCTCTCACCGCCGAATCCGGGTAGTGCTCGCGGCAGCGTGTCCTCGTCCAGTTCGTGCACCGACGTGTTCGGGTCGGTGTCTTCATCTGACCTGTTACCACGTCCAGACAAGCCCACCACGTCGAGCGCCTCGACCACGAGAACGGTGACGTTGTCGCGGCCACCAGCGGCGAGCGCCAACTGCACGAGGTCTTCGCACACCGTGCGGACATCCACGGGGCTGCGCAGAACGCGTTCGATGGTGGCGTCGTCGACCTCGCCGGTGAGCCCGTCGGAGCATACGAGCATCCGGTCACCGACTTCCGCCGGGATCAGCCAGTAGTCCGGCTCCGACTCCGGCCCGGCGCCGAGGGCGCGGGTGACCATGTGCCGGTAGGGATGCACCTTCGCCTCGTCGGCGCTGAGCTCCCCACGGTCCATCAACTCCTGCACGACGGAGTGGTCCACGCTGACCTGCTCGAAGATGTCATCCGAGAGTCGGTACACACGCGAGTCGCCCAGGTTCAGCACCACCCAGTAGCCCACGCCGTCCAAAGCCATCGTCGCCACCAGTGCCACCGTCGTGCCGGCGCCAGCCTCTGCCTCACCGCCCAGCTCGCCGATCCGCTGCGCGGCCGAAGCCAGTGCATCCCCAAGCTGCTCGACGGTCACGGTGCTGCCGAGCGTGAGCTTCTCAAACTCCTCCACCGCGATCGCGCTGGCGACCTCACCGGCGTTGTGGCCGCCCATACCGTCGGCAACGAGGAAGACGGGGCTCTGGTCCAGATGCGAGTCCTCGTTCGTCGCGCGCACGTGTCCGACGTGCGTGACGGCTGCGGAGGTGACGTGGATGGTGCCGTTGACGGGCGCGTCGGGGTTCACCGGGGTCACTGCACCCGCTCCACAGTCAGCGTACGGTCACCGATCGCGAGGCCGGCGCCATCGGGCAACGCAACCGGGGTGTCCGCGGCGAGCGCCTCGCGTTCACCATCCTCACGGGTGATGGCCGATCCGTTGGTCGAGCCGAGGTCGGTAACCATCACGTCCTCACCCGTGGGATCCACGCGCAGATGGGTCTTCGAGACCGAACGCGTGGAGTCTTTGACGACGAACCGCTCATCCCCCTCCTCACGCGCGGCTGGATTACGGCCAACCACCACGGGGCGATCGACGGTGGTCTCGGTGCCATCGTCGGCCACGAGTCGGATGCGGAGCCGAGGCCGTGGGTGTGCCGCAGGTGACAGGCGCGTCGCTTCGAGGTCCTCGTCCTCGTCCTCGAGGCTGCTGAGGTCCGGTCGGGTGTGCTCGTCGATGTCAGAGGCCAGACGCGTGGCCTCGTCGACCCCCGCATCGACCCCAGTGCTGTTCCGCGGTTCCGGCGCGTGCATCGCGGGCGGCGCGGGAGTGTGAGCGGTCGGTTCCGGCACGCTGCTCGCCTGCTGTGCTGGGGTCACGCTCGAGTGTGGCGCGGGGACCTGAGCTGCAGGGTGTTCCGTGCTCTGCTGCATGGGGGCCGCCGGGCTCGGTTCGACGTCGACAACCGGTGGCTGCCAGGAGCCTGCCTCAGCCGCCGGAGAACCGGTGTCCCACGCCGATGCTGGCGGGCCCCAGTTCGGCGACGGTGCCGAGGTCTGCTCGTGCGGGGCAGATGCCGGTGCTGGCTGTGCGTCCCCCACGGGCGCGGCCGACGGGGCAGCAAACCCAGTGGGCCCCGGTGCAGGCTGCCCGGAACCGTACGGGGAGACTGGGTGCGCCTGCCCGGTTGCCTGCACCGGGCTGTGTCCTGGCGGCGGCGCCTGCCACGCATGCTGCTCGGTGGGCTGTGGCGCGGGGTGACCCTGCTCCTGCTGAGCCGGCGCTGGTTCAGCGGGCGCCCACGAGGTATCCACCGCTGCGGCGGGCGCCGGCTTGTGTGTCTGCTGTCCGTTCCAGGCTGCGCCCGGTGTGGCGAGCAGGTTGTCATGTGCCTGGACCTCGACAGAGCTCTGCCCCAGGTACTCCGAAGCGTCAGGGCGTTCGAAGTCGTCGGGACGAGGATGCATCGGATTGCGTCCGCTGCGTACGTCGGTCACGACGGCGCCCACTGCACGATCGTGGAAGCCTCGCAGCACCTTGCGGGGGTCGAAGAAGATCGACAGAGCCATCAGCCACGGGATCACGCCGTACAGGGCCCACCGTCCGAGCGACCGACCGAAGCCGATCGGGCCGCCCTGCTCAGTGCGTGTGACGCGTAGTCCCATGATGAGTTTGCCGAGCGTGAAGCCCTTGGCGCCCAGGAGCCACCACATGACCACCGTGTAGGCAGCGGGCACCGCCGCACCGACGCCCACGAGGATTTGCGCGAGCAGCCCGGCCTTGTCCTGCACAAGGATCAGCGTGATCCCAATGGTCATCGGGACCATCACGATGGTGCCGATCACTGTGTCGATAACCGCAGCGAGCAGACGCTTGAGCACGCTCGCAGGCTCGCAACCATCCAGGGGGTAGCCGAGCTCCCCGGTGCGCGGCGATGAGCCGTCGTCGGCAGAACCGTTGGCCGGCTGCGAAGCGGTGTGCGGTTGCTGAGTGGCCATCAGCTGATCGTACTGCTCCTGCGTGCGCAGGGCCGTGGCACCGGGGTTCTTCGGCGCCAGGGCGTCAGAGCTGAGCAGCTGGACTCCGGTGTCCGACGCTTTCTCCTGCGCATTCTCCTCAGGCGCACGCCCCAGGTCTCGGGACCGTGCCTTGGGAGTGGACGACCAGGCTCCCGGTGCGTCGGTGGCCCGTTTCTCATACGGCGACTCCTGGTACCGCGCACCGCATTCACCACAGATCACAGCGCTTTCGGACAGCAGCGTCCCGCAGGTGCTGCAGTACCGCGTGCTCATCGGGCACCCCCCATCCTCCAGCGTCGGCGCGACCGTTTCTGCGCACTCGCCCCGGCGCGGCGCCGACGCACGGCCTGAGCTCGTCGCTCGACCGACGCTCTCTCCTTCATGATGTTCTTGGATCGCTTGCGCTCCGCCCGCTGGGCCGAGCGGCGCCGACGGAACGACTTCAGCGACAGCAGGGCCCGTAACCGCCGATGCCACGACACCGAGGACGCCATGCTACGGCGTGCTGCCATGACGTCATTCCAATACTCGTCGGCCGCTGCTGGAGCTAGATCGTGCGGACCGAAGGTGGCCCGGTCGGCGCGACCTGCCAAGAGGAACGCACGTGCACCGGGGATGTCCGCATCCACCGTGGCCGCGATCTCCGCGCGGGTCGCCACCGGATCAGGTCTTCGTCCCATATCGGTGAGCAGATCAAGGATCTCATCCCAGCCACCGTCCACGCGGTCGGCCACACTGTCCCGACCGCGCCTCTGCCGACGCCGCCACCATTTCGCGGTCGCTACGGCGATCACGAACAGGGTGAACAGCAGCAGCGGGGTGAGCGCGATCGCTGTGTACACCACCCAGGCCGCGGTCTCCTGCGGCTCCTCCGGCGGCTCGGGTGCGTCATCGCTCATCGCACCCGGCGGTGGCGAAGGCGGTTCTGCTGGCGGCGGCGGTGGCTGCGCAACCTGGGGGCGTGGCTTCTCGATCTTCTTCGGTTCGGGCTGAACGGGATCGTCGTCGTTGTCCGGAGCAGCATCGAACCGTACCCAGCCAATGTCGGTGAACGCCACCTCCACCCAGGCCGTTACATCATCACCGGTGATCGTCGCATTACCGTCGGTGCCGGCTGGCACCTCGAAGCCCATGACCACCCGTGCCGGAATGTCGATCTCCCGGGCGAGCACCGCAGCGAGCACCGCATACTGCTCCTCGTCGCCGATCTTCCCCTTCGGGTAGTCATCCGCCTTGTTCTTGTCGAATGCACCCTCTTCGAACATGGCGCTGAGCCGCGACAGGCTGTGCCCGGACAGCGACGCCGGCTCGTTCTCGATGCCGTGGGAGTAGTACGCGTCCTGCTTGAGGCTGCGCAGCAGGTTCTGGAACTTCTCCATATCGGAGTCAGAAGTCCCCATCCACTCATCGGCGAGCTGCCCGAACTCGGAGGGCACGGCCGCGTTCTCGGGCATGCGCGCTTCGATGTTCGCATCGAACGTCGCACTGCGCTGCTGCTCAGCTGTCGGATCACTGTAGGGCTCGTACTCCAGCTCGTAGGAGTCACCCTCGGCAAGGTGCCCGGCCTGCACGGCCGTCTGCGTCATGTCGTTGAGGTACAGGTTCTCCGCCATGGACGCAGCGCGATCCCCGGTGAGCCCATCAGTGTTGATCCGATCGGTGCGGGTACCGAGCGTCGGCATCCACACGTCGGAGTACTCGCCGACGGTGATGGTCGACGTGCGAGCGTTCGAGGTCGGTTCATGGAGATCCACTCCCCCCGCGGTGCGCACGAACATGCCGGAGACGCTGTCGACCTTCTGGGAGCCCGCCACGTTGTACACCTGCAGGTCGTACTGGTCCAAGGTGGCCAGGCGAACCTTCTCCCCCTCCTTCACCCCGGAGATGGTGAACAGCGTCTGCTCCCGCTTGTGCTTCACGTATCCGCGGAAGTCCGCCAGTGGCGAGACGTACTCGCGCGGGTCGAACGGCGGGGAGATGCGGTCGCGCAGAGCGTAGCGCTGGGTGCCCTCCGGTGGATCCAAGAGTGGACGCGCGGCGATACTGCCGCCGACGGCGAGCAGCATGATCAGGGCACCGCCGATCACCCGTCGGCGCAGCACCGGGTTCTTCCACGAGCCCGGCCGCACCGTGTCAGAGATGATCGTGGACGCCGACGAGCTCAATCGCGCGCTCTCGAAGCGCCAGGTCAACCACGCCACGGTGATGAGCGCTGCAATGATGCCGCGCAGCATCGGGTAATAGGCCGCCGTGGTGCCGAACAGAATCGTCAGCCCCCACAGCACCATCGGAAACAGCAGCGCCAGCATATAGAAGCGCGTGCGCATCACGATCGTGAAGGCGAAGAAGCCCAGCAGCAGCATGCTGATCCACACCACCGCAAGCACTGCTTGAGCCGTCCCGACAGGAGGCGCCACCGTCAGCACCGACTTCCATGTGGTCACGGGTGCCTTCAGCAGTTCCCAGAGGGAACGCAGCGTCGGGATAGCACCGAACAGTGCATGCGTGGGTGCGGCGAACATCGACCCGAACAGGAAGTAGACCGCAAGCAGTGTCGGTGTGACACGCAGTGGACCCCAGCGGAACCGTGCCGCAACAAGCGCGATCAGCAACGCGAAGGCGAGCGCAGTCAGCCCGGTGATGAGGTACTGCACGCCGCCGTAGACAGTCCGGAATCCGAGCAGGCCCAGGATGAACAGGCTGGACAGCACCAGCAGGTCCACGGTGCGGCGCCCCGTGGAGACCGTGTCGAAGTATGTGTGCGGCTGGCTCATCGACCCACCGCCCTCAGTGCCTTCGGCAATTGGTCGAGATCGCCGAGGGTGACCACGTCGAGGCCTCCGATCGCGGATCGGCGCACATCGGCGCCGCTCGCACAGCGGACGGCGACCGCGAGGATGCCGATGGGCAGCTGGGTCGCGGCAGTGTTCAGCTCGCGGGCGCTGGCATGCGAACCGACGATCATCATCACGGCAGAGGCGGTGGGCGCCAGATCAGCTGCCTTCTGCCCCAACTCGTACAAGGGGTAGTTGCCTTTCAACGGCTCGATCAGCGTGTAATCGTCCATCATGGTGCGAAACGTCGCTGTGCGTTGACGCGCCTCGAGGCTGATCGGCGTCAGCTCCTTCTCCTCGCGCATCGTCTGAGCCGCAATCGAGGCGGCCGCGGAGACCGCAAGTTCGAATTCGTCATCGTCGGCGTAGTGGTCCGCGCTGTCGGCGAGGGCTACCACCACATGGGAGCGACGCGTCTCCTCGAACTGGCGCACCATGAGCTTGCCCGTGCGTGCTGTGGTGCGCCAGTGCACATGCCGCCGATCATCCCCGGGCACGTAATCGCGCAACGCGTGGAACGCGATGTCGGAGCTGGACAGATCCGAGGAGGGGGTTCCCTCGAGGTCACGCAGGTATCCGCTGGCGGCCTCATCCAGCCGCACGGTGCGCGGATGCACGTACAGTTCCTGGGATTTCGCCCAGGTGACCTGCCGTCGCATCAGGGAGAGCGGATCATCGCGCACCGACCGTACCGGGCCCACCACGAGCACGGCCCGCTTCTTCGTGGGCACAGCGAACAGTTCCTCATGCGCCGCTTCGGCGGCGAGCCTCGGGACCATGAACTGGGCCGTTGAACGGCCCACGGCCAGCTCAATGCGGGAGGGCAGGATGGCGCGGGAGGTGGGGTTGGCCACCTCGACTCGGCCGACGGCCCTCGATCCGACGACCACCCGGTGGCTGCGCAGATCGAGAGTGACCTGGTAGCGGGCGCGGCCCAGCACGAAGAGTGCCGCGACCACCAGGGGGATGGTGAGCATCGCGCCGATGACGTTGAGCTCGGTCACGTGCAGCCACAGACCGATGATCCAGCAGGTCGCGGCCACGCCGATCAGCATCCAGCCGATCGGTGAGATGACGTCGAGCACGGGATGAATGCGTGTGCTCCACAGGTCGGCGATCCGTCCGCGCAGGGCAGCGAACCAGCCGGTCTCGGGCGCGGGGGCCGACGGGTCTGTGGTTTCCGCCGGCACACCGGTGGCCTGGGCCCTGGCGTGCTTCTTCCGGGCGCGCCGAGCCTGAGCGCGTTCCTGGGCCCGTCGTTTCTTCTGCGCGGCTTTCGCTGCGCGACGGGACTTCTTTGCGTCCTCGGTGTCGGCGGGCAGAGAGGTCTCGACGTTCATGAGGCCTTCTGCCGAGCCTGAGGCGGTGCCACCTCGCTCAGGATCTTGGTCATCACCGAGCGTGCGGTAGTGCCGGCGAACTCCGCCTCAGGATCCAGCACGAAGCGGTGCAGCCACACGGGATGCACAAGCTGCTTGACGTCGTCGGGGATGACGTAGTGGCGTCCGTGGACGGCCGCCCACACCTTCACAGCACGCATCAGTGCGAGCGCACCACGGATCGAGACGCCCACTCGGACCTCGGGGGCCAGACGGGTCTCCTCCATCAGGCGAGCCACATATTCGAGCACAGCAGGATCGACATGGACGGTGGAGGCCAGCTGAGTCATATCGTTGACGGCCTGCAGCGAGATACGCGGAGTGAGCTGCCGGCTGCGGTCGCGGATCGCGGATCCCTGGAGGATCTGCACGCTGGAGGCGTGGTCGGGGTATCCGAGGGAGGTCCGCATGAGGAAGCGGTCCAGCTGGGCCTCAGGAAGCCGATAGGTGCCAGCCTGCTCGATGGGGTTCTGAGTGGCGATCACCAGGAAGGGGTGGCCAACCTCGTGGGTGACGCCATCAACGGTGACGCGGCCTTCTTCCATCACCTCGAGCATCGCCGACTGGGTCTTCGGCGATGCTCGGTTGATCTCATCGGCGAGCACGACGTTCGCGAACACGGGGCCTTTGTGAAACTCGAAGGACTTCGAGGCCTGGTCGTAGATCGTCACGCCCGTCACGTCGGAGGGGAGAAGATCCGGCGTGAACTGAATACGCGTGCTCGACCCCTGCACGGTGGCTGCCAGGGCACGCGCGAGCGAGGTCTTTCCGGTGCCCGGGGCGTCCTCGAGCAGCACATGGCCGGGCGACAGCATCGCGGTGAGCACGAGGCGGATGACCTCGTTCTTGCCGAGGACGGCCTGGCCGACGCTCTGGACGAGCTTGTCGAAGGTATCGGCGAACCATTTGGCCTGTTCAGGGGTCATGCTCATGAATCGGTTCTGCTCTCTTGATCGAGGGGACAGGGCAATGGGTTGGATCAGTTCTAATCGCCTCGGCAGGGCGATCGGCGGGGATCACGGCGCGTAGTAGCGTCCGATCTCCTTGCCGTCGACGGCGATGCGAAGTGGGTTATTCGAGGACTTCGGGTAGCCGTAGAACTCACGGGGCGTCGTGATGCGGCCGGAGGCGTCTGCCTTTTTGGTGTATGTCGAGTAGTTCGCATCCTTGTTGTTGGAGTACGTGACGGTATGCGTCGAGCCGGGCTCAAGGTTCTCAATGGTCACTGTGAAGTAGGTGCAGTTACCACCGGAGCTGGCAGAGGTACAGCCGCTCTCCTTGTTCGCGCTCCCCTTGGCTTCCCAGTTGGGTTTTCCGCCAGCGATCGTCGGCGGCGACCATTTCTTAGCAGTCGCGGAGGCAGCACTCGTGGATTTCAGCCCACGGGCGTTAACCACTTCGACCTCGATGTTCTGGGTCTGCCCAGAGTTGGCGACAAGCTGGGCTGTCACAGTGTCTCCGCCGTCCGATGGCCACGTCGCACCGTTATCGAGGGTCCAGCGGATACTCTCGATGCCTCCCCCACCGCCATCGCTTGTGGCTTCGATCGTGAAGGTGATCGGGCACTCAGACTCACTCTTGCATACACCGGTGGATGAGGTGATCCGAGGCTTGCCTGGTGTGGTGTAGGGGGTGACGGAGTTGGAGGCTTTGGAGAGTGGGGATTCGCCGCCTTGGAAGCGGTTTTTGGCTTGGACGGTGAAGGAGTAGGCCTTGCCGTTGGTCAGCCCGGTGATGCTGGCACTCGTGGCGCTGGCGGGCACGGTTTTCGAGCCCCCGCTCCAGCGCACGACGTATTCCTTGATCGCGGTGCCGTTACCGTCAGCGGCTTTCCAGCTGATGTTCGCGCGGCCGTTGGGGCCATCACCCTTGCCCTCGTCAGGCATGGACGCGGTGATCTGGCTGGGCGCATCCGGCACAGCCCACGGCACCACCGTGTTGGAGGGTGCGGATGCTGCGGTGCCTGGCCCGACCGAGTTCACCCCGGTGACGGTGAAGCTGTGCTCACTGTCGCGGTCGAGGTCACGGAATGTGACGTGCGTGGTGGATCCATCCACTGTCTGGCTGGCGCCGCTGGAGGCCTTCACGATGTACTGCGTGATCGGTTCCCCGTTGGCTTCCTTATCGCTCATCTTCGGCCAGGCCACCGTCACGCCACCGCCCAGGGGGTCGTTCACGCGGCTGGCTTCGAGCTTTCCACCGGGTTTCCCGGGACGGCCGGCGGGGTGCTCGGGCTTGGACCAGGCCGACCAGTCCGAGGGCTCATCGGCGAGGTTGTGGGCCCGAACCCGGAAGCTGTAGTCCACACCGTTGGTCAGCCCGTCCCATGTCAGCTGCCGTCCCGAGCCTTCCAGCACGCGCGTGTCGAGGGCGCCGCTGGCGCCGTCGCGGATCTGCACGTCGTATTTCTGAATGGCCGAGCCCTCGTTGACCGGGGCACCCCAGGAGACGGTCAGTTTCGAGTCACCCCGTTCGGCGGTGGGAGCTGGTGGCGCTTCGGGGCGCACGTCCGGTCGAGCTACCGCACTCGGCGTGGAGGGATCTGACTCTCCCACCTCGTTGATCGCCACCACCTGGAAGGTGTACTCGACGTCGTTGGTCAGTCCAGTGATGGTGCAAGAGGTCGAGGGGCAATCCTGGGCAACAGCAGGCCCACTCGCGCTGCGCACCTGGTAGCCGGTGATCGGTGCACCGTTATCGGCACCGGCTGTGAACTGCAGTTCCACCGTGCCGTTACCGATCTGGCCAATACGCGGCGCGGATGGCGGCTCAGGGTATCCGCGCACGGTCGTGCGGATCTCGCCGGTGACTTCCCGGGCAGGGTCGCCCGTGGTGTCCTGCACGGTGTAGGTGGCAGTGAGGATGCCGTGGAAATCCTTATCCGGGGCAACGCTCACCTCATTCCCGGTGACCTGCACGCTCCCCGACCCCGACGCGAGGCTCGCACCGGTGAGTTTGAGTTCCCCGTCGGGGAAGGGGTTGGAGTCATTGGCGAGCACAGGGATCGACTGGCTCTGGCCAGCATCGATCGTCGCCTCGTCCCGCACTGCCGCCACCAGGGGCCTGGACGAGGACACCACCCGCACCTGCACGGACGCCGCGACCGGATCATTGGTGCCGTCGCTGACCGTGACGGGAATGGAGAGGGAGGTACCGGGACGAGTCTTCGCGTCAGCGCTCGCGCTAAGGGTCGAGCCCTGCAGCGCAACATCAATCTGTGGGTTCGCGGTGTAGTCACCCAGTGCGTAGGTGAGCTCCTCGCCCTCGGGGTCTTTCGCCCCGGAGGAGAGGTCGACCGTGACCTCCGGGCCGCCGGGTTCGGGCTCGATAATGGTGCCCTGCAGGGTCGGCGGAAGGTTTGATTCCTCGGACTTCACGGTGACGGGGATCTGTAGGGTCGCACTCGCGGCCGTTGCGTCACCGACCTCACCATCAGTGACCTCCACCGTGATCGTGTCCGGGCCGGAGTATCCCTGGGCCGGTCGATACACCAGCGTGGAGCCGTCCTGCACGAGCTGCGAGCCATCGGTGTGCTCGGCGGACACCAGGTACGGGTCCGTGATCTGTGCCGGCTGCGCCCCTGGCCGCACGCGCACATTCTCCGGGTCACTGAGGTCGATGCGGGTCTCGCCGCCGTCCTTTGCTTCTACCGTGCCACCTACCCACACGGGGGCCTGCTTCGCGGTGCCGGGGATCCACACATACCCGTAAGAGGTCAGGTCGTCGGGGTCTGTCAGTTTGTAGCGCACGCGGGTCAGCTCGCTAGGCGGTTTTACCCGCAGCACACCACCCTCGAGAAGCTCAGCGCCGTCGGGGCCGTCCATGAGCTCCACGGTGAGCTCGTTCACGGATCCATCTGGGTCGCTGTCGTTGGCCAGGACGTCAATGTCGATGTACTCGGCATCCGGGTCAAGCACGTCGGCGGCCTCAACGAAGTCGTCGCGCGCAATCGGCGCACGCAGCTGCGCGTTCTCGTCAACCTTCACCGTGATCATGCCGGGACTGGTCAACTGCCCATCAGAAGCGGCATACAGCACCGTATGCGTCCCCGATTCAGAGGGAGTCCGCACGGTCACCATGCCCTCTTGAGAACCGGCAGGATCCACCACCTCAATATCGGTGGTCGCCTCAACCTGGGAGTGGTCGACGCTGAGAGGCTGCCCCTCCGGGTCGGTGTCGTTAGCGAGGACAGGGATCTGCAGTTCACGGTCCGGGCGCGCCTCGATGGCGTCGTCCACCGCGAACGGCGGTTGGTTCTGCTTCGCTGGCTCAGCAATACCGACAAGCACCTCCGCAGTGCCGATCGCACCGTGGCGGTCCATCACCTGGTAACGGAACCGATCAGTACCCACCTCGCCCTCGTGCGGCACGTACTCGATCCACTCACCTGTTGCTTTGGTGACGTCGCCCCGTGTGGGCGTGGGCGAGGTTGTGCCCATCAAGACGATGGAATCACCATCAGGATCGATACCGGTCGTCCGCACCGGGATCCGCACCGGCGTACCAGCAACCGTGCGGGCTGTCAGATTCTCCGGCCGCGGCGGCTCGTTCCCCGCATCAGCAGGCACAATTCGGATCGAAAGACGAGCTGAGCCCGTACGGCCGGTCGCATCGACCGTCTCATACGTCAGGTGCGCCTCTCCCTCCGCATCGTCATTCGCCGTGAAACGGATCATGTCCTGCGTCGTCTCGACATGGCCGAGGCCATCAGCGGCCTCTGTCTGAGTGAGCTTGCCCAGCGAGAGCGATGCGTCCGTGGGCGAGACATCATTACTGAGCACAGGCACGATCACCATGTCCCCAGCACGCACAACAGCCTGGTCCGGCACGGCGATGGGATTCGCGAACTGCGTGTCCACCTGGGCAATCATCACCCGGACGGTGCCAGTGGTCGAGCCAGCAGAGTTGGCAACCTCGTACTCAAGCGGAACCGGCTCCTCGCTGACCTTCGCATTCGGTTCCGCTTCGATCCGCACCAGATGATGGTCGATCACCGTGGCCTTCACCCCGGACTGTGGCGGCACGGTGATGCGGTTGACCACGAGCACCCCACCGGTGGGGTCCACGTCATTACTCAGAGGATCCACCAACGTATCCGAACCTGAGATCACCGCACCCATGTCATCAACAGCAACCGGCACAAGATCCTCGTCCGCCGCCTCCACGACATCGACGCGAATCAATCCCAGCGAGCTGGAGGATGCACCGCTGGACGCCACCGTGTACTCCAGGTAATGCGTGCCCGGAGAACCGGCTGTCAGGTTGACAGTCCCGGCCTCCAACGATGCATCAATGTCGAGCCCCTCAGATTCAGAGACGTGGGTGAGCTCGAGCTTGCCGCCATTGGGGTTGAGATCATTGCCAAGAGGTTTGATCGTGGTGGAACGCCCAGCGACGATCTGCGCATGATCAGCAGTCGTGATCGGCGCAAGGTCACTTTCCTCCACCACATCGACCTGCAACACACCTTCAGCGGATGCGCCGTGCTCATCACGGAAAACCAGATCCACCTGCTTCTCACCAGTGGCAAGACCCGCATCCGTGAAGGTGATCAGGCCATCGGCGCGGAAAGACACGACGTCTTCAGGCTCGATCGTCGCCCCGGCCAGGTAGAAGGCGTCGCCGTCGGGGTCCTCCCAGTACGGCAGGATGTTGAAAGACACTTCCTCGCCGGAGCGCACCTTCACCTTCGGCACCGTGTCCTGCGCCAGACGCGGCTCGCTGTTCTCTGTATCCGGCACCACGTTCACGGTCACATTCGCGGTGTCCTTACCGCCGCGCCCGTCGTCGGCCGTGTACTCGAACGTTGCCGAACCCGACGCGTCTGGCTTCACCTCGATCTGCAGCTGCGTGCCGCCCTGAATCGGTGTCACCGTCCCGATTCCCGGTTGGTCCGAGCTCACCGACACTGTCAGCACGTCACCATCCGGGTCCGTGTCGTTACGCACCACCGGCAGCACCACGCTGGCTCCCGCGCGCACTCCGAACTCATCATCATTCGCTACCGGCGGATGATTCTCCTGATCACGTTCCTTCGCCACATTCGTGATCGTCGAGGTCAGAGTCTCCTCTTCCTTCTCCTGCTGCTGATCCGTCTTGATCTCCTGCTGGATCTGCCACTCATCCACCAGCTGCATATCCTGCGCGATCATCCACGCCAACCCGAACTGCTGGTCGTTCAGCACCACGAGGTCACGGTTCTGCCTCAGCACCAGGTCTCCATCACCCTTGGCGCCGTCGATCACCTCACTGACCGCCTCAGAGCCCCCGCACGCGCGCACGTAGGCTCTCGATCCGTTCCACGCCGCGTAGTTGCAGTCCTTCATCTGCACCGGGGCAACCGGTTCGCCGGTTCCCGCAGCTGAAAAAGAGGCCACCTTCCCGCCACCAAGCGGAACATCCAAGAGCGCGTCCGGGGTCGCCACGAGCACGCTGTCACCAGTCGGCGAGGGCTGCTGCAACCGAAGCCCGGAAAAATCGGTCACTCCCTCCCCCGTCAGATCAATCTCTTTCGCTTTGCGCCCCACCCGCAGCAAACGATTCTCCCGGTCCAGTACCACCGGTGTCTCCCCCACCGATGACAACTCCACCGACTCCGCATCCGAAGACACGCCCCCCACAGTCACCGTCGAGGACACCTTCGAATCCGACGCCTCCCCCGCACGCTCAATCACGCTGAGCGTCTCACCGTCCAAGACCAGTACCGTGCCCGCACTGGTCACCGACACCACCGGTTCTTTCTTCCCCTCCACAACCGGCTTCATCGCGCCCGGATCAAACGCCGCCGCTTCCGACACCGACAACACCCACACCCGACCATCTGCCATTGCAATCGCGACACGGTCCCCGCCAAGCGCCACCTGCGTCCCCGGTGCGAGCTCCACAGTGCCACCACGCTTGACCAGCGAAGCATCAATAGGCGTCAGTCCCCGAGCACCCCGCTCGAACACCGCATATCCCGACTGCAACACGTCAAGGTCATCCCCCACCGACGTGACCCGCGCATCCAACTCTCGCGCGTCCACATTGACACGCCCCATCAAACCGTCCTGACGGTTCAGCACCCACACCCCGCCATCGGACACATCAATATCCGACGAACTCAAACCTTCAAACCGCAGTGCCAGACCAGCCACCACCAGCCCCAGGACCGCCAGCACCACAGCCGACACCACCGAGCTACGCCGGCGACGCCGACCGCCAACCCCCGACGTGACCGACATGAACTCCCCCGTGTAACGTGTTCTGACCCTCGAACCGCTCCAGCAGCGGTATCGGACACAAGGGCCAGATCTCAAGCCTACGACCCCATCATGCCGCTGACCAGCCGGTCAACCGAACACGCGGACAATCACCGCTGGTCGTGTCCCGGGCCTTATCGAAGGTTCACGTGGAGTTCACCGACCGCGCTCGACCATACTCCGCGTAAACGTGACCAGCGCATCACGAATCGGCCCGGCTGGGAGCTCGTGGAGGATAGCGATAGCGTCATTGGCGCGTGCCTGCGCCATCTGTCGAGCCTCTGCGAGCGCCGCATCGGTCCGGAGAGCGTCGACAACGTCCTGCAACGCCCTATCGGAGCTGAGGTCGCCCTCGAGCATGCGCATGATGCGGACGGCACCAGGCTCGCCACCAGCTGCGCGACGACGAAGCAAGAGAGTGGGCATCGTGGGCACCCCCTCCCTCAGATCGGTGCCGGGCTGTTTCCCGCTCGTGGATGCGTCACTCTCGAGATCCAGCACATCATCAGCCAGCTGGAAGGCAATCCCTACGCATTCCCCGTACCGACGCATGATCTCGCACGTCCGTTCATCTGCTCCGCCATGCAGCGCCCCGAGTTCACCGGCAAGCGCGATGAGCGACGCCGTCTTATCTGCGAGGACAGAGAGATAGTGGTCAAACTCGTCGTCATCCGCCGACGGGCCGACTGTCTCGTGCAGCTGCCCCAGGCAGAGACGCTCAAACGTCGCAGAGTGCAGCTCTACCGAGCGGAGACCGAGTCGTGCACTGAGTGCCGATGCACGGGCGAAGAGAAAGTCACCCGTCAGAATCGCAACCGAATTGCTCCAGACCTCATGAGCGCTCCGGGTTCCGCGCCGAGTCGGGGCAGAGTCCATCACATCGTCGTGGTAAAGACTCGCCAGGTGGGTGAGCTCGACGAGCACGGCAGCGTCGATAGCCGCGTCCGTGACACCGTTGGTCGAACCAAGAGCTGCACTCGTCAGTGTCAAGACTGGACGGACTCGCTTGCCTCCTGCGTCGAGGAGGTGCCTCGCTGTCCACTTCACCATGGGATCTTCGATGGCGACGGCCTGTTTCAGGCGCTCCTCGACTACCGCGAGACCTTCAAGGAGGGCATTCGCGAGTACGTCGTCAATGTCCGGCAGACCCGGGACGATTCCCGACATGATGCTCCTGGCTGGTACGGGTGATAGCTCTGACGCCTTGGGAGAGGCAACGATCGTCGATCACGGGGCCATCGGGCGCCCGCTGCGTAAACGCAACGGCCATCCTATCTCCCCCTGGCCCGGAGGCGGCCTCGGCACGGGGCCGATACGACGTACCCAGAAGCCATCTACGCGTGGGACACCGATGCAGCCGTCGCCGAATACGGTTACTCGCAAACCCTCATACGCGCGTACCGGGTCAACCAACAGCTAGCGCCCGGCCGGAAGACACGCCTTACCTAGCTCAAAGAGCGCACCAAAAAGTGGGGTGTGTGCTCCGAGCCACACGAGAGGCTCAAGGAACACACACCCCACCACAAGAATGTCCGGCGGCGACCTACTCTCCCACACCCTCCCGAGTGCAGTACCATCGGCGCAGTCGAGCTTAGCTACCGGGTTCGGAATGGAAACCGGGCGTTTCCCCGACGCTATGACCGCCGTAACACCACGAGACCAACCAGCCCACCAACCCCAAACCACGGAGCCAGGAGACTGCCTCCCGAGAACCACACAGTGAACGCGAACACACAAGCAAACAACGAAGTGTTGAATAAGCCATCGGCCATTAGTACCAGTCAGCTCCACACATTACTGCGCTTCCACATCTGGCCTATCAACCCAGTCATCTACTGGGGGCCTCCCACACAAAAGGTGCACGGATATCTCATCTTGAAGCAGGCTTCCCGCTTAGATGCTTTCAGCGGTTATCCCTTCCCGACGTAGCCAACCAGCCATGCCCTTGGCAGAACAACTGGCACACCAGAGGTCAGTCCATCCCGGTCCTCTCGTACTAGGGACAGAACTTCTCAAATATCCAACGCGCGCAGCGGATAGGGACCGAACTGTCTCACGACGTTCTAATCCCAGCTCGCGTACCGCTTTAATAGGCGAGCAGCCTAACCCTTGGGACCGACTCCAGCCCCAGGATGCGACGAGCCGACATCGAGGTGCCAAACCATGCCGTCGATATGAGCTCTTGGGCAAGATCAGCCTGTTATCCCCGGGGTACCTTTTATCCGTTGAGCGACACCCATTCCACAATGAGGTGCCGGATCACTAGTTCCTGCTTTCGCACCTGCCCGACATGTCTGTCTCGCAGTCAAGCTCCCTTGTGCACTTACACTCAACACCTGATTGCCAACCAGGCTGAGGGAACCTTTGAGCGCCTCCGTTACTCTTTAGGAGGCAACCGCCCCAGTTAAACTACCCATCAGGCACTGTCCCTGATCCGGATCACGGACCGAAGTTAGGAATCCAGAACGACCAGAGTGGTATTTCAACAACGACTCCACACAAACTAGCGTCCATGCTTCCCAGTCTCCCACCTATCCTACACAAGCCGTTCCGAACACCAATACCAAACTGTAGTAAAGGTCCCGGGGTCTTTCCGTCCTGCTGCGCGTAACGAGCATCTTTACTCGTAATGCAATTTCGCCGAGTTCGCGGTTGAGACAGTGGAGAAGTCGTTACGCCATTCGTGCAGGTCGGAACTTACCCGACAAGGAATTTCGCTACCTTAGGATGGTTATAGTTACCACCGCCGTTTACTGGGGCTTAAATTCTCAGCTTCGCTCCAAAGAGCTAACCAGTCCTCTTAACCTTCCAGCACCGGGCAGGCGTCAGTCCGTATACAGCGTCTTACGACTTCGCACGGACCTGTGTTTTTAGTAAACAGTCGCTTCTCCCTGGTCTCTGCGGCCCTCCCCGCTCTCACGGATCGGGCCCCCCTTCTCCCGAAGTTACGGGGGCATTTTGCCGAGTTCCTTAACCACGATTCTCTCGAACGCCTCGGTATTCTCTACCAGATCACCTGAGTCGGTTTAGGGTACGGGCGACCGTATTCGTCACGCCGGAACTTTTCTCGGCAGTACAGGATCACTCACCTACGCCCATACGGGATCCCCATCACGTCTCACCCACACGGCCCAGCATTACCCGGGCTCAGGCTGCACGCTTAGACGGACTATTCCATTAAGTCCGCGGAAGCTACCTCACTGCGTCATCCCATGCGCTGACCTACTACACCCTTGGTTCCCAGCCTCATCCACAACCACACCCCGAAGGGCATGGAGCAAACTCGGGTGGTTAGCATCAGATGCCTCGGTATGGGTCCTCCTACGATCGGTTCGGGAATATCAACCCGATGTCCATCGACTACGCCTGTCGGCCTCGCCTTAGGTCCCGACTAACCCAGGGCGGATTAACCTGGCCCTGGAACCCTTGATCAATCGGCGGACGGGTTTCTCACCCGTCTTTCGCTACTCATGCCTGCATTCTCACTCGTACGGCCTCCACCACTGGGTCACCCCGCGGCTTCGCAGTCCGTACGACGCTCCCCTACCCACCCGGAAAACCGAGTGACACAGCTTCGGCGGTGTACTTGAGCCCCGCTACATTGTCGGCGCAGAATCACTTGACCAGTGAGCTATTACGCACTCTTTCAAGGGTGGCTGCTTCTAAGCCAACCTCCTGGTTGTCTCAGCAACTCCACATCCTTTTCCACTTAGCACACGCTTAGGGGCCTTAGCTGATGTTCTGGGCTGTTTCCCTCTCGACGATGAAGCTTATCCCCCACCGTCTCACTGCTGCGCTCTCACGTACCGGCATTCGGAGTTTGGCTAAGGTCAGTAACCCGGTGGGGCCCATCGCCTATCCAGTGCTCTACCTCCAGCACGAAACACGCAACGCTGCACCTAAATGCATTTCGGGGAGAACCAGCTATCACGAAGTTTGATTGGCCTTTCACCCCTATCCACAGGTCATCCCCTCCATTTTCAACTGAAGTGGGTTCGCGCCTCCACGCGGTCTTACCCGCGCTTCACACTGCCCATGGATAGATCACTTCGCTTCGGGTCTAGAGCCGGCGACTGAACGCCCCGTTCAGACTCGCTTTCGCTACGGCTACCCCACACGGGTTAACCTCGCCACCGACCACTAACTCGCAGGCTCATTCTTCAAAAGGCACGCCGTCACCCCAAAAGGCTCCGACGGATTGTAAGCACACGGTTTCAGGTACTATTTCACTCCCCTCCCGGGGTACTTTTCACCTTTCCCTCACGGTACTTGTCCGCTATCGGTCACGAGGTAGTATTCAGGCTTACCAGGTGGTCCTGGCAGATTCACACCGGATTTCACGGGCCCGGTGCTACTCGGGACAACACACACGCCGCACAACAGTTTCGTCTACGGGGGTCACACCCTCTACGCCGCCCCACTCACCAAGGCTTCGACTACCATCACACGTCCACGCTGCAGGGCCGGCAGACCCCACCAATGCATCCCACAACCCCCAACCTGCAACCCCTGCCGGGTATCACACAGACCAGGTTTAGCCACCTCCGCTTTCGCTCGCCACTACTCACGGAATCACTATTGTTTTCTCTTCCTGCGGGTACTAAGATGTTTCACTTCCCCACGTTCCCTCCACACCACCTATACATTCAGTGGCGGGTACCGGGACATGACTCCCGGTGGGTTTCCCCATTCGGACATCCTCGGATCACAGGTCGGTTGTCACCTCCCCGAGGCTTATCGCAGACTCCCACGTCCTTCGTCGGCTCCTCGTGCCCAGGCATTCACCGTGCGCCCTTGAAGACTTAGGCAACACAACAAAGACACAAAAATATTGCTCTGTAATTGCTTACAAGATGCTCGCGTCCACTATGCAGTTCTCAAGAAACAGCCCCACACCAACCATCCACCACACACAGCAGCAGACAATCAGGGAGGACCAGCCACACACCCCACACACAAAGCAGGGGGCACATGCAGCCTCACAACCCAATAGCGTGCCTCCACCTGAAACCAACCACCCCAGTCCCCCGTTCCACGAGCACACAGCCCAGTACTAAGAGAAACCAGCAGAAGCCAGCCAAGCGCCCATTCATTGATGTTCCACCCATGAGCAACCACCCCCACCACACGCGGGCAGGCAGATGGCCACCATTACTTGGTGATGCTCCTTAGAAAGGAGGTGATCCAGCCGCACCTTCCGGTACGGCTACCTTGTTACGACTTAGTCCCAATCACCGATCCCACCTTCGACAGCTCCCTCACGAGGATGGGCCACTGGCTTCGGGTGTTACCGACTTTCGTGACTTGACGGGCGGTGTGTACAAGGCCCGGGAACGTATTCACCGCAGCGTTGCTGATCTGCGATTACTAGCGACTCCGACTTCCTGCGGTCGAGTTGCAGACCCCAATCCGAACTGAGACCGGCTTTTTGGGATTCGCTCCACCTCACAGTTTCGCAACCCATTGTCCCGGCCATTGTAGCATGCGTGAAGCCCACGACATAAGGGGCATGGTGCTTTGCCGTCGTCCCCACCATCCTCCGAGTTGCCCCCGGCAGTTTCCCATGAGTCCCCACCCGAAGTGCTGGCAACATGGAACGAGGGTTGCGCTCGTTGCGGGACTTAACCCAACATCTCACGACACGAGCTGACGACAACCATGCACCACCTGTGCACCAGTCCAAAGAAAGCCACATCTCTGCAGCAGTCCAGTGCATGTCAAGCCTTGGTAAGGTTCTTCGCGTTGCATCGAATTAATCCGCATGCTCCGCCGCTTGTGCGGGCCCCCGTCAATTCCTTTGAGTTTTAGCCTTGCGGCCGTACTCCCCAGGCGGGGCACTTAATGCGTTAGCTACGACGCGGAAAACGTGGAATGTTCCCCACATCTAGTGCCCAACGTTTACGGCATGGACTACCAGGGTATCTAATCCTGTTCGCTCCCCATGCTTTCGCTTCTCAGTGTCAGTAATGGCCCAGAGACCTGCCTTCGCCATCGGTGTTCTTCCTGATATCTGCGCATTTCACCGCTACACCAGGAGTTCCAGTCTCCCCTACCACACTCTAGCCTGCCCGTACCCACCGCACGCCCGAGGTTGAGCCTCGGGTTTTCACGGCAGACGCGACAAGCCACCTACAAGCTCTTTACGCCCAATAATTCCGGACAACGCTTGCGCCCTACGTATTACCGCGGCTGCTGGCACGTAGTTAGCCGGCGCTTCTTCTGCAGGTACCGTCACTCTCGCTTCTTCCCTACTGAAAGAGGTTTACAACCCGAAGGCCGTCATCCCTCACGCGGCGTCGCTGCATCAGGCTTTCGCCCATTGTGCAATATTCTCCACTGCTGCCTCCCGTAGGAGTCTGGGCCGTGTCTCAGTCCCAGTGTGGCCGGTCGCCCTCTCAGGCCGGCTACCCGTCATCGCCTTGGTGAGCCATTACCTCACCAACAAACTGATAGGCCGCGAGTCCATCCACCACCGATAAATCTTTCCACCACACACCATGCGATGCGCAGTCATATCCGGTATTAGCCCCAATTTCCCGAGGTTATCCCGAAGTGGAGGGCAGGTTACTCACGTGTTACTCACCCGTTCGCCACTAATCAACCCGTGCAAGCACGGGCGTCATCGTTCGACTTGCATGTGTTAAGCACGCCGCCAGCGTTCGTCCTGAGCCAGGATCAAACTCTCCATGAAAAACATGAAAAAATCCTAGCAAAAACAAACAACTAGACAATAAATGTCAGTCATCCATCAATGCCAAACAAAACTGGCATCANTGTGTTAAGCACGCCGCCAGCGTTCGTCCTGAGCCAGGATCAAACTCTCCATGAAAAACATGAAAAAATCCTAGCAAAAACAAACAACTAGACAATAAATGTCAGTCATCCATCAATGCCAAACAAAACTGGCATCAACAAACAGACACGCTATTGAGATATCAAGCAACATGTGCACATCCGCATCCCCGCTACGCGAAGACTTGGAAGCCTGCGCCGGTGAGCCCGACTCAGATTCTGCGTCGCGGTTCCGACGCGAGTCACTACTCTAGCAGATCCTCGCGAGCGGTTCCAACTCCGCTCCACGTGTCCTCCGTCTCATCCGGTCCGCTGGGCGGTCCTTCTGATCCGCAGGAGCTGCGGTGGCCCGAGGGCCTGTCATCGCACGATGACCTGGCGGCGATTCGCTGGTTCCGTTCGGCTCCGGCCCATCGCCGCCGCGTCCTCGTCGGTGACAGCGGAAGACATTACGGGTCCTCCCGAGCGTCGTCAACTCGGTGGTTCAGCCACTGTTCACCGGCGCGGATTAACATTGCTCCAGGTCGGAGCGGATTTTTAGGCCTAGTCCTGGCTCTGGTTCACCTCGATGTGACCTGTATCCGAGAGGCAGGTCACCTCATCGTGGTCGCCGCCGTCACATCGCTCAGAGCGCGACCTGCACCATCGCGGCGGTCTTTCGTCCCCGCCGCAGCAACAGATGCCCTCCGGACAGGGCTGGGATCGTCTCAAGAGAACGCTCGAGATCGTCAGCCGTGAGTTTCTCTCCGTTGATCGACAGGCCGCCCTCAGCAGCTGCCCGGCGCACCTCACCCTTACTCGCCAGGATGCCGGAGGCCAGGTATGCCTCCAGCACCGTCGCACTCGGCGCGCAGGTCGCCTGTGGCAGTTCACGCGCCACGGCAGCCAGGGTCGGTTCGTCGAGCTCCCGCACATCACCGCGCCCGAACAGCACAGCAGCAGCCGCGGTGACCTGACGGGTGGCGTCGGCGCCATGCACCAGCGTGGTCATGTCATCTGCGAGCGCACGTTGGGCGCGACGTTCATGCGACGCGGTACGCGTGGCTTCCTCGAGCCCCGCTAGGTCCTCAGCGTCCCGGAAGGAGAAGAACCGCAGGTAGTTCATGACATCAGCGTCTGCGGCATTCAGCCAGAACTGGTAGAAGGCATAGGGGCTCGTGAGGGCGGGATCCAGCCACACCGAGCCGCCCTCGCTCTTTCCGAACTTCGTCCCGTCGGCCTTTGTGACCAGAGGAGTGGTCATGGCGTGCGCGTCATGGCCAGTCACCTTATGGATGAGGTCGACGCCGCCCACGATGTTGCCCCACTGGTCGTTCCCGCCGTACTGAAGGGTGATGCCGTACCGGCGGTGCAGCTCGAGGTAGTCGATCGCCTGCAGCACTTGGTAGCTGAACTCGGTGTAGGAGATGCCTTCATCGGACTGAAGGCGTCGAGCGACGGTGTCCTTGGCGAGCATCGTGCCCATGCGGAAGTGCTTGCCCATGTCGCGCAGGAAGGAGAGCGCGGACAGCTGCCCGACCCAGTCGAGGTTGTTGACCATGGTGACGCCAAACTCCCCGTCGGGGTCGAGGAAGCGAGAGATCTGCTCGCGCAGCGACTCCACCCAGCCGGCTACCACCGACTCGTCATTCAGTACGCGCTCACCGGACATACGAGGATCACCGATCAAGCCTGTCGCGCCGCCCACGAGGGCGTACGGCTTATGACCGCCGAGCTGGAAACGCCGCATCGTGAGAACCTGCGTCAGGTGCCCGACGTGCAGGGAACCAGCCGTCGGATCGAATCCGCAGTACAGGCTGACTGGACCCTGCGCTAGAGCCTTCCCGAGCGCCTCGGGGCCAGTGGTCTGCACAACGAGACCTCGCTGGTTGAGGTCCTCCCACACGGTGGTCATCGGTTCCAGATCCTTCCCACGGATATCCGGCCGCCGGGGACGACGGCTCGCATGGATTGTCTCATCACCGCGACGGAGTCTGCTCTGCTGGACGCCCGCAGCGCACGGCGTGCGCAGAGCTGAGCGCGCAGACGGCAGCTGAGCGAGTGCCGCTGACCGTCACAGTGACGATGCCCCGCGAGCAGAACCAGAACGCGACTCAGCGCGCGCCGGTGAAGGCCCGCAACTGAGCGACCTGCTCAGCGAGCGCCTGCTCCTGTTCGGCCACACGCGCCGGGGCCGTGCCGCCCTTCGCGTCACGCGACGCGATTGACCCTTCCACACTGAGCACCTCCCGTACCGAGCTGTCCAGATGCTCGGAGATGTCGGCAAGCTCCTGATCGGTCAGGTCCCACAGCTCCTTGCCCTGCTCCTCGGCGCGGCGTACGCACGCCCCCGAGATCTCGTGGGCACTGCGGAACGGAACTCCACGCCTCACAAGGTGATCAGCGATATCGGTGGCGAGTGAGAAACCCTGCGGGGCCAGCTCAGCCATGCGCTCCGTGTGGAACACAAGAGTCGCCATCATGCCGGTGAAGGCCGGCAGCACCAGGTGCAGGGAATCGACTTGATCGAACACCGGCTCCTTGTCCTCCTGCAGGTCTCGGTTGTACGCAAGAGGCAGGGCCTTCAACGTCGCAAGCAGACCGGTGAGATCACCGAGGATGCGTCCAGCCTTGCCGCGGGCCAGCTCGGGGATGTCCGGGTTCTTCTTCTGAGGCATGATCGAAGAGCCCGTGGAGTAGGAGTCATCAAGCGTGATGAAAGAGAACTCCTTCGTGTTCCACAGGATGATCTCCTCCGAGAGACGGGAGAGGTCGATCCCGATCATGGCGAGCACGAAGGCGAACTCTGCGGTGAGGTCCCGCGCGGCGGTGCCGTCGATCGAGTTCTCTACAGCGGCATCGAAACCGAGCTCAGCGGCAACGGCCTCGGGGTCAAGGCCCAGGCTCGAGCCGGCGAGTGCACCGGAGCCGTAGGGCGAGAGCGCGCAGCGCAGATCGAGGTCACGCAGACGCTGGACATCGCGCATCAGCGGCCAGGCGTGCGCCAGCAGATGGTGGCTCAGCAGCAGCGGCTGGGCGTGCTGGAGGTGGGTACGGCCGGGCATCGCCGCGCCATGCACCTCGATCGCACGGGCCAGCAGCACATCCACCAGATCGAGCACCATAGCGCCGATCTCGCGGGCCTGATCGCGGATGTACATGCGGATCAGGGTGGCGATCTGGTCATTGCGGGAGCGTCCTGCACGCAGCCTGCCGCCGAGTTCCTCACCGGCCCGTTCGAGCAGGCCGCGTTCCAGGGCGGTGTGCACATCCTCGTCGTCGGGCCCGGGGACGAAGGCACCCGAGGCAACGTCGTCCGCGAGCTGCGTGATCGCGGCCTGCATTGCCTCGAGCTGGTCGTCGCTGAGCAGTCCTGCGGCATGCAGAACGTTGGCATGGGCCGAGGAGCCCCGCAGGTCGTAGGGCGCGAGGCGCCAGTCGAAATGCGTGGACACCGACAGCGCGGCGAGTGCAGCGGCCGGGCCAGTGCCGAAGCGGCCACCCCACAAGGCCAGCCGTTCGGCATGCTCCTCAGAGAGGGTCTGTCCCTCGTCCTGCGCGGTCCTGTCGCGTCCCGTCAAGTCCTGCGAGGCATCCTCGGCCATGCTCATCACTTGTCCTTCGCGTCGAGATCGGGGCCGTTGCCGAAGGCGACATCGCGTGCGGTGGCCTGCTTGGAGGCCAGCCCATAGATCTCGATGAAGCCCTTGGCCTGGGACTGGTCGAACGTATCGCCCTCGTCGTACGTGGCCAGATTGAAATCGTACAGACCGCTCTCGGAGCGACGCCCGGTCACGGTGGCGCGTCCGCCGTGCAGCGACATTCGGATCTCACCGTTGACGTACCGCTGGGTGTCGTTGATGAAGACATCGAGGGACTTCTTGAGCGGGCTGAACCACTGGCCGTCGTAGACCAATTCGGTCCACCTGTCCCCCACCGTCCGCTTGAAACGAGCCTGCTCGCGCTCGAGGGTGACGCGTTCGAGCTCCTGATGGGCGGTGATCAGGGCCATCGCGCCGGGCGCCTCGTAGACCTCCCGGGACTTGATGCCCACGAGACGGTCCTCGACGATGTCGATCCGGCCGATACCCTGCGCACCGGCGCGGCGGTTCATCTCCTGGATGGCCTCCAGCGGGGGGACGGCGCGGCCATCGATCTTCACGGGGACGCCCTGCTCGAAGGTGATGACGACCTCGTCGGCGACCGGAGGGAAGGCCGGGTCGTCCGTGTAGGAGTAGACATCCTTCGTGGGCTCGTTCCAGATGTCCTCGAGGTAGCCGGTCTCCACCGCGCGGCCCCACACGTTCTGGTCGATCGAGAACGGGTTGTGCTTGGTGGTCTCGATCGGCAGGTTCTTGCGCTCGGCGTAGTCGATGGCTTTGTCACGCGTGAGGGCCAGGTCGCGCACCGGGGCGATGCACTTCAGCTCCGGGGCGAGCGAGGTGATGGAGACTTCGAAACGGACCTGGTCATTGCCCTTGCCGGTGCAGCCGTGCGCCACGGTGGAGGCACCAAAATTCTTGGCGGCCTTGACCAGGTGCTTCGTGATCACGGGACGGCTGATAGCGGACACGACCGGGTAGGCGTCCATGTAGAGGGCATTCGCCTTCAGGGCCGGCATGCAGTACTCCGCGGCGAACTCGTCACGGGCGTCAGCGATGTATGCCTCGACGGCGCCGCAGTCCAGGGCGCGCTGGCGGACCACCTCGAGGTCCTCTCCGCCCTGGCCCACGTCGACCGCGCAGGCGATGACGTCGGCGCCGGTGGCGTCGTGGATCCAGCCGATGGCCACGGAGGTGTCGAGGCCGCCGGAGTAGGCGAGAACGATGCGTTCCGTCATGAGGTTCTCCTTCAGATCGGGGTTCCGGGATACCGGGAGAGGTTCAGGGGCGGTGGGTCAGGTGGTATTAGGGGCCGACGGGACAGTGCACCGTCGGCGCAGCTATATCAGTCAGGTTCGGACGGGGACGGTGCCGACGGGTTGCGGCGCCCCTCGGCGAGGGCAAGCAGCCGTTCGGCCAGCGGCGCGCCACCGTCGGCCTCTCGGCAGACCAGAAGCACCGTGTCGTCACCGGCGATGGTTCCCAAGACATCGGGCAGCACCGAACGGTCCATGGCGGAGGCCAGATACTGGGCGGCGCCAGGCGGGGTACGGACCACGACGATATTGGCACTAGCCTCCGCGGAGACCAGCAGGCCTTCGGCAAGACGCGGCAGCCGTGCCTCGAGCAGCTCTTCCAGGCCTTCGCCGCGCGGGGCAGTGCCTTCCGGCGGCAGCCGGTAGACGAGTCCACCACCGGGGCCGCGCACTTTCTCTGCCTGCAGCTCAACCAGGTCACGGGAGAGCGTCGCCTGGGTGACATCGATACCGTCGGCGATCAGCAGTTCCGCAAGGCGCGACTGGGAGCCGACGACTTCACGTTCAAGGATCTCGGTGATGCGACGCTGCCGCGAGGTCTTCGTGGCGGGAGCGCCAGGGCGGGGGCTGCTCATCGCACCTCCTTCCGCGGTAACGCATGGACGGCGGTGTTCTCGTCCGGGTGGTCCATAAGCCACGTCAGCAGAGCCTTCTGAGCGTGCAGGCGGTTCTCGGCCTCCTGCCACACCACGGAGCGCGGCCCATCGATCACAGAGGCGGTGACCTCCTTGCCGCGGTAGGCGGGCAGGCAGTGCAGGAACACGCCGTCGCCGCTCGCGGCCATCAGCTCGTCGGTGACCTGGAAGCGGGCGAAGGTCTGCTCGTCACGGCCGTCCTCGCCCTCCTGCCCCATGGATACCCATGTGTCAGTCAGCACAGCATCGACGCCGTCGACGGCTGCCGCGGGATCATCGGTGATCGTGACCGATCCGCCGGTGCACTGCGCGATCGCGCGGGCATCAGCGAGGACCGCGTCATCAGGGCGGTGGGATGCGGGGCTCGCAATCCGCACGTCCATGCCGGCAGTCGCGCCGCCGAGCAGGTAGGAGTGCGCCATATTGTTCGCGCCGTCGCCCAGGTAGGCCAGGGACCGGCCAGCGAGGGCGGCGTCGCCATCGGCCAGACCGCCGCGCTGCTGAGCAATGGTGAGCAGGTCCGCGAGGATCTGGCAGGGGTGGAACTGGTCGGTGAGGGCGTTGACCACAGGCACCGTGGCGTGGGCGGCCATCTCTTCGATCCGCTTCTGCCCGAAGGTGCGCCACACGATCGTGGAGGCCATCGAGGTGAGCACGCGGGTGGTGTCTGCGATCGATTCACCGCGGCCGAGTTGGCTGGCGCGCGACTCGATCACCAACGGGTTTCCACCGAGCTCGGCAATGCCGGTCGCGAAGGAGACCCGGGTGCGGGTGGAGGACTTGTCGAACAGCACCGCCACGGTGCGCGGGCCGGCATAGGGCCGACGGGCGAAGCGGTCATCGGTCAGATCCAGGGCGAGGGCAAGCACCTCCTTCTGCTCAGCAGGAGTGAGGTCGTCATCGCGCAAGAAATGTCGGGGCATCAGTTCTCTCCTCGGGCAGCGGCGGCATCGAGCAGGCCGGGCAGGGCCGCGATGAAACCGCGCAGCTGCGACTCCTGAATGATGAGTGGCGGCGCCAGACGGATCGTGGTGGGGTTCGGAGCGTTGACGATGTACCCCTCCTCCAGGGCGACGGCAGCGACAGCGGCGGCACGAGGATCACGCAGTGCGATGCCGCGCAGCAAGCCGGCACCGCGCACCGCGACCAGGCGGGGGTCATGGAGCGCTGTGACGGCGTGCTCGATCAGCTCACCCATCTGCTGAGCATGCTCAAGCAGGCCGTCGTCGGCGATCGTGCGGATCACGGCGAGTGCGGCTGCCGCGGCGAGAGGGTTGCCGCCGAAGGTGGTGCCGTGCTGGCCGGGCTGCAGGAGGCCTCTCGTGGCCGGGCCACAGGCGATCACGGCACCGATCGGCACGCCTCCGCCGAGTCCTTTGGCCAAGGTCATCACGTCGGGCTGTAGGCCGTCGATCCGCTGGTGGGAGAACCAGTGGCCGGTGCGGGCCATACCTGTCTGCACCTCGTCGAGCACGAGCAGAGTGCCGTGCTCACGGGTCAGGCGACGCGCGGCGAGCAGATACTCGGTCTCCAGCGGGACAACGCCTGCCTCGCCCTGGATCGGCTCTGCGAACACGGCCGCAACATCGCCGGGAGCGAGAGCGCGTGCTAGCGCCTCGGTGTCACCGGCGGGCAGGAACTCCACGCCGCCGGGCAGCGGCTCGAACGGTTCGCGGTAGGCCTTCTTCCAGGTCAGCGACAGCGAGCCAAGGGTGCGGCCGTGGAAGGAGTCCTCGAGGGCGATGACGCGCGGCCGTCCGGTCAGGCGCGCAAGCTTCAGGGCGGCCTCGTTCGCCTCAGCCCCGGAGTTCGCGAAGAACACGCCGGATCCGTCCGGTGCCTGCGCGAGGCGCAGCAGGGTCTCGGCCAGCTCGATCTGCGGCGGGGTGGCGAAGAAGTTCGAGACGTGGATGATCGACTCCGCCTGCTGTTGCACGGCGGCCACGAGCGCCGGATGAGCGTGACCGAGGGCGTTCACGGCGATCCCGGCGAGCAGGTCCAGGTACTCGGTGCCGTCGGCGTCCCAGACCCGCGCCCCCTCGCCGCGCACGAGCACGCGCTGCGGCGGGCCGAAAGCGTTCAGCAGCGCACTGCGGTATCGGTCGGTGAACTCGTGCCCGGTGGGATTGGTCGCCGTGATGTGCTCGCTCTCAAACATAGTCATCCCTCCTGACCATGGTGCCTACACCCTTCGTGGTGAACACCTCCAGCAGCACCGCATGCTCGATGCGGCCGTCGATCATGGCTGCGGTACGCACCCCGGCCTCCACGGCGCCGAGCAGAGCCTCCGCCTTGGGGATCATGCCCTCCGTAAGGTCTGGGAGCATGGCCCGCAGCTCACTCGCCGGGATCTCAGGAATAAGCGAGGTGCGGTCGGGCCAGTTCCGATACAGGCCCTCGACGTCGGTCAGCATGACGAGCTTCTCTGCGTTCAGTCCACGGGCGATCGCAGCGGCGGCAAGGTCGGCGTTGATGTTGAGCACCTCGCCGGTGGGGTCGCCATTCACGTCGACTTCCGGGGCGATGGAGGACACAACGGGGATACGACCGGCGTCAAGCATGTCCTGTACGGAGCCGATGTTCACGGTGGTCACCTCGCCCACGTGTCCCAGGTCCACGTCTTCACCGTCGATCTCGGTGCCGCGGCGGCGGGCGGCGAACAGCCTCGCATCCTCCCCGGACATGCCGATCGCGTAGGGGCCATGCTGGTTGATCAGCCCGACCAGTTCACGACCTACCTGGCCGACGAGCACCATACGCACCACGTCCATGGTCTCGGCGTCGGTCACGCGCATGCCGCCGCGGAACGAGGCCTCCATGCCGAGCCGGGAGAGCATCGCGGAGATCTGCGGCCCGCCACCGTGCACCACGACCACGTGGATCCCAGCCAGCCGCATGAAGACCATGTCGGCGGCGAAGGCGCGGCGCAGGTCGTCGTCGATCATCGCGTTGCCGCCGTACTTCACAACCACGATGCGGTCACGAAACCGCTGGATCCACGGCAGCGCCTCGATGAGCACCTCTGATTTGGCGTGTGCCTCACGGCGCGCGGCATCGAGCGGCGCGATCGGGTTCTTACCGGCCACGGTGTGCTCCACGGTCGTCTCCGCGGTGCGCGTGGAACCGCGGTTCTCGGCGGAGGTGGGGGCGTCGGGTTTCATGAGGAATAGGCGCTGTTCTCTTCGACGTACTCGTGTGTGAGGTCGTTCGTCCAGATGTCGCCCTCGGCGGTGCCGGCATCGAGGTTGACCTCGATGACGGTCTCGCGCGGGGTCATGTCCACCTCGCTGCGGTCGATGTGGGCGCCGCCGTGGCGACACACCTCGACGCCATTGACGCTCACGGACAGCTGGGCGGGGTCAAAGGGGGCGACGTCCTCCGGCACGCAGCCGGCGGCAGCGACGATCCGACCCCAGTTCGGGTCGTTCCCAGCGATCGCGGTCTTGACCAGGTTCGAGCGGGCGATTTCACGGGCAACAGCAACAGCAGCAGGCTCGCTGTGCGCGCCGCGAACCACCACATGGACGTCGTGGCTGGCGCCCTCGGCATCGGCGACGAGCTGCCGTGCAAGGTCCGCGGCAACGGCACGGATCGCCTCGGCGAGTTCCGGGGCCGACGGGACGATGCCACTGGCACCGGAGGCAAGCAGCAGCACCGTGTCATTCGTGGACATGCAGGCATCGGAATCGACCCGGTCAAACGTGGTCGCTGTGGCTGCTGTCAGAGCCTCCTGCAGGGCAGCGGGCTCCACGTCGGCGTCGGTGGTGATGACCACGAGCATGGTGGCGAGCTGCGGGGCGAGCATGCCTGCGCCCTTCGCGATTCCGCCGACGCGCACGCCGGACGGCAACTGGATAGCGGCGGTCTTCGGCACCGAGTCGGTGGTCATGATTGCCCGCGAGGCGTCGGAATCCGCGAACGGTCCCGCGGCGAGCGTCGTATGGGCGGTCTCGATCCCGGCCAGCAGCGTTGGCATCGGCAGGCGTTCGCCGATCAGTCCGGTCGAGCAGACAAGGATCTGGTCTGCGGCGCAGCCGAGGAGGCCGGCGGCGTGTTCGGCGGTGGCGATGGTGTCGGTGTATCCCTCTGGCCCGGTGCAGGCGTTGGCTCCGCCGGAGTTGAGGACCACGGCATGTGCGCGGCCGTCGGCGACAGCGTGTGAGGACCAGGTAACCGGTGCCGCCTTCACGCGGTTCGCAGTGAAGACGCCAGCGGCACTCTGACTGGGGCCGTCGTTGACGACAAGGGCGAGGTCATGGGCGCCGGCGGCCTTGATACCGGCGGCCACACCGGCGGCACGGAAGCCGCGGGGCTGCGTGATCGACATGGAATCTCTCCTCGGTGTGGAAGGCTGTGGTGATGCGTGTGCGACGGCTGGTGGTCGGGATCTGCTCGACGAGCCGGGAGCCGCGGATGGGCGTGACCGGGCGGTGCGGTCAGGGAGACATGGCTGTGCGGGTGAGCCCCAGCATCTCCTCGAGGCCGAGCGCAAGGTTCATGCACTGCACGGCGGCGCCGGCAGTGCCTTTCATGAGGTTGTCGAGGGCGGCGATCACGGTGGCCTGGCCGGAGTGACGGTCCACGGCGGCACTGATGCGCACCGTGTTGGATCCGAGCACCTGGGCCGTTGACGGGACCTGCCCTTCGGGCAGCACGCGGAGGAAAAATTCGTGTTCGTAGTCCGTCTGGAAGGCGCGGAGCAGATCCGCAGTGGTGGTGCCCGCTGCGACGGGTGCTGTGAGCACGGCGAGAATCCCGCGGCTCATCGGCACGAGCACGGGGGTGAAGGTGAGGCGACGACTCTCATCGACTCCAGCAGCCCGGCGAAGGTTCTGCAGGATCTCAGGAATATGCCGGTGGCTGCCGCCAACGGCATAGGGGGCTGCGCTGTGTGACGCTTCGGAGAAGAGCAGATGCGGCTTCGGCGTGCGGCCGGCACCGGAGTAGCCGACGGGCAATACCGCATTCAGCGCGCCTGCATCGATCAGGCCGGCACGCACAAGAGGAGCGGCTGCGAGAGATACGGCCGTGGCGTTGCAGCCGGGCACCGCAACCTCACGGGCATCGCGCAGCAGGTCACGCTGACGGGTGCCGTCGGCCAGAGGGAGCTCGGGCATGCCGTAGGTCCAGGTGCCGGAGTGTTCGGATCCGTAGTAGTCGGTCCAGTCCTGGGCGGAGTCGAGCCGGTGGTCGGCGGCCAGGTCGAGCACGATCACGTCGGGATCGGCGGCGCGAAGCTCAGCGGCGATCCGTCCGGAATGGCCATGCGGAAGCGCGAGCACGACAACGTCATGCCCTGCGAGGTGCTGCGCACTGGTCTCCTGGATGAGGAGCTGCTCGGCGCCGTCGATATGCGGGGCGATCGTTACCAGGCTCTCACCAGCGCTGCTGTGTCCGGTGACCGTGCGCAGTGTTACCGCAGGGTGCGCCGAGAGCAGGCGCAGCATCTCACCGCCGGCGTATCCGGTTGCTCCGGCGATGGCGACAGTGGGTGACGCGGTGGCTCCGATCATGCAGTAAGTCTATACATACCTCTGCATGATCAGGCATTCAGGTCCAGTGCTGGCCACCGGTCAGCTCGCGGCAGGGTGCGGACCGGCCAGCGATCGCGGACTGCGTTACTCAGTCACGTGCCGGTGTCGACGTACGCTCAGGCCCGCAGTTCACCGCCGACGGCCTGTTCGACCGCACGCACGCAGCGTGTGCGTGCCGCGGCAATCTGCTCAGCGGACAGCGTCCCCTCAGTGGAGCGCAGCCGCACCGCGAACGCGAGCGACTTCTTGCCCTCACCCACCTGATCGCCCGTGAACACGTCGAACAGATGCACGGACTCTGCCTCGTCACCGATGCCCACAAGGATCGCTGCCTCCACGGCAGCGGCCGGCACAGATTCATCGACGACGAAAGCGAAGTCTTCCTTGGCCAGTGGGAACGTTGGTACCGGCGCAGCCTGCACCACGGCGGGGGCGGCCAGGGCAACCGCGTCGAGATCAAGCTCCACGGCGCTGGTGCGTGTCGGCAGTGAGAAGGCCTTCACCACACGTGGGTGCAGCTCGCCGGCGTAGCCCACGACCTGCCGTTCGCCGTCGGCCCCTGTGACCGATAGCTCAGCGCAACGACCCGGATGGAAGGGCGCATACTCGCACTGACGCACCTCGAGCTCCGTGCCGCACGCGGCAGCTGCTCGACGGGCAGTGTCCACAGCGTCGGCCCAGTCCGCCACGCGGCCTGCCCCGTACCAGGACGTGGGGCCGGTCACACCGCCGAGCACCGCAGCCAAGTGCTTCGCCTGCGTGGGCAGCGCGCCCATGATTGCCGCAAGCTCCTGCTCGCTCGGACGCTCATCGGCCGACGGCACAGCACTGGCTGCACCCTCCCCCTGGGAGCGGGCCACCGCATCGATCTGGAAGATCGCGAGCGATTCGGCGCCACGGCCCAGATTGCGTCGGGCGGTCTGCAGCAGGGTCTGCAGCAGGCTGGTGCGGATCAGCGGCTCGTCCTCGGCCAGCGGGTTCAGAAGGCGCACTGCCTGGCGGCGTTCATCGTCGGTGGTATAGCCGAGCTCATCGAACACACCAGGGGCGATGAACGGTAGGGAGGCGACCTCGGTCAGGCCAGCGTCAGCGAGCGCAGCGCCGGCGCGGCGACGGGCTCGCTGCACGCGCGTGAGACCGCGGCCACCTGTGGCCTTCGGCAGGATCGACGGGATCTGCTCGTAGCCGACCAGGCGCGCGATCTCCTCGACCAGGTCCTCGCGAATCGTGAGATCAGGACGCCACGATGGTGGGGTCACCTGCAGAGTCTCGGCATCCCCATCGACCTGGCAGCCGATCAGTTCCAGGCTGTCCACAACCTGCTCACGGGTGTACTCGACACCGGTGACGCGCTGCGCATCAGAAACTGGGAAGACGATGGGCTGCGGAGCGGCGGCTGAGCCTTCGTCGGTCACGCGATGGTCGATCTCGCCGCCGCCGTACTGGACGATCAGCTCCGCAGCGCGCTGCGCAGCGATGAGCGGAAGGTTCGGATCCACGCCGCGCTCGAACCGTTTGGAAGCCTCCGACGGCAGACGGTGACGCCGCGCAGAGCGGGCAACAGTGTGGTTCTGGAAGGTTGCCGCTTCGAGGATCACGTTGACGGTCTCGTCGGTGACCTCGGTATCAGCTCCACCCATGACGCCCGCGATGCCGAGCACGCGGGAGGTCCCCTCGGGGCCACCAAAGTCGGTGATCAGCAGGTCCTCGGGATCCAGGGTGCGCTCGACGTCATCAAGGGTGGTGAGCTTCTCCCCTGGCTCCGCACGACGCACCACGATCGGCGCCACAACCTTGTGGGAGTCGTAGGCGTGCAGCGGCTGGCCCAGGTCAAGCATCACGTAGTTCGTGACATCGACGATCAGGGAGATGGGCCGCATACCGGCAAGCGTGAGCCGACGCTGCATCCATGTGGGGCTCGGCGCCGTTGCGTCGGTGCCGCGCACCTCGATCGTGGTGAAGCGGGTGCAGCCTGCGCCTGCGCGGATCGGAGCGTCATCGCGGATCTGCACAGGGACGCCACCACGGGTGCCCTCCGGTGCGTTCACGGTCAGGGCAGGGTCGGTGAACGTCTGCCCGGTGGCGTGTGCGTACTCGCGGGCGACACCACGCATGGAGAAGCAGTAGCCGCGATCTGGCGTCACGTTGATCTCGACGACCTCTTCGCCCAGGCCCAACAGGCTGATCGCGTCGTCCCCGGGTTCGCCGGTCAGGCCCTTCCCGTGGCCGCGGCCGAGCACGATGATGCCGTCCTCGCCGTCCGGGTCCGGGCCGAGCCCCAGCTCGTCGCCGGAGCAGATCATGCCGTCGCTCTTGTGGCCGTAGGTTTTGCGGGCCGCGATCGCGAAGTCGCCGGGCAGCACGGTGCCGGGCAGGGAGACGACCACCAAATCGCCGGGCACGAAGTTATGCGCGCCGCAGATGATGCCGCGGCTGGGGCGTTCCTCGCCAGGCTGCGGGTCCTTCGGGTCATCGAGCTCGTGGTTGTGCTCCGGGCCCACATCGACGCGGCACCAGTTGATGGTCTTGCCGTTCTTCTGCGGTTCCTTCACCAGGTCAAGTACACGGCCCACAACGAGCGGGCCGGTGACCTGCGCGCCGTGGATCGCCTCCTCCTCGAGACCGACGGAGACGAGATCGGCCGCCACCTGCTCGGCGTCGGCGTCCGCGCGGAGCTCGACGTGCTCGGCGAGCCAGGTCAGGGGGATGCGAGGCATGTCAGATCTCCGTTCCGTAGTGCTGGGAGAAGCGGACGTCGCCCTCCGCCATGTCGCGCATATCCTCCACACCATTGCGCAGCATGAGGATCCGCTCGATTCCAAGTCCAAAGGCGAAGCCCTGGTATTCCTCCGGGTCCACGCCGCAGGCGCGCAGTACGGCCGGGTTGACCATGCCGCAGCCGCCCATCTCGATCCACCCGGTGCCACCGCAGACACGACAGTCGGGCGAGGCATCGCGATCGGTCCCGAGCTTTGCATCGCAGGAGAAGCAACGGAAATCCATCTCCGCGCTGGGCTCGGTGAAGGGGAAGTAGCTGGGGCGCAGACGCGTGATGGCGCCCTCACCGAACATGGTGCGGGCAATCGCGTCCAAGGTTCCCACCAGGTTCGCCATGGTCAGACCCTTGTCAATGGCCAGGCCCTCGACCTGGTGGAACACCGGCGAATGGGTGGCATCTGGTTCATCGGTGCGGAAGGTGGTGCCCGGGCAGGCGATGTATAGCGGCACCCCGCGTTCGAGCAGCGCACGGGCCTGCACCGGTGAGGTGTGCGTGCGCAGCACCTGGCCAGACCCCTCCGGTGCGACATAGAAGGTGTCCTGCATCTGCCGCGCCGGATGGTCGACGTCGAAGTTCAGCGCGTCGAAGTTGAACCATTCCGCCTCGATCTCCGGGCCCTCCGCGATCTCCCAGCCGAGCCCCACGAACAGGTCCTCCAGCCGTTCGGTGAGCAGGGACAGCGGGTGGCGGGCACCGCGCGGAAGACGGTCCGTGGGCAGAGTGACATCAACCTTCTCGGTGGCGAGCGCCTGCTCTTCCTCTGCCGCCGCAAGCTCCTGCTGCCGCTCGGCGAGCGCCTTCTGCACACGGCCCTTGCCCTGGCCGATCAGCTTGCCAGCCGCGGCGCGCTGATCCTTGGGCAGATCCTTGATCCCGGCGTTGGCGGTGGCGATCACGCTGCGGTCGCCCACATGCTCGATACGAACCTGCTTCAGCGCAGCGGTATCGGGCGCAGCGGCGATGGCGGCCAGTGCCTGCTCAACTGCCGCGGTGATCGCCTGCTCGTCGATCGCCGGCGGGGTCTGGGGTGTCTCGGACACGATGCTCGCTTTCGTCCGGTGGCGGTCAGGGGTGCCGGTGTGCGGCCGGGGCGGGCGCGGGCACCGCGAACCATTCTAGGAGGACGGTCCGACAGATCTCAGACCCGTCCACCTGATCCCCTCACCCGATAGCCTGACCGGGACAGTGCCCCACGCCCCCGAGGAGGCCAGCATGTCCCAGACCGTGAAGGGCGTCATCGCCCGCGCAGCCGAGCAGCCCGCCGAGCTCGTCGACATCATCATCCCCGATCCGGGGCCGAATGACGTCGTCGTCGATATCGACGCCTGCGGCGTCTGCCACACTGACCTCGCCTACCGCGACGGTGGTATCACCGATGACTTCCCGTTCTTGCTGGGCCATGAGGCCGCAGGGCATGTCAGCGCCGTCGGCGAGGACGTCACCCACGTCGAGGTCGGCGACTACGTGATTCTGAACTGGCGCGCCGTGTGCGGCCAGTGCCGAGCCTGCCGCAAGGGTGTTTCGCAGTACTGCTTCGCCACCCACAACGCCTCGCAGAAGATGACCCTGACCGACGGCACCGAGCTCGAGCCCGCCCTCGGCATCGGCGCCTTCGCCGAAAAAACCCTGGTCCACGAGATGCAGTGCACCAAAGTCTCCGAAGACGCTCCCGCCGAGGTCGCAGGCCTGCTGGGCTGTGGCGTCATGGCGGGCATCGGCGCCGCCGTGAATACCGGCGAGGTGCAGCGAGGCGAGTCGGTTGCCGTGATCGGCCTGGGCGGCGTCGGCTGCGCGGCGATCGCCGGTGCGAAGCTCGCGGGCGCCACGACGATCATCGGCCTGGACATCGACGGAAAGAAGCTGGATGCCGCCACCGAGCTGGGCGCAACGCACACCGTGAACACAAAGGACCTCTCTCCCGAGCAGGTCGCGGAGAAGATCCAGGAGCTCACCGACGGGTTCGGCGCTGACGTGGTGATCGACGCGGTCGCTATTCCACCCACATACGAGGCCGCTTTCTACGGCCGCGACCTCGCTGGCCGTGTGGTCCTCGTCGGCGTTCCCCGCCCGGGAGTGGAACTGACCCTCCCGCTGCTGGATGTGTTCGGCCGCGGGGGCGCCCTGAAGTCCTCCTGGTACGGCGACTGCCTGCCCGAACGTGACTTCCCGTACCTGATCGACCTCTACCTGCAAGGACGGCTCCCCTTGGAACGCTTCGTCACCGGCCACACTGACCTCGACGGTGTGAACACAGCCCTCGACTCGCTGCACGACGGCGAGACCCTGCGCACCGTGGCGGTGATCGGCCGATGACCGCCCGTTTCGACCACGCGACCGCCTCCGGCACCTTCTCGCTCGATGGCGAAACCCACGAGGTGGAGAACAACATCTGGGTGCTCGGCGATGACGAGCAGTGTGTCGTCTTCGACGCCCCGCACGACGTGAAGGTCGTCCAGGACCTCGTGGGCGACCGTGAGTGCGTCGGCATCCTGCTCACCCACGCGCACGACGATCACGTCCGTTTCGCCCCGGAGCTCGCCGAGGCTCTCGACGCACCCTTGCTGCTGAACCCTGCCGACAAGGAGGTCTGGGCGCTCACCCACGGTGACCTGCCCTGGGATGGGGATGTTGCCGATTCCGACATGTTCTCTGTTGCAGGCGTCGACATCGAGGCGATCCACACGCCGGGTCACTCCCCAGGCTCGACCTGCTATTTCATCGAGGAGCTCGGGACGCTGGTCTCCGGCGACACCCTCTTCGAAGGCGGGCCGGGTGCGACGGGCCGTTCGTTCTCCTCACGGGAGACCATCGAACAGTCCGTGCGGGACCGCCTGTTCGTGCTCCCCGATGAGACCGTGGTGCACACGGGGCATGGCCCCTCGACCACGATCGGCGCAGAGAAGAAGGCGGCCGACGGCGACTAGCTGTGAGCCCACGCTGAGCTGCGAAGCGGCAGGCGGCGCATGAGGCGCGTGACGACGGTCTCGCCGCGATCGCACATCTGCCGACAGTTCTGAGCCCCGGACGACGCCCCGCAGGCGGCGTGGTCCGGGGCTCCGGTCATCCAGGGACTCGGCGCGGGGCGCGATCACCCACGAGACCGCGGCGCCACCGCACGATGCCAGCAGATCATCCCCAACGTCGCCCCACTGGTCATCCCTCCACATTCCCCGCGCGCCTTTCTCAGCTGCGAAGATCCTT
Source organism: Brachybacterium timonense (assembly GCF_900258505.1). Taxonomy (GTDB): domain Bacteria; phylum Actinomycetota; class Actinomycetes; order Actinomycetales; family Dermabacteraceae; genus Brachybacterium; species Brachybacterium timonense. The sequence goes on from NZ_LT984895.1 coordinate 2,348,170, forward strand.
CGGCCTGCTCGACCTCTGTCCACACCGCCGCCGTTTGTCGGAGGTAACCCATAGAGTCGGATCATCGAACAGAGATTCGATCTGGATCTGCCAGCGATGTCAGATCGAAGCGGTGATGTCGGAGGGAGGCAGCCATGGGTGACTGGAACGACGTGGCACACAGCGGGCGACAGGAGTCCGTGTTCACGCTGCTGTCGCCCACCGCCGACGCCGACCTCATCTCCGCGGCCCGCGCGCGCCTTGATGACCGTTCTCGCCGTCGGCGCGCCGGGGCGAAGACCCGCATGGAACGCACGTTGACCGGTATCGACGCGGCACAGACCGAGCGGATCAGCTTCCTGTGGGACCGCACCCGGGAGGACGCTCGACATGAGGCCGCACGTCTGACCACTCTCGCCAGCAGCGTCGCGCGCGCCGACGATCCGGACGCCGACCCCGACCGCCGACAGGCCGCTCTTCTGCAGGTCGCCGCAGCGATGCGCTGTACGCGCCAGCAGGCCGAGGCAGCCGTCCACAGGGCGCATCACGCCGTCGAGAACCTGCCGAGCACCCTCGAGCATCTCTCCAATGGTGAGCTGCCCACCTCCTGGTTCGACCGGCTCGTCCGCGCCACCCGCCCATTGGAAGACGCGGCGGCCCAGGAGGTCGATGCAGCGATCGCGGCGAGTGATCTCGAGGTCACGCCGGAATCCTTCGCCCGCCGCCTGAACCTTGTCGTCGCCCAGGTCCGTGCACGCACAGAACTGCCGGCCTGCTACCGCCCGGAGGCACGCCGACGCGTGGAGCTCGATGATCCGCGCCCGGACGGCACGGGCTGCCTGCGGATCATCGGGCCGATCCCGGAGATCCTGGGGCTTGCCCGCAGGCTCGACTCGGCCGCCCATGCCGTGCAGCACGCCCAGCGTCTGGCCTTGCACGACGGCACCGACGTGCCGGTGGACCCCCGCGGCGAAGTCGCCGCCTATGAGGAGCTGCCCACCCTCGCCCAGCTGCGCTATGACCTGCTGTACGGTGCCGTCCTCGACACCGGCGCCGTCACTGTTCCGCCGGCACGCTTCCGCATGAACGTGACGGTGCCGGCGCTGACGCTGCTCGGAGAGTCCGATGCCCCGGGCCTGCTCGACGGCCGCCACCCGATACCGGCCGAGATGGCCCGCGAGCTGGCTGGCACCGAGGAGACCTGGTTCCGTGTCCTCACCGATCCCGGCAGCGGCGAGTTCCTGCGTCTGCCGGCGGACCGCTACCGGCCCACCCCAGCGATGCTCGAGCACCTGCGGCTGCGCCACCCGGAATGCGCCGCCCCCGGCTGCTCACGGCCCACCAACTCCCCCGTCCTGTGCGACCACATCGAGGAGTTCGACCACGAGGATCCCGCCGCCGGTGGGTCCACCACCGTCGAGAACCTCCAGCTGCTGTGCCGTCAGCATCACAGGTTGAAGACCGCCGGGCTGCTGGAACCGATCCGCGATGAGGAGGATTCCTGCACCATCTGGGGGCTGCCGGACCTCGCGATCGCACTCCAGGAGGACGCCAAGGATCTCGCCACCGAACAGGTGGTCTGCGAGATGGAGGAGGCATGGGCGGCGTTCCTCGCCGCGGATCAGGCCCGGCGCGATGCCGCGAAGCGTCGCGCGCAGCTGCAGGCCGGGGAGATCGTCGAGGGCGAAAGCGTCATCGGCCCTGGCGGCGAGCCCGGATGGACGGTGCGGGCCGACGGGACGCTGCGGCCGCCCCTGCCCGAGGCACCTCCGCCACCGTTCTGACGTCGTGCAGACGCCTCGACGTCTGCGGTCGTTCCCGGTCCACTGACTGCTATCCTCGCCGGATGACCTTGAGCGGAGACTCCGAGGACCGATACTCTCCCCGCCGCGTGGCCGACGACCAGGAGATTCGAGACTGGCGGGAGCGACAAGCAGCCATCGGATCCGTGGTGGACGGGTTGAGTGCACAGGGCATCTGCTACCAGTGCGAGGAGCTGAGCACCGGAGAGATTCTCGGTGAGCAGGCGATCATCACCGAGGATGACCTGATTCGCGTGGTCCTGGCGAGCGACCCGCGGACGCCGGGGCACACGATCATCGTCTGGAAGCCTCACGCCCATGACTTCTCGGAGCTCGACGACGACTCGACGGCCAGGTTGTTCATCACCTGCCGAGATGTGGCCCGTGCCCTCAAGAACACGTTGGCAGGAGTCGAACGGGTGTATCAGGTGACCATGTGCGACGGTCCGATCAACCATCTCCACATCCAGTTGATCCCCCGCTACGCTCACACGCCGATCGGATCTCAGCGACTCGTCGATCCCAGGGGACCGCTTCTGGACGGGGACGCCATCGCGGAGCGTGTGCGGTCCGCGCTGTATGCCGCCTGACCCGGGCGGGGAAATCCGACACCGCCTGACCCGAGCGGGGAGATCCGACGCAGCTCCTCATGGACGACGCTTTCCCCACCAGCAGCGACCCCAGCGAGCCCGTGCGCCGGACCTACCGTGCGGCCGATTGAGCGACCCGATCCCCTGATCGGGTGGACCGAGCCTCGAGGGTCTTCCCCCGGAACGGTTCTACGACTCCACGGTGTCTCCGCCGCGCTGAATGTCTCCAGCAGCACGGGACTCCGTCTCTCCGCCGGGCCGGGCATTGATCGGGCCATCGGTGCCGCTATGGCTCGCACCATGAGCGCGGCCGCCCGTACCGCTGCCACGGCCGAGCCCCGCGAGATACGCGTTGTACGCAGCGAGCTCCGCTTCCCCGTCGCGGTCGGCTTTGCGGTCCCACTGCCGAGCTCGGCGATCTTCCGAGCGCGACCACTGGACGACGGCGAGCACGGCGTACAACACCGTCGGCACCTCGGAGACAGCCCACATGAACGAGCCGCCCGCGATCTGAATCCGTGTGAGCTGCTCGATCGAGTACATACCGAGCTCGAGATACCAGTCCTCGGCGATCAACCATGTGGCCGACACCAGAGCCACACCGAAGAACGCGTGGAACGTGAGCGTGACCAGAAGTGTGATGATCTTCAGCACCGGATTGATCGGCCGCGTCGACGGGTCGATACCGATGATCACCCAGGCGAACAAGTACCCCGACAGCAGGAAGTGCACCGTCATCAGCACATGCCCCAGGTGGTGATACATCGCCGCCTCGAACAGAGGCGTGAAGTAGAAGATCACCAACGAACCGGCGAAGAACACGCCCGCGAGCGGAGGCGAGGAGACGAAGCGTGCATACCCCGAGTGGAGGGCGGCCAGCACCCACTCACGAATCCCCCGAGAACCATCAGAGCGCGGCGGCATCGCGCGGGAGAGCAGCGTGACCGGCGCACCGAGCACCCACAGCGGCGGCACGATCATCATCATTGCCATGTGCTGCACCATGTGCGCATCGAACCGGAATCGCCCCCACGCCGCGACCCCACCGCACATCACCCATGTGAAAGCCAGGCACCCCAGCAGAAACGGTACGGTGCGTCGCAACGACCAGGCGTCCCCACGCCTGCGAAGCCGCACCACGCCCGCCACATAAAACCCGGCCATGGCCAGCGCAAGGGCGAAGGCTGCCCAGTCCATCTCGACGTCGACAAACAGTGACGCCACCGTGAACGTGTCCGACGGCGGCAGGAAACCGACGAGCGAGAGAGTGCGCAGGTCGCCGACCGCTGGCACCTCCTGCGGCACGGGCGGCGCGGAACGGGACAGCCCGATCGATGCTCCGATAGCGACCGCCATCAGTAGTCCCTCAGTGAGGGCGAGGTGCCGGAAACGAACCCGCTCTCCCAGCCGTTGACGCTGCGCGGCTCCAAGCCCTGCAAGCACCACAAGCAGCGCAGTCTTCACCAGAACGAGCCACCCGTAGGGACTCTGCACGAGAGCGCCCCAGCTGCCCACGCGGATCACAGCACTGACGACACCGCCGAAGGCCAGCGCCACCACGGCTGCAAGAGCCCATGCGGAAAAGCGGCGAATCGTCGTGGCGAGCACGGCATCGGAGGTGCGCGGTGTGATGAGGCCGATCACCAACAGTCCACCACCCCAGACCGCCACACCGAGCAGATGCAGCACCATGGCGTTGACGGCGTTGGTGTGATCGAGACTGGCGCCGGCATGCCCCGCGAAGCCCAGCAGAGCGGTGCCGATGCCAGCGAAGGCAAGGCCCCAGGCCACCAATACTGTGGATCGACCCAGCCCCATGAACAGTGCCGCGATCAGCGCCGCGACTGCGACGGCGGCGCGCAGGCGCCCGAGGTCTCCGGTGATCCCGACGCCCCATGGATCCAGACCGGAGCCCGAACCTGTGGCCTCGAGCCCCCCGAGCGGTATCAGCATGAGCGCGCAGACTGCCCAGAGCAACGCGCCGGCAGCGCCGATGCGTGCGGTGTATCGCCGCAGCGGGTCGAGCCTTGTCACCTCGCGTCGCGACGGCCCGGGCAAGAGCAACACCACGGTGCCTCCGGCACCGATCGCGAGCAACAGCCCCAGGTGGTGTAGCGCGGTGATGATGGGAGTGCCCCACGTGACGAGCGGTGAGGCGGGGACCAGCGTTGCGCCTGACAATGTGGCAGGCAGAGCGCCCGTCACGGTCAGGCCACCCAGCGCGGCGGCCACGGTCAGGGCGAGCAGGATGGCGGGGATTGCGGTGATGCGCGCACGGCCGGGGCTCGTCGGTGCGACGCCGCCCTGCGGTGCGCGTCCTGGAGTGGCCCGTGCAGCGGGGGCAGGCCCCACGCCCCGGTCGACTGGCGCACGGCCGGGGCTGTTCATCGCCCCTCCCCGTGATGGCCAGCCCGGGGCCGACGGCGCAGCGTCTCGAACAGGCAGACCGTTGCCGCCGTGTGCACGTTGAGGGATTCTGCACGGCCCACCAGAGGGATCCGTACCGCGAGCGGGGCGGCGGCGAGCGTATCCGCGTCCAGACCGTGGGCTTCATTGCCCATGATCCAGGCGATTCGCTCGGGCAGGTCCGAATCGTAAAGGTCGCGGTCGGCGTAGCCGCTGGTGGCGACCGCGGTGACGTGCTTCGCGGCGAGAGCGGTGAGCACCTGGTCGATGTGTGTGTCGAGCACAAGCGGAAGATGGAACACGCTGCCGACGCTCGCACGGATCACCTTCGGGGCGTACGGATCGGCGCAGGTCTTTGTGAGGATCACGGCGTCGGCGCCGGCCGCGTCGGCGGTGCGAATCAGGGTGCCAACGTTGCCGGGGTCGCGCACCTCGTGGAGCACGAGCAGCGTGAGCGGGACGTCGGTGGAAACCAGATTCGTACGGCCGCGAGAGACCGCCGGCCTCCCGCCGTCGTCCGGGACCACGTGCCCCATACCGCCCAGCACCGCATCGAGCGAGGCACTCGCGGGCTGGTGTGCGATGGCGACGACGCCCTGCGGGCTAACCAGCGCCCCCCCGGTGCCGGCTTCACGGACCATCGCCGCGAGGATCCGCTCGTCCGTCGGACGTACTGGCACGTTCGCTGTGCGGGCGAGGTCGGCGAGCTCGGGATGCTGGGCGTCGGCTTTCGCGGTGAGATGCAGTTCGAGGGTGTCGCCTGAGCGCTCGGTGAGCAGGGAGCGGACCGCCTGCGGGCCTTCCACGCGGATGCGCCCCTGCTTGCGACGTGCCGAACGCCCGGCCAGTGCCGCGATCCGACGCACCCGCTCGGAGCGGGGCGAGGTGATCGGGGACTGGTCCGGGCGTTCGGGGAGCGTGTTCATCGCGTCAGCGGCGCGATGATCAGGCTGCGGGCGCGTTGACGTCCTTGGGCAGGGCGTTCTTCGCGACCTCGACGAGCGCGGCAAAAGCCGGGGCGTCGTTGACGGCGAGTTCGGCGAGCATGCGACGGTCGACCTCGACACCCGCCAGGCCGAGGCCCTGAATGAAGCGGTTGTAGGTCATGCCGTTGGCGCGGGCCGCGGCGTTGATGCGCTGGATCCAGAGACGACGGAAGTCGCTCTTGCGGACCTTGCGGTCGCGGTAGTTGTAGGTGGCCGAGTGGAGCACCTGCTCCTTGGCTTTGCGGTACAGGCGCGAGCGCTGGCCGCGGTAGCCGCTGGCCTGCTCGAGGATCTCCCGACGCTTCTTCTGGGCGTTGACCGCCCGCTTCACGCGTGCCACGTGATTCTCCTTCGCTGGTTCGAGTTCAGAGGTGCGGGAACTCCGATCCCGCGGGAGGGGCTCAGCGGCCCAGGAGTCGCTTCATCCGCTTGACGTCGGCCTTCGCAACGTCCGTGTCGCTGCCCAGGCGGCGCTTGCGGGTGGAGGACTTGTGCTCCAGGAGGTGGCGAGCGTTCGCCTTCTCCCGCATGAGCTTGCCCGAACCGGTCACGCGGACGCGCTTCTTCGTGCCCGAGTGGGTCTTGTTCTTCGGCATTGCCTGTTCTCCTTCGTGCAGTATCAGGACGCGTCGTCGCTGTTCGCGGCGGCGTCCTTGCCGCGCTGGGCGGCTTTCTCGGCATCGGACTTGCGCTTGCGCGCTTCGGCCTTGGCCTGGGCCTTCTTCTTGTGAGGACCGAGCACCATCACCATGGTGCGCCCGTCCTGACGGGGGTGGGACTCCACGAAACCGAGCTCGGCGACGTCCTCCGCCATGCGGCCCAGCAGTCGGGTGCCCAGCTCGGGGCGGGACTGCTCGCGACCGCGGAAACGCACCATGACCTTGACCTTGTCGCCGCCGGCAAGGAACTTCTCCACGTTGCGGCGCTTGGTCTCGTAGTCGTGCTTGTCGATCTTCAGGCCCATCCGGATCTCCTTCTGAACCGTATTGGCCTGGTTCTTCCGGGACTCGCGGGCCTTGAGGTTGGCCTCGTACTTGTACTTGCCGTAGTCCATGAGACGCGCGACGGGAGGGTTCGCACCGGGGGCGACCTCGACCAGGTCGAGATCCGCTTCCTGGGCGAGCCGAAGGGCGTCCTCGACACGGACCACGCCGACCTGTTCGCCGGCGGGCCCGACCAGAAGGACCTTCGGCACCCTGATCTGTCCGTTGATGCGCTGTTCGCTGATGGTGGCTCCTCACCTCGTTCGTGGTGAACATGACGAAGGCCTCCGCTCATGCGGAGGCCCTTGATACACGCGCGGGGCGCGAATGCGCCCGGGGCGAGACGCTGCTCGCCCGTCGGCGGTACTGACCCGGCAACTCATCGGCGCTCTCTGTGCTGGGAATCTCCGCAGAGATTCTGCAGGGCGAAGGCCGCGTCACAAGGTGGGAGAGGGGCTCCACTTCACGAAGGAACGACATGTTCCGGTCGATTATCCTACCAGGAGCAAGCAGGCCCAGCGCGTGATGTGTGTCGCTCATCGACAGTGCGCGCGGGCGGTGCAAACACGGCAGTGCGAACTGATGGCGCGTACGGACAGTTGGAACCAGCTATACGACGGACATGCCGACCGTGATCCGGTGGAGTCGAGGAGCAGACGGTCATGAACCAAGTCGATCCCCGCGCGAACATGGGCACACGCGCCGCCGAGCAGGGCCCCAGCGTGGACGGGCACGCCGACGACACCGGTGAACGCGCTGAGCGGAGCACCATCGCATCTGCGTCCTCGCAGCAGGATGATATGGAGACCAGCACGCACAATGCGAAGACCGGTTCACACGAGGCCGAAACGAGCCTCAAGCCCACTGGGCTCCACACGGCGATGCGTGGCGGGACCGCGCCCCGTGCGGTGCTGCGCCCGCTGCCGCCCGGTTACCCGCAGCCGCCCCGACCGACGAAGCCGAACCGCGCCCCGGCACGGCCGGATGCGTCACCTCCCGCGCCGAGGCCTCGGATTCGCGGGAGTGTGTTGCTCGTGCTCGTGCTCGCCGGTGCCCTCGTGGTGGCGGCGACAATCGTCGGCGGCGTGTACGGCATCCAGGCGTTGCGTGGCCCGAGTGGCGGTCCCGCCCCATCGGGCTCGCCCTCAAGCGCGGCGCCATCCGATCCGACCCCGTCGGGAGCTGCAGCCCGTGGCGTCGAGATCGGCAAGGTCCATGTCGCCGAGGTCTCCGTGGAGACCGGTATCGATAATCTCGCAGGCCACTCCCCCACAGGCCAGTTTGTCGTGGTGACGATGGAGATCACGAACAGCTCGCTGGGGGCGATCATCGTCAACGACCCATTCACGCTGGTCACAAGCGACGGGGAACGCATAAGCCCCGACGCACAGGCGACCAAGGCAAAGACCAGCGGGAAGCTGCCCCCGTCCCTCATGGAGAAGGGGCAATCAGCACAACACGTCCTGGTGTTCGACATTCCAGCCAATGCCTCCGCAGTGGCCATGAACGTGGATCTCAGCCAGAACGGCTCTGACTGGACCGGCACGGTGAGTCTGTCCTGAGCGTGCGACATGCCATCGGCGGTAGCCTGCCGTGGCCGGTTCCACCGCACGACCGCCGTGACTGACAGATCCGGTGCACGACCACCGGCAGTGCATGACGACACAGACTGCATGACCAACCGCGCAAGGAGCATCGTGACCCCCGACCTCTCCCCTCACCCGTCGTCCCCTGATGGCGAGTTCTCCGCGTCCGACAGCGAATCCCCCGCGGCTCAGAGCACGTCCCCCGCGCCTGAGGGGGACGCCTTCGCAGCAGATGCCTCCCGCGATATCGCCGACGTCTCCGCCGTCGAGATCATCACCACCGCCACGGTGCACCTCATGAGCGCTGCCGCGGTGAAGATCGGGCTGGCCGAAGACGAGGACACCGGCCACTATCAGGATCTGGCTGAGGCGCGGAAGCTCATTACCGCGCTCGCGGGCCTGGTCACGGCGGCGTCGCCCGAGATCGGCGGCGACCACGCGCGGTCTCTGCGGGACGGGCTGCGCACCCTGCAGCTCGCTTTCGCGGAAGCGCTGCCGTTCCCCGACGAGCCCGGTGAGGGCCCCGGGGAGAAATGGACCGGGCGGGTCAGCTGATCGGCAGCTCAGGCGAAGCGCAGCCGCAGCTCGCGCAGTCGGCGCTGACGACGGATCTGCCGCGCTATCAGGCCGATGAGCGCCACGACGATCGCCGCGATGGCCGCAAGCGCCACACCCCACGTGGCGCCACGCGCGTCGATCACCGCCCCGAACAGCGGCGACCCGATTGCGGCTCCCACCGTCATCGCGCTGCCGTGCCACCCCATGGCTTCCCCGCGCACCTCCTCAGGCACGCGCTGCGAGATCGCCTCGCCGGTGGATGTGATCAGTGGCGCGAGCCCGAGCCCTGCAAGAAACACCGCCACGAGCAGCAGCGGCAGGGTGGAGGCGAAGGCCACCGGCATGGTGAGCACACCGAGCCCAAGAAGCACCCACAGCGGGCCTATCGTGCGGCTCGCGGCGCCATAGGCGAACCCTCCCACCAGCGACCCGAAGCACCACACGCTCATCGCGACGGCGATCGCGGCGCCCGTGCCAGCACTCTCGAGGATCGCCACGATCGACATGTCGGTGGCCATGATGGTGCCGTTGCCCACTGCTGTGGCAAGCAGCAGGGTCAGTCCGCCAGCGGTGAGCAGTGCGCCTCGGGCAGACGGAGCGCGGCCGGTGAGCATCTCCTCGGTCACCACCGGGATCTGGCCGGTGGTGAGGTCTTCAGCGACCTTCGCCTCAAGAATCACTTTCTTCTGTGCGAGCGCAGCGTTCTCACTGGCCTCGAGAGGCGCAGGCAGGCGCGTGGGCAGCATGACCTGGGAGGAGCGTGTCGGCGGGTTAGCGATCATGAGGCCGACGCCCGCGGCCACGACAAGCGCCGCGACAATCAGCAGCGTCTCCTGGGTACCGATTCGCATCGCCACGATCGTCGCGGCTGCGGGGCCAGCCATGAACACGACCTCGGTGAACACCGCGTCGAGGCTGAAGGCACTGCGGCGCAGGGTGGCCGGGACGATCACCGACAGGCTCGTGCGCACGATCGTCCACACCGGGATGGAGAACAATCCGCCCAGGAACGCTAAAGCCACCAGCAGTTCGTAGCCAGCGAAGGCGGCGCCGACCAGGGCGAGCGGTTCGATGATGAGAGACGGCACCAGCGCGCGTCGCAGACCGTGCCGGTCCACGAGGCGTCCACGCCACGGGGAGGAGATCGCGGTGCCGAGCGTGGAGGCAGTGACGATGAGCCCGGCTTCGAGGTAGCTCCGGCCCAGACCGAACACACAGTGCAGAGTCAGCAACAGGCCGAGTGTCGAGAACGGGATGCGAGCCAGGAGACCCAGGATGAGCACTCCGAGCGCTCCGGGGGCTGCGAGCACCTGACGGTAGACCTTCACCGCTGACCTGCGACCTTCTTCTCACACTCCTGACCTGGCATGACCGGTGCGAAGCGGGGACGTCAGCTACCGAGCACCAGCCTCAGCGAGGATACCCGCTCGGCGACGATCTGCTCGGCGGCGAGGCGGGCGGAGACGTCGCGGATCACGCGTTGCAGCTGTTCATGGGTGAGGCCAGCCGGAAGTGTGAGATGCAGGTCAACTTCGGTGCGCTCTCCTGCGGCGGCACGCAAGCCGAGCACCGGCTCGACAGCGTCGGCGATCGCATCGAGCGTTCGCGCAAGCTCAGGATCCTCATGGGGAGGAATCCAGTCGCGCCCCTGTGCGAGCGCCCACAGTACAGAGCGCGGCAGCAGCATCCCGGAATCCGGTCCGGGGTTCAGCAGCAGGGCGGTGCAGCCCTCCTGCACGGCAGCCTGCGCAGCTTGTGGGGCGATGACGGGAACGGGGCGTGCTTCAGCGCGCCAGGCTGTCAGAGCCGTGATGCTGCTGAACACCGGTAGGGTGCGCGACCCGTCGGGGGTGGTCAGGGAGACCATCGCCATGTCGGCACCGTTGTCGCCAGTCAGGCCGTGGGCAGTGGTACCAGTCTCGGTGGCGACTGCCATGATCGGCACCAGCACGCGGGATGCAGACAGTGCGGCGACGACGCCTTGCCGGTGCGGATCGTGGCCATCGTGGTACGCCTGCAGAGCGGCGGCGAGCCGCGGTGGCGTCTCACCGTGGTCCTCCGGGAAGGGGCTTGGGGCGTAGTCGCGTCCCGCCCATGGCACGCCGGCGGTGTCGGTCAGCGGTGACTTCTCGCGGAAGTGGGCGGGCAGGGTGCGACGGGCACGGTCCGCGCCGTCGGGCTGCTGCGCCATCACGGGCGGCCGGCGATGTCGAGCGCTTCGGCGAGCGTGAAGTTGCCGGCGTACAGCGCCTTGCCGACGATCGCGCCTTCCACACCGTCGGCCACCAGGCCGCGCAACGCCTCAAGGTCGGCGAGCGAGGAGACGCCGCCGGAAGCGATCACGGGGGCGTCGGTGCGGGCGCAGACCTCACGCAGAAGGTCGAGGTTCGGCCCGCGCAGGGTGCCGTCCTTGGTGACGTCGGTGACGACGTACCGGCTGCAGCCGGCGGCGTCCAGGCGCTCGAGGGTCTCCCACAGGTCGCCGCCCTCGCGGGTCCAGCCGCGCGCGGCAAGAGTGTGGCCGCGAACGTCGAGGCCAACAGCAATGCGGTCGCCGTGCTCGGCGATCACCTCGGCGGTCCATTCAGGGTTCTCGAGCGCCGCGGTGCCCAGGTTCACGCGGCGGCAGCCGGTGGCAAGTGCCGCGGCAAGCGACTCATCATCGCGGATACCACCGGAAAGCTCGACCTGCATGTCCACGGCGGCAACCACCTCGGCGAGCAGATCGGCGTTGGAGCCGCGGCCGAAGGCGGCGTCGAGGTCCACCAGGTGCAGCCAGCGCGCGCCGCCACGCTGGAAGGTGAGCGCGGCCTCGAGAGGCGCGCCATAGGTAGTCTCGGAACCAGCCTCTCCCTGGACGAGGCGCACGGCCTGACCGTCCTGGACGTCGACGGCGGGCAGCAATTCGAGGGTGGGCGCAGAATCGGTCATGGGATCGCTCCAGAGGGGTGAGTGCGAACGGGGAGTGCGTGGATGGTGGGGCCGACGCCGGTGGAGTGACTATCGGTGGCGGGCGCCGTCACCCTCCGTACTGGATCCGCCAGACGGAAACGACCAGGCAGAGCAGGCCTGCGAGCAGCAACGCGATACGGGACCACCACGGCTTATGGCTGCGGTGGAAGGACCAGGCGCCACCGATCAGCATGCCACCGGCGAACAGCATGATGAATGCGAGGATCATGCGGCGAGCTCCGGGAGGGTATCGAGCCAGTTGCGCAGCAGGCGAAGGCCGGCCTGACCGGACTTCTCGGGGTGGAACTGGGTAGCGGTGAGCGCGCCGTTCTCCACGGCTGCGATGAAGCGGTCACCGCCGTGCTTGGACCAGGTGATCAGCGGTTCGGCCAGGGGCGCGAGGGGCTGGAGGTCCCAGCTGCGGGCAGCGTAGGAGTGGACGAAGTAGAAGCGTTCGGCCCCGATCCCGGTGAACAGGCGAGATCCCTCGGGCACATCGACGGTGTTCCACCCCATATGCGGTACCACCTCGGCGTCAAGACGCGTGATCTCCCCGGGCCACTGGCCCAGGCCCTTCACGCGTTGGCCGTGCTCGGTACCGTACTCGAACAGCACCTGGAGGCCGACGCAGATGCCCAGCACAGGGCGGCCGCCCGCGAGGCGTTGCTCGATCAGCCGGTCACCGCCGACGGCGCGGATCTGGTGCATGGTGGCGGCGAAGGCGCCGACGCCGGGAACCACGAGCCCATCGGCGGCGAGTGCAGCGGAATGATCAGCGGTGAGCTCCACCTGGGCGCCGGCAGCCTCGAGGGCGCGCACGGCGGAGCGGACATTCCCGGAGCCGTGGTCGAGGACGACGACGCGGCTCACCACCGTCGTTTCCGTCCCTGTGCGATCCACTGCAGGGCCTGGGTGCGGGTAATGGATGAGGGGTCGATTCCCTCCCCCAGCTCGTCAAGCGAGAGGCCGCCCAGCAGAAGCTGCTCGACAGTGTCCGCGAGCCCACCGAGCACGAGCGCAGGCGAGATCTCCTCGCCACGCTCACCGTTGCGGTAGCGGGTCGCCGTCATCCGGTCGCCGCGGCGCCAGAACAGCACCACGCCATTGCGCTGCAGTGCTGTCGAGACGATGGCGGCGAGGTCATGGGCTTGCGGTTCGCGCAGGTCGCCGACGGCGAGCGCACCCGATTCGGCGTCGACCACGCGGGCTCCGACGGGTATGTCGATGCCGTCGGTGCGGGCTTCGCGACCCAGTCGGATAGCGCCGGCGAGAGCGCGCGACACCGCCACCGAGGTCGCGACCACGGCGATGCACGGTTCGTCGTCCTCCTGGGCGTCAGCCAGGACGTCGTCGACCGTCAGCGGGGTGTCATCGAAGGACAGGCCTTCGGTGAGGCGGGCGAACTCGGCGTCGATCGCGTCGGCATTGCCGGAGCCGGTGGCGTCGGGGCCGCCGCCATGGGGCCGGTCAGCGCCATGGGGGCCGTCCGGGCGCATGGGGTCGGGTTCGTCGCGGGGGTCGATGGTGCTCACAGTGCTCCCTTCGTGGAGGGGACGTCCACAACGCGGTCATCGCGTGCGCAGGCGGCGCGCAGTGCCCGGGCGAGGGCCTTGAATTGGGCCTCGACGATGTGGTGGGGGTCGCGGCCAGCGAGCACACGAATGTGCAGGCAGATCGCGGCATGGTGCGCCAGGGATTCCATCACGTGGCGGGTGAGGGAACCTGTGAAGTGGCCGCCGATCAGGTGGAGAGCCTGGGCGTCGCTCTCTCCGGTGTGCACGCAGTAGGGGCGGCCAGACAGGTCCACGACTGCCTGGGCAAGTGCCTCGTCGAGCGGGACCAGGGCGTCGCCGAAGCGGGCGATGCCACGCTTATCGCCCAGCGCCTCACGCAGGCATTGGCCGAGCACGATCGCGGTGTCCTCCACGGTGTGGTGGACGTCCACGTGCGTGTCGCCCTCGGCGCGGATGGTCAGGTCGAAGCGAGCGTGAGTGCCCAGTGCCGTGAGCATGTGGTCATAGAACGGCACGCCGGTCGAGATGTCGCAGATGCCGGTGCCATCGAGGTTCAGCGCAACCTCGACCCTGGATTCCTTGGTGGCGCGGCTGATCACGGCAGTGCGCGCAGGAGGGGCGACGGGTGTATCGGGGGTGGTCATCGGGGGTCGGCCTCCTCAAGGGCGGTGCGGAATGCGGAGTTGTCCTCGGGTGTGCCGACGCTGACGCGTAGCCAGCCGGCTGGGCCGACTGCACGGATCAGCACGTCGCGGGCCAGGAGAGCCTCGAAGACGTCTTCGCGGTCGGCGAAGGAGCGGAAGAGGACGAAGTTGGCGTCCGAGGGGGCGACCTGGTGGCCGCGCTCGCTGAGATGGGTGGCCAGGGCGTCGCGTTCGCGGCGCAACAGGGCGACGGTGCCCAGCAGTTCCTCGCGGTGGGCAAGAGCGGTGCTGGCCACAGCCTGGGTAATAGCGGAGAGATGGTAGGGCAGGCGGACCACGCGCACGGCGTCGACGATCGCGGGGTGGGCGATGAGGTAGCCGAGCCGGGCTCCGGCCAGGGCGAAGGCTTTGGACATGGTGCGGGTGACCACGACGTTCGGGTGGTCATCGAGCAGCGTGAGGGCGCTGGGCACGCCGTCGCGGCGGAACTCTCCATAGGCCTCATCGACCACGAGCAGCCCGCGGCGGACAGCGAGCGCGGCAGCGGCTGCTCGCACGACAGTGAGATCGAGCGCGGTTCCGGTGGGATTGTTCGGCGATGTGAGGACGACGATCGTGGGCTCGTGCTCCTGGATCGCAGCGGTGACCATCTCTGCTGTGAGAGCGAAGTCGGGAGCCGGCCCCCGCTCGGCGGTCACCCAGGCGGTATACGTGTCGCGCGCGTACTCGGGGTACATCGAATAGTGGGGGCTGAAACCGAGTGCCGTGCGGCCGGGCCCTCCGTAGGCGAGTAGCAGCTGATGCATGACCTCATTGGATCCGTTGGCGGCCCAGACGGCTTCGGCCGGCGGGGCGGGGATCTGAGATTCAACGGCGAGGTACTCCCCCAGTCCGCGGCGCAGCTCCAGCGCCTCACGATCGGGGTAGCGGTTCAGCCCGACCGCTGCGGTCGCGACGGCCTGCCCGATCGCGGCAGCGAGCGCGGATGAGGGCCCGTACGGGTTCTCATTGACGTTCAGCGCATGGGCGACGGGCAGCTGCGGCGCGCCGTAGGGGTGCGTGCCGCGCAGGTCCTCGCGCACCTCCGGGAGGGTCGCGGACAGAGTGTCGGATGCGGCCTCGAGCATGGACCCATCGTAGGAGCACAGCCCGAGGGCCCGCGCGATCGTCCGGCCGGGGTCACACCACCTTCGTGCCAGGGGCGATCTCCCCCGCCGGTGCCAACAGGATCGAGGTGGACTCGTCATCGGTCTCGGCGCACAGCAGCATGCATTCACTACGCTGGCCGCGCATGCGCGCTGGCGCAAGGTTGACCAAGACGACAACGGGTCGGTCCTGAAGCTCTTCTGCGCTGTAGTGCGGCACCAAGGAGGTGACTGTCTGGCGTCGGCCCAGTTCGGGCCCCAGATCGACCTGGACGACGTAGAGGCGGTCAGCATCAGGGTGGACAGTGACCTCAGCGATCCGCCCGACTCGGATGTCGAGAGCAGCGAAATCCTGGTAGCTGATCGTGCCGGTGGATGTCATGGAGTTCTCCTGCAGGTCATGTCTCGGTGGCGGATCGTGGCGTGCGGGCCGTCACCTGGAGGGAGCACGACGGTGTTCAGTCTGCGGTGCTACGAGTCTCGAGGGCAGGCCTCAGCTCCTGCTCAGCGGCCTCCGGGTCACGTGCCCGCAAGTGGCGGATATAGCGGTTGTACCACCCGATCGCGAGCCCCATGAAGATGACGACACCACCGATGTTGTACACCAGCGTCATCCAGATCTCCTGGCCGAACGGCAGCGTTCCTGTGACGAAGACGAAGGCAAAGACCACGAGCATGAATGCGCTCATGATGAGGCCGAAGGTCCTGGAGCCGACCCGGAAGTCTCGCTGGACATGGTCGTACTTCCGACGCAGGACGAAGTAGGCCAGGTAAATGAACAGTGGTGGGAGCAGGGCGGTTGCCGCCGTCATGTTGATGACGATCTGCAGCAGGGAGTTGATATCGCCGGAGCCGAGGGCCGGGATGACGAGAATCGGGACCACGATCGCGTACTGCACCCATGCGGCACGCCACGGAATGCCGTTCGTGTTGAGCTCCACGAGCTTTCCACCGATGATCTCCTTCGGGATCTCGGAAAAGAAGACCTTCACGGGCGCCGCGGTCCACATAAGCAAAGAGCCGAGCGTGGCAGCCAGCATGACAACACCGACGAGCCTGTTCACGATGGCTTCAGCTAGACCGAAGTGGGCTCCGAGCCCGCCCATGGTCTGGAAGACGCCCGAGGAGTAGGTGAGCTCACCTTGCGGAATGAAGACGGTCATGAGGATCGACGAGGCCGAGTAAAGAAGCCCGATTCCGATCCCGGCGACCACGATGGTCCGGACGAAGGACTTCACGCCGCCCTTGAGGTCGTTGATGTAGACGCCGACAGACTCTGCACCGCCGACGCCCTGAATGATCCAGGCGAGCGTTCCGAAGAAGGCCCATGCCGTGGTAAAGGTGGCGAAGTTCGGGGTCATCGCGTCCATGGTGATGGCTGTAGCCGGCTCGAGTCCCCCGATCAGGGCGCCTGTCGTCAGCAGGATGAAGGCGACCGCCATGGCGAGCATGAGCGTGGACCCGATCGAGGTGATCGATCCGATCCAGCCTGCGCCTTGCGTAGACACCCATGTGGCCAGGGCGAAGATGATCAGCGACAGCACGGTGATCGTGGTCTGGGACAGCGTGTACTCGTACCCGAAGAAGGCGTACGAGGCGTAGACCAGGACCAGCGGCAGCAGCGAGGCGAAGTAGAACAGGTTCACGAACCAGTAGCAGAACGCGCCGAGGAAGGCCCACCGTCCACCCATGGATGCCTTGATCCACTGGTAGACGCCAGACTCGGAGTTCTTCGCAACGCCGACGAACTCCGCGATGATCAGCGTGAACGGCACGAAGTACAGCAGGGTGGCGAAGAAGAATGAGGGGACCGAGGCGAGACCGATCGCCACGTTGTTGTTGACGACGTTGCGGAAGTTGAATACCGCGGCGATCGTCATCGCAAGGAGCGCGTAGGTTCCGATCTTCGCGCGGTTGATTCCGGGCGAGGCCGTCGACGCTTCGCCGGAGAGGTCCTGTGTGGACATGGTTGTCTCCTGATGACGGGAAGAGTCTGAACGACTCACTTGTTGTGGAATGTTGCGGCTTCGACGGTCAGCCGTACCAGGCCCAGGACGGGTAGCGTGGACGCGCCGCGAATGGCTTCGTCGATGTCGAGAACGAGCACGTTGCCCGGCTCGAGCCGGATTGGGGTGCCGTCTCCACGAAACGTCTCGCGGTCGGTGAGGTCCGAGTAGTCGTCTCGAGGCTCGAGATCACGCTTCTGGGCGACCTCGAGGATGACGGTCTCCTCCAGAGCGAGGATCACGGAGCGATAGCGGCGATGCCCGGTGAAGTGGCTCGGCGAGGGGAACGGGGTGGCCGTGCGGACGTAGGTGAGGCTGTCCCCCAGAGAGCGACAGACATCCAGCGGGATCCGGGGCAGGCAGCGCAGTGCCTGCTCGCAGCGCTTCCAGCTGGTGCCTCTGGGCCGACGGGAGGCGAAGTCCTCGATATCGGTGTGGTGGTGCATGGGGTCTCCTGACAGCTCGGGCGATTCACGAATCAGCTACGGCGTGCGGGGATGCGGGCTCTCCGGCCTGCAGCGGAACTAGGCGGACGGCGTACTGGTACGGCTCGAACCGGACTCGGTGCGTGTCCAGCACTTCACTCCCCCAGGAGTTGGATCCCAGTCCGAGCACCCGATGATCGATGTTGACCGTGATGGCGTCCCGCTCGCGCGGCAGTTCATCGCGATGCGTGGCGTCGTCGATCTGGCGGGCGGTGTAGGGCCAGGCGCTCATGGTGAGCGGCTGATCGATCGCTTCGATGCGCACCCCGAATCCGTCCGGATCCTGCAGGGCGAACCACCGCACGTTCTCGCGCTTGCCGTAGTCCTGCGGAACCGCGTATGGCGTCTCCATGCCCAAGACCGAGTCTGTGAACTCGGCGAGGATCGTGGCTGCTCGGGAATCGTGGTAGTTCTCGCCCGGCCCGAGCCCCAGGTAGGTGACGTGCTCCAGTGTCGGGTCGAGGGTCATCTCCATCCCCTGCACGGGGATGATGTCTCGATACGGTCCTTCGGGCGTTCCAGTGGTGTCGATGGTGAGCGATCCATCGGAGTGGAACGTCCAGGTCTCCTCGAGAACCAAGCCCATCTCGAGGGTCGGGGGCGCAAGCCGTCTGTGAAGGCGCGCGATCACTGCGTCAGGAGTCTGTTCGATGCTCACCGATCGTTCAGCGAGCTGTGTGAGATGCAACAGGTGCGGGTTCCACAGGGCATCGAACTCCTGCTGATGGTTGTCGATCAGCGGGTGCCAGAGGTGCGGAACCGGGCCGCCGCGCAGAAGCTCGCGTCCTGCGACGCTCCAGCTCGTGAGCGCTCCGGTGACCGCGTCGAGGTGGAAGACAGAGTCGCCAGCGCTGATGGTCACGCAATCGCGTGACCTCTCGATCTGAGGTGCAGCGCCCGATACGGGCGTGGAGACCGGTGGCAGATCCGTGATGAGCCAGGGATCCACGACCGTGCCGGGAGCGAAAAGCTGGAAGAGACCGACGTGATGTCCAGCGCTGCTGAACGGGGTCTCGTCCCGGCGCAGAACACGGATCACGAGGCTGGTCTCAGGTGTCGGGGCGTTCGCGATCGCCGTGCGGATCGTCTCGGGAAATGCCAGGTCCGTACTCTCCTGCGGTGCGAGCACGGGGGCTGCGATCACCTCGCGCGTCTGGGTGCGGCCGTTCGTGAGCACCGCGAACTCAAGGTCGAAGCAGGAGGTGTCCGCGAACCAGAGTGCGGATCGGATCGTGGCGGCCGAGAGGTCGCCCTGGATGCGAACCGGGCTGATCACGTGGGCGTACTGGATGAGTCCGGAGCTCGGCTCCTGCCAGGGGAAGACCAGCCCGTCCATGCAGAAGTTCCCATTGTTGGGCTCGTCGCCGAAATCGCCTCCGTAGGCCCAGCGCTCGCGTCCGTCTGCCCCAGTCTGCTTGATGCCGTGGTCGCACCATTCCCACACGAAGTGGCCCTGGATGTGCTCGTGGGCTTCGAACACCTGCTGATATTCAGCCAGTCCGCCTGGTCCGTTGCCCATCGCATGGCCGTACTCGCAGTTGATGCGCGGTTTGTTGACGGGATGTTCCCCGAAATCGTTCATCTGGGAGACGCGCGAGTACATCGTCGAGATGATGTCGACGACCTCGGCATCACGGTCCTCTTCGTAGTGCACTGGCCGCGTGGGGTCGAGTTCCTTGGCGCGGCGGTACATGGCCGGGATGTTGCAGCCATACCCGGATTCATTGCCCAGCGACCACATGATGATGCTCGCGTGGTTACGTTGGGCCCGGACATGGCGGTCGATGCGATCGACGTACGCCGTCTCCCACTGGGGATCATCGGTCAGGGCTCCGATGCCCTTCTGCGTGGTGAAGAATCCGTGTGACTCCAGGTCGGTCTCCGCGACGACGAAGAGACCCAGCTCGTCGGTCATCTCGTAAAATCGCGGATCGTTCGGGTAGTGCGCGGTGCGCACAGCGTTGATGTTGTGCGCCTTCATCATCTCCAGGTCGCGCCGCACACGATCCATGCGGACGGCTCGGCCATGCACGTCGTCGTGATCGTGCCGGTTCACGCCGTGCATCATGAAGTACCGGCCGTTCAAGCGCAGCGTGCCGTCTTCGACGGTGATCTCGCGCAGTCCGATCCGCGGAGCCCTCACTTCGATGATGTTCCCCTGAGCGTCTCGGGCAGTCATGACCAGCGTGTGCAGCACAGGACTCTCCGGCGTCCAGGCGACGGGGTTCATGACCTCCAGTTCGCCGGCGGCATAGCCACGGGTCGTCTGCAGGGCGGCTGCGGCGATCTCCTGGCCGGCGGGATCCCGAAGTGACAAGTCGATGCAGGCAGCGTCGGATTCGATATCAACGTGGACGCGCGCCAGCTCGTCCGTCCAGCGGATCTGGTGGAACCAGTCCCTGATGCCCGCCTCGGGGCGATGGAACAGGTAGAGGTCACGGAAGATTCCGGAGGCCCACCACATGTCCTGGTCCTCGATGTACGTGGCGTCGCTGTACTGCGTCACCATGATCGAGATCAGATTGGTCCCCACCTGCACGACGTCCGTGACGTCATACTCGGCACGGAGCCGGGATCCTTTGCTCCATCCGACGAGCGAACCGTTGATGTGGACCTGCGCGAAGGATTCGGCTCCATCAAGCGCAAGCACCATACGGTACCCGGCCGGGATCTTGTCGAGGTCGACTGTACGCTGGTAGATCGCCGTGGGATTCAGCGTTGGTGCATGAGGTGGATCGATCGGGAACGGATACCCCTCATCCGTGTACGCCAGCGGGCCGTAGCCGTCGAGCTGCCAGAGGTGCGGCAGGTTCACCGTTGGCGATGTCTCATCATGGTGCTGGTGATCCTCCGGCAGGACGCGTCGCGGGTCATCCACGAGCCGCATGGTCCAGGGGCCGCTGAGCAAGTGGAATCCGAGCGACCTCTCGCGGTCGCCCGCGAGAGCCGCGCTCTCGTCGGCGAATCCAAAACCGTAGGCACGTCCTTGGAGACGGCCTTCACCAGTGCAGGTGTGGTCCTCCCAGGGATGGATGGGAGCAGTCATGTGAGGACTCCTTCGTTACTCGGCGGATGAACGCCGGTTCTCGTCTCGTGTGCCCCCAGACCCGGTGAGACGGACCCGGGCGATCGATGTGGCGGCTCGGACAGAAACTCAGCAGAACGGATGCAACACCCCCGATTGGAACCGGTTTCAGTTAGATCCTACACGCCGGTTACGATCGTGCGCGACCAAGGTCCCGGGTCATCTGCTAGCAGTGACCGCTCAGGCAGGGATGCCGAGCTAATTCACAAACACCATGTACGTTGACGAGTCAGTTGCCCACGCGTTCAGGAGGCCCAGACAGTGACGTCCCCATCGCACTCTTCCGCTCTGGGTGATCGTCGGACCATCGCCGACGTCGCCCGGGCCGCAGGCGTGTCGAAAGCGACGGTCTCGCGGGTGCTCAATGGATCGGACCTCGTCTCTGCGTCGACCCGAGAGCGCGTCGAACGAACAATCCGCGATCTGGGATTCGCGACGTCCTGGCAGGCACGCTCCCTTGCCCGCGGACGTTCGGAGTGCATCGGTGTCATCGTCTCGGAGCCGTTCGAAGACCTGTGGAGTGATCCGACGTTCACCGCGATCCTCCAGGGGATCTGGAAAGAGCTCGACGCCACGCCCTATGTCCCCCTGCTCATCCAGGTCAACGGACCCGCTCAACAGGCGAAAGTCCGGCATCTCATCGACCGCAGCTTCCTGGACGCAGCGATCCATGTCACGCCCTACGTGGACTTCGGGCTGCTCGAGGCGCTCCTGAACTCCGGCGTGCCGGCTGTTCTGTGCGGCCAGCCAGGGAAAACGCCGTGGCCAGCAGAGTTTGCGACCGTGTATGCCGATGACGTCATCGGAGCACGCCTGGCCGCTCAGCTCCTGCGTGATGCCGGGAGGAAGCACCCGGTTGCGATCCTCGGTCCTGAGGACAACCCTGCCTCGCGCGACCGCCTGAGCGGATACGCCGAGGTGTTCCCAGAGCTGACAGACACTCCGCGTCACCGTTTCACCGGATGGGATTTCTTCGCCGGAGCAACTGCAGCCGACGACCTGCTGGACCAGGTCAGCGATGTCGACTGCATCCTGTGCGCATCGGACCGTCAGGCCGTGGGCGCGCTCCAAGCGCTCGCACGGCGCGGACTCCAGGTCCCTGCAGACGTCTCGCTGGTCGGTTTCGATGACCATCCGTTCGCCGCTGAGGCCGCCGTTCCTCTCACCACGGTCGCCCAGCCGATGCAGCTGGAAGGCCGCACCGCAGTGGAGCTCGCCCTGGCGCTGATCAGTGGTAATGCACCGGAGCACCGGGTCTTGGACATGACCCTGATCCAGCGGCAGAGCGTGTGAGTCCGGAGTCCTTCGCGGTCACGTCTCGTCGGCGGCCTCGGCCACAGCGAGGTCGATGAACAAGGCCGCCGACCACCCGAAACAGGTGGTCGCGCGGGGCGGACGCGCCGCGTCGACGCAGGAGAAGTACTCATGCGGCCCGCCGCCAGAGATCACCATGTCTAGGGTGCGTCGGCGCAGCGCCTTGGCTCGGCTCACCTCGCCTTGTATCAGCAGTCCCTGGATCAAGAGCCAGTTGGTGTTCACCCACACCGGGCCGCGCCACATGCGCAGTTCCTCGAAATCAGGGTCGGCGAGCGCGACGGTCGGTACGGGGACGGCGGCAGCGAATCTGTCCGGGTCCTCGAGTGAAGCGATGAGCCCCTGCGTAATCTCGGGATCGACCCCATCGCACAGCAGCGGCATAAGCCCCAGCACCGTATCCTCCCTGATCAGGCCATGTTCTCCGACGGCGTGGAAGCGCCCCTCCTGCGCATGCCACGTCTCCAGCAGGCGCCCCAGCATCTGCTGGCTTCGGCTGCGGTGGTGCTCGGCCTCGTCCCGACGGCCCTGTCGGCGTGCCCAGGTCTCGAGGATCCGATCCTGAAGGATCAGGTACGCCCACAGGTCTGGGGAGCCAACGATCGCGGAACGGTCGAAGACCGGGGAGTCGTCGAGCCCTGAGGAGTAGGGGTGAAGGTAGGCCGGGCCGTCCACCAGATCGGACCAGGACCGCTCGAACCACCATGACTGTGAGGCGGCGATGACATCGGTGAGCTCCTCGGCGAGCGCGGTGTTCCCTGCTGCCCGATCAACCAGGTCGACCGCGAGGGCGGTCAATGGAGGCTTCGTCAGGGGGATGCGCTGATGCGCGAGCGTGGGCGAGCTCATGGCCCGCAGGTTCTCCAGATCAGTCTCGGGCAGGTCGTCGCTCGAGGCGAGGATGCCCTGTTCGTGAAGGACATCGGGCAGTTGCCCATACTCGCTCGGCCGCGACAGCGCCAGCTGGAGCTGCCCTCGTGCGAGGTCGAGATCGCCGTGTCTGAGCCCGATCGCGATGAAGTAGGCGTCCCACTGCCACAGACCCACGTAGCCGCGCTTGCTCGGGACGACGGCGAGGTCGTCCAGCGCACCTCCGAGCGCGAGGGTGTTCACCCCGAGGACCCACCAGCAAAGACGTGCCATCCGCTCACGCTGTGGAAGGACCGCAGGGCACCGCGCCATCCATCGTGATGCCTCAGCTGAGGTCGCGGAGAGGACCTCGTCGATCCGCCGATGCGGTGCCGGTCCAGCGCAGCGGATCATCAGTTCCGCTGCTTCGCTCCGCGCGACCAGCCGGATGACGCCCTGGGCCTCGTCGCTGACTGTCATCTTGTGGGTCCAGAGCCGACGCTGCCCAGTCGGCAGCCCGAGCTCGTGTTCGGCGTCAGGCTCCTGCAGCAGGAATCTCACGCTCCACCCCGCGGGCAGCGGACCGATGTGGACCGTGTCCTGAGCGGTCACGGCCACGGCCACCGGGCCGCACCAGATGGCAACGGGATCCGCGGAGCCCACCTGGACCCGGTCCCCGCGCTCATCGAGGACCTCCAGCTGATCCACCAGGATGCTCTCGTCAAGATCCCGCTCGTAGGTGGCGCGCAGTACCTGCAGCAGGCCAGATTCCTGTGGGCTCCTGCGCACGAGCAGCCGTGAACGCCTCACCGTGTACGGGACCTCATCGAGGTCGATGAGCCCCGCGGGAAGAAGCGATGCTCCGTTCATCAGCGGCCTCCCAGTCCGGAGGTCGCCAGCGAGTTCATGATCTGCTTCTGTCCTACAACAAATGCGGCGAGCATCGGGATCGTCGACAGTGCGGTAGCCGCCATGACGATGCCGTAGTTCATGCCGCCGTACTGCCCTTGGAACTGCGAGAGCAACAGGGGAACCGTGAACAGTTCGGTCGAGTTCAGCAGCACGAGCTGCATGAGGAAGTTGTTCCACGAATCCAGTACGGCGATGATCGCCAGCGCGCCGAGGCCCGGGCGGATCGCCGGCAGAATGATCTGCCAGTAGATGCGCAGACGTGATGCGCCGTCCACAATGGCGGCTTCCTCCAGTTCGAGAGGCACGGACATGATGAACTGCCGAGCCAGGAAGACTCCGAACGGATTCACCATCATGGCCGGGATGATCAGCGCGAGGTGCGAGTCGACCCATCCGATCTTGGCCATGAGGAAGTAGAACGGCACCAAGGTGACTTGTTTCGGCACCATCTGCATCGCGAGGAACAGCCAGAACAGCACTTTCGCGCCCCGGAACTGGATCCGAGCGAAGGCATAGCCGGCCATGGATGAGGTGATGAGGGTGCCGCCGACGCTGAGAACTGCGATGTAGATGCTGTTAGCGTAGGCCCTTCCGAACGGCAGTGCAGACCAGGCATCCGGCCAGTTTTCCCACGCCCAGGGGGTGGGCCACAGGCTCAGCGGCTCCTGGAGCAGCTGTGGCAGGGACTTGAAGCTGGTGAGAACCATCCAGAGAAACGGAGCGGTCATCGTCAGTCCGCCCAGCAGGAGCACGACATGCAGGAGGACGCGCCGGGCTCTGGATCGTGAACGGCCGCGCAACGCAGCACTGTTGATCGTGATGGGTGAACTCTGTGTCGTCATCGGGATCACACCTCGTAGTGCACGAAGCGCTTCTGGAGCGCGAACTGGGCGGCCGTGATCACCAAGGTGATGGCCAGCAGGATCACGGACGCCGCGGATGAGACGCCGAATTCTGCCTTCGCGAATCCGAGGTCATAGATGTGATAAACGATTGTTCTGGTCGCATTGTCCGGACCTGCGTTCTTCACGAGCACAAAGACCAGGTCGAAGGTCTGCAGCGAGCTGATGAAGGCGATCACGGACTGGAAGAAGATGATCGGAGAGAGCATCGGCAGGATGATCGACAGCATCCGTCTGATCGGTCCGGCCCCGTCGATCTGCGCCGCCTCCAGGACAGCGGCAGGGATGTTCTGCAGCCCCGCTAGGAAGATCACCACATTGAGTCCCAGGGACGCCCAGATCGTCACCATGCACACAGCAGCCAGTGCCAGGCGCGGATCTCCCAGCCAATCGGGCGGGTTCGTGCCGAAGACTGCGGCGATCGCGGTGGAGATCCACCCGTCGCGGCGAAGCAGCTGCTGCCAGAGCATCGCCACGGCGACCATGCTGGTCACCACGGGAGCAAAGAACATCACCAGGTAGATTGCGCGGCCACGGATCCCATTGAGCAAGACAGACACAATGATCGCCAGCGCAAGACCGATGGGAACCGTGATCGCCGCGATGAGGAGGGTATTGATGATCGCCCTGCCCAGCAGCGGGTCCGTGAACTGATCGATGAAGTTCGTAAGACCCGCCCATCGCGGCATCCCGAAGCCGTTCCACTCGGTGAAGCCGAGCACGAAGGAACCGATGAAGGGGATGAGCGTGAAGAGCAGAAGACCGATGCCCTGCGGTGCGATGAAAAACCATCCCCACCGCTTGTCACGCTCCTTCCATCCTTTCCGGCGCGGCGGAGCCATCGAGGTCATTTCTCTGCCTTCTCCGCCACGAGCTCAGCGACCTGGGAGAGCGTCGTTCGAGCATCCGACTTGCCCTGGTACAGCGGGAGCATGTGGTCCACGGCGATCGAGTTCGACAGATCAGGAACCGCGGCTTCCGTTGGGAAATTCGAGTACCCAGCATCGCGCATGTCCAGCATCGTCTGTGCATGCTTGGGGTATCCGCCGTCGGTGACGAGGCTGTCTGCTCCCTGGATCGATGGCACGGCATTGCCACTGTCTTCGAGACGCAGCTTCTGCCCGTCGACCGACAGGAACTCGGTGAAGAAGGTGAACGCCGCCTCGGGGTCTGCGACCTTCTTGTTGATGACGAGGTAGGAGGCAGCGACTCCGGTCGAGGCAGCCGAGCCATCGGGCGTCGGCCACGGAACGATGTCGTACAGGTCCTCATCCACCCCTCCGCCCCGGATCGCGCCGATGGTGTAGCGCCCGGCCGCGAAGAACCCGAGCTTGTGCGTGACCAGCATCGTGTCAGCACCGGATCCCTCGGGGAGCAGATCCGCAATGAGGAACTCCTCGTTCTGGAACCTCGTTGCGAACTCCTCCATGGCACGGATCGATGTCTCATCCTCATGGGCGACGTAGGCCCCGTCCTCGTCATAGACGGTTCCGCCCTGGGAGGTCATCCAGCTGTCATGCGTGGCCCAGTAGTTGTAGAAGACAGCCCCGGTGAGGCCGGCCGCCTTCAGCTTGCTCGTCATCTCGAAGAAGGTCTCTGTCGTCCACTGCCCGGCAGCAGCAAGGTCGGCGGGGTCCTCCGTGATGCCAGCGGCTTGCAGTGCTTCCTTGTCGTACCACAGCGTGTCCGGGTTCACGTCATTGGGAATCCCGTAGAGGGCGTCGTCCAGGGTCGCGACGGAAAGCAGGTCGGCGGCGAAGTCTTCCTTCGAGACGGCGCCGTTCTGCCCCAGCCGGTCGTCCAGAGGGAGTAGCACGCCGTTGGGGATGACCGAGGCGATGCGGTCATCCCCGAGGTAGAAGACATCCGGGGCAGTGCCGGATGACAGCTGGGTGAGCAGCTTGGAGTGGTACTCGTCGTAGGAAGGAGTCGGCTGGAAGTTGAGCTCGATATCCGGATGCTTCGTCTTGAACGCTTCCTGGAACTTGTCGAAGCTCTTCAGATCCTCCGGGCTGCCCCAGGTCGACCACGTGACCGACCCTTTCTTTCCGCCTCCCGAGGAGCCGCTGCACGCGGCGAGTCCGAGCACGGCGGCGCTCACCACTGCGAGCGATCCGAATCCACGACGCGAGATGGAAGTGGTCATGATGTTCTCCTGTGAATCTTCGTTGATAGGGAGCTGGCCCGAGGGCCGCAGGACGAGAACAGGCTGTACTCGGTCCCGGAGAGGTCACGAACCGGTCGACCGGTCCAATGAGGGGTGGCCCGCAGGACCAGAGGCTGTGATGGTCCTCGGTGCGGTTATCTTCAGGGGAGGTTCGTGCAGCTCTGGCTCGGCGCTGTAGTGGGGCTTCGCGCTGGCGTCGCGGCTGAGTGCCGGAGCCGTCTGCGGCTGTTCGGACATGGGGGCGGCGCTGTCGCGGTCGGAAAGGATACCGAGCGCCATCGCGCCGAGGATCAGCGAGCCACCCAGCATCAGACGCCAGGTCAGGGATTCGCCTCCCAGTGCGATGGCAAAAGCCGAGGCGAACACGGGCTCGAGAGTCATCAGCAGAGCGACGCGGGTCGGCGAGATCCGTGCCTGCGCCCATGTCTGCAGCGCCATGGTGATCACACCAGCCATGACCGCGGTGTACAGCACGGCGAACCAGACACCGTCTCCGGACGGAGCAGTGATTCCGTCCGGCAGTGCCATCACGGTGCACACGGCAGCGATGCCGACCATCTGCACTGCGGTCAGAGCCAGGGCATCGATCTGCTTCGACGGCTTCTCCAGCAGCACGATATGGACCGCATAGACGGCTGCACCGAGGAAGGTGATGAGTTCGCCGAATCCACCGGAGACGCCGGTGAGCCCCAGAACAGCCAGTCCGCCCAGAGCAAGGACGACCGCGCCCCACACTCCGACGCCCAAGGTCCGGCGCAGGACGAGCCAGAGCAGCAGCGGGGTAATGATCACGTATGTGCCCGTAATGAATCCGGAGACGGAGGCGTCGGTCATGGTCAGTCCCCAGGTCTGCAGCACCTGTGCAATGCCGTAGACCGCGCCGAGTCCAAGCCCAATGAGCCACTCTCGCCGCCCCAGCCGACGCAGCCGCCGATGGAAGACGAGCGCAACGATCACGGCAGCAATGAGGAAGCGCACGGAGAGGAAGTCGAGGGGGTCGTGGCTGGCGACCGCTCCCTTGATCAGAAAGAACGTCGAGCCCCAGATCGCAGTGACGAGGACAAGTCCCGCTGTCGCGGCACGGCGATCGGTTCGGTCCACCACCACTGCCACCTCCTCGTCGTCCACACCCCATGTTGGTACCGGTTTCACACGCAATGTAACCGGTCTCAGTGCGGCTCGCAAGAGCTCTCGCAGGTGCACTCATGATGGTGGCGCGAGCGCAAGCTCATGCCGTGCCGATGAGAACAGTCGTACGCTGGATGGATGTTCCGACCCGTGGCCGCCCTGCTGGGCGACATCGCCTGCGTCCTGATCTTTGTTGCCATCGGCCTCGCCTCGCACGGCGAGCCGCTGAGCGGGGTGAACCTCGCCTGGGTGGCATGGCCGTTCCTGACCGGTCTGCTGCTGGGCCACCTAGCGATCCGTGCCTGGCGGCATCCCTTCGGGATCTGGCCGCAGGGCGTGTTCGTGTGGGCGATCACTGTCAGCGGCGGCATGACGCTGCGCACGCTCGTCGGCGATGGGACCGCGACCGCTTTCATTCTGGTGACGACCGGGGTGACCGCGGTGCTGCTTCTGGGCTGGCGGGCCGTGGCGTCGTACCTGACGCGGCAGGAGCACAGCCCAGCGCCCGCGCTCTCCCCGCGTGCCGAACCGGAGCCTGCCGAGCCGGAGAACACTGAGGCGGCCTCCCGCGACTGATCGCTGACGGTGCCCGCCGCGGTCTACATCAGGTTGTGAAGCGTGTGTCGATCGCACCGCCGTGGGCGGCGAGGTCTTCGGCGCGGGCGAGCGTGGTCGCTGCCTCTCGTGATGCAGCTAGCGCCTCGCGGTCGTAGTGGATCACTTCGATGGCGCGCAGGAAGGTCTGCACGCCGAGTCCGCTGGTGAAGCGGGAGGTTCCGCCGGTGGGCAGCACGTGGTTGGAGCCAGCGGCGTAGTCGCCGAGGCTCACGGGGCTGTAGGGGCCGACGAAGATCGCCCCGGCGTTGGTGACGCGGGCGGCGACGTCAGCGGCGTCAGCGGTGTGGATCTCCAGGTGTTCGGCGCCATAGGCGTTCACGGCCTCCAGGCCCTGGTCGAGATCATCCACGAGCACGGCGCCGCTTTGGGGTCCGCGCAGCGCTTCTTCAATGCGTTCGCGGTGGAGAGCGTGCGGCACCTGGGCGGCGAGCTCGGCCTCGACCGCGTCAATGAGCGTGGCCGAGGGAGTAACCAGGACACTCGCAGCCAGAAGGTCGTGCTCGGCCTGGGAGATGAGGTCGGCGGCGACGAAAGCCGGGTTGGCGGTGTCGTCGGCGAGGATCGCGATCTCGGTGGGGCCGGCTTCGGCGTCGATGCCGACCTGCCCGCGCACGAGACGTTTCGCGGCGGCCACATACACATTGCCCGGACCCGTGACGAGGTCCACGGGGTCAAAGCCGGCGCCATCCCCCAGATCGGAGGCACCGTGAGCAAGCAGGGCGATCGCCTGAGCGCCGCCGGCGGCGAGCACCTCGGTCACGCCGAGCAGAGCGCAGGCGGCCAGGATCGTCGGATGCGGCAGGCCGCCGAACTCCTTCTGCGGCGGGGAGGCGACCACGATCTGCTCGACCCCGGCAACCTGGGCGGGTACCACGTTCATCACCACAGAGCTGGGCAGCACCGCGCGTCCGCCGGGCACGTACAGGCCCACCCGGCGCACGGGCACCCAGCGCTGGCTGACAGTGCCGCCCGGGATCACCTCGACCGTGCTCTCCTCCCGCATGTGCGCTGCATCGACGCGCCGCACTCGGGCAGCGGACTCCTCCAGCGCGGCACGGATCGTCGGATCCGAGGCCTCCAGCGCATCCTCCAACGCGCTGGAGGGCACCCGCAGATGCGCCGGCCGGACCCCGTCGAAATGTTCAGAGGCATCCAACACGGCGGCAGCTCCCCGCACAGCGACATCCTCGACCACGGGACGCACGGCCTCGGCCGCGGAGGCGACGTCGAGCTCGGCACGGGGCAGGGCGGCGGCCAGCTCCGTGACGGTCATCCTGCACGCGCGAAGGTCGGTAACTGCCAGGTACGGGGCGGGAGCAGACATGTCGCCAGTCTAGGAGCGCGGCCGGATCCCCGGGACTGCTTGCTCACCTGATGGCACGGGGTATCCCGGAGATAAGGACGCTGCGTCGCAGACAAGCTGATCGCCTGGGCGTGCTGCGCCTCAGGGTCCCCAGGGGGAGTAGTCGACTTCGCCGGTGATGATCTGCTCGTTCAACGCGCTCAGACGGGCGACGAGCTCGTCCCCGTCCTGCGCGATGGTCACGGGCCAGCCGTACGCCGTTGCCACGGCCTCATCGAGTTCCCGATGACGGTCATGCAGATCCTCGAAGGCACCGTCGTCGTACAGGTTGTACAGGGCCGTCAGGCCGATGCCACGCTCACGGCTGAGAGCAGAGCGACGCTCATGGAGTTCACGCGAGGCTTCCGCGACCCGGTCACGGGCCCGGCTGCTCGGCGCCGTGGGGAACGGGAATGTCTGGAACGTGGACGTAGGCGTGTAGCGCAGATCGCTCTTCATCGTCGAGGACCACCACCATGCCCAGGCGTCGTGCGCCCTGGATGAGAGCACTCCCATCGTGAAGTCGTCATCGGCCGCGATCACGCCGACCGCGTTCGAGGGGCACGTCAGTCCAGTCTGCCACGCGGTGAAGAATCGCTTGCCGGTGAGAGTGCAGACGATATAGCGGTCTAAGTCCGCAATTGCGGTACGCATGGCCGGGCGAGGACGCCATAGCTGCCACCACAGTCTGGCGAGGTCGCCGCCAGCCTGTTCACGTTCGGGGCGCACCCGGAGCCGGACGATGTCCAGCAGC
The DNA here is from genome assembly GCF_900258505.1 of Brachybacterium timonense. Lineage (GTDB taxonomy): Bacteria > Actinomycetota > Actinomycetes > Actinomycetales > Dermabacteraceae > Brachybacterium > Brachybacterium timonense. The sequence continues at coordinate 2,378,877 of NZ_LT984895.1, forward strand.
GCCGGCGACGACGCCGCATCCTCCAGCGGCATCGTGCCGAAGTCGATGATCCATCGGGTCGGCGCGCTGTCCACCGAGTTCGCGAGGTCGCGGCTGGTCAGATACGGACGCACCCGTCCGGCGTTGCGTGGGTCCTCCAGCAGCTTCTGCGCCTCGTCGGCTCCCAGGAGGAAACCGTCGCCCGTGGGCTGGCATCCGATGAAGGAGCGTCCCTTGTTCGCGGCAAGACGCTTCGGCTGCCAGCCCGCTCGGCCCTCTCGCAGCTGAGTGGTGATGCCACTGACCGGTTCACCGTCGAGCGTGAACTCGGTCGGCGGGTCCTCCGGGGACATCACCCAGTTGGTGATCGACACGTGCACCTGTGCATCACCGGGCCATTTCTGGCTGGACACGGCGTCCGTGATGACGCCACCCCGCTGCACCACATAGTCCAGCGAGCCTTGTCGATGCTTGTTCTCACGCAGAGTGTTCGTCGAGACCAGGCCGGCGCGTTGGCCGGGCTCCATCTGCTCTGCCGCGCGCCGGAACCAGTAGCCGGAGAGATCGATGACCCCTACTCGGAAAGTCTTCTTGAGCCATTCGACGTAGTCATCGCCCAGCTTGCGGCGGATCGTCCTGTCCCCGATGAACGGAGGATTGCCGATGATCACATCCGTCGCCGGCCACGCGCTGCGCAGCGCATCGGCACGGCGGAGATTCGAGAGCTCCGCGAGCGGCAGCGGATCCTCGGCGGGGCCGTGCGTCTCGATCATCTGACGATGCCCCATCCACAGGGTGATCCGCGCGATCAGCACAGCGACCGGAAGGATGTCCATGCCGTGCAGTCCCGACAGCGGGTAGTACGGCAGCGGGCCGGGTGGGACCGGGAGGCCCTTCTCCTCCGCGAGCGTGACCATGCGCCGCTTGAGCTCGGATTCCAGGTTACGCATCTCCCGGTAGGCGACGTAGAGGAAATTCCCGCATCCGCACGCGGGGTCGCACAACCGGTCACGATGGATACAAGACCCCAGTGCGGAGTGGCGCTATCGGATAGCGTCATTACCGGCTATGAACTGGGAATTCCGGCTGCCGCGGACGTTTGGAGATTAGCCTGCTGTACCGCTGAGTATCTGGCACGTCACTACCCGGCTGGCGTCCGTAGAGGGGGTGAACCAGTCGGGATCTCGCGCGCAAGAATAGACGCGGGGTCTCGACAAATGATGCGGGTAACACCTCTACCTGTAGACGATACCGCTTGCTATTCGTTCTTGCAGGTGGGCCGACGACCATCTGCACTCCTAGTCAACTACAAAGCTTTTAGCAAGTTGGGGGTCAAGTCCCTTGTAGTGGTGTAACGGCGTTTTCCTCTCGTTTGGGGTTTTAGCCTGCGAGTGCGGGCATGTCGGCATCGGTCGTGGTTGTGGGTGTGGTGATCAGGTTGAGGCGGCTCTTGGCGAGGACTTCCAGGCCGAGGTAGCGGCGGCCTTCTGCCCATTCATCGGTTTGCTCGGCCAGGACGGCGCCGACGAGCCGGACAATCGCTTCCCGGTTTGGGAAGATCCCAACCGCATCGGTGCGGCGCCGGATCTCGCGGTTCAGCCGTTCGGTGGGGTTGTTCGACCAGATCTGCTGCCAGACCTCGGTCGGGTAGCTGGTGAACGCGAGAATGTCAGCGCGGGCGGCATCGAGGTGGTCTGCGACGTCGGGGAGTTTCTCGGCGGTGTAGTCCAGTAGCCGGTCGGACTGGGCGTGAACAGCATCGGCGTCAGGCTGGTCATAGACGGAGTGGAGCATGGCCTTGACCGCCGGCCACAAGCTCTTGGGAGTGATGCTCATCAGGTTCGCGGCGTAGTGAGTGCGGCAACGCTGCCAGACGGCACCGGGCAGGTTCGCCGCGATCGCTTCCACGATGCCTTGGTGGGCGTCGGAGGTGACCAGCCGGACCCCGGACAGTCCTCGGGCGACCGGATCGGCGAAAAACTCGTTCCAGGCCGGGCCGGTCTCGCTCGTGGCGACCCGCATCCCTAAGACTTCGCGATGCCCGTCGGCGTTGACCCCGGTCGCGAGCATGACGACCGCGTTGACCACACGACCTCCCTCGCGAACTTTCATCGTCAACGCGTCGGCGGTCACGAACGTGAACGGCCCAGCATCGCCTAGTGGGCGGTGTCGAAACTCGGCGACGTGCTCGTCCAACTCGGCGGCCATGCGAGAGACCTGGGACTTCGACAGCCGGTCGATTCCCAACGTCTTGACCAACTTGTCCATCCGACGAGTACTGACTCCAGCGAGATAGCAGTCGGCAACAACAGTGATCAATGCGGACTCGGCGCGCTTGCGACGCTCCAGCAGCCACTCAGGGAAATAGGTGCCCTGGCGTAGTTTCGGGACCGCGATGTCCAAGGTCTCAACACGGGTATCGAGAGGCCGGTGGCGGTAGCCGTTGCGCTGGGCCCGTCGGTCAGGATCTGGGCGGCCGTACTCGGCACCTGCAACCGCATCAGCATCCGCAGACAGCAACTCGTTGATCACAGTCTGCAACAGGTGACGCCTCGGCAAGCAGTTCGCCAAGCAGCCCGGCAGGGTCGACAATATGGGTAGCGGTCATCGTGTGGCCTTTCGCGAGTGAGTTGTAGCGGACGAAACTCGAGGATCACGCGGTGACCGCCCTGCTGTCCAGCACGACCACCCCGCTACACCACTATGAGGGACTCAACTCCCTTGGTGATTAGCAGCGCCCTCGCTCATCAGCGAGATGCTGTTCGCACATGATCCCACTAGCGCCATGTTCGCGACAGCACCACGTGTGCCAAACGTGTCGAGGTACTCCGATTCGAGCTGTGGGTTTAGGGCTTGGCGCCTGGCACCGGGACCGCGTCCGCTAACCTGAGGTGTGTCTCAGCTGCCAACGAGACGACGCATCGGCGGCAGCCACGAAATCGTGGAACCGTCCGGGCCGACTAGACAATTCCTTAGGCGTGCCGGTTTCGGCGACGATAGCACCGTCCGCTAAGGGTTCGAGGAAGACCACCTGATCGGCGCTATCTATGGTGGATAGTCTGTGCGCTACCACGATCACAGTGCGGCCCTCAGATAGTTGACTGATGACGTCGCTAATCGCCGATTCATTCTCGCCGTCCAGCGCCGAGGTAATCTCGTCGAGCAGCAGTATCGGAGCATCCTTGATGAATGCCCGAGCGATTGCCACTCGTTGGCGCTCACCTCCAGACAGGCTCTGCCCGGCAGGCCCCACTTCGGTATCCCAACCGTGAGGCAGCGCCTCAATCACCCGATCAAGTCTCGCCTTGCGAGCTGCCTCTTCCAACTCGGCGTCCGTCGCATTGGGGCGGGCAATCCGCAGATTCTCCCGGATCGTGGTGTCAAACAGGTAGGTGTCCTGGAACACCATCGAGGTCAGCTCCATGATCCGCGTGGTTGGAATCTCGCGCACGTCCACCCCGCCGATGGTCACGCTACCGGCGTCGACATCCCAAAACCTTGCGGTGAGACGCAAGATCGTCGACTTCCCGGCCCCTGACGGCCCCACTAGTGCGGTGACTGCTCCCTGCGGGGCGGTGAGCGAGACATCGTCTAGGACAGGCCGGCCTGACTCGTAGGAAAACGACACTCCTCGGAATTCAATCGACGTCCCACGCGGTTCCCGTGCCTGCTCGGAATCAGGTTCGGCAAGTGGCGCGGCATCAAGGATTATTCCCATCTGGCGCAACGCCACTGCGGCGTTATCGACCTCAGATGCGTAGAGCGCGGCTTTTGTGAGCGGCAGCAGCATGCGCGCACTGACCGCCGCGATCACCAGATACGCAATCGGGTCCAGACGCGCTCCGGTCACGAACGACAGCCCCAAGGCGAGCACCACCGCGAAAGTCACGTTAGCGATGAGGTTGAATCCTTGGGCAGGTCGGCCCTTGATCCGAAGCCCGGCCAACGTCGCCTCAGAGTCGGCTTGCAGAGTCTCTTGTACGGGGTCCCACGACGTCGCGGCACCCGTGGCTCGAAGCACCGGTTGTAGCCTGGCGAACTCAATCAACCGGCCGGCTGCGGCGGCCGAGGTACGGTCTTCCATGTCATTGGCTCTGGTTGTTGCCGCCGACATTTTCCGCCACGTGAGAATAAACGGCAAGATCGACACTGCCATGACCACAGCTAACGGCCACTCAATGAATGCGGTGGCAACGAGTATCACCAACGGCACGATGAAGGCGTTGCACAGGTTCGGGATCACCATTGATGCCAGATGCGACAGGGTGTTGATCTCCTTGGAGGTCGCATTAGCCACGTCCGCTTCGCGTTTGGCATTAAACCACCCAAGCGGCAGCTGCAAGACATGATCTGCTACGCGATCAATTAAGGTATCGCATACTTCATAGACGCTGATCCGATAGGAGCGGTACATCGCGAAGGTGTCGACCGTCACCGTGATCGCGCCGAGGATGGCAACGACGACGAGCCAGGTGCCAAGGGTTTCAGAGCGGGAGAATAATGCCCGAAGGAAGGGGATCATCAACGCCAGTGTGATGCCTTGTAGGACAGCGGAGAAGGCGAACCAGCCCACCAACGTACGCAACTCGGCCCTGTTGACGACCCTGATCATTAGTTTCCACATGAGCGTGTCTCTCCTTAGGCCATGTAATGGAGTTCTTGGGCCCGCCACATCTCGCTATAGGTCCCCGCTTGGTCGACCAAGTCCTCGTGCCTACCACGCTGAGTGATGTGGCCGTCCTCAATCACGAGGATCTGGTCGGCGTCTCGGATGGTGGCGAGTCGATGCGCGATGATGATCACCGTGCGCCCGGATGCCAAGGTGCTGAGCGCTTCGTGGATCGCACGCTCCGACTGGGGGTCTGCTTGCGCGGTGGCCTCGTCGAGAATCAAGATCGGCGCATCCTGCAAGTATGCTCGCGCCAGGGTGATGCGTTGCCGCTCACCGCCCGAGAGGAAGCCACCAACCTCGCCAAGCACGGTGTCATACCCCTCGGGCAGACGCATAATGCGATCGTGGATGCATGCCGCACGGGCTGCTGCCTCGACCTCGGCGCGCGTTGCCGACGGTTTCGACAGCGCGATATTGGTATGGACCGAATCGTTCGACAACGTTACGTCCTGTAGGACGATCGCGACGCGGGAAAGTAGCCACGAAAAACTCGCCTCGCGCACATCCACACCGCTGATGCGTACCACGCCATCATTGACGTCGTAAAAGCGCGCAATCAGCCGGGCCAGTGTGGACTTCCCTCCGCCCGACGGGCCCACCAGAGCCGTGACCGTTCCGGGCTCAGCCGTAAAGGAGACACCGTGCACAACGGGCACGTCAGGCTCGTAGGAGAAGGAAACCTCACAGACCTCAACTTGGCCGGGGTTTGGGCCCTCTTCTTGGGTGCGGCTGCCTTCGGGCATGGGTTTCTCGGAAAGCAGCTCTGCCGTGGTGCGAGCCGCCAGCTGCGACTCATAGATATGCTGCATCAGACCGACTAGCACCGTGAACCCCTCCGGGATGCCGGGAGCGATCAGGAAGAATGGCAGCGTCGCCGACAGCGTGCTCCAATCCTGCGCGACGAATAGCGCCGCCAGTAACGCGACCGTGACGAAGACCGTGGCTGGACGCAGTAGCGAACCGAGCAGACTAATCGCTCTGCCGGAGCGACGAACCCAGTCGAAGGAGATGGCAGAAAATTGCTGGCGGGCGGCGTTAAAGCGCGTTCGGGTCGCATCGGTGGCCTGGAAATTCTTGATCTCCTTAATGCCCTCAAGCATTTCGACGGTGGCTGCGGCCAGTGCGGTCTGGGCATGTCCGAATCGCTCGGTGATATCGCTATAGCCGCGCATGGTCGTGCTGACGATGATCATGATCGCTACGGCCCACGTTCCAAAGAGCGCGAGCGCCAGTCGCCAATCGACCCACACGAGATACCCGAGGCCTACGACCATCGAGACCACGGCGTTGGTGACATCACCGGGAACATGCGCAACGAGAGTATGGATGGCTGCGGTATCGTCACACACCATCTTGCGGATGGCCCCGTGCGGCACCTGCGAGACCCTACCCAAGGGCAAACTGCCCAGCGCTTGGACCACATTGCCGCGCAACCGATGTCGGAGCTTGGCTTCTGCCTCGTGGGTGACACCCAATCCAAACAGGTAGAGCAATTGGCCCACGAACAGCGAAAGCACCGCTATCACGGCCCAAACCCACGGCTTTCCGGTCCAGCCGGTGCGCACCTGCCCGTCAAGCCAGATCGCGGCCATGTTGTGTAAGGCGACGAACGGCACCAGCGTGACGATAGCGCCTAAGGCTGTGAGGACTGCGGAAAGGACCATCGCGCCCTTGGCCGGGCGGATTAGTGCGGCGACGGAAATACTCACATCGGGCTCCTGTCGAGTCGAGTCTTTCGAAACGTTCATTGGCGCCACCACCACAGCAACGCAGTAACGGCCCAAAGGAGGCCCACCAGGCACCAATCTCGCACCTGCCACGGTGTGTGTTGGAGTTCCGTGCGCCGCGGATAGGCGCTAAAGCCACGTGAATCCATCGACAGGGCAACCCGTTCGCCGTGCTGGACGGCGAGGATCGCCAGCGGCACGAGGGAACCCACCCATCGAATTGCGGGCGCTAACGGCCCCCATGATGCCCCAATACCCCGCAATGCCCGCGCTGTGCGCAACAGCTGGAAATCTTGCCGGAAACGAGTGACGAAGGCGACAGCCGCAGCTCCCGCCGCAGTGACCCGATGGGGAAGCTTGAACGTCGTCGTCAACGTGCGAAGCAGCGCTTCCGGATGAGTGCTGATGCCTGAAAGCAGCATGAGGGACAACAGTGCCCCGATACCGCTCGCTGCCGCAAGCTCGCCACCGTAATTGTAGATTGGGCTGACCTCTTCAATGGTGTAGTTGTAGCGGAACACCGGCAGTAGCACAGCTGCGATGACCCAGGGTGCTAGCAGTGACATGACCGTTCGAGCGCGACTCGCTCTCGCGGCTACCATGGCCAGGCTCGCTGCGATGAGCACTCCAACATTGACGGCCGGGTCCTTGCATACGAACACCATGACCATCGCCGGGATTAGCGCCAATAGCAACGTCACAGGATTGAACGATGAGAAGAGTCCACGGGGCACGGACGGCGAAGGCGGGTTCGCTGGTGCTGCGGATGCGGCGTTTTCACGAGTTTCGCTAACGGCAGCAGGTAGCGCGATGATGTGGCTGCAGCGTGATAGGGCAAGTTCTAGGTCGTGGGTGGCCATGATGACGGTTCTGCCCTCAGCGCGCAGTTCGTCGATGAAGGCCATGAGTTCGCAGGTATTCGCCCAGTCCTGGCCGTACGTGGGCTCGTCAAGGACAATCACATCGCGGCTCTCGGCGACCATCGTAGCCACCGATAGTCTACGAATCTGGCCGCCTGAGAGAGTCAACGGGTGTTGGTCTCGATACTGGGAGAGATCGAATTGCTCCACAATAGCCTCGGCTTTAGACGCGGAAACATCCCCCGTGGAGATTTCGCCAGCCACGGTGGAACAAACCATCTGATGTTCCGGGTTTTGAAACACGTAGCCGACCTGGTGCCGCCCTCGCCGCACAACCTCTCCGCAGACCGTAGCGCGTTGTGCCTTTGATGGTATGAGACCCGCCAGCGCCGCGAGCAGGGATGTTTTGCCTGCGCCATTCGGCCCTATAAGCGCGATAAACTCGCCACCCCGTAGCCGCATAGAGATAGCTGGGGAACGTCCGGGAACACAGAAATCTGCCAGCTCTACCGTGGCGCTGCCTCCACCGTCGAGCGTGTCAATCGCATCGATGGTTTCCCATCCTGCTTCGGTGCGCCGCTGATATTGCACCGAATCACCACAGATATCCGTGATGCGGGGAACTCGAATGCCCGCCTGCTCGCAGGTCAAGGCGTGGTGCGGGGATTCGTCGCGTAACGCACGGGGCAGCCACACTCCGCACGCCTCAAGTTCCGCGGTATGGCTGAGAAAAACCTCATGTGGAGTTCCCTGCGCGATCACCGCGCCCTGCGCGTTGAGCGCTATGACGTGATCGCACAGGGGTAGGACCGGGTCGAGGTCATGGTCGATCACCACGATGCCCACGCCATCGCTAACCAGCTGTTGGATGACGCTGTAAAACTCGTCCGTGCCTTGCGTGTCAATAGTCGATGTTGGCTCATCGAGGACTAGTAAGCGGGGCTGCATAGCCAGTGCTACCGCGATCGCTAGGCGCTGGCGTTGGCCGCCCGATAATCTCCATGGGCTCTCCCACAGCTTGGTCTCCAGACCAACCGCAGCCAATGCCTCGCGTACCCGTCGATCAATCTCAGGAACAGGCAGGCAGAGGTTCTGCAGCGCAAACGCGACATCGTCATACACCGTACGGGTAATGACTGCGGCATCCGGATTTTGTCCCACGTAGGCGACATTGGTAGCGATCAACTGGACCGTGGCGTCGGCGATTTCGGCGCCGGCAATTTGAACGCTGCCGGAGTATTCGGACGGCAGACAGTGGGGCACAAGGCCGCACACGGCTCGGACGAAGGTAGTTTTACCGCATCCAGAGGGCCCAATGACGGCCGTTACCTGACCGCTCAGGTGGACCAGGCTTGGACGTTGCAGCACCCACCGGTCCTGACCCAAGTAGTGAACGGAAAGATCCTCAACCGCCAGGAGCGCCCGCGCGGACTCGCTCACAGACCGTTGCTCGCTGCTCAAAGTGGAGGCCAGCGTTTCACTCACGATGGTCTACGCCTACGCCTGCATTGTTGAGCAAACGGGTTAGTCCGACAACGGCCAAACCGCCAATGACGGACGACGTGACTCCCACCAGCACGATCAGTCCCGATACCGAGATTCCCACCGCGTGCTTGAGCAGCGTGAGGTACAACAGGCTGTTAAATGCCCCGAAGAATGCGGCGGAGATCAGATACGCCCACCACGTCCACTTCCGGTACAGCATCAACGCCATGGGAAACTCAACCAGGAGCCCGCCAATGACGTTACCGACAATCGCGGCAGGCCCAGTGGGAGTAGTAAATACGCTCACAACTCCGATGATCAGCGCGGCCAGCAGCGAAGCGCCCGGCCTTCGCACAACGGCCAGAGGAAGGAGGTAGGGAATGACCCAAAGTCCGAGAAGGGACACCCCGAGCCAGACTGCGCTCTGCGAAGCCGCACCCGCCGGCGCGATGTAGTTCAGTGGGATGAGGATGATGAGGCCGACCACCGACAGGGAGGCCACCATCATGAGATTTCGGGTACCTAGAATTGAGTCGGTTAATCCTCCGCGAGCTGAGCGTCGAACTGTACCGGATCGGTCTGTCACAGCAAACCCCCTTTCGCTTAGGTTAGCCTAACCTAACTCTCGACTGGGGTCAATTCCCTTGAGCTAGACGTTGAGCCTACGCAGAGACGCAGCTCGAGGGGTTTCTCGGCTCTTCACGAACGAGGGTGTAGGTGGGGTCTGAAGCCTCCGGCTTCGAGCAGGCTGCGCGCGACGTAGTTCGTGAGGTTCCTGAAGCCGAGCGCGGAGCCGCGGAGGTGTTCGAGTCGGCCGTTGATCGCCTCTGTTGGCCCGTTCGATGTGCCGGGGCGATCGAAGAACGCGAGGATGTCGGTGGCGCGCTGGCCCATGGTGCGGCCGAGCCGGCGGATCTCTACGAGCGCGGCGGGGACGCCGGTGGTGATCGCATCGATCGCGGCGTGCATCATCTGTTTGGCCTTCTTCTTGTCGGGTTCCCGGTAGGCGGCGACGATGCGCTGGTAGATACCCCAGGTCGCTTCGACTTCGACGTGCTCTTCGATCGCGAACACAGCCTCCAGGCGGGCGGTCTGTTTCTCGGTGAGCAGGTCCGCGCCGGTGTGCAGGGTGCGGCGCGCTTTGTAGAGCGGGTCACCGGCGCGGCCGCGATGCCCGACCGTGTCCTGCTGCACTCGGCGTCGGCACTGGTCCAACGTGTCGCCGGCGAGGCGGACAACGTGGAAGGGGTCCATGGCCGGGACGGGGTCGGGGAGTTCTTGGGCGGCGGCCGTCTTGAAGCATGCGACCCCGTCCATCGCGACGACTTCGATGCGCTTGCTCCACTCGGGTGGGCGCGCCGCGAGCCATTGCTTGAACACCGCCTTCGAACGACCCTCGACCATGTCCAGCAGCCGCGCGGGGCCGGTCTTGTCGCGGGCCGGGGTGAGGTCGATGATCACGGTGACGTACGTGTCACCGAGGCGGGTGTGCCGCCAGACGTGCTCGTCGACGCCGATCGTGGTGACCCCGTCGAACCGACCAGGATCGTCGATGAGTCGACGCTTGCCCTCCGCGAGCACCGCAGTGTTCGCGGCGCTCCAGGAAACCCCGAGACCCGCGGCGACACGGGTCACGGTGAGGTGGTCGATGACGATGCCCCGCAGCGCCCACTCCACGCCAAGGCGGGAGATCTTCGCTCGCGGCGCGGCGGCGCGAGTCATGTCCTGCCGCCACGTCCGTCGGCAATGCGCGCACCGGTAGCGGCGGACCCGGACCAGAAGCGTTGTCGGCCTATGCCCGAACGGCTCATGCGCGAGTCGACGCGTCACCGTGTCCCGCGACACGCCCTCCGCCCCGCACTTCCGACACCAGGGGTCCACCTCGACCGGCCGACACTCGATCATCGCCCGGTCCCGCTCGATCAGCTGGCCGACCGCTTCGAGTCCGAGTTCATCCAGGCGGCAGACCGTGGTCAGGTCAGGGGTCGCGAAAGTAGAGTGGAGCACGTCGAGGTCTTTCGGGATGGCGAGCGTGAAGAACTTCCATCATCCGGGAGACCTCGACCCCTACCCGGCCACCCACGCGCTCACCCGACTACACCCTCGTTCGCGAAGAGCCGNGGTCGCGAAAGTAGAGTGGAGCACGTCGAGGTCTTTCGGGATGGCGAGCGTGAAGAACTTCCATCATCCGGGAGACCTCGACCCCTACCCGGCCACCCACGCGCTCACCCGACTACACCCTCGTTCGCGAAGAGCCGATCTGGTTCTTTGAAATCCGTCATGACCTTCGCCGACAGCACTATGGGGCTGAGTTTGCAAGGCATCTGATCAGCCACTACGCAGGTTACCCCTTGATCGCTTTCTCCGAAGGCGCTGACGAGTTTTGGGTAGGAATTGGCTGGCACTATTACCCGCGTAAAGACGGGGATCCCCATTACCGCAAGCTCTTCGTTTCCCGGAAGATCGGCCCATGACCCTCGCTCGCTGGAAGTGAACCAGTCAAGCGGCTAAATCGTAGTTGGCGCGTGTTTGTATCCGTTGTGGCATGAAAGTTTCGAGGACGGTGAACGCGCACAGCTCGTCCAGAAGTTCCCTAGCCTCCTGGGGCGTGGTCGTCGCCGCGATGCGCTCCCGCCAGGGGCGCACGATCGTGGGGGTGACGATCTTGAGGATGTCTGCCTCGTGCGTGTAGTGCGCACCGAACTCGGCGCGTCGCTCCTCTCCCAGCACTCCCTCCATGAGGGAGCCGAAGATCGTCGGGTCGACCGCTCTCCAGTCGAAGGCGCATGCCTCGTGCAGGTGCTGCAGCTCCTCGCGGTTGAGGTCGATCTCCGCCGGCTCCGCGAACAGCGACCCGTTGACGTACCGCGTCCCCGCGAGCAGCCCCTTGCGGTTGCGGGCGCTCTTCTGGTTCAGCACACGGAACAGGAATCCGAGGTCGCGTGCCGGTTGCGGATCCGGCGACCGCAGCAGTGCCTCGACCGTGAGCTGGAACGGGTACCCCTCGAGCATGCCGAGGTCCTCGGCGAAAAGGCACCACACGGCCTGCATCGTGAAGTTCTGGATCTCCTCCAGGGGTGCCGCATCGCGATCGATCAGCGACGTGTACAGCGACGCCATGTGCTTCGCGGCGTCGGTCGTGAGCGCACGACGGTGCTCTGCGAAGACCGGTTCGAGGGTCGGTGCCTGAAGGAACAGCAGCGCGTCGTACCGCTCGGGCAGTTCGTCGATCGAGAAGACTGCGCGCGGCGCCTTCGGGAAAGCGCCCGGCTCCCAGATCTCGAACTGGGCGAAGTTGCAGGTGATGACATATCGCGCCGCCCGGATTCCCTGTTCGGCGTTCGACGACTCCTTCCAGTACCGCTCGCGCTGAGCCTCGGCCTTCGTCAGGGGGACCCCGGGCGCTTTCATCTCGACGATGAGGATCTCCGGCCAGAACAGGTCCATGAACCCGGCGGAGGACGCGAACGCCTCGAAGCGCGCCCCTGCCGCCGTACGGTTCGTGCCGTAGCAGGCGAACAGCTCGTTGAGGAAAGTCTGCGCTTCCGCGCGTTCCGATCCTTCGTAGCCGCGCCACCGCTGCACGAAGGACTCCAGAGCGCCTTTGATCTCGAGACCGCTACGCACGCCGAGAACCCCCGTCCGGAAGCCGACGTCGCCCCGTGCGGACGTCGGGATTGATGGGTCAGATCAGGCGGGTGTCGGGGCCCGCGTAGTAGGTGTCCTGGACGAGGCGCTTCCGTGCGGCCTCGACATCCTTCATGAAGTCCGCGAGGGCGAGGTCGACGTTCCTCTCCGGCCCGCTGCTGGCCTCGGACGCTGCGAGCGCCTTGCGCCCCTTCTTCGCGACGTTGACGGCGTGGTCCAGGTTGAGCAGCACGCTGTCGACATACCCGAGGGCCTTCTCGTGCGAGGCATCCTCCGGCGAGCGCTCCATGGCCGCGCGCTCCGACATGCTCGTCATCGCCGCTCCTTACCGTTCGAGGGGTCCTGCGTCTGCTGACCGCCTCTCGGATCACGTGTCAGTGGCTCCAGGGTACCGGTGCCGACCGACGATCCCCGGACAAGCAATGCCGAGTGTGGACGAAGGCAGGACGGATCGATCCGGGCGGGAGCCAGTCGGTACAGTGCGCAGATGCTTGTCGCTTTTCTGCTCACCCTGCTCGCCGGCGGCGCCACCACCATCGGTGCGGCACTAGGCGTGCTCGGGCGTGGCACCGGCCCGCGCACACTCGCGGTGGGCCTCGGCCTGTCGGCCGGCGTCATGCTCTACGTGTCCTTCATGGAGCTGCTGCCTGCGGGCGCCGAGATACTGTCGGCCGCCGAGAGCTCCGACGGGCGCGGCACAGCACTGGCCGTCGGCGCATTCTTCGCCGGCATCGCGCTGATCGCCGTTCTTGACCGCCTTGTGCCGGAACCCGTGAACCCCCACGAGTTCGAGGGCCGCACCGGCCCGGAGGACATCGCTCACCCCAGCGCCGAGCAGAACCACCGTGCACGGCTTCTACGCACCGGCATGGTCACCGCCGCTGTTCTTGCCTTGCACAACCTGCCGGAAGGCTTCGCGACCTTCGCCTCCGCGCTCCATTCCCCCGAACTCGCCATCCCCGTGGTCGCTGCGATCGCGCTGCACAACATTCCCGAGGGGATCGCTGTGGCGGTGCCGGTTCGGCGCGCCACCGGGTCACGCTCCAAGGCGTTCTGGCTGGCCACCTTCTCCGGTCTCGCCGAACCGTTCGGTGCCGTGCTCGGCTTCCTGCTGCTGATGCCGTTCCTGGATGGCCCCCTGATGGGTGCCATGCTTGCCGGCACCGCGGGCGTGATGGTGTTCGTGTCGCTGGATGAGCTGCTCCCGGCTGCAGAGGAGACCGGTGAGCATCATGCGGTGATCTACTCGCTGATCGGCGGTATGGCCGTCATGGCGGGCACGCTTCTCGTGCTGTGAACCGCCCTCGGGGCGACGAATGTCGACCCCGGCTTGTAGTCTCGATTTCAAGACATTTCGTTCGATCCCGGCCGAGCGATCACGGCCGCATGATCGAGGCACCAACCCCAGGGAGTCCCACGCCATGGCGCGCATCATCTACACCCATACCGACGAAGCCCCGGCGCTCGCCACCGCCTCGTTCCTGCCGATCCTGGAGGCCTTCGCGACCACCGCGGGCATCGATGTGGAAACGCGGGACATCTCGCTGGCCGGCCGTATCGTCGCGGCATTCTCGGATCTGCTGCCAGAGGATCAGCGAGAGGCCGACGCTCTGGCCGAGCTCGGCGCCCTCGCGAAAACGCCCGAGGCGAACATCATCAAGCTGCCAAATATCTCCGCCTCCGTGCCGCAGCTGAAGGCTGCGATTGCGGAACTGCAGGGCCTGGGTATCGACCTGCCGGACTATCCCGAGTCGCCCGCCACCGACGCAGAGCGCGATGCGCGCGCCCGCTACGACTCGGTGAAGGGCTCGGCCGTGAACCCGGTGCTGCGCGAGGGCAACTCGGATCGTCGCGCCCCGGAGGCAGTGAAGAACTTCGCCACGGCACATCCGCACCGCATGGGCGCCTGGTCGGCCGATTCGAAGACCTCTGTGGCCACTATGGGCGAGCATGACTTCCGCTCCAATGAGCAGTCCGTGGTGATCCAGGAGCCCGGTGAGCTCTCGATCGTGCATGTGGATGCCGATGGTGCCGAGACGGTGCTGAAGGAGTCCGTGCCGGTTCTGGCCGGCGAGGTGGTCGACTCGACCGTCATGGATGTGCAGGCGCTGCAGTCCTTCCTTGCCCAGCAGGTGGCCACCGCCAAGGAGCAGGGCGTTCTGTTCTCCCTGCATCTGAAGGCCACCATGATGAAGGTGTCGGACCCGATCCTGTTCGGCCACGCGGTGCGGGCTTTCTTCCCCACCGTCTTCACCGAGCACGGCGAGGTGCTCGCTGCGGCGGGCCTGTCCCCGAACAACGGACTCGGCGGCATTCTCGCTGGTCTTGACGCTCTCGAGGCGGAGCAGGCGCAGGCGATCCGCTCGGCGATCGACGCCGACCTCGCTGACGGCCCCGAGCTGGCGATGGTGAACTCCGACAAGGGCATCACGAACCTGCATGTGCCCAGCGATGTGATCGTCGATGCGTCGATGCCGGCGATGATCCGCACCTCCGGTCATATGTGGGGGCCCGACGGCGAGGAGCATGACACCCTCGCTGTGATCCCCGATTCGTCCTACGCCGGCGTGTACCAGGCCGTGGTCGATGACTGCAAGGCTCACGGCGCCTTCGACCCGACCACCATGGGCACGGTGTCGAACGTCGGCCTGATGGCGCAGAAGGCGGAGGAGTACGGCAGCCACGACAAGACCTTCGAGGTGGCCGCCGATGGCCGTGTGGAGGTACGCGACGCTTCCGGCGCTGTCCTCATGAGCCACGATGTGCACGCCGGTGACATCTTCCGTGCCTGCCAGGCAAAGGATGCGCCGATCCGGGACTGGGCCCAGCTGGCGGTGCGCCGTTCGCGCCTGTCCGGTATGCCTGCCGTGTTCTGGCTCGACGAGTCCCGGGCCCATGACCGCAACCTCATCGAGAAGGTCAACACCTACCTGGCCGAGGAAGACACCGACGGGCTGGACATCCGGATCCTCTCGCCCGTGGACGCCACGGTGCACACCCTTCAGCGCGTGCGCGCCGGGCAGGACACCATCTCCGTGACCGGCAACGTGCTGCGCGACTACCTCACGGACCTGTTCCCGATCATGGAACTGGGCACGAGCGCGAAGATGCTGTCGGTGGTGCCACTGATGGCCGGTGGCGGCCTGTTCGAGACCGGTGCGGGCGGTTCGGCACCCAAGCATGTGCAGCAGCTTGTGGAAGAGAACTACCTGCGGTGGGATTCCCTCGGCGAGTTCCTGGCGCTTGCGGAGTCCCTGCGTCACCTCTCGCGCACTGCGGACAACGCCCGCGCCGCGGTGCTGGCCGCTGCGCTGGACCGTGCCACCGAGACCCTGCTCAACGAGGGCAAGTCCCCGCAGCGGAAGCTGGGCTCGACCGACAACCGCGGCAGCCACTTCTACCTGGCCCTGTACTGGGCGCAGGAGCTGGCGAAGCAGACCGAGGACGCCGAGCTCGCTCAGGCCTTCGCGCCGATCGCCCAGAAGCTCACCGACGGCGAGGAGACTATCGCCGCCGAGCTGCTGGCCGTTCAGGGCTCCCCCGCCGACATCGGCGGCTACTACCGCCCGGATGCGGAGAAGACCGCCGCCGTGATGCGTCCGTCGGCGACCTTCAACGCGGTGCTCGCGGAGATCTCCGCGGCGCTCTGATCCGTGCCGCTCACCGCCTCGCCCGTCGACGGCACCTCGTTGCGCTTCGACGTCGCCGGGGAGGGGCCCGTGCTCGTGTTGCTGCACGGCTCGGTGCTCTCCCGGGCGATCTGGCGCGGCCTGGGATATCTGGAACTGCTCACCGCGCAGCGCACCGTGGTGCGGATGGACATTCGCGGCCACGGCTCCTCCGGGAAGCCCCATGCCGCCTCGGCCTACAAGCAGGACGTGCTGGTTGCGGACCTGCTGGCTGTGCTCGACGCGGTCGGCGCCGATCAGGCTGACCTGATGGGCTATTCGCTGGGGGCGCGCGTCGCCGTGACAGCCGCGGTGCGTCACCCGCAGCGGGTGCGGCACGTGGTGAGCCTGGGCGGCTCGCCTGCGGATCAGCGCGGCGCCATCGAGACTGTGTTCTTCCCGGGTGTCCTGGACGTGCTGCGCAGCGAGGGTATGGAGGGCTTCTGCGCGCGCCAGGGGCTCGGCCCGAAGGTCGAGGACCGGCAGGCGCAGGCGACCCGGCATGCCTTCCTCGCCGCGGACCCGCTGGCCATGGCCGCCCTGTTCGAGGCCACCGAGGCGACACCGGCGATCTCCGAGGACCAGCTCGCCGCCTGCACGGTGCCGACCCTGTGGATCGCCGGCTCGAAGGACCAGCCGCGGGCCGATCAGTCCCGTCGGGCGGCGGAGCTCATGCCGCACGGACGGTACATCGAACTGCCGGGCCGCACCCACGGCACGACCCTGGCGCCCGCCGGGCCCGTGCTGCGT
The DNA here is from genome assembly GCF_900258505.1 of Brachybacterium timonense. Classification (GTDB taxonomy): domain Bacteria; phylum Actinomycetota; class Actinomycetes; order Actinomycetales; family Dermabacteraceae; genus Brachybacterium; species Brachybacterium timonense. The sequence goes on from NZ_LT984895.1 coordinate 2,395,666, forward strand.
ACCGCATTGCCGTTCGTGCTGTCGGGGCGGGTGCGGTGAGCGCAGTTACTCCTTCGACGGCATCCACGCGTCGACACGACGACGCTGGAGATGGGCACTAGCGACCGTGACTGCGCTGGCCGCGATCACGGGCAGGACAACGGTTGCCCACCAATACCCTGCCGGCAACGTACCGTTGATCGGCGGGAGCGTCAGCGGGTACGTGGTCCAGAAGGCGGCACCAGCTGCGACCGTTATCGCGATCATCGACGGCGCCAGGACGGTGCCGAAAGCCACGGCATAGCTCAGTGATGCCGGTGGGGCCCACATTCGCACGACTCCTGATCGATCAGCCTGATCGCCGTTGTCACCGAGCAGTGCGCCGAGTACCGCCACTGTGAGCAGCAATAGTCCTACGGCCGCCAACAAAGGCATCCATGCAAAAAGATCTATGCGGTTCTGTGTGCCGATTCGCCATTCGGAGGCCACGTCGGCTACCGGTGGAGGCGGCAGGATCGCATGCGCGATGTCGACGTTCATCTCGACCACGGGCAGCGGATCACCGTTCCGGCTCATGGCGTACAGCGCGTACTCGGCCGAGGTATCCTCCGGCTCATCCATGGCGAACGGATCGTCGACCACCACGGTGAGGGTCGTGATGTAGCTGAGTGACCGAAGGTAGGTCATCCCCCGTGCCGGAGGCAGATCACTGACCGACATTTCACGCCCTTCACACCGAATGCCGAGCACGGTGAGCGCGCTGCAGTCTCCGACAAGCCGCACATCGCCGGGACGGTTCTTGGGGTCCGGGGTAATGAGACCGACGAATAGGGCGCGGTCACCGATCGCTGCGCTGAGAGCCGTGCGCTGAACGGCGTTCATAGGCCAGGCCACGGACACGATCTTCCCGTCAGCGAGCTTGTCGATCTCATTCGCCGCCTGCTCATCAGGACTGTTCAGTGTGCCGTGTACGAGCACGTGGCCCGTCAACAGGATCGTGATGGCGATTCCGAGTGTGAGGCGTCGTGTTCCCCGGGGTTGTGCCAGCAGTTGTCGTCCCGCCAGCAGGAGACCCACTCGTCCTCGCGCTATTCCTGCGCGGACCATGCCGCGAGCGGCCGCAGCACTCAGTCCTCCGATGAAGGACGGCATGGCCAGCGCCATGGCGCAGATCCCGATATAGATGAGGATCGTCCGAGCGAATGTGTCGGTGTACGCGATGCTCCAGGTGAATGCGGTGACGAAAAACCAGCACACGAGAGGCAGGATGAGAAGGCCCTTCACACCGTCTGGCGGATCCTTCGGGCGCGGTCTCGTCGACGACAGGACAGGCCGCGTTCTGTTGCGTCTCACGATGATGAGCGCGGCCATGCCAGCTGCGAGGATTCCCGGTGTGATGACGATCCCTGCGCCCCGGCGTAGATCCGCAGACTGGATCGTGTACGACACGAGTGGCAGCGGAAGGTCCACGAGCAGAACGCAGATCACCGCCGCCCCTGCGATCACAACGCCCCGCAACAGCGGCCGTCCCATGCTTCCCCACAGGTACGCACGGCGCTGGGCCGCCGATGCACCGAACAGTGCCAGAAGCTGCAGCTGCCGGTCCCGTCGTGCAGAACCAGCGCGTGCCGCAACGTGCATGAGCACCAGCGACGGCAGCACGAGCAGAACCAGGACACCGCCGATAGCGACTGCGTAGGGCATCTGGCGCAGCGCTCCGGCCCACTGCCCGTCACTCCATGGCGCAACCTCGTCCGGGAAGCCGTAGTTCGTCACTGCGAACCCCCGCCCAGGCTCGACGACGCCGGGACGCGCACGGATGTAAGCAATTCGCTCGGTCGATGAGACCAGCCCCTCGGACGTGATCTCGGTGGGCGCCTTGGTGCCATATTTCTGAACGATCTGATCGCCTGCAGCGGTCCCGGATAATGCAGGGGAGAGCACCACTTCACCGGGTGCGGGCCAGGCAGGGAGACCGGGGGGAAGTGCCGTGTTCGGCCCCGGATCGATGACGAATACGTCGACCCAGCGTCCGTCTGCACTGTCGGAGATCGGGATGAATCGACCGGCACCCGGGGTGTCGTCTGCGATGGGCAGCGGCGAGCGAGCAGCGTCGCGGTGCAGTCGAGCGTCGTAGACGGCGGTCAGGATCCCGAGTGCCGTGCACGCCAGGATGAGAGCGGTTGTGGCGATCGTGATGAGCGCGCCGATTGTGCGCCGCTCAGGCCGTTGCACATCCACGGTGCGTCCGAGCTCACGCCAGGGCGATCGCGTTCCAGTGCCAGGCCATTCAGATGCCGGCTCGTCCACCTGGCTCATGCCGTCACCAGCTGTGCTGGACCGTCCTGGTCAGCGAGGAGCCTGTAGCAGGTGCCCACCCGCGCTGCGAGAGCTTCATCGTGGGTCACCATCAGCAGCGCGCTCCCCCAGCGCCGCGGCACGTCGAGGATGTGTTCCGCGACGATGTCTCTGAACTCCGCATCGAGCGATCCCGTCGGCTCATCGGCGATCACGAGTCGAGGTGATGTCACGAGCGCGCGAGCGATCGCCACACGCTGACGCTCCCCTCCGGACATATCGCGCACCAGTGTCCCGGACGGCTCCAGCCCGAGGTCACGCAGGAGTGTTGTGGATCGTTCGTACGCGTCATCGCGGTCCATTTCAGCCAGGAGGGCCGCGACCATGACGTTCTCCCTCGCCTCGAGGTCATCGAACAGCTCCCCGTGCTGGAACACCACACCGATCTCATGTCGCAGATACTGTTCACGCTGAGAGCGTGACATGCGCGCAACATCGTGGCCGTCGAATCGGATCGTCCCTGCTGCCGGTTTCACCAGGCCGATCACTGCCGAGAGGATCGAGGACTTCCCCGAGCCCGATCGCCCGAGGATCGCTGCGCCGTCCCCCAACCCCACGGCGAAGCTCACCCCGTCGACGACGCGGCGGCGCCGATACCTCACAGCGAGGTCGCAGACCTCCAGGATCGGCGCCGCCTCAGACGTCACGGTCGTCACGCGGGGTACTTCCACGCCTTGCAGCTGTCGAGACCAACAGGCACATCTCGACACACGTTGAAGCGATAGATCTTCGCTCCCGTGGAACTCACGGCTTGGCCAACTCCAGTTGTGATGAGCTGATACCTCTTACCACTGCCCTGCCGGTAGTAGTCCGAGTAGATCCGGACACCGTCAGCGGACGTATCCTTCGTCGTCAGCTGCGTAGCGGCCGTATTGGTAAAGGCCGTCCCACCTTTGATGGAGATCTGGTTGGCTGCGGCAGCCATTCCCATGGAGGAAGCAACCAAGCCCACAGCGATCATGACTCCGGCTGAATACCTGCGGAAAACGGACATTCTCCACTCCCCTTCTCTGCTCTGACAACAGTGTCAGAAGCGGTCGGGCAACACCCGATCGGCGTTGCTGCTCATACTTTGAGGGGGGTGAGCGCCTGTCCAGAATCCTCACCGATCTTCACCGATCCGTAATGTTACCGGCACGTCACGCGATCTGGCGCACCAGCGCGACGACGGCGACCGCCACGATCGCGCCGCGCAGCACCGCATCCGGGAGTTTCTTGGCGATCTGCGCGCCGAAGAATCCGCCCAGCAGGGCGCCGACGGCGATCGCGGCTGAGGCGATCCAGAGGATCGGCGCTCCCCACAGGACGTGTGCGAGGAGGTAGACGCTCACCGCGGCGGCGTTCACGAGCAGGCTCAGCCAGTTCTTCAACGGGTTGACCTGCCCCAGCGGGCGGCCCGACAGCGACCCGAGGATCGCCATATAGATGATGCCCTGCGCCGCGGTGAAGTAGCCGCCGTACACCGAGGCGGCGCCCATCGCAGCCACCAGCGGGCCGGATCGGTACGGGTGGGGGCGGCGTGAGGCGATCACGGACGTCGAGTCGTGAGACGTGCCGCCGGAGTGTCCATGGGCGGCGCCGAGCGCGTCGGCTCGCACCGCGTCTCGGTGCGCCTGCCGTGTGCGAAGAGCTCGGGTGATGCGTTTCTGGAAGACCACAAGGAACAGCGCCACCACGATCAGGATCGGCACCACCACGTCCAGTGCGCGACTCGGTGAGACCAGCAGCAGACACGAGCCGAGCAGAGCGCCGAGCACGGCAACGATGCTCACGGGGCCGATATGCGCGCGATCAGCAGCGATCTCCTTCCGGAAGCCCGTGACCGAGCCGATGGTGGAGAACAGGATGCCCAGGGTGTTCGTGCGCACCGCCGTACCCGGCGAAACGCCCAGGGCGAGCAGAGCCGGCAACGTGAGCAGTGAGCCGGAGCCGACTGCAGAGTTGATCACGCCAGCGCCGATGCCGAGCACCAGCAGTATCAGCAGGGACGCCGCGTCCACTCGTGCTCCTTCCGCAGGCCGGGAGTCAGCCTACGCCTGCGGCAACCAGCATCTGTGCCCCGGGCTACGTCAACGGCCCAGCAGGTGCTCGCGCAGCACGATGCCGTGATTGTGCTCGGCATCCTTCGCGGCGATCAGCAGGAGCACCTCGTCGACGTCCTCGGAGCGGGCACGGTCCAGGAGTTGCTCGCCGGCGCCGGAGGCGTCGAGCTCAGCGGTGTAGCGGACGCGGAACTCCTCGAAGGAGAGGTGGTCACTGTGGAACTCCTTGCGCAGTGCGGTGCTCGGGGCGACGTCCTTGTCCCAGTCGCTGAGTTCCAGGCGATCCTTGCGAATGCCGCGGGGCCAGAGTCGATCCACGAGCACGCGCCACTGGTCTTCTGGCACCTGTTCGTCGAGGTGGTCGTGGACGCGGGCGAGGCTGATGGTGAGACCGCCCCCGACTCCGCGGCGGGAGTCGGGGGCGGCGTTGTCGTGCGACCTCATCGGCTCAGTCAGGCCGTCAGGGCCTTCTGGGCTGCCTCGTAGTCGGGCTCCTGGCCGATCTCCGGAACCTGCTCGGTGTAGGTGACGGTGCCGTTCTCATCCAGCACCACGACAGCGCGGGAGAGCAGACCCTGCAGGGGGCCGGACGTCATGGTCACGCCGTAGTCCTCACCGAAGGAGGAGCGGAAGGCAGATCCCACGGTCACGTTCTCGATACCTTCGGCGCCGCAGAAGCGCGCCTGGGCAAAGGGCAGGTCGCGGGAAACGCACACCACGACGGTGTTCTCCAGGCCCGCGGCGAGCTCATTGAAGCGGCGCACGCTCAGGGCGCACACGCCCGTGTCGATGGACGGGAAGATGTTCAGCACCACGCGCTTGCCGGCGAGGTCGGCGCTGGTGACGGGCTGCAGCTGCGCGCCGACGAGATCGAAGGCGGGCGCCTTCTGACCGACGGCGGGCAGCTGGCCGATGGTCTCGACGGGATCGTTCTGGAAGCTAATGGAAGCCATGGCTCCATCCTGGGGCCCGTCGGACCGCTGACACAAGACGGTCGGGCAGGCACTCTCAGTCGGGCAGACTGTCGCGGCCAACGGCGGCATCCCGATTCTCGTCTCGCGGGCCGTTCTCAGGCCTCCGACGCGCTCTGCATCGTCGCCGTCAGCCGTGCCTTCTGCTCAGCCACGTCGAAATCGGCAGCGGGCCACTGCGGGTCGATCGCCCGCAACGTGTCCAGCAGCAGCTGCTGAACGGCGATGCGGGAATACCACTTGCGGTCGGCAGGGATCACGTACCACGGGGCGTGCTCAGTGGCGGTCGCACGCAGTGCCGTGTCGTAAGCGTCCATGTACGCGGGCCAATGCTCGCGTTCATCGATATCGCCCGGATTGAATTTCCAGTGCTTGTCCGGGCGGTCCAGACGCTCCATCAGACGCTCGCCCTGCTCCTCATGGGAGATGTGCAGCATCACTTTGAGCACGGAGGTACCGGACTCCACCAGCCGCTTCTCGAACGCGTTGATGGCGGCGTACCGCCGCTGCAGCTCGTCTTCGTCGGCCCAGCCGTGGACGCGGTGGATCAGCACGTCTTCGTAGTGGGAGCGGTCGAACACGCCGATGATGCCCGGGGCGGGGACGCGCTTTTCGATCCGCCACAGGAAGTCGTGCTGCTTCTCCTCGTCGGTGGGGGCCTTGAAGGCGGTGATGTCCACGCCCTGTGGGTCCACGGCGCCGACGACATGACGCATGATGCCGCCCTTGCCGGACGTGTCCATGCCTTGGACGACGAGCAGGACACTGCGGCCAGTGCCGTCGAGCCGGGATGCGGCGTACAAGCGTTCCTGCAGCTCGTCGAGCGGCTCATCCAGATCGCCCAGACGGTCCTTGCCGTCCTGTTTGTCGCCGTCGAAGCCTGGCGTCGAACGCGGGTCGATATCGGTGACGCTGCCAGTCCAGCCCGGCAGGATCGGGACGCCGCGCGGGGCGTCGTCACGGGTGGAGATCATCGTCGACTCGGTGTGTGTCATGAATGGAGCGTAACGGGGCGGCAGCAGACCCCGGGCACACGGCCATCAGGAGCGGGGAATGCACGGCCGTGCGTCGTAGGTCAACCACTTGTCCCTGGTGGCGACTAGGGTCGGGGCATGACCACAACAGCGATCGTGAACGCCCATGTCCATCCTGTCTCCTCCCCCGCTTTCGATGGCACCGTCGTCATTGAGGAGGGCCGCATCACCGCGCTCGGCGCCGACGTGCAGGCCCCCGAGGGTGCCGAGGTGATCGATGCTGGCGGCGCCTGGCTGCTGCCCGGTTTCGTCGATGCTCACGTACATCTGGGCGTGCACGAAGAGGGCGAAGGCTGGGCCGGCAACGACACCAACGAAATGACCGACCCGGTGATGGCCGCCGCACGCGCTCTCGATGCGATCAACCCGATGGAGATCGGCTTTGACGACGCAATTAGCGGCGGCGTGACCGCCGTGAACGTCAACCCCGGCTCCGGCAACCCGATCGGCGGCCTCACGGTGGCACTGCGCACGCATGGCCGTGTGGTCGATGACATGGTGCTGCGCGAGCCCTCCGGGCTGAAGGCCGCACTCGGTGAGAACCCCAAGCGGGTCTACGGCGAGCAGAAGAAGACGCCGTCCACGCGGCTGGGCACCGCGTATACGATCCGCAAGGCGTTCGCGACCGCCCGCGCATGGATGCAGAAGGATCCCTCCAACCGCGACCCTGATCTGGTATCGGAGGCGCTCTCACGCGTCCTTTCCCGCGAGATTCCGTGGCGCCAGCATTCGCATCGGGCCGATGACATCGCCACCGCGCTGCGCATCGCCCAGGAATTCGACTTCGAGCTCGTGCTCGACCATGGCACCGAGTCCTACCTGATCGCAGATCGCGTGGCCGCCGCCGGAGTGCCGGTGCTGTACGGGCCGCTGATCGTCTCGCGTTCCAAGGTTGAGGTGCGCCACCGCACCCCGGCGGCGCCCGGGATCCTCGCCCGCGCCGGGGTGAAGGTCTCGATCATCACCGATCACCCCGTCGTCCCGATCGACTTCCTGGCCACGCAGGCATCCCTCGCCGTGCGCGAAGGCATGGATCATCACGAGGCGCTGCGCGCCATCACGCTGAACCCTGCCGAGGTGATGGGGGTGGCCGACAGGATCGGCTCGATCGAGCAGGGTAAAGACGCGGATCTCGTACTGTGGGAAGGCGATCCGCTGGACGTGCGCAACCGGACGCTGCGCGTGTGGCAGGCCGGCCGCGAGGTCATGCACCGCGACGAGCAGGGCAGTCCGGTGATCGCCAGGCGCTAAGCGCGTCCCCAGGCACCGGGACCACCGCGGGTGACATCCGTGGTGAGGGTCACTAGCGTGAAGGGCGGGTGGATTCACCGTCGGCACAGCGCCCGGTGCGCCCCGCCCTCGGACCGCGTCCGCGAGCGGCCCGGCGACCCGCACTCCGTGTCCGTGCCGCCGCCGCGTGCGGCGAACGATTCGCACACCGAGGAGAGAGATGACTGAGAAGCCGCCCCATCGTGTCGTTGAGCTACCTGATCAGCTCACATGTGAGGCGGCAGGGCCACAACGGTTTCTCCTACCAGGATCCGGACTTCATCAATCACGTGGTGAACAAGAATTCCGAGATCATCCGGGGGTACCTGGTGCGACAGAAGTGTCGCGAAAGTGCCTAGACCGCCACTATTGAGAACCGTATACGACCGTCCAGTAGCTGCCCTGCTGGCGTGCCCCAGTTTGGAACCTACCGCGCGATACCCGGCGGGACACCTCTCTGTGCATCAGCCTCTCGACTGCCCGGACTCAGCTGCTATGAAATCGCGCATCAGCTCTGTCTTGAGCAGCCGAGCAAAGACCGCGCTAAACGCTCTCAGTTCCCCGAGGGTGTCATGATGGACGGGTGACATTGGTACCGGCGCTCGTGATCCTTCGCGGCAATTCCGCATCTGGCAAGTCCACGGTTGCCCGGCGCGTGCAGCGCGGGTTGCCGCGCGGCCGCGTTGCGGTGATCGGCCAGGACCATGTGCGTCGGGAACTGCTATGGGAGCACGACTCAGGACCGGGCGACACCATCAGCCTTGTCGAGGTGATGGTGCGCCACTGTCTGGCGCGTGGTCGCATCACCGTTCTCGAGGGCATCTTTAGATCGGCCCGCTATCAGCAGATGTGCGAGCGGCTCATCGTCGGCCATGACGGGCCGTCGCTCGTGTACTACCTCGATGTCAGCCTCCCGGAAACGCTCCGGCGCCACTCGCTGAAGCCCATCGCCGACCATGTCAGCGATGAACAGGTCGCCTCCTGGTACATCCCAAACGACGAGCTCGCACTGCCCAGCGAGATCATCCTCGATGAGCGGCATAGCGAGGATGAGCTGGTCGCGCGGATATTGAGTGACCTCGAGGGCCTTGTGCCTTAGCCTCCAGGGATGAGCAGCTGGCAAGCAGATTCCTTGGCCGCCATGAGAGATGCGCTTCCGGGCGCCGACATCGAACCCTATGGATCGGTGACCGACCCGGCGTTGCTCGATGGCTGGAGTGACCTCGACGTCGTCATTACCTCCCGCGCAGCGTTCGACGTCCAGGAGGCGCTGCAGGGACGGCTCTGGGCTTTTCAGTCGACGAGTGACGGCGATGCACAGGTGGTGCGCGCGGTCCTCGCCGATGGCCGGCGAGTCGACGCAAAGATCCATGGCGCACCCGGGCTGCTGCCCGCACCCCCGACCGACAACGCCGTCCGCTTCGACGCCGCCCTCGCAGCGGCGCGCTTCGGCCGCGGATGCCACCTGATCGGGCTCCACCTCACTCTGGGCGTCATCCGAGAAGCACTCGTTCATCGCATGGTCGCCGCCGACCGAGCTGTAGGGACGACTCACCATCGCTCCGAGACCCGATATGACGCAGACACCCCTTTAGCACTGGAAGCACTCGCAGAGCCTCTCGGGCCACAGACGGCACTGGACGCCTACGAGCTCTACGGCGCCTGGAGATCTGCGACAGAAGCCGGATACACAGCCGACCCGGTCGGCCTGCAGGCCGTGATCGACCGCGGCCGATGCGGCAGCCATCCTGCCTAACGACCTCCATAGTCAGAACTGGACTGCGGGCGACTGTGTCCTAGTGGGGTGTACCCAAACGCAACGTTGGTTCCGGCGACACCTCCGTCAGCGACCGGCTCGAGAAGCGGCACCACTCCGCGAACTACGTGCCCGGCTGGGGGGTTCGAGGACGTCAACTACATCAAGGTCGACTAGTGATCACTGCATGATGGATACGCGCGGTGTTCGTTACCCCTGTTCACCGACGAGGTTCTCTCCCAGTTCGGTACGGCGGTAATGGACCTCGCGTCCCGTGCGAGCGCGATGCACGAGCCCAGCGCCCTCCAGTACGGCAAGGTGCCCGCCGACGGTGCCAAGCGCATACCCGAGTTCGGCGTGCAGTTGGGAGGGCGTCCCCGGAAGGTCTAGCGCCAGCAGCACTGCAGCTCGCCCGGTACCGAGCAGCTTTCCGAGCGCCTTCCCCGTGCGTGGAGAGACGGCGGCCCGCGAGCCCCGTGCCCCATAGACGAGCGCGACGCCGACAGGGCCATCACAGGTCCACCTACCCCTGATCTGCGTAGTCGGTACGAAACAGAGGTGTGAGGAGACGGTGAGGCTGCGGTCCGTGCGGCGGGAGATGAGTAGCGCGTCGGGGTCCTCCCAGGTGACATCACGGGCGATGCCGTCCACCGCTCCTGCCCAGCCCGTAGTACCGACTAGTGCAGTGCGGAACGCGATCTCACGGCGCAGGATCCGCTGCCGGCGTGGCCAGTCCGCTGCGATCAATTGATCCCACGCCGAGTCGAGCGCGGCGGCGATCCGGCCTGGGAGGTCCGGTGCAGCGAGCCATGCCGTCTGCTGCGGGGTCCACGCGGCGTTGATCGAGTCTTCGATGGTGCTCACGGCGGCTTGTTGATCCCACGCGGCGATCTGGGCAAGCTCGTCGATGAGGCGCACGTCCCCAGTTGCAGGGGGAGTGAGACCAACCAGGTCAGGGAACCACTTGGTGTGCGCGATGAGGTCGGTGAAAGCGGAGTTCAGCGGGTCCGCGGTGCGCCAGCGATGGAAGGCGACGGGGTCGACCCCCTCGGTTCGAGAGGGTGCGGATGTCGACTGCGGCCGGGCGCGTCGCGGTTCCTCGAGAGCGGCTACTCCGCTGGCGAGTGCCCCGACCAGCTCTGCGAGCGGAGAGACAACGAACCGCGTGCGCGCGAGAGCACCCGGCGAAAGAACGAAACGCATGACCAGGCCCTTTCGTTTGAGGACGAAAGCCTATGGGTAAGTATGCGGGTCGCCCACGATGATGTGATGCCGCCCCCTTCAGCTGATCCCCCATCTGTGCCCGCCTCTCCCTGGACCCCCGCCTTCACTCGCTTCTTCCTTGCCCAATGCCTCTCCTGGTTGGGCAGCTCGATGACACCGGTCGCGCTGAGCTTCGGCGTGCTTCGTGCGACAGGCTCCACCACCGATCTTGGCCTGGTCCTCGCAGCCAACACGATCCCGATGGTCGCGCTGCTGCTGGTGGGGGGCGTCGTGGCAGACAGAGTGCCTCGCCGGGCGTTGCTGACCTTTGCCCACCTGGTCGCGGGTCTCGCCCAGGCGAGCAGCGCAATGTGGTTCCTGCTGGGTGTCCAGGCACTTCCGTTGTTGCTGGTAGCGGCGGCACTGAATGGCTTCGCTTCGGCGTTCACGGCACCGGCACTCCGCGGCATCATTGCCGATCTGGTGCCGCATGACGCGATCGGCCGCGCAAACGCCGTACGTACCACCTCGCGGAACCTCACTCGAATGCTCGGTCCCGCCGCCGCGGGCCTACTGGTCGCCGTAGCGAATGCAGGCTGGGCTCTTGCGATCGACGCAGGCTTCCTCCTTCTCGCCTCCGCCATTCTTGCCACCATCCCGAACGCGGACACTGCCCGTCCGTCGACTCATGCGTCTGCCCGCCGTGGCGGACTTCCTGTCGGCGCCACCCTCCGCACCTTCATGACGGATCTAAAAGGCGGCTGGCACGAGTTCACCCGTCACCGCTGGCTTTGGCTCGTGACCTTCGCGTTCACGGGGATGAACGTCCTGATCGGAGGGATCTGGCTGGTGCTCGGCCCGGCCAGTGCAGAGGACACCATCGGTGCCGCCGGCTGGGGGCTTCTGCTCGCGGCGCGGGCGGCCGGCCAGGTGGGCGGCGGAGCACTCGCCTACCACTTCTCACCGCGTCGTCCGATGGTCGCGGTGCTGCTGATGCCCATGCCGTACGCAGCGTTGTTCGCAGCGCTTGCTGCTGGTAGCGACCTGCCGCTCCTGCTGGTGCTCGCGACACTGGCCGGAATCGGTTCCGCGGTCGAAAGCGTTCTGTGGGAGACAGCCCTCCAGCAGCGGGTCGCTCGCGAGGCGCTCTCCCGCGTAGCGTCGATCGACATGCTCCTCAGCTTCGTCTCGGTGCCGGCGGGGCAACTCCTCGCCCCCATGGCAGCAGCTCTGCTGGGTGTGCCAATCACCCTCGCGATCGGTGCAGGCCTGTGCGTCACGGCTCTGCTTACGCCGCTCATTTCTGCCGAAGTTCGCGGCCTGCGCCGACCTCCAACTGTTGTCTGAGGACCACACGAGATCGCATCGTCACGAAAGACGATGGGGACTGATGCGCGATCAGGTGTCACAGGACCTGCGGCGCCGTAGAACAGCCCCGCGTCCGCAGCCCCTTCACGCAGAGGGGCGCCAGAGATCCGAAGCACCTCAACGCGACAGATCCGTCGCGTTGAGGCACACCCTGTGCGACGGTTACGCGACCGTAGTCTTACCTGTGCCACGAGGTCCAAAACGGCCGTTCTGCGACAGATCTGCCTCGTGGGGTATACCCCACAATGACACTACTAGAGCCGTTGGGGGCTGATGGCTGTCGTGACCTAGTGGAAACGTCTCCGGTATGCTTTGCCGATGCCTCCGTCGACATCCCCCGCCGCAGTAGTTCTAATCTTGGGTCCGCAAGCATCCGGAAAGAGCACCGTTGCGCGCGCACTCGTCGAGACACTCCGCGGCCGGAAGGAGCGCGTCGCCCTCGTGGAGCTTGATGAGATCGCAAGCATGGCCCTACCAACGCTTCCAAGCTGGGACGTGGCAGGCCGAATTTTCGCCACGGTCATTGGCGAGTGGGCCCGGACCGACTTAACCTGTGTCGTTGCTGAGGGTATTGCGAGCCAGAGCGAACTGGAAGTGGTATCTGCCCGAGTACCCGAGTCGGCTGCGATCATTACGATCGTGATGACGACCGCACTTGAAGCCGCCGCACCTCGGGCACTTGCTGATCCCACTCGAGGCATCTCGCGCGACGAAAGATGGCTGGCGGACCGCTACGACGAGTGGCTACTCGAACGTGCCCGTATAGACGAGGACCTTGTTCTCGACATGGGAAGCCTCTCCGTGCAGCAGGGCGTCGCGCTTGCCGTGGCGGCCATCGAGGTTGCGCGCTCTGGACTGCTGCACGAGTAGCGACACCTCAACCAGACACATCTGCCACATTGAGCACCACCCTGCGTGACAGCTACGGCACCGTAGACTCCCCCGTCCCACAGGGTCCAAAACAGCAGTTCCGGGACAGATCTGCGCCGTGGGGTGTACCCCTTTGAAAAAGCAAGAAGATAGCTGGTCGCGGGATGCGGAGGTGGGCTGCACGCTGGGGTCTGGCGTGACAATGGTGAGTTTGGAAGCGCCGGATACTCACTCGAGCACGGCGTGCCATTGCGAACCGGTTAAGCGGCGGCATACAGTTCGGTCGCGCGCCAGGGTGGCGAGTCCACGCGAGCCAGAGAGGCCCTCGATGCTGACTAGACGTGAGCGAGAACGCGCCGAAGCAAACCGGGCCGCCTTGGAGCTCGTACGGCAGGGCGTGTCTCCACATCTCCGTGCGGCTGGGTTCCGCAAGGCGAGCATCAACACGTGGCGGCTCGATCGCCCTGACGTTGCCGTACGTTTTCAGCTCGAGTTGGGATCAAGCTCCCTGGGCCCCTGCACGGCCGTCAACGGCGACCTACAAGCTGTAGTGGCCGCTTCTCCGACTCCCGCGAAACCGTTCCGCGAGAGCGTCTTCGATAGCCAGCTCGAACTCGCACACCGCCCGGCGCTCTATCAAGTTGCGTCGGAGGCGGACAGAGCCGAATTCCTCGACGACTTCCTTGAGTTCTCGTTGCCATGGCTACTGAAGTACGACACATTCGACGCGATATGGCGCGCCCTGCTTCACGCTGAACTGCCAGGGGCGATGACCCCTGTTCGTCCTGCTCGCCCGAAGGTGTACGCCTGGCAGGCCCTAAGGGTGGCCTTCTATGATCGGCTCGGCCCCGCACTCACCGAAGAGGCCATCGCATACTGCTGGGACCGAGGCTTCATCTTCGACGCGACTACGTTCGACGCCGACATGTCAGAGATCGTGAACCGCCTACCCCTCAGCAGGAGTCAGCACGACTGACCCCAGCCGGCATCGCATCATCCGTCAGCCGACGGTGGGCCGGCACCGAGACGCCGGGCGAGGACATTCCGGAGGTGGCCGAGTGGACCTGGTCCGACGATGATCGCGGTAATTTCGCGGAGGCTGCCGTGGACACCGGTGGTGACAACGTCTGAGGCCGACGGCCAGCTGCGTATGACGATCGGGCGGCTCACCCCTGCGTGGGGTGGGCCGCCGTCGCCTGCCCAACGTCCAACGCGACTGCCGCACCGGGTCGGTATGGGGACTCCTCCCCGTTTCCCGTCGGCCGTTCCCGCACTACCGTCACGGATGTACTGAGCATCCGTGCGAGATCCCGAGGAGCGAGTGATGACACTGATTCGTCGACGTACCGCGCTCGCCGCCAGCGGCCTGCTGGTGACCAGTGCGACGCTGTCCGGCTGCGGACTGCCGCGCCTCATCCCACGCCTTGTCGGCGGCTCCGACGATCCGGAGGATTCCGAGGACTCCGGGGATTCCAGGCCGGACGATGAGTCAGACGATTCGAGCGGGGACGATGGCTCCTCCGATGAGGACTCACAGGACGGTGCCGACAACGCAGGCTCCGACGACGACTCTGGCCAGGACGCGCCACTGACCGAGCTCCCGCTCACCGCCCAGACCCTTCAGCAGCGTGTCAGTGCGCTCGCGGAGTTCGCCGGCACCTCAGCCGTCGGCTATGTGGAGATCTACCAGAACGACGTGCGCATCATCCACAACGGGATCCAGTACGCCGATGGCACCGGTGAGCCGGCCGAAGCGATGGAACGGGAGCTGCAGGTGAACCGGTCTATGGGCCCGGTACACCCTGCCGAGCTGCCCTACGACGAGCTGATCTCGGCGATCGGGGCGCCGCCCGATGCCAGCCCCACCGGGACCGGGTTCGCGGCGCTGCTGTCCACCGGGACGCGGCTTGTCGGCGGGTCGAAGGCCTCCTTCATCAACGGCCGGGAGATGGCGACGACGCCGACGTTCCTGACGACAGCGGAGATCGCACGCACATGGGACCTCGCCTGCGCCGCGAGCAACAGTGTGCTGAAGGGGTTCCAGGCCTGGCCCACATTCGTGTCGATCGACGGCGGGGACAGCGGACCCGTCTTCGGACTGACCTCTACGGTGACCGGTTACGGTCTGATCGACCCGGAACGCGGTGAAGACGTCGGCGCCCCGAAGACGCATCAGATCCCGGCAGCCGCCACCGGGGCGCAGGTGGCGGATCTGCTTGATGCGCAGCTGAGCAGGATGGGCTGGGCGTGGTCGAGCCTGGGTTCGGTGCGGCTGGTGAACATGAACTGGCCCGAGCAGGGCATCGTCGACGTGCCGGGGCTCCAGTTCGGTGGTGACGGGCTGACGCTCTCTCGCGAAGGGGAGAACCTCGTCGCAGTCGATCCGGCCATCGAGAAGGTGAAAGTCGACGCCTTCTACGGCTGACATCGACACCTGCATGTCTCGGCGTGCATCCGGCAGGCCCAGGCCGACGGGGCGGCACGCTGGATCCTCACTCCGACGCCGTATCCTGAGCCGGGTCGCACCGGGCGGCCGCTGCACGGAAGGACCTGATCACGATGGCCGGTGGACTCGCTGCCCTGCTCGATGACATCGCGGCGCTCGCCAAGCTTGCCGCCGCCTCCGCGGACGACGTCGCGGCCGGCTCCGCGAAGGCAAGCGCGAAAGCTGCCGGTGTCGTGATCGATGACGCCGCCGTCGCGCCGCAGTACGTGCAGGGCATCTCCCCCAAGCGTGAGTTGCCGATCATCTGGCGGATCACCAAGGGCTCGCTGATCAACAAGTTGCTGATCATCCTGCCGATCGCGCTGCTGCTCTCGCAGTTCGCTCCGTTCCTGCTACCGCCGATCCTCATGCTCGGTGGCCTGTATCTGTGTTTCGAGGGCGCCGAGAAGGTGTGGGAGCTGGTGCACGGTGGTGAGAAGGCCACCCCTGCCGCGGCGAAGGGCGCCGATGCCGAGGGCACGGTGGTCAAGGGCGCTGTGCGCACCGACCTGATCCTGTCGGCGGAGATCATGGTGATCTCCCTCAATGAGGTGGCCGACCAGCCGATTCTGACCCGCGCACTGATCCTTGTGATCGTCGCGATCGCTATCACGTTGCTCGTGTACGGCGTGGTGGGGGTGCTGGTGAAGATGGACGACATCGGCCTCGCCATGTCAAAGGACGAGTCCGAGGCGAAGCAGCGCTTCGGAAAGGCCCTCGTGGGCGCCATGCCCACCGTCATGACGATCATCAGCTACGTGGGCATGGTCGCGATGATCTGGGTGGGCGGCCACATCATCCTGGTGGGCACCCATGACCTGGGGCTCGCTCAGCCATACGGCGCCGTGCACACGATGGAAGCCGCCGCAGCGGGCATTAACGGGATCGGTGGCGTGCTCGCGTGGCTCGTGAACACGTTCTTCTCGTTCCTGCTGGGACTTGCCGTCGGCGCTGTGGTCCTCATGGTCGTGCACATGCTGCCGTTCGGGAAGCATGGCGACCCCGACGCGGAGCAGGCGCCCGCCAGCGATGGGACGGATCCGTCGACCGCCGGCCAGAAGCCGCAGGCCGTGCGGTACGAGGACGCTTCAGCCTGAGCCGCGCGACGGCCGAGCGGTGAACCGGGGGGCCGGGCGGGGCTCAGTCGGCGAGCGCGGCGAAGACCTCTGTGATGTCCTCATCGCCGTCGTTCGCACGTACCTCAACACGGCTGAGGTGCTCCTGCTCCACCGCGGCCGCGATCATCCGCGCCACGTTGCCGCGAGAGATCTGACCGGCCTGATCCGCACGCGTGTCGATCCTCCCGGTGGGGTCCTCCAGGGTCAGGGCACTGGGCATGAGAATCACCCAGTCCAGCAGGCTCTCCCGCAGGTGGGCGTCGGCAGCAGCCTTCGCCTCCGCGTAGGCGTAGAAGCCGTCGGCGGGATCGATGCCGTGACCGGGGCCGGCTCCGAAGTAGCTGACCATGATGTAGCGGCGCACGCCACAGCGCTGCGCGGCATCCATGGACGCGACGGCGGCGCGATGATCCACCGTGGCGGTGCGCTCGGGGTTCCCTCCCCCGGCGCCGGCGGACCACACCACCAGGTCGCTGCCCTGAAGAAGAGCATCCCAGCTATCCGCATCAAGTGTCTCGATGTCTTGTAGCACGGGCTCGGCGCCCGCCGCCTGCACGTCCTTGGCGTGCTCCGGGTTGCGGATCACGGCACGGACGTCATGCCCGGCGGCGACCAGAAGCGGGTGAGTCAGCAGGGCGACCTTGCCGTGGCCGCCGATCAGGGTGATGTTCATGGGTCCTCCATGACGCCGGCCTGGGCCGGGCGGTTGTGGGCGGGCATGGCGCCGACGCAGCCGGACTGAGCCGAGCGCTCGCGGTCGAAGTCGAGCGGCCGCGGTCAGAGCCGGGCAGGTGCGGGCAGAGTCAGTCGGTATCGAGCATGCTCACCCCAGCAGTTCCACTTGGGCAAGGCGCAGCGGCCCCTGAGCGGTGACGATCACCAGACGATGGTGGGCGTACGCACGCTCGGCATGGACAGCAAACGGACGGGTCTGGCGCCGCCACAGGAAGGTCTGCGCGACACGTTCATCGAGCACCTGCCAGCCGGCCTGCCCCGACGGGTCGTCGGTACCCTCAAGCCTCCAGGCGATCGGGTCGCCGCCTTCGGTTTCAGCGGAGGTGAGGGTGTAGAACCGTACCGGCTGCGGCTGCGTGAGCGCGGGCAGGTCGATCACCGCAGCGGCCTGTTCGAGCTGGGCCTCAGTGCGTGCATCGTCATCCAGCAGCGGGTCGGAGGCATCGCGCGGCAGCAGGTCCTGCAGCGGACGCGGATGCTCTCCGGTGGCGGTGAGCGAAGGCGGCACCGTGCCCCAACCGCTCGGCTCGGCGGCGAGCGTGAACTCCACCCGACCGTGCAGGTCGGCGTGCTCCACCCAGGCACCCTCGCGGGCCTCACCGTTCACGGTGAGCGCCGTGACGTACGGGTGATCGGGCGCCTGGTCGCGGGCGATCACCTCGAAAGGCTGGCCGCCGAGCGGCCGCACCTGCGCGGCGGCGAACAGTGGCGCCACCACGTGGTAGCGGGGCGTGCCCAGCTGCAGCGGGTACAGGCCGAGCGCGGTGAGCAGCCACCAGGCGCTCATCTCGCCGTTGTCCTCATCGCCCGGGTAGCCCTGGCCGATCTGCTCGCCGACGAACAGGCGGCGATGTACCTCGCGCACGATCTCCATGGCCCGGTGCGGGGCGCCGGCGTGGTGGAACAGGAACGGGATGTGGTGCGAGGGCTGGTTCGACATGCCGAACTGGCCCATGCGCACGGCTCGCGCTTCGTCCATTTCGTGGATCACGTGACCGTAGGTGCCCTTGCGGTCGGCCCGCTCCGGGGTGGCGAAGAACTCTTCGAGCTTGGCGAGCAGGCTTTCGCGTCCGCCGTAGAGAGCGGCAAGCCCCTCGCCGTCGTGCGGCACGTGGAAGGCGAAGTTCCAGCCGTCGGTCTCGGTGAAGTCACCACCCCAGGAGAGCGGATCGAACTGTTCGGGGCTTTTCGCGAAGGCACCGTCGTTGCGGCGCCCCTGGAAGAAACCGATCGCGGGGTCGAACAGCAGCGCGTAGTTCAGGCTGCGGGCACGCAGGTAGGCGGCTTCCTCGCGCAACTGCGTGCGTTCGTCGTCGCTGAGCTGCACGGTGTCATCGGCGGCGATCAGCTCCGCCTGGGCGGCGAGGCCCTGGTCGTTGATGTGCGCCTCGAGCGCCCAGGAGACTGATTCGTCGGTATCGGTGTCGACGTAGCCGGTGAAAACGGCGCGCTCATTGCCCTTGCGACCGACTTCGCGGCGTGGCGGTGCGACCGTCGCATTGCGCAGACCCGAGCGGTATGCCGCCACAGGATCCGGCAGGGCGATGCCCTTGACCTGTAGGTCCGCGAAGGAGATGTCGGAGGAGGTGCCGGTCATGCAGTCGGCGTAGCCCGGGGAGGACCAGCGCGGGATCCAGCCGCCCTCACGGAAGTGCTGCACGAAGCCGTCGGCCAGACGGGCAGCGAGCTGCGGATACAGCAGCGCGTAAGCGGGCCATGCGGTGCGGTAGGTGTCCCAGAAGCCGTTGTTCACGAACAGCTCACCCGGCACGATCTGCGCGTCGGTGCGGGTGGCCGTCACCTCGCCGCGGCGCGGCAGCACGGGGCTGGCGTGCATGTATCGGGGCTGCTCCGCAGTGCCGGTGTTCTCGTGATGGGAGTTCGGGTACAGGTTCAGCCGGTACAGATTGCCGTAGAGCGTGCGGCGCTGGGGCGGCGTCGCATCCGGCACGGTGATGACGCTCAGCCGCTCGCTCCAGGCACGGTGGGCGGCATCGCGAACCTGCTCGAGGGTGCGGTCCTGCAGCTCCTGGTGGAAGGTGCGGCGAGCCTGGTCAATGCCCAGGAAGCTCGTGGCCAGGTGCACGGTGGCGCGGCGTGTGCCTTCCGGGAAGGTGAGCACCGCTCCGCCGGGCGTGGCTCCGCGAGCGGAGCCCACGGCGACAGGCGCCGGCTCGACGCGGCCGAGCACGAACATGCGCGAGGAGCCTTCGAGCCGCGCGTCGCTGCCCATGGAGGAGTCGACCCAGCCGCGCAGCTCACCGTCGAGCACGGCGCCGGCGGCGTCGATCCGGGAGTTCTCATCGACGCCTTCGATCAGCAGATGCTCCCCGCCAGAGTCCGCAGCGAAGTCCACCTGCAGCACGAGACCGTGGTCGGTGGGGGCCACCTCGACAGCGGTGCCGTCGAGGAAGACGCACCGGTACTGGTCGGGGCGGGCGGTCTCCTGGTCGTGGTCGAAGGCACGTGAACGCTCCTGCGGGTCCGCGCTGGGCTGCGCGCCGGTCAGCGGCATGAGCATCAGCTGGTTGCGGTCACCCATCCACGGGCTCGGCTGGTGGGAGATGCCGATGCCCTGCAGGCGAGGCCGATTCTGTTCGCCATTCGTGCGGTGGTACTCATACAGCCAGCGGCGGGTGCGTGCATTCGTGGCCGGGGTGATGAAGCAGAAGCCGTTGGGCCAGGCGGTGGCTGGGATGTTGTTGCCACGGGAGAAGTCTCCCGAGGAGTGCGTGCCGCGGCGCGTGTCCACCCAGGCCACGGGATCATCGACCGGCGGGTCGGCAGGCAGGGGGCCGACGTAGGGGCCGTCAATCCACCCGGTCAGCTCGCTGGGCACCTCCGGCGGCTCCGCCACGACGAGCACGTCGGTGATCGTGCGACCGACGGCGGCGTCGAGAGCGACCTGCACGTCGTTCCACTGATCGGGGAACAGCGCCTTGCCCTCGAGCTGGCCACGCGCGGTGGCCGTCATGCCGTACTGGTCTGTGGGCCGCAGCTCGCTGAGGCGGCTGCCGTCGTCGAAGACGAGGTCGAGGGCGACGGCCATGGCACCCCAGGTCTGCTCGGCGTCAAGCACAGGATGGATGTACCAGCGCAGAACGTCACCGCTGGCGACCACCGTCCTGCGCACCTCCGGCACATCGGGCAGAGCGGGCAGGGTCTCCTCCGCAATCTGACCGGCGCGGCAGGTGTACTGCACGGCCTCAACGGCGCGGAAACCCGCGCCATTGCTGCTTGTGGGGGTATCGATAGGACCGTTCTGGGAGCGGAGCATCATCGGACCAATCTATCGGGCCAGGGCCGCTATGGGGAGGCAAACCCCTGGTGGATGCCCGGATGCGTGACCGGACTGTTGCAGGGATAATCGGTCACGGCGCACGCCGCCGCACATCACTGCAGAAGGGGGACCCGATGGCGTTCGCGAATCCGGCTGTGACCCCGGGGGAGGCTCGACAGGGCACGCCGAAGCGGCCCACATGGCACTGGCTGGTGATCGGTGGTCTGCTCGCGGCCGCTGCATTCCTGGTGCTCGTGGTGGGCGCTGTTGTGCTGATCATGATCCTGGCGCGCGGTAACCCGCAGGACACTCTCGATAATTTCTACGAGTCGATGCGCACCGGGGACTGCGAACTGTTCATGGAGTCCACCAGCGAGACGTTTCGAGACTCGACCGGCCTGACCAGCTGCGAGGTCTTCGAGGAGAACCTGGCGGGCATAGACATCGACTATGACGTCAACGAACGCGTGAACCGCAGCGGGTACGCAGTCTTCGGCGTCACGGAGCACTACCAGCACCCTGAGCTCGGCCCCGTGGACGTCGATATGGAGTTCTACATCGCGCGGCGGGACGGTGGCTGGCAGATGGATGGTGTGTTGGAAGCCAGTGAGGACTCGATCACCTCGGGTGACTGATCGACGGTCGCGGTACCGCGCGGCGTGGCCACACGTCGGTTTCCCGCGGCGACGGCTCCACGGGGCCTACGGTCAGCCGCCATCCGGCATCGGCCAGATGTCCTGCTGGTGAACTCCTGTGCCGCGAGGGCTTCTGGTGCGCGAACGGATCCTCGGCTGATTTAGCGTGAATGGATCGGCTCCACGGCGTCGAACCGCCCCACGAGTGAAGGCAGTGATCCATGAGCGTGCAGCAGAAGTCTCGTCCGGAATCACCGGACGACCACAAGCGGTTCTCTCTGTCCGAAGACTGGGCGGCCACTGTGGTGGGGCTCATCCTGCTGGCACTGTGCCTGACAGGTCTGATCACCCCGGGAATGATCCCGTGAGCGCGCGCCCGGAGAGCCGCGCACCCGATACCGCGGACGAGCAGCAGTCCGCGAGCGAGCAGCCGCGCGGCGATGGATCGTCGGCCGCTGCCGGCCCGTCGGTCGGGGCCGCCTCGGGACCTGATGCTCCCCCGGCGGCCGACGCTGCGAGCACCTCAATTGGGTGGACCATCGCGGGCCTGGTGATCGTGGTCGCTCTGGCGGGCCTGGTGCAGTTTCTGACGGGCTGGGTTCCGCAGGTGAGTGCCGGGACGGGGCTCGGCGATATCGCCGACGCCATCGAGTACCCCGTCTACGCGATCGCGCTCGGTTTCCTGGGCAATGCTGTGCTGTCCCTGAGCGGTGTGCGCAAGCGGATGACAGCGGCTTTCCGCACCGAGTTCTTCATCAAGATCGGCCTCGTGCTGCTGGGCGCCTCGATCAACCTGGCGGTGATCGTCCGGGCTGCCGGCCCTGCTGTGCTGCAAGCGATCCTGCTGATCACCGCCGTGTTCGCGTTCACCTGGTGGTTCGCTGGACGGCTGGGGCTGGACGACAGACTGCGGGCGCTGCTGGCCTCTTCCCTGTCGATCTGCGGCGTGTCCGCTGCGGTGGCGGCCGCCGGCGCGGTGCAGGCGAAGAAGGAGCAGCTGGCCTTCACCGCGACGCTCGTGGTGGTCTTTGCCGTGCCGTCCATCTTCCTGCTGCCGTGGCTGGCGGACCTGATGGGGCTGCCCGATGCGGTCACCGGCGCGTGGATCGGCGGCAATATCGACACCACGGCCGCTGTGACCGCGGCGGGTGCTGTCGCAGGTGAGCAGCCGCTGCAGATCGCCTCGATCGTGAAGGTCACGCAGAACGCCCTGCTCGGCGTGGTGGCGGTGCTGCTCACGCTCTACTTCGCCTACCGGCATGCCGCGCAGGCAGACGGCACAGTCGACCGGGCAGCTGGTGACTCTCTCGACGGTTCGGTGACGGGGTCTGCGGCCGATTCTGCAGCGCCGACGGCTAAGGCGGCGACCGTCTCGAAACCATCGGTGTTCGACCCGGCGTCTTTGAAGATGCTGTGGGATCGCTTCCCGAAGTTCGTGCTGGGCTTCCTGGTCGCCTCTGTCGCGGTAACGGTGCTGGCGCAGTGGATACCGCAGGCTCGGCTCGAGCCGGCGTTGGATGCAGCGAAGTCTCTGCAGGGGTGGGCGTTGACCCTGGCGTTCGTCTCGATCGGCCTGGAGTTCAATGTGGCCTCCGCGAAGGATGCGGGCTGGAAGCCAGTTCTGGTGTTCGTTGTGGCCACCCTGGTCAACCTCGTGGTCGGGCTCGGCCTCGCCCTGTTGCTGTTCTCGAGCTTCCAGTTCTGATCACCTGCGGGTGACCACGCCCCGCTTGAATCCCCAGGGCGACCGCGTCCCAAGCGGAACATCCCTCCCCACATCTCAGCCAAACCTCCGATGTATCCTCGTACTTCCGGGTGTTGCTGCTGCAATACCCGCATTCGAGGCGAGGAGTGCTCCTATGTTCCGTGGTGTGTATTGCCCGAGCATCACCCTGTTCACTGAGGACGGGCGCATCGATCACGCATCGACGAGTGCCCATCTCGACCGCATAGTGAGTGCCGGCGTGCAGGGAGTGCTGGTGCTGGGCAGCATCGGCGAGTTCTTCACCCTCACTCCGCAGGAGAAAACGGAGATCACCCGTACTGCCGTGCAGGCCGTCGGCGGACATGCCCAGGTGCTCGTGGGCACCGCCGATACGGATCTGCGACAGGTGAAGGCCCTGAACCAGATGGCCGCCCAGGAGGGTGCGGATGCTGTCGTGGTGGTCTCTCCGTACTACTTCGGTCCGAGCCATGCCCAGGCACGACGGTTCTTCGGTGCTGTTGCCGAGGATTCGCCGCTGCCCGTCATGCTCTACAACTTCCCCGCGCGCACCGGCAGCGACCTCTCCCCCGAGCTTGTCCGGGATCTCGCCGCCACACATCCCGGCATCGTCGGCATCAAGGACACGGTGGACTGCCTCAGCCATACCCGGAAGGTGATCAGCGCGGTGCATCCGGTGCGGCCGGAGTTCTCGGTGCTCTCCGGGTTCGACGAGTATTACGTGGGCAACCGTGTGGCGGGCGGCCAGGGGGTGCTGTCGGGCCTGACGAATGTGGTGCCTGAGGTTTTCGTGGCGATGGATCGCGCCTGGGAGAGCGGCGACCATGCCACAGCACTCGAACAGGCCACGCGGATCTCTCGCCTCATGGCGCTGTACGACGTGGGCGATCTGTTCATCGGGGCCGTGAAGCAGGCCGCGCAGCTGCGCGGCACACCCGGCTCCGCCACGATGCGTGCGAGCGATATCCGGCTCGAGCCGGAGCACGTCGCGAGAATCGAGGAGCTGCTGGCCACCCTGTGACCGAGGCTCGTGCCGCGTCGTGGATCAACCCCACGGCCCCGGTGGCGCGCTGCCATCATGCACCGTGAGACGAGGCGCTGCGCTGGCACGTTTCGCGTTCCGAGAACAGCGGGTGCGCGGCAGCGTTCACACCAGACATGCTGAGGTTCGCGCGCCCGCGCATAGACCACCCTGAGGAGGCACCCATGATTCTGATCAATGTGAAGTTCCCGGTGAAGCCTGAGTTCGCGGATCGGTGGCCGGAAATCTCGCGTCCGTTCACCGACGCCTCCCGCGCCGAGGACGGCAACCTGTGGTTCGAGTGGTCGCGTTCCGTCGAGGACCCAAACACCTACGTCCTGATCGAAGCATTCACCGACGAGGGCGCAGAGCCGCACGTGAACTCCGAGCATTTCACGCGGATGCAGGAGGAGTTCCCGCAGTATCTCGCCGCTACCCCGCAGATCGTCTCCCGCCAGGTCGAGGGCGACGAGGGTTGGGGGCCGATGGGCGAGGTCGCTGTCGAAGGCTGAGCCGCGCACGTCAGGAACGCCGACGGGGTCGACCACCGTCGGGCGGTCGGTCCCGTCTCACGTCGGCGGCGGTCTCACCGAGCCGTTCGACGCCGCCGGGCGCGGGGCTGTCTGACGGGCCGCATACTCCCGCGGGGAGACGCCGAGCGCGTCCTTCACCGCGCGAGACAGATGCGCCTGGTCGGCATAGCCGAGGTCCGCAGCCACCTGCGCCCAGCGCACGCCGCATCCGGTGCGGGCCCGCTCGATCGCGGCGAGCAGGCGGAACCGGCGCAGGATCCACGATGGACCGGCGCCCACGGCACCGGGGACGAGCCGCTGCAGTGTGCGGGAGCTGACTCCGACAGCTCGAGCCCACTGCTCGACGGTGCGGATCCGCGGATCCTCCTCGGCACGGCGCGCCCACGACGCCACTTCGCGCGCGTCGCGCACGGCACGCGCTGGGCGGCAAGCGAGTGCGTCCGCGGCAGCGGTCATCAGCTCGTGGATCGCCTGCTCGATGGGGATGGCGTGGATGTCCTCCGCGTTCAGTCCGATGCCGAACTGCTCGGGCGGGAGCTCGCGGCCCGCAGGCTGCAGGTCGCGCACGTCGTCGACCCAGGCGGCGAACCCGCCGATGGTGGAGCGAAGGGCGACGTTGCGGCCACTGGCGGACAGCACCCGACGTGTGAGCGTGCGGGTCATACCGGTGACATAAGCGCGCACCGGGAACGGACCGGGCCCAGGATCAGCTCCCTCCGGTGGTGCGGTCCCCACCGAGACGTTGACGGCCGGGAAGGGCAGCACGTCCTGCGCGAGCTGTGCTCCGCCGGGCAGTGCCCACTCGACATGCCAGCCATGGGCGATGAGCCCGTCGAGGGACTCGACCGGCGGGTGCTTGGCGAAGGAGACGGCGCGAAGCATCGCGGTGGGGTCGATGAGGGCGCGGGTGTCCGGAAGCAGCGCCGTCGTGGGCGGAACCTGTCGCGAATCTTCAAGAGAATCGACGTCACAGCCCCGAGACTGGAGGTCATGAGCATTCATGATGATCTACACCCCGTCCTGTCCGAGCTCGCTGATGTTCTGGATCGTATCGATCCCGCCGACGATGCACGCCCGACCCCGTGCGATGCGTTCGACGTCGCTGCGCTTCGGGCTCATGTGCTGCAGTGGCTGACGTCGTTCGCCACTGGACTGGCGCACCCCACCGGTCAGTGCCCCGTCACGGGGGTCGACGTGGAGGGCCGCGGCGGCGATCAGGTCCGCCTGCTCGCCGAGCGGATCGAGGGGACTCGCGCTCATCTGCCCGAGCAGCTCGTCATCGGCGGCGAGGGACTGCCGGTGGACCTCGCGCTGGGGATGATCCTAGGCGAGTACCTGGTGCACGGCTGGGATCTGTCCGCCGCCACGGAACAGGCATGGACACCCGATGAGGCTGCGTGCGCGCGCACGGCGGACCTCTACCGCCGGATGCTCACCGACGAGGCTTCGCGCGGCTCGAGCTTCGGTCCAGCTCTGGACGTCCGCCCGGAGGCGTCCGAGCTCGAGAAGCTGCTCGGCGTCACGGGGCGGGATCCGAGCTGGACCCGCTGCTGATCAGCGCCTTCCCCAGCCTGTTGTGCGGTCGAGGTCAGGGCCTGAGTGTCTCGACGCCGCCCTCGTCGGCGCCCGGCCGCTCGAAGGAGGCGAGCCACCGGTCGAGCTGCGCCGGGTCGACGTGCACGCGGTGCGGGCCAGGTCCCGCGGCGTTACGTTCAGCGAGCCGACGGTGCAGCTCCGCGGCGGGAACATCGAAGAACAGCACACGCACCTCGGCGCCGGCGTCACGGGCGAGAGCGCGGTACTCGTCGCGGCGGGAGCGTGAGGGCAGGGCGTAGTCGAGCACGACGTTGCGCCCGGCCGCGACAGCTTCCCGCAGGCGGCGTTTATGCGCGATCTTCAGGTCACGCTGCAGCGTGGCGGGCAGCGGCTGCTCACGGTGGCCAACGTCCCAGGCATCCTGGTCAAGGGAGAGCCACAGCCAGCCCTGCTCGGCGAGGCGCGCGGCGAAGGTGGACTTCCCCGAACAGGTCAGCCCGCACAGCAGCAGGACCTGAGCCATCGCTGCTCCTTCCCGTCGGCTCCATGCCGACCTGGCACGCGGCGTCGGGGTTCCCGGGCCGCGGCCCGATGTGTAGAGTCCAAGCGTGGCACAGCCGACGTCTGCTGGGGCGGACGCCCGTTGGGCGTCCGCACTGGAGCTTGCGCGCAGCGCGCCTCAGGAGCTGTCCGTCGCGGACCTCGCCGACGAGGTCGGATACAGCCCCTTCCACTTCACGCGCCTGTTCACGCAGCGGACGGGTATCGGGCCGGGCCAGTACCTGATCGCCCAGCGCATCGACGCTGCCAAGCGCCTGCTGCTCACCGAGGATCTGCCGGTCATCGATGTGGCCACGGCGGTCGGCTTCGAGTCGGTCTCGAGCTTCTCGCGGCGCTTCAAGCAGACCGTCGGCGTCACACCCGGTGCGCTCCGGCAGCTCGCCGACAGGGTCGCCGACCATCCGCCCCAGCCGTTCGCACTGCTGCCACCGAGTCCGGACGTCGTGCGCGTGCACCTCGACGTCCCCGAGGAGGCCTGCCGACGCGGCGATCCCTCGCTGTGGGTCGGCTGGTATCCGGTGCCGGCCCCGATCGGTCTGCCCCGCGGTGGGATCCTGGCCCGGTCGATACCGTCGGTGGACCTGCCGCTCAGCCCCGGCGCCCCGTTCCTGCTGGCCTTCGCGGTCCGTGCCGAGGCGGATGTGCTCGACCAGCTCACACCGACCGCTCCCCTGGTCGCCGCCCATCCGGCCCCCTTGACCGCCTCTGCAGAGGTGACGCTAACGCTGCGTGTGGCCGACTCGACCGGGGTACCGATGCTGTCGGCACTACCGAGCCTGTGCCGCTCCGTCGGCGAGCCGGGCTGATCCCTTCGCGCACCCCTCGTTGGCCTGCTCCTCCCTGAGGACAGCAGGATCGGACATCCCTCCAGTCACACCCCAGCCGTAGCGTTCTCATCACCACGGGCATCCGCCCACCGATCATGCCGGGCGCCCGCCCGGTGCCTGAGGAGGACCCATGTCTCGCCCCGTCGGAAGCAGCTGCTGGATCGACTGCAACACCAACAACCCTGACAAGACCATCCCTTTCTACGAGGGCCTGTTCGGCTGGACCTTCACCGACACCGGTGAGGACTTCGCGAGCTACCGGATCATCCGCAACCAGGGCGCCGTCGTCGGCGGCTTCATGGACGTGTCCGGCTTGACCTGCCCGGAGGGCGATCCCCTGCCGGCCATGTGGGACGTGTACCTCGCGGTCGAGGATGCCGATGCTCGCGCGAAGCTCGCCGTCGAGAACGGCGGCCAGCTCCTCATGGGCCCAGACGATGCCGGCACTGCAGGACGCTTCGCGATCGTCCTGGACGCCGCCGGATCGAACGTCTCAATGTGGCAGGCCGGCGAGACCGAGGGCTACGAGTTCACCGGTCAGCCCGGATCCCCCGTCTGGTTCGAGTTGATGACGCACCACTACGACAAGGCCGCTGAGTTCTACACGGCAGTGTTCGAGGCGAACCTCGTGCCGATGGGAGACGACCTGCAGGAGGACTGCGAGGCCGTCCGCTACTCCACCAACGGGGCCAGCGATCAGGCCACCTGGGGTCTGGGCGATGCGACCGGCATGATGCCGCAGGAGGCCACCGGCTGGAGGGTCTACTTCAGTGTCGCCTCCAGTGAGGAGGCAATCGCGAAGGTCCCCGCGCTCGGTGGCACGGTGCTCGACGGCCCCCAGCCCTCACCCTTCGGCACCATCGCCACGGTGGCCGACCCCGACGGCGCGACCTTCCAGATCTGCGCCATGAGCGAGTCCGTGCACGAACCTGCCCTGGGTTCCTGAGCCACGGCCGACGGCACGAGGCCCGGGCCTGCTGCGCGGCAGGTCCGGGCCTCGTGGTACGGCGAGGTGCGTTGCCGATCAGGCCGACGGATCCGCGGCACGCGGAGCGCCGATACCGGGGTCGATCTTCTGCGGCCCGGATGCCGATGGCCGGATATCGATGTCGAAGATCGCTGTCGGCAGATACACCGTGGCGCAGGAGTTCGGGATGTCCACGACGCCGGAGAAGCGGCCCTCGATCGGTGCGGCACCCAGCAGCAGGAACGCCTGCTCCGGGCTGTAGCCGAACTTCGTGAGGTAGTCGATGGCGTGCAGGCAGGCCCGCTGGTACGCCAGCTGGGAGTCGAGGTAGCGCTGCTCGCCGTCCAGGGTTACCGAGGTGCCGGAGAAGGACAGCCACTCCGAGTACTGCGGCGCGACGTTGCCCGGCATGAAGATGGCGTTCTCGGTGACACCGTAGGTGTCCATGCCGCCCTTGATGATGTCGAGCCGCAGGTCGATGTAGCCGCCCATCTCAATGCCACCACAGAAGGTGATCTCTCCATCGCCCTGCGAGAAGTGCAGATCGCCCACGGAGAAGTTCGCGCCCGGCACGAACACCGGGTAGAAGACGCGGGTGCCCTTGGTGAGGTTCTTGATGTCCTGGTTACCGCCGTTCTCGCGCGGCGGCGCGGTGCGAGCACCCTCGGCCGCCACCCGGTCGTAGTCCTCACCGGTGAGCGAGCCGAGCACAGCGTCCTTCGGCTCGGGCGGAAGAGCCAGCGGAGGCAGACGGTCCGGATCAGTGGCGATCAGCGCCGCCTCGCGGGTGTTCCAGGTGTTCAGCAGCTCTTGCGACGGGGCGGTGCCCATCAGGCCCGGGTGCACGATGCCGGTGAAGGAGACCCCGGGGATGTGGCGCGAGGTCGCAGTCTGGCCGGTGAAGTCCCACACGGCCTTGTAGGCGTCCGGGAACTGGTCCACCAGGAAGGAGCCACCGTTGCTCTTGGCGAAGATGCCGGTGTATCCCCAGCCCTGGCCAGCAAGCGGACCGGAATCCTCCTGGGGGATCGGGCCGACGTCGAGGATGTCCACGACGAGCAGGTCACCGGGCTGGGCGCCTTCCACAGCGAACGGGCCGGAGAGCGCGTGCACCTTGCTCACCGGGGCGTTGAGGATGTCCTCTGCGCTGTCGTCGTTCTTGATGGCGCCGTCGAACCATTCGCGGCAGTCCGCACGGAAGGACTCGCCGGGCTTGACGGTCTCCACGGGCGGCACATCGGGGTGCCACCGGTTGTGGCCGGTCTTCTCTTGATCGGTGAAGGGCTTGCCGGAGTCCAGCGGGAACAGGTTGCGTGGCATGTCTGATCCTTTCGGGGGCGTACTGGTTCTCCCCCGCGCCTCATTCGGGGCGCGGAAGCTTCTGGTGCAGCGGGTTGCGACTGACCTTCCGTGGGGACGCTGCGGAACGGGCCGGGGGCAGCGAGGAGACAACCTCGGGTTCGTGCGCGCTGCGCTCGGTGGATTCGATGAGCCGTTTCGCGGGAGACGAGCCGTGCAGGACGGCGCCGGTGATGCGCCGGGGCGATGCTGCGTCGCATCGGGGGCAGGTGATGTGCTCGGGCACGTCACTCATCGGAAAGCTGCGCTCCACCGGGCCGCACTGGGCGCACCGGAACTCGTACAGCGGCACGGAACCTCCTTGCGTCCGGGCTCGGGGCGCAGCCCGTGACACGGCACACACTACGCCCACGGAGGTGTGCTGTCCCACGAACTGTGGATAGTCCATGGCTGACGGTGCGGCGGCGGGCTACACGGAGCGCTTCCCCTGTGCGGAACCCGTTGCCGGTTGCTGAGCCTCACCGGTGCTGTGCTTGCTACCATCCGCCCTCATGGAGCGCATCATCATGAGCTGGGACTACACCGAGTGGCCTGTGTTCAGCAGCCCGGCTGGCACCGACCCCTACCCTGATGTCCGCTCACGCATCAGCCCAGACTTGGCCTCAGACCTCGGGCGGTGGGCAACGGACATGTGTGTCGCATACGCCGATGAAACGGGGCTCACGCAACCGCCGACGTCAACAGCGGATGCGCTGGACGAAAGATTCGCCGACCTGGTGGATCGGCTACGCGGCGAGGGCGTCCGCGTCGAACGGGGCGAGTGCTGGTGGCGCGAGCATAATTGAGCTGGCATCTTGCGGCGTGTAATCGCGTGGCCGACCCATCCCCGTCGTGCACGGATCCCTCCCCCACGCCAGACCGCATTCTCACCGGCGGACACAGCTGCGGGGCCGTCGCACTTAGACAGGCGAGCCCTTCACGGGCCCGCCGCACTGCCCTCAGGAGGAGCACCGTGACTCGCATGACCCGCCAAACCGTGGATGCCAGCACCCGGGTAGGTGCCGGTGCGCGTGGCCGCACCGGGATCGTGCACCTTGGTCTCGGCAACTTCCACCGGGCCCATCTCGCGGTCTACACAGCGCTGGCTGGTGGCGGGGACTGGGGCATCGTCGGCGTCGCGAACCGCTCCCGCACCGTCGTCGACGCGATGACGGCGCAGGACCACCTCTACAGCGTGGTCACGCTGGACCCTGCCGTACAGGACGTTGGCGTGATCGACGTGCACCGTCGTCTGCTGGTGGCCGCCGAGCAGCCCGGTGATGTTCTCGACGTTCTCGCCGACCCCGGCCACCGCATCATCTCGCTGACCATCACCGAAGCCGGGTACCACCTGGATGCCACCACCGGGGAGCTCGATCTCTCCTCCCCCGGCATCGCCGACGATCTCGCGGCGCGTCCCGCGCAGGGAACCCTGCCGTCGACCATGCTGGGGCTGCTCGCCTACGGCCTGCTGCGTCGCCACGCGACCGGGGGTGCTCCGGTGACGGTGCTGTCGTGCGACAACCTGGTTGCGAACGGGGACACGGTGCGGCGTGCCGTGCTCGGTTTCTGCCGCGCCGCTGGGGCCGACGCAGGTGCGGATGACGCGTTCTTCGACTGGGTCGAACGCTCGGTGACGTTCCCGAACTCCATGGTGGACCGGATCGTGCCTGCCCCCACCGAGACCACCCGACAGACCGCCCAGCAGGTGCTCGGCCTGGAGGATCAGGCCGCCGTGCCTGCGGAGCGCTTCACCATGTGGGTGCTCGAGGACCGTTTCGCTGCGGGCCGTCCTACCTGGGAAACAGCCGGCGCCGTGTTCTCCTATGAGGTGGGGGCCTACGAAATGGTGAAGCTGCGCCTGCTGAACGCCGCGCATTCCCTGATTGCCTACCTGGGCGGGCTCGATGGACGCCCCACGATCCCCGCCGCGCGCGGTGAGGAGTTCATCGAGCGCTGCACCCGAGTTCTTCTCGAGCAGGAGAATCTGCCCAGCATCGATCTGCCGCGCGGCTTCAACCCCAAGAACTACCTGGAGCAGCTGTTCGACCGCTGGAACAACACTGTGCTCGGTGACCTCACCTCACGCGTCGGCTCCGACGGCTCCACCAAGCTGCCGCAGCGCATTCCCGCACCCTCGCTGCGGATGCTCGAGACGGGGCAGATCCCACGGATGAATGCCCTCACCGTGGCCGGCTGGATCGCCTGCACCGTGCCCCCGGTTGGCAGTGACCCGGGCGAGGTCGCCGCCGCGATGCAGGAGCCGCGCCGCGAGAGCCTGCAGCAGGCTGTCGCCGACGCCACGAGCGTGCGCGAGCACGTCCAGGCAGTACTCCGCACCGGGGTGCTGCCCGATGAGCTCGTCGCGCACACAGCGTTCGTCGACGAGGTGGTCACAGACCTCGAGCTGATCATCACCGAGGGTGTGCGGGCCGCCGCAGCGCGGGCGCTCGGTGAATAACCCATCGGGCACCGCTGCCCATCCGATTCCCGCATCGACCCCGAGTCGGCGCATCCGCTGACCCCATGAAGGAGAAAACCATGAAGGCCCTGCTGATCCACGGCGCCGAACAGATGAGCGTCGAGGAGGTGCCTCTGCCCGAGCCCACCGGCACCCAGGTGCGTGTGCGCATGCTCTACGGCGGCATCTGCGGATCTGATCTGCACTACTACTTCCAGGGCCGCAACGGCGAGTACGAGGTGCGTGAACCGTTCATCCCCGGGCACGAGATAAGCGGCGTGGTGGATCTGGATCCCTCCGGCCGCCTCGCACCCGGCACTCCCGTGACGATCGCTCCGGCCACGTACGGCACGAGCGAACCCGGGATCGAGGGTCGTCGCCACCTCTGGCCCGGCGGCAGCTACCTCGGCTCCGCCTCCACGATGCCGCACACCCAGGGCGGTATGAGCGAGTACCGCGTGGTGGAGGACTTCATGATCCGGGTGCTTCCCGAAAACCTGGATCTGCGCACCGCGGCGCTTGCTGAACCGCTCGCCGTCGGCCTGCACGCGATCACCGTGTCGGCAGTCGATGTGACCGGAGCCCGCGCGCTCGTCAGCGGCGCCGGGCCGATTGGGCTGTGCGTGGCTGCCGCCCTGGTGGCCCGCGGCGCCGCCGACGTCACTGTCACCGACGTCATGCCCGAACCGCTTGAGCGGGCGCGTGCGGTGGGCGCGCACCACACGGTGAACGTCGCCCACGAGGGCATTCCAGCGATGGCGTACGACGTCGTGTTCGAATGCTCCGGTGCTGCTCCCGCCGTCTCCCCGGCGCTTTCTGCAGTGCGCCGCGCCGGCACCGTGGTGCAGGTGGGCATGCTCCCAAACGAGATGGTGGGTGTGAACCTCGCGCCGTTCGTCTCCAAGGAAGTGACCTATGTGGGCACCTTCCGTTTCAACAACGAGATCGACGACGCCGTTGCTCTGCTCGCCGCCCATCCGGCGATCGCGTCGATCATCACGCATGTCATCCCGGCCAACGATGCGGTGGCAGCTTTCGAGACCGCACGAGATTCGCGCATCTCCGGCAAGGTGCTCGTGGATCTGTGGAGCTCGGAGGGCGGCACAGCCTCGGAAGGCGGCACAGCCTCACAGGGCAGCTCAATCTCGAAGAGCGACGTCACGCGCTGAGTCGCACACCACACCGGAACGGGCTGGGTGGTCCCGCCTCGAGCACCCGTGCGCGGCGTAGGGTGCCGGTTGTTCCTGGCGCTGTCGCCGATCACTGAGGATCGACGCGACATCGCAGGCCCGATGAGGCGTTTCGCCCCACCCCCGTTGTTCCACAGACAGGAGCTCCGCAATGGAGATCGAAGGCTGGACACAGACGCTCGGCGCAGGCTCCCTGTTGGGCATCGCCGCCGCAGCGATCGCTGTGATCCTTCTGCTCGTCATCAAATTCCGCCTGCACGCCTTCCTCACGCTGATCCTGGTCAGCCTCGGCACCGCGTTCGCTACCGGTATTCCCGCGAACGAGATCGTCAATGTGCTGGTGGGCTCCTTCGGCAGCACGCTCGGCTCCGTGGCCCTGCTGGTGGGGCTCGGCGCCATGCTTGGCAAACTCATCGAGCATTCCGGCGGCGCCACGGTTCTGGCCGACACGATGATCGACATCTTCGGTGAGAAGCGCGCGCCGCTCGCCCTGGGGGTCGCCTCCCTGCTGATGGGCTTCCCCATGTTCTTCGATGCTGGCCTGGTCGTGATGCTGCCGATCGTGTTCGCAGTCGCGGCACGACTGGGTGGGCCGGTGCTGCTGTATGCCTTCCCCACAGCTGTGGCGTTCTCGGTGATGCATGTGTTCGTGCCGCCGCACCCCGGCCCCGTCGCTGCTGCTGAGGCCTATGGCGCGAACCTGGGGCTGGTGCTGGCTATCGGCATGGTGATCGCTGTGCCGACGTTCTACGTGAGCGGCATCCTGTGGGGGAAGTACTGCGCGAAGAAGTTCGGGTTCACCGTGAACGCCGGTTCCCTGTTCGGTGCCGAAACGGATGAGGATGTGAAGAACCCGCCGTCAGTGCTCACGGTGGTCCTTGTGCTGTTGCTGCCGATGGTGCTGATCTTCATGAACACGGGCCTGGACTTCCTGCGCGCTGCGGGCACCGTGTCTGAGGAAGCGACCTTGTACCAGGTGGCCCGCGCCTTCGGCTCCTCCCCTGTCGCCCTGCTGATCTCCGTGCTCGTGGCTCTCGTCGTGCTGGGCTTCCGCCGTGGCGAGACCGGTAATGCACTGGAGAAGATCGTCGATTCCTCGCTCGGCCCGATCTGCTCGGTCGTTCTGATCACCGGCGCCGGTGGCATGTTCGGCGGTGTGCTGCGCACGTCTGGGATCGGCGATGCCCTGGCGAACACTCTCGACGGCCTGGGCGTGCCGCTGATCCTGGCGGCGTACCTCATCGCCGTGATCCTGCGTGTGGCACAGGGCTCGGCCACGGTGGCGCTCGTGACCACCGCGGGTCTGCTGGCCCCTGCCATTGCGGCACAGGGGCTCTCGGCCGGTCAGATCGCTGCGCTCACGGTGGCGACCGCGGCCGGTTCCGTGTTCGCTTCACATGTGAATGACTCCGGTTTCTGGCTGGTGGGTCGTCTGTTCAACATGGACGTGGCCACCACCTTGCGCACCTGGACGGTGCAGCAGGCTCTGGAGTCGCTGATGGGCTTCGTGCTCGCTGCCGGATTCTTCTTGGTGCTCTGACCGGTGCACGTTCGGCTCCGCGGGGGTTGCTCGGCGCGTCAGCGCCGGTGCGGCCCCCGCTGTTCGTAGCATCGACGCATGTGCCCCACGCAACGCCGTCCTCGGCTGGTCCTCACCCGCCGCGGCCGTCTGGTGCGCACGATTCTCGTGGCAATACTTCTCCTGATCGTGCTGGCGCTGGCCCTGACCCTGGTGCTGCCGCGGCTGGGCGGCGACGCCGCGGGCAGTGCCGCGACAAGCAGTGCGACCTCCCTCGCGGGCAGCGGAGATCCTGTCGCGTCGCTGCCGCTCCTTTCTCGCAGGGGGGTAGCGTCCTGAGGCATGTCCGCCTATCGCATCAGCACCGCCGCCCGACTGCTCGCCGTTTCGGATGACACCGTCCGCCGCTGGGTGCAGCAGGGGCGGCTGACGGTTCAGGAGTCTGCGACCGGCCCGCAGCTCATCGACGGCGCCTCACTTGCGGCTCTCTGTCAGGAGATTGCTGCAGAGCAGTCTATCGACGGCATGGATACCGGAGCCGGTCGTCGTTCAGCACGCAACCATCTCACCGGGCTCGTCACCGCGATCCGCTCCGATCCGGTGATGTCGCAGGTGGATGTGCAGTGCGGCCCGTTCCGCGTGGTCTCGTTGATCTCCACGGAGGCGGTGGCGGAGCTCGGGCTCGAGGTCGGTTCCCTCGCCACCGCGGTGGTGAAGGCGACGAACGTGTCGATCGAGCGCGCCGAACGCTGAGGTGGCGTTCGCTCCATTACCGTAGGACGCATGATCCGCGGACTCATCGGCCGAGCCTTCTGGGTGGTGAGCCCGTGGCGCCTTGTCACCACGCAAGCCCCGCCAAGGCCGACGGTTCTGATCGGCGCTCCCCACACCTCGAACTGGGATTTCGTCATCATGCTGGCGATGGCGTGGCGGCTCGGTGTGAGGGTGCGCTGGCTGGGCAAGCACACGTTGTTCCGCGGCTGGGCGGCACCGTTCTTCCGTGCCGTCGGCGGTATTCCCGTGGATCGCACGAATCCGGCCGACGTTGTCGATCAGGTGGTCGAGCGCATTCACAGCGGCGCCGTGTTCGGTCTCGTGATCACGCCCGACGGCACGCGCACCAACACCACCGGATACTGGAAGTCCGGTTTCTACCGGATCGCCCGGAAGACCGGTATGCCGGTGACGCTCGGCTACGTCGATCGCACGACGATGACCTGCGGGCTCGGCCCCACGTTCGAGCTGACCGGGCGTGTCGCGGAGGATATGGATCGCATCCGCGCGTTCTACGCCGACAAAGCCGGGGTGAAGCCCGAGAACCGGATCGAGCCACGACTGCGGGACGAGACCGGCACGATCTGAACGTGTGCTCACCGACTTGCTGCGAGCTCATCCAGAAGACGATCAAGGTCAGCCGGCCGTGCGAGACGCAGCACCGCGGGCCCATCGGCAGCGGCCTGCCAGGTGCGCAGTCGTGCCCGTTTGCGGTGGAAGCTTCGGTGGTGCCACAAGAGGATCGACTCGGGGCCGAGCGCTCGCGCGAGCGTCTCGGTATTCCCGTTGCACACGCGATGGCGGCGCAGTATCCGCGCGGCCGTGCGTCGCAGCAGGCGTCCCAGCGTGAGAGGGCGGCTGTAGTCGAGCGCGACGATCACCTGGGCGCGCGCGAGGATCACATCGGACCACGACCTATAGGCAGAGTCCACCACCCAATACTCGGTCTCGGCGAGCGCGGCGGCGAGTTGATGCTGTTCATCGGCGGGACGCTGAGTCCACTCCGGCAGCCAGCCGATCTCGTCATCCACCAGATGCACCGGCAGGCCCAGCACCTCGCCGAGCCGCGCGGCAGCAGTGGATTTACCGCTGCCCGTGACACCGTGGCAGAGCACACGCTGGGCACTGCGCAGGTCCGCTGTAGACGCGGTGGGCATGGTTCAGTGTTCGTTGGCAGTGACGGGTGGCAGCGCCGACCAGGGGAAGACGATCCATTCGTCGGTGCGGCGCCACACGAAGTCGGGGTCCACCACGGAGGCCGACTTCGCGTAGATCACGGCGCTGCGCGCTTCGGCCCCCATGCCACGCAGCAGGTCGAGCACGAGTGCAAGGGTGCGGCCGGAGTCGGCGACGTCGTCGACCACCAGCAGGCGTTTGCCACGGATCGCGTCAACATCGAGCATCGGGGCGAGCAGCACCGGGTCGGGCAGGGTCTCGTGAACGTCGGTGTAGAACTCGACGTTGATCGCATCAGCGAGCTTGACGCCGAGCGCGTAGGACAGCGCACCGGCAGGCAGCAGTCCGCCGCGGGCCACAGCGATCACGATCTCAGGGGTGTAGCCGGAGTCGACGATCTGCTGGGCAAGCTCACGGGAGCTCTGCCCGAACGTGTCCCAGGTGAGCACCTCCTTGGAGGCGAGATCCGACGAGTCGGCATGGAAGGCCTGCGCCATGAGAGCTCCTTGCGCTGGGATGGTACGGGGCGGCACCGTGGCCGCGGGCCTTGATCGTACCGATCCTGTGTGCAGGGCGGGACACGCGGGCGATGCGCGCTGCAGAGGCGATGACGGTTCTCCAGCCGGTCGCGGCGATCCAGGGCTACCCTGAGCTCAGCAGATGATCATTCTCGGGCATTGCCCGGCTGACGGCGGTGTCACCGAGCAGTCGCGATGCGCGCGGAGAGGGGCAGCCATGGCAGCACGACGCCACCGCCCTGCGCGCTCCCGGCATCCGCATCGGCCGCTGGAGGGTGAGCTGATCGCGCCAGCGCCAGCGGTGCGGATGCCGCGTCGGCGCGGTCGATGGCTCACCCGGGATGTGCCGTTCTTCTTCGGGTGGTCGTCTGCTCTGTCCACGTTTCTCGTGTTCGGCATGGGGTCGCTCGTGGGTGGCAGCGGGCTGCTCGTCCCGGCGGCGGGGGCGCTCGGTGTGGGCGCATTCGTCACTGGCGGCCTCGCGTTTTTGCTGCGCAACCGCCGGCCCGCCGCGCCGCCGTATCGGGCGCTGGTGGACGGTATGCCGGAGTCCACACGCTCGGTGCTCGAGTCCGCAGCAGGGTCCGTGCTGCAGCAGCGCCGACGGATCGCCGCTGCCCAACACTCCACGCCCCACCCCGCCGTGCGCCCCGTGCTCGACCACGCCGATGTTCTGCTCGCCCGTGTGGACGCCCTGGTGCGTTCTCCCGCTGTGCAGTCGCGTCGGCCCTACGAACCCGACGTGCTTCTGCTCGAGGGCATGGCCGAGCGTTACCTGCCCGAGCTGCTCGGCGCCCTGGAGGAGAACCAGCGGTATCTCGCCTCGACGTTCACCCCGCAGTCGCAGCAGCAGGCGTTGGCGAACCTGGGTGTCATCGAACAGCAGCTTGCTCAGCTGGACGCCGGGGTGAATCGGATCGAGTCGGATCTCGTGCAGGGGTCCACCCGCTCTCTGGATGTGCAGACGGATTTCCTGCAGCAGCGACTGCACGGCGACTCAGTGCACTGAGCTCATGGGCTCTCGGCCGAAACACGCCTTCGTGGTCGGGCGACCCCGCACTGCACGGCGCCCCGACGGTGTCATGCCGACGGACGTCCTCACCGCACGCGACGCGGAGCGTCACTGACCACGAGCGCGCGATCGCCTCAGATGATCCCCGCCGCATGACCCACCTGACGCCACCAGTCGGCGAGCACCGGCAACGGGGCGTGGGCATTCAGCCCGCTGGGTTGCGGCAACACCCACACCTCGGCTTCTGCGATCTCCCGGTCCTGTTTACCGAGCACGGCGTTCTTGTCCTCGAAGGCGGTGCGGTAGGCGGTGATACCGAGGATCGCGATGACTCTCGGTGAGAGGCGCTGGGCGAGCTGCTCCAGTTGCACGCGCCCGGCACGCAGTTCCTCCGCGCTCAGCTCGGCGGCACGGGCACTCGCCCGGCCGACGATGTTCGTCAGGCTGAAGCCCTGCGCGGTGAACGTGGCGAGGTCGTCATCGCCAAGGCCCCGGCTCGCGTCGACCCGGTGCGGCATCAGTCCGGCCTCGGCAAGCGAGGGCCAGAACCGATTGGCGGGATGCGCGAACGGGGCATTGACGGCAGCGGTCCACAGCCCCGGGTTGATGCCGACGATCAGGAGCTTCGTGTGTTCGGCGATGACGTCGTCGATTGTGGCGTTCTCGAAGCCGGCGAGCTCGTCCCGGGTGGGTCGCCTGCCACCGAGCGGGGATCGTCGTGCAACGGTCATGGGTCGAGCGTAGCGATGGACGCTCACACCTCAGCACTGCGGCGTCAAGGACGCGTTAAGACGCCTTAAGAACGGATCCAGAACGGGCCTACGGGCCGCGGCGAGGAATGAACTGGGGCGCATGATCCAAGACATCGTCGGAGCGCTCCTGGGATTCGCCATCGTGGCCTATCTACTGTTCGCGCTCACCCGACCCGAGAAGTTCTGAGGCCGCCATGTCGCCTGCACTCGCCACCACGTGCGCCCTGCTGCTGGTCATCGGTTGCCTCGCCGTCGTGCATGTGCCTCTCGGCAGCTATATGCACCGCGTGTTCGCTGACTCGCACCATACCCGCACCGAACGCTTCATCTATCGCCTCGTCGGCGTCGATCCCGACAAGGAGATGCGCTGGACGTCCTACGCGATCGCCGCGGTCGCCTTCGGCATCATCTCCGTCCTGGGCCTCTTTGTGCTGATCCTCGTGCAGGGTCTGCTTCCGTGGTCCTTCGGACGCTCACAGGACTGGCACACCGCGCTGAACACCGCGGTTTCCTTCACCACGAACACGAACTGGCAGAGCTACGGAGGGGAATCCGGCGCCGGGTACGTCGTCAGCATGGCTGGCCTCACGGTGCAGAACTTCGTCTCCGCCGCCACCGGCATCGCCGTTGCCATCGCTCTCTTTCGTGGTATCGCCCGGTCTTCGGCTGACACCATCGGGAATTTCTGGGTTGATCTCGTGCGTGCGAGTCTGCGGCTCTTGCTCCCGATCTCCGTCGGCGGCGCTGTCCTGCTGATGCTCGGCGGCGTGCTGCAGAACCTTGCAGAGCCGATGACGGTGACGACGGTAAGCGGGGAGCAGCAGACCATCCTCGGCGGTCCTGTCGCCTCGCAGGAAGTGATCAAGCTGCTCGGCACCAACGGCGGGGGTTTCTTCAACGCCAACTCCGCGCACCCCTTCGAGAACCCCAATGCCTGGACGAACCTGCTGGAAATCCTGCTGGTGCTCTGCATCCCCTTCTCGCTGCCGTATACCTACGGCCGTTTCGTTGAGGACCGCCGCCAGGGCCTGGCGCTGACCGCCGTGATGGGAATTCTGTGGGCTGGCTCGGCTGCACTGCTGACCGGGGCAGAATTCAGCTGGGCCAACGGCGTCTTCGCGATGGAAGGCAAGGAGACCCGCTTCGGCACAGTCTGGACCGCACTGTTCGCCACGACAACAACGGGCACATCCACGGGCGCCGTCAACGCTATGCATGATTCCTTCAGCCCCTTGGGCGGCGGTCTGGTGATGTTCAACATGATGCTCGGCGAGGTCAGCCCCGGAGGCGTCGGCACCGGCATGTACAACATGCTGACCCTGGCGGTTCTGACGGTCTTCATCGCTGGCCTCATGGTGGGTCGCACACCGGAGCTGATGGGCAAACTGGTCGGCCGACGTGAGATCACGCTCGCCGCCCTCTCGACGATCACCATGCCCGCCTTGGTGCTCGGTTTCACCGGCGCGGCCGTGCTTTTGCCGGGAGTTCGAAGCGCCATGGCCAACACCGGTGCTCATGGACTGTCCGAGGTGCTGTACGCCTACACCTCCGGCTCGAACAACAACGGCTCCGCCTTCGCGGGCCTTGCCGCAGATCAGCCGTACCTCAACCTCACCGTGGCGGCCGCCATGTTCCTGGGCCGGTTCATCCCGATCGTGTTCATGACTGCCCTGGCTGGCTCTCTCGCCGCCCAGCAGCGCCGCCCGAGAACCGAGGGCACCATGCCAACGCACAACGTCACGTTCTGTGTGCTGCTGACCGTCATCATCCTCATCGTCGCGGGCTTGACGTTCCTGCCCTCGCTCGCGCTCGGCCCCATCGCGGAGGCACTCGCATGACCACGAATCACCCACCGAAACGCTCATTGAGCACGCTTGCTATCGCGAGCCTGCCCGACGCTTTCCGCAAGCTCGATCCTCGGCATCTGGTGCGACAGCCTGTGGTGTTCGTCGTGTGGATCGGCGCTGTCCTGACCACCATCTTGACTGTTCTTGAGCCAACGCTGTTCTCTATCAGCGTGACCCTCTGGCTGTGGGCCACGATTCTGTTCGCGAATCTGGCCGAAGCCATCGCCGAGGGCCGCGGTAAGGCGCAGGCCGCAACGCTGCGCCAGACCCGCACGGACTCGGTGGCGCGTCTTGTACAGGCCGACGGCTCAGAGAAGCAGATCCCCTCGGCAGAGCTGACGATCGGTGACCGTGTGGTCGTCGAGGCCGGCCAGCAGATCCCGGGCGACGGCGACGTCATCGAGGGCGTCGCTACCGTCGACGAGTCAGCTATCACGGGCGAGTCCGCACCCGTCATTCGGGAAGCCGGTGGCGACCGGTGCGCTGTCACCGGCGGCACGACCGTGCTGTCGGACAGGATCATCGTCCAGATCACTGCCAAGCCGGGCGAGACCTTCATCGACCGCATGATCAGCCTGGTCGAGGGTGCCGAGCGTCAGAAAACCCCGAACGAAGTCGCGCTCGGAATCCTTCTCACGACGCTCACCATCCTTTTTGTGCTCGCGGTCATGGCGATCCAGCCAATGGCCATCTACTCCGGGCACCGGCTCTCGCTGATCGCACTCGTCGCTCTCCTGGTGTGCCTCATTCCAACGACCATTGGGGCGCTGCTGAACGCCATCGGCATCGCAGGTATGGATCGACTGGTGCAGCACAACGTCCTTGCCATGTCCGGCCGAGCTGTCGAAGCAGCGGGCGATGTCTCGACCCTGCTGCTGGACAAGACCGGCACCATCACTTTCGGCAATCGGCGCGCGACCGATGCTCTCGCCGTGGACGGGGTCGACCGCACCGAACTCATGCACTCTGCCTGGCTCGCATCACTGGCTGACGAGACACCAGAGGGCCGCTCCATCATCGACCTGGTGGAAAAGGCCGGGTTGGCCGGCACCGAGAACGCACAGACGCTGGTTCATCGGGGTGCACAGTTCGTTCCGTTCACCGCGCAGACCCGCATGTCCGGCGTGGATCTGCCTGATGGCACCCAGGTCCGCAAGGGTGCAGCCTCAGCGGTGGCTGCCTGGGTCCGGGAGGCCGACGGGCACGTCGACGCCTCACTTGACGCGCAGGTCGAGTCGATCTCTCAGGCCGGCGGCACGCCGCTGACCGTCGCTCTGCGTCTGCCTGGGCAGTCTCCACAGGTGATGGGTGTGATCCAGCTCACCGATGTTGTCAAGCCTGGCATTGCCGAGCGGTTCGCGCAGATGCGCCGCATGGGTATCCGCACCGTGATGATCACGGGCGACAACCCGCTCACGGCAGCCGCCATCGCGAAAGAAGCCGGTGTTGACGACTATCTCGCTGAGGCCACGCCTGAAGACAAAATGCGTCTCATCGAGAAGGAACAGTCCGGCGGCCGCCTGGTCGCGATGATGGGCGACGGCACCAACGATGCTCCAGCACTCGCCAAAGCCGACGTCGGCGTTGCGATGAACACTGGCACGTCAGCGGCCAAAGAGGCCGGAAATATGGTCGACCTCGACTCGGACCCCTCGAAATTGCTGGATATCGTCGCCATTGGCAAGCAGCTGCTGATCACACGGGGCGCCCTGACGACGTTCTCCATCGCCAACGATCTCGCCAAGTACTTCGCCATCATCCCGGCCATGTTCATCGCGATCTTCCCTGGCCTGGGTGCTCTCAACGTGATGGGGCTGCACTCGCCCGAATCAGCCATGCTGAGCGCGGTCATCTTCAACGCGATCATCATCGTGCTGCTCATCCCGCTCTCGCTGAAGGGTGTGCGCTATCGCCCGCTCTCGGCTTCCGCGTTGCTCAACCGCAACCTGCTCATCTACGGCGTCGGCGGCATCATCGCGCCGTTCATCGGTATCAAACTCATCGACCTCTTCGTTCAGCTCCTTCCAGGAATGTGATCATGAGTATTCTTCGTCAGTCGGTCACAGCCGTCCGTGCACTGTTTGTCCTCACCGTCATCCTCGGAATCGCTTACCCATTCGCCATGCTTGGTGTCGGACAGGCTGTACCGACTCAAGCGAACGGTTCCCTGATTCGCATCGACGGAAACGTTGTGGGTTCAGCGCTGCTTGCCCAGCCAGCAACAGGGCCTGAATGGTTCCAGGCCCGTCCCTCGAGCGGCGACTGGGCTGGGGACGCCTCCGGAGGCAGCAACCTCTCCCCCACATCTCACGACCTCCTCGCCGCTCGACACGAGCGCGAGCATGCTCTGCTCGCCCAGAACCCCGACGCACCTGGGCCGGTGCCGGCGGAAGCCCTCCTCGCTTCCGGCAGCGGCCTGGACCCGCATATCACCCCTGCTTACGCTGCGTGGCAGGCACCACGGGTCGCGGCAGCCCGGGGATTGTCTCTCACCCACGTGCAGCATCTGATCGACACGCACACCGATCGGGCGTTCCTCGGGTTCCTGGGCACCGACACCGTGAATGTCACAGAGCTGAACGTCGCCCTGCGTGAAATGTCGCGTTGAGTCGTCAGGCACGGTGACAATCTGCTCATGACTCGAGGACGACTGCGCATCTATCTGGGTGCCGCACCCGGCGTCGGCAAGACCGTTGCCATGCTTGCCGAGGGGAAACGGCGCGCGGATCGCGGCGCCGACGTCGTGGTTGCTCTCGTGGAGACCCACGGCCGTGAGTTCACCCAGGCTCAGACAGAGGGCATGGAGGTCATCCCCCGGCGCCATGTGACGTACCAGGGGGCGACGTTGAGCGAGATGGATCTCGACGCCGTTCTGGCCCGACACCCTCGCGTGGCACTCGTCGACGAGCTCGCCCACACCAACGCCCCCGGCTCGCGTCATGAAAAACGCTGGCAGGACATCGACGAGCTGCTCGACGCCGGCATCGACGTGATCTCCACGGTGAACATCCAGCATGTTGAGTCGCTCAATGACGTCGTCACGTCGATCACTGGCATCGTGCAACGGGAAACCGTTCCCGACCGCGTGGTGCGCACAGCGCAACAGATCGACCTCGTCGATATGTCACCAGAGGCACTGCGGCGGCGCATGGCACACGGGAACATCTACTCCCTTGACAAGGTCGAGGCGGCCCTGGGGAACTACTTCCGGGTGGGCAACCTTTCTGCGTTGCGGGAGCTCGCGCTCCTGTGGCTCGCGGATCGCGTGGACGAGGGGCTTCTCGGCTACCGCGCTGATCACGGCATCGACCACAGCTGGCCGGCGCGGGAGCGTGTTGTCGTAGCGCTCTCGGGTGGGCCCGAAGGCGAGGTGCTGCTGCGTCGTGGCGCACGCAT
Source organism: Brachybacterium timonense (assembly GCF_900258505.1). GTDB lineage: Bacteria > Actinomycetota > Actinomycetes > Actinomycetales > Dermabacteraceae > Brachybacterium > Brachybacterium timonense. The sequence continues at coordinate 2,439,920 of NZ_LT984895.1, forward strand.
CGCCTCACGCGGCGCTGGCGGCGAAATGCTCGCGGTGTACGTGACCCGTTCCGATGGCCTTTCCGGCGCGAGCATGCCTGACGTCGCACGTCTGCATCGGCTCACCGAGGAGCTCGGCGGCAGTTTTCACAGCGTCACGGGCGCTGATGCCGCCGCGGCGATTCTCGATTTCTCGAAGGCCTCGAATGCAAGCCAAATCGTGATCGGCACGAGCCGTCGGCCGCGGTGGCAGAGGTATCTCTCGCGTGGGATCAGCGACCGCATCATCGACGCCTCTGATGAGGTCGACGTTCATGTGGTCACACTTGCCCGCGCCGCATCGGGCTTTCGAGCGTTGCGCCGACGCTCGCTCTCGCCAAGGCGCCAGGCTGAGGGGTATGGGCTTGCGCTCGTCCTCCCAGCCCTCGTCACCGTGCTCTTGCTTGGCCTTCAGGAACACACGTTGGCGCTGACCATCCCGCTGTACATGCTGGTCAGCGTGGTCGTTGCCCTTGTTGGTGGGATGTGGCCCGCCGTCCTGGCGGCGGTCGTCGGCTCGCTAGCTGGCGACTGGTTTTTCGCACCGCCCTTCGGCACATTCACGATCCAGCACCCAACGAACGCGGCAGCCCTCGTCGTCACCGTGATCGTGGCTGTGCTGGTCGCCTCGCTCGTCAACGTCAGTGCCCGACGCGCAGCAGCAGCCATCAACGCACAGAACGAAGCAACCGCCATGGCGGGCCTTACCAACGTGTTGCTTGGCTCCACCGATCAGCTCGCACTTCTGTTGGACCGATCCGTCGAAATGTTCCACCGCACGGGGGCCGCTGTGGTGGAGAAGGACGACGCGGGCCACCCCAGCGAGATCATCCATGCAACCGATGGTTTCGACCCGTCGGCCCTCGAGGCAGGCGCCCATGAACCCATCGATTCCCACCATGATCTGGTTCTCCAGCCAGCCGATCTACCTGCTTCACAGCAGCGCCTGGTCAGCGCCTTCGCCGTATATGCGGGAGCGATTCTTCAACGACGCGAGCTCATGGCGTCAGCGGCCGCAGCAGCCGAGCTCGCTCGCGACAACAGCGCCCGCACTGCGCTGCTCTCTGCTGTCTCGCATGACCTGCGCACCCCGCTGGCCGGAATCAAGGCCGCCATCGAGAGCTTGCGAAGCACGACCGTCACCTTCGAGCCTGAAGACGAGGCGGAGCTGATGGAGTCGATCGAATGCAGCGCAGACCGCCTCGATGATCTCATCGGCAACTTGCTCGATATGTCCCGCTTGCAGGCCGGGGCGCTGGTCGCCACGCCGGCCACGTGCGACCTAGGCGAGCTTCTGCCCGAGTACCGTGCCATGCTGAGCGCTCCGCAACGATGCACCCTCGAAGTCGGCCCGACTGCCCGCAACGTGGTTGTTGACGCTGGTCTTTTGGAGCGGGTGGTCATGAACGTCGCCGAGAACGCCCTGCGCCACCAGCCCACTGGTCATATCGAGATCACGAGCCGACGCACAGATGATGTGGTCCAGATCTGCGTCGTCGACCATGGGCCGGGCATCCCGGCCGCGGACCGCGACCTCATCTTCGAACCGTTCCAGCGCCGCGGGGACGCCCCCGGCAGCGACGGGGTGGGGCTCGGGCTCGCCGTGGCGCGCGGTCTGACTGAGGCGATGAGTGGCGTTCTGCACGTCAGTGACACCCGTGGTGGGGGCCTTACCATGGTGATCTCGCTGCCCACTCGGCCCGGTCAGCGGGTCACGCCCGAGGATGCGCAGGAGGATGACGCATGACGCGCGTGCTGGCCGTTGACGACGATGCCACGATCCTGCGCACTCTTCGGATCAACTTGAAAGCGCGTGGTTACGAGCCGATCGCCGTCACCTGTGGGCGCGATGCTCTCAGCGAGCTGGTTGATTCTGAACCAGATCTGGTGATTCTCGATCTGGGGCTGCCGGACCTTGACGGCACCGACGTTTTGCGCCAGATCCGCCGTACCTCGACCGTGCCGGTGATCGTGCTCTCGGCCCGCCACGACTCCGACGACAAAGTCGAAGCCCTGGACGAGGGCGCCGACGACTACGTCACCAAGCCGTTCGGGATGGAGGAGCTCATGGCACGTGTCCGCTCCGGGCTGCGGCGCGGCGGGCAGACACTCGCCACTGTCCCCCCGTTCGAGACAGACCATGTGGTGCTCGATTTCAGCGAATCGCACGCCACGCGTGACGGCGTGGCTGTTCACCTCACCCCCACCGAGTGGCGGATGGTGGCCGAGTTGGCTCGTGCTGAGGGCCGGCTGGTCCGGCACGATGCCCTGCTCAAGGCCATTTGGGGCCCCTCCTACGGGCGTGAGCTCAACTACCTGCGCGTCTATGCCAACCAGATCCGTCGCAAGCTGGAGCTGGATCCCGCCCATCCAGAATTGCTGATCACCGAACCCGGGGTGGGATATCGACTCGTCCGGCCCTCGTCACGGGCCCTGCTGCCGGATGCACACGCGCTTGACGGCTCCGGCGAGACTCCCTAGCCTCCCGTCAGGAGACGGCCGCTCGGTGACCGTCGTGTCGACGGAGTTGCGATGACGATGCACCCGCCTCAGGGCCTGCCACCGCAGGACATCGTGGTGTTTCCGGTCCGTGGCCGCTCTTTGCTCCAGTTGCTGGTGGCGCTCATTGTGGGCGCGGTGTTCTTCGGCATCGCCGTGGCGATCGTGTACGCGGTCGTCACCACCGGTGAGTGGATGTTCCTTATCGCGCTGCCGGTCATGGCGCTGGCCTTGATCGGCCTGTTCATCGACCAGTCAAAGAATCACCGCCGCGCTCGCACAGTTCGCCATAGCGAACCAGTGCTCGTGGTGAACAGTTATGGCATTGGAGACAGTCATCTGCACATTCCGTGGAGCGTAGTGCGCAGCGTCCATACGCGGGCCGCTCCGAGCAGGAGGTCGCCCGCTAACGACGGGTTGGGTGGAATTCTCGCGGAAAAGTTGGTCGCCTTCTCTGGCGTGCTCGACGGCGAGTTCCTGCTGGTCATCGACACGACGCATCCCCCACCGCCGCACCTCGCACAGCGCGGCGCATCGACGGTACGCGGCAACCACGTCGTGTACGACCTGGGCACAGCGATCCCGTCAGCCAGGTGGAAACCGTTGGAGCGAGCGATCACGCAGTACGCGGCCTGGCGGGGCGTGCCGGTCGGCGGCAGCGGTGTGCCGCCGCGGTCCTGAAGCCGGCGTGCAGCGTCGTTGATGTCCCGATCAGCAGAGAAGACGATCGCCGCCTCACCTGCATAACGCGGGGCCTCACAAACGCGGCACGGTGAACCGGAGCTCGACCGAGTTCTGGCAACGGCGACCATCACGGGGAACTGAGCGATGCTGTCTCAGAAACGCGACGCAGCGCGTCCTGCCTGACGAACGCGATGCCGCTTGGCCGGGCTACCAGGATGGCTTTGGCCAGGCTCGACTTCCCGCTACCGAAGCTACCGTGGATGATGACCAGCCAAGAGCCCTCCGAGCCGACGACCGTCGAGCTCGCGGAACTCATGCCGACAGAAGAGGCCTGATCGCTGCGATCTGCTCCCCTGCACGATCCTCTGCACGGTCGAGCTCATAGTGGCTCTGCAGGTTGATCCAGAACTCCGCCGACGTGCCGAAGTACTTCGCGAGCCGCAGCGCGGTGTCGGCAGTGATGCCCCGCTTGCCGTGCACGATCTCATTGATCCGCCGCGGCGGAACCCCGATCGAGACGGCGAGCTTGTTCTGCGTGATGCCGAAGCCCCGGATGAAGTCCTCCATGAGGACCTCCCCCGGGTGGATCGGCTTGATCCTGTCAGTGGTAGTCAACGATCTGCACCTCCTCGGGTCCGGCGTCGCTCCACACAAAGCAGATACGCCACTGGTCGTTGATCCTGATGCTGTACTGCCCGGCCCGATCACCCTTGAGGGCCTCGAGCCGGTTGCCGGGCGGGACCCGGAGGTCCTCGAGAGACTCCGCAGACCCCACCTGACGCAGCTTGCGCAGTGCGACGCGATGGATCCTCGGATCGATGGACCGCACGCGCTCACGACGCCACAGCCGTTCGGTCGCCTTGTCGCCGAACGATCTGATCATGGAGCCAATCTATAACGGGGGCCGTCATTAACGCTAGACGTTATACCTGAACTCAATCGAGTTACGGCACCGAAGAGCATGACGGATCACCACAGCCCAGGTCGTGAGGCCCAACGATCCTTCACAACGGCATGACCATGAACAAGCAGGGGTTGTCATCACCCCACAGATCAGTCTCCTCCAACGGCAGGAAACCGCACTTCTCGTAGAAGCGGCGGGTGCGGGCGTATCCAGCGTCGGAATGCGACGGCCCCAAGGTCTTCACTTGGAGCAGCCGGACACCATCGGCGCGGGAAGCGGACGCCACGGCCCTGAGCATGGCCGATCCAACGCCCCGACCATGCCGGGCTCGGTCAACGACCATGAGGTGAATGTCGGCGGATACCGGGAAGTCGCGGTCGACCAAGGTCACGCCGACGACCTTTCCGTGTTCGTCGCGCACAGACCACGTCTCCATGTGCCGGGCAGCGTCGATGTACTCCTGATTCGCTTCTTCCAGGCCGAACCACTCCGGGACTGTCGCCAAAAGCCGCGCGACGTCATCCGGAAGCTGCGTGTCTCTGCGGCACTCCCAGAGTGATGGACGAGGACGCAATGCGCACATCTTCACGCTGTCCCAGCGTCGGCCGTTCCATGACCGTGCCTCGGGAATCCGGCCACACTCGACGAAACCGCATCGTCTCGCTGAGGCGATCATCCTCTCGTTGCCTGACCACGTCTGAAGGGTGACGACGTGAGCGTCAGTCTCGTCGAAGATCAGGTCGAGCCACTGGGTGAGCGCCGCCCGGCCGATACCTCTCCCCCACCAACGTGGGTTGAAGACCACGATGCCAAGCTCCCACCAGCCGCCGCCTGCGGGCTCCTCCTCGAAGCGCGAAACAAAACCAACAGGCTCTCCAGCGACCTCGATGATCCGACGATCATGACTGCCTAATCCTGCACGTTGCCGCTGATCAAACTCCTCACGGCTGGGGTTCACAGGGGCCTCGAAGTAGGGCCCATCCCACAGCTTCCACTCGGCATCCGGCGTCGCGTGCTGCCAGGCCCACAAAAAGTCGAGATCATCGGCACTCACCGGCCGGAGAGTCACATTCACTGCGCCAGCCTACCTCGGCCGAGACTGGAGACATCAGGCGCTTTCGTCTCTCGCCCAGATGGCGAAAGCGCCGCCGCTCGACGGCTCGGCAGACCGGAACTACACGTTGAACCTAAATTCGACGACGTATCGTTGCAAAAACACCTTCTCATTCGTGAATAGCAGCTAAAAACCACCACACCCCGCTATGTGCGGCAAAGATAGAGTGCACACCAGGTAGCCTCAGCCCCGCTCCTCGTGCAGCGGCATCCTTAAACAAGACATACATGGGATTCGCCCCACATACGATTAACTCAGGCTTCCGATGTCGCCCAAGCGATCCGTTGAAACTTAACCGAACGGTCCGTGCGGAATACTCGGCCATAAATGGGATTTATACGGCGGAAAGGTGGGCGCGAATGCATCAAACGTCCTGTCTGCTACCTCCGCGTTCTACCGGTCCGACCACCTGCCGATGCACGATACCTGGACGCCAATGTTGGTGTAACCGCTTGACGCGTAGCATTGGCGACATGCGCATTTTCACCGTGGGCCACTCCAACCTCGAGTTCGAGGACTTCGCTGAAATGATCAAGGCTGCCGGTGTGGCATCCATCGTGGATGTGCGCAAGCTGCCCGGGTCCAGGAAGTACCCGTGGTTCAACGGCGACCCCCTTGCCGAACACCTTCCTACATGTGGCATCACTTACAGCAGAAGTGAGGGCCTCACCGGGCGGCGCAACGTGTCCCACTCGGTGCCTTTTGAGGTTAACGGCAACTGGCGTAACCGCAGTTTCCACAATTACGCCGACCATGCGCTGGGCGGGGAGTTCTCGGACGCGCTCTCGCAGCTACGGGTGAACGCCGCCGAAACCCCCACCGCGATCATGTGCTCCGAGGCGGTGTGGTGGCGCTGCCACCGGCGTATCATCGCCGACCACCTCATCGCCCGCGGTGACGAGGTTGGCCACATTATGGGCCTGGGGGCAGCCGGGGCGACGGTGAACGAGGCAACGCTCAACGACGGCGCAGTCATCGGCAACGATCTCCTCGTGCGCTACCCCGAGCGGAACTAGCGCGTACCCCAGAGGCCAGGGGTGCGGAAACTCGGACTATGCCTCAGGCGCGACCTACGCCTTGTATTCATGGAGCGCCCGCCCCTTATGAGCAGCAGCATCGGAGGCACACCAGCGGATAGCACGCTCAAACGAGCTTTAGGTTAGGAAATCTGAACCCCTCAATCTAAGAAGACCACCGGGAACCCCGGTAGTGCCCCAAAGCATCGAATCGAAAACTTGCTACCGACTTGCCACGGACCTAGACGTTGAACTTGAAGTCCACGATATCTCGTTACAAAGTCACTCTCTCGTTAACACCACCAAAAGGAGCGTTATCCAATGAAGCGTTCCGATTCTTAAGCTTCGGGCATTACGCCTTCGGTGGCCAGCGCGGGTCATCCGCGGAAAAGATCGCCAAGACTCATCTGGATCGCCCAGGCTGCGAACGAAATCGGCGTGAACGACGCGTCCTTTCGAGTCCACCACTTCGTGCCGCAGGCCTCCGCCCCGATGCCGCTGCTCGGTGCTGTCGCGGCCACCACCAAACACATCGAGGTGGCCACCGGTGTCATCGACATGCGCTAGCGCATCTCATGGTTGTGACGTTGGATAGCGGCTGCCGCCCGCGGCTGCGCCGCGGTTGCCCCCGACGTGACCGACTGGCCCACCTGAGCCCTGTCAGTGACCGTTGCCGAGTCCTCCCGTGAGTCGGGCGTGGAACGCAGTCGTGAACTCGTTCATCCCGACGAGCTCGACCGCCTTGCCGTGCTGTTCGTATTTGGTCTCGATTGCGTCGAGCGCCACGACGGTGGAGGCATCCCAGATGTGGGATCTCGTGAGGTCGATGATGACTCGGTCAGGGTCGTCGGCGTACTCGAACATGGTGGTGAGGTCGTTGCTGGAGGCGAACAGGAGCTGACCCTCGACTGTGTAATGCGCGATCCGAGCGCCATCCTGTTCAGTGATCTCACGCCTGACGTCGATGAGGTGGGCGACGCGGCGCACGAACATCACAGAGGCGACGAACACGCCGACGACGACACCGACGGCGAGGTTGTGGGTGGCGACGACGACGGCGACGGTGATGACCATGACGGTCGTCTCACTTTTAGGCATCCGGCGCAGGGTGGAGGGCTTGATGGAGTGCCAGTCGAAGGTACCTACGGAGACCATGATCATCACCGCGACCAGCGCCGCCATGGGGATGATCGCAACGATGTCGCCGAGGACGACGATGAGGGCCAAGAGGAACACACCTGCGAGGAACGTCGAGATGCGGGTGCGGGCCCCGGACGCCTTCACGTTGATCATGGTCTGCCCGATCATCGCGCAACCACCCATGCCGCCAAACAGGCCGGAGAGCAGGTTCGCGACGCCCTGCCCCCAGCTCTCCCGGGTCTTGTTCGAGTGGGTGTCGGTCACATCGTCCACGAGCTTCGCCGTCATGAGCGATTCCATCAGGCCTACCAGCGCCATCGCGAGGGCAAACGGCGCGATGATCGTGAAAGCCCCCCATGTCAGCGGCACATTCGGTATGAACAGCTCGGGAAGGCTGCGCGGCAGCTCACCCTTGTCGCCGACTGCGGGTACGTTGATCGAGAAGACGACCGCGGCGGCGGTCACCAGAGCGATCGAGACCAGTGGGGCCGGTATGACCTTAGTGATCTTCGGTATGAAGACCATGATCAGCAGCCCGACCGCGACGAGGGGGTAGACCATCCAGGGCACGCCGATGAGTTCGGGCACCTGTGCCATGAAGATGAGGATCGCCAGCGCGTTGACAAAGCCGACCATGACGCTGCGCGGGATGAATCGCATGAGTCTGGCGACTCCGAAGACGGCGAGGAGGATCTGGAAGACCCCAGCCAGAAGCACCGTCGCGATGAAGTAGTCCAAGCCGTAGTCGCGGGCGACGGGGGCGATAACGAGAGCGATAGCGCCCGTCGCCGCGGTGATCATGGCGGGTCTGCCACCGAGGAACGCGATGGACACTGCCATCACGAATGAGGAGAACAAGCCCGCACGTGGATCGACGCCCGCGATGATCGAGAACGAGATCGCCTCGGGAATGAGCGCCAGCGCCACGACCAGGCCTGCGAGAACTTCGCGAGTGAGGATGCGCGGGGTCTTCAGTGCGGTGAGCACCGACGGTTCGGGCCGGTACCGACCCTTGTCTTCTTTGGTCGCAGTGGGCAAGGCCATGCGGTACCTCCATCTGTTCAGGGCGGCGCTCTCAGGCCAGGAGCGGAGAATGTCTGGTGGTGCGCGACAACGTGCGGCTTCGCCTGGCGATAGATCGCCACGGCGGAGGCATGTCCAGTCTCATGTGGACACGAGAGTCAACACTAACGTAACGTGAGAGTTGTGTCGAACTGAGACGATGAGATGAGGAGGCCCCCGTGCCCGAAGCGGGAATGATGCACATCGGAGAGCTGGCTGAGCGGACAGCTCTGTCGCAGCGCACCATCCGCCACTACGACGAGATCGGACTCTTGACACCCTCCGGACGCTCCGAGGGCGGGTTCCGGCTCTACACTGAGGGCGATCTCGGCAGACTCCTGCTGATCCGGCGCATGAAGCCACTGGGATACTCGCTCGATCAGATGGGCGACCTACTCCGGGCGCTCGACGGCGCAGATGGCGTCGGTGCTGCCGCCGAGAGCGCCCGGCGGGCGCTGAACGATTTCCGCACCGACGCGGAGGAACGCCGCGCGAAGCTTGCCAAGCAGCTTGACGCCGCTGACGAGTTCATCGGCCTGCTCGCCGCGCACTCCTCGGACTGAGTCGAAACAGACACACGATGCGCTATCTGTGCCAGCGAGGCCACTTCGAAGCGTTCATGGCTGCAGTGGACGGCAACGGATTCGCCACCGCCGCACCGCTGGACCGGCAGTAGCCCAACATATTCCAGCCCGGCTCCGCCCTGCCGGTCGTCCCCATGGTGCCCGAGCTGCGTTAGCACATTTCCTACGGCTCCGGCACCCACGCTTCTGTCGAGCAAACCGCCGAGGACGGACTCAACCTGATGTCGTCCACTCTGGTCTCCGAGACCAACGCCGAGCCCCTGAGCGAAATCCAGGCAGACCAGATCAGTCGCTACCGCGCCGCATGGAAGACGGCGGGCCATGCTTGGACGCCGCGCGCGTCGGTTTCGCGCTCCGTCTTCCCCATCGCTGACGGCGCGGACATGCAGATGTTCGGCATGCAGGCCACCGGCTCCGATCAGCTGGGCATGCTTCCCGACGTCGGCGCCTCCACCTTCGGTCGCACCTTCGCCGCTGAGCCCGACAAGCTCATTGAGCAGCTCAAAGCCGATCCCGCCGTCATGTCCGCCGACGCCCTGCTCATCATCATCCCCACCGGGATGGGCGTGGACGTCAACGTGAAGATTCTGGAGAACCTCGCCGCCCACGTCGCTCCCGCGTTGAGTGGCAACCGAACCACAAAGGATCAGTCATCTGCTATCCCATCGAGTAACTCCTGCAGGTCGCAAGCTCTTCGCTTCAATGTCAGTTCAGTGCGTTTGCGATAGTTCAGTGGACACTGTATAGTTCAGCACATGCTGACTATTGCTTCACGCCTCGACGTCATGAACCGGCTCGGCCGGGCCATGGCGGATCCGACGCGCTTCCTAATCCTGATGGCCTTGCTAGACAGCCCGAGCTACCCGGTCGTGCTTTCGCGCGACCTGGACCTGACCCGCTCGAACGTCTCGAATCAACTGAGCTGCTTGCGCGATTGTGGCATCGTCGTCGCCGAGCCGGAGGGCCGCAAGACTCGCTACGAAATCGCCGATCCGCACCTCGCGGCAGCGCTCGACGCGCTAGTGAACGCGACGTTGGCTATCGACGAAAACGCCCCGCGCATCGCCCCCGAGTGCTCGGTGCCCGGCTGCGGCGAGAAAGGAGCGGACGCATGAGCTCGGCGTGTGGATGCGAACACGAACCAGCCGCGGAGATCGAAGATCTCGATCGGCCTTGGTGGAAGGACCCCGAGTTGCTACTGCCGATCTTCTCCGGCGTAGCCCTCATTACAGGACTGGCGCTGGATTGGTCCGACTTGGAGGCGCCCGCGACGGTGCTGTTTTGGGTCAGCCTGCTGTTGGGCGCGTACACGTTCGCGCCTGGAGCGATCCGGAACCTTGTCACGAAGCGAAAGCTCGGCATTGGTTTGCTGATGACGATCAGCGCGGTCGGCGCGGTGATCCTTGGTTTCGTCGGAGAGGCCGCGGCGCTGGCGTTCCTGTACTCGATCGCCGAGGCGCTTGAAGACAAGGCGATGGACCGGGCCCAAGGCGGACTGCGGGCACTGTTGAAGCTGGTACCGCAAACCGCGACCGTGCTGCGCGACGGTACGACGGCCGAGGTCGCTGCGAAGGACCTTGAGGTTGGCGAGCTCATGGTCGTACGCCCCGGGGAGCGGATCGCCACGGACGGCATCATTCGGTCTGGGCGCTCCAGCCTTGACACCTCAGCGATCACCGGAGAATCCATTCCGGAGGAGGTTGCGCCCGGCGACGAGGTGCCCGCGGGAGCAATCAACTCCGCCGGCGTTCTGGAGGTCGAGACGACTGCAGCTGGAACGGACAACTCACTGACCACACTCGTGGACCTGGTCGAGCAGGCGCAGGCGGAAAAGGGCGACCGCGCCCGGATCGCCGACCGGATTGCCCGCCCCCTAGTGCCCGGGGTGATGATCCTGGCGGTGCTGGTCGGCGTGATCGGCTCGCTGCTCGGCGACCCCGAGACGTGGATCACCCGTGCATTGGTGGTCCTGGTCGCAGCGTCGCCGTGCGCGCTGGCAATCTCCGTGCCTCTGACGGTCGTGGCCGCGATCGGGGCAGCCAGCCAGTTCGGAGTGATCATCAAGTCTGGCGCAGCGTTCGAGAGACTCGGCGGCATCCGCCACCTGGCAGTGGACAAAACCGGAACCCTTACCCGCAACCAGCCTGAGGTTACCGGAGTGATCCCGGCAGACGGATTCGATCGGACGCAGGTGCTTTCCTTCGCGGCGGCAGTTGAGCAGCAATCGACGCACCCCCTCGCCGCGGCGATCGTGGCAGCGGAGCCCGAAGCGCCCACCGCCTTGGATATCAGCGAGGAAGCCGGTCATGGCATCGGCGGCACCGTCAAAGGCCGACGGGTACTTGTGGGCAGCCCCCGATGGATCGACGCCGGGCCACTGAAGGCGGACGTTGAGCGCATGGAGTCCGAAGGCCAGACCTGCGTCCTAGTCACCGTCGATGACGCTCTCGCCGGGGCGATCGGGGTGCGCGACGAGTTGCGGCCCGAGGTGCCCGATGCCGTGCAGTCCCTGCACGCCAACGACGTGGAAGTGAGCATGCTCACCGGCGATAACACTCGCACCGCCCGGGCGCTGGCTGAAATCGCCGGAATCGACGACGTGCGCGCCGAGCTGCGACCGGAGGACAAGGCAAGCATCGTCGCCGAACTCTCCTCCAAGACGCCGACGGCGATGATCGGCGACGGCATCAACGACGCGCCGGCACTGGCGGGCGCAACGGTGGGCATCGCGATGGGAGCGACCGGCTCTGACGCCGCGATCGAGTCCGCCGACGTCGCCTTCACCGGCCACGACCTCCGGCTAATCCCGAAGGCACTGCAGCACGCCCGCCGAGGCAGCAGGATCATCAACCAAAACATCGTGCTGTCTCTGGCCATCATCATCGTGTTGATGCCACTGGCGATCAGCGGTGTTCTGGGCCTGGCCGCCGTCGTGTTGGTTCACGAAGTTGCCGAAGTCATCGTGATTTTGAACGGCCTGCGGGCTTCGCGAGCGAAACGCTAAGGCTGTGACCGGCAAGTCTCATAAGGGTTAAACCACACGCCAAGCGAACGTACCTTGGGCCAGGCACGTCATTCGAATTCTCGGTCCGTCTCCGTGGAATCGGGATCGTCCTTGGCGGCCTGGCCCTTCTCGCTGCGTGCGGGCACGGGGGCCGTGAGCGAGCCCCCCGGCACGTGCCCCATCCGGTCAAGGGCCTCCGAGCGCTCCGCGTCTCGAACGCAGATCGTGGAAGGATCGAACTGCTGAGAGACCAAGCGTCATTGCAAAACTCTTTCCGGCCCGCAATTTGATTAGTTCAGCGGCCTTATACCGCGGACACTCATTCGAAGTGCTGCCGAGCTTCATCGACACGGCCACCGACTACCTGGGCAAAGTGTTTGACAAAGGACCCCACACCCTTCAGCGTTGCCGAGCCCTCGCCGGTCCAGTTGCCGTAACCGACCACATGCAGATTCTTCACCGCGGTTTCGCAGCCGCGCATGAGGCGGCGGGATGGACGAGGGCCGAACGACAACCAGTGCACCCGATCAGGTGGTCGTGGTCGAGCTCGCTCTAGCTATCGAGGATGGGAGTAGGTGAGCTAACCGGGGTTGAGGAGCTCACGTAGATGAGGGAGCGCGATAACGCCTCCGAGGTTTGAGCCGGAATCGCCGCCGAGAATCCGGCGGCAGCTGCGAAAAGAGAGATCGCGGCCACCGACATCACCAGGCATCCAGCGCGACCGCTCGAGTGTGAACCATGTGACCTCCGACGGCGGTCGAATCGAGGTCGAACATCCCTCCCACATGGAATACGCAACGAACGTGCACTGGACGCCTAACCGCGAGGCCATACCGTCGTTCGTAGCTTTCCAGATAGTCGGTGGCATTGCGTGCCGGCGGGTACTCAGGGTATTGAGGTAGAGGCCAACCGGGCAGATTGGAGAACTCCGCGGCGGAGAAGTGCCTCTGTGAAGGCCACGCGTGCAACCACGCACCGCCGGGTTCGCCTTGGTTGTCTCAGGCCGAGAAGTCCACTTTGAAGCGCCGCAGGTAGTATGCCGTAGCTAGGCCGGACGGGCCACCATCGACGGCGATCGCCGTGTGATGCTCAGCCCATCGATCACCCCTCCGTAGTCTCCCGAATGCACAGGGAGGGGAGCTTGGCAGCGTTAGTAAATAACCCCCATCGCGCTCTCGATTCCACAATCCTTCAGCGCCCTTGTCGGCGAACGAATGGATCGCGCTTCAACCTACCCCCAATAACGCGAAGCGTCATTGATGCCCCGCGTTACACGTTAAACCGGAACTCGACCGAGTGACGAAACCGTTGAGCGAGATAGATCAAGCGTGCACAGGCAGTAGAGGGATGCAGCAGGACGGCCGCTAGCTAAGGACCGAGAGCCTCCGACAACCTGGCCTAAACTCCACATATGACCAACCCCGTGCACCACATAGAGTTATGGACCACCGACCTGCACGCGTCCGCAGCTTCTTTCGATTGGCTCCTCCCCCTACTCGGGTGGCAGGCCCAGCACGATCCAAATTGGCCACGAGGAAGGACGTGGACTCACCCAAGCGGGGCATACGTGGTGCTGGAAGAGTCGCCTGCTATCACGGGCCCACACGACCGCATGCGAGCTGGACTGAATCACCTCGCCCTCCGCGCGAAAGATCGAACACTTCTCGATGAACTTCAACGGCAGTGCTCACGCCACGGGTGGACTGAGTTGTTTGCCGACAAGTACCCACACGCTGGCGGGCCTGAGCACACCGCTCTCTTCCTCGAAAACAGCGAGGGCTTCGAGGTTGAGATCGTTATTGAGTGAGTAGCGCACCGCATCTGCGGCTGCTCGTCATGCGGGACCGAATTTACACATTGAACCCAATTTCGACCGTGTTCCGGAACAGAGAGCCGACTTCAGCCAGCGGCTACCAAGCCCGCCCCCGCAGGTCGATGTCTCCGTCAGGCCACATCTCGAGCGGGGCGACCGACAGGACCGGGATAGGCGGGCCAGGCTCTTGCACGACAGGTTCGCCTTCGCACCCGACCGACCTCTCGCACGCACGGATCCTCGTCCACCCGCATGACTCGTAGAACGGGACGACCTGCTCTCGACACCCCAAGTATCCGAACGCGACGCGGCTACGATCGCGCATCGACTGCGCTGCCCAGCTCATGAGTTCGCTCCCGAAACGCATCCCTCGTGCGTCAGCGGAGACCAAGACTCCGCCGACTCCCGCGATCGCGAGGGTCTCCGTGCCAACAGTGATCTCTCGGCGTCCCCATCCCACGTGGCCGACCACGCGACCTTCGATCCGCGCCATGATGTGCACATCGTGTGGCGCGTAGCCATAGGGCAGGTGCGGATCCCACTCTCCGAACTCCTGATACTCGTTGTCGAAGAGCTGCCGAAGCCCGCACAGATCAGCCTCAGTGAGATCCTGGTGGGCGAGGACCTCGATCGAATGATGCTTCACGCGTCCACACTCCACGGGTCTACGATCTTGACGCCGGAGTACTGGAAATCATTCGCATTGCGCGTCGCGCACACTGCCTCGTGTGCTAGGCAGATCTCGGCGATCTGGGCGTCGGCGGTACTGACCGGCGCGCCTGCTACCTCACGCGACGCCAGCACCTCCGCGTATCGCTCCGCCGCGTCAGCATCGAATGCGAGCACCGACCGGCTCCACCGATACGGCGCTACCGCTTCCTCGATCCTCTGTGCCAGCTGGTCTTTGCGTCGGCTGTCTGGGAGCCTTCGAACGCCGGCAAGCAGCTCCGCAAGGGTGATGGAGGTGATCGCGACGTCACCCGTCAGAGACACGAGCCACTCGACGACGCGAGGCTCCGGAGAGGGCCGAAAGATCTCCGAGATGACGTTCGTGTCGAGGACGATCATTCGAAGTCCGCCGCCCTTGCGGCATCGTCGCGCCTTGGAACCGGCAGCTCATCGACCCCACTGACATCCTGCGCCACGGACAGCAGAGCCATGCCGATATGCGGCCTGCGTGCAGCTTTGGTCAGAATGTCGCGAACCTCGGCTTCCATGGACCGGCCATGCTCCTTCGCCTGTGCAGCGAGCTGCTGCTTCACGGCGTCATCGAGACCGCGCACGATGATGGATGACATCGGTGATCACCTCCTGTGCTATCAGCAATGATAGCGCTGATCGCGCGGCCACACCTGTGATCACAGACGAGGACGCCCGCCCTCCATGAAGGAAGCCGGGGCGTCCTCTGCGCCGGAGCTGCATCTCGATCACTGCCAGCGCATGATCCCGATTCGCCACGACCCTCTCCAGCTGACGGTTCGCCAGCACCCGGCGCGGGGCAGAACCCAGGACCAGGACATCGATATCGTTCGGGAACAGGCCCGCCTCGCCGGCTCGCCGGGCCGCCCAGCAGCCATAGATCAGCACGCGCTCGACCCCTTCCATGCCGTCGAACTGTTCGCGGAGGAGGGGAACGGCACCATAGGTGGCGTCGATGATCTCGCGCATGGGCCTGAACAGCGGGTGCTCGTCATCGGCTCGCACACGTCGATTGCGCCCCTCATGACGGTCACGAAGGATTCCGCTTGCCACGAGGCGCCCCACCTCACGATGAACCACGGGGCCGCTGACGCCGGTGCGTCGACCGAGCTCAGCTAGCGCGAACTCCCGGTCGGGATGCCCCAGGGACTTCGCAAGGATCGCCCTGATCCGTATCGGAGCGTACGAATGAGGTCAGCTGCGAGCCGGGAACCTTCACAGAACGAGAAGACATCTTCCGCTTATGGGAATCGTCAATAGTGCAAGCCACACGTTGAAGCGGAACTCCATGACGTTCCGGCACGGCGCACCATCAGCGCCCACTGGCGTGCGTCCCGTTGATTCACTCGCGGGCCAGCCAGCGACTGAGCACGTCGATCCACATATCGAAGGCGTCGAGGTGCGCGTCATGGCTACCGCCATCGAGATCAATCCTGTCTGTCTGGGACCTCCGCCGGATCAATGCTTTCCGATCGTCGTTGCCGAACATCCCATGCTTCGCGAACACCGCGAGTGTCGGGACCGTCAGAGCCTCCCACTCGTCCCAGCGGGGCTCATGCACCGTCTCGATCACGCGCTGCATGACGGCGGCGTCGAAGCGCGGCACGAGGCCATGATCCGTCAGTTCGAAGTCTGCCACCCAGGCATCGACGATCGCGTCCCCGCCGAGGAACTCTCTCGCCGCGGCTTGTTCTCGAACGGCACTGGCCACGACGCGAAATACCTGCCGAGCTGTGCGGCCTCGCCCGGATCATCGCTCCCCTTCACGTGCCCTTCCAGCATCACGAGCCCTTTGACCAGGTCTGGTCGCGCCACCGCGACGAGGAACGCGGTATGGGCTCCCATCGACTGCCCGAACAGCACCGCGCGCTGCCCAGGGACGAGCTCCTCGAGCACTGCGACGATGTCTCCGACGAAGGCATCGCGCGACAGGTCATTGGGAAGCCGTGTGCTCGCACCGTGCCCCCGCTGGTCCACGAGTAGCACCCGATACCCGGTAACGCTTGCGCCGTTGGCAGCAGCTCGCGTGAGCTCCCCGCGAGACCGTGCAGCAGTACGACGACGGGGCCATCGCCACCGAGGTCAGTGACCGCGATCGAGACACCGTCGGGGCGCTGCACTGCACGATTAATCATGCTGCAGTGCCTTGATCTCGTTCACCTGATCGGCCACGCGTTCCTGTGCCAGCTCAAGCTGCTAGCGACTCTGCAGATTGAGCCAGAACTGCGGTTCTACTCCAAAGAACCGCCCCGGACGCAACGCCGTGTCGGCCGTGATACCCCGCTTGCCATGCACGATCTCGTTGATCCGCCGCGGAGGAACACCGATAGACACGGCGAGCTTGTGCTGCGTAATGCCGAATCCCTCAATGAAATCTTCCATCAGAACCTCGCCAGGGTGAATCGGCACGTAGAGCTTCTCAGTCATGATGCACCTCAGTGGTAGTCCTCGATCACCGCGTTCTCAATGCCGACGTCACTCCTCGAGCAGCATCGCCAACCGAGTAGCGAGCGGAGACAGCCGCATATCCACCACGGCCCACACGATCGCGTGATCCACAATGCCGTACTCATGAGCGATGATGTTGCGCATCCCGATGATCTGCTCAAGGTCTGGCACTTCGGCTGCGGTCTGGGCATCGGTGCGACGCAGACGGTTCAAGGCTTCACCGAGAATCTCCAGCTGTCGCTCCACTGCCGATTGCACGAGCAGGTTGACCTGAAATTCGGTAGCGTCGATTCCGTCGACGAAGGACAGGGCAGCCAAGCATGCCTGGCGGGCATCCCACAAGTGAGCCTTAGACGTTGGCAACATAGACAGTTTCTGCCTGGCTGAGGGCCGACTCACGGAAGTATGGATTGCGGATTGCTCGCTTCACGACGAGATCGACATCGCGCTTGACGATGGCGCGAAGATCATCGCGCAACGCACAGAAGTCCTCGAACGGATCCGGCCGATCGGGGAGGAAAACGACAAGGAAGTCGATGTCACTGTCGGCGCCAAATCCTCCGGTGAGGACGGAGCCAAACAGCGCTAGCTCTGCCACGCCATGGCGCTCAGCGGCGCTACGGATCGCGTCGAGGTCTACGCCAGCAGTGACAGTCATGGGGCCAGTATCCCATCACTGCCTTCCCGCGAAGTGGCAGTCGATCTCAGACGGCGGGTCACACGTTGAAGCGGAACTCCACCACATCCCCATCGCGCATCACGTAGTCCTTGCCCTCCATGCGCACCCAGCCATGAGCCTTGGCCTCGGCCATGGAGCCAGCCTCCATGAGCTGGTCGAAGGAGACGATCTCGGCTTTGATGAAGCCGCGTTGGAAGTCGGTGTGGATCACGCCGGCGGCCTCAGGTGCAGTGGCGCCCTTGGGGATCGTCCAGGCGCGGGATTCCTTCGGGCCGGCGGTGAGGTAGGTCTGCAGGCCCAGGGTGTCGAAGCCGACGCGGGCGAGCTTGTCCAGGCCGGCCTCATCCTGGCCGGTGGATTCGAGCATTTCGGCGGCTTCGTCGGCATCCAATTCGATCAGTTCGGCTTCGAACTTCGCATCGAGGAAGATCGCCTCAGCCGGGGCGACCAGCTCGCGCAGCTGCTTCTGCATGGCCTCATCCGCCAGGCCCTCCTCGTCGGTGTTGAACACGTAGATGAAGGGCTTGGCGGTCATCAGCTGCAGCTCACGCAGCTCAGCCACGTCAATACCGGCCTTCTCGGCCCCCTGGTACAGGGTGACACCGGTCTCGAGCAGCTCCTTGGCCTTCAGCACGTTCTCCAGCACGCTCGGCTCGATGGTCTTGCGCTTGGTCTCCTTCTCCAGGCGCTGCATCGAGTTCTCGATGGTCTGCAGGTCCGCGAGGATCAGCTCGGTGGAGATGGTCTCCATGTCACCCTCGGGGGTGGTGGAGCCCTCCACACGGGTCACGTCCGGATCCGAGAAGGCACGAGTGACCTGGCAGATCGCGTCGGCCTCACGGATGTTGGCGAGGAATTTGTTGCCCAGGCCTTCGCCTTCGCTGGCACCCTTGACGATGCCGGCGATGTCCACGAAAGACACGGTGGCGGGCACGAGTTTCTCGCTGCCGAACACGCTCGCGAGCTGAGCAAGCCGCGGATCCGGCAGGGGCACCACGCCGACGTTCGGGTCGATCGTCGCGAACGGATAGTTCGCGGCGAGCACCTCGGCGCGGGTGAGGGCATTGAACAGGGTGGACTTGCCAACGTTGGGCAGTCCGACGATTCCGATAGTGAGAGCCACGGTCCCCGAGTCTACGTGCCCTGCGAGGCGTACGGCTCGTCGCAACGGCCAGCCAGGTCAGCGCGCCTCAGTTCGTTTGTCACACCCCTCTGCTGTGCTGGAGGCATGTCAGCCACCACCGCACTTCTCATCGGTCTCGTGATCGGGCTGCTGCTGGGCGCCGCACTCATGCATCTGGCTCGGCGCAGCACCGCTGGCGCGCAGGACTCCTCCGCGCAGGTTCTCGCACTGGCCGATGAACGTTTCGAGCGTGATGCCGCCCGACGGGACGCCGCAGAGCAGACACAGCTCGCTGCCCTGCAGCAGACTCTCGCCCCGATCTCTTCATCACTCGGCCAGCTCGAACGGTCTTTGGCCCGCACAGAGCGGGCGCGTGCCGAAGCCGAGGGCTCACTGCAGGAGCATCTGCAGCAGCTGGGCAGGCGCACCGAGCAGCTCTCCTCCGGCACTAGTGCCCTGACTGCCGCCCTGCGTGCCCCCACCGCGCGCGGCCGCTGGGGTGAGGTGCAGCTGCGGCGCATCGTGGAGGCTGCCGGGATGCTCGAGCACGTGGATTTCACCGAGCAGCTGCGCTCACAACGGGCCGACGGGGAGGGCGCCCAGTTACCGGATCTCGTGGTGCACCTGGCCGGTGATCGGCAGGTGGCGGTCGATGCGAAAGCACCGATGGACGCCTACCTCGACGCCATCGACGAGCCGGACCCGCAGCGTGCAGCCCGGCGCCGCGCCGCACACGCGAAAGCGCTGCGCGGGCACGTGGATCGTCTCGCCCGGAAGTCCTACTGGGCGGCACTCGGGGACACCCCCGAGTTCGTGGTGCTGTTCGTTCCCTCCGACGGTGTGCTCGCCGCCGCTCTCGAATCCGATCCGGACCTGCTCGAGCACGCCTTCGGGGCCGATGTGGTGGTGGCCTCCCCGGCAACGCTCGTCGCACTGCTGCGCACGGTCGCGCATACTTGGCGCACCGACGCCCTGAATCGCGACGCCCGCACCGTGTTGGAGACCGGCCGTGAGCTGCATCAGCGTCTCGGCACGATGACCTCCCATCTGGGCAAGCTCGGGCGGTCCCTGGACGCGTCGGTCGCGGCGTTCAATGACACCGTCGGGTCGCTGCAGTCACGTGTGCTCGTCACCGCCCGGCGTTTCGAGGACATGTCTCTGGTGGCCAAGCCCGTCACGGAACCGGATCAGCTCACCCGCCGCGCCCGGCACCTCAGCGACGAGGAGATCGCAGACCTCGCCCAGGCCGACCACGACACCGGGCAGCCGCGCAACGGGAAGCAGGCCAGCTGAGCACGGGAGCTGTACCTGTCCCACGTCAGCGAACTCTCCTCCGCAACCTCAACGACCCGCCGTCAGGCGCCGCAGCAGCACCATCCCTCCAATCGCGGCGCCCGCGATCACGGCACCGGCCAGCAGACCTCCGGCCACCACCCACACGATCGGCGGAACACGCGGCCCCGACCCGTCGGTCTCCAGCGGAGCCGCCGTCGCCCCGCCATCAGATGGTTCACCACCACCATCCGAAGCGGGTGTTGCACCAGGATCGGTCGCCGTGCGGTCCTTCAACGCGCCCTGACCGGAGAACTCCGGGCCCTGCGTCACCTCCCCCACCACGTCGGTGTCCAGGGTGTAGGGCACCTCGAACAGGCGCGTCGCGTCATAGGTCGACGGCACAAGAGCAAGCTGCAGGTAGTAATCACCCGCCAGGAACGACGTCTTCGCAGCAGTGCCGCCCGTGGCGCGATTCTGGAACTGCACCCGCGTCGCCTGGTTCAGCTGCACCTGCATCCCAGGTGTGGCCTTCGCAGAGAAGCCCCCGGATGACGCGTCCGCGTTCGGCGGCACGACGCTGTACACGCTCTCGCGCAGCGGGGAGATCAGCTTCGCCTCCAGCGTCAGCTCCACCCCCGGCGGCGGCTCGAACTCGCCCAGCTGCACGGCGGTACGCAGCTGCTGCCCGTACTGCACCGGCACACGGAAGAACTGCACTTCACCAGGGATGATCGTGCCCTGCAGCGCCTCCCCACCGGCGTCAACGGCGGAAGCAAAAGAGAACGCCGGCTGGATCCGTTCGCCACTGCCGGGCTGCGGCAGCGCCTCCAGCACCCGCGGCTGCTTCTCGGAAGCCGGAGGACGATCCAGATGCACCTCCTGTTCGATGAATACCTGCACCTCCACCGGCACCGCCATCCCCTTCGACGGGTTACCAGTGCGTTCAACCTGCAGGATCACTCGCCCGTCGGCGTTCTTCCCGAAGCAGGCGAGGTTGTCTGTTTCCGCCATCCTGGGCGTGGCCACAGCCGCGGTCACCGGCCCGTCACCCAGGTTCGCCTCCACACGGGAGGTCGAGTCACCCACACGGCAATCGGAGCCGTCCGGGGCGAGAGTGCGCACCGCCAGCTGCGCCACGCGGTTCGTGGCAGCCGCGCCAGGCGGCAGCACCATCGTCGCGGCAATGTGCGCGACCTCGCCGGGGGCCAGCTGCAGCGAGTAGTAGCGGGAGGACCCCTGCCCATCCCCCACCGCGTCGCTGCCGGTCTCGAGCATGTCCAGATAGCTGCCGGGCTCGATCGCCACAGCATCCTCGACGCTCTCCCCGCCGTGCACGGGCAGACCGGCGGCGTCATATCCCTGCAGAGCGCGGGTCATTTTCACCAGCAGCTCATCGCGCAGCGCCACCGCGTCGGTGGCGTCCGCATAGGTTCCGCCGGTGGTCTCCGCGATGCAGGAGAGTTCGTTGCGGGCGGCATCATCGGCCTTGAAACCGATCGTGTGCACGGCCAGCTCCGGATGAGCCTGGGCGAGGTCCGCCGCGACCTCGCACGGCGGCGGGTCCCCGCACTCGTCGATGCCGTCGGAGACCAGCACGATCGAGCGCAGCTCGGAGTCTGGCAGCTCCTCTTCCGCTGTGCGCAGCGCCAATCCGATCGGTGTGAACCCGGCAGGCTGAACCTTCTGGGTTTCGGTCAGCAGCCGGTCGCGGTCCAGGCCTTTCGCCGGTACCAGGGTTTTCACGTCCTGGCAGCCGCGAGACCTGTCCGCAGCAATCTCGGGGGCCGAGTTGCCGTACGTCATCAGACCGACGCTCGCATCGTCGGGCAGCAGCGGCACCAGGATGGACACCGCTTCCTTCGCTACATCCATGCGGGAGCGACCATCGACGTCCTCGGCGCGCATCGAACCGGAACCGTCGAGCACGAGCATCGACGGGGCGGTCCGGCCGGTGTTGGTGGGCTCGGCGAGGGCCTGCGGGGCCGGCAGACCCATCAGACACCAGGCGGCCACAAGCAGCACAAGCATCGTGAGCGCGGTGGGACGGGAACGAAGCAGGTCTGGCACCGTGCCATCATCGCCGGTCACAGCACGTGCTGTCAGGCTCAGGAAGTGAATTCCGGGCAACGATGCACCCGCTCCACCCGGTCACGGCCACAATCGCGGAACAGTCGACGCCAGGGCACCGTCGACGCCAGAACGCTGACGGGCGCTGCCGCCCCACTCCCTTTCGCGACGGCACGAGGCGGCGCCGCATCGTGCGGGGTGACGAGGCGGTGTCGGGGATTTCGGGGGTACAAGGCGGTGCCGCGTCGTACTGCGTGACGCGGCGAGCGGGGTCAGGACTCCTGGGCGCGTCGCGCGGAAGCGCGCTGGCGCGTATCCACCTCACCAGCGGCACGCATCTCGACGCGCAGCTCACGGGGCAGGGAGAACATCAGATCCTCGGTGGCCGTGCGTACAGGCTTCACATCGCCATAGCCGCGGCGTTCAAGCTCCTGCAGCAGCTGCTGCACGAGAACTTCCGGCACTGACGCCCCGGAGGTGACGCCCACGGTGCTGACACCGTCGAACCATTCGTCGCGCAGCTCCTGCACGGAGTCAATACGGTGCGCCTGCGGGGCACCGGCCTCGAGCGCCACCTCCATGAGCCGCACCGAGTTCGAGGAATTCGGGGAGCCGACGACGAGCACCAGATCCGACTCAGGGGCAATCTTCTTGACCGCCACCTGCCGGTTCTGGGTGGCGTAGCAGATGTCGTCACTGGGCGGAGACTGCAGCTTCGGGAAACGCTTGCGCAGCAGATCCACGGTCTCCATGGTCTCGTCAACGCTGAGGGTGGTCTGGGAGAGCCACACGACCTTCTCCGGGTCACGGACCTGCACGGAGTCGACGTCTTCCGGGCCGTTGACGATCTGCACATGCTCGGGGGCTTCACCAGCGGTGCCCTCGACCTCTTCGTGGCCTTCGTGGCCCACCAGCAGGATGTCGTAGTCCTCGCGAGCGAAGCGCACGGCTTCCTTGTGGACCTTGGTGACCAGCGGGCAGGTGGCGTCGATGGTGCGCAGGTTGCGTTGTTTCGCCATCTCGCGCACTGCTGGGGAGATGCCGTGCGCGGAGAAGATCACGAGCGATCCTTCAGGGACTTCATCGACCTCGTCGACGAACACGGCGCCCTTCTCCCGCAGACGGTCCACCACGTATTTGTTGTGGACGATCTCGTGGCGCACGTACACGGTCTCGTCGTAGTGCTCGAGGGCCCGCTCGACGGCGACGACAGCGCGGTCGACGCCTGCGCAGTACCCGCGAGGCTCGGCCAATAGAACTGTTCCGGTGCTCACAGGCCCCATCGTAGAGACGGGCGGCTGGATACTCACGTCCCTGCCACCTGGCTCACTCTCAGAGCCGACGTGCTCGTATCGCACGCTGCCCGGCACTGTTGCGCACGGCCCACGCTGCCTGCGGTTGTGGTCCTCCATCGGGTGGACGGGCGCTGTCCCTCCCCAGTCCTCGCTATGCACGACAGCTCGATCCGGACTCGTCTGTCACAGTGCCGTGGGAGAGTACAGAGCATGACGGGATTCGACAGCAGCAGCGGCCCCGGGCCCACCGAGCAGAGCGGCGGTGTCGCTCCGGTGCCTGCGGGTGAGCAGCCGCGTGCGCTGGCGGCCACCGCCGCACAGACCACCGCAGAGAACCCGTGGCCGCTGCGGCAACTATCGGTCAAGGTCCAGGAGTATGTAGCCCGCATGTCCCCTCTGTGGGTGGAGGGCGAAATCGTGGAACTCAAACGCCGCCCCCGGTCCGGGCTGGCGTTCATGATGCTGCGAGACCTCGAGGTGGACATGTCGTTCTCGGTGCCGATCCGGGAGCATGTGCTGCGGCGCCTCACGTTCGACCCGGTGCCCGGTTCGCGTGTGGTCGTGCACGCGAAACCAACGTTCTGGCCCAAACGCGGCAGCCTGCAGCTGGAGGCCTCGGACATGCGACCGGTGGGGCTCGGTGAACTGCTTGCGCGGCTGGAGACCCTCAAACGGGAGCTTGCCGCGGAGGGCCTGTTCGATGCCTCCCGCAAGCAGCCGTTGCCGTTCCTTCCGGCCACGGTCGGGCTGATCTGCGGCCGAGAGTCCGCGGCGGAGCGGGACGTCGTGGTCAACGCGCGTCGCCGTTGGCCTGCCGTGCAATTCGCTATCCGGGAAGTGGCTGTGCAGGGAGACCGCGCCGTGCGGGAAGTCTCCGCGGCGCTGCGCGAGCTGGATGCCGACGACGACGTTGCCGTGATCATCATTGCCCGCGGCGGCGGCTCGCTCGAGGATCTGCTGGCGTTCTCCGACGAGCAGCTGGTACGCCTGGTGGCGGCTGCACGCACCCCGATCGTTTCCGCAATCGGTCACGAAGTGGACACTCCGCTCATCGACCTGGTGGCGGACGTGCGCGCCTCCACGCCGACGGATGCTGCCAAACGCGTCGTGCCCGATATCCAGGCGGAAGCCGAGCAGCTCACGCTGCTGCGCACCCGCGCCCGCAGCGCCATCCGTGCCCGGATCGACCGTGAACAGACTGGGCTCGACGCCATGCGTTCCCGCCCCGTGCTCGCGCAGCCACAGACGATCCTCACGGCGCCGCAGGAGCTGATCCGCGGGCAGCTGGCGCTTGCCCGCACCCTCGTGGGCGTGCGCCTGGATCGCGCCCAGGACCAGGTGAGTCATCTGCAGCGTCAGGTGCGGGCGCTCAGTCCGCTTGCAACCCTTGAGCGTGGCTACGCCGCAGTGCAGCTGGCGGACGACGGCGCGCTGGTCCGCTCCCCCGCCGATGCACCCGTCGGTGCGGCGCTGTCGATCCGCACGGCGGGCGGCCGATTCGGTGCTACACGCACCGAGCAGGACACCTACACGCCGGGCTCAACAAACCCGACCTCCCCTGATGAAGGAGACCAGCCATGAGTGAGAACACGACGCGCGACGCTGACGCGACCGATCCTGCCGCGAGCGATGACGCGATGCCGGAGGACATCACGGCGCTCTCCTATGAGCAGGCCCGTGATCAGCTGATCGAGGTGGTACGCCAGCTCGAGTCCGGCACCGGGGGCCTCGAAGAGTCGATCACCCTCTGGGAGCGCGGCGAAGCACTCGCGCGGCGCTGCCAGCAGTGGCTTGACGGCGCCCGCACACGACTGGATGCCGCTGTGGCCGCGAACGGCGAGGACAGCGCCGAACGGTGACCCGCGCTCAGGCGCCGATCGCCGCGATGGTCTTCTGCGCCGTGGGCACCATGGCAAACGTGCCGATGACGATGAGCACGCCCAGGATGATGTGCGGCCAGGTCGCCCCCAGCTCACCCAGGGCGATCTGCACGATCATCAGCACGAGCATGCCGCCAACATGCCCCAGCACGCCCATCTTCCCGGCCTGCTTACCGGCCACGAACGCCGCGATCGCAGCGACGAGCACCACGAGCGCCAGCATCATGCCCAGCACCTTGTGGACCGTACCCACGCCGACGCCGGACATCATCAGCACCCCGAGCACCAGCTGCAGCACGAGAACAGCAACGCACACCCAGGCCAGCGGCACGAAAGCGAGAGCCATGCCCGAGGGGCGTCGGCCTGCCAGCGCAGTCGAGGCAGAAGAAGAAGGCTGAGAAGTCGTCATGCCTCCACCGTACCCACGTGTGGACGTGCAGCGGCTGTGAGCTCCACTGCGACAGATGCGCGCCCTGCCGCGCCATGTTCCTTCTGTGGCCCCGCCGGCGCCTGTCCATCCACGCACCAGGATGACCATGCACACGACGTAGCCAGCTCAGCGTTCGGCCGACTCCAATGCCGCAGCCGCCAGCTCCTCCAGCTCGTCATCCTCCGCCAGGCCATGCACAACGATCCCGTGATCGCCACCGTCGCAGGCGAGTCCCCGCTGCCCCTCGCCGTCACCACTGCCTTCCAGCAGCGTGCAGCGCACACCGTGCACAGTGCGCTCACCCACCTCGCGCGCGCCCGGCACGGCGCCGCTGAGCAACACCCCATCCAACTGGTCACCCTGTTCGATCGCCACGAGATTCCCCGCAGGCGAGCTGTAGCGAACCTCCCAGCGAGCCGGAGGCCCCGCATCGAACCGTGCCGAGCGCGCCGACCAATCCCCGCCCGGCTGCGGCACGGCCACAGGGAAGTCCACCAGCTCTTGTGCTCGCTCGGCACTGCCCGCCACATCCACCTGAGCATTCGGCACCGGGGTGCGCTCGAAGTCCTGCTGACTCCCCACACCGAAGAAACCCACCGCCACGACGACCACCACCGCCATGGTGAGCACCAGCGCCCACACGATGTTACGCAGAGACGAGTTCATCAGCCGCTTCTTCGGCGGCCGCGGTGCGGCGGGAGGCTGGGTCATGACCCCTATTGTCCCGGTCCGTTCGCTCCGCTCGGTGAAACCTGCGATGATCGACCGGTGACCGCGACATTCCTCACCGTCGGAGAAGCCCTCACGGACATCGTCGTCCAGCCGGATGGCACGCGCCGCGAGTATCCCGGCGGCTCTCCCCTGAACGTGGCCGTGGCGCTCGGACGCCTGGGCCATCACTCCCATCTGCTCACCCGCATCGGTGACGACGAGCGCGGTGCCCGTATCCGCGCCCACGTCGAAGAGTCCCATGTGGTACTCACCGATGGTTCAACGAAGCCGGGACGCACCTCCACCGCAGAGGCGACCCTCGCCGCGGACGGCTCCGCCACCTACATGTTCGACCTGGCCTGGGATCCTGACCCGCGCAGCCTGCCGCAGAACATCGATGCTGTGCACACCTCATCGATCGCCGCCGTGCTCGACCCGGGTGCCGCCACCGTCGCGAGTGTGCTCGAGGATCTGCGCGCCTCCGCGACCATCAGCTACGACCCCAACGCCCGCCCCTCCCTCATGCATAATCCGGAGCCGACCCGCGAACGTGTCGAGCAGATCATCCGCTGCGCTGACGTGGTCAAGACGTCCGACGAGGATGTTGCCTGGCTGTACGGCACCGACGATGTTGAGGACGTCGTCGCCTCGTGGCGTGAGCTGGGCCCGAGCCTGACCGTGCTCACCCGCGGCGGCGATGGTGCCGTCGGCTTCACCGAGGGTGGCCGCATTCAGGTGGCGCCCGTTCGTGTGGACGTCGCCGACACCGTCGGCGCAGGAGACACGTTCTCCGCCGGCATCCTCGACGCACTGGCTGCCCGCCACCTGCTCGGCGCCCAGAACCGCGAGGAGCTGCGCGCTATGCCCGCCGACGACGTAGCCACCGTGCTGCGACGTGCCGCGGCACTCGCCGCCATCACCGTGTCCCGGCCGGGGGCGAACCCGCCGTGGAGCACCGAACTGTCCTGACCCGACCCCGGCTGCGACCCCACCGGCCCCAACGATGGACGATCCCGGGCGCAGCCTCCCGCACCGCACCACACCACACCGAGGAAGGCACCGAGCATGACCGAGTCCGTCGCATCGCAGGGCGAGTACCGCATCGAGCACGACACCATGGGTGAGGTGCGGGTTCCCGCCTCAGCCCTGTACCGGGCCCAGACCCAGCGCGCCGTGGAGAACTTCCCGATCTCCGGCCAGGGCCTCGAACCCGCCCACATCCACGCTCTCGCACAGGTCAAGAAGGCAGCGGCCCGCGCCAACGCTGAGCTGGGTGTGCTGGATCAGCAGATCGCCGATGCGATCATCGCTGCGGCCGACGAGGTCATCGCGGGGCAGCACGATGACCAGTTCCCCGTGGACACGTACCAGACCGGCTCCGGCACGTCCTCGAACATGAACATGAACGAGGTGCTCGCCACCCTCGCCTCACGCAGCGGTGTCGAGGTGCACCCCAATGACCACGTGAACTGCTCGCAGTCCTCCAACGACGTGTTCCCCACCTCGGTGCATGTGGCCGTGACCAGCTCGGTGGTCAACCATCTGCTGCCTGCGCTCGACCACCTGGCGACGGCTCTCGAGGCGAAGGCGGAGCTGTGGAAGGACGTGGTCAAGTCCGGCCGCACCCACCTCATGGATGCCACGCCCGTGACGCTCGGCCAGGAGTTCGGCGGCTACGCCGCGGCGGTCCGCTACGGCATCGAGCGCGTCGAGGCGGCGCTGCCGCGCACCGCTGAAGTCCCCCAGGGCGGCACCGCCGTGGGCACCGGCATCAACACCCCGATCGGCTTCCCGCAGAAGGTGATCGCGAACCTCGCCGAGCAGACGCAGCTGCCGCTCACCGAGGCCCGCAACCATTTTGAGGCGCAGTCTGCGCGCGATGGTCTGGTGGAGATGTCCGGGGCGCTGCGCACCATTGCCGTCTCAGTCACGAAGATCTGCAACGACCTGCGCTGGATGGGATCCGGTCCGAACACGGGGCTGGGCGAGATCGCGATCCCTGACCTGCAGCCGGGCTCCTCGATCATGCCGGGCAAGGTGAACCCCGTGGTGCCGGAGGCTGTGCTGATGGTGTGCGCGAAGGTCGTCGGCAATGACGCAGCCATCGCCTGGGGCGGGGCGCAGGGCGCTTTCGAACTCAACGTGCAGATCCCGCTGATGGGCACCAGCCTGCTGGAGTCCGTGCGGCTGCTGGCGAACGCATCCACGGTGCTCGCCGACAAGACCGTGGACGGGCTCACCGCGAATGAGGAGAAGGCGCGGTTCTACGCGGAGGCGTCCCCGTCGATCGTCACCCCGCTGAACAAGCTGATCGGCTACGAGAACGCTGCGAAGATCGCTAAGAAGGCTGTGGCCGAGCGGATCTCTGTGCGTGAGGCCGTGATCGCGCTGGGGTACGTCGAGCGTGGTGAGCTCACGGAGCAGCAGCTCGACGACGCCCTCGACGTGCTGTCGATGACCGCGCCGAAGGCCTGACCACGCTCCGTCCGGCCTGCCCCGACGCGCGCAGGCCGGGCCGGCTGGCGTACAGCGCGCGTACACTCGCGGCATGAGCGAGAACACGCATCCCCGCTGGACGCAGGAGCACGTGGTGCGCCTGAGCATCCTGGTCTGCCCCTCCTCCCCGTCGGCTGCTGCCGCCGTTGATGCGGCGGTGGGCGCCTGGTTCGCGGAGCTCACCCCGACGTCAGATCAGGACGCACGAGACACACCCGTCGAGCATTCCCCCGGTGGGGCGGCGAACGACCCCGATACCGCCGCGTCCGGCACCGACGCTGCTCCCACCGCGTCCGACACCGACACGGCCCCCGCCGCGTCCAACACCGCCGCTTCCCCATCCGCTCCCGATCCGGCGAGCATCTCTCGCCTGAGCGGCGGCAGCGTGCTCGCCTATCGGATCATCGAGACGGGGCTTGGGGATGCGACTCGGCTGCTGACGGTGCTCTCCGGCGGCGAGGACGGCCTGGACTCCGCGGGCACGGAGGCGCAGCACCTGCAGGACATCCTGGATGAGCATGACCCGGGCGCCGCCCGTACCGCGCTTGAACAGTGGCAGGAGGACGACGGCCCCTGGATCACGATCCCGCCGAGCCGTGCCGCCGCAGTGCAGGACCATCGCCTGATCTGAGGATCGAACGCGCCCGTCGTTACAGCACGGGCTCGTCGAGCACGTGCGTGACCAGCTCAGCCACCTTCGAGCGCTCCGAGCGCTGCAGCGTGATGTGGGCGAACAGGTCGTGGCTCTTGAGCGCCTCCACCACCGAGGCGATGCCGTCGTAGCGGCCGATCCGGAGGTTGTCGCGCTGCGCGATGTCATGGGTGAGCACCACGCGGGAGTTCTGGCCGATGCGAGAGAGCATCGTCAGTAGCACGTTGCGCTCCAGGGATTGCGCCTCATCGACGATCACGAAGGCGTCGTGCAGGGAGCGGCCGCGGATGTGTGTCAGCGGCAGCACCTCGAGCATGCCGCGTGAGAGCACTTCGTCGATGACGTTCTGAGAGACCATCGAGCCGAGCGTGTCGAACACCGCCTGGCCCCAGGGACCCATCTTCTCCTGCTGGTCGCCCGGCAGGTAGCCGAGCTCTTGGCCGCCCACCGCGTACAGGGGGCGGAACACCATGATCTTGCGTTGCGTGCGACGCTCGAGCACCGCCTCGAGCCCCGTGCACAGGGCAAGTGCGCTCTTGCCGGTGCCGGCGCGTCCCCCCAGGGACACGATCCCGATGGACTCATCCAAGAGCAGGTCGATAGCGATGCGCTGCTCGGCGCTGCGACCGGCCACGCCGAACACGGTCTGATCACCCGGCACGAGCCGCACGGACTTGTCACGCGTCACACGCCCGAGCGCGGAACCCCGCGGGCTGGTGATGGTCAGCCCTGTGTGCACGGGATGGTGGGACACATCGGGGATGTCGACGAGCTGCCCGTCGTACAGGGCGCTCATGGTCTCCTCGTCCACGCTGGTGGTGACCATGCCGGTGTAGCCGCGGTCGCGGGCGAGCTCGGCACGGTACTCCTCAGCGTGGATGCCGGAGGCGGAGGCCTTGATCCGCATCGGCAGGTCCTTGGAGACCAGCACCACGTGCTTGCCCTCCAGCTGCAGGTTCTTCGCCACGGCGAGGATGCGGGTGTCGTTATCGCCCAGCCGGAACCCGTCCGGCAGGGACGCGGTGTTCATGTGGTTCAGTTCGACATGCACATGCCCGCCGTCCTTGCCGATCGGCAGCGGCTGGGCCAGGTTTCCGTAGCGGTCGCGCAGATCGTCGAGGATCCGCAGCGCCTGGCGCGCGAAGTAGCCCAGGTCGGGGTGGTGACGTTTCGCTTCGAGTTCGGTGACCACCACGATCGGCAGCACGATGTCGTGCTCGGCGAAACGAGTGAGCGACAGCGGGTCTGCCAGGAGCACGGAGGTGTCCAGCACATAGGTGATGGTGCCCACCTCGAGGTCCGCGAGCATCTCCTGAGCCGCCTGGGGGCGCAATGAGGGCACTACGGGGGTGTCGTCCTGCTGGATGGGGTCCGCACTGTCGGTCTGGGCCGACAGATCGCGGGCTGTGGTGGTCTCGTCCATGGGAGCCTCCCGTCATCACGCGGTTGCCTGGACACTATCGCCAGCGGACCCCGCGTTCGGGTGAGCCGCCCGGGATACCGCCCGGACGTTCACCCGATCGTCATGCGGCGTTCCCGGGCGGTGACGGTGAGGTACCCGAAACGCTGCGGCACATGTCGCCGGTGCGCAGCAGCGCTCTGTCCTGTCGTCGGCAGACGGCGCCAGGGAGCGGCCCGTCGGCCTGTGCATCAGGCGCCGAAGCGGCGCTCGCGCTTGCAGAAGTCCCGCAGTGCCCGCAGCAGGTCCACGCGCCGAAAACCCGGCCAGTACGTCTCGCAGAACCAGAATTCGCTGTGCACGGACTGCCACAGCAGGAAGCCGGACAGCCGCTGCTCACCGGAGGTGCGGATGATCAGGTCGGGATCGGGCTGGCCGGCCGTGTACAGGTGCTGGGCGATGGATTCGACGCTGATGGCCTGGGCGATCTGCGCCGCATCCAGGCCCTGGTCACCGAGATCGAGCACAAGCTCTCGCACAGCGTCCACGATCTCTTCGCGTCCGCCGTAGCCGATCGCCACGTTCACGGTGAGGCCACGGGTGGGCTCCGCGTCGCTGCGCAGACAGGTGATCGCCGCACGCACCGGGGCGGGCAGGATGTCCGCGTTCCCGGCCAGTCGCACGGCGTATCCCTCACGCACCAGCAGGTCGACCGTATCGGTGATGATCCCGTACAACGCGTCGAGCTCCTCGGGGGGCCGACGCAGGTTGTCGCGGGAGAGCATCCACACGGTGACAAGCCCGATGCCGAGCTCTTCGCACCACTGCAGGAACTCGGGGATCTTCGCGGCGCCCATGCGGTGCCCCTCGGCGGTGCTGGCCCCGGTGGCCTTGGCCCAGCGACGGTTGCCATCGATGATCACACCCAGGTGGCGGGGCAGTTCGAAGGCAGCGAGTTCCTTGAGCAGGCGCCGCTCGTACACGCGGTACAGGAGGCCGTCGTCGTCCATGGCTCCTCGCTCGATCACTGGCCTAGCCGCGGGGCGACTCCCCGGCCGCACGCCCGGTCTGTCACCGCGGCGTTCGACCATTATCGGGGATCCGCCGACGCGTTCGCGGCTGTTCATGGGCTCGCCCGTGAATCCTCACGAGATCGACACAGCTCAGATACTGCGGGCTACGGAACCGTAGGTTACGCTTCCGTACATGACGTTCGATCACCAGCACGCGCCACACGCAACAGCGCAGCGTCCCGGCGACAGCTCCACGCAGGACCCCGCTCTGCGCGAGGCGATCGACGCTGTTGAGGAGGCCGGCGGGATCCGCGACGAGGACATTCCCACAGCTGACAGCCACCCCTTCGCGCCACGCACGCTCACTCGCGCAATGGCCACGCGAGCTCGCGCACTCGGCCTGCAGCTGCCCAAACCGCGTCTGCGCGGAGTGATCCACCTGGTGACCTTCCCCACCGTGCTCGTGGCGGGCATGCTGCTCGTGGCATTCGGGCAGAGTCTTGCGATCCGCCTGGCCTGCGTCGTCTTCATCGTCACCGCTGGAATGCTGTTCGGCATCAGCG
Source organism: Brachybacterium timonense (assembly GCF_900258505.1). Classification (GTDB taxonomy): domain Bacteria; phylum Actinomycetota; class Actinomycetes; order Actinomycetales; family Dermabacteraceae; genus Brachybacterium; species Brachybacterium timonense. The sequence continues at coordinate 2,472,488 of NZ_LT984895.1, forward strand.
CCACGTATCACCGCGGCACCTGGCGACCCCAGCACGCGATCATCCTGCGGCGCTTCGACCACGCGAACATTTTCTTGATCATCGCCGGCACATACACGCCGATCGCCGTGGCGCTGCTGGAGCCGCGCGACGCCGCAACACTGCTGATCATCTGCTGGGCTGGGGCCGCCGTGGGGGTGATCTTCCGGCTGTTCTGGACGGGCGCTCCACGCTGGCTGTACGTGCCCGCCTACATCGCGCTGGGCTGGGTGGCGATCTTCTACATGCCGGAGCTGCTCGCGGGCGGCGGCTGGGCCGTGGTCTCGCTCATTGTGGCTGGCGGTGTGGCCTACACGGTCGGTGCCGTGATCTACGGCCTGAAGAAGCCTGACCCGTCACCGGCCTGGTTCGGGTTCCACGAAATCTTCCATGCCTGCACGGTGGCCGGTTTCGCCTGCCACTTCCTGGCGGTCGCGCTGTCCGTAGGCTGAGCGCACAGCACGGTCAGGCCTTCGGGCGGTCCGACTCCCCGGCGCTGTCGGCATCCTCGCCGCGGCCCGTCTCCTCGCCATTGTCTGCACCGTTGGCCCGGCCGTCCGCACCGTCGGCCCGGCCGTCTGCACTGTCGGTCTGCTCGCGCGCTGCCTGCTCCTGTGCCTCCCGGCGCAGCCGGACCCGCTCGCGCGCGGTGATCCGACGGATGTGGCGAGTCATCGACAGGATCAGCAGCAGCACCGCGACGGCGAGGAACGCCATCGCGATGAACCCGCCGAGCCCCGGGGAGACCGAGACCGCGTCGAACTCGAAGCCGTCCGAGGGCGACGGTGCGGTCAGCAGCGTGCCACCGGCGGTCACCACGAGCGCAGCAGAGCTCACCGCTCCTCCTCACGGGTCTGTGTGCGGGTGCTCGCTCCAGCGCCGACGGGTTTCGCTCCAACGCCGACGCGTTTCGTTTCGGCGTCCGCGCTGCTATCGAGGGGCCGGATACCGGCGAACAGGTCTGTCTCCGGAAGCGTGACACCGATCCGGGACATGCGCAGTTCGTAGTCCTCGGTGCCCCATGCGGCACGCTCATCGTCGTGGCCGATGGCGAAGAAGAATCCGTCGGGGTCGACCTGGGTGGCGTGAGCGCGCAGCGCCGCATCGCGCACCTCGAGGTAGTCGCGCACATCGATCCGGGTGGTGAGCAGACGATCCGAGCGCGGGTCGTACCGCTCCAACCAGGTCTCCAGGTCCGCGTTCGCGCGGCCCTCCTCCCGCAGGTAGCGGGCGATGGCGTCCAGGCGCTGCCGGTTGAAACCGTTGACGTAGTAGACCTTCAGCACGCTCCACGGCTCCCCAAGTTCCGGCGCGAACGCAGGATCCGCGGCGAGGTCGACAGCGCGCAGGCTGATGCGGTGGCACTGGATGTGGTCGGGGTGGGGGTAGCCGCCGTTCTCGTCATAGGTGGTCAGCACATGTGGTCGCAGTCGACGCACAGCCTCCACCAGGGGACGGGCGGCGTCGTCCACGGACTTCAGGGCGAAGCAGCCGTCGGGCAGCGCCGGCAGTGGATCACCTTCAGGCAGGCCGGAGTCGACGAAGCCAAGCCACTCATGGTCCACGCCCAGCACCTTCTGGGCGCGCGCCATCTCCTCGCGGCGCACATCGACGAGGTTCTTCATGAGGTCCTCGTCGCCTTCCAGCTGCGGGTTGAGGATGTCGCCGCGTTCACCACCGGTGCAGGTGATCACGGTGACGTGCACGCCTTCACGGACATACCGCGCCGTGGTGCCTGCGCCCTTGCTGGATTCGTCATCGGGGTGCGCGTGCACCGCCACCATGCGAAGTGGCTCGCCAGGGGCGGGGAGCTGGATGGTCACGGTTCACCTCATCGAGGTATCGCTGCGGCTGCGCGATCGTGCCGGATCGTGCGCGCAGATACGGACATGAGTGCAGGCGGCGCCGGGGGACGCGCCACCGCACGAGCCTACGCCACCGCTGATGCACGCCCGCGTCTGGTGAGACACGGTCCGACACATTCCGTCTCGACAGGCCGTCTCACCGGCGCAGACGCTGGTCCTGCGCTCTACCACCGGACGTTCTGGGACACTGAGGTGCATGAGTATGACCGAAGAGCAGCGGCGCGCGCGCTACGGCGGACCCCTGGTGACTCCGCGCGCCGCGCGTCTGCTCGCCGTCGCTGTGAGCGTGGTGTTCATCGCGGTTGTTGTGGTGGTGGGCCTGCGGTTCGCCGATCAGCCGGTCAAAGGGAACCTGGTCACGTATGAGCATGTTGCACCGGACCGGATCGCAGTGACGTTCACCGTGTCGATGCGACCACACACGGAGGCCAGCTGCACGATCCAGGCGATGAACGCGGGCGCTGCCCAGGTGGGTTTCGTGGACGTGCCGATCCCGCCGCAGGAGCAGCGGGTCTCGCGTCATCGCGTCGAGATCGCCACGCAGGGGGAAGCGGTCTCAGCGGAGATCCTCACCTGCACCCGCCGATGAAAGAACGCCACGTGGGCCGTTGCCTTGCCCACACCCGCGCCTGCTGATCGACCAACCGGTGTATCCTGCTCCGATACCGGCAACGTGCCGGAGTCATACACCCGCACACGGGGCGCATGAGCACATGTGCCCCGTGATTCGTGTCAGAGGGGCATCTTCGCCTCTCCATGATCTGGAACGACCACAGGAGTGATCCTATGAGCAGCCAGCCGAACAGCGCCTGGCTCACCCAGGAGGCATACGACCGCCTCGCCCGTGAGCTCGCCGAGCTCGAGGGCCCGGGCCGCACCGAGATTGCCGAGCGGATCGCCGCTGCTCGCGACGAGGGCGACCTCAAGGAGAACGGCGGCTACCACGCCGCCCGTGAGGAGCAGGGCAAGATGGAGGCCCGCATCGCGGACCTGCAGCGCCTGCTGAAGAACGCCGTGGTCGGCGAGTCCCCGGAGGACGACGGCGTGGTCGAGCCCGGCATGGTGGTCACGATCGAGATGGCCGGCAAGGAGCGCACCTTCCTGCTGGGCAACCGCGAGATCGCCGACGGTGAGGACATCGAGGTCTACTCGACCGAGTCACCCCTGGGCGCTGCGATCGACGGCTCGAAGGTGGGCGAGAGCATCGACTACACAGCGCCGAACGGCAAGAAGCTCCCCATCACGATCCGCAAGGCACATCCGTTCCACGGCTGATCGCAGCCAAGCCGAGCCATAGCTCGGCATGAACAGGATCACGAGCAGGGGCCGGGCATATGCCCGGCCCCTGCTCGTGTGTCTGGGGAACCGTCCCGTGCGCGGACGTGAGATCAGCTCCGTGCGCTGCGCTCCAGCTCGCGGTAGTACTGGGCTGCCGCGTCGTCCGTCCCGAGTTCGGGGTTGGGGTCACGCCCCACGAGGTACAGCATCGTGGCGTTCACGAAGGCGATCATCGGGATCGCGAACAGAGCGCCTGCGATGCCCGCAACCATCGCGCCGAGGGCGACGCCGAGGAACACGCCGAGCGGGTGGAGAGCCACGGCCTTGCCCATGAGGAAGGGCTGCAGCACGTTGCCTTCGAGCTGCTGCACCGCCACCACGATGCCCAGCATGATCAGAGCCGGCACGACCCCCTTCATCACCAGCACGATCAGCACCGCGATCGCACCCGACAGTACGGCACCGATCAGCGGGATGAAGGAGAACAGGAACACCAGCAGCCAGATCGGCACGCCGTAGGGAGCCAGGCCCAGGACGACGATGCCGATCGCGATGCCGGTGGCGTCCACGCCGGCCACCAGGATCTGGGTGCGGGCGTACTCGGCGAGTGCCCGCCAGCCGCGGCGGAAGGACTCATGGGTCGCACCGCGCGCTGCTGGCGGCAGCAGACCGACGACCCAGCGCCAGATCTGCGGCCCACCGGCGAGAAAGAAGAACAGCGAGAACAGGCACACCACGATGCCGGTGACGATGTTGCCGAGCGTCGATGCCGTGCTCAGGGCACCGTTGACCAGACCGTCAGCGTTCTTCTGCAGCTGGGTGAGTGCCTCATCGACCGCGCTGTTGATCATCGGCGCATCGATCTGGAACGTGGTGGTCACCCATTGCATGAGGGTCTGGAATCCCTCGACGGCCTTCGTCTGGATATCGGGCCACTGTGCGATCAGCTGGCGACCGGCGAGGGTGAACATGCCGGAGACCACCAGCAGAAGCCCCACCAGTGCCACGGCAGCCGCGGCGCTACGACCCAGGAATGTGTACCGCGTCAGCACGTTCACCAGTGGGGCCAGCAGCGCAGCCAGAAGCACCGCGATCAGCACCGGAACGACCAGTGTGGAGACCTTGGAGACGCCCCACAGCAGGAGTGCGGCAGCAGCGGTGATGACGATCAGTCGCCAGGACCACGCCGCCAAGCGGCGCACGCCCAGTGGAATATCAGCCACCTCAGGCGACACAGCGGGCGGGCGACGGGCAGGTTGCAGCTTCGCCATAAGGGTCCTCTCAGCGAACGTCGGCACAGCCCCGCGGGATGCGCATGCCGACGCCGCTCAACAACAGATCGGGCGGTCGCGCGTCACGGCGACCACCGCTCATGCTAGCTGTTGCGGGTTGTGATGCTCAGGCTGGACGACCGGTACGAGAGAGGGTCCTTGACCGACATGACAAGTGGCGCTGTGTCAATGTATGTGCAGTCGGAACGGTCAAGTCCCTGGAAGTGGTGTAGCGATCCTTCGCTTGGGGGTTGGGCGGTCAGGGGGGACTGCTGCACGTTTAGGTGACAGTCGGGGTGTCAGGCCGCGAGGGCGACCGGTTTCATGATGGTTTCCTATTCGATGGGGGTCAATCGGCCCAGGCGGGCCTGTTGGCGGCGCCGATGATAGGTCCGTTCGATCCAGGTAATGATCGCGATTCGGAGTTCTTCTCGGGTCCGCCACCGCTTGCGGTCCAGGACGTTCTTCTGGAGCAGGGCGAAGAAGGATTCCATCGCGGCGTTGTCGCCGGCGGCGCCGACCCGGCCTATCGATCCGACGAGGTGATGGCGGTTCAATGCGTGGACGAATTGTCGTGATCTGAACTGGCTCCCGCGGTCCGAATGCACGATGCAGCCGGCCGTGTCCCCACGTCGAGCTACCGCGCTGTCCAGGGCGTTCACCGCGAGACGAGCCTTCATCCGGTCGCTGATGGAGTAGCCGACGATACGACCGGAGAACGCGTCCTTGATGACGCAGAGGTAGAGCTTTCCCTCGGCGGGCCTGGACGCTTGCTGTTCTTGCCGCGCTTCTTCCCGAAGACGGACCACCACTGGTTGTCCCGACAGATCTTCCACGCTGTTCGCTGGCTCATCACCTCGCCAGCAATGGCGGCTTCATCCGCGAGGAATCGGTAGCCGAACGCAGGGTCGTCGCGGTGGGCGTCGAACAGGGCGTTCGCCCGATACGCCTCGACCAGTTCCGACGGGGTGACCTGCTGTTTCCGCCAGCGATAGTAGGGCTGACGTGAGAGCTTCAGGACCCGCAGGGACACCGCGACGGGGATTCCATCGGCGGCGAGCTCGCTCACGAGCGGGTGGAGCATTTTCCCGGCAGGTTCGTCTGAGACAGGTAGGCAGCGGCACGGCGCAGGACCTCGTTCTCCTGCTGAAGCAGACGGATCTGCTTGCGGGCCTCCCGCAGCTCGGTCGACTCCTCCCGAGACGTGCCGGGACGGTTGCCCTCGCCAATGTCGGCTTGGCGGATCCGCGTATACAGCGTCATCTCGTGGATCCCGAAGTCCTTCGCGATCTGCGCGATGGTGACACCGTCCTCACGGGACCGGGCCACCCGCACGACATCCTCACGGAACTCTCGGGGATAGGGAGCGGACATGATGCACATCCTTCCAGGCCGCCCGATGGGCAAGCCAGATCAGATGTCACCTAAACGTGCAGCAGTCCCTTCCTCACCCGCTGCCGCCTCAACCTCACCCCCGACATCAGCCCAGCGGGGCCACCACAAGCTCTCTACCCCCCTGACCGAACTACCCCTCCCAGCGAAGGATCGCTACACACCACTTTCAGAGACTTGACCCGCACGACTTCTCCACAGCCTGCACGAAAAGTAAGCCAAACACGAACACATAGTAATTGATTATTCAACATTAGGAAATCTGGATGGACTGTGACATCCTCTCGGGTAGCAGACGCGGTTCACTGCCGAACATCGTCGACACCCAGGGGCGGCGCGCCACAGCAGCCCACAAGAGGACAGGGACCACCATGGCCAAGCCACTTACGCAAGTTACTGCCATTTTGACAGTGTCGGCCAGCATTCTCACGGCAGCATTGATTCCTGCATCAGCATCCCCTCCGCTGGACACAGTTGAAACAATCCTGCACGCAACGCCAGCGTCGATCATCGATAGCGCAATCCCCATGCGGTTTAACCAAGATGGCACCGAAGCTAGTGATATAAACGAACTCGTGACACTCGAGGAAGGGCTCGGTGGTCGAACGACCGCCGAACTACCCGGTAAGACTGGCGTCTCAATTTCTCTTCCGGTGGATTATTCAGAGACTCAACATGCGACTCCTGGGAGCAAGACGATATCCTGGGAAGATGGAAACGGCGTGGTGTTTACGCCACTAGTCACCCGAGAGGGAGACGTACAGGTCAACACCATAATTCCAGATGCTAACGCGCCACATTCCTACTCATATGAGATAGACATCCCTAGCAACGCCCAGGTGGTACAGGCAGGCGATGCACACCTATTCATTGGAGCTGACGGCTCACTGCTTGCAGGCCTCGCCCCGCCCTGGGCTACCGACGCTAACGGGAAAGCAATACCAACGCGTTTTGAGATCGAAGGAAAGACTGTTACCCAGATTATCGATTTCAACGAGGCGACCGTATTCCCTGTTGTAGCCGACCCCTTTCTAGGAAAGAACCTATTCAGCTCCATTGGGAGCAAATATGGGAAATACTACGGCGTCAACACCAATGTGGTCACTCTTAACCTTAGCGCGTGGGGATGGGCAGTATACATCAACAATGTTTCAATCGTCGGCTTTGCGTCAGGGCAGTATGTACTAAATGACCTCGGATGGAAGGAGGCTCTCGCCAAGGGCGGAAAGGTAAAAGCCCTCCTCCTCTCAAAGCCGAGCATGCGGCAGCAGTTCTCATGTCATGCACTCGGAGCGCCTTTCGCTGGAACTTGGGAGCTGGAGACATTCAGGAAGAATCGGACCCGGAGCTGGACTTATGGCGTCGGGATCCATCGCTGTAACTGGGTCACCGCGGACGGCAAATAAGCTCCTGCGATTGGGCGAGCATCCACACTCGCTACCCGTCGACCCAAATCGCATAGCGCTTTATGCACTCACTTTGGAGGCGCCGTGAACAGCCGAACTAGCATTACACGTGGCGTTGCGCCAAAAACCATCACCTCTATCCTATTGGTTATAGTCCTTGCAGCTGCAGGATTATTGGTCGCAAGATCCTACCTATTTGGCGAGCCAACCATTGCCGATATCGTTTCTGAGCACCCTGACGTAGGGGGTGGCGCCCAGGAAGTCACACTCGAGTACTGCTCCAAAGAGATTGACTGCGTCGAAGCCTGGAAGACAAAGTATGGGGTCTACGCGCGATTCAGCTCGGAACTTAAGGCCGAGCACTGGGGCGAAATATTCGGTCCAGAAGGTGCACGGTGGAATAAGTTTGCACTCGACGCCAGGGGCATGAATCTCACGTCGGACCAGCGAGAAACCGCAGTCCAAATACTCCTCGCGTATGACGGCATCTAACACACACAATTAGACCTAGGTGGCCGATGCAATTTCTCCGATGGCTGCACTTATCAAGGAATTCCTGCTGTCAAGCATCATGACGCCGCGCCAGTAACGAGGACCGCCCCATCGCCATACCACCAGACAGGACGGACTAGCCCGGTCAGGCAACGCGAGCCTCAACCCTCTGTGTTCTCGGTGCCGGCGGGAACGCGGCTGCCCAGCTCCGAGTCCAGGCGGAGTAGGCCGGAGCCGTCGTCACCGATCAGGCGGATCCGACCGATGATCTCGGAGACGGTGGCTTCCTCCTCGATCTGCTCGTCGATGAACCAGTTCAGCAGCGGACGTGCATCGAGGTCCCCTCCTGACTTGCACAGGTTTAGTGACCCGTGGCGTCTGGGGTCTGGAGGGCGTGGAGGATGTGGCGGGCGTCGTCGGTGAGGGGATCGGCCGCGGTATGGAGGTGTCCACCGATGTTGATCTGGACTTCGAGCAGCGGCTTCAGGGTCCGGATGATCCTGCGGATGCTGAAGCCAGTCTTGGCCTGGAGATAGCGAGCGATCGCAAGCGCGGTGAACACGATCGTCAGGTGCGCTTCGATCGCGTCGCGTTGCCGATGGAACATGGGCCTGGCCTGGAGGTCTGTCTTGCTCATTCGGAATGACTGCTCGACGTGCCAGAGGTCGTGGTAGCTAGAGAGCACCTCACTGGCGGGCATGATCCGTGCGGGGATGTTGGTGACGTAGCCCTTCAATCCCGCTAGTGATCTGGCCTGCGCGAGAGAGGTTTCATCGAGGATGCGGCCGGCAGCGGTGGTCTTCACGAACCGGGTGCCTTTCACGTTCGCGTCTCCCGCGATCACGGCCCGAGCCCGGTTCTCCTGCTGGGTGAGGGTGTGCTGGGCATGCAGGTCGCGCTTGCGGGAGTAGGACCAGATCGCCCGCCAGTGCCCGGGATGCTGCTCCCGCTCCCCGACCGGCTCCTGATGGCCCCGCTGGGTGCCGGGCTTGGTGTTGCCGTGGCGCGGGGTGATGGTGTCGATCAGCTGACCATCAGTGAACGCGTCCCCGTTCCAGTGGAAATGATTGGCGAGGTCACCGGGCGCTTTCTTGGGCCGCGAGCCGACGATGAACCGCAGCCCTGCCTCGTCGATCGCGTTCAGGTTCTCCATCGAGAGCATTCCGGCGTCCGCGACGACGACGATGTCTGCCAAGCCGTGACGCTCCTGGAACTGCTTGATCATCGGCACGATCGTGCGGGTCTCGGCGTGATTGCCCTCGTAGCAGCCGATCTCCAGGGGGAACCCGGCCCGGTCCACGAGCAGGCCGACCACGATCTGCGGGTCCACGCGGCGTTCCTTGGAGTAGCCGACCTTGCGTCGGGCGTCTTCGTTCTCGGCCTCGAAGTAGAGCGTGGTGACGTCGTAGAGCACCAGCGAGACATCACCGCTGGTCCAGACGTGCTCGAAACACTTCCTCGCGATCTCGTCGCGATAGTCGCACTGCGCGCACCGGCGCAGCGCGGCGTGGAACGTATTGCGGTGCACGGGATCGATGCCGACCTCGCGAAGGACTCGCCGGGAATCGCTCATCGACGTCGGCTCGATCAATCTCGCCAGGACGAGCTGGAAGAACGCCTCGTCGTCGACCACATCGAAACCGAGACGGCGCCAGGCGAGCTCGAGAGCTTCCAGAAGGAATCGGCTGCGTCGGTGCTGCATCGTCAAAACGCCAGCACTCGGGGCAGCAGCGCTGGTCAGCTCGAGATCGAGCGTCTGCTGTCCTGCGTGCAGCCGCTCGCGGCCCAGATGCATCAAAGCCGCCAGCTCCGCCTCGGAATGCGCTGAGCCGAGGTGCTCGAGGACCCGGTTACGACGTCCCTCCTTCGCGACGATCTGGACGGCCGTCGCCCCGGAGGCAGTCTTCACCTTCCTCAAGAACGGAGCCATCGCCCGATCCTACCGCCCCATTAGTGACCCATCCCCACGACCGAAACCCTGTTGACCAGCATCAACAACGCGGGAACTACCACGAACCGCACTCACCTGTGCAAGTCAGGCCCCATCGCCATACCACCAGACAGGACGGACTAGCCCGGTCAGGCAACGCGAGCCTCAACCCTCTGTGTTCTCGGTGCCGGCGGGAACGCGGCTGCCCAGCTCCGAGTCCAGGCGGAGTAGGCCGGAGCCGTCGTCACCGATCAGGCGGATCCGACCGATGATCTCGGAGACGGTGGCTTCCTCCTCGATCTGCTCGTCGATGAACCAGTTCAGCAGCGGACGTGCATCGAGGTCCCCTTCNGAGTCCAGGCGGAGTAGGCCGGAGCCGTCGTCACCGATCAGGCGGATCCGACCGATGATCTCGGAGACGGTGGCTTCCTCCTCGATCTGCTCGTCGATGAACCAGTTCAGCAGCGGACGTGCATCGAGGTCCCCTTCGGCGTCGGCCGCACGGTACAGCTCGCGGATTGCCTCGGAGACCTTTTCTTCATGGGCGAGGGCCGCCTCGAAGATCTGCACCGGGGTAAGGCCAGCGGGCACATCGGGCTGTTCGATGGTGCTGATACGTGCGGCGCCGTCACGGTCGACAACGTGGTCGATGAACTTATTGGCGTGCACGACCTCCTCATCGGCCTGGGCGCGCAGCCACTGGGCCATGCCGGAGAGGTCCTGCTGGTCGGCCTCGATCGCGAGCTGCCGGTAAGTGATACTGGCGGCGAGTTCGAGGGTGATCTGATCGTTGAACTTGTCCAGGAGTGAATCGCTGAGCTTCATGCCTTCAGCGTAACCCCACGACCAGCAGGACACCGAGCCGCTCAGATCAGGCCGTACTCTTCCAGCAGCTCACCGATCTCGCCCTCGTCCAGACGCTTCATGATCCGCTTGCGCAACATCTCTGGGCCAGGGATGTCAAGCTTCTTGCCGTCGCGCATACGAGTGGTCGCATCCAAGAGAGAGCGCACGTCATAGGTGCTGCCCCAAGTCTCGGGCACACCCCGCTCCACGTCCAGCAACTGGTACACGGCCTCCATGCCCGTGCGCACCGAGTACTCCGTGGTGAAGATCGTGTCGCGTCCGGTCTCGGCGAACTGGCCAAGGAAGGCGAAGTTCTTCGCGCCGTCGGGCACCACAAGCGGCCGATCACCTGCATGGCGTGGCATGAAGAACGTCGTCACGTACGGCATCATCACCGGGACGCAGCGTGCACCCTCGGCTGCGAGTTCGGGGATCTCATCGGCAGGCACCCCCATCTGGTAGAGCCACTCCTGTGTGATCTCCTCACCTGTGCACTCAGACATCGGCTTCGTGACGTAGTCGCCTGGGGTGTCGACGAAGAGCCCGTAGACCCACACGACAATCTGGTCCTTCGGCTGCTTCTTGAAGTGCGGCTGCCGGTTCACGGTCCAGCTCATCAACCACGGCGAGTCCTCCGCTGTGACGATTCCGCCGGTGACAACTCGCCCGCTGAACGGGTCACGCTGGCAGATCTTCTCGATGTAGGCGGGGATCCGCTCATCGAGGGTGGTGACGGTGGCGGATTCCCACTTGGTCTTCTCGATGGAGGAGCAGAACACCTCCGGCCGGCCGAACGACGGGTCCTTCTTCGCAAGTCGCTTCCAGAATTCCCATGCCGGTGCGGGATCGGTGTTCAAGCGCGCGGCGGTGTGGTGATCACCTTCATCAGAATTGTCGACGAGGGAGCCGATCGTCATGAGCACATGGTCGTGCTCCCCCAGCTCGATCGTCTCCTCGACACCGTCGTGAACTGTATGCACGACCGTGGCACGGATCGTCCCTGCGCGGTGCGCGAAGTCCACGTCGGTGACCTCAGTCAGATTCTGGAAAACGACACCGTGGTGACGCAGATAACTGATCAGCGGCAGCACGAAGGACTCGTACTGGTTGTACTTGGTGAACTTCAGCGCACTGAAGTCCGGCAGACCGCCGATGTGGTGTACGAACCGGTGCACGTAGAGCTTGAACTCAAGCGCGGAGTGCCATTCCTCGAAGGCGAACATCGTGCGCCAATACATCCAGAATGGGGAGGCGAGGAACTCCTTGCCCATCACCTCGTCGATGCGCTTGCCTTCCATCTCCTCTCGTGAGGCGAGGAAGATGCGCAACAGGTCCTTCTGGGCCGCCTTCGGCAGGTCGAATCGGCCCTCGTGACCGGCGTCCTGGCCCTGCTTCACCGTCGCACGACGCAGGGAGTAGTTCGGGTCGTCCTTGTTCAGCCAGTAGAACTCATCGAGCACCGACGCACCCTCGATCTCGAGGGACGGGACCGAGCGCATCATGTCCCATAGGCACTCCATGTGATCCTCAAGCTCACGTCCGCCGCGGATGACGAATCCCTTCTCCGGGACATCGAACCCGTCGAGCGCGCCGCCAGCGATGTCGCTCTTCTCGAGGATCGTGACGTTCTCTCCGGGCACGCCTGCGTCGCGCACCAGGAACACCGCCGCCGAGAGGCCGGCAAGACCTGCGCCGACGATCCATGCGCGAGTGTCCGCGGCATGCTCCACCGGACGGGGGCGACTGAATGCTTCGTAGTTGCCTGCTGTGTGCTTCATGGGTTGACCGTCCTTCCATCTGCTCCAGTCAGTTGCGGCCGGAGGTCCATGCGCCGTCATCCCGGCGCCCATAAATGAGTGTACTCAATCTTGAGTGCACTTCAATAGCTAGACTGCATGCCATGGCAGCAGGGACAGGAACGGCACAAGCAGGCGTGACACCGGGAACCCCGACACCCGCGGCGTCCTCCACGACAGCGGAGCAATCCGCTCCTCTCGCTGGCCGGTCGAACACGACACGCATCCCCCGCCCGCGAGGTCGACGGGAAAGAGCCCGAGCGGACAAGCACGCGCGGATCCTCTCCGCTGCCCAGGACCTTTTCGGAGAACGTGGCTACGAGAGGACGACGATGAGTGAGGTGGCACGCGCCGCCGACGTCGCCACAGGCACGGTGTTCCAGTACGCCGCAACGAAGAACGAGCTGCTCATGATGGTCGCAGCCTCCCTGTTGCCCCGGATCAGCGCCCCCATCTCAACGCCACAGAGCACTTCCCGAACTACTCCCGCCGAGGCGATCGAACGCCTCATCGCCCCGTTCGTGGATATGGTGCACCGCTATCCGGGACAGACTGCCTGGGTGGCGCGGGAGATCCTGTTCGGTGATCAAGGCCCGCACCGGGCGGAAGTGCTCCGTTTCGTACAGGACCTCGAGGAGCAGATTGCAGAGCACCTTCCGAAGGGCGACCACACCAGCGAAGGGGCACGGCTCATCGTCACCGGTGTGCTCACAGAGCTGAATCGCGAGCGGCAGGGCCGAGCCGACCACGGGGCGCTCGCTGCGAGCGCGCACCGCATCGTTACTCTGGTTGTGGCCGGAGTCAGCGCGGCCGGACAGCGCAGCTGAATCAGGCCTCGCGTGCAGTCCTCCAGGCATGGGCCGCACTCCGCGACCGGCCGACTGCGGCCGGCCATGTCCACGCTCACGTGCGGTAACGTCTGTCGTCGTCGGGCGAACAGCGCCCGGCCACAGCACATGCCGCGAAAGCCGAACGCGGGGCCGACGAAAGTCGTGGCATAGGTGGGCCACCGTCTACCCATGAACCCGCCCGTGCGCGGATATCGTCGTCGCATGACCTCGCCCGAGCAGCCTGTCCCGCCATCGTCTTCCCCCGCCACCGGCACAGCGGACTCCTCAGCTGCGCCGACTGGTTCAGCCCCAGCTCCGGCCCCGGCACCCGCGACAGCGCCCTCGCCATCTGGCGCCGAGCCCGCTCTGTCGCTACGTGGCCTGCGCAAGTCCTTCGACGGCACCGAGGTGGTGCACGGCATCTCGCTGGATGTGCCCCGCGGCTCGTTCTACGGGATCGTCGGCCCCAACGGCGCCGGCAAGACCACAACCCTGTCCATGGCCACCGGCCTGCTGCGCCCCACCGACGGCACCGCGCACGTGCTGGGCGTGGACATGTGGGCCGAGCCCGACCGCGCCAAAGCCCACCTCGGGGTGCTCGCCGATGGACTGCGCACCTTCGACCGACTCACCGGGCCAGAGCTGCTCACCTACGTCGGCCTGATCCGTGGCATGGACGCCGCAGTCGTCGCTGAGCGGTCCGACTCGCTGCTCGCCGCCCTCGACCTCGCCGGAGAAGAGGGCAAGCTGGTGGTCGACTACTCGGCCGGCATGACCAAGAAGATTCTGCTGGCCTGCGCTCTCATCCACGCGCCGCGCCTGCTGGTGCTCGATGAGCCGCTCGAGGCCGTTGACCCCGTCTCCGGTCAGGTCATCCGCCGTATCCTGCATGCCTTCGTCGCCGGTGGCGGCACCGTGGTGCTGTCCAGCCATGTCATGGAGCTGGTCGAGGAGATGTGCAGCCACGTCGCGATCATTGCCGACGGCGCGATCCAGGCGGAAGGGTCTCTCGACGAGGTCCGCGCCGGTGGCTCACTCGTGCAGCGGTTCATCGACCTGGTGGGCGGCGGCGCCCTGGACGAAGGGAGCCTGTCGTGGCTGGAGTCCTGACCTCCGAGCAGAAGGACGTTGTCGCCGCCTCCCACGGAGGCTCCGGGAACGTCGATCAGAAGACCCTGATCCGTGCCCTGGTGCGCCTGAAATGGATCCTGTGGAAGCGGTCCTACCGCAAGAACGTCGGCAAGATCATCGGCGCAGTGATCGGCGGGCTGTACGCAGTAGGCGGACTGTTCGGTCTGGTCATGGCGATGATCGGGGCGACAGTCTGGTCCGTCGAAGGCGGCAGCATGCCGCTGATCGTGATGGGGCTCGGCGCCGCCGCCACACTCCTGTGGCTGCTGCTACCGGCGCTCGCCTTCGGCCTGGACGACACACTCGATGCCCGACTGTTCGCAACGTTCCCGCGCACCGCGAAGGAGCTGCAGCCCGGTCTCTTCCTGTCCTCACTGATCAGCGGGTCCGCACTCGCGACCTTCGTGGCGATCCTCATCGTGACCGGATTCGAGGTGCTGTGGCTGGTGCTGTTCTGGCCCGGCATCGTGTGGGGGCTGCTCACCCTGCTCGCCCTGCTGCCGGCGAACGTAGCGGGGTTCGCGATCTGCCTGCTGCTGCCACGTGCCTGGTTCGCCCATTCGGCCACCCGCGCCTCATCCCGCAAGGGCCGTGAGCTCGGCGGCATCCTGAGCCTGCTGCTGCTGATGGCGGTGGCCTACGGCTTCAGCCTGATCGGTCAGAGCATGGACGTCACCCTCGTCGAGCAGCTCAGCGACATCCTGCCGAAAGCCATCACGGTTCTGGCCTGGACGCCGTTCGGCGCAGCCTTCGCCATCCCGATGGATCTCGCCGCCGGCGCCCTGCTCGCCGCGATCGCACGCGCGCTCATCACCGCCGCGACCATCGTGCTGCTCGTGCTGTGGTGGCGGCGCTCCCTGCACGCCGCCATGACCTCAGCACTCGTCGGCGATGCCTCCTCAGGCACCCAGAAAGTCAGGGCACTGGTGCCACGCTGGATGCCCTCGAACGCCCTGGGCGCTGCGGTGGGCCGCTCCCTGCGCTACTGGCGGCGTGATACCCGCTACTACGCCGCACTCGGCATTCTCCCGGTGGTGATCATCTTCCTGGGCGCCCTCGGCGTGATCGTGCCGGAGCAACGGATCATGTCCACGGCCATGATCGTGTTCATGCTCGGCGTCTCGAGCATCTCCCTGGCCAATGAGATCGGCTTCGATGGCCCCGCAGGCTGGGTGAACATCAGCACCGGCATGAAGGCGCGACCGAATCTTCTGGGACGCGTCATCGCGCAGGCGGTCATCATGCTGCCGATCGTCCTCATCATCGGTGTCGGTCTGCCGCTGCTGTTCGGGTGGCCGCATGTCGTGCCCCTTGTGGTCAGTGGTGCACTCGGCATGACGCTGTCGGGCTGGGGCGTATCGATGATCGTCTGCGTATTCCTGCCCTATCCGAGCTCCGCGCCCGGCACGAACCCGATGAAGGACAAGTCAGCCTCGAACGCGAACGCGCTGCTCGCCATGGCGATCGCTTCCTTCGGTGTGTTCGTGCCACAGCTGCCGGCGATCGGGCTGGCGGTGTGGGGCATCATCGCCGCGAACCAGGTGGTGATGCTCGTGGCGGGTGCGGTCTCGGTGCTCGGCGGCCTCGCCATGCTGCTGATCGGTCTGAAGATCGGCTCGGTCCGCCTTGAGCGCGCCTACCCGGACCTGTTCCAGAAGGTGAGCGCATTCGTGTGAGCCGATAGCGGATCAGGCGGATGTGCCCAGCTGGCGCGCCATGACCAGCGCGTCAATGGCGCGGCCGCGGATGCGGTAGTAGCCGCGTCGGCGGCCGACGGTCTGATATCCGGCACGCTCATACAGGTCGCGGGCGCGGGCATTGTCTTCGCGGACTTCGAGCAGCACCCGCTCTGCACCGCCGTCGCGCGCCTGCTGCTCGCACCAGGCCAGTAGAGCACGGCCGATGCCGCGCCCCGGGTGCAGACTGCCGATCGTGTGCAGGTCTGCATCCTGGCCGGCGAGCATGATGCCGGCGTATCCGGCGAACTCGCCATCGAGCTGCGCCACCACGTAGCGACGGTCAGGGTGGCTGATCTCCTCGGCGAGCTGGAACACGGTCCATGCCTCATCGGGGAACAGGCTGAGCTCGGCGAAGGCGATGGCTTCGACGTCGTCGAGGCTCGCCGCACGCAGCTGGAGGGTCATCGCGGCGGCAGACCCAGCGCGCTCTTGCGCACGGTGGGGCGGGCAGCATCCGGTTCGCGCAGGTACAGCGGATCTGTGCTACTCAGGTCCTCACCGGCTGCGATCTGCTGGGCAGCGGCTGCCAGCAGGTGGCCTGCGCTGACGTGCCTGAGCGGGCCGGTGGCGGGCAGCAGATCGGGGTAGAGCTCGCACCCGGATCCGATCAGCAGATCGGCGCCGCGCAGTGCGCTCGCGACGTTGGCTGGCGCATCAACGGCGGGCCCCTCCTCGCGATGGATTCTGCCGTCCGTGCCGCGGCGGTACTGCGCGTGGTAGACCTCGCGTCGGCGCGCATCCAATGCAACCGCCGCAGTGCGGCCCGGGTGCGGCGTCGCGCCCTGGCTCTCTGCGTCCGTACGTTCCGCATCGGGATGTTCTGCATCGTCGGCAGCGAACGCCTCGTGAGCGAGCGCGTCCAGAGAGCACAGCCCGTACAGGTCCGCGCCGAGCACAGCGGCAATGGTGCGGGCCGTCACAAGCCCCACCCGCAGCCCGGTGAAGGGCCCCGGCCCGCGACCCGCGACCACTGCCGTCAGGTCAGTGCGCCGCACGCCGGCATCGGCGAGCGCGCGGTCGATCATGGGGGTGAGGACCTCATCGTGATGCCGTGCCCGCTCATCGTGATGCTCGGCGAGCACACGCACGGTGCCGGTGCGCAGGTCACCATCGGCGACAGCGACGCTGACCGCGCCAGAGGTGTCAATGCCCAGCAGTGCCATCAGTTCTCCCCGTCCTCGATCTCGTGCACGTCATCGGCATGGGCCTGCAGGGCACAGCACAGGGCGTTGAACGCCTCCGCATCCCAGCGTTCGCCGCGGGTGCGCACGGTCAGCAGGCGCGGCTCCTCGAGACCCCCGGCATCGTCCCCGGCGTTATCCCCGGTCGCGAGCGCAGGCACGGGCTCGTCAGGTCGCTGCAGTTCGATGAGCAGATGCGAGGACGCCAGATGTTCCACGCGGTCGCGCCCCCACTCCACCACCGTCACCGCGTGATCGAGGTCCGCATCCAGATCCAGGTCCTCAATGTCCCAGGCCTCGCCCAGTCGATAGGCGTCCACGTGCACCAGCTCGGGTCCCTGATCGAGGGCTGGGTGGACCCGGGCGATCACGAACGTCGGGGACGCCACGGCACCGCGGACCCCCAGCCCCTCCCCCAGCCCCTGGGTGAAGGTGGTCTTTCCGGCGCCGAGCGGGCCATCGAGCACCAGCAGATCACCGGCGCGCAGCACCCCGGCGAGCGCCTTGGCCACTGCACGGGTGGCAGCAGCGGTGTGCGTACGTGCCTGTACCGCGCTCATGCGCGCACGTCTCGCGGCACGCGAGCAGAGACGGAGGTCAGTACTTCGTAGGGGATGGTGCCGACGGCGCCTGCCCAGTCCTGCGCGGTGGGAGCGCCCGACGCGTCGCCGAACACGATCACCTCGTCGCCCGGCTCAGCGGCAGTGTCAGTGCCGAGGTCCACGACGATCTGATCCATGCTGATGCGGCCCAGCTGGGGGGCGCGCACGTCACCGCTCGCGGTGCGCACCAGCACGGAGGCCTTGTCTCCAGCGGCGCGGTGCAGACCGTCGGCGTACCCGATGGGCACGAGCCCGAGAGTGGTGGGTTCCTCGAGGGTGCGGATGTGGCCGTAACCGATGGTCTGTCCGGCTGCGACCGGTTTGACCATGGCGAGGCTGCTGCGCAGCGTCATGGCCGGGCGCAGTGCGCAGTCACCGGGCACGGGCGGATAGCCGTACAGGGCGATGCCGCAGCGCACGATGTCGCGGTGCAGATCGGGCCTGCTCAGCGCGGCAGCGGAATTGGCCAGGTGCTGCAGCGGCACCGGCCCGACATGCTCGGCCAGGCGTTCGACGGCACCGTCGAAGAGCTCCACCTGCCGGTCGGTGAATGGGTCATCGGGATCGTCGGCGCTGGCGAGGTGGGTCCAGGCGCCGACGAGGGAGACCATGTCGTCGGCCTCAAGCGCCCGGCCGGTGCGGTCGATGCTGCTGGCGAGCACACCGCCGCGGCCCATGCCGGTGTCGATCTTGAGGTGGACGCGGGCGCGGCGGCCAGCCGTGCGCGCAGCCTCCGACACCTGGGTGAGCATCGCTGAGGATCCGACCGACACGTCGATACCGGCATTGATCACCTCCGGCAGGAGGGTGCGCGCTGAGTGGGGCTCCCACAGCCAGGTGAGGATCGGCGCGTCGACACCGGCGTTGCACAGGGCGAGGGCACTGGCGGGATGCGCGACGCCCAGCCACGTGGCACCGCCCTCGAGTGCGGCACGGGCGGCATCCAGCATGCCGTGGCCGTACCCATCGGCCTTGACCACGGCCATCAGCGCTGTGTGCTCCCCGAGCATCGACCGCACGGCGCGGGCGTTCTCAGTGATCGCGGAGGGATCGATCACGGCACGGTTGGGCAGGTGCCGTGGATCCTCGGCGGGCATCGGCAGGCTCATCATGCTCCTGAGTCGACAGCGGGGTCCGGGCACAGGATAGTCCCGATGACCTCGGGCAGCAGGGTCGGCAGGTCCGCGGCCACGAGCGGCGCCCGACCGCCCCGTGAGGCGAGGCGCCCGGCCCGGCCGTGCAGCAGTGCCCCGAGCGCGGCGGCCCGCGGGCCATCGAGACCGCTCGCGAGCAGCGTGCCGATGATCCCGGCGAGCACGTCGCCCGTCCCTGCGGTCGCGAGCTGCGGCACACCATCATCCTGGCTGAGCAGCGGGGATCCGTCACCGGGCGCCACGAGGGTGACCGCCCCTTTAAGCAGCACGGTCGCGCCGGTTCGTGCCGCCAGTGCCACGGCCAGGGAGGCAGGATCCTGGTGCGTGTCGATGCCCAGTCTTTCCGCGAGGCGTTCCGCTTCGCCCCGGTGCGGGGTGAGCACCACATCGGCGCCGAGGTCGCCCTGGCCGCTCACAGCGTTGAGCGCTCCCGCGTCGATCACACCGCGGCGGCATGTGCCCGAGGTGAGGGCCGCCACGCCGCGTCGCGCCGTCTGGCTGTGCGGCGGCATGCCAGGCCCGACGACGAGTGCGTCCGTGCGCTGCGGAAGCTGTAGAGGCACATCCTGCGGTGTCGCCGACGAATCACTGTCCGTCCCGTCGGCTGCTCCCCCAGGATGACCGGCATCGTCGGTGCCCCCGGGTAGTTCGTGGCCGACGATCTCGGGGCGGCTGTGCAGCACCAGGTCGATCACGCGTCGCGGGGCGAGCAGGTGCACCATGCCCGCACCGGCACGCGCGGCCCCGGTGCAGGCAAGCACAGCGGCACCGGGGTAGGCGTCGCTGCCAGCGGCGATCGCGACCACGCCACGGGTGTATTTCGTGTCGGCGCGGACGGGTCGCGCCACGAGCTGGCGGACATCCTCGTCGGTCAGGCGTAGCACCTCGGGCTGGGCGGGGAGGTGGCTGCCGAGCCCGATATCCACCACCTCGAGTTCACCCACCAGATCCGCTGCCGGTGGCAGCAGCAGGCCGCGCTTGGCCGCGCCGAAGGTGACGGTGCGTACCGCGGTGAGAGCGTGCGGGTCGGCGGCACCGGAATCCGGGTCGGTGAAACTCGGAGCATCCACCGCGACCACCCGTACGCCGCTGCGACGCACCGTCTCGAGCAACGCGTGCAGGTGCACCGGAGCCTCGGCGCGAGCGGAGAGCCCCACGATCGCGTCGACCACAAGGTCCGCTTCTGCCACCATGCGCTCAGTGGCGTGGGCCGTGAGGTCATCGATGCCGCGCACCGCACCACCGGCGCGGCGCAGCGCAGCCGTGGCTGCCGTGTGTGTGGGCCCCATGACGGCGATCGCAGCGGAGAGGATTCCCATCTCGCGCAGGTGGGCAGCGGCATACAGGCCGTCGCCGCCGTTGGCACCGGGGCCGGCGAGCACGAGAACACGTGGCTCGCTCTGCCCGTCGCTGTTCTCACTCTGCCCGTCGGCGTTGTCGATCTTCTCGCGCAGGACGTCACGGCATGCGTGGGCGAGCGCCCGCGAAGCGCGGTCCATGAGCGGTTCGCCGGCGTCAAGCAGCGGCTGCTCGGCGCGGCGCACGTCCTCAGCGGCATACGCGCGGATCATGAACTGTTCCCCGGGGTGAGGGCTGCACTCTCCGCGATGACGATCGCCGTGGCGATCCCGCCGTCATGCGACAGGCTCAGGTGCAGATGGCCGACGCCCAGACGGTCCGCAGCCTGCAAGGTCGCACCGCTGAGCACCAGGTAGGGGCGGCCGCTGCGCTCTCGTGCAACCGTGACGTCCTGCCAGGAGAAGTCGCCGGGTGAGCCGAGCGCTTTACCCACAGCCTCTTTCGCGGCCACGCGGGCGGCCCGTGACGCAGCCGGCAGATCCTGTTCGACCGCCGTCAGCAGGCGGCGCAGCAGCGCTGGTTGACGCGCGAAACGGTCGGTCAAGCGGGCCACGTCCACCACATCAACCCCCACGCCGAGCACAGTCCCGTCGGCGCGGGGCGGGAAGGCACGTGATGCGGCCCGGGCGAGTGCATCGTCGGAACCGGACATGCAGGCAGTATCGCACCCAGCCCGAACCTGGCCAGAGGGTGCCGCTGGGACGCAGCGGCCCAGCTCACTCCACGGTGACGGACTTCGCGAGGTTGCGTGGCTGGTCGACGTCCAAGCCTTTCGCGGTGGCCAGCTCGCAGGCGAAGATCTGCAGCGGGATCACGGTGAGCAAGGCGGCGAACAGCACCCGAGTCTGCGGAACGCGGATCACGTGATCGGCATACGGCAGCACGTCATCATCGCCCTCCTCCGCGATCACCAGGGTGCGGGCGCCGCGAGCGCGAACCTCCTGGATGTTGGAGACCACCTTGGAGTGCAGCGAATGGCGTCCATGCGGGGAGGGGACGATGACGAACACCGGCTGCCCCTCCTCCACCAGGGCGATGGGACCGTGCTTCAGCTCACCGGCGGCGAAGCCTTCGGCATGGATGTAGGCGATCTCCTTGAGCTTGAGAGCGCCCTCCATCGCTGTGGGATAGCCGACGTGCCGGCCCAGGAACAGCACGCTGGTCGCGTCCTTCATGGAACGGGCGAGCTCAGCGACCTGCTCCGTGTTGTCCAGGACCTCCTGGATCTTGTCCGGCAGCTCCTCGAGGTCCGCCATCAGCGCCGCGATCTCGTCGGGGAAGAAGGTGTGGCGCACCTGCGCGAGGAACAGCCCCAGCAGGTAGCAGGAGGCGATCTGCCCGAGGTATGCCTTGGTCGAGGCGACCGCGATCTCGGGGCCGACATGCAGGTACAGTGCCGCATCGGACTCGCGGGGGATGGTGGAGCCGCGCGTGTTGCACAGGGCGATCACCTTCGCGCCCTGCTCGCGGGCGTGCCGCACCGCCATCAGGGTGTCCATCGTCTCGCCGGACTGGGAGATCGCCACCACCAGGGTTTTCTCGGTGACCACCGGGTCTCGGTAACGGAACTCGTGGGCGAGCTCGACCTCCACGGGGATGCGGCACCAGTGCTCGATGGCGTACTTCGCAACCGCGCCGGCGTTGGCTGCTGTCCCGCAGGCGACCACGACGATCTTGTCGATGGTGCGGAGCACGGCCTCATCGATCTGCATCTCATCCAGAGTGAGCAGGCCGTCCTGCATGCGGCCCATGAGGGTCGAGCGCACGGCATCGGCCTGCTCCTGGATCTCCTTGGCCATGAAGGAGGGGTGGCCACCCTTCTGCGCGGCCGTAGCGTCCCATTCGATCGTGTATCGGGTGGGATCGGCGACCTCTGCACCGTCGGCGTCGATCACGCGCACAGTATCGGCGGTGACGGTCACGACCTGGTCCTGGCCGATCTCCATCGCCTGCGTGGTGGCGTCCACGAAGGCGGCCACGTCCGACCCCAGGAAGTTCTCACCATCTCCCAGCCCGACCACGAGCGGTGAATTACGGCGGGCCGCCACCACGGTGTCCGGGGCGTCGCGGTGGATGGCCAGTAGCGTGAAGGCGCCCTCCAGGCGGCCGACGGTGCGACGCATCGCCTCCGTGAGGTCACCACACTGCTCCATGTCACGAGCCAGCACATGTGCGGCGACCTCAGAATCGGTCTGCGACGTGAAGGTGTAGCCCTCTTCCTCGAGCTCGGTGCGCAGAGCGTGGAAGTTCTCGATGATGCCGTTGTGCACCAGGGCCAGCTCGCCCTCGCGCCCGCCCCGGTGTGGGTGCGCGTTCTCGTCGGTGGGGCCACCGTGGGTGGCCCAGCGCGTGTGCCCGATCGCCACGCGGCTCGTGGTCACGGGCTGCTCACCGAGGGCATTGCGCAGGTTCTGCAGCTTGCCGGCGCGTTTGGCCTGTAACACTGAACCGTTGTCGAGCACGGCGATGCCCGCCGAGTCGTAGCCACGGTATTCGAGCCGGGACAGGCCCTGCAGGGCGACGTCGATCGGGCGGGATGAGGGGGAGGCCGCGGCGGGACCCGCGTAGCCGACGATTCCACACATGGTCGTCACGGTAGCCACGCGCGCGCTTGTCGGAACGCTTTTTCGGGATCCGACGAAGGATCTGTGTCACGTTTGCACGGCCTCATGCACGAGCGTGCTCGCCGCGGTTCCCCCTCGGTCAGCTTCGGTCATCACCAGGTGCGCAAAGCGTCCACGCTCGCGCGCTCGAGACTGCAAGAATGGGCCACCATGAACCTCTCCTCCCCCCGTCCGGCCGCCACGCCGTTCGATGAGATCTCCCGGGAGAACTGGGCGCGGCTGTCACGGGAGACGCCGCTGCCGCTGTCCGCCCACGATGTGGAGCGGCTGCGGGGCCTGGGCGACACCCTGGATCTTCGCGAGGTCGACGACATCTACCGTCCGATCTCGCGTCTGCTGTACATGCACGTGGCCGCTGCCCAGCAGTTGCGGCGCGCCCGACGGGAGTTCCTGCACGAGGACCAGCCGCGCACCCCCTACGTGATCGCTGTGGCGGGCTCGGTGGCGGTGGGCAAGTCCACCACGGCGCGTCTGCTGCGCGAGCTGATGGCCCGCTGGCCCGATACGCCGCGGGTGTCACTCGTGACCACCGACGGGTTCCTGTACCCGAACGCGGAGCTGGAGCGCCGCGGCATCATGCACCGCAAGGGTTTCCCCGAGTCCTACGACCGCCGGGCACTGCTGCGTTTCGTGGCCGACGTGAAAAGCGGCGTGGACCACGTCGAGGCACCGGTGTACTCCCACCTGGTGTACGACATCGTGCCGGATGAGCGCGCGGTGGTGGAGCGGCCCGACGTGCTGATCCTGGAGGGGCTGAACGTGCTGCAGGCGCCCCGCCCCCGGCAGGATGGGCGGCTCGGTGTGGCCGTCTCCGACTTCTTCGACTTCTCCGTCTACGTCGACGCGAAACCGGAGGATGCGCGCCGTTGGTACGTGGAGCGTTTCTCCACGCTGCGCCGCACCGCGTTCTCCGATCCGCGCTCATACTTCCGCCGCTACGCGGATCTGAGCGACCAGGAGGCGGTGGCGACCGCCCACCGCATCTGGGACACGATCAACGGGCCGAACCTCAGCGAGAACGTGCTGCCCACGCGCGGCCGGGCCGATCTGGTGCTGCGCAAGAACTCGACGCATCAGGTCGCCACGGTGCTGCTGCGGAGGGTGTGAGCAGCGGCGGGTCACGCTGGACGGCGCAGGAACCCCGCTCTGATCAGTACGACGACCGTTGCGAAGAGAACGATCGCACCGATCATCCGCGCCACCGACTCCTCCCGGTTCAGGATCCAGAGCGGACTCGCCGCCAGGGTGAGCCCGGCTGCGGCGTAGCCGAAGGCCGGGATCCACGCCCATTGCGGCTCGAGCAGCCGTAAGGAGATCCCCAGGATCGCCATCACGCCGAACATATTCGTCAGGGCGACGACCCATCCGCCGGGATCTCGGGCAACGATTGCGACGAGGAGCGCCCCGACGCCGGCGACCATCCCGGACGCCGCGAAGAGCGCGGCATCTACCCGGTCGGAGCGGGGACGAGCATGCTGTTCGATCCACGCCAGCGGGGAGCTGGTGAACGAGGTGATGACCGGAACGACGACGAGCGGGTAATAGAGGTAGCCGTACGCGAGATGCTCCCGGTGTCCCGTGAACGGATCTGGCGACGCTGCCGGGATCTGCACGGAAGACACGGCCGCGCACAGAAGAGTCCCGACGAGAAGAACCAGGCCATGCAGCAGCGGGCGCCGGACGCGCACGGCGATGCACCATGCTCTCGACTCGCTCAGCACTCGCTCACCAACCCCTCGCGCCACCAATCGAGCTGCTGCTCCTCGTTCTTCTCCATGATGTGCGGAACGAACTCGCCTTCCGCCGGGTCGAAGCCTGACCGAGCTGCCACGAAGCTGAAGCGTTCGAAGGCTGCCTCGCTATCGCAGACATGCCATCCCGCGACGCTGTTCACCACCGACTCGGCCGGGCCCACCGGCACATTCGCGGTCGACAGGAGCGCATCCTCAGGCTCCGTCCGCAATCCGGTCTCGACAAGTCGCGCTGGGCGCGCGTCCGCGGGGAGCACGGCCATCACCTCGTCGGCTGTCACGAGGAGCACCGGTAGGAACCGTTCGTGGTCGGTGAATACACAGACCTCCGCACTGTGTCCCTGTGCGCAGACCTGCCTGCTCACATCGGTGAGGTCATGCAGACGCTCCTCGGTGTCAAGCAAGGAACTGGCGGATACGACGATCAGGAGCAAGGCGAGGCCTGCGCTGAGTGCACGGGTCGACCAACGCAACGGCTCATGGATCAACACGGCGAGGAGGAGCGTGACACCCGCGAACACGGCGCTCTGCGATCCGTAGAACGCTGGTGACGGGACACTCGGCAGTGCGATCCAGTAGCTCGTCGAGGTGGTGAAGTGAGCGATCTTCGACGGTTCGAGGGAACCGACTGCCGCCGGCAGGACGAAACCGAAGATCACGAGCGCGGGTGCGGCGATAGCGGCGTGCACGCGGAGCCCCAGGAGATGCCCGAGCAGCACCTGGATGCTCACGAACAGCGTGGCAGCCACCAGCGGCCAGGCAGACGGCTCTGTCGGCTGCGGATTGGCACCGGCTGTGATCGCATACGCGAGCATGACGACGAACAGCCACCCGGCCAGTGGCCAGTGAAGCACCTTCCACACCTCGGCTACTGTGACGCGCAGGCTGGAGCGGCGGCCTCTGCTCTCGCTTCGGAACTCGTGCAGGGCTCGCCAGTTCCGCTGTGCGTCGATAGCCATGAGCAATGCAGCGATCGTGCCTCCGAGCATCCCCATGGCACCCAGGCTGCTTGCTGTCTGATTCCAGTCGCCGACCCACGAGGTGTCCTGATACAGGCGCGCCGCTGTGACGACGGCGACGGCTACGGCCGCCCAGCGAGGCAGAGCCGCCGCCCCACGAGGAATAACCGCCGCCCCACGATTCACGTGCACCCCACGAGTCGCGTTCACCTGGCGGAGTCCTCGTTCGCGACAATTGCCCGCACATAGAGACTCTCGACGCCGCCCTCCCCCTGTGGGCCGTACTCCTCGCGAAGGGAGTGCAAGTCACCGTCGAATATGGCTCGTCCGTGATTCATGAGTACCACGTGATCGGCGATCCCTGAGATCTCGGTGAGAGCGTGGGAGGAAACGATGACGATGCGCCCCGTTCCGAGAGTCGCGATCATCTCCAGGACCGAACGACGCTGGATCGGATCCAGATCATTCGTCGGCTCGTCCAGAAGGACCACGGGGGGCGATGCCGCAACTGTGCAGCAGATCGAAAGCCTCCGCGCCATACCTCCCGACAGGGCACGCGTCGGCCTGTCCGCGTGGGAGTCGAGATGGAACTCCCCGAGCAGCTCGGCTGCGCGCGTGCGGGCTTCGCGCGACGATGCGCCTCGCAGCCAGAGCACGTATTCCACAACCTGCTGCGGAGTGAGGTCCCGAGGGAGTGACGGGCGCTGAGGAAGCATCCCCACGTCGCCTGTCTTCAACGGTGCATCACCGAGAGTGATGGCGCCACTGCGTGTGCGAATGGTCCCGGCCAACGCCTTCAACAGGGTCGTCTTCCCCGCACCGTTCGGGCCCGCGAGAAGGGTGACGCCGGGCCCGAACTCAAGATCCGACGCTGTCAGCTCGAATCCTCGGTAACGGACCCGAACCGCAGCGAGACTGAGTGACCGCACCTGAGGGCGGAGCGGACTCACCTCGGCATCACTCAGTAACTCCACTTGAAAGTACCTGTCGCTTTCGGAGGCGTCGTCACCCGAAGGTTCATCACACGGAAATAATACTTGTGATTCTTCGTAATCTTCGGATGAACGACGTAAGCCGACATGCAGTAGTCCTGCCCGTCAGCCAGTGCGACCCGGTAATCAGGGAAGTTATTGATGCTGCGTTTGAACTCGCCTCCCCACTTCGCTGGGGGGTTGGGGCATGTACTCACATCCATCGACACCGTGCCGCTATTGTTTGTACGCGTTGCCCTCTTGTCACTGCTCGAGCTGGACGGTAGGCGCGTCCACACTCCTGGAACAGGAAGATTCTGTGTGGCGAAAGTGTACGTATGCGTCGTGGCATACGCCGCAGTGGGAACCCCGCCGAACAGAACGGCAGCGGCCATCACACGCACCAGAGCCCTCATGCTGAAAAAGTGTTTCACGACCGGTCACCGCTCTAAGTCGGTCGAGCGTCCCGCGAAGTGAACGCTCGTCTGCACTCCTGCAGTGTGCGTGAACCGGGAAGGTGAGGACATCCCTTAATCGAGGGATGTCGTCAGACCGAGATGTAGCGGTATTGAAGCGCTCGCACCACCAGCTGCGCGAGGTTCTCCGCGTGCAACTTTTCTCGCAGGTGCTTAACGTGGGAGCGCGCGGTCCACACGGTGATGCCCTGTCTGTCGGCGATTTCGTTGTACCCACAGCCGTCCGCGATCAACTGCAGGACCTCCCGCTCTGCGGGAGTGAGCCGAGGAGGGACAGCTGGCGCTCCAGGCATCTGATCCCCGCTGATGACGATGTCCCGGGCAAGGTAGCGCAAGGCAATGGGATCTTCGCCCCTCGCCGTCGCCAGGACTACCGTGCGCAGATCGGCTTGCGAAGCGGTCTTGCGCACCACGGCGACGGCTCCTGCGTACAAGGCGCGGGCCAATCCCGGGCCGGGCGCCACCGTGGTGAGGACGACGATGCGCGCTGTCGGATCACCCCGCCGGATCTGCTCGATCGCAGTCACACCGCTCATACCTGGAGGCATGTTCAGGTCCATGAGGACCACATCGGGCTGCGAAGTCTGATACATGGCGACCGCCTCCGCCCCGCCATGAACCTCGATGATATCTCCGATACCGGATTCTCCACGCAGCGCCAGGCTGATTGCTTTCGTAGTCCAGGGGTCATCGTCGACGATCAGGACGGAGACCTGAACAGGTCCCACGTCAGGCGATGTGCTCACAAACAGAACTTCCGATACTTGGGTTTGTCAATGATCCTCCACAGGGCGCACTGCGCTGGAGTCCCTTTGGACGCAGCCAAGGCGTACGCCACTCCCTTCACGATACCCACGAACACACGAGGAACCGCGAGCGATGATGGAAACGACAACAACGTGCACACCGTGAGCGAGAGAAGCTGGATGATGTTGCCGGATGTCACCATCCCGCAATGTCACAGCGTGGCACCAGCCAAGGTCATCCCTCGGATGAGGGATGACCTGCTGTCAGTGCATTCCACGGCACCGTCACGGTGACGAGGAAGCGTCCTCCTATCTGCGTGCTCCTGAAACTGCCTCCAAGTCGTTCGGTCCTGTCGGCAATGCTCCGAGGCACACTACCGCTCACCTCTTCCGCGCCGCTCATGACTGCCGCGCGGTTCTCCGCTTCGATCACGACATGACGCCCGGCGCCGCAGCCGCTGAGGTAGAGCGACAGCCGGGCACCGTCCCGTGAACTGGCGTGCTTCACAATGTTCGTCACCAGTTCACGCGAGATGAGGAGGAGCTGTTCCGCCAACACTATGGACGGAAGCTCCGCCGGCAGGTCGACCTTGGTGCGGAGGGTGTAGCCGCCCGCACCGGCTGCCGCCGTCAGCGAGTCCACGCCCTGGAGCAGATGGGTGTTCGGTGCCGTCTCGGACGGCAGGTCATTCTGTGTGCTGCGCAGCCCGTGCAGGAGCGAACGCAGATTCTGCTGTGTTTGGTCATTGACCATCGCGAGTTCGCCAAGACCCCTTCGCAGGTCGGAGATGCTCCTTTCTGCCGAGAGCACTCTGAGGATCGCCGCCTGTGTCGCCAAACCGTGGGAGATCGTGTCGTGGGTGTCGATAGCGACGTTGATCCTGAGCTGCTCGACTGCTCGCGCATGGGCGGCTGCGGCGGCTTCACGCCGTGTGCTCTCCGCCTCGATACGTTTGTCGAATAGAAGCGCGAACAGCCCGAGGAGAGCCACCAGTCCCCACGTGAAGGCGAACACCGGAACCGAACTCCCTACAGCCGGGGCCACCCAGGACTCCAGAACCGAGAGTCCAAGGGAGCCCATGCACAGGGGCACCGCGAGCCGCCAACATCCGGTTGCCAGAAGCGCGCCGAAGGCGAAGGCGAGGCATTCTGCGAATGGGTTAAGGAGGGTCGGCTCCATGAAGAGATGCAGCAGGAAGAAGCCGCCTGCGAGCGCTCCAGCTGCGGCAGGTGCGAACGGGGCCGCGATCAGCAGCAACCGGGAGATGAAGAACAGCAGAAGGAAGACCGGTTCCTGCGCTTCCACGGCACCCGGCATGATCGCCGTGGCAGCGAGCAATACGCCGACGAGTCGCATCGGTAGATCGACGGCCCGTCGGCCGATCAGCCATTCGATGATCCGGCGCCATCGGGCACCTTCGTGAGAATCAGCAGCAACAGCCGCCGCCCGTGGGGTCACGCCACTTTTCCCCAGAAATGAGGCGAAGTCCGCCAACGGATCGTGGTCATCTTCATCCCGGTGCGCCCGTGTCACAGCGCGAGCCGCTCCCGCACCACAGCCGCAAGCCGCTCGGCAGCCTGATGCGCCTGCTCGTCGGTGGGAGCCTCGACCATGACACGCACCACCGGCTCCGTGCCGGAGGGGCGCAGGAGCACGCGGCCGGTGTCCCCGAGCTCCTTCTCGACGCCCTCAACAGCGCTGCGCACCTCATGGTCGATCGTGGCGCGGGTCTTATCCACGCCCCGCACATTGATGAGGGCCTGCGGCATGCGGGTCATGACCGCGGCGAGCTCATGAGCCGGCTTGCCGGTGGCGGCCATACGCTGCAGGAGGTGCAGAGCGGTCAGCTCGCCGTCGCCGGTGGTGGCGTGCTCGGCGAGGATCACGTGACCGGACTGCTCGCCGCCGATGGAGTAGCCGCCCAGGTTCATCTCCTCGAGCACGTAACGGTCGCCCACCGAGGTCTGCCCCAGGATGATGCCGTGCTCGCGCATGGCGAGCTTGAGCCCCAGGTTGCTCATGACGGTCACGACAAGGGTGTCGTCGTGAAGGGCGCCCCGCTCCTTGAGGTCGAGCGCCAGGATCGCCATGATCTGGTCACCATCGATCTCCTCGCCCCGCGCATCAACGGCGAGGCAGCGGTCGGCGTCACCGTCGAAGGCCACACCGATATCGGCGCCCTTCTCACGCACGGCGGCCTGCAGCTGGCCCAAGTGGGTGGAGCCGCAGTCCTCGTTGATCTGCTTGCCGTCGGTCCGGTCGCCGATCACATGCACGGTGGCGCCGGCTCGGCGCAATGCAGCGGGGGCCGTCTGGAAACTGGCGCCGTTGGCGCAGTCGGCCACCACGGTGAGCCCGTCGAGAGAGCGATCAAGGGTGGAGACCAGATGATCGACGTACTCCTGGACCGCGGTCTCGTAGCGGGTGATGGTGCCCACGGAGGTGCCCTGCGGCCGGTTCCAGTCCTCTCCCAGCCGCGCTTCGATCGCGTCCTCGACTTCATCCGGCAGCTTTGTGCCACCGCGGGCGAAGAACTTGATGCCATTGTCCGGATGCGGGTTGTGGGAGGCAGAGATCATCACGCCCAGGTCGGCACCACTGCGCTGGACCAGGTGGGCGAGGCCGGGCGTGGGCAGAACGCCTGCGTCGAGCACGTCCACGCCGGCGGAGGCGAGCCCCGCTGCGATCGCGGCGGACAGGAAATCACCGGAGGGGCGGGGGTCATGGGCGACGATCGCGCGGGGCCGCTCGGTCGCGTCCTCCTCGAAGGCGCCGAGATCGCCGAGCACGTGGGCGGCGGCCACGGACAGTTCGACAGCGAGCTCCGCCGTGATGTCCTGGTTGGCGACGCCGCGCACGCCGTCAGTGCCGAAGAGTCGAGCCATGGGTGTGCTCCTTGAGGTCGGGGTCGATCGTCCAGAGCGTAACGCCGCGACGAGACGAACCTGCGCTCATTCTCGCCGTGATCCGGACGGCTGCCCGTGATCTGTGACGCGTGAGCTTCGCCGGACTGGTTACGCTGGCGGGTATGCCTGCAGCGGCCCTTCCCCGCATTCCACCCGCCGTGATCACCGCGTTCACGGGAGATCGTGCGGCATCGCGGGGCTTGGCGCTCGTACGCGCCGGGGGTGTGCACGATCTGGAGTGGTCTGCGCAGACCGGCCGCTGCACCGCGAGCATCACGACCGACGGCGCCGTGTTCGACGTCGCTGTGCAGCTTCACGAACTGCCGCCAGATGCCGTCTCCCACCGCTTCTGGCCGCAGGAGCCCGGCGGGCTCTGGCGTCCGGTCACCTCGCAGTGCCGCTGCGAGGTGGGCGAGGGCTGCGAGCATGCCGCTGCTGCGCTCTACGCCCTGGATGCACTGCGTGAACAGCGCCAGCGTGAGAACCCTCCGGCCGAGTGGCGCACGGTACTGCGGCCGCTGCTGCGTAACGGCACCAACGCTGAGTCGGCCCCGAGCGTGCTGGGGCTGCGTTTCGAAGCGGAAGCATCCGCTCCCGGTGACGTCTCGGGGCGAACCGGCCGCCACCCGGCATCACGCGCTGATCTCACATCCGATGCCCATCTCCACCTGGCGATGCGGCCCGTGCGGCGCTCGACCACAGGTCGGTGGGTCAAATCGGGGGTGTCCTGGCGCAGCTTCGAGTTTCGGGGTGGGCGCGGCGAGTTCGCACCCGCTCACGCGGAGGCGCTGACACGTCTGTTCGCTGCCGCCTCGGCTGAGCGCAGTTTCAGCGGCGGCGCCCCGGAACGGATCTGGTTGTCGCACGCCAATTCGCCGCTCGTGTGGCAGAGCCTGCTGCATGCCCGCGACGCCGGAGTGACATTCCTGGGCGAGGATCCGCTCACACAGGTCGAGCTCGCCTCCGGCGCACATGTGGATCTGGACCTCGTGCGGAACGGCGGCGTCCTCGAGCTGCGCACCCGCTACCTGATCGACGGGCACGATGTGCCGGAGGCGCGCGTGCTCGGATCCACCGGTGTGCTGCACGTCGACGCCGAGGGAAACGCCGTTCTCGCCGCCCTGGACGAGCCCGTTCCGCCCGCCCTGCAGCGTCTGCTCCATCACCGCGAACCGCTGCGGATCGACGCCGCGGATGAAACCGACTTTCTAGCGGTGGCCTATCCGCGGCTGCGGGCAGCAGCCACGGTCACCTCCTCTGATCGGTCCGTCGAGCTACCGGCCACTCCCCCGGCTGATCTGCTACTCACCGCCGAGTACGCCGACGGCGACAGACTGCATCTGCGCTGGTCGTGGCAGTATCACGATCCACCGCGCGTGCTGCCGATGCAGCGCAACGCCGCTGAGCGACGGGACCTGGACCATGAGGACGCGGTACTCGCGACAGCACGGGTGCTGTGGCCCACCGCAGGCGACCCGCGCGGGGAGCATCTGACCGGTGTGGACACCGCTGCCTTCACCACCGGCACCATGGAGGCGCTGCGCGAGCTCGACCATGTGCAGGTACGTCTGTCGGGTACCCGCCATGCCTACCGGGAACTCAATGGCGCACCGCACGTGCGGATCGTCCAGACGCCCACACCGGGGAAGAATGACTGGTTCGATCTGGGCTTCCGCATCACGATCGATGGCCACGAGATTCCGTTCCCGACCCTTTTCCTCGCTCTCGCTCAGGGGCGCAGCCGGATTCTCATGCCCGATCGCACCTGGTTCTCCCTGGAGAATCCTGCCTTCGACGCGTTGCGGGAGCTGATCGCCGAGGGTGAGGCGCTCGCGGAGTGGGAGCCGGATCACCTGGCCGTCAGCCCCCAGCATCTGGACCTGTACGAGGATCTGGCGACGATCGCCGACTCGATCGAGACCAGCGCTGCATGGGAGCGCGCTGTGGCGGGCATACGGCAGCTCGCGGGGCAGGAGGCTGCCGTGCGCGCGCAGCTGCCGGCTGGCCTGCACGCTGACCTGCGGCCCTACCAGGCGGAGGGTTTCCAGTGGCTCGCACTTCTGCAGCGCTACCAGCTCGGCGGGGTGCTGGCCGACGACATGGGCCTGGGCAAGACGCTGCAGACGCTCGCACTGATCCAGCACGTCCGGGAGCAGGCGGATTCCACGAGACCGGGCCCGGCGGGCGCTACGGCCGACGGGTCGAAGACGGATACACCATTCCTCATCGTCGCGCCGACGTCGGTGCGAGATATCTGGGTACAGGAGGCCGAGCGCTTCACCCCGGACCTGCGGGTGGTCGTGCTGGACAGCTCCGAACGCACCACCGGTGTGCCGCTCGAGCACGCGGTGGCGGGTGCTGATCTGGTCGTGACGAGCTACGCGGTGCTGAGGATGGACCAGGACGCGCTCGCGCGGCGCGACTGGACTGGGCTCGTGCTGGATGAGGCCCAGTTCGTGAAGAACCGCGGCTCCCGCACCCATCAGGCGGCCGCCGCTATCAGGGCCCCGTTCCGTCTGGCGATCACCGGCACGCCAATGGAGAACTCACTGGATGACCTGTGGTCGATCTTCCACTTGGTCACCCCTGGCTTGTTCGGCACCGCCTCGGCTTTCCGCCAGCGGTACACACTGCCGGTGGCTTCCGGGGAGCATCCAGACCGGCTGGAGGCGCTGCGTCGACGGATCCGCCCCTTCCTGCTGCGCCGCACGAAGATGCAGGTCGCCTCCGATCTGCCAGAGAAGCTCGAGCAGCAGCTGACGATCCCGCTGTCCCCCGAGCATCGCGCCCTGTACGACGCGGCGCTGCAGCGCGAGCGCAAGAAGGTGCTGGGGCTGATCGAGAGCGATTTCGACCGCAACCGCTTCATCGTGTTCCGCTCGCTGACGCTGCTGCGGATGCTCGCCCTGGACCCCGCGATCGTGGACGCGGAGCACGCCGAGGTGGGGTCCTCCAAGCTCGATGCGCTCTTCGACCGCCTGCCCGAGGTGCTGGCCGACGGTCACCGGGTGCTGCTGTTCAGCCAGTTCACCTCGTTCCTGGATCGGGTCGGTGACCGCTTGGAGACTGAGGGCGTGCATTTTGCACGCCTGGACGGTTCGACCAGGAACCGTTCCGCCCAGGTTGACGCGTTCCGCTCCGGTGAGGTGCCCGTCTTCCTCATCTCCTTGAAGGCGGGAGGCGTGGGGCTGACCCTCACCGAAGCGGATTACGTGTTCTTACTGGATCCTTGGTGGAACCCGGCCACGGAGGAGCAGGCCGTGGACCGGGCTCACCGGATTGGGCAGCAGCGCAGCGTCAGCGTCTACCGGATGATCGCGCAGGACACCATCGAGGAGAAGGTCCTGGCGCTGCAGCAGCGCAAGGCCGAGCTCTTCCAGGCGCTCACGGACGACGGGCAGGCGTTCCGTTCCGCGATGACCGCGAACGACATTCGCGAGCTGCTGGCCCCCTGACCGTGGTCAGCGGTCCTGGGCGGTCCTCGCCTCGCTCACCTGCGGGTTCACCAGGGTGGGGCAGGTACCGTTCTCCACCATCGCCACAGCGTTGTCCAGGCCACCATGGACCAGGTTCTCCACCGCGGTGTGCGTGTAGAACGCCAGGTGCGGGGTGTTCAACACGTCCTCGCGCGCCAGCAGCGTCGCGAAGACCTCATCCTCGATGCCCTGTTCGCGCAGGTCCTTGAACATGTAGGGGCCTTCGAACTCGTAGACGTCCAGGGCGGCGCTGGTGAGCTGACCGGAGTCCAGGGCGGCCATGAGAGCGGTGGTGTCCACGAGGGCGCCGCGGCCGGTGTTGACCACGTAGGCGCCGGGGTTCAGCAGCGCGAGAGTCTGCTCGTTCAGCAGGTGGTGGTTCTCCCCGGTGGCCGGCATGTGCAGGCTCACCATGTCCGCGCCGCGCAGCGCCTCCTCGACAGACTCAGCGTAGGTGCCGATGGCGCGGAACGCATCGTTGGGGAACAGGTCGAAGCCGACGACCTCTGCGCCCAGCGCCGCGAACAGTTCGGCAGCGCGCATCCCGATCCGGCCGGTGCCGAGCACGGCGACCTTCATCGTGCGGATCTCGCGGCCGATGAGCCCTGCGGGACGGAAGTCGTACTGCTGCACGCGCGCCAGGGTGGCGGGGATATTGCGCACCAGGTTCAGCGCCAGCGCCACCGTGTACTCGGCGATCGCGTTGGGCGAATAGACCGGGACGTTGGTGATGCCCAGGCCGTGACGGGTCGCCGCCTCCAGGTCGTACATGTCGAAGCCGGCGGAGCGCACGGACATCTGGGTGATGCCCTTGGCGGCGAGCTGCTCGTACACCTCGGGTTCGGGCACGGCGACCTGCTGGATGACCAGCGCGTCGTGACCGTCCACGAGCGGCAGGGTGGCGGTGGAGAGGATTTGCTGGGAGACGGTCACCGTGTGCTCGGGGTGGGCGGCCTTCCAAGATTCGATGGCCGGGTGCTCGTCCGGGCGGGCGCCGAGGAACAGGATCTTCATCGTGGGGTCACTCCTTCGTCGAGGTGGTGGTCGAGGTGGGGGTGTCGGTGGACTCGCCGATGGCGGCATCGGCGGGGGCGGCGGTCTTCTCGTCGGTGCCGTCGACGGCCTCAGTCTTGGGGTCCAGCGGCTCGTCAGCGGCATCCTCCGAGGAGGGAGCGCCGACGGGGGCGAAGGCGTAGATCTTCTCGGAGTAGATCTTCAGCACGCTCGTGCACAGCCAGTGCACGAGGATCGCCAGGCCGATCGGCAGCACGAAGTAGACGATGACGAGCTTGGGGAGGACAACGAGGGCCGATCCCTCCATTCCGGTGGCGGCCGCGATCGGTCCCACCAGGCCGGAGTGACCGAAGCCAGCGGAGGCCGGGGTGCCGGTGATGCCGAAGAAGGCACCCACCAGACCGGTGATGCCGGAGACGAGGGCGAGCGGCAGCACCATCACCGGGAACTTCAGCAGGTTGCCCATCATCATCTTCATCGCGCCGAGGAACACGGACCAGGTCACGCCGGCGTTGTTGACGCGGAAGGAACCGACGGCGAGCACGGCAGCGGCCGCAGCGATACCGAGGTTCGCCGCGCCGGAGGCGGGGCCGGAGATACCGATGGCGAGGGCGACGCCCACGGTGGAGATCGGGGAGACGATCATGACGGCGAACAGCATGGCGATGAGGACGGCAGCCAGGACGCCGAGGCCTTGCTGCTGGGCGATCGCGTTGACCAGGGCGCCCACGCCGGTGGTCACGTAGCGTACGTAGGGCAGGGTGAGGATGCCGACCAGGCCGGCGATACCACCACCGAGGATCGGCAGGAACAGGATGGTCAAGGAGCCGAGCTTCTTGCCCACCCAGGCCAGCACGAGCACGGCGACCGAGGCGGTCAGCATCGTGTTGATAAGGTCTCCGATGCCCACGAGCATCACCCCGTCGGGAGTGAAGTCCATGGCGCCGGAGCCAACAAAGCTGGCGGTGCCAACGATGACGGTCTGCACGGCATTGAAGCCGAACTGCATGCCAATCAGGACACCGACGATCACCGGGACGGTGAACTGCAGGCCGACGACGACCTCGTTGAGGGTGGCCCACAGGGAGATCGACGGCATCAGCCGGGCCAGGAACTTGAACAGCTCACCGGTGATGGCGTTGGGGACGAGACCGACCACAATGCCGACGGCGGCACCGTTGAGGATGCGGTCGAGGAAGAGCTTGGGGCTCATCGGCGTATCGAACACGGTGGATACTTTCTGGGGAGATGTGCAGAGCGCGAGGCGCTCCCGGGAAGGCCGCTGCGTGGCGGCGCGGCCGGCCTTGAGGGCTGGCACTCGAAGAACGGTAGGCAGGTGCCCTTTTCGGTGCGGTCCCCCTTGGTCCCCGGCCTATGCCCCTTCCTGCTTTTCACCTTCCGGTTCAGACTCGTGACCAGGCATGATGCACCCTTGCGTGGTGTTCGTCGCCGAGTGGATCTGTGTACGGCACCCCGGACAGGATGCTGGGTTGTGCCCCTGAACGCGAAGACCCCCCGCACCGTGAACGGTGCGGGGGTCTGCCGGCTGCGCTCAGGTCAGCGCTTGGAGTACTGCGGCGCCTTGCGGGCCTTCTTCAGGCCGGCCTTCTTGCGCTCGATGATGCGGGCGTCGCGCGTGAGGAACCCGGCCTTCTTCAGCGTCGGGCGGTTGTTCTCACGGTCGACCTCGTTGAGCGCGCGAGCCACGCCCAGGCGCACGGCGCCGGCCTGGCCGGACGCGCCGCCGCCGGAGACGCGGACGATCACGTCGAAGCGGCCCTGCAGGTCCAGGATGGTGAACGGATCGTTCACCTCCTGCTGGTGCAGCTTGTTCGGGAAGTAGACCTCGAGGCTGCGGCCGTTGATGGTCCACTGGCCGGAGCCGGGAACCAGGCGGACGCGCGCGACGGCCTCCTTGCGACGGCCGGTGCCGTAGCCCGGCCCCGTGGCGGACTGGCCGCGGCCGACGGCCTCGGTCTCAGTCGACTCGGTGGTGAAGCTCGAGGGGACGGCCTCGTCGGCGGTGTCCTCGACGGTGTCATGGGTGGTCTCAGTCACGGTTCTCCTTGGTGTTTCCGTGCGGCAGGCGGGTGCGCGGGGCGCGCCCGCTTACTGCGCCACCTGGTCGAAGGTGAAGGGGACGGGCTGCTGGGCCTGGTGGGGGTGCTCCGGGCCGGCGTACACCTTGAGCTTCTTCAGCTGCTGGGTGGCCAGCTTGTTCTTGGGGAGCATGCCCTTGACGGCCTTCTCAACCGCGCGCTCGGGGTGCTTCTCGAGCAGCTCGGAGTAGGGGATGCCGCGCAGGCCGCCCGGGTAACCGGAGTGGCGGTAGGCCAGTTTGGCCTCGCGCTTGTTGCCGGTCAGGGCGATCTTCTCAGCGTTGATGATGATGACGAAGTCGCCTGCATCCACGTGGGGTGCGAAGACCGGCTTGTGCTTGCCCCGCAGCAGCTGAGCAGCCTGGGAAGCGAGCCGGCCGAGGACGACATCCGTTGCGTCGATGACGTACCAGGAACGCTCGACATCGTCGGGCTTCGGGGTGAACGTACGCACTCGTGCCTTCTTCTCTCGTCGTGGTGTCCGGTACGGATCTGTCCGGACACAGTTCGATGGACCGTGGACACGCTTCCTTCGGCTAAAGCATGACCGTGTTGTCGTGCCCGGCCCGGTCCACGTACGGCGTGGCGACGGTCCAGGATGCGTGTGAGGGGCCCGGGCTCGCGCCGGTGTGAGAGTCGGCAGCGGAGACAGGCGCGCATCGAGGCACAACGACGTCCAACACTACTGTCCGCCTGCCGAGGGGGTCAACGCGTGACCAAGGGTCATTGAGCGCCGTCACTGTGATCTCGCTGACGCTTCACGGATGGCGTCATGGAAAGGCGCCACCCTCCCCGTCGGCCCCAGAGCCCACGAGCCGTGCGCGCGATCACCAGCGCTGGCAGGCGCCTGCTCCCCCGATCCGGTGTTCAGCTGCGCCGCACACGGGCGCGCTCAGCCTGAGACCCGAGCTCGGCGTCGGGTGGATAGTCGACGTGTTCGAGCGTCAGCCCGGTCGGGGGTGCGAGGGGTGCCGCTCCGGGACGGTCGCGGGTGGCTGCCTCGCGGGTTCGGGCCGCGAGCACTCGCGCCGGCCAGTCCTCGCTCACCCGTCCCTCTCCCACGGGCAGGAGCGCACCCACCAGCGAACGCACCATGTGGTGGCAGAAGGCGTCCGCCACGACAGTGACCACGACCAGTCCGGCGTCAGCCCGGTCCGGCCCGGGGCGCTGTACCTGCAGGGCGAGCAGGTCACGGATCGTGCTCGCACCCTCTCGCGGGCGGCAGAAGGACAGGAAGTCGTGCTCCCCGAGCAGCATCTGCGCCGCCCGGTGCATGGCCTCGACGTCCAGGTGCCGACGATGCCGGGTCACGTCCCGCCGCAGTGGATCATGCACGTGCTGGCCGTCGGAGAGCCGGTAGCGGTAGCGGCGCCACCGGGCACTGAAGCGGGCATCGAAAGCGGCGGGGACCTCCTGGACCGAGTGCACCACGACGTCCTCGGGCAGCACCGCGTTCCATCGAGTCACAAGAGCGTGAGCGGGTGTGCGATCGCTGCGACCGGGCAGAGCAGCATGCACCTTTGCGGGCATGTCGAGGTGAACAACCTGACCGCGGGCATGCACACCGGCGTCGGTGCGGCCGGCAACGACCAGGGGCAGCCGGGTACGGGTGATGCGTTCAAGAGCATCCTCAAGCGCGCCCTGCACGGTGCGCTGCCCGGGCTGCGCGGCCCAGCCGTGAAAGGCGGTGCCGTCGTAGGAAAGGTCAGCCCTCAACCGCACGGTGCTCTCCCCGACTGCCGAGGGAGGCGGGGTGGATGCGGCAGGGCTGGGCATGGCAGGCATCGTAGCTGCGGCACGTCACTCACCCGTGCTCGCTACGCTGGCCTGCGTGAAGATCCTCGTTCTGGGCGCCGGCGGCCGCGAGCACGCGATCATCCGCCGCCTCGCCGCCGATCAGCCTGTTCCCCAGCTGCATGCCGCACCGGGCAATCCCGGCATCGCCGAGCTCGCCACCTGCCATCCCGTTGCTCTCTCGGACATCGACGCCCAGGTGGCCCTCGCCCGTGACCTGCAGATAGATCTCGTGGTGATCGGCCCGGAAGCGCCCCTCGTGGCGGGTGCCGCTGATCAGCTGCGTGAGGCGGGCATCGCCGTGTTCGGCCCGAGCGCCGCAGCGGCACGCTTGGAGGGGTCGAAGTCCTTCGCCAAGGACGTGATGCGCGCCGCTGGCGTGCCGACGGCCGCTGCGGTGACCATCACTGACCCCACCGCCCTCGAGGCAGGGCTGGAGCGGGTGAACCCGCTGGGCGATGTGCCCTTCGTGGTGAAGGCCGACGGTCTCGCCGCCGGCAAAGGTGTCGTGGTCACCGCGGATCGCGAGGCAGCGCTCACGCATGCCCACTCGGTGCTCGCTGCCGGTGGCAGCGTGGTGCTCGAGGAGTACCTCGACGGCCCCGAGGTATCGCTGTTCTGCGTCAGTGACGGTGAGCGCGTCGTCCCCCTCGCGCCGGCGCAGGATTTCAAACGCGCCTTCGACGGCGACGAGGGCCCTAACACCGGCGGCATGGGCGCCTATTCGCCGCTGCCGTGGGCGCCGGAGGGGCTTGTCGAGGAGGTTGTGCGCACCGTTGCCCAGCCGACCATCACCGAGATGGCCCGCCGCGGCACGCCGTTCGTCGGCCTCCTGTTCTGCGGGCTGGCTCTGACCTCTCACGGGGTGCGGGTGATCGAGTTCAACGCCCGATTCGGGGATCCGGAGACGCAGGTGGTGCTCGAGCGGCTCGACTCGCCGCTCGCGCCGCTGCTGCTGGCAGCCGCGCAGGGTGACCTCTTAGCCGTCCCGGAACCA
Organism: Brachybacterium timonense; assembly: GCF_900258505.1. GTDB lineage: Bacteria > Actinomycetota > Actinomycetes > Actinomycetales > Dermabacteraceae > Brachybacterium > Brachybacterium timonense. The sequence continues at coordinate 2,512,592 of NZ_LT984895.1, forward strand.
GCGTGGAGCGCGCAGGCTGCTGTCGCGGTGATCATCGCGTCCGAGGGCTATCCGGCCACGTCCCGCACCGGTGACGAGATCACGGGGATCGCCGATTGCGAGGGCCTCGGGTGCCACGTGCTGCATGCGGGCACGGCCCGCGACGAGCAGGGCAGGTTGGTCTCCGCTGGCGGGCGTGTGCTCGCTGTTCTCGCGCGCGGCGAGGACCTTGCGCAGGCGCGGGAGCGGGCGCGGGCCGGTGCCGAAGCGATCATGCTCCCCGGCTCGCATCATCGCCGTGACATCGCTGCCCGCGCCGCCGCCGGTGAGGTGGTCCCGTGAGCACGCCGCTGATCGAGGCGCCGTCACTGCCCGGCTGGACTCTCGCGGTGACGGGCAAGGTGCGTGAGCTATATGTGCCCTCTGGCCAGGATGTCGCGACCGCGCAGGAGGTGCTGGTCGTCGCGACGGATCGGATCAGCGCTTTCGACCACGCTCTGCAGCCAGGCATCCCCGATAAGGGCCGGATCCTCACAGGCATGAGCCTGTTCTGGTTCGAGCAGCTCGCTGATCTGGTGCCCCACCACGTGCTCAGCGCCGACGACGTCCCCGCCCAGGTGGCCGGTCGTGCCCTGCGCTGCCGTGGCCTGGACATGGTGCCGCTGGAATGCGTGGTGCGCGGGTACCTCACCGGATCGGGCCTTGTGGACTATCGCCGCGACGGCGCCGTGGGCGGGCATGTGCTGCCGACGGGCCTGACGGAAGCGTCCCTGCTGCCGGAGCCGATCTTCACCCCGTCGACGAAGGCCGAGCAGGGCGAACATGACGAGAACATCACTGTCGCGCAGGCACGGGAACAGCTTGGCGGGGACCTGGTGGACCGCCTGGAAGAGCTGACGCTCGCCGTCTACCGTCGGGCTCGTGCCATCGCCGAGGAGCGAGGGCTCGTGCTCGCGGATACGAAGCTCGAGTTCGGTCACTCCCGCACGGACGGCTCGCTCACCCTGGGTGATGAGGTGCTCACCCCGGATTCCTCCCGGTTCTGGTTCCGGGAGGGCCTCACGGAAGGCCGGGTGCAGCCGAGCCTGGACAAGCAGTTCGTGCGCAACTGGCTGACCAGCGGCGCCTCCGGCTGGGACCGGGAGGCCGACGGGCCGCCGCCGCGCCTGCCCGAGAAGGTCGTCGATCAGACCCGCGCACGGTACGTCGAGGCGTTCGAACGGCTGACCGGACGCGAGTTCACCGCAGGGTGAGTCACGCAGTGACCCGCTGGGTCACTCCTGCCCGTCGTCCGCGACCCCCTCGGCAATCAGGGGCACGAACCGCGCTTCACCGTGCTCGGTGTCGATGATCTCGGTGCCGCGCCGCTCCACGCGATGCACGATGCCAGCCACGGGGATCACCATGATCCCGCCGTCGTCGAGCTGCTCAACGAGTCCCTCCGGCACCTCGTCGGGCGCTGCCGAGACGAGGATGCGTGAGAACGGCGCCTCCTGCGGCCAGCCGAACACGCCGTCCTGCGCACGCCGGATCTCCACTCTGTCCAGGCCGAGTTCGGTGAGGGTCGTGCGGGAGAGGTCGATCAGCTCGGGCTGGCGTTCCACGCCGAGCACGCTGCCGTCGGCGCCCACAAGGTGCGCGAGCAGTGCGGAGGTCCAGCCGGAACCGGAGCCGACGTCGAGCACGCGCTGCCCCGGTTGCACCTGCAGCAGGTCGAGCATCCGCTCCACCACAGAGGGCTGCGAGTTGGTCTGCCCCACACCGATGTCGAAGGGGCAGTCGACGTAGGCGAGTTTGCGCAGCTCCGGGGCGAGGAAGTGCTCACGCGGCATGGCGGTCATCGCCTCGCGCACTCGCGGGTCGATGTCCTCACGCGGGTGGAAGCGGCGCTCAGGCAGCTGGTTCATGTCAGTTCTCTCCGGTCAGGTCGACGCTGCGGGTCTCGGGCCAGTCGCGCACCTCGGTGCCGTCGGGGGCGAGATCGGTGGACTGTTTCATGTAGATGGCGCGCCCTTCGGGGCTCGCCACGGCGTCGTGCACGGGCAGTGCCAGCCGTGGGCGAACAGCTCGCAGGAAGTCGATTGTCTCGTGCATCTTCGACCAGGGGGCCACGACGGGGAAGGCGAGGGCATCGATGCCGGTGAATTCCTCGAGCACCTGGAGGCTGTCGCCGGTGACCCCCAGGCGCGGACCGCCGCCCGTCGGCTGCAGCACGAGACCCGTATTACCCACGCGCGGAATATCGGGATGGATCACGGCATGCTCGCCGCCGACTCCGGCAACGTGCAGGTCAGCGATGGTCAGCTCATCACCGGGAGCGAGATCATGCATCCGCTCTGCCGCAGCACTGCAGTCCTCAGTTGCGCGCAGGGCAGCCACGGCCTGCGGCTCACCGTGAAGGAGAGCGCGGGGCGATGCGCCGAGCACTGCAGCCACCAATGCGGGATCAGCGTGGTCCGGGTGCTGATGCGTCACGAGCACGGCGTCGACGTCGCGCAGCGCCCGGATCTGCTCGGCCCGGCTGAAGCCGCCGGGATCCACCAGGATGCGTGCGGTGTCTGTTTCGATCAGCAGGGCGGAATGGCCCAGATGGGTGATTCTCATGGGAATCTCCTGGTTCTCGGTCACGTCTGGATCAGGATGCCACCTCCAGGCGCGGTCGTCCCTAGAATGAGGTTCTGTCAGAGCCCTCTCCCTGCCGCCAGGAGTCACTCATGCCACGCGTCGTGGTCCATGTCATGCCCAAGCCCGAGATCCTCGATCCGCAGGGGAAGGCCGTTGCCGCGGCGCTGCCCCGGCTCGGTTTCGAGGGGATCAGCCAGGTGAGGCAGGGCAAACGCTTCGAGCTCGAGGTCGAGCAGGAGATCACGGAGGAGCTGCTGGCGATGATCCGCGACGCCGCGCAGACGCTCCTGTCGAACCCGGTGATCGAAGATGTCGTCGCGGTCGAGACACTGCCGGAGGAGCAGGCGTGATCCGCATCGGTGTCGTGACGTTCCCCGGCACGCTGGATGATCGCGACGCGCAGCGGGCGATCCGCGTGGCCGGCGGAGAACCGGTGCGGCTGTGGCACGCGGATGATGACCTGCAGGACGTCGAGGCCGTGGTGCTGCCCGGCGGGTTCAGCTACGGCGACTACCTGCGTGCCGGCGCGATCAGCCGTTTCGCACCGGTGATGGACCGGGTGGTGGATGCCGCACGCGGCGGCATGCCGGTGCTGGGCATCTGCAACGGCTTCCAGATCCTGTGCGAGACGCACCTGCTGCCCGGCGCGATGATCAAGAACGCGCACCGCTCCTTCATCTGCCGCGACCAGCCACTGCGAGTGGAGAACACCCGCACCGCCTGGACCACCGCCTATGAGCAGGACCAGGTGATCCGTGTGCCGCTGAAGAACCAGGACGGCCAGTATGTGGCCGACGAGCGCACACTCGCCGAGCTCGAGGAGACCGGCCGCGTGGTGTTCCGGTACGTCGCGGGCGCAACGCACGGTCCCGCCGGATACGAGACCAACCCCAACGGCTCACGGCATGACATCGCCGGTATCACCAACGAGTACGGCAATGTCGTGGGGCTCATGCCGCATCCCGAGCATGCCATCGAGGCTGGTTTCGGGCCTGATGAGCCGGGCCGCGGCACCCGCACCGGCACCGACGGCCTGGGCGTCTTCACCTCTGTGCTGGGCGCACTCGTGCGCTGAGCTCCCGTGGAATGAAAGCCGGGGCGCCGCGCCGATGCGCATGGCGCGGCGCCCCAGCGATCAGCTCACAGGGTTGGAGCCGACGGATCGAAGTCCTCGCCCAGCGGGGCCGGAATCTCCGGACGCGAGCTCACGTCGACGAACTCGCCGCCTGCTGCGGCATCGCGGATCGCCAGCAGCACGTCGAGCACATGGGCGGCGAGCGCACCGGATGCCTGCTCCGGCTGACCTGCCCGGATCGACCGGGCCAGGTCCACCACGCCCGTGCCGCGCTCGAAGAAGGAGCCGACGGCCGGCAGGGTCTCCGGCTCCCCACCCTTCTCCGGGTCCAGGCTGTACAGGCGCGTGTCGCCCTCGAACATGTTGGGATCCGGCAGCAGAAGCGAGCCCGCGGTGCCGGAGATCTCTACGAAGCCGACCTCTTCGCGTGCGCTCTCGAAGCTGAACAGCATCTGTGCCACAGCGCCGCTGGCGAACTGCAGGATCGCCGCGTGCAGCGTCGGGACTTCGACGGGGAACTCGGTGCCGGCCTTCGGGCCGGAGCCGATGGTGCGTGTGGGGAATGCAGTCGAGGAGACCGCAGCCACGCGAGCCACCGGCCCGAGCGCACGCACCAGGGTGGTCGTGTAGTACGGGTCCATATCGAACAGTGGGCCTGCGCCCTGTGCGAAGAGGAACTCTGGGCTGGGGTGCCAGCTTTCCGGGCCTGGCGTCTGGAAGACGGTGCGGGCGGTGAGCACGTCACCGATGCGACCGTCGGCGATGGCACGCAACGCCGTTTCGATGCCGCCGCCGAGCATGGTGTCGGGGGCGCAGGCAACCCGCAGCCCTTTCTCCTCGGCGGTGCGCAGCAGCTGCTGGGCGCCGTCGGCGTCCATCGCCACCGGTTTCTCACTCCACACGTGTTTGCCGGCCTCCAGGGCCTGCAGTCCGATCTCCACATGGGAGTCCGGGGTGGTGAGGTTGATGACGATCTCGATGTCCTCGCGGGCCAGCAGCTCGTCGACGGTGCCGGCGAGCACCTCGCCCTCGGCGTCGCGCAGGCCGAACATCTCCGCCTTCTCCCGCGCCCGCTCGGGTTCGCGGTCGGCGAGGAAGCGCACGTCCACGTCAGCGAACTGCACAAGGTTCGTGAGGTACTGCACCGAGATCACGCCGGTGCCGATGATGCCGACGCCCACAGCCCCGGGGCTCTTGGTGGCGTGCGGCACCTCGGAGGCGCTCAGCTGCTTCTTCGCGTTGGGGTCGACGACCTCTGCGTTCACTTCGCCTCCCCCTGATCGCCGCGGTCGTTCTCGCCGAGCCACGCGAGCGAGGTGGCGATGCCCTCGAAGATGTCTCCGGCGTAGTCGTCGAACTCGACCACGCGCAGCGCCTGCGGGGCGGCGGCGAGGATCGCGGGGATGTCCACATCCCCCTTGCCGGCCGGCACCTGTTCCTTGAAGGCAGCGGCGAGTTTATCGGAGACCTTCAGGGCGCTCTCGGAGCTGGGCAGCTCATCGGCGATGTCGCCGGAGGTGGTGCCGTCCTTGACGTGGATAGCGGTGACGCGACCACCGAAGGCGCGCAGCAGCGCGGGGGTGTCGGCACCGCCGACGGTGGCCCAGAACGTGTCGACCTCGAGCTCGACCGCGGGATCGAGGTTCTCCACGAACAGCTCGAGCACATGGCGGCCGTCGACGCGGTTGGCCAGCTCCCACTGGTGGTTGTGGTAGCCGATCCGCACGCCTTCGCGCTGGGCGATCGGGGCGAGCTCGGTGAAGCGATCGGCGAGCCGTTTCGCATCCTCCGCGGTCTGCCAGCGCTCCGTGGGGATGAACGGGTCGATCACGAGATCGATGCCGAGTTCAGCGGCAATAGCGAAGACCTTCTCCGGCTCGTCCGAGTCGAGGAAGGCGTTGTGCGCGGTGGGCGCGGCCAGGCCGTGGGCGGCCAGGGAGGTTTTGTATTCGTCGGCACGCTCTGTGAAGGCGTAGGGCTCGACCAGGGTGTACCCAATCTCCGCGACCCGTGCGAGGGACCGGTCCAGGTCCTCGCTGATGGCGTCGCGGATGGAGTAGAGCTGGACGCTGGGCTTGTGTGACATCGATGTCGCTCCTGCTCGCTGTGTCTGATTCACGATCATGGATGGATACTGCGCAGACTGACCGGAATCGGCGGCGTCTGGCCAGCGCCGGAACCGACTGACTGCACAGTCAGCGAGTGTAGGCGGTCACACTCACGAGCAGCAAGAAGACTCAGCTCCCAGCTGCACGCGGCCACCATCCGGTCACGTGTCTCGCAACGTTCTTTGAGCGGTGATATTCGAGATCGCTCCACAGGCCAGCGTCACAGGCTCCCTGCCGCCCGCAGGCGTTTGCGGATCAGATCGGTGACCACCCGCATCTCCGCCCGCATATCCACCTCGCCGGGATTACGCAGCCACTGCAGCTGCACACCATCCATCGCCGCCACCGCCAGGTTCGCGAGCACGCGGGCGTCATCGCCGCTCAGCTGGGCGCCCGTGCGGCCAGCCTCAAGCTCCACTAGCTCCCGCATCTCCCGGCGCAGTCGGTCATAGCGCAGGCGGAAGAAGGCGTGCGCCGGATGGTCCTCCGTCAGGCTCTCCCCACCGATCACGGAGAAGAACCGCACCCGATCCGGGGTGCGGGCACTCTCCTCGGCGATCGCATCGAAGGCGTCGGCGAGCGTGCGGGTGGGGTCAGCGGGGCCATCCGGCCCAGGCAGATACAGCTCAGCAAGGGTCTGCGTGAGCAGATTCTCCTTGGAGCCGAAGTGGTGCAGGATCGTCGACCGCTTCACACCGGCCAGTGCCGCGATCTCCTCGAGCGTGCAGCCGCGGTAGCCGCGTCGGCCGAACTCGATCACCGCCGCATCCAGGATCCGGCGGCGCGTGGACTCGCCCTGTTCGACGGTGCGTGGCGCGACCGGGGTCATCGGGATGCACCGGGCCTCGTGTCGGCGCGGCGGCGTGCACTGAGCACGGTGAAGCGTCGGTCGCGTGCGCGCTGTGTCACCGGACCGACACGGCGTTCGACCTCGGTGCGGTAGCGCAGATGGGAGTTGTGCACGAACCACAGCTCTCCGCCGGGGCGCAGGAGGCGTGCGGCGGCATCGAGGAGCCCCTGGACGAGGGTGGGATCGATGGCGGTGCCATCATGGAACGGCGGGTTCAGCAGCACCAGATCGGCGCTCGCATCCGGCTCTCGCGAGGCTGCATCATCCCAGGTGGCGCGCCACTGCTGCGGATCGATGGCATTGGCGTGCAACGTCGCGCGGGTGGAGACGACTGCATCGGCGTCGTCGTCGGTGGCGAGGACGCGGGCCGACGGCATCGCGGCAGCAGCCCAGGCGCTGAGCAATCCGTTGCCCGAGCCCAGGTCCACCACGTCGAGCGCGGCGTTTGCCCGGTCCGAAAGGTTCTCATCGAGGGCCGTGAGCAGGAGCAGGCTGCCGGCATCCGCAGCGGCCGATCCGAACACTCCGCCGATCCCACGCAGCGCGATAGTGCGCTCAGAGCCGCCGACCGGTATCGCTATCGCATGCTCTGCCACGGCGGGCGGGCCGATCTGGGTGCGCGCCTCCTGGGCGACCAGAGCGCGGGACTTCGCGACCCCGAGCGCCGCGTCAACGATCTCGAAGGACTCGGCGAGCACGGCGTTCTGCGAGGGTGTCATGTGCTTCGTGCGGCCACCGAGCGCAAGAGCGCAGCCACACTCGGGGTAAGCCCGTGCCACCTGGCGGGCGATCGCGTCGAGAGCGGCGAGCGAGGCGGGCAGGCGGCCGATCACCGCATGCGCTTCGGCCTGGGTGGCCGCCTCCTCGAGCGTGACGGGCTCCGGGCCGGTCGGCACCCGTAACCGTCCGTCGGCGATCTGGCGCGCGAAGAGCGCGGCGAGCTCGTGGGCTCGCCGGTAGGACGAGGTCCAGCTGACCACGACGGCATCGGAATGCTCTGCAGCGGCGTCGAGCGCTGCGGCGGTGAGGGCACCGGTTGCGTCGTCGATCACGAGCACATCGCAGGGACATCCGAGCGGTCCATCGTGCTGCTCGAGGCCCGCGAGAATCGCCCGATCGGTCTGGTCGGGCGCCGGCGTGGCCGGTGCGGGAGCGGACTCAGCACCACCGGTTGCCGGTGTTTCTGCGGTGACGGGCTGCTCCGTGGTCATGGTGTCGATGGTAGAGGGCACGCATCTAGGGTGGTCGCCGCGATGTCGACGGTACTGGTCGCGAGAGCGCCGCTGGTCGCGTCAGCGTCAACGGCCGTGCGCGCCACCCATCATCCGGCGGCGTCCGATGCGGGAGCGTCGGCCCTCTGCCCTACTGTGAGCCCATGCGCATACTGCTGGACTGCGACACCGGGATCGACGACGCCTTCGCCCTCACCTACCTCGCCTGCCTTCCCGAGGCGGAGCTCGTGGGCATCGTCTCCACGGCGGGAAACGTGATCCAGGACCAGGTGCTGCGCAACAACCTCGGACTCGCCACGATGCTCGGGCTGCAGATGCCGGTTGCGCGCGGCAGCGACGTCCCGCTCGTGCAGGAGCTGATGACCGCCGAGGACACCCACGGGCCGACGGGTCTGGGTGAGGTGGTGCTGCCCGATCCCGACCGGGACCCAGACCCGCGCAGCGGCGCGCAGCTGTGGGCAGACCTCGCCCGCGCTCATCCCGGTGAGCTCACGGGGCTGCTCGTGGGGCCCGCGACGAACCTCGCGCTCGCGCTGGAGATCGAGCCGGAACTGCCGCATCTGCTCAGCTCCCTGCACATCATGGGCGGAGCGGTGAACTACCGCGGCAACACCGGGGCGACGAGCGAATGGAATGTGGCGGTGGACCCGGAGGCTATGGCTCGTGTACTCTGCGCCTTCGCCGACGCCGATCCGCTGCCGGTGCTCGCCGGCCTCGATGCCACCGAGGCGGTGCGGTTCACCCAGCGTGAGCTCGACGCCGTCGCTGCGTTGCCGCCGCATCCCGTGCGCGATGTCCTGACGCGCGCCCTGGAGTTCTACTTCGCTTTCCACGAATCCGACGGCTTCGGGTGGAGCGCCCACGTGCACGATCCGCTGGTGGCTGCGCATGCGGTCACCGGGCGTTTCCTGCACACGCAGCCGCTGCCGGTCGATGTCGAGCTCGCCGGCACGCTGACGCGCGGCCAGACGGTGGCTGATGTTCTGGGCCGCTGGGACAGGCCCGCCACGGTCCGCTCTGCGCGCAGCGCCGACGCCGACGCATTCGTGGAGCACCTGTTCACGACGCTCCGCACAGGCCTGGCGCAGCTGCCCGTCTCCCCCTAAGGCCGGCGTCCACAGGCGCACACCGCGCCTCAGCCATCCAGCAGGGCGATCTCCACCTCGAAGCAGCGGCGCGGCGGTTTCTCGTCACCGCGACCAGGCCGCCAGCCGATGCATCGTGTCGCGCCCTCCGTATCGTCGAAGGCGACCAGCACGGTGCTGGGCAGCAGAACGGGGGCATCGAATGACACATCCCAGCGCAGCGGCCGCGCGAGGTCCACTCGAGCTTCGGTGAAGGCGCGTGATGCGGTGTACATGCCGTGCGCGATCGCTCGGGGGAACCCGAACGCCTTTGCGCTGAGGGCCGACATGTGGATCGGGTTCACGTCACCGGAGACCTCTGCGTAGCGTCGGCCCGCGTCGGCGCCGAGCTGCCAGCGCCCCGTCGGCCACGGCGGCCGGAACGCGGCCCGCTCGCGGCCGGTACCGGAACCACCTGCTGCTCGTCGACCCGAGACAGGCTCGGGCATGCCACCGCGGGACTGCCCACCACCAGCGCCCTTGGCCAGGTACGTGGAGACGTCAGTGGCGATGATGCTGCCGTCCTCGGCATGGATGGTGGCGACCGCTTCGAACGTGTGGCCCTTGCGGTGCGGAGCGAGGCCGCGCACGCGGCACTCGACATCCACGAGCTCGCCAACCCGCACCGGTCGATGCTGCAGCACCTGATTGCGCAGATGCACGAGCCCGAGCAGGCGGAACGGAAAGGACGGGCCCGCCATCAGGGCGAGCGAGACCGGGAAAGCGAGCACATGCAGCACCCCGGGGTGGACGAGGTCGGTGGCCGGCCCGCCCATGAGGTGGTCGAAGGCGGCCGCACGCTGAGCATCGATCCGCACCCGGCGCACGCGCACCGCCTGCGTGGGCAGCACAGGCGTACCGCTGCGGCGTGCCCGCGGCGTGAGCGCTGCAGCGTAGATCGCCGGGAACGACGGCACATCGGACAGGTCGCGCACCCGCTCGGGTGGTGCGGTGCGGGAGGTGTGGTGTCGCATACCGATCACCGTCCCACGATGTTCTGGCCGCACACACGCAGGGTCTCCCCGCGTATGCCACCGACCGGCGGGGAGAGCAGGAACGCGACAGCCTCCGCCACGTCGATCGGTAGCCCACCCTGCTGCAGGGAGTTCACGCGCCGCGCCACCTCACGGTTGAGCGCCGGCATGCGCGCGGTCATCTCCGTTTCGATGAAGCCGGGGGCGACGGCGTTCGCGGTGCCACCCAGCGGCTCGAGGCGCCGCGCGAGCGCATCGACGAACGCGATCACACCAGCCTTGGAGGTCGCGTAGTTGGTCTGACCCTTGTTGCCGGCGATGCCGCTCGTGGACGCGAGGGAGACCACCCGCAGCTGGTCACCGAGCACGTCCCCGGCATCGATCAGGGCATCCATCAGCCGGATCTGGCTGGTGATGTTCACGGCGATCACCGGGTCCCAGCGGTCCGCCGTCATGTTGGCGAACATGCGGTCGCGGGTGATGCCGGCGTTCAGCACGACGCCGTCCAAGCGCAGCCCCCTCGTTCGCAGCGTCTCGACCAGACGTGTCGGGGCGCGTTCAGCGGTGACGTCGAGCTGGACCGGGACGGCGCGCAGCTCATTGGCGAGCCGTGCGAGCTCCGTGCCCGCCGCGGGAACGTCCAGCAACACGAGGGAAGCACCGGCACCGGCGAGGGTGCGGGCGATCGCCTCGCCGATACCGCGGGCAGCCCCCGTCACCAAGGCGGTGCGGCCGGCGAGCGCATGCAGGTCATCGCGCGGCGCAGTGCCTGTATCGGCGGTGATCCGCAGCAGCTGTCCGTCGATGAAGGCGGAGCGCGCGGAGAGCAGGAAGCGCAGGGCACCGAGCACGGGTGCCGAGCTCAGCGCCACGCCGTCGGCCACCAGGATGCCGTTGGCGGTGCCGCCGCCGCGCACCTCGTGCCCGAGGGAGCGGACGAAACCCTCCACACCGCCACGGGCGGCGTCCCGGGCAAGGTCCTCACCGGTGACGGGCCGAGAGATCGTGATGATGCGGCTGCCGGGCACGAGAGACCGCATGGCGCTGCTGAGCGGCAGCAGGATCTCACCGAGCTGATCGGGGGCGTCGACCTCGTCGAGCACCGCGATGACAGAGCCCACGCGGCGCAGCTCGTCGAAGCGGCGACGAACGTCGGCACCCCAGTCCAGCAGCGTGTGGGCGAGCTCATCGGCACCGGCGCTGGTGCCGAGCACGACCACGGGGCCGAGCAGCGGCTCGGTGCGGTCGGCGGCGCGCAGCAGCCGGGGTGGGCGCGGCAGGCCGGTCTGCTTCGCGATTGCTCGGCCGACGGCGGTGCGGATGAATCGGGTGTAGGCGTCTGCCATGGCGATCACTTCCCGTCGGACTCGAGCAGGGCCACGGTGCCCTGGCCGCCAGCAGCACAGATGGAGATCAGGCCGCGCACGGTGCGACCTTCCTCCTGGGCACGCCGGTGCAGCACGGTGGCGAGGGTGGCGACGATGCGGCCCCCGGTGGCGGCGAAGGGGTGACCGGCGGCGAGCGAGGAGCCGTGCACGTTCAGGCGGTCGCGGTCGATGGCGCCGAGCGCGCCGTCACGGCCGAGCCGTTCACGGCAGAATTCGTCGGATTCCCAGGCGGCGAGGGTTGCGAGCACGGTGGCGGCGAAGGCCTCATGGATCTCGTAGTAGTCGATGTCCTGCAGAGTGAGGCCGTGGGCATCGAGCAGCTCAGGCACGGCATAGGCCGGCGCCATGAGCAGGCCCTCACCACCGTGCACGAAGTCCACGGCGGCGCTGCGCTGGTCCACCACGCGGGCGAGCGGGGTCAGGGAGCGGGCCTCGGCCCATTCGCGGCTGCCCAGCAGCACTGCGGAGGCGCCATCGGTCAGTGGCGTGGAGTTGCCGGCGGTCATGGTGGGTTCGTCGACCTGCGGCGAGCGCACACCGAAGACGGGCGTGAGGGTGGCGAGTTTCTCGAGGGTGGAGTCCGGCCGCAGGTTCTGATCTCGGTCAAGACCTCGGTAGCCGGTCACGAGGTCGTCGAACAGGCCCGCGTCATAGGCGGCTGCCAGGTTCTTGTGGGAGGCGAGCGCGAGCTGATCCTGCGCCTGCCGGGTGATCCCCCATGCGGCGGCGGTCAGCGCCATATGCTCGCCCATGGACAGCCCGGTACGGGGCTCAGCGTTCGCTGCGGCCTGCGGGACGAGGTCGGCAGGGCGGATGCTGGCGAGTGCTTTCACGCGCTGCATCGGGCTCTTCGCGGCGAAGGCACGGTGAAGGATGCGACGCAGGCGAGGAGTGACCTCGATCGGTGAGTCGGAGGCGGAGTCCACGCCACAGGCGATCGCGGAATCGATCTGTCCCAACCGGATCCGGTTGGCGACATGCCCCACGGTCTCGAGGCCGGTGGCGCACGCCTTGGACATGTCGAGGGCGGGGGTGCGTGGATCGAGCGGGGTGCCGAGCGCACTTTCGCGGGTGAGGTTGAGATCGGCGGCAAGCTTCAGCACGGCACCGCCGGCGATCTCACCGAGCAGCTCGCCCTGCAGGCCGAAGCGTGCAACGAGCCCATCGAGCGCGGCGGTGAGCAGGTCCTGATTGGAGATGCCGGCGTAGGCGCCGCCGGCGCGAGCGAAGGGAATGCGGTTGCCTCCGAGAACGTAGGCGTCGCGGGGGGCTGCGGTCACGGTGCACCTCTTCGGAGCTGGGTCACGGGCACGGGTTTACATCGAACCCTGAGTACTTGGTACTGTAGGTTCTGTGAACGAGACCACGCAAGCCCCCGTCGATGGCCGATCTGCCCGCTGGGCCCAGCACCGCGAACAGCGTCGCCTCGAACTGCTCGACGTGGCCCGACACCTCATCCATGAGAAGGGGCCCGACGTCACGATGGAGGACATCGCCGCCGCCTCCGGCACCTCCAAGTCGATCGTCTACCGCTACTTCGACGACAAAGCACAGCTGCAGCGCCTGCTCGGGCAGCGCATCTACGCCACCATGCACGAGCGGCTGCGCTCAGAAGTGGCCGAGCTCGAACAGCACCTGGGCCGCGCAGTCGGGGCCGATGATCGCGTGCGCGCCATGATCAACGCCTACGTGGTCACCGTGCAGCGCTCCCCGAACGTGTACCGCTTCGTGACTCGGCCGTCCGACGGGCTCCACCATTTCCTCCACTCCGTCGCTCGCCTCATCACCACCTTCCTGCCCGACGGGACGCCCTCGCCCGAACTGTGGGCTCGCGGCGCCGTCGGCTTCGTCGAGCGCAGCGTGGAGACCTGGGTGGACCAGCAGAACACAGACCCGAGCGCCGCCATCAGCGCATCAGACCTCGTCGACCATCTCGTGACCTGGCTCATGAAGGGACTGAACCCATGACCACCACCGATCATCCGCTCACCGACTCCTCCCCCACACCCACCGGGCCGATCCCGATCCCGCTGCCCGGAACGGCCAGACTCGATGTCGAACTCGTGGCCCGTGCACTCAAGGGCCGCTGGATCCAGGCCCGCGACACCGCTCGCGAACGTGCCGCCCGCCCGGAACTCGCACGACCATTGGACATGTCAGTGGCCGAGCATCGCGACCGCGTGCTCGACCAGATGCACATGTTGGCGGCAGAGAACGTCTCCTGGCCGATGCTGCCGGATTCCCTGGGCGGCCCCAATGACAACGGCGCGAACGTGGCCGCTTTCGAAGAGCTCGTGGTGGCGAACCCCTCCCTCCAGATCAAAGCCGGTGTGCAGTGGGGGCTGTTCACCTCTGCAATCCTGCAGCTCGGCACCGAGGAGCACCACCAGAAGTGGATCCCAGCCGCCATGAGCCTGGAGACCCCGGGCGCATTCGCCATGACCGAGATCGGCCACGGCTCCGACGTGCAGTCCCTGGCCACCACTGCCACCTACGACGCGCAGACCGAAGAGTGGGTGATCCACACACCGATCCGCGCAGCCTGGAAGGACTACCTGGGTAACGCTGCCCTTCACGCCCGCGCCGCCACCGTGTTCGCGCGGCTCATCACGCAGGGGGTGGACCACGGTGTGCACTGCTTCTACGTGCCGATCCGCGATGAGCACGGGGGGCTCCTGCCCGGCATCCGTTCCGAAGACGACGGCCCCAAAGGCGGCCTGAACGGGGTGGACAACGGCCGCCTCGCCTTCGACCAGGTGCGCGTGCCCCGTACGAACCTCCTGAACCGCTACGGGGATGTCGCCCCCGACGGCACCTACACCTCCCCCATCGAATCGCCAGGTCGTCGTTTCTTCACCATGCTGGGCACCCTCGTGCAGGGACGCGTGTCCCTGGATGGCTCCGCCGTGCGTGCCAGCCAGCTCGCTCTGCACATCGCTCTCACCTACGCCTCGCAACGGCGCCAGTTCTCTGCCGCGGACCCCACCCAGGAGACGGTGCTGCTGGACTACCAGGCGCATCTGCACCGTCTGCTGCCGAAGCTCGCCGCCACCTACGCGGGTGCCTTTGCTCACGAGCAGCTGCTGATCGCCTTTGACGACGTCTTCTCCGGCCGCGGCGACACGCCACAGGCCCGGGAGGACCTCGAAACGCTCGCCGCTGCCCTCAAGCCCACCTCCACACGCCTGGCGATGGACACGATCCAGGAGTGCCGCGAGGCCTGCGGAGGCCAGGGCTTTCTGGCAGAGAACCAGCTGGTGGGCCTGCACCAGGACCTCGACGTGTACTGCACCTTCGAGGGCGACAACACAGTGCTGCTGCAGCTGGTTGCCAAGCGTCTGCTGTCGGACTACACCTCGGAGCTGGCGTCGATCGACCGTGCCGGGATCGGCCGTTTCATCGCGCAGCGCGCGGAGACCCTCGCCAAGCGTCACACGCCGTGGTCGGATCTGGCGCAGGGCCTTGCCGACCGCGGTGACCGCGAACGAGCCTTCGCCTCTCTGCGCGCCGTGGAGTTCCAGGAAGAACTGTTGGCCGAACGTGCCCGCGTGAAGGTCGAGGAGGTGGCGCTCGCCCTGCGGCCCGCCGCCAAGATGTCACCGGCCGACGCCGCCGCACACGTGAACAAGCACCAGGTGGCGATGCTCGCTGCCGCCCGCGCACACGCCGATGTGGTGCGCTGGCGCGCATTCACCGCAGGCATCACCGCGATCGAGGATGAGGGCAGCCGTGACGTGCTCACCGATGTGCGTGACCTGTTCGGGTTGACCCTGATCCACGACGACCTTGCCTGGTTCCTGCTGAACGGCCTGCTCTCCACCCAGCGTGGTCGGCAGATCACCTCCGATCTACGGCGCCTGCTGTGGCGCCTGCGGCCTCATGTCCTAGACCTTGTGGCGGCCTTCGATATCCGCGAGGGCCACGTGCGCGCTCCCATCGCCCTGGGAGCGGAGGCAGAGCGGCAGCGTGAAGCCGCAGAGCATTTCCGGGCGCAGCGAGCCAGCAGTGACAGCCCGGTGAGCGAGAAGGTTCTGCGCGAACGGGAGAAGGCCCGGCGCACGCCAGCACGCTGATCTCGTAGACTCGATACGTCCTCGGGCGCCTGCGTGCGCCCGTTCCCGTGACCGAGATGGGATCCGCGAGCACCATGACCTCGTCCGAGCACGCTTCGCTCCCCGACACCGTCGAGAACGCCGCCGCCACGCCCGACGTCGACTTGCCATACGCCGACCTCGGCCTCAAGGCCGACGAGTACCAGGCGATCCGTGAGCTGCTCGGGCGCCGTCCCACAGCGGCAGAGCTGGCCATGTACTCGGTGATGTGGTCCGAGCACTGCTCGTACAAGTCGTCCAAGATCCACCTGCGGCGCTTCGGCGAGCGCACCACCGACGAGATGCGCGAGCACCTGCTGGTGGGTATGGGCGAGAACGCCGGCGTCGTCGACATCGGTGACGGCTGGGCGGTGACCTTCAAGGTCGAGTCCCACAACCACCCCAGCTTCGTGGAGCCCTACCAGGGCGCAGCCACCGGCGTGGGTGGCATCGTGCGCGACATCATCTCGATGGGCGCCCGCCCCGTGGCGGTGATGGATCAGCTGCGCTTCGGAGCGATCGACCATCCAGATACCGCCCGCGTGGTCCACGGCGTCGTCGCAGGCATCGGCGGCTACGCCAACTCTCTGGGGCTGCCGAACATCGGCGGCGAGACCGTGTTCGACGCCTCCTACCAGAACAATCCGCTGGTCAACGCCCTGTGTATCGGGGTTCTGCGCCATGAGGACATCCACCTGGCCTCCGCCACCGGCCCCGGCAACCACGTGGTGCTGTTCGGTGCCCGCACCGGCGGCGACGGCATCGGCGGCGCCTCCATCCTCGCCTCGGAGACCTTCGAGGATGAAGGCCCGGCTAAACGGCCCAGCGTCCAGGTGGGCGACCCGTTCATGGAGAAACAGCTGATCGAATGCTGCCTCGAGCTGTTCGCCAGCGGCGTGGTCGAGGGCATTCAGGATCTGGGTGCTGCCGGGATTTCGTGCGCCACCAGCGAGCTCGCCTCCAACGGCGGATCCGGCATGCACGTGGATCTCGAGAATGTGCTTCTGCGCGATCCGACCCTCACCGCCGGTGAGATCCTCATGTCGGAATCCCAGGAGCGGATGATGGCCGTGGTGACGCCGGAGAACCTCGAGCGCTTCGAGGAGATCACCCGACGCTGGGATGTGGAAGCCGCGGTGATCGGGACCGTCACCGGCGATGGCCGCCTCACCATCGACCACTTCGGGCACCGCATCGTCGACGTCGACCCCGTGACCGTGGCCCACGGCGGACCCACCTACGATCGCCCCTATGCGCGCCCTGAGTGGCAGGACGCCCTGAACGCCGACCGCGCCGAAGATCTTCCCCGCCCAGCGGGCGCTGCGGAGCTCACTGCACAGATCCGTACGCTCATCGCCTCACCGAACCTGGCCTCTGCTGCCTGGGTCACCGATCAGTACGATCGCTATGTCGGTGGCAACACAGCCCTCGCCATGCCCGATGACGCCGGTGTTCTGCGTGTGGACGAGACCACCGGCCGCGGCATCGCGCTCGCCACGGACGCGAACGGCCGCTTCACGAAGCTTGACCCCCGCACCGGCGCCCAGTTGGCCCTCGCGGAGGCGTACCGGAACGTCGCCTGTGTCGGTGCGCGGCCGCTCGCCGTCACCGACTGCCTGAATTTCGGCTCCCCCGAGGATCCCGGCCCGATGTGGCAGCTCGTGGAGGCGATCGAGGGTCTCGCCGACGCCTGCCAGGAGCTCGCTGTGCCCGTCACCGGTGGCAACGTGTCGCTGTACAACTCCACTGGTGAACCCGGCAAGATCGACTCCGCGATCCACCCCACGCCCGTCGTCGGCGTGCTCGGCGTGCTCGACGACGTCTCCCGCCGTGTGCCCTCAGGCTGGCAGGCCGAGGGCCTGTCCATCCATCTGCTGGGGACGACGCGAACGGAGTTGTCCGGGTCCGCCTGGGCCGACGTGATCCACGACCATCTGGGCGGGCTGCCACCTCAGATTGATCTTGCAGCAGAGCATGCGCTTGCCGAGGTGCTCGTGGCCGCCAGTGAGCGTGGCCTGGCCGCCGCCGCACACGACCTGTCCGAAGGCGGGCTCGCGGCGGCCCTGGCCGAGGCCTGCACACGCTTCGGCGTCGGCGCTGACGCGGATCTCACCGCAGTAGCCGAGCGCGACGGCGTGGATCTTGCCACGCTGCTGCTGTCGGAGTCGTCGGCGCGGGCGATCATCGCGGTCCCCGCTGAACAGGACGACGCTCTGGTCACCCTGTGTGCCGAGCATGGCGTGCCGCAGTTCCGCATCGGCACGACGGGCGGTTCATCGCTCACGGTGACGGGCCTCGAGGAGCTGACGGTCGCCGAACTGCACGCGCTGCGCGAAGACACCCTGCGCCGCCAGTTCGGCTGACGACGCACCGCACGTGGGCCCTGATTCCTCACGGGAACAGGGCCCACTCATGGTCAGGACGACATCATCGCAAGCGCGGGTGATGACACGCGTCGGACGGTACGCATGAACCGGCATGCCGGCTGCCAGGTGCCGGCTCGGCGCCGCGACTCAGAGCCGCGCGAAACGGTCTGCCTCGCCGCTGAAGGTGTAGCGCACCACCGAGGCGCCCGGCGCGAGATCCGCGACCACGGCATCCAAAAGCAGATCCGCTTCCCAGGTCTCCCCTGGCTCTAGCTTCACATCCGGCAGTACCGCCTCAACGACCTGCCCGTCGCTGAGCTCCACGCCCAGCTCGAGGAGGCCAAGATCCGCCGGCTCGGTGCCGTCGGCCGTGAACATCGCGTGGATAAGCACGCCCTCGGGGGTTGAATCACGCAAGTACGTGAGCGCAGTGAGCGTCACCGGCTCTGCCCCGAGGATGATGGGGATCTCCATCGCAAGCGCGTCATCAGCAGTATCGGGCTCTGCGGGCTCTTCTTCCTCGATTGCCGGCGCCGCCTCGACGTCGGCAGGATCGGGCTCGGCCAGGGAGTCGTCGGGGATCGGAGCCGGCTCCCCTTCGTCCACGACCTCGAGCTCCGGGGGGTTCATGGGGTACGGCATGCGGGCACTCCTTGGTCTATGAGCCGGTCGTTCAGATGAACGGTCGTTTGATCAGCGGACGGACGAAACGGGTGGCGCTAAGCTGGCCCGCATATGGCCTCTCGTGTGTGTTCGCGCCGTACGTAGATGACACGTTTGCTTCGATGATGCGGCCACCCCCCAGATAGATCGCGACGTGGCGGACCGTGCCGCCCCGATCGCCCCAGAAGATGAGGTCTCCGCGCTTGCGCTCGCTCAGCTTGAACGTGGCTAGCCGCTTATCCGAGTACAGCATCTGACTGGTCCGGTACGTCGGCTCGGCATGTCGCACGACGTTGATCGGCTGCGGGTCAAGGCCGGCGGAGTACAGCGCCTGCAGCACGAGACCCGAGCAGTCGTAACCGGCCACCGAGTGGTTCGACCAGCCGGCACCACCCCAGGTGTAGGGCGAGCCTTTGCATGACTGAGCGAAGCGGATCATCTCCTCGATGCGCTGGTTGCGCGTGGCGCTACGGGCCACACGCACCTTCGTCTGCCAGGCATCCATCGTGAACGGGTACTCCCGAGCGAGCTTCTGCCAGGTCGCAGGACCCACAACGCCGTCGGCCTTCAACCGGTTACGGCGCTGGAAAGCCTTCACCGCTTTCTCGGTCGCGTAGTCATACGTCTGCGCGGAGCCGGAACGAGAGATCCCCAGCTTGCGCTGGATGATGCGCACTCGGGTGCCGTTCCAGCCGCGCCGGATCGTCACCCCGCCACGTACAGACTTCGGTGCCAGAACCGGCCCGTGCAGGTGCTCTGGCGGATTCCAGCCGCTGTAGTACGTGCGGTACCCACCTTCGTAATCCTGACGCCAGCCCGCCCCATAGCCATAGATTGCGCTGCGCGGAAAGCCCAGCTTTCCCGTTACACCACCTGCGGAGGCCCACTCGCCACGGATGCCCCCGCGTACGACTCGCGCACCAGTCCTCGACGAGTACGTGATCGTTCCGCCGTTGAACTCCTGCATCCATCCCTGCACACGCGAGGCACCGGAGATCACTTTCTTGTGGTTCGCCTTCGGCTTGCCGAGCGGCCCCCAGATACCCCCGCTCGCCCAATACTGCTCCGCGATGGCACCCGCAACGCGGACACCGCGACCGAACACGCCACCATTGACGTAACGGTAGAAGAGCGCGGCGATCGCATCCCGCAGAATTGACTTCATCGGGCGGTAGGTGTTGTTGTCCCAGCCGGTCATGTAACCGACGTTCCGGGCCCAGCCGATCTCTTGTCGGAAGACGTAGCCGGGCGGCACGTCCTTATAGGCCGCGAACCCACCAACGCTCGGCGAGCCAGACAGGCGGTACAGCACCACAACAGCCTGATCGCGCTGGATCGGCAGCATCGGGCGGAATGTTCCGTCGTCCCAGCCCCGGAAGATGCCTTCGTGGCGGCACCACGTGATCTCCTTGTAGAACGTTGTGGTTGGGGTGACATCCCTGAAGGGAGAGCGAGATGGCGGGGTGAATGCCGGCTCTCCCGCGAGACGGTAGAGGAAGGCCGCCATTTCCGCGCGACGGGTCGGCTCATACGGCCGGAAGGTTCCATCACTCCAGCCGCGGCTGATCCCCCGATCAGCCATCCACTGAATCTCTTTCGCGAAGGGCTGTGAGCTTGGTACGTCACGGAAGCTCCGAGCCCACGCTGTTTCCGGCATGGCCATCGCGCCAGCGGTTCCCAGTCCAGCTGCCATGGCGCCAGCTTCAATCATGCGCCGGCGGCTGGGCCGTGGCATCTCATTCATATGCTGCGGGTGCTCCACTGGTCCCCCCTGGTTTTCATCATCACCCACGTCGTGCGACGTGAGCGCTTTCCGGCATGACGTTCCGGACTCACAGCGTGATCCTAGCTGTCGCTAGAGCCCCATACTCGCCTTTCGTCCCAACTGCATGCCTCTGCACCGAGAACACAATCGTCACATGCCCGGATACAAAGAACGCGCTTCCGCAAGCTTCCGGCGATGCGCATCCGCAACATCCCCGGGGAACGGCAGGAGATCGAGACTCGGAACCGTCTCATCGGTACCGTCCGTGAGCACCCAACCTGAGCCGAGAGCCTTCACCGAATTGTGTTTGACGTCGTAATAACCCTTTTTGCCGGACAGGGCAACGCCTCGAGCCCCATGCGCGGAGGCCACGAGGTGGTGATGGAAACGGCTGCTGACCCACACCTGGTGCGGCCCCATCGAGAAACCATCGCGCCACAGCGCCGAGAAGGGAACGAAGCCGTCCTCGGCCACGAGATCGTGCAAGGCTGCATATCCCGCGTAATCCCCACCCGGGATCGCCTCGACATAGCGCACACGCTCCCGCGGCACCTGCCACGTCTCCACGCACCGTCGCGCATACGCCACCAGGCGTTCGAAAACCCCGTCATCCTGGGCATCGTTCTGCACGCAGAGCACCACTTCGATCGGCTCGTCAGCGCCGGACGATACGCCGCCGGGAAGAGCGAGCAGCGCATCGTCGACGCCGACCTCGCAGTCCAGCAGGAACGCGCTGCCGCGGTCACGTACCGAGACGTGGTCGAACCCTGTGAAACGCTCGCCGACATCCGGCAGAAGCCCCTGACCGGTGGCGATCAGCCGGGCCCCGCCAACGGACTTCACCGCCCGCATCGCCTCGACAAGCAGCTGATTCTCTGGCCAGACGGCGTTGACGAACCCGCCACCGAGCAGATGCACCGTCGTGGCCTCACGCAGCACCTGCAGCGGGAGGTCATACAGCGGAGTCCCGAGCTCGCGCACGATCTGCGTCACCGACCGACCGGAGCCGTGCCTCGAATCCTCTACGGCGCGGAAAACTGCGTCTGTGGTGTGCAAGTGCGGATGCATCCCAGCAAAGAGCGCCGAGGCGTTCCCCGGATACCGGGTATCGAGCCAGACCTCAGCCTCGGGACGCGCCTGGGCGAGGAAACGCAGCCACGCAGCGGTGATGAACTCATCCCCATAGTTTGGATACGCGCCAATAGAGATCACGTATATACGCTCGTTCATGAGAGCCGCACTGCTCCTTCACTCGTTCTGGATGCGGTCGCCCGCTGCGTCCTAGTCTGCCCTACGACAACGCAGTCCGGGCCCCGTTCCGGGGCCCGGACTGCGTGTTCTGCGGCTCAGACGCGACCGGTGTGGCGCATCCAGCGATTGACGAACGTCGCCATCTGATCACGTTTGATGTTCACGAACGGCCGGAATGTGCCATCCGGCCAGCCGCGAGAGATCCCCGTCTCCGCGAGCCATCCGATCTCCTTATCGAAGACGACATCTGAGGTGACGTCCTTGAACATCTTCGAGCCTCGGGCCGACGTCTTGGGCTCCCCAGCGGCGCGGTACAGGAAGGCCGCGACGGCATCACGTTTGACGGGAATGAGCGGGCGGAATCGTTTGTCGGACCAGCCGCGCGCGATTCCAGACTCGTGAGCCCAGCACAGTTCCTTGTAGAACACGAAGTCGCGTGAGACATCGACGAACGGCGAGTTACGCGGCGCCGTGTACCGGGGTGAACCGAGGGCACGATAAATGAACACGATCATGGCGTCGCGCAGGTTGTCGTTATCCGGCCGGAAGGTGCGATCGCCCCACCCCGTGGTGACCTTCTTCGCAGCGAGGTCCTCGATCTCCAAGAAGAACACGCGCTCGGGCGGAACGTCCTTGAAGGTCCGCGTGACGAAACGCGTACGGCCACCCTCCAGCGCCGCAAGACCATGCTCGAAGGCCTGGATGGTGCGGGAACCGTCCTTCACGGGAGTACGGACAGGATGCCCCCACGACGGCTTCCAGGCCTTCGCGAAGGGAGAGGGCCACGCCTTCGTCGGTCGGCCTCCACCGGTGAGGATGATGCCGTTGGTGAGCAGTGTTGCGGTGTACCGACCTGCGGTATGCGCCCCATGCGTCACGGTGCCCAGGGCACGCTGACCGCCCGCCGCGTTGTAGGCGTCCAGATGCACCCGCCAGCCGCGGTCGATGAACGACTGGGCGCGGTTGCGGATCGCCCCCATCTGTCCGTAGAAAGCGTTGCCCGGGCAGTCGGTGTAGTTGACGTCGCGATGGGCGAACACACGCTGAAGTGAGATTTGCACGCCCGGTTTGAAACGGATCCGAGAGGTGGTCGGGGTCCAGGACTCTGTGGCCGAGACGCGATCCTTGAATGTGGTCAGCAGCTTCCACCCGATGATCTGCGCAACGGCTTCACGCGCGGCCCACGGCGGTGCGGCCGTGGAGTAATCGCCCATGACGGAGATGCCGAAGCTGCCAGTGTTGAAGCCGCGGGCATGGGCACCGGCGATGTTGCGATGCAGGCCTCCGCCGCGGCCCTCGAAGATCCGCCCGTACTTGTCGACCAGGATGTTGTAGCCGACGTCGGCCCAGCCCAGGGTTTGCGTGTGGTAGCTGTAGATGCCGCGCACGATCTGTGGCGACGTGGCGGAGCTGTACGAGTTCGAGCCTGCCGTGTGGTGGATGACGACAGCCTTCAGGTGATCAGCAGCCGAGGTCGAGCGCGCCCAGGACTCGTTCGCGCCCCACCCGGCGCGCGAGGTGTAGCTCGGCGACTGCGGGCCCAGCCGTGGGGTGGAGGGGTTGCTGGCGTTCGGGGTCGCGGAGGCCGCGGCATGTGCGCCTGCGGTCGCGGGACTCGAATCCTCGTCCGTCGGCGATGTTGTCACAACGTGGGCGATCAACTGGTCAGTCACGTCGGCGCCGTCCTGCGTGCCACGCACCTGGACGGCATCAACCTCTCCGAGCCAGGCGAGCTCGGTAGCGGTCGCCTCATCCCCGGTCTCGGGATCGATCGCAACCTCAAGCTGGTACCAGGGGGACCACGTGCCGTCGAGCTGACGACCCCTCGCCTCCACGACAGGGTCAGACAGTGTATCGACCCACGTCACACCAACCATGGTCGCGAGCACATCGGTAATCTCGCGAGCCGGGGCACCGTCCTCGTCGACTGCACCCGCGGCCTGCAGCTCATGCTCAGTGATACGCGTGTCACCACCGGTCACCGAGGGGTCAGCGTGCGCAGGCTTCGAGGCGGCGATGACGAATGCCGCTGGCACACCCGCAGCTGTCGCTGCGAGAAGACCGCGACGGCTGAGTCCATCACGGCGAGTGGCATCGGATCGAGCAGGATCGGACGGGAACATGGGGGAAGCTCCGTGCAGTCGGGGATGATGTGGGGGGCTCTCCGGCGCTCACGCGCGGGTCGAGAACGCGCCGATAAGGACGCCTCCACTGTAAAGCCGACTGTCCACAAGAACCATGAGACGGTTGACACCGGTACCTGTTCGTGCCGTCCCGTTCACTGAGCTGTGACCGGGATGTTGCACAGCCCGTGCCCCAGCCACTCGGTGATCACCCCGGGCATGCACAGGGCGGGCCACCCGTCTGGGTGACCCGCCCTGTGCATGGGTACAGAGATAACTCCGCGGAAGGCTCAGGCCTCCTTGGCCGACTCCTCCGACGTCGCATCCTCTGCAACCGTCTCGTCAGATGCCGCATCCTCAGCAGCCGGAGCGTCGTCGTCCTTGGCGGCCTTCTTCGCGGCGCCCTCGGCCTCCTTCACAACGGCCTGCTTCGGCGAGTACTCCTCCTGAACCAGCTCAATGACGGCCATCGGGGCGTTGTCACCCTTGCGGGGGCCGACCTTGGTGATGCGGGTGTAGCCGCCGGGACGCTCGGCGAACATCGGCGCGATCTCCTCGAACAGGACGTACACAACGCCCTTATCGCGCACTGTGCGCATGACGCGGCGACGCGAGGCGAGATCACCCTTCTTCGCCTGGGTGATCAAGCGCTCTGCAACCGGACGCAGCCGCTTGGCACGCGACTCCGTGGTGCGGATGGACTTATGACGGAACAGTTCCGTCGCGAGGTTCGACAGAATCATCCGCTCATGGGCGGGGGATCCGCCGAGGCGCGCGCCCTTGGTGGGTGCAGGCATGGTCGTTCTCCTAGATCAGATGAAGGTCAGTACTGGTCGCCGAAGCCGTCGGAGTAGGAATCCAGCGAGGACGGGTCGAACCCGGCCGGGGAATCCTTCAGCGACAGGCCGAGGTCGGCGAGCTTCGCCTTGACCTCGTCGATGGACTTCTGGCCGAAGTTGCGGATGTCAAGCAGGTCCGCCTCGGAGCGGGCCACGAGCTCGCCCACAGTGTGCACGCCCTCGCGCATGAGGCAGTTGTAGGACCGCACGGTGAGGTTCAGCTCGTTGATCGACAGGGCGAGGTCTGCGGCCATGGCCTGGTCAGTGGGCGAGGGGCCGATCTCGATACCCTCCGCCTCCTGGTTCAGCTCATGGGCCAG
The DNA here is from genome assembly GCF_900258505.1 of Brachybacterium timonense. Taxonomy (GTDB): domain Bacteria; phylum Actinomycetota; class Actinomycetes; order Actinomycetales; family Dermabacteraceae; genus Brachybacterium; species Brachybacterium timonense. Next base: position 2,537,365 of record NZ_LT984895.1, read on the forward strand.
CCCGAACAGCTCCACCAGGGTCTTGCCTGCGGACGCGATGGCGTCACGCGGGGAGATAGCGGGCTTGGTCTCGACGTCCACGATGAGGCGGTCGAAGTCCGTGCGCTGCTCGACACGGGTGGCCTCGACCTTGTAGGTCACCTTGAGCACAGGCGAGTAGATCGAGTCGACCGGAATGCGACCGATCTCGCCGTCGACGCCCTTGTTCTGCGAGGCGGACACGTAGCCACGGCCACGCTCGACGATCAGCTCGATCTCCAGCCGGCCCTTGTCGTTCAGGGTCGCGATGTGCAGATCCGGGTTGTGGATCTCCACGCCGGCAGGCGGGGTGATGTCGCCAGCGGTGACCCGGCCCTCGCCCTCCTTGCGCAGGTACATCACGACAGGCTCATCGTTCTCCGAGGAGACGACGAGGTTCTTGATGTTGAGGATGATCTCGGTGACGTCCTCCTTGACTCCGGGAACGGTGCTGAACTCATGCAGCACACCGTCGATCCGGATCGAGGTGACCGACGCACCAGGGATGGAGGAGAGCAGAGTCCGACGCAGCGAGTTGCCGAGCGTGTAACCGAAGCCGGGCTCGAGCGGCTCGATGACGAACCGGGAGCGGTTTTCCGACACGACCTCTTCGGTCAGCGTGGGGCGCTGTGCGATGAGCACGGTATGTGTCCTTTCTGCGAGCGTCCGCTATATGACGCTCAGAAGGGGGCGGTGGCCAGGTGGAGGTGAAAGGTCCGGTGCGCACGACCCAGCGGGGCCGTGAGCGGCTGGCCACGATCAGCGCCGACGGGCACGATCGCGGCCGGAATGCTCAGACGCGGCGGCGCTTCGGCGGGCGAGTGCCGTTGTGGGCCTGGGGGGTGACGTCCTGGATGGAGCCGACCTCGAGACCGGTGGCGGTCAGCGAGCGGATCGCGGTCTCGCGACCGGAGCCCGGGCCCTTCACGAAGACGTCGACCTTCTTCAGGCCGTGCTCCTGGGCGCGGCGAGCAGCGGCCTCGGCGGCCATCTGCGCGGCGTACGGGGTGGACTTGCGTGAGCCCTTGAAGCCGACCTGTCCGGCGGAGGCCCAGGAGATCACAGCGCCGGTCGGGTCGGTGATCGACACGATGGTGTTGTTGAAGGTGCTCTTGATATGAGCCTGGCCGTTGACGATGTTCTTCTTGTCCTTGCGGCGAGGCTTGCGCGCCGCGGACGAGCGGGTCTTGGTTGCCATGCGGGAGAACTCCTCGAGTGGGTTCAGGTGATCGATGCGCCGGCTGCCTCAGCGGCGCGGAGTGTCTGCGATACGGCGGCGCACCGGGCGAGCCCAGGGCCGCCGCGGATCAGCGGGCCTTCTTCTTGCCAGCCACAGTGCGCTTGGGGCCCTTGCGGGTGCGCGCATTGGTCTTGGTGCGCTGACCGCGCACGGGAAGACCACGACGGTGACGCAGTCCCTCGTAGCTGCCGATCTCGACCTTGCGACGGATGTCTGCGGCGACCTCGCGCCGCAGGTCACCTTCGACCCGGTAGTTCGCCTCAATGTGGTCGCGCAGCTTGACGAGCTCGTCGTCACTCAGTTCGCGCACGCGCTTGTCGCCGGAGACGCCGGTTGCGGCCAGGGTCTCCTGGGCGCGGGTGCGTCCCACGCCGAAGATGTACGTCAGGGCGACCTCGAGGCGCTTTTCGCGCGGCAGATCGACTCCTACCAGACGTGCCATGTGCAGTTACTCCTACTGTTGCGGAGGCCTGAGTCGACATCTCGCCGGGTCTGCTCCCGACGCCGCGGCCTCCGTCCGCGGGTGGCCGGCCCTGAGGCCGGTGATGTCGTCTCTTCTGTTGTGGTGCCGCGGTGCGGCGGTGTCACGCAGGTGACCGGGTGAGCTGTGCTCAGCCCTGGCGCTGCTTGTGACGAGGGTTCGTGCAGATCACCATGACGCGTGCGTGGCGACGGATCACCCTGCAGTTGTCACAGATCGGCTTGACGCTCGGCTTGACCTTCATTTCTTCCTTCTCCCCGGAGGGGCGACGATGCCGCTCCCCCGACGCTTCATGACCTGGATGGCCCGGTCGGGCTCACTTGTAGCGGTAGACGATGCGGCCACGGTCCAGGTCGTACGGGCTCAGCTCGACGACCACGCGGTCCTCGGGAAGGATGCGGATGTAATGCTGGCGCATCTTCCCGGAGATGTGCGCGAGCACCATGTGGCCGTTGTCGAGCTCCACCCGGAAACGCGCATTCGCAAGCGCCTCCGAGACCGTGCCCTCGACCTCGATCACGCCGTCCTTCTTGGCCATGCCTCCCCAATCTCCATACTGCCGATGCAGTACGGTTCCGGTGTCGTCCCGTGCACTCGCCAGCCCGGCGGGCTCACGGTGCGCACAGCAGGCGGCCGTTTCCACGTCATCGATCCGTCGCCGACGACACAGACACCCGGCACACCCGATCGACCAGCCTACACGCCGCTACCCCCACGCGCGAGAGGTCTGGCGGATGACGCCCGTCACGCCTGTGGGTCTGCATTCACCCCTGGAGAGGGTCCGGTGCGGCAGTGATGCCCAGCTCGGCAAGTCGAGCCGCTCCCCCGTCGGCGGCTGTGAGCACCACCAGGCCCTGCGCAGTGACCGCGACGGAGTGTTCCCAGTGGGCGGCGCGCCCACCGCCGGTGGTGCGGACCGTCCAGTCATCGGCCTCGATGCGGTAACCGCCCGGACCTTGAATCAGCATCGGCTCGATCGCCACGCACATGCCGGGGCGAACCCTGGGCCCGCGCGAACGGGTGCGGTAGTTCATGACGTCCGGCGGCTGATGCATGGCACTTCCGATGCCATGTCCACCGAAGTCCTCCAAGTGGGAGAGGGTCTCCCCCGCTGCTTCGGTGACGAAGTCTTCGATGGCTGCGCCGACATCGCCGACCCGCTGGGCGGTCGCGAGCGCCGCGATACCGGCCCACAGTGCTTGTTCGGTGATCTGAACCAGGTCGACGTCGGCCTGACGACGAGGCGATCCCACGATGTGCGTGCGGGCAGCATCGGAGTGCCACCCCTCCACGATGCAGCCGCCGTCAATGGACACCACGTCTCCCTCGGCGAGCGCCTGATCGTCGGGGATGCCATGGACCACCACGTCATTCACGGAGATGCACACCGTGGCGGGGTAGCCCATGTATCCCTTGAAGTTCGACGTGGCGCCAGCGTCTCGGATCATGCGCTCAGCGAGCTGATCGAGCTCTTTCGTGGTCACGCCGGGCCTGATGGCCTCCTCAAGCGCATCGTGGACGCGATGGAGCAGCAGGCCGCTGCGGCGCATCAGCGCGATCTGCTCGGGGGTCTTCAGCTCAACGCGTTCGCGTCGCAGACCGCGCATCAGGCGCCGAGAACCTGCAACAGGGCGGTGGTCACATCATCGATGCTACGCATGCCATCCACCCGGCGCAGCAGGCCGCGCTTCTCGTAGACCTCCACCAGCGGCGTGGTCTGCTCCCGGTAGACCTCGATGCGCTTGCGGATGGTCTCCTCGGTGTCATCACTGCGACCCTGCTCGGCGCCGCGGGCGATCAGGCGCTCGACCACGGCGTCGTAATCCACCTCGAGCATGAGCACGGCATCCAGAGCGGAACCGGCCTCATCGAGCATCGCGTCGAGGGCGTCAACCTGCGCGAGGGTCCGCGGGTAGCCGTCCAGCAGGAAGCCTGCCTGCGCATCATCCTCGGCAAGGCGTGAGCGCACCATGTCGTTCGTGACCTCATCGGGCACGTACTCACCCTTGTCGATGTATGACTTCGCCAGCACGCCCAGCTCAGTCTCGCCCGAGACGTTGGCCCGGAAGATGTCGCCGGTGGAGATGGCGGGGATGGATAGCGCGCTGCTGATGCGGGCCGCCTGCGTGCCCTTGCCCGCTCCCGGCGGGCCGACGATGAGCAGGCGACGAGCGGCCGCAGGGCCGTCAGGGGTGGTAGTCACCGGAGGATCCCTTCGTAGTGGTGCTGCTGGAGCTTGGCGTCGATCTGCTTCACGGTGTCCAAGCCGACGCCGATGATGATCAGCACGGAAGCGCCGCCCAGTGGGAAGTCCTGCGAGGCACCCAGCAGGACGAAGGCAAGCAGCGGCATCAAGGCGATCACCGCGAGGTAGATCGCGCCCGGCGTCTGGATCCGGTTGATCACGTACTGCAGGTAGCGCTCCGTGGGTTTACCGGCGCGCACGCCCGGGACAAAGCCTCCGTACTTCTTCATGTTGTCGGCGATCTCCTCAGCGTTGAAAGTGATCGACACATAGAAGAAGGCGAAGAAGATGATCAGGGCCACGTACACCACGGCGTAGACCCAGGAGAAGGAGAAGCCCATCACCAGGTTGGAGTTGATCCACTGCACCCAACCGTCCGAGGGGTTGCCGAAGGAAGCGGCCATCTGCGGCAGGGCGAGGATCGACGTAGCGAAGATGACCGGGATGACACCGGCCTGGTTCACCTTGATCGGAATGTAGGTCGAGGTACCGCCGTACATCCGGCGTCCTACCATCCGCTTGGCGTACTGCACGGGGATGCGGCGCTGGGACTGCTCCACGAACACCACGCCAACCATCACCACGAGCGCGACGAGCGCCACGAGCGCGGTGGTCAGCCACCCCTTGATCTGGTGGATCTGTCCGAAGGCCATGGGGAACGACGCGGCGATCGACGTAAAGATCAGCAGCGACATACCGTTGCCCACGCCGCGTTCGGTGATCATCTCACCCATCCACATGATCAGCACGGTGCCGACGGTCATGGTGAGAACCATGAGCAGAAGGGTCGGGATCGACTCGTCCGGCACGACATCCAGCTGGCAGCCGACGAAGAAGTTGCCGGAGCGCACCAGCGTGATGATCGTGGTGGACTGCAGGATCGCCAGACCGATCGTGAGGTAGCGGGTGTACTGGGTGAGCTTCGCGGTGCCGGCCTGCCCCTCCTTGTGGAGCGCCTCGAAGCGAGGGATCACCACGCGCAGAAGCTGCACGATGATCGAAGCCGTGATGTAGGGCATCACGCCGAGGGCGAAGACCGACAACTGCAGCAGAGCACCGCCGGAGAACATGTTCACCAGTCCCAGCGCGCCGCCGCCCTGGGCCGTGAGTGCCTGCTCGGAGCAGATCGTCACGTTCGTGTAGTCGAAGCCGGGGGTCGGCACGAACACACCGAAGCGGTAGATCGCGAGCAGGCCGAGGGTGAAGAAGATCTTCGCCCGCAGCTCGGGGGTGCGCATCGCGCGGATGAACGCGTTCACCGATTTTCCTCCTGGAGGTCCCGGGACGGGCCGGGTCTCCCATCGTGCATCACGGCACGAGGGCCCGCAGCGCAGTGGGGCGTCCCGACGGGGCCTGCTGGCCCTCGAATGAGATGACGGGGCACCGCGGCACAGGCTATTGCGCGCCGCGATGCCCCGTCAAAAAGAGAGATTCACGCAAGCGTGACGGATCCGCCCGCCGCCGTGATCTTCTGCTCCGCCGAGGCGGAGAACTTCTGGGCGGTCACGTCGAGCTTGACGCTGACGTCACCGGTGCCGAGCACCTTGACCGGCTGATTCTTGCGCACGGCGCCCTTGGCAACGAGGTCCTCGACCGTGACAGTGCCGCCCTCGGGGAACAGCTCCTGCAGGGTCGCCAGGTTCACCACCTGGTACTCAACGCGGAAGGGGTTGGTGAAGCCGCGCAGCTTCGGCAGGCGCATGTGCAGCGGCATCTGGCCGCCCTCGAAGCCCGCCGGCACCTGGTAACGAGCCTTCGTGCCCTTGGTGCCTCGGCCAGCGGTCTTGCCCTTGGAGGCCTCACCACGGCCCACGCGGGTACGCGCGGTCTTAGCACCGGGCGCGGGGCGCAGGTCATGGAGCTTCATCGGAGAGTCGGTGCTCTCCGTCGTGTTGTCCTTGCTCATGGTCAGTCCACCTCTTCGACCGTCACCAGGTGGGTGACGGCGCGGATCATGCCGCGGATCTCGGGGCGGTCCTCCTTCACCACGGTGTCACCGATGCGCTTGAGGCCGAGGCCGCGCAGGGTGGCACGCTGGTTCTGGTTACCGCCGATGACGGAGCGGGTCTGGGTCACCTTCAGCTGCATCAGGCACCCACCTTCTCGGCGCGGGCCGCGGCGCGACCCTCAGCCTGTGCACGCAGGAGCGGCGCCGGGGCGACGTCCTCGACCGGCAGGCCGCGGCGGGCGGCCACAGCCTCGGGCTCCTCGAGCTGCTTGAGAGCATCGACGGTGGCGCGCACGATATTGATCGCGTTAGCCGAGCCCATCGACTTCGACAGCACGTCGTGCACGCCGCCGCACTCGAGGACAGCGCGCACCGGACCACCGGCGATCACGCCGGTACCCGGAGCCGCGGGGCGCAGCAGCACGATGCCGGCCGCGTCCTCGCCCTGCACCGGGTGGACGATCGTCTTCTGGACGCGGGGGATGCGGAAGAAGTTCTTCTTCGCCTCCTCAACGCCCTTGGAGATCGCTGCCGGCACCTCCTTGGCCTTGCCGTAGCCGACTCCGACGGTGCCATCGCCGTCACCGACCACGACCAGCGCGGTGAAGGTGAAGCGACGGCCGCCCTTGACGACCTTGCCCACGCGGTTGATGCTCACCACGCGCTCGAGGAAAGCGTTCTTGTCGTCCTGCTGGCCGCGATCGCGGCCACCACGGCGACCGCCGCGCTCCTCGTTGTTGCCGCGGCGACCGCGCTCGCGATCCTCGCCGCTGTTCTCGCCCCGCCGGCCGTTGGCCGCGGGACCGTTGTTCCGCTGCTGTGCAGCCATGTTCAGATCCTCTTCTCGTCCAGTGTCCGGAGGGCGTTCACAGTGCCAGGCCGGCTTCACGGGCACCGTCGGCGACGGCAGCCACGCGACCGTGATACTTGTTGCCGCCGCGGTCGAAGACAACAGCCTCAATACCGGCAGCCTTGGCGCGCTCGGCGATCAGGGCGCCGACCGAACGTGCCTTGTCCGACTTCGTGGCCTCCGCACCGCGCAGGTCCGCCTCCATGGTCGAGGCCGACGCGAGGGTGCGGCCCTCGGAGTCGTCCACGATCTGCACGAAAACGTGACGCTGGGAGCGGGTGACCACCAGGCGCGGCCGCTCGGCCGTGCCGATGATGCGACGGCGCACCCGCAGGTGACGACGACCGCGCGAGCGCAGCTTGGAGCCGCGGGATCCCTTGGTGTGCTTGAGTGCGTAACCCATGGTCACTTACCAGCCTTTCCGGCCTTGCGCAGGACGACCTCGTCCGCATAGCGCACGCCCTTGCCCTTGTACGGCTCCGGCTTGCGGATCTTGCGGATGTTCGCGGCAACCTCGCCCACCTGCTGCTTGCGGATGCCGCTCACCGAGAACTTGGTGGGGGACTCCACGGCAAAGGTGATGCCCTCCGGCGCCTTGACGACGACGGGGTGCGAGAAGCCGAGCGCGAACTCAAGGTCATTGCCCTTGGCCACGACGCGGTAACCGGTGCCGACGATCTCGAGCTTCTTGGTGAAGCCCTCGGTGACGCCAAGCACCATGTTGTGGATGAGGGTGCGGGTGAGGCCGTGCAGCGCCTTCGTCTCGCGCTCCTCGTCGGGACGCGAGACGACGATCGAGCCGTCCTCGCCGCGGTCGACGGTCAGCGGAGCGGGCACGACGTGCTCGAGCTCGCCCTTGGGGCCCTCGACCGTGACGGTCTGGCCCTCGATGGTGACGTTCTTGATGGCAGCCGGGACGGGAACCGGCCGCAGTCCAATGCGGGACATGTGACTGTCTCTCCTCTCCCGCTCACCAGATGTAGGCGAGGACTTCCCCACCCACACCCTTCTTGGCTGCCTGCTTGTCGGTGAGCAGACCGGAGGACGTGGACAGGATCGCCACGCCCAGGCCGCCCAGGACCTTCGGCAGGTTGGTGGACTTCGCGTACACGCGCAGGCCCGGCTTCGAGATCCGGCGCACACCCGAAATGGCGCGCTCCCGGCTGTCGGAGTACTTGAGCTCGAGCACGAGGTTCTTGCCGACCTCGGCCTCCTCCTCGTGCCAGCCCAGGATGTAGCCCTCGGCCTTGAGGATGTCAGCGATGCGGCTCTTCAGCTTCGAATACGGCATGGACACGGTCTCGTGGTACGCCCCGGAGGCGTTCCGGATCCGCGTGAGCATGTCCGCGATCGGATCGGTCATGGTCATGTCTGTGTGCTTCTTCCTCACCTGGTTTCCTCCGCGGACACCCGCGGAAGACCTGTGGCGATAGTCCTTACCAGCTGCTCTTCGTGACGCCGGGGAGCTCACCGCGGTGAGCCATCTCGCGCAGGCACACGCGGCACAGCCCGAACTTGCGGTACACCGAGTGCGGACGCCCGCACCGCTGGCACCGGGTGTAGGCGCGCACCGCGAACTTCGGCTTGCGCTCCGACTTCTTGATCAGGGCGGTCTTGGCCATATCAGTTCTCCTTGAAGGGGAAGCCGAGCAGCTTGAGCAGCGCCCGTCCCTCGTCGTCGGTCTTCGCGGTGGTCACGACCGTGATGTCCATGCCGCGGACGCGGTCGATCTTGTCCTGGTCGATCTCATGGAACATGACCTGCTCCGTGAGTCCGAAGGTGTAGTTGCCGTTGCCGTCGAAGTGCTTCGGCGACAGGCCGCGGAAGTCGCGGATGCGGGGCAGTGCCGTGGACAGCAGACGGTCCAGGAACTCCCACATGCGATCGCCACGCAGCGTCACATGGCAGCCGATCGGCATGCCCTCGCGCAGCTTGAACTGCGCGATGGACTTGCGGGCCTTGGTGACCTGCGGCTTCTGACCGGTGATGGCGGTGAGGTCGCGGATGGCGCCGTCGATGACCTTGGAATCGCGGGCGGCGTCACCGACGCCCATGTTCACCACGATCTTGGTCAGGCCCGGGATGAGCATGACGTTCTCGTAGCCGAACTGGTCGGTCAGCTGGCCCTTGATCTCCTCGCGGTACTTCGCCTTGAGGCGGGGCAGGGTCTTCGTGGTCGTCTCGCTCATCAGATGTCCTTCCCGGAGCGCTTGGCATAGCGCACGCGGATCTGCTTGCTGCGGCCGTTCTCGAGCTCGACGGTCTCCACGCGGAAGCCCACCTTGGTGGGCTTGTTGTCCTCGGGATCCACGAGTGCCACGTTCGAGACGTGGATCGGGGCCTCGCGCTGCTCGATCCCGCCGCCACCGCCCTGCGGAGTCGGGCGCAGGTGGTGAGTACGGCGGTTCACGCCCTCCACCAGCACACGCTGCGAGTCGGGGAACACCTCGAGCACGCGGCCCTGCTTGCCCTTGTCGCCGGGCTCGAGGCCACGCTTGGCGGCCTTGTCGGCGTCGCTCGTGCGGCCGGTGATGACCTGCACGAGGTCACCCTTCTTGATCTTCATCTTTGCCATGTCACAGCACCTCCGGTGCCAGCGAGATGATCTTCATGAAGCGCTTGTCGCGCAGCTCGCGGCCCACGGGGCCGAAGATGCGGGTTCCGCGCGGCTCACCGTCGTTCTTGAGGATCACCGCTGCGTTCTCATCGAAGCGGATGTAGGAGCCGTCGGCACGCCGACGCTCCTTGGTCGCGCGCACGACGACCGCCTTGACGACGTCACCCTTCTTGACGTTGCCGCCGGGGATCGCGTCCTTCACAGTGGCGACGATGGTGTCACCGATGCTGGCGTAACGGCGACCGGAGCCGCCGAGAACACGGATGCACAGAATCTCCTTGGCACCCGTGTTGTCAGCGACCTTGAGTCGCGACTCCTGCTGAATCACTACGTTCTCCTTGCGTCTCGCCGGTTCTCGCCCTCCACGGTGGGCTGGCCGAGCCTGGCGGAACGGACTGTCGGACTTGTCGCCCGACCTGTGCGAGTGCACAGACCGGCCGTCAGTTCCCGGGCATAAAAGAACCCCGAGCCGGACTCACACAACGACCATGGCCGCTGCGAGGTCTCCGACTGGGCTGGACGGCGCAGAGCGTCGCCCGGGTCCGGGACCGCTCCTGATGGATCCGATCCGCTGTGACGCGACGTCGGCTCGTCCCAGGAGCAACCCGTCCATACTACGCCACGCACACATCGCCGCGTAACCCCTATGGCGCGGGCGTCAGGTGTGCGCTTGGTCTCTCGCGTCTGTACGTGCCCGCATCCGAGTACGCACGTCGGCTCAGACCTACGGTGCGCCATGGCGCTCGCGCACGCGTTGAATCCCGCTACGGACCGACCGTGCAAGATCGGGCACTCCGCATGGCAGCAGAACGGGCCAACACCGAGGGTGTTGGCCCGTTCTCATGCCGCGTCCGCCCGTCGGGCGGTCAGCGGATCACTTCGCGCGCTCGAGGATCTCGACCAGGCGCCAGCGCTTGGTGGCGCTCAGCGGACGAGTCTCCATGATGAGGACGCGGTCGCCGATGCCGGCGGTGTTGTCCTCGTCGTGAGCCTTGAACTTATGGGTCTTCGTCATGACCTTGCCGTACAGAGCGTGCTTCACGCGCTCCTCGACCTCGACCACGATCGTCTTGTCCATCTTGTCCGAGGTCACGTAGCCGCGCATGGTCTTGCGGTACGGCCGGTCAGAGGACGACGCCTGGGCGCCCTCCTTGTCCAGCTCCTCGATGTCGGTGGCGTCGTTGTTCATCGTTTCGGTTCCTCGCTTCGCGGTCACTCGGCGCTACCGGGCGCCTGGCGGATCCCGAGCTCACGCTCGCGCACGATCGTGTAGATCCGTGCGATGTCCTTCTTGACGGACCGCAGCCGGCCGGAGCTCTCCAGCTGACCGGTGGCTGACTGGAAACGGAGCTTGAACAGCTCGTCCTTGGCCTTGGCCAGCTCATCGGCAAGCTTGGAGTCATCCAGCTTGTCGAGCTCCTCGGCGGTGAGCTTCGTCGCTGCCATCAGATGTCACCACCCTCTCGGCTCAGAATGCGGCACTTCATGGGGAGCTTGTGCATCGCCAGGCGCAGCGCCTCGCGAGCAACCTGCTCATCAACGCCGGCGATCTCGAACATGACGCGACCCGGCTTGACGTTGGCGACCCACCACTCCACGGAGCCCTTACCGGAGCCCATGCGGACCTCGGCAGGCTTCTTGGTGAGCGGACGGTCGGGGTAGATGTTGATGTACACCTTGCCGCCACGCTTCATGTAGCGCGTCATGGCGATACGGGCAGCCTCAATCTGACGGTTCGTGACGTACGCAGGCGAGAGCGCCTGCAGGCCGAACTCGCCGAAGGCCAGCTCGGTGCCGCCCTTGGCCATGCCACTGCGGCCGGGATGGTGCTGCTTGCGGTGCTTGGTCCTGCGGGGAATCAGCATGACCCTCAGGCCTCCGTTCCGGACTCAGCGGGCGCAGCGGCCTGCTCCGCGGCGGGCGCCGAAGCGTTCTGCTTCTGCTCCTGCTCGCGACGTGCGGCAGCGTTGCGCTCGTTGCGACGACCGCGGGGACGCTCAGCGCGGGGTCCGCGGCCTGAGCGGGGAGCCTGCGCGGCCTGCTGCTGCGCGAGCTCCTTCGCGGTCATATCGCCCTTGTAGATCCACACCTTCACGCCGATGCGGCCGAAGGCGGTACGTGCCTCGTAGAAGCCGTAGTCGATGTTCGCGCGCAGGGTGTGCAGCGGCACGCGCCCCTCGCGGTAGAACTCGCTGCGGCTCATCTCAGCACCGCCCAGGCGGCCCGAGACGGCCACGCGGATACCCTTCGCGCCAGCACGCTGCGCGGACTGGATGCCCTTGCGCATAGCGCGACGGAAGGACACGCGGGCGGCGAGCTGCTCGGCGATGCCCTGAGCGACCAGCTGAGCGTCAGCCTCGGGGTTCTTCACCTCGAGGATGTTCAGCTGGATCTGCTTACCGGTGAGCTTCTCCAGCTCGCCACGCAGACGCTCGGCCTCAGCACCACGACGCCCGATGACAATGCCGGGGCGGGCGGTGTGGAGGTCGACGCGGACACGGTCACGGGTGCGCTCGATCTCGACCTTGGAGATGCCGGCACGCTCGAGCCCCTCGGACATGAGCTTGCGGATCGCGACGTCTTCCTTCACGTAGTCGCGGTACCGCTGCCCCTCCTTGGAGGAATCGGCGAACCACCGGCTGGTGTGCTCCGTGGTGATCCCGAGGCGGAACCCGTTCGGATTGACCTTCTGGCCCATTCTTCGGTTCCCCTTACTTCTCTGCGGGAGCGACCACCACGGTTACGTGGCTGGTGCGCTTCTTGATCTGGAAGGCACGACCCTGAGCACGCGGCTGGAACCGCTTCATGGTCGGACCTTCGTCGACGTACGCGGCGGAGACGACGAGCTCACGCTCATCGAACCGCTCCCCCGCCTGGTCTGCCTTCACCCGCGCGTTGGCGATCGCGGACTTCACGAGCTTGGCGACGGGCTCGCTGGCGGCCTGCGGGGCGAACCGCAGGGTGTCCAGTGCCTCGACGGTGCTCTTGCCACGAATCAGGTCCACAACGCGGCGAGCCTTCATGGGCGACATGCGGAGATACCGCACCTGCGCCTTGGCTTCCATTGCTGTCCTGCTTTCTTCTTCGAGTTCTCGACGAGCTGCCGAACTGACCGACGGGTCAGCGACGGCGGCCCTTCCTGTCGTCCTTCTCGTGGCCCTTGAAAGTCCGCGTGGGAGCGAACTCTCCGAGCTTGTGGCCGACCATCGACTCGGTGACGAACACCGTGACGTGCTTGCGGCCGTCGTGCACTGCGAAGGTGTGGCCGAGGAAGTCCGGGGTGATGACCGAACGACGCGACCAGGTCTTGATGACGTTCTTGGTGCCCTTCTCGTTCTGGGCGTCCACCTTCTTCTGCAGGTGGTCGTCGACGAACGGGCCCTTGGCGATACTGCGAGGCATCTGCTTTTCTCCCTATCAGCGCTTCTTGCCCGTACGACGACGGCGAACGATGAGCTTGTCGCTCTCCTTGCCCGGACGGCGGGTGCGGCCCTCGGGCTGGCCCCAGGGCGACACCGGGTGACGACCGCCGGAGGTGCGGCCTTCGCCACCACCGTGCGGGTGGTCCACCGGGTTCATGACGACACCGCGGACGTGGGGGCGCTTGCCCTTCCACCGCATGCGGCCGGCCTTGCCCCAGTTGATGTTGGACTGCTCGGCGTTGCCGACCTCGCCAATGGTGGCGCGGCAGCGTGCATCGACATTGCGAATCTCCCCGGAGGGCATGCGCAGCTGCGCATACTTCCCCTCCTTGGCGACCAGCTGCACGGAGGCGCCGGCGGAGCGGGCGATCTTGGCCCCGCCGCCGGGGCGCAGCTCAATGGCGTGCACCACGGTGCCCAGCGGGATGTTCTTCAGGGGCAGGTTGTTGCCCGGCTTGATGTCCGCGCTCGGGCCGTTCTCGACGACGTCGCCCTGACGCAGCTTCGACGGGGCGAGGATGTAGCGCTTCTCGCCGTCGGTGTAGTGCAGCAGTGCGATGCGTGCGGTGCGGTTCGGGTCGTACTCGATGTGTGCGACCTTCGCGTTCACGCCGTCCTTGTCCGCGCGGCGGAAGTCGATCACGCGGTAGGCGCGCTTGTGGCCGCCACCGCGGTGGCGGGAGGTCACACGACCGCTGGCGTTGCGACCGCCGGACTTGCTCAGCGGGCGGACCAGCGACTTCTCCGGCTCGGAGCGGGTGATCTCGACGAAGTCGGCGACGCTCGAGCCACGACGGCCCGGCGTAGACGCCTTGTGCTTACGAATTCCCATGGTGGGTTTCCCTCAGACTCTCTTCGATCCTCGTGCGTCGGCGCCTCAGGCGACCGACCCTCCGAAGATGTCGATGGTTCCGTCAACCAGGGTGACAATGGCGCGCTTGGTGTCGTTGCGCTTGCCCATGCCGAAGCGCGTGCGACGCGCCTTGCCCTGGCGGTTGATGGTGTTCACCGAGGCGACCTTCACGTCGAAGATCTTCTCGACAGCGATCTTGATCTCGGTCTTGTTCGCGCGAGCGTCCACCAGGAAGGTGTACTTGCCCTCGTCCATCAGGCCGTAGCTCTTCTCGGACACGACGGGCGCGAGCAGGACGTCGCGGGGGTCCTTGTGCAGGGTGGTCACTTCGACTCCTCCTCAGTGGACGCCCGCTGGGCGTTCACGAAGCCGGCGGCCTCAGCGGCCTCCGTCGTCGCGAACCAGACCTCGGCCTTGGTGCGGCCGTACCACGGGGAATCCTCGGTGTGGAACTTCATCGAGTCCTTGTTGCCCTTGATGGTGAAGCCCTCGGGGGCGGAGCCGTCGGCCAGAGCCGCAGCGGATCCCTCGCCATAGGGGGCGTCGACATCGGCCGCGGCAGCCGTGGCCGTCGCGGGGGCGTCCTTCTTCTCATCGGCCTTCTCATCGACCTTCGTGGTGCCAGCCTGCTTGGCGGCAGCGAAGGAGGAGACCGGCACGGACAGCGTGGCCAGAGCCACGAAGTCCTCGAGCGCGCCAGCGGTGAACACGACGTCGTCACTGATCATGACGTCGAGCGTGTTGAGCTGGTCGGCGTACAGCACGTGCGCGGAGGCCAGGTTGCGGGTGCTCAGCGCGCCCAGGTTGTCATCGCGGGTCACGACCACCAGCAGGTGGCGGCGATCCGAGAGACGAGCCAGGGTCTCGCGAGCTGCGCGGGTCGAGGGGACATCACCCTCCAGCAGGGAGGAGACCACGTGCACGCGGCCGTGACGCGCCCGGTCCGAGAGAGCACCGCGCAGAGCCGCGGCCTTCATCTTCTTCGGGGTGCGCTGCGCGTAGTCGCGCGGCACGGGGCCGTGCACTGTGCCACCGCCGGTGAACTGCGGGGCGCGGATCGAGCCCTGACGAGCGCGGCCGGTGCCCTTCTGCTTGTACGGCTTGCGCCCACCGCCGGAGACCTCACCACGGGTCTTCGCCTTGTGGGTGCCCTGACGGGCGGCAGCCTGCTGGGCCACGACGACCTGGTGGATCAGGGGGACGTTGGTCTGCACGTCGAAGATCGACGCGGGGAGCTCAACGGAGCCGGTCTTCTTGCCGGCCGGGTCGAGCACATCGACAGTCAGATTCGCTGCCATCGCTCTCAGGCCTCCTTCGCGGGGCTCTTGACAGCCGAGCGGACCAGCACGAGACCGCCCTTGGGGCCGGGGACGGCTCCCTTGACGAGCACGAGGCCCTTCTCGACGTCGACCGCGTGCACGGTCAGGTTCTGAACACTGGTGCGGGCGTTACCCATGCGGCCCGCCATACGCAGGCCCTTGAAGACGCGGCCCGGGGTGGACGCGCCGCCGATGGAGCCCGGCTTGCGGTGGTTGCGGTGCTGACCGTGGGAGGCGCCCACGCCGGCGAAGCCGTGGCGCTTCATGACACCAGCGGTGCCCTTGCCCTTGGAGGTGCCCACAACGTCGACCTTCTGGCCGGCCTCGAAGACCGAGGCGTCGATCTCCTGGCCGACGGTGTAGTCGGCGGCATCGATGGTGCGCAGCTCAGCGAGGTGCCGGCGTGGGGTGACGCCAGCCTTCTCGAAGTGGCCGCGCAGCGGCTTGGACACCTTGCGGGGGTCGATCTGGCCGTAGGCGATCTGCACAGCGTCGTATCCGTCGGTCTCCACGGACCGCACCTGGGTGACGACGTTCGGGCCCGCCTGCACGACGGTCACCGGGATGAGCTTGCCCTGCTCGTCCCACACCTGGGTCATACCGAGCTTCGTGCCGAGCACGCCGGCCACGGCGCGCGCACGCTGCCCTGTCAGTTCGTTGCTCATGTCGACTTACCTCAGAGCTTGATCTCGATGTTGACGTCCGCCGGCAGGTCGAGGCGCATGAGCGAGTCCACGGCCTTGGGCGTGGGATCGACGATGTCGATCAGTCGCTTGTGCGTGCGCATCTCGAAGTGCTCACGGGAGTCCTTGTACTTGTGGGGGGAACGGATCACGCAGAACACGTTCTTCTCCGTCGGCAGCGGCACCGGGCCCACGACCGTCGCGCCCGCACTGGTGACCGTGTCGACGATCTTGCGCGCCGAGCTGTCGATCACCTCGTGGTCGTACGACTTGAGCCGGATGCGGATCTTCTGTCCCGCCATGGCGTCCTGTCTCTCTCTCGTCTGGCATGAATGCGGCCTCACACCGACACCCGAGGACGGGCGTGTCGGCCTCCGCGGGGCGCACAGGCCTCCCGTCGGCCGCCGATGTTCGGCTGCGTCTGCTGACATCCCTGCTGCGATGCGCCATCGGTGCGGGGCACCGTTCGCATCCTCGGGTTGGGCCTCATCCGGTGATCATTCGCCGCCGATGTGTCGACAGAGAACGGAACCGGGCATGTCGGCCCACGCAGACAACTCGAACAGTCTGCCACCGCTGGGCCACTGCCGACAAGACATGGCGGCGGTCTAGCCCGTCACATGCGGCACAGCTCACGTGGAAGCTCGGGCAGCGCCTGCGGGACAGCGAGGCAACGCCCGATCATGCTGCAGCTCGGCCGGGCCCTGCACGGGCCCCGGTGAGTCATTTGTTCGTGCTGGGATCAACGCCGCCCTGCAGCTGACGCTGGAAGATCACGTACACCACGAGCACGGGCACCACCGTGATGACCACCGACGCGAACATTCCTCCCCAGTCGGTGCGATACCCCTGCTGGGCCTGCAGGTTCACCAAGCCCTGCGCGAGAACGTAGTTCTCTTTCTCGGTGTTGAGCACCAGGGGCAGCAGATACTGGTTCCACAGCCCGAGAAAGTTGAAGATCGCCACCGAGATCAGCCCCGGCTTCGCCATCGGCAACATGATCTGGAAGAAGGTGCGGAAATCGCCGGCGCCATCGATAGCCGCCGCCTCACTGATCTCCTCGGGCAGACCCACGAAGAAGGAATGCATGAAGAAGACCGTGAACGGCAGCGCGAAAGCG
Source organism: Brachybacterium timonense (assembly GCF_900258505.1). Classification (GTDB taxonomy): domain Bacteria; phylum Actinomycetota; class Actinomycetes; order Actinomycetales; family Dermabacteraceae; genus Brachybacterium; species Brachybacterium timonense. The sequence continues at coordinate 2,554,162 of NZ_LT984895.1, forward strand.
ACGTAGGAGAGGATCACACCAACCAGCCCCAGCCTTCCGTCCAGGAGTCCCATGTTCTTCAGGATGAAGAACAGCGGCAGCACCGCAAGGAAGATGGGGAAGGTGAGTCCGGCGACCATACCGAAGTAGATCAGCCGATTGCCGCGGAAGCGGAAGCGCGCCAACACGTAGGCACACATCGATCCCAGCAGCATCACGAGGAAAAGAGCCGCTCCCACCACGATGATCGTGTTGAGGAAGTACTCTCCGATGCGTGCCTCATCCCAGGCTCGCGGATAGTTGCCGAACTGCGGCACTGCGGGCAGGCCGAACGGATCGGTGAGGATCTCTTTCGACGTCTTGAACGATGTGTAGATCGTCCACAGAAGTGGGGCGATCACCATGATTGCCCACAGCGCGAGCACAAGGTGGGACACGATCCCCACGCCAGCATCACCGGTGGCGCGGCCTTCACGGCCTCGAGCCGCGGTCTCGCCCTCGATGCTCTCGCCCGCTACCTGCTGCCTCGTGTTCATCGCTTGCTCTCCTTCGACCGTCCCAGCGTGATCACGACCAGGGCCACAAGCATGGTCACCACGGCCATGACCACGCCCATCGCAGAGGCAAGACCGAACTTCCCCTCACTGAACGCGGTCTGGTACAGGTGCAGTGAGACCACCTTCGTGGAATTGGATGTTCCCCCGTTCGGGGTCATCACGGAGACGAACGTGAAAGCGTCCAGCGCGAAAATGCCCATGTACACCAGCGCTGTGGAGACGTTGTCGCGGACCATCGGCAGGACGATCTGCACTGCAGTCCGCACTCGACCAGCGCCGTCGATCCGAGCCGCTTCGAGCACCTCCTGGCCGATGCCCTTGATCGCGGCAACGAAGAGCACCATGTAGAAGCCCACGAACGTCCAGACGATCGCGAACGACACCGCGCCCAGCGCGAACCGCTGGTCACCGAGCCATGCGATACGGATCGGCTCCAACCCGAACACGCGCGCCGGAATGTTCAGCACCCCGTTGAGCAGGCCGCCGCTGGGGTGGTAGATGAAGTTGAACAGGATGGCGGTGATCACCGCCGGCACGGCGTAGGGGAAGAAACTCACGACCCGGTAGAACCCGGCGCCGCGCACACCGCGCACTCCACCTCGACTCTGACCGCCGAAGGTCAGCATGACCGCCAAGGCGTAGGCCAGCGAGATCGTCACCACCGGCAGCACGAGCAGCAGCACAAGGTTGTTGCGTAGCGAGGCCCAGAAGACCCCGTCCCGGTAGAGGGTGAGGTAGTTGTTCAGCCCGATGAACTCGATGTTCTGGGACAGCCCGCTCCAGCTCGTCAGCGAGTAGTAGAACGACTGGACGAACGGTGACACCACGAACATGAGGTACACCGTGACCGGGATACCGAGGAAGACGAGGAAGAAGAGCATCCGAGCAGGAGTCGGACGCCGCCGGCGGCGCCGGGCCGGGGAAGCCGTCACTCCCCCGGCCTGGGGCTGCGCGGGTCTTGCTGTGACCGGGAACGTCACTCGGCGACCTCGAACTTCGTGATCGAGTCGTCCTCGCGGACCGCGTCGATCATCGCCTGCTCCTTCTCACGCAGCTCGGCCGCGTCGATGTCACCCTTGAGGAACGAGGTCCAGTTGGTGACCGAGTCAGTGCCCAGGCCGTACCAGTCGGAGAAGTTGTAGGTGAAGGTGTTGTCGCCCGCCGCCTGGATGAGCTTGTTCACCGAGGCGAGAGCGGTCGAGCCGAAGCCGTCCTCGGGGACAGTGTCCTTGACGACGGACGGGGCCTTGGTGAGCTCGGAGAAGTTCGCTGCCTGCTCCTTGGAGAGCATGATGCGCAAGAACTCGGCGCCGCCGGCCGGATTCTGACCGCCGGAGGGCACGAAGAACTGCTCGGCCGCGGTGCCGTGGATGGCGCCGTAGGGCAGGGCTCCCTCGCCGACAGCCGGGTACGGGGCCGCTGTCATGTCATAGCCCTCTGGGGTGACGTCGGCCTGCTCGTTCTCGATCCAGGAGCCCGAGGGATAGAAGACGGACTCGCCCTGCACCCAGGCGGTCTGGGCGTCGGTGTGCTTGATGCCCTCACCACCGGGCTGGAAATAGCCGGCCTTGACGGCCTCACCCATCGCGTCGTAGGCCTTGACGACAGCATCCTGCGAGAAGGCGTCTGCCTCGAGACGGTCAATTGTGGTCATGACCTCTTTGCCACCGAGCTGGGCAGCCATGGACAGGGCCATCTCCTGGTAGTAGTTGGAGGCGTTCTGACCGCCGAAGGAGAAGAGATAGCGGCCCTCCCCCTTGACCTTTTCCCCGAGTGCCATCAGGTCATCCCAGGTCTGCGGAACCTCCCAACCCTTCTCTTCGAACTCCTTGGCGGAGTACCACAGGGCGAACACGGTGTAGACGTAGTTCAGCCCCAGGAACTTATCGCCGAACATGCCCGGGGATTTCACGCCGGGCAGCAGGTTGTCCTCGATGGTGCCCTCGCCGTCCAGCATGGGGGCTGCCAGCAGGTCCTCGAGGCCCGCGAGCTGCGGAACCAGCCCGTCGATCGACAGTTTCTGCGCCCCGGAGTTGTCGAACAGATCAGGCGGGTTGCCGCCAGCGAAACGAGGCTGCAGGTCCGGCTGGATGTTCACGGTCGAATCGACCGTGACGTCGGCCTCCGAGTACATCTCCTTGTACTTTTCACCGGCATCCTTACCGTACTGGTCGCCATACCCGCCGTTGAAGATCACGACCTCCACCGGAAGACTGCCGTCAACGGCCAGCGGGTTGTCGTCGCTCTTCTCCCCTTCGCCGGTGACGGAGCCGCCGCTCTCCTTCGAATCGCCGCCTCCGGCAGCACACGCCGCCAGGGCCGACGCCCCAACACTGGCGCCCGCCAGTGCAAGGAAATGACGACGCGACGCCCCGAGGCGCTCAAGGGGGGTCATCATGCGGGTGGTGTCTGCCATGGTTCCTCTTTCGTCGTTGAAAGGCCGGAAGACGCGGGTCCTCCGCCGGCTACCCGGAGTGAGACGACCGGGCGCTGTGCCTCATAGGTACCCACCATGCGCCACGGACGGAATGTCCGGCACAGCCAGGCCGCTGCAAGGCAAGAGCAGGATACCGATGATTTGCCGACCATTGTCTACATCGACACGGCAGCATCTCGCTACGTGAACAGCTCCTGCTCTTCCCTCCCCTTCCTAGCGTCAGCGCACACGACGCATGACGCGTTGCGCGCTGAATACCCGCACAGACACGTATTCACTGTCAAGCTCCTCCAGGCAGCTCCCGGTCGCGGCGGATAGCGTGACCTCATGGCACAACAGACCCGCGGCTACTCTCCCCTGACCGCCAAGCTCTACGAGCTCGATCATCCGCGCTCGCTCGGCGTGTATTCCACCTACGCCGAAGTGCAAGCTGTGGTGGACACGCTCGCTGATCATGAGTTCCCCGTGCAGCGCACGATGATCGTGGGAACCGACCTCAAGCTGCTCGAACGCGTCACGGGCCGCCGCAGCTGGGGCAACGTGATCGGCAGCGGAATCCTCTCGGGCATCTGGATGGGCCTGTTCCTGGGGCTGCTGTTCGTGCTCCTCACTGACGCCCCGTTCATCATGGTGCTCACCTCCATCCTGATGGGCGTCGTGTTTTTCACGACCTGGTCAGTGATCGGATATGCCGCCACCGGTGGCCGACGCGATTTCACCTCGATGACTGCCACAGTGCCGATGCAGTACGAGCTCATGGTTGAGCACACCGACGTCGAGGCTGCACGCCGGATCCTCATCGACACCGGCGCGATCACTCCCCCACCTGCACCTGCACGCTCCGAGCAGCCCCGCTCTGATCGTCCGAGCTACGGTCTGCCCGGGCCACGTCCCGAGACCGAGCAGACTGCGCAGGGCCGCTCTCGTCCCTCGTACGGACAGGCGGCGCCCGCGGAGCACGACGACGCGGGCTCCCCAGGCACGGACCGGTCTGACGTGCCTGGGGGTTCACGCGCATCCGCCGACGGCATCGAGGATCCTCGCGACCGCTGATACAGCGTGCTACAGCTCCTCGCGTTCCGGCGCCGACGACGCCACCGCGTCGGCCCGGACTCCGAGTACGACACAGCCCCCGGACCCTGAGGTCCGGGGGCTGCTGTGTGGTCGTGCAGACCGCGTCATGGACGCGGCTGCATCACCTGCGGGCGAAGCCCGCTGCGATCACTTGGTGATCTTGGTGACGCGGCCGGAGCCAACGGTGCGGCCACCCTCACGGATGGCGAAGCCGAGGCCCTCCTCCATGGCGATCGGCTGGATGAGCTCGACCGACATCTCGGTGTTGTCGCCGGGCATGACCATCTCGGTGCCCTCGGGCAGGGTGATCACGCCGGTCACGTCCGTGGTACGGAAGTAGAACTGCGGACGGTAGTTCGAGTAGAAGGGGTTGTGGCGGCCACCCTCGTCCTTGGACAGGATGTAGACCTGAGCCTCGAAGTTGGTGTGCGGGGTGATGGTGCCGGGCTTGGCCACGACCTGGCCGCGCTCGACGTCCTCACGCTTGGTGCCACGCAGCAGCAGGCCGCAGTTCTCGCCGGCCCATGCCTCGTCCATCTGCTTGTGGAACATCTCGATACCGGTGACGGTGGTCTTCTGCGCCGGGCGGATACCGAGGATCTCGACCTCGGAGTTCACCTCGAGCTTGCCGCGATCGACCTTGCCGGTCACCACGGTGCCACGGCCCTGAATGGTGAAGACGTCCTCGATCGGCATGAGGAACGGCTGGTCGAGATCGCGGACCGGGTCCGGGATGCTCTCGTCCACGGCCTCCATGAGCTCCTCGACGGACTTGACCCACTCCGGGTCGCCCTCAAGAGCCTTCAGCGCGGAAACCTTGATGACCGGCGCGTCCTCATCGAAGCCCTGGGAGCCCAGCATCTCGCGGACCTCCATCTCGACGAGCTCGAGGATCTCCTCGTCGTCGACCATGTCGGCCTTGTTCAGCGCGCACAGCAGGTAGGGGACGCCAACCTGCTTGGCGAGCAGAACGTGCTCGCGGGTCTGGGCCATCGGGCCGTCGGTGGCGGCCACCACGAGGATGGCGCCGTCCATCTGCGCCGCACCCGTGATCATGTTCTTCACGTAGTCGGCGTGGCCGGGGGCGTCGACGTGCGCGTAGTGACGCTTGTCGGTCTGGTACTCGATGTGCGAGACGTTGATCGTGATACCGCGCTGCTTCTCCTCCGGCGCGTTATCGATGGTGTCGAAGTCACGCTTCTCGTTCAGATCCGGGAACTTGTCGTACAGGACCTTCGAGATCGCGGCGCTCAGCGTGGTCTTGCCGTGGTCAACGTGACCGATGGTGCCGATGTTGACGTGCGGCTTGGTCCGCTCGAACTTGGCCTTCGCCATGGTGGTGTCCTCCTAGGACTGTCTATCTCGGGTACTTCTGGATCGGGAGGGAGCCCGCCGGTTGCGGACGCCCGCTGGAGGGCGGGGCGACGAGGCAGAGACTACCCCGACGCCCCGACGTCTCACTCGCCCCGGGTCTTCGCGATGATCTCGTCGGCGATGTTCGACGGGACCTCCGCGTAGCTGTCGAACTGCATGGTGTACATCGCACGGCCCTGGGTCTTGGACCGCAGGTCGCCGACGTACCCGAACATCTCCGACAGCGGGACGAGAGCACGGACGATCTTGACCCCGCTCGCGTCCTCCATCGACTGAACCTGACCGCGACGCGAGTTCAGGTCGCCGATGACATCTCCCATGTACTCCTCCGGCGTGCGCACCTCGACGCTCATGACCGGCTCGAGCAGGCACGGCTGCGCCTTCTTCAGAGCTTCCTTGGTGGCCATGGAACCGGCGATCTTGAACGCCATTTCGGAGGAGTCGACGTCGTGGTAGGCGCCGTCGATGAGCGACGCCTTCACGTTCACAACCGGGTATCCGGCGAGGATGCCGGAGGCCAGTGCGTCCTGGATGCCGGCGTCCACGCTCGGGATGTACTCGCGCGGGATGCGGCCGCCGGTGACCAGGTTCTCGAACTCGTAGAACACGCCTTCCTCCGCGTCCACGAGGGGCGCGAAGGTGATCTGCACCTTACCGAACTGGCCGGAGCCACCGGTCTGCTTCTTGTGCGTGTAGTCGAACTTCTCGACGGTGCGCTTGATGGTCTCGCGGTAGGCGACCTGCGGCTTGCCGATATTCGCCTCGACCTTGAACTCGCGCTTCATGCGGTCCACAAGGATGTCGAGGTGGAGCTCGCCCATGCCCTTGATAACGGTCTGGCCGGTCTCCTCATCGAGCTGCACCTGGAAGGTCGGATCCTCCTTGGCGAGCTTCTGGATGGCGACGCCCAGCTTCTCCTGATCACCCTTGGTCTTGGGCTCGATGGCCACCGAGATCACGGGCTCAGGGAAGCTCATGGACTCCAGCTGGATCGGGTTCTGCGGATCGCAGAGCGTGTCACCGGTGGTGGAGTCCTTCAGACCGATGAAGGCGTAGATGTGGCCGGCGAACGCCTCATCGACGGGGTTCTCCTTGTTGGAGTGCATCTGGAAGAGCTTGCCCACGCGCTCCTTCTTGCCGGTGGTGGCGTTGAGCACCTGGGCGCCCGTCTCCACGTGACCGGAGTACACACGCACGTAGGTGAGAGCACCGAAGAACGGGTGCGCGGCCACCTTGAAGGCGAGCGCGGAGAACGGCTCGTCGGTGGAGGGGGCGCGGGTCAGCTCGGTCTCCTCATCGCCCGGCTTGTGGCCCACCATCGGGGGCACATCCAGCGGCGAGGGCAGGAAGTCGATGACGGCGTTCAGCATCGGCTGCACGCCCTTGTTCTTGAAGGCGGAGCCGCAGAACACGGGGTACGCCTCGGAGTTCACGGTCAGCTTGCGGATGCCGGCCTTGAGGTCCTCGACGGAGAGGTCGCCCTCCTCGAGGTACTTCTCCATGAGCTCCTCGGAGCTCTCAGCAACGTCCTCGACGAGCTTGCTGCGGTACTCCTCAACGGTGTCGGCAAGATCCTCGGGGATCGGGATCTCAAGCTGCACCTGGCCCATCGACGGGTCGCCCTTCTTGGCGTTGAAGGCAGGCTCGTCCTCCGGGAAGACATCCGGCCACTCGTAGGCCTTCATCTCCACCAGGTCGATCACGCCGCGGAAGTCGTTCTCCGCACCGATCGGGACCTGCATCACCAGCGGCTTGGCGCCCAGGCGATCGACGATGGTCTTCACGGTGAAGAAGAAGTCGGCGCCCAGCTTGTCCATCTTGTTGACGAAGCAGATGCGGGGCACTTCGTACTTGTCGGCCTGGCGCCACACAGTCTCGGACTGGGGCTCGACGCCCTCCTTACCGTCGAACACGGCGACCGCGCCGTCGAGCACGCGCAGCGAGCGCTCCACCTCGACGGTGAAGTCGACGTGGCCGGGGGTGTCGATGATGTTGATCTGGTTGTCGTGCCAGTAGCAGGTGGTCGCGGCCGACGTGATCGTGATGCCGCGCTCCTTCTCCTGCTCCATCCAGTCCATGGTGCCGGCACCGTCATGGGTCTCGCCCATCTTGTAGTTGACACCGGTGTAGAAGAGGATGCGCTCGGTCGTGGTGGTCTTGCCGGCATCGATGTGAGCCATGATGCCGATGTTGCGGACCTTGTTGAGGTCGCTGAGCACTGCGAGTGCCACGGGCTTGTGCCTTTCTGGAGGACTGCTGCTGGTCGACGGGAGCCGGGGAGGCGTCGGGGGCCCGCCAATGCAGGCCCCCAACGTTCTCACCAGCGGTAGTGGGCGAAGGCCTTGTTCGACTCGGCCATCTTGTGCGTGTCCTCGCGGCGCTTCACAGCGGCACCGAGGCCGTTGGATGCGTCGAGGATCTCGTTCATCAGTCGCTCGGTCATGGTGTGCTCACGGCGAGCCCGCGAGTACCCGACCAGCCAGCGAAGCGCCAGCGTAGTGGAGCGACCGGCCTTGACCTCGACGGGGACCTGGTAGGTCGCGCCGCCGACGCGCCGGGAGCGCACCTCGAGGCTGGGGCGGATATTGTCGAGCGCCTTCTTGAGCGTGGCGACGGGATCCTGGCCGTTCTTCTCGCGGCAGCCTTCGAGGGCGTTGTACACGATGTTTTCGGCGACGGTCTTCTTGCCGTCAAGCAGGATCTTGTTGATGAGCTGGGTGACCAGCGGGGAACCGTAGACGGGGTCCACCACGAGCTGGCGCTTGGGAGCTGCTCCCTTACGAGGCATTACTTCTTCTCCTTCTTCGCGCCGTAGCGGGAGCGGGCTTGCTGGCGGCCCTTCACTCCCTGAGTGTCGAGGGAGCCGCGCACGATCTTGTAGCGCACGCCCGGCAGATCCTTCACACGGCCGCCGCGCACGAGCACGATGGAGTGCTCCTGCAGGTTGTGGCCGACGCCGGGGATGTAGGCGGTCACCTCGATACCGGTGGACAGGCGCACACGCGCAATCTTGCGCAGCGCCGAGTTCGGCTTCTTCGGAGTGGTGGTGTACACGCGCGTGCAGACGCCGCGGCGCTGGGGCGAACCCTTGAGCGCCGGCGTCTTCGAGGCGGCGGACTTGTCCTGCCGTCCCTTGCGCACCAACTGCTGAATAGTGGGCACTTCTTCTCTTCCTGTGCGGCCGACGGGGCTGTTGGTCCCGACGGATCACCTTCTTCGACCGCGATTGCGGCCGACGACCCAGACGCCGCTCCCCCATGCCCGGGGAACAGGCGCCCGACCCGTCCGACCGGTGGCACCGGCCGGGCGTGCGAAGGACCGTGATCGCTGCCCTCGACGCCGGGTGGGCACACCCGCCACGCCGATTTCGGGCACACCGCAAGGATCCGCTCCTCGCGGGGGACACCCTGTGCTCCGCGCTCTCACACGGGGCACCTGGGCTTTTCGTCCCTGCTCACGACCAGAGGGCACTCCGGACGCTCTTGTGAGTCTAGTGAGGTCGAGTGGATGCGGTCAAAGGGCGGCGTCTCCTCCGACGCACATCACATGCAACGGCCCGTTTCTGCTTCTGCCGCCGCCGACGGGAGCGGCCCTGCCCTCCACCTCAAGGGTGCAGGGCAGGGCCGTGACGCTATCTGGCTGGTGTGGAACCCGGTGGGTCAGCCCACGCGCTGCCAGGAGACGGTCATGACGCCGGAGCCGGGGTTGCCGATCGCGGAGAACGCGCCGTATGACAGGTCCAGGCAGCGTCCGCCGACGTATGGACCGCGGTCGTTGATCCGGACAACGACGCTCTGGCCGGTGTTGTTGTTCGTGACGCGGATGCGGGTACCCAGCGGCAGGCTCTTGTGGGCCGCGGTCATGGCGTGCTTGTTGAAGCGCTCGCCGCTGGCGGTCGGGCCACCGTGGGTGCCATCGCCCTGGCCGTAGTGGGAGGCCTTGCAGGTCTGAGTGGCACCGACGCCGGAGCCGCTCTGATCGGTGCTCGAGGTGGAACGCTTCGGGGACTCGCGATCTGCGCCGCGTGACGACTCGCCGTCACGGTTCTTCGAGGATCCGTTCGAGCGGGTCTCCTCGCGGTTCTTCGGCTTCTCCTTGGTTCCTTCGAGAACGACCTCGGTCACGGGCTCCTTGGTGACCTTTTCGGACAGGGTCTCGGTCTCCGTCACCTTGCCGTCGACGAGGGTGTCGCGAAGGGTGGTGGTCTTCTCCCCCTTGACTCCCTTGGTCTCGACCTTGGTCTCGCCGGTGAAGAGGGAGTCCGACTTCTTGGTCTCGGTGGTGAAGGCGACCTCTTCAGTCTCGGTGCGCTCCTTCTGGCGGGTGCGCACGATCTGGTAGGTGGCGCCGTCCTCGATGGCGGAGCTCTTGTCGATCTCCTTGCCATTCAGCAGTGCTTTGTCGGCATCCTGGTAATCGCCCAGAACCTTCTTCATCGCTTCGCCGACGGTGGCGGCGTTGACGGTGAAGGTGTCCTGGCCACGCTGGCCCTTGATGGTGATGGTCTTGCTGGTGGTGACCTCGACGTCCGTCCCGTCGGCGGCGAGCTCAGTGGAGACATCCGGCGTGATCGCGGCGCCCTCGAGGTCAAGGTCGAGCTCGTCCAGGGCGTCCTGCACGGTGGTGCCGGTGGTCAGGACCTCTTCAGCGGTGCCGTCGACGGTGACCGTGGCGGGGCGGCGCTGGATGACCTGGATCTCGGTGCCATCGTCCACGGTGGTGCCGAGGTCGGGGATCACGAGATCGTTCTTGTGAACCTCAATGCCCTGAGCCTTCAGGAGGTCTTCGACCGTGGTGCTGTACGTCCGCACCGTGCTCGGGGTTCCGTAGTGGTAGACGGTGATCTCGTTCTGCATGGCGTAGGCGGTGCCACCGCCGCCAACGGCCACCACGCATGCCGCGGCAGCCGCCGCGATCCAGCCCTTCGTCTTCACGTCCACGTCCTTCGCGCGACCCGGGGTCGCAGTCCTCGCTGTGTTCACGGTTCGTGTGCGGGCGGCCGATGAGCCACCGAGCCCGGGCGAGCGCGCGCTCCGCTGGGGGCGCTGCGGGGAAGATCATCGCTCGGACTGTCGCGTCATCCATCGTGGTGCCCATCATCGGGGCAGGGAAGGCGATAGACGGGAGTTTGGACGGAGCACGCACTGTTCTTTACCGTCGCGTGACGGTTCAGGGGAGCCGGGTCACGTCCCCGACCACGCATCGGCATTGTCCGCGTCGTCGGCGACGCGGACGGGACAGCTCGGCGAGCTGGACAGCGTGGTGGGGCTCGGGATCGTGGCACCAGCAGTACAGCGGAGCACTTCGTCAACGGCGACACAGCCAGGGCCCGACGGACGACGGGGCCGCCTCCCCGTCAGGGAAGCGGCCCCGTCAGTGGTCGTCGGTGGACGACTCAGCGCAGATCGGTGCGGAACGGATCGGCGTAGTCGATGTCGTCCAGGTTCACCGCGCCGTTCGTGCCGAAGCCGGAGAAGTCCAGCTCGTCGTACCCGGGAACCTGGTACATCTGAGCCTTCGCCTCGTCGGTGGGCTCCACCACGATGCGGCGGAAACGCTGCAGGCCGGTGCCGGCCGGGATCAGCTTGCCGATGATCACGTTCTCCTTGAGGCCCATGAGCATGTCGCTCTTGCGGTTCAGAGCGGCCTCGGTGAGCACGCGCGTGGTCTCCTGGAAGGACGCGGCCGACAGCCACGAATCCGTCGCAAGCGACGCCTTCGTGATGCCCATGAGCTCCGGACGGCCCGAGGCGGGCTGCCCGCCCTCGGCCAGAACGCGGCGGTTCTCCCGCTCGAAGGTGACGCGCTCGGTGAAATCGCCCGGCAGCAGATCGGTGTCGCCCGACTCGATGATCGTCACGCGACGCAGCATCTGCCGCACAATGACCTCGATGTGCTTGGCGTGGATGTCCACGCCCTGGGAGATGTACACCTTCTGGACCTCGTTCACCAGGTGCTGCTGCACCGCGCGGGGGCCGAGGATGCGCAGCACCTGCTTGGGATCCACGGAGCCCTGCGACAGCTGCTGGCCGACCTCCGCGTGCTCGCCATCGCCCACCAGGAGCGTGACGCGCTTGGAGACGGTGTAGGAGACCGGGTCCGAGCCATCGTCAGGCGTGATCGTGATCCGACGCTGCTTGTCGGTCTCCTCGATCTCCACCCGACCGGCCACCTCGGTGATCGGCGCGAAGCCAGCCGGGGTGCGAGCCTCGAACAGCTCCTGCACACGCGGCAGACCATGGGTGATATCGCCGTCAGCGCTCGCGACACCACCGGAGTGGAACGTACGCATGGTCAGCTGGGTGCCCGGCTCACCGATGGACTGCGCGGCGACGATGCCCACGGCCTCGCCGATGTCCACCAGCTGACCGGTGGCCAGCGAGCGGCCGTAGCACTTCGCGCACGTGCCCACGGCCGAGTCACAGCTGAGCACGGAGCGGATCTTCACCTCACGCACGCCGTGGGCGATCAGGTTGGCGATCAGCTCATCACCCACGTCAGCTCCCGCCGGGGCGAGCTCAGTGCCGTCCTCGTCGGTCACCGCCACAGCCAGGGTACGGCCGTAGACGGTGGTCTCCACGTTCTCGTGCGGACGCAGCGCGCCGGCCTCTTCCACCGCGATCGGCAGCACGAAGCCCTTGGCGGTACCGCAGTCCGCCTCACGGACGATGACGTCCTGAGAGACGTCCACCAGACGACGCGTGAGGTAGCCCGACTGGGCGGTCTTCAGCGCCGTATCCGCCAGACCCTTACGGGAACCGTGCGAGGCGATGAAGTACTCCAGCACCGACAGCCCCTCCTTGTAGTTGGAGAGGATCGGGCGCGGGATGATCTCACCCTTCGGGTTGTTCACCAGACCGCGCATACCGGCGATCTGGCGGATCTGCATCCAGTTGCCGCGGGCACCGGAGTGCACCACACGGTAGATCGTGTTGGACTCCTCGAAGTTGGCGCGCATCGCCTCATCGACCTCATTGGTCGCCTCGGTCCAGATGTCGATGAGCTCCATGTTGCGCTCGGCCTCGGAGACCAGACCCAGGTCACGGTTCTCCTGCACCTGCGCGGCCTTCTTCTCGTACTTCGCGACGATCTCCGCCTTGCTGTCAGGCGCGACGATGTCGGAGAACGCGAAAGAGACGCCCGAGCGGGTGCCCCACGTGAAGCCGTAGGCCTTGAGCGCGTCGAGCGACGCGGAGACCTGGCCCTTGTCGTAGCGCTCGGCCAGCTCGTTCACGATCGAGCCCAGACGCTTCTTGGCCACCTGCCCCTGCACGAACGGGAAGTCCATCGGCAGAGTCTCATTGAAGTAGACGGTGCCCAGCGTGGTGACCAGCGTGACGGGATCACCCTCGGTCCAGCCCTCGGGAGCCTCCCAGTCGCGCGGCGGCACGATCTCACCCGCGCCGAACCGGATCGTGACCGGGGCGTTGAGATCCAGATCGCCGGCGTCATAGGCCATGACTGCCTCCGCCACGGAGGCGAACGCACGGCCAGCGCCAGCGGTGTCCTCACACACCGTGGTCAGGTGGTACAGGCCGATCACCATGTCCTGCGCGGGCATGGTCACCGGGCGGCCATCCGACGGCTTGAGGATGTTGTTCGAGGACAGCATCAGGATGCGGGCCTCGGCCTGCGCCTCTGCAGACAGCGGCAGGTGCACGGCCATCTGGTCACCGTCGAAGTCCGCGTTGAAGGCGGCGCACACGAGCGGGTGCAGGTGAATGGCCTTGCCCTCCACCAGCTGCGGCTCGAAGGCCTGGATGCCCAGGCGGTGCAGGGTGGGCGCACGGTTCAGCAGCACCGGGTGCTCGGTGATGACTTCCTCGAGCACGTCCCACACCTCGGGGCGGGCGCGCTCGACCATCCGCTTGGCGGCCTTCACGTTCTGAGCGTGGGACAGCTCGACGAGGCGCTTCATCACGAACGGCTTGAACAGCTCCAGCGCCATGCCCTTGGGCAGACCGCACTGGTGCAGCTTCAGCTGCGGGCCGTTCACGATCACGGAGCGGCCGGAGTAGTCCACGCGCTTGCCCAGCAGGTTCTGGCGGAAGCGGCCCTGCTTGCCCTTAAGCATGTCGGACAGGGACTTCAGCGGGCGGTTGCCCGGGCCGGTCACCGGACGGCCACGGCGGCCGTTGTCGAACAGCGAGTCCACCGACTCCTGCAGCATCCGCTTCTCGTTGTTCACGATGATCTCAGGGGCGCCCAGGTCCAGCAGGCGCTTGAGGCGGTTGTTGCGGTTGATCACGCGGCGGTACAGGTCATTCAGGTCGGAGGTCGCGAAGCGGCCACCGTCCAGCTGCACCATCGGACGCAGGTCCGGCGGGATCACCGGGATGCAGTCCAGCACCATGCCGGTGGGCGAGTTGGTGGTGCTGCGGAAGGCGGAGACGACCTTGAGGCGCTTGAGGGCGCGAGCCTTCTTCTGGCCCTTGCCGGTGGCAATGACCTCGCGCAGGGCCTGGGCCTCGGAGTCGAGGTCGAAGGTCTCCAGACGCTTCTGGATGGCCTCAGCGCCCATACCGCCCTCGAAGTAGGTGCCGTAGCGCAGCTTCATAGCGCGGTACAGCTGCTCATCACCTTCGAGGTCGGCAACCTTCAGCGAGGTGAAGCGCTCCCACACGGCCGTGACGCGACCGATCTCGGCGTCGTACTTCTTGCGGATCTGCGCCTGCTCGCGCTCTGCGGAGTCGCGAACCTTCCGCTTGGCGTCAGCCTTCGCGCCCTCTTCCTCGAGCTGGGCGAGATCCTTCTCCGCGGAGACGGCGCGCTCATTGATGGCGGCGTCCCGCTCGTTCTCGAGCTCCTTGATCTCCAGGTCGTGGCGGCTCTGCAGATCAGGCAGGTCTTCGTGGCGGGCCTGCTCATCGACGGCGGTGATCATGTACGCCGCGAAGTAGATGACCTTCTCGAGGTCCTTCGGAGCCAGGTCCAGCAGGTAGCCCAGGCGGCTGGGCACGCCCTTGAAGTACCAGATGTGAGTCACCGGAGCGGCAAGCTCCACGTGCCCCATGCGCTGACGGCGCACATCGGACTTGGTGACCTCCACACCGCAGCGTTCACAGACGATGCCCTTGAAGCGCACGCGCTTGTACTTGCCGCAGTAGCACTCCCAGTCCCGGGTGGGACCGAAGATGCTCTCGCAGAACAGGCCGTCCATCTCGGGCTTGAGGGTGCGGTAGTTGATGGTCTCCGGCTTCTTCACCTCGCCGAAGGACCAGGAACGGATGTCGTCGGCGGTTGCGAGGCCGATGCGGAGCTCGTCAAAAGTGTTGACGTCGAGCACGGATGTCCTTCTCTCGAATCGAAAATCGTGGGGTCTGAGGGTTCAGGGCTGCGGGCGCTCCCCGCGGCCGATGGCCGCGGGGAGCGGAACCGTCAGACCTCTTCGATGGAGCCGACGCCCTCGTGGGGCCGGCGGGACAGGTCGATCCCGAGCTCCTCGGCAGCTCGGAAGACCTCTTCGTCGCTCTCACGCAGTTCGGCGCTGGAGCCGTCAGAGGACAGCACCTCCACGTTCAGGCACAGCGACTGCATCTCCTTGAGCAGCACGCGGAAGGACTCCGGGATGCCCGGTTCGGGGATGTTCTCGCCCTTGACGATCGACTCGTACACCTTCACGCGGCCGGTGACGTCATCGGACTTGATGGTCAGCAGCTCCTGCAGGGCGTACGCGGCGCCGTAGGCCTCGAGGGCCCACACCTCCATCTCGCCGAAGCGCTGGCCACCGAACTGCGCCTTACCGCCCAGCGGCTGCTGGGTGATCATCGAGTACGGGCCGGTCGAGCGGGCGTGCAGCTTGTCGTCCACCAGGTGGTGCAGCTTCAGGATGTACATGTAGCCCACGGACACCGGCACCGGGAACGGCTCACCGGAGCGGCCATCGAACAGCTGAGCCTTGCCGTCCTCCTTGACCATCTGCACACCATCGCGGTTCGGACGGTGGTTGACGATCAGCTCGTTGAGCTCGTCGCCGGTGAGGCCATCAAACACAGGGACGGCCACCGGGGTGCCAGGCTCACCGTGCAGCGCGGCCTGCGGCAGCGTCTCCGCGGAGGTGGAGTCAGCGGGCAGGTCCCAGCCGGACTTCGCGACCCACCCCAGATGGGTCTCCATCACCTGACCGATGTTCATGCGGCCGGGCACGCCCATGGGGTTGAGGATGATGTCCACGGGGGTGCCGTCCTCGAGGAACGGCATGTCCTCCACCGGCAGGATCTTCGCGATGACGCCCTTGTTGCCGTGCCGGCCCGCGAGCTTGTCACCGTCGGTGATCTTGCGCTTCTGGGCAACGTAGACGCGGACCATCTCGTTCACACCGGTGGGGAGGATGTCTCCGTCCTCCTCGTCGGTGAACACGCGTACACCGATCACGGTGCCGGACTCGCCGTGGGGCACGCGCAGCGAGGTGTCACGCACCTCACGCGCCTTCTCACCGAAGATGGCGCGCAGCAGGCGCTCCTCCGGGGTCAGCTCGGTCTCGCCCTTCGGGGTCACCTTGCCGACGAGGATGTCGCCGGGTTCGACCTCGGCACCGATGCGGATGATGCCGCGCTCGTCGAGATCGGCCAGGACATCATCGCCCACGTTGGGGATGTCACGGGTGATCTCTTCCTTGCCGAGCTTGGTGTCACGCGCATCGACCTCGTGCTCCTCGATGTGGATCGACGTGAGCACGTCATCCTGCACCAGGCGGGAGGACAGGATGATGCCGTCCTCGTAGTTGTGGCCCTCCCAGGACATGAACGCCACCAGCAGGTTCTTGCCCAGGGCGAGCTCACCGTCGTCGGTGGACGGGCCATCTGCCAGGATCGAGCCGGCCTCGACGCGGTCACCCTCGTCGAACAGGACGCGCTGGTTGTAGCAGTTGCCCGCATTCGAGCGCTGGAACTTGTCGAGCGAGTAGGTCTGACGGGTGCCGTCGTCGGCCATCACGGAGATGAGATCGGCGGACAGCTCCTCGATCACACCGGACTTCTGGGCCACCACCACATCGCCGGCGTCCACTGCGGCGCGACGCTCCATACCTGTACCGACCAGCGGCATCTCGGTGCGCAGCAGCGGCACGGCCTGACGCTGCATGTTCGAGCCCATGAGCGCACGGTTGGCGTCGTCGTGCTCGAGGAAGGGGATCATCGCGGTGGCGACGGAGACCATCTGACGCGCGGAGACGTCCATGAAGTCAACGTCCGCCGCGTCGATCAGCTCCGGCTCACCACCGGGCAGTCGGCACAGCACCTGTTCATCAGTGAAGCGGCCGTCGTCGTCCAGCTTCGCGTTCGCCTGGGCGATGACGTGACGATCCTCGTCGTCCGCGGTGAGGTAGACGATCTTGTCGGTCACCGCACCACCGGAGACCTTGCGGTACGGGGTCTCGACGAAGCCGAACGGATTGATGCGCGCGAAGGTTGCGAGCGAACCGATCAGGCCGATGTTCGGACCCTCAGGGGTCTCGATCGGGCACATGCGGCCGTAGTGCGACGGGTGGACATCGCGCACCTCCATGCCGGCGCGGTCACGGGACAGACCGCCGGGACCGAGCGCCGACAGACGACGCTTATGGGTCAGACCCGACAGCGGGTTGTTCTGGTCCATGAACTGCGACAGCTGGGAGGTTCCGAAGAACTCCTTGATCGCTGCGGTCACGGGGCGGATGTTGATCAGCGTCAGCGGCGTGATCGCTTCGACATCCTGCGTGGTCATGCGCTCGCGCACCACGCGCTCCATCCGGGACAGGCCCGTGCGGAACTGGTTCTGAATCAGCTCGCCGACGGCGCGGATGCGACGGTTGCCGAAGTGGTCGATGTCGTCGGTCTCCACACGAATGGTGCGGGAGTCAACGCTGGTCATCTCCGTCAGGCCCTCGTGAAGCGCCACCAGGTACTTGATGGTGGCGACGATGTCCTCGAGACGCAGGACGGACTCGGACAGCTGGCCCTCGATACCCAGCTTCTTGCCGATCTTGTAGCGGCCGACCTTCGCCAGGTCATAGCGCTTCTCGTTGAAGTAGAGGTTGTTCAGCATGGCCTCGCCCGCATCGCGCGTGGGCGGCTCGCCCGGACGCTGCTTGCGGTAGATGTCCATGAGCGCTTCATCCTGGGAGGTGATGCGGTCCTTCTCCAGAGTGGAGCGCATCGACTCGAACTCGCCGAACTCCTCGAGGATGTCCGCGTGGGACATGCCCAGGGCCTGCAGCAGCGTGGTGACTGACTGCTTGCGCTTGCGATCGATGCGCACGCCCACCTGGTCACGCTTGTCGACCTCGAACTCCAGCCAGGCACCGCGCGAGGGGATGATCTTGGCGTTGAAGACGTGCTTGTCGCTGGTCTTGTCGATTGTCTCCTCGAAGTACACGCCCGGGGAGCGGACCAGCTGCGAGACGACGACACGCTCGGTGCCGTTAATGATGAAGGTGCCCTTGTTGGTCATGAGCGGGAAGTCGCCCATGAAGACCGTCTGGGTCTTGATCTCGCCGGTCTCGTTGTTCATGAACTCGGCGATGACATACAGCGGAGCAGCGTAGGTGAGGTCCTTCTCCTTGCACTCCTCGACCCCGTACTTCGGCTCGTCGAAGGTGTGATCGCGGAAGGACAACGACATGTTGCCGCCGAAGTCCTCGATGGGGGAGATCTCCTCGAGGATGTCCGCAAGGCCAGAGGTCTGCGGCACATCCTCGCGGCCAGCCTCAGCAGCTTCAGCGGCACGCTCCTGCCACCGCTCATTGCCGAGCAGCCAGTCAAACGATGTGGTCTGCAGGCTCAGCAGATCCGGGACGGCAAGGGGGTCGTCGAGCTTCGCGAACGTGACGCGCGGAGAGGCGGCGCGAAGGGCGATGTCATGGGTGAGATCGGTGCTCGAGGCAGCCAAGAGTGGTCCTTCCACAGGCCGAGAACGGTGACTCCGGCGCGGCGTGGGCCCTGATGGGCGATCGCACACGGACGACAGAGGGCCCGGCCAACGCACAGCGCAAGATACGAGCATAACGAAAGACACGGATGGACACAAGGGGTGCGTGAACACCGGTCCATCCGCGTCGGCCGCCATATGCCTGGCGCGGAAGGCCGAGCCTCTTGCCTATCTGTCTCGAGCGGGCCCGGATGGGGCCCGGCGGCAGGAACAGCTCAGTACGGTGACAAGGATGCAGGCCTGCAGGCGTGTGAGTCAAGCAGGCGCGCCATCACAGCCAGCCCGCGCGCCTCATGCCTCACCGGGCTCCATCCCCCCAGCCGACGGATCCGGCCACACGCCTGAATGCACGACGCGGGCCCTGCCGTCGAGGCGGGACCCGCGTCATGCACGGTACGGCGCAGCCGCTCAGTCAGCGGTCGTGCCGCGCTTGCGACGACGTACCAATGCTGCGCCGCCGGCCACGGCGAGCAACGCGAGCACTGCGAGGCCAGCAACCTCAACGCCGGTCACGGCGAGCGGGCCGCGAGCCCCGGGGGTAGGACGGTCGGTGCGAGAACCGTCGCCCGAGCCACCGCTGTGCTCGCCTCCGCGACCACTGCCCTGGTCATCACCCTGGCCGTTACCGCCCTGGTCACCACCCTCGTTTCCGCCCTGGTCATCGCCAGGTGCAGCCGGTTCCGTGATGCGGTAGGTGGCGTGGGACGGACCCGTGAAGGTGAGCACCCCATCAGCGAACGTCGCACGCACCGGCACCTCGCGACCGTCCTCAAGCACCCGCGCCACCGCGCTGCCCTCCACACCGGGCACCGTGATCACGGCAGACAGGGAGGCATGCTCCGTGCTCATGGTCAGCGTGCGCACACGCCCATCGGCCGTGATCGATGCCGAGAGCACATCATCGGAGCGGAAGGTGGAGGTGGCTGTCACGTCGCCGTCGCGCAGCGTGATCTCCTTGAGGTTCACCGTCACCGTCACCTCACGCTCGGCGGTGCGTCCCTGATCGTCGGCGGCGAGCACGGTCACCGTCTGCTCACCGGGAACGAGCACAGTGCCCGGGGCCAGAGACAGCTCGGCACCGGCAGCCGTCGCCGCCTTCGCGTCGCCGTCGAGCTCCGTGCCGTACTGGTCGAGCACGAGCTGGGCAAGCGCACCCTGGTCCGCAAGCTGTTCGCGGTGCACCTCCAGCGAGACCGAGTCCTCACCGGTGATCGACAGCACCGACGGGATCTCGAACACGCGAGTCTGGGTGGTCATGTTCCCGGCCAGGTCCGTTGCGACAACGCTGAGGGTGTACCGGCCCGGTGCGAGATCAGCAGTGGCGAGCGTCGTCTCCAACGCCGTCTGCTTCGGTGCGGTCTGCGCCGCCGCCACGGACACGTCGCCCGGCGCCGCCGCGTCCTCAGGAGCGTTCTGCGCAGAGCCCTCAGGCGTATCCGCTGCCGCACCCCGGGCCGACGCCGCGGAGTTCGCCGTGGCCTCATCGCCGCCGCCATCAGACGGGGCCGGGGCCTGGTCCTGTGGGGCCTGCTCGTCTGCACCCTGTTCCGCGAGCAGGTCGCGGCTGTCCACCAGCACATCCTCGACGGCCTGCTCACTGGTGCTGAGGTCGGTGGCCTGATCGGCGATCACCTCACCGTTCAGGGTGACCCGCTGAGTGGCCAGGTGATCATCCGTGGAGGTGATGGTGATCTCGCGGCCATCCTCGACGATCTCGTCGTCGGCCACCTGGTCGATGCTCACGGTCGGAGCGTCCTGGTCGAGCACCACCGGGATGCCGGCCAAGAGAATGTTGCCGTTGGCGTCCCCGTACTCCAGGAGCAACGTGTCGCCATCGGCCACCGTGAGATCAGCCGAGAACTCGCGGCGGTTGGACTGCTCGCCCGGGGATCCCCTGTCGAAGCGTTCGATCACCACGGAGTCATTCAGGCGCAGGCCGTAGCCCCAACCGTCATCAGAGGCGGTTCCGCGGAACGCGACCTCTGGCGTGGCGGTGTAGAGCGTCCCACCGATGAGCGTCGGCTCATCGACCGTCAGGGTCGGGGCGGTCACGTCGAAGAAGAAGCGCACACCGCGGTCAAAGCGGACCTTGCCCTCCTTGTCGGTGATGATCATCCGGTACCCGTTCTCGCCGGTGCTCATCGGAAGGTCGACGCTGAACGTGCCGTCCTTGGCGATGGTCGCCGGGATGTCCTGCGGCTCGGGGTAGGTGCCGTCCTCACCCAGGCGCACCTCCCGGCGCAGCACGATCGAACCGGTGTTCTCCCCCGCCTTGCCGGTGAAGGTGAACACGGAGCCGTCCTCGTTGACATCCGGGGTGTTGCCCGGGACGAAGCAGGCGCCCTGCTCGAGCAGGCACTCGACGTTCGTCTCCGTGGGCAGCGTGAAGGCCGGCAGCGGCGCCTGGCGACCAGAGATCGGGACCGTCATCGGAGCGGAGTTCTGTCCGTCGGTTCCGGTGAGCACGAAGGCGTGATCCTTGGCCCCCGGGGTGACGGTGACCTCGAAGCTGCCGTCGGCGGCGACGTCGACCGGTGTGGTCTTGCCGGCGGCGGTGAGTTCGAGACCGAGCTGAGCACCCTTGCGCTCATCGGTGATGGTTCCACGCACGAGCACCGAGCCGTTGTCGTCGAGCACGGCCGCGCCGGCGTCATCCTTCGGCATGTCGGTGATCTTCACGGTCGGAGCCGTGGAGTCGTACGTGACGGTGAGCGTCTGTGAAGCGATCACCTGGCCGTCGGCGCCGAGCCCTTCGACCAGGATGTCCTGGGTTCCTTCCGTGAGGTCGACGCCATCGCGGAAGCGCCCGTTGGCCGAATCAACCGGCTTCTGGCCCGCAATGCGCACGGCGGTGATGTCAGAGGAGACGAAGCCGGAGACCACGAGCTTCCCGTCGGAGACAACTGCCGACTTCGGGCCGAGCACCTCCTTCTGCAGCTTGTCGGCACCGGCCACGACCACCTGGGAATCGGTGAAGACCTTGCTTGCGACGCCCAGGTTCAAGCCTGCGTCGACGGAGGCGACCGTCACGAACGGCACCTGTGCGGGATCGACCTCGACGGCGTAGGTGCCGTCACCGCGATCAACCACCGGGATCTCGTCGCCGGCAGCGTTCGTCACGGTCGGGGTCTCCAGCAGTCCGGAGCCGTTCTCGACCACGGAGAAGGTGAGCACGTTCTGCTCCACGGGGCCGAACGTGATCTCGGGAGCGGTGGCGTCCAGACCGAACTCAACGTCGGTGGTCTGCCACGGGTAGTCCTCGCTCAGGCGAGCGGAGACGCGGTAGGTGTAGCGCCCATCAGGCAGCGGCTCGAAGTCGGCGGTCTGGGGGTTCCAGATCGTCCCGTCGAAGGTCGCGCCGGTCCACTGGGCATCACCCGGGTTCTCTGCACCCATGTAGTCGCCGAGCAGCGGACGGTACACGTCCTGCTCCTGGCCGATGGTCTTGATGACCTTCTTGTTCGCATCGAGGATCTCGTAGCGGACATCGGTGGCGTTGCGCATCATGGCCATGTTCATGGCCACGATGTCCATGTCACCGTCGCCGTTGGGCGAGAGCCAGAACTCGCCGAGCTCGCTGGTCAGCGGGATGGTTGCACCGCCCCAGCCGGTGAGCAGCTGCGTCTGGACGTCAAGGTCATCCGTGAGCTTCTCACCCGGAGGAAGGATGATGTTCTCCGCGTTCCAGTCACCGGCAAAACCCAGGTACGGGACGGCGAGATCCACCTGGTCGGCGGCATCGGAGGCAAGCCGCAGCCATCCGCCCATGAAGTGATCTCCTCCGGCCTCCGGGGTGACCGTGACGTCGACTGTCGCCGTGCCCCCGGCCGGCACCGTGATGGAGGAGGCGCCGACCGCAAGAGTCCCCGAGGAGACCCTCACCGTGGTCGGTTCACCGGCGGCGTTGGTCTCAGCGAGCACCTGCTGGTCAGCGGGCACCGTGAAGGTGCGCGGCTGATCACCCGTGTTGGTCAGGGTCACGGTGAAGGATGCTGAACCGTTCACCTGTCGCAGCGCGGCTGCTGCCGTTCCATCCACGGTGGCGATGACGTCGGTCGCAAGGGCCCGGTCCACCTGTGCGAGGCCGGCACCCACCTGACGCGGCGAGAACGGGACGCCGTTGTCATCCGTCGGGATCAGCGCCGTGTTCATGAGCATCGTCTTCGCAAGATCGACCCGCGCGGCCCCGGTCACGTCAGGGCGGGTCTGCTTCAGGTGCTCAAGAACGAGAGCCAGCACGCCGGCCACGTTCGGGGACGCCATGGACGTGCCGGAGTTCGGACCGTACGTGTCGTCGTTGTACGTGGAGTAGACGCCTCCGCCGATGCCGGCGATCTCCGGCTCGAAGTCGAGCGTGGGCGTCGCACCCCATGACGTGAAGGAGGACGGCTCGAGACCCGTGGGGTTCTCGGAGAGCATGAGGTCCTCGGTGATGCGGATCGTCGTGCCGCCCGCGGCGATCTCCTCGCGCATGGCAAGGCCGGCCGAGCGCGGGACGATGATGCCGGGGATGGTGAACTCCTCCACGCCGGCCATGCCGAAGGTGGCTTCTCCCCCGTCCTCGTGGTTGTACATCACCACGCCCGCGGCGCCGGCGTTGATGGCGTTCTCGTACTTCTCCGTGAAGGTCAGTCCGCCGCGCTCGATCAGGGCGTAGGCACCGTTCAGGTCGCGGCCAGCGATGCCGGCCTCATCGCCGATGCCAATGTCGATGACCTCATGGGCCTGGTCATCGGGCTGGCCGGTGGCGAGCTCATAGGCGACCTGCTTCTCGGGATCGCCGTGGTAGGCAACGGCCTGGGTGAGCTCGGTGTTGTCCAGGGACGCCACCGACAGGGCAGACCCCTGGGTCGAGGGGGAGCCGACGGTACCGTCATCGTGCAGTCCCAGAGCGTCATCCGGCCCACCCGTCGGGGAGAAGTTCTGGCCATCGTTACCTGCCGCGATCACCGTGACGACCCCCGCTTCGCGGGCCGCCTCAATGGCGATGGAGGTGCCGTTGGAGGTGTTCTTCAGGCCGTTCGGCGAGCCGAGCGACATGTTGATGACGTCCGCATCGAGCTTCACGGAGTCCTCGATCGCTGCGATGATGTCGGAATCCGCGGCGCCACCGCCCTGGTTGGAGAACACCTTCATCGCCAGCAGCTGAGCATTCGGGGCGATGCCGTCGATGCGGCCGGTCTCGACCACGTCCCCGGCGTCATCGCCGGGCGAGCCGTTCGCGGCGGCAATGCCGGCGACGTGCTGGCCGTGGGGAGTCGCGGCGGTGTCCTTCACAACGAAGGATTCATCGGCGTAGTTGTAGCCGGTGGGCACCTTGCAGGTGAAACCGCCCTCGGCGGCCGAGTTGATCTCCTGAATCTTCGCGGCTGCGCAGTCATCCAGGCGCATGTCGCGGTGGCCCGGATCAATGCCGGAGTCGATGATGGAGATGACCATGCCGGTGCCATCCACACCGTGGTCACGGAACGCGGCGGGCACGCCGTGCACCTGGCGCGCCGTGTGCTCGGCGCGCTCATAGACGCGCTCACGACGCACGGACTGGACCTCGGGCTCAAGCGACAGCGCGCCCAGCTGCGACGCCGGGATGGTGGCAGACATCCCGTTGAACAGGTAGCCAAACTGCCGGTCGATCGTGAGGTCGTAGCGGTCAGACCAGCGGGTGATGAGCTCTTTCTGCGCGGAGAGCGAGGCCGACTCGCCCGACTCGGACGGATTCGACGGCTGCTTCTTCAAGGTGATGAGCACCGGGATCCGCGGCTCGGCGCTCGGGCGCTCGCCATCCTTCTCCATCGGAGCAGGGGGCACCGGCGGCGCCTGCGGCAGCGCAGGCGCAGCGAGCGCGGGGCCTGTCAGGCCCGCGGCTCCCAGGATGAGGGCGCCACCGAAGGCGGCAAGACGGCGTACGGGATTCAAGCGCACGGGGGACTCCGGGGAATGGGGAACGGATGACGTGTGCCGCGTCACTGCGGTCTAAGCCTTCAACCTAAGCGGTTCCCGCCCCGGAGGCGTGCTGTTCAGCACATATGGACGGTCACGGTTCGGATACGACCGCTCCCGGAGCCTGTGTGGACAACTGCGTGTGCCCCTATGCGCCTGTGCCGAACGACAGCACGGGCCGCCCCGCAGATGCGGGACGGCCCGTGGTGATCGAAACGATCAGGATGCGCTCGGGATCAAGCGCGGCGTCGTCACTTGACGGTGACGGAAGCGCCAGCGCCCTCGAGCTGCTCCTTGGCCTTCTCGGCAGCGTCCTTGGCGACCTTCTCCAGGACCGGCTTGGGAGCCTCGTCCACGAGAGCCTTGGCCTCCTTCAGGCCGAGGCTGGTCAGGGCGCGCACCTCCTTGATGACGGCGATCTTCGCGGAGCCAGCCGACTCGAGGATGACGTCGAACTCGTCCTTCTCCTCCTCGGCAGCGGCCTCGCCACCGCCACCGGCGGCAGCACCGCCCGCGGCGACAGCCACGGGAGCGGCGGCGGTGACCTCGAAGACCTCCTCGAACTGCTTCACGAACTCGGAGAGCTCGATGAGGGTCATCTCCTTGAAAGCTTCGATGAGCTCGTCGTTGCTGAGCTTCGCCATGGTGGCGTTCCTTCCTGTTGGTGGGACATCGTCCCGGCTTCGGATGCGGCGCGCACGCGCCTGGGTCATGCGGTTGGCTCGCCGTGTGGCGGGCCTCGTTCAGCGCTGACGCGCTGGGCGGATCAGGCAGGGGTGAGCCGGATGGCTCAGGCCTCCTGCTTGGCCCGCAGCGCGTCCACGGTGCGTGCCGCCTTGGACAGCGGTGCAGCGAACACGGCGGCGGCCTTGGACATCGACGCCTTCATAGCGCCAGCAGCCTTGGCCAGCAGAACCTCGCGGGACTCGAGGTCCGCGAGCTTCGTAACATCGGCCTCCGAGAGCAGCTTGCCCTCGAAGTATCCGGACTTGATGACGAGCTGTTCGTTCTCCTTGGCGAAGTCACGCAGGGCCTTCGCAGGCTCCACCGGCTCACCCTTGATGAAGGCGATGGCGGTGGGGCCCGAGAGCTGACCCTCGAACACGTCGATGCCAACCTCGCGGGCGGCGATCTCCGTGAGCGTGTTCTTCACCACGGCGTAGGTCGTCTCCGAGCCCAGCGACCGACGCAGCTGCTGCAGCTGCTGGACGCTGAGGCCGCGGTACTCGGTGATGACGGCCGCGTCAGACTCGCGGAAAAGCTCCGCGATCTCGGCGACGGCGCTCACCTTCTCGGGCTTCGCCATGGCCCTCCTTCCAGAGGTCTCGCGCCACCGGGTGAAGCTCCAGACACGGAAAAGGCCCCGACACGCAGGTGCCGAGGCCCGGTGCGCACACGACGCCAGGCTCCCCACAGGGGTAACGGCGCGAATATGCGACGGTCTTCTCACTCACCTGCGCAGGCCCTCCCCGTGCGGGGCGCTTCGGTCGACTCCGGGAGGAGCCGACGACCGGCGGTCTTCGGTGCCGCCCACTGTATCCGTCCCGCTGCGCACCGCGCTACCGTGCAGACGGGCGACGTGGCTCACAGCGCATACCGCGCGCGGCGCACCGTCAACGCACCACGAGGCGCGTGATCACCGTGCGCGGCGCAGCAGCCGCTGCCATAGCACCCCACCCTCGGCGCCGTACGAGCTGTACGGGCTGCACAGGCACCGCGATATCAGCGCGTCAATCCAGGACGATCGTCCCCCGCGCACATCACGCCGCTCATCACCCCCAGCGACCGCCAGTCCGTGCGGCTCGTCCCCCAGCGCACACACTGCCAGAGAATCCCCTGGTCACAGCGGGACCACAGTCCCCGGCGTGAGCATGTGACCTGCAGCGCACACGGCCCGACCTCCGCGCGGCACAGCGACCTCAAATTGCCGCTTCGACAATAAAGAATGCGCTGACCAGCAAGTTCTCACCGCCGCCACCAGCCTGCGCGAAACGCTGGTATGCGACGCGAATCTCTCGTAGCGTCATGCTCGACGGGTCCGGCCCACCGCGAGTTCGCGGAGGCACCCAGAGCTCCGGGCTCGCATGACACAAGGCGAAGGACATGACTGAGAAGAAGAAGCAGCCCCCCGCCACCGATGCCATTGCATCGATGATCGACGATCTGGCCGCGAAGGGCCAGGCAGCCCTGAAGGCCTTCGACGCCTTCGACCAGGAGACGATCACCAACATCGTCCACCACATGGCACTCGTCGGCGTGGACCAGCACATGCCCCTTGCGCGCCTGGCCGTGGACGAGACCGGTCGCGGTCTGTTCGAGGACAAGTGCGTGAAGAACATCTTCGCGACCGAGTACGTCTGGAACTCGATCAAATACGACCGCACCGTCGGCGTCATCCATGAGGACAAGCAGACGGGCGTCACCGAGATCGCCGAGCCCGTCGGCGTCGTCGCGGGCATCACGCCGGTCACGAACCCGACCTCGACCGTCATGTTCAAGTGCCTGATCTCGATCATGACCCGGAACCCGATCATCTTCGCGTTCCACCCGAGCGCCCAGAAGTGCTCCACCGCCGCTGCGCGCGTGATGTACGAGGCAGCCATCGCCCACGGCGCGCCGGAGAACTGCATCCAGTGGATCGAGCAGCCCTCCGTGGAGGCCACCGGCCAGCTGCTGAACCACCCCGGTATCGCCCTTGCTCTGGCCACCGGCGGTTCCGGCATGGTGCGCGCGGCGTACAGCACAGGAAAGCCCGCGCTCGGCGTGGGCCCCGGCAACGTGCCGGTCTACATCGAGAAGACCGCGAAGATCTCGCGCACCGTCAACGACCTGCTCATCTCGAAGACCTTCGACAACGGCATGATCTGCGCGTCGGAGCAGGCACTGATCATCGACGAGTCGATCTCCAAGGACGTGCTCACGGAGTTCAAGGAGTACGGCGCCCATGTGCTGACCAAGGAGGAGAAGAAGAAACTCGCCTCCTACATGGTCACCGATAACGGCTCGATCCTCGCGAGCGTGGTGGGCAAGTCCGCCCTCGAGATCGCGGAGGCCGCAGGTATCGACGTCGCCCCCGGCACGAAGATGCTGCTGGTCAAGATCGACGCTGTGGGCGAGAAAGACCCGTTCTCCCGCGAGAAGCTCTGCCCGGTGCTCGCCTACACCACGGCGAAGGACACCGAAGAGGCCATGCAGCTGTGCGAGCAGATGCTGGAGTTCGGGGGCCTGGGCCACACCGCCGTCATCCACACCTCCGACAAGGAGATCGAGCGCGCGTTCGGTCTGCGGATGAAGGCCTGCCGCATCATCTCCAACTCCCCCAGCGCACTGGGTGGCATCGGCGACGTGTACAACGGCCTGATCCCCTCGCTCACCCTGGGCTGCGGTTCGTACGGCCACAACTCGGTCTCGCGCAACGTGAGCGCCGTCGACCTGATCAACGTCAAGCGCATCGCTGAGAGGCGGAACAACATGCAGTGGTTCAAGGTGCCGCCGAAGACCTACTTCGAGCGGTACGCCGTCCAGTACCTGCAGAAGATGCCGGCCATCGAGCGCGTCTTCATCGTCACCGATCCGGGCATGGTGAAGTTCGGGTACGCCGACATCGTCATCGATCACCTCAAGAAGCGCCGCAACGACATCACCTGGGCCATGTTCAGCGACGTCGAGCCGAACCCCTCCTCGGCGACGGTGTTCAAGGGTGCCCAGCAGATGCGGGACTTCGAGCCGGACTGCATCATCGCGCTCGGCGGCGGCTCCGCGATGGATGCCGCCAAGGGCATGTGGCTGTTCTACGAGCAGCCGGAGTCCAGCTACTTCGGCATGAAGCAGAAGTTCATGGATATCCGTAAGCGCACGTACCGCTTCCCGAAGCTGGGACAGAAGGCCGAGTTCGTGGCGATCCCGACCACGTCGGGCACCGGCTCCGAGTGCACGCCGTTCGCGGTGATCACGGACTCGGAGAACCACGTGAAGTACCCGCTGGCGGACTACGCGCTCACGCCGACGGTCGCGATCGTGGACGCCCAGTTCGTGGATACGGTGCCGCGTCGCACCGCTGCGGATTCCGGCCTGGACGCGCTCACCCATGCGATCGAGTCGTACGTGTCGACCATGGCCAGCGACTACTCGCGCGGTCTGTCCATTCGTGCGGCGCAGCTGATCTTCGAGAATCTGCGCCCGGCGATCCTCGAGAACGACCTGGACGCCAAGGAGAACATGCACAACGCTTCGGCGATGGCCGGTATGGCCTTCGCCAACGCGTTCCTAGGCATCGTCCATTCGCTGTCGCACAAGTGCGGCGCGGAGTTCGACATCGCGCACGGCCGCACCAACGCGATCTTCTTGCCGCATGTGATCCGCTACAACGCCACGAAGCCGTACAAGCACGCGATCTTCCCGAAGTACGACTCCTACCGGGCGGATAAGGATCTCGCGGACTTCGCACGGTACATGGGCTTCAAGGCGTCCACGGTGGAAGAGGGCGTGCAGTCGCTGATCGACGAGGTCACCAAGCTCGCTCAGGACCTCGGTATCGAGATGAGTCTGAAGGCCAACGGCGCCACCAAGGAGCACCTGGATACCGTGGTGGACGAGCTCGCCTACCGCGCCTTCGAGGACCAGTGCACCCCGGCCAACCCGAAGGAGCCGCTGGTCGCTGAGCTCAAGGAGATCATCTACGACGCCTTCGAGGGCGAGGTCGGTTACTGCAAGAAGAACAACGTGAACGTGGTGGCACCTGCCGACGCCGACGCGGTCACGCTTGCCCTGCCGATCGACGGCACCGTTGATCCGGAGCCGGTGGACGCCACAGCGGATACAGCCCAGGTTGTGGATCACGTCGATCCCGAGGTGGAGCGGGAGCAGGGCAAGGCCTGACCCCAGCAGCCGTGGCTGGCGGGAACAGGCACGACCTGAACCCGCCACGCACGAACGATGAGCAGGGCCCGTCACCGGTGAACCGGTGACGGGCCCTGCTTCTGGCCTCGCCCTCCACAGGCTTGCGGCGGGGGATGCTGCTCTGCGGTACCTACGGGGGCGTCACGTCACTCTCGCTATCGTCTTCCGGGACACATCAGAAGTAACCCGTGATTACCCCCCGTGTTATCGCGCGCGAATTCACATCGAAACGCCGCGATCACATCGAGCTCACCTGCGCGGGCACAGGAAAACGAAAGCGGCGGGGTGGTCATGAAACCACCCCGCCGCTTCGCGTCAGAAGGGACCAGAGTACGAGATCAGAAGATGCCGTCGTACCCGTAGGCGAACCCGCCCACCCGCGGCGGGTGCGCGTCAGAGATGTAGTTGCCCACCTTGTCCGAGCAGATAGTCGTGCCGACGCTCCATGCGGTGTTTCCGCCGGGCAGTTTCGTATTCTTGCCGTTGTTGTTCCACGTGGTCGTTCCACTGAGCTTCGGGCCCGAGAACACGAAGCTGCTGTTGATGGTCGTGTGCTTCTTGTAGTACTCCTGGCAGCTCGTCAAGAGCTTGCCGCTCTGGTCGTACCACCCGGCGTTCGGATTGAGCTTGATGATCGACTCGAGGGTCGGCGCAATCTGCGGAGCGCGGACAAGCTCGGCGCACACCACCGCGCCCGGAGGAGTCGCGCCGAGGGAGTTCGTGCTGGTCAGCACCATGTCGGCCGTCGAGTCCTTACCACTGCCGGACCCCAGGATCTTGCTGCCAGCGGCGGCGTCCCACACCCACTCCACCGCGGGGTAGGTGACGCCGTCCCGGGTGTAGGTGACCATCTGACGCTGCCACGCGCCTCCGTAGCTGGACGTGATCACGCTGTTGTTGTAGAAGTCCTTCTGCCAGCCGCGCTTGTCATTCCAGGTCCGGTCCAGGGTGAAGTACGTGAGCTTGACCCTCAGCTGGCGACCGCCGGTGACGATATCGTACGGCGTGTTGTTGTTGATGTTGAGGTAGGGCCGAAGTCCCGACTGGCCGTTGAGAGCGCTCACCGTGTCCACGGTCCAGTAGGCCACGAGGGACTGGTTCGTCGCATTGAAGGCGTCGTCGATCGCGCGGGTCACGCTATTAGGACAGGTGGAAGCGGCGAAGGCAGGGGCGACGGTCACCACGGCGGCGGTGGGGACGGACCAGGCGACACCCTTAGCAAGCGCCCGGCGCGAGAAGTTCGTCTGACGAGCGGACATGGGGATTCTCCTGGCTGGCATCGAGATCGACAAGCGCATGAGACAGCTCGGTATCAGATTATACCGTGTCTGCTTAATCCCGCCACATCTCGCCCGGTCACGAATCTCGCATCCCGCGTCACATCCCACTCTCCCCACGCCTCTGCCCAACACTCGCTGCACCCCGGATGCGCCCGATCAGCACCTCGTCTCGCCGATCCGCTCCTGCTCCCGCCGAGCATCCCCGCCGCGCACGCCGGAGCCCTCGTTCACCACGTGGTGAACGAGGGCTCCGACAGTAGCTCTCGGCGGGTCAGCAGCCGACCTCAGCCCTCGTCCGAATCCTCGGTGAGGTTGCGGGTGCGGTTCACATCCACGGGGATGCCCGGGCCCATGGTGGTGGACACGGTGATCTTCGAGATGTAGCGGCCCTTGGAGCTGGCCGGCTTCAGGCGCAGGATCTCGTCGAGCGCTGCCACGTAGTTCTCCACCAGCTGCTTGTCGGTGAAGGAGACCTTCCCGATGATGTAGTGGAGGTTCGCGGCGCGGTCGGTGCGGAACTCGATCTTGCCGCCCTTGATGTCGGACACGGCCTTGGCGGTATCCATGGTGACGGTGCCGGTCTTCGGGTTCGGCATGAGGCCGCGGGGGCCGAGCACGCGGCCCAGCTTGCCCACCTTGCCCATGAGGTTCGGGGTGGCCACGGCCGCGTCGAAGTCGGTCCAGCCGCCAGCGACCTTCTCGATCAGCTCGTCGTCGCCGACCTCGTCGGCGCCGGCCTCACGAGCGGCCTCAGCCTGCGGACCCACCGCGAACACGATCACGCGGGAGGTCTTACCGGTGCCGTTGGGCAGATTGACAGTGCCACGCACCATCTGATCCGCCTTACGGGGATCCACGCCCAGGCGCATCGCCACCTCGACCGAGGCGTCGAACTTCGCGGGGTTGGTCTTCTGCGCCAGACGCACGGCGTCAAGCGGGGAGTAGAAGCGGCCCTCTTCGATCTTGGCCGCGCCGTCCTTGTATGCCTTGCTGCGGAATGCCATTGTCGTCAGTCCTCCACCGTGATGCCCATGGAACGTGCGGTGCCGGCCACGATCTTGGCGGCAGCCTCAATATCGTTCGCGTTCAGGTCAGGCATCTTGGTCTCCGCGATCTCGCGGACCTGCGCCTGGGTGATCTTGCCGACCTTGTCGGTGTGCGGGGTGGAGGACCCCTTCTGCAGGCCAGCGGCCTTCTTGATCAGCTCGGCGGCCGGCGGGGTCTTCGTGACGAAGGTGAACGAGCGATCCTCGTACACCGTGATCTCGACCGGCACGATGTTGCCGCGCATGTCCGCGGTGCGATCGTTGTACGCCTTGACGAACTCCATCATGTTCACGCCGGCAGCGCCGAGCGCGGGACCCACGGGCGGCGCAGGGGTGGCCTGGCCGGCCTGGATCTGGAGCTTGATGATGCTCGCGATCTTCTTCTTGGGAGCCATTGCTCTTCCTTCTGTGTCGTGGTCCGGGCGGAGCTCATCAAGCGCTCCTCCCACTGGGCGCCCGTCATGCACCGCGCGGGTGCACAAGGGCACTGTGCGACGCTACCTGCACGTCGCGACGGCGTCGAGGCCCGCCAGGAGTGATCTTCGTCGGATCACCGCGGGATCAGATCCCGAACGCGCGGCAGGCTCAGCGCCGAGGTCTGTTCGCTCAGATTTTTGCGACCTGGTCGAAAGCGAGCTCGACCGGCGTCTCGCGCCCGAAGATGGACACGAGCACCACGAGCTTCTGATGCTCGGTGTTGATCTCGGAGATCGTAGCGGGCATCGTCTCGAAGGGCCCGTCCATGACGGTCACGGACTCGCCCACCTCGAAAGCAGGCATCTTCTGCGGCGCACTCTTGGCGGACGACGAAGACGACGAACGTTTCTTCTCCGGCAGGCCAACGGACGGAGCCAGCAGCGAGTAGATCTCGTCGAAGGTCAGCGGCGTGGGATCAGTGGCGTTGCCCACGAACCCGGTGACACCGGGGGTATCGCGCACCACTCGCCAGGACTGATCGGTCAGGTCCATGCGCACCAGCACGTAGCCGGGCACGCGCACGCGCCGCACGACCTTCTTCTGGCCGTTCTTGATCTCGGTGGCATCCTCCATCGGAACCTCGACCTGGAAGATGTACTCCTCCATGTCCTGGGTCTCGATGCGTGTGGTGAGCTGGGTGCGCACACGGTTCTCGTGACCGGAGTAGGAATGGATCACGTACCACTCGCCGGGCGCGGAACGCAGTTGACGCTTGAGCGCCACCAGCGGGTCCTCTTCCGGCTCCTCGTCCGCAGCCACCTGAGCGTCAGCGCCCGCCTCATCGGACGGTGCCGACTCCTCTGCCGACTCTGCTGCGCTCGCGTCGTCCTGGTCGGTCTGCTCCTCGGCGCCCGCGGCCTCCTGTGCAGCAGCGAAGGGTGAGTCCTCACCGGCGACGGCGTCGGTCTGCTCACCCTCCGGCGCCTGCTCGGAAGCCTGAGGGGACGACGAGAACGACAGGGTGTCGTCGATGTCGTCGTAGGAGTCCTCGTGGGGTGCACTCTGGTCACTCGCCACCGTGAACCTGCTTTCTGTGGGGCCGGGGTCTGTTGCAGCTGCGCCTCGGCGCGGGCTCAGAGCCCGGCGCCCGGATCAACGAACGCGATCTGGGACAGCCAGCCGAAAGCGAAGTCGAGGCCGAAGATGAGGACGATCATGAACGTGACGAACGCGAGAACCGTGATGGAGTACATCACCAGCTCTCGTCGGCTCGGAACAACGACCTTCCTGAGCTCGGCGATGACCTGACGAACGAACAGACCGATGGCCAGGAAGGGGTTGCGCGGCGCCCGGTCGTTGCCGGTCGACGCCGCGGCCGTCGCATCGTGCCTGGAGTTCACGTCTTGACTGTCCGATCTCGTCGTGGTCATCCACGCCCAACGGGAACTCGTCCCGCCGGACTGGCAGGGCAGACAGGACTCGAACCTGCAACCTGCGGTTTTGGAGACCGCTGCGCTACCAATTGCGCCACTGCCCTGTGCGGAAGGGTGCCCTCCCGCGGCCGATCCGAGGCTGTCCCGCCGGGGGCCGGAGGGATGGCTCGGTTTCGGGCCGACGATCAGCATACAAGCCGCACCCCACGGGAGCGAATCTGCCCGCGCTGTATCCGCCCGAGATCACAGCGCGCACCATGCTCACCCACTGCCCCACAGGATCCGACGCCGACGGCCCGTCGTCCCTCACACCGTGTCCGCACGACCGGCAGCACGTCAGACCTCTCACAACAGGGCGCACGCCATGACTGCGGTTGCCGGCGCCGAACCGGAACATCATGCCTCTGGCGACTGGGCGGCGCGTCTGCGACGATGAGCAGGTGAGCACCGATGACGCACGCCCCACCCGCCCTGCCGACTCCACCCCCGCCGATGGCCTTCGCGGCACACCCGAGGACCATACCCGGCACCGCTCGGCGACGCCTGATGCGCCCCGTGAGCGGATCTCCCAGCGGATCGGGGCGATTTCGCCCTCCGCCACCCTGGCGGTGGATGCCACAGCGAAGGCGCTGAAGGCGCAGGGGCGCCCCGTGATCGGTTTCGGAGCGGGCGAGCCCGACTTCCCCACCCCGCCACACATCGTTCAGGCCGCCATCGAGGCCGCGCAGGATCCGGCGATGCACCGCTACTCCCCCGCCGCGGGCCTGCCCGCGCTGCGTGAAGCGATCGCTGACCACGTGGGCCGCACCGATCAGATCGTCCTGGATGCGGCCCAGGTGCTCGTCACCAACGGCGGCAAGCAGGCTGTGTACCAGGCCTTCGCCACACTGTTGGATCCCGGTGATGAGGTCATCCTGCCGGCGCCGTACTGGACCAGCTACCCGGAGGCGATCCGCCTGGCGGGCGCCCGTGAGGTGGAGGTCCTAGCCGGTGCGGATCAGGGCTATCTGCCCACCGTCGCTCAGCTTGAGGCGGCCCGCACCGAGCGCACCCGCGCAATCGTGCTGTGCTCCCCGTCGAACCCGACCGGCGCCGTCATGAGCACCGGCCTGATCGAGCAGGTGGGCCGCTGGGCGCTTGAGCACGGGCTGTGGGTGATCAGTGATGAGATCTACCAGCACCTGGTCTACGACGGCACTGACTTCACCTCTGTGCTGCAGGCTGTTCCGGAGCTCGCGCAGACCACGGTGCTGCTCGGTGGCGTCGCGAAGACCTTCGCGATGACCGGCTGGCGCGTGGGGTGGATGATCGGCCCGGCCGACGTGGTCAAGGCCGCCACCAACCTCCAGTCCCACCTGACGTCGAATGTGTGCAACGTGGCGCAGCGCGCCGCGATCGCAGCGCTCACCGGCCCCATTGAGCCGATCGAGCAGATGCGTGAGGCGTTCGATCGGCGCCGCCGCACCATCGTGGAGAAGCTCTCGGCTGTGCCCGGCTTCGAGGTTCCCACGCCGACGGGTGCGTTCTACGCGTTCCCGGATGTGCGCGGTGCACTCGGGCGAGAGATCCGCTCGCGCCGCGTCGAGACTTCGACGGATCTGGCCACGGTGATCCTCGAAGAGGCTGAGGTCGCCGCAGTTCCGGGTGAAGCGTTCGGCGCTCCCGGCCATCTGCGGTTCTCCTACGCACTGGGTGATGCGGAGCTCGCAGAGGGCATCGACCGCGTGATCGCGCTGCTGTCCGAATGACCAACCCCCCGCCCGAGGGGCGCCGTGATCTGCGTGCCCTCCCCAAAGCGCATCTGCACCTGCACTTCACTGGGTCGATGCGGCCCCGCACACTGCTGGAGATGGCCCAGCAGCGCAGAATCCGGTTGCCGCGGGGCCTCACCGATGGCGTCGGCCTGCAGGTGGAGCCCACGCAGCGCGGCTGGTTCCGCTTCCAGAGGCTGTACGACGCAGCACGCGCCGTGGTGGACAGTGAAGCGGCGATGCGGCGCATCATCCGTGAGGCAGCGGAGGATGACGCCGCGGAAGGCTCGGGGCGGCTCGAGCTGCAGGTGGACCCCACCAGCTATGCCCCGCACGTGGGTGGCCTCACGCCTGCCCTCGAGATCGTGCTGGATGAGGCGGAGGCGTCCGAGCGTGCCACTGGGGTGAGCGTGGGCATCATCGTCGCTGCCTCGCGCACACGTCACCCGCTGGATGCACGCACGCTGGCGCGGCTTGCCGCACGGCATGCCGGGCGAGTGATCGGCTTTGGCCTGTCCAATGACGAGCGCCGCGGTGACACGACCGCCTTCGCGCCCGCGTTCCGCATCGCGCAGAACGCCGGACTCGCGTCCGTGCCGCACGGTGGTGAACTGCTGGGCCCGGACCATGTGCACAACGTGGTGACGTCGCTGCATCCGGACCGGCTGGGGCACGGGGTGCGCTGCGTAGAGGATCCCCGATTGCTGGAGCAGATCGTTGACTCGGGCATCGGTCTGGAAGTGTGCCCGGCGTCGAACGCGTCGCTGGGCGTCTACGCAGAGGCCACCGATGTGCCGCTGCGCGCCCTCACTGATGCCGGGGCCGCGGTCGC
This sequence comes from Brachybacterium timonense, assembly GCF_900258505.1. Classification (GTDB taxonomy): domain Bacteria; phylum Actinomycetota; class Actinomycetes; order Actinomycetales; family Dermabacteraceae; genus Brachybacterium; species Brachybacterium timonense. Next base: position 2,590,087 of record NZ_LT984895.1, read on the forward strand.
ACTCGGCGCAGATGACCCGCTGCTGTTCGGCTCGCGCCTGCTGGAGCAGTATGAGACGGCGCGCATCATGGGTTTCAGCGATACCGAGCTCGCCGCGCTCGCAGCAAGCTCGATCCGCCTCTCCCGCGCTCCCGAGGACGTCACCGCCCGCCTCCTGGCAGGGGTGGAGGACTGGCTCAGCGGTCCTGCCCTGCTCCCTCCTCCGGAAGAGCAAGGAAGAACTGCGCAGCGGTGAATCCGTGCTCGGCGAAGGCCGACGCGATCGCCTGCGCCACCTGCTGCGCGGCATCCGCCTCGATCAGCGCGATGGTGGAGCCACCGAAGCCGCCGCCGGTCATCCGCGCACCGTACGCACCGGCAGCACGGGCCGTGTCCACGGCGACGTCAAGCGGCGCAACGGTCACCTCGTAGTCGTCGCGCAGCGAGTCATGGGAGGCGTTCAGCAGGGCCCCGAGCTCGTCCACGTGCTCACGCACCGTGCCTGCGGCCAGCAGGTCGTCGAATCGCCGCACTCGATGGATCTCGGTGATGATGTGGTGGGCTCGGCGGCGCACGACCTCGTCCTCGATCCCGTCGAGCCGGGCGAGGGCCTGCTCCTCTCCGAGGTCGGCGAGGTCGCGCAGGGTCGGCACGTCCAGAGTGCGAGCGGCGGTCTCGCTGTCGGCACGGCGCGCGGCGTACTCGCCGTCCACATGGGAGTGCTCGGCGCGGGTGTCGGTGATGAGCAGGGCGAGGTCCTGAGAGGCGAGATCCCACGGCACCGGACGGGTGGAGAAGTCGCGGCAGTCCAGGAACAGGGCATGGCCCTCGCGTGAGAGCACGGACGCGGACTGGTCCAGCCCACCGGTCGAGGCGCCGGCGAAATCGGTCTCCGCGCTGATGGCAGCTTTGACGCGTTCAAGCGGCGTGGTGCCCAGCGACAGCAGCGACTCCATGGCCTCAGCGGCGGCGCATTCGAGTGCCGCCGAGCTGGACAGTCCCGAGCCGAGCGGCACCTGTCCGTCGATCAGCAGGTCCATGCCCTGCGTGGTGGAGCCGGAGATGAACGGGCGCAGCGCCCACAAGACACCAGCGACGTACGCGGGCCAGCCCGTCACGTTCTCTGGTGACAGGTCATGGGAGTCGATCTCGAGCACCTGCTCGCTCTGCGCGGAACGCAGCCGCAGCAGATTCATAGGGGTGCGGGCCGCAGCCACGAAACAGCGGTGCGAAATAGCCATCGGCAGGCACAGGCCGTCCTGATAATCGACATGCTCACCAATGATGTTCACGCGACCCGGCGCGGACCAGACACCGTCGGGCTCATAGCCGTACGCGTCAACGAACAGGTCGCGTGCACGCTGGGCTGCGGCCTCCCGCTCAGGGGCCTGTGACAGGGCGACCTGGTCAGAATCGGTGGGCTGCCCGGCGGCGGTGGAGCTCATGAGGGTCCTTCCGTGAGGGGACGCGCTCACCTGCCCCGGTGCCCGGGTGGGGCGAGCACGGTGCTGTGCGGTCCTTGATTCTATCCACGGCCCCCGGCATCCCGGGCAGGACGCGGGGCGATGCAGGTGACGGAAGCTGAGGAGAACGGTGCGCCCGCTGTACCCAGACCGTCGGTATCACAGCGCAGAACGGTGATCACGTCGGCTTCCTGCGCCGCGACGAGCACCAGATCTCCACACACCGTGAAGTGCCGAGGGTGCGCGCCCACTGCCGCCTCCTCGAGCACGCGGATCCGCGATCCGTGCTGTGTCAGCGGTTCGTACGGGCAGCGCACGAGGGTGTCGGGGCCGCGCCTGGCCATGAGCATGGTGCCGGGCTCGGGGCCGAGCGCGATATGGGATGGCGCGTCCTGCCCGTCGGCCGGTGCACCCCCGGGGACCTGCTCGGTCAGTTCCCAGCCGGGTTCCGCATCGGTCGGGTGGAACAGCGCGATAGTGCCGTTCAGTTCGCAGGCCACGAGCAGCTCGCCGCTGCCAGGCACCTGCACCAGGTGTCGCGGCCCGGAGCCGACGGGGAGGTTCAGGCGGCCCGCAGGGATGGGAACACCGCGAGGGTCCTGCCGGAACAGATCAATGCGGTCGAGCCCGAGGTCCGGGACGGCCAGCAGGCGGGTTCCATCCGGTCGGCGTACGTGCACGATCTGATGCGGGTGTGCCTGCCGCGTCGCAGCGTCCGCATCGGCATCGGCGTCTCCCGCCTCGGCCACGTCGCTCGCGGACGCCGACGACACCTGCGGACGGTGGTCGATCGTCTCCACCGGCGCCCCGTCGGCGCCGAGCCGGACGGTTTCCACGGCACCGGAGCCGTAATGCGCCACCAGCACGGTGCCCGGTGTGAGGCCGTGCTCGAGGTGACACGCACCGGAGCCGACCAGGTCCAGATCACCGATGAGCTGGAGCTCACCGCCGCTCGGATCGACCGCAATGGCGAGCAGATGCGACGGAGAGGTCTCGGTCACCGCGAGGAGCACACGAGCGTCGTGGCTCCACAGCACGAAGCTGGGGTCGGCCGCTTCGAAGCTGCCGCGGCGTTCACACGACGTGCCGGTCAGGGCGAGTATCTCCACCCCAACGCCGCGGCCCGTCCCGGTGCGCGAGTAGCAGCCGGTGGCCAGCAGCAGCGGCGTGTCGGACGCGAGGTCGCTGCTGGCATTGAGATCTGTGGCGGAACGCTGACTGGCGGTCGTCGTCTGAGCGGTCACGGTGTCTCCTGCGGCGGATCGGTGCGAGCACTGGGAACGCTGTCGAATCGTTCGAGCTCTTCCAACATCTCCGGGGTGAGCGCCGCCATCTCAGCGGTCATCGTGGACGGCTCGATCACACCGATCCCGCGTCGTCGGCGCTGCCGGGAGATCGTGGCGCGACGGCGGCGCGGCGTGGTGAACGGTGTGGTGATCACCGGGGTGTAGATGATGCCGGTGCGGCGGGTGCGGCGGATGACGCGGGAGATGAGCAGCTGGCCCAGCACAGCGCCAGCCGCGATAGCAACTGCGATCTCCGCGGCAGAGAACAGTTCGAAACCGCCGCTGACCACGTCATCCCCGAGCGCCAGCAGACCCCGGTAGATGCGGGACCCCGGAACCAGCGGGATCACGCCGCCCATCACGAACATGAGCGCGGGTGCACGGAACCGATCGGCCAGCAGCACCGACACAGCGCCGATGATGAACGCGGTGATGCCCACAGCCCAGACGCGCTCAATCAGCAGACCGCTCAGCAGATGACTCAGCACCGAGGACAGCAGCGCGATCGCTGCCATCCACACGAGATGGCGTGCCGGCGACTGGGCGCCGATGGCGTAGCCGATGCCGATCGCGCCACCGGAGACACCCAGCACCACCACGGAGACGAGTGAGACAGGCATGGCGGCGGAGACGGCGATGTCCACACCGACGGCGTCGGCCAACAACAGGCCACCGCGCACGCCCACCACGAGACCGACCGTGAGCATGATCGTCTCCAGCACCCGTCCCGCCGCTGTGATGTACCACCCGGTGATCGCGTCCTGCATCGCGCCGATCGAGGTCAGGCCCGCGAGCATCACGATGATGCAAGCCACCACCACGATGGACGAGTTCACGGTCGGGTCGATCCGCCCCACCACTATGGCGCTCAGCACCGCCACGAAACCGGCGGTTGCCTGGGTGTAGAACAGCGGGATCTGGCGCTTGCCGAACAGGTCGGCGATGCACAGCAGCAGGCCGCTCACGATCGCCGCGGCGATCATCACGAGGGTTCCGGCGCCCAGGCCGAGCGCTGCACCACCGCCCACGACCGCGTACCCCGCACAGACCATCGGCAGGCTGTACAGCGGCTTGGACTGTGGGATCTGTTCGACGCGACGGCGCGCCTCAGCAAGGTCGAGCTCGCCCTCGACGTAGCCGATCGTGACCTTCTCGAAGGCGTCCAGGCGGGCGAAGTCCTGCACACGATCGCTGGCCGCACGGATCCTCGTGAACGGTGAGGAGGTCTCGTCGGCCAGATAGGAGATGGCGACCTCGTCGAAGGTGACCTGCACGGACACATTGCGCAGGCCGGATGAGCTGGTGACCCGCAGCATCGTGGCCGTGACCTCGGAAGCGGCGGCGCCGTTGGTGAGCATGCCTTCGCCGATCCTCATGGCGAGGTCGAACACGTCATGCAGTCGCGCGATGTCGGTGGGCACGGAGCAGATCGTGTCACACGCCCGGGGTCGGCGACCACGCCCGCCGGGCAGGTCAGAGGTTCGGCGTTCCGGCCAGGAGTGCCAGCCCCACGGCGAGCGCGAGCAGGACGCTGGCATCCACGGCTCGTGAGCGGACCGCCAATGCTCCGACGGCCTGCACCGGCAGCATGATCCTGGCCAGCGCGAGCAGCGTCAGCAGGAAGGCCAGCATCACACCGGCCAGCGGTACATGCCCCATTGCGCCCACCACCACGATCACGCCGAGCGCCACGAGCGCGACCGTGAGCACCCGCTGGCGCCGGAGGGCACCGCGCAGGGATCGAGGGGACGGGGCAACCACGTTCGCCATCGTACGGTCCCCCGGCGCATGCCGTCGGCGCTACCCTGGGTGGCGGCAGAGTCGCCGCACCCGTTCCAGGAGGATTCCCCCTATGACCGCCGCCACAGACCGAGCTTTTCGCGTTGAGAAGGACCTGTTGGGACAGCGGGAGGTTCCCGCGGAGGCCTATTACGGGATCCAGACGCTGCGGGCGACTGAGAATTTTCACATCACCGGCGTGCCGGTGAGCCACTTTCCGAAACTGATCGTGGCGCTCGCCCAGGTGAAGCGGGCTGCGGCGCGGGCGAACCGGCAGCTCGGCACGCTGGATGCGGAGCGGGCGCAGGCGATCGAGCAGGCGTGCGCGGAGATCGTTGACGGCGCCCTGCACGAGCATTTCGTGGTGGACATGATCCAGGGCGGTGCCGGTACGAGCACCAACATGAACGCCAATGAGGTGATCGCGAACCGGGCGCTGGAGATCCTGGGGCACAGCCGCGGTGAGTACACGCATCTGCATCCGAACAATCACGTGAACCTGGGCCAGTCCACGAACGATGTCTATCCGACGGCGGTGCGGCTGGCGATGCTGCTGTCCTTCCCCGATCTCACGGGGGCGATGGACACGCTGATCGCGGAGCTGCGCGCCAAGGGGGCGGAGTTCGCGGATGTGCTGAAGGTGGGCCGCACCCAGATGCAGGATGCGGTCCCGATGACGCTGGGCCAGGAGTTCCACGGCTGGGCCACGACGATCGCGGAGGACGTCGAGCGTCTCACCCGGACGGCGCGGCTGTTCCGCGAGGTGAACCTGGGGGCGACGGCGATCGGCACGGGCATCACCTCGGACCCGCGGTACGCGAAGCTCGCGGTGCACGAGTTGGCTGAGCTGACATCGATCCCGTTCCGTGTCTCCGCAGATCTGGTGGAGGCGACCAGCGATACGGGTGCTTTCGTCACGTTCTCCGGTGTGCTCAAGCGGATCGCGGTGAAGATCTCGAAGGTGTGCAACGACCTGCGGTTGCTGTCGTCGGGGCCGCGCACGGGATTCGCGGAGATCACGCTGCCTGCGGTGCAGCCGGGCAGCTCGGTGATGCCGGGGAAGGTGAACCCGGTGATCCCGGAGGTTGTGAACCAGGTGGCGTTCGAGGTGATCGGTAATGATCTGACCGTGACCTTCGCCGCGGAAGGCGGTCAGCTGCAGCTGAATGCTTTCGAGCCGGTGATCTGCTTCAACATCCTGGAGTCCACGCGGATCATGACGCGGGCGATGACCACGCTGTCCGAGCGCTGCATCACGGGGATCACGGCGAACACCGAGATGCTGGATGACTATGTGCATCGCTCGATCGGCGTGATCACCGCGCTGGTTCCGGTGATCGGGTATGGGCCGTCCACGGAGATCGCGCAGGAGGCATTGCGCACGGGCCGCCCTGTCAAGGAGCTGGTGCTCGAGCGGGGTCTGCTGGATGAGGCACGGCTTGAGGGGCTACTCTCCCCCGCCGCCCTGACGCGTCCGGTGCGGCCGACGGCGACGGGCACCATCCCGGTGCTGCCTGAGGGCGAGGAGACACGGACGGTAGAGCCTGCGCTGCGTTCGGTGGACGACACCGACTACTGAGAGTCACGCCTGGCTGCGCTCCTCTCCTCACGCTGATCGCCCTCGGCGGCGGTGCGACGCGTCGTGTCTCACCGTGCGCACAACACTGACGGTCGCTTCCGGGTGTCGTGCAGAGAATCGTTCTATCGTGGCCCTCGGGGCACGGCGGATGCCGTGCTGTTGGAGAGGAGCGCGTTCCGGCATGCGGCAGCATCGACTCGCACACGGGCATCGGAAGAATCAGATCGACGGGGGCATCAGCGTCGAGCAGCAGAGTCCCGAGCACGCGGACGGCGATGTCTCACGCCGCGGCATGCTCCACCTGGGTGCGGTCGGCGCCGTCATCGGCGGCGGGATGCTCACTGCCTGCACCGACGGTGGGACGTCCGCGGATCCCTCCGCTGGATCGGATCAGGGTGGCGACGCCTCGCAAGCGCCGGAGCCGAAGACGCCCGCGCAGCTCGCTCGTGAGGCCGTCGCCGCGTTGCCGACGCACGATGATCTGGTCGGTGACCTCACCGCGCTCGATCTGAGCGGCGCCACCGGAGCGCAGATCACACTGCAGCACTCCGCCGCGCTCACCGCGCTGTCCACCGCGCTGGATGTCGCGGTGACGAAGATCCTGCGCGAGAGCAGCCTGCGTGAGGAGGAGCCGCCGCAGATCGCCTCGCGGGTCTTTGCGGCAGGCCCCGAGCTCGTGGGCTCGGTGCTCGATGTGACCGACGGTGAAGGCACCTGGGCGGCCACCCTCTGGCACCTGTGCGACGAGGACTGCGTGGTGACCTCACCCGCTCTGATCGGTGCTTCCGCGTGGTCCGACTTCACCGAGCAGGTGCGCACTGCGCTCGGTGAGGTCGAGGGCGCCGATGCTGACAAAACTGTGGAGCAGATGGCCGAGCAGCCGCGTCCCTGGGGCAACGGCCCGGCCATCATTCCGACCGCCGAGGGCAGCGCTCAGGTGCTCTTCTCCTCAGCTCCCCTGGCTGATGCTCCGGGCGAGCTGCTCGTCGAGATTCCTGCAGAGCAGATGACCGAGCTGTGGTCCGCGATCGGTCAGCGGGCGGTGGATGCGGTGGCGTCCCCGGCGGCGGTTGATCTCGAGGCTGCGTCGGCGGCGCATCGACCGGTGAAGCGCTCTGCCCGCTCACAGCTGGAGGTGGATGGCGATTCGTCGGCTGCACCGCGCCAGAGCGAGGGGCCTGGCCCGCGCACGCAGCTTGCGCCGCTTGCCGAGGAGGGGAAGCCGCCGTCGGCGGTGGCGGCTCCGGATGCCCGCGCGCTGCGCACGGTGGCGCTGACCTTCGATGATGGCCCGGCCGGGGACCTCAATACGGTGCTGCGCGAGCATCTGGCAAAACATGGCGCCGCCGCGACGTTCTTCATGATCGGGCAGAGCGCCGAGGCTGATCCGGACACGGTGCGGAAGACCGCCACAGCAGGCCACGAGATCGGTGGACACAGCTGGTCCCATCCGGATCTCACACGGGTCTCCGACCAGAAGCTCGCCAGCCAGTTCGACCGCACCGCCGAGATTCTCACCGAGCTCACCGGCAGGGCTCCCCTGCTGATGCGCCCACCGTACGGTGCCGTCAACAAGCGCGTCGAGCAGGCAGCCAGCGATCGCCAGGAGGGCGTGCAGCTGTGGAGTGTCGACTCGCTGGACTGGAAGCTGCGCGACGTGCAGAAGAACCTCGACACGATCACCTCGACCTGCAGCCGCGGCAGCGTCGTGCTCATGCACGAGATCCATCAGGCATCGGTGGACACAGTGCCGCAGCTGCTGGAGTGGTTCACCTCCGGCGAGTACACGCTGGTGACCTGCTCAGAGATGGATCTGAACCGGCTGATGCCCGCTGAGCCCGAGGGCGATCAGCAGGGGCAGGACGGCGCTTCGGCAAGCGACGGCGGCGGCGAGACCGGGCAGTGACCTGGGCGCGGCCGTTCCGGTCGCGCCGATGCGGCGAACGCTCGCCGCACTGAGTACCACCGGCCCCCACGGCATGCGCGTGCCGTGGGGGCCGACGACTCACTCGTCGGCTTCCTCCTGTTTGCCACGCATCACGAGCTTCGGGTCTGGAGTGCCCACGACCTCGGGGTTCTTTCCCTCGTACTCGAACTGAGAGAGGAAGAAGCGCATCGCGTTGATACGAGCGCGCTTCTTATCGTTGGAGCGGATGATGGTCCACGGCGCGAACTTCTTGTCCGTGCGGCGGAACATCTCCTCTTTCGCCTCGGTGTACGCATCCCACCGGTCCAGGGACTCCAGGTCCATCGGTGAGAGCTTCCAGCGGCGCACAGGATCCAGCTGACGGATCGCGAAACGGGTGCGCTGCTCCTTCTGAGACACGGAGAACCAGAACTTCGTGACGTGGATGCCGGAGTCCACCAGCATCCGCTCGAAGTGCGGCACCTGAGCCATGAACGTCTCGTACTGCTCGGGAGTGGCGAAACCCATCACGCGCTCAACCCCGGCACGGTTGTACCATGAGCGGTCGAACAGCACCATCTCGCCGGCGGTCGGCAAGTGCTGGACGTAGCGCTGGAAGTACCACTGGCCGCGTTCACGGTCGCTGGGTTTGTTCAGCGCAACCACCCGGGCGGTGCGGGGGTTCAGGTGTTCCGTGAAGCGTTTGATGGTGCCGCCCTTCCCGGCGGCGTCGCGACCCTCGAAGATGATGATCGCCTTCTGCTCGTTGTCCTCGAGCCAGTACTGGAACTTCAGCAGCTCGACCTGCAGCTTGTACTTCTCGATCTCGTACACCTCGCGGTCCATCCGCGTCTCGTACGGGTAGCCCTGCTGCCAGGTGTAGACCGGGTTGCCCTGCGGGTCGATGAGGTCCGGGTCCGGTGTGTGACCGTCCTGGACTGTGTAGCCCTCTTCACGCAGGTGCTCGATGTATTCCCGCAGCGACTGGTTGTCGGGGATCTTCACGGACGCACTCTCCTTCAGGCCAGACTCATGATGAGGCCAAGCCTACGCGCCGTGGGTGCACAGAGCGGGTCCGCGTCGCGACTCAATGCGCGAAATGGCGCGTTCCGGTGAGGTACAGCGTCACGCCCGCCTGCTCGCACGCGGCGATCACCTCGTCGTCGCGGATGGATCCACCGGGCTGCACGATCGCGCGCACGCCCGCGTCCAGGAGGATCTGGACGCCGTCGGCGAAGGGGAAGAAGGCGTCGGAGGCCGCGACCGCGCCGCGGGCTCGCTCCGGCGCCACCTCTCCTTCTGCGTGCTCGCCGAGGGTGTTGGCACGGCTAACGGCCAAGCGGCAGGAGTCCAGGCGGTTCACCTGCCCCATGCCGATGCCCACGGCGGCGCCGTCGGCGGCAAGCAGGATCGCGTTGGACTTCACGGCTCGCACGCATCGCCAGGCGAACTCGAGGTCACGCAGCGTGGCGTCGTCCGCTGCGTCGCCGGCGGCGAGTCTCCAGCCGGTCACGGCATCGCCGTCGGCGTCGATCCGGTCTCGTTCCTGCACGAGGCTCCCACCCCAGATCTCGCGGCTCTCGACGGCGTCCAGGTCCCGCGGTGTGCCGCTGATCTGGAGAATGCGCAGGTTCTTCTTGGTGCGCAGCAGCTCCAGGGCATCCTCGTCGTAGCCGGGGGCGACGATAACTTCGGTGAAGATCGGCTTGACCTGCTGGGCCATGGCAAGCGTGACGGGGCGGTTCGCGGCGATCACGCCGCCGTAGGCGGACAGCGGATCGGTGCCGTGCGCCTTGGCGTGAGCGATGGCCAGGTCCTCACCGTCGGCGGCGATCGCGATACCGCAGGGGTTGTTGTGTTTGATGACGGCCACGCACGGCGCGGTGTGGTCGTAGGCGGCGCGCAGCGCGGCGTCAGCATCGACGTAGTTGTTGTAGCTCATGGGTTTGCCGCCCAGCAGGTCAGCGGCAGCCAGGGAGCCGTCGTTCGTCGGCTGCCCCTGGAGGTAGGCGCGCTGATGAGAGTTCTCGCCGTATCGCAGGAAGGAGATGCCCAGCGACTGCGCCTGCTCATCATCCATAGCGAACGTCCGGTCGGTCATCTCACGTTCGAAGGCAAGGCGGTCAGACTCGAACAGCTCCAGCAGACGGTCCTCGTCATCCAGCTCAGCGGCGGCCTGCTCGCTCGGCACGTCCATCGGGGTCAGGCCGAGGTCTTCGACGTCCTGCTCGGCCTGCTCGCAGAACCACTCGTCGATGGCGAGGTCGTAGGCGGCAATGCGCGTGAACGCGAGGGAGGCGAAGGCACGACGCTCCGCGATAGTGAAGCCACCGCGCGCCGCGGCCTGTGCGGCATAGGCGTAGTGCGAGGCCTCGACCACCACGCCGCAGGACGCGTGGTTCTTCGCGGCCGAGCGCACCATGGCGGGGCCGCCGATATCGATCTTCTCGATGATGTCCTGAACGCTGCCACCGGCGGCAACGGTCTCCTCGAAGGGGTAGAGGTTCACGACGACGAGATCGACTGCGGCGATGCCGTGCTCGGCAAGCTGCGCGCGGTGAGATTCCAGTCGCTGGTCAGCGAGGATGCCGCCGTGGATATGGGGGTGGAGGGTCTTCACGCGCCCGTCAAGCATCTCCGGGAACTCGGTGACGGCATCGACGGGTGTGACCGGGATGCCGGCCTGCGCGATGGTCGATGCGGTGGAGCCGGTGGAGACGATCTCGCACCCGTTCTCGTGGAGTGCGCGGGCGAGGTCAACGATGCCGGTCTTGTCGTAGACGGACAGCAGGGCGCGGCGGAACGGGCGACGGTCCGATCCGGTATCTGCACTGGTCATAACGGGTCTCCTTCGGCGGGCGGGGTGGGGGAAGTCAGGTGACGCACAACGTCCACGAGCATGGGCTGTTCGATCTGCTTGATGCGCTCGTGCAGGCTCGCTTCGGTGTCGTCATCGAGCACCTCGACGGCGCGTTGAGCAAGGATCCGGCCGGTGTCGACTCCGGCATCGACCTCGATGACGCTCGCGCCGGTGACTTTCACACCATGGGCGAGGGCGTCGCGCACACCGTGAGCACCCGGGAATGAGGGCAGCAGGGCGGGGTGCGTGTTGATCATGCGGCCACCGAAAGCCTCGAGCATCGCGGGCCCCACCAGGCGCATGAACCCGGCGAGCACAACCAGCGCCGGGTCGAATCCACCGACGGTGCTCGCGAGCTGTGCATCCCAGGCAGCGCGGTCGGGATGGTCCCTCAGGCGGACAACGGCCGTGGGCACACCAGCGCGGCGCGCATGGTCCAGTCCGGGGGCGTCGACGTCGGCGATAGCGGCGACGATCTGGAACGGCGAGTCAGGCTCGGCGTGGGCGCGCAGCAGGGCCGCGAGGGTAGAGCCGCCTCCGGACAGGAGGACAACGACACGAGCGGGGGTGGTGGAGTGCACGTGGCCAGGCTAGTCCAGGGCAGCGGGCGCCTCTTCACGCGTGTCGGCCCGGCGAGTCCGAGCGGGCGTTGCGTCGGCTCCCCGCTGCGGTGCAGCGTGCGCAGTCGATCCCCAGCGGGGACCGGGCACAATGGTGGGGTGAGCGACGAGCAGAACACGCAGGACACCAGCCCCCGTCCCAACGGCCCCGAGAACACACGCCAGTACAGATCACGGCGCACTCTCGCGGCGCTGACGGTGATGCTCCTGGTGTCCGGGATGCTGATGCTGTCGCCGCTGCCGCTCTCGCTGCTGTCCGGCGTGACCGGTCTGATCGCCGCGCTGCTGCTCGTGCTCGTGGTGGTGCAGACGGTGCGGGATGGCCGACGCAGCTCTGCGGTGATCACAGCCGCGTTCGGTCTGCCGGCGGTGGCCATGATCGTGCTCGGCGCTGCAGCCTCAGCCGTGTTCTATGGGCCGCTGAAGGATGTGCAGGACTGTCAGCGCGTGGCGATCACGGAGCGGGCACGCACCGAATGCGCCCAGGTGGCCGAGGATTCGTCGGTGGCCTGGTTCAGTTCTCTGTTCGGTTCGTGATCTGGTCGGCGACTGCGGCGGGTTCCTCGTCGGCGGCACCCGTGTCAGCTGCGTCGTCGGCTTCCGCGGCGCTGGCATCGTCTGTGTCCGAATCGTCGGGCTCAGTGTCGCCCTGACTGCGCGGTTCGGCGGCGCTCGCGCCGTGTCGCGCTTCCTCTGATTCGATGCGGCGGCGTACGTCGGCCGCGGCAGCGCGGGCTCGCTGCGGCAATGGTGAGGCCAGAACGACCAGCACCGCGCCGGTAGCCAGCACTGCCTCGCCCAGCAGCGGCAGGATCAGCGAGGCGATGTCAGGCCCGAGCCGTTCGAGCCGGCCGGTGCCCAGTGACCCGGTGGCGAGCCCCGCGAGCAGCACCGTGGCAACCACCACGAGCAGCGGATGCGCCACCCAGGCCGCGATTCGCTGCTTGCGAGGCAGCTGCGCGACATCACGGACAAGGCGTACCGCCCCGAGCGCCACAGCAGCCGCTGGCAGCAGCACGAGCAGCCAGAGTGCATCCGGCGCCTGACCTGGCTGCGGCAGCGCACCGAGAAGCGGGAGTGCGGGCAGCAGACCGCCCTGCGCACCGCCGAGGGAGTATGCGGTGCCTGTCCCCAGCGTGACCTGAGCGCCGATGAGCACCGCGAGCGCCCACACAGCGAACAGCGGCAGGAGCGCAAGGTGCAGAAGAGTCAGCACGATTCCGCCGACGATGCCGGGTCGCAGATCATCCATCAGTGCGGCTTCGGCACGGATCCCCACCAGAACCATGACCGATGCTGCGGCCATGCCCAGCGCGAGCAGACTCAGCATCGTGATCGATACCGAGCGCGCGAGCGCACCGTAGGGCTCGGGCAGCAGATCGAGTATCCGCGCATCGGAGGCCACCGCTCGGACCTGGGCGCGCACCGCCCAGATCTGGCCGGCCAGGCCACCCAGGAGTGCGATGAGTGCGCCGGAGACCACCGCAGACAGCACCACGGGGCTGGAGTCGGGGCTGCGTCCCAGAGCCGCCAGCAGCCCGGTGCCGATCGCGAAGGTGACGGTCAGAGCCCCTAGGGCTGCGCCGCTGTCGCGGAGGGCGGCGGGCCTCAGACCGCCGTCGTCCTCCACGGGATCCAGCAGCACCATGGCGCGGCGCATGCTGAGCGCCACCACCATGATCAGCAGCAGGGTGAGGCCGAGCGGGGTGAGGTTCGTGGCGCCCTCGATTGCGCCCGTGTGCAGCATGATGCCGCCGCCCAAGCCCAGCACCAGGATGTTCAGGGCGATGAGAATCGCGTCGAGCGCCGTGGCCGTGGATCGCTCGGCGACGAGCTGAGCGGCGAGCGCCGTCACCGCGACGATGGCGATCGCGGTCAGCAGAGCCCCCAGCGCAGCAAGGACTCCACGCAGGAGCGGGGTGGCGATGCTCTCGCCGCTGCTGCTCACTCGATCTCCTTCCGCCGCTGGGCTCGGCACGTGACGCATAATGTCACGGATGTCTGCCCCCGCCCGTCCACGCCACAGCACTGTCGAGGACGGTGTGCTGCATGTGCGCACCGTCCGTGTGACGGACCCCGTTGATCTGGCGGCCCATGTGCCAGCCGACGCATCCGCGGTGTGGCTGCGACACGGGCAGGGCATGATCGCTCGTGGCGAGGCGTGGTCAGTATCCACAGCAGGCGCAGACCGTTTCGCACAGGCCTCTGCTGCCTTCCGTGAGCTGGCGGCGTGCGCTGTCGTACGCGATGAGGTGGGGCGGCGCACCAGTGGGCTCGTGGCGCTGGGCACGTTCTCCTATGCCGACTCCTCGCAGCGCCCGTCCACAATGCTGGTGCCGCAGGCCGTCCTCGGTGTCGAGGCGGGCGAGGCGTTTCTCACGGTGACCGCTGTTGGTGCTGAGCCCGAGCTGCCTGAGCACTGGCAGGATCTGTTCCCGGCCACGGCGCAGCCGGACTCCCTGCAGATCACCGTGGAGGCGGACCACACGCCGCTGGAGTACCAGAAGCTCGTGGCCGATGCGGTCGCCGCAGTCGCCGCGGGTGAAGCAGAGAAGGTGGTGCTGTCCGAGCGGTCGACTGTGACCGCGGAGACTGCGATCCAGCCGTCGGTACTTGCTGCCCGCCTCTCGCGGCTGTACCCGTCGTGCTGGGTGTACCGGATCGGGGATGTCGTCGGGGCGAGCCCGGAGATGCTCGCGCAGACGGAGGATGCGCGGGTCGATTCCCGTGTGCTGGCTGGTACGCGCCCGGTGGCCGACGGCGGCCAGCTAGAGGATGCCGATCGCGCGGCGTTCCACCGGGACCCCAAGGAGCGCTCCGAGCATGCCTTCGCCGTGGACTCCGTGGTGCAGCGTCTGGCGGGCGTGGCGGAGCGGATCGAGGCGTCCGCTGAGCCGTATGTGCTGCACCTGCCGGGGCTCGAGCATCTGGCCTCGGATGTGTCCGCTGTGCTGCGCCCGGGGGTGACGAGCCTGGACGTGGCGGCGCGGCTGCATCCCTCCGCTGCGGTCTCCGGTACGCCGCGCGAGCAGGCTGACGCGATCATTGCGCGGCTGGAGCCGCATGACCGCGGGGGTTACGCCTCCCCCGTCGGCTGGATGAACGCTGCGGGCGATGGCCAGTGGGCGATCGCTCTGCGCATGGCGCACCTGGTGGATGAGCACACGGTGCGGCTGCAGGCCGGTGGTGGCCTGGTGGCCGCCTCCGATCCGGTGTCTGAGCACGCTGAGGTGCTCGCGAAGACCCGTCCGATGCTGCGTGCGTTGCGGGGCGAGGATCCCGAGCATCTCCACGGCGCCTGAGACTCCGTCGCGGGGCGCGCGGCGCTCGACGTCGTGATTCAGGGACGTGTGCTGAGCGTGACCGTGAGGGAGGTCTCCTTGCCGTCGCGCAGCACAGTGACGGTGTGTTCGGAGCCGACGGGTAGGCCGCGCACGATGCCGGTCAGTCCTGCGGCGCCGTCCACCGGTACGTCGTCGACCGCGGTGACCAGATCGTCGGTCTGGAAGCCGGCGTCCTGCGCCGCGGAGTCGGGGACGACATCGACCACTTTCGCACCGGTGTAGGTGACGTCCCCGGATGTGGCTTGTGCATCCTGCGTGGTGACCCCGAGGAAGGCGTGCTGGACGCGGCCTGTGGAGACGAGCTGGTCGGCGATCATCGTGACGGTGTTCGAGGGGATCGCGAAGCCCAGGCCGATGCTGCCTGCGGACGACCCCTGTCCGGGCAGGGCTGCGATGGAGCTGTTGATGCCGATCACTTCACCGGCGGCGTTGACGAGCGGGCCACCGGAGTTGCCGGGGTTGATCGCCGCGTCGGTCTGCAGGGCGCTGGTGTAGGTGGTCTCGCTGGCGTCGCCGTCCTTGCCGCCGGCGGTGACGGGCCGGTCGACGGCGGAGATGATCCCGGTGGTGACTGTGTTGTCCAGACCGAGCGGGGTGCCGACGGCCATGACCGATTCGCCGACGCTCATCCTGGAGGAGTCCCCGAAGGTGAGCGGGGTGAGGTTCTTCGGCGGCTTGTCCAAGCGCAGAACGGCGATATCGGTGCTGGGGTCCGTGCCGATCACGGTGGCGCTGTAGGTGAGACCCGAGGTGAAGGTCACCTGCGCGGTCTTCGCACTGCCCACGACGTGGTTGTTCGTGACGATGGTGCCGTCCGTCGAGGACACCACGCCGGTTCCCTGGCTGGAGCTGTCGCCGTCCTGGACACGGATCGCGACGGTACCTGCCGAGACCTTCTGGGCGACGGCGGTCCAGTCCACGTTCTGCCGGGAGGCGACGGGCTGGATCGGCGGCTGATCAGATGCTGCGGTGGCGCTGGCCGTGGGCTGCTCGTGCTCTGCCGTGAGGGCGTCGTAGGTGAGGACGCCTCCGAGAGTCACACCGCTGGAGAGCACCATGCCCGCCGCCACCATCGCGGTGACGCCCAGCCAGCCGGGGCCACGGCGGCCCGGCTGCGGGGTCTCCAACGCCGTCGGCATGGTCGGGGTGCTCGCAGGCTGATCTGCGACGGGGTTCTGCGTCCAGCTGGTCTGCTGCGGTGCAGCTGACGCGGGTGAGGCAGCCGCCTGCGCCGCGGCGGGACGCTCAGCCGGGGCATCGTCAAAGGACCAGCTCGGCAGCAGTTGCGCCGGCTGGTCGGGGGCTGCCGGCGGCGACCAGGGGTCGCTGGGCGGTGTGGTCTGCGGATCGTGCTCGTTGTGCATGGGGCTCATCGCACACCAGGCGTGCGGGAGGACGGTGAGTCTGCGCTGGAAGATGCCTGCACGACGAGGATCTGGCGGCCGGTGTCGGTGGCTGCGAGGGCTGACGGAAGCTCGTTCGGGGTGATGCTGCGGGCGCGTGCGCCGCATGCGGCCGCGAGCTCAGCGATGCGGGCACCGTGGGGGGTGGTGAAGAAACGTTCGAGCAGGTCGGTGGGGGCCTGGGCATGTTCGAGACCGCTGAAGATGCGTCCACCGCCGTCGTCAACGACGATCACCTGCAGGTCTGGTTCCTGCTCGAGCGGGCCGATCAGCAGTCCGGTCGCATCGTGCAGGGCAGTGAGGTCGCCGAGGAGCACGCGGACGCGGCCGGTCTGATGCCGTAGAGCAAGACCGGTGGCCATCGACAGGGTGCCATCGATCCCAGCGAGGCCCCGGTTCGCGATCACGCGGGCACGGGTGGGCCCGGCGTGCTGGTCGAGGTCGCGCACGAGTGCGGAGGCGCCGAGCACGAGCAGGTCACCCGCCCCGCTCGCCTCCCACACGTCGAGGGCGGCGCGTGCCTGCCAGGTGAGTGCGGTGTGGTCCGGCATGGCGTGCTGCTGCGCAAGGGCGGTCCAGGCGTGCACGGCGTTTGCACGGTCACGGGCGGTATCCAGCGGCGCGGGCGTGGCTGCGGGCACCACGAGGGTGGCGCGACGCGCAGCGTCGTTCCAGCGCAGTGTCGGGTCCACCACGATCTGTTCAACGTCGTCGGCGCCGAGCAGGTCCCGCATCACGGCACGGGACAGCGTGGGGTGTCCCAGGGTGACTACGCGCTGCGGGCGCAGGGGATGCCCGGGCGTGGTCATCACCGTGTGCAGCGCTGCCGGGTAGCCGGGGATGAAGGTCGCACCGTGCCGAGCGCCGGAGCTTGGTTCGGCCAGCAGCGGCAGCGAAGCAGCGCGGGCAAACTCCGCGGCCTGCGGCCCTGCGCCGTCACCGGCGAGGACGACGGTGCGGGCGTCCACCGGGATCTCCACCGGGGCGGGTGATGCGGGCGGGGTTCGCCGCGTGAGGGTGATGCGCTGAGCATCGTCGGGGCCAACGCGCCCGCCCTGTGGCACGAGCGGGTCGCGGAAGCACAGGTTCAGGTGCGCTGGGCCGGGGTCTTCCCCGGTTGCGGCGGCCATGGCGCGGGCGGCGAGGTTCGTGGCCAGACGCAGTTCGACGTCGCTCGCCCGTGGGCCTGTCGGGGCGGGTACGTCCGCGTGGAAACGCACGAAGCGTGTGAACAGGTCCCGCTGGTCGGTGGTCTGGTTCGCGCCAGCACCGCGCAGCTCAGCTGGCCTGTCCGCGGTGAGCACCACGAGCGGGATGCGGGAGTGGTGCGCCTCCATCACGGCGGCGAGCAGGTGCGCGGTGGCGGTACCCGAGGTGGTGGCGACAGCGGCGGGACGGCACGGATCGTGGCGGGAGAGCCCAAGCGCGGTGAAGGCAGCTGCGCGCTCATCGATGCGCACATGTGCATCGAGACTGGTGGCGAGGTCCGGTGCAGCAAGCGCGTAGACGAGCGGGGCGGAGCGGGATCCGGGGGCCAGCACGATCGAACCGAGCCCGCACGCGGTGAGCGCACGCAGCAGCACGACGGCTTCGTCGACGGCGCCGGAACCGGTGGGGGCGGGCGTCGCGATGCGCAGCGGATCGTTCGAGGGCATGCGCTCAGGGTAGTGGTGGCGCGGTCACAGCTGCTCGGCGCAGGCCTCAAGACGCTGCTGCCAGCGCTGCTCGGTCTCGGGCGTGGCACGGTGGCGTTCCAGTAGGGCGGCATCCGCTGCCGGTCGGGTGACAGGCAGGGCGCCGTCTCGAGTGTGCAGCGGCTGGGTGACCAGGTCTGCGGTGAGCAGGGAGGCGGTGCCCAGTCCGCAGTCATGCGGCAGGTCCGGGAGGGCTGCGGCCAGGGCGAGCCCGGCACTGAGGCCGATGCTGGTCTCGAGCGCGGAGGAGACCACTACCGGTAACCCGGCCTGCTCGGCGAGTTCCAGGCAGCGGCGGATCCCGCCGAGCGGCTGTACCTTCATCACCAGCACATCCGCAGCGTCCGCTCGGGCGACCCGCAGGGGATCCTCGGCGCGTCGCACGGACTCATCGGCGGCGATCGGCACGTCGACGCGGCGTCGGACAGCGGCGAGCTCCTCGATGGTGGCGCAGGGCTGTTCGACGTATTCGAGGCCGCCCGCGGCGCGCTCCAGCTCGGTGATGGCATGCACGGCCTCGTCGACCTGCCAGGCGGCGTTCGCGTCGATGCGGATGCGGGCGTCTGGACCCATCGCGTCGCGCACCGCGGCGAGCCGTTCGGCGTCCTGCATGAGGGTGCTGCCGGGATCGGCCACTTTCACTTTCGCGGTCCGTGCGGAGCCGACGCGGGCGACCCGGTGGGCAAGCGCCGGGGCGACGACGGGGATGGTGACGTTCACGCGCACCACCTCGCGTACAAGCTCGGGACGCGGTGCGGTGGCGTCGGCGAGGGCGGACCGCAGCCAGGCGGCGGACTCCTGGGCGTCGTAGTCCCAGAACGGGGAGAACTCGGCCCAGCCGGCAGGCCCGTGCAGCAGCAGGCCCTCCCTCTCGGTGATCTGCCGGAAGCGTGCAGCCATCGGAATCGCGTAGGCGTGGATGGCGTCGATGCCCTGGTCACGGAGCACAGCGGGGATCTGCATGCCTCGAGGGTACGCGGGGCACCACCAGTCGATCGCGGTGACGCTCGCTCCTACGAAGCTGCACCGACGATGCCACAGAACCCCGGGGCTCCGCGCCCCCGGGCGTGGCGGAGGCGAGGGGAGTGCAGACGCGACCCACACCGTCTAGCTGGCACATCTATTGCACATACAAGAACGCAGAGGCACTATGGAGGGGTGGCGCTCCTGGATGACTTCGTCGTGGCCCTCGATCTTGCCGCGGGCAATTATGGGCTGGTGACGCGATCGCAGCTCGTGGCCGAGGGGCTCTCGTCGAGCTCGATTGCACGCCTGGCCGACAGGCGGCGTGCTCTTGTTCCGCTCGGGGGTGGCCTGTACGTCGTCCCCGCCCTGGAGGATCTGCGGTTCGGCCACATGCGGGCGGCGCTGCAACGCACGGATCCACAGCGGTGGCTCGAGCAGATCGCGGCCGATCCTCTCGGCGCGGACTCCGGGGTGCTGAGCCATCACGCCGCTGCCGAGCTGCACGGTGCTCCGGATCTCCCCGAGGAGGTCCACGTGACGGTCCCGCGCCGTCGGCGCCTCTCGCGGCTCATCGCCCACACTGCGCAGCTCGCCCCCGAGGACGTCGTCATCATCGAGGGCATGCCCGTAACGTCGGTGGAGCGCACGACCCATGACCTGGGACGCTGGCCGATGGACGGTGAGCATCGATCGCGGTGGGTCGAGTACGCCCTCGACGAGGGGCTGCTGACGCCCAGCACAGCGCGCGAGCTGCTGGGCCCCTCAGCCGAAGACACCCTGATGTACCTGCCCGGAGCAGCGTAAGGTGGCCTACTCGACCTCGCGTGGCCTGGCCAGCGCCATCCAGGAGAGCGCCCGGGGAGGCGGCGGGCAGAGCGCGATGACCGAATTCTTCGCCCAGCGCCTCATCGCCCGGCTCGCGACCGCCTACCCCGACCAGTGGATTCTCAAGGGCGGCCACGCGATGCTCGCCCGGCTCCCGGACGTCGCACGCACGACCCGGGACATCGACGCAGCCTTCGCTGCCTCTTCGCGGGAGACCGCGATCGCGGAGCTCGAGCAGGCGGCGCAGACCGCACCGGAGGATCCGGACTTCCTCGAGTTCGAGCTGGTGAAGTCCAAGCCTGGCCACGTCGAGGACCTCGCCTCCCTCTCCTTCCAGGCTCGGTTCGGCGGCAAGGTGCATGGGAACGTGAAGCTGGACGTGCAGGTCGTCCACGACCGCCAGGAGCTCGGAGAGCTGGTGCCACTGGGCCGAAGAGTGGACCCCCCGAAACAGGGAGGGTGGCCGGAGCGGGTCCGTGTGATCCCGGTGGCCGATCACATGGCGGAGAAGCTCGTCGCCCTCTACAGCGTCCACAACGGGCGTCCCTCGAGCCGGGAGCGCGACGTCGTCGACCTCGCACTTCTAGCCCACTACGCACCACCCGAGCCCGGTGCTCTTGAGCCGGCGCTTGACCGGGCGCTGTCCCGACCGACGGTGCCCTCGGCCACCGTCGAGCTCCCGCCGCGGTTCGTCGTCCCGGACCGACTCCGGCCAGCCTTCGAGCGCGATGCCCAGGGCCTGTCGTGGGAGACGTCGATGCGTGAGATCGCCGCGGTCACGGATCCAGCACTCCAAGGTCATGCGGGCCCGGGGCCTCGCAGCTCATCTGGCGCAGAACAGCCCACCGAGCCGGTGCGCAAGGCTGCCACCGGACCAGGTGAGGGGGACGCCGTCGAGGGTGCGCCCGGAGCCGTGTACGTGCGTCCACACACTCGCGGCGGTCACCAAGTACCTGGGTACTGGCGCGCAGCCCCGGGTGACAGCTCGGCCGAGCCGGACTGAGACCCCCATAGTTCTTCGCGGTCGCGTCGGCGTGTGATCGGCACGAGGGGGCACATCCGCCACGCGGTGATACATCCATCCAAGGTGTTTCATTGCGTGCATGAGGAGCGCGATCGTGGATCCAGCTGAGGAACTCGCGCGAGCACTGCATCGCCGAGGGGACCCGATGAGCGCCCGCGCGTTCCTCGAGGTGCTCCAGGAGGCTGCGGGAGGATCCTCGGCGCCCCTCACGGCGGGCGAGCGGAAGTTCCTGCTCAGCCACGCGGGGATGAGCGAGGAGGACCTGAGCGAGCAGGGTCGTGCGGCGCCCCGTCTGGAGCTCGCCCGCGACCGGTTCGCGCTCGATGCTGCGGCACTGGAGGGTGCGTTGTTAACGAGCGAGGTCGCTGCTCTCCTCGGGCGCGCCGAGGCCAACGTGCGCCGGTCCCGCCTCTCAGGCGATCTCTACGCACCGAACCCCGGTGATCCGGCTGGGCTGCAGTTCCCGCGCTGGCAGTTCACCTCTGCTGGGGGTGCGGTGCCGGGACTGCGCCGGATCATCCCCGCGTTCCCGGATACCCACCCGCTGGTGGTCGCCCGGTTCATGACACAGCCCCACGACGACCTGGACGGCATGAGCCCGGTCGAGTGGCTGGCTAGTGACGGCCCGGTGGACCCGGTCATGGCTCTGGTCGAGTACCTGGGGTACGTGTGAGCCGCTCGCTCCCGAAGGCTCCCCGCGCCCCGAAGGCCCCGCTGCGACTCGACCCGCATGACGTCATCGCCTGGTCGGCGCCGCTCTGGAGTATCCATGCGATCGCTGGAGCGCACCCGGTCGCCTGGAACGAGCTGCGCGCCTTCGGACCGGTCTCGACATGACGGTGGGATCCCCATCCGGAGCCGCGCCAGCTGCACAACGCGGCCGGGTCCCCATTCCGGGGGCTGACGCCAGCGGTCGCCTACACGGCGGCGAATCCCGACACCGCGTTCGTCGAGGTGTCCCAGAACGGCATCATCACCCTGTCCCCCGACCGAGCCCTGACCGCCTGGGAGCCCGGCGGGCCCCGTCATCGTCCTGTTCCCCGCAGCCAAACGCCACTTCCCGGCAGCGCCGGCATTCACACGGGGCCTGGACCACCCCGACGTCGCAACCCTCGCCCGCCGCGCGGGCCACCGATTCGACTGGCCCGTGCACCTGTAGTCCACGAGATACTCCGCGCTCGCGCGACGCTGATACACAGCACGTTCTGATCCTGCGCTACTTCCCCATGGTCGACGGGCAGGCACCGGTCACATCGCGGGTGGCGATGGACTCGATCCTCAGGGTGGCGACCCCGTGGACGGTGCGTGCGGGCAACGGGTTCTCCCCCTTATCCACGGTCCGCCGGCACCGGACACTCATTCTGTTGAGTCAAGCCGTATACAAACGCCGCGAGATACATGACGATGACAACCCCTGTGACCACCCAGGCAGCGGTCGCATGCCTCTCCCGCCCGCGCAGCGGAAGCCCATCGTCACCCCGAGTGGACCCCGACACATGCAAAATCTGGTCGATGACCCCCCAGAACCCCCCCCCGCCACACGTGACAAGCTTGACCACTCCCAAGACCGTGTGGCCTAGATAGAATCGATCAGCGCCACATAAGCCAAGGAAAAGCGCAAGAAGCCACGTCGCCACGAATGATTTCTGTGACACTCGGCCCGCAGCGCCGATCGAAGCGTCGGCGGGCGTCGATTGGTCATCCCGCGCACCGTACGAAGATCCGGCCGACGGATGCCCCCCGGTCTCTCCAGTCGGGGCCCGCCCGCCCCACTCTTCGGCAGGCTGACCTCCGTGCCCACAAGGCTCTTCTGCCTCGCCGCCGGAATGGTGCGAACGTCCTTCGGTCATCGTGACTCCCGAGGTCCAGGCCTACCAAGCACGCCCGCAGCATCAGGGGCGTAGCGCCGTCTCATGGATTGTTCCGTTCCCTGACGTCGCCTGTGCAAATATACCCATGCTACGTACATCGGGCAGCCCGGTTCTCTCTCATCGGCCACATTCATGAGATCGGAACAGCCCAAAGCCGAACGAGAAGAGTTTCTGCTGGCGCAGGGCCGAGGCACCCGCCGTCGATGCACCATCGTGGAACATGCACCGCTGCGGCATCTCGCATGCGCCACGGGACCGTACGGGGCGTCATCACCATAGGCGAGGCCGTCGTCGGCACCGGCGTTCTGTTCGCACAACGATGGGAAAACGCTATGAGTTCTGCTGTTCATCTGCGCGCTGTCACCGTGGACGATGCGCCCGCAGTGCTGGACGTTTTCTCATCGCATCCCGATATGGAGCGCCAGGGCCGCGTCACCACGCTCGCCGAAGCACAGGCCCTGACCGCGCGGCTGTGCGGTGACGGGCAGCGTGCTGTCGCGATCTGCAATGCCACAGATCATCTGCTCGGCGTCGTCGCGCTCACGATCGATGCCGAGAACCGCAACGCCTGGTTCTTCTACTGGTTGCACGCCGCGCACCGCGGACGTGGTCTCACCTCGCGGGCTGCAGCGACCGTCGCGGCTACCGTGGAGCCCATGACATCCTCCGCTCCCCTGCCCCGCCAGGTCTCCGATACCTTCGACCCGTCGCGCTGGCGCGACATCGACGAGCGAGAGCTGGGCGGCGCTGCCTTCACCGACATCACCTACCACCGTGCTGTCGAGCGCGATGACGCGGGCGCGATCGTGCGCGACCTGCCCTGCGTGCGCATCGCCTTCGACCGGCCCGAGGTGCGCAATGCGTTCCGGCCGCACACCGTGGATGAGCTGTACCGCGCCCTGGATCATGCCCGGTTGGACACCGGTGTGGGCGTGATCCTGCTGACCGGCAACGGCCCCTCCCCCAAGGACGGCGGCCACTCCTTCTGCTCCGGCGGTGACCAACGGATCCGCGGCCGTTCCGGCTACGAGTACGCCGAGGAGGAGGACTCAGCGACCGCCCGCGCCGGATCCGCAGGCCGTCTGCACATCCTCGAGGTGCAGCGGCTCATGCGCACCATGGGCAAGGTGACGATCGCCCTAGTGAATGGCTGGGCGGCAGGCGGGGGCCACTCCCTGCACGTCGTCGCGGATCTGTCCATCGCCTCCCGTGAGCACGCCCGTTTCAAGCAGACCGACGCGAACGTCGGTTCCTTCGACGGCGGCTACGGCTCCGCGTACCTCGCCAAGCAGGTGGGTCAGAAGCGGGCCCGCGAGATCTTCTTCCTTGCCGAGGAGTACTCCGCGCAGGACGCCTACGACTGGGGCGCCGTGAACCGGGTGGTGGATCACGCCGAGATCGAGAACGAGGGCCTGCGCATGGCCTCCGTCATCGCCACCAAGTCGCCGCAGGCGATCCGCATGTTGAAGTTCGCCTTCAACCTCGCTGACGACGGGCTCATGGGCCAGCAGGTTTTCGCCGGCGAAGCAACGCGCCTGGCGTACATGACGGACGAGGCCGTCGAGGGCCGCGACGCATTCCTGGGCAAGCGCGCCCCGGACTGGTCTCGCTTCCCCCATCCGCAGGGCTGAGTATGAGCACCGAGCACAGCCTCGCCCCTGGCGGCGACGTCACCCGACAGGGCAGCGTGGAGCGCCACAGAAGCATCAGCACCGAGGATCTCTCCTCACGATCCTGGCTGCGTCCGGCGCCCTATGACGCTTCCGCCGCCTCCCTCGCCGAGCATGTGCACGCGATCACGCAGGTGATGGGCGGTCAGGGCCGTCTCTGGCTGGGCCCGTTCGACCCTCCGCCGCAGGTGCCCGCCGCTGCTCGCGAGACGGCGCTGGTGGTGCCGACGTCGGGTTCCACCGGTCAGGCGAAGGCTGTGGCGCAGACCCGTCGGGCGCTGATCGCCTCCCACGATGCGACCGCCGCGCTGTTCGCTGCCGACGGCACGGCCGCGGAGACGGCAGGGCATGGCTTCTGGCTGCCGCTGCTACCGCCCACCCACATCGCCGGTATCCAGGTGATCGCCCGCGCCTGCCGCACCGCCCAGGTGCTCGGTCTGCGGGCCCCGGCGCTCCCGGATCCGCTGCCGGATCTGCGTAGACACTTTGACGCCGACGCCTTCGCTGATGTCGCCGAGCCTGCTCTCGCCCAGGCAGAAGCGGCGGGTCTACCAGCCTTCACTTCGCTTGTGCCGACGCAGCTCGCCCGGATCATCACGGGGACGAGCGGCGCCGATGCCCGGGCCCGCGGACTGCTGCGCCACTTCGCCGCTGTGCTCGTGGGTGGTGCAGCGATCGCGCCCGACGTGCTCGCGCGCGCTCGCGGTGCACGCATCGCCGTGCGCACCACCTATGGCTCCTCCGAGACCGCCGGCGGCTGCGTGTATGACCGCAGACCGCTGGACGGGGTGCGTCTGCGGATCGAGGATCCCGATGAGGAGGGGGCTGGCCGTCTGCTGATCTCCTCCCCCACCCTGGCGCTCGGTTATCTCACCGCTGACGGCGAACTGCTGGCAGCGGGCACGACGCACGAAGGCGCGCCGTGGCTGCGCACCTCCGATCTCGCGCGGCTCGAGAACGATCTGCTGACGGTGATCGGTCGCGCCGATGATGTGATCATCACCGGTGGCCGCAAAGTGCTGCCCCAGGACGTCGAGCGCGCGATCGACCGATCCCTCATGCTGCGCGACATCGTCACCGACGCCGTCGTCGTCGGTGTGCCGGATTCAGAATGGGGTGAGCGGATCGAAGCGCTCGTGGTCCTGTCACAGCTGGTCGAGCCGACGGAAGCGACCGCCCTGGTGCACTCCGCGCTGCGCACCAGCGAGGTACCCGGGTGGATGATCCCCAAACGGGTGCATGCGGTCAGCGAGCTGCCGCTGCTGGGGATCGGTAAGATCGATCGGTCCGCCGCACAGGCACTAGCTCAGGCGCGCGGCGCCCGGGACGGAACTGGCCCGGGCATGGTCTAACCCATCCCTGAAGGAGTTCCGTGGCCACCGTTGCGCAGTGGATCGAAGGGGCGCGGCCCCGTACCTGGCCGGCCGCTGTTGCTCCCGTCGCTGCCGGTACGGGCGCCGCAGTGCTCGATCTGCGGCTCACGCAGACGGGGATCGACGTGGGTCAGCTGCTGCTGCGCTCCGTGCTCGCATTGTTGGTCGCGCTCAGCCTGCAGATCGGCGTGAACTACGCCAACGACTATTCCGACGGGGTGCGCGGCACCGACGATGACCGGGTCGGCCCGTTCCGCCTGACCGGCTCCGGCGCCGCGAAGCCCGCAACAGTGAAGGCAGCGGCCTTCGCTGCGCTCGGCGCGGGTGGTGTGTTCGGTCTCGTGCTGATCGCCCTCGCGGGGATCTGGTGGACGCTCGCAGTGGGTGCCGCCGCCATTGCGGCAGCCTGGTTCTACACCGGCGGGAAGAAGCCGTACGGGTATCTGGGGCTTGGTGAGCTGTTCGTCTTCGTGTTCTTCGGGCTCGTGGCCGTCAACGGCACCGCGTATGCGATCACCGACCGCTTCACCTGGCCCGCCCTGCTGCTCTCGATCGCGATCGGCCTGCTGGCCTGCGCGATCATGCTGACCAACAACCTGCGGGACATCCCCACCGACGCCGCCAGCGGCAAGCACACCCTCGCGGTGCGGCTCGGGGACCGACGCACCCGCCGGCTGTTCACCGCGATGACGCTGCTGCCCTTCGCGCTGCTGGTGCCCATCGCGATCGTGCACTGGCCGGTGCTGCTGGGGTTCGGAGCGCTGCCGCTCGCGATCGGGCCGGTGCGCCGGGTGCTCTCCGGTGCGACAGGCCACGATCTGATCCCGGTGCTGGGGTCGACGGGGCGGCTCGAGCTGGTCTACGCGCTCCTGCTGACGGTGGGCCTCATCCTCTGAGCACCCCGGACTGCGCTCGCCGGGCTCTTTAGGTGTGCCTGATCCACTCAACGCCGGGCAGGGCTCACCGGGCTCGTCGAGCGTCTCTGTCCCGCTCAGCGCCGCACCGTGTGCTCGCCGGACTCGTCGTCTTTCGTTCTGGAGGTCAACGCACCGGAATCAGCCGGGGCGGAGTCAGTGTCCCCGGCAGCAGCGTCGTCGGAATCAGCGTCGACCAGGGCGTCCTCGTCGTCGGCGTCGGTGTCGCGCGCCGGCCCGCGACGCGCACGTCGGCGCTCATCGGCGGCACGCCAGCGTTGAGCGGCGGCGTCTCGCTGCCGATCCAGCAGCAGGATCGACACCAGCATCGCCAGGAACGCCGCGAGCACACCCGCCAGCAGCAGGCCCACCCCGGCGAGCGTGAGCAGCCACCAGATCACAACCCACAGAGCGAGCCTCATCAGGGCATACACGGCGAACTCACGCATGTGCACCAGGGTAGCCGCGTCGCCGTCGGCACCGTGACACCGCGGCTCCCAGGTGGGCAAGACCGCCAGTGGGACCATAGAGGGCATGACCGACGTCCCTGATCCGGCGCAGGCGCTGATGCACGCTGCCGATGCCGCCCGTGTCACGTCCTCGATCAGTGATGCCGCGCAGGCGGTGCGCTCCTTCATCGCGGAATACGAGTACGGGCTGCAAGAGGTCTCCACGAAGGTGGAGATCCTCCAGGACCAGTTCCTGCTGCGCGGTGGCCACAATCCGATCGAGCACGTGAAGACGCGCGTGAAGTCACCCGAATCCATCGTCGACAAGGCGCGGCGCCGCGGTGTGCGCCTTGAGCTGTCCGCGATCCGACAAGAGATCCGTGACATCGCTGGTATGCGGATCACCTGCCCCTATGTGAGTGACGCCTATCTGGTGGCCGATGCGCTACGACGCCAGCAGGACCTCGTCACGCTCCTGGTGAAGGACTACATCGCCCACCCGAAGCCGAACGGGTACCGCTCACTGCATCTGCACGTCTCGGTGCCGGTGTTCTTGCCGGACCAAACCATCCACGTGCCCGTGGAGGTGCAGATCCGCACCATCGCCATGGACTTCTGGGCCTCCACCGAGCACGAGCTGCGCTACAAGTTCGCCGGGGATATCCCGCCGGAGGTCTCGCGCACCCTGTCGGAGGTTGCCGCCACGGCCACAGCGCTCGATGCGCAGATGGCGCAGCTGCGGGACCTGGCCTTCGGCAGCGAGCAGAGTCCAGCCCCGTAGACTTCCCCCATGGCCCGCGTCGTTCCCGTCGTCCTGTCTATCGCCCTGACGGTATTCGCGCTCGCCGACTGCATCCAGACTGAGGATTCTCGCGTGCGCGGCATCCCGAAATGGGCGTGGATCATTCTTATCGTCCTGGTCCCCTGGGTGGGGCCGATCACGTGGCTGCTCGTCGGCAAGGAGCGGGGACGCGGCGGTTTCGGTGCTCCCCGCCCGCGTCCGGTACGGCGCGATGGCCCGCTGGCACCCGACGATGATCCTGAGTTCCTACGCCGGCTCGACGAAGACATCCAGCGTGAACGCCGCGAGCGCCAGCGTCAGCAGCGCCAGCGTGACCAGGAGCGCAATGATCGTGGGGACGGGGACCCGGGCGATGACGGTCGCACCCCGAACCCGTAAGACGCAGCCCGAATGCGGGCCCTGGACGGCCGACGGGCTCTGCAGAACTGTCACGGGTGAGACGGGGAACCCGGCGCCTGCAGGGAATGGCTCACAGACCGCTATAGGAGTGGAAGCCGTTGATCACGGTGTTGACCACCGTGTAGTTGAAGATCACGGCGACGAAGCCGATCAGCGCGATCCACGCGGCGCGGCTGCCGCGGAAGAACGCCGTGTTGCGGGCATGCAGGTAGGCGGCGTAGACGATCCAGATGACGAATGTCCACACTTCCTTCGCGTCCCAGCCCCAGAATCGGCCCCAGGCCTCTCGCGCCCAGATCGCACCGAAGATCAGCGTGAACGTCCAGCAGACGAAGCCGATCGCGTGGATACGGAAGCTGAGTGATTCGAGCTGACGCGAGGACGGCAGATGGTCCAGCACATGGCCGACACGGCCCCAGTGCGTCGGCGTCCCTGCCAGGAGTGCCCGCTCGTGGCGCGCCTGCACCAGCTGCAGCGACGCGATCACGGCGCCCAGGATCGACAGCGCCGTCGCTGCGACCGCCACTGAGATGTGGATGTACAGCCAATGGGAGTTGCGCAGGCTCGGCGTGAGCGCCGCCGCCGGCACGATCCACAGGGTCTGCGCGAGCAGCATCACCAGCAGCATCGGCGCCACCACGAACAAGCCCAGGCTGCGGGCGTCACGTCGACGAGCAGCGAACAGCAAGAACACGAGCATCACACCAGCCGCGCTGGTCATCGCGAACTCGTACATATTGGCCCACGGGGCGCGCTGCGTGGCCACACCGCGCATCACCACGCCGCTCGTGTGCAAAACACAAGCCACCACTGCCATCGTGAAGGCGAAGCGGCGCGGCGTCATACCCTGCCGCTCATCATTCACGCCGCCATCGACCTGATCGCGCCCGGGTGCTGCCGTGGTGGAGCGACCTGCCGGAGCATTGTCAGCCACCGGATCTGTCGGCAGGCTCGCGCTGTCCGTGGTGCCCGCGGAGGCAGTCGCGGGGGCTTCCGCAGCGGCGGAAACG
Source organism: Brachybacterium timonense (assembly GCF_900258505.1). Classification (GTDB taxonomy): domain Bacteria; phylum Actinomycetota; class Actinomycetes; order Actinomycetales; family Dermabacteraceae; genus Brachybacterium; species Brachybacterium timonense. The sequence goes on from NZ_LT984895.1 coordinate 2,619,303, forward strand.
CCGGCGCCTACCAGCTCACGGTCATGCTCACGCTCACGGGCCTCGAGGCGAGCATCGCCGCGGCGCTGCGAGATAAGAGTGATGTCCGCGCCGAAGCCGAACAGCGCGAGCACATACAGGGTGATCGCAAGCACGATCGTGAGGTTGGACACCTCGGCCAGCTGCTGGTTGATCACGAAAGATCTCCTCCAGGAGTCTCGGGGCGGCGGGGTGGGCCGCTCTGGTGGGAATCCGCGTCGGGGCGCGGCTGCACAGAGGCGTCGGCGTCGACCGGGTCCGTTCGCGGCACCAGGCGCTCGGCGAGGGCGTGCACGTCATCCTCGAGGGACGCGTCCTCACTGCGTGCCAATCCTGCCACCTCAAGCCGAGCACCGTCAGCGGTGGGGTGCACGCGCACCCACACGCGGCGCCGCGGCACGAACAGCGACAGGATCAGCCCGCCTGTGGCCACGAGGGCAGAGACCAGGATCCAGCGCTCGAAGGGGTTGTGTGCGACGTCGAATGCCGCGTAACGACGCACACCGTCGACGGCGATGGTCGTGCCGTCGGGCAGGGTGGTCTCCTGCCCGGGCCGCAGGTTGATCAGCGCCGGGGAACCGCTGTCGTCGGTGACGGGGCTGAGGGCTGTGATGTCGATTTCGTAGGCGTTCTGCGGGATACCGGAGTCCAGGCCCAGATCGCCGGTGTACACGGTGGCGGCGAGCTGCGGATCCAGCAGGTCCGGGAAGATCGAGTGAGGCCCCTTCTCGTCGATCCGCCCGGTGGGCAGGAAGAAGCCGACCATGGCGAGCTGCTCGGGCTGTGCGTCGGGGGCTTTGAGCACTGCCTGCGAGGTGTAGCCGCGGTCCCCCGTCGGCACGGTGATCAGGGGGCCTTCGGCGACGACGGCGCCGCTGGGATCCGTGATGGTGATCTCCGGGGCGTACCCGTTGCCGAGCAGGAACAGGTCCGCGCCCGGCACGCTCAGGGGTTTGTTCACCTGGACTGTCTGGGAGTACGGCGCGCGGTCAGGGGTCGTGATCTCGACGTCGGCCTCGAAGCTGCGCGGCTCACCAATGGTGTGGGATCCGGGCGTGGCGTCGTACTCGGCACGGAAGTCCGTGAGGGTGAGGTGGAAGTCCGGCAGGTCCGCCTGATCGAACCAGGGGCCGGGCCGGAAGGAATCGTAGCGGGCCAGCGAATTGGAGAATCCTTCGCCCTCCACCACGGTGATCTGGCCGCGGTACTGGGTCAGGTGCCCTCCGGCGAGGCAGATGAGCACGGCCACCAGTCCGATGTGGAACAGCAGGTTGCCGGTCTCTCGCAGATGGCCGCGCTCGGCGCTGACCGATCGCGAGCGGGGTTCATCCCGGATCACAGTGCGGTAGCGGGTACGGCGCAGTTGCGTGCGCGCAACCTCCACCAGCGCATCCGGGTCAGCGCCTGGAATGTCGATCTCGCGGTGGCCCACAAAGCGCGTCAGGCGCGACGGCGTGCGCGGCGGTTCGGAGCGCAGCTGCTTCACGTGCGTGCCGATACGCGGCACGATGCAGCCGATCAGGGAGATGAACAGCAGCAAATAGATCGCGGAGAACCACGGCGAGGTGAACACCTCGAAGAAGCCCAGCGCATCGAGGATCTCTCCCCAGCGACCGTTTTCTGCCAGGAACTGTTCGGTCAGGGCGGGGTTCACGCCGCGCTGGGGGTACAGCGATCCGGGAATCGCGGCGACGGCCAGCAGCATCAGCAGGATGAGGGCGGTCTGCATGCTGGTCAGCTGCCGCCACAGGTACAGGGCGAGGCCGCGCGGGCCGAGCGCGGGAGCCTGGGTTCGGCCAGTGCGCGCCATGGTCACACCACCGGTTCGAATCCGGAGATCATCACGCTCAGGCGACCCATCCAGTCGGACCATAGCCCGGTGATCAGCAGCACGCCGATGCCGATCAGGAGCGCGCCGGAGAGGATGCCGATGGTGCGGCGGTGCTCGGCGAGCAGGCGGCTGAGCCGCAGGGCTCGCTCGAACAGCAGGGCGAACAGCACGAACGGCAGCCCCAGCCCCAGTGAATAGGCAAGAGAGAGGATGGCGCCGCGCAGGGCCGCGCCACCGTCGGCGCCGGCGTCGAGGCTGAGCGCGAGGATCGCGGCGTAGGTGGGGCCGATACACGGAGTCCAGCTGAGCCCGAACACCATGCCCATCAGCGGGGCACCCAGCAGTCCAGCGTCGGGCCGGCGAGATGAGCCGCGCGGCATGCTCAGTGCAGGCACGAGCCCCAGGAACACCAGCCCCATGAGGATCACGACGGCGCCGGCGATGCGATTGACCCACACCATGTGGGTCTGCAGCAGGTATCCGACTGTGCCGGCGAATCCGCCGAGGATCATGAACACCACGGTGAAGCCGGCGATGAACAAGGCGGCGCCCAGCACCATCCGGCCCTGTTCACTGCCGCGGGTCGCGGAGGAGACACGGGCGAATCTGCTGCCGCTGCCCCGTCGGCTGCTGCGGGCCGACGGGCCGGCCCCTGCAGCCACGACAGCACTCTGCCCGCCGAGCCCGGAGACGTACCCGAGATATCCAGGCACCACCGGCAGGACGCACGGCGAGAGAAAGGCGACCAGGCCGGCTGCGGCGGCCACCGCCATGGCCAGCAACAGCGAACCGGACAGGGCGGTGGCCTGGAAGGCCTCGGCGATGTCAGCGATCATCGCTGCTCCGCCAACACGGAATCGACCATGGTGCGCAGCACGGAGGGGTCGATCGCTCCGGAGATGCGGGCGGCCACGCGTCCTTCATGGTCCAGCACGAGGGTGGAGGGCACCGCGTTGGGCGCTACCTGGCCGCGCAAGGCGTACATGATCTGTGCGTCGGCATCGGGCAGTGAGGGATAGGTGATGCTGTAGGTCTTCTCGAAGGCCTGCGCGGGCCCGGCCGCATCACGCACGTTCACGCCGACGAACTGCACCCCGTCGGGCTCTGTCTGCTCATGAACCGCCTGCAGATCGGGAGCCTCTTTGCGACAGGGCGGACAGGAGGCGTACCAGACGTTGATGACGAGCACGTTGCCGCGAACATCGGCGGTCGAGAACTCCTCACCGTCGAAGGTGGTGCCGGAGAACTCGATCGGCTCGCCGCGATCGGCGGGTGGGATCTCCGTCGTGACACCGTCACCGCTGACGTAGCCGGCGTCGCCCTGATACCGGTCCGAGGTATCGGAGTCGCCGCATGCGGCGAGCGCCGCGCTCGCAGGCAGGGCCAGGGTTGCACCGAGCAGGGCACGCCGACGAACCGCGCGGGGCTGGTAGCCAGATGCGGGGCTCGCGGCGGGACTCATGTGAGCCTCCCGCCGGTGGCGTCGACCGTTCCGGCCAGAAGCGTAGCGGCAGGCTCGGCGTAGGGGATGCCAGCCAGGTGCGGGCCGACGAACCGCAGGCTGGTCACGGAGCACAACGAGCACTGGCGTCGCCGAGGGTCATGCCACAGGGGACGACGTTCTGCGCTGCGGCGGGTCACCCAGATGGGCAGCTGGTGCAGTACGAGCACGGCCTCGCGCCCCTCAGCTTCTGCGCGTGCCTCGTGCACGGCGGCGGTAACGCGGCGCACCTGCTCGACGTACGGTTCACCCCAGGAGGGACGGAAGGGATTCGCGAACCAGCGCCAGTTGCGTGGATCGGTCAGACGTGCCTGGCCGTGGCCCATGCGGTGGCCTTCGAAGTGGTTGAGCGCTTCGGTCAGCCGCTGGTCGTGGCTCACGGGGAGGGTGTGCACGGCAGCGATGGGGGCAGCGGTCTGTTGGGCGCGCAGCAGCGGGGAGGAGCGCACGAGGGCGATGTCAGCCTCGGCGAGGTGATCGGCCACCAGGCGCGCCATGGCCTGGCCGCGCTCGGTCAGGCGGTATCCGGGAAGACGGCCGTAAAGGATCTTCCCGGGGTTGTGCACCTCGCCGTGGCGCACGAGGTGAACGATGGTGGTGGTCATGGCGTGTTGTGTCCTCCCGGGGGCTGAGCCGCCTCACGGTACCAATCGAACCTCCATGGACGCCGAGTGCACGCCGTGATCAGCAGCAGATGTCAGCAGTCGGGGTCAGCCTCTGGGGTCGGCGGAGGTGCCGGTTCGGATCCCTCGGGGACGATATCGGCCATGAGGTCGCCGAGCTGGAGAAAGCGCTCCCGACCCAGGCGGTCCAACAGGAGACTGCGCACGGACTGCACATGCGCGGGGGCGGCACGGCGCAGCAGGTTCATGCCCGCCGGGGTCATGCGGGCTATGCGGCCACGACCGTCGGCGGCGCAGCGCTGACGCTCGACCAGGCCGCGTTTCTCAAGGCGACCCACCGTATGCGTGAGGCGGGAACGGGAGTGGACCACGGCATCGGCGAGCAGGGACATGCGCACAGCGTTCCCGTCGGCTTCCGAGAGGCGCACGAGGATCTCATATTCAGCGAGCGTGAGGTCGACCTCCGGGTCGCTCTCCAGGGTGCGTGAGAGCTCCTCGAGCAGGAGGTAGGTCGTGAAGAGGTACGTGCGCCACGCCACCTGCTCCTCGGCATCCAGCCAACGAGTCACGCCATTGGCGTCCTCACGGCTGGGGGTGGCGTGTCCCGTATCAGTGGTGCTGTTGTGGTCCTTGTCCTGCATTGCCTCTTCCACTCTGCGCTCGTGCGTGCTCGTGTGACCGAGCCGCTTGCATGATCCACCAGAATTAGTTTAGATTTCAAGCGTCAGGGCCGTGTCGCACCAGAACGGCCCGCCGATCACGAAGGAGCATCCTATGACTGCCCTACCCGAAGGCCTCACCCCCGGAACCTGGACCCTCGACGCCACCCACACCGCCGCTGCCTTCAGCGTGCGTCACGCCGGTATCTCCACGACGCGCGGCCAGTTCACCGATGTCGAGGGCACCCTCACCGTCGGCGACTCCCTGGAGAGTCTGCATTTCGAGGCGGTGCTGAAGACCGACTCGATCTCCACCGCGAATACGGATCGGGACAATCACCTCAAGAGCGCGGAGTTCTTCGACGCCGCGACCTACCCCGAGATCCGCTTCGTCTCCACCAAGGTCACCGGCGACACGCTGACAGGTGAGCTCACCATCCGCGACGTCACCCGCGAGGTCGAGCTCGACTTCAGCTACGAGGGCGCTGCCAGCGACCCGTTCGGTACGTACCGCGCCGGCTTCACCGGCCAGACCACGATCTCCCGCAAGGACTTCGGACTGACCTGGAACGCAGCCCTGGAGGCCGGCGGCGTGCTGGTGGCCGACAACGTCGCGATCTCCATCGAGGCGGAGTTCACCGCCCCGACAGCCGCCTGAGCATCTCGCTCACCACGAGCTGGGAACGGGTCGGTCGCCGCGAGGTGGCCGGCCCGTTCGGCTACCGTTGCGACCATGGCGACCACGGCAGAGCACCCACGGATCCCTGCGCCCTCCGCGGACGACGTGCGCGTCGTCTACCTCACGCGAAGCGGCTGCCACCTGTGCGATGAGGCACTGCCCGTGGTGCGCGCGGAGGCAGACAGGGTGGGAAGCGCCGTGGATGTCCTGGACATCGACGCCGATCCTGAGCTGCGCTCGGACTGGGATCACGACGTGCCTGTGGTGATCATCGATGGGCGCGTGCATGCGCGGTACCGCGTGGAGGCCGCGCAGCTGCGGGCTGCGCTCAAGCTCCCGTGGTGGAAGAAGCTTCTGCGTCGCTGAAGCACCGGTGCTCGCCGCTGAGGTACCTGCACTCGCCTGCCACTCCAGCCGGGCCCGCTCTGCGCATCGGCTCCGCGTGTCATGTCGGCCCACACGACAACGGCCCCGGACCGAGGTCCGGGGCCGTGAACGTCTCAGGGCGTCACTTCTTGTTGCGACGCTGGTGACGGGTCTTGCGCAGCAGCTTGCGGTGCTTCTTCTTGGACATCCGCTTGCGGCGCTTCTTGATGACAGAGCCCATGGGTCCCTCAGTTCTGCAGGCAGTGGCCTGCGGGTGGTGGATGCAGTCGATGCAGGTATGCGCGGCCCGCGGATGCTTCGCGCCCGATGCGCGCTCGCGGTCCGGCGCCACGATCAGCGCAACATTCTACACCCCGCTCTTCGCGCGCTTCCCCTCGGCCAGTGCGAGATCTCTCGCAGCATCTGCGGCTGCCGTGAGCGTCGTCTGCACCGGGTCGACCACGAGCTCTTGGCCAACGCTGCGCACCCGTTCCAGCAGGAGACGCCGGGCGCGGCGGCGCATCCAGGCACCCGCCGCGGCGGCGATCGCGCTGCCCGCGACGGTGAGCAACAGCCCGGCCGCAAGCCCCAGCACAATGAGCGCCACCGGTAGGGGGATCGGGATCCACAGGTCCTCGATCATCGGCATCGGTGGTGGCGGGATCGCAGCGGCGTTCAGGGCGGCGTTCAGCGCTAGCCAGCCCAGGCCCACCACCCAGGTGAGCATCGCGAGCCACTGCAGCACGTCCATCACCGGCCACCACCAGGCGCGGCGGCGCGCCCGCAGATCCGCACCTGCCACGGCACGGTCGAGTGCATCGGGCAGCTCCTCCTGCCTCATGCGGGCGGCGCGTCGCACGGCGGAACGCCAGGGATCACTGCCACCGGCGCTGGCGGCGTCGGCAAAGGTGCGCACGCCGCCGGAGGCGCGGGCCCGCACGGCCGCATCGGGCTCCGGCAGGGAGGTACGTGCGAGGTCCTCACCGTCGCGCTCCTGCCCGATGTTCCAGCGGGCCAGGGGATCAGGGCGGAACCGTCGCACCCAGCGCAGTGGCGGCCACCCCACGCGACCAGCGGCGCGGAAACGATAGGAAGCTCCTACGGCCTTCGCCACTGGCTCCACGCGGGCAGCAACTCCCAGGTCAGCAACGAGGGTGTCGACGTCGGTGGAGCGAATACGGTCACTCATGCCGGTGGGGTCTGCGCTCTCGCGCAGTGTGGCAGCGGCACCGGCAACATCGGCACGTTGACGCGCGGCGATCGCCTCGCGTGAGCGGGCGATCTCCCCCAGGTAGCCGCGCAGGTCATCGATCCCCTCGCCAGTGTGCGCGGAGACGGCGAGAACCGGCGCGGAGGCGAGGCCATCGCGGCGGGAAAGCGCCGTCAACGACGCAATAACGTCGTCACGCTCAACGGGGCGAATGCGGTCGATCTGGTTAAGCACGAGCACGGTCACGGCGTCATGGCCGGCGAAGCGGCGCACGAACTCCTGATGGAGCACGGCGTCGGCGTACTTCTGCGGGTCTGTGACCCACACAAGCACGTCCACCATCCCGGTCATGCGCTCAGCGATCGCCCGGTTGGCAGCTTCCACAGAGTCCAGGTCCGGCAGGTCGAGCATGATCAGGCCGCTCGTGGACTCGGGTGCGGCGGTGGCATCGTCGGCGCGGCGCCGGGCACGTCGGCCCGTCCGCGATTGCTGCTCGAGGGCAGCGAGGGTCACAGCAAGCGGGCCGTCCGCCGCCAGATGCCGACGATCACTCACGCCCAGCCAGTCCAGTAGTTCCTCGCTGCCGGCGTCGCCAAGCACCGCTGCAACCGGCTGGCTGGTGGTGGGTCGGCGCACTGCGGCGCGCGTGACCTCCTCCCCCACCACGGCGTTCACCAGGGACGACTTTCCCGATCCGGTGGCGCCGAAAAACCCGACGACGGTGTGCTCGGCGCTGAGGGCGCGGCGGCGGTCCGTGCGCTCGAGCACGTGCCGGGCCTCCTCGACAGCCGCGGCGGGCGCCACCCCAGCGAGGGCGTCGGCGCTGCGGGTGAGGGCGTCGATCTGTTCGAGCAGGCTTCCAGCTCGCGCGGGGCGGGGGCTCATCGTTCCTCCCGAACCTGGGCGGCGAGCTGATCGAGCCGCCGCGCATCCGCGTCGAGCTGTGCGGCGGCGTCGGGCGTCTCGAGCTCGGCCAGGCGCTCGTGGAATGGTTCAGCACGATCGGCCACCAGCGTGTCCAGTCGTGCGGCCAGGCGGCCGCGGGCGATCTTCGTCAGGCGCCGCACGGCGTCGTCACCGAAGATCGTCTCCAGCAGCTTCTGCCCGATCACGGCGGCGCCGGCGCCGGCACCGACTTCCAGACCGGTGGGGATGAAAGCGGTGGAGGCGAACACCACCACCATCAGGGCGACACCCACCGCGTTCACACCAAGCGACAGCAGGCGGGCCTTCGTACGCCGGTCAGCGCCCTCCTTCCGGACCAGGTCCAACACATCCCCTTGCCAGGCGCGCACGGCGGCAGAGACGTCCTCGCCGTACCCCTCGGGGATACGGGAGAGGTCGCGTCCTTCCGCCAGGTAGCGGCCAGCGCTGCGGGAGCGCCACGCGGTGTCAGCGCGTTCGGCACCCCGCGCGGTTTCGTCGATCACGACATGCACGAGCCCGGTGCCGAGCGCCTGCTCGGCGGCGATCGACGGGGCTGGTCGACCGCTGAGGGCGAGGCCGATGCGGTCACGCAGCCGCCCCACGAAGCTCTCCAGGCCACGGAACAGCTCACCGGTGCCCACCACGTCCTGCCAACGGGCCAGCACTTCGCCGCGCAGCAGGGAGCCGTCGCCGATAGCGTCGTCGATGCGGTCGCGGGCGTCGGTGAAGGCGGCGTCCACGTGGGATCGCAGCAGGTCGATCTCTGCTTGCTGGGTGCGGGCGTGCTCGGCCAGGGACCGGGCGGAGCCGGCGAGCGCGCTGATGCCGCCTGCGAGTGTGCGGCGCGCGATGGCACCGCGGCCCGCGTCATCGGCGGCCAGATGCTGCAGGTGGGAGCGCAGCTCGGTGATCCGCTCGGGCGGGAGCATGCCGTCGTCGTCGACTTCGTCTTCGAGCACCAGGAACAGCCGCTCCACCTCGATGCCGGCGTTCTCGAGCATGCCGCGCAGGTCCCCGCCGAGTTCCTCGGCGACACCGGGCCGCGGCGGGATGCGGTTCATGACCACATCAACGGTGATGTCGCGTTCGGCGGCGGTGCGCAGCACCTCCCAGGGCACAGCGTCCGCGTAGCGGTTGGCGGTGGTGACGAACAGCCACAGGTCCGCGGCGCGCAGCAGCTGGCGGGCGAGTTCGCGGTTCCCGGTGGAGACCGAGTCGATATCGGGGGCATCCAGCAGCGCGAGCCCCTGCGGGATCGCTGTATCGGCAACGAGCTCAAGACTGGTGGCCGGTGCCGTATTCGTCTGTGCACTGCTGGTGCCTCCAGCGGGCTGGGCCGTGGTGTCCTCGGTGCCGGTGATGCGGCTCAGTCCGGGCAGGATGCGGGTACCGGCGAACCACGCGGCATCCTCGGGATGATGCAGCAGCACGGGCCGACGGGTGGTGGGCCGGATCGCGCCAGAACGGGAGACGTGGCGCCCGACGAGGGCGTTGACCAGAGTGGATTTCCCGGCGCCGGTGGATCCACCCACCACCACGAGCAGCGGCGCGTCCAGGGAGGCCAGGCGCGGCGCGACGTGGTCGGAGAGCTGGGCGAGGGCGGCGGCAGTCTCCTCGCGGGCCTCCTGCGCACCGTCGATCGGCAGCGGCTGGTCGAGGGCGCGCAGGTGCGTGGCGACGTCCTCGAGCACGGCGGCGGTCTGGCTGCTCATCGAAACCCCTCGTCGGTCGCGGGCGGGCGCCGACGGGTGTGCGCGGCGCGAGCCTCATTGTCGCAGGCGCGTCATCGCCCGCCGTGTTCGCGTGACGCAGCTGACCTTCAGTCGAGGAACGGATCCAGGCCCCATTCGGGGAATGCGGCGCGGCGGGCGGCCTGGATCGCACGGTCGAGCGGGTCTTCGGGGTCCATGCCCTCGCTCCAGGGCCGACGCTGCGCGAGCGGGACCCTGTCACCCCAGCAGCGTCCGCCCGGCTCGTCGGGGATGCCGTGTTCAAGGCGGGCACGGGACTCCGCGGCCACGTACGCATCGGGCAGGGCGTCGTCCCCCGGGATCGGGTCACCGGTGGCGACGGCGATGAGCTGCGCCCAGGAGCGCGGCACCACGTCGATCACGGCGTAGCCTCCGCCGCCAAGAGCGAGCCAGCGGCCATCGCAGACCTCGTCGGCCACATCGCGCAGAATCTCCATCGCGGCGCGCTGCGCTTCGAGGGTGACAGTGAAGTCCGCGAGCGGATCCATGCGGTGGGTGTCCGCGCCGTGCTGGGTGACCAGCAGAGTGGGGCGGATCGCGCGGGCGAGAGCGGGCACGGTCGCTTCGACGGCGCGCAGCCAGCCGTCGGGGCCCGTGCGCGGTGGCAGCGGCACATTGATCGCACTGCCCTGTGCGGCGGTGCCGCCGCTGTCTTGGATGAAGCCGGTGCCAGGGAACAGCACCTCACCGGTCTCGTGCAAGGACAGGGTGATGGCACGCGGTTCATCCCACAGCGCCATTTCCACGCCGTCACCGTGATGCACGTCCACGTCGATGTACAGCACGCGCTCCTCACCGGCGGCGAGCGCGTGCCGGATAGCGACAGCGGCGTCGTTGTAGATGCAGAAGCCGGAGGCGCGGCCGGGTCGCGCATGATGCATGCCACCGGCCACATGCACGGCGCGGTGCACACGGCCGGAGCGGATCGCATCCACGGCCGCGATGGAACCACCCACCAGCCGCGCGGAGGCGGTGTGCATGCCGCGGAAGGCGGGCACATCGTCGCCGCCGATGCCGAAGCTGATCAGTTCGTCGTGAGCGGCGAGGTCCAGCGGTTCGGAGGCTCGCGCAACCGCATCCAGGTAGGCGTCGGTGTGGACGGTCGCGAGCTGGTCGCGGCTGGCCACGGGCGCGTCGATGATCTGCACGCCGGGGCGCTGCAGAAGTCCCGCTTCGCAGGCCAGCTCGTGTGTGAGCGTCAACCGCACCGGGGACATCGGATGGTAGGGGCCGAAGTCGTAGTCAGCCAGCTGCGGCGACCACACCACCGCGCACCCGGGCGTCTGCTCATCTCCGGACACAGGCGCGGGCAGTGTGGCGGGGGACATGACGCCGAGCGTAGCGGGGCGGCGGCCGCGCCGCGATGTCCACGGGGCCGTAGACTCCTGCCGCAGTCGGAGCACCCGCGCCCTGCTGCATGGGAGGTCACATGACACGGCGGCAGGACGACGCTGCACTGGCGCAGCAGCCCGCCGTCTCGCTGCTGGAGCGCGTCCACAATCAGGTGCGCGATGTGCTCGGCAGCGCAGCCCGTTTCACACCGGCACGGCTTGCTCTCGTGGTGCTCACGGCGATGATCGGTGTGTCGACACTGCTGCTGCTCCTCCCCGTCTCCAGTGCTCGCGGCACCCGCACGAGCCTGGTGGATGCTCTGTTCACGGCCGTCTCCGCTATCACCGTCACGGGCCTGGTGACGGTGGAGACCGGAACGCACTGGTCCACATTCGGCCTGGTCGTGATCATGGCGACGATCAAGGTGGGTGGCCTGGGTGTGCTCACGCTGGCCTCGCTGATGAGTCTGTCGGTGATGCGCCGCATGGGCCTTGCGCAGCGGGTGATCACTGCATCGGAGACGAAGGCGGAGCGGCTCGCGGAGGTCGGCGGGGTGCTGCGCACCATCCTGGTGACGTCCACAGGCTTTGAAGCGGCGACGTTCCTGGCGCTCGTGCCGTACATGATCGCCACCGAGCACCGCCCGGGGGAATCGCTGTTCCTGGGGCTCTTCTATGCGATCAGTGCGTTCAACAACGCCGGTTTCGTGCCGGAGGCGGCGGGCACCACGCAGTATCTGGGTGACCCGTTCTTCTCGATCCCGATCGCCGTGGCGGTGTTCGTGGGGTCCCTGGGGTTCCCGGTGATTCTGGTGGTGGTGCGGAACTGGCGCACCCCGAAGCATTGGACGCTGCACGCGAAGCTGACGCTGTACACCTCGGCACTGCTGTTCGTGGGTGGCTGGCTGGGGATCGCCGCAATGGAATGGGGCAATCCCGACACGCTGGGCGCACAGTCCACCGGCACGAAGCTGCTGGCCAGCGCCTTCGCGTCCGTGATGCCACGCTCGGGCGGCTTCTCCACGGTGGATATCGGCGCTATGCAGCCGGAGACCCACCTGTTCTTGGACATTCTGATGTTCATCGGCGGTGGCTCTGGTTCAACCGGTGGCGGTATCAAGGTGACCACGTTCGCGCTGCTGGCTTTGTCGATCTGGGCGGAGGTGCGCGGAAATCCGGACGTCGAGGTATTCCGTCGCCGCATTCCGCAGGAGACGATTCGCCAGGCGATCGGCGTGTTGGCACTGTCGGTCGCGATCGTGCTGGTGGCATCGATGGCGTTGCTGGCGATGACTCCGTACACGCTGGATCAGGTGCTGTTCGAGATCCTTTCTGCTTTCGGCACGGTGGGTCTGAGTACCGGCATCACGGCGGATCTGCAGACCGCCGCGAAGTATGTGCTGATCGCCTGCATGTACGTGGGGCGCCTGGGGCCGATGTCGCTCGGTGCGGCGCTTGCTATGCGCGAGTCGAAGCGTGTGGTGCGTCTGCCGGTTGAGCGGCCGATCGTCGGCTGATACCGGGCGACCGGCTGGCGGCCGAGAGGATGGGAGGCCGACGGGACGAGCACCGACCGGCCGAGAGCCGACGGGCAGCGAACAGCCCGCCTGTCGACTGCGGCGGTCGACTCTAGACTGTGGCGGACTGTTCCGCTGGCCGAGGAGGATGCGTGGCACGCAGCGTGCGCGACAACAACGGGGTGCTCGTGATCGGGCTGGGGCGCTTCGGCGTCTCCATCGCTCTGACTCTCGAGCAGCTCGGCACTGACGTGCTGGCCATCGACACCAAACCTGAGCTGGTGCAGAAGTACTCCACGGTGCTCACTCATGTGGTGGAGGCTGACGCCACGCAGATGGACACGCTCGCGCAGGTGGGTGCCGCCGACTTCTCCGTGGCGGTGGTGGGGGTGGGCACCTCGCTCGAGTCCAGCGTGCTGATCACAGCGAACCTGGTGGATCTGGGCCGCCCGGTCATCTGGGCGAAGGCGATCTCGAATGCGCACGGCAAGATCCTCGAACGCATCGGCGCCCACCACGTGGTCTATCCGGAGGCCGACGCCGGCAAACGAGTGGCTCACCTGGTCAACGGTCGGCTGATGGACTTCATCGAGTTCGACGACGATTTCGCGATCGTGAAGATGCGGCCGCCGCAGGAGATTCAGGGATTCACGCTCGCCCAGTCGGACATCCGCTCGAACTACGGGGTGACTGTAGTGGGCGTGAAGTCGCCGGGACGTGACTTCACCTATGCCACCCCGGAGACGATGGTGGCGCCGCATGACGTGCTCATCGTCTCCGGGCACACCACGCTGATCGAGCGTTTCTCGAACCGGCCCTGACCCGAGCGAACCGACGGGAAAGACGCCGACGGAGACTGGGCGGATTCAACTGGTCGTTGCAACACCCTGTCAGAGAGGGTGGTCATGGGTCGTCCAGCGGGATGGTTGAAGGAGCTCACGGGAAGGAATCCGATGATCTCGCCCGGGGCCCCATCGAGCAGGCGGAGCATCGAGCGAGAGTTCTGGGTGCGGATCGCCAGTGGGGCCTCGTCCGAGGATGCGGCGGCGGCGATCGGCGTGTCACCCGCGGTCGGGGCCCGCTGGTTCCGTCAAGGTGGCGGCATGCCGACGATCACGTTGTCCCCGCCAGGTGGACGGTACCTGTCATTCGCCGAGCGTGAAGAAATCGCGCTGATGCACTCCGGTGGTCTTGGTGTCCGCGAGATCGCACGCAGGCTCGGCCGGGATGCCTCGACGATCTCACGAGAGCTCCGCCGGAATGCGGCGACTCGGGGTGGGAAGCTCGAGTATCGGGCTTCGGTCGCACAGTGGAAGGCCGAACTGCTGGCCCGTCGCCCGAAGACCGCGAAGCTCGTAAGCAACCCAAGATTGCGCGAGTACGTTCAACAGCGCCTGGACGGGTGCCTGCGCTTGCCCGACGGAACTTGTGTCGACGGACCCAAGGTGGCGGAGTGGAAGGGCCGGAACAAGCCGCGCCGGGGCGACCGGAAGTGGTCTCTGGCGTGGAGCCCGGAGCAGATCGCTCAGCGAGTCAAGGTCGAGTTCCCCGATGATGAGAGCATGCGGATCAGTCACGAAGCGATATACCAGGCCCTCTACATCGAAGGGCGCGGAGCGCTCAGGCGTGAACTTGTCGCCGCGTTGCGGACCGGTCGATCACTGCGCAAGCCCAGAGCAAGGACGCGGAATAAGCCCCAGGGGCACGTCACTGCCGACGTCGTCATCTCCCAGCGGCCGGCCGAAGCCGCTGACCGGGCGGTGCCAGGCCATTGGGAAGGCGACTTGATCATCGGCACGAACCGATCTGCGATCGGCACCCTCGTCGAACGCAGCAGCCGCACGACGATACTGGTGCACCTGCCCCGCCTGCCTGGCTACGGCCAGCAGCCCCGAGAGAAGAACGGTCCGGCCCTGGCTGGCTACGGGGCCGGCGCGATGGCCCAGGCGCTGACCTCGTCAATCACGAACCTGCCGGCCCAATTACGCAAGACGCTGACCTGGGACCGTGGCAAAGAGCTCTCCGATCACGCGCAATTCTCGCTCGAGACGGGCACTCAGGTGTACTTCGCCGACCCCCACTCGCCGTGGCAGCGCCCGACGAACGAGAACACGAACGGGGTTCTGCGTCAGTACTTCCCGAAAGGCACAGATCTCACACGCTGGAGCGCACTGGAGCTCGAAGCCGTCGCATACACGCTCAACAACCGCCCCCGGAAAGTCCTCGGCTGGAGAACTCCCGCTGAGGTCTTCGCCGACCAGCTACACTCACTCGACAACACCGGTGTTGCAACCACCGATTGAATCCGCCCTGTCCCCCGCCGTGGTGACCGACGGAGAGGACGCCGCAGGCGTGTAGACCCCGGCGGAGAGAGGGCGCGCAGGAGGAATGCCGCACCGTGGACGGGCACTCACGCGCCGGCCACGGCGGGCACCGTCAGCCCTCGGTGAGCTCGCGCGACCGCTCTGCGGAGGCCTGCATGGCACTCGCCACACCGGCACGCACACCCAGCCGCTCCAGAACAGCGAGGCCCTCGACCGTCGTGCCGCCGGGGCTGGAGACGCCGTTCTTCGCGACCGCCGGGTGCTCGCCGGTCTGCTGAAGCATGGTGGCGGCGCCGCGCACGGTCTGCTGCACGAGCCGGGACGCGAGATCGCGGCGCAGCCCGAGCCGCACGGCTTCATCGGTCATGGCCTCGATCAGGGAGAAGACGAAGCCGGACAGGGATCCTGCAGCGCCGATGAAGGCGTGCACCTGGTCTTCGGTGATGTCGACGACCACGCCGGCGGCGGAGAACAGATCGTGCGCAAGGTCGTGGAGGCGCTCGTCCACGCGGGAGCCGTGCATGAGGCCCACAGCGCCCTCCCCCACGCTGATCGGCGTGTTCGGCATGGCGCGCAGCACCGGCTGTCCATCCGGCAGAGCGTTCTCGATGTCTGCGATGGTCACGGCAGCGGCCAAGGAGATCACGATCGTCTCGGGCCGCAGCTTGTCGCGCACCTGCAGCAGCTGGTCGAGGATCTGGTGCGGTTTCACACCGAGCACGAGAACGTCGGCGGTGCCGGCAGCCTTGTCGCGGTCAGCAGCGGTGGCGTCGAGCTCGCGGGCGGCGGCCTCTGAGCTGTCCCGGCTGGAGTTCACCACGAGCAGGTGGTGGCGTGGCACGCCGGCGGCGCGCAGTGCGCGCACGACGGCGCCGCCCATATTCCCGGCGCCGAGCACCGTGATGGTGAGGTCGGGGAGGTCCGGGATGGTGGCGGTGTCAGCGGGGCGGGGGCTGGTGCGGTCGCTCATGCCTCCAGCGTAGGGGCATGCCGCGGGGCATCTGCTCAGGAGCCGCGGCCCCAGTGGGGTGGAACGTCACGCAGCAGCTCGGCTTCATGAGCGTCCTTCGCGGTGGCGCCGCGGGGCTGCTCGGGGCTGTCCCAGGTGATCGGCTTACCGGTGAGCGACGAGATCACGACACGGCGTGTTGCTGGCCGGACATCGTCACGGCTGTCTGTCGCGGAGGACTGAGCAGTATCCGATGTGCAGGCCGGCTCTGCCGGCTGAGCACCGTCGGTGGACCAAGAAGGCTCGGAGGGGCGACGGTGCTCGGGCTGCTCGGTGCTCACTGTCGTTCCTGATAGCGGCGGATGGCGCTCGCGACGGACACGTCCAACAGAACGGAACGCTGTTCGAAGCCCAGGAAGGCACGCACCTCGGCGGCGAGCTGGTCCTCGAGCCGGGCGCGCCCATCAGAGCAGACGTACTCCACCACCGCGTCGAAGTCCTCACTGGAGTAGAACGACAGCGGGTGTCCGGCGGGGATCTGCGGGCGCGGCAGACGGTGGCGGATGGTGCCCGCTCCGGTGGGGCCGCCGCCTGCTTCGTCGGCGAGCGCGAAGGTCAGGGCGCGGTCCACGGCGCGGCGGATCCGCTCCGCTTCCCCGTCGGGGTCGATGAACAGCGCCCAGGACCACACGCGTTCAGTGGTCCATCCCACCGCCTCGAGACGCTCGGCACGCAGCCGGTCACGTTCGCGCTGGCTAGCGGTGGCAACGTACCGCTCACCATCGGTGTCGACGGCCACCAGCAGTCGGCCCGGCAGACTCGGATGCCCAAGCGCCAGTTCGATGCGCTCTCCATCAAGCCCGAAGTCGTGCTCGACCAGCAGGCCCAGGCGGGCGAGGCGATCGGCCAGATCGCGCACGAGAGCATCGGTCTCCAGTTCGCGGCGCGGCTGATCGCTGGCAGGCTCGGGGTCGGCAGTCTCTGCTGGTTCCTCGGCGGTGCCGGCGGGGTCGTCGGCGCTGCCGACGGGTTCCGCGGCGCTGTCCGCCGCACTGTGAGAGCCAGTGCCTGCCGACTGGCCGTCGGCCACGTCGCCTGCGGGCTCGGCATTCTCGTCCCGCGCGCTCTGGGAGGAGCTATCGGCGTTCTCCTCGTCGGCCCCGCCATCACGGGGCTGTCCGTCGGCCGACTCATCGGATGTGCCGTCTGCGTCCGCACCGCTTTCACGTCGTGCAAGCGCCGCCTCGATCGCGGCATCGAGATCATCGTCGGACAGCTCGTTCTCGTCCGCTGTCTCCGCTGCGTCCGCGGCGTCAGCGGGGGCCTGCGCTGGAGCGGAACTGACGTTGGCCGCATCGGTCTGCTGCGTGCCGAACGTGGGGATGTCCCGAGCCGTCTCATCCCCAGAATCCACGGGAGCGGCCTGCTCGCTGCCCACGCGCTGCGCGGTGCGCGGCACGACCGGCACGTCATTGCCGCCGCGCAGAACCCACAGAAGGGCACGCAGATCACGGGCACCTTCGGTGCGCAGCCGAGCCGGGTCCAGGTCCTCGACGCCAATGGCGCTGACCACGGTGACACGGCCACGAGCGCGGGTGAGCACCGTGGCGAGCGCTTTGCGTCCAGTAGGTTCAGACAGCGGACCGAAGGAGTGCAGCAGGCGGCCGTGCGGGGTCTTCCCGAAGCCGATCGACACGATGGTGTCATCGCGCAGAATGCTCGATGCGTGCACAGCGGGCACCACGGTGAAGAACTCCTCCGCATCAGGCGCAAAGAAGTCACGCAACGCCGGGATCACAGAAACGGTCTGCATGACGCGCTCCATGACGCGCCGGGCGTGCTCCGGCGTCAGGGTGAGCACGGCGAGGGACCGCTCGGGCCGGGTGCGGGCATGCTCGATCACCAGATCAGTGACACGACGCAGCTCCGCTTCAGTGCTCTCGACGTACTCAGCGCCCTCGACCACAGGGCCGCGACCGTTGTCCACCATGATCAGCCGATCAGGATCCAGGGGGATCGGCCCGGGCATGGCACGAACCTCACCGGCGAGCGCGCGGCGCTGGGCGAAGAGGCGAGCTCCCTCGGTGGCGGGGCGGGGATCGTGGAGCACCTCCACATGCGGGGCGATCTCCAGCATGTCGTCCAGCAGGCAGGGCTGATCACCGCCGTACTCGAGCGGGTCACCCACCACAACGGTGCGGGTGCCGCGCACGATCGCTGGCAGAGCTGCGGCGGTGGGCAGACGCCCGCCGTCGGCGATGATCACCACGTCCACGTGGCGGCCGCGCGGCAGCACCATCGGCACCAGGTACGGGGAGGCGAGCCAGGCGGGCCGGGCGCGGAAGAGGATGTCCTCGTACTTTGCAGTCAGATCTCGTACGGACACGGTCGAGGACCGGGCGAGCTCCGCGATAGCAGCGCGGGAGGTGTCCGGGTAGCGCTTCATGGTGGAGACCAGCACCTCGTCGGCAGCCGCATGAATCCGCGGCGCCGCATCGGCCAAGTACTGGGCATCCAGGCGACGGAAGCGTTCGGCCACCTGCGACAGGGACGTGCCGTCGTACTGGGAGATGGTGGGCTCGGCGCCAGCAATCAGCTCCAGCACGCTACGCCACCAGGCAAGCTCCAACTCGGAGTCAACGTCCTCGCGGGACACGCGGCGGGCACGCAGATCCTCCACGAGCTCGCCCAAGCCGTCGAAGTCCAGACGGCGCAGCAGTGTCGTGCGGCGCGGCAGATCGGCGAGGTCGTCAGCGTCGGTGTCCAGGGCGTGCAGGCGACGCTCGACTTCCTCCAGGTCGGTGCGCAGCAGGCCGTCGCCAGCCGCGGTGCCGTCCAGCAGCACCGCGAGTTCATCCACGGCACGCTGGGTCTGAGATACCGCCCGGTGCGCGACCTCGAGTCGTTCCGGAAGCATCGGCACCGCGTCGACGTCGATCGCCTCGCGGCGCCAATCGGTCAGCAACCTCGCAGCCTCTGTGAGGGAGCCGTGCAGATCCGGGGCCACAGCGGTGGGGCGTTGCAGTGCGCTGGCTCGACGCACAAGGCGCCGGCGTACGTTCCAGCCGAGCGTGACGCCATGCTCGGCACGCCAGGCCTTGTCGGCGGTGGCGGGGACCATCTCCTCGAGCTCGGCACGGAACACGGCGGGCTGGAACACTGCGAGGGTTTCACGGGCGCGGTCAATCAGGGCCAGGCGCGCCACGGCTTCATCGAGAGTTGTCGCCTCACGCAGGCCGATATCGCCGCCGGTAGCACGCAGTGCGCGATGCAGCCGCGGCAGCAGGTCCTCACGCAGATCAGTGACGAGCGTGCGGGCACGTTCGGCCTGCGTGTCGGAGGAGATCTGCGCGCCGTACCAGGCGGACTTCTCCGGGCCGGCATCGAGCACACCGGCATCCGAGGCTTCGCGCAGGGCATCGGCATAGCGTGCACGATCCTCGCCAATCATGGAGGCAGCCACCTCGGGACGCAGCCGCACGGTGGTCACCGGCGCAGGATCCCGACGGGTCAGAGCTGCGAGCGCGGAGATCGCGTCATGCGCGGAGACCCCCCAGGGCTGCTGGGTGCGGTGCATCGCCTCCACATGCCCGGTGAGGATGCTGCGGGCCTCCTCGAGCCCTTCCGGTTCCGCGGCATCCGCGTCGGTCAGACCGTGGGAGCCGGCGCGGCGCAGGCTGCGCAGCAGGGCCGCGGAGGCATTGCGCTGCAGTGACGGGTCCGGCGACAGGTCGAAGACGAGCTCCTCGAGGTCACGCTGCCGGGCGACCTCGACGAGCTGGGCGAGGTTGCGGCGGCGTTGGGAGACGATCAGCACGCTGCGGCCGCGGGCGTTGAGTTCGGCGGCAAGGTTCACCACGAGGTCGAGCCCGTCGGTGCCGGGAGCGACCGCTGCCGCCACGTCATCCCCCGCGAGGACGTGTTCGAGCACGCGCCGGTGGTCCTGATCCACGACGGCCACCAGATCGTTCTCGGGGATTCGCGGCAGCAGCTCGGGGTCCTGGGCGAGGGCGCGGGTGCGTTCACGCAGCGCCTGCCGGGCCGGTTCGACGCCCGCGAGCGCCGCGACCAGGTCGTGGCTGGCCCAGTCCTCCGGGTTCTCCGCGAGGTCACCGGCCACGGAGCCGGCGGCGTCCATGAGGTTGCCCACCACGAGGGCGTGGACGATGCGGAAGCCGGGGAGCGGCTGCCCGAGGGCGCGGAAGGCGTCGAGCACGGGGTTCGGGTCGAAGCCGTGGGCGCTGTCCGTCGTGGCCAGCAGTGCCCGGGCGTCGACGGCCACACCGGCCTCGCGCAGGGCCCGCAGGAGTACGGGGTTGAGCTCTGAGGTGGCGTCGAGGTCGAGGTCGACGTCTTCGCGGGCGTTGCCGCGCAGGCGCAGCGTGATCGGGCGGATCAGTACCGGGGCATGGATCGGCTCCGACCCGTCGTCGGGCTCCCAGATCGCTTCACCGATACCCAGGTGACAGGTGGTCAGACCCACCTCCTCCGCGTACCGTTCGGCGGTTTCGCGGATCGTGCGGGCATGCGCTCGTGCGTCGGCGAGCGCGCCGACCTCGCGCACGAGCGAGGACAGTCGCGTCGGCCCGCGGCCAGCGAGCAGCTGCGCAAGGCCCGAGGGGTGGCAGTGGGTGAGGTCCAGCACGGCCGGGCCGGACCGCATCTGGGTGAGGAACGACGGTGTGCTCGCACCGCCGGTGATGTCGTGTGTCCAGGTGTCCAGGGCGTCGGCGACCACGTCTTCGCGGCTGAGCGGGGTGTGCTCGCGGGGGCGCGCGGGCAGATCGTCTTCGTCTTGGATGGGGGCGATGCCGGCGTCGGTGTCGTCTTCACGCGGTTCGACGGTGTAGTCGACGTCCGTGCTGTGCGGGCTGTGGTGCCGACCGGAGCGGGATATGTCGGTGTTCGGACGCTCGTAGCCTGCCGCGGCGGGGCGGTCAGCTCCGGCGGGGCCATCAGCATCGCGTGACGGGGCGGCGTTGCCGTTGGAGTCGGCTGCTGACGAGGTCTGCGCCGTGCCGATCGGGGCCTCGGGCTGCTGGGTCCCGTGGCTGTCCCGGTTCTCGCGTCGCGCGCGCCGAAAGATGCTCCACATGGTCCGTCACGCTACCGGTCATGCGGGTCGCGACCGGGGAGGCGTGCCGGTCAGACGGTGTGCAGTCGCACCTCATGCTCCCGCAGCACGTCACACAGGGCGGGGTCAGGAGTGCCCGAGAGCACCAGGTCGGTGAGGGCAGCAAGCGGGCAGATCCCGGCGAGCGCGCGCACTCCCACCTTGTCGGCTGTGGCAAGCCCCACCACGCGCCGCGCGTGGCCGATCATGACGCGGGTCACGGCTGCTTCGGCTTCGGAGTGGCAGGTGAGCCCGGCGTCGACGTCCACGCCGATGGTGCCCACGAACATGGTGTCCAGCCACAGGTCGCGCATGGTGGCGGTGGCGAGCGGCCCGGTGAGCTCGAATGAGTAGGGCTCGGCCACGCCCCCGAGCACCACGGTGCGCACGTTCGGTCGCAGCACAGCCTCGGTAGCGATGTTCAGGGCGGCACAGACGACGGTCAGGCCGGCGCGGCCGTCGTCGGTTTCCAGGTCGGCGCGGCCCACGATGCGACGCGCGGTGGAGGTGGTGGTGCGGCCGCCGTTGAAGCCGACGATCTGGCCGGGCGTCACCAAGGCCGCGGCTGCGGTGGCGACGCGTTCCCTATCCGCTGCGGCGGTGTCGGTGGAGCGCGGCACGGTGGCGAGGGAGTAGGCGACGTCGATTGCGACGATCCCGCCGTGGGTGCGGCGGGCGAGCTGCGCGCGCTCCATCTCCACGAAGTCGCGCCGCACCGTGGACTCGCTGATGCCCAGCTGCTGGGCCACGTCATGGACGCTGAGGCGCTTGGTGCTCTGCAAGAGGGTGAGCACGGTGTCCCAGCGGGCGGCCTTGTCGCGATGCTCGGGTGCGGATGTCGGATTCACGCGGCTCAGTATCGCGTAGTCGCGCGCGTACGGTGCACGATATGCGCAACCTTCGTCGCGCGATCATGACCGAATCGAGGCGCTCTATGCGCGATTGCGCGTGAATCGCTGCATGAATCTCGTCAGATTGTTTTCTCGTCGTAACCAGCTTGTGTCCCGCACCACGAGACCTCTACGTTGGTCTCGTACCGCCTCGACCGGGGCGGAGCCGACGACGAAAGGAGATCCTCATGGGTTTCGATGACGCACTGAACAAGGCCAAGGACGCTGCCGGCCAGCACTCGGACCAGGTCAACCAGGGCATCGACCGTGCCGCTGATGAGGCCAAGAACCGCGTGCCGGATCAGCACGACGGCAAGGTCGACCAGGCTGCTGACGCTGCTCGCGACCAGCTCGGCCTGAACAAGGACGACAAGGCCGGCAACTGACGTCCACCCCGACTCGCACGACGCCCCCGACACGCATGTGTCGGGGGCGTCGTTGATGCTGCTGGGTTAACGCTCCCAGGGCTGACGTGGTCAGTCGCGCTGATCCTCTGCGAGCGATCCTCGCACGTGTGAACGTCGGCGCATCCGGGCACTCCGGGCAGTTCAGCGCCGACGGGTCACGAACCACGCACCGCCCGCGGCGAGCACGGCCACGACAGCCACACCGCCGAGCAGAAGCGGCAGCGTGGATCCCTTCTCGGCGTCGTCGTTCGCCTGTTCCTGTGCAGCGGGCTCAGACGGTTCAGCGCAGCCACCGTCGGCGCCACCATCTGAGGATTCCGCTTCATCGGGCCCGCACTGCAGCTCGGGGTGATCGCTGCCGTTGTCGGAGGCATCCTGACCATCCGGCGCTGCGTCTGCCGGCCCGTCGACCCCGCCGTCGGATGCTGCGGCAGCATCTGTTCCCGTGACGGTCACGGTGAAGGTTCCCTCGATCGGGTGGCCGTCAGAGCTGACCACGCGCCACTGCACGGTGTACTCGCCGGCTGCGAGCGGTTCGGTGAGTTCGGCGGTGGCCACGGGCCCGTCGATGCTCGGGGTGATCTCTTGCGCGCTGTCACCGTTCGCATCGGTGATGCGCACGACGGGCGTGACGTCAAGGATGTCTGCGGAGTAGGTCAGAGTGATGGCGTCCGGGGAGCTGTCCAGCTGCGCCCCGTCGGCCGGATCGGAGCTGATCAGTGTGTCGTGGGCGTGCGCTGCGGGCAGCGATGCCAGCACGAGCACAGCAGCGGCGAGGGCGGCGAGCACGGGAAGCAGAGCAGCCCGGTAGCGGGTGAATGTGGGCATGGAGTCAGGGTAGGCCACGCTCAGAGTGCCCGTTGGTGCTCGAGCACCGGCAGGGCTCGTCGCACAGTGCGCACCAGGTCGAGGTCGAGATCGTGGATGAGCAGCCCTGGTGCACGGCCGAGCTCAGCGAGCACGCGGCCATCCGGGGCGATGACGGCGCTGCGGCCCACGCCGCGTGGGCCGTTGCCCGCGTGATCCGGTGGAGGAGCCTGGTCGGCGGCGAGCACGAATACGGTGGCATCCAGGGCGCGGGCCCGCAGCAGCAGGCGCAGTTGTTCCTCTTTGCCGGGGCCGTCGCCCCAGGCCAGGGGCAGCACGATCACGTCGGCACCCCGCTGGGCGAGGCGGATGATCTGGTCGGGGAAGCGTACGTCGTAGCAGGTGGCGATCCCGAGGCGCACACTGTCGACGTCCACATGCACGAGCTGGTCGCCGGGTGCGACGGTGTCGGATTCGCGGGATCCGAAGGCATCGAACAGGTGGATCTTGCGGTAATCCGCGGTTGCTTTTCCGCGCACGTGCACGGTGTTGTGCACGCGGCCATCGACGGCAGGGGTGAAGGATCCTGCGACGATCGTCAGATCGTGACGCTCGGCGAGTTCTTCCAGCAGTGTGATGAACGGACTGCTGTGGTCACGGGCGACTGCGCGCAGGGTGGTGCCGAAGGGGGTGAGGGTCGCTTCGGGCAGGACGAGCAGGCGGGCCCCGGCCGCAGCAGCCTGCTGTGCGGCGTGCTCAACCTCGGCCCGTGCTGCCGCGGTGTCCTCCGGCACGATGATCTGGGCGAGCGCGACGCGCAGCGTTGTGCGGGCCCGGGCGGCGGCGAGGTCGGCCGGGGTGTCAATGTCGAGGGACTCGCCGGGGCCCGCATCGTGCAGCACCGGCTCCGGCGCACACGAATAGAGCCGATACAGCCCCACGCCAGCCACTCCCCCGTGGCTGTCGCGCACGGCATCGAGACCGTCTCGTAGGAGGCTGAGCGGCCACGCGGCGGCGAGATACTGCGTGCGGCCGCCCTCATCGCGCAGTGCATGGATGCAGCCATCCTCAGCGCTGCGTTCCTGCAGGGTGCGCAGCGTTGCCGCGTCCAGGAACGGCATGTCACCGCCGAGCAGCAGCACGGTCGTCGTGGGCGGATGCGCCGGGAGGTCCTGCACGGCGCGTTCGACGGCGGCGAGCGGTCCACCGCCGGGGGGATCCTCCCGCACGAAACGCACTCCTCCATGCGTCGGCGTGGGGTCGTTCTCAGCGTCGGGGCCGACGACGATCCTCTCTCCGGCTGGCGCGGCGTCGAGCACGCGCTGCAGCACAGTGTCGGCACCGACGTGCAGGCGGGTCTTGTCGATCCCGCCCAGTCGCTCGGCCCGCCCACCGGCGAGGATCACAGAGACGACGGGGGCTGGCGCCTCACCTGTGGAATGTGCGTCGTCCCTGCTGCTGTGGTGCTGTGCGCTGTGATCGGCCATGGGCTGATCCTTCCATGGTGCCGTAGGATGGCGCGGTGCTCGACGCGGCCAGCTCACCGGCCCCGTCGCCGCCACCAGCCTTCGTAGCTCAGGGGATAGAGCACCGCTCTCCTAAAGCGGGTGTCGCAGGTTCGAATCCTGCCGGGGGCACCAGTGACGATGCAGGTCAGGACGCTTCGACGACTCCCTGAAGTCCCTTCGGAGCCTCGACACTACGCAGCTACTCCGCAGCGCTCCTGACACGCCCCTCCGCCAACCGGTCTGCAACGAGATCCAGGTCCTTGTCGAACAAGTCCGAGTAGACGTCCAGCGTCGTGCTGGGCTCGTCGGCGGCGTCGGCGGTAGGTCTTCTCGGTCCAGGTGATGATGGCGCCCCTGATCCGGCCGGAAACTACATCCTTGATGACGCACAGGTAGAGCCTGCCCTCGCCAGTCGGGTGCTCCGTGATATCGGTCAGCCAGATTTCGTGACATCGTCAACGGTGAAGGCGCGGTGCACGCGATCGTCATGGACCGCCGGTCCTGGACGCTTTGCGTGCGTGCCGCGTTCTTCCCGCAAGCGGAGAACCGCTGGTTGTCGCGGCAGCCCCTGTGGCTCCCTAGAACTAGGCTGAAGAGCGAGTCCCACGCTGTCAGAGACAGTAGGTCGCAGTCGACACGTTCCACTCACCTTCGAGGAGTTACTCCGTGCCTAAGCCCCTGGTCCTGTCCGACATCCGCGACCGCGCGGGAGCGTTCGTTGCCGACTGGCGCGATGCCGATGGCTACGAGCGCGGTGAGGCGCAGGAGTTCGTACGCGGACTCCTCGCGGTCTTCGGGATCAGTGGTCGCACCGCAGCGGTCTACGAGAAGCGTGCGCAGCGTGCTTCCACCGGCCACCGGGGGTACATCGATGCTCTGATCTCCGGCACCGCTCTTGTTGAGATGAAGTCTGCGGGGGAAGACCTCATCGCAGCGGAGGCGCAGGCTATCGACTACATCGAATCCCTCACGGAGCACGAGAGTCCCGACTTCGTGATCACCAGCGATTTCAAGCGTTTCCGGGTGCTCGACCTCAACGCAGAGCCAGGGCAGGACGGGGTTAACGAGTTTTCCCTGCTGGACCTTCCAGCGCACGTCGAAGACCTCATGTTCCTCGCGGGGTACAGGCAGGCCAAGTTCGGCTCCACTGAGCAAGAACAGGCATCGATCCACGCCGCACAGCTCATGGCAAAGCTCTGGGAGCACCTGGACAGCACGGGCTACGACGACCACCAGGCGTCCGTGTTCCTCATCCGCACCCTGTTCTGTCTCTACGCCGACGACGCAGGTCTCTGGGAGCGCGACCTGTTCTCCCGCTACATCGAGGAGCGTACGAGCGAGGACGGCTCAGACCTCGGTGCTCAGCTCTCGACGCTTTACCAGGCCCTCAACAAGCCCGAGGACAAGCGCTACGGTCGTAACGACGACCTCATCCAGGCCTTCCCCTATGTCAACGGTTCCGTGTTCGGAGAGGCCGTCGAGATCCCCTACTTTGACCGAGCCTCACGCGATCTGCTGCTCCAGGCCGCGTACTTCAACTGGTCCTCGATCTCCCCGGCCATCTTCGGTTCGCTCTTCCAGGCCGTGAAGGATAAGAAGGCCCGTCGAGCCCTGGGCGAGCACTACACGACCGAGACCAACATCCTGAAGCTCATTCGCCCCCTGTTCCTCGACGAACTGGAGGAGCGCTTCACGAAAGCACGATCCAAGAAAGCCGACCTGGAGCGCCTCCTGACGCAACTCGGGGGCCTCCAGTTCCTCGACCCCGCCTGTGGCTGCGGCAACTTCTTGATCATCGCCTACAGGGAGCTCAGGGCACTGGAGCTGCGCATCCACGAACGGCTCCAGGAGCTCGATCCCGCGCGCGCCCAGCTCTCCCTCGACGCGGAGTCCCGCGTCCACGTGAAGCTCTCGCAGTTCCACGGGATCGAGATCGAGGAGTGGCCCGCCACGATCGCACGCACCGCCATGTTCCTCGTCGAGCACCAGGCCAACCAGGCCGTGAACCTCACGCTCGGCCACTCCGTGCCGATGCTCCCTCTCCAGGACTCTGCACGCATCACAGTCGGAAATGCTCTGCGCACTGACTGGAGCGACGTCCTGCCCGCGAGCGCCGACGTCGTCGTGATGGGAAACCCGCCCTTCCTCGGCCACGCCACACGCACGCCGGAACAGGCCCAGGAACTCCGAGACGTCTGGCAGCGAAAGGACATCGGTCGCCTGGACTACGTCACCGGCTGGTACCGAAAGGCGCTCGACTTCTTCGGGGACGCCGCCGGGCGGTTCGCATTCGTCTCCACCAACTCGATCACCCAGGGTGAGCCAGTCCCCGCGCTCTTCGGACCGATCTTCGATGCAGGCTGGCGCATCCGGTTCGCACACCGCACCTTCGCATGGTCGAGCGAGGCACCAGGCGCAGCATCCGTGTACTGCACGATCATCGGCTTCGACAAAGAGAAGAAGCCAGCTCCCCGACTGTTCGCCTACGCCCGACCGAAGACAACACCCTCGGAGGTAGCTACCACCTCGATCAACGGGTACCTCGTCGATGGACCCAACGTGCTGGTCGAGCAACGCCGCGAGGTACTCGGTGATGGCCTTTGCCCGGCGGTCTTCGGGAACATGGCCCGTGATGGTGGGCACCTGATAGTAGAAGCCGACCAGTACGCAGAGGTCGCCGCCGATACCGTTGCATCGAAGTATCTCCGCCCGTTTGTCCAAGCTCGTGAGCTGATCCACAACACGCCCCGATGGTGTCTCTGGCTCGTCGACCTAGACCCTGCCGATATCGCTCGCTCCACGATCCTTAGAAGCCGCCTAGAGGCCGTTCGCGCTTTCCGTGAAGAGTCACGAGCCTCTTCAACCCAAGGCATGGCAACAACTCCGCATCTCTTCGGCCAAAGATCACAGCCTGCCTTGCCCTACGTGTGCATACCGCGACACTTCTCGGAAGAGCGACCTTTCGCCACGGTGGCCAGTTTCGGCCCAGAGGTGATTTGCGGCGATGCCAACTTCAAGGTGGAAGACCCTGAGGGTTTCCTCTTCGCGATCCTCTCAAGCTCGATGTTCATCACCTGGCAGAGGGTTGTAGGAGGTCGCCTCAAGAGTGACCTACGGTTCTCGAACACGCTCGTCTGGAACAACTTCCCCCTTCCCGAGGTCTCTGAGAAGCTCCGGGAACAGGTGATCAGCGGCGGTCGTGAGGTGCTCAAAGCACGTGCACTCCATCCGGAAAGGTCTCTCGCCCAGCACTATGCACCACTCGCTATGACTCCCGCCCTCTTGAAGGCCCACCGCACGCTTGACGCCGCTGTCGACAGGGCCTTCAGCGCAAGGCGGACGTGCACATCAGAGCAGGAGCGTCAGCAGATCCTGTTCGAGCGTTACGCAGAGCTGACCCAAGCATGAGTCCGAGCGCGGAGGACCCGCACGTGCGAGAAGCCGCGCTGAAGCGGCTTAGGCAGGCCGTGAAGCGCTCCGAGGCCGTCCTGAGCACTCGGCTAGCTCAGGACCCGCTCGCGCCCGAACTAGGCACGCTCTGGCACCTCACGATGCAGAAGAACACGACGACCGGGGCGACGAAAGTGGTAGCGCTACGGCGCGAAACGATTGATCGCCCGCTACTTGAACAGGCTGCAACGTACGCTCGAGTATTTACCCTCAAGAACGAGTCGATCTATGGACCTAAGGTCGCGCGAGCAATCACCTACTTCGCCGTCACCGAACAGCAGAAGTTCTTGAGCGAACAGCTCGGACGCATGTGGGAAGAACAGCCCTTCCCACGGACCTACATGATGAAGTCGGCAGGTGGCACACCCTTAACCCCGCCGGGCGGAATCAGCGACAGCAGCATCGGCGACCGGGTGCTGTACTCCGAGATCGTCCATGCGGACGATGCCTCCTCGACCTTGGAGCACGTGAGCGACGAAGACCGGGAGTGGGCACTCTCAAGCCTCGTTGGTGACTGGGTAGCACTCGTCGCACATCAACAGTGGCTGATCAGTTCTGTACGGCCTGACCTATGCCCTGCTCCAACGCCATGGGCAGGCGATCACAAGACGGTCTTCCGGCGACTCGGTGGCAGAGTCGATGAAGAGCACGAACCGACAGCTCCGCCCGAGCGGTCGCTACCTGAGGACGGGACACACCACGAGAGCTCCCAGAACTATCGCAACGGCCAATCCAACCCGGACGTCTGCAACTAGGAGATCGGCTCATGGAAACACTGTCGGTACTCGCCTTCGCCATCTCCATCGTTCCTGTTCCCAGGCCAGACCTCAACACCACGGAGTTCGCTCCCGCCACCCTCGCGGTAGCGTGGAACAGGTGACCACCACTGACACTGACCCCACCACCCCGTCCGCCCATTCCGAGCCGTTCACTGATTTCGCCGATCCGGAGGCGCTGCTGCGTCTGCCGCGCCTGACCTCCGTCACCGCCGCCGGCGAGCGCGTGATCGCCGCGATCCAGGAGGCTGACGAGCACGGCGCGAGAACCCCGTCGGCCCTGTGGGAACTGGACCCCGCTGGTATCGCACCCGCCCGGCGCCTGACCCGCTCGGAGAAGGGAGAGAACGGGCCGCGCCCGAGCCCGGATGGCGCCGTGCTGTTCACCTCATCCCGACCCGATCCTGCCGGCGGGTCCGTCGAAGACAAGACAGCGATCTGGCGCCTGCCCACAAGCGGCGAAGCTGAACTGGTCGCCGCCGCACCCGGCGGTCTTTCGCTGCTGGCCATCGCACAGGACGGCACGATGCTCGCCGCGACCTCGGTGCTGCCCGGCGGCACCCTCGACGACGATGCCGAGCGGCGCAGCGCCCGCAAAGATGCACGGCGCACCGCTATCTGGCACACCGGCATGCCGATCCGGCAGTGGGACCACGAGATCGGTGACGAGGAGCGGCACCTCGTGCTCATCTCCCCGGCCGGTGAACTCACCGACCTCACGCCGGGTGTAGGCACAGTGGCACTGGCCTCCGCGTCGGCCGACCTCTCCCCCGATGCACACATCGTCGCAACCTCTTGGACCCGCCGGGTCAGCGGCGGTGAGACCCGCAGCGACCTGGTAATGCTCGATGTCGCGACCGATGAGCGCACCGTGCTGCTCCGCGCCGACGACGAGGTGCAGTACTCCACCCCGTCCTTCTCCCCCGATGGGCAGCGGCTCGCACTGCTGTGCTCGACGCTGTCCACTCCGAGCGACACCAGCTACACCCGGTTGCAGATCCGCACTCTCGCCAGCGGGGAGATGATCACGGTAGACCTCGGCGACCTCACCCTCAGCGATCTCGAATGGTCAGACCCCACGACCCTGCTGGTGGCCGGGGACCTGCATTCCTCCGGTGCGGTCCTGATCGTCGATGCGGCCACGGGCAGCACCCGCACTCTCGCCTCGAACGGGGTGTTCAGCTCGCTCTCGGCAGCGGGCGATGGCACCGTCCTTGCGCTGCGCAGCGACGTGGGTACCCCGCCGCGACCAGTGCTGATCGGGGCCGACGGAACCATGACGGAGCTACCTGCGCCCGGTGCTATCGGCGCACTTCCAGGCACCCTCGAGTTCGTCAGCGCCGACGTGGACGGGATCGAGGTGGGCGGGTGGCTGTGCGTGCCCTCGGGCGCGAGCGCCACAGAACCTGCCCCGGTGATGCTGTGGATCCATGGTGGTCCGCACGGTTCCTACAACGCCTGGAGCTGGCGCTGGTGCCCGTGGCTGGCGGTCGAGCGCGGCTGGGCGGTGCTGATGCCGGATCCCGCCATGTCCACCGGGTACGGGGATGCGGGGCTGAACCGGGGCTGGCCGCGTCGGCCCGACATTGTCTTCCGCGAGTGCGAGACGCTGCTCGATGCGGTGCTCGAACGGGATGAGCTGGATGGGACGCGTACCGCGATGATGGGGGCGTCCTTCGGCGGGTTCATGGCGAACTGGATCGCTGGGCACACCGACCGTTTCGACGCGATCGTGTCCCATGCCGGGCTGTGGGCACTGCCGCAGCAGCACCGGACCACCGATGCGGCCGCCTCGAAGATGCGGGTGCACCGCCACGAGGACGAGGCCCCGGGCTGGTACCGGGCTTTCTCCCCGCACTACAGCATCACTGAGATCACCACTCCGATGCTCATCACGCACGGCAATCGCGACTATCGCGTCCCGGTCTCCGAAGCGCTGCGACTGTGGTGGGATCTGGTGTCGACCTGGGCGGGTGAGCCCGAGGATATGCCGCACCGCTTCCTCCAGTTGACCAGCGAGAATCACTGGGTGCTGACTCCGGCGAACGCGGTCGTGTGGAATCGGGCCGTGCTTGCCTTTTGCGAGCAGCACGCGCTGGATGGCCCGAGCGCGGACGAGGCGATCAGCTGGTGATGCGCCCGTCACCATGACCTTCACGGTGCCCCCAGCGCCGCGCTCGGGCACCACGTCGGCCGCTCCCCTGCCCGGGATCTCGCGCGCGGTCAGGCCGTCGTGCGCGTAACGAAGAACCAGATCAGCCCGATCATCAACAGCAGGAAGCCGAAGCCACCACCGAAGACGGCGAGCAGCAGGCCGCTCACGCTGGCGAAGACCCCGAGCACGTTGACGGGCGGGCCGATCATGATGGTGTCTCCATCGCAGTCCACCGTCCTGACTTGCACAGGTGAGTGCGGTTCGTGGTAGTTCCCGCGTTGTTGATGCTGGTCAACAGGGTTTCGGTCGTGGGGATGGGTCACTAATGGGGCGGTAGGATCGGGCGATGGCTCCGTTCTTGAGGAAGGTGAAGACTGCCTCCGGGGCGACGGCCGTCCAGATCGTCGCGAAGGAGGGACGTCGTAACCGGGTCCTCGAGCACCTCGGCTCAGCGCATTCCGAGGCGGAGCTGGCGGCTTTGATGCATCTGGGCCGCGAGCGGCTGCACGCAGGACAGCAGACGCTCGATCTCGAGCTGACCAGCGCTGCTGCCCCGAGTGCTGGCGTTTTGACGATGCAGCACCGACGCAGCCGATTCCTTCTGGAAGCTCTCGAGCTCGCCTGGCGCCGTCTCGGTTTCGATGTGGTCGACGACGAGGCGTTCTTCCAGCTCGTCCTGGCGAGATTGATCGAGCCGACGTCGATGAGCGATTCCCGGCGAGTCCTTCGCGAGGTCGGCATCGATCCCGTGCACCGCAATACGTTCCACGCCGCGCTGCGCCGGTGCGCGCAGTGCGACTATCGCGACGAGATCGTGAGGAAGTGTTTCGAGCACGTCTGGACCAGCGGTGATGTCTCGCTGGTGCTCTACGACGTCACCACGCTCTACTTCGAGGCCGAGAACGAAGACGCCCTACGCAAGGTCGGCTACTCCAAGGAACGCCGCGTGGACCCGCAGATCGTGGTCGGCCTGCTCGTGGACCGGGCCGGGTTCCCCCTGGAGATCGGCTGCTACGAGGGCAATCACGCCGAGACCCGCACGATCGTGCCGATGATCAAGCAGTTCCAGGAGCGTCACGGCTTGGCAGACATCGTCGTCGTCGCGGACGCCGGAATGCTCTCGATGGAGAACCTGAACGCGATCGACGAGGCAGGGCTGCGGTTCATCGTCGGCTCGCGGCCCAAGAAAGCGCCCGGTGACCTCGCCAATCATTTCCACTGGAACGGGGACGCGTTCACTGATGGTCAGCTGATCGACACCATCACCCCGCGCCACGGCAACACCAAGCCCGGCACCCAGCGGCGCCGTCGGGAGCCGGTCTGGGCGCGGGAGCAGCATCCCGGGCACTGGCGGGCGATCCGGTCCTACTCCCGCAAGCGCGACCTGCATGCCCAGCCCACCCCCACCCAGCAGGAGAACCGGGCGCGGGCCGTGATCGCGGGCGACGCGAACGTGAAAGGCACCCGGTTCGTGAAGACCACCGCTGCCGGCCGCATCCTCGATGAAACCTCTCTCGCGCAGGCCAGATCACTAGCGGGATTGAAGGGCTACGTCACCAACATCCCCGCACGGATCATGCCCGCCAGTGAGGTGCTCTCTAGCTACCACGACCTCTGGCACGTCGAGCAGTCATTCCGAATGAGCAAGACAGACCTCCAGGCCAGGCCCATGTTCCATCGGCAACGCGACGCGATCGAAGCGCACCTGACGATCGTGTTCACCGCGCTTGCGATCGCTCGCTATCTCCAGGCCAAGACTGGCTTCAGCATCCGCAGGATCATCCGGACCCTGAAGCCGCTGCTCGAAGTCCAGATCAACATCGGTGGACACCTCCATACCGCGGCCGATCCCCTCACCGACGACGCCCGCCACATCCTCCACGCCCTCCAGACCCCAGACGCCACGGGTCACTAAACCTGTGCAAGTCAGGGCTCACGCTGNGAAGTCCAGATCAACATCGGTGGACACCTCCATACCGCGGCCGATCCCCTCACCGACGACGCCCGCCACATCCTCCACGCCCTCCAGACCCCAGACGCCACGGGTCACTAAACCTGTGCAAGTCAGGGCTCACGCTGGCGAAGACCCCGAGCACGTTGACGGGCGGGCCGATCATGATGGTGTCTCCATCGCAGTCCACCGTGTACTCACCCGAAGCGGGGGCGGTGAACCCGTCGAACGACTCCCAGCTGCGGCCGTTCTTGTCGAAGCTGAAACTGCCATCCAGCTCAGGCTCGATGCCGGAGCCGTCCGGAGTGTCCACAGCGCACCGCGGCACCCGCGAGTCCTCTTCGTGGTAGGCAACGATCTGTTCGCCCTTTTCGGCGGTGAAGGCGCCCGTGCCGTAGATCAGCGTGACCTCGTTGAAGATCGATTCGCTCTTGACGAAACCGGTCACCGACATGGTCCCACCGATGCCGACAGCCAGCGCCAAGATGATCCCGTTACCGGAACCCTCGCGGAAAACACCGTGTCCGCTCAGCTGTCGAGTTCCGCAGCGCCGCGCCGTTCGGCCCGCTCGACGTCGTCCATCTTGGACTGGATCCAGGGGGCCAGGACGAACATGATGAGGGCGACCACGACGGTGACAACACCCAGGCCGTAGTAGTAAGTGCCGTCGCCCAGATCCTTGGTGAGGTTGATGACCACCGAGGTCAGGCCCATGCCCACCGCGGGCGCGAGGTACCACAGGGTCATGGTCTGGGAGGCGAAGTGCCGTGGGGCGAGCTTGGTGGTGACCGACAGACCCACCGGGTTCAGGAACAGCTCGGCCACGGTCTGGACGAGAAACACGGCAGCGAGGTACCAGAACGGTGCCCACGCGGATCCCGCGGTGCCGGTCCAGGTGGTGAAGCCGAAGCCCATCATCGCGGCAGACAGAGCGATAATCACCAGGGAGATCGCGAACTTGGTGGCGGTGTTGGGCCACTTTCCGATCCGCCGGGCGAATAGTGCACCGATGATCGGAGCCAGGATCAGCACGAACAGCGGGTTGAAGGACTGGTAGTGGGAGGCGCTCAGCTCGAACATCCCGAAGACGGAGCGGTCGGTGTGGTCAGCGGCGAAGGTTGCCATCTTCCCGGCGGCCTGCTCGAAGATGAGCACGAACAGCACGTTGCCGATCCACAGCGGGCCGAAGGCGGCCAGGTGGCTGCGCTCCTGAGCGGTGACCTTGGGGCTGCGCACCATGGTCAGGAAGTAGCCGGCGGCGGTGATCAGGGCGAACAGGAACAGCGACCAGGCGATCGCGTTGATCCAAGCGTCGTCGGCCGCGTCGCCGGCGAACACGACGTACCGGAAAATGCCGATCAGTGCAGCGGCGAGGGCGACGATACCCAGGCCGAGCAACCCCAGGCGCGCACCCTCACCCTTGGCCAGCGGGTTTGGGATCGTGTACGCGAACTCGCCGAGCTTCTTGCGGCCGTAGACGAAGGAGAACAGGGCCAGCGCCATGCCGACCGCGGCAGCGATGAAGGCGGTGTGGTAACCGAACGTGTCGGCGAGGATTCCAGTCAGCAGCGGCGCGACGAGGGAGCCGACGTTCACCGACATGTAGAAGTACTGGAAGCCCTGGTCACGGCGGGGATCGTCGGCGTCGTAGAGTCCGCCGACGACGGTGGCGAGGTTCGGTTTGATGAAGCCGGTGCCCACGGCGATCAGCACCAGGCCGATCCAGGAGGTGACCACGGCCGGGAGGGCGAGGATGACGTGTCCGGCCATGATGATCGAGCCGCCCACGAGGGTGGAGATCCAGGGGCCGAGGATCCGGTCGGCGAAGATGCCGCCAGGGATGGTCATGAGGAGGACGGCGGCGCCGTAGGCGGAGACGACGACCTGGCCGGTGGTGGTGGCGAGCCCCAGTCCGTCATTGGCGAGGGTGTCGGTGAGGAAGTAGAGGAGGATCGCCCTCATGCCGAACCAGGAGAAGCGCTCCCACATCTCCACCTGGAGCATCCAGGGCAGGCCGCCCGGGTGGCCGATGAAGGAGCGGTCCTCGATGGAGGGCCCGGTGCGCAGTTCCTTCGGGACGTACATGGAACGTTTCGCGTCGGAGGTGACCGTCGGTTCAGAGCCTAGAGCTTCAGCCTCCGGCGGGGTCATGCGAGACATCGGGGTTCCTTCCTGCGTGCGTCATCGGCTGCGGTGCCGAGGGCGTCGGTCCCCCTATCTCCTCACAGGCCGCACCGCGCTGTGGCGCGCGGACGTCCTCTCCGGCCACTAATTGCCCGGGATCTCATACAACAGCCCCAGCGGGACCCCAATGGTCCCGAACCAGCGCACCCCACGCCGAAGCATCGCCCGCCCCCGGACCTAGCGGTCGTCGGCGCCCCGTCACCACCTGTCGGCGTCCGTGCTACTGCTGCGAGCGATCGTTCTTTCGCTCGTCCGAAATCGCGAGCTGCGGCTTCCTTCAACGCTCCTTAAGCTCCTCGGGCATCGAGAAGGCGGCCAGCAGAGGCGGCGGGGAGACGTTCGGCAGGCCCGGCAGCACGCGGGCGAACAGCCAGCGGGAGAGGTGGCGGCGCATCGTCCTGCCCATACCGAGCGCGTCCTGCGGGAGGTCGGTCGACTGGATGAGCCGTCCGCGCCGCGTGTCCTGCCGGTGCGCCGGGGTCCCCTTGATGCGCGCCGACGCATAGGGCTCGCCGAGCCACAGCAGCCACAGGGGTCGCGGACTCAGGCCATGCCATCCGCCCTGCTGACGCAGCGTGCTCAGGGACTGCTCGCTCGCCTCTCTGCCGTACAGCGGGCGGTTCTTCTCGAAGGTGATGCCGCTGATCGGCTGTGCGTCGGCGCAGAACGCTCCGGTGGCGTCGGCGACCTCGGCGAGCAGACGTCGGGCGCGCGCCGGGTCGGCGGCGGCGTCGGTGGCACGCAGCGTGCACCGGGCGTGCCAGAAGCGGTGGGCGGTCACGCTGACCCCGACCTCGAGGCCGCTGGTGCCGACGATCTCGCGGACGATCCGCCGCACCTCTGCGACAGGGGGCTCGCCGCCGCCGGCCTCGAGCAGTCCGTACCAGGAGCAGTCGACGATGATCTCCGTCGCGCCCGGTTCGCCATCTCCCTCGGTCTCGTCGGCCTCCCCGGTGACGTCCTCGCCCAGGCCCTGCAGCGGCTCCTCGCGCCCGTCGGCATGCAGGAGCAGCCCTCCCTCGGGGTCGATGAGCACGCCGTCGTGATCCGCGGCCAGCGTTGCGGCAGCACGGATGATCCGGGTCAGCTCGTCGTCGGTGCCGGCCTCGACCTGGACCGTGGTCTCCACGAGAGCCTGGTCTGCACTGATCCCCTGCGCCGCGAGGTCCCAGGGTGCGGGCGCTGCCGCACCCCGAGTTCAGACGTCGTGCGGCGTCCCGATGTTGAGCGACCGGACGACGGGCGCTGGGTCGGCCGTGGCGCGACGCGTGCCCGCCCAGTCGACCACGTACTTCCCGTCCACGTTCTCGGTGGCGACCACCAGGATGATCTCCCCGGTCGCACCAGAGAAGAACGCGATGGGGTCGTCGATGGCGCTCTGCGACACCTGCGCGACGATGCCCGGAGTCGTCTCGGATGCCGCAGCGACCTTCGCGATAGCCGCCTTCTCGTCGGCGCCGTTCCGATCCCATCCTGAGTCCGAGGCGAGGGCCGCGCAGATCGTCGACTCCTTGTCGATGCGGAGCCCATCGATGAACTGCAGCGCGGCGGCCATCGGCGTCGACTCGCCCGACCCGCACCGCGCTTCGCTCGTGCCAGCGCAGCCCGTCAGCCCGACGGGGAGGAGTACGGCGGCTGTCGCGAGGAGCGCCGACGCGCGTCGCACGAACATGTGTTCGTCTCTCGGTGGTTTCGACGAACGCCAGATCGATGAGCGATTCATGTGAGATGAAACTGCCATTTGAAACCGCTTGCTCCTTCATTGTAGGACTTGCGAAATGCGCTAAACGGCTTGTCTCGAGTGCTCGACGAGTGATAAGTTAAAAGAGGAGTCGTCCCGGACCGGCCAGTGACTATCACCGAATGTACCCAAGTGGTAGTAGGGCGAACCTGCAGCACATTTCCGTTGTATAGTTGGGTGACATGGGACGCCGACTTTGATCGCCCGCTCCGCAAGGCGAATGTCCGGAATTTTCCTACATTAATCCACGGATGAGACTGATTTAATGAATTGTACCACCAGGCTCCGTCCGATTTCCATAATCCTGCGACGTCGGTCCAGCCGCCGGCGCGCATGCACTGCGAGACAAAATTTGTGCAATCGCCACCCACGCCCGAGAAGGTGCGGTAAGCCGTGTTGTAATTTTTCCAGTATTTCAGAGCATAGGCCGCTGCTTTCTTGCGGCCGTCAGAGCCCAGGGCGCGAGTCGCCATGATGCTGCCATCGGCCTCCTCGCGCGACATGTCATCAATGGTGAACTCGGGTACATTGAACTCCTCGGATGGTGCTGATTCGGCATCCAAGCGGGCAAGGTTATCGGTGAATGCGCCCTTCGTTATGTCAGCAACATAATCCCATGAACCAGGCTCCACTCGCAAAACCTTGGCGATGCTTCCATCCTCGGCGACGCGGATGAAGTAGTTAACGGACTCTGCCCAAACGTCCTGAGGGGACAGGATGCGTTCGACAAGATAGGTCAGCAACTGGAAGCGACCGCCATTAACCTCGGCGACATGCTGACACACAAATTTGACGCTTGTTCCCTGAATGGCTGCATCAAGTGTTTGGTCCAGATCTTGAGCAATTTGGGCATCGATCGAGAAAATGTCGGCCATCTCCTCCGATGCAATGTTGCTGAAAGCGACGCCGGAGGCACTAATCTGATGCGGAATACTGCGCATCGAATTTGCGAATCTGGCGCCGTCGGGTCGGTTGTGGAATATTTGCTCGTCCTGTGCGGAGACGAGTGACGTAAAGGCTGACGCTCGCTCCACGTCTGCACCGCTGGGGTCGATTAGAGGTGGCGCGCTCTTCCCGTTTCCCTCTTCCGGATTATCATTCTGATCCTCGGCGAGCGCGGCTGAGGGGTGGAGGATAGCGCTTACGGCCCCAGCTGCACATAACCCGGCCAAGATGTGTCGTCTACGAATCGAGTGGGGCATTTGGGCCTCCGAAAGAGTTGGAGATTTCAAAACTTAGGACATTAATGGGTCCAGCGAACATTAGGGTTCATGCGGAGAGGGTTAGGGTAGCTACGCTGCATTAATGCGAGTTTTCCTCCCCAAAGAGACCTGAAGGAGGTTTTTCGGCTAGTCTTTCGCGGAGCTGACCTGCTGATTCGGGACGCGTAAGGAAACTAGTGCAGAACAGTCCAAGCGGACGTTGAGGCGAACACTAGCTAAGATCACATCGGATGGCAAGGGGTGGATCTGGAGTGGTCGGCTGCTATCGGTCGATACCCGGGTAGGTGCTGGTTAGGTGTTGCGGGTCATGACGTTGTGGTCAGCGGGGTGTGGGGATGAAGGAACGGGTCCCTGACCGGCACGATTGGTGGCGCTGAAGCCGTCCATCTCGCAGGAGGAGACCCGTTCTATGACCCACCGTAATGCCCCGTTGACCGTGCTGGGAAGGCAGCGAGCTGCCGCGCAGGTGATCGAGCGGGGCCGGCCCATCGTGCATGTCGCTGCGGAGTTCCACATCGCCCGCTCGACCTTGTCGAAATGGGTCGGACGCTACCGCGCCAACGGCGAGGCCGGCTTGCAGGACCGCGCCAGCGCGCCAGCGAACCGCCCGACACGGCTCCCAGACTGGGTGGTCGAGCTGATCGAGCACTGGCGACGGACGAGGAAATGGGGCTCTTCAGAGTTGAGTGTGGGGTGAGGCGTCGAGGCCTCCGGTGATCAGGAGCATGCGGAGGCGGTAGTGCTCGACGTTGCGGAACCCGCGGGCGATGCGGCGGCCCAGTTCGATGATCCCGTTGATGGCCTCGGTACCGCCGTTGCTCGCGCCGTCGGTGTCGAAGTAGGCCAGAAACGCAGGCCGCCAGCGCCGCAAGGTCTTCCCGAGCCTGGCGATCTCCGGGATCGGGCAGGACGGCAGCTTCTCGATGAGCTGCTCGGCGAGGCGGCGTCCTGGACGGGCGTGGGCTGGTGGAACACGTCTCGGAGGTCCTGGGCGCAGTGGTAGGCGACCTCGACCGCAACATGATCGGGATGGGCGGCGAACGCGACGTCCAGGCGCGCTCGTTGGCGAGTGGTGAGACGTTCTCAGCCAGCGCGGAGGATATGACGGATGCCGTAGAGAGGGTCGCCCTTGCGGCCTCGGTGGCCGAGGGTCTCCTGCTGGATCCGGCGGCGGACGTCATCGACCGCCGCACCGGCGAGCCCCGCGATATGGAACGCGTCCAGCACGCAGGTGGCGTCCTCGAGCTGGTCATCGATCGCGTTCTTGTATCCCTGGAACGGGTCCAGCGTTGCGATCTCGACCCGCTTGCGGAACTCATCGTCGCGCTCGTCGAGCCAGTTGCGGTAGGCCTTGCCGGATCGGCCGGGGACGAGGTCAAGGAGCCTGGCAGTGGGGTGGAGCCCGCGAGTCAGATCGACCATCCCGATCAGCTCCTTCGGTCCGCGCCGACGCGGATCACGGTGATGGGGAGGCCCGGAGCGTATGTTCGTCCACGCCCAGGACCTGCACGTCCTCGAACCGGGAAGGGGCGTTCGCGGCCTCGATCAGGGCTGGCCGAACCTGGGACCAGAGCGTGTTCCACGTCGTGCCGAGCTGGCGGGCCAGGCCCTGGATCGTCGCCCCCTCGCGCCGGAGTTGGCCGATCGCCCAGCGGATCGCGCGCGTGCTCAGCAGGCCCCTCGGCGCGCAGACCCGGGGTCCTGCTCGACGAAGGTCCTCACCGCACAGACGCCCTCCAGACAGATCCAGCGACGCTTGCACCACCGAATCCGCACCGGACGACCCGCCCACAGAGCATCGATCACCTCGACCACCACCCGGCCATGACCGGTGGCGATGACCCCGCAGCCGGGGCATCCGGCCACTGGATCGCAGGACTCCACCTCGAGCACCAGCCCGGCCCGGACCTTCGAGACTGCCACCAGATGAAGGCCCGGGAAGTCCAGGAGAACGTCGCATCTCTCGCAGCGATCGAGCGCGTTGGGGCATGCGCAACCATGGTTGGGCACCGTCGAGGTCCCTGAGATCAGCGGGGATAGAAGTCCGCTCATCATCAAGGACCTCGACGTCTATCCCCAGCTACCCCGCATCACCGGCGCGCCCACACTCAACTCTGAAGAGCCACCAATGCAGGCGCAGACCGGCAGATGATCGACTTGCTGGTCAGGACTTCTTTCGGCCGACGAAGAACCAGATCAGTCCGATGAGGAACAGCAGCAGACCGAAGCCGCCACCGAAGACGGCGCTCAGGATGCCGCCAACGCCCGCGAGGATGCCGCCCACGCTCACCGGCGGTCCGACGGCGATGGTGTCCCCGGCGCAGTCGAACTGGTACTCGCCCGCGGTTTTTGCAGTGAAGGAGTCGAAGGACTCCCAGGTGCTGCCGTTGTAGGTGATGGAGTAGTTCACGGAGTTGCCCTCCCCCGCGGTACCGCCATCGGGAGGCAGCACCTGACAGGTGGGAACCTCTGCCCCCTCGGGACGGTAGACGACCACCAGCTCGTCGGCCTCAGCGGTGTAGCTGCCGGTGCCATCGACCGTGACCATGTCCTGTGCGGTGCTGCTGGCGCGCACGAGACCGAGCACACCCACGACTGCACCCGCCACAAAGGCGAGCACGGCGATCACGGCGCCGATGATCATGAGGATCTTCGGGCCGCCGCGTTTCCGGGGTGCCGGTGCGGCGGTGGATACGGGCTGGGATGCGCTGGGCGCGGTCATGGGGCCCCCTGGATACGGCTGACACGTTGCGCGCACAGCGTAACGGGCAGGGTCGTCATCCATCCGTCGACCCATGCAATCGCATCAGCGGGCCAGTTCGACCAAGCCGGACGAACGCATTGCCACCCCGCCGTGCGGGAGGATCAGCGGGACTCAAGGACCTCGGGCAGCGACCAAGCTGCCAGCAGAGGTGGCGGCAGGACGTTGGACGCATGGGGCAGCACAAGCGCGAACAGCCAGCGAGACAGGTGCCGACGCATCGGTTTCTTCGTGTGCAGCTCCTCCTGCGGCAGTGCTGTGGACTGCACGAGGCGCCCGCTTCCGGTCTGCTCGATATGGACCGGCTGGCCTTTGATGCGAACGTCCGCGTAGGGCTCCCCAAGCCATAGCAGCCACAGCGGGCGCGGGCTCAGGCCGTGCCACCCGCCGTCCTGGCGCAGCGTGCTCAGTGATTGGGCGGATGCTTCTGGCCCGTACCAGGACGTGGCCTTCTCGATCGTCACCCCGGTGAGGAGCTGCGCATGCGCGGCGAAGACGCGTATGGCGTCGGAGACGGTGCCGAGCAGACGTCGTCGGCGATGTCGCTAGCAGAGTGCTCCTCCCCCAGCTCCGTGAGGACGTGCTCCGTTCCATCAGCATGGATGAGGAGCCCATCTTCGGGGTCGATCAGCACACCGTTATGCTCGCGGGCGAGGTGGGCGGTGGCCCGGATGATCCGGTCGAACTCGTCATCCGTGCCCGTCTCGATCTGCACCGTGGTCTCCACGAGGGAAGCGTCGGTAGCGATACCGTGCGTACTCAGGTCCCAGGGCGAGGGCGCGGCGGGGCTGGGATCGCTGAATAGGGTGACGCAGTGCGGCACAGCACGACGACTCGGGGCATCGATAACCTCTGTCCCGCCAGGCAGACCAGCGCTGACGTTCGCCCCATCAACCCCGGTGATGGCGAGCCCGCCAACCTCCTCGAGCGCTCGGCTCTGGGCGGCACGGTCAATCGACCTCGGTGTGAGGATCGCCAGCTCGCTGCTCATGCGGGTGACGCTAGCAGTGCACGGTGGCGCCGAGGCACAGGCCGACGGGCTCCTCTGATACAGCGCCGAACGTTACGCAGACGAGACAGCAACCGTGCCCACACACCTCTCGCTAGTCGTAATATCGCCTGGTGAGCACCATAAAATCTGCTGAACCGCATCGGCACGTTGACACCCCGTTCCGTACCCGTGTGGGTGTCGCACCCGGCCCCGTCTTTGCCGCCCTTGGGCTGCTGTCGGCGCTCTATGTCGGTATCACCGGCACCGTGTGGGCGGTCACGGGCGAGTTCACGCGTCTGGGCGGTCATGTGGCGGAGGCCTTCGGCGGTGACGTGCAGTCGTGGAAATACTTCGCTGAGGTTGTGCCGCTCAAGGGCAGCCCGATTGACCGCACCGATGGCTGGATCGTCATCGCCATGCTGGCGGGCTCGGCGATCGCCGCGCTCATGGCGGGTGATTTCCGGTGGCGCGTGCCGCGTCTGCGCCGTCGTTTCGCGCAGGCCATCGTGGGCGGCATCGTGGCTGGGTTCGGAGCCCGTCTTGCTTTCGGTTGCAACCTTGCGGCCATGTTCACGGGTATCCCGCAGTTCTCGCTACACGCCTGGCTGTTCACGCTGATGACAGCTGTCGGCACGCTTGTGGGCGTCAAGCTCATTCAGATGCGCTGGTGGCGTGGGCCCACGCGTCTGATGCCGGGTGTCGCCCACCAGGTGACCGACGCGGCTGTGGAGGCGCGACGCCGACGCCGCCACCTCATCATCGCCCTGGTGATCCTCGCCGGGCTTGTTGCCGCTTCGGTGCTGTATGTCGCCACCGGTCGCGCGATGCTGGCTGTCGCGGTCGTGTTCGGCACCGCGTTCGGCGTGCTGATCC
The DNA here is from genome assembly GCF_900258505.1 of Brachybacterium timonense. Lineage (GTDB taxonomy): Bacteria > Actinomycetota > Actinomycetes > Actinomycetales > Dermabacteraceae > Brachybacterium > Brachybacterium timonense. The sequence goes on from NZ_LT984895.1 coordinate 2,661,819, forward strand.
AGCGCGGTCAGATCTGTTTCACGGCCGCCTTCCGCGACCTGTGGATCACCGGTCGCACCAAGCTGGCCGACGCCCTTGTGCTCGGCCTGGCTGTCGCCACCGCCTCCACCTTCGTGGTGCTGCTGGTCACCGGGATGGAACCGCTGACGAAGCCCGCCGGCGTGGGCACCCTCATCGGCGGTTTCCTGTTCGGCATCGGCATCGTCATGGCGGGCGCCTGCGAGACCGGCATGATGTACCGCGCGATGGAGGGCCAGGTCGTGGCCTGGTTCGCTTTCGGCGGTAACGTGCTGGGCGCGACGATCCTCGCCTACGGCTGGGATCACTGGAACATTCACGCCACGCTCGTGGCTGACGCCCCGAAGATCAACCTGTTCACGCAGCTCGGGCCCTGGCCGGCGCTGGCGATCTCGCTGGGCCTGCTGGGAATCTGGTACCTCGCGATGGGGTCACGTCGCGGTGGACGCCGCGCTCGCCTCGAAGCTGCGTCCGCACCCGTGATGTTCGATGCGGCCGACGTCGACACCGAAAGGACCACCCGATGAACCAGCCCGATCCCTCCGCAGCCCACAGCACGACGCAGCAGGCGGCCACCCCTGGCGCAGCGACCGATGCTACTGATGCGACGCCCGCTGCCGGAACCGCCGAGTCGCTCCCGCTTATCGACTTCCAGGTCGATCTGCGTGGCGAGTCCTGCCCCTACCCGGTGATTCACACCCTCGAGGCCCTCGCCCAGATGCAGGAGGGGCAGACGGTCGAGATCGTCTCCGACTGCCCGCAGGCGTACCGCAACATCCCCGACGAGGCTGTGACCGTGGGCAGCCGCCTGCTCACCGAGCCGCTGCGCGACGGCGCCCAGATGTCGTTCTTCATCCAGAAGGGCCCGGACTTCGACCCGCGTGCTGCCGTGAAGAGCGCGAAGGCCGCACATAAGGCACGACGCAAGGCCGGAAACGCCTGAGTCCTGGCTGCCGACGAGGCTCGTCGGCTCGACTCAGTGCGAATGGCGAATGACAGGGGCAAGGACGCTTCGTGAGACCCGTTGGATATCGACGTCAAGGACACGTACTAACTTCCCTCCGAGATCAGCGTCCCTGACCTAAGGTGACACAAGGCACGGGATCGGTGCTTCGTTCATGCTCCGTTTCACCCGAGGAGGGTGGCACATGGCCACGGGTACGCCGGGCACTCGTCGGCTTCTGGCTCCCAGCCGCGATTTCCGTGGCCTCGCCACATGGGGAGCGAGCTCCATGACTGGCGAGCAGGGGCACCGCGGCGCTCCCACACCGAACCGCATCATCGATCATCTGGCCGCGACCATCCATCCGCAACCGCTGTACGCCACAGCGATCGGCGGTACCCACTCGACGCACAACCGCGTGCAAGTCGGGGTGGACAAGCCGAGGGTCACCTTCCATGGCGGCGTCTCGAGCGGAAAACGGACACGCTGCTCCGTTGGCCACCCGATGACTCCGTGGGGCTGGTTCCGGTGTCCGGGCACGATTAACGGCGTCAGCGGGGTGCTGAAAGCCGACGGGAAACACTTCTACTGGGAGCCGAAGAACGGGGCACCGACGAAGAACGGCACCTTCGTGTCCGCCCACCAGCGCATTATCGCGGACAAGCGCCACCTGGTCTGGTCTGGGAAGAACAACATCTCCTCGCGTGGCGGGCAGACCGTCATCGATGACGTCAGGGCGATCGTGAACACGCTGGGCGGAGCGAAACGCGTCATTGTGCTCGGGCAGTGGATCACCCCGCGTGACGACTCCACGAAGAAGAAGGCCACGAAGAAGGTGAACGACGCGCAACGCGCCCAGTTCGCACACAACTTTCTGGACGTGCAGGAGCTGCTGACGACATCCTGGGGACTTGGCTCACCGCCGGTGGTGCCCTTCGGTATCCGCCCCGTCGCGCGGACATCCGCGGTGCCCGCCAAGCTCGTGGCACCCGACGGCATCCACCTCAACGGCTGGGGGAATCGCGTGGTGACCTGGGCACTGATCGCCCGTATGCAGGAGCTGAGATGGCTGTGACACCCCCTATCGAGCGTCGGAACGCGCTGCGTGGGGCTGCGGTGGGCGCGACATTCCTGGGCGGACTGGCCTTCGCACCACCCCGACCAGCGTCCGCCACGACGTTCCGCGACATCTCGCGCTCACCTTTTCGCTCAGAGATCGAGTGGATGGCATCGCACGGCATTGCCCGCGGCTGGTCCGACGGCACGTTCCGGCCGCTCGAGCCGATCAAACGCGATGCGATGGCGGCCTTCATTCACCGCTTCGCGGGTGCCCCGGCACTGCCGGGATACCGGCGTGTTTTCACCGATGTGAGCACTCGCGACGTTTTTTGGCCCGAGATCGAGTGGATGAACGCGCAGAACATCGGCTGGGGCTGGGTCGACGGCACATTCCGGCCCTATCACGCGATCCAGCGCGACGCGATGGCTGCGTTCCTCCACCGGCTTCTGGATCAGCGACTGCGCCAACACGGTATGCGGATCGACGTCAACTCGGTACCGCTGTTCCGCGACGTGCCCCGCAACCACGTGTTTGCGCGCGAAATACGGTGGATGCGCGCCGCGGGAATCGCCACCGGCTGGAGCGACGGCACGTACCGGCCTCGGTTCCACGTCAACCGCGAAGGCATGGCAGCATTCCTGCACCGTGCTGCACAGCTCGCGGATCAGGTGCGCTGACCACTCGGAACTGTCGTCGGTTCGTACGGCTCGCTCCTTTCACCCTTCCGGCCACGGTCCGATAGGGCGTAAGAACCCTGTCAGGTCGCACATTGCGAAGAGTGACCACGTGGCATACGAGGAGTAAGCCCCCGAAACTCGCCGCGGTCCTCACCGTCTCTCCACCAACCAGCACCGGCCTGTCCGCCATCGGGTCAGGCACTCCGATGGGAGGCGCGGGATGCCGCTCTGGCGTTCGACGTTCTCCAGGAAGCGGAGGTACTGCAGTTGAAAACGACGCTCGGCCCAAGGCTCGACTCGTCTGTCAGACCCCCTCATCACAATGGCAATCGACGTAGTTGATCCAGAGAGGAGCCGCAAGATGCTTGAGCAGTCCGTCCCGTTCCACCCCGAGGGTCACCCGTTCGCCGGCTATCCCTTCTTCATCGAGGACGACATCGACAAGGAAAGCTGGGACGCACTGACTCAGGATGACCAGACCCGCTTCCTCCGCGCTGTGCCGTACATCCAGGAGAAGTACCCCGACGAGAAGCTCTCCGTCGGCATGATCGGCACGATCCTCGCCGTCGGCGGCTGATCGCCATGCAGACGAGCGTAGCGTGCCGACACATCCGTTACTGTCAGCGCTCGCTGAGCGCAGAACATACAGCCGCGTTGCTGTCAGCGTTGCTGTCAAACGGCGTTCTGACCACTCGTCCAGAACCGACAAACCGGCTCTGACCTGGGTGGGCCCCGTGGGGATCGAACCCACGACCCGCGGATTAAAAGTCCGCTGCTCTGCCAACTGAGCTAGAGGCCCGTGCCCCGATGGGGCCATGCAAGTCTAGCTGAATCCAGGCGGTCGTCGGGTACACGAATCGCTTCCCTGACGGCCACTTCCCCTTCTGTTTCCTCCCGCTGTTGAGTGCTTTGGATCCGCACAGGGAAGCGGCCCCCACCCGGAGGTGGGGGCCGCGCCCTGTCTACCGGTTTTCACCGGTCATGGGAGGTCAGCCCTCATGCTTGCCCTTGCGGCGGCGGGTCACCAGCGCAATACCAGCGGCCAGCAGAGCCGCGGCTGCGGTACCGATACCGGCGGCCTCGGTGCCTGTCCGGGCCAGCGGACCGCGCGACGGGGCGGGATCAGCCGGGGCCGGATCGGCAGGATCAGCCGGAGCCGGATCAGCCGGAGCCGGATCGGCAGGATCAGCCGGTGCCGGATCAGCCGGCGCCTCGGGCTCGACGATCTTCACGACCGCGGTGTCGATGACCTTGCCCTCGGGGTCCTTCACCGTCACAACAATCTCGTCACCCGGTTTAGCCTCGGGGGACGGGGTCACGACGATCGAGCCGTCATCCTGCAGGTCGGCCTTGCCGGGTCCCTCAGTCTCCACGGTGGAGCCCTCAGGAACGTCGCCGCCCGTGTTCGGGATAGTGACGTCCTTACCCGGGGTCGTGGTCGTGTCCTCCCAGTCGGGCTTCTCCGCCGGGGTATCGGTGTCGCTACCCTCGGTGAGCTCGACACTGATGACGTCGATGATGTTCCCCTCGGGGTCCTTCACATCGACACGAATCACGTCACCAGGCTTCGCACCCTCACCCGGAGTGACCGTAATGACACCGGTCTCCGGATCGATGGTCGCCGTACCCGGCCCCTCGGTCTCCACAGTGGAGCCCTCAGGCACCTCGCCACCCTCATTCGGGATCTCGACCGGGGTGTCCACCGGAGTGGTGGTGTTGCTCCAGTCGGGCTTCTCCGCCGGGGTATCGGTGTCGCTACCCTCGGTGAGCTCGACACTGATGACGTCGATGATGCTCCCCTCGGGGTCCTTCACATCGACACGAATCACGTCACCAGGCTTCGCACCCTCACCCGGAGTGACCGTAATGACACCGGTCTCCGGATCGATGGTCGCCGTACCCGGGCCCTCGGTCTCCACAGTGGAGCCCTCAGGCACCTCGCCACCCTCATTCGGGATCTCGACCGGGGTGTCCACCGGAGTGGTGGTGTTGCTCCAGTCGGGCTTCTCCGCCTGCGGCTCCTCGATGGTCACGGTCACCTTGTCGATGACGTTGCCCTCGGGGTCGGTGACGGTCACGACGATCGTGTCGCCAGGCTTGGCGCCCTCACCCGGAGTGACCGTAATGACACCGGTCTCCGGATCGATGGTCGCCGTACCCGGCCCCTCGGTCTCCACAGTGGAGCCCTCAGGCACGTCACCGCCGGTGTTAGGCAGCTCGACGGGCGTGTCGGCTGGCGTGGTCGTGTCGTGCCAGTCGGCCGGTGTCTTCGGATCGGTGACCACGATCTGGAATTCCTCGGTGACGGTCTCGCCATCGGGATTGGTAACCGTGACAACCACGTCGTACGCACCCGGGGTGGTAGGCGTGCCGTCGATGGTGCCGGACTCCGGATCGTAGGTCACGCCCTCGGGCAGACCGTCGACGGTGACATCACCGTTCTCGGCGTCGACCTGGACCGGCGCGATCGGGTCACCGACCACGACGGTCTGGTCGTCGATCGGGCCGACAGTCGGGTCCGGCTGCGTCACGGTCACCGGGACGTCGACGGTATCCGCGGAGCCGTCGGGGTAGGTCACCTCGACCGGGACGTTGATGACGTCACCGGGCTTCGCGTCCTCGGGGATCGTCACCGTGATGGAGCCGTCCTCGTGGATCACGGTGCCCTCGGGAGCACCGTCGCCGGGCTTGAAGGTCGTGCCCTCGGGTGCCGGATCAGACTCGCGCTCCGTGGTCGTCGGGTCATCGAACGTCGGGGCAGGCACCTTGACGTCCGTGCCCGGATCACCGTGGCCGCCGGTGTACACCGGGTCGTTCTCGTCGGTGATGGGCTTGGACGGCTCCTCCGGCTCTTCGTCCGCCGGCGGGTTGTTCGGATCCGTCTTGTCGTCGGTCGCATCCGGATCCGGCACGGTCTTGCCGTCCTCGTCGACGATGGTGTTGGTCTCCTCGCCGTCGGTGACGCCGTCACCATCGGTATCGGGGTTCAGGGGATCAGTGGGATCGCCCTTGCCGTCACCATCGTTGTCGAAGTCGTTGTGGTCACCACCGTTGACCTCGTCACCATCGTTGACGCCGTCACCATCGGTGTCCGGGTTCTTCGGATCAGTACCGTGATCCTTCTCCTCACCGTCGGTCAGACCATCACCATCGGTATCCGGGTTATTCGGATCCGTGCCGTCCTTGATCTCGTCGCCATCGTTGATGCCGTCGCCATCAGAGTCAGGATTCGTCGGATCGGTCGGATCAGGCTTCCCATCACCGTCCCAGTCCTCATTCGTAGACCCATCGACCTCGTCACCATCGTTGACGCCGTCACCATCGGTGTCCGGGTTGTTCGGATCGGTGCCGATCTCCTTCTCCTCGTCGTCGGTCAAGCCGTCGCCATCGGAGTCAGTCGGGATTCCGGGCTCAATCGGAGTGGCCGGGATGGAGCCGGGGTTCTTCGGATCCGAACCCTTCTCCTCCTCGACCGCGTCATCGATGCCGTCACCGTCATCGTCGTTATCAGTCTCATCCGGGGTGCCGTCGCTGTCAGTGTCCAGCAGGAACACAGCGGTGACCTTGTCGTCGGCAGCGGTGCTGCCATCGGGGTAGTTGGCGATCACGGGGATCTCGAGACGCTCAACGTCGGCACCGTTCGGGCCCATCGGAGCCACGGTCACGGAGATCTTGCCGGTGGCAGGGTCGATCTCGACAGTGTAGCCATCGGGAGCGGTCCAGGTCGGGTCGATCTCGAAGACGGTGCCTTCTGGATAGTCGTCGCCGCTGTTGGTCGGGGTGACACTGGTGGTCTTGCCAGCAGGGGCGATGGTCTCGGCATAGGCCGGGACCGGATCGATGACCTTGCGCAGGTTCACGAACATGTTCGCCGTGTTACCTGTGACCTCAACGGTTGCGCCGTCGGACAGTGCCTGACCGGCGTAGGTGCGGGTGTCGATGACGTAACCCTCGAGCGCATCCTCGCCCTGGACGTCCACCGTGTACGTGCCGGCGGGAACATCGGCGAGACCGAAGTTCTGCACCACCGGGTATCCGGAAGTACCGCGCCAGGTGGAGGCGTCACCGGAGGTGAACTTCTCGCCGGTCTCGGTGTTCGTCAGGGTGACGACCACCTTCTCCAGGCCCGGGATGACCTCGGTCAGCTCCGCGCCGCCGTCGGTGTTGTCGCCGTTGGATTCGACGATGGTGCCGTCCACGCGCACACCATGGGTGATCCGCTGGGTGTTACCGGCGGGGGCGTTCGGATCGTCGGCCTCGCCGTCGCCGTCCTCATCCGGATCCGGGAGAGCGCCATCGCCGTCGTCATCAGCAACGACGATGACCTTTGCGATCAGCGTCTCGGTCGAGCCATCCTCGTAGGAGACTGTGACCGGGACGTCAATCTCGTCACCGGGCTGCGCATCCTCGGACACGGGGACGACCAGTGAACCGTCCTCGTTCACAGTGACGCCGTCGGGAGTGTCGGGCGACTTGGAGAACGTGGTTCCCGCCGGAGTGTCGACCTGCTTCCCGGTCTCATCGGTGAAGGTCGGCGGTGCAACCTCGGCATTGGTTCCGGGAAGCGCCTCGGTGGGCTCGTAGGCACCGACGGGCGCGACCTTGACGATCATCGAGTCAGCAGACGTGACGTTGCCACCGGAGACGAGCTGAACGGTCAGGACGTCACCGTCTTTGACGAGGCCCGCATCGAAAAGCGCCTGAACATCGAGAGGCTGCACGTCCTTGAGCGAGGAGATCTCGTAGGTGATCGGGTTGCCGTTCGCATCATTGAGCGGCTTTCCGTTCACGAGCCAGGCGACCTCGTTGTTGAACGGCGGCAGGTACGAGCCGGTCAGCGAGACCTCAGCGGCAGGCTTCGTCGGCTTCCACGGCGATTCAAAAATGTCGTAGTTGGTGATGTCGATAGCAACGTCAGAACGAGGCACGACGGCGAAGTTGACGTTGTACCACATGGGACGGACAACGAGGTTCTGAGCTGGCGCCGTCTGCGGAGTCAGGGATACCTCGTTGTTCGGGCTCTGGAAGAGCTGCGCGGTGTATCCGGAGTAAGCGCTCTGGATCTCACCGTTCGGATCCATGACGAAACCGTAGATGTAGTTGTCGTTCGCGATGGCGCCGTCGGGGAAACGGAGGGTGTACTTGCCATCCTGATCGGTACGGCCGACCACCGTGGCGGAGATGTACTCCGGATGCTGCTCGAGGAGGTCACGCGTGGCAGCAACCTGCTCATCCTCTGGCAGATTGCGCACCTGCTGGTTGACAGCCTGCACACCCTCGGCTGTGAGCGCGGAGAAGACGACCTGGTAGTCAACCGCCTGCGGATCGTTGGCGTTGTCATTCGGGCCAGTGGCGCTGTTTGCGCGGTCACCGGCTCCTGTCTCCAACCAGACCTTACCGCTGATCGTGTTCGAGGCGCTGGTGTCGACGGCGGGGGACTTCAACGGCCCCTTGTCATCGACAATCCACTCCGACTGGGGACGGGTCATGTAGTCCTCGGCGTGTGAGCCAAGGAACAGAGCCGTCTTTTGCATATTGGTGCCGATCAGCGGGAACTGCCCCAGGTTGCTGCCGGTCACAGAATTCACGAAGCTGCCGGGGAAGAAACCGCCCGACTGCCGCAGAGGCTCTACCGTGGCACCGGTCTGCGGATCGACGAAGGGGTCGATCCAGAGGCGGTAGTACTGACCGTCGACTGCCCGGTACGTATGGACCGTGCCGTTCACATCGGTGAACCCCTCGCGCAGGTCGAAGGCATACTCTCCGGCCTTGGCGCCATCACCGTTAACATCCACACTGTCGTGGGTAACCGTCGAGTAGACCGGAGACACGGCACCGTCGGTGTCCATCCACTGCATGTACACAGTCGTCCCGGCAGGCACGCCGCGGTTAGCGTTAGAGAAGGTCGCGGTGGTGCCACCCGAGAGGATGTACGCGGCGCCACTCAGCGTGTTCTTGGCGTTGGTCGCATCCGTGGCACTGCCGATGTAGCCGTTCGCAACAGCATCAGCTTCGATCGGCGCATCAGCAGCCTGCGCTGCCGGCGTATCGAAGCTCATCACGGAAGCTCCGCCGAGAACAGCAGCGGCAAGAGCACCGCTGGCGAGGACGGCACTTCCCTTCTTCCAGAATCGACGTGACGGGCGAGCCCCCTTGTGGAGCCCGCCTCTCGCGGTAGTGGACATGTTTTCTCCTTGTGGGGAACGGACAATGGGGAAGCCGTAAGTACGGATGCCCAACGAAAGACATCAGGGCGAACATACCTCACCCCCCGAGCCGCCAGACGGCCGTTCAGTCGCACTGTGAGCTGGACCATGAGGCGCTCAGACGACTCCCAGGGTACTTTCACACAAAAGTCAACCATCTCCTCTGGTCACCGACGGGTAACCATCCCGGGGTGGCCGATGGTCACAGTTCGGAAACATTTTCTGGGCGGGCCCGAGGAAGCCACTAACCACCGGCGATCCACGACGCATCGGATCCTCATTGCAGGTCCCACGACGCGGTCCGACAGATCTAGAGCACCGGCGGTGAACCACTGTCTCGGTGCGGTGGGTCCTACCGTGCAGCCAGCGAAGAGGGAACACAGTGGCGGGCTTCACGCCCGCGCGCTCGGTGGCACAACACCATCCATTATCCGCTCGGTCCACAACAGACGCAGGCGCTCTTGTCTCGCCCATGCTCACCTCTGAAGAGCCCATGACACCTAGACTCGTCGCCATGCCTGCTCCCCTCACCCTCGCCCACGGTGTCGAGGCAGAGCTCACCGAACGCAAGTCACGCTTCATCACGCGATTGCATCCGATCGCGAGCACGCGGGAGGCCGACGAACTCATTCGCTCCGCCCGTTCTGAGCATCCCGACGCCCGCCATCACTGCACAGCGCTCGTGCTCTCCCCCACCCAGGACACCGGTCCCGTGCACCGTTCCAACGACGATGGCGAACCCTCTGGTACCGCGGGTATGCCCATGCTGCAGGCGATGCTCCACGCCAACCTCACCGAGGCCCTCGCCATCGTCATCCGCTACTTCGGCGGCGTGAAACTGGGCGCCGGCGGCCTCGCCCGCACGTACGGTCGCGCGGTCACCGAGGCCATCGCACACGCCGCAACAGCGGGAGCGCTTCGTCGCCGGGTAACCTTGGAGCGCTCCCGGGTCCGCATTGCGTTTGATCAGCTCGGCCCGGTGGAGAATCAGCTGCGCCTGTGGGCCGACGTCGGCGCCCTGCGTCACGTGCTCGAGACCAGCTATTCCGGATCTCACGCCGAGATGCGGATCGCCCACCCTTCCAAGGACGGCGAGGAGCTCGCCGCGCAGGTGGCTACCGCATCGAGCGGTCGAGCGGACCTCGAGCCGGACGGATCGGTCACGGTCGAGATCGACGCTGAGAGCCCACGCGGCACCTGAGGCCGCACCGCTTCTACCGCACCACCTCATCGGAACATCCGCGGACAACGGCCCACCGGAACATTCGAGCACAGCACAACGCCCCCGGATCCGAGATTCGGGGGCGTTGCGGCGCGGGACATACCCGCGAGCTCAGTGCTGATGCATCACCAGTGCACGCGCACAGCGCTTCAGTCGCGCTTGGCCAGGAAGCCGTACACCACCATCACGATGAGCGCACCAATGACGGCGAGCAGGATGGTGCCGATGCTCCAGGGGTTGTTCATGATGCCTGAGACACCGTCACCACCGAACAAGCCGCCGATGAAACCACCGACGATGGCGCCGACGACGCCGAGGATGATGGTCAGGCCCAAGCTCATGCCCTGCTTACCCGGCATGATGGCGCGGGCGATGAGGCCAATAATCGCGCCGATGATGATCCAGGAAATGATGGCCCAGAGGATTCCCATATGGCGTCTCCTTCACTCATGGATGAGGGCGCGAGCACATCACGCCCTCATCACGACAGACTGTCACACGAGTATTCGATCGGGTCGCTAGGCCGTTTTCAAGTCGTCAACCATCTGGTCCGGGCGGTTGCATGCACGACCCCGTTGTGCTGCGAGCCCGGCTTCACACTGCAGCCACCTCGCGTCATCGAATCACAGGAGGGTCACACCCCCTCAGGGCAGAATGATTCTCAGAAGTCCCAGTCGTCGTCCTCGGTATCCACGGCCTTGCCCATCACGTAGCTGGAGCCCGAGCCGGAGAAGAAGTCGTGGTTCTCGTCGGCGTTCGGCGACAGCGACGCGAGGATCGCCGGGTTCACCTCGGTGCTCTCACCCGGGAACAGGCCCTCGTATCCGAGGTTCATCAGCGCCTTGTTGGCGTTGTACCGCAGGAAGGTCTTGACCTCCTCGGTCCAGCCCACCGGGTCGTACAGATCCTCGGTGTACTCCTCCTCGTTGTCGTACAGCTCCATGAGCAGCGAGAAGGTGTAGTCCTTCAGCTCCTGCTGACGCTCCGGCGAGGCCTTCTCCATGGCCTTCTGGAACTTGTAGCCGATGTAGTAGCCGTGCACGGCCTCGTCGCGGATGATCAGGCGGATGATGTCTGCCGTGTTCGTGAGCTCGCCGTGGCTGGAGTAGTGCATCGGCAGGTAGAAGCCGGAGTAGAACAGGAAGGACTCCAGCAGCGTGGAGGCCACCTTCCGCTTCTCCGGGTCATCACCCTGGTAGTAGCTCATGATGATCTTCGCCTTCTTCTGCAGCGGCTCATTGAACTCGCTCCAGCGGAAGGCTTCGTCGATCTGCTTCGTGCTGCACAGCGTCGAGAAGATCTGGCTGTAAGACTTCGCGTGCACGGACTCCATGAACGCGATGTTGGTGTACACCGCCTCCTCATGCGGCGTGACCGCATCGGGGATCATCGCGACAGCGCCGACGGTGCCCTGCACGGTGTCCAGCAGAGTCAGACCGGTGAACACGCGCATGGTGAGAGTCTGCTCAAGCTCGCTCAGACGGCTCCAGGACTGAATGTCGTTGGACAGCGGCACCTTCTCCGGCAGCCAGAAGTTGCCGGTCAGCCGGTCCCAGACCTCCTGGTCCTTCGGGTCGGGGATGCGGTTCCAGTTGATGGCCTGGACAGTCGTCTTCAGGTGGTCGTTCACGCCTGCCTCGCTGGGGACTCGGGGGTGGATCGGTGCGGCCCAGTGTAGGCATCACCTCTGACGAACTCCCGAAGGCAATCGCGTGATTACAGGCCCATCCGACCACACGGACGCCTGCGCGCGTCATAGGATCGACTCATCCCTCCCCCGTTCCCGGCCCGGCGAGCTCGCTGCGTCGCATCACGCGCCGATACACACTGCGCATAAGAGCACCGGGCACCTGGGCCGACGAGAAGGTCACGATGTCCACCGCAGCACAGCCCACTCGACCGTCTGAGCCCACACCCCCTCGGCGGGTGCCGCGCCGCGGCCGGCGTCCAGCCCCGCTCACGCAGCAGGATGCGCGCGCAGCGATGGAGCGCCTGCACATCCCGGCTCGCTCCCTCGCCCCAGACCTCGCGCGCGGCCTCATGCTGCTGCTCATCTCCTGGGCCAATGTGTCCTGGTTCCTGTGGGGTCGCCCGACAACCGGTGGCCCGCACCTGGTGGCCGGCACCGATCTCGACAAAGCTGTTCGCTTCCTCATGCAGGTCATGGTCGACGGGCGTGCCTTCCCGCTGTACGCCTTTCTGTTCGGCTACGGGATGGTGCAGTTCCACCGCTCGCGCGTGGCCCGCGGCATCCCTGATGTGGACGTGCGGCACATGCTGTGGCGACGCCACTGGGCAATGGTGCTCGTGTTCGGTCTGCCGCATGCCGCCCTGCTGTTCGTCGGCGACATCCTGGCCACCTACGGCCTGGCGGGCCTGGCACTGACCTGGCTGTTCTTCCGCAGGCGCGACCGCACCGTGGCCGTGTGGATCACCGTGATGCTCGCCTTCATGACCGTCATGTCCGTCCTGTCGCTGATCAGCGGGATCATCGTTCTGCAGCAGCCCGCGCCCGAGCAGTCCGAGAACTTCATGGATCTCGCGCGCACCATGATGTACGGCAACGGCGACGGCTACCTGGTCTCCATCATCTGGCGACTCGTCGGCTGGGCGATGACCACGGCCACCAGTCTCTTCACCCTGGTGATACCTGCCTGGGTCATGCTGGGCTGGCTCGCAGCCCGACGCGGCATCCTGGACGATCCGGCCACACACCGAAGCCTGCTGATCAAGGCGGCGGCTATCCTCATCCCGATCGGTTGGCTGGGCGGCTTGCCCTCCGCCCTCGTAGGTATCGGGGCGCTACCGATCCCGGTGGAGAACTCCTGGATGTTCCAAAGCCTGGACCAGCTCACCGGGCTGTTCGGCGGCCTCGGCTATGCCGCGCTGTTCGGCCTGCTCGGTCTGCTGTGGCAAGCGACGCAGCCGACGCTGGTGCGGGCCATCGCCGCTGTCGGTAAGCGGTCACTCACGTTCTACCTGCTGCAGTCCGTGATCCATGCACCCCTGTTCGCCTCGTGGGGGCTCGGTCTGGGTGGCGACGTGAACACGGCAGGCGCCGTCGGTATCGCAACCCTCACCTGGATCGTGTCGGTCGGTATCGCGTGGCCGCTCGAAGCCCGCGGTGTGCGCGGCCCCGCCGAGTTGCTGCTGCGACGCCTCACCTATGGAAAGGCGAGGGTCACCCCTCCCACCGCACCTGACGCGACCGCGTGAAGACATAGAGGGCCCGTCGGCCCACACGAGGACCCAACCCTGCCCCGTCGGCCCATCGAGCTAGGAAGACTCAGCTCTCCATCTCGAAGGGCCCAGCGTGCGTCTCGGTGTTCAGCGCTCGGTGTCGGGCAGGTCCTTGGACTGCGAGGAGATCGTGTACGACTCGTCGATGGTGGTGACGAACACGCGACCGTCGCCAGGGCTTCCGGTCTCGCCGCTGCGCGCTGAGCCGATGATCAGGTCGACCACGTCGTCCTTGTGCTCGTCCTCCACCACCACGTACAGCATCGTCTTGGGGAGCTCCTCGTACACGGTCTCCCCCACACGGATGCCCTGTTGGCGACCACGGCCAATCACATCCCAGCGGGTCATCCCCACATGGCCCGCGTCGGCCAATGCGCTTTGCACATCCTGGACGACCTGCTGGCGAATAACAGCGGTGATCAGCTTCATGGTCTCTCTCCTGTAGTCGAGCTCGTGGCGCCCATCGGCGCGTTCTCGGGTGCCGGCACGTCCGCGCGATACACGGTTCGGCCGTCCTTGATCGTGCGCAGCACAGCGATGTCCGCGAGCTCCTCGGGCTGCACATCCAGCGGGCACCGGTCGAGGATCACCAGGTCGGCGCGCATCCCCGGCGCGATGCGCCCGAGGTTCTCCTGTTCGCCGTACTGCACGGCCGCGTCACGGGTGACGGCGCTGAGCGCCTCGAACACGCTGATCCGCTGTTCCCGGCCGAGCTCATATCCGCTGCGTGTGCGGCGGAGCACCGCGGTGCGCACGGTGCGCAGCATGTCCGGTTCCGTCACTGGTGCGTCCTGGTGCAGTGTCACCGGCACACCCAGATCCAATGCGCTGCGGGCCGGCGAGATACGCGATGCTCGCTCATCCCCCAGGTTCACGCGGTGCACGTCGCCCCACTCCTCCACATGTCCAGGGAAGAAGGACGCCGTCATCCCCAGGCGGGCCATGCGCTGGAGCTGGTCCTCGCGCACAGTCTGGGCGTGGATCATCACCGGGCGGCAGCGCCCCGCACCGGGATCCTCGGTGAGCACCTGGTCGTAGGCATCCAGGTACTGGTCTGCGGCCGCATCGCCATTGCAGTGCACGAGCAGCTGATGCCCGGACGCGGCCACGGCACGTACATGCTCGAGCACGTCCTCCGACGGCATCGCCGGGTACCCGCAGGCACAGGTCTGCTCTCCGGGAATCGGTTCGTACGGCGTGCTCATCCAGGCAGAGCGTCCCTGCGGGGCGCCGTCGAGGATCAGCTTGCAGCCGCCCAGTCGGACCCGCCGCCTCGGATCCAGGCCGACGAGCTGCGGGTGAGCTGCGATCTGGTCGAGCCCCTCACGAGGGGCGAGGGGGTAGACGACGATGTCGAGGTCGAGATCGCCGCGGGCTGCGAGCCGCGCATAGGCAGCCACATCGTCGGGTGTGGCGGCCCCTTCCTGCGCAGTGGTGATACCGCGCGCCAAGTAGGCGGCCTGCGCAGCGAGCACTGCCTGGTCGGCATCCACGCGCGCACCGGGTACGAGGCTCGGCCCCTGCCCCGGGGCGGCAAGGGCCTGCGCGATGAGGGCGATCGCTGGCATCTCCTCGACATACCCGTCGGGATCACCATTCGCCGCGCGACCGAACCTGCCGCCGGTCGGATCGGTCGTGGTCGCATCGATGCCGGCGGCGGCGAGCGCAGCAGAGTTCGCGGCCCCCAGATGCACGGAGCGGTGAAGCACGAACACGGGCGCATCAGTGGAGACCTGGTCGAGTTCCTCGCGCCGCGGGTGGCGCTGCTCAGCCAGCCGGTTGTGGTCGTATCGCACGCCGACGACGGGCGTGTCATCGCCTGCGGGGCGGGAGCGCGCTTCACTGCTGAGCGCGTCGATCATGTCGGAGACGTCGGTGCAGCCCGCGAGGTCCACGAGGGTGGTGAAGACGCCGTAGAGCATGAGGTGGCCGTGCGGGTCGATGAAGGACGGCATGAGGCAGGCACCGGCCAGGTCGATCTGCTCGCACGGCTGGCGCGGATCGATGTCGGTGCGCACCTCGGCATCGGTGCCGACGGCGACGATGCGTCCGTCGCGCAGCAGGACGGCCTGTGCGCGGGCATCCTCATGCTCCATGGTGAGCACGGTGCCGCCGTGGATCAGGGTCTGCATGGCGGTCCTTTCCTCAGGCTGGGTCGGTGTTGAGCTCGCCGGCCAGGCGCGCCTCGGAGTCGTCGTCGCTTGGGCGGTGCTTTGTCATCCAGCGGGTGCTGAAGGACCAGGTGCGTTGGCCGATGCTACGGGTGGCGAGCAGCAGCACGACGTACCCCACGAGCAGACCGCCGAGGGCGGCGAGCGTGAGATCACCGGACAGGCTCCCGGCGAAGAACGCGGAGATGGCGAGCATGGCTGGGATATAGGTCATCTCCGGCAGGTTCATCAGGCCCATCTCCGGCAGCGTGGCGGTGCGCATGCGTGGGTCGAGGATGCGCACCAGGGCCAGTCCGGTGGGGGTGGTGCCCATGGTGGTGCCGTACATGCCGATGGCGCGTTCGAAGTCGTGGTCGCTTCCGTAGCGCTGCCCGATGCCCATGGTGATCAGCAACGTGAGAACCGTGACGGCGAGGAACACGCCGAGGATCGGCACGATCCAGGCGGCCACCACCGCGGCTTGCACGGCCATGAAGGCGGAGACCACCAGGAGGTCGCTGGTGGCTCCTGCGATGTGGCCCTGCAGTTCATTGCTCAGCAGATGATCGAGCTTCAGCAGCCCCAGCGCCCAGCGCACGATGTACGCGCCGTACAGGCCATTGAGGAACATCAGCCCGCTGAGTGTGGTGCCCAGGAAGCCGGGCAACAGTGCGAACACCCAGGCAATGCCGTGGGCGAGCAGGTAGGCGACGCCCATCAGCGCCGCGTGGAAGGCGAGCGTCTCGATGCTGCCGGAGAAGGTGGTCACGCGCCCCATGGATTCGCGCTGCTCATCGCGCGGCAGCACGCCGCGGTGCACCGATTCGCTGAGCGGCACGGCAGCGTGTGCGAGCCCTCGACGAATGCCGAGTTTTGCCAGCGGCACACCCACGAGGAAGGCGGCGATGAACCCGGAGGCGGAGAAGGCAAGGGCCACGGGCACGGCATCAACCCAACCAGCCTTCTCGAAGATCACGCCGAAGGTGGCTGCCTGACCGGGTCCTTGGGCAAAGGCGAAGGCGGCGAGCAGCCCATACATGGGGTCCATGTCAGTGCCCACACCAGCCACTGCGATGGTGCCCACGGCCACGAGCGCCTGAGCGGTGAAGGCGATCGTCCAGGTGATACCCATGGCCCAGGCGCCGCGCAGCAGGCCCGATGACCGGGTCGGCGACTCCTCGTCGGAGTCGTCGGTGGCAGGGCTTTTCGGCGTCTTCGCCAGGCCGATGGAGATGAAGGCCAGGGTGAACAGCTGCGTGGTGATCACCGTGAACATCTCGGCGTCCATGCCGTCCACCAGGTTCTGCAGGCCCAGATTCATGGCCACGGCACCCAGCACCCCGGCGATCACAGTGGCTGGCACCAGGTTGTTGCGCAGCACCGGAATCCAGCGACGCAGAAGCATTCCCACCAGGCAGAAGACGCCGATGGTCGAGAGGGCAAAGAGGGCGGGCACGGTATCTCCAGGGTCGGGAAGCATCACCCTAGCCCAGATCTGTGCCGCCGATCACACTGCTCATCATCGGGCAGCTCCGGCCAGCCTGCACGGGACTCATTCCCCTTGCCGTACTACGGCACGCGTAGTACGTTAAAGGCACTACGGCAGGCAGATCAGCCTTCGCTCGCCCTGCCGCTACCGAACACCCGAAAGGAGGCAGCCCGTGATCAGTGCCGACGCGATCCGAGGTCACATCGACCTCATCGTGCTGTCGATCCTCCGCGAAGCCCCGTCGTACGCCTACGAACTCTCGCGGATCATCACCGCCACCGCCGATGGCGACTACACGATCAAACAGACCACCCTCTACACCGCGCTGAAACGCCTGGAATCCAGTGGCCTGCTCGACTCCTACGACGCCACCAGCGAGACAGGCAAACCCCGCACCTACTACCGCATCACCCCCGCCGGGCAAGAGCACACCGCTGCTCTTCGTACCGAATGGGACGCCACCCGCCGACTCGTCGACCGCTTCACCGAAGGACTGATTCAGCGATGACTGTCATCGACTCCTACCTCGAGACCATGTTCGCCCCCTACCCCGACACCCCGCGCATGCGCGAGGCCAAAGCCGAACTGCGCACCATGATGGAAGACGAGCACGCCGCGCTCACCGCCTCGGGAGTGCCGGAGACCGCCGCCTACGGCCAGGTGATCGCACAGTTCGGCAGCCTCGAAGAAGTCGCCGCCGAACTGGGCATCCAGCGCGAGCTGGGCGATGAAGCTTCCACGCCCGCCGAGAACGCGCCGCCGCCACTGGACCGGGAACGCGCCGAGGCCTACGTACGAAAAGTGAAAGACAAGCAGATCCTCACCGCCGTGTCGACGCCGCTGTTCGTGCTTGCTCCAGCTGCTTTGGTGTTCATACTGTGGATCTCGCAGTCCACCCGTGCGCTGACCGACGAGATCGCCGTCGGTATCGGCTTGGCCGCGCTCCTCGTCATCGTCGTGATCGGTGTTCTGCTCGGTATGCGTCGGGATGCTCTCATGCGCCCCTTCGCGGATATCGAAAGTGGCGAGTTCACCCTGACCGCTCCGGTGCGGCGCCACGCCGAGCAGCTCTGGGACACGCAGCGCACAGGGGCAGGTAAGGGTGCCGCCGTGGCCCTGTTCATCCTCTCGCCGCTGGCCGTCATCCTGCCGGCCCTTCTGAGCGGTGACGGCAACCTCACGCTCCTGGGCACCGTGGGCACGCTGCTGCTCGTCGCCATCGGGCTGTTCTGCTGGATCGCACCGAACGCGACGGAACGCGCAGCCGAGCACCTGCTCCAGGAGCACGAGGACCAGGATGACCTGATCAGCAGCGGCACCCACCCGGTGGTGCGCGTGATCGCCGCCGTGTGGTGGCCGATCACGGTCGCAGCCTTCCTCCTGTGGGGACTCGCCTTCGACGGCTGGCACCAAGCCTGGGTCCTGTTCCCCATCGCCGGCGTTCTCTACGGCGCACTGTGGGCAGTGAACGGGGCGCTCCGCACCGCCGACGACACGGCGCGGAGGGCCTGACCGGCATGTCACTGCGAACCGGGCTCGCCGCTCGCAGTGATCGCACTGCCGACCAGGGGGGAGTTGCCTCCGCCCACTGAGCCCGGTCCTCGCGACAGCGGGACCGGGCTCTATCACCCTGGCAAGCACTACCGGAGCGTCAGGCTCGCCGCGCGGCGCGCAGGCGCTCGCGCTCCGCTCGGCGTGCTGGCCGGAGCCACGAAGGGTAGAGCCAGAGCGGAATGATCCACCGATTCACGATGCTCATGAGAGCGACAATCCACAGCAGAATCTCCAGGCCCAGCGCCGCGAAGAGAACCGCCGAGGCCCACGCCTGGCCCGCGAACGGAATCAGCGGACAGATCGCGCCTGCCATGACCAGGCTCTGAGCAAGCATCGGCAACACCACGAGTACGGCTGGTTCACCCGCGGGATAACTCACGAAACTCTCGATCGGCCGCTGGCGCACCCAGAAGCGTGACGCGCCGGACGCACCCAAGCGCATCCAGAGCGCGAGCAGGCCGCCGATCGTTCCTAACACGACGAGCGCGATCCCGAGCACAAGGGCGATGATCATCTCCGACTCCATCCCACTATCGTTCCACCCCATGGGGACTCCTCCCCATAGCCGCCTTCTCGGGCCTGATCTACGCTCGCTCCATTCACGTTGAGAGACTGAAGGGGGCGACGGCATGTCGGGCTTCATGGGGATGGACACGAGCCAGGTTGACGATTTTGGCAATCTGCTGACCCAACGCCGCGAGACCGTCGACCAGCGCTTCCAGGATCTCAAGGGGACAGTCGACAGCATTGTCGGCTCACAGTGGATCGGACCCGACGCCGATTCTTTCCAGTCGCAATACCAGAGCGAGGTCATCACCAAGGTGACCGCGGCGGTCGATCGGATGCAGCAGCTGTTCGACGAGATCCGTCAGCACATCGAGGAGCAGGACACCACATCCACGGCGGACGACGCCGGCGGGCTGCTCGACGATGTGCTGGATGCCCTCGGTGGTGTCTTCAGTGCCGCTGGAGACTTCCTGAGCGAGGTCTGGAACAACTTCCTGGATCGACTCGGCATCAACGGCGTCGATGCCGCGGGCGGGATCATCTCCACGGTTCACAGCTTCGCGAAGCGATTCGGGGAGTTCGCCTTCGGCAAAGGATCGGTTCCGAAGATCATTCCCGTCGTGGGTGACATCTTCACTGGCGTCATGGCCGGTGTCGACCGCTGGAACAGCGAACCGGACCGACCGTTTTGGGAGCGCCTTGGCCGCGCTGCACTGGACGGCGGCGCAAATTTCGCCGGCTCGCTGCTCGGAAGCTACCTGGGCGGGAGCGCCGGCGCGGCCGCGGGCGGCGCTCTCGGCGGCCTGATCGGCGGTGGAGGTGGCGCTGTAGCTGGCGCGCCGGCTGGCGGCGTAGGCGCCGTTCCTGGTGCGGCCGCCGGTGGAGGTGGCGGCGCCGCCGTCGGCGCGGTCGTCGGAGGGATCGTCGGCGACGTCGCAGGCAGCTACATCTTTTCGACCGCTGCGGATTCCGTTATCGACGCGATCCTCGACTGATGAGCACTCTTCCGCTCCTACCGTGTGTGAGCTTCTGCCCACCTCTCAACCGCTCTAAGCTCCAACCATGACCACCTCCGCACGTCTCGCGCGCGTCGAGGACCCGACCGGCCTCACTCCCCCGATGACGCTCCATGTGCCCGAGAACTGGCAGGCTCCCGACGAGCTGATCCAGCCGGGACTCCTCGCAGTCTTCACCGATGGCCGCTCGCTGAGCCCCGCCGGCGAGACCAACATCGTGCTGATCTCTCAACAGCTTCCCGAAGACTTCGATCTACACACCTGGCAGGTCGAGGCACGAGCACGCCAGCTGGCGTCACTGCCTGACCTGCAAGTCCTCGACGACCGCGCGATTGACGCGGGCGGGGTTGAACGCTGGTATCGAGCGTCCGTGATGACCGATGCGAGCGGCTCAACGGTGCTCACGCGCCAATGGTCGCAGCTCCTAGGTAACCAGGGCGTGACTCTCACCCTGACAACACTTCCCACGATCGACGCGATGCACGCGGAGTTGTTCGACGACATCGCTGCATCCTGGGTTATCGAGGCTGCAGGAGGAGACCGATGACACTGCAGTACGACCCTGCAGATCCAATGGTGCTGCGAACCTCCTCGGAATCGACCGACGATGTCCTCGCCGCGCTGGCAGCCGGACACACCCCCGACGGCGGCGACGACCTCTCTCCCGACTTCTCGGCCGCGGTCCGCGATATCCTCGCGGACCCACGAGGGCAGATGACGCTCGAGGTCAGTGGCAATCCGCTCTACCAGCATCACAGTTTCACCCTGGCCCGAGCCGGTGTGCTGCGGCGCTCCCGAGCGAGCGAACGCACCAACGAGCTCGCGGTCTTCCCAACGACAGTTCTGCCGGGCGTCCTGCTCCGCCTCGCCCCCATGGTCCCGCTCGAACCCCTGGAGCCGAGCGTCCGCCTGACGGTGCCGGCTGACCTTCTCAGTCAGCTCTGGACCTCTGACTGGTCGGAACTGTCGGACGCCTGGAACCGCATACGCGAACTCACTCATGATCTCCCCGCTGCGGCTGACTCGGATGCGGACGCCTTACCGCTGCGTGCGGTCCGGGCCACCCGTGCTCCGAAGGACGGCCAGGGCGATGCGCGAACCTTCGTGGCTCTCGTGCTGCGCGGCCGCTACCTGATCGCAGAGCACAGCGGCCTTGGCACTTCGCTCGTCGGAACAGATCCGACGACCGTGGCTCGCGGATTCTTCTCCCTGCTCGTGTCTCAGCGCTGATCAGCTTCGGGCAGCCACCTCGACGCCGCGCATATCGCCGTGACCTGACGCCGCCTCAACTACGTCGGCGAAAAGGCCATGCCAATCCGCTTCCGCCTCGAGGGCTACGGCGAACTGCGTCTCGGCCCCGTCGGCCCGGGCGCGCTGCAGCACGAGCGCACGCCCGCCTAGCTCGGCCACCAGGTCGATGGCCGACGGCACCTGGTCACGCAATGCGGGCGTGACCGTCATCCGCAGCTCGTGGTCGACCCCGGAGGCGAGCAGCAGACCGAGCGAGGCGCGGGCCTTCTCATACGCTCCGGGGCGACCGGTGAGCGCCTCGTAGCCGGACGGTGCCGCCTTCACATCGAAGCCCACCCAATCGACCAGCGGGGCGGAGACCCGTCGGCCCGAACGATCCATCCCCAGCAGAGTGCGCAGCCGAGCCGGATACGCGCCGCCGGTATGCAGGCCGACGGCGAATCCCATCGCGCGGATGCGGCGCGCCGCGGGCACGATCGCGTGCTGCCCGGTGGCCTCTCCCCCGCTCAGCACCACGCCATCCAGCAGCCCCCGTCGGCGCTCCAGCAGCGCCGTGAGCTCGCCGAAGGGTACGGCGCCCGGTGCCGTGGGGTCGAGGATCGCCTGGTTGTGGCAGTACGTGCAGCGCCACGGGCACCCCTGGCAGAACACAGTGGCGACCAGCATGCCCGGCCAGTCCACGGTGGACAGCGGCACGAGACCGGCGATCGCGAGGCCCTCGGCCTGGACAGCGTGCGCCTCCTGAGCAGGTGATAGGCCGCGCCCGCTCCCGCGCCCGGGCAGCACGTCGGTCATGACGCCTCCACGAGCTCCCCCGCCGCCGCCTCCGTGAAGAAGCGCCGCTCGGCAAACTCGCCCTTCTTGCCGATGTTGAACGAGGAAACAGGCCGGAAGTACCCCATCACGCGGGTCCACACCTCGCAGTCCGATCCGCACTGCTCGCAGGTGTGATGCTCGCCGGAGAGATACCCGTGCACGGGGCATACCGAGAACGTCGGCGTGATGGTGAGGTACGGCAGATGGAAGCGCGTGAGCGAGCGACGCACCAGCTCGCGGCACGCCTGCGGTGAGCTCATCGCCTCGTTCATGTACAGATGCAGCACGGTGCCGCCGGTGTACTTGCTCTGCAGCTGCTCCTGCAGCTCGAGAGCCTCGAAAGGGTCCTCGGTGGCACCCACGGGGATCTGCGAGGAGTTCGTGTAGTACGGGTTCTCGCGTGTCCCCGCGGTGATGATGTCGGGGAAGCGTGCGAGGTCCTCCTTGGCGAAGCGGTACGTTGTGCCCTCCGCGGGGGTGGCCTCGAGGTTGTACAGGTTCCCCGTCTCCTCCTGGAACTCCACCATCCGCTCACGCACATGATCCAGGATCCGCAGACACATGGCCTGTCCCTCCGAGTCCATCAGATCGTGGGCGTCCCCCGTAAAGTTGCGGACCATCTCGTTCATGCCGTTCACGCCGATGGTGGAGAAATGGTTGCCCAGGTGCCCCATGTACCGCTTCGTGTACGGGTACAGGCCACCATCGATGAGGTCCTGCACCACGGCGCGACGCTTCTCCAGGATGTCGCGGCCCACCTCGAGCAGGCGGTCGAGCTCACGCACGAGCGCCTCCTCGTCCCCCGCGAACAGGTAGCCCAGCCGTGCCATGTTCACGGTGACCACGCCGATCGAACCGGTCAGCTCCGCGGAACCGAACAGTCCATTGCCGCGCTTGAGCAGCTCCCGCAGGTCCAGCTGCAGGCGGCAGCACATGGAGCGGATCATGCCGGGGTCAAGCTCGGAGTTGATGAAGTTCTGGAAGTAGGGCAGGCCGTATTTCGCTGTCATGCGGAACAGCCACTCGGTGTTCGGCGCATCCCAGTCGAAGTCTTTGGTGATGTTGTAGGTGGGGATCGGGAAGGTGAAGGCGCGCCCGTCGGCATCACCAGCAGTCATGACCTCCATGTAAGCGCGATTGATCATGTCCATCTCGGCTTGCAGCTCGCCGTAGGTGAAGTCGCACAGCTCCTCGCCGATCAGCGGCTGCTGGTCGCGCAGATCCTCCGGGCAGGTCCAGTCGAAGGTGAGGTTCGTGAAGGGGCACTGGGAGCCCCAGCGGCTGGGCACGTTGAGGTTGTAGATCAGCTCCTGCATGTTCTGCAGCACGTCCTCATACGCCATCGCGTCCTTGCGCACGAACGGCGCCATGTACGTGTCGAAGGAACTGAAGGCCTGGGCGCCAGCCCACTCGTTCTGGAGCGTGCCCAGGAAGTTCACGATCTGCCCGCAGGCCGACGAGAAATGCTTGGCGGGCGCCGACGCGATCGCGCCGGGCACCCCGTTGAAGCCCTCCTCCAGCAGGCGGCGCAGCGACCAGCCGGCGCAGTAGCCGGTGAGCATGTCGAGGTCGTGGATGTGGATATCGCCCTCGCGGTGTGCGCGACCGGCCTCGGCGCTGAACACCTCGTCGAGCCAGTAGGTCGCGATCATCTTGCCGGCGGCGTTCAGCACCAGGCCGCCGACGCTGTAGCCCTGGTTTGCATTCGCGTTGACCCGCCAATCGGCGCGGTCGACGTATTCGCGGACGGTCACGACGGGATCGATCAGCGTGGGGGCCGACGGGGCCTGCGCCGCAGCGGCCGGCGGACTCGGAACGGGCTCGGCAGAGTGGGAGGCTGGGTGCGACGGCATGCTGGCCATGAAGGGCTCCTGGGATCTCGTCTCTTCTCTCGTGCATCGGCACGCTAGGACGGTGCACCAGATCTTGTGGTGACAACACGCACGCAACACAAGATCTTGTGGCGACGGCGCGTCAGCATGGTGAGCAGCGGGGACGATCGTCCCGCCCGCCACGGGAACACCTGCCTAGATTCCAGAAGATGACAGCATCCCTCGCTCACGACGGATCCCGCGGCGTCGTGGCGCGTCCTCCGTCGCCTTCCTCGACGCAGACGGGCCGCGCCCGCCTCGCACGCCGCGGGCCGTCACCGCGCTTCCTGCGCGAGGTCGACGACCCCGCCGCCCGCCAGGACATCAGGACGCTGGCCCTGTTCGTGCGGATCTACTGCGACGGCCACCATGGTGGGCGCGAGCGGACGGTGCACCGCTCCGACGCCGAGACCGCCGGCGCCTACCCCGAGGGCTGCTCCCCCGTCCTGTGCGCGGAATGCTCGGAGCACCTGGCCTACGGCGAGGCGCGGCGCGTGTTCTGCACCCTGGATCCGAAGCCGTTCTGCGCGCACTGCAGCATCCACTGCTTCAAGGACTCCGAGCGGGCCTGGAACCGGCGGATGATGCGCTACTCCGGTCCGCGCTCACTGCTGCACGGCTACGCGCTCGACGGGGCGCGCCACCTCGCCGGGAGCATCCGGCTGCGACTGCGGACCGCCCGAGGACGGCTCCGGCCCGTCGGCCGCTGACCGGGAGCGCGCCGCTCAGGCGCGGGCGGCGGCGGGATGCTGCCCGTCGGTGAAGCGCCCGGCGACGATGAAGCACACGACGGACAGTGCGGCACCGACCACCGCGGTGATCGCCATCGGCAGCGCCGAATGGGTGCCAGCGACACCGACGAGCGGCGCGGCCAGCGAGGCCGCCACCGAGAACCCGAGGCCCAGCAGCGCGGATCCGGTGCCGGCCATGTCGGTGGCCTCCTGCGAGGCCAGCGCGCCGCCGTTGCCGAAGATCAGGCCCTGCGGGGCCACCAGCAGGAAGAAGCCGGGCAGGATCACCCAGGCCGGGGCGCCCAGGAGCACCACACCGATCAGCAGGTAGACCGCACCGAGGGTCACCGCCGTCAGGCCCGCCCGGATGATCTCGCGCGGATGCCGAGTGCGGGCCAGGTGCGCGGACAGGAAGGACATGGCCATCATGCCGGCGGAGTTGATCGCGAAGGACACCGAGTAGGCGGTGGAGCTGAAGCCCAGCATCTCCTGTACCACGAAGGAGGACGCGGACACGTACGCCATCAGGGCGAAGCCGGAGAACATGTTCACCAGCAGGTAGGCGACGAAGGGTGCGCGGCGCAGCAGCGAGCCGGTGTTGTGCAGGAAGACCCGGAAGCCGCCGGTGTGGCGGCGCGAGACGGGCAGCGACTCCGGGATCAGCGCGATGACGCCGATCAGCGAGATCACGGACATGCCGGCGATCACCCAGAACACCTCGCGCCACTGGCCCACCAGCAGGATCAGACCGCCCAGCAGCGGGGCGACGATCGGAGCAATGCCGCCGATGCCCTGCATGATGTTCATGATCCGGAACAGCTCGGGCCCGTCGGTGAGGTCGATGAGGACGGCGCGACCCAGCACCATGCCGAAGCCGCCGCCGATGCCCTGCAGGATGCGGAAGGCGATGAGCACCTGGACCGACGGAGCCAGGGCGCAGCCGATCGACCCGATCAGGCACAGCACGATGCCCAGCAGCAGCGGCATCCGTCGGCCCACACGATCCGAGATCGGGCCGGAGACGATCTGCCCGGCCGCGGTGCCCAGGAAGAACGCGGTGATCGTCAGCTGCAGGCGGGCCGCGGTGGTGGCGAGCTCGGTGGTGACGTCCGGGAAGGCCGGGATGTACATGTCGGTGGCGAGCGGGCCGATCGCGCTGAGCGTGGTCAGCACGACGACCATCATCGCGGTCACCTTGGAGCGGGTGCGGCACAGCTCGGACTCGGTGGGCCGATGCGCCAGGTCCTGGTCGACCTCGTCCTCGAGGACGGGCACACCGCCGGCCAGATGCGGGAAACCGTCGGTGACGGTCGGCGGCTCGAGGTGCCGCTGCGCGGCGTGCGGGTCCGACGGGGCGGCGTCAGCGGCCGACGGGTCGTGCGGGGAGGCGGCGGAGCGCGCCGGATCGTCGGCGTGGCCGTCAGGGGTAGTCGCATCGTAGGAGGTCATGGTCCTCGGGCTGGTCAGAGGCGGGGCGGGGATCACGACGTCATCGGCGCAGAGCACCGAGACTACGCCCGCGTGCACCGACCGCGCCACGCGATCCGCACCACGGGGACCTCCCCCGGAGGAGTCGGACTCTAGTGACGGATCCCCCGCGGGGGCGCACTGTCACACCCGGAGCACTGTCGGACCCGCTGCCTCGAATCGACGCGCCATCGAACGCGGCAGTTCTGCTCCGGTGACGATGTGTCCGATGTCAGCGAGCTCCGCGAAGCGGGCGAAGCTCACGACGCCGAACTTGAGGTGCTCGCATATGAGGATCCGGCGGCGCGATGCCCACATCGCAGCCTCCTTCACCCGTGCGACCTCCGGGTCCGGCGTCGTCAGCCCATGCTCGACGGAGACGCCGTTCGTCCCCATGATCGCCAGATCCACGAACAGCCCGGCGGTGGGACCGGTCCCGATCCCGCCGAGCGTCGCGAGGGTCTTCCTGCGCACCGCGCCGCCGACGACCACCACATCGTGAGCGGTGGCCTCCACGAGGGCCATAGCTGTCGGCAACGACGCGGTGACCACAGTCAGAACCCGGTCAACGGGGAGGTGTCGGACCATGAAACGCGGGATGACACCCTCATCGAGGTACAGGGTCGTCGCCTCGCCGATGAGGCTGGCCGCGACCTGTGCGATGCGCTGCTTCTGATCGGCGTCATTGACCTCGCGCACGGACATCGGATTCTCATGCCGACCGATCTCCGTCGGCACGAACACACCGTGCGAGCGTCGGATCTGACCTGCGTTCTCAAGCACCCTGAGGTCACGACGCAGGGTCTCCACCGAGACCTGCATCAACCGCGAGGCCACGGAGGTCTCCAGTCTCCCGCGCTCCCGCGCCAACCGCAGAAGACGCGTGCGGCGAGCCCGGACGCTCTCTCGTCCCACCGACTCCATGTCGCCACCGTATTCACCATCGACACCGCCCGCGACGAGCCGTCGAAACGGTCATAGAACGGTCATGCCCCCGTAACCTCCGGGCACGGCCCGGTCAGTGTTCCGCTCCTACCTTCGAGTCACGACCCCACCCGCACGACCCGAGAGGAGGCCCGATGACGAACGCGACACCCACCCTGCGCACGGCCCCCGACGCGGCGGCGGCCCGAGAGGAGGCTCCGCGCACCGGCAGTGCCGTCGACGGTCAGCTCCCCCTGGGCGAGCTGTCCGCGGACCTCCCCGACCACGCCGCCCGCCAGCCGACCTCGCGCAGCGCGCGCAGGCGCCGGCAGTATCTCGTCTTCGCACTGTTCGCCTTTCCCAACCTGGCGCTCCTCCTGGTCTTCTCCTACCTCCCGGTGGTGGCCAACATCGGCCTCAGCTTCACGCGGTGGGACATGATCGCTGCTGTCCCGGTCCCGGTCGGGCTCTCCAACTGGGAGGGCTTCTTCACCGACCCCCAGGTGCTCCGCGCGCTCCGGACCACCCTCATCTGGGTGGCCGTGACGGTCGGTGCGTCGATGCTGATCGGACTGGCGATGGCCGCGCTGTTCAACGCCCGGCCGCCGCTGGGGCGGCTGGCCTCCACCGTGTCCTTCACGCCCTACGTCCTCTCAGGTGCCGCGATCGGCGCCCTGTGGCTGTTCATCTTCGACCCGCGCTACGGGCTCATGCGACTCGCCTTCGATCTGATCGGGCAGGCCTCGCCGGCGTGGATGACATCGAGCACCTGGGCGCTGCCGGGCCTCCTCATCGTGGCCGTGTGGCAGAACGTCGGATTCGTCGCCCTGGTCTACCTCGCCGCCCTGCGCGGCATCCCGCAGGACGTCAAGGAGGCGGCCGCCCTCGACGGCGCGAACGCCATGGCCACCTTCCGCCATGTCGTGCTCCCCCTGCTCTCACCCACCACGTTCTTCCTGCTGATCACCCAGACCATCGGGGCGTTCCAGAGCTTCGACCTGATCGCGATGATGACCGGCGGCGGCCCCTCCCGGTCCACCACCACGCTCAGCTGGTTCATCTACGAACAGGGCTTCCAACGCTTCGACCTGGGCATGGCGGCGACCGCATCCGTGTTCATGTTCGTCCTCCTGATGGCCATCACCGCCCTGCAGTTCCTGTACGCCGAGCGAAAGGTGACCTACTCGTGAGCACTGCACCGCCCTTCGCGGGCCCCCTGCGACGCACCGGGCCGCGCTCCATCGCTCTCCTGCTCGCGGCGATGCTGGTCGCAGGACCGTTCCTGCTGCCGCTGTACTGGCTGCTGCGGTCCTCGGTGATGCCGAACGCCGAGATCTACGCCTGGCCTCCGAGGATGCTCCCCGTCCCCTCGCTCGAGAACCTCTCCGACGCGCTGGCGGCCGCACCCTTCGACGTCTACCTGCTCAACTCGCTGATCGTCACGGGCCTCGGTGCCGGCGGCAATCTGGTGATGGCCACCTTCACGGCCTACGCCTTCGCCTTCATCCCGTTCCCGGCGAAGAAGGCTCTGTTCATCCTCCTGATCGGCGCGCTGATGGTCCCCGGACACATCACCCTGGTCGTCAACTACCTCGTGATCAGCGAAATGGGCCTGGTCAACTCGTATCTGGGCCTCGTCCTCCCGGGCCTGTCCAACGCCTTCGGCACCTTCCTCCTGCGCCAGCACTTCCTGTCCATGCCCACCGAGGTCCTCGAGGCCGCGGAGCTGGACGGCGCCGGGCACCTGCGCAAGCTTCTCCGCTTCGTCGTGCCCATGTCTCTGCCCGCGATCGTGACCGTCGGCCTGATCTGCGTGATCGGCGAGTGGAACTCCTTCGTCTGGCCGCTGATCGTGATCACCTCCGACTCCATGCGCACGCTGCCCATCGGGCTGATGACCCTCAAGGACACCGAGGGGCTGACGAACTGGGGCCCGATCATGGCCGGCACCCTCATGGTCGCCCTGCCGATGCTGATCGTCTACCTCATGGGCCACCGCCAGATCATCTCCGGTCTGACCGGCGCCAGCATGCGTTCCTGACTCGCAGTCCCCACCCGAGCCCTGCTCGTCCGATCCCCGCTCAGCCCGCCTCACCCCGACTCACCCCGCCTCCGCCCGTCACCGGGCATACCGCACACCAAGGAGCCATCATGCCCACCATGCCCACGCCCTCCCGATCCCGGGCCGCCCACGGGCGCCCTTCGCCCCGCACGACCTTGCGCCCCTCGCGCCGTGCGCTGCTGACCGCCGGAACCCTCGGCGCTCCCCTGCTCGCCGCCGGCTGCTCGCGCGCCAATGGCGGGAACGCCTTCGGTCAGGTCGACGGGGACACCCCCGAGGAGTACCGCAAGCGCAGCCGCGTCGTCGCATGGAGCCCGTGGGGCGGCAAGCCCGGCGCGGCCTTCGCCGCCGCCGCGACGGCGTTCAACGAGTCTCAGCAGGACATCTACGTCGAGGTGCAGGCCTTCGACGGCTACGACGGCACCGAGACCAGGTTCGCCACCGCGCTGCAGGCTCGATCCATCCCCGACCTCATCGGGCTGGGCGACATGTCGTGGCAGCGCTTCTTCCTCAACGAGGTGCTGGAGCCTCTCGACGGATACTTCGGCGGCGACTTCACCGAGGACGTGTACAACCCGACGCTCCTCGAGGAAGGCCGTCTGAAGGACCAGATCTGGTGGGTGCCCCAGGGCCGGTCGACCCCGCTCTTCTACTACAACAAAGAGATCCTCCAGGCCGCCGGACTGCCTGATCGCGCCCCGGATACCTGGACCGAGTTCCGGGAGTGGGGCAAGGAGGTCAAGGGCCTCACCCACAACGGCGAGACCGTCTCGATGCGCGCTTACACCGCCGGCGACGACTGGTACATCCAGGGCCTCGTGTGGGCCTTCGGAGGCCAGCTGTCGGACGAGGAGCTCACGCTCACCCTCGAGGAGCAGCCGGTCCTGGACGCGCTCGCCTTCGACCGCGCCGTCCTGCACGAGGACAAGAGCTCCTACGTGGCCGCCGAGATGGCCCAGGACTTCACAGCCGGGCTGGCCGCGACGATCTGCTCGTCCACCGGCAGCCTCGGCGGCATCAGCGAGTCTGCGGAGTTCGACTTCGGGGCGGGATTCCTCCCCAAGGAGGTCGACACAGGGGTCCCCACCGGCGGTGGGGGCCTCGCCATCCCGCGACACGCCTCCGACGAGCGCAAGCAGGCCGCCTGGGAGTTCATGAAGTTCCTCGCGAGCCCGGAGCAGTCCACCTCGTGGGTGCTCGAGACCGGGTACCTCCCCAACACCGTCGCCGCCGAGACGTCCTCCGAGCTCGCGCAGCGGATCTCCGAGCAGCCTGCCTTCGGCGTCGCGATCGAGCAGCTCAAGATCGCCCGGCAGCCCGACTACATCCGCCGCTTCGTGCCGGCCACGGTGCCCGAGATGCGCACCGTGATCCAGCGGGTCAACGTCGACAACGAGGATCCTGCCGCCGTCGTCGCCGACGCCGCCCGCGCCATCGAGGACGTCGCAGGCCCGACCCGCGAGAAGTTCCAGGAGGTGATGGGCAAGTGACCGCGATCGCCCCAGCAGAGACGTTCCAGGGCTTCGAGCCGTTCACCGTGGTCTCCCATCGCGGTGACATGACGAACCGCCTGGAGAACACCCTCGACGCGTTCCAGCGTGCCGAAGAGCTCGGGTCCCCGGAGATGGAGCTCGACATCCACCCCACCGCGGACGGGCACATCGTCGTCCATCACGATGCGACGCTGGACCGCCTCGCTGCCGACGACGCGGGGCGGGGCCTCGGCCCGCTCAGGGCGATGACCCTCGACCGTCTGCGGCAGGTCGAGCTGCGCGGCGGACATCGCGTGCATACCTTCGCCGAGATCTGCGCGGGGACCCACGCGCGCCTCCAGGTGGAGATCAAGGACGCCGATGTCGTCCCACTGCTGACCGCCTACCTGCGAGAGCATCCGGACCATGCGTCGCGCATGATCATCACCAGCTTCGATGCCGACGCACTCGAAGCCGTGCACCGGGCCGTTCCGACCGTCCGCACGGGGATCATCGTGATGCGGTGCCCTGTCGACGCCGAGCACCCGGAGGGCCTCGGTGCCCTGCTCGAACGCACCGGATCCGTCGTGTTCCACTGCGGCTGGGAGGGGCTCACGCCCGAGGTCGTCGCCGAGCAGCACGTACAGGGGCGACGGGTCCACGTATGGCCCGTCCGCACCGAGGACGATCTGCGCCGAGCGCTCGCACTCGGCGCCGACGGGACGACGGTCGACGACCCGCAGGAGGCGTTGACGTGGCTCGCCCGACTCGTGCCCGCTGAGCCGTGACGGCGGGCTGATCACGGACGCGAGACCGGCCGCTCCCTCCGCACAGGGGATCAGGAGCGGCCGGTCGTGCGTCCGGGACCGCCCCAGTACGCTTAGGGCGACGACGAGAGGCACCGGCAGGGGAACCGATGACCAACGACGCCCAGCACACCACCGCACCACGGATCGACACCGCCTCGCGCCGCAGCGCGGATCGACCGCCTCGTGCTCTCGCACCGGACCTCGCCCGCGGGCTCATGCTCGCCCTCATCGCCCTGGCCAACGTCTCCTGGTTCGTGTGGGGCATGCCCACCACCGGCGCGAGCCCCCACCCCGAGGACGGGACCGTGCTGGATCGCCTGGCGCAGACCGTCATGATCATCGCCGCCGACGGCCGCAGCTACCCGCTGTTCGCCTTCCTGTTCGGCTACGGGATGGTCCAGTACTACCGGGCGCGTATCGACCGCGGGCTGACCCCGAGGACCGTCCGCATCCAGCTGCGCCGGCGCCACTGGGCGATGATCCTGCTCGGCCTGCTCCATGCGGCCCTGCTGTTCATGGGCGACATCCTCGGCGCCTACGGCTTGATCGGCCTGCTGCTGGTGTGGATCCTGTTCGACCGCTCCACCCGCACCCTGACGATCGTCGCGGCACTGTTCGCCTCGGCACTGCTCGCCTACGCGGTGTTCAGCCTCGCCGGGGCCATGGCGCTGCTGCTCTGACCCCCCTGAGACCCTGGAGGCGGCCGCCGGCGGCGCATCTCTCGACATGGACGCGATGAAACAGGCCTCGCACGGCTCGGCGAGCCCGCTCGGCGGTGTTCAGGCCCGCCTCATGAGCTGGATGTTCATCCTCAGCCAGCAGCTGATGATGCCCACGATCCACGTGGCGATCATCCTCGGCTGGATCGCCGCCCGGAACCGTCTGCTCGACGAGCCGTGGGATCGGCTGCCGCTGCTGCGGCGGATGGCCGTGCTCGGCATCGGCATCGGCTGGCTCGTGGCGGCGCCCTCGGCTATCGCCCACTGGGACGCGATCCACCTGCCCGACGGCCTGTTCTGGGCCTTCATGGGGCTGAGTTCGCTGACCGGGATCGCCGGCGGCATCGGCTACGTCAGCGCCTTCGCCCTGCTCGCGGCCCGGCTGGACCCGCGGCGCCTCGGAGCGCCGACAGCGGGCACAGCACCGCACTCCGTCGCGCAGCCCTCGACGCAGTCCCCCGCCGCTGCGAACCCACCGTCGGCCCCCACCGGGCAGTCGCCGGCGTAGGCGGCCCGCGCCTACGGCCGCCCCGCCCGCGAGATCCTCGGCGGGCCTCGGCCGCTAGGCTGGCTGCCACAGGCGATCACCGCCGTCGGCGCCCGTTCACTGACCTTCTACCTGGTGCAGTCCGTGGTGTGGGCGCTGGTGCTGTCGACGACGGGCCTCGGCATGGGCCACGGGCTCTCCCCGCTTCTCGCCTTCCTCCTGGCCCTGGCCGCTTGGGGACTGTGCCTTCCGCTGGCCATGGCGCTGCGGGCCCGCGACATGCGGGGACCGGCCGAGGCGCTGCTGCAGCGTCTGACCGTCGGCCGCGGTTCGGCGACAGGGCGCGTCGGCGCCACCCCCGTCGGCGCCTGACCCGGACCGACAGCCCGTGCACCGAGGGCGTGTGCTCAGTCCCGGACCGAGCCGCCCTCGGAGCGCCGAGCCGCAGCCGCGCCCCGTCGACCCCATGTCCACAGGTCAGAACCTCGGGCCCATCGCCCCGGCCAGTCGCGACGACCCCACACGTGGTGGCGATCACATCGACGCGAAGGAGCGTAGCATGACTGGACGACTCGACGGCAGGATCGCCCTGGTCACGGGGGCGGCATTAGGGATCGGCGAAGCGATCGCCACGAAGTTCGCCGCAGAGGGCGCGACGGTGATCGTCGCAGACATCTCCGAGCGGCGCGAGGAGGTCGCGCAGAGGATCGGCGCCACGGCGTACCCGCTGGACGTCAGCGATGACGAGGCGATCGACGCGCTCGAGAAGCACCTGCAGGAGACCTACAGCGGCCTCGACATCCTCGCGAACAACGTGGGCGTCAACGGCCCGGCGATGGACTCGCACGAGTACCCGCTGGAGGACTTCGACCGGGTGCTGCGGATCAACGTCCGGCAGATGTTCCGCATGATGCAGGTGGGCCTGCGGCTCATGCTGGCCAAGGGCGGCGGCTCGATCATCAACACCTCGTCGATCGGCTCGGTGCTGGCCACTCCGCAGGCGGTCGCCTACATCACCTCGAAGGGCGCGGTCACGATGATGACGAAGACCGCGGCGATCGAGTACGCCCAGCGCGGCATCCGCGTCAACGCGATCGGCCCGGGCGTGACCCGCACGCCGTGGCTGGACAGCCTGGGCGACGAGCTCAACGACTTCCTCAAGGGCCAGGTGCCGCAGGGCCGGATCGGCGAGGCGTCGGAGATGGCGAACGTCGCGGCATTCCTCGCCAGCGACGAGGCCTCCCACGTCACCGGCCAGCTCTGGATGATCGACGGCGGCCGCACCGCCGGCTGAGCGCGCCGCCGCTCGGACGCTCGAGCACAGCGAAGGGCCGCCGCTCCCCTGCTGGGGAACGGCGGCCCTCGCCTGTCTCGCCGTGCTCGACGCACCGGCGCCCGCTGGCGCCCGGTCCGTCGACCGACGGGCTCTGCCGACCGGAACCGTCAGAGCATGCAGCTCACACAGCCCTCGACCTCGGTGCCCTCAATCGCCATCTGGCGCAGGCGGATGTAGTACAGCGTCTTGATGCCCTTGCGCCAGGCGTAGATCTGCGCCTTGTTGACGTCACGGGTGGTGGCGGTGTCCGGGAAGAACAGCGTCAGTGACAGACCCTGGTCCACGTGCTTGGTGGCCTCGGCGTAGGTGTCGATGATCTTCTCGTAGCCGATCTCGTACGCGTCCTGGTAGTACTCCAGGTTGTCGTTCGTCATGAAGGGCGCCGGGTAGTAGACGCGGCCGATCTTGCCCTCCTTGCGGATCTCGATCTTGGAGACGATCGGGTGGATCGAGGAGGTGGAGTGGTTGATGTAGGAGATCGACCCGGTGGGCGGCACCGCCTGCAGGTACGCGTTGTACATGCCGTGCTGCTTGACCTGGTCGCGCAGCTCGCGCCAGTCGTTCTGCGTGGGCAGGTGGGCGTTTGCGTTCGCGAAGATCTCCCGCACACGCTCGGTGCGCGGCTCCCACACCTGATCGATGTACTTGTTGAAGTACTCACCGGTGCCGTAGGCAGACTTCTCGAACTCGTAGAAGGTCTCTCCGCGCTCCTTCGCGATGGTCATCGACGCCTTGATGGCGTGGTAGGTCACCGCGTAGAAGTACATGTTCGTGAAGTCCAGGCCCTCCTCGGATCCGTAGTGGATCGCCTCGCGCGCGAGGTAGCCGTGGAGGTTCATCTGACCCAGGCCGATCGCATGTGAGCGGCGGTTGCCTTCAGCGATCGTTGGCACCGACTCGATGTCCGAGGTGTCCGAGACGGCGGTCAGGCCGCGGATCGCGGTCTCGATCGTGTGCGCGAAGTCCGGGGAGTCCATCGCCTTGGCGATGTTCAGCGAGCCCAGGTTGCAGGAGATGTCGCGGCCGAGCTTCGCGTAGGAGAGGTCGACGTTCATCTCCGACGGGGTCGCGATCTGCAGGATCTCCGAGCACAGGTTGGAGTGGGTGACCTTGCCGGGGATCGGGTTCGCCCGGTTCACCGTGTCCTCGAACATGATGTACGGGTAGCCGGACTCGAACTGGATCTCCGCGAGGATCTGGAAGAACTCGCGTGCCTTGATCTTCTTCTTGGCGATGCGCGGGTTGTCCACCATCTCGCGGTAGCACTCGGAGACGTTGATATCGGCGAACGGCTTGCCGTACTCGCGCTCCACGTCGTACGGGGAGAAGAGGTACATCGGCTCGTTGTTCTTGGCGAGCTCGAAGGTGATGTCCGGGATCACCACACCCAGCGACAGCGTCTTGATGCGGATCTTCTCGTCGGCATTCTCACGCTTGGTGTCGAGGAAGCGCAGGATGTCCGGGTGGTGGGCGTGCAGGTACACGGCACCTGCACCCTGGCGCGCACCGAGCTGGTTGGCGTAGGAGAAGGAGTCCTCCAGCAGCTTCATGACGGGGATGACGCCACTGGACTGGTTCTCAATCTGCTTGATCGGGGCGCCGTACTCGCGCAGGTTGCTCAGCAGCAGTGCCACGCCGCCACCGCGCTTGGACAGCTGTAGTGCGGAGTTGATGGAGCGGCCGATGGACTCCATGTTGTCTTCGACGCGCAGCAGGAAGCAGGAGACGAGCTCGCCGCGCTGGGCCTTGCCGGCGTTGAGGAACGTCGGGGTGGCCGGCTGGAAGCGACCGTCGAGGATCTCGTCGACGAGGGAGCGGGCAAGCTTCTCATCGCCGCGGCCCAGCGTGAGGGCCACCATGACCACGCGGTCTTCGAAGCGCTCGAGGTAGCGCTTCCCGTCGAAGGTCTTCAGCGTGTACGAGGTGTAG
Source organism: Brachybacterium timonense (assembly GCF_900258505.1). Taxonomy (GTDB): domain Bacteria; phylum Actinomycetota; class Actinomycetes; order Actinomycetales; family Dermabacteraceae; genus Brachybacterium; species Brachybacterium timonense. The sequence goes on from NZ_LT984895.1 coordinate 2,697,775, forward strand.
TACTTGAAGGCTCCCAGGAAGGTGGGGAAGCGGAACTTCTTGGCGTACGCCTGCTCGGACAGCTCCTTGATGAAGGACGGCGTGTACTGGTCCAGCACGTCCTTCTCGTAGTACTCGTTCTCGACGAGGTACTCGAGCTTCTCCTCCAGCGAGTGGAAGAACACGGTGTTGGGGTTCACGTGCTGCAGGAAGTACTCGCGCGCGGCCAGCTGATCCTTCTCGAACTGGATCTTGCCGTCGGTGCTGTACAGGTTCAGCATCGCGTTGAGCGCGTGGTAGTCGAGCTGCTTGTGGTGCTCGACCGGGGGCATCTCGGTCACTGTCGCCAAAACTCTTCCAATCCGTCATGGACCCGCTGGACATCGCGCGGGGTTCCCAGGAGTTCGAACTTGTACATGTGGGGCACCTTGCATTTCGCGGAGATGATGTCTCCGGCCAGGCAGTAGGCGCTTCCGAAGTTGGTGTTCCCGCCGCTGATCACGCCGCGGATGTGTGCGCGGTTGCGTTCGTCGTTCAGGAACTTGATGACCTGTTTGGGCACGGCTCCGCGCCCGTTGCCCCCGCCGTAGGTGGGCACCATGAGGACGAAGTCCTCGTCCATGACCAGCGGTGCGTCCTTCGGGTACAGGGGGATGCGGTGGGCTTCAATCCCCAGCTTCTGCACGAAGCGGTGGGTGTTGCCCGAGACCGAGGAGAAGTAGACGAGGGCTCCCACGCCGACGCCTCCCGGCCTTATCAGATCGCGGCAGAGCGGCGCTGCTGGGCGCCGGCTGCCGTGATCGCCTTGATCTTGTCCGGACGGAAGCCGGACCAGTGGTCCTCATCCGTGATGACCACCGGGGCCTGGATGTAGCCCAGCGACTTCACGTGCGCGAGCGCCTCAGCGTCCTCGGTGATGTCGACGACGGAGTAGGCCACGCCGGCCTTGTTCAGGGCGCGCTTGGTGGCGTCGCACTGCACGCACATCGGCTTGGAGTACACGGTGATGTCCACGGGATGGCTGCCTTTCTGATGCGCCGCCGGGCGGCGCGCGGGAAGAGGTGTCTTGGGTTGTTCAGGGGTGCGGCGTTGGGGCCGCGGTCGCGGTGTGCCGAGCACGTCCTAGCGCGTCAGGCCGTTCTCTCCGCGACCTCGCCAACACTACACCTAGTGGTGCTCGGCCAGAAGCACCACAAGATGTACTGAACTACAACAATGTCATCCACATCGGGATGTTGACGTCCTGTGGACAGCTGGGGGCGGGCTGGGGACAGGCGGCACAGGACGCGGTCAGAGCGCTGGTCGTGCCTGTGGAGGAGTGCTGGGCGGTCATCCACGGGTGGTGGACAGAACCATTCCGAGGCCCGCTGCTGACTTCGCGCCGGCGCGGAACATGAGGTGTGTCATGGGCGCGTCGCGGCGCGTCTCGGCGTGTCGCGGAGCCGTGTCCGCACGGGTACCGATGTGAGACGGGGGTCGGGTCGTCGGCGTGTCGCGGATCCGTGTCCGCACGGGTGCCGAGGGAGTCGGGAGTCAGGCGCCCGGGGCGCGCTGCTCGTCACCCTCGGCCTGTTGTCCCGTGTCAGTCTTCGCGTCCATGTCGGCCCATGCATTCACATCAGCCTGCGGCCCCGCGGCGTTGTGTGCGTCCGCATTGGTCTGCGCATCAACATCAGCCTGCGGCTCCGCAGCGTCGACGCTCACCGTCATGGGGCCAACGCTCGCTGCATCAGGCTCCTGAAGGCCGACGGGTGATTCCGCCTCCTGCGTGTTCGCCGACGTCTCTGTCTGTCGCGAGTCTGCACCGGGGCCCTGCTCTGGCGGGGCCGACGCGGGTGCGGCCTCCACGGGCTCGGTCGGCTTCACGGTCGCCACGGGCTCAGCTGGCTCCACAGTCTCCGCGGGCTCGGCGGGGGGTACGGTCTCAACCGGCTTGGCGGGTTCTGCGTGCTCTGTGGGCTTCACAGCACCCGCGGGCTCGGCGGGCTCCACGGTCTCAACGGGCTCCGCCGACTCCTCCGAGTCCGATTCCGGCTCCGGCACCGGCACCGGCTCGGGCTCCGGGTCAAGGGTGCGGCCGTCGGCCTCGACGATCGATGCGAGCACCGAGCGCATCAACTCCACGCGACGCAGCTCGTCCGCCGGGCCCGCAAGCGGTTCTGTGCCCTTTTCCACGAACGCATGGAATGCCTGCCACATGGCTTCGGCGCTCCCCGTGTTCGCCGTGACCGTTTCCTCGATCACCGTGCCCGATTTCTTCTCCCGTGCGGTCAGCGTGGAACGGCTGTCGCCGTGAGAAGGCGCCTTGACGTCGGCGACCAGGCGCCGACGCGCCGAAAGCACCTCAACTGTCTCGACATATTCGGGGGCGAAGGGCAGGTAATGCCACATCAGGCGCACAGGGGCGCCGCCTGTGAGCTCGGCCAGCACCTCGATGGAGCCGGGGATGACGCCCTTGGGCCAGTGCCGCACGAAACGCACCTGACCGATCGGCCCATAGATCGCTTCGAGCATCGCCGCCTGGTGCGCGACACCGGTGAGCAGGCCTTTGACGTACAGATCACGGTCACGCTGGGTGGCCCCCTCACCGGTGCCCGCCTCCACAGCTGCCTGCATGTCCTTGCGGCGCTGCGTGCGGGTATCGCCGGGCAGGTCATAGGCGGAGGCTGTGACCTTGGCGTGCCCGAACAGTGGCTGCGCGGCGGGCATAAGCACGTCATGGCTGAGCAGACGCAGATCGCGTGGCGCGATGCGCTCGGCGATCTCCTCGACCACGGCGTCGTACTGCTGCGGGTACGCCATCATCACCAGGCGGCGTCCGGTCATGCGTTCGAAGTCGACGATGCGCGCGACCTCTTCAGCGGAGAACCCCAGGGGTGGCTCCACCAGTGCTGGGATGCCGCGGCGGAGCAGGGCGAGCAGGTCATCCACATGCAGCCCATCGGTCGACAGCACCACGGCGTCCACCTCGACGCGCTTGGCTCGCACAGCGGAGACCAGATCAGCGACGGTCTCGAAGCGCCGCTCCTCCTGCACACCCCAGTTCTGCGAGGACTCGCGCAGGCGCCGCGGGGAATGATCGACCACGGCTGACAGCGTGAAGCGGTCCCAGCGCCGACGCAGCACGGGCAGGTGGACGGACTGCGCCATCGTGCCGGCACCGATCACGGCAATGTTCAGGGTCTTCGGCATGATTGCGACTCCTTGAGTGGCTGCGGGGCGGCTGACCTGCGGGCCGTTCCACCCGGCCGAGGTCCGGGCGTGCCGTGCACTTGGGTTTGTACCACACAAGCCCGAGCCAGCATTGCCACGAGCCCTCAGGCACGTATCGGTGGGCCCGCAGATGCGTGAAGGTCAGCGTCCCACGAGGGTCTAGGGTGGACCCGGTGACCAGGCCGGACACAGGAGGATGTCGGTGACACGGTTCTACGACCGAGCCAAGGTGATTGTGGCTCCGCTGATGCGGGCCGTGTGGCGGCCCCGCGTGGTCGGGATGGAGAACGTGCCACGCTCGGGCGGTTTCATCGTCGCCAGCAACCATCTGGCGAACGTCGACAGCTTCCTCATCCCGATCGTGTTTCCGCGCCCCGTGCGGTTCGTGTCCAAGGACGACTTCTGGAAGATGCCTGGTCTGAAGGGCCGGATCATCCGCTGGTTCTTCAATGCTGTGGGCACTGTGCCTCTGGATCGCGAGGCGCTGGGCTCCGGCCGCGGGGCACTCGACGCAGGGCTCGCGATTCTGCGCGACGGCGAAGGCTTCGGCATCTACCCCGAGGGGACGCGGTCCAAGGACGGGCTGCTCCACGCCGGCAAGCAGGGCGCGGCCTGGCTCGCGATCGAGTCCGGCTGCCCCGTCGTGCCCGTCGGCCTGAAGGGTACGCAGCACATGTTCGATGGCGGCTGGTGGCCGGATCCAGGCATCGTGACGGTGCGCGTGGGCGAGCCCATGGATTTCTCTGACCTGGATGACACTCTTCCGAAGGGAGTGCGCCGACGCCTGATCACCGAGCAGATCATGGCCACGATCCAGTCGCTATCAGGGCAGGCGCGTGCGCAGGACGCTGGCCGTGAAGGACGCCGGGCCAGGCCTGCGCAGCAGCCGACAGGCCCCACCTCGACGGCCCAGCCATCAGGGACCGGCGAATCGGCCCAGCCTGAGCGCTGAGTGCACCGTAGGATTCTGCACATGTCCGACTCCGCCGCGTCGGCGGGGTGACCGCAGGAGGGAGGCAGACATGGCAGTGGTCGTCGGCTTCATTCCCACCGAGGTGGGATACCGCGCGCTGGAGATCGCTCGCACCGAGGCGGAGCGCCGCGGCGGCCCCCTCGTGGTGGTCAACGTGCTGCGCGATGGTGTCGAGCAGGATCCGCGCCACGCGGATAAGGATGATCTCGAGGCTGCATTGGAGCATCTGCGCCGCTCCCCCGTCCGGGTTCAGGTGCGCCAGGAGCACACCGAGGACGACATCGCCGATGTGCTGCTGCGGGTCGTTTCGGAAGAGCGGGCCGAGCTGCTCGTGATCGCCAACCGCAAGCGCGAGTCCCCAGGCCGCCACCTGCTGGGACTGACAGTGCAGAAGCTCATCCTGTCGGCGAACAGCGAAGTGCTCGTGGTCTGACCCGTCCGGCCGACTGGAGGACCCGGGCGGCGGATCTGAGCTGCCAGCCTGAGTCAGCGGCAAAACCCGATGACGTGAGGCGCTGGCTCGACCCGACGCTGTGGAGGGAGAGACGCGTCGCAGAGGTTCGCGGAGGCCGCGGCGGGCTCGACCCGACGGCATAGAGGGAGCCCGCCCCGCTTCTGCGGGACGGGCTCCGTTCGTATGCTCACCAGGCGCAACGCTCAGGCGAGACTATGCCTCGTTGTTGCACAGCCAGGCATCCTGCGAGCTGAGGCGCAATGCTCAGGCAGGGCGATGCCCCGCCTGAGCCCGCGCCTGAGCGCCGTTGTGGTTCAGGCGTCCTGGTCAGACACCGAACCGGGGAAATCATCGCCGGCGCCACCGCGGACAGCCTGCTCGATGCGCTCACCAATCTGCTGATCGACGTTCTTCCAGTACTGGAAGGCGCGCTCAAGCACCGGCTCCGAGACGCCCTCGAGTGCGCCGGCGACGGTGTCCACGAACTCGTCACGCTGCGCGTCGGAGAACACCTCGCGCACAAGGGTGCCGGCCTGGCCGAAGTCGTCATCCTCGGCGTGAAGGGTGTAGGCGGCGCGGACCATCTCGCCGTCGGCCTCCCAGCCGTTGTCGACCGGGCCCTGCTCCTCCTGGTAGGCGCGCCCCTTGGAGTTCGGCGCGTACACCGGTGCGTCACCGGTGTGGAAGAACTGCATCGCGCCCTCCTTGTCGTAGGAGTTGGTCGGCACGATCGGGCGGTTCACCGGCAGCTGATTGAAGTTGGTGCCCAGGCGGTTGCGCTGCGCATCCGGGTAGGAGAACACGCGGCCCAGCAGCATCTTGTCGGGCGAGACACCGGTGCCCGGCACCTGGTTCGAGGGGCTGAAGGCCGCCTGCTCGATCTGGGCGAAGTGGTTCACGGGGTTCTGGTTCAGCGTGAAGCGGCCCACCGGGATCAGCGGGTAGTCCTTCTTCGAGATCACCTTGGTGAGGTCGAAGATGTTGAATCGGTAGGTCTTGGCCTCCTCGTAGGGCACCACCTGCACGGAGACCTTCCAGCTGGGGAACTCGCCGCGGCCGATCGCCTCGAAGAGGTCCTCGCGGTGGGCGTCCGCGTTGGAGCCGGCCAGCTTCTCCGCTTCCTCGTTCGTCAGGTACTCCACGCCCTGCTCGGTGTGGAAGTGGTAGCGCACCCAGAACTTCTCACCGGCTTCGTTGACCCACATGTAGGTGTGGGAGCCGTAGCCGTTCATGTGGCGCCAGGTCTTCGGCAGGCCACGCTGGCCCATGAGGTAGGTGACCTGGTGGGCGGACTCCGGGGACAGGGTCCAGAAGTCCCACTGCATGTCGGCGCTGCGCAGGCCCGAGTCGGGCAGACGCTTCTGGGAGTGGATGAAGTCAGGGAACTTCATCGGGTCGCGCAGGAAGAAGACCGGCGTGTTGTTGCCGACGATGTCGAGGTTGCCGTCCTGCGTGTAGAACTTCAGGGCGAAGCCACGCACGTCACGCCAGGTATCAGGCGATCCGAGCTCACCGGCGACGGTGGAGAAGCGGGCCATCATCGGGGTCGTGGTGCCCTTCTGGAACACCTTCGCCTTGGTGTACTGGGAGACGTCCTCGGTGATCTCGAGCTCGCCGAAGGCCCCGGAGCCCTTCGCGTGCGGGCTGCGCTCCGGAATGCGCTCACGGTCGAAGCGGGCGAGCTTCTCCACGAGGGCGACGTCATGCAGCAGCAGCGGGCCGTTGGCGCCCAGGCTGAGCGAGTTCGCGTCGGACTCGCGCGGGGCGCCGGATTCTGTGGTGGAGGGTTTGCTGGGGTCGAAGGTGTACTCGGCCATCTCTTCTCCTTGACGGTGTCGGTTGGGTAGACGGAGTGAGCGGGGTGGTTGAGGGGGCGGCGCGGGCGAGCCCGGGTCAGGCAGCGGACTCCTTGCGTGCGCGGCAGTCGCTGCACACGACGCGGTAGACCACATCGGCGATCTCGATGTCGAATCCGTGGTCCTGTTCGGGGTGCAGGCATGGGGCGTGTCCCACGACGCAGGGGACGTCTTCGAGGCGACCGCAATGGCGGCAGATCAGGTGGTGGTGGTTGTCGTGCTCGTGGATCTCGTACAGCATGCTGCGCGATCCCACGCTCACGCGACGCAAGAGTTCTGCGTCCGTCAGGGCGTGGAGCACGTCGTAGACGGTCTGCCGCGACACGGCGCCGAGGCAGCTGCGAACTGCGCCGGCGATCGTCTCGGCATCCGTGTGCGGATGGGCGGCGACGACCTCGAGGGTCGCGACGCGCGGGGCAGTGACCCGCAGCCCGGCAGCGCGGAGCGCGGCAGCCGGATCGGCCAACTGCTCGCTGCGCGGTGGTGCTGTGGTCATACCGCGACCATGGGTCTTTATCTTGACTTATTCAAGAAGACGAAACTGTCGGAACTGTGGCGGCATCGCGGTTCACGGCTACTCAATCGCGGTTCACGGCTGCTCGTACGCACGACCCGCGGGTACTGCACCGCATGAGCCCGAGCCCTTGAACCGATCGAACCCCTCGGCTCCGCCGACGGGTCGGCGTGCATCTGCGGGCGCGCTTGCGCTCAGCGATCAACCACGCTCAGCGTCAGCGTGCGGGCGCTCAGCGGCTCACCGCGCGCATCCCCGCTGGTCGAGAAGTCAGCCCGCAGCACTCACTTTTTCTTCTTCTTGCACAGGTACGGCAGCTCCGGCGCGACCAGCGTGCAGATGAAGTCGCTCTCATGGCCGGCGACATCCATCTTGTCCCGCAGCTCGGATGACTGAGCCGGAGCGCTTTGGCCGCCGCCGGAGACCTGCACCTCCGACGATGGGGCACTGGCGGCGAAGGCTGCACACGGCGCGCACAGCACGGCACCGGCAGCAACGGCCGCTAGGGCGCCGCGCAGGCGGCGAGAGCCACCGGTGGCGTGGGGACGACGAGGGCGAGTAGTGGGTGCAACAGCGGTAATCACAGCGATCCTTTCGGTAGCTGGACGCCAGGGACGTCGATGGGCACACATCGCCGCAGGTGTTCCGGAACCCACGACCGCGGTCACGCTCCCCGCTTCACGCATCGTCTCCGCAGCAGCCTCACGAGGCCAGCGGTACCGCGGCGATGAACACGGCGAGCATCAACCCGCCCGGCCACACTACCCTGTGGTGGTGACTCGCATCACCGGTGTCCCACATGGTGTGGAGGACGGGGAGAACGCCCGGGCGGCGACGCACCCCGGCCCCACGCCGAAATCGGCCATGCGTCACGCGCTGCTGCCCGCCGCCATCGTGACCGTGGCGCTAGCTTTTGTCACCCTGCCCGCGGCCATCAACCAGAGCGTGCTCTCTGCAGCCACAGTGGTAGCTCTCGCTATCGCGGGCGGCCTATGCCTGCTGCATCCGGTCGGCGCTGGCGTACTGGCCGGGCTCGCGCTGACGCTGCCGCTCATCCACGAGCCGCCCTTCGTGGGGATCGCCATCTTCGTCTCACCCGCCTCCGTCGCCGCCTGCACCGCATCCTCCCGACTGCGGGCCGGGCTCGTGATCGGCGTGTGGCATATGACGGTGCTCAGCCTCAGTACGGTACTGAGCGGCGCCAGCCCGGCACAGACGATCAGCGAACTGCTGGTCTGGGCGGTTCTGCTCGGCCTCGCCGCGGGGGCAGGACTCTGGGTGCGCCATCTGGTTGACCGCGTTGCCGCGGAGCGCGCCCGCCGGTTGAGCGACCTCGCCGAGCAGCGCCATATGCTCGCCCGCGAACTTCACGACACCGCTGTGCGGGCCACCACCGAAGTCGTTCTGTTCGCGGAAACCGCGGCGCAGCGGCAGGATGTCGAACCCGATTCCCTGCGCGAATTCCAACGCATCTCCCGCACTGCACGCAGCGCCACCAGCGAGCTGCGGGCACTCATGGACAGCTTGCACTCTGCCGAGCAGCTGGACGTCTGTCTTGCTGACCTCCCTCTTGCTGCAGCGACATGGCCGGATCTTCTGGATAGGGCACGTGGCCAGCTGAACGCCCTGGGCTTCACGGTCCGTGTGAATGTAGAGGCTGAGGATCCTCTACCGAAGGATGTGCTGCGCACCATGTCGAGATGCCTGGACGAGATCCGAGCAAACGTGGTGCGCCATGGTGACCCGGCCGTGCCGGTGACGCTCATGTCCGAGTTGAGCGACGATACTGGTCCTCGTCGGTTGGAGCTCGTGGTGCTCAACGGGATCCGCGCCGACGAGGATGTCACGCTCAGCGGTGGCGCGGGCCTGGACGGCATTCGGGAACGACTCCAGCCCTTGGGCGGCACACTGGTGACTCGACATGAAGCCGCCGGCTTCCTCACCCAGATCTCAATTCCTTGCTGACTGTGAACGGAGAACCTGTGAGCATCCATGTGTTGATCTGCGATGACGACCCCATCGTGCGCGAGGCGCTCGCGGGATATGTCGACCGCGACCCCGGCCTGGAGGTCGTTGCTGTGGTGGACAACGCCGAGGACGCTCTCGAGCGCCTCACGGAGCCTGGCACGGATGTGGTACTCATGGACCTCGCGCTGCCGGGTATGGACGGGATCACTGCAACGCGCATCATCCGTACGCGTCGGCCCGACGTCGCTGTGCTGATGCTGACGACGTTCGGGACCGACGAGCAGGTCAAGGAGGCCATCGGAGCGGGAGCAGCCGGCTTCCTGCTGAAGTCCACCTCTGCGGCCGCGCTCGTGGCGGCTGTGCGCACGGCGGCGACGAGGGCAGGCACCGTGATCACGCCGGAGCTCGCGTCACATCTGGCGATCTCCGCCATGACTCCTGAGCAGGCGGAGAATTCAGGTCCACGTGCTGCAGATGCTGCTGAGAGCTTGGGGCTGACCGAGCGCGAAGCAGAAGTGCTCGAGCTGCTGTGCGCGGCGGAGTCAAATGCAGGCATCGCCTCAACGCTGAAGCTGTCCGAATCCACCGTGAAGTCCCACGTGTCCTCCTTGATGACGAAACTGAACTGCACCTCGCGACTGCAGATCGCCGTACGCGCCTTCGAACGGGGGCTCGTCACACCGCCGCGACCGTCGCTGTGAGCGGGGCCCCGGGCACTCATCCGGGTGCGCGCTGTGGCGGCTCGTAGACCTTCACATTCGACGCCGACCACAGCCACTCATCCGCGTGCGTGCTGTGGCGCATCGGCGTCACGACCGCAAAGAGCCTGCTCTCCCGAGATCGTGGAGGTTCCGTCGCGCCTCGGAGCCTGAACCGGTCCATCCGTCGGCTCTTTCACCCTTGGGTGCCCTACCGGTGAGTCACCGGAACTTTCGACCGACCACACCGGCACATGAGCATGAGGCAGGACTCACAGATCGGCACGTATGCAGGGTAACGATGCAGGTCAGGAGTCCATAGCGTGGGTATAACCCGCTGAGCCGACGATGGTTCAGCCTGGCAGATCCACGAGGCTTCGGCGGGTGACACTGATCCCGATCCCAAGGACATCCCCCATGAAGATCTCCCGCCTCCTCGTATCCGGCCCCGCTGCTGTGGCCGCTCTGACACTCTGTGCGGCGCCTGCTCTCGCCGCCCCGGGCGACCAGGACTCCGACTCGGCGGCCCCCCAGTCGGTCTCCACCCAGTTCTCCGATGAGGAAGTCGCCGTCATGGCGAAGAGCTCCGGCCGCACCATCCAGGAGCAGACCGCTCACCTCGATGAGCAGGAGACGCAGAACAACACGTACGCCGAGCTGTATGAGCAGGGCTACGACTACGACGGCGCCTACTTCGACGAGAACAACACCCTCGTGCTGCAGGCCGCCGCCGGCTCGGACGCGGCGGAAGCCGCCGAGGCCGCCGGCCTCGAGGTCGCCAGCCCGCAGTTCGGTGAGGAGCGTCTGGGCGAGATCGCCTCCGAGCTCACGGACGCTATCGGAGCCGACGGCAACATCGCCTCGATCTCCCCGAATGTTGTCGACGACACCGTGGTGGTGACCGTGGTGAACAGCGCGGGCGAGTCCACCGTCTCCGAACTCGCCGCCGGCTATGGCGATGCGGTGACCATCGAGCAGGGCGAGGCAAACATCATGCAGGCCAATGTGGCAGGCGGCGACAAGATGGACCTGGGCGGCGGTTACTGCTCCGCCGGGTTCGGCGCCAACGACGGGTCCCGCAACTACATGGTGTGGGCCGGGCACTGTGTGGAGCCCGTTGACCAGGTGCTTGCCGCCGACGGCAGCCTTGTGGGTACCACCGTGGACAGCAAGTTCACCTCTTACGACGGACTGCCTGACCGCGACATGGGCATCGTGGAGCTCGCTGACGGCGTCACCATGGACGGCACCGTGAACCAGCAGGGCCAGTACGAGGTTGAATTGGACGCTTCCCGCGGCGCCTGGAAGGCTCCGATCGGCACCGACACCTGCAAGTCCGGCGCCACCAGCGGCGTGACCTGCGGCCAGATCACCGGCTATGACGCGACCGTCACGTACTCCGACCGCCAGGGCCGGGTGCAGGCCCAGGTCAGCGGACTCGGCGAGGCCAGCATCTGCACTGCGCCCGGTGACTCCGGCGGCGCCTACGTCTCCGGCGGCTACGCCGTGGGCCTGACCTCGGGCGGCCCTGGTGACCAGGAGTGCGGCTTCAACGCTGGCTACGCTCCGGGCATGTCCTACTTCCAGCCCGTCACCGACGCTCTCGACGAGTACGGCCTGGAGTACGGCACCCTGGGCACCGGCGACACCGGCGAGGACGACCCCTGGTGGTGATCACCGGACTCCGACGCGGACGCTGAGCCTATCCCCCGCTCAGCACCGCCTCATAGGCACGACGGCCCCTCCTCGGAGGGGCCGTCGTCGTGCTCGGGGGGGGTGGCCGTCGGCCCGAGCCGGAGTGGGCGCCGCCACGCTCCCGGCACTTCCCTCCGAGGAATCCACAACGCACGAAGTTCTCTATCTTTCGATGGTAGGAATGTGCACCAGGACTCATCAGCACTCCGTCTGCCAGCTGCGCGGTATGTGGATCGCCACCGTTCTGGGCATCGACTGGCCGACGGCAGGCGCCCCGGTCGAACAGCAGAAACAGGAGTACCTGGCCCTGCTCGACGCCGCGGTCGACATGAAGCTCAACGCGATCGTCTCTCAAGTGCGCCCGACCGCGGACGTGTTCTGGCCCTCCCCCTATGAGCCGTGGTCGCTGTACATCATCGGCGAGCAGGGCAGGGACCCTGAAGTGCCCCAGGTTTGATGGAGACATCGAACAGCCGGAAGGCCACGCGCCGCCAGCTGCTGGTTGATCTCGGTGTCTGTAAGCATCGGAGCAGCCGTCGGCCCGAAGTAGGCACGGAGCTTCTCCGATCGCATGAGGACCGACTGGATCTTCCGCGACACGTACAGGACATCCGGGGTCACCCCGTTCTCTTCCTCGAACGCGGCCATCCACGTCTCGAGGTCCTGGATCGGGTCACCATCGGCGTCCCACAGGTTCGCGGCGGTGACGGTGAAGTCCGGACGGCGACCGAAGTCAGCGTTCTGGATGAATCCGTCCTCGTTGATCGCGAGCTTACCGGTCGCCAGAACCTCGCCACGGGCGAGGATGATCCGGTCGATGGTCGCCTTCGCGACCTTCTCTGCGAGCCGATCGGCGGCAGCCTCGACGGTCTCCGGTGCGTTCGCGCCGCGACGGATCAGCTGATCGTACTCACCGAACCGCTCCTTGATGGAGACGGCAGCGAGAGACGCCTGACGCTTCTCCAGACCGATGCCGCCACCGATCTTCGACTCCGCGTCGAAGGCACGGAACGAAGCAAGGTCATTGGAATTGGAGCCGACGGTCCACGCCGCGGTCAGACCGTCCACCGTCTCGTTCGGGAACAGGCCCGAGAGAGTGCCGGGAGCGGCGTCAAACTGGTCACCCTTCTCGCGGGCGAAACCCGTGATGGCCGCGGGGTCGATGAGATCAGTCATGAGCTTCATCAGGCAGCCACCTCCTTCGCGTTCAGGAAGATGAACGCGGACTGTGCCGGAGCCTTGAAGTCCTTCACCGGCAGCTTGTCGACGTTGATACGGCCGTGGTCGAGCAGCGCCACGGTCTCGTCACCGTCCTTGACGGACACGTCATTCAGGGTGAATCCGGCGAGGGTGCCACTGGTGAACGGCTTGTACAGGCCGCCGCCGCCAGCTTCGACCGGGGTGCCGGCCTTCACGACCCCGTCGGCCGCGTCAGAGAACTGTGCAGCATCCAGGGTGATGGTGCGGGCATTGGTGACACCGTGGCGGGAGTCCAGCCACGACAGGTCACCGCCGCCATACTTCTGCGAGGTGATGTTCAAAGACATCAGATGGTCCTTTCTTGTCAGATAGTCGTGTTGCGAGCGGCCTGCTTGGCGCGTGCCCGCTCCCGGCCGGCCTGCATCGAACTGGCATGCCGTTCCCCAGTGCCCGTGGCGGCCTTCGGCACGAACCCGCGGCGGGGCTCCTCCTGCCTCGGACCGGCCCAGGCCAGCAGTGCGTCTGCGGACGCCTCGAGCTCCTCGCGGGTCGTGCCGGTGAGGTTCCCTGCAGGGACGCCCTTGGCAGCGGCGACTTCGGCGACGAGGATCTGGTGCTGCATCGCCGTGATGCGGTCCGTGGCGGCGGCGAGGTCCTTCTCGGCCTTGTCTGCTCGCTCCGATGCCCGCTGGAGGTCGCTCTTGGCGGCGTCCTGCGCCTGATCGAACTGGGCGGCCTTGGCCTTCAGGTCCTCGTAGTCCGCGAACTGGTCACGGGTCTTGCGCTTCGCCTCGGCGACGAAGGCGTTGACCTGCTCCTGGGTGAAGGTCGCCGGTGTGCCGGTCGCCTCCGTGGAGCTGGCCTCGTCGCCGGTCGTGTTGGGCTGCTGGGCGTCGTTGGTGGGCATCGAGTGTGGTCCTTTCGTGTGGCCGACAGTCAGTGCCCGCTACCCCCGGGGAGTCGTGCTGTCGTTCACGACAAGCAGCCCCTGCACCAGACGGTGAAAGGGGCTCAAGGGGAGCGGTAGGTATAAGAAAAGCCCCGCGGAGGGGGCTTCGAGAAATTACAGGCGTGCCTCGACACGCGCGGCAACGTCGGCGTCAGGCGGTTGATGATGTCCGGTTCGGAACCTGACCGACAACTTCCATGGGTCCGAGCTTTCCGATGCGGGCGTGATGAGCGAGCATGATGTCGTAGATCACGCGACCTTCAGTCTTCGATACGACCAGGGTCCCGTCATGATCACGCCCCTGCTCGTCATGGAATCCAAGGACGTAGTAGTCCTCGTACTCTCCACCGTAGAGGTTCGGAATCAAGCCACGTCCCTGGAGCGCTTCGGCTGCGACACGGCGTGCCTCATCGAAAGTCGTGGCTGTCATCTTTCCTCCCCTCTCGCGATGCGTGCGACTTTTTCTGTCGGAGTAGCATCGTCGAGTCGCGTCCATTGAATGGTCCCGCGCTCCACGTCTGCGTCTTGATACCTCACATCGTACTGCTCGGCGATCAGCTGGGGGTCCGAAACGACGACCTTGCCATCGATTTTCTCCCAGATGACCGCATGCCGGGTGCCGCTGGTGAACTTCATTCTCAGCGGACCGGCTGCGCCGTCCGGGACCTGGTCTCCAATGACGCGAAGAGTGTCAGACAGTGTCGCATTCGGATCGGCTGGTTCGAGGGTGACACGCTTGTTGCCGCGTCGCCACATGCGGACCGTATCGGCAAGGTCGTAGTTCTTCGGCTGCCCAGGCCCAGCAGTAATGTCGTAGCCCATGCGGCGTAGCAGCGCGGCGTGTGTCGTGCGGATGCAGTTCGTGCTGTAAGCCACGAAGCTCTCGTGAGTGGTAGCGGCGCGAACCCCCGGATTCGCGCCGGTCAGGTACGACTTCTTGGTGGATTTCGCGCGCTTCCTGGAGACACCAGGAAGCTCAGGGACTCCAGTTGCGTGTTCGTCTCCGGAGGGCGGACGGAGCGTGGTCTTGTCCGGCCGGGTGATCGCGATGTGCTCCTTCCACATACCGAACTGATCAGGGACCGGTCCGTTCTCGTCCCACGTGACGGCGTACCACTCCGCGTTCAGCGAGTGGACAATCCCAGGCAGATCCTGGTCAGAGTGCGACTCGACGATGTGACACGAACAGCGGTCATGAAAGCTCAACCCTGCTGGCCGCGACCCGCGGTCACCCGACGTGGTCGAAGCAGTCTTCCGTGACGTGTAGACCGCGCCGCGAGAGGCGAGCATCAGACAGAAATCGCACGCATACGCGCCAGGAACCCGCGCCCATCGCGTACCAGCCTGGGCCGTCGCCTCATAGATCGTCTCCCGGCCGGGCTGCCGCACCAGCCGGGTGAGCGACCCGGCCAAACGCTGCTGCACCTGGGAGGCCGACAGCTGCCGCCCAGAGCGTGTCTGCAGAGCCCACGCTGTTGCCGCCATCACCTGATCCGCCGGCGCAGCGAGCCCCGGCTCCGGCTCCGGTAACAAATCCCACAGGCCAAGCGTCTCCCGGGACGTGCGCAACGCCTGATACGCGGTCGCAGCCGTCAACGGCCCGAAGTTCCCCGAAAGGACCTGCATCACCTCAGTCACCTGCGCGACGCTCGCCTCCGGGTACTGACGGTAAAACGCCAGCAACCGATCAACCGCAAGCGTGAAGCGCCCTGGGTTTTGTTCCGTGGTTAGACGGTCGCGGGCGCGGTCGCCGTGGAGTGAGTGTAGGACGCTTCGACGGTCGCTGGGGTGCGGTAGTCGAGAGCTTCGTGGAGCCGGGCCGTGTTCCACCAGTGGACCCAGCCCATCGTGGCAAGCTCGACCTCGCTGACCGACTCCCAGATCCGCTTGGAGTAGATCAGCTCCGCCTTGTAGAGGCCGTTCACCGTCTCTGCCAGCGCGTTATCGTAGCTATCGCCGACGGTGCCGACAGACGCTTTCACACCTGCGGCAAGAAGAGCGTCTGAGTAGGCGAGAGAGACGTATTGACTGCCCCGGTCGGAGTGGTGAATCAATCCGATTCCATTCCTGCTCGCCCCGGTGGAGAGGAGCGCGTGTTCCAGTGCGAGCAATGGCAGCTGCTGCGTGTGGAGGGTGGGCGCGACCGCCCAACCGACGATTCTCCGACTGAAGACATCGGTGATGAACGCGACGTAGCAGAATCCGGTGAGTATCCGGACATAGGTGGGGGCACCTCCCGCTTGCGGGGGAGTATCGGCAACCCAGAGCTGCTGCGGTCGGTCCGCAACGAACCTCCGTTCCACAAGGTCGGGACGCTGATCCTCTCCGGCCGTGGGGCGCGTGGTAATGGGCTTGCGACCTCGGCGAACGCCCTGGAGGCCTGCGATCTTCATCAGCCTCGCGACCTGGTCGCGGCCCATGTCCCATCCCGCGTGCCGCATGGCGTGCCACATCTTCCGCACCCGTAGACGCTGTAGTTCTCCTGGTGGACCCGCTGCACCTCCTCTATGAGGATCTCGTCCCGAACGCTGCGTGCGGAAGCCTTCCTGTTCTTGGAAGCACGGTATCCGCGGGAGGTGATGAACCCACACTCTGTCGCACGCAGGGTGCGGCAGATGGCCCAGGCCCCGAACTGCTCGCGATGCATATCGATGAACGCGATCATTTCGTCGTGGGGCGGTCGAGTTCCGCTGCGAAAAACGCCGAGGCGGCTTTCAGGATCTCGTTAGCGCGCCAGGCTTCGGCAAGCTCACGCTTGAGCCGACGATTCTCCTCCTCGAGCGGCTCCCCCGGGCCGGCTGGTTCGGTGGGGCCGTAGCGGTTGCACCAGATCCGCAGCGTCTCCTCGCCGACACCGAGCTGCGGGGAGACCGCACGAATCGATGCTGCACGGGGACCACCCTCGCGGGCCTGACGGTCGTAGACCATCCGCACGGCACGGTCACGCAGCTCTGGACTGAACTTCTTGGGCATACTCCGATTCTCCCTGCTGAGACTCGGAACAGAACCCAGGACGCTTCATGTCGACCGGTTCATATGATCCGCGCGCCAAGGTTGCAGCGGCGCTGGCGTCCTTGGCGGCCTGGCGCTCCGCCCGCTTCCCTGACTGCCCTCGTGTCGGCATGGTGATCACCTCTATGATTCATCGCCGCCCACCCGCGACAGGCTTCAAGCGTACTTAGTTCCTGGTCCAGCGGCTGGAGGTGGCGACCCTCGTCCTCATGCAGGCATGGTGGAGTCTGTTGCGCTGTACCTACTTCGCACTAGTACGTCCCCGGCCTGGTCGGTTCGCGTTCCACGCGTCGACGGTTTCGGGGAGCCAGCCCATGGTGCCGCGGCCCTCGAGCCCGATGATGACGTCTGGGTCGGGCAGCTTGTACCGGGCGAGCGTGGGGACTTTCACGCCGATCCTGGCGGCAAGGTCACTTCTGGACAGGTAGATCACTGGGCGCGACGCCACGCGACCACCACCGCAGTTGTATACACGGCGGCCGCAGCGGCCGTGAGTACAGACGCCGCGACAGTCAGGACGGTGGGGTCAGTGGCGGCGGACCAGACGGTGAGTCCTGTCGCGCCGATGATCAGCCAGATCGGGTCGATGATCTTGTTCTTCATGGTTCGGTGCATGGATGATGGGAGGGGCGGCCCCGGAGTTCTAGGTCTACTTCGGGGCCGCCGTCGCTCAGTCCTTGTCGCGCGGTCGCGTCACTTCGATGAGTTTCGCGATTGAGGCGATGAGGCCGGCGATCGCGGCGATGAGGGCCGCGACTCCTGTCATCTCTTCCATGCTTCCTCCTCTCTTCTGTTGTACCTCAACAATACATCAGTAATGATGTACAAGCAAGTGCGCAGACCACGAAGTGACTCACACAACTAGCTCCCCACCTGCCATCACGGCGGGCGGGGCGCTTCTTTGTTTCCCCATGTCCAGTTCGCGCCGATAAATCAACCCGACGCCACTAAAACAAGGCACCGCACGAGCGTCGATGCTGGTCAGGCCCTTCTTTAGGGGTGTCGCATTGTCGGGCGGGTAATCATAGGGCCCCCCAGATAGAGAAGGCCGGCCCTGGACTGAGCAGGCGCTCAGCGGAACCGGTCGTGTTCCCGCGAGTCTACTGGGGTCAGCCGCGCAGCCCGGACCACCCGACCGAGACAGCACGCCACGGTGCGCGGGGGAGGACGTAGCGAGGCGGCAGCGCGATTGGACACACGATTGGGGGTTATAGGCCAGATTGTGTGTATGGATCCGGCTAGTTCTCGGCCTTGACCTGGGGGTTTAGGGGTGTTGACATGCTTTGGAAGCATGTTGGGTGTCGCCTCCTGGTAATCGGCCTCGGTGTCGTGTATGTGATCAGTCCCTGGTCAAGAGCGGGAAGACCTCAGCGGGGCGGACGAGGTGGCGGTGTCGCTCCTGCGGCTCCAGCACCGTCCTGGACCGTCCCGACATCAGCCATCGAGCTGAGCTGGAGTGGTTCCATGCCTGGCTGCTGAAGGGCGAGAGGCCACCGGCCTGGGCCGGCAGCGATCGCACGCTCCGCCGCCGTCTGCGCTGGTGCTGGCGTATCGAGGTCCCGCCGCCACTGCCCACGGGCGAGCTCCACGACGTGGTCATGCTCGATGGCACCTACTTCCAGAACTGGTGCCTGCTGATCGCGACTAACGGTCATTACGTGCTGGACTGGCAGTGGTGCGACCGGGAGAAGAAGATCGCCTGGGCTCAGATCCTGCAGCGCTGGCCCGCACCACGTCTGGTCGTCACAGACGGTGGAACGGGACTGCACGCAGCCGTGCACGAGCACTGGCCCCAAGCACGCGTCCAACGCTGCTACTTCCACATCTTCCAGAACGTCCGCCGCTACACCACGCTTGCCCCACGCCTGGAGGCCGGGGGGCAGATCCTGGCACTGACCAGGGCGGTCATGAAGATTCAGAACATCGATCAGGCCGCTCTCTGGCTCGGTGCCTACGCGTCCTGGGAAGGACGCGGGAGCGAGTTCCTCCGCCAACGCACCTACGCACGAACCGGCACAGAACGCCCACGATCAGTGCCATTGGCGAAGCCGTGGTGGTACACGCACCGAGACCTCCGCAGTGTTCGTGGCTTGTTCCGCGGCCTGATCAAGCACGAGAACCTCTTCGCCTGGCTCGAACTCGCCCCCGACATCGACAAGCCGCTGCCCCGGACGACATCACCCCTGGAAGGCGCTCAGAACACGGCCGTCAAGGACCTCCTCAGACGCCACCGCGGAATGCCCGCGGACCACGCCAGACGAGCCGCGGAATGGCTCCTGGACTCCCTCACCGCAACCCCACGAGAGCCCTGGTCACTCGCACGCGAAGAGCACTGGAAACCGCCACCAGCGCGACCGGCGATCACTCCAGGCCCGGAGCCCGGCCCCACCCTCGGCACCAGCTTCTCCTGGGAAGACGGCAACGGAATCCAACACGGCTGGGCCGGCCGAACACACCCCTGACCCCGCCACGACACGCCCCGGCCATACACACATTTTGGCCAATAACCCCGCCCCGGCCATACACTCATTTTGGCCAATAACCCACGATTGGACACACCGAGGGCACAGAAAAGGGCCACTCCCCGAAGGAAAGTGGCCCTGACCTGGAGCCGCCTGCGGGAATCGAACCCGCGACCTATTCATTACGAGTGAATCGCTCTGCCGACTGAGCTAAGGCGGCGCCCCGCTGTTCGCGCAGCGGACCGCATCACTGTACGGGATGTCCGCTCACGCGGGCAAAGCGGCGGCGTGAGGGGCTCGTCACCCTGCCTGCTCGGCACCGCCCGGTGAGGAGCAGGTCAGGCCATTCTCCGGCACGGTGCCGTCCACCAAGTAGTCCTCAACAGCCTTCTCGATGCAGCCGCCAGAGCGGCCGTACGCGGTGTGGCCGCGCCCCTCGTAGGTGAGCAGCACACCCTGGTCGAGCTGCTGCGCCAAGGACTCCGACCAGGCGTACGGCGTCGCGGGATCACCGGTGGTACCGATCACGAGGATCGGCCCGGCGCCCTTCGCAGCGATCGGCGCTGGCTCACGCAGCGGCTTCACCGGCCACGGCTTGCAGTAGGCGGCGCTGTACCCGGCGTTCTCACCCATCAGCGGGTACTTCTGTGCGAGCTGTTCGGATTGCTGCTTCTGCCATTCCAGGTCCTCCACCCCGGGGTGGTCCAGACAGTTGATGGCGTTGATCGCGAACGCCCCGTTGCCGTTGAAGGTTCCGCCTTGCTCCCGCTCAGCGGACATATCGGACAGCTGCAGAAGCATGGAACCATCCCCCTGGGTAGCGTCGGCCAGACCAGAGCGGAGCATCTCCCAGATGCCGTCTTCGTACATCGCCATGACGAGAGCAGTGCTGGCGTGGGAGCCTGTCATGCGTCGGCCGTCCGGATCGTCGGTCTCCACGGGGTTGCGGTCCCAGGAGGTCAGCAGGTTCTCCAGCTGCTTCTTCGCTTCGGCCACATCGCCCTTGAACGGGCAGGCATCGTCGCCGCGGTTCAGGCAGTCCTGCAGGAAGTCCTCGATAGCGGCTTCGAAGCCCGCGGTCTGGCCAGCGGTGATCTGGTCCATGGTGAGCGCGGGATCCATGGCGCCGTCGAGCACGAAGCGTCCCACCCGCTCGGGATACAGATCGGCGTAGGTTGCTCCCAGGTACGTGCCGTATGAGAAGCCGACATAGTCGAGCGTGTCGGAATCCACGGCAGCGCGCAGCACATCCAGATCGCGCGCAGCGGAGTAGGTGTCGAGGTACGGCAGGAGATCTGCGTGCTTCTCACTGCAGCCATCGGCGATCTTCTGCATCCAATCAATAGTGGTCTGGAGGTTCTCGTCGGGCGTCGCATCGGGGTCACCCGGTCTGTTGTATTCGGCGTCGAACTCTTCATCGCTCACGCAGTGGATGCCGGAGGAACGCGAGACGCCGCGCGGATCGAAGCCCACCAGGTCAAAACTCGACGTGACCGGCTCACCGGCGATGTAGGTGGCGACGGTGCTGGCGAAGTCCACCCCTGACCCGCCGGGGCCGCCGGGGTTCAAGAACAGAGTGCCTTTCTTCTCTCCGGTGGCCGCCACCTTGGCGACGGCGATCTCAATATCACCGGCACCAGGGTCGTTCCACACGCGCGGCACTGTCACTGTGCCGCACTGACGGTCGGCTCCGGAATCATCGCCGCAGTCCGACCAGTCGATCGACTGCTCGTAGTAGGAAGCGTATGCGGGGTCCGTGGCCGGATCGGAGTCGAGATGCTGCGCCGCAGACTCGCCGAGCTCCGCAAGCGGCGGCGTCTTCGCCTCCTGGCCGTTGCTGCTGGCTCCGCCTGCGTCGCTGGAGCCCCCGTCGTCACTGCTGCCAGCACCACCGGTGGTGCCGCCGGTGCAGGAGCTCAGCACCAGCGTGACAGCCGCGGCGGCGCTAGCGAGGGCCGCAAGCGGCCGGGCGGATTGGACACGGGTGCGCATGGGAACTCCTGCAGGTCGGGATGGCGCAATCCTACGGCGCGGCTGTCCTCGTGAAGCGCTCTATGCGCAGGTGTGGCCGAAGGCCGCACGATGAGCCGACGAAGGTCCGACCCGCGTAGTTCGCTGGTCGACCTTTGACGGCGGTCCGCCGATCACTTCCGCATTACAGTGAGCCGGGTGACCGCCCCACCTGCCCCTCGCCGTCGGATCCCGCTGGAGATCCTCATGGTGGCGGCAGCACTGTTTGAAGGCGCGCTCGTCGTTCTCCCACTCGATGGCGGGGCGATTGACACGTCGCTGCTGCGCCCAGCACTCATCGGCATCGCGCTCACATGCGTGCTGCTGTTCCGCTTCCGCACGTGGCGCTGGCTGCTGCCGCTGGTGGGGGTCGCGAACGCTCTCGCGCCATCCCTGACTGTCGCGAGCGTGTGTTCGTTCGGCTTCGCAAATCGAGCGTCGGACCGCCGCATGGTGCTGCTGGTCAGCACGCTGGTCGGGCTCGCCATGTCGGTGCCGTTCTGGCGGCTCGGCGACCTTGCGAGCTCGAGCCTGGAGACCATGGGGAGCCTGATGGTGGCGGGAACCACCGGCGCACTGGGCATGTATACGGCGTCCTCGCGGCGCCTCACACAGGAGCTGGAGCAGCGCGCCCAGTTCGATGAGGACGGCCGCCTGCAGCTTCAGGAAGAGGCCCGCCGCGCCGAGCGCACCCGCATCGCCCGCGAGATGCACGACATCGTGGCGCACAAGATCTCACTGGTCGCGCTGCAGGCCGGCGCTCTCGAAGTGAACACGAACCTCGAACGCGAGCAGGTGGTCGAGGCCGCGGGACTGATCCGCTCGACCGCGACCACCGCCTTGTCCGAGCTGCGTGAGGTGCTCGGCGTCCTGCGCGGCGATGATGACGAGGCACCACTCGCGCCCCAACCCACCTGGAACGACGTGCGCGCGCTGGTGACGGCATCGCAAGAGGCAGGCGTGTCTGTTGAGCTGTTCGACTTCATCGACGCTCCCGTTCCTGACACGCTGGCCCGCACCACGTATCGGGTGGTGCAGGAAGGGCTCACGAACATTCACAAGCACGCCCGTCACACCCAGGCGCGTGTGGCACTCATCGGCGAGCCCGGCACGGAGCTGGTGATCGAGGTCAGTAATGTGCTTCCACAGGGGTTCACGACGGACCTGCCCGGCGCCCGCATGGGCCTGTCCGGCATCGAGGCGCGCGTCACGCATGCCGGTGGCACGATCACGTCAGGCCCCACGGACGATGGACGCTTCGAGGTGAAGGCGGTGATCCCATGGCCGGCGACGTAATCCGGGTGGGGCTAGTGGACGATGACTCGCTCGTGCGGGCAGGTCTCGCAATGATCCTGGGCGCCGACGCGAGGCTGGAGATCGTGGGGCAAGCCGACGACGGCTCCGGCGCAGTGCCGCTCGTGCAGAAGCATCGCCCCGACGTGCTGCTGATGGACGTGCGAATGCCGACGATGGACGGTCTGCGCGCCACGAAAGCAGTGGTGGAACTCCCGAACCCGCCGAAGATCATCATGCTCACCACGTTCGACATGGACGAGTACGTGTTCCAGGCGCTCGAGGCCGGTGCCAGCGGATTCCTCCTGAAGGACACACCGCCGCAGGATCTGATTCGCGCCGTCCATGTGGTGGCGGGAGGCGATGCGATGCTCTCCCCCGGCGTGACCCGTCGGATGCTCTCCCACTTCTCACACGCAAACCCGGGCACTCGGGCCCCGCAGCATCCAGGCTTAGATCAGCTGACCGATCGCGAGCGCGAGGTACTAGGCGCCGTCGGTGCAGGTCTGTCGAATGCACAGATCGGCACACGCTTGTTCATGAGCGAGGCGACGGTGAAGGCGCATGTGTCGAAGATTTTCGCGAAGCTGGACTGCACGAACCGTGTGCAGATCGCGATCATCGCGCACGAGGCCGGGTTAAGCGACATCGACGAGGCACCCGCCTGAGCACCGTTCGGCGCGACTGATCCGCCCGGATTGCCTGCGCCGTGTGAACCGCTTCTGCAGGTACGGCCCCGGTGAGGCGGACTGCGTCAGCCCCAGCCGAGCTCGTGCAGGCGATCATCGTCGATGCCGAACAGGTGGCCGAGCTCGTGCAGCACAGTCACCCGGATCTCCTCGATCAGCTCATCGCGGCTGGAGCACATCCGCTGCAGCGGCCCGCGGAAGATGAAGATCCGATCCGGTTCACCGAAGCCGTCGAACACGCTGCGCTCATCGAGAGGCACCCCCACGTACAGGCCCAGCAACTCCGGGTCCTCCGCGTCAGCTCCGGGCTCCTCCTCCACCAGGATCACCACGTTCGCCTCGGCGATCGTGCGCGCAATCCGTTCCGGAAGGGAATCCAGGGCGTCATCGACCGTATCCTCGAACTCGGCTCGGCTCAGCTGGATCACTGCCCCAGGATCGCACGACTGTGACCAGCGTCGCGCAGCTGCGACGCGACATCGAAGCGAAGGGCGCCGACGGGGCGGGCGGCCCTGCACGAGCACTCATATGGAGTCGGCACAGTGCCACCACAACGCCGCTACAGTGTCAGCTGGATCGCATCGGAGCGGTTCAGTGCGCACAGATCGCTAGAGGGGCGCTATCCTCCCGTGAGGGCCCCCATCGTCTAGAGGCCTAGGACACCGCCCTTTCACGGCGGCGACACGGGTTCGAATCCCGTTGGGGGTACGACGCTGGCCCGCGCAAACAGGCTCACTTGCCTTCGCAAGGCAACAGCTCCGGTACCACGGACGCAGAGAGACTCGTCCAGCATCATCAGACGGCCCCGCACTCACGACTCCGTCGTCGGCCGTAACAGGTTCCGGCCTATTTCCCGATTCGGTACCCCCCTGCCAGCGTAGGTTGATGTGGGTTACGCCCCACCCTCTGTGGGCAGACGGGGATTCGCAGGGAATCAGTTGAGCGCGAAATTGACAAGTGTGGAACCGACGAACCCACACAGGACGGCAATGAGGTGAGAGGCCCCCATTGTGGTGCCGATGATTGCCGCGACCCGGATTCCCGCGACGGACTGGGGTCGGTGCAGTCATGCGGCAACTCTACCGGCGGCCTGCGGCCGTTTCCGGGCATTCGCATCCACACTTCACCAGACCAACACTCAGCTCGCTGCCATCACTCGGCGCTGGCTGGGTGCGTACGTGCGCTCGCGGTAGTACCGGACACAGATCTGGCCCTGACACAGGTCACGGA
Organism: Brachybacterium timonense; assembly: GCF_900258505.1. Taxonomy (GTDB): domain Bacteria; phylum Actinomycetota; class Actinomycetes; order Actinomycetales; family Dermabacteraceae; genus Brachybacterium; species Brachybacterium timonense. The sequence continues at coordinate 2,721,970 of NZ_LT984895.1, forward strand.
CCGATCGCGATGCCTCTTCGACCAGAGACGAACCCGTCGTGGGTACGACGCAGACCGTGATGCGGCAAGCATCACAGCGGTTCTGGTCATGACCACCGACAATCGTCCGGTAGAGTTATCCGAGTCGAAGCGCGCTGACGCCGCGGAGACCCGAAAGTTGGCCCTGTAGCTCAGTTGGTTAGAGTGCCGCCCTGTCACGGCGGAGGTCGCCGGTTCAAGCCCGGTCAGGGTCGCGACATGAAAGGCCCCGGATTCTCTCCGGGGCCTTCGCGCATATCCTCGCGTTGCACGCCAATGCCCCACCCCGGCAGCTGAGCACGTCACTCCTCCATGCGGGCCGACACCGCCGCCGCGCCACGGTCCCTGCGCTCATCTGGTGGGCGAAGCGTCCGCCGGAGCGCACTCCAGCGTGGTCTCGCTCTCACCCGTGCCCGCCGTCTCCGAGCATCGGCCTCGGCCTGCTACGCTGTTCTTCGGTCCTTCAGCGGCCACGGCTCTGTAGCTCAGTTGGTAGAGCGTTCGACTGAAAATCGAAAGGTCACCGGATCGACGCCGGTCGGAGCCACCACCGACAGCCCCCGCCCCGGCGGGGGCTTCGTCATGTCGGGCGCCACCATATGGCGGGTTATTGGCCAAAATGTGTGTATGGCCGGGGCGTGTCGTGGCGGGGTCAGGGGTGTGTTCGGCCGGCCCAGCCGTGTTGGATTCCGTTGCCGTCTTCCCAGGAGAAGCTGGTGCCGAGGGTGGGGCCGGGCTCCGGGCCTGGAGTGATCGCCGGTCGCGCTGGTGGCGGTTTCCAGTGCTCTTCGCGTGCGAGTGACCAGGGCTCTCGTGGGGTTGCGGTGAGGGAGTCCAGGAGCCATTCCGCGGCTCGTCTGGCGTGGTCCGCGGGCATTCCGCGGTGGCGTCTGAGGAGGTCCTTGACGGCCGTGTTCTGAGCGCCTTCCAGGGGTGATGTCGTCCGGGGCAGCGGCTTGTCGATGTCGGGGGCGAGTTCGAGCCAGGCGAAGAGGTTCTCGTGCTTGATCAGGCCGCGGAACAAGCCACGAACACTGCGGAGGTCTCGGTGCGTGTACCACCACGGCTTCGCCAATGGCACTGATCGTGGGCGTTCTGTGCCGGCTCGTGCGTAGGTGCGTTGGCGGAGGAACTCGTTCCAGCGTGCTTCCCAGGACGCGCAGGCACCGAGCCAGAGAGCGGCCTGATCGATGTTCTGAATCTTCATGAGCGCCCTGGTCAGTGCCAGGATCTGCCTCCCGGCCTCGAGGCGTGGGGCAAGCGTGGTGTAGCGGCGGACGTTCTGGAAGATGTGGAAGTAGCAGCGATGGACGCGTGCTTGGGGCCAGTGCTCGTGCACGGCTGCGTGCAGTCCCGTTCCACCGTCTGTGACGACCAGACGTGGTGCGGGCCAGCGCTGCAGGATCTGAGCCCAGGCGATCTTCTTCTCCCGGTCGCACCACTGCCAGTCCAGCACGTAATGACCGTTAGTCGCGATCAGCAGGCACCAGTTCTGGAAGTAGGTGCCATCGAGCATGACCACGTCGTGGAGCTCGCCCGTGGGCAGTGGCGGCGGGACCTCGATACGCCAGCACCAGCGCAGACGGCGGCGGAGCGTGCGATCGCTGCCGGCCCAGGCCGGTGGCCTCTCGCCCTTCAGCAGCCAGGCATGGAACCACTCCAGCTCAGCTCGATGGCTGATGTCGGGACGGTCCAGGACGGTGCTGGAGCCGCAGGAGCGACACCGCCACCTCGTCCGCCCCGCTGAGGTCTTCCCGCTCTTGACCAGGGACTGATCACATACACGACACCGAGGCCGATTACCAGGAGGCGACACCCAACATGCTTCCAAAGCATGTCAACACCCCTAAACCCCCAGGTCAAGGCCGAGAACTAGCCGGATCCATACACACAATCTGGCCTATAACCCCATATGGCCGGCCAGAGGATTCCCCGACCGCCCACCGGATCGTAGAGTGAGATGCACCGACCGGGCGCGCGCCCGGCCCCACAACTCCTCGGGAGGACGACATCGATGTCAGCTGAGAACCCGGATCTGAAGATCGCGCAGGCCGCCACACTCCAGCCGATCCAGGCGATTGCCGAGACCGCGGGGATTCCCGCTGAGGCACTGATCCCCTACGGCAATGTGAAAGCGAAGGTCGATCCGGCACAGATCCCCCCGCGCGGCGAAAACGGCAAGCTGGTGCTGGTCACCGCCATGTCCCCGACGCCCGCGGGGGAAGGCAAGTCCACCACCACGGTGGGTCTAGCCGATGCGCTCAGCCTGAAGGGGAAGCGCACCGTGGTGGCGCTGCGTGAACCCGCGCTCGGCCCGATCATGGGCATCAAGGGCGGCGCCACCGGCGGCGGCTACGCACAGGTCGTGCCGATGGAAGACATCAACCTGCACTTCACCGGCGACTTCCACGCCATCCAGATCGCCAACAACACCATTGCTGCGCTGGTCGACAACCACATCCATCAGGGCAGTCAGCTGGGCATCGACCCGCGGCGCATCCAGTTCAAGCGCGTCGTCGACGTCAACGACCGTGCACTGCGCAGCATCGTCATCGGACTGGGCGGTCCCACGCAAGGAACCCCGCGCGAGGATGGCTTCGACATCGTCGTCGCCTCGGAGGTAATGGCGATCCTGTGCCTCGCCACCGATCTGCAGGACCTGCAACGCCGCCTGGGCGAGATTGTCGTTGGCTTCACCTACAGCCGCGAGCCCGTCACGGTGCGGGATCTGAAAATCGAAGGCGCCATCACCATGCTGCTGAAGGACGCGCTGAAGCCGAACCTTGTGCAGACCCTGGGCGGCACCCCCGCGCTCGTGCATGGCGGCCCGTTCGCAAACATTGCGCACGGCTGCAACTCCCTGTCTGCCACGCGCCTGGCGCTCTCGCTGTCCGAGATCACCGTGACGGAGGCCGGGTTCGGATCCGACCTGGGCGCGGAGAAGTTCCTGGATATCAAGGCACGCTACGGCGATCTGCATCCCGACGCCGCCGTGGTGGTTGCCACCGTGCGCGCCCTGAAGATGCACGGCGGTGTGGCGAAGGATGATCTGGCCGCCGAAGACATCGACGCTGCCCTGCGCGGTACCGAGAACCTGCGCCGCCACGTGGAGAACATCCGCAAGTTCGGGCTCGAGCCCGTGATCGCCCTGAACCGCTTCCCCACCGATACCGAGGCGGAGATCGAGGCTGTGCTCGGCTGGGCGCGCGAGAACGGTTTCCGCGCGGCGCTGTCCGAGGTGTGGGCCAAGGGCGGCGAGGGCGGCCTCGCGATCGCCGAGCAGGTGCTCGAGGTGATCGACGCCGGCAATGACTTCCACCACCTGTACGACCCACAGGTTGGCGTTGAAGAAGCGCTGCGCACGATCGCCCGTGAGATCTACGGCGCCGACGACGTCCAATTCACCGACAAGGCCCCGATGCGCCTGCGCACCCTGAAGAAGCACGGCTGGGACACCCTGCCGGTGTGCGTGGCAAAGACCCAGTACTCCTTCAGCGACGACCCGAAGGCGCTCGGCGCCCCCACCGGGCATGTGCTACATGTGCGTGACCTGGTGCCGAAGCTCGGCTCCGGATTCGTTGTAGCCCTCACCGGCGACATCATGACGATGCCGGGCCTTCCCAAGGAGCCTGCGGCACTGCGGATGGGCGTGGACGACAACGGCAGCACCTATGGGCTGTTCTGAGCCACAGCCCTGCGCCTGCCTGACCGGGGTCGGGCCCGGTGCGTTCCCGCGGGAACGTGCCGGGCCCGTCCCGTCGGCGCAGGAACTGCCGGCTGGACGCGTCAGCTCTCCGGGCGGTCGATATTCGGCGCCTTGCTCGCGAGGAAATCGATGTACTTCGGGTCTTCGTCAGCGAAGATATCCGGGCCAGCGCCCATGTATGCGCGCATGAGTTCATCCGCGGCGCGCGGCATGTTCCCGAGCTCGAACTGTGCCTGGCCCAGACGCAAGTGGATAAACGGATTGCCGATGGCCCCCGGGCAGCGCATGCACGTGGTCAGCGCGGCGTGCGCGGTCGTGAAGTCGCCGCGCAGAACATGCGCATCGCCGATGCTGGCAAGCAGCCAGGTCGCCTGCGGCCACTGTGTTCTGGGCTCGGGAAGCAGGGCCCACGCTCGGTCGAAGAACTGCACAGCGCCGAGGTAATCCTCCTGGTCCATGCGGTCGTTGCCCTGTTCTGCCAAGGCGTCGACATCCTGTTCCCAGCTCATGGAGCCCCCTCTCATGGATTCGTGGGCCCAGTCTGGCACGGGAAAGGGTCACGGGCCCGGCTTCTGACCCGGGAGGTTCCGTGCCCGGCACCCGGCACCGGGACGATGCCGTGCTCGCCTATCACGCCTCTGGTCTGCGGGGCTTGCGTCCTCTCTGCTCACGCGCAGAGCGCTGCTGCGCATCGACGTCAGCGATCTCACCGGCTTCACGCTCGGTCTCGTCGGCGATGTCGACATCCAGGCCGTCATCGTCACCCGACTCCTGCTCCGGCTCATCCCAGTTCACCAGCGACAGATCAGACTCATCTGCCTCCGGGGCGACAACATTGCTCGGGAACATGTCCTCGGACTGGATGGCGATGGTGCCCTCCTCATCATCCTCGAACTCGTCGACAAAGCCATCTTCATCGTCGTCATCGTCGTCAGTCCCTGCCAGGCGCGGGCTGAGGTCGTCGAAGGCGTAGTCGCTTCCACGCACGAACCCGCGTCGGAACGCGGACCGGCCCACCATGGAGCTCGCTGCGGGCACGGTGATCATCTGGGCGAGCAGCACGAGCAGCAGCATTCCTGCGAGTGCCCAGGAGCCGACGGCGAGCGCGGTACCGCTGAGCACGAGCATCAGCCCGAGAGTCTGTGGCTTCGAGGTAGCGTGCATGCGGGCGAGCACGTTGTCGAACCGGTGCATACCGATCACCGCGACCACGGCGAGAAGAACCCCCAGGGACATCAGCACGGTGGCGATGACCTGAACGATCGTCATCGGTTCACCCCCTGATCGCCGTGCCCTTCACGGCGACGGTCCTCAGCGAGCGCCGTCCGCACCTCGTGGTCCGGCCGGATCGAGGAGAACTGCCCCGTCTCAGTGCTCGAATACGGCCGGTGCTCCCGCTTCCGCAGGGTGTCGCTGGTTCCGGGGCGAGATCGCCGCATCGGTGGCGGCGCGGACTCCCGCGCCACGAAACGCGCAACCGTGACCGTGGCGATGAAGGCGGTCCCGGTCAGGCCAAGCATCGCCGGTCCTGCCCAGGACGCTGCGGCATGCGCGGTGTACAGCGCCATGCCCAGCACGGCCATCACCACAAGCATGTCGGTCGCAACGGCACGATCCAGGATCGTCGGCCCCACGATCATCCGATACACGACGGGAAGGGCCGCGACGACGAGGATCACGCCGAGCACGACGAGGGCGAGAGTGAAGCCGTTCATCTCCATCATCGAAGCCCCGCCTCCTCGAGGATGTCCCGGCTGGCCAGAGCGCGCAGCAGCCGCTCCTCCTGGTCCCGCACCCGTTGCTTGGCTGCCTCGACCTGGTCCTCGGTGGCTGCGCCGATCACGTGCAGGAACAGGGTGCCGGTGGAGCGCTGCGCCTCCACCACGACGGAGCCGGGGATGAGGGTGGACAGGATGCCGGTGCCGGTGAGGAACAGATCTGAGCGTGACGCCATCTGCACGGCGATCACCGAGCTGAGTGGCTGCCCCGCGGGGCGGATCGCGTACCAGCCCACCTGGATCGAGGAGACCACGAGGTCATACAGGAAGCGCAGCAGGAAGCGGACGAACGCGATCGGATGCAGAGCAATCTCCCGGCCGGTGGACGGCATAGGGAACAGCCACACCACCAGCAGTGCCGCGATGAGGCCTCCGAGCACGTTCTTCACAGACAGACCGCCCCACAGCAGGCACCAGAATGCCACCAGACCCACCACGTTCAGCAGGCTGGGGCGCATCTCGGGACGTCGACGGCTCATCGCTCCACCACCTTGTGGCCTGCGTCGTCGATCCGATACACGAGATCGTCTGCGGCGGCATCACCCAGCACGGCGCCGACATATGGCGATCGTTTCAGCACGGCAAGAGCCGCCTCGTCGGAGTAGCGCAGCAGCGGCCCCGCGAGCAGTGACAGCGTGAGCGACATGCACACGAGAGCCGCGGTGGAACCGATCATGACCTTCGGGATCGGGGCGTCGTGGTCACGGACGTCGTCGTCGGGCTCCTGCCAGAAGGCACGGTTCCAGATCTTCGCGATCGCGTACAGGGTCAACAGGCTGGTGAGCACGCTGATGCCCACCAGGATCCAGGCGGCGGCCTGCCCGTGCTGGATGCCTGCCTCGATCAGCCCCACCTTGCCCAGGAAGCCGGACATGGGCGGGATGCCGGCGAGGTTCATCGCGGGGATGAAGAACAGCACGGCGATCACCGGTGCGAGCTTGGCCATGCCGCCCAGGCGCACCAGGTTTGTGGTCCCGCCGCGTTGTTCGATCAGCCCCGCGGCCAGGAACAGTGTGGACTGCACCGTGATGTGGTGGGCCACGTAGAAGATGGTGGCGGCCATGCCGAGCCGCGTGCTCATGCCGATGCCGAACAGCATGAAGCCCATGTGCGAGACGAGGGTGAAGGACAGCACACGTTTGAGGTCCGTCTGTGCGACCGCACCGAGGATGCCGACGAGCAGGCTGGCCGCAGCAGCGACCAGCAACAGGTTCTGGGTCTGCGAAGCGGGGAACAGCAGCGTCTCCAGACGCAGGATCGCGTAGATACCCACCTTGGTGAGCAGGCCCGCGAACACGGCGGTCACAGGGGCCGGTGCCGTCGGGTACGAGTCCGGCAGCCAGGCACTCAGCGGGAAGATCGCCGCTTTGATGCCGAAGGCCGTGATGAGGGTCAGCTCCAGCACCATCCGAGTGCTTGCCGGCAGGCCGTCCAGCCGGACGGCGAGCTCGGCCAGGTTCACGGTTCCCACGGCCGCATACACCCCGGCCAGTCCAGAGAGGAAGATCACCGAGGACAGCACGGAGACGATCACGTATGTGGTCGCGGCACGGATGCGGCTGGCAGAGCCGCCCAGCGTGAGCAGCACGTAGCTCGAGGCCAGCAGCACCTCGAAGCCCACGTACAGGTTGAACAGGTCGCCCGCGAGGAACGCCATCGACACCCCGGCCACAAGCGCGAGATACGTGGGGTGGTAGATCGCCACGGGTGTGCCGCGCCGCTGCTGGTCCAACGACTGCGCGCTGGAGTACACCAGCACCGCGAGCGTCACAGCCGACGAGATCATCAGCATCAGCGCGGTGAGGCGATCAGCGACCAGCACGATACCGGTCTGTGGGGTCCACGCACCGATCTGCAGCACGAGGATGTCCTGTGTGCTGACATAGGTGGCCAGCAGCAGTGAGACGGCGAAGATCGACGCCAAGGTGAGGATCGTCAGCCACAGCTGGGTGCGGGCGTGGTGGCGCAGAAGCAATGCGAAGGCGGCGCCACCCAGGGGCAGCAGCACGGGCAGCGCGAGCAGCATCTCCATGCTCATCGGCTCACCTCCCCGTCATCGCCCGCTGCGTCCGGCCCGTCGTCGGCCTCGGTGTCGTCCTGCGGCACATCCTCGGCGCCCGAGAGGTCCGAGCCGATCGTCTCGTGATCGTCTTCGTCCGGCTCCGGGCCGAGCATGCCCTGCGATTGCAGCAGCGCGCCGCGACGCGCCTCCTCGCTGAGCGGGAGGTCGCGGCTGGGTGCCTCGGTCCCGGGCCGACGCTGGGAACGGCGCAGCACGCGACGGTCTTCAACGTCGTCGGGCACTTCGTCGTGGCCGAACAGCTGCCACGCGCGGTACGCGAGCGCCATGCCGAACGCAGTGATCCCCAGGGAGATCACGATCGCGGTGAGCACCATGGCGAACGGCAGCGGATCGGACATCTCCGACGGGTCGCCGCTGCCCTCGAACGGAGCGATTCCCGGCGGCCCTGCCGCAACGATGAACAGCAGGTTCACGCCGTTGCCGCACAGCACGAAGCCCAGCACGATCCGGGACAGGGTGCGCTCAAGCAGCAGGTACACGCCGCTGGCGATGAGCACACCAGCGATCAGGAGCAGGGAGAGACTAACCGGCATCGCTCTCCTCCTCCTGCTGCTGATCGATCTGCGCCCCGAGAGAACGCAGGAAGTCGAGCATCACGCCCACCACCACCAGGTACACACCGACATCGAAGATCAGAGCGCTGGGCAGATGCACCTCACCCAGCAGCGGCACCTGGAACACCGGTGTGGCCGTGGTGAAGATCCCGCCGCCGAACGGGATCGGCAGCACCGCGGCCACCACCGCGATCGCCATACCTGAGCCGAGCACGGCCCCGGCCTGGACGGGCGCGGCCTCACTCAGCTCGTAACGCCCGCCGGCCAGGTAGCGCAGCACAAGCGCCAGGCCCGCCACAAGGCCACCGGCGAAGCCGCCGCCGGGCAGGTTGTGCCCAGCCATCAGCAGGTAGAGCGAGAACATCATCAGGAAGGGGAACAGCACCCGCGTGATGACCTCGAACAGCACCATGCGGCGCTCCGGGGCGAGTGTCAGCCCGGCCGACAGCCAGGTGCGCCACCGGTTGCCCTGGGCGACCTCTTCGGGGCGCACGTCGAAACGCAGGGCATTCTGCGGGATCGCCGGATCGGCTCGTCGGCGCCAGATCGATGCCGTGGGCTTCATGTCGCGCACACGGGAGATCTGCTGCTCACGCCGGGTGACGAAGATGAGCGATGCCACGCCCGTAGCGACCACCAACAGCACGCCGATCTCGCCCATGGTGTCCCACACGCGGGCATCCACCAGGGTCACGTTCACCACGTTGTGGCCGCCACCGATCGTGTAGGCGGGTTCGATCAGTCCGGGGCCCAGCGGTTCCACGTGTCGGGAGCTCGCGGCGATCAACGTCATCGAGCAGAGCGTCACCGCGGTACCGATCGCGATCGCCCAGCGCGCCACGAAGCCCAGCCGCAGCGGTCGTCGGGAAAAGTGCAGCGGCAGGCGGCGCAGCACGAGCACCAGCACCACGGTCATGGCGGTCTCCACCAGCACCTGGGTGGTGGCCACATCCGGTGCGCCCGCGAGCAGGAACAGGGCGGCGGCTACGTAGCCGGTGGCGGAGATGAGGAACACGGCGCGCAACCGCCGACGGGCGCGCGCCGCACCGATCGCCGCGAACACGGCCACCGGCAGCAGGGCCAGCTCCAGCGGCGAGTGGAACAGCACGAGATTCGGTGTGGTCTCACCGTTCAGCAACGCGAAGGGCGCCACCATCGCGATCAGCACCACGAGCATCGACGAGAGCGTGAACGGCAGCGAACCGCGCTGAAACAGTGGCGTCACCGCGGTGGCCAGGGCATCGGTGCCGCGCATGAGACGACGGAAGCTGCGTTCGGCGTCGAACCACTCCTGAACGGTTTCCCCACCCCAGGTGTTCGGCGACACCGCCTTCTGCAGACGTTCCACGGGACTCGCCAGCACGATCAGCAGTGCCCCCAACCCCAGCGTCACCGCGGACAGCAGCAGCGGAACCCCGAGGTGTGGGATCACAACAAGGTGGATGCCCTTCCCCGTCTCGGGCAGCACCGCGGAGAACGCCCGCAGGATCGACTCCAGCGGCCCCGCAAGCACGGCAAGCGCGACAGAGCCGATCGCCACCACAGCGGGCGGCAGCCAAAACAACACGGGGACAGACACCGGCGCGACCCGCGGCGCATCAACGGCAGGTCCGAATGCCCCGAGGACGAATCGCCACGAGTAGGCAACGGTGAGCACAGATCCAGCCACAAGGGCGATCAGCAGCACGCGCTGCGCTCCCCCGCCGTACCACAGCGCGGAGTACACCGCTTCCTTCGCGACGAACCCGTACAGCGGCGGCACAGCGGCCATCGACGCAGCGGAGACAGCGCCGATGAGCGACACCACCGGCGCTGCACGCCACACCCCATTGAGCACACGTAGGTCGCGTGTGCCGAACTTCTTGTCGACGATGCCTACCACCATGAACAGCGGTGCTTTGAACACCGAATGCGCGATCAGCATGGCCAGCGCTGCCAGCACAGCGTCGTGCGTAGCCAGCCCCGAGATCGCGGCGAGGAAGCCGAGCTGGGACACGGTGCCGTAGGCGAGCAGCAGCTTGATGTCGGTCTGCCGCAGCGCGCGCCACCCGCCCAACAGCATGGTGACAGCACCCACCACCGCAAGGACCACGGAAACGGTCTCCACGTGGGCGATCGCGGGCGCGAACCGCAGGATCAGGTAGATGCCGGCCTTCACCATCGCTGCGGCATGGAGATATGCGGAGACCGGCGTGGGTGCAGCCATTGCACCGGGCAGCCAGAAGTGGGTGGGGACGAGCGCCGACTTCGACATTGCTCCCGCCATCACCAGCAGCAGCCCCGTGAGCAGGTACGGGGAGCTCTCGGACCACATCGGGGAGGCGACGATGTCCGAAAGGTTCATCGACCCGGCACGGTACGCCAGCATCAGCAGGCCCACGAGCATAGCGAGTCCGCCCGCGGTGGTGGAGATGATCGCATTCATCGCCGCGCGCCGGGAGGCCTGTTTCTCGTTGTAGTGCCCGATGAGCAGGTAGGAGAAGATCGTGGTGAGCTCCCAGAAGGTGTAGAGCATCATCGCGTCTTCGGCGAGCACGAGCCCTACCATGGCGCCGGCGAAGGCGGTGAGAACACCGGCGAAGCGACCAAGACCCGGCTCAGTGTTCTTGAAGTACCTGGCGCAGTAGACGAGCACGAGAGCGCCGATCGCTGTCGCGATCATCGCCAGCACCCACGAGAGCGAGTCCAGTCGGAACCCGAGCGCTATGTCGAACTCGGGGATCCACTCCACACGTGCGTCGATCGGCGTGTGCACGAGGTCGCGGGGGTCGTGCGAGGCCAGCCAGACGGCGGATCCGGCCGGCACCAGCGCCAGCGGGTAGAAGGCGTTGCGACCCATCACTCGGACCAGCACCGGCGCCGCGAGCGCGGCGACGACGTGGGCGAGGAGGATCGTGAACACGCAGTCTCCGTCCATCGTCCGGGAAGAGTGGGGTGGCCTGGGCCGGGCGTCATTCTACGGGACGGTTCTGACAGGCCGACGGGCCGTCCATCCGGTGCGGAGCGCAGTCCGTAGAGTTGGCTCATGTCCACCGCCCCGGATGCATCCCGGTCCCCTGCCTCAGATTCAGCCGACGGTTCCGCGCTCGGCTCCGCTGCGGGCACCGCACGAGTGTCGCTGCGACGTCAGGTCACCGCCTTCGCCCTGTGGGACGGCGGCATGTCAGCGTTCAGCTCCGTGATCCTCACCTTTGTGTTCTCCACCTACATCACCAAGGCCGTCGCTGCCGAGGGCGTGGTGGGGAAGGCCGCGATCAAGGCTGCCCAGGACCACGGCGCTCAGGTCGTGAGCGGCTGGCAGACGGTCGGTGCTGTGGCCGTGGCGCTGCTCGCCCCGCTGCTGGGGAACCTCGCTGATTCCGGGGGCGGGCGCAATGCGCTGCTGCGCATCTTCACGATCGCCACCGTCGTCACGGTCGCGCTGATGCCGATGGTGGCACTGGACAGCGACGCACTGGTGCTGGGCGCTGTGCTGCTGGCGGTCGCGATCGTGTTCAGTGAGCTCGCCGGGGTGTTCGTGAACTCAGTGCTGCCGGAGATCTCCACGGAGGCGAATCGCGGCCGCATCTCCGGCACCGCCTGGGCCGTCGGCTACTGGGGGTCGATCCTCTGCCTGGGCCTGGTGCTCATTCTGTTCGTCATGCCGGGAACGGGACTGCTAGGTATCACCGATGAGAACGGCTGGAATCTGCGAGCGGTACCACTGTTCGTCGCAGCGTGGATCCTGGCAGGCACTCTCCCGCTGATGCTGTGGGCGCCGCGACATGCAGCCTCAGACCCCGGAGCGCGATGGAATCCGCTGCAGGGCTACATCACGATCATCCGCCGCGTGACCCGTGCGGTGCGCGATGAGCCGGTGATGCTGCAGTACCTGGTCGCGTCGGCGATCTACCGCGACGGTCTGGGCGCCGTGTTCTCCGTGGCCGGAATCCTGGCGGGCGTCGCATACGGCTTCTCCACCGTCGAGGTGATCCTGTTCGGCATCGTGGCGAACCTGGTGGCAGGCTTCGGGGTCTTCGTCGGTGGGCGGGCCGACGACCGGTTCGGGCCACGCCCCGTGATCATCGCGGGATGCCTGGGCATCATCGTGCTGGGCCTGCTGGTGTTCGCCTTCGGCTCACCACTCGTGTTCTGGATCGCGGGACTGGCGATCTGCCTGTTCGTCGGCCCCGTGCAGTCCGCATCGCGCAACCTGCTCACTCGCTTGTCTGCACCCGGCCGGGAGACAGAGAACTTCGGCCTATACGCCACCACGGGGCGCGCGCTCGGCTTCCTGGGGATGGGCGCGTTCACGCTGACGGTCGCGTGGCTCAACGACACGCGTTCCGGCATCCTCGGGATCATCGTGGTGATGGCGGTGGGCCTGCTGGCATTCGTGCCGATCCGTTTGGGAGCTGCCGGGCGCGCATCGGCGCGCTGAGCGCAGCGACCGGCCGACGAGTTCAGGCCAGCTGAGCCGGGTCGACCAGGAAGCCCTCCGGGTCGACCACGAAACCGCCGACGGTCTCGTGCACCAGCCCGACGATCTGCCCGATCCGTCGATACACGCGCACCCAGCGCTGAGCGGTTGCCTCGTCGGGCTGCTCCAGCTGCAGCTCTGCACGGTCTTCCGGCTCATACACAACCATGTAGTACACCGCCTCATCCGCCCAGGGAACATCCTGCAGCGCCACGGGCACCTCGCCGCGTCCCACATGCACGAGGATCCGGCCGCCCTCATCGAGGTCGATGCTGAGCCCATACGAGGAGATCGGCGCATCCGTCGGGTCGTCATCGAGCGTCGCCTCCGGCTCGAGCGGCGCGATGAGTTGCGCGAAGGACTCCGGGGCGAGCACATGCGGGCTCAGCACCGCCAGGTCCGGAATGCAGCAGGGGTGGGGCTCCAGGCGCACACCATCCTCCGTGACCACAGCGCCGAACAGTCGGCGCGCAAGGGACCACGCGAGGTCAAGTGCCTCCAGCTCGACACCTTCGGGCTGTCCGTCAGGGAATGCTCGGCCGTACCCGTGGGAATCAGGCTCGGCTTCGCGTGCACTGTCGCCCTGGCTCGCGTCGCCACGCTCACGCGGAGCCTCCAGGGTCCAGCGTCCTGCCCCGCGTCGGCTCTCATCCGCTACCAGACGCATGCCATCACCGATCGTGAGCACGCCACCGTCGAGCGCTGCCTCCGGGCGCACATTGCGGATCATCGTGAGCACATCCGCCGGGTCGGTGGTGCGCGGAAGCTGCAGCCGGTGCGCGGTCAGGGGCTGCGTCGTCGCATCGTCGGACTGCGTCGTGTCGTGGGACAGATCGGATGGGGCGCTCATCAGCTCTCCTCCTCCACCGGGATACGCGTGCGATGGAAGTTCAGGGCCGAACGCGACGGGGTGGGGCCGCGTTGACCCAGATAGCGGTTCAGGTTCCCGGCGGACCCGTACGGGCGCTCTGCCGGGCTGGACAGGCGGAAGAAGCACAGCTGCCCGACCTTCATTCCGGGCCAGAGCGCGACAGGCAGGGTGGCCATATTCGACAGCTCCAACGTGATGTGCCCGGTGAAGCCGGGATCGATGAAGCCCGCGGTGGAATGCGTGAGCAGGCCCAGACGGCCCAGCGAGCTCTTTCCCTCCAGGCGCGCAGCGACATCATCGGGCAGGGTGATGCGCTCATACGTCGAGGCCAGCACGAACTCCCCGGGGTGCAGCATGTAGGGCTCGTCGGGGTCCATCACGATCTCCCGCGTGAGCTCAGCCTGCTCCTGCGCAGGGTCGATCATCGCGTACTTGTGATTGTCGAACTGGCGGAAGAAGCGGTCGATGCGCACATCCACGGAGGCGGGCTGAACCATCTGCGGGTCGTACGGGTCCAGCTCGACCCGGCCCGCCTCGATCTGGTCTCGAATATCGCGATCGCTCAGCAGCACCCGCTCAGCCTATCCGCCCGGATGCGATCCTGCCCACGGCTCGCAGCAGGCGATGTGCCTCGCCACCGTCGGCGGGGTATGCTGATCGGCGTTCGTCGCCCACAGTGTGCGTTTCCTTTCGGCGAATGCACAGCTGAGGGCGGGGATTCGCGGGTGTAGTTCAATGGTAGAACTTCAGCTTCCCAAGCTGACAGCGCGGGTTCGATTCCCGTCACCCGCTCCGTTTGCGCTGGTCACGCCGCACTGTTGCGCCCTGACCGGGTGGCACTCCGGCCACGCAGTGCGATGGGCCCACCGTGCTGGGCAAAGCAGACCCATCGCGTTGCACAGATCCCGCCAGCAGCGGAGGTCAGGCGCGTCCTTCCAGGTGATCGCGAACAGCCTGCATGTCCTCTGCGGTGCGGATGTTCGCGAGCGACAGCTCGAGGAAGACACGCACAACGATGATCATCACGAGCACCGGGATCCACCCGAGCAGCAGGTGCGCCACTCCCATCATCGCGGGGAGGAACGCCACGGCCTCCGTCTGGTAATCACCGGACAGGATCGCGGCCATCGCAAAGTTGCCCAGGGCAGATCCCAGCCAGGCGATCACCCCCAGAGCGACGGTGAGGATGTAGAGGATCTTGGCCACGGTCGGGGTGGCGTAGCTGCGGAAGGAGAGGTCGATCAGGGCCTTGAGACCACCTTCCTTGCGGGTACCGCTCGGAGCCGCCGCAGCGCTGAAGGACCCAGAAGCTGTTCCTGTCGCTGCCGTGCCCGACGCAGCGCTGCTCGTTCCGTGGGAGGTGTGTGCCGAGTAGTCCGGGTAGTCCGCGCGGCTATCAGCGGAGGGAACGTCGGTGCCGGAGGATGGGGAGTAGGGAGTGGGCTGGGGAGCAGGGTTCTGAGTCATAGCGTCATTGTGCCAGTTGCCCCACATGTCAGGGCGAGGCGGCGACGCCCGCTGCTGACGCCGCGCTAGCCCACCGATGACCTCTCAGGCCGCGACTCACCGAGCACCGCGGTCGGGACCCTGGGCCCTCCGCCGGTTCTGTCACGGTGTAACAATGCCCGCATGCCCAAGATCATCGGCGCCTCGCTGGAGGAGCACCGTGAACGCACCCGGGAGAAGATCTTCGCCGCGCTCGGCGAGCTCCTGGGCACACACGAGTTCGACGAAATCACGTTCTCGTCGATCGCCAAGAGCGCCGGGGTTGGGCGCACCGCGATGTACAACCACTTCCCCGACAAGGACACGCTCCTGGTCGAGTACGCGATCCATGAGACCGACGGGTACATCCGCGCTCTTGAGGAGGGCATCTCCCACGCCCGCAGCCCCCGGGAGGCGGTGCTGCTCTACGTGCGTACCCAGCTGGAGCTGACGGTGTCGTTGCATATGCCGACGAATCTCTCGCGCCACCAACTCGCCCCGCAGACGGCGATGAAGATGCATGAGCACGTGCTGATGATCGACAAGGTGCTGCGGCGCATTCTTGACAGCGGTATCGCCAGCGGTGACTTCGCCGAGGATCTCGATGTCGATGCCGCGATACGCATCATCAACGCGCTGGTGGTCGGCAAGCGGATGCAGCGCGTCACCCGCTCCTCGCTGGAGGAGTTCGTGCTGCGCGGCCTGGGTGCTCAGGTCTGACCCACGACCTCAGTCGCCAACCACCTCAGTCGGCCGCCACCGTGACCCCGACCGTCTCAGTCCTCAGCGTGGCTATCGTCCTCGGCGTCGTCCTTCGGGTCCTGCGCGGCTGCTGAGCTTTTCGCGCCCCGTCGGCGCGAGCGCCCGCCGCGGCCCTTCCGGCGTGGCGCATCCTCGACCGGCAGAAGCACCTCCTCGACGTCGTCGTCCTGCGCATCCCAGGTCATCGCGTCCAGGGTCTGCTCGGGCAGGGGCTCATCCCGACCTCCGAACAGCGGCTGGCTGAGGTCCTCCTGCCCGTCTTCGAGGTCCACCTCGGGAGCGGTCGCCGTGATCACCCAGAAGACGCTCGCGACGATCAGTGCCACCACGGCAATGCCCCAGCGCAGCGCCGGATCCACGTCCCCGCCCCATACGATCGCGGTCGCCGCCGGGGTGATGAGGGCAGCACCGAACGCCACGACAAGCAGAAGCGGCAGCGCCACGGCAGCGACGCTCGACCGCAGAGCACCCACCAGCACCGCGGACGTGATCGCACCGGAATGCGCCCACGAGCCGGGGCCGCCGTAGCGGCCAGACGCGATGGAGGCGACAGCGCCCTCGGTCGCAGCCGACCCCAGCAGCATCCACAGCCCCAATCCGCCTGCTGTTGCCGCTGCCCCCAGGACGAGTCCGGGCAGCGACGACGCGCCGAGCCCGAACCCGGCGGCGACGGGCAGCAGCACAGCCACGACCACCGGGGTGACGCTCGCGCGGCGCAGCCCGTCGAACACATCGCGCAGATCAGCGCTGTCCCGGCCCTCCAGGCGCGCTGAGCGCGACTCCACCACGGCCAGAGCACCCGCGCGGCGCACCGCATCGAGCAGTGAGGCGCCCACAAGCAGCACGGTCACGGCACCGGTGAGCACACCGGCGATCACCGGCATCGCCATCGGTGTGAGGGCGTGCAGGGACCTGTCCTCCCAGACTGTGCCCGCGCGGGGCGCCAGCTGAATGGTGGTGACGATCGGCGCGATCACCGCGGTCGCGGCGATCACCGCGGTCAGCAGCATGATGCCGCGCGGCCCCGGGGATGCCTGGGCGACGACCTCGCGCAGCTCCCGCGGCGTGCCGGGCCGATCCGCGATACTCGGCGCCATCAGCGCAGCAGCATGTCCGGCGAGCACCACGAGGGCACCGAGGCCGGCATGGGCGAGCAGTGTGGAGGCCAGTTCCGGCACCCCGGCGCTGAGAACGCTCAGCACCACCACGATCAGGGCCACCAGGGACAGCCCGCCAGCGGCCAGCAGCGCCGAGGACCCGAGCGCGGCGGCACCGCCGAGCGCTCCACCGGTGCGGCTTGTGCGGGCGGCGCGAAGCACGGTGCCGCCGCGCCGCTCAGCGATCGTGGCCATCAGCATCACGGCGCCGAACGCGGCGAGTGCGCCCAGGCCCAGCGCCCCGCCGATCACCGCGGACGGGTTGATCGTGTGCAGGGTGATGACGTCGAGGAACGCACCGGCGTCACGCGAATCGTCGGTCGCGCTGATCCACTGCCCCATGTCCTTCGCGGCTTCTTCGATCTGTCCGGTCATCTCTGCGCGCGGCAGCGGCTTCTCTCCGGCGATGGCCGGGTCCGTGAAGTTCGCTTGGCCAGCCTGGGCGAAGCGCAGCGCCTTGTACTGGGAGGGCAGCCACAGCACGGCGCACGCCACCAGTGCGGCCGCACCGAGCATCGACGATACGACCCCGCCCAGAGTGAATGTGGCCGACTCGCGCCCCTCAGCGCCCACGTGCGGCACCACGGCGACGATGGCGGCGGTCAGCCAGGCCACGCCCAGGGCAAGCAGCGGCACAAGCACGGCCTCCGCGGCGATGACCTGCACTCCCAGCAGCACGGCAGCTCCCGCGAGCGCGGTCACCAGTGCCACGAGGTCGGCACCCAGTGCGGCACCGCGGCGGAACAGTCGGGCACTGAGCTCAAGCGGCGCCCCGAGGATCGAGGTGTCGTCGGCGTCTTCATCGTTCTCGTCCACGCCGACGAGCAGCACGGCGGCGGCGCCGACGGCATCGAGCGGAGCCGCGGTGGCGCGCAGGGCGAGCGCGGAGAGGGCGGCGCCCGCGGCCATGGCCAGCAGGGCGATACCCGAGGCGGTCTGCAGGAACCAGATCACCACGACGATCGGCAGCACCGCCCAGGACAGTGCGCTCACCACCGCGAGGGCACCGAGCCGCTGTGTGGCGCGCCCCCGTTCGGCGGCCTCGACGCCGAGCGCCGCCACCAGGATCATCATGCCGCGCCATGCGGCGAGGGGGGCCAGCAACAGCCCGGCCAGCAACATGCCCGAGCGCAGGATCCGATCGTCCGTCGAGCCGGGTACCAAGAAGAGCAGCGCCACGGCCGGGACCCCGACCCACAGGATCACCGAGCCCGCGGATCCGAGCAGGGCGCCGAGGCGCCGCCCCAGCGCGGGGTCGACGCCGTCGGCGTTCTCATTGCGAGCCATGCGCTGCGGCACGATGAATCCAGCGACGATGCCTGCGAGGGACAGGACGCCGAGCACGAGCAGGATGATGGCGATGTCATCGCCCAGCCGGTAGTCAGTGATCAGATCCACGGTCTCTTCCCATGGTGAGATGGCTGGCACGAGGGCCAGAAGGTCAGAATGACGGGCACAGAGCCAGGGGTCACGATGGCTGGCGCGCGGCCTGAGGTCAAGCGTGGCCGCGCTGGCTCACGGGGCTCGCGAGCTCGCACCGGCGCCTGGCCCGCTGGTCTCAGGACAGCAGGGACAGGTCCAGCGCGGTGGGGGCTCCGTCGACGATGCGGATCGGCACACCCCAGTCCTGCTGATGCATGTGGCAGGCGGGGAACTCGACCGACGGGTCCGCGTCGCACGAGGCGGCGCGGGCACTGACGTGCAGCACACCCTCGGTGTGCGCGGGATCCAGGTGCACGGTGCGTTCGAGCGCGGTATCGGTGCCGCCGCCGTCGCGGATCATGCCGGACGGGGTGGTGGAGATCGTCACCTGGGTGGAGGGGCCGAGCGAGTCGTCGAGCTTGTGTCCCTCCGGCGGGGTGAACAGCACACGGACGGTCAATGGGCCGCGGCCGATCTCGGTGACGGGGCGTTCTGAGCGCAGGGAGCCTTCGTCGATGCGACGCTCTGCAGCCTTCGCCACAGGCACCCAGGTGACCCGGTGCCTGCCGGACTCGACGACGAGCAGCTGCCCGATGCCGTCGATCGGTGGGCCGATGGTCGCGTCGGAGGGTTCGGCGAGATCTGTCGCGACGGTGACAACGTCGGCCTGTCCGTTCTCGCCGTGTTCGTCGATCAGGCGGATCGCCCCGTTGTATGTATCGGCCACAGCGATGCGTCCATCCGGCAAGGCGGTCACACCCAGGGGATGCTGGAGGCGGGCTGTTTCGGCGGGGCCGTCGACGTGACCGAAGTCGAACAGGCCGGTACCCACCAGGGTGGTGACCTGCATGGCCGACGGATCAATCACGCGCACAGCGGAGGTCTCCGAATCCGCGACGACAAGGCGGCCGTCCTCGAGTTCGTCGATACCGGAGGGCTGCGCCCACCAGGAGCGCACCAGTGGACCGTCCACGAGGCCCTCCTGTGTGGTGCCCGCGAGAACGGCGAGAGTCCGACCCGCCGGGTCAAAGGTCCAGATCTGATGGATCCCGGCCATGGTGATGACGGCACAGTTCAGGGCATGCGACCAGGTGAGGTCCCACGGGGTGGAGAGGTCGAAGCCCAGCGGATCACCGCCGCCGACGGGAAGCGGCGCGCCCTGCATCCACTGGGCGCCCGAGCCCGCAACGGTGGTGACCTCGGTGGCGGTGCGTGCACGCAGCAGACGGTCACGCCCGATTCGTACACCGCGTAGGCGATGGTTCGCGGTATCAGCGACGAGCAGGTCGTAGCCGACGGCGTCGGCGACCTCCGCGGGCAGGGCGAGCAGGCCGTTGGGTTCGGCGAACTGCGCCTCGGCGCCATCGCCGTCGGCATGGCCCCGCTGCCCCGCACCGATCACCTCATCAACGGTCACCGCGTCGTGCTCGAACACGACCAGACGGTGGTGGCCGGGGTCTGAGACGACGAGTCGGCCGTCCGGCAGCACAACGGCTTTGGAGGGGAAGCTCAGCGTGGAGGTGGGCTGCTCCTCGAGGACGGTCGGGGCGTCGCCACGCCGCAGGGAGCCGTCAGCCTCGGCTTCGGCCACCAGTCGGCCGACGAGCGCGTCGAGATTCGCAGCATGGCCCTCACCGGAGAGGCTGCCGGCGATACGGCCGTGCGTATCGATCACGATCAGGGTGGGCCAGGCGCGCGCGCCGTACTCACTCCAGGTGGACAGCTGTGGATCATCGAGCACCGGGTGGGTCACGCCGTAGCGGCCGATGTTCGCGGCGAGCGCTTCGGGGTCCTTCTCGAACTCGAACTTCGGGGAATGCACGCCGATGACCACAAGCTCCTGGGAGTACTTCTCCTCGAGCGGTCGCAGCTCATCGAGCACATGCAGGCAGTTCACGCAGCAGAACGTCCAGAAATCCAACAGCACGATCTTGCCGCGCAGATCCTCGAGCCGCAGGTCGGCTCCGCCGGTGTTGAACCAGCCGCGGCCACGCAGCTCCGAGGCGCGGGGGCGGTCGTTCCAGGGTGCGGCGGTGTCGTGTTCGGCGGCAGTCATAAGGTCAGTCAACACCGCCGGGGCGGGAGGGGCCAAACACCGCGACACAGAACGCACCACGCGCAGGGCCCGACTATGGTGCAGCCACCGCGGGAATCGCAGTCACCAGGTGCTGATCCATTCGTGCAGAGCCGGGTCCTCGAGGCTGTCGATCACGAGGTCCGCCTCGGGCGCTGGATCACCGGGGGCGGGCACGGCGATCAGCCGCAACCCTGCGTCGCGAGCGGCACGCGCACCGGTGGCGGAGTCCTCGAAGGCGAGCGCGTCACGGGGGTCGACGCCCAGGGCGCGCGCTGCTGCGGCATACATGTCCGGAGCGGGCTTGGGTCGCTCGACGGTGTCGGATGCCTGCAGCACGGTGATGTGCTCACGCAGCCCACCCACCGTGAGTTTGTGCTCCAGCGCCGTGAGCCACGAGTTGGAGGCGCAGCCAACGCCCACGCGCTCAGCGACCGCGCGAAGTGTCGTCAATGCTCCTGGCATGGTGCGCACGCCGTCTGTGAGCAGCTCATCGAACACCTCGTGGAGCCGACGGTCCACGATCTGCACGTCCGTGCCGGAGCGTTCGGCGAACAGGGCGGCGGCGGTCTCCAGAGCGGAGCCGTGCAAGGCTCGGCGGTCGTCGTCCCTGATGCGGGCACCGACCTCTTGGATCACACGCCGCTGCGTCTCCTCCCACACCGACTCGGTGTCCAGCAGCAGACCGTCGCAGTCGAAGACGACGGCGCGCGGCGTCCAGTCCCCGAACGCTGCGGCGATCCGTGAGGCGGTGCTGTTGCTGCCGGGATCGCGTTGCGGCTGCGTCATCGGGTGCGGGTCCAGCTCTCGACCCAGCGGTGCAGCTCGGGGTCGGTGAGGTCCGTCAGGCGGTGATGCGAGCGCGGGTCCTGACCGGGAATGACGGGCACGGAGATCAGCTGGAGTCCTGCGGCCAGAGCGGATTCCGCTCCTGTTTCAGAGTCTTCGATCGCCAGGCAGTCGGCGGGGTCGGCGCCGAGCAGCTCGGCGCCACGCCGATACATGTCGGGGGCGGGTTTGGGCTGTGCGACGTCCTCGATCGCAACGGTGTGGTCTGCCACGTCGTCGATGCCGAGGGAATGGACCTTCTTGTCGAGCAGGTCGCGGGGTGAGTTGGAGGCGATGGCAACGGGCTTGCGCTCGGCGATCGCGCGGAGGATCTCCAGGGCGCCGGGCAGCGGGGTGAGCGGGCGGTCGAGATCGGCGCGGTGCTGGGCGAGCAGCTCGCCGACGACGACCTCCGGGTCCTTACCGACGATCCGTGCGATCGCGGCGACGACGGTCTGGGCGCTGCGGCCGGTGATCTCGCGGCGGGTGTGCTCATCGATGGTGGCGCCATGGGACTGCAGGTAGGTGTCCTGTGCCTGAACCCATTGCTGTTCGGTGTCCACCAGGGTGCCGTCGAGGTCGACGACGACAGCGGCGGGCTCCCAGCTCGGCGGCCAAGGTGTCAGTTTCGAGGCGGTGGGCAGGTGATCGCGTGACGGGGTGGGATCCGTGATGGTCTCGCTCATGATGGCTCCAGCGTAGCCACGCCGTGTCCTGCCCTGCAGCACGCCGCGTCGGTGCCCCGCGGAGGTCGAGGCGCCGACGCGGCGTGTCGGGTGGGCCGGCGGACGCTGCTCAGGCAGCGGCGGCGAGGCCCTTCTCCAGATCGGCGAGGATGTCGTCGATGTGTTCAAGGCCAACGCTCAGGCGCACGAAGCCCGGCCCGGCGCCCGCCGCCACCAGCTCGTCGGCGGTGAGCTGGGAGTGGGTGGTGGAGGCGGGGTGGATCACGAGGCTGCGCACGTCACCGATATTCGCCACGTGCGAGTGCAGCTCGAGTGCTTCGACGAACTTCTTGCCGGCGTCGATGCCGCCGGGCAGCTCGAAGCCGAGCACGCTGCCGGCTCCGCGCGGGAGGTAGGTGTCGGCCAGCTGCTTGTACGGGGAGGAGCTGAGCGATGCCCAGGTGACCGAGGCGACGCGCTCGTCGGCTTCGAGGAACTCGGCGACGGCACGCGCGTTGTCGACGTGCCGCTCGATGCGCAGCGGGAGGGTCTCCAGGCCCTGGCCGATGAGGAAGGCGTTGAACGGGGAGATCGCCGGCCCCAGGTCACGCAGCAGGTTGGTGCGGGCGCGGGTGGCGAACGGCGCCGGGACCTGCGTGAACACGAGACCGTTGTAGGACTCGTCAGGCTGGGTGAACTGCGGGAACTTCTCGGGATGGGCGGAGAAGTCGAAGCTGTCACCGTCGACGATCACACCGGCGATGGAGGTGCCGTGCCCGCCGAGGAATTTGGTGGCGGAGTGCACCACGACGTCGGCGCCGTGTTCGAGTGGACGCAGCAGGTAGGGGGTGGCGATCGTGTTGTCGACGATCAGTGGCACACCGACCTCGTGGGCGACATCGGCGATGCGGCGGATGTCGAGGATGTCGTGCTTGGGGTTGGGGATGGTCTCGCCGAAGAACGCACGGGTGGTGTCGTCGGCGGCGGCGCGCCAGGACTCGGGGTCGGCGGGGTTCTCAACCCAGCGCGGGGTGATCCCGACTGTCGAGAGGGTGTGCTTGAACAGGTTGAAGGTGCCGCCGTACAGGCTCGGGGAGACCACGACGGAGTCGCCGGCACCGGCCACGTTGAGGATCGCGAGAGTGATGGCGGCCTGCCCGGAGGCGAGTAGCAGACCTGCCGCCCCGCCTTCGAGGGCCGCGATCCGGGACTCCACGGTGGACTGCGTGGGGTTCGTGATGCGGGTGTAGATGTTCCCCGCCTCGGTGAGGGCGAAGCGGTCGGCTGCCGACTGCGTGGAGGGGAAGGCGAAGCTGGTGGTCTGGTGGATCGGCAGGGCCAGCGATCCGGCGGCCGGGTCAGGCTCCTGGCCGGCGTGGATCGCGAGGGTCTCGAAATGCTGCGGGGTGGTCATGGCATCCTCCGGGTCGGCGGTCTGAGTTCGGACCGACAGCGGCCGGTCACCGCCCGGTGGGCGCTCGGCCGGGGCGGTGATGCCACTGTTGCCGACGGGCCCGCGATGCGGGGAGCTTCATGAACGACTATGACCGCCGACGGCGTCATCCACCGTGGGCGGCGGCCTCATCATTCGTCCGGGCTGACCTCCTCCTGCATGGGGGCGAGCGCGAGGGTACGCCCCGTCCAGCGGCGTCGGAGCCACCTGTCGTGAGAGGCGATCAGGACCGTGCCGGGCCAGTCGGCGAGTGCCGCCTCGAGCCGGGTCGCGGTGACCAGGGCCAGATGGTTCGTGGGTTCGTCGAGAACAAGAAGGTCGGGTGGGTCGAGCAGGATCGCGGCGAGCATGACGCGGCGCAGCTGTCCACGGGACAGAACGGTCAGCGGCCGGGTCAGGTCACGCGGGTGCACGAGCCCGAACAGCTCGGGCACCGCTGCCTCGTCCTCGATACCGGTGGCGCGGCGCAGATGCTCGCCGACGGTGATGTCCGCTGGAGCCTCGTCGTCCTGCAGCAGGTGGCCGATGCGCAGGTTCGCGGGGCGGTTCACGGTGCCGCTGCTCGGCTCGAGTCGTCCCACGAGCACATCGAGCAGGGTCGACTTGCCGCTGCCGTTCACGCCAGTGACCAGCAGATGCTCGCCGTTGGTGAGCGCAAGGGAGGTGGGGGCGAGACGCCCGTCAACGCCAACCTCGACGGCTGAGATCAGCACCTGGCCCGTGCCCTTGCGCGGCGCCGCGGGCATAGCGGTGAAGTGCAGGTCGGCCGGGGGCTTGCGGATCTGTTCGCGTTCGAGCCGTTCGAGGCGCTGTGTCGCCTCCCGAACGCTGCGGGCGACACGCACGGCGGCCTTGTCGGAGTAGAACTTGCGGGCCCCGCGGATCTCGGAGTGCTTCTCCGAGATCCTCCCCTGCCGGTGCGCGGCAACCTCGATCGCCCGCAGCTCGTTCAGCTCGTCCTGCTCCCGCGCGAACTGCTGCTCCCAGCGGTCGCGCTCGTCGAAGCGGGCCATCAGGTAGTCGGAGAAGGTGCCGGTGTAGGCGCGGGCACCGCCCGGCTCGCGGTGCAGAGGGGTGGGTGCCGGGTCGAGGTCGATCTGGGCAAGGGTCGCCTCGTCGAGGAAGGCACGGTCGTGACTGGCCAGCAGCACGGGGCCGGGATGCTCGGCGAGCAGCCGAGCGAGGAAGGCAGCGCCGGCGTCGTCGAGATGGTTGGTGGGCTCGTCGAGCAGCGGCGTGGGGGGGCGGGAGATCAGCAGGTGGGCGAGGGCGGGGCGGGCGCGCTGCCCGCCGCTGATCTCGCCGAGGATGCGCTCGCGGGGCAGGTCCGCGAGGGCAAGCCCGGCCAAGACCTCCTCGGCGCGGTGCTCGGCCGTCCAGACGTCGGCGAGGGTGGCCTCCTCCAGGAGTTCGTCGTAGCGGCGGGCGGCCTGCGGGTCCTCCGGGGCGTCGGCGAGGGCCTCTGCGGCGGCGGCCAGCTCGGCCTCGAGCCGACGGGCCCGGGACAGGGCGTCCTCGAGCAGTCGCTGGAGGGTCCAGTCGGCGGGGCGCGGCAGCTCCTGGTGGAGGAGGCCGACGGGGCCCGGCAGGTCGAGCGTGCCGCCGTCGGCCTCGAGCTCGCCAGCGAGGATGCGCAGCAGGGTGGTCTTGCCGCAGCCGTTCTCGCCGAGCAGTCCGGTCGGCCGGCCGGCGGGGACCACGAGGGAGACGTCGGTGAGGACGCGACGATCCGGGTAGGAGAAGGAGACGCCGTCGGCGCGCAGATGCAGGTGGGCGGCCGCGGTCGAGGCGTGGGAGGTGGCAGTGGCGGTCATCGATCAGCTCCGGGAGTGTGCGTGGGGCCGCGCCGGGGCCTCGGAGTAGGGCTCGACGAGGCGCGGGCGCAGGCAGGGCGACGGGGCCGATCAGTTCCACATGCCCTCGACCGTACCAGGGCCGACGACTGCCGGTCCATTCGATTCCCGGACGGCGGTCGACCGGTCCTGCATCGGCCACCCGTCTGGCCGACGCACAACGGGTCGTCACAGAGGGGGTCGGTGTGACACGACCTCATCGATCAGCCGATTCGGCTCCCCTTCGTGCACGACGGGGGCGGAGCCGCGGCGGCTCACTCGGTGCGGCGGGATTCCACGGCGGCGCGGGTGCGGGCCAGCGCGTCTCTGCCGAGGTCCGGAAGCTTCCGGACTGTTGCCATGAACAGGCAATCCACCACCGTGAGCTGGGCGATGCGGGAGGCGGTCGCACCGGAGCGCACCTCCGACTCGGAAGCGGCGGTCACCAGCACGTGATCGCAGGCCCGTGCGAGAACGCTGCGCGGCGCCTCGGTGACGGCAACGGTGAGGGCACCGGATCGGGCCGCGACCACGGCGAGGTCGAGCGTCTCTGCGGTGCGCCCGGAATGCGAGAAGGCGATGCACAGGTCGTCGGGACGCAGCAGGGCGGCGGCAGGCAGGCCGTGATGGATGTCGAGATAGGCGACGGCGGGCAGGCCCACGCGGAACAGTTTCTGCTGCAGGTCCTGAGCGGGCAGGGCGGAGGCTCCGACGCCGACCAGCAGGATGCGTCGGGCGGTCACCGCGTGCTGGGCGACGGCGTCGAGCACCGCCGTGTCGAGCATGCCCACGGTGTCGTGGGCGGCGCGGGCGTCCGCTGCGGCGATCTTCGCGATCACCACCGAGAGATCGTCGGCCGGGTCGATATCGGTGGCGTAGACCTCGGCGGGTGCACCGGCGCGCTGGGCCGTCTCCTCATGGAGGGCGAAACGGAACTGGCGATACCCGGTGTATCCGATCTCCTTGGTGAAGCGCACCACGGTCGCCTCGGAGCAGTCGGCGTGGGCGGCGACGTCGGCGATCGTCATGGCGGCGACTGCGGCGGGCTCGGCGAGCACAACATCGGCAATGCGGCCGAGCGCGGGCTGCAGGCCGGTGCGGTGAGCGCGAATCCGAGCGGTGACGGTGCCTTCCACGGCGGGGACCTGCTGGTTCACGATGCGTTCCTTCCGTGCTCTGTGAGCCGGCCCGACGGGCCCTGGCTGGTGTTGGCCATGTCAGCGTTCCTGCGCGGATACGGATGGGGTGAGCCGGAGTCGGGTGATCGGGCCCGCCCCGTCGGGCCGAGGAGCGCCGACGGGCGGCGTGAGCACGCCGAGCACCTGGGCGGCGCGGGCGCCCGTGGCAGGGCGGCCGTCACGGCCGACGGGGACGCCCGGCAGCCCCTGGATCGACATCCACCCGATCAGGGCGACGAGCACGGCCTCCTTCGCGTCGGCATCGAGACCGAGCCGGGCGGTGGTGTCCCACACGGTGTCGGGAAGCAGCGCCGCCAGACGCTCGCACAACAGCGGGTTGTGGGCGCCACCGCCGGAGAGGAGAACACGCCCCGGCCGATGCGGCGCGAGCACATCGGCGATGGTGCTCGCGGTGAGTTCGACCAGTGTGGCGAGCAGATCCGGAAGATCAGGCAGGGCGATCCCGGACCGTGCCGCGACGGCGGCGACATAGCCCGGGGTGAAATGCTCACGACCGGTGGAACGCGGCAGTGGCAGAGCGTAGAACGGGTCCTCGCGCAGGGCAGCCAGCAGCCCGGGGTCGACGGTGCCGGTGCGGGCGCGCGCTGCATCCCGATCACAGGGCTGGCCCGTTGCTGTACGGACGGCAGCATCGAGCAGTGCGTTGCCGGGGCCGGTGTCACCGATGGCGTGAATAGTCCCGTCGTCCTCGAGCACGGTGACATTGCCGATACCGCCGATGTTCAGCAGCGCGGTGCGGCCCGGCAGGTCGGCGCGGCCCGCGACGAGCAGGGAATCCAGCAGAGGGACGAGCGGGGCGCCCTGGCCTCCGGCGGCGACGTCGGCGGTGCGCAGGTCAGCGAGCACGGGTGTGCCTGTGGCGGCGTGGATCCGGGCAGGATCACCGATCTGCAGCGTGGAGGTGACCGTGCCGTCCGGGCCTGCGCCGTGGAACAGGGTCTGGCCGTGGCTGGCGACAAGGTCGACGCGCACGCCGTCGGCCGAGAGCTGCTGCAGCTCCACCGCGGCAGCCCTCCCGAAGGCGGCGCCGCACCGGGCATGCAGCTCGGACAGCGCCGCGGCATCGAGCTCACCGGGCGGCATGGCATCGAGCAGCTGGGCCCGATCCTGCTCTGACCAGGCATGTTCGCTCGTACGCAGGAGCTGTGCATGCAGCAGCGTCGGATCGCTCAGATCCCGGCGGAAGCGCACGGCCGCGGTGTCGATGCCGTCCACGCTCGTGCCGGACATCAGGCCCAGGATGGTCAGCGCACTGTCCCGGGCCGGGGGTTCGGTGCTCACCGGTCGCCGCCGGCGAGCAGGGCGTCGATGGCGGCGCGCATCATGGTGCGGCCGGCACCGTGGGCCAGGACGAGGCGGTCGTGGCGTGGTGCGGCGTCCGGGACACCCAGGTGGACAACGATCGCGTCCGGTCGCACAGCGAGCACCCGCGCCAGCTGCTCCTGCTCCGCCGCATCGCTGCGGGCCAACCGTGTGGTGACCAGGATCTGCGGGGCGCGCAATGCAGTGGTGAGGTCTTCCCCGCCGGCTGCTTCGTAGGCATCGATGCCGCGCTCATGCAGCGCGGCCAGCAGCCGGCCGCGGCGCGCCGAAGACAGCGCCACTCCCCCGCCACGCACGTCGATCACGCACGTCTGATCCAGCGTGAGGCGGGCATGCCGCACCTGGACTGCACGCAGGGCCGCCCCGGCGCCCAGCGATTCGGCGTGGGCGAGCGCCTGGTCGAGGTCGGGGGTGGGCAGCCAGCGTCGGCGCGAGCGGATGGAACGCAGCAGCACGCGGGTGCGTGAGGCTCGCTGGGCGAGGGTGTCGGCGCTGATCCGTCCGGACTGGAGGGCCGCCACGAGGGCGTCGTGCGCCTGCGTGACCATCTGGGCGCTGTCACGGCGGATCGAGGTTCCCAGGCACAGCAGGTCTGCTCCGGCCTCGACCGCGCGAACCACGGCCTCGGTGTAGCCGGGGTCCTCGGAGACGGCCGCCATGTCGAGGGCGTCGGTGATGACGAGCCCGTGGAATCCGCCGAGGCTGATCTCCTCGAGCAGGTCCCGGGACCAGCCCGAAATGGTGGCGGGGCCCTCGCCGAAGGTCGGTACCAGGACGTGCGCGGTCATCACGGCATCCATCCAGGGGGCGAGGGTCCAGGGCGCGAGATGGTCGCGGCGGAACGTCGCCTCCGGCAGGTCGATCCGCGGCAGTGCGGTGTGAGAGTCGA
This sequence comes from Brachybacterium timonense, assembly GCF_900258505.1. Classification (GTDB taxonomy): domain Bacteria; phylum Actinomycetota; class Actinomycetes; order Actinomycetales; family Dermabacteraceae; genus Brachybacterium; species Brachybacterium timonense. Next base: position 2,750,528 of record NZ_LT984895.1, read on the forward strand.
CGCTGGTGGCGCCGTGGCCGGGGAAGTGCTTGCCGCACACGGCGATGCCTTCGTCTCGCAGCCCGGAGGCCATCGCGCGGGCGTGCCGGGCCACGAGGTCGGGTTCGTCGCCGTAGGCGCGGGTGCCGATAACCGGGTTCGCCGGATCGGTGGAGACGTCCAGCACGGGCGCGAGGTCAAGGTCGATGTCGCAGGCGGCGAGGATGTCACCGAGCGCGCAGCCCATGCGGCGGGTGAGGTCCACGTCATCCAGGGTTCCGAGCGCCCATGCGGTGGGCAGGGAGGAACCGGTGGCCGACTGCAGGCGGGTGACGTCACCGCCCTCTTCGTCGATCGCGATCACGCAGTCAGCGGCGATCTCGTGGATGCTGCGGGCGAGGTCGCGGGCGGTTGGGGCATCCGGCGTGTTGTAGCCGAAGAAGATCACGCTGCCAACGCCTTCGGCGAGGATCTCGCGTTCGAAATCGGTCAACTCGGTGCCGGAGACCGGCGCCATGAGCAGGCTGAGAATGTCGCGGTTCCAGTCCGTGCGGGTCGGGGTGCTGGAGTTCGAGGTACCGGGGGTCGGGGTGGCATTCGTCATCGGCGCATCACCTTTCGCGGCACCGACGGTGAGGCTGTGGCGGCGAGCACACGACGTCGTGCGATCATGAGAGCTCCTTGGGGGAGGCAAGCGTCATCAGTGGCCTCTCTGCACGGCACCCGATCGACGCCGGAGTAAAATTTCCTCGTCGCGGACGAGATGGTGAAGAAACTACCACACACGGGGGTTCCGAGTGAGGCCGACCACTCCTGCTGAGCGCAGCGATCGCACGCACACTGTCTCGCTGCGCGTCGTCATCGGCGCTGACATCGGCGGGACGAGCACTCGCATCGCCCTGGTCCCCGTGGAGCAGCGCACGGGGGCCGACGCCGAGACCGTCGGCCCGAGCCTCGACGGGGCCGTCATCACCCGGGGGCCCGGTGCGAATCTGCGCTCCTCCGGCCCCGCCGCCGTGGCCGGCATCGCGGCGCCTGTGCGCGAGGCACTGACGGTCGCGGGCGAGACGTTCGACCGCCCGCTCGATGTCTGTGCCGTGTTCGCCGGCATGTCCGGAGCGGGAGCCGCCCGCCATGGCGAGATCCTCGATGCCCTCCGCCAGGCCCTCACCCCACTGGGCATCGCTGCCGACCGCATCGACGTGGGCCCGGATCTGCTCACCGCCTTCCTCGCCGGCGATGTGGGTGATGACGGGGTGCTGCTGCTGGCTGGCACCGGTGCCGTGGCGGTGCGTTTCACCGGACGCGAGATCACCGAGCGACGCGATGGCATGGGCTGGATGCTGGGTGACATCGGCTCCGCCGTGTGGCTCGGACGCCGCACCCTCGAAGCGGTGGCCGCCGATATCGACGACCGCGGGCCGCGGACCGAGCTCACCGAGCGCCTAGCCGATGCATTGGATCTCGATCTGCGCGACGGCATCCTGCCGCCCTCCCCCACCGGCGATGTGCGTCAGGACCTCATCCGCGCCCTCGACGAGATCGTGCCCGTCGGCTCCCCCGCGGCGATGGGCCGCTTCGCCCCGCTGCCCGGCCAGATCCCCGACGACCCCGTGGCACGGCAGATCCTCGATGCCGCGATCCGTCATCTCAGCTCCGCGGTGCAGCGTCTGGATCCTGACCGCGAGCTGCCCGTGGTGCTCGCCGGGTCCGTGCTCACATCCCCCGGCCCGATCCACGATGAACTCTTGGCCGGGCTTCAGACCGATGGCCGCACCACCGCCATCGCCGCCGACGGACTCGCAGGCGCTGTTCGTCTCGCGCATGAGGCGGCGCTCGAGGACCCCACCGCGGACGCGCGGCACGGGTGAGCAGATCAGGTACGAGTCAGATGACGCACCCAGCCTCCGCCGTCCTGAGTGCGGCGACGCGCTGCCCGCGGCGTCTGTGCCGACGCTGGCGGCGCCGCCTGAGCGGTCTGCGCACCGGAGCGTGCAGCTGGCGCGACCTGCTGCTGTCGGAGAACCTGCGCTTTTCGATGTCGCTGCTGCTGGCCTGCGTGTTCTGGATGGTGGTCCCGACACTGCGACTCGAGCTCAACTGGGTCACAGCCGACAACGCCCGGGAGAGAGCCTTGCTGCTGGCGTTGACATTCGTGGTCATCGTCAGCGCGTACACCGCACTGTTCGCCCTCTTCACGCTGGCGGCGGCGCATGGGCAGCCGCGCGCACGACTGCTGGCGCTCGCTCGACTGCCTCATGCCCGACGGCACGTGTTCGCCTACCGCGCGTGGGCATCCCGCGCCGGCGCCCGCACCGAAGTGATCAACATGATGGTCACCGCCATCGTCGCGATCGCTGTGCTGATCGCCAGGCCGCAGGGGGTGCCGGTCACGATTCTTCTGATCATTGCGGTCGGCTCCATGGCAGCGACCTGGTTCAGCACCGTGGTGACCTACGCGCTGGAGTACGCGGCCGCCGATGCAGTCGACGGCGGGTTCTCGCTGCCTGGGACGACAGTGTCCGAGCGAGGACTGCCGGAGTACCTGTACGCCGCGGTCCTCGTGCAGACCTCATCGGGGCCCACCGATCTCGTGCCGCAGACCGCCCGGGCTCGCCGTCTGGTGCGCGACCATGCTCTGCTGGCCCATATCACCAGCACGGTCATCATCGCCGTGGGTGTCTCGTTGGTGATCTCGGTGCTGACCACCACCTGATCCGCACCACCTAGGATGGACCTCGTGCCGTCGCGCACCCCTGACCCGCATCACCCGGAAGGCTCCACGATGTCCGAGCTCGACCATCAGGTCCCTACCCGCGAGAAGGTGCTCGTGGTCGGCGCCGGTCCGGCCGGTCTGGCCGCGGCTGCCGCGCTGCAGGCGCTCGAGGTCCCCTTCGACCTGGTCGATCGCGCCGAACATGTCGGCGGGATCTGGAACTCGCAGCGGGAGGACTCCCCCATCTGGTCCACCATGGAGATGATCTCCTCCCGCGCGTTCACGCAGTACGAGGACATGCTCCAGCCGGTGTCGTTCCCGGAGTTCCTGCGCGGCGAGCAGATGGCGAAGTATCTGCGCGCCTACGCCGCACGCTACAACCTGACCGAGCACTTCCGGCCGGGTGTGGAGGTGCGAAGCGCGCATCCGTTCTCGGAGGGTGTGTGGCAGGTGGAGCTGTCCACCGGCGAGATCACCATCTATCGAGCGATCATCGCAGCGCATGGCACGAGTGAGCGCCCCTACCTGCCGGACTGGGTCCAGCAGGCGCCCGCGAGCACACGGGTGATCCACGCGAAGGACTGGACCAGCGCCGACGGCCTCGAGGGCCAGCGCGTGCTGGTCGTGGGCTCCGGGCAGTCCGCCGCAGATATCGCCGTGGACGCCGCCCGCCGCGCTCTCGAGGTGCGCTGGTCGGTGCGTACGGGCCACTGGGTGGTGCCGCGCCGGATCGGACCGGTGGCGGGCGACGTGGCCGCCGCACGGGAGCCGGAGCTGCTGGGGCCGCTGAACGAACGCATCGCCTCCGCGGTGGTGGGGCGCCTTGCCGGTGACCCGTCCGAGGTTGGTCTGCCGGCGCCGACGGTGCCGCTCACGCAGGATCGCGTGATCGTCTCCGACACCGTGCTGGATCGAGTGCGTGAAGGCCGGATCACCCCGATCGGTGAGGTCACCGGCATCACCGCCGACGGCGCGATCACGGGCAGCGGCGACGGCTACCGTCCCGACCTCATCATTCTGGCCACCGGTTATCGCTCCGGTGCGGACTATCTGCCGGACGATGTGGTGCCGTCCACCGAGTCGGGAGCCCCGGACCTGTTCCTCGGCGCATTCCCGCGTCATCGCGATGATCTGGTGATCCTGGGTCAGGTACGCGTCTCCGGTGGCATCCTGCCGGTGCTCGTGGAGCAAGCAGACATCGCGGCCTATCTGATGCGCGCCGTGATCGACGAGTCCGGCCCGCTGGAGGAGTTCCGACGAATCCGTGCAGGCGGCGACGCGTCGGTGCACGCCGCTGCCGAGAGCCCGGGGCGGCTGGCCCGACTGTGGGCACGCCGACGAGCAGCGAAGACCGCCGCGTCGACTCAGGTCGAACCGTACGTGCCGTTCACGGACCGGGAGCAGCTGCTGGGTCGTCTGCGGACGGTCCGCGGCCTGTTCGCCTGAGCACGATCGCGGCCGCCGCAGCGACCAGCACGGTTCCGCCGACGAGGGCTATGCCGCCGGTGCGCTGATCCGCCAGCGCGTCGGCGAGCCAGGGACGCCCGGTCGCACCGAACCAGCTGGCCGCGAGCAGTCTGTCGCCGACGGCGAGCGTGATGGCGGCGGCGAGCAGCACCGCCGCAGCTGCCGCAAGGCCGGGCCACGGCGAGCGAGCGCAGCGCACCGCCTGCACGGTGAGCACACCCGCCACGACGGCGAGGAGCATCAGCATGATGTGAGCTGCGTGCGAGGTCAGTGCCAGGCGCAGCGTGAATGGCTGCGCGTAGACGCCGATGAGCAGGAGGGGCCCCGCGGCGGCGAGAGCAGCGGCCAGCCAGGGCCGCGTCGGCAGCAGGTCACGCAGCCACGTGGAGCGCTGCACCGCGGCCCCCAGCAGCAGGCCCACCGCCAGCAGCAGCGCATGCAGCACAACATGGGCGCTGACCAGCACCTTGCTGTAGACCGCGAGCGGACCGCTGGTGACAAGCACGAGCAGCGCCACTCCCCCGACAGCGGCGAGGACATCAGCGCGGCGCCGGAGTGGTGCGGCGGGCCGCCAGAACCACAGCAGAACAGCGGCGGCTGCGGCGAGCCCTGCCGGGTCGGGACGCCACTGGCCCAGCACCGTGAGAAGAGTCGGTTCGGGCGGCAGCGGATAGCCGGACAGACGCGAGGCGGCGTCCACCGGCGGCGGCACTTCCACGGCGGGCGGCGGTGACGAGCTCATGGCTGCGGCAAGCGCGATCGCAAGTCCCATCAGCAGCAGCTCCATCACGGCGAGCCGCCGGTACGCGGTGATCGCGTGTCCCACTGGGGCGTCCGGGTCGACGCGGGCAGCGAGCTGCTGCCGCTGGGCGTATCCGAGCACCGCGAGCGTCAGCAGGAGCAGCGCCTTGACCACGCCGAGCTGCACGTACGGGCTGCTCAGGACATCCGCGGGTGCGGTCATCCGCACGCCGAGCGCCCACAGCCCGCTCACGCCCACCGCGATCCAGGCCACGAGTGCAAGGCGGGAGAAGCCACGCAGCACGGCGGCATCATCGCGCTGCGCGGGAGGCAGCACCTGCAGCACAAGCAGTCCACCCACCCAGACGCCGACGCCGAGCAGATGCACCGCCAGGGTCGAGGTCGCGGTCTCATGCGAGCTGCCACCGGCGGCATGGCCCGTCATGGCGGTCGCACATGCGGCTGCCCCCAGCAGGATCGCCACAGCACGGGCATGGGTCCGCGAGGTGCCGACGAGAGCGGCGGTGGTGGAGCCTGCCAGCAGCACCAGGCCGGTGAGCAGCCAGGACCCCAGGTCGGTCGCGACGAACACCGGCAGGTCGGAGCCGAAACGGTCCGAGGCCAGCGACTGGCCGGTCGCGAGCGCGTAGGAGGTGAGCAGACCGAGCAGCCGGGCGATCGTGGCGATCCCTGCGGCGACGGCAACGGTTCCCATCGCGCGCGTGCGGTCAGCGTCGGCCCTCAGCAGCCATCCGCCGATCACCGCGCCGCCCAGTGCGACGGCTGCCGCAAGATCAGCCACCATGGCGGCGATGGGTCCGGCGGTCCGCACCACGGGGCCGGCGTCAGCAAGCACGATGTTGTCCCCGGCGGCTCCGGCAGCCGCCAGCACGGCCACGACGGCCAACACCACCAGGGCGATCACACCGACGGCGCCGAGCCGGACGCGGCCTGCGGTCATGAGGCGATCACCACCCCGAGCCACAGCCCGGCCATGCACAGGCCGATCGTCAGCAGCGTGTACCCGGTGGCGAGCACGGACGAGCCACCGCGCGCGAGCTGTGCGGCATCGAGGGCGGCAGTCGAGAGCGTGGAGAGTCCGCCGCAGAAGCCGACGGCAAGCAGCAGGTAGGCGAGGGCGGCGGCGCCGTCGGCCGATCCGAGGTTCACCACCACCAGCCCCAGGAGGAAGCAGGCGAGCACGTTCGCGATCATCGTGGGCCACGGAATCGGCGGGGAGTCCGTGCGGCGCTGCCCCTGGGGAGCGCGCCGGGCCTGCAGAGTGCTGTACATGTCACCGATCCACCAGCGCAGTGCGGCACCGGCGCCGCCACCGATCCCCACCATGAGCACGCTCAGCAGTGCCGTCATGCTGTGCCCTCCTGGTCTGGATCCGTTGCGGACGTGATCGCTGCCTCCACGCGCGGGCGCAACGTCTCGTAGGTGCGCAGGGCGCGGCCGATCCGCGTGCCGAGCGCGAGCCCCAGCGCTGTCGCGGCGAAGCTGAGGATGAGCGTGACCATCCCGTAGATCGCGGCGAGCATCGAGAAGCCCGCCCCCACCATCGCCGATCCCTCCAGGACAAGGGTCGACATGGTGGTGAACCCGCCACAGAGGCCGGGGCCGGCGAAGGGCCGGACCCAGGCGCGCACGGGGCCGCGCACTTCGATCTCGCCGGTGAGCACGCCGAGCAGGAGGCAACCAACGACGTTCACCGCCAGGGTCGCGAGCGGCAGCTCGATCAGGGTCGGGGTCGTGGTGGAGGGCTCGATCAGCCCCAGCACCCACCGGGCGATGGCTCCGATCGCGCCACCGGCGGCGACCAGCAGTGCGATCCGCCAGCGGGCGAGCTGCTCGGGAACGGGGCCAGAACCGAGCACGTCATGCTCATCCTCCGGTTCCACCACGAGCGCGGCCATCTCCACGGTGTGCATGCGCACGTCCTCGCGGCGCGCACGGGCGCGAGCGGAACCGCTCGAGGGACTCGACGCGGAGTGATCGTCGTGGGAGCTCGCCTCCACCGGGCAGGCCCTCAGCCCCAGACGAGGCCCAGCGCGGGCTGCTCGAGCACGGCGGAGACGTCCCGCAGCAGCTCAGCGCCGAGGGCGCCGTCGATCAGGCGATGGTCGAAGCTTGCGGCGAGCTGGACCACCTTGCGTGGCACGACCTGTCCGTCGATCACGCGCGGCACGTCCTTGATGGCGCCGACGCCCAGGATCACGGACTCCCCCGGGTTGAGGATCGGGGTGCCGGAGTCGATGCCGAACACACCGAAGTTCGTGATGGTGATGGTGCCGTCGCGAGTGTCAGACACCGTGGTGCGACCGGCGCGGGCGGTGCGGGCGAGTTCGTCGATCGCGTCGGCCAGCTCGCGCAGCGTCATCAGGTGCGCATCCTTGATGTTCGGCACGATGAGGCCGCGCGGGGTGGCGGCGGCGATGCCCAGATTGACGTAGTGCTTATAGACGATCTCCTGGGCGTCTTCATCCCAGGAGGCGTTGACCTCGGGGTTGCGGCGGATCGCGACCAGCAGTGCTTTCGCCACCAGGGTGAGTGGGGAGAGCTTGACGTCCTTCCACTCGCGCGAGGCCTTCAGCTGCGCGAGCAGCTGCATACCGTCGGTGATGTCGACCTCGTTGAACACGGTCACGTGCGGGGCAGTGAAGGCGCTGGCCACCATGGCTTCGGCGGTGCGTTTGCGCACGGAGCGGATGGGCACGCGGGTGGTGCGCTCATCGGTGGTGACGCCGGGGAACGGCTGGTGGCGGCTGGACTTCATGGCGCCACCCAGGTCCTCGGGGGCCTGCGGGGACTCGTCGGGGAAGTATTCGCCGTCACGCACGGTGACGGTGTCGCCACTGAGGGAACGCTGCTGTGCACTGAGCACGTCCTCGCGGGTGACGGTGCCGTCGGGCCCGGTGGCGAGCACGTCGGCGAGCGCGATCCCCAGGTCTTTGGCGAGCTTGCGCACAGGTGGTTTGGCGAGGATGCGGTCAACGGGGACCTGCTGGTGCTGATCCGCGTCGTGGCCGTGGGTCGCGGCCGTGTTCGCACCGGGGGCGCGGCGACGTCGGCGGGTCGGTGCGGAGCTGCCGTACCCGACGAGCGTGCGCGGCTCCTCCTGGCTCTGCTGTGCTGGGCCGGACGGGGGAACAGGTGAGGATCCGCCCGCGGTGTCGATCTCCAGCAGTGGGGTGCCCACGGGCACCTCATCGCCGACGGCCACGAGCACCTTCACCACGGTGCCAGCCACATGGCTGGGCAGCTCGACAGCGCTCTTGGCGGTCTCCACTTCGACCACGGGGTCGTTGATGGCCACGGTGTCGCCCACAGCAACCTTGATCTCGAGGATCTCCGCCTCAGTGAGTCCCTCACCGGGGTCGGTCAGGGTGATCGGAACGATCGTCGCAGAAGCCATGGGGGAATCCTCTCACGCAGGCGGGGGCTGCTCAGGGCCGACGCTGCAGGGTGTGATCGAGCAGGGGCGTCAGTGGGCCAGGGCGCGGTCCACGCCGTCCAGCACACGGTCGAGGTCGGGCAGGTAGGCGTCCTCGACCCGCGCTGGCGGGTACGGGGTGTGGTAGCCGCCCACGCGGATCACAGGCGACTCCAGGTGGTAGAAGCACTCTTCGGTGATGCGGGCGGCGATCTCGGCGCTGAGCCCACCGGAGACCGGGGCCTCGTGCACGATCACGAGCCTGCCCGTGCGGCGCACGGAGTCGGAAATCGTGGGGATGTCCAGCGGGGCGAGGGAGCGGGCATCGATCACCTCGAGGTCCACACCGTCGGCGGCGGCTTCCTCGGCGCTCTCGAGCGCGAGCTGCACGCTGGGTCCCCAGGCGAGCAGTGTCGCGTCACGGCCCGAACGGCGCACCTGGGCGTTCCATGGCGAGAGGTCGGGCCGCTGGTCCGGGTCGACGTCGCCCTTGACCCAGTACCGGCGCTTGGGCTCGAGCATGATCACGGGGTCGTCGCACTCGATGGCCTGGCGGGTCATCCAGTAGGCGTCCTGCGCGGTGGCCGGGGCAAGGATCCGCAGGCCCGCGGTGTGGGCGAAGAGCGCTTCGGGGCTCTCAGAGTGGTGCTCGACCGCGCCGATACCCCCACCGTGCGGGATTCGGATCACGAGCGGCAGGCTGACGCGGCCGCCGGTGCGGTAGTGCATTTTCGCGACCTGGGTGGTGATCTGGTTGAAGGCGGGGAAGACGAAGCCATCGAACTGGATCTCGACAACGGGCCGGTAGCCGCGGAAGCACAGGCCGACGGCAGTGCCGACGATCCCGGCCTCTGCAAGCGGAGTGTCAACCACGCGCTGGGAGCCGAACTCGGCGTGCAGACCATCGGTGACGCGGAAGACGCCGCCGAGCACACCGATGTCCTCGCCCATCAGCATCACTTTTTCGTCGGCGCGCATGGCGTCGCGCAGTCCGGCGGTGATGGCCTTGGCGATCGGCAACGTGGTGGTGCTCATCGTGTGGCCTCCTGATCGGTGGCGTCCTGCTGCCCGTCGGCCCCAGCGGGGTCAGTGGCCTCGTCGTCGGCGAACTGCGCGGCGTACTCGAGGTAGGCGGCACGCTCGGCCTCCACGAGCGGATGGGGTTCGGCGTAGACGTGGTCGAAGATCGTGGCCGGGTCGGGGTCGGCCATGCCGTGGATGTGGTGGTGCAGCCGCATTGCGAGATCGTGGCCCTCCTCCTCGCAGGCATCCACGAAGGACTGGTCGATCTCGTCTATGCGCTCGAGGTGCCGACGAAGCCGCAGGATCGGGTCCTTGCGGGCCCACTGCTGCTCCTCGTCACCGGAACGGTAACGGGAGGGGTCGTCGCTCGTGGTGTGTGCGGCCATGCGGTAGGTGACGGCTTCGACGAAGCGCGGGCCCCCACCGTCGCGGGCGGAGTCGAGCGCGATACGCACTGCGGCGAGCGTGGCGAGCACATCGTTGCCGTCCACGCGCACCGAGGGAATGCCCCAGCCGCGTGAGCGCTGTGCAAGCGGCACACGAGTCTGCACGGCCGTGGGCACAGAGATGGCCCACTGGTTGTTCTGGGAGAAGAACACGACGGGCGCCTGTGTGGAGGCGGCGAAAGTGAAGGACTCAGAGACCTCACCCTCGCTCGAGGCGCCGTCGCCGAACAGGGCGAGAACAGCGGTGTCCGTGGTCGCATCGCCGGTGCCCACAAGGCCGTCGCGCTGCAGTCCCATGGCGTAGCCCACGGCGTGCGGGGCTTGGGAGCCGAGCACGATCATGTAGGGATGGGTGCGCAGGGCGACAGGGTCCCAGCCGCAGTGGGAGATGCCGCGGAACAGCTCCAGCAGTGTCATCGGCTCGATGCCGCGAGCCCAGGCCACGCCGTGTTCGCGGTAGGTGGGCACCAGGTAGTCCTGGGTGCGGGCGGCATGGCCGGCACCGATCTGGGCACCCTCCTGGCCAAGTGCGCTCGCCCACAGGCCCAGCTGGCCCTGGCGCTGCAGGCTGGTGGCTTCCAGGTCGGCGGCGCGGATCATCACCATGTCGCGGTAATAGCCGCGCAGGCGCTGCGGGGAATCCAGCGGCTCGGGGTCGTCGGGACTCGTGCCGGCGGCGAGCACCGCGTCCAGCTCATCGAGCGGGCTGCGGGCGCCGTCGGGGTCCAGGAGCTGGATCATCGGCTCCGTATCAGCCGGTGACGGGATCGAGGTTGAGAACACGCTCACCCGCCCCACCATAACCTACGGTCCCGTAGGGAGGAAGGAGGGGAAGAGGGAAGATCAGGTCGAGCGACGGAGATCAGTACCCGTGCGTCGGCCCCCACTGCGGCCTGGGCGTGTCCGGCCCGCGGTAGGGCTCGTCCTGGAACTCGGCCTGCAGGCGCGCGAGTTCGGCGCGCATCTCGGCGAGCACGTCGGCGTAGGCGGGGTCATCCACGACGTTGGTGAGCTCGGCGGGGTCCTTCTCCATGTCGTACAGCTCGTACTCGGCGGGGAGGATCTCATCAGAGGAGCCGGGCGCCCCCATGCCATCGCCGTAGTAGTGCACGTACTTGTAGCGCCGGGTGCGCACGCCGTAGTGGGCGGGAGCCCTGTGGTCGACGTCCAGGTGCTCCCAATAGCGGTAGTACATCGACTCGGGCCAGTCCGCTGGGTGTTCGCCGCGCATGATCGGCAGGAGTGAGCGACCCTGCTGCTGCGGCATGGCGGTATCGGCCTCTATGCCGGCGGCTTCGAGGAAGGTCGCGGCGAAGGACACATTGGTGCCGATCGCCTCGCACACGGAACCGGCCGGGATCTGGTCGGGCCAGCGCACCAGCATCGGCATCCGCAGGGACTCGTCGAACATCAGGCGTTTGTCGTACCAACCGTGGTCGCCAAGGAAGAAGCCCTGATCCGAGGTGTAGACGACGATGGTGTTCTCCGCGATGCCGAGCTCATCGAGCGTATCGAGCACCGTGCCCACACCGTCGTCGATCGCTTGCACGGTGCGGAGGTAATCCGCCATGTACCGCTGGTATGCCCATCGGGTGCGCTCGATGCGTTTCTCTTCGCCGCGCAGTTCCTCGGGGATCTCCTGCTTGAGGTCATGGGCGGTGAGGTGATCGGCGATCGACATGTGCAGGTCTTTGATCACCTGCGAGCGACCCGCGTGGTCATCGAACAGGGTCTCCGGCTCGGGAATGGCGCCCTCCGTGTACAACGACTCATGCCGAGGATGCGGCACCCAGGGACGGTGAGGCGCTTTGTGATGGATCAACAGGCAGAACGGATCCTCGGGGTGGTCGGCGCGACTGCGGCGCATCCAGTCCACAGACAGGTCGGTGATGATGTCGGTGGCGTACCCCTCGACGGTTCCTCGCCAGTCATCGGAATACATGACCGGGTCGCGGTATTCGCCCTGGTTCGGGAAGATCAGCCAGTCGTCGAAACCACGCGGATTGGACTGCTCGGACACCCCCAGATGCCATTTACCGAACAGCGCCGTGCGGTAGCCCGTGGCCTGCAGGGCTTCGGGGAACGACGGCAGCCGGTGGTCGATCTCCGTGCGGATGGTGGCACAGCCATTCACGTGACTGTACGTGCCGGTGAGGATCGAGGCGCGACTGGGCGAGCAGATCGAGTTGGTGCAGAACACCGCGTTCATGCGCACGCCCTCACGCGCGATCCGATCCAGGTGCGGCGTCGAGTTCAATCCGGCACCGTATGCGGAGATCGCATGCGCGGCGTGATCGTCGGACATGATGAAGACGATGTTCGGGCGGAACGGCGCAGCCATGGCTCTCCTTGCTCAGTCAGCAGCCCGCTCTCGCGTCGGCGCCGACGGGCCGGGCGGCGCATCCACTCTATGCGGATGCGTGGCGCCAGCCTCTGCACTACACCGCCGACCCACCACACGCGCGGCGCCAACGATCATGCAGCACGTGTCGGCACGCTGCATGATGCAACCCGCCACACACTCGCCGTCAACGCCACATTGACGCGTCATTGCTCCATTGACAGACTGGAGTCATGACGCGACCCGCTTCTGCCGTTGCCCACCCGAACTCCCCCGCAGTCATCCCGTCGTCGGCAGCAGGGGCCGAACAGCCCGATTGGCGTTCCATCGGGATCTTCTTCGCCGTCGCTCTGGCCGGGCTCACCGCAGCCTCATTGCCGTTCTGGTTCCTGGAAGGCGGGATCAGTCACCCGCTGTACGTGTGGCTGATCGCGCTCGGAATGTGCTCCCCTGCCCTGGGAACAGTTGTGGCAGTCGCCGACGCGCGCCGACGCGGACGCGCTGAGCGCTGGCGGGATGCCGTCGGGCTCCGCTTCCGCGGGCGCTGGCGAGCGATCATCGTGTGGAGCGTGGTCGGCGTGCTCACAGTCAGCGCCATCACTTTCGCAGGCGCCGCCGTCATGGTGCTGCGCGGCGTGCCCGGCGACCTGACCTTCCAGCACTTCCTTCAGACCACGACGGCCGCGGCGCAGGAAGCCGGCGCCGCGATCCCGCCCGCCGCGATGCTCGCCATCGTCCTCGGCGCCGTCGCGGTCAACATCCTCCTCTCCGCGATCCCGGCGCTGGGCGAGGAGGTCGGCTGGCGCGGCTGGCTCCATCGACAGCTCCTCAGCCTGGGCAGCTGGACGGCCATCGGCGTGGGCGGCACGATCTGGGCGCTGTGGCACCTTCCCATCCTCCTGCTGGGGCACAACTACCCTGGAGCCCCGCGCCCCTACGCGATCGGGATGTTCATCGTGTTCTGCTGCGCCGCGAACTACATGCTGGTCGCGATCACCGAGCGAGCGGGCGGCAACCCGATCCCCGCAGCCCTCACACACTCAGCACTGAACGTCACCTTCGCGCAGTTCACGATCATGGTCTCGGTGCCCCAGACAGCGGAGCATGCCTCGTGGTGGTTCGACGGCGTGACGGGAGTGGTGGGCATCGTCCTGCTCACGCTCGCGGGGCTTGTGCTCATGCCCCGCGCGCAGCGCACCGCTGCCAGCACCGGTGCCGTGTGAGCGAGCATCGAATGCCCTGACCTCGGGTGACGAGCTCTCGTAGACTCATGCAATGTCTCTCTCCCCGCAGGAGCACGTCATCCACGAGTTGATCGCCGCCCAGGCGCTCGTCATCGATGCGCTCTCCGACCGGCGGGGCGACGCAGGCAGTGCAGGCGATGCGGATGATGGCGTCCGGGACGCAGTTACCCCCGAGGGCAGTGCGTCCGCAGCGTCTTCCCCCGCTGCGGCGCCGCCGGCGGCTTCCCTTGCCGCTGCCGCACAGCTGATGGACACTGCCGAACGGGCGCTGCACCTGCTCGTCCAGGACAGCCGACGGCACGGGCTGACATGGGCGCAGATCGGCGAGAGCCTGGGCATCAGCCGGCAGGCAGCTCAACGCCGCTTCAGCGCCCAGGTGCCCGCGAAGATCACCGCTCCACGGCACGAGGTCCCGACCCAGGCGATCAAGCAGGCACGTGACCTGATGACGGATGCCGCGACCGGTCGCTTCGACCGGATCGACGCGTGCGCCTCCCCGAGCCTGCGCTCATCCATGCAGGGACTGAGTTGGCAGAGCGTCTTCGAACCGGCGCGCACCATCTTCGGAGACGTCGTCCGGCGCGACGAGCCCACAGCGCAGGTGATCGCCGGACTCTACCGCATCACTGCCCGGGAGGAACGCACGCTACGCGCCGTGGAGGCCGAGGTGCTGATGTCCGCTTCCGGGGCGCTCCTGGGCATGCACTACAACCCTGTGGACGCCGATGCCGCGGAGCCGACGCCCTAGGGGCTGGCCCCGCCCCGGCTCCGTCAGCTCTGCTCAGCCTTCGCCTGCTCCTGCGCCTCATACAGCGCATCGAGGTCCACCGGTTCCTGGTCCGCGTCAAGATCCTGCACCGGCAGGGGGCAGTCACCCAGGTCGTTGATCGGCAGGCGCTCGCCGCCGCGCTGCATCGACTCGTGGGCGATCACACCGGGCAGCGTGTAGCGGGCGGCCTGCCAGGCGTTGACCATCGGCTGCATGCCGTCGACCACGGCGCGGGCGAAGTCGTCGACCAGGAAGTGGTGTGCGCCCTCGTGACCGTTGGGCATGCCGCGGAACTCCTCGGGCAGCCGCTCCTGATGATGGGAGCGAGCAGCACCCGCGACGAAGGCATCGCGCAGCGTCGGCGAGAGGTCCGCGAGCCGGGGATCATCCAGGCTCATCGTGGCGTCGGTGCGGATCAGCTCCGTGACGTCCACAACCCGTTCTTTGTCATGCCAGTAGGTGACGTCGATGGTCTCCTCGAAGGAGGAGTCGGTGCCGAAGAAGCGGAAGCGGGACTCGCGCTTGTGGCTGGGGTAGCCCACGCGGCGCAGCTCATTGGTGCGGAAGGCGCCACCGCTGGCGGTGCCGAACAGGGCGAAGGCGTTGGAGACGTCGTTGCCGAACATGGAGACGTTCTTGTCGAACACGCCATCGCCGCGGGTGTCCGGGCGTCCGAGCGCGGAGACGGACACGGCATAGTCATCGATCGCCCCCATGATGCCGCCGAGCGAATGCGTGGGGTACAGCAGCGGCGGGTAGGACGCGGTGGCCTTCCAGCCCTCGCCACCGGAGTACTTGTAGGCGTCGTAGAAGCCCAGATCCATGTCGTGCACGTAGTCGCCCTCGGCGTAGAACACCTGGCCGAACACACCCTGGCGGTGCAGGCGGCGTGCGAGCACCACAGCAGCGTTGTACTGGCTGGTCTCACCCATCATGTAGACGAGTCCGGTGCGCTGCACCTCCTCGGTGATCGCACGGATCTCATCTTCCGTGATGGCCATCGGCACGGAGGAGTAGACGTGCTTGCCGGCGCGCAGCGCCGCCAGGGCATGTTCGCCGTGCGTCCAGCGCTGCGTGAAGATCGCGACGGCCTCCACGTCGGAGGCGAGCAGATCCTCGATGGTGTCGAAACGGCCGGCGATCTGCACGCCGCGATCCTGCAGGGCGTCGATCCGTTCAGGTCGCTCGTCCACGGCGTAGATGCCGTCGATCTCGGGGTGGGCGGCGAAGAGCTCCGCGAAGTGGGTGCCGAACTGGCCGATGCCGATGATGCCGAGGCGGAAGGACACGAGAGATCTCCTCGCTGAGAATAGGGCGGTCGTGGGACCAGCGTAGTTGCAGGTCGGCGCGGATTCGACCGCGGCAGTCCCGACGGGCAATGTCACGAGCGGAACTCGATAGCGGTGCGCTGCCCGCCTCGTTCAGATCTGCCGCCAGCGGCCCGAGCGCCAGACGTCGCGCCACGGCGGCACGGTGGTGCCGTGCCTCGCCATGAGAGCGCGCAACCGCCGGCGACTGCGCTGCATGCCGATGATGCCCAGCAGGAGCATCGGGATCTGCACTGCGAGAGCACGACGGAACGCCACCAGGTCGTAGGCACCGTCCGGGCACATCAGGTCCAACGCCAGTCCGATCAGCTGAATCGCGATGAGCGCACCCACGAAGCCGCCCATGATCACCACACCGGTGGCGGTGCCCAGGCGATGCTTGGCCAGGTCCGTGCGCGGGAAGTCGAAGCCGATACCTGACCCCGGCCCGCCGATCGAGAAACCGACGACGAGCACGACCAGCAGCCAGAGGGGCGCGGGTCCCGGCCACAGCACGGTGGCGGTCAGCGGGACGACGATCGAGATCACGACCAGGTACACCAGAGTCGAGCGGCGCAGCGGATGGCGCTGGGTGAGCGCACCGATCACAGGACCAGCCACGATCGAAGCGACCACCAGGACCGTCATGATCGCTGAGGCGGTGGTGCGCGGCAGCCCCTCCCCCGCGGTGAGATACGGGTAGCCCCACATCATCGCGAACACGATCCCGGGAAAGCCCGCCGTGTAGTGGGACCAGAATCCAAGTTGCGTGGCGGGATGGCGCAGGATCCGCCAGATTTGCGCCGGGATCCGTGTGACTTGCTGGCTGTGCTTCGGCCGACTGAGCGGCTGCGGTGAGGGGCGAACGAACAGCAGCGCAAGCACACCGGCAGCTGCGGCCACCACCGCGGTGGCGCGGAAGGCGGCGGACCAGCCGACGCTTCCCAGCAGAGCAACGAAGGGGACGGCGGAGGCGATCTGCCCGAACTGTCCAAGGATGCCGGTCAGCTGCGTGAACAGCGGCGCTCGACGGGGTGGGAACCAGGCCGGCACGAGACGAATCGCGGAGCCGAAGGTCAACGCGTCGCCGGCGCCCACCACGATCCGGGCGAGCATCGCCTCGGGCACAGTCTCCGCGCCGGACAGCAGCAGCTGGCCGCAGGTCATCAGGGCGGCGCCTGTGGTCAGCGTGGCCCGAGCGCCGAAACGGTCCAGCAGCAGCCCGGCCGGGATCTGTGCGAGCGCATAGACCGTCAGCTGCAGCACCACGAAGGTCGAGACGATGGAAGCCGAGGTCTGGAAGCGGTCCACCGCATCCAGGCCAGCGACACCCATGGTGGTGCGCTGCAGAACCGCCGAGGCGTAGGCGATCAGCGCGGTGCCCCAGACGACAGCGGTGCGCATCGGCGTGGACCCCGCGGGGGCATCAGCCCAACCGCCGGCGGCCGGCACGTCGTCCGCTGCCGAGGGGGTCTGATCGAGCCTGCTCATCGCATCTTTCTCACCACGTCGAATCGTTCACTATCCGGGGGCTCCGCATGGCTGCGACCAGCAGTCTCACATAGACGGCAGCTCGGATGGTGAGTCCTGCCCGGTGAGACGGACAACCTGGCGCTCCGACGGCCCGTCGACTCCTGACCATCCCGCACTCAGGCCTGCGAGCGCCACTGGCGGCAGATCTCCAGCAGCAGGTCGTTGGCCTCCGGCTCGGCGATGGTGACCCGCACCCCATCGGTCCCGTAGGGGCGGACCACCAGGCCATGCTCGTCGCAGAAGGCGGCGAACTGCCCGGTGTGCTCCCCGAGCGGGAAGAACACGAAGTTGCCCTGGGAGCGCGGCAGGTCCCACCCGTCGGCGGCCAGGGCGTCCTGCACCCGGTCCCGTTCGGCGCGCAGGGCGGCGGCCCGTCGGTCGAGTTCTTCGCACACGTCCGGCTGCAGGGAGGCGAGGGCTGCGGCCTGCGCGGGGGCGCTGGCGCCGAAGGGGATGGTCACGGCGGTGAGGGCTCGCGCCAGCCGCGGGTGGGCAATGCCGTAGCCGATCCGCAGACCAGCCAGGCCCTGCAGCTTCGAGAAGGTGCGCAGCAGAATCACATTCGCGTGATCGCGGAACAGCGCGGTGGTGTCGGCGACGGTGGCGGGCTCATGGAACTCCCGGTACGCCTCGTCGATGGCGACCACGACGTCTTGTGGCACCTGACGCAGGAAGCCGGCGATCGCCTCGTCGCTCAGTGCCGTGCCCGTGGGGTTGTTCGGGGTGCACAGCAGCACGAGCCGGGTCCGGTCAGTGATCGCCGCAGCCATCGCCGACAGGTCGTGCTCGTGCCTCGCGGTCAGAGGGACGCGGATGCTGGTGCCGCCCTGGGCGCCGACGATGATCGGGTACGCCTCGAAGGAGCGCCATGGGTAGACCACCTCGTCGCCCGGGTCGACGACGGCCCGCACCAGGTCGGCGATGACGGCGGTGGAGCCGGTCGAAACGCAGATCTGCTCGGGGGTGACGTCGTGACGGGCGGCGAGCGCCTCGCGCAGGGCGCGCACGCCCATGTCCGGGTAGCGGTTCGCGGCGGTCAGCGCCGCGGTCGCCGCCTCGAGCACGGCGGGGATGGGCGCGTAGGGCGATTCATTGGAAGAGACCTTATAGCGGCGTCGGCCGTCATCCACCGGTGGTTTCCCGGCCACATACGCGGGCAGGGCCTCGAGACAGGCGCGGGTACGGATGCGCTCGACGGGGGCCGACGGGCTGTCGCTGCGGTCGCTCTGACTGGGGGTGCTGGTCTCATTCATGCTGTCAGCGTAGGACGGTTGTGAGGGCGCGGGTCTGACGCGTCTCCCCGCAGCGGGCCTCACGCATGATCTGAGACCCGCACTCACAGTCGCCGAAGGGCAGCGTTCATTGTCATCTCCGACAATGGGGAGCGTTCCCCATCAGTCAGCCCAGGAGGAGCCATGCATGGATCCCTCACCCGCGCCGCGCACCGCTGCGCCGCTGTCAGCGCCACACTGGTTCTGCTGACCGCCTGCGCAGGCTCCGAGGAACCGATCCGCGCCGCCGATGCAGTGGCCCACTATGACGAGGTCGCCACCGCTATCGCCGCCACGGCGGCTCCCGACGCTGCGTGGACCTTCGCCGACTCCACGCGCCATGTCGCCGCCGATGGTTCCGGCACCTGCCTGTACACGCCCGGCGACTGGTCGATGGACAGCCCCCTGATCTCCGCTGACGCTCGGAGCTGGGACGACGTCCTCGGTGCGCTCGGCCCCTCTCTGGAGGGGTACGGTTTCGAACCGGTGGACTCGACCACCGAGCAGCAATCACGGCGCGTCCTCGAGACGACTGATGAGCACGGGGCGACCCTGCAGATCACGGAGGACGGAACTCTACGGATCCACAGCGCCCTGGTGGATGCCGACACATGCACCGACGCCACGCTCGGCCTCAGCTGATACTTCCGTCCCGACGCCCCGGGGCTTGCTAGTAATTCCGTCCCGACGCCCCGTGACCTGCTGACATGTCTCCCTCTACTGGGCATCACCGGAGTGCACCTGATGGAATGGCCCCATGCGCTTCCTTGGCTCCGTTGTGGTCACCGCTCTCGCTCTATGGCTCACCGCCCTCGTGCTGCCCGGCATGCAGCTCGGCACCGGCCAGGGTGATCCACTGGCCCGTGTACTGACCGTGCTGGCGATCGCCCTGATCCTGGGGCTCGTCAACGCGATCGTCCGGCCCGTGCTGTCGCTGCTGACGCTACCGATCACGTGCCTCACGCTGGGCCTGTTCCAGCTCGTCATCAACACGTTGATGCTGCTGCTGACCAGCTGGATCTCCGAGCAGCTAGGGCTCGCGCTGCACTTCGATTCCTTCTGGTGGGCGTTGCTGGCTGGCCTGATCATCGGCCTGCTGCAGGCGATCCTCAGCGGGGTGACCGGTCTGGGCCGCGAGTCCGATCGGGCTGAGCGGCGACGGCGTCAGCGGCGTCGGGAGCAGAGGCGGCAGGCCGACTGACCCATCGGCGCCCCTGACGGCACAGTGCGCGAGTGGAACAATGAGCCCATGCCGCATTCCTTCGCCGACATCACGCCGCCGATCGCCCTGACTCCGCTGGATGGCCGCTACCGGGCCCAGGTAGCGCCACTGGTGGACCACCTCTCCGAGGCTGCCCTGAATCGGGCACGCCTGGTGGTGGAGACCGAGTGGATGATCCACCTGCTCTCCCGCAGCGTGATCCCGCAGCTGCGGGCGCTCACCGCCGATGAGATCGCGCTGCTGAGGTCGATCCCGGAGGAGTTCGACGCCGACGGCATCGCCGAGCACGCCGCGATCGAGCGGGAGACCGTGCATGACGTCAAGGCCGTGGAGTACTACATCAAGCGTCGCCTGCAGGGCACGTCACTGGAGCCCCTGGCTGAGGTGGTGCATATCTACTGCACCAGCGAGGACGTGAACAATCTGGCGTATGCGCTGATGATCAAAGGGGCGGTGGATGACGTGTGGCTGCCGGCGCTGCACGAGCTGATCGGCGACCTCGCCTCTCTCGCACGCGAGACGGCCAGCGTGCCGATGCTGTCCCGCACCCACGGGCAAGCGGCGACCCCCACCACGCTCGGCAAGGAGCTCGCGGTGTTCGCGCACCGGCTGGCTCGGCAGGCGCGCCGCCTCGTGCACACCCACGCACTCGGCAAGATCAACGGTGCGACCGGCACGTACGCCGCGCACCAGGTGTCGGTGCCCACGGCCGACTGGCAGGAGATCTCGCGCAGCTTTGTCGAGCACCTGGGGCTGACCTGGAATCCGTTGACCACGCAGATCGAGTCGCATGACTGGCAGGCCGAGCTGTACGCCGATATGGCGCGCACAGGCCGGATCCTGCACAACCTCGCCACCGACATGTGGACGTACATCTCGCTGGGCTATTTCCGCCAGCGGCTGTCCGCCCAGGGCGGCACCGGCTCTTCGACGATGCCGCACAAGGTGAACCCGATTCGCTTCGAGAACGCGGAGGCGAACCTCGAGATCTCCGGGGCGCTGCTGGATGTGCTGTCCCAGACTCTGGTGACGTCCCGATTGCAGCGCGACCTCACCGACTCCACCACGCAGCGCAATATCGGGCCGGCCGTCGGGCATTCGCTGCTGGCGATCTCCAACATCCGCAAGGGCCTTTCCGGCCTGGACGTCGACGCCGACGCGATGGCACGCGATCTCGACGCCAACTGGGAGGTGCTCGGTGAGGCGGTGCAGTCGGTGATGCGCACCCTGGGTGTGCAGGGCACGCCCGGCATGGAGAACCCGTACGAACGCCTCAAGGAGCTCACCCGCGGCCATCGCGTGGACGGTGAGGCGATGCGCGACTTCATCCGTGATCTGGGTCTGCCGTCGGCCGAGCAGGAACGGCTGCTCGCCCTGACCCCCGCGACCTATATCGGGCTCGCGGAGCAGCTCGTGGACCAGTTGGACGTGTCAGAGCTGCCGGTCAGTCTAGGTGCACCCCGCATCCCTGAGGTATCGCCGACGAGTCGAGAGGGGCAGGCGTGAGCGAGGCGCAGGAGCCCGGCTACCACGACACCAAAACCGCCTATCTGCGGCGGCTACGGCTGATCGAGGGGCAGGTGCGGGGCCTGCAGCGCATGGTCGAGGAAGATACCTACTGCATCGACGTGCTCACGCAGGTTGCCGCGACCACGCGTGCGCTGCAGTCGGTGGCAACGGAGCTCGTGAACGACCATGTGCACCACTGCGTGCACCACGCTGCCGCGTCCGGGGATCCCGAGGAGCTGACCGCGAAGATCGACGAAGTGATGGTGGCCATCAAGCGGCTGCTGAAGTGAACGGGCCGCTCAGGAGAGTAGGACCTTAGCGGGGCCGCACAGAGACCACGTCGATGCTGGCCTCCTCACTGGCGGTGAGGACCAGACGCACGGCTGCTGCCACGGAGCCGGGCCGCAGATAGCGCTCGGCGTCGTACTGCCCACCTTCGAAGGCCACCAGTTCGTGCTGCATGTCCGTGTCGACTCGGCCAGGGTGCACGGAGCTGACTCGCACGCCGTGCTCCCGCTCCTCCTCGCGTAGCGCATCGGTGAGTGCCCGCAGCGCGAACTTGGACGCCGCGTACGCGCCGCCCGCCGCACCAGCGTTCCAGCCCGCACCGGAGTTCAGGGTCACCACGGTGCCACGCGCGGCACGCAGCGCCGGCAGCAGGGCGCGCGTCAGGGTCGCAACCGCGACAACGTTCAGGGCGAAAGACCGGGTCCACTCCCCCGCGGTGAGCTCCTCAATCGTGCCGGGCACGAGAACGCCCGCGGAATGCACGACGGCATCCAGCCGGGCATCGGGGGCGAGCAGCCCCGCCTGCTCGAGCGCGGCGCCGACAGCCTGCTCGTCGGTGAGGTCTGCGACCAGCGCCCGAGCGTCGGGCAGTTCGCGGGCGAGCTCCTCCAGGGCTGCGCTATCGCGGCCGGCGAGCAGCAGATCGTGATCGGGGGCGAGGTCCTCGGCAATAGCACGACCGATGCCGCGGGTGGCGCCGGTGATGAGGACGAGGGGGCGTGAGGTGGTGCTGTGGCTCATGCCCGTGAGTCTGTCACGCCACAGCAGGCGAGGCCACGGCACACGACCCCGCCCTGACCCACTACTCACCGCCGCGTCGGCCAGGACGTTCTCGGCGCTCTGGGGACGACGCTGAATCCGTCGCCGCCCCCACAGTGCTTTCGACGGGTTCTCCCCCGCGCTCGGTGGGACGATGGCGCCACAACAGTGGAAACTCAACGAGCAGACAGTTTCTCCCCCGCGCTCGGTGGGACGATGGCGCCATGGAACAGTCGCACGCCATGACAGCGCCCACGCGGCCGGGGGTGGGATGGAGTGGTCCGCAGCCGTGGCGGTGGTTCATCGGGGCAGAGATCCTCATCGTGCTGGGGCTGTCGCTAGGCCGCAGCGGGTACTACGCGGTGCTCGAACTGGTGGACGCACTCACTCGCGGGCCGCTGCGCGACCAGAGCACATCGTTGAACCCGTCGGTCTCGCCGCGGCCGTGGTTCGACCTGCTATACCAGCTCTCCGGCATCGTCTTCACGCTCGTGCCCGTTGTTCTCGTGCTCTTCCTGCTGCACATCACCGGGTCACAGGCGCTGCGAGCACTCGGCCTGGATCTGCTGCGCCCGATCGCAGACCTGCTGTGGGGGCTGGGGCTTGCCGCCGCGATCGGGATCCCAGGGCTGGGCGTGTACTGGCTCGGGCGCGTGCTGGGCGCCACCATGGAAGTGGTGCCCGCAGCCTTGGATCAGCACTGGTGGGCGATCCCCGTGCTCGTGCTGCAGGCGGTGAAGAACGCGCTCATCGAGGAAGTGGTGGTGGCCGGGTACCTGGTGGTGCGTCTGGAGCAGATCGGGTGGTCGCCCGCGGCGGTGCTCGCCGTCTCCGCGTTGCTGCGCGGCTCCTATCACCTGTATCAGGGCATCGGTGCGGGTATCGCGAACGTGGTGATGGGGCTCGTGTTTGCAGAGTTCTTCCGGCGCACGCGGCGCACCGGGCCGCTGATTGTGGCCCACACGGTGATGGACGTGGTGGTGTTCGTCGGCTACGCGCTGCTGGGGCCCGCACTCGGGCTGTGAGCATCCGGGCCGACGGGCGCAGCAACGGTGGCCGTCCGCGCCGGATGTACGCAGGGCGCTGCCGGCGTTCGGGTGAGGGCCGACGGTCGGGCGAGGGGCTGGTCCCTTCCCGCGCACGTCATTGCGTCAGATGATGCGCGGCTCCCCGGGGCCGTCGGTGACGATCGGCAGACCTGACTCGAGCCACTGGTCCATGCCGCCGCGCACGTCGATCGCCTCGAAACCGTTGAGGTTCAGCCACTGGGTGACCTGGCGGGAGCGGCCGCCGCTGCGGCACACCACATAGACCTCGCCGTCCTCAGGCAGCTGGTCCAGGTTCTCCAGGAGGGTGCTCGCCGGAAGGTGGCGGGCATTCGGGGCGTGCCCAGCGTCCCACTCGTTCTGCTCGCGCACGTCCAGCAGATGAGCATCCTGCGGCACCTCGGCGGGGGTGACTGCATCCAGATCCATGGTCGCAACCCTACGCGGCACGACGCCGGCCGGCACCTCCTCCACAGGGTGCCGGCCGGTCGTCGCCGTGAGGGCTGTTGCCCTCAGCCCTGCAGTGCGCCTCGGCGCACAAGCGGCGCCGCCACCAGAATCGAGCCGAGCACCATCGCATAGGCGGCGACGATGCCGAGCACGTACTGGATCAGAACACCCGGCTGGCTGAGCGCCGTGGACATGACGCTGGCGAGCACCAGCGCCACCATGCCGAATGCGAGCACGGAGCTCATCAGCAGCGGGATCATGATCTCCGCGAGCCGAGCGCGGTGCAGTTGGGCGACCTGCGCACCGGCCACATACTGGGCGCGCAGCACCGGCGCCTGGTCGATCACGCGGGCCGTCTGCGGCACTCCTGTCGCCACGGCCGCGAGCACCGCAGCGATCACCAGCGTGAGCATCCCGCCTGTGCGCAGCGCCGTGATCAACATGACGTCCTCAGCGGAGCTTGGCTCATTCAGTGTGGCCAACACCGACAGGAACCCGGCGATGATCATCGCGAAGGTCACCCCGGCCACAGCACGCCATCCCGCCCGCGGATCGGCCGCGAGCCGACGCGCACCCACCAACACTGCGGCGCTCCGGGCGAGGCGAGCAACGATCTTCGCGGTGATCCAGACGAGGAAGGGGCCAGCCACATTCACCGCAGCCACCATGGCCCCGAGAAGCACGATCATGAACGCCATGACCATCATCGCTCCGCCTTCCTCCGAGGCGAAGAGGGAACCCACCTGTGACAGCGCCACGAAAGCGATGGCGAGCACCGCCAGCAGCACCAGACGCAGCACGGACATCCGCACCACGCGCGCGTCACGGGCAACACCCAGCGGGCTGAGCACCACACCGGACAGGGCGATCCCCGCAGAGATCGCGGCCAGCAGCACCAGGCCGCCGATCAGCAGCGGATAGGACCACCAGGGCAGGAGCAGCTCCGCCACGGTGAACGCGGTGATACCGAAGTCCAGACCCGTCAGCGGCAGGGCGAGCAGCAGGTGCGCCACGAGCCCGATCACCGAACCGAGCAGGCACTGCACAACAACGTCCAGCACCGCCACAGAGCCGACCTGAGCCGACGTACCGCCCACCAGCCGCAAGGAGGCAAGGTCCTTCTCGCGGCGAGCAAGCGATAGACGCGCTGCAGAACCACCGAGGCCCACAGCGCTCGGCACCAGCAAGACAGTGGCGATCACGGCGCACATCACCAGGAATCCGGCCACCGATTGTTCGTCGCTGAGCTCATCGAGCGCCGCACCAGAATCCGGCAGACGGCCGATGAACGCACCCAAGCCACCGAGCACCGTGAGGGTGATCGCCGTGGAGACCGCGAAGGCGATGACGGGCAGCAGATCAGCAAGGGCACCACGGCGGCGCAGCAACAGCGGCAGCGCCTCACGCACAGCGCTGAGGCGGCTCCCCTGCTCAGTCACGGCCGTGCGGGAGGTCGCAGAAACAGAGGGCATGACGTCGGTGCTCATCGGGCACCCCCCTGAGTGCGATGGAACTCCTGGGCGATACGGCCATCACGCATGGCAACGGTCCGAGAGCAGGCAGACGCGACACTCGGATCGTGCGTGACCATCACCAGGCTCGCGCCGCTGATCTGGCAGGCGTCCACGAGCACCTGCAGCACAGACTGACCAGTCGCCTGATCCAGAGCACCGGTGGGCTCATCGGCGAAGACCACCGACGGCTGGCCGGCAAGCGCTCGGGCGATGGCCACGCGCTGCGCCTGACCGCCGGAGATCTGACCCGGGCGCCGATCCGCGAGGTCAGCGATGCCCAGGCGATCCAGCCAGGCGCGTGCCTCCGCGGTGGCGGCCCGGCGAGGTGTGCCCCCGAGCATGCGCGGCAGGATCACGTTCTCCAGTGCGCTCAGCTCCGGCAGAAGGCGTCCGTCCTGGAAGACGAATCCGAAGGCAGAGCGGCGCAACCGGGTGCGCTCGGCGTCGGAGAGCGTGGCAAGGTCGCGGCCGTCGTAGTGCACGCTGCCGGTGGTGGGCTGCAGGATCCCCGCCAGCACGTGCAGCAGGGTTGTCTTGCCGCAGCCGGAGGGTCCCATCACGGCGAGCGAATCGGCACGGGCAATCTGGAGGTCCACGCCGTTCAGGGCGCGCACGCCCTGGGAGCGGTCACCATAGGACTTGGTCAGGGCCGAGGCGGTGAGCACGGCACTGGGGCCGCTGTGGATCGAGCCCTGGGGGTGCGGGGCATGCGGGTGCGGGGCATGGGCGTGTGGGACATGAGGATGCGGGGCGGTCGCTGTGGTCATGCATCCAGGGTGCTCGGCCGCTCCCGGATGCGCGTCGGCCCCGAGGATGCATCCTCGGGGCCGACGTCAGACCGTGGGAGGAGTCAGCTCTCCTCCTGGTGGCACCGAATCATCCGAACTTGCCGGAGATGTAGTTCTCGGTCTGCTCATTCTCCGGATTGGTGAACATCTTCTCGGTGTCGTCAATCTCGATGAGGTGACCGGGTTTGCCGGTGCCAGCGATGTTGAAGAAACCGGTACGGTCCGAGACACGCGACGCCTGCTGCATGTTGTGCGTCACGATCACGATCGTGTAGTCCTTCTTCAGCTCGTGGATCAGATCCTCGATAGCGAGGGTCGAGATCGGGTCGAGCGCGGAGCACGGCTCGTCCATGAGCACCACCTCGGGCTTGACCGCGATAGTGCGGGCGATGCACAGACGCTGCTGCTGACCGCCTGAGAGGCCCAGGCCCGGCTTGTCGAGACGGTCCTTGACCTCCTCCCAGAGGTTCGCGCCGCGCAGCGAGCGCTCGACGAGTTCGTCGGCCTCACGACGCGGCAGGCGACGGTTGTTCAGCTTCGCGCCGGCCAGCACGTTGTCGCGGATCGACATGGTGGGAAACGGGTTCGCCTTCTGGAACACCATGCCGACGCGGCGCCGCACGTTCACGGGGTCGATGCCCGGTCCGTAGATGTTCTGGCCGTCGATCTCCACCGTGCCCTCGGCGTGGGCTCCGGGGATGACCTCGTGCATGCGGTTCAGGGTGCGCAGGAAGGTGGACTTTCCGCAGCCGGACGGGCCGATGAGCGCGGTCACCGAGCGCGGCTGGATTGTGACGTTGACGTCCTCCACGGCAAGGAAGTCGCCGTAGTAGATGTTGAGGTCCTCCACCTTGATGGGCTGAGGCATCGGGATTCCTTTCCAGGGGCGCCGAGCTGGGCTCAGCGGCTGAGCTTCGGCGAGAAGTAGTAGCTGATGACGCGGGCGATGATGTTGAGCACCATCACGATGATGATGAGGGTCAGGGCCGCAGCCCACGCATTGTCGAAGTTGACCGTCTCCGAGCAGGCGTGTTCGAGCCCCGTGGAGGGGTTCTTCATCGTGTCATTCGGGCAGGGCGCGGTGCCCTGCTTGTACATCGTGTTGATGTAGGTGGGCAGGGTCTGCATGCGTCCGTCGAACAGGTCCGCGTTCAGCGTGCGGACCGCACCGACCGTGAGCAGCAGCGGAGCCGTCTCACCGATGACGCGAGCGATCGCGAGGGTGACCGACGTGGCCAGGCCAGCGATCGCAGTGCGCAGCACCACGTTGACGATCGTGAGCCACTTCGGGGTGCCCAAGGCGTAGGCCGCCTCGCGCAGATCCAGCGGCACCAGTCGCAGCATCTCTTCACTGGAGCGCACAACAGTCGGGATCATCAGCACGGACAGTGCCACGGAACCCATCAGGCCCGTGCGCATGCCCGGGTCGCCGGAGATGATCGTGAACAGCGCCAGTCCGAACAGGCCAGCAACGATCGACGGGATACCCGTCATAACGTCCACCAGGAAGGTGATGCCGCGCGAGAGCAGCTTGAGCGGCCCCTGCGAGGCGTACTCCACCAGGAAGATCGAGGTGAAGAACCCGATCGGCACAGAGATCAGGGTGGCGCCCAGCGTCACCATCAGGGTGCCGACGATCGCGTGCATGATGCCGCCGTCGACCATACCGCCGTACACGCCCAGCTGATCCGAGGTGAGGAAGCCCGGTGAGAAGAACCGCTTGGCGCCGCGCCGCGCGACCTCCCACAGCAGTGAGACCAGCGGGAACATCGCCAGCACGAAAGCGCCGGTGATGACCAGGGTCATCAGTCGGTCCATCGCCCAGCGTCGGCCTTCACGCACCCGCGAGTAGACGTATGCGACCACCAGGTGGATCAGGAAGCCGACGAACACGAGCGCGAACAGCGAGAAGGCGTCCAAGACGAACAGCACGAGTGCACCGAGTATCGCGGACGCAACGCCGGTGAACAGCAGGTGATAGGTGGGCAGACGACGCTCGGAGTACTGAGCGCTGTCAGGCCGCGCCTTCTCGTGCTCCTCGCCCTGCCTCTGGGGACTGTGCGGAGTCTGAGTCGTAGCAGTCATCGGGCTCATCCCTTCTTTCGAGCGCTGACGATCGCCCGAGCGAGCGCATTGATGATGAAGGTGATGACGAACAGCACCAGGCCTGCGAACACCAGGCGAGCCATGTCCACACCGGTGGACTCACCCTGATGGGAGGCGATGAAGGCGGCGATCGTGGAGTGGCGGCCGGGCTCGAAGATGTGCCACGAGAAGGATCCGCCGGGCGAGAGGATCATGAGCACGGCCATCGTCTCGCCGAGCGCGCGACCCAGGCCCAGCATCGATGCGGCAATAACGCCGGAGGCACCGAAGGGGAAGACGACCGTGCGGATCATCTCCCAGCGTGTTGCGCCGAGCGCGAGCGCGGCTTCCTCCTGAAGGCGCGGAGTCTGCAGGAAGATCTCACGGGACACGGCCGTGATGATCGGCAGGATCATCACAGCGAGCACAACGGCAGCGGTGGCCAGGTTGCGCATCGGTGCCTGCGGCTCGCCGGCAAAGACCGCGAAGACCGGCTCTCCGCCCACGAGCGGGAGGAACCCAGGCCACGTCGGTTTGCTTCCGATCGTGTGGTTGATCAGGAAGTACAGCGGCTCGAGCTTGGGAACGAGCCACACACCGCCCCACAGGCCGAAGACCACGGACGGCACAGCGGCCAGCAGGTCGATCATGAAGCCCAGCGGTGTGGCGAGCTTGCGGGGGGCGAAGTGTGAGATGAACACCGCGATGCCCACCGCGATCGGCACAGCCAACAGCAGTGCCAGCAACGCCACGTACACCGTGCCGAAGACGAGTGGCGCGGTGTATTGGACGAGCGAGACCGCATCGGCGTTGCCCGTAAGCTCCTTCGACTCGCGGATGGCGGGCATCGCCTGCCAGACGAGGAAGAACGCCACGAGGAAAAGCGTGACAAAGATGAGGAGACCCGAGCCGATACTCAGGCCTTTGAAGACGGTGTCACCGGGGCGGGCACGACCGGAGAAGGTAGGAGCCTTCTCGGCGTCGGCGCTGGCCTCTGAAGCGGTCACGGGGAACCTTCCGGATGGGGGGAATGGAGACTGGGTGCTCTCACCATGACGGCGCCACCGCGGCCGCTCCCGCCGACCTCACAGGTCAACAGGGCGGCCGCGGTGGCGTCAGTGCCAGAAGTGGGTCACTTGGCCTTGATGGCGTCGACAGCCTTCTGCGCGTCCTCGGACAGGCCACTGGTGAGCGGGGCCGAGCCAGCGGCCTCTGCAGACTCGTTCTGGCCCTCATCCGACACGATGTAGCCGGCGTAGGCCTTCACCAGGTCAGCGGTCTCAGCATCCTCGTAGGTGTCGCAGACGACCAGATAGGAGATGAGCACCAGCGGGTAGGCGCCGGACTCGGTGGTCTTGCGGTCCAGCTGCACCACGTAGTCGAGCTCGGAGCGCCCCTCCTCGCGGGGGGAGACCTCAACGGCCTTCGCGGCACCCTCGGGGGTGAACGCGGTCCACTCCTCGCCCACCTTGATCTTGGCGGTGCCCAGGTCGCCAGCCTTGGAGGCGTCGGCGTAGCCGATCGCGCCGTCAGCGCCCTTGACAACCTCGATCAGGCCGGTGGTGCCATCGCCGGACTGGGTGCCGTCGATCGGCCACTCCTCGACGGGGCCGTGGGTCCACACGTCACCGGCGGTCTCGGAGAGGTACTCAGTGAAGTTCTCGGTGGTGCCGGACTTGTCCTGGCGGTTCACCGGAACGATCGGGGTGGAGGGGAGCTCGACGTCCGGGTTGTCGGCCTTGATCTTCTCGTCATCCCAGGTCTTGATCTCGCCCATGAAGATGCCGGCGATGGTCGCGGGAGCGAGGTTCAGCTCGTCCACGCCCTCGAGGTTGAACACAACGGCGATCGGGGAGATGTAGACGGGGATGTCCATGGCCTCGCCGCCGGCGCAGACGGACTCCTTGGCCTTCTTGAGCTCCTCCTCGTCCAGCGCGGCATCGGAGCCGGCGAACTTGAAGCCGCCCGCAAGGAACTGCTCGCGACCCTTGCCGGAGCCGGTCTCTTCGTAGGTCACGTTGGCCTCGGGGTTCTGGCCCATGAAGCCAGCGGTCCACGCACCCTGAGCGGAGCCCATGGAGGAGGCGCCGCCACCGGCGAGCTCGCCAGAGAGGTCGCCACCGCCAGCAGCCGCGCCACCGTTGTCCGAGCCGTTGCCGCCGCCGTTGCCGCCGTCGCCGCGATTGCCGCCGTCGCCGCCGCAGGCGGAGAGGGCGAGGCCACCCACGAGACCGAGAGTGGCGAGTCCGACGAGCTTGTTCTTGCGAACGTTCACTGCGTGTCCTTTCGGGGCCGGAGCCCAGTGACAGGAGGTTCTCGTGACGAGGGGACGTCGCCCGAGGTCCTTCTTCGACGTTTGTCGGGTGCGACGCTAAGGACCACAGATGACCGGTCGCCCCATTCGATATGAACGACGGGTTAACACGCTGCGCGACTCTGTGAACGAGCAGGTCAGAGTCTCTTTTTTAGAGATGTAGCGTGCATAACTATCCGATCACGAGGGTGCGCCCCTCCCGCATGCGGTGGTGGGCATCACAGCCGCTGGTGATGACCGCGGCGGAACGGGGTACGACCAGCCACCATCAGCCGCCGCAGCATCGCCATGCGCACGCGTAAACCCGCCGAGGTTCCCTCAGCCGATGTTTGGCAGGTGCCGTTCCACCGCCACACCACGGCCGCTCGGCGTGGTGTGCAGCACGAGTGCTTCACCGGCCGCCAGATACGGGTTCTCGCGCGGCAGCTCGAGGGCGACAGATCGGGTTGATGCCTGCGCGATCGCGCGGATCACGGTGGGGAGCACCGGGCGATGCGTGCAGATCAGTACGGGGCGCGCCTGCTCCAGCACCCGCTCGACCACCGCCGCGGTGCGCGAGGGACTCTTCTCGTGGCTCGCCTCTGTCAGCTCCGGCTTCTGCACGATCCGCAGCCCTTCTGCCTTGGCGAGCGGCCGCACGGTCTCCAGGCAGCGCGCCCAGGGGCTCGTCACCAGGGAGCGTGGGTCGAAGGCGTCGATCAGCGGCGGCAGCGCGACCGCCTGCTTGCGCCCCTTCGTGTTCAGCGGTCGCGTCTTCTCGCCCTTGCGCCACTTGGCGCGGGCACGCGCCGCCGCGTGCCGTTGAATGACGATCGGGGACGTCACGAGTTCATCCGCCTCGTGGTAGCGGCGCAGCGCCTGCAGTGGCACCAGGTCGGTCTGGCGTGTCATCACGGACTCGGCGTCGTCCACGGGGACCCAGCGCACCTGGTCGATCTCGCGGGCGTTCTGCGGGCCGGCGGCGGTCTGTGCCCGCACTGTCGCCGTCCAGTATTGGACGATCTTCGTGCGCCCATCGGGAAGCATGTACACCGACGCTGGCAGCGGACGGTGCAACCGCACGCGATGGCCGGTCTCTTCCTCCACTTCGCGCACCGCGGCAGCAGGGAACGTCTCTCGCTTGTCGAGCTTGCCCTTCGGGATCGACCAGTCGTCGTAGCGGGGTCGATGCACGAGCATCACTTCCAGCCCTGTTTTCCCTTCACGCCAGGTGAGCGCGCCGGCGGCAAGCACCGGTGCCGGGGCGCCTGCGTTCACCTTCATGCGGCACCACCAGGCCGCAGCTGCACATGGCGCCCGGAGACCTCAAAGCCCCAGCTCTCATACAGCGCCACCGCACCACCAGCCGAGCCTTCCACATACAGCGTCACCGCGGACTCACCGGCCTGCTCCAGCTGACGCAGCGCCGCGCCCAGCAGATGGGCCGCCACGCCGCGGCGCTGCGCCTGCGGGGCCGTTCCCACGGCGTAGATCTCCGCCTCCTGGCCGGGGACACGCTTGACCCACACGAAACCCAGCAGGTCTGCGCCGTCGTCGGGGCGGGCAACCAGCAGATCCTCGGCGCGGAACCATTCCTGTTCCATCCGTCGGCGCAGGTCCTCGAGACCCAGCGACCCCTGTTCGGGATGGTCCTGGAAGGCTGCTGCGTTGACGCGGACCCACGCCTCGGCATCGTGCTGCGGGTCGAAGATGTCCAGATGGGCGCCTGTTCCGTGCTCGTCGGCACGGATCGGTGGCGGATCGGGCACGGGCTGCTGCGCCCCCAGGGGCCGACGCATCGTCAGCAGGGTCCGAATCGGCTGCAGACCACGCGCTTCGAGGAAGGCCATCGAGGCCGGCAGCGCTCCGTGCGACCAGACCCGGGCGTCCGGGTGGTCGGCCAGGGCACGGTCGAGCAGTGCCTGCCCGTGGCCTCTCCGACGCTCGGCCGGGTCCACCATGCCCTGCACGGTGCCATCGGCCAGCACGCTCGTATAGCCGATCAGGCGGAGCGCCCCGTCGGCCGATCGCCCGCCAGCGGTCTCAGCATCGGCGGCTTCACCGTCGGGCTCTTCGACCAGCAGGTGCCGCGCGGTCGTGCCGTCCAGTGCGAGGACAGCGGCCTCGTCCAGTGCGGAGACACCGTCATGCATTCGCGTGCGATCCAGCAGGTCGGCCACAGCACGGCGACGGCGACTCGACAGACGGTCCGTCGAGATCATCAGGGTCCTTCCGGTCGGCGGTGCGCCGACCTGGGGCGGGTGCTCGTAGACTGCAACTCTAGCGCCGTCGGCACGGGCTCTTCGCCGCCCGCGGCACCGGCATGCGACCACGATGACCCGAGGCAGAGGGAGGCGCCATGACCTCGCCCGAAAGGGCTCCACTCGGCGCCGCTCTGGCCATCCTGCTCGCGCTCGCCACGCTCACCGGAGCGCCGTCGCCGATTCTCGTGGCCGCGGTCGCGGCATTCGGTTCCATCCTGGTGGGGTTCGGCTGGCCGGCGCTGCTGGAAATCCCCTCTGCGTTCGGGACGCGACTGATCGTGTGTGCGACCGGCGTCGCAGGAGCAGCGCTCGCACTGATCAGCGGCACTCGAGTCGACCCCTTGAGCGCCGTGGTGATGGTGACAGCATGCGGGGTGCTGGGCTCATTCGTTCACCAGATGCTGCGTCGCGACCGGCATGACCTGACGCATTCCCTCACCGGCACCGTAGCCGGGGTGATGCTCACGGGCCTCGGGAGCTGCTGGGTGTTGGCGCAGGCTACAGCCGTTGATCTGGGGCACGCAGGGATTGTGACCGCGATCGCCGCCGGCCTGGCTGGCGCCTTGCTGCTGGATACGACCGCTGTGCCGGCGCGGGCTCGGCTGCTGCTCTCTGTGCTGGCGGGAAGCTCCATTACCGCCGTCCTGGCCATGTCACTCGCCGCCGTGGGGGTGTGGGCCGCTCTCGCGCTCGGTGCGGTGACGACGGTCGCCGCCGTCGGCGCGCATCAATTGCTGGCTTCTCTCATCGTCTCCCGTGAGCCCGGTGCTTCCCTCGCGGTGGAGTCCTCCCCCGTGGTGACCGCCGGCGTCATCGCTCTTGTGGCGGCGACGCTGCTGGGCTGAGCACGCCCTGTCGACCGTCGGTACACTGGGCGCC
This sequence comes from Brachybacterium timonense, assembly GCF_900258505.1. GTDB lineage: Bacteria > Actinomycetota > Actinomycetes > Actinomycetales > Dermabacteraceae > Brachybacterium > Brachybacterium timonense. The sequence continues at coordinate 2,783,898 of NZ_LT984895.1, forward strand.
ATGTCTGCACTTTCCCTGTTCTTCCTGGCCCTTGTCGGTCTGGTCGGTCTGGGCACCGCCGCCTTCGCCGTGCTGGTCGTGGCCCGCCTGTTCGGCCGCTGACCCCATGCCGCTCCCGCTGGACCCCTCGCTTCCGCGTTCCCTCTACCCGCTCGCCTGGCTGATCGGTTCATGGGATGGGCACGGCGCTCTTCCCCTGCACGATCCTGACGGCCAGCGCAGTGAGCGTCTGCTCGAGCAGTCGCTGCAGTGCGTCGCGCAGGACGACGGCACGATGGCGTGGACGTGTCTCAGCCACGCGGTGGACGCCCCGGCACCACTGCCGCCCACGAGCGCTTTCGCTCGGCCAGAGACCACACCGTCGCCCCACCCAGGCACAGGGGAGCGGACGCTGCTGTTGCGCGAGCGCGGCGTGTGGACTGTGGGCGACCCGCTGCCCGGACAGGATCTCGAGGCGGCCCGGGCGGCGAAGCCCGGCGAGGCCGCCGGAGTCATTTCTTTCGGCGTTCAGGCTCGTTTCGAGGCCGACGGCGTGAGGACCGTGTGGGACGGCGAGGCCCGCGGGCCACGCATCCGCCTGGTGCTGCGCGATGAGACGGGCCGCGTCGAGGCGACCCGTCTGTTCGGCACCGTCGCCGGACGACTCATGTGGCTGTGGGAGCGTCGTGCGCTGGATGCACCCGACGTCGAGAGCAGCGGAGAGGCCACCGACGAGAACGATCTCGTCCCCTACATGTCTGTGGAGCTGGATCGTGCCTGAGCCATTGCTGCGCACGGGGGCCGTACTTGAGACCGAGGGGCCGGATGCTGGTGTTGCCGCCCACTACGGCTCCCCCACCCGGGAGCAACGCCGCCTGCTGATGGGGCGGGCGCTCGTGGATCTGGGCCAGTTCGAGATGCTCGAGGTGAGCGGACCGGATGCCCGCCGCTGGCTGACCACTGTAACCTCCCAGGTTCTCGAGGGCACTGAGGTGGGGTCCAGTGCACGCCTGGCGGTGCTGACGCCGAAGGGGCGCGTCGAGCATCTGGCTGATGCCGTCATCACCGCCGACGACGCGGTGCTGCTGATCCTCGACCACGGCTGCCGCGCACCCCTGCGCAGCTACCTCGAATCGATGCTGTTCGCGGCTCGTGTGGAGCTGGCTGACCGGAACGACCTGCGCGTGCTCGGCGGTGTTCATCCCGCTGCGCAGATCCGGCCCGAGCTTGAAGCGGTGACGGTCTTCCGCGATGACTGGCCGCAGGTCGCCGCCGGCGGCGTCCCCTACGGACCGGATCCTGAGGACCCCGTCGGTGTTGTGCTGAGCGTCGTGGATGATGCCGCAGCCCGGGCGCTGCCGTGGGAGCCGGATCAGCTGGCCGGCATGCTCGCCTGGGAGGCGTTGCGCATCGCAGACCATCGCCCCCGCGCCACAGCAGAGGTGGATGAGCGCACGATTCCTCATGAGCTGGACCTGCTGCGCCAGTGGGTGCACACCGCCAAGGGCTGCTACCGCGGGCAGGAGACCGTGGCGAAGGTGCTGAACCTGGGGCAGCCGCCACGACGCCTCGTGATGCTGCACCTGGACGGGTCACAGGATGTACCGCTGCGGGCGGGCGGCGCTGTGCTGCTCGGTGGTGCCGATGGGAAGAACGTCGGCCGTGTGACCTCAGTGGGCACACATGCCGATCTGGGACCGATTGCCCTGGCCGTGATCAAACGCGCGGTGCCTGTGGATGCGCCACTGAGCGTGCAGATGTCCCTGGGCACCGACGGCGGCGAGGAACAGATCGCTGTCGTGGATGCGGCCCAGGAACCGGTTGTCCTTCCTCGCGACCACGGTGAGCGACCGGCCACCGCGCGCCTGTGACGGAGCCTGCCGGCGCCGCACCCGTGCTGAGCGCCGTGCCATGGCCGGTTCCTCTGGGCTTCCGATTGGTGGAGAACACGGGTGTGCATCGGCGCCGCCTGGCATGATGGCCGCCATGGGCGCGGATACTGAACACTCGGGCACGGAGGATGCCGACAGATCAGCGGATCGCGTTGCGGCCGAGTCCCAGCATCGGGCGGAGGTGATCGCCGCGCAGGAGCAGGCGCTCCACCGGGCACGGCAGGCCGAGCATGAGAAGGCGACAGTGAAGATCCGCACCGCCATCGAGAAGTTCCGCGCAGCCGGCATCGAGCCGATCCCGCTGCGCGCCCGCCCCTACACCGGTTCCGGCACGATCCGCACCGCTCTGCGCGGCTGGTATCTGAAGACCGATCAGTCGCTGGGCATTGACGAGGATGGCCGATTTTACGTGCTGCGTGTCGACGGCGGTATTCTCTCGCGTCTGCGTGGAGCCACCCCGGAACCATCGCTCGCCCCACTGGTGGTGGGTCGTGGCGCGCGCGACGGCGAGACCTTCGATATCGACGAGCTGCTGCAGATGCGGCTCGAGGATCCGGTGCGGCCATGACCTCGACATCGCGAACAGGTGGCACATCGCGGCGGCCCTCATGGCGCACCACTATCGGCAGTGCGCTGGACTCCTGGTGGCGCACCGGCGCGCGCCGCGGCCGCAGCGACGCGCTGAACATCGCCCGTGCGGCTCTTGCGGCCGCTCTCGCCTACGCACTCAGTCATCTGCTGTGGGGCCACCAGTACCCGTTCTTCTCCTCGATCGTCGCGTTCATCGTCCTTGGCGTCGGTATCGACCGGAAGATGCGCAAGACCCTGGAGATGGGCCTGGGCGTGATGATGGGCGTGCTGCTCGGTGAACTCGCCCGCTCCACGATCGGCCCGGGGACCTGGCAGATCGCGGTGGTGATCTTCACCGCCGGAATGCTTGCGCGCCTTCTGGACCCCGGCATCACCTTCGCGTTCCAGATGGCGATCCAGTCTCTGCTGGTGATGCTCATGCCCGTCACCCCAGGCATGACGCCCGGTGCGCGTGTCCTGGACGCCATCACCGGACTCGTCGTTGCATTGGTGATCCATCTCCTCCTGTCCGGCGACCCACGGCGGCTCCAGCGCCGCGCAGCCGACTCATTCTTCGAGGAGCTGGAGGACGCCCTCGCTGCTCTTGCGGGCGCTGCCCGCAGCGGTGACACGACCGTGGTGCGCGCCACGCTTGTGACGCTGCGTGAGCGCTCACAGAAACACACCGATGCCTGGCGCTTGGCCAATGAGGCCGCGAATGAGATGGCGACCTTCGCCCCGGGAGCGGTGCGCCATGCGCAGGATGTGGAGCGTCTACAGCACCTGCTCGTGGGCTCGGACCGCGCGATGCGGAATATGAGGGTCATCGCGCGACGCCAGGCGGAGTTTCTGGAAGCTGTGCAGGGCGGCGCGCACACGACACTGTCGGACGCGCTGATGCTGGCCCGCGACGCTGTCACGGCGCTGCGCTCGAGCATGGGTGAGCGGGGCGACACAGACTTCACGGAGGTGCGCCGCGAGTTGCGTCTGTTCTGCTCCTATCTCACCCCGGAGATGCTGCTGAAGAGCGACGACGGGGAACGTCTCGGACGCGTAGGCCATTTCGAAGGTGTGGCGCTGGTGATGCAGCTGCGGTCGCTCGCGATCGATCTTCTGCAGGCCACCGGGCTGGATTCGGCCGCCGCGAACCGTTTCCTGCCCAGCCTGCTGGTGGCGGCCGATGGTGACGCGATGGGACCCAAGCCGCTGACCCGCGAGATGCGGGCCGTGGAACCGCCTGCCACCACGGCGGCGCTCGAGCTGTTGATCACGGATCGATCGGATCCGGATCGTCGGCACTGAACCCGTGCCCGGGCGATCAACGGTCAGCCGGTTGCGCTCGTTATTCTTGCCTGATGGTCGCCCTGATTCAGACGTGGATCTTCGCCGCCCTCGCCGTTGTGCTGTTCGCGGTGCAGGTGTGGGCGTTCGTTAACGCCCTGCGGTTCCGGCCGGACGCCTATGTGGCCGCGGGCAAGCGCACAAAGGGTTTCTGGCTGCTGCTCACCGGGCTGTCGATGCTGCTCGGTTTCCTGTCACTGCCGTCCCCGATCGGGGGGAGCAGCGCCACCCCGCTGCTGATGATCATCGGGATTGTGATCGCGGGCGTGTTCCTCACCGATGTCCTGCCGGCACTGCGCACCGTGATGGAGAACTCGCGCCGCAACCGCTGGTGACCTCTCGCGCGCCACACTCTCACAGCATGGCGCCCGCCCCGATCACTCGGGGCGGGCGCCATCTACCGTTCAGGTGCCGACGCGAGCTCCTCGACGGCCCCGCCTCGGCGCCGGATCAGGCCTGGTGAGAACCAGCGGAACGCAGGTTCTCGCATGCCTCCACGACACGCGCAGCCATGCCGGCCTCGGCCTTCTTGCCCCAGGAGCGGGGGTCGTAGGTCTTCTTGTTGCCCACCTCGCCGTCGATCTTCAGCACGCCGTCGTAGTTCTGCATCACGTGCGCAGCAACGGGGCGGGTGAAGGCGTACTGGGTGTCGGTGTCGATGTTCATCTTGATGACGCCATTGTCGACGGCCTCGCGAATCTCTTCGAGAGTCGAGCCGGAGCCACCGTGCATCACCAGGTCGAACGGCATGTCCTTGCCGTACTTCTCGCCCACAGCCTTCTGGATGTCCAGCAGGATCGAGGGGGTGAGCTTCACGTTGCCCGGCTTGTACACGCCGTGCACGTTGCCGAAGGTCAGCGCCGTGATGTAGCGGCCCTTCTCACCCAGGCCAAGGGCCTCGACCGTCTTCATGCCGTCCTCGACGGTGGAGAAGAGCTTGTCGTTGGAGACGTTGGCCTCGTAGCCGTCTTCCTCACCGCCGACGACGCCGACCTCGATCTCGAGAATCTTCTTGGCCTCGGTGGTCTTGGCCAGCAGACGCTGCGCGATCTCGAGGTTCTCATCGACCGGCACGGCCGAGCCGTCCCACATGTGCGACTGGAACAGCGGATCCAGGCCCTTCTTCACACGGTTCTCGAGGTCCCACTCGATGAGGGGCTCGACCCAGGTGGGGAGGTTCTCCTTGGCGCAGTGGTCAGTGTGCAGCGCGACGGTGACCGGGTAGTTCTTCGCGACGGCGTGCACGAACTCGGCAAGCGCCAGGGAGCCGGCGACACGGTCCTTCACGGTGGAGCCGGAGAGGTACTCCGCACCGCCGACGGACACCTGGATGATGCCGTCCGAGTTCGCCTCGGTGAATCCCTGCAGCGCCGCGATCGCGGTCTGCGAGCTGGAGACGTTCACCGCGGGGTAGGCGAACTTGCCGGCCTTGGCGCGGTCGATCATCTCGGCATACTGGTCAGGGGTTGCGATGGCCATTCGGCTGCTCCTTCGTTCATCAGGGGAACGCTCGACGAGCCGGCGGCGCAGGACTTCCCGCGCAGGCCCGTCCGTGCTCCCTCATCATCCCACAGCCGAGCTCGCGACGAGCGGGACTGCGGTGATGAAAGCGAGGGAGTGACAGGGCGCGTGCGTTGATGCTGGTCTGCTGCCGGTTCGCCGTGGACCTGCTGCCTACCCCGCTGGTTTCTGTACCAGCTCGTCTGTGTCAGCTCGAGACCGGTTCGCACCGCTCCGGTCGCGGCCTGCTACTGCTGAGGGCTGTGCTGACCCACCCAGGTGTGCATAGCGATCGCTGCGGCGGCGGCAACGTTCAGCGAGCGGGTCGAGCCGTACTGGGTGATCGCGACCGTGAGGTCAGCGATCTCGAGCAGTTCCTGGCTGAGTCCCGGGCCTTCCTGCCCGAAGACGAGCACGCTGCGTTCAGGCAACGGCGTGTTCTCCAGCGGGAGCGCTCCGGGCACAAGGTCGACGGCGACGATGCTGCGCTGTTCCGCGTGCGCCCAGTCGCGCAGGTGAACGGCGTCGGGGTGGTGGATTTCGTGCTGGTAGCGGTCGGTCACCATGGCGCCGCGTCGATTCCAGCGGCGTCGCCCGACGATGTGGAAGGCCTCTACGGCGAAGGCGTTCGCGGTGCGGACGATGGAGCCGATGTTGGCGTCGTGCTCGAGGTTCTCGATCGCCACGTGGAGGACGTGCCGATGCTGGTCAAGATCCGCCACGATCGCTTCACGGCGCCAGTAGCGGTAGCGGTCGACCACGTTGCGGCGATCGCCGTGCTCGAGAAGGTCGGGGTCAAGCCGCGGATCATCAGGCCAGGGCAACGGGTGAGGGCCAACACCGACCTCGCGTTCCTCCGTGCCGTTCACGCGATCGTTCACGCGCGCGGCTCCCCTGGATGCTCCGGCTCGCTCCGCTGGTCATTCGGCTCGGCGCACTGGCCGTCGCGCGTCCCTGCCTGGTCGCCCCGCCCCGTCGGCGCCAACGGGCTGCTTTCCTGCGCGCCGGCGTTCTCCCTGCGTGCTTTCTCCCGATCCAGGCGAGCGTTCTCCTCGGCATCTGGGTCAGGCAGGCCCAGCTGCCGTCGGCGCTTCTCGCGGCGGATCAGCGAGATGAACCACCACAGCAGGAGCAGCAGAATGATCACGTACACGACCTTGGATAGGACGTTCGTGTACGGCTCGATCACGTGCCAGTTGTGGCCCAGGGTGTAGCCGAAGGTCACGAAGATCGCGTTCCAGATGCCGCTGCCGAGCGCCGTCAGCAGCGTGAACTTTCCCAGAGGCATGGCGTACAGGCCGGCTGGAATGGAGACCAGTGAGCGGATTCCAGGGACCATACGGCCGAAGAAGATGCCCTTCATGCCGTGTTTGTCCATCCACTCGACCGTGCGGTCGTAGTCCTCGACGTGGATCAGCGGGAGGCGGATGAAGACGTTTCGCAGCCGCTCCGGGCCCAGCAAGCGCCCCAGGCCGTACAGCAGCCAGGCACCGGTCACCGACCCGACGATCGACCACAGCAGGATGCCAATGAAGGTGTTGTCCGGTCCGGCTGCAGTGACGCCCGCCAGTGGCAGGATCACCTCCGAGGGGATCGGCGGGAACACGTTCTCGAGGAAGATGAGCAGCGCGACGCCGAAGCCGCCCAGGTCGTTCATCGTGTTCACGGCCCAGTCGACGATGTTCATGCATCCTCCGCAGGTCGAGTCTCAGCTGCCTCGCCGTCGGCTGCGCGGATGCGCGGGCGGGCCGCAGACCATGCTAGAGCCCCGCCACTGGCTACTCTCTGCACATGACCTTCAACCCGAATGCGGAGATCCGCTCCGACAACGTCAGCCGCGGTGGCTCGGGCGGTGGTTTCCGACCCGGTGGTCGCGGCGGTATCGCGATCGGCGGCGGCGCCGGTGGCTGTCTCCTGCTCGTGCTGGTGCTCGTGTACGCCCTGATGGGCGGCAACCCACTGGACCTGCTCGGTGGTGGCGGCGCAGCGCCGCAACAGCAGGAGCCGGTGGCGGAGGGCGGACGTCTGCAGGAGTGCGAGACCGGCGCGGATGCCAATGAGCGCGATGACTGCCTGGTCCAGGCCACGGTCGAATCGGCGGATTCGCTGTGGTCGCAGCTCGCTCCGGACAGCGGGATTCGTTTCCAGGAGCCGCGCGGCCGGGTGTTCTCCGGTCAGGCGCAGACGGGGTGTGGGGCTGCCTCGGCGGACGTCGGCCCCTTCTACTGCCCGGCTGACAGCACGATCTATGTCGACGTCAGCTTCTACCAGCAGCTGGAGCAACATTTCGGGGCCGACGGCGGCCAGTTGGCGAAGGCGTATGTGGTGGCGCATGAGTACGGCCATCACATCCAGAACCTCGAGGGCACGCTCACGCGGGTCGACCACAACGACACCGGCCCGCAGGGCGCCATGGTGCGGCTCGAGCTGCAGGCCGACTGCTATGCGGGGGTGTGGGCGCATCATGCGTCCGACACCGTCGACGATGAGGGCGTGCCGATGCTGGAACCGCTGACGCGCGAGGACGTCGCCTCAGCGCTGTCTGCGGCGTCTGCTGTGGGTGATGACCACATTCAGGGTGAGGTCGCCGGTGGTCAGGTGATCCCCGATACGTGGACGCATGGTTCCTCGGAGCAGCGCCAGGGCTGGTTCATGCGCGGGTACGAGAAGGGCACTGTGGCCGCATGCGACACGTTCGCGGCGGATCAGGTCTGAGCAGCTGCCGGCCGAGCGCCCTGCCGTCGGCCTGGATCCCCAGCGCCGTTCGGGCGCGCGGTCGAGCGGGGCTCAGATCTCCAGTTCGGCGATGTCGTAGGCGGCGAGGTAGCGGTATCCGGCCTGTTCAACAGCGCGCCGGGAGTCCTCACTGCGGTGCACGATCACGGCGACTGCGGCGATCTCGGCTCCGGCGTCGGCGAGCGCTGAGCAGGCGGTGAGCACGCTGCCGCCGGTGGTGGAGGTGTCCTCGACGGCGACGACACGCCTGCCTGCGACGTCGGGCCCCTCGATCCGGCGCTGGAGACCATACTCTTTCGTGGTCTTACGTACGACGAACGCGTCGATCGGGCCGGTGCGTTCCGGGTCCGCTGCGGCGGCGTGCATGATCGCGGTGCCGACGGGGTCGGCGCCCAGAGTGAGTCCGCCGACGGCCTCGATGCCGGGCACGACTCCCTCGCGGCGCAGCAGATCCAACATGACCCGGCCGACGAGTGGCGCGGCCTCATGGTGCAGGGTGATGCGGCGCAGGTCAACGTAATGATCGGCCTCCTGCCCGGAGGACAGCACGACGTGGCCGCGCACAACGGCAAGGTCGCGAATCAGGCAGCGCAGGCGCTCACGGTCCTCTGCCGCACCGGGGCGCTCCTGGTCGGGATTGCCTGCACCGAGGCCGGTCGTGGACGGATCGGGGGCGAGGGTGGAGCGCTCAGGCTGCGGGTCAGCGAGGTTCGACATGCCGCCAGCGTACTGCCGGACCGCGAGACCGCAGGGCTGTCAGACGTGTGCCGGGCAGCGAATCAGTCGGGAATCCCGCGCACTGCAGGGTCAGGAGTCGTCGCACTGCCAGGGGGCGTGCAGGTCGCGGGCGCTCGCGCGGCGCCGTGACCGGCGCAGCGCACGACGCCCGAGGCGGGCGGACCAGGCCGGGCCGGTCAGCAACCGCATCAGGCGGCGCGGAGCGATGCGGGAGACCTCCCCTGCGGTGCGGTACGTGATCGAGGGAATGGACAGCACCTGGCCTTTCGCAGCGTCCTTGAGTCCCTGTTCCACAACGAATGGCGCTTTCAACCAGCCCACGCGCGGCAGCCCGTCCATGCTGATGGCGGCGCGCTCATGGAACTCCGTCTGCACGAATCCGGGCAGCAGTGCGGTGGCGGTGACGCCGGTGCCCTTCAGCTCCACCGCAAGGGACTCTGTGAAGACGGTGACCCAGCTCTTGGAGGCGGCGTAGGGCCCGGCAGCGGTGTAACCGGCGAGCGAGGACACATTGATGATGGCGCCTCGTCGGCGCTGCACCATGGTGCGGGCGGCGGCGTGGGAAAGCACGAGCACGGCACGCATCAGGGTGTCCATCTGCTTTTCGTGGTCCTGGATGCCGACCTCGAGGAATCCGCCGCGCAACCCGTACCCGGCGTTATTGACGAGCAGGTCGATGGGGGCGACGGGATCGGTGAGCCGCAGCGCGACTTTCTCGAGCCGAGCCCGGTCGGAGAGATCGGCGGGCAACACCTCGATCTGCACGTCGTGGGCGTCGGTGATCTGGGCGGCGACAGCTCGCATCCGTGCCTCGTCACGGGAGACGAGGACCAGGTCGTGGCCGGTGCCCGCGAGCTGCCAGGCGAACTCGAGCCCGAGCCCGGAGGTCGAGCCGGTCACCAGTGCGCGGGTCATGCCTCTCAGCGTAGTGCGCGGCGGTCCGCACGGGCAGCGGTGCGACACAACCGGGCAAAGCCGCAGCAGGGACGTGGCAGGGACGTGCGCTGCGGGCTGCGGGGAGGGCCCGTAGGATCGATCGCATGCGCATCGCCACCTGGAATATCAATTCATTGCGTGCCCGCACGGATCGTGTGCTCGCCTTCCTGGAGCGCCATCAGGTCGACGTGCTCGCCCTGCAAGAGATCAAGGCGAAGCCCGCGCAGCTGGACCTGTCGGTGTTCGAAAGTGCCGGTTACGAGACGGCGGCACACGGACTGAACCAGTGGAACGGCGTGGCGATCCTGTCCCGGGTGGGGCTCACCGATGTGCAGACTGAGCTGCCGGCGCTGCCGGTGTGGCCCGCGGATGATTCCGGCGTGGTGGAAGCACGCTCACTGGGTGCAACCGTGGGCGAAGGGTTGCGGATCTGGTCGCTGTATGTGCCCAATGGCCGGGAAATCGATCATCCGCACTACCAGTACAAGTTGCAGTGGCTGGAGGCGTTGCGCGCCGAGGGAGCACGCGCATTGGCGGAGGATTCGCAGGCGCGGATCGCGCTCGTGGGTGACTTCAACGTGGCGCCGCAGGATGAGGATGTGTGGTCGATGGAGTACTTCGAGGGCCGCACGCATGTGACCGAGCCGGAGCGGGCTGCGTTCCGCGCCGTAGTGGAGGCCGGTTTTGCCGACGTCGTGCGCCCTGAGCATCCGGGACCGGGTGTGTATACGTACTGGGACTATCAGCAGCTGCGCTTCCCGAAGAAGGAGGGCATGCGGATCGACTTCGTGCTGGGCTCCCCCGCGCTGCAGTCGGCTGTGCGCGGCTCTTTCATCGATCGGGAGGAGCGCAAGGGCAAGGGGGCGTCCGATCATGCGCCCGTGGTGGTCGATCTGGAGTTCTGAGCCGAGGCCGACGACCGACGGGTCGACACGAGAAGAGCGGCGTCGCAGTGGCTGCGGCGCCGCTCCCAACGAGCGCGGATGCGGGATCAGGCGTGTTTCGTCGTCACGGTCCGCTGTCGGCTTCTCCGTGACCGGTCCGTTACGGGGACCAGTCGCACGTGGGTTCCGGATCCGCTGTCTCGTCGTTGTGGGAAGAACACTACTCCTGTGACGCATACCACGCAAGCCCTCGGTGACCTGCGCGCTCACTCGCCGTTCCTCCCCAAGACCGCTTGTCCCCGATCCGTCGGCGGGAGCTGAATCGGGTCGTCGAATCCGCGACGGTGGCTGCATGACCAGCACAGCTGCACCGTCCTCCCGCCGGGATCGCACCACACTCAGGCGGGATGGCGCCCCACCTTCACCGCCCGGGGACCATCGTCCTGATCGGACGATCTCGCACGTCCGGCCTGCTCGCTCATTTCCTTCGGTGCTGACGGCAAGTCCCCGCGCGGGCGGTCGTCCAGACAGCAGTCGCGATGCCGACGTGCCGCCCACGGTGCTCTGGTGCGGAACCGACGCGCAACTAGGTGCTGCAGTGCGGGATCACGCGATGGCTGCAGGCGTATCCCTGCGCACGAGCGTAGGTGAACCCACGATGGGGTCCGGCACTGAGGGCACGACCCTGCTCATCACCGATGCGCAGAGCCTGGACAGGATGCCGCGCGCCGAGGGAACCCGCCCCCGCCTGGCTGTCCTCATCCCCGACGGCGCACATGATGTGGGCGTGTGGCGCGCAGCGCTCACCCGCGGCGCACGCGCCGTGGTGTCTTTACCCTCGCAGTCCGATGAGCTGCTGGCTCTGCTCACCGAGCATGCGCGCCCGCGCCGCAGCACCCGCATCATCGGCATCGTGGCAGGCTGCGGCGGGGCAGGGGCCTCAAGCTTCGCCGCCCGCCCCGCCGCGGCCGCCCGTGCCCACGGGCCGGTGGTGCTCGTGGACGCTGATCCCACTGGCGGCGGTCTCGACACCCTGATCGAGGCGCCTCCGTTGCGCGGAGTGAGCTGGATGGACATCGCCGCTACGGGCAGCACGGACACCGATGCGCTGCGGGAGTCGCTGCCGCAGATCGACGACGTACGTCTGCTGTGCACGCATGAGAACGGCCCCGCCGTCGATGAAGCCTCCCTGGATCGTGCCCTTGCCGCGCTGAGCTTTACCGGCGGAACTGTGGTAGTCGACCTCGCCCCCACTCTGGTGCCCGCGGCGGCAACGCATCTGGACGAGCTGATGCTGCTCAGCCCGTGCTCGGACCATGCCGTGCGGGCTGCGCAGCGCCGCCAGGCGAGCTGGCGAAACAGCCCGCTGCGCGGCGGGCTGGTGGCGCGACGCCGTGGTGACCTTCACCCGCACGATGTGGCCGCGGAACTGCGCCTACCCCTGCTGGGGACCTTCCGTGACTCCCCCGGTGCTGTCCCGCTACTGGATGTACGACGCGGCGGGGCGGACCGCCTGTGCCGGCAACTACTGAAGGACGCCCGATGAGCGCCCGCGAGCTAGCCAGCATCGACCTGGACTCCCTGCTCGATGCTGTGCGCGAAGACCTCGTGAGGAGCCCCGGCGCGATCGACGTGGCCCGCGTGGCTCGTCTGCTGCGCGCTGGGGACCAGGTGCTCGGTGCGGCCGACGTGCTCACCGCAGCCGAGCTCGTACGCGATCACCTCGACGGACTCGGCCCACTGCAGGATCTGATCAGCCCCGGCGTCACAGATCTACTGGTCAACGGTGATGGCTCTGTGTGGATCGACGGACGCGACGGCCTGCAGCGCACCGATCGCGTCATGACGGCGCAGCAGGCTCGCGACCTGGCTGTGCGTCTGGCCGTTAGTGGTGGTCGCCGGCTGGATGACGCAATGCCGTGGGCGGATGCCCACCTGCCCTCCGGCATCCGTTTCCATGCACTCCTGCCGCCGCTGTCCCCCACCGGCCCGGTGCTGTCATTGCGCCTGCCCGCCGCCGAACCACTGCGGATGGATGACCTCGAATCCCTGGGGGCCTTTCCCGCGGTGATCGGTGATCTGCTACGGCGCATCGTCGCGGCGCGCGTGCCGTTTCTCGTCACCGGCGGCACGGGGACGGGGAAGTCGACGTTGCTGGGCGCCATGCTCGCCGCCGTTGATGCGAATGAACGGATCGTCATCGTGGAGGACGCCCTGGAGCTGCAGGTCGATCATCCGCACGTGGTGAGCCTGCAGTCACGTCACGCGAATAGTGAGGGCGCTGGCCTGGTCGACCTCTCCGAGCTGGTGCGACAGTGTCTGCGCATGCGCCCAGATCGCATCGTGCTGGGCGAATGCCGCGGAGCCGAGATCCGGGACCTGCTCCAGGCGCTCAACACGGGACACGAGGGCGGCTGCGGAACCATCCATGCGAACACCGCAGCCGATGTACCAGCACGCCTCGAAGCCCTCGGTGCCCTGGCTGGGCTCGACCGTGAGGCACTCGCCGCGCAGGCTGCGAGCGCCCTGGATCTCGTGATCCACCTGGGCCGTACGGCGGCAGGGCGCTGCCTCCAGGAGATCGCCGTGCTGCACCGGGCCACATCCGGTGCCCTCACCTGTACGAGCGCCCTCACCGTTCACGAGGGCGAGATTCGTCAGGGTCCCGCGGCTGCGCAGTTACAGCACCTGCTCACGACGGGCTCAGGCATTGGGCCAACAATGCGGCTCGCCCGGACCGGGCGGAGGGCAGCATGACGGTGTTGCTCTGCGTGGCTGTCGCGACCGGTCTGCTCGCCACATGGGTCACCGCCCCTGGGCACAGGCCACCGGTCGCAGCGGCCGGCCCGCGGCGTGCGCGGCGGCAGGTGAGCAGCCCGCTGGATGTGGCACGCATGGTCGAAAGTCTTGCGACCGTGATCGGCTCTGGCACCGCCCCGCGCACTGCCTGGGCGGCGGTCTCCCGGACACTACCCGTCGGCCCGCTGCGCGACCTCGCCCAGACGATCGCGGCCGGGGCACACCCGGCACACGCCATCGCCGGCCCGGTGTCACAGATAGGTGGTGTGCGTTCCCTCGCAGCGGCCCTCGCGGTATGTGAACGCAGCGGCGCCCCCGCAGCCGACGTGCTGCACACTCTCGCCGATGCTCTGCGCGACCTGCACGATGCGGCGCTTGCCCGGCGCAGCGCCTTCGCCGGTCCGCGCTCCACCGCCAGGATCCTACTGGTGCTGCCCGTAGCTGGCGTGGGCCTGGGCATGCTCCTCGGCGCCGATCCGCTGCAGTTGCTGACGTCCTCAATGACAGGGCATCTGCTGGCCATCACCGGTGGTGCGCTCACACTCATGGGGTGGTGGTGGATGCATCGGTTACTCCGGCGCGCCGATCCACCTGACCGCAGCGGAATCGACGCTTCGGTACTGCTCGAGCTGATTGCCGGTGCGCTGCGTGCCGGGCTGCCTGCCGCGCATGCCGTCCGATCCGTTGGGGACGTACTCGATCACGCCGATGGCGAGCATCTGCGGGCCTATGCCGCTGCCCTGACCGCCGGAGTGCCCCCGCAGACGGCCGGGACGCGTCTACCGGATCATCTCGCCCCCTTGACCACAGCCATGGTGCTCAGCAGCGAAGCCGGGTCTGATCTGTCCCGGGTTTTGCGCAGCGCCGCGGTCGATTCCCGTCGCGGCCGTGCCCGCGATGCCGAGGCACGTGCAGCCCGCCTCGCCGTGCAGCTTGTGCTGCCCACCGGTCTCACGCTGCTGCCCGCCTTCATTGCCCTCGGGATCGTGCCCACCGTGATCTCGCTGCTGGGCGGTTCGCTGTCGACCTCATTCCCCGGGGCGTCCTGATGATGACCGCGCCTGATCGTTGCCCGCTGACCCCCGCCCCCGGCGGTGGTCATTCGACGCGGCATCCCGAAGCGGTCCACAAGCTGCCGGGATCCTCCCGGCATCGGCGCCCTGGGCGCCTCGTGGGTGGTGCTGCCGCCCGCCCCGGCCAGCACCCGCTGGCCGGCCACCGGGTGCATGCCGCCACTGTGGCGGATCACCCTGATCGAAGGAGAAAAGTGATGACCCTGACCATGACCCGCTGGCGCCGCGCTCTGCATCAGCGCCTGCTCGACGAACGCGGTGCCAGTACCGCGGAGTACGCGATCACGGTGCTCGCAGCCTGCGGATTCGCTGCCGTGCTGGTGGCGCTGCTTGCCTCCGGCGAGGTGCGCGAACTGCTGATGAGCATCATCACGGCCGCCTTGTCCAAGGGGCAGTGATGCGTGCGCGGACCCGGTCGTCGCGTCTGTGCGACGACCGGGGGTCCGCCACCGCGGAGACGGCAGTCGTGCTGCCCGTGGTGGTGATGATGGTCGCACTGCTGATCCTCACGGGTCTCGGCATCGGTGCCCACGTTCGACTCGAGTCCGCCGCCCGCGCGGCCGCGCGGGAGATGGCGCGCGGGGAAAGCGAGCAGTCCGCTGTCGCCACGGCCCGACGCATCAGCGGCGACGACGTCTCGGTGACCATCAGCGCAGACGGCGTCTGGGTGAGCGTGCAGGTGCGTCGTGAGCTGCGGGCACCCGCGGGTCTGCTCGCCGGCGCGGCCTGGTCCATCGATGCCGATGCACAGGCACGGCGCGAGCCCCACCTGGTCGGTGACGGGGGTGCCTCATGAGCATGTCCGCAGCCGCCACCACCGCCTGGATCGGCACGGCAACCACCGCCGTCCTGGGGCTCGCCCTGCTGGGCTCCGGGGTGACAGCCCAGGCACGGGCCGCAACCGCCGCGGATCTCGCCGCACTGGCCGGCGCTGATGCACTCGCTGCCGCCCACCCCATGCCCTGCGTCATCTCCCAGGAGGCTGCTGCCCGCAACAGCGCACAGCTCATCTCCTGCCACGTGCACGGCCGCGACGTCGTGGTGACGGTCGCCGTTGAGACTGACGCCCTGCCGCCGCAGACGGCACGCGCCCGCGCCGGGCCCGGCCCAACCGACCTGCCCACCGGACCAGATGAGCCGTAACTGTCCGTCGGGCCGTCACGGCATCGCGGGGCTTGGCCACATCAGGGCTGCATGAGGCCTAAGAGTCTCTGCGCCTCAGCCTTGGAAAGTGGCTCGTTGCCGTTGCCGCACTTCGGGGAGACGATGCAGGCCGGGCAGCCGTCCGCGCACGGGCACGCCTGGATCATGTCGGCCGTGGCCCGCAGCCAGGCTCCGGCGTCATCGACGCCGCGTCGTGCAAAGCCCGCTCCGCCCGGCGCACCGTCGTACACGAAGATCGTCGCCTCACCGGTGTCCTCGTGCAGGGCGGTGGAGACTCCACCAATGTCCCAGCGGTCGCAGGTGGCCAGCAGCGGCAGTAAGGAGATCGCTGCATGCTCCGCGGCGTGCAGCGCCCCGGGCAGCTCACCGCCGGGCAGGCCAGCGCGTTCGGTGAGGTCCCGCGGGATCACCCACCACACGGCCTTCGTGGTCAGCGTGCGCACCGGCAAGTCGAGCGGATGGTTGGCGAGCACTGCCTGCGTGTACACGTCACGCACCTGGTAGCCGGTGACTTGTTCGCTCACGTCCACGGTGCCGAAGCACAGCTCGACCCCGTCGGCCCACGCTGTGTGCTCATCGACCTGTCGAATCCGGATTGAGGAGGTGGACTGCGGATGCGTCGTGTGCAGCGGGTCTTCCCGGTGCACGAACGCCACGGCTCGTTCCACGTCGAGCTCGTCGACCACATAGCTGCGGCCCTGGTGCACATGCACCGCGCCGGTGTGCACCTGGGTGTGGGCGCTCGCGGCATCGACCGTGCCCAGCAGAGTGCCGTCGCCGCGCTCGACGATACGCACGGGTTCGCCGCCGCTGCCCCGCAGGTCGGTGAGCTCATGGGCTGAGTCGAGCATCGTCCAATACCAACCGGTGGGGCGGGCACGCAGCACACCGCGGGCCACCAGGGTGTCCAGCAGCTCACGGCTCGTCGGACCGAAGATCTCCTCCTGACCAGAACGGATCGGCAGCTCGGAGGCGGCCGCGCACAAGTGTGGGGTCATCACATACGGGTTCGCCGGATCGAACACGGCGGCTTCCACGGGCGCGCCAAAGACTGACTCCGGATGGTGCACCACGTAGGTGTCCAGCGGATCCTCACGCGCGATGAACACAGCGAGCGCCCCGCCGTTGCCATCGTGACGTCTGCCAGCGCGGCCGAACTGCTGCCACAGCGACGCTCGGGTGCCGGGCCAGCCCGCCACGAGCACTGCGTCCAGGCCAGCGATGTCGATGCCGAGCTCCAGCGCGTTCGTGGAGGCGAGTGCCAGCAGATCACCGCTGCGCAGCGCGGCCTCGAGTGCACGCCGCTCAGCGGCGAGATACCCGCCGCGGTACGCCGCCACCGCCTGCGCCCGCTCGGCGAGCCCCGCGCTGGATCGGGCCCGAGCCAGCTCATTCAGTCGCCGCCGCGCGGCGGACGCCACCAGCTCGGCGCCACGACGCGAGCGCGCGAACACCAGCGTGCGCACGTCCTGCGCCACCAGGTCCGCCAGCAGCGCCGCCGATTCCGTCGTCGCCGAGCGCCGCAGCACCCGCTCACCGGCCCCGGACTGCCCCGCCGGAACACGCTCACCGGCCCCGGGCTGACCCGTCCGAACCGGCTCCCCGGCCACGTCCTGGCCGTCGGCCGCGGACGACGCGCGCGAACCTGCGGCACTGCTTGGCTCAGCCCTGCCACCATCGCGCTCTCGCGTGCCGGGCTCCCACAAGCCGACGGTGAGGCCCGCACGCGGAGAGCCGTCCTCCGTGACCGCGGTGACGGGTCGGCCGATCAGGCGCGACGCCGACAGCTCCGGGTTCGCCGTCGTCGCCGAGGCAAGCAGAAACGCAGGCTCCGCGTGATAGTGCTCCGCGATGCGTCGCAGGCGCCGCAGCACCATCGCCACGTGGCTGCCGAACACGCCGCGGTAGGTGTGGCACTCATCGACGATCACGAAATGCAGCGCACGGAAGAAACTCGCCCACTGCTCGTGGCCGGGCAGGATCCCGAAATGGAGCATGTCGGGATTGGTCAGCACGATCGAGCCGTGGCGACGCACCCAGCGCCGCTCCTCGGTGGGGGTATCGCCGTCATAGACCGCCACACGGGCATCGCGGATGCACGCCCCGTGGGCCATGGCGGTGATGGTGGTGAGCTGATCGGCGGCGAGCGCTTTCGTGGGCGCCAGGTAGAGGGCGGTCGCACGCCGCGAGGACGAGTCGAGTTCACGCGCACCCACGGCAGTGAGAGTGGGCATCAGGTAGGCGAGCGACTTCCCGGAGGCGGTGCCGGTCGACAGCACGACGTCTTGCCCGCCATGGAGCAGATCGGCGGCGGCGACCTGGTGAGTCCAGGGGGCGGTGATGCCGCTGGCCTCGAGCTGGTCCCGCAGCCGCGGATCAAGCCATGCGGGAAACGGCGCCGTGCGGCCAGGCCGCGCCGGCATCTGCTCCACATGCGTGAGGCAGCCGGTGCGATCAACCGGAAGGGTGAGGCCCTCGAGCAGGGATCGTGCACGGTGCGACTGCATCCCCGCCTCCTTCCGGGCACTGCACAGAACCGTCGAACGGCACCCTGACCTGCACGGTCATCACGGCTCATCGGCCGTTGGCGCCTGGTGCACAATCGTAGACATGACCTCTGACATGCCAGCGCCACCACAGCTGGATGCACCGCTGATCCGTGCGCTGCGCCAGGATCTTCAGGCTGCTTCGTACACCGTTGAACGCGTCGAAGACCTCATGGGGCCGGTCGCTGCCGCGGCGCTGCGCCGCGATGATCCGGCGCCGGCTCGACGTGCGCTGCGTCCCCTGGCGGACCCGGCAGCGCTCCTGCTGCGCCTGCTCACCCTCGGGGACGTGCTCACCACGGCTCAGGTGGATCAGGCACTGCCCGCCCTCGGTGCTCAGGGCGCGGCACGCCTGGGTCTCGTCGGCCCGCATGACGCGGACACGTGGGTGGCGCAGATCGACCTGTCCGCATACTCGGCACAGGACGACATCGGCGAGATCCACTGGTGGATCGCCTCGGACCGCGCTGAGCTCGCCACCGGCGAAGCGCTTGGATCCGAGCATGTGCTGGGGGTGGGCGGCGCCTCGCTCACCCTGGCGCGGATCACGCCGCGTGACCGCGTGGGCACCGTGCTGGACCTGGGCTGCGGCAGCGGTATCCAGGCGCTGCACGCTTCCCGTCATGCCGATCGGGTGGTCGCCACCGACCTTTCGCAGCGGGCGCTCGCCTTCGCGGCGTTCACCGCCGAGGTGAACGAGATCGAGCTCGACCTGCGCCACGGTTCCCTGTTCGAGCCGGTGGCCGGTGAGACCTTCGACCTGATCGTCTCGAATCCGCCGTTCGTCATCACGCCGCGCAGCGCCGACATCGAGCAGTGGACATACCGCGATGGCGGCCGACCGGGTGACGTACTCCTTGCTGAGATCCTTCACGCCCTGCCCAACCACCTCACCGCTGAGGGCCGCGCCGTGATGCTCGGCAACTGGGAAGTGTCCGCAGGGGCGCCGTGGAGCCAGCACCCGCGCACCTGGCTCAAGCCGGTCACCGCCGCAGGCATTGACGCACTGGTGATTCAGCGTGAGAGCGAGGATCCCGCGCAGTACGCCACGACCTGGGCGCGCGATGGCGGTGTGACGCCGCGCGATGCCGCTTGGCAGCCGATGATCGAGGCGTGGCTGAATGACTTCGCCGCCCGGGACGTCGAGCAGATCGGCTTCGGGTACCTGCTCTTAGGCCGACGCCCCGATACCGCATCCGGCGCAATGCGCGTGATCGAGCGCCCGGGAACCGGGTCCGGCACCCTCGCGCAGCATCTGCAGATGGCCTTACGCATGACGGGGACGCTCGCCGAGCTGAGCGATGAGGACCTGCTGGCGAGCCGGCCGGTGCGCGCCCAGGACGTGGTGGAGCGACGCCACCTGCAGCCGGGTGCCGCGGATCCGATGCTGATCGAGCTCGTGCAGGGCGCAGCTTTCGCTCACACCGTCGCTGCGGATCAGGTGCTCGCGGCCGTGGTGGGGGCTCTTGACGACGGTTCCCTGACTCTCGCGCAAACACTCGGTGCTGTGTGCGCGCTCACGGATCTGCCACTGCAGGAGACGCAGCCGCGGGTCCTGGAGGCCATCCGTGATCTGCTGGCTGAGGGCATGATGCGACTGTGAACACCCGCAGAGTCCTGAATCGAGCGTGTACCGTGTGGCACCATCGAGCCGACACCCCATAAGTACGGGATCCCGGACAATCCGCCGGGAGGCATCGCGCACGCCGCGATGAGGAAGGAACAGATCTGGTGACTGGTCAGAGGCATCTGGTGATCGTGGAGTCGCCCGCGAAGGCGCGGACCATCGGTCGCTATCTCGGGGATGACTTCGCGGTGGCCGCCTCCGTGGGCCACATCCGTGACATCCCGGTGCCACGCGACCTTCCCGCCGAGATGAAGAAGGGCCCGTACGCGAAGTTCGGGGTCGACGTCGACAACGGCTTCGAGCCGTACTACATCGTCAGCGCGGACAAGAAGAAAACCGTCACCGATCTCAAGAAACTCCTCAAGGACGCCGACGTTCTCTACCTCGCAACCGATGAGGACCGTGAAGGCGAGGCGATCGCCTGGCACCTATTGGAGACCCTGAAGCCCAAGAAGTCGCTGCCGGTCAAGCGCATGGTGTTCCACGAGATCACACGGGATGCGATCCAGGAGGCGCTGACCACCACGCGTGACATCGACCAGCACCTGGTCGACGCGCAGGAGACTCGCCGCATTCTCGATCGGCTGGTGGGATTCGAGCTGTCACCCGTGCTGTGGCGGAAGATCAAGCCGTCGCTGTCTGCCGGACGTGTCCAGTCGGTGGCTACCCGTCTGGTGGTCCAGCGAGAGCGGGAGCGGATGGCATTCATCGCCGCCGACTACTGGGATGTGACCGGGAGCTTCACTGCTGAGGCCCCGGCAGAGGACACCACCGGCTTCACGGCACGGATCGCCACGGTGGATGGTTCCCGCGTGGCCTTCGGATCTGATTTCACGGACGCTGGTGAGCTGAAGCCGAAGTCTGCCGGCGCGGTGGTGCTCACGGAGTCGTCGGCCGCAGAGCTGGTGGCGGCACTGGATGGTGCCCCAGCCACGGTGAGTTCGCTGGAGTCGAAACCGTACACGCGCCGCCCCGCCGCACCGTTCACCACCAGTTCGCTGCAGCAGGAAGCGAGCCGCAAGCTGCGCCTGGGGGCGCGTCAGGCGATGCGGGTGGCGCAGTCGCTGTATGAGAACGGCTACATCACCTACATGCGAACCGACTCGGTGGCGCTGTCCACCGAGGCGATCCGCGCATCGCGGACGCAGGCCGCGGAGCTGTACGGATCGCAGTTCGTGCCCGACAAACCGCGCTACTACCAGACGAAGTCACAGAACGCGCAGGAGGCGCATGAGGCGATCCGCCCGGCTGGCGACTCGTTCCGCACGCCCGCGCAGGTGGCTGGTCAGCTCAGCGGCGATGAGTTCCGCCTGTACGAGCTGATCTGGAAGCGCACCATCGCCTCGCAGATGGCCGACGCGAAGGGCACCACCTCCACCGTGGAGCTCGCTGTCGAGCAGGGGGGCCGCGCCGCCACGTTCCGCGCCTCCGGCACAGTGATCACCTTCCGCGGCTTCCTCGCGGCCTACGAAGAGGGCCGGGATGCCTCCCGCTATGAGGACAGCGGCTCCGATAAGCGCCTGCCGCAGATGCAGGAGGGGCAGCAGCTGCGTACAACAGCACTGGAGACCGAGGGGCACACCACCACGCCTCCGCCGCGATACACGGAGGCTTCGCTCGTGCGTGCACTGGAGGAGCGCGGCATCGGCCGTCCTTCGACCTACGCGTCGACGGTCGCGACCGTGCAGGATCGCGGCTATGTGTTGCGCCGCGGCTCCGCCCTGGTGCCCAGCTGGACGGCGTTCTCCGTGGTGCGGCTGCTGGAGGAGCATTTCGGTGAGTTCGTCGACTATGACTTCACCGCGCAGATGGAGCAGCAGTTGGACCGCATGGCCCGCGGTGACCTGGGACGTGCCCAGTATCTCGAGGAGTTCTACCGCGGCGATGGCGAGGATGGGCCGCTAGGCCTGAAGGTCATGGTGGACCATCTGGGTGACATCGACGCCCGGGAGATCAACTCGATCCCCGTCGGTGAGGGCATCACGCTGCGCGTGGGCCGCTATGGCGCGTACGTCGAACGCCCCGCCCTGGACGATGCCGGGAACCCAATCGACGGGGTGGATCCGCAGCGCGCTTCCGTGCCTGATGACATCGCTCCCGATGAACTGACTGCCCAGAAGGCGCGCGAGCTGCTCGAGCGCGCCAAGGATGATGGCCGCGTACTGGGTCAGGATCCCGAGACCGGCCACGACATCGTCGCCAAGGACGGCCGCTACGGCCCCTACGTGACCGAGGTACTGCCTGAGGTCGAGGGCACGCCGAAGTCGAAGCGGCCCAAGCCCCGCACGGCCAGCCTGTTCAAGACCATGGACCTGGCCACCATCACGATCGAGGATGCACTCACGCTCCTGAGCCTGCCGCGAGTGGTGGGCACCGGCGAGGACGGCACCGAGATCACCGCGCAGAACGGCCGCTACGGCCCGTACCTGAAGAAGGGCACGGACTCCCGCTCGCTCGAGAGCGAGGAGCAGTTGCTGACGATCACGGAGGAGCAGGCCCGTGCGATCTACGCCCAGCCGAAGACACGTGGACGCGCCGCCGCGAAGCCGCCGTTGAAGGAGCTCGGCACGGATCCGACCAGCGAGAAGCCGATCGTGGTCAAGGACGGCCGATTCGGTCCGTACATCACCGACGGCACCACGAACGTGACGCTGCGCCGGGATGACTCCCTGGAGTCACTCACCCATGAGATCGCGGTCGAACGCCTGGCGGAGAAACGCGCCAAGGGCCCGGCTAAGCGGTCTACCCGCAAGGCGCCAGCGAAGCGAAGCACGACCCGGAAGTCCGCCTCGAAAAAGTGAGCGCCCGGGGCGTGGACGAACGTCCCGACACGAGCACATGACCGCCGTGACGCCGGTTAGGCAGATCACCGTTCGGTGATCTGACGGACCTTACTGTGTGTCAGCGGGCCCATAAGGGCTTATGGTGGGCGCGAGTCTCTCAATGACGAAGGCCTACGAAGGAGTCAACATGAATTCTCGTCTCACTCGCCGCAGCCTCTTCGCTGGCGCTGCCACTACCACCGCAGCCGTCGGCCTCACGGGGTGTCTCGCCTCGGGCGATAGCGGCGACAAGGGAGGCGGCGGTGCTGCCGGCGGCGGCACCGACGGTCCGGTCACAATCCTGGGCGCTTTCGGCGGTCAGGAAGAGGCCGGGTTCAAGGAGTCGCTGAAAGCGTTCCAGGAAGAAACTGGCATCGAGATCCAGTACACGCCGGATCAGGACTTCACCACGACCGTGCGCCAGCGCATCTCTGCCGGCGACGCCCCGGACATCGCGATGTTCCCGCAGCCGGGCGGTCTGCTCGAGCAGGCCGAAGCCGGTACCGCGGTGCCGCTGGATGACGTGCTCGACCTGGGCAAGCTGAAGGAGACCCTGATCCCGGGCTTCCTTGAGTCCGCCACGGCGGAGGACGGCAAGGTCTACGGCGCCCCGATGCGCATGGCCTGCAAGTCCCTGATCTGGTACCCGAAGAAGGCCTACGAGGCCGGCGGCTACTCCACTGAGCCGAAGACGATGGAGGAGCTCGCGCAGATCACGCAGAAGATCAAAGACGATCTGGGCATCGCCCCGTGGTCGGACGCGTGGAACGCCGATCAGGCCACCGGATGGGTGGGGACCGACTGGCTGGAGGAGATCATGCTCCGCCTGCATGGCCCCGACGTGTACGACCAGTGGACCAAGCATGAGATCCCCTTCAACGACCCGCAGGTGCTGGAGGCCTTCGCGGAGCTCGAGAAGATCCTGCTGGCCGACGGCAACGTGTTGGGCGGCGCCACCACCATCGTGAACACCCCGTTCTCCGAGGCCCCGCTGCCGCTGTTCGAGGACCCGGCGCGCGCCATGCTGGTGCGCCAGGGCAACTTCGTGACCGGCTTCTTCCCGGAGGAGATCCTCTCCGCGATGGACGAGGAGGTGGGCGTGTTCGCCATGCCGACCTACGAGGGTGGCTTCGACGGCCAGCCGATCCTCGGTGGCGGTGACCTGGTGGCGCTGTTCAACAAGGAGAAGGAGGACGCCAAAAAGGTCCTCGAGTTCCTCACCTCGCCCGACTTCGGTGGCCCGTGGGCGAAGGCCGGTGGCTGGCTGAGCCCCCACAAGACCTTCGACGAATCCAACTATGCGGATGAGACCACCCGTCGGATCGCGAAGATCGCTGGCGACGCTAAGATGTTCCGCTACGACGGATCCGATCTCATGCCCAACGCCGTCGGCGGCGGCACCTTCTGGACCGGCATGGTCGAGTGGGTAGAGGGCACCAAGACTGCTGAGCAGGTCGCCCAGGAGATCGAAGACTCGTGGCCGCAGTGACGAAGGACGATTCGCCGACGGGGGACGCGCCCGCTCCCCCGTCGGCGCTGGCTGAGCGCGCGCCCTCGCGCAGTGGAGCCAGGCCCCTCAAGATCCTGATCGGCGTCGTCGGGCTCGTGGTCACCGTCTGGGCGATGGCCAACCTGTTCCTGGCGATGGCACTGTACAAGCAGTGGTTCCTCAATTCCACCGTGCTGATCGGCATCCTGGGCCTCGTGGTCGGGATCGGCGGCGCCATGCTGCTGTTCCGCTTCCTGAACATGACGATCGAGGGGCTGCCGTCGCGGCTGGGTGAAGGCCTGATCCCCTACGCCTTCCTGCTGCCGGGCTTCTCCTTCATCGGTCTCATGCTGATCTACCCGACGATCCAGACCATCGTGTATTCGTTCGCGAACGCGAATTCCACGGACTGGGTCGGGTTCAAGAACTACAAAGACATCTTCCAGGACGCTTACTTCCGCAGCGCCCTGTTCAACAACCTGCTGTGGATCCTGATCGTTCCGATCATCACAGTCGGCTTCGGTCTGGCGGTGGCGGTTCTCGCAGACAAGCTCTCCGCCACAGGCGAGAAGGTCTCCAAGTCGATGGTCTTCTTGCCGATGTCGATCAGCTTCGTGGGCGCTTCGACGATCTGGGGTCTGGTCTATGCGGTCAACTCCCCCGGCGCTGCGCAGACGGGTCTGCTCAACGCCGTGGTGGTGGCTCTCGGCGGCGATCCACAGCCGTGGCTGCAGATCGACACGGCGCGGCTGAACTCACTGCTGCTGATGGTGATCCTGATCTGGCTGCAGACGGGCTTCGCCATGGTGCTGCTGAGCTCGGCCATCAAGGCGGTGCCTGAGGACACGGTCGAAGCGGGGCGCATCGACGGCGCCTCGGAGTTCCGGATCTTCTGGTCGATCGTGTTCCCGCAGGTGCGCGCCACGTTGCTGGCCGTGTTCATCACGGTGCTGATCCTGGTGCTGAAGGTCTTCGACATCATCTACGTGATGACGAACGGCCGGAACAACACCGATGTGATCGCGAACCTGTTCTTCCGCCGTCTGTTCGTGGACGGCAATGCCGGGCATGCCTCCGCGATCGTTGTGGTGCTGCTGATCCTGATCATCCCGATCCTGATCTACCAGGTGCGGGCGTACAAGGCGCAGGAGGCGAACCGATGATGGGACGCATGAAGGATGGGCGCCCCCGCTCGCTGGTCGCGATCATCACCATGGTGGTGCTGTCGATCCTGTGGACGGTGCCGACGGTGGGACTGCTGGTCACGTCCTTCCGTGATCGTGTGTCGGTGGCCCGCACCGGATGGTGGACGGCGCTCGTCGACCCGCTCGGCGCGGGATGGACGATGGACAACTACGCCCGCGTGTTCCAGAGCACCTCGCTCGGTAGCTCACTGGTGAACTCGATCGCGGTGGCGATCCCCGGAACGGTTCTGCCGATCATGTTCGCGGCGTTCGCCGCCTACGCGTTCACGTTCATGAAGTTCCCCGGGCGGGAGCTGCTGTTCGTGATCATCGTGGCGCTGATGGTGGTGCCGATCCAGGTCGCCTTCCAGCCGATGCTGAACCTGCTCGGACCGCGCGGTCTGGGCATCTCCGGCGAGTTCGTGGCCGTCTGGCTGCTGCACACCGGTTTCGGTATGCCGCTGGCGATCTACACGCTGCGCAACTACATGTCGAGTCTGCCGAGCTCCGTGGTGGAGAGCGCGAAGATCGACGGTGCCTCGCATTTCCAGACGTTCTGGCGACTCGTGGCACCGATGTCTATGCCGGCTATCGCTGCGTTCGCCACGCTCCAGTTCATCTGGGTGTGGAACGACCTGCTGATCGCGAAGCTGTTCCTCTCGGGCAGCACGGCCACGGTGATCGTGGATCTGCAGCAGATGCTGGGCACGCAGGGTCAGGGCCAGGAGCTGTTGACCGCCGGCGCCTTCGTCTCGATGGTGATCCCGATGATCGTGTTCTTCTCCCTGCAGCGTTTCCTGGTGCGCGGTATGACGGCCGGCTCTGTGAAGGGCTGACCGCCTCTGCTGTATTCGGGCGTGACTCGTGACGGCCTCCGGCGCTGAGCCGGGGGCCGTCGCAGTCTGTATCGCGCCGTGCGGGACGCGCGGCGTTGAGGAGAGTCGTTGCTCTGCTGGGGGGCGGGATCGGTTCCTCACGGGACGCGCGCCGTCCCGTTCGTCAGGGGGCACCGCTAGATTGGACGTATGTCCGCGCAGACCCTGTCCCTGCCCCCGCACGGCGTGCTCGACCCTGCAACTGCTCCGCCGCTGCGTTGGGGCGTCATCTCTCCTGGCTCCATCGCTGAACAGTTCACTGCCACGATGCATCGCGCAACGGCGTCGCGCGTGGTCGCGGTCGCCTCTCGCTCCCAGGACCGTGCCGACGCGTTCGCCGCGAAACACGGCATCGAGGCGGCCTTCGCAGGCCCTGAGGCCATGCTCGCCGCGGGCGGTCTCGACGCGGTGTACATCGCCTCGCCGCATGCGCAGCATCACGAGCTCGCCCGCCCCGTGCTGGAGGCTGGGGTGCCGGTGCTGGTGGAGAAGGCGTTCACACTCAACGAGTCGCAGGCTCGTGACCTGCTTGATCTGGCGCAGCAGCGCGGCGTGTTCGCGATGGAGGCCATGTGGGCC
Source organism: Brachybacterium timonense (assembly GCF_900258505.1). GTDB lineage: Bacteria > Actinomycetota > Actinomycetes > Actinomycetales > Dermabacteraceae > Brachybacterium > Brachybacterium timonense. The sequence goes on from NZ_LT984895.1 coordinate 2,810,632, forward strand.
CGTTTCCTGCCGCAGTACGGGCTGCTGCGTGCAGTGATCAGCGAGGGACTGATCGGTGAGGTGATCCAGGTCGAGGCGGATCACGGGCAGGCGTTCCCGGAGGCTCCGGCTCACCGTCTGTACGCGCCGGAACTGGGTGGCGGTGCCCTGCTGGACCTAGGTGTGTATCCGCTGTCTCTCGCGCAGATGCTGCTGGGTGACCTGCAGGATCCGGCGATCCGTGGGGAGCTGACCGCGACGGGTGTGGATGCGTTCGCGGGGGTGGTGGCGCGCGGTGAGCGCGGCGGCTGGGCGGTCGTGTCCACGACGCTGCGGGCACGCACGGCAAACCGTGCGGTCATTGCGGGCACGCGTGGCCGCGTCGTGCTGCCGTCACCGTTCTATGCGCCCGGCGATGTCGAGGTGGTGCTCGATGATGGCCGCACGGCCTCGTGGTCCCATCCCGGGGACGTGGACGACGGTATGGCGTTCGAGATAGCGGAGGCCGCGCGCTGCATCACGGCAGGCGAGTCGCAGTCTGCGCTGATGACGTGGAAGGACACGCTCAGCGTCATGCACACGATGGATGCGGTGCGCTCGGCGCTCGGCGTCACCTACCCGGGGGAGGCACACTGATGAATGCCGTTCCAGCGCTGCCTTTCGACGCGGACCGTCTGCAGCTGGATGTTCCCACGCCGCGCACGCCGCGCCGCGGCATGTTCCTCTCCTTCGAGGGCGGGGATGGGGCTGGCAAGTCCACTCAGATGGCGATGCTGCGCCGGCATCTGATCGAGGAGCGCATGGTCTCTGAAGATCTGGTGCTGTCCACGCGTGAGCCCGGCGGCACCGAACTGGGAGAGCAGATCCGTTCTCTGCTGCTGCATGGTGGTCACGTCGATGAGCGCGCGGAGGCGCTGCTGTACGCGGCTGATCGGGCCCATCACATCGCCACGGTGGTGCGTCCTCATCTGGCGCGCGGTGGGCTGGTGCTCGCGGATCGCTATATCGACTCATCCATCGCCTATCAGGGGGCGGGCCGCCTGTTGGAGCCGTCGCAGATCGCGGCGCTGTCACTGTGGGCCACTGACGGCCTCATGCCGCATCGCACGATCCTGCTGGACCTTGACCCGTCGGTGCTGAACGAGCGGCGGGAGGCGAACAGCCAGGATCGTCTCGAACAGGCCGGTTTCTCCTTCCATGACGCTGTGCGTCAGCAGTTCCTCGCGCTCGCTGAGGCCGATCCTGAGCGGTTCACCGTGATCGATGGTTCCCTGCCGCGCGAGGAGGTTCACCGCCGCGTGCTGGAGTCGATCGATGATCTCCTCGAGACCGTGGATCCCACCTTCGAGCCGCCCACGCCGGTGTCTCATCGGGACGAGCTGTGAGTGTGTGGGCTGAGGTCGTCGGCCAAGAGCCGGCGGTCCAGCAGTTTCGCCGTGCGGCCTCTCCGGAAGGATCCCTTGCGCAGGCGTGGCTGGTGACGGGTCCGCCCGGTTCTGGGCGCTCCACGGCTGCTCGGGCGTTCGCTGCCACTCTGCAGTGCGAGGAGGGCACAGGCTGCGGCCAGTGCCAGGCGTGTCGAACCGTGACTGCTGGCACGCATCCCGACGTCACGGTGGTGACCACGGACAAGCTGTCGATCTCCAAGGAGGAGGTGCGGGGCCTTGTGCTCACGGCGCAGCAGGCGCCGGCCACGGGGCATCGTCGCGTGGTGATCGTCGAGGATGCGGATCGGATGAGCCCGGGCACCTTCAATGTGCTGCTGAAGGCCATCGAGGAGCCGCCGCCGCTGACAGTGTGGATGCTGTGCGCGCCGTCCGCGCAAGATCTGGCGCCGACGATCCGCTCACGCTGCCGTGTGGTGACGCTGTCTCTTCCCTCGCCACAGGTGGTAGCTGACCTGCTGGTGCGCCGTGATGGGGTGGATCCTGACCGAGCTGAGCGGGCTGCGCGCGCAGCGCAGGGGCATATCGGGCTCGCCTTGCGATACGCGACGCAGGACGGTGCGCTGGCTGCTCGCGAGGACTCGGCGCGAGAGCTGCTCGGGCTCCGCGGTGTCGGGCAGGCAGTGCTGGCGGCGCAGGCTCTCGTGGAGCGCGCCACGGCGGAGGCGAAGGAGCATGCCGACGCGGTAGCAGCCGAGGAACGTGAGCATTTCCTCCGTTCGGCAGGGATCGACGACGGCCGGGTGCCGCCCGCTCTGCGTTCGCAGGTCAAGCAGCTGGAAGAGGATGCGAAGCGTCGGCAGACCCGGCTTGTGCGTGATGTGCTGGACCGCTACCTGCTGGATGCCCACTCGGTGCTGCGCGATGTGCTGATGCTGCAGCTCAACGCGGGGCGGGAGCTGGTGAATCCGGGGGTTCGCCAGGACATCGAGGCGACGGCAGGGCGCGGATCGGCGCTCGTGACGGTGGAACTGCTCGATGCTGTGCAGACCAGTCGCAGGCGCATCGCCGGAAATGTGCCTCCGTTGCTCGCTGTCGAGGCGCTGCTGGCGCGCGTCGCGATCAGTCTTCGCTGACCTGCGTGCCCTCGGCGTTGGCATCAGCATCGTCCGACGGTGCGCCGTCGGCGTTGGCCTCGTAGGCGACGTCAAGCTCATCCACAACGACGCCCGTCGCGCGGGGGATCTCCCGGTCCCTGTCCTCCTGGCCGGTTTCCGAGTGCGCGCCGCAGCCGTAGCCCAGGTGCACCACGCGACCGTCGGCCGGGGACCATTCGTTCGTGCACACGCCGAACTCGCTGCGCAGCGATCCGGACAGCAGCATGAGGAAACCGCAGCTGGAGCACGGTGCAGGGATCGTTCCGCGGCGGCGACGCTTCGAGACGGGACGGGGCCCGAAATCGCTGTTGACCCACCGATCGGCGGCGTCGGTGCGACCTTCGCGGGACAGCACGCGCACGCGCCCTAAGCCGAGCTCCCACTGCGCGAGCCGGTCGGCGTCCTCGTCACCGGTGGCCTCATAGCCCTGTTCGAGTCGATCGTCCTGCTCCCGGTAGGGCAGCAGATCGTCGGCGCCGACGTCCTCCGGCTTCAGCCGCTCCGCCCACGGCTGCCATGCGGGTGCGAGCAGCGCATCCTCGCCTGGCAGCAGCGCGGTCTCGGAGACGGTCGCTGTCTTGGCCCGCGGTGCACGAGAGAGCACAACGATCCACGACCAGCCGTGGTAGCCGGGCATGGTGCACTCGAAAACATGCGTGACCAGGCGATCGCTGCCGGCCTCCACGCGCAGATGCTCGCCGACCTGGCCGGGCTCGGTGACCTCCTCAAGGGCCTCGCGCGCCAGGTCGACAGCGGCAGCGCCGATCGCGTCGAGCTTCGGCTTCGCCGTGCGCGGGCGACGCGGAGCGGTCGGTACGGCGGAAGAGTCCGTCATCGGGTCAGGCCTCGAAGTTGTCGGCGACAGCGCGCATCACCGTGGCGATCTTCTGGGAATGGCCGCGGTCGGGGTAGCGGCCCTGACGCAGCCCATTGGATGCGTCATCGAGCAAGCGAATCAGGTCCTCGACCATGCCGGCCATGTCCTGCGGCTTCGGACGCCGGGCGCGCATCACCGACGGCGCAGGGTCGACCAGTTGCAGCGTCAGAACCTGCGGGCCGCGTCGACCGTCCACCATGTCGAAGTCGACCTTGGTGCCGGGACGCAGCGTCGTCACACCGCCCGGGAGGTTCGAGGCATGCACGTACACGCTCTGACCGTCCTCGTCGTCGAGGACGAAGCCGAAGCCCTTGTCGGCGTCGTAGAACTTCACCTTGCCACGTGGCACTCGGATCCCGTCCTTGTCTGGTGCTCTGACATCCGCTGGATATGGGGCACGGCGCCTCGACGGCGTACGTGGAACCTGCGGTGTGTGCTGCTTGTTGTCTGTGTGCTCTGTGCGGGCGCCACGCGGGCACCAGCGACGGTCCAGTCTAATCGACCCGTGCTGGGAGGACCAGACGATGGCGGTGTCACATCAGCGTCGCAGATGCGCGGGGATCTCCTGCGGGGCACGCAGCACTCTCCCGCCTCGGGGAGCCGGCGCGTCGGCATCCTGCGGTGTGGGGGTGAGCTGTGCCCATCCTGGCAGGCCGACGCCAGCGAGCACGGCATCGAGGATGAATGCGGTGAGCCCCCACACCAGCACGTCGTCGGGAAGATCGAAGAGGGGGCCGACGCTGCGACCGTCGAGCAGCCCGCCACCGCGTCGGCCGAGTTCGCTGAGCGAGCCTTCGCCCACGAGCGGCACCCACACCACACGCTCCACCTCAATGGGATCCACCACACTCACCGGCGGCTGCTGCGACGCCCAGGCGAGCACGGGTGTGACCAGACGGCCGCGATGCGGCATCGGCACCGGGGCGAAGGCCCCGAGAACCTGCACCTGCTCGGGGTCAAGCCCGACCTCCTCACGGGCCTCGCGCAGTGCTGTGGCCATCGCATCGGCATCCTGGGGCTCGACCCCGCCGCCGGGCAGCGCGAACTGTCCGGGCTGCGAACGCAGCGTGCGCCCCCGCTCATGCAGGAGCACGCGCGCCTGCACCAGGGACGTGCCGGTGATGAGCACGAGCACGGCACTGTGCCGCATTGACGGCGCATCAACCAGTGCAGCCTCGTCGCGGTGCAGCAGTTCCTGCATGCCATCCGTCGCCGAGCCGTCAGCACGCGCAGCCAGATCGGCAAGGAAGGCCGGCACGGATAGGGCCTGAGGCGCATCCGGCTCCTGGGCTGCGGGGCACAGGTCAGCGAGCACGCAGCGGCCGCACTGCGGCGCACGGGCGGTGCAGACCCGTCGGCCGTGCAGGATCAGTCGCAGCGACAGGTCAGCACCGTCCGTGTACGGCACGGCGCTGTCGGTCGTCTCCCGCTCACGCTGCGCGAGCACGTCCTTTTCGACTCGCTGCGCATCGCGCGAGGACGTCCATCCGAGGCGAGCGGCCAGCCGCATGACATGGGTGTCGACCGCCAGCGCGTCCTGCCCGAACCACACGCCCCGCACCACCAGAGCGGTTTTACGCCCCACCCCGCTGAGCGCCTCGAGCGCCTGCTGGTCCTCGGGGACCTCGCCACTGTGCCGCTCGAGCAGCTGCGCGGCGAGCGAACGGATCCGATGCGCACGGGTGGGACCCATGCCGAGCGGCCGCAGGAGAGCAGCCAGGCCGTCCTCATCGGCGCTGGCGAGCGCGGAGGCATCCGGCCAGCGGGAGAAGAGCTCACCGGTCACCGCGTTCACGCGCTGGTCGGTGGTCTGGGCGGAGAGGACCGTCGCCACCAGCAGTTCGAAGGCGCTACTGTACTCAAGCTCGGTGCGGGCGATCGGATAGGCGGCGGCCAGGCGCGCGGCGACCTGACGCAGCGGCGCGCTCGGGCACCCGGACGCTGGTGCAGCTGCAGTGGTAGGCATCCTCTGACTCCTCCCCTGGGGCTCTCAGGCGCCAGTCGGCGGGACCACACGGGCTCGTCCTCGCCTATACGCCGCCGCGGCGCGATAGTCTGCACTCATCGTGTGATTGCGACCACCGTGTCGGTCGTCGTGTCACCGGCACGCGAAACTGGTCCCGACCGACGGGACCCGAACCCCAGGAGGACCCGTGGACGAGAACATCGTACGGTCAGCGCCGCTGTTCGCGGCCCTTGATGAGGACGGCAAGCAGGCTGTGCTGGCTTCCATGACCCAGGAGGATTTCCACCGCGGCGCGGTGATCTTCCGCGAGGGAGATCCCGGCGATCGGCTATTCATCCTGGGGTCAGGCAAGGTGAAGGTGGGGCACGCCTCGGGCGATGGCCGCGAGAATCTGCTGGCCGTGCTCGGCCCCGGGGAGACGCTCGGTGAGCTGTCGATGTTCGATCCGGGGCCGCGCAACGCAACCGCCACCGCGGTGGCGGAAACCACGCTGTATTCGCTGTCCCAGCAGGACCTCTACCGGGTTCTCGCGCAGCGTCCCGAGGTGGGGCGTCATCTGCTGGCCTCGCTTGCGCGTCGCCTGCGCAAGACCAACGAGTCCCTGGCAGACCTGGTGTTCGCTGACGTCCCCGGGCGCGTGGCGAAGAACCTTCTGGATCTCGCTCAGCGCTTCGGTCGCCAGACCGACGACGGCATCATGGTTGCTCACGGGCTGACCCAGGAGGAGCTCGCGCAGCTGGTGGGCGCTTCCCGTGAGACTGTCAACAAGGCGCTTGCCGACTTCGCCTCCCGCGGCTGGATCCGGCTGGAGGCACGCGCCGTGCTGCTGGTGGACATGGAGCGTCTGCACCGCCGCGCACGCTGAGCACCCTCGCGCAACCGCGCTTTCTGAGGAACGAGCCCGCTCCCCCGCCCCGGGGTGCGGGCTCGTTCATGTGCGGGGGCTGAGGTGGTCGAGCGCCGCACGGATGTTCCAGCGCGCCGCCTTCTCCTTCTCCGGAGGCAGATCCGGCCCGTACACGGCGCGCAGCAGCCTGTCCATCGTGAGGATGCCCGCGGTGCGGGCGCGACGCACCTGCTCCAGACGCTCTTCTCGGTGGGCAATGGCCTCGTCGATCACGGTCAGCGCGTCCAACGGGGAACTGCTCTGCGGGCCGTGGCCGGGATGCAAGCTGCCGATGCGGCCATCAAGTGCCATGGCCCGCAGGATCGCGAGGGACTGGAGGTATTCGGCAAGCACACCACCGTCGTCGGGCACGACCACGGTGGAGGAACCACCCAGCAGGGTGTCACCGGTGAGCATACGGCCGCCCTCAAGCAGCACACCGATCGAGTCACCTGTGTGGCCCGGCAGGTGCACCACATGCCCCACGGTGCCGTGGTCGCTCGTAAGTTCCGATGGCACCGGTCGGGCTCCGTGGACGAGCGCAGGGTCCGCTGCCCACAGCGGTACCTCGCAGCCGCTGCGGGCTGCCAGCTGCCGAGCAAGCGTAGCCGCGCCGGCGGCATGATCGGCGTGGTGGTGGGTTACCAACACACCCATGGGCCGTCCGGGACGCGGCATCGCCAGGAGAACGTCGGCCAGATGCTCGGGATCCCGCGGACCAGGGTCAACGACCCACGCCTGGTCGCCGTCTCGAATCACATAGGTGTTGGTGCCCTCGAGCGTCATCGGGCCGGGGTTCGGAGCCGTCAGCTGGATGAGGTCGACGCTCGGCGCCCCGGGCAGACGAGGAGGCAGCTCATCCATCCGTGCTCACCTTTCTACGAGCGCTCACGGTCACGCGTACGCCCGCACTGTTCAGGCCGCTGCTGCGGCAGCGCCCGCCTCGTGCGGGGCGACCTCGACGGTCAGCTCGAGCTCAACGGGGGCATCCAGCGGCAGCACAGCCACGCCCACGGCGCTGCGCACATGCTCCCCGGCGGCAGCGAATACCTCCCCGAGCAGGTCGCTGGCCCCATTGACCACGGCGGGCTGGCCGGTGAACGCGGGATCCGAGGCGACGTACCCCACCACCTTCACCACCCGCACAATGCGGTCAAGATCGCCGATCACGGACTCGATGGCAGCCAGGGCGTTCAGGCAGCAGATGCGGGCCAGGTCCTGCGCCTGCTCGGCTGTGACGTCGGCGCCCACCTTTCCAGTGCGCGGCAGCGCTCCGTCGACAAGAGGCAGTTGGCCGGACGTGGTCACCTGATTCCCGACCTGCAGGGCCGGGACATAGGAGGCCACGGGCACAGCGACCGAGGGAAGCGTGTGGCCGAGATCGGTCAGACGGGAACGGATGCGGGAGATCGTCATCGCTCAGACCTCCTCGAGAGGCCGCTTGAGGTAGGCGACCAGGGATTCAGGGTTGGGTCCGGGCACAACCTGCACCAGCTCCCAGCCCTCGTCACCGTAGTTGTCGAGGATCTGCTTGGTGGCGTGGATCAGCAGCGGGACGGTCAAATACTCCCAGCGGGTTCGTGTAGTCATGGCACGAGCCTACCGGCGCAACCTCAACCGCCGACGGCCTCGACGCGCACCCGCTCGAGCACGGCACGCCAGTCACGCACGTGAGGGTGGCGCCGCAGCAGTCGCCGGCGTTCACGCTCGGTCATTCCTCCCCACACGCCGAAGTTGATCCGGTTGTCGAGTGCGTCCGCCAGGCATTCGGTGAGCACTGGGCAGTCGGCGCAGGCGCTTTTGGCGGCATGCTGCTCCGACCCCTCGACGAAGAAACCCTCTGGGTCGCCATTCGCGCAGTTCCCTCGTGCGGCCCAACTGCGGTCCTCGGTCCTCGGGATGCTCCCGATCGTCATGGACGTCCCCCTTGTGAATCGTCGTCGATCCGTGCGTTCCGGCCACATGCTAGGAAAGGCGACCGCGACCTGCAACGCGATGACGCGCTTGGGGACAACTGCCAGGCGGTCTCGCCGCGCGGATTCGGTGAAGATATTCGCGGCCGTGGCGCGTTTCATGGAGGACATGGCCTCGACCTCGTACGCTGTCGGCATGTCCCAGACCGCTTCCGGCAGCCCCGCCCACCGCTCGCTGCCTGCCGCCCTCGCGCAGACCGTGTACCTGCTGCTCGGTCTCTTGGCCGTCGCCGGACTCGGCGGCGTGCTTATGGCCGCGTTCTTCCTGCCTGCAGTGTCGGTCACCTCTGCGGCTGCGGAAGATGGAGTCGCCCTGTTCGAGTCGTATCCGGCCGAACTGGACGTCGCTCCCCTGAACGAGGCCAGCCGCATTGAAGCGGCCGACGGTTCACTCCTGGCCACGTTCTACTCCGAGAACCGGATCATGGTGCCGCTGGAGGAGATCTCCCCGCACATGCAGCATGCGGTGATCGCGGTCGAGGACCGACGTTTCTACGAGCACGGCGGTATCGACCCACGCGGCATGCTCCGCGCTCTGGCGAACAACGCGGCGGGCAGCGGTGGCACCCAGGGCGGTTCAACCCTCACCCAGCAGTACGTGAAGAACGCGCTGTTGATGGACGCGGTGCAGCGCGGCGATCAGGAAGACATCAAACGCGCCACCGAGCAGACCTATGGCCGCAAGCTGCGTGAGGCAAAGCTGGCGATCGCGCTGGAGTCGGACCCTGAATGGTCCAAGGAGAGGATTCTCAACTCTTATCTGAACGTGGCTCAGTTCGGCCCGTCGCAGTACGGCGTCGAGACCGGTTCACTCCACTATTTCTCCAAGAGCGCGAAGGACCTCAATCCGGGTGAGGCGGCCCTGCTGGCAGGCATCACCAACGGCCCCAACCAGTACGACCCGGTCAAACACCCTGAGGCGGGGCAGAGGCGCCGCAATGAAGTGCTGGCCGATATGAAGCGCGATAAATACATCACGGAGGAGGAGTACACGAAGTACTCCCAGCAACCCGTCGAGGAGATGCTGAAGATCCAGAATGTGCGCGCCGGCTGCAGCGATGCAGGCGCCGACGGGTTCTTCTGTGACTACGTCACCCGAACTCTGCTGAATGACCCGTCGTTCGCACCGACGTACGACGAGCGCCGCAAGCTGCTGTACGGCGGCGGTCTGACGATCAAAACCACGCTGGACCGCGGCAAGCAGAAGAAGGCGGTCGACATTCTCAACCGGAAGGTTCCCGCCGATTCGGAGAGCGGCTTCGGCCACTCGATCGTCACGGTCGAACCGGGGACCGGCAAGGTGCTGGTGATGGCGCAGAACCGCACCTTCAACCCGCATCAGGAGACGAAGCCAGGCGATACGGCCGTCAACTACAACGTGCCGAAGGCGCTCGGCGGCGGCAATGGTTTCCCCGTCGGCTCGACGTTCAAGCCGTTCGTGTTGCAGAACTGGCTCGAGTCCGGGAAGTCCATCTACGACAGAGTCGGCACAAAGCGTGAGGCAATGCCGTCGTTCCCCGCGAAGTGCCTGCCCCGCGGAGCCTGGCGTGAACGCCCCGGATATAACCCGGACAACGCGGTGTCCGTATCCCTCGCACCGATGGAGACGGTGCTGAACTCCACCAAGTTCTCCGTCAACACGTCGTATGCCAACATGGCGCGGCAGCTCGACCTGTGCGACATCGCCGAAGGCGCGCGGAAGATCGGCGCCGTGCCCGCATCGTTCAACCCGTACTCGGAGAACACGTGGAAGATGCCGATCGAGGAGATGTACAAAACGGAGCTGGCCCCGTCAGTGGTGGTGCTGGGCGAGCTGCGTATCTCTGCACTGGACATGGCCAGCGCTTACGCGACCTACGCCGCGGAGGGCAAGTACTGCAAGCCCACCCCGATCACTGAGGTGATCGATCGCGACGGAAAGCCGCTACCGGTCAAGAGTGAGAACTGCGAGCAGGCCATGAGCAAAGAGGACGCCGACCAGATGGCGTGGGTCCTGCAACAGGATCTTGAGGATCCTCGCGCAACCGGCCGCGGTCGCACCATCCCTGGCCATCCGGCAGGCGGTAAGACCGGGACGTCCGGCCACCAGTTCCACACCTGGTACGTCGGCTTCACTCGTCAGATGTCCACCGCTGTGTGGTTCGGCCACCCGCAGGCGAACATCCGGCCAGGTGGCTGGTCGGTCGACGGCGAGTACCTGCGGTCAGGCCACGTCTGGGGGAACACGGTGTCCCTCCCCACGTGGCAGGAGTACATGACCGCAGCCAGCGAAGGGTTGCCGTCGGAACCGTTCCCCGCCGCACCCTCGACGGATAGGACGCCCCCTGGCGACTCGGTGCAGAAGGGTGTCGTGCCCGACGTCGCCGGAATGGTGCTGTCGGAGGCGCAGGGCGCCCTGACGGCCGCCGGATACAGCCACAAGGTCGAGAAGGTTCCCAGCGACACGGTGGAGAAGCACCGCGTGATCGGCACCGAGCCGGCACCCGGCACGAAACTGCCGGAGGGCCAGTCTGTGGTGATCCGACAGTCGACGGGGCCGTGATGCGTGCACGAACAGCTCTCGCCCTCGGGACGGGTGGCGGCGCCCTGGCTCTCGCGGCCGGAGCCCACATATGGGCGTGGCATGTAGAGATCAACCGGTTCACGCTGCGCGAGGTGGCACTGCCGATCCTGCCGCCGGGCACGCGCACGATACGGGTTCTGCACATCAGCGACATCCACCTGATGCCGGATCAGGAGCGCAAGCTCGCGTTCCTGCGCCACCTGAGTTCACTCAAGCCGCATCTGGTGATCGACACCGGCGACAACATCGCCTCCGCTGCGTCGATCCCACCGCTGCTGGATGCCCTGGACCCGCTGCTGCACCGTCCAGGCGCTTTCGTGATGGGCTCGAACGACATGTTCGAGCCGGTCCCGAAGAACCCGTTGCGCTACCTCCTGCCGGATGCACGTCCAAAGGGGCTCTCCGAGCGCACGGACTTCTCGCTACCTGTGGAGCGTCTGGCTGAGGGCTTGTCCGCTCACGGCTGGAAGAACCTCACGAACACGCGTGCCCGGATTCACCTGGATGGGCTCGAGGTACAGCTCGTGGGCGTGGATGATCCGCATCTGGATCGCGACACCATGCCGCCCCCCGACGGTGCTTCGAGCGCGGTCGGCGGCCCCGCAGTGCTGCGGTTAGGCGTCGCTCATGCGCCATACCAGCGCGTCCTCAACGCCTTCGTGGCCGATGGCAGCGACCTGATCCTCGCGGGTCACACCCATGGCGGCCAGCTGGGCATCCCGGGCGTGGGCGCGATCGTCACGAACTGCGATCTGCCACGCCAGCAGGCCAAGGGACTGTCCGACTGGCGCGGCGTTCCGCTCCATGTGAGCGCGGGCCTGGGAGCAAGCCCCTATTCGAACGTCCGCTTCGCAACCCCGCCGGAGGCGACGCTGCTGACACTGCGCGCTCGCGCGAGGTGACGCTTCGGACGCAGCGTGGTCGCGAGAGGTGACGTTTCAGACGCGATTCCGGCTAACGTGGGCCGGCCTGACGTTGCGCGCTCGCGCGAGGTGACGCTTCGGACGCAGCGTGGTCGCGAGAGGTGACGTTTCAGACGCGATTCCGGCTAACGTGGGCCGGCCTGACGTTGCGCGCTCGCGCGAGGTGACTGCGGGGGCGGTAGCGCTCGCGACGTGTGGCCGCGACGAGAAACCTCCTCGAGGCGACACTGCTCACCGGGTCCGCCCCGGGCCGGCACCCCTTGCGGCGGCGTTGATCACAAGGTCGACCGGGGCACTCGGCTGTCCATGGGGCGGCGCTGATCGCACGGTTGACCGGGGCACCCGGCCGCTCGTGAGGCGACGTTGCTCACGTTACATACCGCAGTGCGGCAACATCGTGGCCGCATGACGGCCAACGCTGGTAGCATCGTCCCTCGGCAACCCGTTCGACCATGCCACGATCGCATGATTGAGCGGTTGCGTCCCTCGGGGTGTGGCGCAGCTTGGTAGCGCGCTTCGTTCGGGACGAAGAGGCCGTGGGTTCAAATCCCGCCACCCCGACCCTGTGTGGTGTCTCAGGACATCGGAATAGCCCGAACCCGCGTTTCGTGGGTTCGGGCTTTCTTCTTTTGTGTCTGGGGTTGGTAGTCGCGGGTGGGGTCGATGGTGAGTTCTCGCAGGATCTCGCCGGTTGCGGCGTTGATGATCTTGATGTCGAGGTCGTGGACCAGGATCAGGACGCGGGTTCGGGCATGGGTTCGGCCGATGCCGATGTGGTGCAGGCAGCCGTTGACGCGGAGGGTGACTTTCCCGCTGGTGTCGATGATGTCGGCACGTACCCTGTCGTGAGGATTCGCGGTGTTTTCGCTGGCCGGGGTGGCTTTGGGTCGGCTGGTGTAGATCGTGGCGGGAACGGCCTGGTGGGGCAGGGAGCGGTGGGGGCGTTCGTGGTTGTAACGGTGGCGGAACGCATCCAGGAGGGTCTGGAGCTCGGTGATGCTGGCCGGTTGGGTCGGTTGAGCGCGTAGCCAGTTCTTCAGGGTCTGTTGGAAGCGTTCGACTTTGCCTTGAGTCTGGGGGTGAGCGCCGCGTCCGTTGATCTGCCGGATCTGCCATTGCGCCAGGAGTGTTTTGAATCGGCCCAGGTTTGATGCCGCTGCTGTTTGAGTCCGAAAGGATGGACAGCATGCCGAAGAAGATCGATCCCCAGCTGCGCGCGAGGTGCGTGCGGCTCGTGCGCGAGCACCAGCAGGAGTACCCCACCCTGACCGCCGCAGTCACCGCAGTCGCCCGGCAGGAAGGCGTCTCTCGCGAGTCCGTGCGGCGCTGGCTCGCGCAGGCCGAGGTCGATGACGGAATCCGCCCAGGCATCATGAGCGAAGAGTCTGCCGAGGTCAAGCGACTGAAGGCCGAGAACAAGCGGCTGCGGGAGGACAACGAGATCCTCCGCCGGGCGTCGATTTTCTTCGCGGGGGAGCTCGACCCCCGAAACCGCTGATCTGCGCGTTCATCGACGAGATGAGAGCCGAAGGGTATGCAGTCGAGTCGATCCTCCGCGTCCTGCGCCAGCAGGGCCTTGCGATCGCTGCACGCACCTACCGGGCCTGGAAGAATCCGGCGCGGATCGCGGCCCGCACCGTCACAGACGCTCTGGTCGAGGATAAGATCCGCGACCTCGCCTGGAGGACCAACCCCGTCACCGGGCTCATCCAGATGACGCCGGAGGGCCTCTACGGGCGGCGGAAGTGGGTCGCGCTGCTCCGCCGTCAGGAAGGCCTGGCCGGCACCTCCCGTGGGGCGGTGGACCGGGCGATGCGCACCCTCGGCCTCGAAGGTATTCGGCGGGCGAAGAAGCTGCGCACCACCATCCCGAACCCTAACGGGAAACGGGCGGGTGACCTGCTCAGTCGCGACTTCACGGCCCCGGCTCCGAACCTGGTCTGGGTCACCGATTTCACGTACGTTCGCACCTGGGCCGGGTTCGTGTACGTCGCGTTCGTCGTCGACGTGTTCGCTCAGCGGATCGTGGGCTGGCACGCGTCCTCGAGCATGCGCACCGATCTCGTCATGACGCCACTGCGGATCGCGCTGTGGCAGCGAGAGCGCGAAGGAAACCAGGTCTCACCAGGCTCTTTGGTGGCGCACAGCGATGCCGGATCGCAGTACACGTCGATCCGGTACACCGAGCACCTCGACCTCGAGGGTATCGCTCCCTCGATCGGGACCGTCGGCGATGCGTTCGATAACGCGCTTATGGAGACGGTCAATGGGCTGTTCAAGACCGAGTGCATCCGCACCACCGTCTTCCACCACGGCCCGTTCCGGACGCTCTCGGACGTCGAGTTCGCGACTGCCGGCTGGGTCGACTGGTACAACAACCGCCGCCTCCACGGCTCCCTGGGGATGCTGACCCCGGTAGAGTCCGAGACGCTCCACTACGAGGCCCTCGCCCGAGAGCCCGAACCCGCAAAGTAGCGGCAGAGAACCTGGGCCGGTTCATTNCCCAGGAGTGAACCGGCCCAGGTTCTCTGCCGCTACTTTGCGGGTTCGGGCTCTCGGGCGAGGGCCTCGTAGTGGAGCGTCTCGGACTCTACCGGGGTCAGCATCCCCAGGGAGCCGTGGAGGCGGCGGTTGTTGTACCAGTCGACCCAGCCGGCAGTCGCGAACTCGACGTCCGAGAGCGTCCGGAACGGGCCGTGGTGGAAGACGGTGGTGCGGATGCACTCGGTCTTGAACAGCCCATTGACCGTCTCCATGAGCGCGTTATCGAACGCATCGCCGACGGTCCCGATCGAGGGAGCGATACCCTCGAGGTCGAGGTGCTCGGTGTACCGGATCGACGTGTACTGCGATCCGGCATCGCTGTGCGCCACCAAAGAGCCTGGTGAGACCTGGTTTCCTTCGCGCTCTCGCTGCCACAGCGCGATCCGCAGTGGCGTCATGACGAGATCGGTGCGCATGCTCGAGGACGCGTGCCAGCCCACGATCCGCTGAGCGAACACGTCGACGACGAACGCGACGTACACGAACCCGGCCCAGGTGCGAACGTACGTGAAATCGGTGACCCAGACCAGGTTCGGAGCCGGGGCCGTGAAGTCGCGACTGAGCAGGTCACCCGCCCGTTTCCCGTTAGGGTTCGGGCTGGTGGTGCGCAGCTTCTTCGCCCGCCGAATACCTTCGAGGCCGAGGGTGCGCATCGCCCGGTCCACCGCCCCACGGGAGGTGCCGGCCCGGCCTTCCTGACGGCCGAACAGCGCGACCCACCTCCGCCGCCCGGAGAGGCCCTCCGGCGTCATCTGGATGAGCCCGGTGACGGGGTTGGTCCTCCAGGCGAGGTCGCGGATCTTATCCTCGACCAGAGCGTCTGTGACGGTGCGGGCCGCGATCCGCGCCGGATTCTTCCAGGCCCGGTAGGTGCGTGCAGCGATCGCAAGGCCCTGCTGGCGCAGGACGCGGAGGATCGACTCGACTGCATACCCTTCGGCTCTCATCTCGTCGATGAACGCGCAGATCAGCGGTTTCGGGGGTCGAGCTCCCCCGCGAAGAAAATCGACGCCCGGCGGAGGATCTCGTTGTCCTCCCGCAGCCGCTTGTTCTCGGCCTTCAGTCGCTTGACCTCGGCAGACTCTTCGCTCATGATGCCTGGGCGGATTCCGTCATCGACCTCGGCCTGCGCGAGCCAGCGCCGCACGGACTCGCGAGAGACGCCTTCCTGCCGGGCGACCGCGGTGACTGCGGCGGTCAAGGTGGGGTACTCCTGCTGGTGCTCGCGCACGAGCCGCACGCACCTCGCGCGCAGCTGGGGATCGATCTTCTTCGGCATGCTGTCCATCCTTTCGGACTCAAACAGCAGCGGCATCAAACCTGGGCCGATTCACAGGTGACCACAGGCGCCCCCACGCGCCACCACCACCCCGCTCCCTGCAGCCGCCGCTGCTCCGTACGCACCCACATCGACAGCGGGTAATCGCCACCCCGCTCCCTGCACGCGCCGCCACCACAGCGCCCCTCTAGCCGCACGCACCGCCTCCGCTTCCTCACCCCCGAGACCCACCGCCGACGCGCGACCGCCGCGGAGCGTCCCACGCCGCCACCATTCACGCGAATAACACCGCTGTAACTAGCACACGTGCCTCACATTGGCGAGAATGACACGGCGGTAGTTCACGCTTGTTGGCAAATTCTTGGCAAAGTCGTGGGCTCGGCGTCGCAAACAACCCTGATATCTCCCTGGGTACTAGCCCTACAGTGGCTGGCGGTGCCGCCTGTATCTGGGGCACCAGCCGGGCGCCGCCTCCCGTCACGCGCTCGGCGCTTCCTCCACTTCCCTGGGTGACGGGCACTTCGACGAGGTCGACCGCGGATCTGCCTTGAATGACCGCGACCGCCGCTCGGCGTGGTGACGGCGACGGAGAAAGCGATACGCCCGATGATCCGTACAGCGCCACGAGGCACGCACCGTGCAGACGGTCCTGCCGTGATCGACTACCGAGGGCTGGCGAAACCCGTCGGCCGCACAGTAGGCGGGGTGGCCGTGCTCGGCGCCGTCGCCGCCGGCACCGCCTTCGACGGAGCCGACTCCGCCCGCGCCCTGACTCCGACCACCACCGGCGCCCATCAAGCCATTGGTGGACAGCCCGCGTCAGCAGCTGGTGCGAAGACTCTGCCGAACGTCAAGCTCCGTCAGGGCGCCCGTGGGGAAGCGGTGCGCAGCCTGCAGGGGCGTCTGAACGATCACGGCCAGTCGCTGCGCGTTGATGGCAAGTTCGGCCCGGCCACGAACCGCGGCGTGCGCTCCTTCCAGTCGAAGAAGGGCCTGCAGGTCGACGGGGTGGTGGGCATCCGCACCCGGACCGCGCTGAACGGCACTGCTGCCAGTGCCAGCAGCTCGGATCGTCCGAAGCTGCGCCGTGGTGACCGCAACGACGCCGTGCGCACCCTGCAGGAGAAGCTGAACGCCGCCGGCGCCAGCCTGAATGTCGACGGCAAGTTCGGCCCCTCCACCAACCGCGCTGTGCGCAGCTTCCAGTCAGCCGCCGGCATCGGCGTTGACGGCGTCGTGGGCCCGCGCACCTGGAAGAAGCTCGACAGTGGCTCCGNCGGCGCCAGCCTGAATGTCGACGGCAAGTTCGGCCCCTCCACCAACCGCGCTGTGCGCAGCTTCCAGTCAGCCGCCGGCATCGGCGTTGACGGCGTCGTGGGCCCGCGCACCTGGAAGAAGCTCGACAGTGGCTCCGTGCGTATCAGCACCGGCGGCGCCTCGCGCGGCACGGACCGCTCCGCACCTCCCGCTTCGTCCTCCTCCATCGATGGCAGCGCCATCGCCAGCGCCGCGCGCAACCAGGTCGGCTCCCCCTACGTGTGGGGCGCTTCCAGCCCGAGCATCGGTTTCGACTGCTCCGGCCTGGTGCACTACGCGTACAACGCCGCTGGCGTCGACGTCCCACGCCGCACCGCAAAGGGCTACACCTTCGGTGGCCGCATCATCTCGAAGTCCGAGGCGCAGCCCGGCGACCTGGTCTCGTTCACCAAGAACAATTACGGTCACATCGGGATTTACTTGGGCGACGGTCGCATCGTCGATGCGTCGGGATCCCGCGGCCGTGTGGTGGAGCGCAGCATCTGGAATTCACCGCACGTGTTCGTCACCTATCGGTGATGACTCCATGAGCCACGGATGGCCTGCTCGACGCTGATGCGTCACTGGGAAGGGGCAGGGCGCCCGTGAATGGGCCCGGTCAGGGATTCGTCCCTGGCCGGGCCTTTGTCGTATGCGGGAGGCCGACGGGGCGTACGTATTAAGGAGGTCGACTGGGTGCGCGGATTCGAGAGGTCGACTGGGTGCGCGGATTCGGAAGGCCGACAGGACGTGCGGATGAAGAGTGTCGGTGTGACGTGGCAGACTGGTCGCATTGTCTGCTCCGCACCCCTCGAAGGAGAGCTTCGGCATGTCCGACCCGATCGCACTCATCCCCCTTCCGCAGTCCGTTGTCTGGTCCGACGGGGTGTGGGAGTCCGCCGACCCGTGGGGGGAGCTGTCCGTCGGCGTATCCGAGGACCTGCCGCGAACCGAGTACACCCTGTCGATCTCGCCCTCCGGTGCGGCGCTGACAGCAGGCAGTGAGGCCGCTCTGGCCGACGGCCGCAACACGTTCGCGCAGATCCTCGCGGGGTCACAGGGCGCGATCCCGGCCGTCACGATCCATGACCACCCCAAGTACGCCTGGCGCGGAATGCATGTCGACGTGGCCCGTCATTTCCTCGAGGTCGCCGAGCTCGAGAAGCTGATTGACGTGATGGCGCTGCATCGCCTGAACGTGCTGCACCTGCACCTGACCGATGATCAGGGCTGGCGTGTGGAGATCAAGGGGTATCCGCGTCTGACGGAGGTGGCCGCCTGGCGCGACCAGACCCTCGTGGGTCATATGCGCGGCGATGAGCAGGACTGGACGTTCGACGGTGTGCGCCACGGCGGCTTCTACACCCAGGAGCAGCTGCGCAGCCTGGTCGAGTACGCCCACAATCGCGGCATCATGATCGTGCCGGAGATCGATCTGCCCGGGCACATGCAGGCCGTGGTCGCCGCCTACCCGGAGTTCGGCAATGTGCCGGGTCGGCAGCTGGGCGTGCGCGAGGTCTGGGGCATTTCCGATCACGTGCTGGGCGTCTCGGACGAGGTGTTCGCCTTCCTGCGTGATGTCCTCACGCAGGTGGCGGACATCTTCCCCGCACCGTTCCTGCACATCGGTGGCGACGAGTGCCCGCGTGTGGAGTGGGAGCAGTCCACCGAGGCCCGCACCCGCATGAACGAGTGGGGTATGACCCGGGTCTCCGAGATCCAGGGCCGTTTCACGTCGTTCGCCACCGAGGTGCTCAAGGAGAAGGGCAAGCGTGTGGTGGCGTGGGACGAGGTGCTGGATTCCCCGTTGCCGGATGACACGGTGATCATGAACTGGCGCCACGGCAATGGCATCAAGGAAGCTACCTCGCGGGGCTTCCAGACCATCATCGCCAATAACGAGCACACCTATTTCGACCACTACCAGGCTGACCCGAAGCAGGAGCCGCTGGCGATCGGTGGGCACACCACCCTGAAGGACGTCTACACCGCCGAGTTCTCCCCCAAGAAGCTGACCGAGCAGGAGGAGTCACTGATCGTCGGCCTGCAGGGTCAGCTGTGGTCGGAGTACATGCCCACCGCGGAGCACATGCAGTACATGGCGTTCCCCCGTATGTGCGCGCTGGCTGAGCGCGCCTGGGGCTCGCCGGAGCAGAGCTTCGAGGAGTTCGAGGAGCGCCTGCGGGAGCACCTGCCGCGCCTGGACGCCTTCGGCGTGCGCTACCGCCCGCTGGACTGACACGGACGTGGCTTCCTCACATCGGGATGCGCACCCGTACGGGCGCTCCGCCGATGATGTCCGTCGGCGCACCGCTCGTGTGCAGCGCACGCGGCGGCTGCGCATCACGCAGCTGGTGGTGTTCTCCGCGTTAGTGATTGCCATCGTGGTGATCGGGGCGTATGCATTGACGGTGTTCCGTGAGCCGTCGGCTGAACCAGGTGTGATTGCTGAGAAGACGTTCAAGCCGAAACCTGGCGAGGTGCAGTGCCCGCCGGACGGCGCGAAACCTGCGTCACCGAAGGATGTCGAGGTGCGGGTGTTCAACGGGACGGGTCGTGACGGCCTGGCTGGTGAGGTCACATCGCAGCTGGCTGAGCGTGGTTACACGATGGCGGAAGCCGGAAACACAGCAAAGGCGGGGGCGCCTATCACCCTGGTGTATGGGCCGACGGGCTACCTGGCAGCGATGTCCGTGGCGGCGCAGTTCGGCGGGCCCGAATCGGTCTCGCTCCAGGTGGATGATCGCGAAGGAACCGGGGTGGACGTGTTGCTCGGTGACGGCTTCCACGAACTCGCAGAAGCCACCGCGGCAACGGCACTGCTCGGTCAGCCGGTGACGGCGCCGAAGGGCTGCGTCTCACCCTGACGTCGGGGCATCCGCCGCGTCCCTGGCGATCGGCGCCGCCTCCATGCCGTGTTCACGGCGCCCGTGTCACCACCTCGTCGCGCCTGCGTCACCGTGCACACGCCCGTGCGCCGCCCCGCTTCTCCAGGTCAGTCAGAGAGGTCGCTGCGGTCGGCGCCCATGCGGTGGCCGATCCACAGCGACGCCACCCCGGCACTGATCAGGAGCATCACGATGGTGCCGTACGTCAGTGCGGTGGGCGCACCCGGCAGGATGCCGGCCAGCAGCGTATTGATTCCGATCCGTGAGTCGGTCCGCTGCGTCGTCGTCGGGCTGACTGTGGGATCCACTGTCACCTGCAGGCGCGCCCGCGAGGGCACGCCCTCGGTATCGCGCACCACGTAGTCGATCGACGTGGTGGTGCCCACGAATCCGTCGGCCGGAGTGAAGGTGACCGCGCCGCTCGAGCCAATGGTGTACACGCCCTCGCCAGCGATGACGATGCGCTGGCCGGCGCCGCCATCCAGCTCGGCGAGGTTGGTGGCTTGCAGGCTCTGCAGTTCGAGCGTCTCGGGGCGCAGTGGCTTATCGGCACTGGCCGCGGTGTCGTTGGCAAGCGGTTCGACCACGACGGAGGTATCCGGGGCGGTGCGTACCTCGTCGTCGCGCATGGTGGGCACTGCGCTGGTGATGACGGCGGTCAGCTCGGAACGGGCCGTGCTGTCGGCGTAGACACCTTGGGCCGTTATGCCCACAGGGCTTGCCGCGCCCATGAGGGAGCCGGTCGGCGCCATGGTGACGGTGCGGGCCTCGGCGTTGATCGTCCAGACGCCTTGGTCAGGCACGTCCACGCGCAGCCCATCCTCGGAGAGCTGTGCCCCCTCGGGCAGGCGCTCGGGGTCGAAGCGCACCGTTTCCGGGCTGACCTCCAGGGAGCCGTCGGACAGGTCGAAGACGACGTCGGTGCCGGGGGTACCAGCCTCGATACGGTCGACCAGCAGTGGGTAGGCGGTCGAGAGCAGCCCTGGAGCGGCCTCGTTCCCGTCAGTGTCGGTGCCGGTGATCATCATCGGGGAGGCGAAGCGCACGTCGGCGCTGTCCGGCTGGAAGGTGACGGTGGCAGTGGAGCGATCCAGCGTCCACACGCCCTGCCCGGGGACGGTCACGGTCGTGCCGCCGTCGGCCACGGTCATGCCGTCCTCGCCTTCGGGCGGTTCGAGCCGCAACGTGGCCGGGTCGACGTACTGCTGTGCTTCCCCGACGGACAACACGATCGGCTGCCCGTACGGTGCTGAACGGTAGACGTCGGAGATGATCGGCAGGGTGACCTGGGCGCGGCCGGCTGCGACCGGCAGACCGCGTGCGTCACGCACGAGGTAGCTGACGATGTCAGGCTGCTGACCCAGACGGGCGCTGACGGGGATGAATCCGATGCCGGAGCCGTCGGCGGAGACCTGCCACATGCCCTGCTCGGGAACTGCCATGCGGTCGCCGGTTTCGGAGAGGGTGGTACCGGGCGTCTGGCTATCGAGTTGGAGCTGTACTGAACCGCCGCTGGGCGGCTTCCCTGGCAGCGGCACGAGTGCCTTCTCCCCCGCTGTTGCGCGGACCTGTGCGTCTGCTGCCTTGAGTGTGCTCACGGTGATCTGGGCCGGTTCGGACAGGCTGCCGCCGTTGCCGGGGATCTGCAGCGCGATCGGGGTGGTCGCTTCGCTGGCACCGATGTCGGGCGTGAAGATCAGGTCTGTGCCGATCAGCGACCAGGTGCCCTCGCTTGCGATCGCGAGGCTGCGGGCGTCCTCTGCGGGGGTGATTCGTTTCTTCTGCGCGGCGTCGATCCCGTCGGGAACGACGAGTCGTGCCTGGTCGAGCACCAGCTCGGGGTCGGCGTCGTCGTCTGTGAGTGCGGTGAGCGGGATGCGGGTGACCATGCTGGGGCCGACGGCGACGGACGTGGTCTCTAACGGCAGTGCGAACGGGCCGGTCTCCCCCAGCGCCTGGGCGGGAACGGTCACGAGCGAGCCGAGCACCAGGAACACTGTGCCCACGATGAGGCCGCGAAGGGCGGCGGTCCGGCGCAGAGGGTGGAGCACCCGGTCAGAGTAGCAACCTGGTCTGAAGCGGCCCGACGTCACGTGGCGAGAATCGGTCGTTCTCACGCCTCCTCGTGGCCGAGTGCGGCGCCTAAGCTGAGGTCATGGCTGAGGAGATGGTGGGGAACGCCGGTCGCATGCGCGATGACGCTGCAGAGTCCGGATGGGCCGAGCCGCACGGGGACTCCACGGAGCCCGGATGGGCCGGGTCTGACGAGGGCGCTGTGAAGCCCGACCAAGCGCCGCCTCGGGAGGTGGCCGCTCTGGATGTCACCGTGCTGCCCACGGTGCAGGAGCTGCTGGAGCTCGCGCTGGAGCCGCTGGCGGCATGGATGCCGCATCAGCGGTGGTTCGCCCACAAGACCGCGGGCGCACCGGAGCTGGAGGTGGCCGGCTGGGTGCAGCTGCCGTCGGCCCCCGACGCGCTCGTGCTCGACGTGGTGCTACGCGCCTCGTTCTCGTCGGCCGAGGCGGCGCTGTACCAGGTGCCGCTCGTGCTGCGTCATCCCGCTGCGCTGGATCCGGCGCAGGTGGACGACGGTTCCGAAGTGTGCACGCTGGACGTGCCAGGTGGTCCGGTGCGCGTCGAGGATGCGGCACGCGATGCCATGGGCCGGGCCTCGATCGTGCAGCTCCTGCTTGCTGGCGCACCAGCTGTGGGGTCGAGCGCACGCATCAGCGTGCAACGCTCCCAGACGGCCGCCCGTTTCCCGGTGGCGTTCAGCACGCGCCTGCTGGGCGGCGAACAGTCGAACTCGTCGATCATCGCGGAGGCGCCACCGGCAGTCCCGCTGATCCTGAAGATGTTCCGGGTGCTGGCCGACGGGGAGAATCCCGATGTGGTGCTGCAGAGCGCGCTGACCGAGCGCGGCAGCAGGCGTGTTCCGCCGGTCCTGGGGTCGGCGCATATCGAGGTGGGTGGGATCCGCTCGCATGCCCTGTTCGCCCAGGAGTTCTTGCCGGGCGTGGAGGATGCGTGGCGCACTGCTCTGCGAGAAGCGGCCGACGGCGCGGACTTCACCGAGGGGGCGCGTGAGCTGGGCGCGGCGCTGGCGGCGGTGCATCGTGATCTGGCGGCCGCGCTGGGAACGGTGCCCGCCGACGATGCTGTGCGTCAGGGCATGGTGGAGCAGATGGAGCAGCGTCTGGACGGGGTGTGCGCACAAGTGCCGCAGGTGGCGGCTCATCGCGCGGCGCTGCACCGTCTGCTACATGATGCGGCGCGTGTGCCGTGGCCGCCGATGCAGCGGATCCACGGTGACCTGCATCTGGGGCAGGTGCTGGCCACGCCGGATCGGGGCTGGGTGCTGCTGGATTTCGAGGGTGAGCCGCTGCGGCCGCTTGAGCAGCGTTCGCAGCCTGATTCTCCGCTGCGGGATGTGGCGGGGATGTTGCGGAGCCTGGATTACGTGGCGGGCGCGGTCGCACTGGAGCAGGGCCGGGATGTGTCGGCGTGGTCGCTGGCGGCGAGGGCTGCGTTCGTGGAGGGCTACGGCACGGTCGACGGGCTCGATGAGCCTGGCGTGGCGACGCTGCTGGCGGCGTTCGAGGCGGACAAGGCCGTGTATGAGGCGCTGTATGAGGCGAGCAATCGACCTGACTGGCTGCCGATCCCGCTGGGGGCGCTGCAGCGGATCAGTGAGGCTGCCGAGGTGGCGGGGTCAGCGGGCTGATCGGTGTGATCGGGCTGGTGGTGCGCAGTTCCTGCAGGGAGCCGGGCAGGAACGGGGCGCTGTAGGCGCGCAGGGCCAGGCGTTCACCAGCCACGAGGTCCAGCCGTGCGCCTTTCGCATCGGTCCACACATAGGTGCCATCGGGAGCTTGCGGCGCGGGCTCGAAACCAAGATCGGCGACAGCCCGGCCCACGGCGTCGACGGCTCGCGCGCGAGCGAGATCACTGGACTGACCGGTGTCGATGCCGACGAGCAAAGCGCTGACGTGGCACATGGTCTCGACGCCGCACCAGGTGCTGCCGGAGTTGCGGTCGCGTTGCGGGCGCGCCTCCTCCCAGGTGTACAGGGAGGAATCGGCATCGAGAACGGCATCGACGGCGGCGGCCAGCACATCGCGCACCTGCTGGTGGGCGTCGTCCTGGTTGAGGGGTTCAGCGGCTGCGGCGGAGGCGCGATGCTCACGGAAGGGCAGTGCCGACATCACTGCGCACCTCCCTCGTGCTGTCTTGCCCGGTCACTCCGGTCCACCGTCACCGTCCATCCAGGGTAGACCTGCCCGTGGGGCGCGCGTCATGGGGAGAAGTCCCCATGGCGCCGCGCGTCTGGGAAGGGACAGCGGTATCTGTCTCGCCGGATTCTCCGGGCGGCGGCCGACGCAGCCGGGACCCGCGGTCACCCCTCGACGGGGACGAACTCGATCGGGGCGACCTGGCTGTACCGGTCTTCGCGGATCGACACCACGCCCACACCACCGATGAACGGGGCGAGGGCCTGCGGGTTCTTGCCAGGGTTCGCGAGCATCACCTGGAAGCCGAAGTGGCGGAAGGACTCCATGGCGGCGGTGATGAACTTCCCGGCGCCCTTGGAGAACGCCTCATCGATGATGATCGGCGCGTAGCGCGGAACCTCGTGGCCGGTCCCGGCCAGCTGGTAGCGCAGCGCGGCGGCCAGGCAGAAGGTGGTCAGTCGCTCGTTCTGGCCACCGGAGAGAGGGCCACCGGACTCGTGGGCGTGGACCACGGTGCCGTTCGCGTCGACCTCTTCGGCATGGAAGTGCACGTGGCGGCGCACGTCGAGGAGGGCACGGGAGACCTGGTCATCGCGGGTGCGGGCGGCAGCGATCATGTCCATGAGGTGGCGCAGGGACACGAACCGCTGCTCAGCCAGTTCACGGTCCTGGCTGATGTCGTGGACGGCGGAGTCCGCTACGGCATCCTCGAGGGTCTGCTTGAACTCGTCGAGCGCTGCGAGGTGCACGGGACGCATGGACAGCTGCAGGTAGCGCCCGGCATGGAACTCCACCTGTGCCAGCAGCGCGTTGATGCGCTGCAGGCGTTTGCGGATTTCCGCGGGCTCGCGGGCGATCGCAGTGGCGAGCGCCTGCACGTCCCCGAGGGTGTTGCCGGTGAAGAACTCGAAGAAGCGGTCCTCCACCTCCGGCAGTTTCTCCTGCTCAATGTTCTCGAGGATCTGCAGGTAATCGCCGGCAGCATCGAGGGTGGTGTCGGTGTCTCCGGCTTGCGCCGGCCAGCGGCGGGAGAACTCGCGCATGGCGGTGCGGATGTCTTCCTCGGCGCGGGAGGGGCGACGGGGGAGATCCATCAGCTCCGCATCCAGCGTGGCGGAGGCGTCCTTGGTGACCTGGTCGATGGTGGACAGCACCAGGGTGGGGCTGATCGCGTTGAAGCGTTCCGCGAGCTCGGCCTGGACGTCGTCGGGGAGGGTGCGCTCTGCGGTGCGTTCGCGGGCAGCGGCCAGGCGTTCGTCGGCGCGTTCGGTCTGCTCGCCGAGCTTGCCGGCGGTGCGCACCACGTCCAGCAGTTCCTCGTCGGCGTCGGCGATGGAGCGTTCCACGTCCTCGATCTGACGGGCGAGGTCAGCGAGGGCCTCGGATCCGGATTCGGCGGCCCGCACCATGTCCCGCAGGTTCGCGATACGGCGCGCCACCGAGGCGGCGTCCACGTCATCCCAGGTCACGGCCGCGATCGCCTGGAGGGCGAAGAGGCGTTCCCGTCGGCGTTCTTGGGCGGTCTCCACGTCACGACGTTTGGCCTGCGCTTCGAACAGTGCCTGCTCGGCGCGGGTGCGTTCTGCTTCGAACACGGCGCGCTTGGCACGGTTGTCGAAGCCGAGCACCCACTGGGAGCGGTCGTTGATGAAGCGGTCCGCGTTCTTCTCGTGGCGGGAGGCGGAGTGTTTGATCTGGCCGGAGCGCAGCACGGCGCGTGGCAGACGGGTGAACTCCTCGAGGCTCTCTGCGCACACGTAGTCCATGCGGCTGGCGATCTCGCCGGTGAGCCAGGCGTGGAATTCGCCGTCCTTGACGTCGAGCTTCGCGGCGAGGGTGCGTTCGTCGATCGCGCGGGCGGGGCGTTTGAGGTCAGTGTTCACGCGGTTATAGGAGATGCGCCGACGCAGCTTGGTGCGGTCGATCACGGCGGCAACGTCCCGGTAGGCGCGCTCGGGAACAAGGATGGAGCGGGCAAGCCCACGCAGCGCCTGCTCAGCGGCGGCGGTCCATTCCTCTTGGCCCTCGCGCACCTGCAGCAGTTCCGCGGCAAACGGCAGCTCGGTGGGGGCGAGCCCCACCTCCTGGGCCACGTGGTCGCGTAGGGCCACGTCTTCGCTGTGCAGGTTGGAGGCGCGGTGGGTGAGGGAGTCGAGTTCGGCGCGGGTGGCTTGCAGGCGGCCGGCGAGCTCGCGCACTTGGGCTTCGGCGTCCCAGCGTTCGGTCTCCGTCTGTTTCTCTTGCTCCTCCAGGTCGCGGCGCAGGGCGGCAACGTCCCGCTGGGTGGCGAGGAAGAGGTCCTCGCTGATGGGGGTGCGCAGGTCGACGGTGGCGAGCTGGGCGGCGAACTCGGTGGCGCGCTCCTTGCGTCGGTCGCGTTCGACCTCCAGGCCCGCGATCTGCTGTTTCCAGTCGTCGATCTCGCCGCCGCCGGCGCGGCGCCGCTGCTCCTTCAGCTGGGCGAGGTCTGCGCGGGCTTCGGCAACATCCTGGGTGAGGCGGCGCTGCTGGGCGTCGGTGCGGTCCTTCTCCAGCTGCAGGCGCTCTTGTTCCTGCTCGAGCAGCCGCACCAGATGCTGGGCGGCGAACAGGTCGATGTCGGCGCGGCGGTCAACCAGCTGACCGCCGCGGGTGCGCATCTGCGTCCACGACGTGTGGGCATCGCGCAGGGTGCGCAGCAGGTCCCGTTGCTCGCGGGCGGTCACGAGGGCCTCATGGACTTCGGAGAGGTTGGTGAAGTTCGCGAGGGCTTGATCCGCGAGATCGTAGGTGCGCGGCTCGTCGAGCATGTAGTCGCGCAGCAGAGCGTTGACGTCACCCAGTTCCTTCGCGGACTGGATCTTGTGCAGCAGCCCGAGGGCTTTCTCGTCAGGGATGCCGAGAACCTGGCAGAACGCGGCACGGTATTCGCGGAACTGGCGGAAGGTCTGGGTGCCGGGGTGGGCGGCTTCCAGTTCCTTGCCGGCGATCTGCGTGGTGACGAAGGGCCGCAGATCGGTGACGTCCAGCGGGGTGCGGGCGATCAGGTACAGGCTCTTCACGTCCGAATCGGACGTGTGGCCGGCGTGCAGCAGCAACAGGCGGGACAGCTGCACCACCCCGCCGCGCCCATCGCTGTAGCGCAGGGTGAGCACGGACAGAGTGGTCTTCTCGCGCAGCACCTCCTGGCTGAACTCGCCGGTGGCGGCGTCGTAGTGCATCGCCCAAGCACCGCGCACATAGGAGGCGACGGTGCGGCGGTACTTCGAGCGGGCCGGCCCGGCGTCGGAGGCCGCGGCGTTGAAGTGCAGCGATCGCGGCGGGGTGAGCAGCGCGCTGATGGCGTCCAGCAGCGTGGACTTGCCGGTGCCGGGGCCGCCGGTGAGGAAGTAGCCCTTCGGGGAGATCTCCAGGTCATGCGTGCCATGGAAGGTGCCCCAGTTGGAGACCTGAAGGTGGGTGAGCCGCCACTGCCCGGGGTGTGGATGCTCGGGGTCCGGTGCGACGGCGTCGTCGGAGCCATCGGCGGGGGTCACGCCGGGCAGGTCGAGGGTGTCGGGTGCGGATGCCACCTGGACAGGGTACCGGGGTGGGGCGGGGGTGGGGTCCGCCGAGCACCCTCAGTACCCGAAGGCCAGCGGCGCCTGCGGGTCGGTTTCGACCCAGATCGCCTTGGGTTGGGAGTACTCCATCAGACCGTCGTGGCCGCTGGAGCGTCCGTGGCCGGAGGCCCCGAAACCGCCGAAGGGTGCCATCACGTCGATCGTCTTGTAGCTGTTGACCCAGATCGTGCCTGCTCGCAGCTGGCTGGCTACGCGATGTGCACGGTCCACGCGCCCGGTCCAGACAGCGCCCGCGAGGCCAAAGCGTGTGGCGTTGGCCAGTGACACGGCTTCGTCTTCGGTGTCGAAGGGGATGACGGAGACCACCGGACCGAAGACTTCTCGCTGCGCGATCTCGTCGGTGTTGTCCACTCCCGCAAGGATCGTCGGCGGGTAGAAGAAGCCGGGCCGGTCCAGCTGCTCTCCCCCGGCGACCACCTGCGCAGAATCAGCAGCCTGATCGACCATTGCGCGGATCCGATCGAGCTGGGCCCGGTTCTGCACGGGCCCGATCTGCGTGTCCTCATGCAGGGGGTCGCCGACGGTGATCGACCTGGCGAGCGCCCCGAAGCGTTCGAGGAACTCATCGTGCACGCTGCGCTGGAGGAGCAGCCGCGACCCGGCTACGCAGCTTTGGCCGGTGCCGGAGAAGACGGCGGCCGCTGCGCCGCCCACGGCACGGGAGATGTCTGCATCAGCGAAGACGATGTTGGCGGATTTCCCGCCCAGTTCGAGCACGGAAGGGATGAGCTCACCCGCCGCGGCCGCGGCGATGCGGGCACCGGTCTCGGGAGACCCGACGAAGACGACCTTGCTGATCCCGGGGTGCGTCACGAGACGCTGGCCAGCTGTGTGGCCCAGACCTCCGATCACGCTGACCAGGCCCGGCGGCGCTCCAGCAGTTTCGATGAGCCGAGCCAGAACAACCGATGTGAGAGGGGTCAGCTCCGAGGGCTTGAGCACAACACCATTGCCAGCGGCCAGCGCGGGCGCGATCTGCCACCCAGCGGTGAACACGGGAGCGTTCCACGGCGTGATCTGACCCACCACGCCGTACGGCTCACGCAGCGTGTAGGTCAGGTGGCTCGTAGGCACGGGGATGACGTCGCCGTGCTGCTTATCGGCCCACCCGGCGTAGTACTCGAACATGTCGGCGACCTTGGTGGTCTCTCCACGCGCTGCCGCCAGAGGTTTGCCTGCAGTGATGCTCTCCAGCTGGGCGATGGCGTCGAGGTTCTCCCGCACGGCGTGCCCAATGGCCGTAAGTACCCTGCCGCGGGCAGATGCCGTCTGTGACCACCAGATGCGCTGAGCTTCATGGGCCGCATCTACAGCTTGATCAACGCTGGCGGCTGCTCCGTCGCGGTACGTGATGAGCGGCTGTCCCTGGGCGGGGTCCTCGAGCGTGATCTCCTCACCGACTCCGTGGTGGACAGAGCCGTTGATCCAGCTGCCGGGTTCGCCTGTGCCGATCAGTGTGCGCAGCTGCTGCTGCACGATCTCTGTGCTGTTGGTCTGCGTCATGCCTGCTCCACCATCCTGTTGAAGTCGTCGCGCGGCCCGGTCCTCTCCAGGAGCTCGTGCCACATGGCTGCTGTCGCTCGGGCGACGTCACTGCTGCTGCCTGACTCCTCCGCCAGGTCGAGGGCGAGGTCGACGTCTCTGGCCATGAGGCCAACGGGGAACCCGGAATCGAAGCTGCCGCTGAGGACCCAGCGCGGCAGGTTCACTTCGGTCACGGCGCTTCGACCCGAGGCTCCGTTGATCGCGTCGAGCAGACGCGCCGGGTCGATCTTCGCGTCGGCGGCGCAGGCCAGAAGGGTTTGGGCTATGGAGAGGTGCGTGGCGCACAGCAGGTTGTTCAGCAGCTTCGCCGTGTTTCCGGCGCCCGTGTCGCCGACGTGGTGCACCGTGGTGGTGATTGGTTCGAGCGCGTCGACCACCTCCTCGAGTCGCTCTGCCGGGCAGCCGAGGAACGCAGTGAGGGCACCTGCAGCAGCACCGCTGGGGCCGCCGCTCACCGGCGCGTCCACGAGGAGGTGGCCAGCCTCGTGCAGACGCTTGGCACGTTGCCGGGTGTCGTCGGGCGGGCAGGTGGAGGCGTCAATGATGATGCGCGGCTGCTTCTGCGCCTCGATCAGTGGCACCAGCTCGTCTACCTGTGCGCTCCCTGGCAGGGATAGAACGACTACTGGTGCGTCGGCGATCGCGTGGGTTGCCTCGACACGGTCGACTCCCTCGGGTGTGGGGACGGGACCGGGGTCGACACCGAGCACGTGGTATCCAGCGCGCACGAAGCTCGCCGCTATGCCCTTTCCCATCTGGCCGAGCCCCACCACGGCTCGCGTGCGTCGCGGGTCGGTGCTGGTCATGTTTCTCCTTCGGGTGTCGATGGCTCTGTACAGCGAGGGGTAAGGGGGTGGCGCAGTCAGGATCCGGTGAGTCCAAGAATGAGCTCGGCGATGAGAGCTGAACCGACGTACGTGCCGATGAACACGAGGATCGCGATGACGAAGATCTTCCAGCCCGACGTTTTCATCAGGTTCATCTCGCGGGCGGTGATAGCGAAACCGGCGTAGGCAAGCGGCGGTACCGCAAGTGCGAGGAAGTCGATGCCCACCACGAGAGGCAGCACGGCCTGCGACCAGGGCAGCATGGGCAGGGTCAGCGCGATGGCCACCAGCGAGATCCAAGCAACGGACGGCAGATAGAACGGCACATACTTCGTAAGCAGGATCCCCACGACGCAGATGCCGTACAGCACGGCGATGCCGAGGAGCACGTCAACCACGGACAGATCGGTGGCGATCATCTGGATCGGAACCGCGACCAGGGAGACGATCGCGAGGTCGCGCAGCGTTTCCGGCAGATTGATCTTCTTCTCGTCGCCGGGGGAGAACTCCTGGTCGTCGATCTCGTCTGCCGAATTCCGCTCGCTGGCGGGGGTGGCGTCTGCTGTGCTCATGCCGGGTTCTCCTCAGTGCTCTGGGGGCTCTGCGCGTCGCGGTGCGCGGGAACCTGGTTTCCGGGGTCGTGGGGGCGCACCTTCCGATAGAGCCATTCGACGAGTGGCAGCGCCACGAAGAGACTCACGTACATTCCGGTGGCGTACGTGAGGAGGTTGCTGGTTCCTGCCAGCGCGGTGATGCTGTCAGCAGATTCGGGCTCCGCCGCGGCGAGCGCTCCCGCGCAGGCGGCCATCATGGAGCCGGACCCGACTCCGCAGGCCATGGCAAGTGCTTCGACTCGGAAGACGCCAGCTGTGGCCAGAACGGATGCGATGACGGCGAAGATGAAGGTGCCGAACAGTGTGCCCATCACGTAGACGCCGAGCACACCGGTGCCTTCCGGGCTACGCAGCCCGTAGCGATCTGCGACCAGGGCTATGTTGGGCTCGCGGGCCACGGAGTGCACGGCGCCGATGGATTCCCGGCCCATACGGAGGATCCAGATCGCGACGGGGAACGCCACGAGGATCGTGCCCAGGTTGCCGAGCTCCTGGAGAAGAAGCGCGGGGCCTGATTTGACCACGAGCTCAATGCCGGGACCAATGTCTGTTCCGAACTTCGCGATGAACGGCATGATGGCCACGATGATCAAGGGGCCGGCGCCAACGGCGCGTTTGGCCGGAAGGACTCGCCGGATCGCCGGCATGACGTTCGGGTTCAGCACTGCTGCGAACGCGAAGGCGAACAGCATCGGCAGCAGCAGGATGGTGCCGATGCCGATCGGAATCTTGATGATCCCGATGAGCTGGGCGATCAGTCCCAGAACGAGGACTGCGAGGTGGATGGGCCAGAGGCGGGCCGCGGTGCGCGCTGCATCCATGGAGTCTCCTCATCGTCGAGTTCTCCCCGACCCTAGAGACGCACGCAATGCTACACAAGGCACCGATTTCGGCGCGAAGTGTTGCCTCTCAGGCAACACCAGACTGGTCGAACCAGCTGATGCATGCGGACAGCACGTGCTGGGCAGCTGGTGGGAGCTCGCGGCCGCGTCGGGTCAGGACTGCGGCTTGCACGCCGCGCAAGTGTTCGTCGTCGATGTCGAGAAGCTCGACCTCGCTGTCTGTGGTGAAAGCTGGCGGCAGGAGCGCGACAAGATCTGTAGCTCGGATCGCCGAGATCAGCACCTGCCGGGAGGCGCTCTCGAGCCGGACAGGCATGGAGATGCCGTGGATCCGTTCGAACTCGTCATGCAGGGTGCGCAGCCCGAATCCCACCGGCAACACCGTTGCCGGGACACCGTCCAGATCGCGCGAGCGCAATGGCGCACGGTGACGGGTAAGCGGATGGCCAGGCCGGACCGCGAGGCCCATGGGTTGGGGTGATGTGCGGTGGACGGTCACTGACGCGCCTGGCCGAGCATGGAGCACAACGGCGATATCGGCGTCGTCGCGTTCGAGCGCTCCCGTGAGTTCGTCTGTCCCTCCGATGTGGACGTATTGGATGATGCCGGGAAGCTCCTGGAGAAGCGGCGCGACCACATTGTCGCCTGCAGCGGCGATGAAGCCGAGCCCGAGAGCGAGCGTTACCGTCCCCTCATGTCCGGCGGTTGCTTGGTGGAGCTCTGCTGCCATGCGAGCGTCGAGGTCGGCTCGTTCGCGGGCATGCCGCACGACAACCTCTCCGGTGGCGGTGATGCGGGTTCCGGCGGCGCTTCGCTCGAACAGTGCTGTGCCCAGGCGGCGTTCGGCTGCGGCCATGGAGCGTTGGATCGCGGAGGGAGCGATGCCCAGGGCGCGAGCGGCTGCGCGTATTGATCCGGCGTCATCGATGGCACGTGCGTACCGCAGCGTGCGCTCATCCAGCATGGGCTCGTCCATGACCGGCATGGTGGCACGAGAATGTGCTTCTTACTCCGCGCGGGTGGGCTCCTCCTGTGTGCGCGGTGCATGCCGGTCGGTGTCGGGATGCGTGGGTGTGGCGCGTCCGGTCACGGCGTAGTCGCTGGGCATGGGCTGTGTGAGGCCAACGTCGCTTCCGCCGCCGCGGACGGTCTCGAAGAATCCTCGGCCGAACAGATCAATGATCTCCCTCTGCGGATCACCGCCCCGTGTCGCGATCGCGCTCATCTTTTCGTGCGCTTCAGCGCTCGCGTACACGGCGCTGAGGACGAGGCGGTGCAGCTGGGGGCTGGTGAGGAACTGTTCGAGGCTGTTGGCACTGGCTTGGCCACGCAGCATCGGGTCCTCGAGCAGTTTGCGGACGATCCCGTGGTACCACAGCTCCCCATCGTCACGGCTGACGTCCAGACCCAGATCGGAGAACAGCTCGTTGAGGCGGTCGATGACCTCATCGATCGGACCACGCTTCTTGTCTCGGGGTCGGGCCCCGCCGATCGCGCCGATGCCGCGAAGCTTGGCTTTCTCGGTGAGGGTGATGTCGGCAGTGCCGCGGTTCTGCTGGGTGATGGAGACGAGTTCGACGTCGGAGATGTCCACGAACTCGCCGCTGGATTCGATGCGCAGCAGCTTGACGAGTTCGCGCAGGAAGATCGACCGACGGTGGTGGTCGGTGTCGGCGAAGGCGTAGATCTGGGCGAGGAAGTCGTAGAGCTTCACGTAGGAGCTCATGTCCTTGCGGGCGATCTCGAGCTCGGCAAGACGGTCACGATCTGTGCGGGCGGCCGCGGCGTGGTGCTCGTCTCGGAACCGGTAGGCGATGGGTTGGAGGATCGCGATGTATTTCTCCTGCCCCTGGCCGGGCTTGTGGTGAGCGTACACGTCGGCGAAGGCGTCGACGTCCTCGGCGTTGTAGATGCCAGCGTCGTCGAGCTTGTCGGCGAGGTCGTGCAGGAGGTTCGGGTCGGTGACTTTCTCGAGGTCTGCGCCGTCGTAGTAGGGCTTGAAGGCTTTCTCGATGGTCTCTTCGGAGTTGACGAAGTCGAGAACGTAGGTGGTGTCTTTCCCGGGCGCGGAGCGGTTCAGGCGGGAGAGGGTCTGCACGGCGAGCACGCCGTCGAGCTGTTTGTCGACGTAGAGGGCGCACAGTTTGGGCTGGTCGAAGCCGGTCTGGAACTTGTTGGCGACGATCATGACCTGGTAGCCGGGCCCTTCGAAGGTGCGGGCGAGGTCGCTGCCTGCACCGGGGTTCATGCTGTGCTCGGTGACTTTCTCCAGCCCGTATTCGGGGTCGGTGATGTCACCGCTGAAGGCCACGAGGGTGCCCAGGTCGGTGTAACGGCAGCGGGTGATGTACCGATCCATGAGGGTCTTGTAGCGCACGGCGGCGGCGCGGGAGTCGGTGACAACCATGGCCTTGGCGGTGCCGTCGAGCAGGTGGGCGACGTTCTCCCGGAAGTGCTCGACGATGATCTCGACCTTCTGGGAGATGTTCGTCGGATGCAGTTTCACCCAGCGCATGAGGGTTTTGCTGGCTTCGGACTGGTCAACCTCACGGGATTCGCCCGGCTCGAACTCTCCGTTGCGGCCCTTCCGGGCGAGGGTGAAGGCGGTGTCGTAGTTCGTGAAGTTCTTCAGAACATCGAGGATGAAGCCCTCTTCGATGGCCTGCTGCATCGTGTAGCGATGGAAGGCCGTGGGGACGGGGCGGCCGGCCTCGTCCACCTGGTCATGCTGGGGGCGGCCGAACAGTTCGACGGTTTTGTCCTTCGGAGTGGCGGTGAAGGCGAAGAAGCTGATGTGTTCGGGCCGGCCCGTGGCACTGACTTCAGCGGCGAGCACGGTCTCAGTGTCGACCTCTCCCCCGTCGGCGAGGTCGGCCTGTTCGGCGGGGCTGAGCACCTGCTTGAGTGTGGTGGCGGTGGATCCGCTCTGGGAGGAGTGGGCTTCGTCGGCGATGACGGCGTAGCGGCGGCCGACGAGGGTCTGGTCGCCTTTGAGCAGGTCGAGCACGGCGGGGAAGGTCTGCAGGGTGACCACGATGATGCGGTTGCCCTCCAGGAGCGTTTTCTTCAGCAACGCGGATTTGCTGCTGGTGCCCTGGTCGAGCCGTTTGCGGTCGATGCCGACGACGGTGCCGGTGGTGCGTTCTAGTTGGCGGACGGCGCTCTGCAGCTGGTCATCGAGCACGGTGCGGTCGGTGACGACGATGACGGAGTCGAAGATCTTGGTGTTGTCGGCGCCGTGGGCGGAGAGCAGCCGGTGGGCGGTCCAGGCGATGGTGTTGGTCTTGCCGGAGCCGGCGGAATGCTCGATGAGGTAGGACTGCCCGGCGCCCAGGGTGTGGACGTCGCGCAGCATCTGGGTGACGGCGTCCCACTGGTGGTAGCGGGGGAAGATCAGCGTGTGCTTGGTTCTGGCGCGGCCGCCCGGTGCTTCAACCTTGTCGGTGCGGACGAACACGAATTTCTGGAGGATCTCCAGCCAGGTATCGCGCTGCAGGATCTGTTCCCACAGGTAAGCGGTGGCGGAGCCGTGCGGGTTCACGGGGTTGCCGGCGTGGCCATTGTCCCCGCGGTTGAAGGGCAGAAAGGCGGTGTTTTTCCCGGCGAGTTTTGTGGTCATGAAAACTTCACGGTTGGAGACAGCGAAGTGGACCAGCGCCCGGGTGCCGAAGCCAAACAGCGGGCTGGCTTTGGGGTTGCGCAGCCGGTACTGCTTCTTGGCGAGGCCGACGGACTGTGTAGCGTCGGTTTTCAGTTCGATGGTGGCAACGGGGATGCCGTTGAGGAACAGCACGAGGTCGACGGATTCGCCGGTGCGCGGGTCGAAGTGGACCTGCCGCATGACCCGTAGCCGCATCCGCGCGTAGGCCTCGGCTGCGGCAGGGTTGAGGTCGGTGGCGGGCCGGGGTTCAGTCATCCGCAGCGTGGTGGAGGTGTCGATGCGGAAGCCTCGGCGCAGCACGGCGAGGGTGCCGCCGCCGGCGTCACCGAGCGGCTTGGAGAGGACAGCGGCGAGGCGTTTTTCCAGCTGTTCACGCTGCGTCTGCTGCACGGCCGGGGTGGCCTCCGGACGGACCACCTGCGCGTAGTCCTCAGGCTGGTTTTCCGATAACCAGCCGTGGACGTCGTCAGGGAACAGGGCGAGCTGCGCGTCGTACCCAGTGTCGTCGGGTGAGTACAGCCAGCCGTGCTGCGACAGGTAGTCGCAGAT
The DNA here is from genome assembly GCF_900258505.1 of Brachybacterium timonense. Taxonomy (GTDB): domain Bacteria; phylum Actinomycetota; class Actinomycetes; order Actinomycetales; family Dermabacteraceae; genus Brachybacterium; species Brachybacterium timonense. The sequence goes on from NZ_LT984895.1 coordinate 2,846,220, forward strand.
GAAGGTCTCCAGCTCGATCTCGTTGTGGATGGCCATGGCAGCTCAGTCCTCCGTGGGGATCTCGATCTGGCCGGTGACAGCCGCGGTGATCAACGCCGCGCGACGCTCCTGCGCGAGCTCGATGAAGCGTTCGGCCTTGGCGATCAGGGTGTCGATCTTGGCGGTTACCCCCCTTGCAAAGATCACGATCTCCCGCTGTTCATCGACCGGGGGCAGCGGCACCCGAAGAGCGCAGATGTCCCCCATTCCGATAGTGCGAAGCGTAGATCCATCCGTCAGCGATTCAAGGTGATCTTGCATGGCATCCGACAAGACAAGATGCAGGTACTCGGGCAAAATCTCCGGACCACACGTCCACGTAGCAAAATGCTGCGAAGTCGCCATGTCACGGCCCATGATCGCTGTTCGGCCGATCGTGGCGTCCCTCGAGAGCACCACCGTTCCAGCCGGCAGGATCCGTGCTGAGCTCGACGCAAGGCCACGCTCACTGATCAATGTGTGGGTCTCCGACAGAAACGTTATTCCGCGCATTGCTCCGACGTCACGAAGGCTGATCCAAGGAATCTTCGCATCAACCCATAGTTCAGGTCGCGACTTTGAAGGTGTATGCCCGGAGCCAAGTCGGCTCACCGCAAGCAGCGGGACGAAACGCCAGTGAATGGGAAGCTGCCCCGCCCACTCATCCGGCGCTGAGGCGGTCCTGGCATCGCTATCCACACCGCGCAGAGCAACGTGCTTACGAACTGCCTGACGGCGTTCCACGAGCAATGTGAGGAGCCGCCGCTGCTTCTCGATCAGGGTGTCGATCTTGGCGGTCTCGCGGTCGAGGTAGTCCGCGATTCGCTGCTGAGCATCGGAATCTGCTGCGGGGATCCGCAGGCGCCCAAGCTTCTCAGCCGTGAGGTGGGCAATTGAAACGGCATCGCAGTAGACGGAAAAGTAGCCAGAGTGCCTGATGGATGACAGCACATAGGTGAGAAAACGCCCATCCGCCCCATGCCGAGGACGAAGGCGATTCACTGAGTTCTGGAAGATGACTCCGGGCAGGTCTTCTCGCAATACCACCGCACGCCCAACACTGCCGCCCTCGCTTACGACAACATCGCCGGCACGAAGGTCGAGATCTGAAGCTTCGAAGGGACTAGCCCACATTCGCTTCATGCCGCCCAGATCGAGCTCGCTGTCTTGGATCGACGCCGACCGAAGATATGGGACTTCCACGTCTCCGTCACGTTGCGAATGCGGCTGGAGCATCTTCCCGAGAACCACATCGGCCAGGGAGCTGAGTGGCACCGAGGACTCAACATTGAGTGCTTGGACCGTCACCCCTCCACCTCCTGCAGCAGCTCGATGATCTCGCGGCTGAGCTGGTGGAGCTCGGCGTCGATCTCCGCGAGCGGACGCGGCGGAACGTACTTGTAGAACAGTCTCGTGAACGGAATCTCGTAGCCGATCTTGGTCTTGGTCTCGTCGATCCAGGCGCCCTCAACATACGGGGTGACCTCAGCGTCGAAATAGTCGTGGATATCAGTGCCGAAGGGCACTAGCTCCGTGTCCCGCAGGGACGTGTCCGGCTGGGGCTTGCCCTTTGCGTCGGTGACGACCTTCGCCTCCGGGTCATGCACGCCGATCGCACCTGCCAGAGCCTTCACGAGCGCGGCCCCCGTCGGCCCCTCATGGGCGGCGAGCACGTTCTTCAGATCCCGGACGAAACCCGGCTGGAAGTCCCAGGTCTTGCCGCGCAGGTCCTGCAGGGCCTTCTCGACGGCGTCACGCTCGTCGGCGCTGAGCTTGGTCACCTGCCGGGTGGCGAGGGCTGCGGCGGTGGTGACGTCATCCACCTCGAAGCGCAGCTGCAGGGGGCGTTCCACCGTGATCTCGCGGTACCCGAACTCACCGGGCGTGAGGACCTTCGAGAACTCCGCGTTCTCCTCGGTCTGAGCGTCGAAAGCTGCGTAGATCGCGAGGATCCGATCCCGGTTCGGTTTGGCCAGCTCCTTGTTCTTCGAGCCGACGTTGCGGCGCAGTTTCGTGAAGAAGGTGCGGGCGTCGATCAGCTGGACCTTGCCGCGCCTGGCTGCAGGCTTGTTGTTGTCCAGGATCCACATGTAGGTGGCGATCCCGGTGTTGTAGAACATGTCGGTGGGCAGGGCCACGATCGCGTCCACCAGGTCCGACTCCAGCAGCCACCGGCGGATCTCGCTCGGGCCAGAGCCGGCGCCACCGGTGAACAACGGGGAGCCGTTCAGCACGATGCCGGCGCGGCCGCCACCCTCAGAGACCGGGCGCAGCTTCGAGGCGACCAGCTGCAAGAACAGCATCTGGCCATCCGAGATCGCCGGGGTGCCGCCCGGGAAGCGGTTGATCGCACCTCCTGCCGCAACCTCCTTCTCGACGGCCTCACGGGAGGCCTTCCAGTCACCGCCATAGGGCGGATTGGAGAGCACATAGTCAAAGCGCGATTCGTAATGTGCGTCGTTCCTCAGGGTGTCGCCGCGAGCGATGTTGTCCGCATCCTGGCCCTTGCCCAGCAGCTCTGATTTGCAGATCGCGTAGGACTGGTCGTTCAGCTCCTGCCCATACAGCGCCACCTGGGCCCGCGGGTTCATCTCCGTCAGACGCTCCTCCATCAAGGAGAGCATCCCGCCGGTGCCTGCCGTCGGGTCATAGACAGACCGCACCGGGTAGCCGGAGAGCACATCATCATCCGGGGCCACCAACAGGTCCACCAGCAGCTTCACCGCATCACGCGGGGTGAAGTGCTCACCGGCCGTCTCGTTCGAGGCCGCCGCGAAACGACGGATCAGATCCTCGAACATCGTGCCCATCTGGGCGTTCGAGACAACGTCCGGGGACAGGTCGATGCTTGCGAACTGCTGGAGCACCAGCAGGAGCCGGTCATGCTCATCGAGCTTCGCGATCGTCTTGTCGAACTCGTAGTAGGTAAACAGGTCAGCCACATTGGTGCTGAAGCCGTCCACGTACGCTTTGAGGTTCGTGCGCAGCGAGTCCGGGTCCTCCAGGATGCGCGCCAGCGTGAACGGGCTCGCGTTGAAGAACGTCAGGCCCGTCTTCGTCTCCAGCAGGTTCGCGAGGGCGAACTCGGGGATGTCCTTCTGGGCGAAGGCGCTGAACGTGTCGCGATGCGGTTGCATCACCGCTTCGAGACGACGCAGGATCGTCATCGGCAGCACCACATCGCCGTACTGGTTCGGCTTGTAGACGCCGCGCAGCTGATCCGCGATGCCCCACACGAACGCAGAGAGGTTGGTGGGTGATGCAGACATGCGCGGGACTCCTTGAGGACAGGCGTGGCGGGCACAGCGATATGCCCCGTCGGCGCAGTGCGGCGCCGGAAGGTCCAGGGTATCGGTGGTGGTCTCAGCCCGCGGGCGCCCTCGTTGGCACCAGGGCTTCCACAGGGACGCAGGCTCGAGGCTGAGCACAGATGACGATGCAGTTGATTCCCGCCGCCCCGGAGTCCGGGCTGCTGTTGAAGCGGAACGCAGAAACCCACGCCGAAGCGCGGGTCTCTCGAGTGGCGCTCTGGAGACTGTTTCACTCCCGCTACCGCACCCGACGCTACGACCGCCCGCATGCGTAGGCAAGGCGTCTATCTCAATACGTGCCTCCCGCAAGGACGCCACGCCGTCGGCGCCGACCACCTCCGGGACCTAGGACTGATAAACAGACTTGCAGCGCAGATAAGTTCTCTATCACCGGAGTGGTGACGCGTAACGCCGCCGGCCCTCTATGAATCCTGCCGTCCAGGGAGGCACCCCATGTCAACAGGTGCGCTCGTCGCCGTACTCATCGCGGCCATCGCCCTCATCGTCCTGCTCATCGTCAAGTTCAAACTCCACGGTTCGATCGCCCTGGTGATCGCTGCTTTCGCGGTAGCAGTCGCCACTGGCGTCACACTGTCGGAGATCACCACAGTCATCGAGAACGGCGTCGGAGGAACACTCGGCTTCCTCGTGCTGATCATCGGCTTCGGTGCAGTGCTCGGAAAGATGCTCGAGATGAGCGGCGGGGCCGAGCGTCTCGCGGCCTCACTGGTGGGCGCATTCGGAGAACGCAGAGCGCCGCTGGCTATGGCCCTTCTCGGGCTCATCGCCGGCATCCCGGTGTTCGTCGAAGTGGGCTTCGTTCTCCTGGTGCCGCTGGTCTTCGTTGTGGCCCGAAAGGCGGGCGTCTCACGCATCGTGGTGGGCGTGCCGCTGGCGATCTCGCTCATGACGGTGCATTGCATCCTTCCGCCCCACCCGGCAGCCACCGCCATCGCCGGGACCCTCGGCGCCGACATCGGCATGGTCATCCTGCTCGGCCTCGTCGTGGCCACCGCCGCCGCAGCGGTCGCCGGCCCGATCTTCGCCCGTTTCGTACTGCCCTCGATCACGCTCCACGAGGCTGCTGCCGACGGACCCGGCTCCCCCGCGGTTCCCGGCAACGCCACGGGGGTCAGCTCTGCCGACTCTGATTCCGTCGCAGCACACATCGACGAGGATGTCGATCCTCGCCGTCTCCCGGGTTTCGGGATCACCTTGTTCACGATCCTGCTGCCTCTGCTGATCATGGTGGGCCGCACGATCCTTCTCCTCTTCATTGACGAAGGCAGCTCTGTCGGCGGCCTGATCTCCTTCATCGGCAACCCGATCACTGCGCTGCTGATCTCGGTGCTCTTCTCCTACTTCTCGCTCGGACTGAACCGGGGCATGAAGCTCGCCGACGTCTCCACCGTCACTGACAGCGCTTTCGGCCCCATCGGCGGTGTGCTGCTGATCATCGGCGCAGGGGGCGGTTTCAATGCCGTTCTGGAGGCTTCCGGAATCGCTAAAGCGCTCGCGACCTCCCTCGGGGGACTGCCGATCAGCCCAGTCATCGTTGCTTGGCTCATCGCTCTCGTGCTGCATTTCGCGGTCGGTTCCGCGACCGTCGCAATGATCAGCGCGGCCGGCATCGTGCTCCCGATGATCTCGGCCGATCCGGGGCTCTCTCCCGAGATCCTTGCCCTTGCTATCGGTGCAGGCGCCATCGGCCTGACCCAGGTCACCGACTCCCTGTTCTGGATGTACAAGGAGTACATGAAGATCAGCGTCGCCGACGCGTTCAAGACTCTCACGCTCGGCACCACGATCAGTTCTGTCGTCGCACTTCTCGCCGTGCTCGGACTCAGCGTCGTCGTCTGATCTGCGTCGCTGCCTCACTCACCCCCGTCATCCCGACCACCTCACCCCAAGGAGGACACCATGACCGCCACCGTCGCTGGACGCTCCCTCGAATCCTGGATCACGGACTTTCCGCTCATCACTCAGTTGCAAGAGATGAACGAACTGGCCTGGTTCAACCCTGAAATTGCGCCGACGGCCGCCGAGGGCATCGCGGACGTCGGCCTCACGACATCGGACATCAAGGAAGCGTCTGCTCGCCTGAAGCGCTTCGCCCCGTACATCCAGAAGGTCTTTCCAGAAGCTGCTGCGACCGCTGGCATCATCGAGTCGCCACTGCAGGCGGTGCCTTCGCTTCGCCAGCAGATCGAAGCACGCAACAACGTCCGCATGCCGGGCGCATTGTGGGCAAAGCTCGACTCCATGCTTCCGATCTCCGGTTCCATCAAGGCACGCGGCGGAATCTACGAGGTGCTCAAGCATGCTGAAGAGATCGCTCTCAAGCACGAACTGATCACGATCGAATCGGACTACAGCGTCCTCGACTCTGACGAAGCCCGTGAGGTCTTCGGGAAGTACCGTGTCGCCGTCGGCTCCACCGGCAACCTGGGGCTGTCGATCGGCATCATGAGCGCGAAGCTCGGCTTCCGCGCCAGCGTGCATATGTCCTCCGATGCCCGCCAGTGGAAGAAGGACAAGCTGCGCTCTCACGGCGTCGAGGTCGTGGAGTACGACTCCGACTATTCGATCGCTGTCGCCGCAGGCCGCAGGCAGGCCGAGGGCGATGACTCTATCTATTTCGTGGACGACGAGAACTCGACGAGCCTCTTCCTCGGGTACGCCGTCTCCGGTCATCGTCTCGCAGGCCAGCTCCAGGCGATGGAGATCGAAGTCAGCGAAGAGAATCCCCTGATCGTCCACCTTCCATGCGGTGTCGGTGGCGGACCCGGCGGCGTTGCCTTCGGCCTCAAGATCGAGTTCGGCGATGCAGTGAGGTGCGTCTTTGCAGAGCCCACTCACTGCCCGTCGATGCTGCTGGGCGTCATGACTGGCGCACATGATGCCGTGGCTGTGCAGGACTTCGGCATCGATAACGTCACGGCAGCAGACGGGCTCGCCTGCGGGCGTCCCTCCGGGTTCGTCGGAAAGGCGATGGGTCGACTGATCGACGGCTATTACACCGTGTCTGATGACGAGATGTACCGCCTCGTCGCGCAGGCATACGACACGGAAGGGCTTCGGATGGAGCCCTCGAGCGCGACCAGCCTGCTCGGCCCCGCGCATGTGGCCGCCGCCACCGACTATCGGGAGCGGATCGGCCTTGACGATGAGAAGCTCGCCCGCGCAACCCACATCGCCTGGATCACTGGCGGAAACATGGTGCCGGAGGATGAGATGAACAGCTACATCGAGACCGGGCACAACCTGCTTGGATAACGCTGGCCTCACGCCCCGGAGTCCGCAACTGCGGCTCCTGACGATGACGCGGCACCTCCCGGCGGGCTATCGCCGGGAAGGGCCGCGTCATCGGTCCGACAGGCATCAGCCGCATTACTTTGCTTGGACCACAAGGAGGACTCAGTGTCTGACGCCATCGCCAGCGTTCCCGGTACCCGGGAACAGGCAGACCAGGAACATGTACGCAGTTTCATCCCGCTCGTCGAGTTCCTTGGCCACGTGGTTGATCGTCACACCGAAGTCGTGCTGCATGACCTCACTGAGGTCGAAAGCAGCGTTGTCGCCATCGTCAACGGTCACGTCAGCGGACGGACTGTGGGCTCACCAGCGACAGACCTCGTGCTTCGCATGCGCCAGAGCGATAGCACAGAACCATTCGTCAGCGGTTACAAGGGGATGGCCGATCGCGGCCGGACTGCGCTGCGCTCCTCCACATTCTTTATCCGACGCGACGGTCGACTCGTAGGCATGCTCTGCGTGAACAGCGACGAAACGATCTTGAACAAACTCAACGACGTCGTCGGCGAACTCCTCACCTCCCATCGGATTGCGCCATCACCGGACGAATCCGACACAGCTCAGGCTGCTCAGGACGAGCCGGAGACCCTCGCCGCCTCCGTCGCAGAGATGACTGAAAGCGCAGTTCAACGCGCCATCGCACAGCTCGGAATACCTGTGGAACGGCTCACCCCGCATGATCGAAGCCAGCTGGTGCGCACTCTGGAAAGCAAGGGCTTCTTCCAGCTCCGGGGGGCCGTAGCTGAAGTGGCCCAGCAACTCAGCATCTCCGAACCCACGGTCTACCGCTATCTCCAACAGGTCCGGCGCGAAACGGAGTCGCGCTGATCCCCCTGCGACGATCACCGCACCGGTTGACAGCTCCCGCCCACTGCCTCAATCGCACTCTTGAGCTGCGTCTCTCAGGTCAGCTCACATTCTTTGTGGCGACGGTGCCGAGCAGACTCACTTTCGAGCACGCAGCTCAGCACGCCGAGAGCCCTCCCGACCCAGTGGCCGGGGGACCTTCGCGCTCCCGTTACGGGAAGAACTGGGGCACCGACGGTTCGGCGGGGTAGGCGTCCCCCATTTGATCGGGTGTTGGGGACAGCAACGAAGGGTCTACGCACCCCGGCGGGTGGGCAGACCCTTCGCGGATGGGGATCAGCCCTGGACGCCGCTCGTGGAGATCATCGTCGCGCCGATTTCGGCGGACCCATCGATCACGTCTAGCACCACGGCGGCGCCAGCGGGGCTTGTGAACCGCGTGCTGAGGGCGACGTCGTCCACGTAGAGCGTGGCGATGTCCTCGTCGAGGACCAGCTGCAGCCTGTGCTCGTGCCCGTCGGTGAGGTTCGGCAGTGGTCGCTCGAGGCCGCGGTTGTCGAGCTGTCCCCAAGGCCAGTTGGGGCGCTTGTCGAACTCGAGGCGATGCTCATCGATGACTAGCGAGAACTGGTAGCCGACGTCGGTCGCGGTGTCCTCGCCGAAACGCAGATTGACCTCCCGGGTGCCTGGAGCAATCTTCAGCGTCGTCTCGAGAAGACACGGCTGCGGCACAGACACAGCCAAGACCCGCTGGGTCAAGCCGTCGTCCCGCGAGAGCGTGAAGGGCTCGACGGTCGTCACCGTGGAGGCGGCGAGATGCTCGCGTACTGCGTCGGGCATTTTCGTGCCCAGCGTGCCGTCCTCGCGCACCACGATCTGGTGGACGACGAGGGTGCCACCCCATTGCCAGGTCTTGGTGTCGTCGTCATCCCAGCGGGTGGCAACCCAGCCGACGAGGTAGCGATTCTCGCCATCGGACACGGAGCGCGCCGCGTAGTACGGACGTCCATCGAAGGCATCGTCATCGGTCGCCTCCCACGGCCCATAGAGGGAGCGAGAGCGACGGTAGATCGTCTTGGACTTATCGCTGTACTCGGTAACCAGGTGGTACCACCAGTCACCCTCGCGGAACACATCGGGCATCTCATGCATGGTGAACAGCCCCGGAGCCCAGAAGTCGCCTTGGAACTCCCAGTTCTCGTGGTCGGTCGAGGTGAAGTAGACCGTCGAGCCGCTCAGTTGTGTCTTGGGCCCAGCCTTGCGTGTACCGAGGATCATGACCCACCGGTCGGCGTCCTCGTCGTAGATGACCCACGGATCGCGCCAGTCGTCGGGGTCGTACCCCTCCTGGGGGGCGACCAGCGACTTGTTGGTCTTACGCCAGTGGATCAGATCGTCGCTCTCGGCGATCATGAGAACCTGGGAAGGCTTGCCCTCCGCCGCGAAGTGGTCGCGGTTGAAGCCGGTGTACATGGCGTAGAACGTCCTGTCGGCCTCGAAGATGGAGCCGGCGTAGATGAACTGGTCCTGGTCGTGCTCTCCTCCGCGAACGATCGCCTCGCCGAGGTCCTCGTATTCGACGAAGTCGGTGGTGCGAGCGAGGGCCCAGCCGAAAGGCTCACAGTCCGGGAGCGGACCGGGGTTGCGGCCGTCGCGCTGATGGAAGAGATAGAACGCGCCGTCGTGGAAGAACGGCATGCAGTCTCCGAACCAGGTGCCGGGGTGCTGGTAGTGGATGTCGGGCATGATGCGGATCAGTCCTTTGTTCTTGTGGGTTGGCATCGGGTTGGAGCCACAGCTCCTGTGCGGGCCCGGCGGCTTGCCGGCCCGGGTCAGATTCGCGTGCCGCCGAGGCTGGAGGCGAATACGCGCTGGAAGGCGAGGAAGACGACCACGGTGGGTAGGGAGACGAGTAATGCTCCGGCGAGGACGACGGGTGGGCCGACCGTGCCGTAGTTGCTCTGCAGGCCCGCAAGAGCCGCCATGACGGGGCGGATCTGCTCGCTGTAGCTGAGGGTGATGCCGAACAGGAGCTCGTTCCACACCCACACGAACTGGAAGATGAACGCGGCGGCAAGGGCCGACCTGCTCAGCGGGAGGTGGAACCGTGTGAACACGCGCCACCAGTTCGCGCCGTCCAGCTGCGCCGCCTCGGCGACCTCTGGGGGGATGGTGAGCATGTGGTTTCGCATGATGAAGAAGGAGAAGGGGATACAGGTGGCGATGTAGATCAGCAGAAGCCCCAGCCGCGTGTCGTAGAGCCCGCTCTCTGCGTAACCGGTGAACAGTGGTCGCAAGAATGCTTGCGCGGGGAACAGCGACCCGGCGTAGATCAGCCAGAACCAGAAGACTCGCCGCCCTCCAGGGATCGCTGTGAGCGCGAACCCGGCGAACGCCGCCACTAGAACGGCGAGGCACCCGGCGACCACGGCGTACGCGAAGCTGTTGAGCATCGACGGGCCGAGCTGCGCGGCCTCCCAGGCCGCGGCCATGTTCTCGAGGATGGCCGGGCCGCCCGGGAACCAGCGGACGTCTCCGGTGTATGCATCGTTGGGGGTGAAGGCGTTGACGACGATCAGGTAGGTGGGCAGGAACCAGATCAGCGCGAGCAGGACGACGATGAGGGATCGGAGGGTCTTCACGGGATGCTCCTCAGTGTGTGCGCAGCTGTTTGCGCAGGTAGGCGACGGAGACGGCGACGACGATGATGGTCAGGACCACAGCGATGGCGGCTCCTGAACCGGGGCGCTGGAGGACGAAGCTCTGCCAGTACATCGACACCGCCAGGGTCTCGGTGGCGCGGCCCGGTCCGCCGTTGGTGAGCACCCAGATCAGGTCGAAGGACTTCAGGCCGTTGGCGAGGCTGATGCCCATCACGACAGCGGTTGAGGTGCGCAGCTGGGGCACGACGACCAGCCGGAACCGGCGGATCCCATCGACGCCGTCGAGCGCGGCGGCCTCGATGGTCTCTCGCGGAATACCCTGGAGACCGACCAGGTAGAGGATCACGGCCACCCCAGTGGCCTGCCATGAGTTGGCGATGATCAGAGCGATCGTGTTACCGGGCCAGTTCAGGAGCCAGGGCTGGGCGAGGGCGCCGAGGCCGATCCCTCGTAGCAGGGAGTTCAGGGCGCCGGTGTCCTGGAGGACGAAGTTCCACACGACGGCTACGGCGGTCCCCGAGAGTGCGTAGGGCAGGACGATCGCGAGGCGCGCGTACTTGCCCCATGACACAGAGTTGGTCAGGGCGGCGATCGCGAGCCCGAGACCGACGGGGATCACGACGGTGCCCAGCAGCCAGAACAGCGTGTTGATGCTCGAGCGGACGATCACCGGGTCGGTGACCAGGCGGGCGTAGCTGGAGAGACCGGCGAAGGACGGATCCACTACGGCGTCGTCGAGGAAGCTGCGCCCGAACGTAAGGGCGAAAGGGAGTAATGCGAACAACCCCACCAGGAACACAGCCGGGGCGATGAATAGCAGGCGCGGCCTGCCACGGACTATGCGGTCGCGGCGGCGCTGGGCAGAGAGGACGTCACGGCGGTCGGTGACGGAACTCATTGCGTTGCCTCCTGCCAGTAGGACCATTCGGACTCGGCTTTGCGCTGGAGAGATTCGAGGACCGCTCGAGGGTCAGAGGGGTCGGCCATGAAGCCGCCGAGATCCTGCGTCACTCCCACCACCAACGGCGGTGGCGAGTTCTCCCAGTAACGGTTGACGACGTCAAGGTTCTGGTCCCGGATAGTGCTCTGGAGTCGCTGGCTCACGGGGTCGGACCACGTGACTTGCTGGTTCGCACTGGAACCATTGAGGAAGGCGGACCAGGGCTCCTGAACTTCCGGAGCGAGCCAGGAGGCCAGCGCTTCAGTCGCCTCGGCGCGACGCCGAGAGCGCTCCGGAACCACGAGCCCTGCAATCTCCGTGACTACGGTCGGGGAGGAGTCATTCACGGCTGGAAGCAGAAACGCGTCGAATTCGGTCTCGGGCTCCATGCCTGCGAGCTCCATTGACTGGGTGCTCCAGCTAACAGGGGTGGGTTGCATTCCGATGCGGCCTGAGGCGAGCATCGAGGGGAAGTTGTCGCTGACTGAATCCGCGCTCGTATGCAGCCCGTCTCGGATCATCTGCTGCCACAGCTCCATGAGCCCCATTGCCTGATCGTCCAAGAAGGAAGCCTCGTTCTGAGACAGCGCACGATACCAATCGGCGTCATAGGCAGCAGCCAGCATGCTGAACCAGTTCGCCACTGGCCAGATGTTCATCTGAGTTGTCCCGATGGGAGTTACTTCTGCAGCCTTAAGGGCTTGGCATACGTCGAGGAACTCACCCCAAGTTGACGGAGGCACAAGATCAAGTTCCTTGAATACCCTCACGTTGTAGAACATGACGTAGTAGCCCTGAATGAGAGGCATACCAAAAATGCCGCCATCGAACGCAAAGTCTTGACGCATTTCGTCATCGAGCCACCCCGCGCCGACAGAGACCTCCCACGCTGAGCTCATTTCTGCTAGAGCCCCGGTGCGGGCGAGATCACGCATTCGATATCCACTGCCCCACTTGACGAGGTCGGGAGGATCCTGCGTCTGCAACAGAGAACGAATGACCTGCTCATACGAGGATGCATTAGGGATCGTCTGAGGCGATAAACCCCACCCCGTCTTCTGCCGCAACACATCCCCCGCCGCCAGGTACCCTGGCTCCCACGACGCGGCGTCATTGAAAAACTGCAGGTCGCCCGTTTTGTCATCATCTGTCGTGCTGCTGCAGGCGGTAGCGGTCCCAGCCAGTCCCAGGGCGCTAACGGTGGCTAAGAAGCGGCGTCGTCGCATACTTCCTCACTCTTTTCGATCGGTCTACGTCACCGCGAAGCACCTGTGCTGCGCTCATGACATCTTTGTCTTAAGTCTCCGGCTACAGGCGTCGCTTCGCCTAGGCGCCGTCCGGAGCCTCACCCTCGTGAAGTGCGCTCTTGACCTCAACGCTCCTGGCAGGGCAGCCTGACATCGTTGACATATTTTGCCGCCCCTCGCTCCCGCGAAAGAGCACTAGGAGGTCGTCCATGACCCGTCTTCGGCCAGCCACCATCCGCGATGTCGCCCATCGCGCAGGCGTCAGCACGAAGACTGTCTCTCGAGTCATCAACCGTGAGATCTACGTGGCCGAGAGCACCAGAGCACGAGTGCTCAGGGCCATCGAGGTCCTCTCGTATCGCCCAAACCCTGCTGCGCAAAACCTACGGCGGACCACTTCACAGTCAATCGCCGTAGTTGTGGAGGACATTTCCGAGCCATTTGCTGCCGAGGTCACTCTGGCGGTGGAGCACGCTGTTGACGAAGGCACGACCGTGATCGTCTCGTCAAGCATGGGAGATCCCCTGCGCGAGGGAACCATCCTCGCAACACTCGCCGCACGCCAAGTCGACGGAATCATCCTCGCTCCGACTCAGGCGCCGAGGCCGCAACTCCTTCATCGGATGGGGCGTACCGCCGTGGTCTGCGTGGATCGCCCCTTGCCGGGTGAGCCAACCGATGTGGTGTTATCGGATAACGTGCGCGGAATGCAGGAGGCTGTCGAAGCGCTGCTGGAGAAAGGTCATCAGCGGGTTGCCTACTTGGGTGACTCTCCCCGTGTGTTTACTCAGGTTGAGCGGTTGCGCGGATACCGGGCGGCGCTAGCAAACCACGATATCGATTCTGATCCCGCTCTGATCTACGAACACCGACCTGACGTTGAGCGCACACGTCGCCATCTGGCATGGCTCACTAAGCTTCCGAACCCTCCAACCGCCATAGTCTCGGGAAACTCGTTGACCACATTGGCGATGATCCGCGCTGGCTTTAATGCCGGGACTGACTCTTTTATCGGCTTCGATGACTTTCCTCTTGCCGATTTTGTCTGCGGTGGCGTCAGTGTGGTCGCGCAAGACGCCGCCGCTCTCGGGGGTGAGGCGACTCGAACCCTCCTGCGTCGCATAGCGAACGATGCAGCGCCCTTGAAAACCTCGCGCCTCGCGACCCGGCTCGTCCTGCGGTGACGGGCTGTGCCCACACGGGTCCACCCGGGCTGACTGAAGCGTCCTGAGTTTGGTTCCGAGGCTCGGCAGGGAGAATCGGGCCCTTCGGAGTTGAGTGTGGGCGCGCCGAGCGGCGTTGAGCCACGGGGGATTTCCGGATCCCCCGCTCCCCCGACGCACCCACGAACCTGGCCCGTCGGCTGACTCTGGAGGCACCGCGATAACCGAGCTCGCCCGCAGCCTGGTCCGCTTCGCGCCGACCGGCCGCGGAATGTGCATCGAGCCATTCGCCGTGAGCGAGGCCGTCAACCAGTACACGCAAGTGGTCGGCGCCGTCATCGCCACGATGACCACGTGCGCAAGCTTGAATGGGACGGCGGCCCCACCAACCAGCACGACACCACGTTCAGCTCGTCACCCACGGCGTCGTCAGCATCACCGGCGCGCAGCTCGCCGACGACAGTTGCGCGTGAACCGGGTTAACTGACCAGTGCGTCGTTCTGCGCGAGCATGCGATAAGGGTCCGCGCCAGCATTGAACTGACGATCAGCCTCGACTTCGATCTCCCTCAGCGCCTCACGAAATGTCGATGCGGGCAGGTATCGGGACCCGCGCTTCTGCCCGATCTGTTCGAGCACGCCGGCACGCACCAGAGCAGCAAGCTCCCGTGACGCCGTGTTGGCCGAGACGCCCGCAACCTCCCGGTACTGCGCATTGCGCAACGGCCAGCCTTCGAACACCAGCTCCAAAGCCGGTCCGGAGCGTTCAGGCGCCCGTTCCTCAGCGATGAGCGAGTCGACCATTTCAGCGACCCGGTCTCCACGCCACAGTCGCCGCTGGACCGTGATCGCCTGGCGGTAATGGGCGGTGATCATGAACTCGAGCCAGGCGTGCGCATCCTGGCCAGGAGACCACCGACCGCCACCGACCCGGGCGAGGACGTCGTAGTAGTCAGCGGTGTTGCGGCCGAGATACTCCTCCACGGAGACGAAATCCGCCTCCGTGATCCCCGCGCGGAACAGCTGCATCGACTGCAGGATGCGTGACATGCGCCCGTTGCCGTCCGTGAAGGGATGGATCATGACGAGGTTGAGGTGAGCCATCGCCCCGGTGACCACGGCATCCCTCAGCGATTGCGGCGGCTCGCCCAGGGACGCAAGGAGCTCGTCGACGAGCCCGGGCACCACGTCCGCATCCGGCCCGGTGTACGCCGTGCGCTGACGTGCCTCATCGATCACGTAGACGTCGCCCCGGCGGATCTGCCCAGGGCGCTTCGACAGGTCGTACTTCTGCACCATGAAGTGCATGGCAAGCAGTGTGGAGAGATCGAAGGGCCGGCCTTGCTCGCCCGAGAAAATCCGAGCAAAGGTCATCGCATCCGAGTAGCCCTGCACCGCGAGCCACTCCTCAGTGATGCCCTTTTCACCCTCGCCGCCCTCCACGATGGCCAGTGCTTCGTCGGCCGAGACGTTGATGTTCTCGATGCTGTGCGACGCCCTCAGAGCACGGGCGCGCGCTTACCTGGCGAGGGTGCCCTCCCAGCTGCGCGGCCGGGCGAGGTGCAGGCGCGCTCTATCGCGCAGCTCATCGACAGCTGCCAGCACTGCTTCGTCATCCTGCGACAGGCGGGGCGCCCGGAAGATCGCCTTCGGCACCATCAGATAACACCTCCATGTCAGTTAATAACTGACATGGTGATGGTAAGCGACCCTGCCCACGCGCACCAGGTGCGCATGCTTGTCCCGTCAGCCGCTCACGAATCGACAGTCTCCTGCGACATCCTGCCTGGGCCGTCACCACTTCACGCGAGAGCGAGCCCCACGACCACCTGGCCCTGCCGAGCCGCCAGCTGCCTTGTCAGCGCTCGTCGCCACGGCCCGTTTGTCGGACTCCACCCGTACGCTGATCATCACCGAGGGAAGGAGAACGATGTCTGCTGTCGCCCAAGCGCTCACCTACCGTGCTCTCTTCCGTGACCAGAACGCGCTGACCCTGCTGCGCACCGATCACGCACCGCTCACCCTCGGCCTGCTGGGCACCCATCTCGGCGGCGATGTGCGCACCCTACCCGCCGCCGATCTCTACGATCTGCTCGACGAGGACCTCGATGAGCTGCGCCTGCGCGGAATCGACATGCCCCGCACCGCCCAGCAATACTGCGCAGCCTGGGTCCGCGACGGGTTCCTCACCCGGCGGGCGCATCGAGAAGCACGCACCGAGGAGTTCTCCCTCACGGAAAACGCTCATCGCGCCCTGCGCCTGCTCGACCAGGTCAGCACACCCCGTGACGCCGTCACCCGGTCACGGCTCAGTCTCTTGACCGACCGGCTCCTGCAGCTGGCCCGCGACACCGACGATAACCCCGCCGCTGCGATCAGCTCCCTGCGCGCCGAGCAGCGCCGCATCAGCGAGGAGATCGCGGCCATCGAACGTGGCGGCGTCACCCCGATGTCCACAGCCCAGGCGGTCGAAGCTGCCAACGAGCTGTTCGCTCTCGCACTCGACGTCCCCTCCGACTTCGAACGCGTCCGCAGTGAGCTCGATCGCCTGCACAAGCAGTTGCGCGTCGACCTCATCGAGCATGACGGGCCGCAGGGGGAGATCCTGGACCAGCTGTTCCTGGGCGTCGACGCCATCGAACAGTCCGACGCCGGGCAGTCCTTCACCGCCTTCCACTCCCTGCTCATCGATCCCGTTCAGGAGGCCCGCTTCTACAACTCCGTCGATGACCTGTCCACACGCTCGTTCGTGAACACTTTCGGCACTGAACGCATGGCGTACCTGCAGTCCTACCTGCTGCGTCTACGACGGGAATCCTTCCAGGTGCATCACGCCATGCTTGATCTCTCACGGTCGCTGCGCGACTTCGTGCGCACCCGGCAGTTCGAAGAGTTCCGCGAGCTCGCTGACCGGCTGCGCAGGCCCCAGCGCCTGGCCGCCGAGGTCGCCGGTCATGTGCGCGCCCACCAACGACTGGACACACATCTGACCCTCGCCACCTTCACCCCGCGCTCCATCGGCCAGCTGCAGCTGTACTCGCCATCGGAGACGACCGCTGAACTCCCCGAGCCCCCAGCCGACGTCCCCACCGTGGACCTGGAGGCGTTGCGGCAGGCCATCCGCGAATCCGAGATCGACCTGGTGGAGCTGACCCGGAACGTCGACGCATGCCTTGCTCGACGAGGTTGCCCTGTCACCATCGCAGACGTTCTGGCTGACTATCCGGCCACGCAAGGACTCGCCTCCGTAGTCGGTCTGCTCGTCCTGGCCCACCGTCACGGCGAAACCGTCCCACCTGACGAATCCGCTCCCCGCCTACAGGGCGACGCCCCCGGCAGCCCGCCGACACAGACCGTCCGCTGGAGCGTCGTCTCGACAGGCGAGGAACGCACCGCTCGAATCACCGCTCTCCGCTTCACCACCCCTCTGGAACAGGCCGCCCATGGATGACCACGTCCCTGAATCCTCCCGCATCACGCTCTGGCCCGGGGACCCCGGGAGCCTCCCCCTCGATGTCCGTCGCACCTTGATCGCTCTGTTGCGCGGCCCCTACCTGTCGCACCGCAAAGACCCGATTCTCTGGTCGGCTCTGTGCGCTCACGAAACAGTGATCCGCGAACGCCTCGGTGACCTGCTGCTCAGCCTCGCGATCGACGCTGATGCCGAAGTCGCTTTCTGCCGCAACCTCGAACCGGACCCCGATTTCACCGGTACTGTCCCCACCGTCCTGCGCCGCCAGCAGCTGACGTTCGTCGACTCCGCGCTGGTGCTCCATCTACGTCAGCTGCTTCTGCGCGGCGCCGCCCGTGGCGAGCGCGTCATGGTCGGGCTCGACGAGATCACCGCTGCCATGCAGGTCTACGCACCTGCCGCCGGCAACGATGAGGCACTGTTCGCCAAACGTCTCAACGCTGCGATCGATCGAATGCGGAAGTACTCGATTCTTCTGGACACAGACACCGAACAGCGGTGGGAGGTCTCCCCCATCCTCGGGCTGATCCTGACGTCAGAGGAGATCAGCGGCATCGAGGCCGAGTATGAAGAGCTGAAACACACCGGCCAGGAGCCGACGGGCACTGTGGCCGACGAACCGTTGACAGACACCGGCCCAGCCGCGCCCGCGCAGAAGGACGACACAGCATGACGTCTCCAGAGCTGCCGCTGAACGATCACCTCCACCCAGGTCAGATGCGCCTGGCCCGGATCCAGGTCCACAACTGGGGAACATTCGACGGTTCCCACAGCATCGATGTGCCCCGCGCAGGTCTGCTCATCACCGGCGAATCCGGATCCGGGAAATCCTCGCTGCTGGATGCGCTCAGCGCGGTGCTCATGCGCCCCGGCGAGACCCGCTTCAACGCGGCCGCACAGGACGGTCCCAGCGGAGACAAGGACCGCACCCCGCTGAGCTATGTCCGCGGCGCCTACCGCCGCCAGAGCGACGACGAGACCGGTGAGGTGCGTCCCGGCTTTCTGCGGTCAAGCGCCACCGTCTCCGGCATCGCCCTGACCTATACCGACGGACGCGACCGCGTCGTCAGTGCTGTGCGTGTCTTCCACATCGCCGGACGTTCGACAAGCACCTCGGATCTGCGTACCGCGTATCTCCTGCTCCCCCGCGCCGCGGAACTCGTGGAGGTGCTGCGCCTGTGCGCTCATGGGATTGATCTGCGTCGGCTCCGACGTGCGCTTTCCCCCACCGCCGCCAGCACCACCTACCCAGATTTCGGGGCCCATCTGCGCCGTCAGACAGGAATCGGGACAGCCGAAGCGCAGCGGCTGCTGCATCGCACCCAGTCCGCGAAATCGCTGACCTCTCTCGACGATCTTCTGCGCTCCTTCATGCTCACCACGCCGCGAACCTTCGTCCAGGCCGAGGCGGCCGTCGACCAGTTCCGAGCACTTCAGGACGCCCACGCCGCCGTGGTCGACGCCCGTGACCAGATCACGGTGCTGCATCCGCAGCGCGAGGCCTGGCAGGCTCATCGCTCAGCGACGGCTGCCTACGACCAGCTGGTGCGACTTGAGGAGGGCCGGGATGCCTACCGGTACCGCACGCTCCTGGATCTGGCCGAACAGGACCGCCGGCGCCTCATCACCGAACGTCAGGCAGCAACCGCCCGTTTGGAAGCTGCACAGCAGCGCCGCAACGACGCCCGGCACACCGAATCCCGGGCACGCGAGGCACTCCTTCGCGTCGGCGGCAGCCACCTCGAGAGCCTTGACCGCGAGATCCAGCGTGCGAACGATGACCTCGACCGCATCGGCCGTGCCCTCGACCGCCTCCAGCAGTCGTTGGAGGTCATCTCCTCACCACTGCCCACAACACCAGCGGAACTTGCAGCCGCGCAGGATCTCGCGCGCCGCGAACGCGACCGTCTGACTCGCGAAGCACAGGAGCAGATCGATCAGTCCGGGCCGGTCCATGTGGCTCGCGAACAGTCGCGCAACCGAATCGCTGAACTTACGACCGAGATCCGCTCACTGGCGACCCGTCGGTCGAACCTCCCAACCGATCTCGTCACCATCCGCGACCAGATCGCACAGAAGGTCGGCGCCACCCCGTTCGCCCTCCCCTTCGCGGGAGAACTCATGGATGTTCGCGACGCTTCCTGGCAGGGCGCCGTGGAACGGCTCCTGCGGGGATTCGCCACGACGATCCTCGTCCCCGATGATCTGTATCCCCACGTCGCACAGACCGTCGAAGCGACGTTCTGGGGCCGACGGATCGCCTACGAGCGGATGCGGGAACCCCGCCCCGGGGCCGACGAAGGCCGCACCAACGGACGGGTGCTCTCCGTACTCACGCTGGCAGACACCCCCGCCCGGGCCTGGCTGCGGCAACGAATCTCCAGCGGTTTCCCGCATGTCCTCGTCGACACGATCGAGGAGCTGGGCCGCCACGAGAGGGCCCTCACCCGCGGTGGCCAGATCAAGAACCGTGACCACCATGTCAAGGACGATTCCTCCGCCATCACCGACCGCAGCCGGTGGCTCATCGGCACCACCAACGACGCACTCATCGAACTGCGCCGGGATGAGCTGGCCGCTGCACGCGCCGACCTGCAGCGCGCCGATCAGCAGCTAGGAGATCTGGGCAGACAAGGCGAGGTACTGCGCCGACAGATCACGGCCATGGAACAGCTCACCCAGGTCGCGTGGGAAGAGATCGATCGCGTAGGCGTCACCACCCGCCTGGAGGCCCTCACCGCTGAACAGGCACGGCTGCGGGACACCACGTCGGTACGCGACGCAGAGAATCAGCTGCGCGAAGCCAGCGCCGCACTGCACACGGCAGAAGAAGAACAGAACGAGGCTCACGGCATCGTGCGCGACCTCGACCGGGAGATCACTGCAGCCGAGGAGGATCTCGACACCGCCCGCGCAACTCTCGACGGCATCGTGATCGATGACGCGGTGCTCGCCGAGCTCAACCGTCGCGCACTCCGTCACGTCCGGCGCACGATCACTCGCGCAAACCTGCTGGACGTCCTGACCACAGTGAGCAACGAACTACGCAGCGAGATGGACACGCACCGCGGCGTCATACAGCGCACCGAAGGGGAACTCGCGCGGGCACGGGTGCGGTACATGCAGCGCTGGCCGGAGCGATCCGTGAACCTCGTGGACGCCCTCGAGGGCACCCCGGATTTCCTGCGCCTGCTCGAACAGCTCGAACGCGACCGCCTCCCCGAATTCGAGGACCGGTTCCGCCAGCTGCTGCGCACGCAGTCGCAGAACAACATCGGGCAGCTGCGAGCCGAGCTCTCCACCGCGATCCGGGACGTTCACCAGCGTCTCGAACCGGTCAACGCGTCCCTGGCCATGAACGATTTCGATACGAACCGGGGCACTCGCCTACGTCTGGTCGCCCGAGCCAAGCACTCCGACGAGGTCAAGGAGTTCCTCTCCGACCTGCTCCGTATCACCGAAGGTGCATTCCACAGCGAGACAGAGCTCTCCGAAGAAGCGGATGAGCGGTTCGCCAGGATGGACCGACTCATGCGCCGTCTCGGGTCCGTGGAGACCACCGACGTCCAGTGGCGCAAACGGGTCCTCGACTCCCGTCGCCACGTCGAGTTCGAAGCCCAGGAAATGGACCGTGACGGCACCGTGGTCGATATCTATGAAGGAGCCGGTGGCCGCTCCGGAGGCCAGCGGCAGCGACTGGTCACCTTCTGCCTCGCTGCAGCACTGCGCTACCAGCTACCACTGTTGGACGGGCAGATCCCTCAGTACGGGCTGGTCGCACTGGATGAGGCCTTCGACAAGACCGATATGAACTTCACGCGGGCCGGACTGGACGTGTTCCGGTCTTTCGGGTTCCAGATGCTGCTGGCGACGCCGCTCAAGATGCTGCAGACCATCGACGAGTACGTTGGCGGGGCCGTCGTGGTGAGCAACCTCGATGGCAGAGCCTCCCGTCTCGCGGCGGTAACGGTCGCCGACCTCACCGGCGGGGGGGGCCGGACGCGATGAAACCGCCCGCCGATATTCGGGCCACCATTGCCTCCCGATGGAAGCGGTCCGCGGCGGCCTGGCTTGCTCACCCCGATCAGGTCGAGGTCGACGTTCCGCTGCATCCACCA
This sequence comes from Brachybacterium timonense, assembly GCF_900258505.1. Lineage (GTDB taxonomy): Bacteria > Actinomycetota > Actinomycetes > Actinomycetales > Dermabacteraceae > Brachybacterium > Brachybacterium timonense. The sequence goes on from NZ_LT984895.1 coordinate 2,867,273, forward strand.
TCGGGGACGGGTTTCCTGGCCGATCCCACCGGAGTCGCCTCATGGATCACCAGCTGGTCCAGTGCCTCAGAAGCGACGGCCTCGGGTGTGGTGTGGGAGGAGCGGCGTGTCGCCCAGTTCGGCACTCATCGCCTGCCGACGCGGTGGCGTCGCCACGGTGCCACCGCGGTACGTGCCGCCGCCGACTCACGGACCCGCGAGGAGTGGGGGCGTATGGAGACCCTCCATCGCGCGGCCCTCGAGATGTTCCATGAGGCCTGCGAGGCGGCTGACACCCGCGGTAGGGCAGCCGAAGAGCCCGCTGGCCGTGTTGAGACACCGGCCGCGCCCGAGCGCCTGGCCGCGGCACTGGTCAGGCACCGAGCACGCTGGCTGCAGCTGGATGATGACAACGCTCGTCTTGTCCTGCATGCGGCCGGCTGGTTCCTCGTGAACCCCGACAGTGGCCTGCGGATACGCCAGGTCCCGCTGGAAGGGATGCACACCAAGTGGTTAGCGCAGCACCAAGCGCTCGTGCGTAGCCTGATCGCGGCCATACGTGCGGACGGGGATAGCGGGCTCGGTCTCGCCCAGCCCTCGCGCTTCCATGACGTCGTGCTCTTGGACCCCGCGCTGCGCTGTGCAGAGTCCGGAGAGCGGCCGTGTCTACCTCGGGCGATGCGCTTGGATGTGCATGCTCTGCAGGACCTGGAACTCCATCCGCGAGCGGTCATCATCTGCGAGAACTCCGAGACGACCCAGGTGCTGCCCGACCTGTCAGGTGCCGTGGCCCTCAGCGGCGATGGGTACGCCCTCAGCGTGCTCGAGGTGCCGTGGGTGCAGGATTCCCCGGTTCTCTACTGGGGAGACATCGACACCGACGGTCTGCAGATCTTGGACCGCGCCCGCAACCACCATCAGCGCATCACGTCGGTCCTCATGGACCGTGCCACCCTTGCACGGTTCGACGCCATGACCGGTCATATCGCACCCGTCGCGCCCGCAGCGACCACTCAGCTCACAGCCGATGAGCGCGCGCTGTACGAGGACGTGGCCCGCCTCGGTACACGGTTGGAGCAGGAACGGATCGAGCTCGGGTATGCCGTTGACGTTCTACGACGGGAGCTCGCTCGCGTTGCCGGGGCCTGACCTGAGCGCACCACGGTTCCGCCATGCATCAGGGCGTTTGCCCGGACGAGCTTGTCCACTGCGCGACGGACCGCAGCGAAACCTACCACGCTGACCCTCGGGCGATCGGCCGTAGCCCGAAAGGTGTCCCAGGCTATTCACCGCGAATGCCCCGCGGTCGATCCGACCGCGATCACTCCACGACGTCGATGCCCGCGCCGTCCTTGCAGATCGCGGTGACGCGCAGAGTCCCGTACGACGGGATCTCGATGGTGTCGCCGACGACGTACTTCGCTGCCTTACCGGTGCCCCGGCCCCCTTCGGGCTTGGGGTCCACCATCCAGGAGAGGTTCACGAACGGCGGTTCGGCGGTGGCGTCGAAGGAATACATCTCGAGCTCGGCCCGCACACCGTCGGCTGTCTCCGGGAGCGCGGGATCAGTGCCGCGGGTGCCGCCGATCAGGCGATAGGGGGAGTCTGCGCACATGGTCGCTCCTTCGTCGTCGGCCGTTTCCTGCTGGTCGCCGCTGATTGGTACGGGGTCCTCGCTAGCCAGGCCGCACCCGGACAGCGGCAGCGCGACAAGAGAGCCGGCTGCAAGGACTGCTATTCGCTCTCTCATCACTGTCCTTCGAACCGGGAGCCGCGACGGATGCACATGTCGAGCTCGCTCTCCGCGATCACCAGTGGCTCCGCATGCGGACCCGAAGGGATGACGAACTCATCGTGCTTCTCGCACGAACGCGGCGAAGACGATGAGCGACGCAGCATGCGCAGAACTCCACACACGCACGATGTGGCACCGGGATTCAGTCGCCTTAGTACTGCGCGACATGCTTCCTCCCGGCCTCCCGGGGGCGCATCCGAAGACACTTCCGGGCAGTTGCCACACGCACCATAGCTCACCACCGGACCAGACTCTCCCCGCGCGCCAGCAGTCGATACGGGTCCACTGCGACCAGAAAGAACTTCTCCGGCTCCACCCGAAGAGTCGCCAGTCTCCCGCGGATGCTCTGCTTGCACATACCGCGCGCCACGCTTGTGCCCACCTGCTCGAGCACTCCTGCTTGTACCAGCGCCGCGGGCGGGCGAGATACGCCGACAACTGCCTGCGCAGCTGCTCCAGGGCGTCGAGCAGTGCCTGGCGGTCACGGTTCAACGCCGGAGTCGCGATGATCGAGGTCCCGGCGGTGCGCATAACACCCCTCACGTCAGTTGATAACTGATGTGGCGAACTATTGCAGCCAACGTGGCCCAGGGCGAGCCCCGTCGGCCCGCCGTGCTTCGCACCCCAGCAAACAGGTCGGCGGCGGAGCGTCGCCCACCTCACTCCCCCATCAGCGCCACCGGGGTCACCCGGCGCAGCCGCAGCGCCGCCAGCCAGGTCACGGCCAGCACCACCGCCACCATGCCCACAGCGCTGCCGGCCACCGCGAGTGGGGACAGGGACAGGTCCATTTTCACCATGCCGATCGTCCCGAAGGCTGCGCTGATCAACGGGTTCATGCTGACTGCGCCGACGGTGGCGCCCAGCAGCGCCGCCAGCAGCACCACCGGCAGGTACGTCCAGATGATCTGGGAGACGAGGTCCGCAGTGGTGAAGCCCAGCGCCTTCTTCACCCCGAGCACGCCCTGGGACTGCACGATCATGGTGGTCACCACGAGCGCTGCCACGAGCACCACCGCGAACACCGTCAGCGACACGATCACCCCGGCGAGCAGCGTGATCATCGCAAAGTATCCGCCGAGCATGATGCGCACCGAGTCCGTGGAGGACTCCACCAGCTGCACCCGGTTCCCGAGCCGTTCCGTGAGGTCAGCGACCACAGCATCGATGTCAAGCCCGGGGGCGACACTGGCCGCGACCATCGCGGGCCGGTGGCCCGGGTCGAGGCGGTGCATGCCGTCCGTGGTGAAGGACAGGGTGCGGCCCAGGTTCCGCCCAGTGGACATGATCCCGGTGACCACGTACTCGGCGCTGCGTCCCGTCGAGGTGACGGTGTGCACGTCCCCCACCTGCAGGTCGAGCGCGCGGGCGGCGCTCGCCCCAACCACCATCTCGTTCTCATGCAGCGGGTAGCGTCCCTCGGTCAGGGAATCGGTGCTCCACACGCTGTAGTCATCCGTCACGGACACCACGTACGGATCGCCGTCGATCATCTGGCCGTCCCAGGAGATGCCGTACGGGTCCTCGATGCCCGGCGTGTCCCGGATGATGCGCATGACCTCGTCGGTGTCGGATATCGCCGACAGCCCCACGGTGACATCCTCGACGTCACCCACGACCATGCGGCTGAACGCCTGCGTGTCGCCGGTCAGGCTGGAGGCCATGCCGAGCGCGATCACGGGCGCGGCGGTGAGCAGTGTGATCGTCACCAGCAGCAGGAGGCTCTGCGCAGGCTGCTGCAGCAGGGTCTTCACACCCAGCAGCATGTTCAACGGCCCCCGCGCGGTGGCGAGCGGCAGGTGATCAATGCGGCGCGAATGGGTGGCGGTGCCGCCGCGCAGAGCCGCGACCGTGGTCACCTGGCGCACACGCAGCGCTCCCAGCAGCGCGAACACCAGCACAGCACCGGTGAGCAGTGCGAGGGTGAGCGCGGTGGCGGGCGGGCTGAACGGCGCCTGCCAGTCGATTCCGGACTGGGCGGCGAGCGCATCGGCCACCCATGGCAGCATCAGGTGCGACACGCCCACTCCCATCGTCGAGGCCACCAGGGCGGTGCCGCCGAAGACGATCAGCAGGTGCCCGATGACCTGGGCGGTGGTGAAGCCTGCGGCGCGCAGCACCCCGAATGCCGTCATATCGCGAGTGACCAGGTTCGCCATGACGAACCGCATGATCACGAGCGCGACCACGACGATCACCGCGGCAAGCACCAGGAACACCATCGTGAACAGTTCCGCGCCGAGCGCGGCGCTGCCCCGGGTGAGCACGTTGCGGTTCGCGCCCCAGGTCACGCGTGCGGAGACGCCGGACTGCTCGCTCGCCTCATCGACAGCGCCGACGGCGGCGTCATACACCGCGCCCTCGCCGCGCAGATCGGCCACGAGCGCAGGTTCGAGCCCTGGTACGAGCGGTTCATCCAGCGGATGGTCGACCGCGAAGTACAGCATCCCCATGGCCGTGGAAGCACCGAAGAGATCTTCGTAGAAGCCCTGGATGTGGAAGGTGACAGAGCCCTCCGGGGTGGTCAGCGTGATCGGGTCGCCGACGGCATAGTTCTCGGAGTAGAGCAGCAGGGCGGGCGCCCAGATCGGGTTCTCGACCGCCTCATCCGCTTCGGCGACCACGGTGCGCGATCCCATCTTCGGATCCTCGCCGCGGTCGAACACCGTGATGTTGATCGGCAGTTCGGAGCCGTCATAGTCGAAGGTGACCAGGCCGGTCTGGGCGTCGATCACGTCGAGCTCATGGATCTGCTCTTGGCTCTGCAGCGCGGCCGTAAGCAGTTCGCGCAGATGCCCGAGCGCATCTGGGGCGGCGTCGGCGACCAACACCACTGTGTCATCCGGGGAGCGGTCCGCGGTGGCGCGGGCCTCCAGGGAGTCGAGGTACGTGAAGGCCAGCACCATCGCGGTGTTCGTCAGGAGCGCTGCGATCAGGGTGAGCAGACCGAGGGTGGCCACTTGGCCGCGGCGCAGGCGCAGTTGGCGGCGCACCAGGGGGAGCAGGGCACGCATCCTCACCACCCCATCTCGGCAAGGAAATCATTGACAGTGGCCAGGCGGTCCTCGCTCTCCATCTCGAAGCGCGGCAGGTCCAGGTGTCCTCGCAGGGAGCCGTCGCGCAGATACCAGATGCGGTCCGCGCGGGCGGCGGTGCGCGGGTCGTGCGTGACCATGACGATGCTCTGGCCGCCGTGATGCACACGGCTGAGCAGGTCGAGCACGACACGGGAGTACTCAGAGTTCAGCTGGCCAGTGGGTTCGTCGGCGAACACGACGGCTGGGGAGGCGATCAGGCTGCGCACGATGCCGACGCGCTGCGCCTCGCCGCCGGAGAGCATGGAGGGGAACTTCCGCTGGTCGCGCGGACCCAGCCCCACCATGTCGAACAGCTCGTCGGCGCGGGCGAGGATCTCGCGGCGCGGTCGACCGGTGAGCAGCCCGACGGTCAGCACGTTGTCACGAACACTGAGGGAATCCAGCAGGTGGATCTGCTGGAACACGAACCCGCAGTGGTCCCGGCGGAAGCGGGCGAGCTGATCCTCGCTGCGGCCGGAAATCTCGGTGCCGTCCACGGTGACGGTGCCGAGAGTGGGCCGATCCATGCCGGACAGTGCGTACAGCAACGTGGACTTGCCCGAGCCTGAGGGGCCCATGATCACGGTGAAGCTGCCGCGATCGATGTCAAGGTCGATGTTCTTCAGCACATGTTGCTGGGTGCCGCCGTGGGAGAACGTCTTGGACAGCAGCCGCGCTGTGATCACTGGGTCAGTGCCGGCGGCAGCCCGGGCGGCGTCGTCGGGAGTTGAGGAGACGGTCGCAGTCGTGGAGCTCATGGCCATCACGCTATGCAGGCACTGCCCACACGTCGCTGACCGATTCCCTACGAAAGTCCTAACGCCACGGCGTCCGTCACTCACGCCAGCGGCACATCGAGGTCGACCACGAGACCGCCACCGGGACGGTTGCGCACAGCGAGCGCGCCGCCCATGCGCTCCATCAAGTGCGCGGCGGTGAACAGGCCGAGCCCGCTGCCGGGCACCTGCTCTGCGGCGCTGCCGCGGACGCCGCGCCCCAGGATCAGGCCGAGCTCATCCTCGGGCACCCCGGGCCCCGTATCGGCGAGGCTCATCCGCAGCAGGTCGCCCTGACGTTCGAAGCTCACCTCGACACCGCTGCGGGCGTGCTTGTGGGCGTTGGATATGACGTTGTCGATCACCTGCTGCATGCGCCGCGGGTCGATCTGCACCAGGAGGGCAGGCGGTTCCTCCATGCGGGAGGGGGCATCCACCACTGCGTGGTGCACCATCTGCGCGAGCTGCGCGGCCGGAACGGTCTCGGGTTGCACTGGAAGAGCGGAGAGCTGATCACGGTTTGCCACAAATAGGTCCGTGACCAGGGCGTCCATCTGTGCGGCTTTGCGGGCCACCACGTCGAGGCGGTCGCGGGTGGTCGCGTCGTGGGTGCCCAGCTGCAGCAGCTCCACGGTCGCGGCGATCGACGCGACGGGGGTGCGGACGTCGTGGGAGAGCTGCGCGAGGATCGTGCGGGTGTCCTCACGGGCCTGCTCTTCGGCTGCACGCGCAGCCGCGAGCTCGGTGCGCATGAGGTCGAAGCTCTCGGTCCAGGCGCCGAACACATTGCCATGGTCCATGTCCAGCGGAGCATCCAGGTGCCCGGAGGCGACGTCCTGCGCGAACCCCTGCAGGCGGCGGAACGGCGCGAGGACGCGTCGGTCGAGCACCAGCACAGTCACGACAGCGATCGCGAGGATGACGAGCACACCGAGCGTGGCGGCTAGGCGGGACCGGATGATCGCGTCCCGCACCGCCGCGACCGCTCCGGGGTCGGTGGCGTGCACAGTGCCCAGCACGGTGCCATCCTGCGCGGTGATCGGCAGCGCCAGGGCGCGGGCGGCGAGCACTTCCTGCACGGTCACGATCGGCGGACCGGTTGCGTGCAGCACCGCCCCGTCGGCGTCCACCACGGTGACCTGTGTTCCGGGTGGCAGCGGCATGACGCTCGCCGTGCCGGCATCGCCGCGCAGCGCCGCATCCACCGCCTCCGCAACGATCCGCGCATCCGGCTCCGCGGCCTCGCTTACGCTGGCAGGTGCCTCGCGCCCGTTCCCCCAGGCGTCGGCGAGCTGGTGCGCGAGGTGGTTCAGCTCGCCGACGGGCGGGCGCGGCGCCTTGGTCTGGGCGGGCCACCACAGTGCGCTGAGCACTGCGGCGGCGGTGGCGGCGAGCAGGAGCACGGTGACGTGGAGAGTTCTCATCGTCGCCTCGACGTGCTGCACCGGGCTGCCGGAGACGCAGGCTCAGTGCGCATCGGCATCGAACAGGTAGCCACGGCCCCACACCGTGCGAATGTAGGTGGGCTGGTCAGGGTCAGGTTCGATACGGGCGCGCAGGCGGCGCACGTGCACGGTGAGCGTGCCGTCGGAGGCGTCGGGCTCACCCCAGACGTCGTCGAACAGCTCCTGCTTGGTGACGACGCGGCCGCGGTGCCGCACGAGATGGCGCAGCAGTCTGTCCTCCATCGCAGGCAGCACGATCTCCCGGCCATCCAGCCAGGTGCGTCCGGACTCCTCCACACGCAGGCGACCATCGTCGAACGAGGCCGATGGCTGCTCCTGCTCCTCCTGTCCCCGGGCGAGAATCCGACGGATCTTCGCCAGCAGCACGGCGAGGGAAAACGGCTTAGTGATGTAGTCGTCCCCGCCCACACCCAGGGCGAGCACCTGGTCGTCGTCGGTGCCGCGGGCGGACAGGAACAGGATCGGCACCTGGCTGCGTGTGCGCACCTGACGGGTGAAGCGGAAGCCGTTCATGCCCGGTAGGTTCACGTCCAGCACCACGACGGCGGGGGCGAGCTCGTCGAGCCGTTCCAGAGCAACCTCCGCGGTGCCGACGCCGACAGCACTGAGGTCGAAAGCGCTCAGGTACTCGACGATGGAGTCGACGATCGCTGCTTCATCGTCGACGACGAGAACATCGACACCCATGCGCTCCTCAGCTCCCTTCTCTCAATCCTCAGCACCCTGGGGATCGGCGCCGTCCTCATCCGCGTCCCCAGCGGCGAGCGGATCGTCGGCCGGTGCGCCAAGCGCCACTCCCGCCTCGCGGTACAGGCGGCTAAATTCGCGTGCCGTGTCCGGGCCGATCATGAGGCGCAGCACCGGGGAGACTTCGTAGGAATCACCCTGCTCATCCAGCAGCCCGGCACGCTGGATCTTCGCGATCGAGGCGCGGACCTCCTTGGCGAAACCAGCCTCATCGGTGGAGGCGGTGCGGCGGTAGGCGGCAAGAGCCTGCTGGATCTCCGCCTCGTTCACCACTGCCCGCTGGCCACGGGAAGACTGAGTCAGCAGCATCTGACGCAGCACCAGCAGCAGCACACTATCCAGACGGTTCAGACCGGTCAGACGACGCAGCAGCTTCGGGGCGTCTGCATCGTCCTCGCTCTGACGCAGGAACGCCACTTGTGCGTCGTCGTCGACCACGAGCTCGAGGTACAGATCCGCGAGGCGCGCTTCGATCGCGGCGCGGTCACGCAGCAGCTGCGCGTACCGCTGGGGGTCTTTGCGCCCGTCGAGGAACGGGCCCTGCAACAGCGCCACCAGCACGCGGCGGGAGTCATCGACCAGGGCACCGAGCATCGCCGACGGGGCCGCGTGAGTGTCGGCCGTCTCTTCGTCGGTGTTCGTCTCACCTGCGGCTGCTGAGGTGAACGGGCCGCGGCGGGCGGGATCGTGCTGGGCGGTGCTGTCGGGCTGCCCAGTGCGGGCAGGATCGCCGCTGGGCCTGGCCGGGTTCGAGGAGCTGGTCACCCGACGAGCCTACCGGTCTGCCGACGCTACATTCCCGGCAGGCGTGGCGCGCCACGGCCCGACTGTCCACACAGGAGAGCTCCCCATCGCCGACTGTCCTCTCCCCGACTTCGACAAGCTCCTCGACGTTCTCGCCGGAGTTCCCCATCGCCGCGCAGCCTCGCCCCTGGTTGGATGAACTGCACGGAGCTCCATGAGAGGACACCGATGGTTTTCTGCGACGCTGATGCTCATGCATGATCATCACGGCACCCCACTGGCCCGTCGCGCTCTGCTCGCCGCCCTGCCACTTGTGGCCCTGGGCGGCTGCGGCCAACGCACGACGCCGCTACCTGCCCGCGACACCAACTGCGGCTGACATCTCGTTGGGAACACCGGGCGCAGACCGCACGTGACAGGGGCGCCAACCGTTGTCGTCAGCGCCCCCATCACCCTGGTCAACCGAGGCGATCGTACGCCGCCTGCTGGATCTCCAGGAACTCGGGCAGACCAATCTTGTCCAGAGTGGCCACGTAGTCATCCCACTCGGACATCTTCTTCTGCCCGGTCACAAAACCAGCGCGGGATTCACCGAGGAACGTGCCGATCTCCGTGCCGACCACGGACAGTCGGTCCGCTTCTTCCTCGGTCAGCGGGAACGGGTTCCACACGTCATCGATCGCGTACTCCGAGACCATCCGGGACGCCTCCATGGACTGCTCGGAGCCCTCCACGCCCTTGAACCATTTCTCCGTCACCCACCCCGGGTAGCTCCCGCCCATGAACAGGGCATGCGGCTTCAGCCCGTCGTCGAGTGTCTTGCCACCCTCGGTGATCTCTGGCTTGAGCGTGTACTCCCCGTCGACCTCATCCCAGCTCTCGCCCTTGGCACCCAGGAAGAACGTCGCCGCGCCCTCCTCGCTGTACCAGTAGTCCATCCACCGGGCCAGCTCCACGGGATGCTCACAACGGTCGGTCATCACGAACTGGCCGATGCCTGCACACTCGGCGCGCACGGCATGCCACGTCGGCTCATCACCGGCGTTCTTCACCAGAGGCTTCAGCGGAATGTAGTTCTCGCCCACCTCGCCGAAGAATCCCGCCGGAGTCTGGGTGGCGCACGCGGCCAGGCGTCCGTCGGCGCCATACGTGTTGAACTTGGCCCGATCGGTGGAGAAGATGTCCTGCAGAATCAGTCCCTTGCTGTACAGGCGATTCAGGTACTCCATCATCTCCCGGTACTCATCGGATGCCGGGAAGTACCGGACCTTTCCGCTGCTGGGGTCCAGGTCGATCTGCCCGGCAGCGTCGCCGTGATTGGCAACCCCGAAGATGCCGTAGAAGCTCGACCACATCTCACCGAAGCTGGCGGCGTCGGCCAGGCCGATCGCCTTGTCGTGCTTGTTCACGGCTTCCTCGAGGTATGCCTCGAACTCGTCGATCGTCTCCGGCGCATCCATACCGGCCTCGTCCAGCCAATCCTTGCGCGCCCAGAGCTTGAACATGTAGCGCATTCCGGCGAAAGAGGAATCGTAGATCTGGGGCAGCGAGTAGATGTTGCCGTCAGGGAAGGTCAGCGCCTTGCGAACTCCCGGCATGTCCTCCAAGCGCTGCTTGACGTTCGGCATGTAGGACTCGATCAAGTCGTTCAACGGCAGGAACGTCCCGCGAGCCCCGTACTTCGCGATGTCACCGGTGGGAACCCCGGTACGGAAGAAGGCCTCCGGATAGTCACCGCTGGTCAGCAGGAGGTTCCGCTTCTCACCGGCGCCGTCCTGGGGGACCAGACCGAAGTCGATCTTCACATTGGTCAGCTCCTGCGTGGCCTTCACCGCGCTGACCTCATCCCAGTTCTCGGCAGTGGTAGAAGGCCGGGCGCTCAGGAACGTGATCGTCACCGGCTCCTTCACGATCGGCATGCCCTCGGCGTTGATATTGGGGTCCAGATCATCGATCGCCTTGGCGAGGTCCTCGTTCTTGTCCGAACCGCCTCCTCCACAGGCTGCCAGAGCAGCGGTGGAAGCGAGAGCGGCACCAGAAGCAAGGGCGGTGCGTCGGGTGACAGAGCGCATGGTCGGGTTCCTTTCGGGGTTGCAAGTCAGGCACTCGGTTGGGGGAACGGCATGAACGGCTGGAGGGGAAAGAACAACGACGGGTACAGGACCGATAGGAGTCAGGAGGGTGGACAAGGGCGGTGAGTCAGGGCGCGAGCCTGCAGCCGCGCCGCAGCTGCGATCGGCACGCTCGCTCCGAGTACCGGTAGTAGCCCTGGCCAACCGGACAGGATCAGCAACACCGGCCAGCCAGCGGTAAGCGCGAGTAGCGCTGCCGTGAGCATGGGCTTGCCCACGCCGACAGCGAAAGCTGCAAGCAGGACCGACGGCCACCGGCGGGGCGCGCCGGGTGTCTCCCGGGTTGCCACCCACAGCACATGCGGCGCCGCGGCGAGCACCATAAGCAATCCGATGCTGGCTAGCCCCTGGCCGATGCCCGAGGCGATCGGACTGAGGTGTCGAGCCTGTAACAGAGTCAGCAGGAGTCCGATGGTGGTGACACCGAGCACGAGCACTGGCGCGGTCACACGTCGCACGTCGCGGCGGTACTGGGCCCACATGGACTGAGCGATAGGGGCATCGACGTCCCCGTCGGCCCACCGCGACGCGACCGCGAGCGCCGCTGACGTGGCCGGCCCGATGCCGAGCACAACCGCGCCGAGAACGGTGAGAGCACTCCAGCAGACGTTCAGCCACACCAGACGGACCAGCCACTGCAGCATCCGATCCAGTGCACCCAGTGGACCCTGCATCGGCGCCATAGCTCTGTGCGTCATATCAGCCACGCACCGATCCGATGAGCACGCCCTGAGTGAAGTACCGCTGCAGGAACGGGTAGACGATCAGCAGCGGCGCCGACGCCACGATCATCACCGCGTACTTGATCAACGCGGCCAGGCGCTGCTGCTCGATGAACGATGTGTCGCTGGCGGCCTCGCCCTGCGAGGCGTCCTGTGCCACGACCAAAAGCTCACGCAGCACCAGCTGCAGGGTGTACTTGTCGCGATCAGTCAGATAGATCAGCGCTTTGAAGTACTCGTTCCACAGCCCCACACCGTGGAACAGCGCAAGTGTCGCAATAATCGGGGCCGACAGCGGCAGAGCGATCCGGAAGAAGATCTGGACGTCACCGGCGCCGTCCATCTTCGCGGCCTCCGCGATCTCCATAGGGACGGTCTGAGTAAAGAAGGCGCGGCCCACCAGGATTGACCACGCCCCTGCGGCACCTGGCACCACCACTGCCCACATGGTGTCCAGCATCCCCAGCTGCTTGACCACCAGATAGGTGGGGATGATGCCGCCGGAGAACAGCATCGTGAACAGGATGTACCAGGTGACTGCGGTACGGCCAGCCATCGTCGATCGCGAGAGCGCGTACGAGCAGGGCAGCACGATCGCAAGATGGATCGCCACACCCACCACGGTGTAGATCGCGGTGTTGCGATACCCCGTCCAGATCGCCTTGTGGGCGAAGACCCGCTTGTAGCCGTCGAATTTCAGGTCCACCGGCCACAACCACACCTTGCCGGATTCGACCGCATTCGGGTCACTGACAGAGGCGATCAGCACGAACCACAGCGGGTAGCCGATCGCGATCACGACAGCGATCACCAGGACAACGTTCAGTCGGTCGAACCAGACGTCGTCCCGCGCCCGGACCGATACGCGCTGAGTGTCGGCGCTGCCGCCGATCCGGTGGCCGTCGGCGACATCGCTACGTGAGGCCCCATTGTTGTGCACCATCGTCATGTCATCACCACAGGCTGTTCTCGGAGTAGCGGCGCGCCAGCTGATTGACGCCCACCAGCAGAAGAATGTTGATCACGGAATCGAACAGCCCCACTGCTGCCGCATAGCTGTACTGGCCCTGCAGGAGGCCGGTCTTGTACACAAAGGTCTGAATAATGGAGGAGGTATCTGCGTTGAGGTTGTTAGACATCAACAGCACCTTCTCGAAGCCCACTGACATGAAGCTGCCAAAGTTCAGGATGAACAGAATGACGACAGTGGGCATAATCGCGGGAATGTTGACGTGACGGATACGTTGCAGTCGGTTCGCGCCATCTACCTGAGCGGCTTGATGCAGCTCCGGATTCACCCCAGCCAATGCCGCCAAGTAAATGATCGTGCTCCAGCCCAACCCCTGCCAGACCCCCGACCACACGTAGATGTGCCGGAACCAGCCCGGCTCCTGCATGAACTGCACAGGCTCGAGCCCGAGGAGCCCCAGAAGGGTCGTGATGAGGCCACTATGAGGATCCAGGAACGCGAACAGCATGCCGACCACAACAACGGTGGAGACAAAGTGAGGTGCATAGGTCAGGGTTTGCGCGAACCTCTTGAAGATCACGTTCTTCAGCTCGTTCAACGAAAGCGCAAGGATGATCGGCAGCGGGAAAAGGAGCAGCTGATAGAGGCTTAGCGCCACAGTGTTCCAGAGCAGGCGCCAGAAGTAGTAGGAGTCGAAGAATCGCTGAAAGTGCTTAAACCCGGCCCATTGACTCCCCCAGACCCCGTCGGAGGCAATGAAATCCTTGAACGCGATCTGGACGCCATACATCGGCACATAGTTGAAGATAAAGAAGAAGATGATCGCCGGAGCTGCCAGTGCATACAGCTGCCAGTTAGCTGCGATCACCGCCCCCAGTGACTTACGGCGCCGGACGTTCGGACCGGAAGACCCGGCCTTCGGGTCCACGACAGTGGACATAACGCTCCTTCGAGTTCCGACGAGACCCGCCAGTGGCAGAACAGGTCCAGCGTCGGGACGACATAGAAATCAAGGTGCTCGGCCGCACCGCACTCGACTCGCTCATGCAAGTGAGTGACCGGGCCGCAACATCGGATCACCGGGCACCGCATCTACTCTCAACCGCGGGTCAGCCCGCCGCTGCGTCGGCACCGACCGGGACCCCAAAAGTCTATCAGAGCTACAGCCGATCCCACCTCTCACCTGCAGCGTTCCCGCGAAAAGCGTCGATTTTGTTATGTCGAGTTCACCCCCATCCATTGCTGTTCATGCCGTCGACGAGCTGCCGTCACTTTCCAGTCCCCGCCTTCTGGGCGCAGCCGCCACCGGAAGCCATCGTGACGCGCATGCAGAACCGCCGAGGCCAGGCTCGATGTCACGCGCACATACTCGGCGGCGGTTCCGCCCGAAGGCGCCTTGCCGATCACCACATCCGCCTCGGCAACTCCGGAGCCGACATCTCCCCGACGCCCCGGCATCCCCGATTCCGACCGATCGTTCGAAGCCCACGCCCGCCGCCTTGACATGCAAAAACGTCTCGAATGTGGCGCCGGACACGTCTGATCTGGTGCAATCCTCCCGTTCACGGAATGTCGCGCAGATGGGCAAGCGCCCACGAGCTCCCGGAAAGGAACGCCTCCCATGAACAACCTCCCCAGCTGGGTGATCCCCGTCCTGATCGTGGTTGCGGTACTCGTGGTGATCGCGATCATCGTCGGTATCGCTGCCGCGGCTCGTGCCTCGAAAAAGAAGAAGGAACGTCAGCAGGAAGCGGATCGGGCACGTGCCGCCGAGCTGCGGCAGCAGGCTGAACGCGACCGACTGAAGGTCGAAGAACAGGAGCTGAGTGCTCGCGAAGCACAGTTGCAGGCTGACCGCACCCGCCACCAGGCTCGCCAGGAGGAGCAGGCCGCGGCCCAGCGCACCGAAGAGGCTCGCGCCTCCCGCTCGCAGGTCGATGAGCGCCTCGCTGAGGCCGACCGTCTGGATCCTGCCGGCGCTCACGATCGCCAGGCTGACCACCGCGGCGCCGCCGCAGGAGCTGCTCGTACCGATGCTGAAACCTCGGCCCAGAGTCGCCGCGATCACGGCAGCGCGCCTGATCACCGTGATGGGCTGGACAATCGCAACGAGGACGGCACTGCGGTGCACGGCGACCAGCACCAGGACGCTCGGGCCAACGCGCAGACTTACAGTCGGTACGACGGCCGCGAGAACCTGTACGCCGACACCCAGCACGACCGCAACGAGGGCCAGTACCGCAATGCGCAGGGTCGTGACGACGAGCGTCGCGAGACCCATCTCGGCGCTGACCAGTACGACGATCGACGCGATGGCCGCCCCACCGCAACGTCAACCGGTGCCGTTGCAGGCATCGAGAGCGATGGCTCCGAAAACGGGAGCACTGTTGCAGCCGACGGGCACGGACGTCACGCTGCACGTCACGACGAGCACGGGTATGAACAGCCGGCACAGGGCTACGCCCAGGCTGATCAGCACGGCTACGACCAGCGCGCGGCCACGCAGGGCTACCCCCAGAACGACCAGTTCACGCGGGAGGCACACGACGGCCAGCAGGGCTACCCCCAGGACGCCCACGTCACCCGGGAGGCACACGACGGCCAGCAGGGCTACCCCCAGGACGCCCACGTCACCCGGGAGGCACACGACGGTCAGCAGGGCTACCCACAGGACGCCCAGCAGGACTACGAGCGGCAGAATCAGGAGGGTTTCGACCAGCACGAGCAGCAGGTCGATGAGTTCGGTCAGCCGGACCAGCCCGGTCTGAACGAGCAGCAGGGTCAGAGCCAGTGGCGCCCGCAGGACGGCGACACCCCGCGTCACTGATCCCACCAGCCACCCACCGCGTCTGAACTGGGACGCATCGTCGGGGCGCAGCGCACCACACGTTGCGCCCCGACGTCTATCCGCCCAGCCGCGTCGTATCGTCGGCCCCGGTGCGCATCACCGATCGCGGCGCACGACTCATCACCGCTCAGCGCTAGGAGGGCCATGGACGATGTGATCGTCGAGCGTGTGCTGCGCACCGTCGAATGCATCCCGCCGGGGCGAGTCGCCACCTACGGCGAGATCGGGTCGCTGCTCGGGCTGTCACCACGGATCGTCGGCCGCATCATGGCCACGTGGGGATCCTCCACCCCGTGGTGGCGTGTCACGAACGCTGCTGGCGAGCTGCCAGCCCATCTGCTCGCCGACGCCGACGCCCACTGGCAGGCAGAGGGAATCACGAAGAAACCCACCGGCCGCGGCTGCCGCATCCGCGCACACCGCGTGGACCTCAACCGGCTCGCAAGCGATGCCGACGCAGCCTGCGCCGACCTCCCGGCGACGACCTCCGGCCCCCGTGGGCACGACACGGCCTCAGGTTTCCGCCGCGATCACACCCGCTGATCCCGCAACCGTCCACACTGCGCCCGCGGGCCCTTCGGTCGGCCCTACCCAACCTCAGTCAGCGTGGACCGCGTGCAAAGACTCGGCTTCCTGCTCACAGTTCTCGCAGGCCAGCACCATTTTCCTGCAGGTTGACACCTCACAGTTCACGTACCGCGGGGTCGGCTCGCCGCAGCGGATGCAGCACCCCAGAGACTGGACACCGTCGGCGAACTCACGATGCATTGTGCCGTCGAAGGTGTACAGCGACCCTTTCCACAGGCCCCGGTCACGGAACGCCTCGGCGTAGCGGACGATCCCGCCATCCAGCTGGTACACGTCCTGGAAACCACGGTTCTTCATGAGGACTGTGAGCACCTCGCAGCGGATCCCTCCGGTGCAGTAGGTGACAACGGGTTTGTCCTTCAGCTCGTCATACCGGCCTGACTCGAGCTCAGCCACGAAGTCACGAGTGGTCTCCACCTGAGGCACAACCGCCCCCTCGAACCGCCCGATTGCCGCCTCCATCGTGTTGCGCCCGTCGAAGAAGACGACGTCCTCGCCGCGGGCGGCCACCAGCTCGTGCAGCTGCTGCGGGGTTAGGTGCTCACCACCGCCGAGCACCCCGTCCTGGCTCACCTTGATCTCCTCGGGGCGGCCGAAGGTGACCAATTCGGGGCGGACCTTCACCGACAAGCGAGGGAAATCGTCGCCGGTGCCCTGCGACCATTTGATGTCCGCGTCCTTGAATGGCGCGTACTCCTTCAGACCCCGCACGTACTGCTTGATCGCGCCGAGCTCTCCGCCGAGCGTCGCGTTGATGCCGTGCTCGGAGAGGATCACCCGGCCGCGCAGGTCCAGGCTGCGGGCCAGCGTCAGCTGCCACAGGCGGACGGCATCAGGGTCCGCCAGCGGCGTGAAGACGTAGAACAGGATGATGCGATGCTGGGTCTGTGGGGGCACTCTTGAATCCTAGGTGCGAGCCCATGGGTCACCGCCTTGCACGATCCGCGCGCACGCCACCGCACACCGCACGCCCCGGCCCGCACGCCACCGCACGCCCCGTCCCGCACATCCCGCGCCCCGCCCCGCACACCCTGCACACCCCGCTCGCCCGCACCCCCGCCCGAACATGGTGCATAGAGCATCTCAACAGCCCGGTGAAGGGTGACTTTCGCATCACGTTCACGGCGCAACGGCCGCTGTCGCGCGGCCGACGCTGATCATGCCCACGCGCCGTATCCTCAGACGCGGCAACGGCCTCTGCCACGGGGCCAACGGCCGCCGGGTCACTGCGCCGGGACGTCGTCCAGGAAGTAGTAGGCCGGCACCTTCGCGGCGTAGTCGTTGCCGTCCAGCTCACGCCAGGTGACGATCTCGGTGGAGCCCTCACGCGCCTGCGCATGCTGTGTGGCCAGGAACATCAGGCCGATCACGCTCGCCAAGCCCTGCCGTGCCGGGGCGGCACGCAGCACGTCGCCAATAGAAGCCTGACCAGCTCTGCCTCGCACCGTGTTGACATCGTCCGTGAGCGTGACGATGTCGATGTCGTTCGTGCGCACCAGATCCTGCAGCACTTCAACGCTGAGCGTGGTGGCGTCGTGAACCTCCGCCTCGGCAGGCGCACCCGGATCGGTGGGATCCTTCAGCTGGTGCTGGGAGACTGACGCGAGACGAGCACGGGACAGCAGCGGCTCGAGGGGGAATGGGGCGCGGCTGGACACCTCATCCTTCTGCGCCAGCGCAATGCCTTGGGCTTCCTGCAGCGCCTCCAGCAGCACCCGGTGCTGGCGGAAATCCTGAGAGCGCACGAACCGAGCCAGGGACCGGTACAGCTCGGTCTTCACGTCGAGGACTTCCTGCGCCGGCTCGTACAGGTCGCTGAACACGTTGGCGAGCTTCTCGCGTTCCTCCCGCGTGAGAGTGCGTGCGAAGTCGCGCTCCAACAGGCGGTCCACGAGCTCCTGCGCCATGCGGGTCTGCTGCGGATCGTTCAGCATGCGGAAGAACGCGGTGAACGTGCGTCCCACCGTGGATTGGCCCAGCAGGTCGTCACCGGCAAGCAGCTGTTCGAGCACCTCGCCACGGGATCCCTCGGGGCTGAGGATCTGCTCGCGCAGGCTGAGATCCACCGCCCGCAGGTCCTCGCGGTACTGCAGGAAGTCGCCTGACAGCTCGGAGGCGATCTGCAGAATGTCCCGCAGCCGATCCACCGACGCCTCCGGGCTGGGCAGTAGCAACTCGCCCTCGGCCAGCTCCCGGATCTCCGCCTCGATCCGTTCGCGTCGGCGCTGCAGGTCTGCCAGGCGCACGTCGCGGTCGGTCTCGGTCTCCTGCGCGAGGCGTTCGAACTGCTGGACCACCAACTGCAGGCGGGACTCAGTGGTGGTGGGACGATGCTCCTCGAGGGAGGCGATGAACTGGATCGCGTCGATCGTCGCGGGTGACGGCTCGAAAGTGGTCTCCACTCGCTGCGGGTCATCGCGCCGCGTCAGATAGCCCTCACGCACCCAGGAATCGACGTACTCGGGCGCGGTGCGCGCCACCTGCTCATCCTCGTGCAGCAACGGCAGGTGAGTGGCCACACGCGCCACCAGTTCGGAGCGGGGCAGGCGCCGATCCCCGCCGGGGAAGACGGCCTGCAGGATGGAGAGCACCGCTGGCGCTTTGGTGGCGGCCAGCAGACGCCACGTGGACAATCCCCGCAGCTGCTCGTACGCCTCCTTGCGTGCGGCCACGGCGTCGCGGCGGGATGCCGCGGGGCCGTCACGGAAGGGTGGGTTCACGATGGGCGAGCCTACCAATGCGGCTCGAGAACCTGTCGGTCCCCGCCGTGCATCCGTCCCGCCATCAGCGCCGCCCCGCCGTGCATCCGTCCCGGCGCCGACGACTCCCGCCGCTCTGCCGAACGACGCTCCCGCCGCACTTCCGGCCCACGTGGCGCGCGGTCAGCGCTGCACGAGTGCGCGTCGCTCCAGCTGAAGGGAGACGTCTGCCGCCCGGGCGAGCTGTTTGGAGTGCGTCACGACGATGACGCATTTGTTGCGCTCATGTGCCGCGTCTCGAAGGATGTCGATCACTCCTTGGGCAGTGTCTTCATCCAGGTTTCCCGTGGGTTCATCGGCAAGGATCACCGGTGCCGAAGACACGAGGGCTCGAGCAATCGCCACTCGCTGCTGCTGGCCGCCGGAGAGCGCCAGGACACTACGTTTGGCGGCGTCGGCGTCGATGCCCAGCTCCTGAAGGGTGTCGACCGTCGCCTTCCGGTTCACCAGGCGCAGGTTCTCCAGCGGGGTGAGGTAGTCGATCAGGTTGTAGTTCTGGAAGACCAGCGCGATGTTCTTTCGGCGGTGCGCGGAGTATCCGGATGCGGCAATGTCTTTGCCGTCGAAGCGCACGGTCCCCGAGCTGGGGGCATCCAGCCCGGCCAGCAGATTCAGCATCGTCGTCTTCCCCGCCCCGGAGCGGCCGACGATAGAGTAGAACGTCCCCGTCTCGAAATCATGCTGGACGTTGTTCAGCACACGCTGCGAGGTGCGCTTATAGGTGTAGCTGACATGATCAAGCTGCATAATGCTCATTATTGTTCCTAACTCATCGAAGAAAGAATGTGCTGCGGCCGCTGCCGCATGATGGGGAAAACTCCGACGGTGATTCCCACCGCCGTGACGAGCACTCCGATTCCCAGCGCGATAGCAATACTGGATGCACTGATCGTGAAATGAACAGCGGAGAGGGCCTCACTGCCTGCGTGCGCAACGACCGTGCTTGCGAGATGGCTCGAGAGGAGCTGCCCCACCACCGTGGCGATCACCGCGGCGATGAGAGCGAACACTCCCGATTCGAGAGCTAGTTGGGCCACGATGGCACCTTTGCTCTTCCCGACTGCTAACAGGATTCCGATCTCGCGAATGCGCCCGCGGACCCAGAACGCGCTCACCAGCGCCAGCACGGATCCGCCCGCAGCGCTGAGGCCCAGGAGCAGCAGGGTCAGCAGACGCTCCACCCCGGCGATCGCGTGAAGCACCGGCGCGAACTGCGCGGAGTTATCGTCCAGCACCAGATCGGGGGCGGCCCGCTCGGCAGCGTGCAGAGCGGCAGGAAGCTGGTCGGCCGACGCGGCGAGATACCGGCCGGCGGACAGCTGAGCACCAAGCTCTTGGGCCGACGCCACGTCGACGAACACCTGATTCTCCGAGTCCCCAGACGGCAACCCCGACGGATTGTCGGCCTTTCCGTCGAAGATCCCGACCACCGTCACGGTGACCTCGGCGCCTTCCCGGGTGAGCGTGAATGTGCTGCCCACCGTCAGCGAATTGTGCTCGGCGAACGCACGATGGACGAGCGCCTGCCGCTTCCCTGAGCCCACACCGCTGCCCTCCACGAGGCGATACAGCGAGCCCTGGAAAGCCGGATACAGCGCCGAGTTGCCCGCGCCGATCACACTGACATCACCGCCGAACTCGGGGTCGAGCTGAATGCCGCCTGTCCCCGGCACCGCGCTGGCTCCTGCCGGTGTGGCGAGGGTTTCTGCTTCGAGACTGTGCTGGGCGACTTCGGGCAGGTGGGCCAGCCGCTCCGCCTGCTCCGCATCCAGGGTGGGTTCGCCGTGGGCGGTGAACCCTGCACCGATGCTGGTGTTGATCGCCTGTTTGACGTCATGCATCGTCGATCGCACACCGGACTGGGCGACGAGCGCGGTGAACACCACGGCCATGAGCAGGACCATCAGCGCGCTGCGGCGCGGTCTGCGGATGATGCAGCGCCAGGCTCTGGACCAGGCGTCGCTCATGCGTCAGTCACCAGGATGTCGCGGGGGTGCTTGCGCATCATGGGGAAGGCAGCGATGGCAACCACCAGCACGATGACAGCAAGGCACAGAACGGCTGCGTAGATTCCCGCGTCGGGCGTCAGACCCACGGACAGGCTGTCCAGCGTCTGCGTGGACATCGCTGACTCCATGTCCGCGCCGAACTGGCCGGCCCGAGACATCTCCTCCTGGGCCGCGGCGTTGACGGCGCTCAGCGTCGCGTTCCCCATGGACTGGGCGATGAGGCTCGCTGCCCCGAAGGCGATCACGCATGCCGGCACGGCGATGACCAGCAGTTCGATCAGGTATTGGCCGACGATGCTGGCTTTGGTGACGCCCAACGACAGCAGCGTGCCCGTCTTTTTATGGCGTTCGTTCAGCCAGAGGAACAGGATGAGCATGACGATGGCGGCAGCGATGATCGTCGTAGCCGTCGTCGTCTTCCGCATCACGCTCTTGATTCCGTCCACGGCGCCCGTGATGCCCGAGAAGTACTGCGTGGCGCGGGAGAGCTGATAGTTCTTCCAGTCGATGCTCAGACCGGCGGCGTCCCTGACCACCTGATCGACGTCGGCGCCCGACGCGACGAAGAAGTTCGCGTCCTGATAGATCTCGGTCTCGTCAGTGAACTGATACAGCGCCCGCGTGGTGTCGAGGTCCGTGAAGACCGTATTGGCGTACAGCTCGCTGCGCTGAGCAACGGGGCCGGTGTTCTTGCCGGAGAACAGGCCGACGATCTCAGTCTCCACTTCCTCGGTCGACTGTCGCTCATTGTCGGCGTCGTACTTGTTGCCCTTCACCGTGAGCTTGCTGCCCACGGTGAGGTTGTTGGCCTTGGCCAGGTCCTCATGAATCAGCGCCTTATGCGTATCGTCGGGCCTGAGGTGACGGCCTGCGCTGAGTGTCAGAGCACCGCTTCGGAAGTTGCCCGCGATCTCGCTGGTGTTGACGCCCCACACATTGACGGCGTTACCGAACTGAGCCTCACGTTCGCTGTCGTAGTCATCGCGGTCGAGCTTCTGGACCGTCGCACCGACCAGATCAGCCGTGACGTTCTGCCTGGCGACGTAGTCCTGCACCCGATCCAGCTGGGCGATCTTCTCGATGTCGGCACGTTTCACTGTGCCCGCACCGCGCGGCGTCCCCAGGTTGTTCTGCGGGTTGTTCTCGAGCACGAAGCCCTGGCCTGTCTTGGCGTCGATCTCATCCGAGACCTTGTCAGCTGCGTGGGTCACTGCATGAGTCGCCATCACCACCGTGGCCATGATGGTGAAGACCACCAGGATGATGAGGGTCTTCACCGGCTTTCTGGCGCAGTAGCGCACTGCTCTTCCTACGAACGACAACGATGTCCCTTTCCTGTCGGCATTCCTGTCGGCATCAACGGTGCTCGCCCATACCAGGGGGGAGTGTGCGCATCGTTCCTGTGGAACTCATGGATGACACTTGTACGGATGCTGTCATCTGCGTGGGTGCTGGGAGCAGCGTCGTCGTCAGCCCCCGGAGGACCCACCGGGATGGCACGGGGACTTCTCCCCATCGACGTCCCCCACGCCCACGTCTACTGTCTGACGTGTTCGGGTCGACGGGCGGCCCTGGTACGACCCACTTTTCACTCGCCAAGGAGGCGGCGATGACGTTTTATGGCGCTGATACCGAGCAGCTGCGGACGATGTCAGACACGATGCGCGCCAAGATCGGCACGCTCACCGATATTCAGAACCGGGTCATCCAGTCGTCCCAGACCGTGACGTGGGAAGGTCCCGACGCCGACACGTTCCGCGACACTGTCTTCAGCAGCATCAGCCCGCGCTTCAACGACCTGACGGCCTCGCTCTACGACCATGCTGACGAGCTCTCCACTCACGCCGACGAACAGGATGACGCCTCTGACCCCCGCAGCTTCTGGGAGAAGCTCAACGACTGGCTGAAGGGGCCCGCCGACCTCACCAAGCTCGCCCGCAATATCCAGAAGCTCATCCAGGACCCGAAGAAGATGCTGGACATGTTCAAGCGCTTCCCGGATCTTCGAGATGCCTTCAAGGACCTCAAGAACCTCGAGCAGATGTTCCCGGCCCTGGCGGAAATGGAGCGCAAGGCTATCCGAGCCGAGTGGGTCGATGAGCTGCTCGGCAAGGGCTGGGAGAAGCTCGGCAACGCAATCCCCAAGACGATCAGCTCGCTCTTCGGCATCAACATTCCGGGCAAGGAGTGGGCGGGGAAGCTCCTCTCGCACATGGATGAGATCACCGACGCCACCAAGCCGTGGGTGAAGCTCGGCTCGAAGACCTTTGGGAAGCTCCTGCCAGGTCTCGACATCGGCCTGGGCATAAACCAGATGATGAGCCCGGACTCCACAGGCTATGACAAGTTCTCGGGTGGCCTGTCCGTTGCCTCGGGCACCCTGACCCTCATTGCTCCGTTGACCGGCCCGGCTGCGCCGATCGTCGCTGGTGTCGGCATCGGGCTCGGCGTGGTCTCGGCCGGTATGGATATCGGCAAGATGGCGTACGAGAACATCCCGCTCGTGAGAGGCGCCGCGGACGCTGTCGGCAATGCCGCCGTGAGTGCCGGCAACGCAGTCGTCGATGGAGCGAAGGCCGTCGGGAATGCGATCGGCGACGGGCTGGGGGCCGTCGGCAACGCTTTCGGCTCGATCTTCGGCTAAACCGCCGCGTCACCTCGTCGCAGCCGAGCGTGGTTGCGAACGAC
Organism: Brachybacterium timonense; assembly: GCF_900258505.1. Classification (GTDB taxonomy): domain Bacteria; phylum Actinomycetota; class Actinomycetes; order Actinomycetales; family Dermabacteraceae; genus Brachybacterium; species Brachybacterium timonense. Next base: position 2,890,573 of record NZ_LT984895.1, read on the forward strand.
ATCACCGGATCGTCGGATGAACCTCGCACTGTATGCGAGGATCACATCAACCCCGGCTCCACAAAGCCCCTTCGTGGAAGGACCCCATGGCTGCCTCGACTCCTCCCCCTCCGACCGGTGCCTCCCGTGCAAACATGTGCGCCGCTGTCGTCCTCGAGGGGGCTGACGACGGCCCCCAGAAGTTCGGCATCTTCACCGATGAGGAGCTGATCGCGCTTGACGGCATCGCCACCGATCAGCTCGTGCCCACACCGTGGATCACCGCCAATGCGGAGACCATCAGCACAGAGCACGCCGCGAGCGTGGCACTGCGCGGGCTGATCGCCCGCCAGCTAGTTCTGCCCGCTGAGATGCTGGCCGAAGACTGGTCAGACCTTGGCGACGATCCTCGCCGTTTGATCGCTGCCGACCCGGTTCAGGGGCTGATCACGCTACGTCGATCCGCCTCGTCGGTCGTCTCTTTCCATCGGGTCGTCCAGCAAAGTTCCCACACACTGATTCACTACGGCTACGAAAACGGTCGCATCCTCGAGGAAGAGATCACCCAGGATGGCTTCCACCACTTCGTCGTGCTACCTGCGGCCCAGGCTCCCCAGCGCGCACTGATGCTCGTGGACCAAGACCAGGTCGCCTCCAACGACGGAGAGTCCATCGTCGCTGATCTCGATGATCTCAGCGAGACCTCGCCGCTGAGCACAACGCTCGCCGATACCCGCGCCCTGACAGTCGCGACCGTCGTCCGCCGTGACACGGAGCCAGAGCAGTTCACCTTTTATGCAACTAGCACTGCGCTCCTGGTCTCCCGCCCGGAGTCCGAACCTGGTACGGCCGACGACTCGACGCCGATGCAGTTCATCGAGATCTCCCGCGCGACCGCCGAGCAGCTCCTCGGCGAACTTCTCGAGGACGACGCCACACCGCCCAGCGAGGCAGGCTGAGGTGTCCTCACCGCTATCGCATCCCGACCTCGTCGGCGTACCGCAGGCCCGCTTCATCATGCACTGGCCGTGGTACGTCTGGATCGTGTTGTGGTTCCTGCCCGTGCTGATCGCGCTCGGTATTCTCGCCACGGGCAGCCCGGGCGCAGCGATCGCTATCCTCGGGGCCCTCTGGGTGCTCGTCGCGGCCCCGCTCAGCTGGTTCCTGTGCCGCCACCGACTTGTCATCACCGACCGGGCGATTGTGATGGGCGCGTTCGTCCCCGGCGGACGCCCCGATGTCATCTTCCTCAACGACGTCGACCCAGCCTGTGTGCGCACCTGGTCCAACCTCCGCGCCTACCTGAAAGCCGTCGACAGATCGTCCTTCACCAGCGGCATGATGATCACCGAGGGTTCCGGAACAGGCGTCTCGCTCCGTGTGCGGCGCATCGGCACCGTGCGCAATGGCCGCCTTCGGGAGAACGAGATCGTGGCCAGCATTGGCAGCACTGTTGAACTCTTCGCGCTGTCCGGGTCCGCCGAACGGTTCGTCCACGCCCTCACCGCCGCCATGACGAATGCTCGAGTGCCCGGCGCCGAGCAGATCCCCTCGGTTGCACTGCCGCCCGGTCGCCTCTCCGGTGCCCCTGGTTCCCATCGGCAGGAGATCCCCGGCTGGGGCGCCGGCCGGGCCACCTAACAACACCGGATTGCGCGAGCATCACCTGGGCGCGCACGGGTGAGCCCACCCTCTCGTCGGCAGTCGATCCGAACCGCACACAGGTGAGCGCGTGAACGCGCCGGACAGTGCTCGCCGGATCCCCATCACGCTGCGATCCATAGGTGAGTCTGCATGCTCGTCGGCCAGCGGACGACATGGTGGAATGGGGCGATGAACGGCCCGGAGCCCTCGCCCCACCTCGCAACGGACACTGCGCAGCCCGCAACGGGCTCAGACGGTGCGCGGTGGATCAGCGCCCCGTTCCATGATCTGCCGGCTCCCCTGCTGCGTCGCGCCATTCCCGTGGATGCAGTGCTGTCCGATGACGATGCACCTGCTGCCGGAGCGCAGGCGGCGCTGCAGCGCCCCCAACAACGCGACTCCGCGCGCCGTACCGCCCACCGGCTCGGGGACCGCATCGCGCGCTCGACCGTGACCTGGTCGGTGCTGGGCACCGCGGATCTGCGGCTGAACGGGCACCGCCTCGATGATGCCCGTCTGGCCCCTGGCCAAAGCAACTTCTCCACCATCGCCCGCTGCCGCACCGTCGACCTCACCGCCCTCGTGCGCGCGCTGCTCGACGGGCGCGCCCCGGCATCGGACACCACGGCAGTGCGCGGCGCGGACCCGAATGCCGAATCGGCTGCTCCAGAACTCGTGCTGTCGGCTGAGCTGGGCCGCGGTTTCTACGACATGCACACTCTCGGCGCCTGGCAGTGGGAGTCCGCCCCGTGGCGTGGCCGGCCCGCCCTCTGGCTGCGATGGGATATCGAGCTGCACGACGGGGCGCGCATCCGGATCTGCACCGACCAGCAGTGGCGCTGCGCCACCGGTGCCCGCCGCTTCGACTCACTGTACGAAGGCGAGACCTGGGAGGAGCCGCGAGAGCCCGCCGGTTGGCGCGAGCCCGGCTTCGATGACAGCCCCTGGGCAGCCGCAACGCCCCATCCGCACGCGCCGCAGCTGCGCGAGGCCATCACCCCACCGATCCGCGTCATCGAACAACCGACCGTCTCCTGGACCCAGGTCGCTCCGTCCCACTGGGTCGGCGACCTGGGGCGAGTCATTGCGGGCTGGGTGCGCGTGGAGCCGCAGCGCCCCGGACCACACCGCCTGGAGGTGATGCACGGGGAGAGCCTCGGGCCCGACGGCCGCATCGATACCCGATCGGTCCATATCCCCACCGGACGCTTCCAGCGCGACATCGTCACCGTGGATCAGAAGCCCTACGAAGCCGAGCACTCCTGGAAGGGGTTCCGCTATCTGGAGGTCACCGGCGCGGAGGTCGGCACCGACGTGCAGGTCATTCCCCGCGAGGCACGCGCAGACGTCCCGGTCACCGGCACTTTCGCCTGCTCGGACCCGACTCTCACCTGGCTGCATGAGGCATTCGTCGCAACGGCCGCGATGAATCTGTTCTGGGTCCCCACCGATACCCCGACCTACGAAAAGAACGGGTGGACGGGCGATGCGCTCACGTCCCTCCCGGCACTGCTGGCAAGCTTCGATCTGCGCACGATGATGCTCAGCTGGCTGCAGGACATGCGCGATGCGCAGCGAGATGACGGGGCGCTGCCGGTGATCGTGCCCTCCGCCGGATGGGGCTTCGCCCCCGGCCCGTGCGCACCAGCACCGGAGTGGACGACGCTGTACCCGATCCTGGTGGAGGCGGTCGCCCAGGAGTACGGCGAGGAGGTATGGCCCGAGCATCGTGAGTCGGTGCTGCGGTATCTGCGCCATGAGCTGTCGGTGCTGGATGCGGACGGTCTCGCGGTCGGCATCCTCGGCGATTACCTCTCCCCCGGCACGTGGGGCGCCCCGCCCGAGGACACACGCTTCTATGCAACGTCGGCCCTGATCCGGGCTCTGCGCACCGTGCATGACTCCCCCGGCGCCGACGCCTCCGGGTGCGGCTTCGGTCAGGCGGCCGACGCGCTCACCGCGGCCCTGCACCGCGTGTTCTTCGATGAGACGAGTGGTTGCTTCCGCACCGGTGTGCCCGGCGCCGGGGACTGGCCGCAGGGCGCCCCGTCCGGCACCGACGACTCACCGCAGAGCGCCGCTCCCGGCACCAACGTCTCACCGCAGGGCACCGTATCTGGCGCCGGGGACTGGCCGCAGGGCGCCCCGTCCGGCACCGACGACTCGCCGCAGGGCACCCCGTCCGGCACCGATACTCGTGAACCCGCGCCTCAGCCGTGGGAGACCGCCCCGGGCGCCCCGTCCGGCAACGAAACCCGCGAGCCCGCACCCGATCCCGCCGGCGCGCGCCCTTACCGGCAGGCGCCCAACGCCCTGGCCCTCGCCCACGGCCTGTGCCCGCCAGGCACCGAGCAGACGGTGCTGGACTCACTGCTGGCCGACCTCGCCGCACGCGACGGGCATCATCACGTGGGTTGTCTGGGCATCGCCGCGCTGCCCGGCGTGTTGACGCGTGCAGGTCACGGCGCGGAGGCGATGCGGATGGCCACCCACCCGCAGGCTCCAAGCTGGGAGGCATGGCGACGGGCAGGGCATTCGACGCTGCTGGAGATGTGGGTGGATCCGGTGCGATCGCGCGCGCACTACTTCCACGGCTCCGGCGCGATCTGGTTGCACGAGGACGTGCTCGGGCTGCGGCGCACGGGCCCGGCCTGGTCCTCATTCACGGTGGCACCGACGATCCTGCCCGGGCTGACGTGGGCGCGCGGCCGACGCGGAAAGATCAGTGTGGACTGGGCCGTGCGGGACCGGCGCTTCCACCTCACCGTGGCCGTGCCGGCAGATGCACAGGCACGCGTCGAGCTGCCCGACGGCACCGTGCACGAGGCAGGCCCGGGCGAGCACCGCTTCGCCTGCCCCGCCGCCTGACCAGGTCCTTCCCGTGCTCGGCCTGGCCCGTAACCGCCCCTCCCACCGCGCCACGGCCGGGCCCTTTCCACGCTCGGCCCGGCCCACAATCACCCCTCCCGCCGCGCCGCGGCCGGGCCCTTTCCACGCTCGGCCTGGCCCGTAACCGCCCCTCCCACCGCGCCGCAGCCAGGCACCTCCCCCACTCGGCCAGGCACCTGTGGCATCCCCGGCGGGGGAATTCGGTACTGCAGCGTGGTGCCACCGCCCTGTGGCACGGTGACGCCACGCTGCAGTACCGAATAGCACCGCCCAAGCCGAAGCACCGACCGAAGGGCGTGGCCCAGACCATCACAATGGCGCGGAATCGGTGCACGATGGCCCCCACCGAACGCCCAGGCCCAGACCCACGCTCAGCCCCAGCCCACGCCCAGGCCAGCGCATCGGGGGCTAGGGTTATCGGGAACGCTCAGAACCCGCCGCTGGGAGGACACCGATGCCCACCACCACGATCCCCGTCGACCGCACCGACCGTTGGTGGGAAGAGCTGCCCGGCGGCCGCAATCGCCTGCCCGCCCGCGCCCACCTGAACAGCGACGCACCGCAGCTGAACCTCGACGGCACCTGGGGTTTCCGCTACGGACAGCGCGCCGACGGCACCGGCCTGGGTGAGCCCGGCACGATCGAGGTGCCCGGCATGTGGCAGCTGCAGGGTCACGGCGCCCCGCAGTACACCAACGTCATCTATCCGATTCCGCGGCAGGCGCCGCATGTGCCGGACGAGAACCCCACGGGCCACTACTTCCGTACCGTGCAGGCCCCGGCGGAGTGGTCGAACACTGTCGAGGCGGGCGGCCGGATCGTGCTGCGTTTCCTGGGTGTCGACTCGGCGGCCCGTATCTGGATCGACGGGCAGGACGTCGGCGTCACCTCCGGATCCCGTCTCACCCAGGAGTTCGACGTCACTGATGCGCTTGCGGACGGAGCCGAGCACCTGCTCGAGGTGCGCGTGGTGCAGTGGTCCGTGAACACGTACCTGGAGGACCAGGACATGTGGTGGACCTCCGGGATCTTCCGCAGCGTGGATCTGCTGCTGCGTCCCGCCGGCGGTGTCGAGGACCTCACCACCGTGGCCGACTATGACCCCGCCACCGGCGCCGGCACCCTCACCGTCACGGCCCGCGACGCGTCGGGCGAAGAGATCCCGGCGCAGGTGCAGGTGCCAGCCCTCGGGATCGATGCGTCCAGCACCGACGGCCCGATCACCGTGCAGCAGGTCGCGCCGTGGTCTGCGGAGGGGCCGACGCTGTACGACGCGACCATCGCGACCGACTCCGAGACGGTCACGCTGCGGATCGGTTTCCGCCGCGTCGAGGTGGATGGCGAGATCTTCCGGATCAACGGGGAGCGCATCGTGCTGCGCGGCGTGAACCGTCACGAGGCCGATCCTCGTGTGGGCCGCACCCAGCACTTTGAGAACATGGACCGCGATGTGGAGCTGATGAAGCTGCACAACCTCAACGCGGTGCGCACCAGTCACTACCCGCCGCATCCGCGCTTCCTCGAGGTGTGCGACGAGGCCGGACTGTACGTGCTGGTCGACGGCGACTTCGAAGCTCACGGCTTCCACTCCGACTCCACCTGGGGCGAGGATCCCTCCGGCCGCGCTGAGCGTCCCGCCGATGACCCGCAGTTCAAGGACGCCCTGGTGGAGCGCACGCGGCGGTTCATCGCCCGCGACCGCAACAGCACGTCGGTGGTGATCTGGTCGCTCGGCAACGAGGCGGCCACCGGGCAGGTCACCGATGCCATGTTCGACGCCGCCGAGGCCGCGGACCCGACGCGCCCGGTGATCTACGAACAGGACTACCGCACCGATCGCTCCGCCATGTTCTCCCTCATGTACTCCACGCATGAGGAGTCCGAGCAGATCGGTCGACGCGAGCTGAGCGCCGAGTACCGCGAGAAGCTCGTGCACATGCTGCGCGGGCTCGGCCTGGATGCACCCGACGGCGGTTTCGACGACGCCCCAGCGCTGACCAAGCCGTTCTTCTGGATCGAGTTCGCGCACGCCATGGGCAATGGCGCCGGCTCCCTCAAGGAATACATGGACCTCGTCGAGCAGTACCCGGCGCTGCACGGCGGATTCATCTGGGAGTGGATCGACCACGGCATCGACACCACCGATGCCGACGGCAACCCGATCTGGGGCTACGGCGGTGACTTCGGGGAGCGCCTGCATGACGCCAACTTCGTGGCCGACGGCCTGGTGCTGCCGGACCGCACCCCCTCCCCCGCGCTGGAGGACGCCAAGCACCACTACTCGCCGGTGCGTCTGGAGGTATCGCCCGGGCGCGCGGTGGTGAAGAGCCGCTACGCCTTCCGGGATCTCAGCCATCTGCGCGCCGAGGTGTCGGTCGATGGCCGCGTCACCTGGCAGGAGCTCGAGCTTCACCCGGTCGCCCCTGGGGAGCAGACTGAGCTGACGCTGCCCGACGCCGCAGAGGTCACCACGGTGCGCCTGGTGACTCGGGAGGCCGATGGCCCGGTCCCGGCCGGGCATGAGCTGGTCACCGCGGATCACGTCGACGCCCGGGCGCTCGCCGCCCGCGTGCCGGCGCTCAGCCGCCAGGTCGCACCCGAGCAGCTGGAGGACGGTTCCTGGCAACTCGGCCCAGCCCATTTCGATGACCTCGCTCGTCTGACACAGCTCGGCTGGATAGAGGTTGAGCATGCCTGGGCTGACCTGTACCGGGCGCCGGTGGACAATGAACGGGCCCGCACCCGCGTGCCACTGGAGGCGCGGTGGAAGCAGATCTGCCTGGATGTGGCCCGTCGGCGTCTGGTCGAGGCCCGCGCTGATGGCGATGCGCTGGTGGTGCGCACTCATCTGGGGTTGGACGGCAACGGGCTCGGGGCCGACGTCACAGAGACCTGGACCAGCGACGGCACAGCTGTGGACGTGCAGGTGGAGATCGCGCCGAGCAGCAGGTGGCCGGAGGATCTGCCGTTGCCGCGGCTCGGGTGGACGATCGCTCTGGACAGGCAGCTCACCGCGGTGGAGTACGACGGGTACGGGCCGCACGAGTCCTACCCGGATACCGGCGGCGGCACGACGTTCGGGACCTGGTCCGCGACCCTCGAGGAGCTGCAGACCCGCTACGTGTTCCCGCAGGAGAACGGCAACCGCGCCGGCACGGTGCGGGCGCGGCTGACCGACGACGCCGGAGGGGTCGAGTTCGCCATGCCTGAGGGTCTGGGCTTCGCGGCCCGGCCGTGGTCCAGTGCTGAGCTTGACCTGCGGGCACACAACGGGTCGCTGCGCGCCGACGGCCGCACCTGGGTGACGATCTCTGCTGCGCTGCATGGCGTGGGCTCGGCCGCCTGCGGCCCCGTCCCGCTGCCTGAGTACGTGCTCACGGCCCGGTCGGCCACCCTGCGGATGCGGCTGACCCCGGTCTCCGCCTGACCCACACCGTTCGCCGACGGTTCAGGAGATTCACGCCATGGCACAGGACCCGTTCGGTCCCGGCACCGGGCCGACGGGGCCCGCACCGGCCCCGTCAGGCCCCAGCACAACCCCGTCAGGGCACAGCGCCGCCCCTTCGTGGGGCAGCGCCGACCCGTCGGGGCCGCCCCCTGGCCAGAAGGCCCCGTACCCCACCGCGTCAGGTCCTTCGACGGCGTCGGCTTATCCCACGGGGGTGGCGCCGACCGCCGCCACTGGGGGACCCCGCGCTATCGGCTCCCTCGCCACCTGGCTGCTGATCCTCGCGATCGCGGTGATCGTGCTGCGGGCCATCGCGCAGGTGATCCGGCTGATCTCGATCATGACCACGCCGTATGCGGTCCTGTCCGAGGACACCTCCCCCGCTCAGCTGGGCATATCCGAGGCGGCAGGCTTCATCGCCCTCGTGCCCAGTGCGCTCGCGCTCGGGGCGCTGCTCGCTCTGGTCATCATCGCGGTGATCACCGCGATCCGCGCCCCTGGCGCCCCACGGCTCTGGTCGATCGTGCTCGCGGTCGCTCCGTTCGCCCTGTGGCTGGTCGAGGTCATCCTGGGGTTCGTGGTCGGCCTCATCTGGGGTGCGGCTCTGGGTGATCCCGCCACGGGCGTCGTGGCTGATGACGGGGGTTCGCTGCGCTGGTTCGCCCTGGCAACGTGGGCGATCACCGCGCTCAGCACCCTTGCGCTGGGTGCTGTGCTCGTGATCGGTGCGCTGCGGGTGCGCCGCGCGGCGAGCGTCTCCGTCTGAACGCGTGCCGCGAGCTCTGGGGCAGAACGTGGCCATCGCACGGCCGCACCGGTGGATGCTGGCCCGCTCCGCGAGCTCGGGGACATCACCGCGTCTGCGCACGCACCAGCATGCGGTTAGATTGGTCCCCGTCGAGATCCGTGCCAGGCACGGACAGCACACGTGATCCAGGGGGTTATTCATGACGCAGGGCCACAACACACCGTATGGCGCACCCGGGCCGTACTCCTCCACGCCGGGAGGTGCACAGCAGGGAGCTCATGCGCCGGGAGGTGCGCCGCAGGGAGCACACGCGCCCGCAGGCGCCTACGCTCCGGGTGGTACCCCGCCGGGCACGCCCTCCTTCCAGCCAGGCACGGTCACGCCGCAGCAGCGCAGCCTCGTCCGCAAGCTCGGCACAGCCATGCTGATCCTGTCGATCGTGATCGTGCTCATCCGCATCTTCGTGCCTGGCACAGTGATCGCGGCTGCTGCGGCAGGCGTGGGGCTGGCCTCCTCGACCGATGGCGCGAGCTTCGGCATCTTCGGGATCGGGCTCCTTCTGGCCGGCGTGCTCAGCATCATCGGCCTCCTTCTGGCGCTCGCCCTGACGGTCGTCGGCATCGTCGCAGCTATCCAGGCGCGAGCCTCGGCCCGCGTGGCAGCGATCATCGTGGCGGCGGCTCCCGCTGTGTTCTGGGTGCTCGGCATGATCGTCTCGGTCATCATCAACATCGCCACCGGCGTGTCCGACTCCTCTGAGCCTGGCGCGGTGGCCGGTATCGCGGCGGGCGTGGGGCTCGCGGGCGGGATCGCCACGCTGGTTCTTGCGCTGCTGTTCGCTGTGGTCGTGATCGGCGGTTCGATCCGTGTCAGGAGCTGGGGGAAGGCTCCGCAGGCCTGAGCAGCCAGCTCGCCTCATCCGTGCTGAGCACAGCGCCAAACGCATCCGCGGCCGGCACCGCCGTGACCTGATCAGCCACGATCCACTGGCCGCTGATGTGCCCGTCGGCATCCACCAACCGGATCCGGCGGGCATTGCGCGGCTCGAGGGGGCGTGTTCGCGGCGCACCATCGATCACCGCGGCGCCCCGGGACCCCAGGGCGCCGCGCGCGACGGCAGGCTGCTGCCCGTGCTCAGCAGACCCTGTCGACTCCGCAGCCGGCAGTGTCCACGGGTTCTCCCCGGTGGCGGTGTCGTACGCGACCACCTGACCGTGAGCGTTCTCGACCAGCATGATGCTGCCGTTCATACCGATGCGGGCCCGGATCGGATCCGCGGATTCCAGCAGCACGCCACCGGGCGCCCACCATGCGTCCTGCGCCTCCGAGGCGACGATCTCGCCCTCAGTATCCGTTCCGGTCTCCGTGCCGCGGGCGATCACGCGAGCACTGTCCATCGTCACGCGCCAGGTACCCGTCGGGGAGGCCTCGGAGCGCCACAGTTCCTCGCCGTGTCGCAGTGCAGCCGCCACCAGCGCCCCGTCATGCTCCGCGCAGACCGTCATCACCAGCGGTTCTGCCCCGGTGCGATCGGTGGTCACGGCCACGCGGCACGGCTCTGACGCAGCGCTGATCACCTGACCCACAGGGAAGCCCGTGTGCGGGTCGACCTGGATCCAGCCCTGCGCGTCGTCATAGCGCACGGGGATCGGTGCGAGCAGGCCGGTGGCGCGGATCGCGTCCAGCGCACCGGCTGGCGGCGCCGCGGGATCCAGCATCACGCCAGCGGGGTCTGGCCCCCGCTCTTCATCAGGCACCGTGACCGCCCAGAGCGGCGCCTCCTCATCGGGCTCCGAACCGCCGACCGCTGCGAGGTCATATCCGCTCATCCGGCAGATTCCGTCGCTGCAGTCCCGCATCACCAGCACCCCGTCGCCGAGCGACACCGGCGTGCCCGGCAGCTGTGCGATCCGGCTCGGTGAGCTGCTGCGCAGCGCGAGGAGTTCCGTTGCTCCGTCGGCGATCCGAGCGAGGTGCGTGCCGGTGTGGTCCAGGGCGAGTACCTCACCGGCGCTCGCCTCCACCTCGTGCACTGTTGTCCCGAGCACCAGCTGGGCCGTGCCATCGGCGCGTCGGATCAGCACCGGGCCCGATGGGACGGGCGGCGCCACCACGCGGTCGCCGTCGCCAAGCGGGGCGAGCCGCACCGCAGCGACATCAGCGAGGCGTTCAGGTCGCGTGCTGACCCAGCCGGGCACTACGAGCATCGCCGTGACGGCAAGGCCCAGCACTGCAGCCACTGCCTTGATGCGCAGGTGCCGATGCCGCAGAGGGACCAGCGCGGCGCACACGGCAGCCACCCCGGCCAGGATCGAGGCGAGAATCTGCAGGTCTCCGCGCAGCAGACGGTCCGCGATCAGTGCCGCGATTCCGGCGAGCGCAAGCGCGACGATCGCCGCGCCGAGCAGTACCACGGGGTCCCGCGTCCATGGCTCGGCAGTGTCCGTGTCGTCGTCGGCTTCGCGGCGAGCATCAGCGTCGCTGTCTCGACCATCCCGGCCTGTCCCGTCGGCCCCACGAGTCTGATTGGCCCGGCCCGCCCCGTCGGCCCCGTCGGCTCCACCGACCTGATCGACCCTGAGGGCGTCACCAGCGCTGGAGGGCTGACGGTGACGCACGGCGCCGTCATCCCAGGCGCTCGACGGCACCTCATGTGCAGACGGCGACTCGTTGTGCCTGTCCATGTCGTGCTCGATCGTGCGTCCCTTCTCGCGGTTCAGCGGGGCGCACCGTAGTAGGCCGCTGTCCGCTCCTCACGCAGCGCATCGAAGGTGCCGTCATGCAGGCTCGCACGGATCTCATCGACCAGGCGCACCACGAAGCGTTCGTTGTGGATCGTGCACAGAGTGGAGGAGAGCATCTCCTTGGCACGGAAGAGGTGGTGAATGTACGCGGCGGTGTAATGCGTGCAGGTGTAGCAGTCGCAGGCCTCGTCGATGGGGGCGAACTGCCGGCGGTAGCGAGCACCGGTGAGGTTCACGCGGCCGGAGCGGGTGTAGACGGCACTGTTGCGCGCCACCCGTGACGGGGAGACGCAGTCGAAGGTGTCGGCCCCTGCAGCAACCGCCGTGAACAGGTCATCGACCTCGCTGATGCCCAGCAGATGGCGGGGCCGATCCTCAGGCAGCTCCTCGCTGACCCAGCCGACGATCGTGCCTAGATTCTCTTTCTCGAGCGCACCGCCGATGCCGAAGCCGTCGAAGCCACGGCCGTCGACCTCCATCGTCCCGAGGTCTCGGGCGGCCTTGCGGCGCAGGTCCTCGTACTGCGCGCCCTGGATCACGCCCCACAGCTGCTGGTAGGGGCGGTGGGTGCGCTCGGCGGTGAGGCGGTGGTGCTCGGCCAGGCAGCGGATCGCCCACAGGCGGGTGCGTTCCAGTGCTTTTTCCTGGTAGCCGCGGGAGTTCATGAGCGTGGTCAGCTCATCGAAGGCGAACATGATGTCTGCCCCGAGCCCATGCTGGATCTGCATGGAGACCTCGGGGGTGAAGCGGTGCACATCGCCGTTGATGAAGGAGCGGAAGGTGACGCCGTCATCGTCCACGTGGGCCAGGCGCTCCTTGCCCTCGGCGACGTCGTCGTCCTCGCCGGAGGCGGTGCGGGCTTTCTCGCCTCCGGAGAACTCGCTGGAGAGGACCTTCTTGAAGCCGGCGCCGAGGCTCATCACCTGGAAGCCGCCGGAGTCGGTGTAGGTGGGGCCGGACCAGTTCATGAATGCGCCCAGCCCGCCGGCCTCGTCGACCAGGTCGTGCCCGGGCTGGAGGTACAGGTGGTAGGCGTTCGCGAGCAGCGCCTGTGCGCCCAGCTGAGTCATCGACTCGGGCAGCACCGCCTTGACGGTCGCCTTGGTGCCGACGGGGATGAAGGCAGGGGTGGAGATCGCGCCATGCGGGGTGCGGATCACGCCGGCACGCGCTCGTTCGCCATGGCGTGCGGTGATGTCGAAGCCGACGTCTGCGCGCCCGGGGCCGTGAGCGGTCGCGGAGTCGTCGGCTCTCCCCTCGGCGGCGGACGCAACGGGATGGGACTGGTGCTGGTCATCGGCGCGGTCGGTCACCGGCCCATGGTCCCACGATGAGCGGCTTCGTGCGGCTCGGGGCGTCCACTAGGATCTGCTGAGCACTGCCTGTCAGCGCTGCAGAGGCCGTGCACAGACTCGTCGGGTCCTCATCGGGAGGTGGAGCACATCAGCTCGCCGGGTGATCCGCCGACTCCTCCTGCCGGCCGCCGACGTGGACGTCGCGCCCGGGCACTCACGCCGGAGGAGCTCGACGCACGCGAGCGTGCCGCCCGGGAGCAGGCACGTCGCGAGGAGTCCGAGCGCGCGCGTCGTGAGGAGACGGCTGATGCCGACACGGACACCGGCACCGACGCTGACACCGGCACGGCCACTGACACAGGCCCCGGCACCGGCACGGACTCCGGCGCCGTCACGGCCACTGACTCCGACGCCGACACCGGGCCAGACACCGGCCCCGGCGTGGTCCCGACGCCGACCCCGCCACCAGCCGCGTCCGCCGACGACTGGTTGCAGGACGACCCCGGCGACGACACCGTGGCGGTGTGGCTCTCTCCGCCGAGTGCCGAACCCGCTGACCTCGATTCTCTGGATACATCGACAGAGGGCGGCACCGTCTGGACACCGGTTCCGCACCACATCGCGACACCGGAACCGCACACCACCGCACAGGCGTCGGAACCGCACACCGACCCGCAGACAGGCGACCAGACAGTCACGTCCCCGGCTGTGCCCACCTCCGCCGACGACTGGGAGACGCCAGCCGATCCGCTCCTGGAGTCCATCGGGTACCTCGCCGATGACCTCGGCGACTGGCTGCAGGGCCCGATCGAACAAGAGGCCGAACAGGACGCCGAAGATGCCTGGTCCACCGGGCGCGCAGTGTCGCGACGCACCGAGGAGGCACCCGCCCGTACCGGCGAGCAGCCGGCCCTGGCGCCAGCAGGTGAGGGGTCGGGCAGCGCCGAGGCACCGCAGACGCCAGCAGCGGCTGCGCCTGCGCGGCCGCGAAGCCGCGCCGCCTTCCGCGGGGAGCTGCACGGGCTGCGCGCCGTGGCGCTCGGACTCGTCGCGATCTACCACGTGTGGCTCGGCCGGGTCTCCGGCGGTGTGGACGTATTCCTGTTCCTGTCCGCTTTCTTCCTCACCGGCACGTTCGTGCGTCGGCTCGAATCCGGCAGGCCACTGGGGATCCCCCGATACTGGCTGCACACCTTCAAGCGGCTTCTCCCCCCGGCGGCTGTGACCATCGTGGCCACGCTCGCCGCCACCTGGGCGTGGCTGCCGCAGTCACTGTGGCCCACGGTGATGGAGCAGGCTGGAGCTAGTGCGCTGTACGTGCAAAACGTCCTGCTGGTGTTCCAGGAGGTCGACTACGCGGCCCGTGACGCGGGCGCCGCTTCTCCGCTGCAGCATTTCTGGTCGCTGTCGGTGCAGGGGCAGATCTTCGCCGCATGGCCGTTGCTGTTCCTGCTCGCGCTGCCGTTCGCGCGCCGCGGGCGCAGCGTGCGACGCCCCCTGCTGCTGGTGATGCTCATCGTGTTCGGCGCGTCGCTGGCCTGGTCGATCACCGAGACAGTGCGCAACCAGCCCGTGGCCTACTTCGACACCACGGCACGACTGTGGGAGTTCGCGGCCGGATCGATGCTGGCGCTGAGCCTGCGCTTCATCGACCGCGTGACGGGCGCTGCGCGACCCGAGGACGACGTCGCGCCTCGCTGGCGCACCGCCCGTGCCCTGCTGGGCTGGATAGGCCTGATCGCGCTGCTGGCCTGTGGAATGGTGCTCAACGTCGCAACCGTATTCCCGGGGTGGATCGCGCTGTGGCCACTCGCCGCGGCGGGCGCCGTTGTGATCGCCGGATACTCGGGCCGGGCCTGGGGCGTGGACAGGCTGCTGTCCACGAGACCCGCCGCGTTCATTGGTGACATCTCCTACGCGCTGTACCTGGTGCACTGGCCCGTGCTGGTGGTGTGGCTGCACCACTCCGGCCAGGAGCGTGCCGGGCTGGCCGACGGATTCGTCGTCCTGCTCGCCTCGGTGGTCCTCGCCTGGCTGCTGACACGGATCGTCGACGCACCGATCCGCCACTCGACCTGGCTTGAGGCACGACCCTGGCGGGCCCTCACCGCCGTGGCGGCCAGCATCGCGCTGGTGCTCGGCACTGCTGGCGGTTGGTGGTACGGGCTGGTGACCACCCGCTCGCAGGTTCCTCCTGTTGTCTCCGACGGCGGCGGTTCGGATGAGGGCGGCTCTGCCGACGGAGACATGATCACCGCCGATCAGGTGCGGCCATATGGGTGGGAGCTGCCGGAGCAATGGCCCGATCTTCCTGAACGTTGCGCCGGGGCCTGGGCTCCGTCGGCTCCGTTCCGCGAAGTGAATTGTCAGCAGGCACTGCCCGGAGATGCTTCGGTCTCCGGCACGATCGTGGTGGTGGGCAGTTCCCATGCACGTCAGTTCATCCCGGCAGTGCTGCCTGAAGCCCAGCGGCAGAACCTGCAGGTCGTGAACCTCAGCATGTCCGGGTGCACGCTCACCACACCGGAGACAGAGGGCGACTACTGCGCGGGCTACCACGACTACGTGATGGCGTACCTGGCCCAGGTGAAACCCACGGCTGTGCTCACCACGGTGACCCGCACCACGCCGGACTCGGCTGAGGAGATCGTTCCCGCGGGAACGGATGAGGCCGTGCAGAGCATCCTGGACAGCGGCATCACCGTCGTCGGGGTGCGGGACACGCCGCGCTGGCCCCAGGACCAGTACCAGTGCCCGGAAGCGGTGCTGGACGGCGGCGGCACTCCAGCGGATGCCGACGCACAATGCGGAGCACCGCGTGCTCAGAAGGTTGCCGACGTTGATCCGGCAACCGATCTCCTGGCCAGGACCGGAGCGCCCCGCACGGACGGGACACCCGCACGCATCCTCGGCGTGGACCTCTCGGACCGGGTCTGCCCCGACGGCCGCTGCGCGCCGATCGTCGGCACCACCTACGTCTACCTTGACGACAATCACCTCACCCGCCAGTTCGTCGAGCAGACGCTGACTGACCCCTTGTCCGTCACGGTCCGTGAGGCGACGATCCTCTAGGATCAGCACTGATCCGGCCGCACGGCGTCGGAGCCGCTGCGACCCCCACCTGCAAGGAGTACCCACGATGGATGTCGCGGCCGCTGTTCTCATGGCCGTGGCTGTTCTGACTGTTCCGGGCGTGCCCCTTGCCCTTGCGCTGCGCTTGCGCGGTGCCGCACTCGTCGGCTTCCTCGCCCCACTGTCACTGACTATCGTCACGATCGCCGCAGAGGGCGGCAGGGCCCTCGACATCCCGTGGACGCCCCTCTCACCACTCGTGCTGGGGCTCCTCCTGGGCGCCGTCGTTGAGCTCACGCATCGGGTCCGCGGCCGAACGCCGTCGGCCCCATCCCAGCGCGCCGCGGATGGGATGCCTGCTGCGGCACCGACGGATTCAGCCGACGGCCCTGCGACCTCGGGCCACGGTGTGCTGTCGATGCTGCGCACCCGTCCGGGGATCACCGCCGTCGCGGGGGTCGCTGTGGGCGGTGCCGTGCTCGTGGTGCAGCAGCTGCGACTGATGGGCTCCATCCGTGCGGTGAGCCAGACCTACGATGCGGTGTTCCACCTCAATGCCGTGCGGCACGTGCTGCGTGCACAGGACGCCTCTGCCTGGTTGGTCGGCAGTATGACGGCTATGCCCGGGCACTCCGCCTACTACCCGGCGCTGTGGCATCAGGCGGCGAGCCTCGTGGTGATGAGCAGTGGCGCCGACATCCCGCTGGCATCCAATGTGCTGATGCTCACCCTCGGTGTTCTGGTGTATCCGATCGGGCTGGTCATGATCGTGCGCACCTGCACGACCGCTGGACCAGTCGGTCTCTTCCTCGCGGGAGCTCTCGCGCCGATCACCGGTGCTTTCCCCCTGATCATGATGAGCTGGGGCATCCTTTGGCCGTACCTGATGTCGATCGCCCTCGTGCCGGCGGCGATCTGCGTCTGCGCGCAGCTGCTACGCCTGGCACCGGCTGGTCCGCTCCGACTCACCCCAGGGCAGCTGGCCGTGGCGTTTCCCCTCGTGGGGCTCGCGATCGTGGCCGCACATCCGACGGGGTTCTACGCCGCCATGTTGCTGTGCGGGCCGATGTTGGCGTGGGCGAGCGTGCTGCGCGCTCATCGACTCGTGCGGCGGGAGCCGGGCGCCCTGCTCCCCTTTGCGGCAACAACCCTGCTGACCATCGTCGCCGCTGTGGTCACGGCAGTGGTGTGGAAGACGTTTCGCCCCAACTACGAATCGGCCATCTGGGCCGGCGACGCCGCGCCCCGAGACGCCATCGGGCAGGCGCTGTCGATGTCTGCCCACGCAAGCTCCACCGTGCTGTGGCTCGGCGCGGTGGTGGCGGCGTCCGTTTTTGTGCTCATTCTGACGGGCACTGAGCGGTGGATGGTCGCCGCTTTCACTCTGGCCACCGTGCATGGCGTGTTCGCCCGAACCCTCGACATCTCACCGCTGCGATACCAGCTCACAGGAGGTTGGTACGGCGATACGTTCCGCATCACCGCGATCGCGCCACTGATCGGCGTACCTCTTCTCGCTGTCGGGATCGACCATGCCCTCCAGTGGGCTGCTGCGCGCCAGCAACGTCTCTCCTTCCTCACGCATCCTCTGACCGCTGCGGTGATCGCCGCACTCATGCTCACCGGCAGCACCACCTCGACAGCCCAGGGGCAGGTCACCTCTGGGATGGAACCGCTGTGGCAGCATCAGCAGCTGCTCAGTGACGACGAGCTGCGTCTGCTCCAGCAGCTCCCTCAGTACGTTCCCGAAGACGCCGTGATCGCCACGAATGCATGGAACGGCAGCTCGCTCGCCTACGCCATCTCGGACCGCGCTGTGCTCAATACGTTCATGGGTTTCCAGGCTGAGCCGGAGGTCCACCTGCTGAACGCTCGTCTGGACGAGGCGAACACAGTGCCGGAAGTGTGCGACGCAGCCGACGAGTTGGACGTGGACTACGCCCTGGATTTCGGACCCGAGGAGCTGCTCGATCGACGCGCCACCTACACCGGGCTGAACGAGATCTCCTCGACGGGCGCTGCGGTCGAGGTGCTGAGAGTCGGCGAGGCCTCCCTCTGGAAACTCAAGCCGTGCCTCGGCACCGATGGAACAATGCTGGAATGACTGCTTCACCCGCCTCCGAATCGCTGCCCGCCGACGCCCGCGCCGCCGCACGTGACCTCGGCTCCTTCGTCACCGCGTCGCCGTCGTCCTTCCACGCCGCACGTGAGAGCGCCCGCCGCCTGACCGAAGCCGGTTTCCGCGAACTCGACGAGCACGAGGAGTGGTCGGCGCAGGATGTGACCGGCGCCGTGTTCGTGGTGCGCGATGGGGCGATCATCGCGTGGATCGCCCCAGAAGCTGCATCGGCGTCGACGCCCTGGCGGATCGTCGGCTCCCACACCGACTCCCCCGCGCTCAAACTCAAGCCGAACCCGCGCCTTGCAGCAGAGGGCATCGCGCAGATCGGCGTCGAGATCTACGGTGGCCCGCTGCTGAACTCGTGGCTGGACCGCGAACTGCGCCTGGCCGGTCGGCTCGCGCTGCGCGATGGCTCCACGGTGCTCGTGGACACCCCACCGGTGGCGCGCGTGCCGCAGCTGGCGATCCACCTGGACCGCGGGGTGACACGCGATGGCCTCACCCTGGACCCGCAGCGACACATGCAGCCGATCCTTGGTCTGGGCGAGGCAGATGTGCTCGAGCTGCTGGCGAAGCGCGCTGGCGTGACGGTGCACGACGTCGTCGGTTTCGACGTGGTGACGGTGGATGCGCAGGAACCGGCCCTGTTCGGCGCCCAAGAAGAGTTCCTGGCTTCCGCTCGACTCGACAACCTCAGCTCGGTGCATGCCGAGACGCAGGCGCTGATCGAGCTCGCCGGCGCAGACACCCCCGCCGACGCGCCGATCGCGCTGATGGTGGCGAATGACCATGAGGAGGTCGGTTCAGCGACGCGCTCCGGTGCCGGCGGACCGTTCCTCGAGGATGTCCTGGTGCGGATGCATGCGGCGCTCGGCGGTACGGATGCGTCGCGCCGCCAGGCGTTCGCGTCCTCGTTCGTGCTCTCGGCCGACGCCGGGCACGCCGCCCACCCGAACTACCCGGAGCGGCACGATCCAGTGGAGCGGCCGCGACTGGGCGGCGGCCCGATGCTGAAGGTCAACGCACAGCAGCGGTATGCCACCGATGCTGCCGGCACGGCAGCATTCGTTGCCGCCTGCGAGAAGGCTGGTGTGCCGCATCAGACGTTCGTGTCGAACAACGCCATGCCGTGCGGCTCCACCATCGGCCCGATCACCGCGACCCGCCTGGGCATGGTGACCGTGGATGCCGGGATCACACTGCTGTCGATGCACTCCGCGCGCGAGATGTGCGCCGCGAGCGATGTGCTGGCGCTGCAGCGCGCCTGCGCCGCGTTCCTGCGGCCGTGACCCACCAGTGGTGTCCCGGCAGACGTGACTGCTGCGTGCGAAGCCCCGACAACGGGGCCTGACAGGTATCGGCCCGAGCTGCACGGTCTGCGCGGCGTCGCGATCGGCTTGGTGGTGCTCTACCACGTGTGGTCCGGGCGCGTCTGGGGCGGGGTGGACGTGTTCCTGTTCCTGTCGGCATTCCTGCTGACCGGAAGCTTCGTGCGGCGCGCTGAAGCCCGTCGCCCTCTGCAACCGTTCTCCTACTGGGCAAAAACGTTCAAGCGGCTGCTCCCACCAACAGTCGTGGTCTCCCTGGCAACCCTCACTGCCGTCGTCGCCCTGCTCGAGCCCGAACATTGGATGCCAGCTCTCGCAGATGCCATGGGATCGGTGGGCCAGGTGGAGAACTGGGTGCTGATCCACCGCGACGTGGACTACTACGCGGCCGACGTCGGCGGCCCCTCGCCGTTCCAGCATTTCTGGTCGCTGTCCATCCAGGGGCAGATCTTCCTGATCTGGCCGGTGCTCATCGAGGTCACCGTCGCCATCGCCCGCCGACTCCGGGTGCGTGTGAGCATGGCGCTGCTGGTGGTCTTCAGCATGGTGCTTCTCGCCAGCCTGGTCTGGTCGGTGTATTCCACGGCCGCCCAACAGCAGGTCGCCTACTTCGATACGCGCACCCGGGCCTGGGAGTTCGCCGCCGGCTCCGTGCTGGCGCTGCTGCTGCCGACGCTCGAGCGCCGACGCGCCGCCGGGGCGCATCGCGCGATCCGGGTCGCTCTGGGCTGGTGCGGGCTGCTCGCACTCCTCCTGTGCGGCCTGCTGGTGGATGTGCGCGGGGCGTTCCCGGGATGGATCGCGCTGTGGCCGCTGGGCGCCGCCGCGCTGGTGCTCCTGGCCGGTGACACCGGGCATCCGCTGAGCGTTGACCGGATGCTCTCGACCCGCCCAGCCCGCATTCTGGGCGACATCTCGTATGCCCTGTACCTGGTGCATTGGCCGCTGCTCACCATCGCCCTGGCGCTGCTGGGACGCGAGCGGGCCTCCTTCGGTGTGGGTGCCGCCCTGATCCTTGCGTCGCTGCTGCTGGCGTGGCTGCTCACCCGCGCTGTCGATCAGCCGATACGACGCAGCGTGTACCTCAACGCGGTGCCGTATCGCGCCGCGGCCGTCGCTGTGCTCGCCCTCGTCGTCGGCCTGGCACCACCGTTCGCGTATCAGCAGCATCTGCTCGCTCAGGAGCGTGATCTGCAGGCGCGCGCCGTGGCGGACAATCCGGGGGCCCGGGTGCTGGATCCGTCGTACGAACCACATCCGGATCGTGACGCGCACGCGCCGTTCCTGCCCACCACGGCGTTGGCCGGGAAGGACTGGGTGGGCGTTCCCGGCACCTGCGAGGGAGAGCTCGCCCCGTCGGACCCTGAGCTGGCGGATCTCTGCCACGTGCAGAGCGCCGGGGAGGATGCCCCGGTGCTGGTGAGCATCGGGAACTCGCGCATGGAGCAGTTCACCGGTGCGATTCTGCCGCTCGCTGCCGAGCATGGCTGGAGCGTGGTGACGCTGTGGGAAGGTGGCTGCACCTTCTCCCCCGAGGCACAGATCAGCCCCGACTGCGATGCCTACAGCAGTGCCGCCCGCGCATACCTGGAAACGGTGCGACCGGACGCTGTTCTCCTGGCCACCACGTTCTTCACGCCCGCTGGCGAGGAGATCATCACCCCGGGGCTCGAGGAGACGATCCCGGCGCTGCTCGCACAGGGCACCCAGGTGATCGCGCTGCGTGACCAGCCCCGCCTCCCGATCGATCCACCGATCTGCATCGACGAGAACGGGGTGGACGCTTCGAACTGCGCGCCACCGATCCCCGCCCCGCTGACAGCCGAGCGGCCAGACACCGCTCAGATCGCCCAGCTCACCGGCGGGCGCACCCCCATCGTGCCGATCGACGTGAACGACCTCGTCTGCCCCGACGGCATCTGCTCACCCATCATCGGGAACGTGCTCGTCTCAATCGACAGATTCCACATCAGCGCAACATTCGCGGCCTCCATGCAGGACGCCGTCGATGCGCGACTTGAGGGCGCCGGGTTCCGCTGGAGGGTCTGAGGGCCGACGGGCGCTCAGTCTGTGCTGGGCAGTGCCGCCTCCACATGGGCGAGCGCGGCACGTGCCGTAGCGGTCGCCTCCGCGTCCTCACCATGCGCACAGCGCGCATCCTTCAACAGCTCGTCGGCCTGATAGAGGGCGTCCTCGAACCGGCCCGCATCGGCGGTGACCCGTGCCAGTCGTGCACGCACGTCGATGGCACGCTCAGAAGCGGCGTCCTCACCGTCGTCCAGCAGGGCGAGCAGGGCAAGAGTGGTCTCGTGCAGATCATCGGGGGCGTTCATGCGGGCTCCTCCTGCTCGCTTCGCTGCGGGGCGTCGTCTCCACGTGGCGAGTCGGACTGATGGGGTGCATTCTGCGATGGTCGCGGTGGGCGTGAAGCCTCCTGGACATCCACCCCGAACAGCGTATGGAAGGCCGCCACGTACTGTTCGGCCTGCCCGTCGCGGGCCAGTTCGCGGGCTCGCACCGTGGGTGAGTGCAGCACCTTCGCGGCGATCCGCCGCAGGTGGCGTTCGAAGTCCTCGGCTACGGCGTCGTCGTAGCGTGCCCGGATCTTCTCGACCTCCTCGCTCACCGCGCCCGCGACCGTGCCGCGCAGGAAGGTGACGGCCGGGTCCACAGTGCGCATGCGCTGGCGGGACGTGAAGCGCCGAGCCCCCTCGGCAGCGATCATGCGGGCCTGCTCGAGCAGGGCGGTGTCGTCGATGTCATCGGCGATGTCACGCAGCGTGATGACGTCCACACCGTCGAGGTCGCGGACACCGGGCTCACAATCGGAGTGCAGGGCCAGGTCGAGCACCACCAGTTGCCTGCCGCCACGTGCGGCGACGTCGGCTGCTCGGAGGGTCCGCTCACCCTGCCCGGAGGCGGCCACCACCAGATCAGCGCTGAGCACCGCGGCTGCGAGCCCATCGGCGGCAACGGCACGCACATCGTGGCTGCGGGCGTAGTCCTGCGCGCGGCCCGACGGCGAGTACACCAGCACCTCGCGTGCCCCGCGCCGCTGCAGCTCAGCGGTGATCACGCGGGCGTAGGCGCCGGTGCCGAGCAACAGCACTGTCGTCTGCGCGAACGGGACGGTCAGGCGCTGTGCCGCGCGGTCGAGTGCGACGATGCCACCAGAACGACCGACGGAGCCCAGTCCAGTGGTGCTCGAGACACGTTTGGCGTGCTGCAACCCCACGTGGAACAGGTCGTTCAGCATGGCCGTGGTGTGTCCGGCCTCCAGCGCCCGGGTGAAGGCGCCGCGCACCTGGCCAGCGATCTCGGATTCGCCGACGACCAGTGAACGGAGCCCGGCCATGACCTCATACAGGTGGGTGACGGCGTCGGCCCCCATGCTCATCTCGAGCGCTCCGGCCACCTGCTCGCGTCCCAGCCCGCTGGCCTGCTCGATGGCGCCCACCGCAGCGTCGATCGCGGGGTGGAACCGTTCGGCATCCATGTAGATCTCGAGCCGGTTGCAGGTCGAGATCACCACGGCGCCATCGATGTCCTCGCGCGCCGCGAGCACGGCGTCCAGGTTCTCGGTGTGACGGGTCAGCGCATCGAGCACCCCGAGATCGAGGTGCTCATGGGAGGCACTGGCCGCAACAAGCATGCCTTCGATGGTAGGACGTATCACGCCATGGAGCCCCTTACGGCCTTCCTGAACGCGCCAGTGTGAGACGACATGCACAATGGGTGTGTCATGACACGGAACAGCAGGCCACGCGCCACTTTTTACGACGCCCCGTCAGATTCGCCGTCTTCGGAGCCGACGGCTG
Source organism: Brachybacterium timonense (assembly GCF_900258505.1). GTDB lineage: Bacteria > Actinomycetota > Actinomycetes > Actinomycetales > Dermabacteraceae > Brachybacterium > Brachybacterium timonense. Next base: position 2,913,660 of record NZ_LT984895.1, read on the forward strand.
CACAGGTCACGCCCGGGCACACGCCGGGGCTGCCTGGTGAGCAGTCGGATCCGCTCGGCTCTCTGCCTGCAGGGCATCCTCTGCGCCGGTCCGCGGCCGACGGCGGCACGGCGGATGCGTCCCTGATCGAGCGTTACCGCGGCAGGCCCACGTCGGCCCCACCGAGCGTGTGGTTCATGCGGCAGGCGGGACGCTCCCTGCCCGAGTACCGGGCGCTGCGCGAGGGTATCGACATGATCGACTCGTGTCTGCGGCCGGACCTGGCTGCCGAGATCACCCTGCAGCCGGTGCGGCGCCATCGCGTGGACGCGGGCATCTTCTTCTCCGACATCGTCGTGCCGCTGCGTGTGGCCGGGATGGGCGTGCATATCGAGCCTGGCGTGGGTCCCGTCTTCGATGAACCCGTCGCCACAGAGGCCGCGATCACCGCCCTGCCACCGCTGGGCGATGACTTCGAAGCGGCGCTCGACCCGATCCGCGAGGCGGTCTCCCGCACCGTGGCAGAGCTCGGCAGCGTGCCGCTGATCGGTTTCGCCGGCGCCCCGTTCACGGTGGCGAGCTACCTCGTGGAGGGTCGACCCAGCCGGGACCACCTTGCGGCGCGCTCCCTCATGCGGTCCCGCCCAGACCTGTGGAATCGTCTCGCCGGCTGGGTGGCGCAGGCCTCCGCGCGTTTCCTGCGGGCGCAGGTGCTCGCCGGTGCCTCTGCGGTGCAGCTGTTCGATTCGTGGGCCGGTTCCCTGGATGAGGACTCCTACCGTGCCGGCGTGCTGCCCCACTCCCGCGCGGTGCTCAGTGCGCTCCCTGACCTGCCGGTGCCGCGGGTCCACTTCGGGGTGGGCGCCGCTCATCTGCTGCCTGCCATGCGGGAGGTCGGCGCAGACGTGATGGGCATTGATCACCGGCTGCGGCTGGACCGCGCCACAGCACTGCTGGGTGCCGACGTCCCCCTGCAGGGCAATATCGACCCGGCCGTGCTGTTCACCGATGAAGCCACCCGCTTCGCACATGCCGACCAGGTGCTGGCCGCCGGTGCGTCGGCGGCGGGGCACGTCGTGAACCTCGGCCACGGGGTGCCGCCGCAGACCGATCCGAGCGTGCTCACTGACCTGGTGGCTCACCTCCATGAGCAGCCAAGCCCCTCGGCCTCACCGCGCGTGACCGCGCCAGCACATCGGCCCGATGGTGACACCACAGCTGCTTCGGGGGCACCGACGGCATGAGCACGTCACCTCGCGTCGTCGTGATCGGCGGCGGTATCGCTGGCCTGCTGGCCGCCCGTCGGCATGCACGTGCCGGCGCCCAGGTCACGCTCCTGGAGGCCGACGAGCAGCTCGGCGGGGCTCTGCGCAGCACCGACGTCGCCGGGATCACGGTGAACGCCGGCGCCGAGGCGTACTCGACCCGCACTGGCGCGGTCGACGCCCTCATCGAGGAGCTCGGCCTGGCCGACCAGATCCGCTCCCCACGCGCCGGGCTGCCCTCACGTCTGGTCTCCGCGGCAGGCACCCACGTGGCACCCGTCGGCGGCATGCTCGGCATCCCCGGCCACCCGTTCTCCGCGTCGACGCGCACCGTGATCGGCTGGCGCGGCGCCCTACGCACCCTCGTGGACCGGGTGCTGCCGGGACGGATCGGACTGCGGCCCGGCGTGACGCTCGGGCAGCTCGTGCGTCTGCGCATGGGGCGGTCCGTCACGGATCGCCTGGTGGCGCCGCTGGTGGGCGGCGTGCACTCAGCTGACCCCGACACGGTCGAGGTCTCCTCGATCATGCCGACGCTGCCCGAGGATCTGCAGCGCCACGGCTCCCTGCAGGCGGTGGTGCGGGCACGCCGCAGTGGGACCCGCGCAGGGTCGGCGCCGCGGCATGGCTCCGCATCTGGCGCACCTCGCAGCGCGGGCACGGCCGTGCATTCCCTAGCGCCGACGATGTCGGCCCTGACCGACGCCATCGCGCAGGACCTGCAGGCTCACGGCGGCCAGATCCTCACCGGCGCACCGGCCACGTCGATCACTCGGCATGCCGACGGATCCTCGTGGACCGTATGCACCGGCGGCACACAGCTCGCCGCCGATCACCTGGTGCTCGCCTGCCCACCCGATGCGGCGCACGACCTGCTGCATGACCCCGCCCCGGCAGTCGCCACGGCGATCGCCCCGGAACCGGCGGTGCCTGTGCGGCTCGTGGCGCTTGTCCTGGAGGATCACCGCCTGGATGCCTTCCCCGTCGGCACCGGCGCACTCGTGGCCCCGGGCACGCCGGGGATCCGCGCGAAAGCCCTCACGCATGCGAGCGCGAAATGGGAGCATGTGCAGTCCGCTGCCGGGACGGCGCATGTGGTGCGGCTGAGCTATGGCCGACCCGGTGAAGAGCTTCCGTCGGTCGATGATGCCCCGGCCCTCGCGCTCGCTGACGCCTCCGCCATCCTTGGGGTGCCGCTGCGAGAGGCTGACCTGCGCGGTTCCCAGGTGATCACCTGGGAGCGCACCATGCGTGGTGCCAGCCCCGGACGCAGCGACCGCCTGGCCGAGCTCGAGGCAGCACTGGAGGATGAGCCGAACCTCGAGCTCGTCGGCGCCTGGCGGGCCGGCACCGGCATCGAGATGATCGTCCGTGCCGACACCGCTGCCGTCCACGCAGACACACCGGCTGCCGCCGCAAGGGCCGCCGATACCGCCCCTGCGAATACCCCGGCCCCGTCGGGCCCGCACACCGCATCGCACACCATCCCGTCGCCACACACCACCACCGCATCGGAGGATCGACCATGACCACACAGCACCCCGCACCCGCCCAGCCCCACGGCGCCGAGAGTTCGAACGGCGAGGTCACCCGCTACACCTCGTACACCGTGTTCCGCCGTCTGGGCGGCCTGCGCGCCGAGGGCGATATCTCGCGCGACCAGATCACCGGCGCCCTGTCGGAGGCTGTCACGCTGATGGAGGCCGACGGCGCCGAGATCCTGGGCTGGTATGACATGACCGGCTTCCGTGCCGAGGATGACCTCATGGTGTGGCTTGCCGCCGACGAGCCGGAGGCGCTGCAGTCGGCGCTGCGCGCCCTGGAGTCCTCGCTCGCCGGTTCCCTGCTGCACCGCGTGTGGGCATCCGTGGGTGTGCACCGCGACGCCGAGTTCACCCGCTCGCACATCCCCTCATTCATGGATCCCTCGCGTGAGCGCAAGCAGTGGATCACCGTGTACCCGTTCGTGCGCTCCTACGACTGGTACCTGCTGCCGGAGGACGAGCGGCGCGAGATGCTGCGCGAGCATGGCCTGCTGGGCCGCGACTTCCCGCAGGTCAACGCCAACACGGTGGCGGCCTTCGCGCTCGGCGATTACGAATGGCTGCTGTCCTTCGAAGCCGATGACCTCCACGATCTGGTGGACATGATGCGCCACCTGCGCTACTCCAAGGCGCGCCTGCACGTACGTGACGAGCTGCCCTTCCACACCGGGCGCCGCCTCACGGACCTGGGCGACGTCGCTGATCTGCTGTCCTGACCATCCGAGGAGAGACCATGACCCCGCAGCCCGCCGCCCCGACTGCGCCCCTGCCGCGCGCTCTCGATGCGGACTCACCCGACCATGTGCGCCGCGGCCAGACGCGCGGGATCGACGCGATCCTGTTCGCCTCCTTCGGTGGCCCGCAAGGCCAGGAGGATGTCATCCCGTTCCTGCGCAACGTCACCCGTGGCCGGGGCATCCCCGATGAACGCCTTGAGGAGGTGGCCGGGCACTACCGCGCACTCGGCGGTGTCAGCCCGATCACCGCACAGAACGAGGCGCTGATCGCCGCTCTCGAACAGGAGCTCGCCTCCCGCGGCGTGGACCTGCCGGTGTACTTCGGCAACCGCAACTGGGATCCGTACGTCACCGACACGGTGCGGCAGATCCACGCCGACGGTCACCGCCACGTGCTGGGCCTCGTGACCAGCGCCTACTCGTCGTACTCCTCCTGCCGGCAGTACCGGGAGGACTTCGGGATGGCTCTCGAGGAGACGGGCCTCGCCGGTGAGCTCACGATCGACAAGGCGCGCGTCTACTTCAACCATCCCGGGTTCCTGGAACCGGTGCTGGATGGCGTGCGCGAGGCACTGGAGTCACTGCGGCGCGAGGGGCACGACACCGACCGCGTGCGGGTGCTGTTCTCCACGCACTCGGTGCCGCTGACGATGGCGGAAGCGTCCGGCCCGCAGTCCACGCGCACGCCCGGTTCCGGTGGCTGGTATGTGGCGCAGCATCTGGCGGCCTGCCGCTGGGTGATGGAGGAGCTGGACGACGAGCTCGCCGACACTCCCGCCTGGGAGCTGGTCTACCAGTCCCGCTCCGGCGCACCGCATGTGCCGTGGCTGGAACCCGACGTGAACGATGTGATCGAGCGGGTGGCCGCCGAGGACCAGGCGGATGCCGTGGTGGTGGTGCCGATCGGTTTCGTCACCGACCACGTGGAGGTCGTGTGGGACCTGGACACGGAGGCGAAGGACACCGCTGCGGAGCACGACCTCGCGTTCCGGCGTGTACCGACCTCCGGCACGGATCCCCGCTTCACCGCGGCGCTCGCGGACCTGGTGCAGGAGCGGCTCGATCCGAGCTTCGAACGGCGCGCACTGACCGACTTCGGCATGACTCCGGATGTGTGCGGCGCACGCTGCTGCGTGGGCCGGATGTGTCGGCCGACGACAGCGGGCGTGGACTCCGAGGAGGACGTCGCCGCCGCACGGGATGCCGCTGCGCAGGCCCCGGCGTCACCGCAGACCGGGCAGGCAGTCTCGTGACGAAGCCGCACACGATCCGGGTGGGCACGCGCGGTTCGCTGCTTGCCCGCACCCAGTCCCGTTCGGCCATCGACGCACTGACGGCTGGCATCGACGCACGCGTTGAGCTGGTGGAGGTGCGCACGCAGGGCGATGTGGACCGTCGGCCCCTTGCGACCATCGGCGGCACCGGCGTGTTCGTGACCGCCGTGCGGCAGGCGCTGCTGGACGGCGAGGTGGACGTGATCGTCCACTCCTGCAAGGACCTCCCCACCGCTCCTGCTGACGGAATCACGCTCGCCTGCATTCCGCCGCGCGAGGATCCGCGCGACGCGCTCGTGACACGAGACGGTGCGCAGCTGATGGACCTTCCCTCGGGGGCGCGCCTCGGCACGGGATCGCCGCGCCGCGCCGCTCAGCTGCGGCGAGCGCGTCCGGACCTGGAGGTGGTGGCGATCCGCGGCAATATCGATACCCGTATCGCCCGTGCCCGCGGCCCTCAGGCGGACCTGGACGGGGTGATCCTCGCGCTGTCCGGGCTGCGCCGTGCCGGCCGCGATGACGTGGTCGCCCAGGCTCTCGAGCCGGAGGTGATGCTGCCCGCCCCGGCGCAGGGTGCGCTCGCGATCGAATGCCGCGAGGCCGACGCCGCAGCGGAAAGCTGGCTCGGCGCGCTGCTCGCCGCCGGGAATGACGCACACACGCGTGCCGCCGTCACGGCTGAACGCTCGCTGCTCGCCACCCTGGAAGCAGGGTGTTCTGCACCCGTTGCCGCTCACGCTGTGCCGACGGCCGATGGTCTGTCCGTGCGGGCGCTCGCGATCTCTCCGGATGGTCGTACCGTGGTGGCGGGCGAGCGGCACGGCCTGCCGAGCGCAGCGGCCGCACTGGGCCGGGAGCTTGCGGGCGATCTGCTCGCTCGCGGCGCAGCCGACCTGCTCGCCGCTGCCCGATCCACCGCCGACTGATCCCGAGGAGCACTGTGAGCATCGCTGTGACCGATAAGCCGATCCTCGTGCCGCGTCCTGCGGGTCGCGGTGGCGAGCTCATCGAGCGCCTGCAGCAGATGGGGTACTCGGTGGACCACTCCCCCTTCGTCGAGCTGAAGCTCGAGCACGACGCCGACATGCGCGAGGCGGTGCGGCAGCTCGCCGATGGCGGGTTCGACCGTCTGGTGCTCACCAGCCGCACCGCCGTGGAGGCTCTCGCCTGGTTCGAGGATGCCGATGAACATGGCGCCTGCTTCGCGGTGCCGGATGGCGTTGAGGTGTGGGTGGTCGGTGATGGCACGGCGCAGGAGCTGCGCGAGCACGGCATCGAACCGGATCTGGTGGCCGACGGGTCAGCGGCAGCGCTCGTCGAGCAGGCACCGCCCGCACCCGAGGGTGGCGGCACCGTCCTGTTCCCGGCGTCGGCCGCTGCAGCGCCGACAGTGGAGCGCGGGCTGGCGGAGAAGGGATGGAGCATCGAGCGTGTCACCGCCTACCGACCGCGATCCGCGGCCATTGATCCGCAGATGGTGCTGGACCTACGGCTGGGCACCTACGCGGCGGTGGTGCTGACCAGCTCAATGCTCGCCACCCTGGTGGGCAGCCTCGCGATCAACGTCGCAACCCGTATCGTCACCATCGGCGAGCCCACCAGCGAGGCGGCACGCGCCCGCAACCTGGTGGTGCACGCCCAAGCGGAGCAGCCCACGGATCGGGCTCTTGCCCGCGCTGTCCATCTCGCCCTCACGGAGAACCTGTCATGACTGGACCTGCTATCCGCCCGCGCCGCCTCCGCTCGACGGCAGCGATCCGCACCCTGGTGCGTGAGCACACCCTGCGGCCACACGACCTCGTGTTGCCCATGTTCGTGCGCGAAGGCATCGAGGATCCCCGCCCCATCTCCTCCATGCCCGGCGTGCTCCAGCATACGGAAGCTTCCCTGGTCACCGCCGCTCGCGAGGCAGTTGCGAACGGTGTGGGCGGGCTGATGCTGTTCGGTGTGCCTGAGCGGAAGGACGCGGTCGGCTCGGGCGCCACTGATCCCGATGGCGTGCTGAACCGGGCGCTCGCCCGGCTGCGGGAGGCGCTGGGTGATGACACCGTGCTGATGGCCGATCTGTGCCTGGACGAGTTCACGGACCACGGGCACTGCGGTGTGCTCGATGCCCGTGGCCGGGTGGACAACGACGCGACGTTGGAGCGTTACCGGGAGATGGCCGTCGCCCAGGCTCGGGCGGGTGCGCATCTGCTGGGGCCGTCGGGGATGATGGACGGCCAGGTCACGGCGATCCGTGATGCTCTGGACGGTGATGGCCATCAGGACGTCGCGATCTACGCGTACACCGCGAAGTATGCGTCGGCGTTCTTCGGCCCGTTCCGTGAGGCGGTCGATTCCTCGCTCACCGGGGATCGCCGCACCTACCAGCAGGATCCGGCGAACCGACGCGAGGCGCTGCGCGAGCTCGAGCTGGACCTCGCCGAAGGCGCTGACCTGGTGATGGTCAAACCGGGCATGCCCTACCTCGATGTGCTGGCTGATGTCGCGGCCGCCTCCCCAGTGCCGGTGGGGGCCTACCAGGTCTCGGGAGAGTACGCGATGGTCGAGGCCGCGGCGGCGAACGGCTGGCTGGATCGCGAGCGCGTGATCCTTGAGTCCTTGCTGTCGCTGCGCCGCGCTGGCGCGGACACCGTGCTCACCTACTGGGCGAGCGAGGTGGCCGGCTGGTTCCGTGACGGCCTCCCGGACCACCTGCACGAGTACCTGTGAGCCCGCGCTCCTGATTCGTCGTGCAGACCAGCACAGCACCCCAGAACGGAAGCTCACCACAGCAAACCAGTACAGCAGCCCCTCACAGTCACCCACGGCGCGAGCACCGCGTTCTGCCACTTTCCGACGACATCGCTCAGAACGGATATCCACGATGACCTCCACTCCTTCCGACCCGTCGAGCACCACGACGACGCGACCGATCGCGCATGAGCAGTTCGCCCGCGCCCAGCAGGTGATCCCCGGTGGCGTGAACTCCCCGGTACGCGCCTTCGGCTCCGTGGGTGGCACCCCGCCGATCATCGCCTCGGCCGCCGGTGCGCTGCTGCGCGATGTCGACGGCCACGAGTACGTCGACCTCGTGGGGTCGTGGGGGCCGATGATCCTGGGGCACGCCAATCCACGCGTCGTCGAGGCCGTGCGCGAGGCAGCGGGGCGCGGCCTGAGCTTCGGTGCACCGCAGCCCGGTGAGGTTGAGCTGGTCGACGAGGTGGTGCGCCGCATCGCGCCGGTGGAGCAGCTGCGGCTGGTCAATTCCGGTACCGAAGCAACGATGAGCGCGATCCGGCTCGCGCGCGGCGCCACGGGTCGTGACGTGATCGTGAAGTTCGCCGGCTGCTATCACGGTCACGTTGATTCGCTGCTCGCTGAAGCCGGCAGTGGGATGGCGACCTTCTCCCTGCCGGGCTCCGCCGGTGTCACGGCCGGGGCTGCCCGCGACACAGTGGTGCTGCCCTACGGGGATCGGGTCGCGGTGCGTGAGCTGTTCGCTGAGCGCGGCGGCGAGATCGCGGCGGTGATCACGGAGGCTGCGCCCGCGAACATGGGTGTCGTGCCGCCGCCTGTTGAGGACGGTGTGGGCTTCAACCGCTTTCTGGCCGAGACCGCGCATGCCGCTGGGGCCCTGCTGATCAGCGACGAGGTGCTCACGGGGTTCCGGGCAAGCCGCGCCGGCCAGTACGGCCTGGACGGCGAGGGATGGACGCCGGACCTGATGACCTTCGGCAAGGTGATCGGCGGCGGCCTGCCGGTGGGTGCCTTCGGCGGTCGGCGCGACCTCATGCAGCAGCTCGCCCCGCTCGGCCCTGTCTATCAGGCGGGCACGCTGTCCGGGAACCCGCTGGCGACCGCAGCAGGCCTTGCCACCCTGGACGGGTTGGACGCCGCTGCGTACACCGCGATCGACCGCGCCTCTCGCACCCTGCGTGAGGCCGTGTCCCAGGCGCTCACCGCCGAGGGTGTGCCGCACGTGGTCCAGTCCACCGGCACCCTGTTCTCGGTGTTCTTCCGCGAGCAGCCGGTGCGCACCTACGAGCACGCGAAGGACCAGGACACCGACGCGTTCGGACGCTTCTTCCACGCTCTACTGGAGCAGGGGGTGCACCTGCCGCCGAGCGCTTTCGAGGCCTGGTTCGTCTCCACAGCGCACACCGACGACGTGCTCGACCGGATCATGCAGGCGCTGCCGCAGGCGGCGAGGGCGGCGGCGCGCGGCTGATCTGGCTCTGGGCGTACCCGATTCCGGTATGCGATCCTGGCAGCACGCCGCACGTGGCCCGTCGGCGTCGCACGGAGGGGGCTGCGATGAACGACCATCGACGCAGGACGCGTCGGCGCCTGCTGATGACCGGCGCCGCACTGCCGGCGGCCCTGGCCATGTCCGGATGCGGGGTGGACCTGCCGCGCCTGCCCGCCCTGCCCTTCCTACCCGGCAGTGGTGCGGGGCGGAGCCACCGCGGCGGCACCCGATGCCTGGATGGGGCTGAGCAGGTCCCGAAGGAGTATGAGAAAACGATCCCTGAGGGCACGGAAGTGGACCCGGCACCTGCGGATCCCCGGCTACGGTTCCTGAGCCACGGACTCGCGCTGTCTCCGGACGGCACCCGGATCACCGCCTACCGCATCAGGCCGGACGCGCCTGACGTCAAAGCCGGAGGGATTGTCGTATGGGGCACCGCCGACGGGACGGTCACCCACGAACTCGACGTTCGTTCCGGCGGAGCGATCGCCTGGCTCCCCGATAACGAACGCCTGATCGTCGGCAGGCACCGCTACGCCAGCGTGGTCTCCCTCGAAGGGGAGGTGCTCACATACCTGCTCGGGCATGACCTGAGGAGGGATATCGCGGGGATGCCGTCGGTCGCTGTCTCTCCCGACGGGTCCCGGGTCGCCACGCTGGGCACGGACGACACGGTGCGACTGTTCACCGTGGACGGCGAGACCTGCGGCGGAGGCAGCACGCTCCACCTGGGGACGGACTATGACGCGAGCGCCCTGCACTGGAGCTCCGACGGGACGAAGCTGCTGGTCGGCGCTGCATCGTCCCACTCTGAAGGAGCGCCGGACAACGTCCCCCAGTGGTGGGATATCGAGAGCCGTCAGCTCCTCGGTTCGGTCGACGGGTTGACAGGTCGTGTCTTCTCGATCGCCCTGTTTGAGGACGGCACTGTGCTCGGTCTCGCCGAGAAGCCCAGCGCTGTCCAGGTCGTCGCCCCGGACGGCACCGTCTCCACCGGTCCTGAGCTCGAGCCCGGCTGGTGGGGTGACCTCGTCGCCGGACCGGACGGGAAGGTCCTCATCACCGAGCGCAGCGATGCACTGCTGCTATGGGACCGCACGACCGACCGCGTCGAGGAACTGCCGCGCCAGGAGACACAGCAGTGGTGCTTCTCTCCGGACGGCGCGACCCTCTACGGGCTGTCGGAAACCGAAGGCGTCATGGCCTGGGACGGTTCCCAGTGGCAGGCCTTCGACATGCCCGACGGCTGACCGCGTCTCGTGTAGCCGCGGGGTTCCCGCTGCCAACAACGGCTGCCTCCTCCCGTTGCGAGCACCATGGCGGCTGCAGCGCGCTCGATCCTGAGAACAGTCCTGCACCCGGCTACGCTGGGGCGGTCATGGAGATCAACCCGTATGTTGCGCGGCAGCGCATGCTCGAGCAGTTCGATGGCGTGCGGCTGCAGCGTGAGGCACTGCCGGATGCGGAGACTGCCGGCTGCCCCGGGTGCCCCTATTTCTGGACCTGCCCTGTGCCACATCGCGGCGAAGAGGTCATCGCCCCTGCCGAGGTCGAGCGGGAAGACGTCGTAGACCAGATGGGTGAGCGGGTCGCATTCCGGCCGCACGACGAATCGGATATCGGCTGGACCGACCAGTGGATCGAGGAGGACGTCCCTCCTGGGGACTGGGACGACAGGAACGATTCGGACGACGGCGTTGATGAGCCTGATGCCGACGACGGGGACGACCGCACGGATTCGCTCACAGACTCAGCGGAATCAGGAAGAAACCCCACCGAGGGTGACGCGCCGCGCCGCTCTGGCCGGGGCCGACGTCGCGCCCCACGCCGAGGACTGTTCCGCCGTCGCTGAACGACAAGCGACCCCGAGGTTGCGCGTGCCGACCGTTCCATCGCGTCGCCCCTCGCACAACCGCTCGGCTCAGCGCCTACCGTGCTTCTCGATCGCCATCTCGTAATAGCGCAGCAGGTCATCGGACGCCCGCTCCCACGAAAGGGGCTCCGCTTCCTCCCGGGCCGCTGCCCGGATGGTGCCGCGCAGCTGCTCATCACCGAGCCGATCCAGAGCAGCATCCAGGCTTGCCGGGTCATCGTGATCGAAGAGCAGCCCGTTCACGCCATCGGTGACCTGCTCCATCGTCGGTCCCGAGCGGGCGGCGACCACGGGCAGACCCGAGGCCATGCCCTCGAGGATCACCAGGCCCAGGGTCTCGGTGACGGAGGGGAACACGAAGGCGTCAGCAGAGGCGAAGGCACTCGCGAGCTCCTCCCCCTCCATGAAGCCGGGGAACGTCGTGGCGGTGCCGGCGAACAGCTCCTCGAGCTCGCGTCGATACGGGCCATCACCCACGATCGCGAGCGCCACGTCCTCGCGCCGCTCCATCATGGGGCGCAGGCGGTGGATCTCCTTCTCCGCGGCGAGGCGGCCGACGAACACCAGCAGTTTCTTCTCCGGATGCCCATCGGTGAGCCGCTCGCGCATGGCATCGGAGGCGAAACGGGGATGGAAGGCGACAGTATCCACGCCGCGCTGGATCACGTGGAGGTTGGTGATGCCCTTGCTCGCGAGTTCGGCGCGCATGGTCTCGGAGGTGGCGAGGTTGATGTCTGCCAGGGCGTGGTTGCGTTTGATCTGCCACCACACGGCGGGCTTGCCCCAGCGCCATGCTCGGTAGAGGTCGAGGTAGCGCGGAATGTGGGTGTGGTAGCTGGCCACCAGCGGAATGTTCTGCCGACGGGCGGCGAAGGCACCGGAGCTGGCCAGCAGGATCGGCTGTGCAGCGTGCACCACGTCAGGGTGGAAGCCGCGGATGATGCCGTCGACGTTCGGGGTGGGCAGCGTGAAGCGTCGATGCTTGTAGAACGGCAGCGTCACGGGCCGCACACCCACAACGCGGGCGCCGTGATGCTCGGTGACGCCCAGGTCAGGGGCGATCACCATCACCTCGTGGCCCAGGTCGGTGAAGCGCTCGACGGCGTGCCGCAGGCGGGTGACGACGCCGTCGACGGAGGGCAGGAACGTCTCGGTGACGATGGCGATCTTCACGGGATACCTCGAGCGCAGTGGTGGTCGGAAGCTTGCCGGGGCCGCTGCGCAGCGGCCCCGGCTCGCGCATGCGGGCGCAGTCGCGCCCGCATGCGGCTCACTTCCAGGTGACGGTGGGCAGAACCAGTTCGCGCTTCACGCGGTCGGTGTTGGCCTTCGCCACAGCGAGGATCTCCGCGAGCACGTCGTCGGTGAGCAGGTGGGGCTGCAGGCCGAGGTCCAGCAGGCTGGTGTTGACCGCGTTGTAGTAGTGGTCGTACTTCTCCACGCGGGGGTTCTCGATGTGGTCGATCGTGGTGTTCAGGCCGATGCTCTGGGCGACCTTCGCGACCTTCTCGGCGAGATCCTGTACCGAGAACTCTTCCGTGAACTGGTTGAACACTCGGAACTCGCCGCGCTCAGCCGGGTTCTCGCAGGCGATCTCGATGCAGCGCACAGTGTCCTGGATGTTCAGGTAGCCGCGGGTCTGCGAGCCGTTGCCGTAGACGGTGAGGTCGTGGCCGATCGCCGCCTGGATGAGGAAACGGTTCAGGGCGGTGCCGAACACGGCGTCGTAGTCGAAACGGTTGACCAGGCGGGGATCCAGACGGGTCTCGTCGGTCTCCAGGCCGTAGACCACGCCCTGGTTGAGGTCGGTGGCGCGGATGCCCCAGATGCGGCAGGCGAACATGATGTTGTCGCTGTCGTGCACCTTGGTGAGGTGGTAGAAGGAGCCGGGCTGCTTGGGGAAGGGCAGGCGGTCGGTGCGGCCCTTGTGCTCGATCTCGATCCAGCCCTCTTCGATGTCGATGTTGGGCTGGCCGTACTCGCCCATGGTGCCGAGCTTGACCAGGTGGCAGTCGGGGGCGAAGTCCTTGATGGCCCACAGCACGTTGAGGGTGCCGGTGATGTTGTTGCGGTGGTTCTCGATCGCGTGCTCGCGGTCGATCATCGAGTAGGGCGCGCTGCGGTGCTCAGCGAAGTGCACGAACGCCTCGGGCTGCAGGTCACGGAAGATCGCGGAGACGGCGTCGTAGTCGCACAGATCCGAGATCCGCACGTCGATGTCCTTGCCGGACACCTCCTTCCACGCGGCCACACGCTCCTCGAGCGGCAGGATCGGTGTCATGGAGTTCGAGCCGAGCTCCTCGTCGATGTCACGTCGCACGAGGTTGTCGACGATGGTGACGTCATGACCCTTCTGCGAGAGGTACAGCGCAGTGGGCCAGCCGCAGAATCCGTCTCCACCGGCGACGACGATCTTCATCTCGAGGTTCCTCCAGAGTGTGCGTGACCGGTGAGCGAGCGGGCCTCTCCCCCGGCGATGTGCATCAGGTGATACCTCCCTAACGTAGTCCAGGAGCGGGCCGACTCAAAGATGGCCGACACCCCGGTGAACAGGGAAAGAACACCCCATGACGCGCCTCTTCCCGCCATGACTCAGGGCCCCGGCGATGACGCGGCACTCCACGCCAGCGCGCCGTTCCTGACAGCGTCACTCCCGACAGTGCACCGTTCCCGACAGCGTCACCGTCGGCACTGCACCGTTCACGGCCGTGCGAATTCCTCCAGCACCGCGTCGGAGAGCTCAGGGAGCACCCGCCGGTGAGCGTCGCAGATGTCATGGGCGGTGCCCACCACGAGCGCCATATCAGCCACGGGGTCCACCCAGAACAGGCTGCCCCGCATCCCGAAGTGCCCGTAGGTCGCGGGATCATTGCGCGATCCCGTCCAGTGCGGGCTCTTGTGGCCACGGATCTCGAAGCCCAGTCCGAAGGGGTTCGGGCGTTGATGACCGAAGCCGGGCATCACTCCCGGCAGATCAGGGAACTGCGGGGTGGTGGCAGCGCGATGCCACTGCTCCTCCAGCAGGGTGGGGCGCAGCATCTCGGCGGCGAAGAGGGCAAGGTCGTCCATGGAACCCGCGGCACCGACAGACGGGGAGCCGTCCCACTCCACACTGGTCATGCCGAGTGGGTCGAGCACGCGCTGCTGCACCCAGTCCCCGAAATCCATGCCGATACCCCGGGCCACGTGTCGACCCGCTTCGTCGATGGCGTAGTTGGAATAGGCGCGCCGCGTGCCCGGCGGATGCAGGGTGCGATTGGACTCGTACCACAGTCCGGAGCAGTGGGAGAGCAGATGACGCAGGGTCGAGTCCGGCGGACCGGCCGGGTCGTCCAGGCTCACGAGCCCCTCCTGGACGGCGATCACGCAGGCGGCTGCGGTGATCGTCTTCGTCACGGAGCGCCACAGGCGCACCTGCTCGGTGTCTCCGCGGCGGGCGCGGACTCCTTCCGGGCCGAGCACCAGGGCGCAGGCTTCGAAGCCCAGGTCGTCCAAGAGGTCGAGGGCGCTCATGCGGCACCGCCGGTGGCGAAGCGATCGAGGATCGCGTCGGTCAGCGGTGGCCAGGCCTCGGCGTGGGCGGGCGAGAACGGCTCGGTTCCGAGGAAGGCGGCGGCGAGGTCTGCGTCGGGATCAACCCAGAGGAAGGAGCCGGATTGCCCGAAGTGCCCGAACGTGCGCGGCGAGGAGTGCGCACCGGTCCAGTGCGGGTCCTTGCCGTCGCGGATCTCGAAGCCGAGCCCCCAGTCATTTGTGGCCTGACGGCCGAAGCCGGGCAGGATTCCGCCCAGGCCGGGGAACTGACAGGAGGTCGCCTCACGCCACAGCTCTGTGCTGATGAGCGTCGGCCGCAGCAGTTCACGGCCGACAGTCAACAGGTCACGCACACTGCCTCGGTACCCGGCTGCGGGAGAGCCGCCGACATCCAGGGAAACGAGCGACAGAGGCTGGACGACGGCCTGCTCCACCCAGTCCGACAGGTCGTAACCGGTGGCGTCCTCGACAACCGCCCCAAGCACCTCGAACCCGGTATTGGAGTAGATGCGGCGGGCACCCGGCTGTGCGATCGGGTCGGCTCCGTCGAAGGGATAGCCGGCCGTGTGGGCCATCAGATGGCGCACTGTGGCTCCTTCAGGGCCGGCAGGCTCATCCAGATCCAGCAGCGCGCGGTCGATGGCGACGAGCACAGCGAGCGCGGCGATGGGTTTCGAGACGGACGCCAGGGGGTGGATCTCGTCGATGTCTCCCTGGTGGTGCAGATCAGTGTCGGGCCCGGTCACCCCGAACGCAGTGGTGAACGGGAGATCCAGGGTGAAAGGTGCGCTTCTCACCCGCTCAGCTTCACACAGTGTGCCGCGTCGCGACACGCCGAGAGAACCTCGCGAGGCAGCGATGTGCGTCGACGGTGCAACCTCAGGACCAGGCCGTTCGCCGATTCTCGCCAAAAATTCCAACCAACTGCCTTTTACCCCTTGTTTACTCTTCCTTGACCATGCAAGGTAGTGGCATCCGCAGGGATGACACGAACCCTGAGGATCCACCAAACCACCACACGAGGGGGAACCATCATGTCCGGCACGATCGCGAGCACCACACCCATGACATCCGAGCAGACCCTGGAGGGACACGGGGGCGCCGTCAGTCGACGCGGCCTGCTGCTCGGAGTCGGCGGGATCAGCGCCGCACTCGCGCTGGGTGTGGGGTCGCAGACCGCAGCCGTGGCCGCACCGCCGAAGCTGCGCAAGGGCGACCGGGGGGCCGCCGTCACTGAGCTGCAGAACAGGCTCAACGCCGCGAAGTATTGGTGCGGCTCCGCCGATGGAGCCTTCGGTCCGACCACGCAGCAGGCGGTGTACGCACTGCAGAAGGCCGCCGGTCTGGGGAAGGATGGCGTCGTCGGCCCCAAGACCTATGACGCCCTGAGCCGCAAGGTGCTGCCGAAGGCCCAGATCACCTCAGGCACCGCCTTCGAGATCGACCTGGACAAGCAGCTACTGCTGTGCATCGCTGATGGGAAAATCGCCTACGTGCTGAATACGTCGACCGGTAGCGGCGAGCGCTACTACTCCGGCGGGCGCTGGAAGCGTGCCACCACACCGAAGGGCGATTTCCGCATCTACCGCAACCACTCCAAGGGCTGGCTCAACGGTTCCCTGGGCCGCATGTACCGACCCTCGTTCTGGGACCGCGGTTGGGCGATCCACGGCTCGACATCAATCCCGCCGTACCCGGCCTCGCACGGCTGCGCCCGGATCAGCACCGCTGCATCCGACATGCTGTGGAAGCGCAACTGGTTCATCATCGACCGCCGCGTCCTCGTCCGCTGACCATCGCCCTCCACACAACCTGCACGACCTCCCCGCAGTGCCCGCGCCCCCAGGGCCCGGCGTTCGCCGAGCCTGCACGGTACGATCGGTGAGGCGCCCACGAGGGCGTCGGCTCCGTTCTCGCTCCAGGGCGCGGGCAGTGCGGAGCGAGGATGCACGGTCGGACAGCGGAGGGACGCCCAGTGGGGATCTTTGATCGGATCGAACGTGGCCTCGACCGTGGCGTGACGAGCATCTTCTCGCCCGGGCGCGGCCAATTGAAACCGCTGGATCTCGCCCAGGGCCTCAAGCGCGAATGCGATGACCAGATCCAGGTCATGGACCGCACGCGCACCCTCGCCCCGAACGTGTACACCGTCTACCTGCACTCCGAGGACTACGACAGGTTCGCCTCCTGGGAAGACACCCTCATCGACGAGCTCGAGCACGTGCTCACCACGCACGCTGATAAGCAGCGTTACATGTTCGTCGGCGCCGTGAGTGTCAGCCTCGAGCGCGATGACGAGGTGCGCGCCGGTCGCTTCGAGACCGAGTCTCACACCGAGCGCGGCTCCGTGGCCCCCGCCACCGGCGCGGCGCGCACCGGTGCGGACCCGCACCCGATCCTGGAGATCGACGACCAGCAGTATCTGCTCACCGGCGCTGTCACGGTGATCGGCCGCGGCGGGGACTCCGACATCATCCTCGAGGACACCGGCGTCTCCCGGCACCACCTCGAACTGCGACACGAGCACGGCACGCTTGTGGCCACCGACCTCGGCTCGACCAACGGCACATTCGTGGACGGCGACCGGATCCGCACCCCCGTCGCCCTGCAGAACGGCTCACAGCTGACCGTCGGACGCACCCGAATGACCGTCCAGCTGCCGGCCGATCCGGCCACGGCCCTGTGAGTCGCCCATGAGTGAATTGACCATCATCGCCATCAGGGTCGGCTTCGTGCTGGCCCTGTGGTTGTTCGTCGTCGCCGTGGTGCTGGTCCTGCGCAACGACCTGTTCGGCACCACCGTCGTCAATCGCTCGAGCCGCGATCCACGTCGGGACCAGCGCCCCAGCGCCGATCCGGCCAAGGCCGCCTCCGTGCGCACAGAGCCGCCTGCCACCGTGACGTCCCTCGTGGTGACAGCGGGCCCACTGCGCGGCACGTCTCTCACATTGGGCTCGACGCCGGTCCTGATCGGCCGTGCCCCGGAATGCACGCTCGTGCTCGATGACGACTACGCCTCCAACCGCCACGCCCGGATCCTCCGCCAGGGGGACGAATGGATGGTCGAAGATCTGGGCTCCACCAACGGCACCCTGATGTCCGGTAGGCGCATTGACGGCGCCGAGCCGTTCCGCCCGGGTGCCGCGGTGCGTATCGGCCGCACCGAGATCGAATTGAGACGAGGACCGCGATGAGCGTCGCTCTCCACTACGCCGCCCGCTCGGATGTGGGCCTGGTGCGTTCGAACAATCAGGACTCCGGTTACGCCGGCAGCCACCTCATCGTTGTCGCCGACGGCATGGGTGGCCATGCTGGTGGCGATGTGGCCAGCTCGGTCGTGGTGGGCGAGCTCTCGCGGCTGGACGCCGATACTCCGGCGAGCGACCTGGTTGCCGCACTCGAGTCCACCGTGCTCGAAGCGAACCAGGAGATCCTGCGCCGCGCCCGCGATGAACCCCAACTCGCCGGGCTCGGCACCACCGTCACCGCCCTGCTGCGCTCCGAAGGGAAATTCGCCCTCGCCCACATCGGCGACTCCCGCGCCTACCTGTTGCGCGACGGAGAGACCACGCAGATCACGAAGGACCACACCTTCGTGCAGCGGCTGCTGGACGAGGGCCGCCTCACCGCAGACGAGGCGGAGCGCCATCCGCAGCGATCCGTGCTGATGCGTGTGCTGGGCGACGTGGACGCCGACCCCGAGCTTGATCTCTCCCTGCGACCGGCACATCCCGGGGACCGCTGGATGCTGTGCTCCGACGGGCTCAGTGGCCTGGTATCGCTGGAGACGATCTCCCATGCGCTCTCCGAGATCAGCGATCCCGGATCCTGCGCCGACGAGCTCGTCCAGCTTGCTCTCAAAGGCGGCGGCCCCGACAACATCACCTGCATCGTGGCTGACGTCGTGGATCTCGATGCACTTCCGCGCGGAGTCTCCGCACCCTCGACCACGCCGCAAATCGTCGGCTCGGCTGCACGGAACCGGCATCAGCCGACGTCAGCCTCCGGACCTGCGGCGCGCGCCGCGGCCCTCACCCGTGACCCCGAGCCCGACCATCCGTACGAGGATGAGGACTTCGAGGAGCAGGAGCAGCCTCGTCGGGGGCTCTGGCCCGCGATCGTGGCTGGCATCCTCGCGCTCGGGCTGCTCATCGCAGGTCTCTGGGCGGCCTATGGCTGGTCACAGACGCAGTACTACGTCGGCACCGACGGCACGCATGTCGTGGTCTATCAGGGCCTGTCGCAGGATCTGGGGCCACTGTCTCTGTCCCATCCGGTGGAAGTGACAGACGTTCCCCTCGACGATCTGTCCGACGTCTCACGCGACCAGGTGGAATCGACCATCTCCGCCTCCGACCGCACGAAAGCCGACGCCATCGTGGACCAGCTGCGCCGCGAGGCCCTCGAAACGACCGTGGACCGCCAGTCGGGTCTGCCCGGCTCCGGCGGGCCGAGCGATGCAGGCGGGGCGAGCGATGCTGGTGGCGCCGCAGCGGAACAGCCCTCCCCTGGCACCGGCACCATGCCCAGTCGCGGCCGAACCGCCACGCCTCCCGACAAGGGTGAGGCCCGCTAGTGTCCACCGTCGTCTCCTACACAGCCCGACCCCGACGGCTCACCCAGGTGCTCCTGTTGATCCTGGCCGGAGCCACCGGGGTGACTGCCTATGCGCTGGTGGGACTGGGCCGTTTCGGAGAACTGGACCCGCGCGTGATGACAGTGGCCATCGGCACCGGGGTCCTCATCGTGCTGCTGCAGGTCGCCGTGATGTGGCGGGCCCCCTATGCGGACCCGGTGATCCTGCCGATCGTGCTGATTCTGAACCTGCTCGGCATCAGCGCGATCGCGACCGTGGACTCCGCGAACAAGCTCTACCGCGGCAAAGAGACCGCTATGGCGGACCGGCAGATGATGTGGGCCGTACTCGGCGCGGCCTTGGGCATCGCGGTCATCGTGGCGTTGCGCGATCACCGCTGGCTGCGCCGATACACGTGGATCACCGCGACGGTGGGCGCCATCTTGCTCCTGCTGCCGCTGGTTCCGGGCTTGGGCAGCTCGCACAACGGCTCCCGGATCTGGATCAGTATCGCCGGCAACTCCTTCCAGCCCGCCGAGCTCGCGAAAATCCTGTTCGCCGTGTTCTTCGCTGGCTACCTGGTGTCACGACGGGACACCCTCGCGCTGGCAGGCCCGAAGGTACTGGGTATCCATCTGCCGCGCTGGTCTGACTTCGGCCCGATCCTCGTGGCGTGGGCCTTCGCCATGGCGGTCCTGGTGTTCCAGACCGACTTGGGAACCTCGCTGATGTTCTTCGGCCTGTTCGTCGCCATGCTGTACGTGGCCACCGACCGACTCAGCTGGCTCGTGATCGGCGCAGTCATGTTCCTGCCGCCCGCCGTGTTCGCCGCGACCCAGATGAGCCATGTCCGCCGGCGCCTGACCTGCTGGCTGGATCCGCTGGACCCGGAGAACTACGACCGCTGCTTCCAGGTGGCCACCGGCCTGTTCGGGCTCGCGAACGGTGGTGTGGTCGGCACCGGTCTGGGCGAAGGACGGCCCAACATCGTGCCGCACTCCGAATCGGATTTCGTGTACGCGACCATTGCGGAGGAGATGGGCCTGATCGGCGCATTCGCCGTGCTGCTGCTGTATCTGCTGCTGGTGCAGCGTGCGCTGCGCTCCGCGGTAGGAATCTCCGACGGATTCGGCACGCTGCTCGCTAGCGGCCTCGGCTTCGTGATGGCGCTGCAGGTGTTCGTCGTGGTCGGCGGCATCACCCGAGTGATCCCACTGACAGGCCTGACCATGCCGTTCCTGGCCGCCGGTGGCAGTTCGCTGGTGTGCAACTGGATCGTCGCCGGCCTGCTGGTGCGCCTGTCGGACGCGGCCCGTCGGCCCGCTGCCCGACAGCTTCCCGTCGCTGACGCGGCGTCGGTGCGAGCGGAGGTGGCCGCGTGAACAAGCCGCTGCGCCACATCTGGCTCGTCGTGGCAAGTCTGTTCCTGCTCTTGTTCGGGTCCACCACCTACTTCCAGGTGATCGACCAGAGCCGGCTGGAGAACGATTCGCGCAACGCCCGCACGGTCTACAACGAGTTCGGGCGCCACCGGGGCCCGCTCGTCGTGGACGGTGAAGCGATCGCATACTCCGAGAGCAACCAGGACCGGTATGGATATCAGCGCATCTACAAGCACGGTCCCCTGTACGCACCGGTGACCGGGTACTACTCGGTGGTGTACGGGTTCACGGGCATCGAGCGTTCCTTGAACGACACCCTCTCTGGAGAGTCGGATGCGCTGTTCTACCAGCGTGTGGCCGACACGCTGGCTGGCCGCGCCGCCACCGGCGCCACTGTGGAGCTGACGCTCGACTCTGCTGCTCAGCAGGCTGCCTGGGACGGTTTGGACGGCCGACGCGGCACCGTGGTGGCGCTGGACCCGACCACGGGCGCAATCAAAGCGCTGGTCTCCTCCCCCAGCTATGACCCGAACCAGATGGCCTCCCACACGACCTCCGAGGTGCGCGACGCCTGGAAGAGCCTGAACGATTCGTCGGATCGCCCCTTGACCAACCGTGCCATCGGCGGAGACCTGTACCCGCCGGGCTCGACGTTCAAACTGATCACCGCCGCAGCGGCGCTCGAAACGGGCGACTACACCGCCGACTCCGTCGTGCCCGGACCGGGCAGCTACCAGCTGCCGAAGTCCAGCTCGGTGCTGGCCAACCATTCCGGAGGCGACCGCACCCCGTGCGGGCCCGATGACCGCTCCACGCTCACCGAGGCGATGCGTACGTCCTGCAACACCTCCTTCGCGATGCTCGGCGTCGAGATCGGCCAGGATGCGCTGCGGCGCACGACCGAGGAGTTCGGCTTCGGTGAGAGTCTGGAGATCCCCATGGGTGTGACCCCCTCGGGCATCGGCACGGATCTGGATGACGCACAGCTGGCCACCACCTCCATCGGGCAGTACGAGACACGGGTGACGCCGCTGCAGATGGCGATGGTGGCAGCCGCGGTGGCGAACGACGGTGTGGTGATGGAGCCGCAGCTGGTGCAGTCGGTGCGCACCAACGACTTCGCCGAGCTGCAGAAACTCACTCCGCGGAAACTGTCGCAGCCGCTCAGCGCTGCGAACGCTCAGCAGATGCGGACGATGATGACCGCCGTTGTCGAGGACGGCACGGGCACGAGCGCCGCCATCGACGGGGCGGAGGTCGGGGGCAAGACCGGGACTGCGCAGTGGAAAGAGGGCCGCGCGCCGCACTCGTGGTTTGTCGGATATGCCCAGGATGGCGATACGCGGGTCGCGGTCGCCGTGCTGGTCGAGGAAGGCGGGTTCGGTTCCCGCGTCGCGGCCCCGATCGCGAAAGATGTCATGGAGGCGGTGATCCACGGATGAAGACACGACCAGGACTCGTGCTCGAAGGACGCTACGAACTCACCTCGCTGATCGCCACCGGCGGCATGGGCCAGGTGTGGAAGGGACGCGACCGCGAACTTGACCGCGCCATCGCCGTGAAGGTGCTGCGCGAGGAATACGCAGGTGACGAGAGCTTCCTCAAGCGATTCCGTGCCGAGGCCCGACACACGGCGGCGCTGTCGCACGATGCGATTGCCGCTCTGTACGACTACGGGGAGCTTGACGGCCGCGCCTTCATCGTGATGGAGCTGTGCCCCGGCAAACCGCTGTCGGACATCATCGAGCGCAATCCCGGTGGGCTGCCGCAGAAACGCGTGGTGAGCCTGCTGATCGATCTGGCCCGCGCACTGGACGCCGCCCACACCAAGGGTGTGGTGCACCGTGATGTGAAGCCCGAGAACATGCTGGTGGACCAGAAGAACGGCTGGTCGATGAAGATCACCGACTTCGGTATCGCCCGCAGCGAGGACCAGGCGCGCCTGACGAAGGAAGGCCTGGTGATGGGCACCGCCCAGTACCTCTCACCCGAGCAGGCGATGGGGAAGCAGGCCACGAGCCTGTCGGACATCTACGCACTCGGCATCGTGGCGTACGAAATGCTCGTGGGGCATCGGCCGTTCACCGGTGCCAGCCAGGTGGAGATCGCGATGGCTCAGGTGAAGCAGCAGCCGCCGGAGCTACCGGCGGACATTCACCCGGATCTGCGCCGCCTGGTGATGATGGCGCTCGCGAAGGCACCGGCGAACCGGCCGCGCTCCGCATCAGCCGTCGCACGGATCCTGGAGTCGATCCAGCGCGGCGAAACGCCGCGATTCACCACCGGCTCGATACCGACCACCCGCGTCGATGACCACGACTGGTCCGGCGGCGAGCGCGCCAGCAGCGGTTCGGCTGACCACTCGGGTGAGGGGGCGAGGGGTGCGTCGGGCTCGCCGGCCAAGGGCGCCTCCCCCACCGGGACGCGGACCGCGGCCATGCCGCTGCCGCTGTCCGGGCGCCGTGGCATCCGCCATCGTGCCTCCGGTGCGTCGGCCTCGTCGGGCCCGTCGGCTCTGTCTGCTTCCTCCGCATCGTCGGCCCCGGGGGCGCACCGGGACCGCCGGCGCTCCACCTCCCGCTCGGCCCCTGCGCAGGCCCAGGCGGGGTCATCGAGTCCGATCCATGGCTCGATGGCGACCGCCGCCCCCGGTGAGAAAGCAGCCGCAGCGTCCATGGCCCAAGCGCCCGCAGCTGGTCACGGGAATCCGCCGTCCTCCGCGGAGGGGTCGCAAACGCGCGGCGAGGCGACGCATGAACCAGCAGAGACGAACGCAGCGTCCGCACAGCGCGCGCCGCGCACTCAGCGCAGCACGGGCCAGCGCCTGGGGCCGTTCAGCCTTCCCGGGCTGGCGCTGCTCCTGCTGCTGGCGATCATCGTGGTGGCGATCCTGGCGTTCACCGGCGTGATCCCCATCGCGGCACTCGAAAGCGTCACGGAGTCCAGCGATCCTGCACGTACGATGGCGGGATCGGTGTGGCCGGGCCCGATCACGAGGATGGGTGAACTGTGAGCGAAGAGAAGATGGTCCTGGGCGGTCGTTACGCTCTGGGTCGGGTGCTCGGCCACGGCGGTATGGCTGAGGTGTACCTCGCCGACGACACTCGTCTGCACCGCACGGTCGCGGTGAAGATCCTCCGCTCGGACCTGGCGCGGGACGCGAACTTCCAGGAGCGCTTCCGCCGTGAGGCCCAGAGTGCTGCTGCGCTGAATCACCCGGCGATCGTGGCCGTGTATGACACCGGCGAGGAGCACACCACGTCGATCACGGGTGCCGACCTCACCATCCCGTACATCGTGATGGAGTACGTGCAGGGCACGACGCTGCGTGAGCACATCGATCCGGAGAACCCGATGCCCGCCGCGCGTGCCGGGGAGATCATGGCGACACTGCTGAGCGCCCTGGAGTACTCGCATCGCGCCGGCATCGTGCACCGCGATATCAAGCCCGGCAACATCATGATCACCGAGGATGACGAGGTGAAGGTGATGGACTTCGGCATCGCCCGTGCGATCGCCGACGCCACCAGCGCGATGACCGCCACCCAGGCGGTGATGGGCACTGCCCAGTACCTCTCCCCCGAACAGGCCCGCGGCCAGATGGTGGATGCCCGATCGGACATCTACTCTGCCGCCTGCGTGATGTACGAGATGCTCACGGGCCGTCCGCCGTTCACCGGCGACACCCCCGTCTCGATCGCCTACCAGCACGTGCGTGAGACGCCGACGGCCCCGTCGGTGTTCAACCCGCAGATCACGCAGGCGATGGACGCCGTGATCCTCACGGGCCTGGCGAAAGACCGTGAGGAGCGCTATGCGAGCGCGGTCGCGTTCTCAC
The DNA here is from genome assembly GCF_900258505.1 of Brachybacterium timonense. Taxonomy (GTDB): domain Bacteria; phylum Actinomycetota; class Actinomycetes; order Actinomycetales; family Dermabacteraceae; genus Brachybacterium; species Brachybacterium timonense. Next base: position 2,937,896 of record NZ_LT984895.1, read on the forward strand.
GGGACATCTCCGCCGTGCTCGCCGGGCGTGAGCCGTCCCTGGTGAACGGTGTGGTTCCGCCTGGCGCCGCGTCTGCCGAGGAGACGACGGTGCTGGGCCCCGTGGAGGGTGCCACCGAGGTGCTGCCAGCCGTGAACAGCGCCGCGCTGAACGCGGGTGCTGGTCGCCGCCGCGCGCCTGAGGCTGCCACGATGCTTTCTCCAAGCAGCCCTGCGCCGGCGCCAGTGACGGAGGAGGAGACGCCCAAGCGCCGCACCCCATGGTGGCTGCTGATACTGGTTGGTCTCGCCGTGCTCGCCGTGATCGCTGCAGTGCTCCTGTTCCTGCGTCCCTGGGACACGGGGCCTGGCAAGGTCGAGGTCCCCGATGTTGTGGGCATGGCGCAGGCCGAAGCACAGGCCGAGCTGCAAGGCGCGGGCTTGGAGGCACAGTTCACCGAGGCCAGCTCCGACACTGTGCCCAAGGGAGACGTCATCTCCACGGACCCCGAAGGCGGCCACGAGGTCGAAGAAGGCAGCAGCGTCTCGGTGGCCATCTCCACCGGTCCCGAAACGGCGAGCGTGCCGGATCTGAAGGGGAAGACACGCGACGAGGCGCAGAAGCTCTTGGACGACGCCGGCCTCGTGCTGGAAGTGGCAGGCGAGGAGGATGCGCCGAAGGCGAAGGCGGGCACCGTGACACGGACGACCCCGCAGGGTGGCGCGAGTGTCACCAAGGGCGACACCGTGCAGGTGTGGCTGGCCAGCGGCAGCGTGGAGGTTCCGGACGTCACCAAGCTCACCCTGGAAGAGGCGACCAGCCGTCTCGAGAGTCAGGGCTTTGTGGTGGAGTCCACCGAACGCGAGGACGCTGACCATGACCCGGGCACGGTGGTCGACCAGACCCCGAAGAGCGGCATGGCAGAGGTCGGGTCGACGGTGCAGCTGACCGTGGCCACGGAGGTTGGACCATCCCCGATGCCGAACGTGATCGGCCGCACCGAACAGGAAGCCCGTGACCTGCTCGAAGAAAAGGGCTGGGGCGTCGACCGGACGACCGAGCATTCCGACTCCGTGGAGAAGGGCCGGGTCATCAAGACTCAGCCCGACCCGGACACGCCCGTGGCCCCGAACGCGACCGTGACGATCATCGTGTCCGCGGGCCCTGAACCGACCCCTGAACCGACACCGGAGCCGACGCCGTCGCAGACGCCGTCTGAGACACCGACCCCGACCGAGGGGAACGGGAACGGTAATGGCAACGGGAACGGGAACGGCAACGGGAAGACGCCTCCTGGGCAGAACCGCGACAACCCGAATCCGCGCGGCCAGAACGCGGTCGCGCCGGTGACGGGCAACCACTGATGAGCACGACGCGCCTGCTGGTTGTCGATAACTACGACAGCTTCGTCTTCACCATCGTCGGCTACCTCGAGCAGATGGGCGCCGACTGCACCGTGGTGCGCAATGACGCCGTGCCTCAGCTGGACTCCGGCGCCGTGGACCTCTCAGGGGCCGACGGGGTCCTCGTTTCCCCTGGGCCAGGCAATCCGGACACCGCGGGCCGTTCACTGGACGTGATCGCCGCGTGCGCCAGCGCGCGCCTGCCGATGCTCGGTGTATGCCTTGGGCATCAGGCGCTCGGGCAGCTGTTCGGCGGTCGCGTCGAGCATGCGCCGGAGCTCATGCACGGTCGCACCAGCCGCATCATCCATGAGGGCGCCAGCGTGTTCCACGGGGCACCGAGCCCGCTGACTGCCACGCGCTACCACTCGCTGACGGTGGTGCCAGAGTCGGTTCCGGACGAACTCGAGGTCACCGCTCGCACCGAATCCGGGATCGTGATGGGGCTGGCCCACCGTGAGCTGCCGTTGCACGGGGTGCAGTTCCATCCGGAGTCGGTGATGACTGAGCACGGTCACCTGATGCTCGCGAACTTCCTGCAGCTGTGCGACGGCGTTGATGCGCTGGAGCGGTCACGAGGCCTGGCGCCGCTGCTGGCCACGAGCTGACGCAGGGTCTGGCCCGTCGGCCGATCGAACGGCGCTGTCAGAGGAGATCGTCGCTGTCGGCGCCGCGGTATGTCAGCTGAGCAGCGGGGGCGTCGTGCCCTGCGGTGCCCCCACCAGTCCGTCGTTGAACGGCATGTATGGGGCGATTGCCGGGAACACCCAGCCGAACAGCACCACCACGAGTGCCGCGAGGATCAGTACGGTCAGCAGGATCCGCAGCCACAGCGGGCCGGGAAGGTGTCGGAACATCCAGGCGTACACGGGATCACTCCTCTCCGCCGGCGAGGGCCTCGGGGATGCCGTCGGCGCGGTCGGTCCAGTAGGCGAACTTCGCATGCACGATGTAGCGCTCTCGGGCGGAGTACATGGGGTGGCAGGCGGTCAGCGTGAGCATCGCTTCGGTGGGTTCAACGGTCGGATCACCCGGCGTCGGGGCGATGACCTCGTTCTGGTCCGGGTTGACCACCTGGTGGCTGGTGACTTCGTAGACGTAGAACGCATTGCCGGTTTCGACCACGATGGGGTCGCCGGGCTTGAGGCGGGCGATGTCCTCGAAGGGGCGTCCGTAGGTGTTGCGGTGCCCGGCCACGGAGAAGTTGCCCACCTGGCCCGGTAGCGCGGTCTCTGGGTAGTGGCCGACGCCCTTGACGTTGAGGACTTTCTCCAGGCTGACGCCTTCGGCGAGTGGGAAACGCGTACGGTCGAAGGCGGGCACATGCATGGTGCCGAACACCATGTCCATGCCGTTCAGCTCGGGTACAGGTGGTGGCCCTTCCTGGCGCGGGGCGATGCGCTCCTTGTCCACACTGCCCCACTCGCGGTCGAGCTCGGCCACGATGCCTTCCTGCTCACGGTCTGCCACCACGTCGGTCCACCACAACTGCCAGGTGAGGAACAGCAGCAGGAGCACACCCAGGGTGATCAGCAGCTCGCCGGCGACGCCGACCACAGCAGACACGGTGCCGCCGCGGCGTTCAGATCGCCGCCTGCCCTCACCGCGCGTGCGGGCTTCGCTGTCCGCGGGGGATGCCCCCTGGGAACGATGTGTCGGGGACATCATCCTGCCTTCGCGATGTCGATAGTGAGGGAGCCGTCGAAGCCAGGAAGGGTGGCATCCGGAAGGTCCTCGATCGTCTCCCCCAGCCCTACGTAGGCGACCCAGTCACGGTACACCTGGACCGCATGGGAGTCATCAAGAGCGTGCCGCATGCTCTGTGTGTTCCCGATCGCTGTGACGATGAACGGCGGCGAGTACACGCGGCCTTCGAGCAACAGTGTGTTTCCGGCGCAGCGGAACGCGCTGCCCGCCACGACCCGCTGGTCTTGCAGCATCATCGCTTCAGCTCCGCCGGCCCAGAGTGCGTTGATATACGACTCGAGGTCTTGCTGGTGGACCACGAGGTCGTCGGGGCCGACGTCCGGCAGAGTTCCGAGCACCCCTTCCGGGGCGTCGCTGAGGGAGATGCGCAGACCGGGCCCGTGCACTTCGGTCAGCCCCACGGCTTCGGAGTAGCGCTGCAGTTCACGGGCGGTGGAGTCGCCCTGCTGGGCAGTGAGCTCATCCACCTGGGCTCGCTTGCGCCGCGCTTCTGTTTCCAGGGTTGAGATCTCCCGCTCGCGTCGGCGCAGAATATCGGCGGTGGTTGAGACGTCGTCGCGGATTGCACCGCCGGCTGACGTGCGGGCGCTGGTGGCGAACAGTATTCCGGCCAGACCCATGACGGCGCCGACCCCCACTGTGCCGACGGTGCGACGGGTCGGGCGCGGTGAACCGCCCGTCGGCGCCGGTGTCGTGCCAGCGCGCAACGCGGTGTCAGCCGAGGTTGTCTCCTGCGGCGTCGGATCGCTGTCCCGTTCCTGCATTACACCCCCTCACATCGCGGTGTCGCATCAGCTTCACGTCGCGTGCTCAGCTCGTGAGCACTAATCTAGGTCACGGCTTGTCGACCGGCAGGCCCGCGCGGAGACATCTTTCGCGCGCCGTGGACGTCGAGGGAGCATCAAGCGACATGGCCAGGAGCAAGCGGGCGCGACGCAACGCGCAGGCGACGACCCCGGCAACCACGAAGAGCCAGGCCACGGATGTGGACGACGACGCGACGCCCGCCGAGGCCAACGATCCCCGCGAGGCCGCCGATGCCACGGAGGCGGGTGACGCCTCCGCAGACGACGCCGACGCTGCGGACGCCACGGATTCCGGAGCGTCCTCGACGGAGCAGCCTTCGCGCACCGCCAGCAAGAAGACGGCTGCAGCGAAGACCTCGACGAAGACCACGTCAGGTTCCTCGGACACCGCACGGAAGGTGACGGACCCGAAGAAGAAAAAGTCCGCGGCTTCGTCCCCGACGGCTCAGAAGGCGAAGGACGCCGCGACGAAGCGCAGCCCGAAGGCGTCGGCTGCTCAGGAGAGTGCCCGCACCCGCAAGCGTCGAGTCGCCGCGGCCGCACCGAACCCGCCGTGGCTGATCCCTGCCGCACTGACGCTGCTGATCGGTGGCCTCGTCTACCTGGTGACGTATTACCTGTCCTCCGGAACGCTGCCGCTGTCGATCGGTGACTGGAACCTCGCCGTCGGCTTCGGAATGATGATGCTCGGCGGCGGCCTGCTCATGTTCTGGAAGTGACCGGTGTGAATGATCAACCAGAAGGCATCGACACTGCGCGTGCCCTGACCCGACCGGAGCCGTCCGCGGATGGGGCCACTGACCGGACCGGCCCGGCGCATCCCTGGCACCGCTTCGTGGCGCTGGGCGACTCCTTCACCGAGGGCATCGGCGATCCTGACCCGGATCGTCCCGGATCGTGGCGCGGCTGGGCCGATCGGGCTGCGGCCGAACTCGGGCGCAGCGTCGACGGATTCGAGTACGCGAACCTCGCGGTACGCGGCAAGCTGTACCGACAGATCCTCGATGACCAGCTCGAACCGGCGATCGCCCTCAAACCGGATCTGGTGAGCCTGTGCGCCGGCGGCAATGACGTGCTTCGGCGCGGCGACCCGGACGAGATCGCCGCTGCGTTGGATGATGCCGTGGGGCAGCTCGCAGCGGGCGGCGCAACGATCGTCATGTGGACTGGTGCTGACATCGGTGAGACACCGGTGCTGAACCTGGTGCGCGGACGCGTGGCGATCTACAACGAGAACATTCGCTCGGTGGCCGCGCGCCACGGCGCAGCCGTCGTCGACATGTGGGGACTGCGTGCGCTCACCCACGAGTCGATGTGGGCCGAGGATCGGCTCCATTTCTCTGCCGCAGGGCATCTGCTGATCGCTTCCGCAATGCTGGACGTGCTGGGCGTTGAGCACACCCTGGACCCGTATCCGCTGGAGGATCCGCACACCCGCCCCTGGCGGGAAGCACGCCAGCAGGATTTGCACTGGGCGCGAACGCATTTCGGCCCGTGGGTGATGCGGCGTCTGCGCGGCCAGTCCTCCGGCGACGGCATCGCGCCGAAGAGGCCGCACCCCGAGCCCGTGTTCGGCCAGCCGATGCCGCCCGGGGTCTCCGCAACCGAGGCCGACATCGACCCCGACGGGCATCCCCGCCCGGAGCGCTGAGTCCGCGCACCGTCTGTTTCACAACCATTGGGCAACAGTTCAGGAGATGGGGAGTAATCCCCACTGCGGGCGAGCGGGCGCGCCGATACAGTGGCGTGGACGGGGAGCGCGCGAGCAGTCCGCACCGCACCACGCGCAGCAGTCGGCGCGCGCAGCCCCACCGTCACCATGTACCAGCTTTCGACGGGGGCATTTCATGCATCTCTCCACCTGGCGGCGCCGTATCGCGGCCGTCCTCATCATCCCCTTCCTCCTGGTGCTCGCAGGCTGCGGTCGACTCCACGCCGACTTCACCATCAAGAGCGCCGACGAGATCAACCTCAAGATGGACATAGGCATCCAGGAGGACTTCCTCGAGGAGATGGGGAGCCCGTACAGCTCCGCGCAGGAGATGTGCGATGAGATGGCTGAGGACACCAGCCAAGGCGACTTCTGGGGCGACGTGACGCCCAAGGCTTACGAAGAGGACGGCATCTGGGGGTGCCGCGGCGAGGGTGTCGTCAAGCGTGAGGACTTCGGCAGCGGTTTCTCCCTCAAAGAGGCCGACGGCAAGTACCACCTGACGATCTCTCCCTCCGAAGGCGCTGACACCGGCTCGGTCGGCGCGGACATGTCTGACTTCGACTTCCAGGTCACCTTCGCCTTCCCCGGAAAGGTTGAGGAGTCCAAGGGCGGCAAGATCGACGGCAAGACTGTCACCTACACCGATATGGACGACTTCAACAAGGGTGTGGACATCACCGCCAAAGCTGGCGGGTTCCCCTGGCTGATCGTCATCCTTGTCGTGCTTGTGCTCGGTTTCCTCCTGCTTGTGGCAGTGGCTATCGGCGCTTTCCTGTTCATCCGTTCCCGCAAGGGCAAGTCCGGCTCGACCGGTGGCTCCGGCTCGTCGGTGCCGTACGGTGCGGGCGCTTCCGCTCCGTCGGCTCCCGGCCAGCAGCCCCAGGGCGCCGCGTCGCCGTACCCCGGCCAGTCCTCTCCCGCTGCTCCGCAGCAGAGCGGACAGGGATGGGGCGGCCAGGGCTCTCCCGCCGCACCGCAGCAGGGCACTCAGGCGTGGGGACAGGCACCCGGCCAGGGCACGCAGCCCCCGACGCAGGGCGGCCAGCAGAGCTGGGGCCAGGCACCCGGCCAGGGCACGCAGCCCCCGGCACAGGGCGGCCAACAGGGTTGGGGCCAGCCACCACATCAGGGCTGATCCATGACAGCTGTGCGGGGCGGGCTGATCGGCCCGCCCCGTCGGCGCACCTGAGAGACCCGCATGTGAGCAGGCTCATGAGCTCTCGAATGGCGCGCAGGCGCGTGGAGCACTAAGCTTGTTCAGGTCGGATTCATCCGGCGGGCGCCCGTAGCTTAACGGATAGAGCATCTGACTACGGATCAGAAGGTTGGGGGTTCGAATCCCTCCGGGCGCGCTTCAGGAAACGGCCCTCACCAGCAGGTATGCACTGCGGGTGGGGGCCGATTCGCATGTGTGGCCGCGGCAAGAATCCTCTTCACGCCCGGACCGCTGCTGCGGGGCTGACCTGCTCACCACGGCGTCGCGCTGCGACCCGACCGAGCATGCCGCAGCTCCGCCAGCCGCCCCAGCACACCGCAGACCAAACCAGCCCACCGCGGCGTCGCCAGCCAACCGGCTTGGCATGCCGTAGCTCCGCCAGCCACCCCAGCACACCGCAGACCAAACCAGCCCGCCGCGGCTCCGCCAGCCAACCGGCTTGGCATGCCACAGCTCAGCCAGCCACCCCAGCACACCGCAGCTGCAGCACCACCTCCCCACCAGCTCTGCACGCTCGGGATTGGTCCTGCGTAACGCGAGGGGTAGAGAGGGCGTCGAGCCGCCGGCTCTGCACACCGCAGCCCCACCTGCACCGACTCTGTACGCCCAGGATCGTCAATTCATGGCGGTATATCTGGAGCCGCGACGATATTGCCGCGGCTCCAGATATACCGCCATCATCAGCACGGCTGACCACCCGGTGCGTGCGCACGTGCTGCGGTGCGCACTCAGGGGGTCCAGCGCGCGCGCAGGTGGTGCGGTGCGCGCACGTGTGGTGCGACCGTCGGCCCGGCGGCGCCGGCGCGACCCTAGGTCAGCTGACCAACACCTGCGTCCCGACCTACACCTGCGGGCGGACCTGCTCCCCGGCGCCAGCCTGCGCCTGCGTGATCGCGGCGCGGACCGAGCCCCAGCTCTCCATCACCGCTCGCGCGTCGTCGTCGCGCTCGGCGGCGATCGCATCCTGGCGGGCCGTCTCCAGCAGCTCGTCGATCTCCACGCGGGCACGGTTCTCCACTGCGGCAACGGCCGCCTCCACCATGGCGAAGCTGAGCACGTTGTCGTGCACTTCGCACAGCGGCCGTCGGCCTTCCCGCAGCGCGGAGACGAACTCGATCAGGGAGGCGTCGATCTGGTTCGGCTCAGCCTCGCGCGGTGCGGAGAGTTCCGCGTTCAGTTCGCGGTCGCGGTCCTCATTGTCCGTACCGACCACGGGCGTGCCCTGGCCGTCCCAGGTGGCTGTGCCGTTCTGCCCGGCGATGCGCCATTCACTGTTCCAGTAGGTGGGCAGGCCGCGGGCGTTCCAGGTTCCGTTGTAGACGAACAGGGAGCCGTCGGTCATCTCGAAGGTGGCGGTCACGCTGGCGTCGTGGCTGTACACGCTCCACGGCGGCCGATGCCCCTGCGCGGTCACCGCCACTGGGTCGGTGCCGAGCACGTGCCGCGCCGTATCGAAGGCATGGATGCCCATATCGCGCAGCATCGGGTGGCCCTGCGTGCGCCGGAACCCGTCGTGCTCCGTGAACAGGGAGAAGAAGGCACTGGTGAGCACCGCCGGACCATGCTCAGCGACGAAGGCACGCAGCTGCCTGACCTGCGGGAAGAATCGCCTGGACTGCGAGACCATGAACGGCACACCGGTGACCTCGGTGTGCGCCATGAGGCTGATCGCCTCCGGCAGGGTCTCCGTGACGGGCTTCTCCCCGAGCACGGGGATACCGGCATGCAGCGCAGCGACTGTCACCGGGTGGTGAGCGACCGGCACGGTCGGATTGACCAGGATGTCCGCCCCCAGGTCACGGGCGAGCTGCACGCCATCACGACCCACCGCGATGGAATCGGGATCCTCCGCACCGGACTGGGCGACCGCCGCCCGCGCGACAGACTCGTCGAGGTCCGCCATACCCACGAGCTCTGCGACCTCGCTCGCAACGATGGAGCGAGCCCACCATCTGCCCATCGATCCGGAGCCGACGATAACTGCCCTTGCCGGACGGTCAGAGGTGATCACGGGCTGATTCTCAGATGGCACGCTCGGCTCCTTCCACGCGGTACCAGTCCAGCGGGGCGTGGGCGATGCGCACCGGTCGCTGCTCGCGCTCCTCGGGCCGTGCCCAGACGACGGCATTGGCGAGCACGCGGCGAATCTCCGGCTGGTGGTAGACCGGGTATTCCTGGTCGCCCGGGCTGAAGTAGAAGATCTTGCCTTTACCGCGACGGAACACGCAGCCGGAACGGAACACCTCACCACCGGCGAAGGAGGAGATGAAGACGAGTTCATCGGGTGCAGGGATGTCGAACATCTCGCCGTACATCTCCTGCTTCGGCACGATGATCGGGTGTGGGACACCCCGGGCGATGGGGTGGGAACCGTTGACGGTCCACACCCGTTCCTCCTCGCCGTCGTTGCGCCACAGCAGGTTGCAGGTGGTGCCCATCAAACGGGTGAACGGCTTGGAGTAGTGGGCGGAGTGCAGCGGGATCAGGCCCATGCCGTCGTGCACGCGACGCACCACGGCGTCGGCCACATGGTCGGGCACGTCGCCGTGGGCCATGTGACCCCACCAGGTGAGCACGTCGATCTCGGCGAGAGCCTGGTCGCTGAGCGACTCCTCGATATCGTCGAGCAGGGCGACGCGCACCTCGGCATCGACGCCGTCGGCGGCGAGTGTCTCGCGCAGGCCGTCGGCGATGACGGTATGCATGCCCTCGGGATACACCTGCTGGACGACGGGGTCGGATTTCTCGTGTCGATTCTCTCCGAACACGGTGATGCGGAGTGTCATGGTGCGGTGCTCCTGGGTGGGGTGATGGGGCCGCTACAGAGGAGACGGCAGTTCGTAGCGTGCTTCATCGTAGGCGCCTGAGATGACCAGCAGGAGGCTGTCCACGCCGCCATTTCCGCCCTGTCGCCCCTGCGGTGCCGTCCCCGCTCGGCACCCTCACGGGGTGCGCCCCCGCAGGGCTCAACTTCCCCAGAGGCGCGGACGACATCCGCCGTGATGCCTTGATCGCTCCGATCTCCATCGCCTCGACACCGCTGCGACCAGGACGTTTGGAAAACGTGATGGTCACGTGACCTGCCTCCCCCTCATTGACCGACAAGTAGCTGATTACTGTGTCGACGAGGCCCCCTCAAGGACGCGGGGGCCTTGCTCACTCCATAGCGCGGGGCCTTGCTCCTGGCCGTCGACGACCGCCGCTGCCACCGCCGCCGCCCGCACGACCGCAGGCCCTCGGCCAGTCCAGCCCCTCGGGCTTTCGACGGAGATCCCACTCCCCTACCCCCTCCTTGCGACCCATCTCTCCGCCAAAAGTACTGGTCAGCGCCCCCTCCAGGAATACCGATGTGACCTGCATCCTTTGCTGGATCAGCGGGTGGCACGTCAGGCTGATCTCAGCGACGCGACCGTGCATCGGACCACGCGGCCCCGCCCCGTTCCGGGCCAGGACTGCGCGGCAGCCCTTCCGGTCCGCGACGCTGCAGAACCCTGTCTCGACGCCCACCGCACAGCGATCCTCCGAGGAGAACACGTGTCCAGTCTCGACAAGCTCGCCCCGTCCCGCCGCTCGCTCCTGCTGGGAGCCGCCGCCGTCGCCCCGCTCGTCGCTCTGGGCGGCGCCTCCGCACATGCCGCAGTCGGCGGCCTGAAGAACGCGGGCGGCCTGACTATCACCCATCACTGGGACCACCCGGAGATCCGTTCGATCGACTACCGCTTCGACACGCACGGGATGGTCAAGCTGTTCCCGCCGTCGATCCGCGTCACGGTGCCTCCGAGCTACTTCGAGAACAAGGACCGCCGCTACCCGGTCCTGCTGCTGCTCCACGGTCAGGGCGGCTACTACCTCGACTGGACGAAGATGGGCGGCGTTATCGAGCAGACCGAGAAGCACGAGGTCATCGTGGTGATGCCCGATGGCGGCGGCTCGTTCTACTCCAACGCCAACCAGCCGCTTCCGAACCGAGAGGCGAACTGGGAGTCGTTCATCATGACCCAGGTGCTGCCCTTCGTCCACGAAAACTTCCGCACCGACCCGAAGCGCATGGCCATCGCCGGCCTGTCCATGGGCGGCTGGGGCGCCCTCGCCCTCGGCCAGCGCTACTGGGGTCACTTCCGCTCTGTGAGCTCCTACTCGGGGCCGGGCGACCGGCGCCCCGAGACCGGGGACGGAGCCGGCGTGCACCTCGCGATCTGGATCAGCCCCGGACTCGAGGTCTTCAAGCGCGGCCCGCACGTGAACCCGCCCGGCTCCACGTGGGGCCACGCGGTGAACCCGCCGATCGCCAAGACCTATAACCCGATCGAGAACCTCGACAAGTACAGGGGCAAGCGCCTGTTCCTGCGCACCGGTGACGGCGGCTGGGACGACTTCTTCGGTGGCCTCGCGCAGTCTCCGGACCTGGCCGCGCAGTTCGCGGAGAAGGCGAACAGCCTGGGTGTGGATGTCATCGAGGGCTTCGTCCACCCCAACCTCGAGCGCTTCCACAAGGCTGCGGTCGACGCGGGCCTGGACAGCGACTTCAAGCTCTTCCCGGGTCGCACGCACGATTGGGGCCTGTGGAAGGAGAACCTCGCCGAGGACCTCCCCGGCATGATGAAGGTGCTCAACGCCTGAGCCGCCCGGGGGCTGTCCCTCCCCCTGAACGCTCGTCGGCCCCGGTGCGCCCACCCGCTCGGGGCCGACGAAGCCCACCACCTGCCGGCGCCCGCCCCATCATCTCCTTCTTCCGGGGACGGTGCGTCAGCGACTCTCCCCCAGGTGCCTCATCTCGGCGTTGCCGAGGTGAGGCACCTCTCTGTGGTCGTGAGGGTCCATGCCGGCGCCGAGCGCGAGCGCGATCTGCAGGATGTCGCCATGCGCGACGAGAACCACATCCACGCCGGTCGCGGCGAGCGCATCAGCATCCTCCACCGCGGAGCGCACACGGTCGGCGACCGCACGCACCGGCTCCACCTCCCCGCCGGGGTCCCGCCTCGTGCGGTCAGCAGTCCACACGAGCTCGTAGGCACTGGCTGGCCCCTCGTCATGGATGCCGAAGAAGCGCTCGCGCAGCCTCTGGTCGATCCGCGGTGCAGCGGCGCCGATCCCCGCGGCGAACTCCTGAGCAGTCTGCAGGGCGCGCGCGTAGTCGCTGGAGACCACCACGGTGTCGGGGCCGAGCCCGTTCTCTGTACGGGCACTGCGGGCCGCGGCCCGTGCCTGTTCCCGTCCACGCGCGGTCAGGTCCACCTCGACGAGCGCCCGCTCGCCCGGGGCGGAACAGATCAGCCCCTCGACATTCGCGGTGGACTCCCCGTGGCGCAGCACCCATACTCCGGCGGCACCAGCATCTGCTCCGCGCATGACGTTAGGACGGTTCATTGCGGGGCCTCCAATCTGGTTAGTCAGGCAGGAGCCAGTGCGGGGCCGCCGGAAAACCCCGCCCCATCGACCGGGATCAGCCCCGCCCCCGTCGACCGTCAGCTCAGGGGACGATCTTGCCGGGGTTCAGGTTCCGGCCCGGGTCAGCGTTCTCATACAGGCCCTGCAGCATGCGCACGCCCACCTCACCGATGTCCTGGCTGATCCAGGGGCGATGCTCGGTGCCAACACCGTGGTGGTGGGACAGCCCCGCGCGCAGGTCGACGAACTGCTGCTGGATTGCGTTCTTGATCTCGTAGTACTCCTCGAGCGCGGTCTCCTCGGAGGAGTACGGCACCGCGAAGGTGAAGTACAGGCAGGCGCCACCGTGGTAGCTGTGCGACATGTGGCAGAACAGGAAACCGGGGCGGCCGGTGGCGTTCTGGACCTCGTAGAAGCGGTCATACACGCGCGAGTGGATCTCGTTGAGCTGAGACCAGGTGCCGCCGGTCTCGCACACGTCACCGAAGACCTGGTAGTTCAGCAGGAAGTCGCGCAGGTAGGGGGTGTCGAACTTCTTCTGGTCGTACACCGCGCCTGGTCCGGCGCCCAGGGTGATGCCGCCGTTCTTGCCGACGATCTTCTTCACGAGCGCCTTTTCCCGCTCGACATTGGCTTTGGTGCCCTCGAAGCAGACGTAGGCGATGCACATTTCTTCGTCGGTGTCCCAGCCGCGCGAGCGCAGGAAGGCGAAGAGGCCCTCCTGAACCTTCGCCATCGCCTTCCCCTTGGTGGAGGTCGGCTCCTTCACGAGCGCCAGGGAGAAACGGGTCTCGGGGCCGTCGGACAGGCGGGCGAAGACGGGGTTCGCTTCGGAGCGGGCAATGGCGTGCATGCCGCGGATGCCGTGCTCCCAGTCGGGGTACATGTAGGCGATCACCTGGCGCACCGGGGCGAGGCGGTGCACCTGCACGGTGCATTCCGTGATCACGCCCAGGCGCCCTTCGGAGCCCAGCAGCATTTCGTGCACGCTCGAGCCGGAGTCGCGGCCGGGGATCGGCTTGGTGACCACGACACCGTCGAGGGTCACGGCACGCATACCGCGCACGATGTCCTCGATGTCGCCGTACTTGTCGGACTGCATGCCGGTGGAGCGGGTCGCGGCCCACCCACCGAGCGTGGAGTAGGTGAAGGAGTCGGGGAAGTGGCCCAGGGTCCAGCCCCGCTCATTGAGCTGTTCCTCGAGCTCGGGCCCGTACGCGCCAGCCTGGATGCGGGCGAGCGCGGCGGTGTCGTCGATCTCCAGCAGCTGCTTCATCCGCCCCATGTTCAGCGACAGAACCGGGCGCTGCTCGTCCTCATCGGGTGTGACGGAACCGGAGATGCACGAGCCGCCACCGTAGGGGATCACGACAAGGTTCCGCTCGGCGGCCAGACGCAGCACGCCAGCCACCTCATTCTCATCGCCGGGATACACCACGGCGTCGACCACGCGACCGAAGCGACCGGTGCGCACACGGAACAGGTCCGGCAAGGAGCGACCGAAGGACATGGTCACGCGGGTGTCATCGTCCACGCGCAGGTTCTCGGCTCCGACGATGCCCTCCAGCGCGGCCTGCAGTTCGGAGCCGAGGATGCTCGCGGGCACCTCGTGGTCGGCCAGCTGCGGCTCGACCGGTTCCGGCTTCTGCGTGAGGTCGATGCCGATCTTCTCCTTGGCCAGCGGGTTGAAGCCCGGCTTGTTGCGCCAGTTGAAGGTGACGTCGTCCATCCCCCAGCCCCACCACTTGTGGCGCTTGACGTCTGCTGCGGTGATAGGTGCGCTCATCGGGCGCCTCCTTCGTCCTGCGGCGCTGAGCCGAGGACCTCGTCGTGGTGCTGGTCATACAGTTCGCGCACCCGATCGCGGATGCGTGAAGAGAATTCGACTGCAGACTCTCCGGTCTGCGCGGTCATCGGGTCGCCGAACACGACGGCGACGGGCGGACGCCCCTTCACGGGCCAGCTGCGGCCCTTGGGCATCGCTTCATAGCCGCCCACGAGCGCGGCGGGGATCACGGGCACGCCCACGCCGATCGCGAGGGCGGCGGCGCCGGGGTTGAAGGTGCCGATCCGGCCGGTCTTCTGTCGCCCTCCCTCAGGGAACACCAGGATCGGCACACCGGCGCGCAGCAGCCGACGGGACGTGCCGGAGTGGCGCTTGGAGCCGTCGCGGTCGATCGGGAAGGCGTTGAACAGCCAGCGCACGAACCAGCGTCGGTACCAGACGGTGAAGAAGTAGTCGGCGGCCACTCCGGTGGAGAGGAAGCGTGCCTGCGACCACGGCAGACCCTGGGCGATCATGGGGGCGTCCAGGTGGCTCGTATGGTTGGCGACCAGCACGAATGGGCCGCGCACCGTGCGGACGCGACGCGCGACGTTCGCACTCGGGGTGATCGCGGAGCGCACCACGGAACGGAACACGACGCGCTGCAGGACGAACCGTGCGGCGGCGCGCCAGCGCGACCGGTATTTCACGAGGTCGCCGTCGGGAACGTCCCAGCCCTCACCGCGTGAGCGTGCGGACAGCGAACCGATCGGGCGGGCCGACGGTCGGGCAGGCCGCGCTGAGCCCGGCTCAGCGGGCGCCCGTGCACCCGTGGGCTCGGTGGTTGCGTCGTCGCCTGCCTGCTCGTGCCGTGACGTCACCGGGTCAGCGCTCCTTGCTGCGTCGATGAGACAGGATCGCGCTCAGCCGCGCCACCAGGGAGCGCGGGGTCGAGCGCAGGACCGCAGCGATCAGCTTCCACCGCGCGGTCGGGATGCTGAAAGGCTTGCCACGTGCGAGGTCCTGCAGGCAGCCCTCCACGAGGGTGTCCGCATCGATCCACAGGAACGGCGGGATCGAGGACCCCTTGATGCCGGCACGGGAATGGAACTCGGTGCGCACCCACCCGGGAGCCAGGCACGTGACCCTCACGCCGGTGCCCGCGAGCTGCACGCCGAGAGACTCGGAGTAGTTGTTCGTCCACGCTTTGATCGCGGTGTAGTTGTTCTGGGTCACGAAACCGGACACGGAGCCGACGTTGACGATCCAGCCATGGCCTCGTTCGCGCATGCCGCGCCCGGCGGCGCCGCCGAGCTTCAGCACGGCACGGATCATCACTTCGAAGCCGTGGTCGTGATCGGTCAGATCAGGATCCAGCAGGCTTGCGCGCACGGAGAAGCCGGCATTGTTGATGAACACATCGATGGGGTCGGCCGCCTGTTCGAGTCGGTCAGCCACACGCTGCTGAGCATCACGGTCGGCAAGATCCGCGACGATGGTCTCCACGTCAACGCCGTAGGTCTCTCGCAGAGACTGTGCGGATTCCTCGAGCCGTTGCGGGTTCCGGGCGACCAGGACGATCGCTGCCCCCCGTGCGGCGAAAGCCCTCGCGAATGCCGCCCCGATGCCTGAGGTTCCACCGGTGATCAGGGCCCTATGCATGACGGCTACGATACACTAGCGCCGCTTTGACCAGCGCTGGGAAGAGGCGTCCGCCCCTACGGCACGAACGCCCGCGACATGGCCTCCGACCTCGGCGTCCAGCCCTCCCGGCGATCCCGTGAACCGAGGGGAACCATGACCGAGACGACTCCCGTTCAGCCCGCCGATGATGCGGCCGCCCGCAGCGACGCGTCGACCTCCACGAGCGCCCCGTCGGCGCCCCGGCGAATCCTGCTGACCGGCGTCACCGGGTTCCTGGGTCAGGCCGTTCTGCAGACCCTGCTGGAGACCACCGACGACGTGCATGTCACCGCCGTGGTACGCGCCAAGGGCAGCACCACCGGCCAGAAGCGCGTGCGCGCACTGCTCGGCAAGCCCGTGTTCGCGCCGTGGCGTGACCGCATCGGCCGCGCGCAGGCGGAGAAGATCTTCGATGAGCGCGTGGACGTGCTCGAGGGCGATCTCACAGCCATGCCGGCCATCACGCAACCGTTCGATGTGGTGATCCATTCGGCGTCCTCTGTGTCCTTTGACCCGCCGATCGACGAGGCGTTCCGCACCAACGTGGGCGGCGCCCGCAACCTGTACCAGGCGCTGCTGGATTCGGGGCAGGACCCGCACGTGATCCACGTGTCCACCGCGTACGTCGGCGGCATCTCCAAGGGTCTGCGCCAGGAGGGCCGGCTGGTCCACGACGTCGACTGGCGAGCCGAGTACGACGCCGCCCAGGACGCCCGCGCCCGCGTGGAGGCCGAGTCACGTCGGCCTGAGACGCTGCGCTCGCAGTTGCGCACAGCCCGCGGCACCACCGGCCGGATGGGCCCGAAGGCCGTGGCTGCCGCCGCTGAGGAGGCCCGCCGCGCCTGGGTGAACGAGCGCCTGGTGGACTTCGGCCGCACCCGCGCCCAGTCCGTGGGGTGGACCGACATCTACACCTTCACCAAGGCCATGGCTGAGCGTGTGGCCGAGGAGATGTGGGCTGACGCTGGCCATCGCGTCTCCTTCGTGCGGCCCTCCATCATCGAGTCGGCGCTTCGGAACCCTGCGCCGGGGTGGATCGACGGCTACAAGGTGGCCGACCCGCTGATCATGGCCTACGGCAAGGGTCTGCTGCCGGAGTTCCCCGGGCTTGCGGACTCGATCCTCGACATCATCCCGGTGGACTTCATCGTGAACGTCATCGTGGCGTTGGCCACGCAGGACACCGAGCGCCGCGGTGATGACGCCTACTTCCAGGTGGTCTCCGGCAGCACGAACCCGCTGCCGTTCCACGAAATGGTCTCCGCGGTGCAGAGCTACTTCCAGGAGCATCCGCTGACCGACGACAAGGGCCGGGAGATCCAGGTTCCCACCTGGTCCTTCCCGGAGGTCGAGCTGGTCGAGCAGCGATTCCGCGCGAAAGAGCTCGCCGCGAAGGTCGGGCAGAAGGTCGTCTCACACCTGCCGGCGAACAAGCAGACGCGGGCATGGACCTCGCAGCTGCACAAGGCGACCAGCGGCATGACAACGCTGCGCAAGTACATCGAGCTGTATCGCCAGTACACGAAGACGGAGATGGTCTTCGATGACGCGAACACGCGGGCGCTGCGTGAGGAGCTGCCGGCGTCCTTCCTCGAGCGTCACGACTTCGATGTGAGCGACATCGACTGGCAGCACTACTTCCGCGATCTGCACCTGCCGGCCGTGACCGAGCTGACGAAAGCCTACTCGCGCCGCAAGGCCGCCCTGATGTCTCGCTCCGAGCGGCCCGCCCCGGCGGTGACGGCCAACCCGCGAGCGATCGCCGTGTTCGACCTCGACGGCACGGTGCTTGCCACCAACGTGGTGCGCCAGTACTTCGAGATGGTCCGTGCCACGAAACCGCGCGGCACCTGGCTGGGCGAGATCAGCGGCCTGCTGGCGAGCGTCCCCGGATATCTGCGAGCCGACAACCGCGACCGCTCTGAGCTGATCCGCATGGTCAACCGCCGATACAAGGGCTTCCGCGCGGACGACATGCGCCGCCTCGCCTCGGGTGACCTGGGTGAGCAGATCCGTTCCTCGATCCGTCCGGCCGCCGCCGAGGTGATCGGTCGCCACCGCGCGGCCGGGCATCACACGGTGCTGGTCACCGGCGCGCTCGACATCATGGTGGAACCGCTTGCGGACCTCTTCGACGAAGTGGTCGCCACCTCGATGGATGTGGACGCCGATGGTGTGCTCACCGGCTACCTGGCGACGCCTCCGGTGGTCGACGAGGCCCGCGCGAACTGGCTGCGCAAGTACGCCGTCGAGCATGACGTGGATCTGTCTGCTTCCTACGGGTACGGCGACTCGCACGCCGACGCCGCATGGCTGGAACTTGTGGGCACGCCCACCGCGGTGAGCCCCGACCTGGGGCTGTACGCCGTGGCGAAGAAGAAGCGCTGGGCGATCCTGGAGTGGTGACGCCGCGCGCCCGGACGGCTTGACGCTGTCAGCGGTGTCCGGGCAGCTGCGCGGCCATGATTGCGGCCGTGGACCGGGTCACAGCACGGAGGCGAGGAACTCCCGCAGCCTGGGTGAGCGCGGATCAGCGATGACCTGCTGCGGAGCGCCCGCTTCGATGATCCTGCCGTCGTCCATGAAGACCACCTGATCAGCGACCTCGCGGGCGAAGCCCAGCTCGTGGGTCACCACGATCATGGTCATGCCGTCACGGGCAAGGTCCCGCAGCACGCTGAGGACCTCGGCGACGAGCTCGGGATCCAGGGCACTGGTGGGCTCATCGAAGAGCATCAGCTCCGGGTCCATGGCGAGCGCCCGCGCGATCGCGACGCGCTGCTGCTGGCCACCGGAGAGCTCCGACGGATAGTGGTCGGCGCGGTCGGCCAGGCCTACGCGGTCCAGCAGCTCCAGTGCGCGATCGCGTGCCTGTTCTCGCGGCAGACGGAGCACCTGCACCGGCGCTTCCATCACATTGCCGAGCGCTGTCAGGTGCGGGAACAGGTGGAAGCGCTGGAACACCATGCCGATGCGGGCGCGCTGCGCGGCGATCTGCTTCTCGCTGAGGCGCTGCCAGCGACCGTCGGCCAGAGGCTCGGGTGCCAGGCCCTGCAGTTCACCGTCGATGCGCACGAATCCGGCGGTGGGGCGCTCGAGCTGGTTGATGCAGCGCAGCAGGGTGGACTTGCCGGAGCCGGAGGGACCCACGAGCACGCACACCTCGGAACGCGCCACCGTGAGGGAGCATCCCTTCAGAACGGGCAGGTCGCCGAAGGACTTGTGGACGTCCTCGATCTCGACCAGGGGGCGAGGGCTCCCGGCGGACATCGCCTCGGTGGCCGACGGGTCGTGGTGGGTGCCCGGGTCACGGCGGGTGCCCGGGTCGGGACAGGTGTCAGGCTCGGTCACAGTTCCACCTCCGGCAGCGGGTCGCGGGGCGTGGTCCCCGCACGGTTCACGGCGGCCTGGCGCGAGCGGCGTCGGGGCGCGGCTGTGGTGCCGTCATCGAAGCCGCGGCCGAAATACCGCTCCAGGTAGTGCTGGCCGATCATCAGCACGCTGGTGATCGCGAGGTACCAGGTGGCGGCGACGATCAGCAGCGGGATCGGGGTGTACAGCTTGTTGGCGATGGCGTTGGTGGCATAGGTGAGGTCCAGGGTGAACGGCACGGCGAGCACCAGCGAGGTCGTCTTCAGCATGCCGATGGTCTCGTTGCCCAGCGGCGGCACGATCACACGCATCGCCTGGGGGATCACCACCCGCCGCAGGATGGCCCCCTCCCCCATGCCGAGTGCGCGAGCGGCCTCGCTCTGGCCACGGTCCACACTGCCCAGGCCGGAGCGGATGATCTCCGCGAGGTAGGCGCCCTCGTTCAGCCCCAGGGCGATCACGGCCGCCCAGAAAGCGGTGAACAGGTCACGAGTGGAGAAGGACAGCAGCTCCGGCCCGAAGGGCACACCGATCACGATCTTCGGCACGATCACGGTGAACAGGCCCCAGAACACGAGCTGCGTGTACACGGGTGTGCCGCGGAACACGAAGATGTATGCCCAGGAGACGCCGCGCAGCACAGGGTTGGAGCTGCGCCGCATGAGGGCGGCGGTGAGTGCCACGGCGGTGCCCAGCAGCATGGACAGCACCGTGAGCAGCAATGTCCAGCCGACGCCCTGCACGACCTTCACGTCCAGCAGGTAGGTGGCGACCGTGCCCCAGTCGAACACCGGGTTGCGCACGGCGAACAGGATCAGCCCCACCGTGAGCACGGCGGTGATCACGGCGGCCACCCAGGTGCCGGGTCGTGGCGCGGGGCGCACCCGCAACCGCGGCGGTGCAGTGCCCGGCTCGGACGCGGCGCCGTGGGGCGCGGGATGTGTGGATGCGGTGGTCATGAAGTCGGGTCCACTTCTGCGACGGGGATCATGCCGGATTCATTGCCCCACGCGGCGAGGATTCGCTGCATGTGACCGGAGTCGATGAGGTGCTGCACGGCGGCGCGGATCGCCTGGGCCAGCTCAGGCTGATCGCGAGCGATGACGATGCCGTTCAGGGCCGACTCCTCGATCTGGCCGATCGCCTCCAAGGTGCCGCGGGAGCGCTCGATGGCGTAGGCGGTCACCGGGGAGTCGGCCATGAAGATGTCGGCTTTGCCGCCGGCGGTGTTGGTGGCGGCGTCGGCGTTGTCGACGTAGGCGAGCACGTCGTAGCCGGGGCGGCCGTCGGCGCGGCACTGGGCGGTGCGGATCTCGGCGAGCTCTTCCTGATATGTGCCCACCTGCAGGGCGACGCGTTTGCCGCACAGGTCCGCGGGGTCGATGTCGTAGGGGTTACCGGACTTCACGGCGTAGGAGACGCCGGCACGGAAGTAGCTGACCATGCTGACGGTTTTCAGCCGTTCGGGGTCGATAGTGAAGGAGGACATGCCCACGTCGTACAGCGACCCGATCGCCGGGATGATCTGGGAGAACACGGCGGACTCGGTGCGGGTGGCAAGGCCGAGTACGCGACCGAGCGCGTCGAAGATGTCGATGTCGAAGCCCACCGCGGTGCCGTCGGAGCCGACGAACTCCCCCGGCGCATAGTCGAGGGAGGCGCCGTTGACGAGCTCGCCGCGCTCCCGGATCTGGGCGGGCACCTGGTCGGCGATCTCGGGCACGGCGGTGATCTCGGAGAGGTCCACGTGCGGGATGACATTCGCCTCGGCGTCCAGGCGCTCACTGGCGCGGGTGCACGAGGCAAGGCCGGGCGCAATCAGCGCGGCCGGGAGGGCGCGCAGCAGGGTTCGACGGGACGGGATCACGACAGCAAGGTTATGCAGTCCTGCGCATACTCACCAGCTGATGGTGGTCCTGTGTGGCATACGGAACGTGGGTAAGTCCCCCGCGCCCGTTCAGAACCCCATCGGGCCGCTCGGCGCCGTGGCCGGTTCGTCGGCCGATGGCTGCTGCTCCGCATCGGGATCCACCACAGCACCGTCGAACTGGGAGCGGTACAGCCGCGCGTAGGCGCCGTCGGCCTCCAGCAGCTGATCGTGGGTGCCCTGCTCCACGATGTCGCCGTGCTCCATCACCAGGATCAGGTCCGCGTCGCGGATCGTGGAGAGCCGATGGGCGATCACGAAGGAGGTACGACCCTGCCGCAGACGGTTCATCGCCTGCTGCACGAGCAGCTCGGTGCGGGTGTCCACGCTCGAGGTGGCCTCGTCCAGGATCAGCAGGTTCGGTCGGGCCAGGAAGGCACGGGCGATGGTCACCAGCTGCTTCTCGCCGGCCGACAGCGACGAGCCGTCGTCATCCACCTCGGTGTCGTAGCCATCGGGCAGCTGCCGCACGAACTCGTCCACGTGGGTGGCGCGCGCCGCCTCGATCACGTCCTCGTCGGTGGCATCGAGACGGCCGTAGCGGATGTTCTCACGGATCGTGCCGGCGAACAGCCAGGTGTCCTGCAGAACCATGCCGGTGCGGGAACGCAGCTGATCGCGGGTGAGGTCGCGGATATCGGTGCCATCCAGGGTGATGCGGCCGCCATCAATCTCATAGAAGCGCATCACGAGATTCACCAGCGTGGTCTTGCCCGCGCCGGTGGGGCCGACGATCGCGACCGTGCTGCCGGGATCGGCCACGAGCGACAGGTCGCGGATCAGCTCACGATCCGGGCTGTAGGAGAAGCGCACATGCTCGAACTCGACGCGGCCTTCACGGATCGCGGCTGCTGCACCCGGCTGCTCCGTCTCAGGCTCCTGCTCGTCAGCGTCCAGCAGCTCGAAGACCCGCTCGGCACTGGCCACACCGGACTGCAGCATGGTGGCCATCGACGCGACCTGGCTGAGCGGTTGGGTGAACTGGCGGGAGTACTGGATGAACGCCTGCACATCGCCCAGGCTGAGCTGCCCGGAGATGATCCGCAGACCGCCCACCACGGCCACGGCGACATAGCTGAGGTTCCCCACGAACATCATCAGCGGCATGATCAGGGAGGACACGAACTGCGCCCCGAAGGACGCGCGGAACAGCTTCTCGTTGCGCTCCTCGAAACGGCGCGCCACCTCGGCGCGACGGCCGAACACGGTGACCAGGTCATGCCCGGTGTAGGCCTCCTCCACCTCGGCGTTCAGCACACCGGTGGCGTCCCACTGCTGGGCGAACAGCTTCTGGGAGCGTGAACCCACCACACCGGTGATGAGGAACGCCACCGGGATCACCGCAAGCGCGATCAGGGACAGCTGCCACGAGATCGCGAACATCATCACCAGCACACCGATCAGTGTGAGGATCGAGTTCAGCAGCCCGGTGATCGTGTTGATCAGGGTGTTCTGGATGTTGTCGATGTCGTTGGTGACCCTCGAGAGGATCTCGCCGCGCTTCATCCTGTCGAAGTACGCCAGCGGCAGGCGGTGGATCTTCTCCTCCACGTCGCGGCGCAGCCGGTAGACCATCCGGAAGATGATGCGGTTCAGCGCGAGACCCTGCAGCCACATGAGCAGCGCCGCCGCCACGTACAGGCCGATCACCAGCATGAGTGTGCGGTGCAGGGCATCGAAGTCGATGCCTTGACCGGGTGTGAGCGGCATGGCGGCCACCATGTCCGCGAACTCGTCCTCGCCGCGGGCGCGCATCCCCTCGACCACCTGCTCCGCGGTGGCATCGGCGGGCAGGTTCTTGGAGATGAGGCCGGTGAAGATGATGTCCGTGGCGTGCCCGAGGATGCGCGGGCCCACGGTGGACAGCGCCACAGAGATCGCGCCGAGCACGATCGCGATGGCGACGTAGATCCGTTCCGGACCCATCTCCCGCACGAGGCGTTTGGTGGAGGGCCAGAAGTTCTTCGACTTCTGGCCGGGGCGCAGACCGCGGGAGGCGTCCTTCTCCGCGGCGATCTCGGC
Organism: Brachybacterium timonense; assembly: GCF_900258505.1. Taxonomy (GTDB): domain Bacteria; phylum Actinomycetota; class Actinomycetes; order Actinomycetales; family Dermabacteraceae; genus Brachybacterium; species Brachybacterium timonense. The sequence goes on from NZ_LT984895.1 coordinate 2,960,878, forward strand.
GGCTTCGCTCGCTTCGTCCCCGGCCACGGGGCTGGGCTGCTGCTCGCTCATCACGCCACCTCCTCTTCAACACCCTGGGAGCGCACGATCTCGCGGTAGGTCTCCGAGCTCTCCAGCAGTTCCTCATGCGTGCCGCGGCCGACGATCCGGCCGTGGTCCAGCACGAGGATGAGATCGGCCGACGTGATGGTGGTGACGCGCTGGGCGACGATGATCGTGAGGGCGTCCTGCGTGATCGGTCCGAGGGCGGCACGCAGCTTCGCATCCGTGGTGAGATCCAGGGCGCTGAAGGAGTCATCGAACAGGTACACCGACGGCTTCGCGACCAGGGCGCGGGCGATGCACAGCCGCTGCCGCTGCCCGCCGGAGACGTTAGAGCCGCCCTGGGCGATCGCGGAGTCGAGCTGCTGTGGCATGGCGGCCACGAAGTCGCGGCCCTGGGCGACCGTGAGGGCGTGCCACAGCTGCTGCTCGTCGGCGTCCGGATTGCCGAAGCGCAGGTTGGAGGCGATCGTGCCGCTGAACAGGTAGGGGCGCTGCGGCACCAGGCCGATGCTGTCCCACAGCACGTGGGCGTCGAGGTCACGCACGTCGTGACCACCCAGGGTGATACGTCCTTCGGTGACGTCCAGGAGCCGCGGGATGAGGCTCATGAGGGTGGATTTACCGGAGCCGGTGCCGCCGATGATGGCGACGGTCTGGCCGGCCCGGGCGGTGAAGGAGATGTCTTCCAGAACGGGACGCTCAGCTCCCGGATAGGTGAAAGACACGTTCTCGAAGGCGAGCTCGATGCGGTCGGGAATCTCGCGGATACCGTTGGTGCGCTGCACCACGGAGGTGTCGGTGGCGAGCACCTGCTGGATGCGATCCGCCGAGACCATGGCACGCGGGATCATCATCGTCATGAAGGTCGCCATCATCACGGCGATGAGGATCTGCACCAGGTAGGCGATGAACGCGGTGATGGCGCCCACCTCCATGGTGCCGTCCTCGATCCGCGGGGCAGCGAACCACAGCACGAGCACGCTGGAGATGTTCAGCATGAACATGATGATCGGGTTGATCACGATCATCAGGAATCCGACCTTGCGGTTGAGGTCGGTGAGTTCGAGGTTCACCTGGTCGTAGCGTTCGCGTTCCCGCTGTTCACGCACGAAGGCGCGCAGCACACGCACGCCGGTGATCTGTTCGCGCAGCACCTGGTTGATGCGGTCGATCGTCTTCTGCATCGCCTTGAACAGCGGGGCGGCCAGCAGGATGATCATACCCACGCTGAGCAGCATCGCGGGCACCATCACGGCGATCAACCAGGCGAGTCCGGGCTCGACGCGCAGCGCCATCACCACACCGCCGATGCCGGTGATGGGTGCCTGCACCAGGAAGTTCAAGGAGAAGAAGATGAGCATCTGCACCTGCTGCACGTCATTCGTGGAGCGGGTGATCAGGGACGGTGTGCCGAAGTCGTGCAGTTCGCGCGGCGAGAAGGTCTGCACCCGGTCGAACACGCGGGAGCGCAGGTCACGCCCCACCTGCATGGAGGAGCGGGCGGAGAAGTAGTTGGCGACGATGATCGCGACGATATTGCCCACGGTGATGGCGAGCATGACGGCGCCGAGCCGCCAGATCACGGGGATGTCCGCCTTCGCGACGCCATCATCGATGATGTCGGCGTTGATGGTGGGCAGGTAGAGGGCGGCCATCACGCCCGCTGCCTGGAACAGGACGACGAACAGCACCCACAGCCAGTACGGCTTCACGGAGCGCAGCGCCAGACGCAGAAGAGTCACGGGCAGGTTCCTTCCTTCGGCGTCAGCCCCGGTTCGGTGCGTGCGCCGCATCGCAGTCTACGGTCGGGGGCCGACGAATGACATGACCCGGCAGGCGCATCCTCTACCGTGGGCCGGGTGAGCAAGCCCGTCCAGCGCATCGTGATCATCGTCCTGGCCCTGGTGCTCGTTCTGCCCATCGGGTTCTTCGGGCTGAGCGAGCTGATAGGGCCGCGCGAGCAGCCGTCGGCCTCTCCCACCGACGGACCGGACCGGCCTGCGGTGGATCCTGCCGATCAGCCACCCCGACCCGAGATCCCCAAGCCTGCCGAGCCGGCCGCCATGACCCAGCAGACCCCCGAGGGCGCCGAGGCGACCCTCGCCTACCTGCTGGACTCCTACACGTACATGATGACCACGGGGGACACGTCGGTGTGGTCGAACTCGGTGGACCCCTCATGCCAGGTGTGCACGACGTTCCTGGGGAACGCCGAGCAACTGCACGAGCAGGGCGGTTATCTCGTGGACGGTGAGTTCACGGTGGAGAGCACGAGCTTCACGGCCGACGGGGATGCGTCGGGCACGCCCACCGCAGGCTCTGTCACCGCGACGTTCTCGCAGGAGGCCTCAACGATCATCGACGACCCGACGCTGCAGGGCGGTCAGCTCGATGCGGTCAGCGGCGACCTCACCGCACAGATGACCTGGGATGGGCAGCGCTGGCGGGTGCTGGACATGTCGATCACACCCACCGGTGGCGCCTCCGATGGCGGTGGCGGCGCCGGCTGATGTGATGTGGCCGGTCAGGCAGCCTCGGGGCCGGCGACGATGCCCTGCAGGAACTGCATGAGGGTGGTCTTCGCGACGGCTCCGACGCGCCGCAGCTCGGCACCGTCGGCCTCGACCGACTCCATCAGCTCCACGTGATCGGGCAGGGCGAACAGGCTCATGGCCATCGGGTCGGCGCCCTCACGTTCGAGCACCAGCACGCTCGTGGCGGCGCGGGACTGCGCCAGGCGCTGACCCGTCTCGCTCAGCTCGAAGTCAGCGCCCGGCACCTCGACGGGGTCGCCGTCCTGATCACCGATCACGCCTTCGGGGTCTGCGAAGCCCAGCAGCTGCTCGGGGAAGGTGTCCCCCTCCATCAGGAAGAACAGGTGGAAGCCCATGTCATCGAACACCTCCCACAGCACGCGCACGCCCTCATCGAGGCGGAACACGTAGAAGTAGGAGCGGGCGGAGCCGCGGTCGGTGATCCGCTCAGTGATGACCACGGCGTCTGCGGTGCGTCGCGCCACGGACGTGCCCTGCAGCTCGGGCACGGAGACGAAGCGGTTGGATCGCTGAGGGTCCTGCTCGAAGGCCCGCGGGTCCAGCGCAGCCTCCGTGGTCACCAGGCCACGGGCCATGAGGGACCGCATGGCGGTCGCGGTGGCCGCTTCCTTCGGGGCGCCGTCACTGATGTTGGCGCTCGCCCACGGCAGCGGGGTGATCTGTTCCTTCTGCAGACCCTCGACGGCCAGCAGTTCCTCATCGGTGAGGGTGATGAGTTCGGTGACGGGCTCGCTGAGCTCGCGGGTGAGCAGACGCACCGCCACGGCGACGTCTTCAGCGGTGAACGGGGAATCCTGCAGCGGATCAGTGGAGGTCATGGTCCTAGCCTAGAGGGCTCAGAACAGCCCGGCGAGACCGGAGACCAGGGGCCCCGCCACGCCGCCGAGGGGGCTGGAGGCGAAGCCACCGGAGACCATGCCACCCAGGGCACCACCGATGCCGCCACCGCCCAGAGCGCCACCGATACCGCCACCCAGCGCGCCACCGATACCACCACCGCCCAGAGCGCCACCGATGCCGCCGCCAATGCCGCTGCCGGCAATGAGACCGCCGATCGGGCTGCCTGAGGCCATCGCGCTGATGCCCTGCGGGCCGCCAGCGGCATTGACCAGGCCGCTCACACCGGGGCCCAGAGTGGAGACCGCGTCGCTCAGCGACACCGAGCCACCAGCCTCCATGGTGTCCATGAGCGGGCCCGCGGAGTCCCACAGGTTCGAGGCTGCACCGGCCATCGCCACGCCAGCGGGGCCGATCGGGCCCAGCGGCACGCCGACGGTGGAGGCGATCTGCCCGGCGCCGCTGACAGCCTTGAGGCCGCCGAAGACGCGGTCGCCCAGGCCGCGCCAGCCGTCGTGCGGCGGGTCGACCACAGCGTCCACGCCGTCGAGGAAGGTGTGTGCGCCACCGACGATGGAGTTCAGGCCGGAGCCCAGGAACTGGCCGACGGGGCCGAGCTTTCCAAGGAAGCCCGTGACGCCCTTGACCAGCGGGGAGTCCAGCACGGAACGGGCGGCGTCGCTGATCCCGTTCCAGAGGGTCTTGATGCCGGTGACCTCGAAGATGGTGTCGATGGCATTGTTGATGCCCTCGCCGAGGTCGCGGAAGAAGTCGCCGATGGCATCGAGGATGCCGCCGCCCGAGCCGCCGCCGTCTGCACCGCCGGTGGCGGAGGCGTCGTCCTGTTCCTCAGCGTGCTGCTCGAGCGTGCGGCTGTTCTCGATGAGCAGATCGGAGCTGTTGCGGAACAGGCTGGAGATGCGGCCCGTGAAGTCATCGCGGAAGGAGTCGGCGTCAGGCCCGATCCATTCCACACTGGTGACGGTCTGCTGCAGGCGGTCCCTCAGCTCGCCCAGCGCCTGTCCCCCACGCACCACGTGACCGCTGTAGTCGCGCAGCGCTTCCGTATCCGCTCCCCAGAAACCCGCCATGGTCGATCTCTCCCCGTGATCCTCGCGTATGCATTCACCTCAGCCGTGACCGATGACCACGCTACTGGCCTGCGGTTCCGTGAGCTATGGGGAGTTCTCCCCATTCGATTCCCGGCCGGTCATTGCCACGTCGACGGCTGGGTCTTCCCGCGGGCATCTCACGCAGCGGGGGCCGAGTGCAGCGGGCGGCACAGGAAGGCGTCGGTGCGATACGGCAGCGGGACGACGTCCTCGGGCCGGTGCCCGAGATGGTCGAACAGGTACCAGCGCAGATTCGTGAGCACGCGTTCCTGCTCGCGCGGTGCGGCGGCGGCCACGTAGCTGCGGGTGCGGGCGAGGTCCACGAGGTCGCTCGCGCGCATCGGATCCTCCCAGCGGATGGCGACGCGTCGGTCGACACGCAGTCCGCGCCCGAGCGGTGGGGTGAAGTCCTCGCGCTGCACGTCACCGGCGTGCATGATCCGCGAGTAGCGGTGTACCCATGGCACGGTCACGTCCATCGTGTTCCACAGCAGCAGCAGGACTCCCCCGGGCCGGAGCAGTCGGCGCACCTCTGCGCTCGCGGCCTCGGTGTCGAACCAATGCCAGGCCTGGGCGGCGGTGACCAGGTCGGCGCTCGCGGTGGGCAGGCCGGTGTCTTCTGCCGTGGCGACCACGGTGCGCACTCCCCCGTCGGTGCGCGGAGCTGAGGCGCGCGCGGGATGCTGTGCGTCACGACCATCGGTCGGCCCGGATGCGGCGTGCCGCGCCTCATGCTGCTGGCGTGCCACCGCGAGCATGCTCGCGCTCGGGTCAACGGCGGTGACGTGAAGACCGCACTCGGCGAGGGCGAGGGCGAGCTTCCCGGTGCCGGCCCCGAGATCCACGGCATCCCGCCCGGGGGCGATGACGTCACCACCAGGGTGCTGCGGATCCGCCGCCGCAGCGAGCGCATGCGCGATCTGTTCAAGCGGGTAGCCGGGCCGGAGACGATCGTAGTCGGCGCCCTGGGCGGTGAAGGTGGCGGCGAGCTGTCGGCGCCGCTCGGGACTGCCGAAGCGTGGCTGCTCACGCGCGGAGATCCGCGGGATGGGCCGGGCGGCCGACGGGTCGCGTGGCTCGGTGGGTGATTGCGGCTCGGTGCCGTCGGCCGACGCACCGTCGCCCTGGGCGGCCCCGCCTGGTTCGCTCTCGGGTCTCATCGCGCGGTGCGGTGGGCCACCCAGGAGCGGTGCAGCCCGGCGTAGATGCCGCCCGGCAGATCCACCAGCTCCGCATGGGTGCCCTGTTCCACCAGATCACCGTGGTCGAGGACGAGGATCATGTCGGCCCGCTCCGCGGTGGAGAGCCGGTGGGCGATCGTGAGCGTGGTGCGACCGCGGGCGAGCCCGTCGATCGCCTGCTGCAGCCGCACATCAGCCAGCGGATCCACGGCGCTCGTGGCCTCATCCAGCACGATCACGTCAGGATCCGCGAGGTAGGCGCGCGCGAGCGCCACCAGCTGCCGTTCCCCGGCGCTGAGGGATTCGCCGCGCTGACCCACCGGCGTGTGCAGGCCTTCCGGGAGGGAGGCCAGCCAGTCCGCGAGGCCCAGCTCGCTGATGGCGCGGGTCATCTCGTCCTCGGTGGCGCCGGGCCGGCCGTACAGCAGGTTCCCGGCCACGGTGGTGTCGAACAGGAACCCCTCCTGCGGCACCATCACCACGCGGTCGCGCAGGGACGCGAAGGGCACCAGGTGCAGCGGCACGCCGCCGATCAGCACCTGGCCGGCTGCCGGATCCATCATGCGGGTCACGAGCTTGGCGAGGGTGGTCTTCCCGGAGCCGGTCTCCCCCACGATCGCGACGCGGGAGCGGGCGGGGATGGTCACGTCGATGCCGTGCAGCACCTCGGGACCGTCGGGGTAGGAGAACCGCACCTGGTCGATGCGCACGTCCAGTGCCCCGTCGGGCAGCGGCGTCGCCCCGGGAACCGGGTCGGTGCGGTGCCCGGTGTGGGGGTCCATCGCACCGCCGGGGTCAGCGACGTCCGCCGGGGTGTCGAGCACGCCGAGCACGCGCCGCCAGCCCGCCACGGCGTTCTGCGCCTCCGACAGCATCTCGATGCCCATGCGCACCGGCTGGCTGAACAGCGAGACCAGGAAGATGAAAGCGACGAGCGAGCCAGCAGTGAGCTCGCTGCCGGGCAGGTCCAGTCCGAGCGTGTTTGTGCCCAGCAGCACGCCGACGACGATCACGACGGCGGTGGCGAGACCATCACCCGTCTCGGATAGGAAGAAGGAGGCTGACTGCGGCCGCAGCACCCCGAATTGGGCGTTGCGCACATCGCGGACGCGTTCGATCTGGGCATCGCGGGTGTCGTCCTCGATGCCGTAGGCCCGCACGGTGGCGGAGCCGACGAGGGATTCGGAGACGGTGCCGAGCATGCGGCCTACGGCGGCGCGGACCTTCTGGTAGCGGGCACGGATCCGCTTCTGCAGCGCAGCCATGAGGAAGAACACCGGCAGGTAGGCGAGCCACACCGCGACGGCGAGCGGCCAGGAGTACAGCGCCATCACCACGGTGGCGATGACGAGCTGCATGCTCATCACCACCAGCATGATGCCGCCGAAGCTCATGAACTGGCTGACGGTGTCCACATCACTGGTGACTCGGGAGACCAGCGCGCCACGCTGCTCCGTGCCCTGGGTGAGCAGGGACAGGTCGTGGATGTGGCGGAAGGCGCGGGCCCGCAGGGTGGCCAGTGCAGTCTCCGCCATCCGGAACAGCCGACGGTTCATCAGCACATTGCAGCCGGTGGTCACCAGCAGCACTGCGGCAGCGGCCCCCGCGGCTGCGGCGACGACGGCGACGTCGGGTTTCTCGGGCGCGATGATGCCGCGGTCGAGGATGGTCTGCACGCTGATCGGCACCACCACCTTCCCTGCGGTGGCGATCACGGCGAGCAGCAGGGTCAGCCACAGTCCCTTCAGGGCCTGCGGGGTGAGGGCGAGACCGCGGCGGATGGTGGTGAGGGCGCCTTCGTCGGTGGTGTTCTCGACGCCGAGACGGGAGGAGCGGACGGCGGGTGCGGTGCTCATCGCTGCGCCTCCTTCTGTCCGTCGGTCGTGTCGCCGTCGGCCCCGTCTGTGTCGGTCTTGTGCCCGTCGGTGCTGTCTCCGTCGGTCTTGTGCCCGTCGGCCCTGTCTCCGTCGGCCTCCAGCAGGTCGTGGGCGATGGCGGCTTCGTCATAGGCGTCCACGAGCGCGCGGTAGGCGGGTACGTCGGCGCGCAGCTGTTCGTGGGTGCCCTGGGCGGTGACGCAGCCGTGTTCGAGGAGCACCACCGCGTCGGCCAGGGAGATGGTGGATTTGCGGTAGGCCACCAGCAGGAGTGTCGAGTCGGTGAGCTCGCGTCGGATGCCGTCGAGGATGGCGAGTTCCACGGAGGGGTCGCAGGCGCTGGTGGCGTCGTCGAGAATCAGCAGTCGGGGCCGACGGGCGAGCGCGCGAGCGAGCGCGATGCGCTGCCGCTGCCCACCGGACAGGGAGCCGCCACGTTCGCCGAGCTCGGCGTCGAGCCCGCCGTCGAGGTCATCGACGAAACCGTCGGCCTGGGCGATGCGCAACGCCCAGCGGATGGTGTCCTCATCGATGTCGGCACCCAGCGTGACGTTCTCGCGTACGGTGCCGTCGAACACGAAAGCCTGCTGCAGCACGAGCGCGACCTCGGTGGTGAGGGCGTCATGCGTGAGGTCGCGCAGGTCGACCCCGTCCAGAGTGATGCGGCCGCGGGTCGGGTCCGCGAGGCGGGCGGCCAGCAGGGCGAGCGTGGACTTACCGGAACCGGTGGCGCCCACCACGGCGACCACGCGGGAGCCGCCCGTCGGATCAGCGCTGAGGGTGACGTCGTGGAGAGCGTCGCTGATGCGGGTGCGCTGATCGGCGAGGCTGGTGGTGCGGCCGAGCACGAGGTCCTTGGGGTCATCACGGTAGGTGAAGGAGACGTTCTCGAAGCGCAGCGTGCCGGGGCCGGGCGGCAGCGTTGCCGTGCCGTGCTCGCGGGTATCGGGCACGTCGAGGATCTGCTGGACGCGGCCGCCGCCGACGACGGTGCGGGACAGATCGCCGAGCACCCAGCCGAAGGAGCGGATCGGCAGCGACATGAGGGTGAACAGGTAGGAGACCTCCACGAGCTGCCCGGTGGTGAGGTGGCCTTCGCCGATGCGCCACGCCCCCAGGACGGCGACGGCGAGGATGCCCAGGTTCGGCAGGGCGTCGATGGTGGGGTCGAACCAGCCGCGCACGTAACCGAAGCGGATGCCGTTGCGGCGCAGCCGCTCGGTGGCGTCGGCGAACCGGGCCTCTTCCACGCTCTCGCGGCCCAGCGACTTCACGACGTTCGCACCGTCGAAGGACTCGTGGGCGATCTGGGCGACCTCGGCGCGCAGCTGCTGAGACTGCACGGCGATCGGGGCGGCATAGCGCTGCAGCAGAATGTTCAGCACCACGAGCACCACGATGAGGGCGAGCATGACCAGCAGGATCACCGGGTCGATGCGGGCCACGACGATCGTGGCGTACACGAGCATGACCATGGTGGACAGCGCGAAAGGGAATGGCGCCATCGCGAAGAATGCTGCTTCGACATCGGCGTAGACGGAGGAGAGCAGCGTGCCGGTGGACTGGCGGCGGTGCCACAGCAGCGGCACCCGCGCGTACACGGTCACCAGGCGCTCGCGGTAGATCCGGAACAGGTCGTACTGGGAGGCGGCGGCGAACACACGCCGGGTGAGGACGCCGATGGCGCGGGCCACGGCGATGCCGAGCACGGCGAGACCGCCCAGGGCGAGTGCACCGCCGGCGACGTCACCGGCGGAGAAGCTGGGCACGATCACCTGTTCGGTGACGCGGCCGATGATGGCGGAGGTGGCGATCTGCAGCAGCGCGAATGCGATGGCGCCGAGCACAGCGGTCACGAACCAGCCGCGCACCTCCCAGGAGCCGCGCAGCAGGCGGGTCAGGCCCGGGATGAGCACGGCAGGGTGCTGACGGTCGATCGCCGGTGGGGTGAGGCGGCCGACGGGTGTCGAGCGCTGCGCGGGCTCGGCGGTCTCGGCGGCGGGATCGGGGGCGGGGGGTCTTGATTCCAACCGGCGCCGCCCGACGACATGCCCGGGGGGGGCAGCGGGGGGCGCGGCACAGCAGAGAAAAAAAACAGGCAGACGCAATGAAACGCGCAGCAGNCTTCGGGGCGGGGCATGTGGGGGTGAGGGGTTCCTGGTCGAGCGTCAGCGGGTCACGAAGTGGGCGACGATCGCGATCGCGAAGGTGAGCGTGGAGCCGAGGGCGAGCACGAGTTCGACGGCGAAGCCGATGCCGAGCGCTTTGATCGCCACCCACGACGTCTTCAGGCCACCGGACCAGTCCTGCTGGCGGATCGATTCGGCCACGTACAGGCCCAGCAGGAATCCGATGATCAGCCCCAGGAAGGGGATCACGAAGATACCGACGATGCCGCTGGCGAGCGCGACGAGGATCGGCCAGGTGGGCACCTCGTGCTTCTTGAGGCTGCGGCCGGTGATGAAGTAGTTCGCGGCCATGCCGGCGATGCCCAGGATCAGGACGATGCCGAAGCAGATCCACCCTGGCGTGGACCCCATGACGATCGCCCAGATGAGGGTGGCGATCACGATCGTGATGGTGCCGGGAAGGATCGGGACGACGATTCCGGCGAGGCCCACGCAGTAGGCGAGGGCGGCCAGCACGGTCACGATGATCTGCATGGTCAGGGAGTCCACCGCGCCATGCTATCGGCGTCCGAAGAAACTGACCCGGTGGTCAGACGGTGTGCCCGCGCGGTGGCTGCGGCCCGCGCGCATGGCTGTGTGTCTCGTGGTGTCACGTGCTCGCGAGATCGCGTCGGCGGATGCGCCGCGTGTGGTGCGCATCGGATGGTCATGTGGGCGCGCTATCCTCGCGGCCGTGTCAGAGCTCTTGCGCCTGCTGACGGTCGGCCTGCTGGGCGGCGCTGTGCTGTTCGCGGTGCTGCTGGTGCCGGCGATCCTGCATCAGCGCCGACGTTTTGGGCAGGTGCGGCCGCGTCGCCTGCTGGGGCTTGCGATCATCTGCCTGTACTCGATGACGCTCGTGGGCTTGACGCTCGCGCCTGCCTATGACGTGGCTGTGACCTGCCGTCACCGCATCGGTGGGGTGGTGCGGCTGGATCCTGTGGGCACGGTCTCTGCGGTGATGCAGTTGCGCCGTGAGGGCGCCAGCTGGGCAGCGGTGGCTACCTCGTTCCCGGTGATGCAGGCGGCGATGAACACGGCGCTGTTCGTGCCGACGGGGCTGATCCTGCGCGGCATGCTGCGCTGGGATGCGGTGACGTCGGTGGCGGCGGGCATGATGCTGTCGGCAGCGATCGAGGTGACGCAGTACACGGGTGCGTGGGGGCTGTATCCGTGCGGGGTGCGGATCGCGGATATCGAGGACCTGCTGTGGAACACGGTGGGTGTGGCGATCGGTGCACTGGTGGGGCATCTGCTGGCTCGCGGAGCACGAGCCCCCTACACGGATCCGGTCGAGGGTGATCTGGCGGGCACGGTCCTGGACAGGCACGACGACATCTGAGCACCTGCTCAGGCGGTGACGGTCAGGGTGGAGGTGGCGTCGGCCCGACGGCGCACGCTGATGCGGTCAGGGATGCGGGTCTTCAACTCGGCGACGTGACTGACGATGCCGACGCTGCGGCCGCCCTCAGCGATGCGCGCGATCTCTTCGATGACCCCGTCGAGCCGCTCGGGGTCGAGGCTGCCGAAGCCTTCGTCGATGAACAGGGTCTGCATGGTGATGCCACCGGCTTCCGCGCTGACGGTGTCCGCGAGGCCCAGTGCGAGCGCGAGGGAGACGATGAACGTCTCGCCGCCGGAGAGGGTGTCGGGGCGTCGCGTCTGGTCGGTTCGTCGGTCGATGACCAGGAGGTCCAGGCCGGTTTTGCCGCGACCGCTGAGGTCGTCGTCGCGCACGAGTTCGAGGTGTGCGTCGCCCATGCGGGCCAGGCGTGCGTTGGCGGCGTCGACCACGTCCTCGAAGCGGCGCATGAGCACGTAGGTGGACAGCCGGACGCGGTCGCCGGCGTTGCCGGTGGCGAGGTCGGCGACGCGGATGATCGCCCCGGCCTGGTCGGCGACGCTGCGCAGACGGGTGATCGCGTCGGTGAGGTGAGCGCGGGCGCCGCGGGTGCGCTCGGCACGGTCGGTGGCGGTGCCGGCGGCAGCCTGCGCCTGGGCTGCGGCCTTGTCGGCGCGGGAGACGTTCTCGCGCGCATCGGTGACGGCGGTGCGGGCAGCCTCGAGCGCTTCGGGGGTGGCGGTGAGGTCAGCGATCCCGGGTTCGGCGAGACCATCAGCGAGGCGGGCCCGATCGACGCGATGCTGATTCACGCGCTGGTGCAGCCGGGTGCGTTCAGCTGTCTCGAGCACGGCGGCGCGCACGGCGTCATCGGTGGCGAGGGCGGGACTGATAGTGGCGGCCGCGTCGGTGTCGGGGTCACTGGTGCGGGCAGTGTCACCGTCTCGTGCGCTGGCCTCGCGACCTGCATCGCTCGCGTCACTGTCCGTGTCGACGGCATCGGCGCCGGCGTTTGCCAGGTGGGCACTCGCCTCAGCGCGGATCCGCTCGGCCTCCTGGCTCAGCTCGTGGTGTGTGGTCGTGGCCTGATCGGCAGCGCTGTGCATGTCGCGCAGGTGTTGGGCAGCGCTGGCACGGTCACGGTGGGCCTGCATGCGGGCGGTGACGCTCGGGGCGTCACCACGGGCTGCGGCGAGGGTTTCGCGATCCTCGGCCAGGCGCTGCTCGGCGTCGGTGATCCAGGTGGTCGCCGCGTCGATACGGGCACGCTCGGCCTGTTCCTGTTCACGCAGCGTCTGGCTGGTGCGGTCGTGCTCAGCGAGGGCGGCTTCCAGGCGCTCGGCGTCGGCCTGTGCGCGGGTTGCTGCGGCCACGGCAGCCTGGGCGTTCTCGAGCTGTGCGCGCGCGGTAGCCACGTCGATCCCGCCGGTCTTTTCCTGTGCCTCCGCGAGGCGTTCACGGGCAGTGGCGAGGGCTGCCGCGGCGCGGGCGTGCGCCGTCTCAGCGCTGGAACGGGCCTGCTCGGCGGCCTCGAGCTCATCCGCGTCGACGTGGTCGGCGCCGGGCGCGGCAGGAGCCGGATGCGTGGTCGAGCCGCAGACTGCGCAGGGTTCACCCTCCTCGAGGGCGGTGGCGAGTTCGGCGGCGAGCCCGGCGCGGCGCCGGGTGCGCAGGGCGTGCTCATGGTCGATCGCGCTCTGCGCGGCGGTGGAGGCTTTCTGCGCGGCGCCTTCGGCACGGGTGACCGCTTTCGCGCGGGTAGCGGCTTCCTGGGCGGCGGTGACAGCGTCAGCCGCGGAGCGTTCGGCGAGCTTCGCATCTGTGAGGGCGCTCGCTGCCGTCTTCTCGTCCTCCAGCTGGGTCTGGAGCTGCGCGCGGGCGGCGGGTCGCTCGGCGCTCTGAGTGGCGAGCGCATCGGCGCGGGTGATCGACTCCTGGCGGGCGGCACGGCGCTGCGTGATGGCGTCGGCGCGCTCGGGCAGCTCCTTTTCGAGATCAACGAGGCTGCTGAGCCGACCGGCGAGGTCCAGCTGAGTGCTGGCGAGCTCGGTGAGCGCGCTGGCGGGGCTGTCCCCGTCGAGCAGGGCGCCAAGGTCATGGTTGTCGCTGGCCAGTTCCTGCCGGGCAGCGGCGAGCGCCTGCGCGGCCTGGGCGGCGCGGGCTGCAGCCGCGTCCCGACGCTGCAGGGCATCACGCACGGGTCCGGCGGCCTCGTGCAGCAGGAGCCGACGGGTGTCGTCGCGGTTCTGCTCGGCTGCGGCGTCGAGCCGTGCCGCGAGCTCATCGAGACTGGCGCGGCGCTGCAGAAGCGTGAGCGCTGACTCGCGGGACTGCAGGAGGTCACGGGCTGTTGCCAGGTGCTCAGCCTGGGCCGCGGCCTGTTCACGCAGCTGCATCGCGGCCGCATCGACCGCCGTCGTGATGCGGTCGGCATCCTCGGCGAGCAGGTCCAGGCGTCGCGTCTCGACATGGGCCGTGAGCGGCACCGGCTCGCGATCTGCCTCAGCTTCCGGCTGGGCATCATCCTCAAGCTGCAGCATCAGCTCGGGCTCGGGATCGGGCGCCTGCTCGGGCTCGTGCTCTGGCTCGCCCTCAGGCTGCGGCGCGGGGGCGGCGGCGTGAACGGAGGCTTCGGTGAAGCGTTCGACGGCGCGTCCGAGCACACTGCTCGCGTCGGCTTCGTGTGCGCGGGCCTGCTTGCGGCGCATCTCGAGCTCCCGCTCGATCTCCTCGTACAGCTGCGTGCCGAAGACGCGGGTGAGCACCTGCTGCCGCTCAGCGGTGCGGGCTTTGAGGAAGCGCTGGAACTCGCCCTGCGGCAGCAGCACCGTCTGCGTGAACTGCTCGCGGGTCAGCCCGATGGCGGACTGGATCTGGGCGCCCACCTCATCCAGGCGGGTAGCGCGAACCTCCACACCAGCACCCTCCCCGAGCGCATCTGCGATCGCGGCGGGGATCAGCGCGGGCGAGTCGAGCCGCCACAGCAGCGCCTTGGCGTGCTGCGTCGTGGTGCCGTCCCCGCGTTTCTTGGGTCGCTCGTACTGGGGGCTGCGCCGCACACGGAAGATCCCGGCGCCGGTTTCGAACACCAGATCCACGTACGACGGCTCGAAGGGATCCGCGAACTGGGAGCGGATCCGGTCAGTACCGGACCCCTCCCCCGCCACGCCGCCGTAGAGCGCGAACACGATCGCGTCCAGGACAGTGGATTTGCCGGAGCCCGTCGGCCCTTCGAGCAGGAACGTGCCGCTGGCGCCGAGCGCCGCGAGGTCGATCGCGGCGTCGTCACGGAACGGCCCGATGCCGCGCAGCCTCAGGTGGTGGAGTTTCATGAGGCCTCCTGTCGACGGATCCGCACCGCACTCAGGGCGTCGTCCAGCACGGCCCGATCGGTATCGGTGGCGTCGCTCCCGGTGGTGAACGCGAGGAAGTCGCCCATCACATCCACGGGATCCACCTCGCCGCGCACCTGCCGGGCGCGCTGCTCTTCGCCGCGACCCTCCGGTTCGTGGCGGGCTGTGAGCAGGTGGCCGAACACGGCGCGCAGCTGTTCCTGCAGATGGGCGGGCCGTTCACGATCGGTGACGGTGATCGCCGCCCAGTCGTTCCCGTGGGTCTGTCCCTGTGCGAGCACCTCGCTGAGGGTGCCGCGCAGCTCGACGATGCGGCGCGGCTGGGTGATCGGCAGACGTTCGACGGTCTCGACCCCCTGTGCCCCCATGTCGATGAGCAGCATCGACTTCTTCTGATTCTTCTCCGACAGGGAGTACGGCAGCGGCGAGCCGGAGTACCACATGGCGCCGCCCTCATCGCCAAGCAGCGAGGAGAGGTCCTGGCAGCCGTGCAGGTGGCCGAGCGCGACATAGTCGAAGCCCGCGAAGATCGGGCCGGGCACCGTGTCGACTCCGCCAACGGTGAGGTCCCGTTCGGACTCCGATTCGGTGCCACCGGCTACGAAGGTGTGGGCGAGAACGACGGAGCGCGGACGCGGCGCCCCGTCGGCGGCGAGAGCGGAGGTGCGCTCGGCGAGCCGGACCCGCACTCGATCCAGGGCAGCGCGAGTCACCGCCTCGTGGCTGCGTGGCAGTGGCTCCTCCCCCGCCGCGAGGGTGTGGCGGGCGATATCCGGCTCGAGGAACGGCAGCCCGAAGAACAGCACCTCACCGTGCTCGTCCTGCACGGTGACGGGATGCTCGATGCCGGGAGTGTCGGTGAGCAGGTGCACGCCGGCGCGCATCATCTCCTTGCCGAAGCCGAGCCGCGCAGCAGAGTCATGGTTGCCAGGGGTGAGCACCACGGTGGCGGTCTGGGCCAGAGCCGCGAGGGTTCGCGACAGCAGCGTGACTGACTGCACCGGCGGGACGGCACGGTCGTACACATCACCGGCGATCACCACGACGTCCACGTGCTTCTCGCGGACCGTCTCCAGCAGTTCACGGTGAAACGCCTCATGGTGCTCGTGCAGGTCATGCCCGTGCAGGGTGCGCCCCAGGTGCCAGTCCGAGGTGTGCAGGATCTTCATACCGATAACGCTACGAGGAGGGTCCGACAAACGAGCCCATTGCGCGCGTGATCCCGCGGTAGGCGAGGCCGATCACCCCGCGCCTGCGAGCCCGAGTCGGCGGTCGAGCGCGGGCATGGTGGGGCTGGCCATGGGGTGATTCTCCCGGAGGTCACGGGCGGTCGCGAACGGGATCAGTCCCCGGTGCCGACAGCACACGGGTCCGGCACCGAAGCGGTGCCGGACCCGTGCGGCGTGAGCGATGGCCGGATCGGAGTCTCGGACGGCTCTGTGAGCGCGCCGGACCCGCGCGGCGTCAGCGAGGTACCGGGGTCAGCCGTCCTCGCGGCGGGCGACGGTGGCTCCGCCGACGATCAGCGCCACGGCCACACCCGCGATGCCCAGCGCGGCCACACCGGTGCGGGCCAGGCTCGACGCGCCGCCGAGGGCCGCGAGTCCGCGTCCGGCATGGTCGGGCTTACCCGGCTGCCCGGCGTGCTCCGGCGTGCCGGGCTGACCAGCATGCTCCGGGGCCTTGCCAGGGTTCTGACCCGGGCGATCGCTGCCTGCGCCAGGGTCCGTGCCCGGCTCAGCGGGGGCGTTGTCCTGTGCCGGGAACCCGGCGTCGAGGCCGACGATGATCGGGTTGTGGTCGGAGGATCCGTACACGCCCTCCTCGACCAGGTTCACCTCGTTGTTGCGGTAGCGGGAGTACTGGGTCATCACGGACTCCGGCCCATTGATCGACCAGCCCGTCGCCCCGGTCACGCGCTCAGCAGCGGCAGCGTTGGCGAGCACGTGGTCAAGGGAGCCGACCATGCCGCCGAAGCTGTAGGACCACGCCTCGGACTCGTGCTCACGCACGGTGTTGACGAACCCGCCGTCGTAGAACACCTGGAGCGGATCCTCCATGGTGTAGGCGTTGAAGTCGCCGCCATGCAGCACGGCGTCCACGCCCAGCTCCTTCGCGCGGCCATTCGCCCACGCATTGAGCGCCTTCGCCTGCTTCACGCGGGACGTGCGAGCGTTGCCCTGCACCGGATCCTCGGGAAGGTTCGCGTCCTCACCATCTTTGGAGCCCTTGGACTTGAAGTGGTTCACGGTGAAGAAGAACGGCTTGCCCTCCAGCTTCTTGCCGTCCCGCTCAGTGACCGGCACGAACACCTGCCCGATCGGCTCGCGGGCGTTGTCGAACGCCTGATCGTTCACCAGGACCTCGACGCCGCCACGGGGCGTGACCGCTGCCGGCTTGTAGATGATCGCGTTGGTGATGACGTCCTGGCCACCCTCGGCGCCGGCCGCCTTGTACGCGTCACCGGTGGGGATGTACGCCCAGGTGCCCTCGCCGTCCTTCGCGTTGAGGGCATCGACCAGGGTGGCGGTGGCTTCGTCGGGCGTCTCGCCGAGCCGAGCGGAGTTCTCGATCTCCATCAGACCCACCACGTCAGCGCCGGTGCCGGAGATCGCCTCGACGATCTTCCCCTGCTGGCGCTGGAAGCTGGCGTCGTCCCAGGCGCCACGCAGGTCGCAGCCACCGCGCACATTGGTGCCCTCGCCGTCCATGTTCGTGTACGGCGTGCACCCGGGCACGTCCTCGCCCAGGGTGGTGAAGTAGTTCAGCACGTTGAAGGTGGCCACCTGCAGGTCGCCGCCCACGTCGTTCGGGGTGTCCTGGCGGGTGTTCTCGAAGTCCACGCCGTCGGTGTCATGGGAGGCCCAGGGGCTGGTGGGGTTCAGCCGCCACTGGTCATGGGAGTAGGCCACCACGACGGGCTGGGTGAAGGTCGCGCCCGCGCCCACCCGCACCGGCTCCTCGGTGGTGAGCCAGCTCATCGGCTGGTCGGGGTTCTTGGAGAAGTTGGTCGTCTTGCCGTCGTCCAGCAGCACCTTCTTGGTCTGCTGCTCCTCGTAGTAGGCGGTGGCGTCGGCGCCCGGGGCCATGACGTCGCCGGCCTGGCGCAGCGGCTTGTCGCCGATGGCGAGCGTGACCTCGCCGAACTTGTTCGTCGGGTACACGTCGGTGACGGTGAAGTCACCCTTACCCGGCTGGTACAGCATGTGTTCGATGGATTCGCGCTGCGCCTCGTCGGTGGGGAACAGGTCGACGGTGAGGGGCTTGACGGGATCGAAGGCTTTGTCGGCCTTCGTCAGGCCGTCAGCGGCCACGCTGATCTGGGTGGAGCCGTAGTACTCGGACACCTCACCGGTGACCTGCACGGAGTCGCCGACTGCCACCTTGTCCATGGTCTCGCTGGAATACACGAACAGGGCGGTGGAGCCTGTGTGGCTGGAGAAGTCGAGTGCACCGCCGGTGCCGCCGGTCTGGATCACGTAGCCATCCAGCCCGCCGGTGGCGTACACCGCAGTGACCACGCCTTCGGTGGTGACGGTCTTCCCCTGCAGCGGGGATTCAGCGCCGGTGCCCTGGATCTTCGCGATCGGGGTGATGGCCAACGGGTCTGCGGGATCGTCTGGATCCTCGGGGGCGGGGTCAGCCGGGTCCTCAGGGGCCGGCTCGGCCGGATCCTCGGGAGCCGGTTCGGAGGCGCCGGACGGCTGCGGCGTGGGGGCGCCCGCCGTGAAGTCCGTCGAGTTCTCGCCGGTGGAGGCCACGCGGGCGACACTCGTGTCATTGGATGTGCCAGGCGCGGCCGCGTCACCGGAGAAGGTGGTGGCGCCGCCCCATCCCACCAGGTCCACCACGGCGGGGTCGCTCGCGCACGTGGCGCCGGTGCAGGTGAGCTTGCCGTCAGCGTTGGACAGGGCGAACACGCCGCCGGTGCCGGAGGCGTTGATGTCGCCGGTGGCGTCCGCCGTCGGCAACGCTTCGCCGTTGCCGTTGCCCGCGGCGAGCTGGATCAGGAAGGTCTGACCGGCCGGAACGGTGCCGCTCAGGGCGACGGAGTTGTTGAACGCGCCCTTCTTGGAGGCGTACTGGAGGGACCAGCCGTCGATGCTGATGTCCTTATCGGAGGTGTTGCGCAGCTCCACGAAGTCGTTCTGGTAGGCGGCGCCGGAGTTGCCGCCTCCGCCGTACACCTCGTTGATCACGAGGTCGCCGGGGGTGACAACGGCGGCCTGGGCGGGGGTGAGGCCCGCGAGGCCGCTCAGGCCCAGGGAGGCGATCGCGGCGGCGGCGCCGACGCGGCTGATGCGCGCACGAAGGCCGGCGTGGCCGGTGATGACTGAAGACATCGGTGTGGTCCTTCCGGGTGAGGGGGTCACTGCAGCAGTGCTGCACGTCAGGGGCAACGGCTTGTCGCTGCCCCGGTGTCACGGCGCGGTGGGGGCACGCCCGGTATCGGATTCTTCTGAGGACACGGAACGGGGCCGAGCCAAGGGGCTCGACCCCGTTCCGACAGTGGGTCAGTCGCGGCCGACGCGGCTGCGCAGACCGTACGCGCCCAGACCCGCAAGGGTCAGCAGCAGCGCCGCAGCGCCCAGAGGCGCAGCGTCGGTGCCGGTGCGGGCGATGTCGCTGGACTGAGGAGCGCGGTAGCCCGGATCCTTGGGGCGGTCGGCGGAACCGTCGTCGCCGCCGGTTCCCTCGCCGTCACCGTCCGTGCCGCCGCCCGTCTGGTCATCGCCGCCCTGGTCGTCGCCATCCTGGTCGCCGCCCTGGTCATCACCCTGGTCGTCGCCACCCTGGTCGCCACCCTGGTCGTCGCCATCCTGGTCGCCACCACCACACTCGGCCGGAGCGTTGCCGTTCTCCCAGGTGAAGGCGGGCATGTCGATGACGTACTCGGTGCCGGTATCCGGCACAGCGGTGATGGTCAGCGGCACCTCGGTGCCCTCGGGCACGCAGAGCCAGTCGGTGAAGGTGACGTCGGCGTACCAGGCGCCGTCGTCGTCCTGCTCATAGGGAGCCTCGAAGGTGCCGTACTCGCCAGCATCGACGATGACCTTCTCGATCTTCGGCGCGCCCAGGCTCTGGGACTCCAGGCCCCGGAAGCGCAGCACCGGATCCTGGTCGATGCCCTCCTCGCTGCTGTACTTACCCTGCTCGATGCTCTGGACCTCGACCTGACGCTGCGAGTAGTCAGGCTGAAGATCCTCGTTCGCCGCGAGGTACTCGGACAGGGCGTCACGGTCGAGCACGCCGGTGTCCTTGATATCGGTGGCCTTGGCCAGGGTCGCCATGCCATCGCCGCCCTCGAAGAGGAAGGAGGCGCCGACGATGGTGTAGGAGGCCTCGAGGTCGATCGGCTTGCCATTGACGCGCACGTCGATGAGGCGGGAGCCGGCCTCGGCGGTCGAGTCGTAGGCGTAGCTGATGTTCTCGGAGACCGAGAACGCGAGGAAGCCCTTCTCGCCCCACTGCTCCTCGAGCATCTGCACGAACTGTGCGCCGGTCACCTTGCCGGAGTACAGGGTGTTGCCGAAGGGCACCATGTTGTTGGCCTCTGCGAGGGTGACGACGCCATCGCCCTCGGCACCGGACTGGTTGTACCAGAACTCGGCACGGATGCCGCCCGGGTTCATGAAGCCGATGATCTCCTCGCCCTCGTTGGTGCCCCGCTTCTCGAGGAACCACTTCATGGAGTCAGCGAGCATGTTGCCGGCAGCGCTGTGGCGGGTGCGGTTGTCGCCCTTGGCGACCTCTTGGGTCTTGGTCCAGACCCCGTCGACGTACTCGGCCTTGTCGGTGTCCCAGGAGGTGGTGATGTCGCCGCCGATGGTGCCGACCTGCTCTGCACCGATGATCTCGGCCTTGTCCAGGGCGGCGTTCGAGATGGAGGTGGCGCCGGCGTAGACCTTGCTGTCGGCGCAGGCGGCCAGGTCCTTGCCCTCGGTGGCGATGAGCTGGGGCGCCTCGACGGCGATCCAGTCGGTGCCATCGGCGTTCAGCTTCAGCGTCACGGAGCCGACGAAGGCGCCGCTGGCGCCGGCCTGGATGATCGGGCGGGTCCGCTCGGTCTCGGCCTCCTGGATCCCTTCGAAGGCGTAGGTCTTGTGGGAGTCACCGTTGATGATCGCCTCGACATCGGGGTGGGTCTCGTTGACGATCCGGTCGAAGATCGGATCGGAGTTCGGCGGCGAGAGCGTCGAACCGATCTCGGAGGAGCCGGACGCGCCCTCGTGGTAGCTGGCGATCAGCAGATCGTACTGCTCACCCGACTTCTTGAGCTCCTCGACAGCTTTGTTGACCTCATCGACCGGGTCGCGGAAGCTGAGCCCCTTGATGGCGGCCGGGGAGACCTTGTCGATGGTCTTGGTGGTGACGGCGCCGACAACAGCCACCTTCAGGCCGTTCTTCTCGACGATGGTCCACGGGGCGCTCAGACGCGAGCCGTCGGCCTTGTAGACATTGGCGGCCACATGGGGGAACCCGGCGTTCTGCTCGATGCGCCCGGTGAGGTCGTCCTGGCCCTGATCGAACTCGTGGTTGCCCACCGCGGCGGCGTCCGTGCCGAGGGCGGTGAGGTAGTCCAGCGTGGGCTCGTCGTCCTGGATGGCGGAGGCGAACTCGGAACCGCCGACGTTGTCGCCGCCGGAGATCAGGAAGCTGTTCTCGTGCTGAGCCTGCTCATCGACGACGGTGCAGGCGAACTCCTCGCCGACGCTGAGGGCGCCGTGGAAGTCGTTGTAGGTCACCAGGTTGATCTCGGTGCCGGGGGCGGCAGCGGCCTCGGCGGGGGCGACCGGAACGACGGCGACGCCGAACGCCAGGGCGGCTCCCCCGAGCCCGACCGTGGCGCCGCGGGCGATGCGCCGCGCAGGGGTGGTGAACATGGGTGTCTCCTGGGAACGTGATGTGAGGAGGATGAGTGCGCCCACCATCCTCCCCATGTTCACCACGCTTCACCAGCGGTGTCGTCGGATCGGTCGCGAGGTGTCACCCGCCGTTCACTTTGAACAGCGTCGGCTGCGCGTGTCGCGACGAATCGTTGACATGGGCTTTGCCTGGGCTTGACTCGACCGTCCGGGTTCTGACGCTCGTCGGTGCCGGAGGGTACTGTGCCAACCGGCAGTGCGAGGCATTGCGAGCCTGGGCCGCCTGCCGTCTTGCGCCCGATCACCATCGCCTACAGGAGCACTCATGGCTTTCGGCCTCCTCCGTCGCCGCCGCACGGTTCCCGCGAAGGACGGCGCCTCCTGGCCACACGTCGTGATCATCGGCGGCGGCTTCGCCGGCGCGAACGCCGTGCTGGGGCTGCGCGACACGCGTGTTCGGGTCACCCTCATCGACCGCAACTTGTACAAGACGTTCCAGCCACTGCTGTACCAGGTGGCCACCGCGGGCCTGAATCCCGGTGACGTCACCATGATGCTGCGCAGCCTGTCCCTGACAGTGCCCAATATGCGCTACCGCCAAGGTGAGGTGGTGGGCGTCGACCCGACAGCCAGGACAGTGCGGATCGACGGCGGCGAGGAGCGGCTCACCGAGATCCCCTACGACTATCTGGTGCTCGCTGGCGGCGCCACGACCACGTTCTTCGGCACGCCGGGCGCTGAGGAGCATGCGATGCCGATGTATACGCGCTCGCAGGCTCTCGCGATCCGGGAACGGCTGTTCTCCGAGCTCGAGCGGGCCAGCCGCGAGGCTCCTGCCACGCTGGCCACCGACCCCGCTGCAGTGGGGACAGCCGCAGCTGCGGCGTCCGCGCTCGGGGCGGCGCCGTCCCCGGCCGGCGCATCGAGCACGGGGAATGACGGCGCCGACGGCCGCCGAGCCACGGCCGGCCATCGTCACACCTTCACCCAGAACCGCACCGTGGATCGCCTCCACGTGAGCGTCGTCGGCGGCGGACCCACCGGCGTCGAGATCGCCGGCGCGCTCGCAGACTTCCGACAGCAGGAGCTCGACATTCTCTACCCGGAGATGGACCCGGGCACCCTGCAGGTCACGCTCGTCCAGCGCGGCACGGAGCTGATCAAGGAGTTCCGGCCGTCCTTCCGCGCGTACGCCGCCCGCGAGCTGCGCAGCCGAGGTGTCGAGCTGCGGCTCGGGCACGGCGTGAAGTCCGTCGGCTACGACCACATCGAGCTCGACGACGGCACCATCCTCGAATCCGACATCACCATCTGGGCCGCCGGCGTGGCGATCCCCGAGTCGGTGACAGCCTGGGGCTTCCCACAGGACCGACGCGGCCGCATCGACGTGGACGATACCCTGCAGGTCAAGGGGTTCCCCGGGGTGTACGCCGCCGGCGACATGGCCGGCGGGGACAACGCCCAGCCACAGCTCGCGCAGCCCGCGATCCAGACCGGGTCCTGGGTGGCGAAGATGATTCACGCCGACGTCACAGGCGGTCCGAAGCGGCCGTTCCGTTACGTGAACCTGGGAACCATGGCCACGATCGGGCGCCGCGCGGCGATCGCGGAGATCCCGCACTTCCCAGACCTGTCCGGCTCCGTGGGGTGGATGGCGTGGATGGGCGTGCATGTGGGCAAGCTGCTCGGTCACCGCAACCGCCGCGCCGTGGCGATGAACCTGCTCTCGCTGTACGGCGGCACACGGGCCACACATCAGCCGAACCCCGTCATCGGCGAGGTCGACTCGATCTCCGCCGCACGGCGCTTCCGTGCCGAGGCGGCGAATCGTCGCTTCGGGGAGGGCGCGGGCGGGGCGTTGTGATGTCTTTTTATTTTGCTGGCCTCCTTTGTATTTTTTGAATTTCTCCAACCTCGGCTGACATCACGAAAACGGTGCGTTTACGCATCAGATCCATGTACTCACCGCCGGTGGCGTGCACACCCGGCGATGCGCACACCCGGCGATGTCCACGCCCGGCGATGTCCACGCCCGGCGATGTCCACGCCCGGCGATGCGCACGACCGGCGATGTGCACGGCCGGCGATGTGCACGCCCGGCGCCGCCTCCCGAACTGCTCGGCACAGTCCGAACCGCCATAGCCACGAGGACCCGGTGCACGCACGCGCACCCGCCCGACCCTTCTCAGACAAGAGCGTTCGCCCGGCGCAGCGCGGCCCCCACCCTGCGCACGAAGGCCTTGGGTGCGGCCAGATCCCGTGCCGTGATTCGGTAGACCATCCAGCCGAGCCCTCGCAGCAACTCATCCTTGTATCGGTCGCGCCGCCAGGGCATCTCTGACTCGTGCCACCAGCCGTCGTACTCGATCGCGATCCGCGCCTCCCGGTAGGCGAGGTCCAGCCAGTAGCTCTGGCCCGTATCGGGATCCAGGATCCGCAGATTCGTCTCCGGTTCCGGCAGCCCGGCCCGGACCAGGATGAGGCGCGCCCTGGTCTCCTGCGGCGAGTCAACCCCGTCGCGCGCCTGCACAAGTGCCTCTCGCGCCAGCGCCACGCCTCGTCCGCTGATCGCCGATAAGCGCTGCGCGAACTGCGCTGTGGTGATACGCGGGAGCCCTTTGCGTTCTCGCAGCCGTGATGTCAACTCATCAATGCAGGCCACGCGCTCAGTAACACTGAGCGACCCCATGAGCGAGGCCACAACACCGACAGGTTCGGCACACGGCACCCCGTGGACGGTCACGGCCGTGGTCGCCGTGCGCTGGTGGACGGTAAGACCACGCGCTGACGACGTCCTGTGCTCGGGCGCAACCGCACAGTGGATGGGCTCGCCGTCGGCGTAGCGTCGTCCCCGTGGCAGTGGGAGGCCCAATATCTCGGCCGCTGTGAACGAACACGCCACTGCGGAGGGCCGGAGATGCGCAACAGCTGCTCTGGTCACTGCCTCCACGCCTGCAGGATGCTGAGTGGGTGTGTAGTGACCGGGGAGCACACGGGTGAACTCCTCCGAGTGGAGACGTCTCGTCCCGACGCCGAGGGCGCGCAGCTCATGCCTGGACAGAACGGAGCCGGGCGGCACCTGTGGTCGGCCACTCGTCGGTGTGCTTCGGGAGGTCATAGGCCGACGGTAGGGACCTGCGCCGACTGCGCGCAGGCGAACCTCGACGCCTGGGGATCTGGGCGAATGGGGAGGACGCGGCGCGGCCGGCCGAAGTAACGGGCCCGAGGGTGGCCGCGCCTCACGGCTCTAGTGGCGCGCCTCCCGTGCTCGAACTCATAGAAATGATGCGTTTGCGCACCATTTGTATGCATTCGTAGCACAAGGGATCTGCCGCTGCGGTGCAGGCCCGCTTCCCCGCCATGCGAGTTCACAGAAACGATGCTTTTTTGCACCAGATCTATGAAGTGGGCACGGTGGATGGCGCCGGGCCGGGGCGTGGTGGGTAGCGGCGGCGTGGAACGTGAGGGTGAAGAGGTCGCACCGTGACGGCGGTCCCGTCCTCACGGGCGCATGATCGCGTCCCTGAGCAGTGCCACGTCGCGGCGGATACCGTCGACACGCTCCGCATCTGCGCCTGCGGAGGCATCCTCACCATCTGAAAGCTCGACGGGTGCGTAGCGCGCACGCGCAACGAGCACTCCGACCCGTTGCGCGGCCACGGCGGCAGCGTCCCAGCAGACCTGGCCGCTCCTCGCTGCCTCGCTCGCCTCAGCTGCCCCGGCCGCGGCCACCTTGCCGCCTCCGGCCGCAAGCCTCCCAGCGCCGAGGGTGGGGCCCCCGTGCTCCCGTCGGCCCGGGAACACCGCGCCGCTGCCTGCCGCGCGCCTTTCGGCGCCACCAGCACGGCTGTCGCCATCACGGCTGGCACCGCTTCGAGCGGCACCGTCCGCCGCGGCCGCTGACCTCACCTGTCGCACGAGTTCGTGCAGCGCCGTCGTGGGGCCGAGCGAGGGGTCGAGCTCGACCGCCACAGCAGGCCGCCCCCAGCGGCCCGTCATCAACGCACGCAGCGCACCACCACGGCGGCATGGAGCCGGGCGCTCCAGCGCACCCGCGCCGTCTGATCGCTCGGCGCGCCTGGTACGTCCCGCGCCCATCGAGCGGGCCGACGACTCCTCCGATTCCACACCCGCGCCGTCCGATCCCTCGGCACGCCCGGTACCGCCCGCGCCCTTCGAGCGGGCCGACGGCTCCTCCGATCCCCCACCCCCGACGCCTGCCGCGGGCCCTGCTCCCCCGGGCAGCCGCACCGCAGCCAGCCCGGCCGGCCAGGTCACGGCTCGTCGGCGTGTCGGCACTGCAGCCAGCCGGCCCAGCCAGGTCACGGCTCCCCAGGGCAGCCGCACCGCAGCCAGCCAGCCCAGCCAGGTCACGGCCCGTCGGCGGGTACGCACAGCCGCCTCGACCTCCGCCCAGGCGAGCTCCGCGACCGCTGCGTCGCCGGCCCGCGCAGCGGCATCCCACCGCGCCTCACGCCAGCGCGCGACAGCCCGTCGGCCCTGAATCCAAGCGACCACACCTGCCGCGGCTAGCAGGGCGACGGCAAGCGCCACGCCCCACCATCGCGCAGCCTCAGGAGTCTCCTCCCCGACGTCGCTGCCGTGCTGAGCCTGGGCCGGCGTGGTCGGCTCCTCCGGATCGGCGGAGTCGCCGCGCGCCTCGGATGTCGGCTGTTCCTCGGGCTGGTCAGCGGCCGTCGGCTCCTGAGCCTGGGGCGTCTCCTGCTCGGGCTCCGTCTGCGGCACAGGCCCGGCGTTCACACCGTTGGCGGCGTCGGCCGGGGTCGGCTCGAAAGGGATCCAGCCGTAGTCGGGCCCGAACCACACCTCGGGCCAGGCGTGCGCGTTCTTGCTGGTCACCACGTAGCCGTCGCCGGACGGGGCCCCCGCGGTGAACCCCACCGCCACCCGGGTGGGGTACCCCTGCGAGTTCATCATCAGCGCGAATGTGGCCGCGAACTGCTCGCAGTACCCCACCTTCTCGGAGAGGAAGGAGGTGAGCGGATCCTCCCCCGGTGGTGTCGCCACGGTGACCGAGTAGTCGAACTGTGTGCGGAAGTGCTCCTGGAAGGCCATCGCGGTGTCGTAGGCGCCGCGGGCCCCGGTGCTCTCCACGATCTGGGAGGCCAGCTCGGTGGATGCCTCCGGCAGGTCGCCGACGCTCAGGTACCCGCTGGTGAGCGGGTCGGACAGGCCCGCTGGATCAACGGCCCGCAGTGCGTCCACGTCGATCTGCGGGCGTTCGTGGCGCACGTCGTAGGTCATGCCGGCAACGGTTGTTCCTGGATCGGTGCGGGCCACTTCCCCACTCGTGCCGAGCGTGGCGAGGGGAGCGTCCACCGTGTCGTGGCTGCCGTCTCCGGCGGGGCGCTGTGCCTCGGGGGCCTGCTGCCCTGGCGCGCCGTTGGTGCCCTTCTCGGGGCGCCCCGCGGGTGAGGGGCTCGCGGCCGCCGGGGCTTCGGCGCGGATCGACCGGACGTGGCCTGGCACCGGCAGGAGGTGCCCGCCGAGCGCCGCGACCTGGACCCGTGTGGTGGCGAGGTCGTGGCCCTCCAGCGCGGTCTCGCCCAGCTGGCGGGAGTCGCTGGGTGAGGCTGGCATCGCCTGGCCTGCATCACCGCTGCCGGGCTGGAAGGTGTGCCCGTCGAAGCTGGTGAGGGTGCGCAGCCGCAGGTAGCCGGGGTCAGCATCATCGGTGGTGTAGCTGAGCACCCGGGTGTTGCCCTGGTCGAGCAGGGCGCGGCGCACGGAGACGCTGTCGTCCACCATGACCGCGCCGAGCTGGGCGCCTTGACGGCCCTGCCAGGCTTTGACCTGGTCGATGGTGAGCGGGATGCGGGTCTGTGCAAGCGCGGGCAGACGGTCTCCGAGCGGGGCGGCGCTGAGCGCCACCAGCGTGATCACGGCGAGGGTGGCGAGCGTGGTGCGCAGCGGGCGCTGCAGTGGCCGGGCTTGGGGCCGTTGATCGCCTTCGAGGTATTCGGGGTCGGCGTGCACGGTGCGCACAGCCAGCAGCAGCATCGCGGCGCCGACGGGTCCTGCAATGGTCCACCACGGTCCACCGCCGGGGTGTTGCAGTACGGGCAGGAGGCTGAATCCGAGCAGGAGCAGCGCAGTGGGGGTGTGCCAGGACAGGTCGATGGCCAGCAGGTCCAGGGCGAGCGTGATGAGGGCGATCATCAGCACGAGCACCACGCTGCCGCGGGCGCCCACCACCAGCGGCGGCTTCCCGGCGACGAATTCGCTGAGCCCACCCACGATGGTGGTGCCGAGGATGGTGGGCAGGTCGCCGAGCACAGCGTCCGGTGGCACGAGGTTCTGCCGGTATGTGGCGATGATGAGCAGGGCGAGGATCACGAGGATCTGCAGCAGCGGCACGATCACCGTGCCGCGCAGTCGCAGACGCAGCAGCATCCCGGCGGCGATCACCGGGGTGGCGCCGAGTAGCGGGAACACGATCCACGCGTCGCCCTTCAGCAGCAGGGTGAGCGGCGTGGAGGCGAGCAGGATTGCCATAAACAGCACCAGACTGCGCACCGTCGCAGCCCCGGGGGTGAGGGCGGGCCGACCGATGATGCCGCTCATCGCGGGGCTCCGTTCGGCGCGGCGCCCTGCGTTCGACCCGGCGCGGAACTCCTCGCGACGCCCGACGCTCCACTCGACGCAGCACCCGGCGCGGCACCGGCGACGGCATTCGGCGCGGCAGCGCTGAGCAAGTCATCGAGGCTGTCCTCGAGGTCGCCGGTGACGACGGTCCACGCCCCACGGCGGCCTGTGGTGATGCCACCGGTCGGGTCAGCACGGTCGCGGGTCGGGCCCGCCGGTGCGCTCCGCCGATGCACACCGCGCCGTGCCGCGGGCAAGCCCCGTCGGCGCCTGCCGCGCCCGGCCGCCTCCGCGTCGTCGGCCTGCCCTCCCCCGCTGCGCAGGGTGGTGGCGGGGTGATCGACGGGATGTGAACCCGACCGATGCCCTTCCCCGCTGCGCAGGGCGATGGCGGTGCGTGCCGTGGCGCGGCCGGCGTGACGGTCGAGGTCCAGCCCGTCGAAGGGTGCCGGCTCGGCGCGGCCGACGGCGAGCGCCAGCGCGGTCTGCGCAGCGCCGTGATCACTCCGCCCGTCACCGGCCGCGTCAGGGTCGTCGAAGCCGACCACGGCGAGTGCTCGCTGTGCCGCACGCGAGGCGATGGCGTCGGCCTCTCCGCCAACTGCGGAACCGCTGGCCCCGCGGCGTGCAGGGGTGCGGGTGAGTTCGTCGCCGGTGGCGTCCAGCACGCGCACCTCCCAGCCGTGGGCGCTCAGGCTCTCCAGCAGGGAGGCGACGATCGAGACGAGCCTGTCCTCGAGGGCGAGGTCGGCGGGTCCGTCGGCGCCTGGCCGGGTGTCGAGCAGGATCGTGGCGGTGCGGGCGGTGGGGGCTTCGTCCTCGCGGGTCATGAGGCGGCCGGTGCGGGCGGAGGCGCGCCAGTGGATGCGGCGGATGTCATCGCCGCTGGCATAGGGCCGGGCGATGGGTCCGATCTCGCCGATGCCCGTGTGGGCGTGGCTGGGGGCTGCGTCGCCGCGGTCGATGTGTGCGGTGCGGGCGGCTGTGGGGCCGACGGTTTCGCGCTCAGGCAGCACAGTCACGGCGGCGTGGTCGAGGGTGCGGTGGCGCAGCTGCCACAGACCGAGGACGTCCCGCACGATGATCGTGGCGGGGGCGAGGCTGTGATGGCCGCGACGGATGGTGGGCAGTGTGTGGGGCATGGCGGGGGCGAGCGCGAGGTCACCGGTGCCGCCCAGGGCGTCGGGCAGGTGTTCGCGCACGGCGCCGCGGCCCAGGGCGAGGTGGGCGAGCAGGGCGCGGGGCGCAAGGTTCATCTGCACGCGCACACGCTCGCCATGCGGGATGACATCGTCGACAACGGCGCGGTCAAGCCGCAGCCCGAGGCGTGCGAGCAGCATCGCCAGCAGACCCAGCAGCAGGGCGGCCAGCAGCGCGGCGGCGAGTGCCCTCGGCACCGCGAGAGCGAACAGGTCGCCCAGCAACCACAGTGCGAGGGCGAGTGCGCCGAGCAGCGTGCCGCGCAGGGTGGGGGTGAGGCGTGTGCTGGTCGTTGCCGTGTTCTCGCCCGCTGGGGCGGTGGTCACGATGGCACCGGGACGGCGGCGAGGACCTCATCGAGCACCCTGGCGGCGTCTGCTCCGCGGGAGAGCGCCTGGGGGCTGAGGTGCAGACGGTGGCGCCACACGGGCTGGGCGACGGCTCGGATGTCCTCGGGCAGCACGTAGGGGCGGGCCTCGAGCGCGGCGTGGGTTTTTGCGGCACGCACGAGGTGCACGGCGGCGCGGGGTGAGGCGCCGAGCGTGACCTGCGGGTGGGTGCGGGTGGCGTCTGCGAGGCGCACGGTGTACTCGAGCAGGCTGGGCGCGATGTAGAGGTGTCGCAGGGCGCGGATGGCGTGGGCGATCTGCGAGGGGGTCGTGCGGGCGGTGATCGCGTCAACGGTGTCGCGTTCACCCTCGCGCACGGGGCCGGTCTGGGCGGCGAGCATGCGGGCTTCGGCCGCGGCCACGGGGTATCCCATGGAGGTGTGAGCAAGGAACCTGTCGCGCTGCGCTTCGGGCAGGCTGTAGGTGCCCTCCATCTCCACGGGGTTGGCGGTGGCGACCACCATGAACGGCTCAGCCAGCGGGTAGGTGACGGAGTCGATGCTCACCTGCCGTTCTTCCATGGCCTCCAGCAGGGCGGATTGGGTTTTCGGGGAGGCACGGTTGATCTCGTCGGCCAGCAGGATCTGGGTGAACACGGCGCCGGGACGGAATTCGAACTGGCCGGTGGCCTGGTTGAACACGCTGGCGCCGGTGACGTCGCCGGGCAGCAGGTCCGGGGTGAATTGGATGCGGTGCCGCTCGGCGCCGATCGCGGCCGCCAGGCATTTGGCGAGCATGGTCTTGCCCACGCCGGGGATGTCTTCGATCAGCAGGTGGCCACCGGCGAGCAGCACGAGCACGGTCAGGCGCACGACATCGGGTTTGCCTTCGACCACGGTGGTGATCTCGTCGATTACGGCGCGGGCGTGCTGGGCGATCTGCTGGGTATCCGGCTCGCTCAGCCGCTCCGACTGCGTGGTGGTCACGGGCGGTGCCTCCTGCTCGGGTGCGGTGGGGTCGGTCCGTCGTTCAGCTGTTCCTCGCTGGCCCTGGGGTGACCGTACCTGGCCGCCCTGAGCGGCGTCGCTCTGAGCGGCGAAAGGCTCGCCGACCTGGCCGCACGTGGCGGGAAGTTCACGAAGAGTTCGCCTACGACCCGCCGACACGCCGAGCGATGAACGCATCGTCACTCTAAGATGGGCGCGCTGACCACTGCGCTATGAGGAGACTGCTGTGCCCACTGTTCGTCGTTCCCCGTCCGTTCGCCTCGGAGCTGGACTGGCCCTGGCTGGGGCGTGCGTTGCTGCGCCCGCGGCTTTTCCTGCGGCAGCGTTCGCAGAGTCGGTGTGTGGCGGCGCGAAGGTCGCGGCGTCCGACTCGACGGTGACGGTGGGCGACAAGGTGACGCTGCGCGGCGAGTGCACCGGCGGTGGCTCCGCGAGCTTCGTGGTCGATGGCCAGGGGATCGGTTCGGCGAGCGCGAACGCCGATGGTGATGTGCGCAAGCGGTTCACGGCGAAGCGCGCTGGCACTCTCACCGTCACGATGTCCACGCAGAACGGCCAGGCCGTGACTCGCATCGAGGTGGCCGATGCCAGCGATGGCGGCGGCGACGAAGGCGACGGCAAGGAGAACCCGGGCGAAGGCGACGGCGACGAGAACCCGACCGACCCCGACCCCGGCGCCCCCGGGGATGACGACGACGACAACGGCGGGGACGAAGGCGACGACAACGAGGACCCAACCGACCCCGATCCCGGCGCCCCGGGGGATGACGACGAAGGCGACGGCGGAGACGAGGGCGACGACAACAACCCCGACAACCCCGGCGACGACGGCGACACCCCTGGCGATGATGACAACCCCGGCGACGACGGCGACGGCGGAGACAACGGCGAGGACGACCCCGACGACAGCGACGGCGGCGGGGACGAAGACAACGACAACCCTGGTGACGACGGCAACGACAACGGCGGAGATAACGGCGATGGTTCCGAGCCGCCCAGCGAGGAACAGCCGCCAAGCGACGAGCCGCCCAGCGAGGAGCAGCCCGGAGACACGGGCAACGACGACGGCCCGGTGAACGCTGGTCCGGAGAACCCGGGGAAGAAGCCGACGAAGCCGGGTGGGCCCACGCAGAAGCCGCCGCCGAGCAACGAGCCGGAGCAGGCTCCCACCAAGCCGTTCCCCGGCCGGACCGACGCGGATTCCGGGCAGCGCAAGTCCAAGCCGGCACCGGAGGCGTCGGGGCGGGGCAAGCGCATGATCGACCCGTCGACCACGCCGAATAAGAGCGGCACGAAGGCGTTCCCGGGTGAAGAGTCGGAGCGTAAGCCCACCGTCAGCGCGCCGGTGTCCGCCCGCGTGGGCGTGGCTGCGGACCTGCTGGCCCGTGCCTTCGGTGGCGGTGGCGCCCTGGGCTCCGAGTCTGGTTCTGGCACGGACGCCCCGGAGAGCTCCGACGGTGGCGGCGAACTCGCAGCGACCGGTGCGAACATGCACACCGCCGCGCTGCTGGGTTCGCTGGCCCTGAGCTCCGGCGCCGTGACGATCTGGATGCAGCGTCGCCGCACGGAGCGCTGATCGAGGCCGGGGCCGCGGCGGCACCCGTAGGATGTCGATGTCCTGACCTGCCGCCGCCCCCGGAGGATGCCTGTGCCGTCTGTGTGGAGCACGCCCCTGAAGACCCTGCGCACTGCCGCATGGCATCTGCGTGAGGGTGGCGTGCCGCAGCTGCGGCTGTGGTGGAGCCGTCAGCCTCCGTTGCTGCCCCGACGGCGGCGGACCGGGCGCCCCAGCACCACCCCGTCGGCCACCACGCGTCCGCAGCCACGCGTGCGGTACGGCTGGCGCGGCGACCCCAGCGCCGGCATCTCCAACGGCTACCTCGCCGACCACGGCTTCCCCCTGCCCGAACGGGCGGCGGTCCCCGCCTACACGCCCGAACCCCGCCACGTGCTCTACCTGCTGCACAACGCGCTGCCGCACCACTCCGGCGGCTATGCGACCCGCACGCACGGCCTGCTCACTGAGCTCAACCGGATCGGCTGGGCCGTCGACGGCGTGACCAGGCTCGGCTACCCCTACGACATGCCGGGAAAGGCCGATATCCCCGATCTGCCACCGTCCGAGGTTGTCGGCGAGGTCAACTACCACCACCTGCTCACCGGCCGACAGATCGAGAAGAAGAACCCGATGTTCGACTACACCGAGCGGTACGTCGACGCCCTGCTGCCCCTGGCACAACGCGAACGGCCTGCGATCCTGCACGGCGCCTCGAACCACTGGAACGGCCTGGCGGCGGTCAAGGCCGGCAATCAGCTCGGCATCCCTTCGGTCTATGAAGTGCGCGGCCTGTGGGAGGTCACCCGAGCCTCGCGCGATCCCGAATGGGGCGCCGGCGACCAGTACCGGTACATCGCTCGGATGGAGGCCGATACGGCACGCGGCGCCGACCGCGTCATCGCCATCACCGGGGCACTGCGCGATGAGCTCGTCGCGCGCGGGGTCGACGCCGAGAAGATCACCCTGGTGCCCAACGGCGTGGACACGGAGCGCTTCGCTCCCCTGCCGCGTGATGAGGAGCTTGCCGAGTCGCTGGGCGTCAGCGGGAAAACCGTGATCGGGTACGTCGGCTCCGTCGTCGACTACGAAGGGCTCGGGCTGCTCATCGACGCCGCCCGCGCGCTGCGCGCTTGCCGCGAGGACTTCCACGTGCTCATCATCGGCGACGGCGCCGCTCTCGAAGACCTGCAGGCCCAGGCTGCCGACCTCTCCGATGTGGTCACCTTCCTGGGACGGATCCCCCACGAGGACGTCGAGCGTCACTACTCGATCATCGACATCACCCCCTTCCCACGCCGCCCACTGCCGGTGTGTGAGATGGTCTCCCCGCTCAAGCCCTTCGAGGCGATGGCGATGGGCAAGGCAGTGGTGGCCTCCGACGTCGCGGCACTGGCAGAGATCGTGGACGACGGCCACACCGGGCTGCTGCACGCCAAGGGAGACGCGCAGGCGCTGGCCGCCCGGATCGAACAGCTGCTGGACGACTCGGCGCTGCGGGAGCGACTCGGCGCGCAGGCCCGCGACTGGGTGGTGGCTGAGCGGGACTGGCGTTCGCTGGCTCGGATGGTGGCCGACATTTACGAGGAGATCACTGCGTGAGCCTGGATCTGGATGCGGCACGGCGACAAACGCTCGCCACCTCGTTCCGTCCCGAGGATCTCGACGCGTTGCTGAAAGGGCGGCTGATCATGCCCCCGCACGAGCAATGGACCCTGCCGGAGCAGCCGACGTGGCAGGAGGACCCGTTCCACGACCGCAACTGGTGCTTCCAGTACCACACGCTGCGCTGGCTGGAGCCCGTGCGGCGCGCGGCCGCGAAAGGCGATGACACCGCGTACGCGATGTGGCTGCACTGGGTGTTCGACTGGGTGGAGAAGAACCCGCCCGAAGCCCCCCGCTCCCCCTGGGCGTGGGCCGATATGGCCGACGGTATACGAGCGCTGCATCTGTGCCAGGCGGCGCCGATGGTCGCATCTCGCTCCCACGAGCTCATCGATGGGCTCGAGCAGGCGATCCGCACCCATGCCGAGCACCTCGCGGATCCGGCCAACATCGGCCACGCGAACCATGCCCTGCATCAGGCAGAGTCCCTGTTCGTGTGCGGGAGGGTGCTGCAGGACGAGGGCCTGTGGCGACTCGCCGCGGACCGGATGTCCGCTCTGCTCCTGGAGCAGTATGACACGCAGGGCATGAACGCGGAGGGAGCCGTGGCCTATCACCACAACAACGTGCTGTGGTGGGAGCGCGCGCTGAGCCGGATCGACCGCGAGGAGCTGCCACGCCCCCAGGGCGCGGAGCGCTTGGAGATGGCCCTCGAGGGCCTCACCCATGCCACGCGTCCAGACGGCACGTATGTGACGATCGGAGACACTGACCGGATGAGCCCGGAGACACTGGATCCGCACCCGGTCACCGACTACGTGCGCTCAAACGGCGCCGACGGATCACCTCCGGACCGGACGACGGCAATCTATGAGGCCGGATGGATCTTCGCGCGCTCCGGCTGGGGCGATGCCGAGCGTCCCTACCACGACCACACCTACTTCACGGTGCGCTTCGGCCCGTCGAAACGGGTGCACGGTCACGCCGATGGCACCTCCCTCACGTACTCGGCGCACGGCGTGAACTGGGTCGTGGACCCCGGGAAGTACGACTATTCGGCCAGCACACCACGGGCACATGTCATTTCACGTGCCGCCCACTCCGTCTTCTCCCTCGAAGGGCGTCGTGTGAAGAGGGACGCTCGTGTGGACCTGGTCCGACGAGTCATAGCGCCGACTCACCACGACTTCGTGCTCACGGATTCGAGCTTTGGCCGTATCGCGGTGCGGCGCCGGATCATCTGGTCCGCGTCAGGGGAATACCTGGTGGTGATCGACGAGGCTGCGCGGGCGCGCCACAACAGAGCTCTGCAGCGGTGGCAGCTCGGCCCGGACGTGGAGGCACAGCTCGACGGGGCGCAGGTGCGCCTGCGCAGCGGAGATCAAAGGGCGCTGATTGCAGTTCTCTCCCCCACGGTTCGGATCGCAGCGGTCCGCGGGCAGACGGAGCCGTTCGACGGCTGGGTCTCCACAGGATGGCGGACCATGACCGAGGCGACCGCTGTGCAGGTGCGCGCTGAGATGGCCCGTCCCCGTATGGTGACGGTGCTCGCGGCTGGCACGGAGGCAGATCCGCAGGCGCGCCTGGTCAGCTATCGGCTCCTGGGCCCGACGGTGCTGGACGTGTTCACGGGCGCCGCGCATGAGCGGATGAGGATCACCGAGGGCGACGTGCTGATCCGACCCATCACGCACGACGCAAGCGAGACGTCATAGCGAGCGGAGGCTCGTCTCGGTGCTGACTGCGACCAGAGAGCTGTTCTTCCCGTGGACCACGAGGCCGGCGGGGCCGGAGTTCGTCAGCTGGATGCGCACCCGAGTGGTGGGCGAGCACGGATCGGTCGGCATCGCGGCTGCCTCGTCGAAGGACAGCAGGTCGTGGTGGACCCATTTGTCGATCCCCACCGTCCGGGTCTCGTCGACGAGGTGGTCGCAGACCTTTCCGCTGCTGTCCACCAGGTCGATGAGCAGCCGTGCCGACACGGTATTGCCACGCTCGTCGATCGCGGAGGTCCGGCACCATGTCCGGCCCTGCTCGCGCGAGCCATTGACCCCGGTGCATGTGGTCATGTGCACGGTCGCCAGGGCCGTCACGACGCCCTGTGGACGGGCGGGGACTGTCTGTTCGAGCACCACCGAGGATTCATCGGCGGGTAGCAGACGCGGCAGTGTCTGGTCGGCATCCGCCTGTTCGACGGCCCCGCCCTTGGCGATCCGATCGATCCGCCAATTTGCGTCCAGCTGCACTGTTGTGTCCTTCGCTCCGACGTTGTCGTAGGGCGCGTTAGCCAAGACGTTGCAGCGGTGAACGCCATCCTTGCGGGGCTCAAGGACCAGGGTGTTGCGGTAACTCACGGGCTCGCCCGGCACGAGGTTCTCGGTGCCACCGATGGACCCGGCACCGGTGCCGTCCGCAGTGACGCAGCTGAAGGAGACACCCAGGTACATGCCGACCCCGGGGGCTGACCTCGGCTTCACGGTGCTCAGGTCAAAGCGCACGAGGTAGGACTCTCCCGCCCGCAGGTACATGGTCCCCGCGGCGAGACGGACCTCGTCCGGCAGCGTCAGCGACGCGCGATCCTCGACACCGAGCGGGGGCTCAGCGGCGGGAAGGAGTGTCGGTGACGGTGGCGCGCTCGACGAGGCTGCCGGCGACTCGATGGACGCGGGCTCCTGCTGCGACCCGCTGATCGTTGCCCACATGCCGATGGCGAGAAGCATGGTCACCACCACAACGCTGCCGACCCACCAGCCGGGTGCGAGACGGTTGCCGGTCGTGGTTCGAGGCATCCGGCTCCCTTCTGCGCCTGGCGCCGCCCAGGTGCACAAACATCGATCAGGCAGGCTCTACAGTACGGGGCGCCTGCGACGGGTACAGCGGCGAAACCGGTGGGACTGCAGGGTGGTCGGGATGTGACCAGATCGGTCTGAGTAGGACGACGGGTCTGTGTGCAGGGCCAGACCGGCGACCCCGTTCACCAAGTCACTACGTCCAGGCCGTCTCGGATTCAATCACTGACTTCCGCACGCATGCCCAGGACGCTACCGTAGGACGTTGACAGGCGTCTTCCCCGACTTTCCCTCCCGACCCCGCATCCTCGAGGAGCAGCGTGAACCCGATCGGATCCTCCATTGACACCGTCTGCGTGATCGGCCTCGGTTACATCGGCCTGCCGACCGCCGTCGTCTTCGCCCAGGCGGGCAAGCGCGTGATCGGCGTGGACGTCAAGGAAGAGAGCGTCGAACGTATCAATCGCGGAGAACTGCCGTTCGTGGAGGCAGGCCTCGAGGCTGCACTGAAGGACGTCGTGGACCGCGGCCTGCTCTCCGCCCAGCTGGAGACGCCAGCCGCTCGCGCCTATATCGTCTCGGTGCCCACCCCGTTCAAGGGCGACCGCGATCCAGATCTGTCCTACATCGAGGCGGCCGCGCGCGGCATCGCCCCGAATCTCACCGGCGGCGAGCTCGTGGTCTTGGAATCCACTTCCCCGCCCGGGGCCACCGAGCATATGGGCGAGGTCATACTCACCGAACGCCCCGACCTGACCCTTGAGGTCGGCAAGAAGAACACGCTCTATCTGGCTCACGCCCCCGAGCGCGTGCTACCCGGCCGCATCATGATCGAGATGGTGGAGAACGACCGCATCATCGGCGGCACCACACCGGAAGCCGCGCAGATGTGCCGCGACCTCTACGCTTCCTTCTGCAGCGGCGAGTTGCTGATCACAGATGCGAAGACCGCAGAGATGGCCAAGCTCACCGAGAACGCGTTCCGCGACGTCAACATCGCTTTCGCCAACGAGCTGTCGATCCTCGCCGAGAACATGAGCATCGACGTGTGGGAGCTCATCGAACTTGCCAACCATCATCCCCGCGTCAACATCCTGCAACCCGGGCCCGGCGTAGGCGGCCACTGTATCGCCGTGGACCCGTGGTTCATCGTCTCCGCGGACCGTGAGAACGCGAAGCTCATCAACACTGCCCGCAGCGTCAACGACAGCAAGCCCCAGCGGGTGATCGCGAACGTGCTCGAGGCCGCGAAGGGCATCGAGCACCCGACCGTCGCCGCGCTCGGGATCACTTTCAAGGCGAACATCGACGATCTGCGCGAGTCACCGTCGAAGAACATCGCCCTGGAGCTGGCCGATCGACTCGATCACGGCACGGTGCTCGTCGTCGAACCGAACGTGGATGAGCTTCCGCGCGAGTTCGAGGGCAAGGCAAATGCGGAGCTCGCCAGCGTGAACGACGGCATCGAGCGCGCCGACATCGTGCTGCTGCTCGTGGACCACGACCCGTTCCGGATGGTCGCTCGCGAGAACCTGGACGGCAAGACCGTCATCGACACGAAGGGGCTGTGGCGTTGAACGTGCGCCTGCCATGGTCGGCGAACAAGCCTGCACCCTCCGCATCCGCGCCCCCCGAGCCTGCGCGCTCCGGCGACGCGACGGACGAGGTCGATCTGCGCGTGACGAAACTGCTGCGGGCCGCATCCGCGCACGCGAAGGATCCCGAACTCACGGAGAAGGCGACCGGGGAGTACCGCGAGGCAGTCACCGCCTCCGGCTTCAATGCGGACGTCCTCATGCAGTACGGACGGTTCCTCGTCTCACGAGGCCGGCGCGCCGCCGCCGAGGAGATCCTCGCCATGACGCTCGCCGCCGACGGAACCCGGGTCGACGCGGTCGAGCTCTACCTCGATCTTGTCCACGATCTGAAGCTCCCCAACAAACGGGCCGCATGGGCTATCAAGCGGTTGCGCACCGTGATCCATCAGGCACCGGAGCGCTACGAGGAGGCACTGTTCTACCTCATCGCCCACCAGTGCACCGAGGCGATCGCCGCCATCGCGGACGGACCGGCCGGCCCCGCTCTCGCGATGGTCCAGATCAACCGCCTCTACGACGACGAAGCCGTCTCTCCCGAGGCGCTGCGCCGGATTGCAGCGGAGAACCGGCTCACCGATGAGAAGCTCATCCGGTGCCAAATCCGAGTAGCCCTCGCCCGCGGGAACCGCTCGGTCGCGCGCGAGCTCCTCGAGAGCGCGCCCGACGAGGCGGTGCCTGTGCGCACGCTCCGACGCGCCATCCGACGCGCCCGAGCGCTGGGACGCAAACCCCAGGTCCTCACGTACCTCGACGCCTACGATCGCGTCCGACCGAAGGACGCGTGGGCACGCCACCTGCGCGCCGAGATGACCACATCGGAGAAGGCGGGAAAGGGCACGTCCTCGCCGTCGAACTACCAGCTGGGCAAGACCGGCTTCCCGTTCCCCCCAGCACGGAAGACCCCTGCCTACGAGGCCGATCCAAAGCGCGTCTTCTACCTCCTACACAACTCGCTCCCCCATCATTCGGCCGGGTATGCGACCCGGACTCATGGCCTCCTGACCGAGCTCAATAAGCTCGGCTGGGACGTCGACGGTGTCACCCGCCTCGGCTATCCCTACGACATGCCCGGTCGTGAGAACATGCCCGACGTCGACCTGCATGAGGTCGTCGGTGGCGTCGACTATTACCGGCTCCTCACAGGGCGGCAGATCGAGAAGAAGAACCCTCTCTTCGATTACACCGAGCGCTACGCCCAGGAGCTGCTTCGCCTGGCGCAGGAGGAGCGTCCCGCCATCATTCACGCGGCCTCAAACCACTGGAACGGTCTCACCGCCGTGAAGACCGCCAACCAGCTGGGCCTCCCCTCCATCTACGAGGTCCGCGGCCTCTGGGAGGTCACCCGCGGCTCTCGCAACGCCGAGTGGGCCAAGAGCAACATGTACAATTACATCGCTCGGATGGAGGCGGATGCCGCGAAGAGCGCGACCACGGTCTTCGCGATCACCAAGGCGCTGAAGAACGAGCTGGTGGACCGCGGGGTCGAGGCCGACAAGATCACCGTCGTGCCCAACGGGGTGGACACCACGCGCTTCACACCGATCGCGCGAGACCAGCAGCTCGCCGCCGAGCTCGGGGTGATTGACAAAACCGTCATCGGGTACGTCGGCTCTGTCCTCGACTACGAGGGCATCGAATTGATGCTGGAGGCCGCCCGGCAGATGGCGCGCACCCGCGAGGACTTCCACTTCCTCATCGTCGGTGACGGAGCAGAGCTCGAGCGCTTCCAGGGCTACGTCGCAGAGAACGGCCTGGAGCACGTCATCACCTTCACCGGCCGCGTGCCGCATGAGGAGGTCGAGCGCTACTACTCGCTGATCGACATCACACCCTTCCCGCGCCTTCCCCTTCCCGTGTGCGAGATGGTCTCGCCGCTCAAGCCCTTCGAGGCCATGGCCATGGGCAAGGCGGTCGTCGCCTCGGATGTCGCGGCGCTCGCGGAGATTGTGACCCCAGGTCTCAACGGCCTGCTGCACGCGAAGGGCTCCATGGAGTCTCTCCTGGAGCAGCTGACCCGCCTGCTCGACGACCGGGAGCTGCGACAGCGCCTGGGCGCTCAGTCCCGGGACTGGGTCGTGGCCGAGCGCGACTGGGGCAGGCTCGCGAAGCTCGTCGCGGACACCTACGCCGAACTCACCCGCTGATCCGGACGATGTCGTCCCGTTCCCAGGAACGGGACGACATCGCCGTAGCAAGGACATCTCGAAGGGCTGGAACATCATGCCGCTGGACATCGACGCCGCGACTCGCCAGGCGTTCGGCTATCCTGTTCGCCCGGACGCCCTGCGCAGCGTGCTCGACGGCCGCATCACCCTGTCTCCGCACCCGACCTGGACGACCCCCGGCATCCCCGACTGGGCGGCCGATCCCTTCGACGACAGGAACTGGCGACACCAGTTCCAGATGCTCCGGTGGCTGGATCCGGTGCGAAACGCCGCATGCCGTGGCGACGAAGAGGCGTTCCGGCACTGGTTTGCCATCGCCCATGACTGGACCGTGAAGAACCCGCTATCGCGCCCGCGCTCGAAGTGGGCGTGGCGGGACATGGTGGACGGGATCCGCGCTCTGCACTTCGCACTGGCCGCGCCCGCCGTGTCCCGGTTCCGCCCGGACGCCCTCGCCTGGCTCGAGGACACCCTCGGGACGCATGTCGACTGGCTGGCGGATCCCGCGCACCTGGGGCACTCGAACCATGCGCTCAACCAGCACATCGGGCTGTTCGTCGCCGCACGCGTGCTGAACGACCGGCAGAACGTGGAGCTCGCCGTCTCCCGCCTGGATGAGCTGCTCACGGAGCAGTACGACGACGAGGGCATCAACGCCGAGGGGGCCATCGCCTACCACTACCGGAACTACCGCTGGTGGACACGAACCCTCGAACGTCTCGACCTCGAGGGGATCGACCGCCCGTCGCAAGCGGGGCGGCTGGAGGCGAGCCCGACCGCGCTGGCGCACGCGACGCGCCCCGACGGGATGCTCGTGCCGATCGGTGACACCGATGCCGAGCCGGCGCTCGGGATCAAGCATCCCCATCTCGACTACGTCCGCAGCGCAGGTGCCCAGGGCATGCCGCCGTCGGAGGTGACGGCCGTGTACTCACGGGGGTACGCCTTCGGACGGAGTGGATGGGGGGAGACCGAACGGGAGTTCTGCGACGAGACCTTTTACTCCCTGAGCTTCGGCGAGTCAACCCGCGTGCACGGCCATGCCGACGGCGGCTCCCTCACCTTCAGCTCTCACGGCGTCAACTGGGTTGTCGACCCGGGCAAGTACCAGTACGGGGACAGCCCGATGCGCGACCATGTGCTGTCCCGCCGAGCACACAGCCTCGTCGACCTCCCCGGGAGGACTCCGGCTCCAAACAGCACGGTGACGCTCGTTCGCTCCGTGACAGACGCCCGATACCACGAGTACCTCCTGGACGACAACTCCTTCGCCCCGATCAGGCTCTCCCGGCGGGTGATCTACTCCGTCACCGGCGATTACCTCGTCGTCGTGGACAGCATCGCCGGCGACGAGACGGTCGACGCCGAGCTCCGGTGGCAGCTCGGCCATGAGGTGCGGCTTCCCGAGCAGCCCGGGACCCACCAGGTCCCTCTCGATGCCGACGGCGCCCACGCTCTCCTCGCATTCTCCGGGACGAAGGGTGCGATCGAGTGCATGCGCGGGTCCGTCGACCCGCTCGACGGCTGGGTATCCAGCGGCTGGAAGCAGAAGGAGCCCGCGACCACTATCATCCAGAGGAAGTCCGGGACCTCGTTCCGGTTCATCTCGGTCCTCGCCGCGAGCACGAAGGGGCGGCCCACAGTGGCGGCCCTACGCGGTGCCCCGGCCGGGGTCGCCCGACTGGAGATCGACACCAGAACCGTCTGCGAGATCATCGAGCTCTCGAACGAACAGGTCGCCTTCCCCGAGAGCGACGAGCTCACGGGTCCGCCCAAAGCCGATCGGATCGAACTCGACCCAGGCAGGGCCTCCGCAGCCGCACCTGCCCCCGAGACCCGGGCCAAGGTGTTCGCATCAATCGAGGCTGCACGGGACGCCGCTCGCGGCGCCGCGGCCGACATGCGCCGGCAGCTCGCGGTCTCCCTGCGGGACGAAGCTCATCGCCTGGGACTCGGCCCGTCCCGGGACTGCGGTGTCACGGCGGCGCTCTCCGACCTCACCGGAGCGATGCGCGGCAAGGACAACCCGCGCCGCATCGACGCCCACCGCACTGCGCTGATCAACTGGGAGGGCGACTCCTCCTGGCGTCCGACCTTCTATCCTCTGCCCGTGGTCAGCCACGACGGGCTCCCCGCGTCGCTGCCGTCGACGCCGGCACTGCACACCATTCCGGTGGGCCCGTTGGTGCTCCCCTTCGGCCTGGACCCCGCACCGCGTGGAAAGGTGCTGTCCGTCCTCTTCCATGGCGCGATCGACCGAGCGAAGACCCGAGTCCCCATCCTCCAGCGCTGGCGGCACCACCGTGAGCTGGAACTGGGCCCCACGATGTGCATCGCCGATCCGACGCTCGACCTCGACTCCGACCTCCGGCTCGGGTGGTACCTGGGTACGGAGGTCGTCGACCTGCATGCCTGCATCGCAGACCTCGTGCAGCACGTCGCGGACCGGCTCGGCTGCGAGACCATCCTGCTCACCGGCAGCTCCGGCGGCGGATTCGCGGCGCTCCAGACAGCCGTCTGCGTCGGCGAGCGGGCAGTCGCCGTGCCCATGAGCCCCCAGGTGGACCTGCGAAACTACCCGCAGCGCTTCAACCGCGCGGCCTACAGCGCCGCCTTCGGGCTGCAGAGCGAACCGCAGGAGCGCAAGTTCATACGGCGCATCAGTGTCGTGGATCGGATCGTCTCGCGCGGCCAGTTCCCGCGCGTCCATCTGATCTCGAACGTCGGGGACGTCATGCACCGAGAGCTGCACGAACAGCTGCTACGGGACAAGTACGGGGCGTCGGGGCACGGCACCCTTCTCCGAACCGTCTCGATCGACCTCGGCGCAGGCCACAGAACGGTCGGCAACGAGGAGTACACATCCATCCTCACCGCGGTGTTCGACGAGGTCTGAATCCCCTGGCGACTATTGGAGTGACGCCGTCAGGAAACCGCGCCAAACCTGTGCGTCACTCGGCGTACGGAACCCGCTGCGGCTTCTCTGACCGTCCGTACCGGTCGGTGAAGTGGTAGAACTCGGCGTTGCGATTCTTGAGCGGCTGCGGATTCTCTGAGAAGAAGATCGCCTTCACCGAGATGCCACGGGAGGTCAGCGTGTCCGTGACGCGGAGGAACCGCTGGTAACGGCTCAGGTCTCGGAAGCCGAGCAGGGTGACTGACGTGGGGTTTCCCAGGAACTCGACCAGTCCGTCCTC
Source organism: Brachybacterium timonense (assembly GCF_900258505.1). GTDB lineage: Bacteria > Actinomycetota > Actinomycetes > Actinomycetales > Dermabacteraceae > Brachybacterium > Brachybacterium timonense. The sequence goes on from NZ_LT984895.1 coordinate 3,004,265, forward strand.
AAGGCTATTCCAGGTTACACGACGCCTGGCCTCGATCATCGCCTCCCGGTACCGCGGCAGGCCGTCCAAAAGCGTTGCGATCCCTGCCCGCCAGGACTCGGCTGTCACGTCCGAGATGGCGATGCCGCAGCCGTGTTCGTCGATATACCTCTTGATCTCGCGCAGGGGCGGAGCGAGAAAGGGCAGTCCTGCCGTGGTGAAGTCGAAGACCCGGTTCGGTAACGAGACCGAGTGATTGGGGTTCTCGGGGTCGAGAGTAATGATCCCTGCGTCAGCATCAGCCAGCATGCCAGCGAGCTCGTCGTACGGCACGAAGGAGAGTAGATGGACACGGTGCTCCATGCCGGACCGGATGACATGCTCCCGCACCCGATCGGCGTAGCCGGACGGGCTGAACCGTGCGAATGCCACGAGGTGCACATCCTCCGGGAGCCCTGCGATGGCGTCCACGATCGCCTCAAACCCATTGACGATGTTCCCCGTGGTGACGAGAACGCGCGCAGCCTCCGGGAGGCCGACTCGCGCTCGCAGGCGACCCGAGGGTACCGCCTCTTCGTACCAGCGGTAGTTCGGCTGCAGGCGCACCGGCGGGCCGAACCGTTCCAACGTCTCCGCGACGGCGCTGCTGACCGTCATCATGCCGTCGACCTGCGACAGCGCCCCGTAGGCCATCAGATTCACCATCTGCAGCGCAGTCGGGTGGATGTTCGGCGCCAGCGAGTGACGCTCAACCTCCACGTTCTCCACGCAGTCGCAGATCACCCGGCCTCCGTGCCGGCGCTGCAGCGTCATCGCCGCCGGCACCGTGCTGGGCAGGAGGCTCAGGTAGGTGTCAGCACTGAAGTCCACGTCGAGCTTCTCGATCTCATCGAAGAGGAGACCCTGCCGGAAGACCGTGAAGAACCGACGCGAGTTCCTCCAGAGCGTGTTGAGGTCTGCCGTCCGATCGCGAAGCGTCGCGATGACCTCACGGTTCTTCTCCTGCTGCGCCGCGGCCCTCTCCCCGCGGTCACGAAGCGCCTCGCGCAGCACGGAGTTGGTGGCCAGTAGCTTCTCTGCGCGCTCGTTCCTTCGGGCACGTTCCTCGAGCATGCGCTCCCGGCCGGAGAGGATCTCCGTCCGCAGAGAGCTCTTCGTCTCGCGGAGCTGCTCGCGCAGGGTCTCGTTCGAGTCCCTGAGCTTGTCACGCGCCTCCCTGATGTCATTGGCCCGGGACGCGGAATGGCTCAGCCTCTCGCGGAGGGCCTCCACTCTCGAGGACAGGACTTCATTACGAGCCCGCAGCGAGGCAACGCGCTCGTCGAGAGTGTCGACCTTGCGGGCCATGAGCTCGTTCTCGCGCTCGAGCCGGTCGGCGTGTGCCCGCATCGAACTCATCCCGTGCTCACGGCTGCTCGTGACGGCCGCGGCGCGATCCACGTGCTCATTGCCGGCGCCTGTGCGCTGTGAGAGGTCAGCGGGATGGTCATTGGTCATGTCGGTTCCTCTGATCATGAGCGCTCGTCTCCCGGCCTGATCTGCACTCCAGCCGCCCTGATGGCCATCACCTAGGTTACCTGGGCAGGTCTGCGCGAATCACTACTCGAGAAGTGTGAGCCGTGCCCCGAAGACCCCCCATCACGTCTCATCACCGCAGGAGTCCGGGAGATGAGCGGCGATTTCGGCCGCCGCGAGAAGGGTAGCGCCGAACACACGCTGCGGAGGAGCCTTCGCTGCGATCTCCACCACACTGCGTGCGAGCTCCGGGCTCCACCAGCTTAGCTCGGCCCAGGCGCCCACGAAGGAGTCCACGAAGCCGTCCCGCGCATTGGGCTCGTCGTCACCGGCACTGAAGCCGACCGACGGACCGCTCGCGGTCACGCGGATGAACGACTCGACGACCGAGCGGGCCGCCGTCTCCAGAACACTTTCCGTGATGATCTCCGGTGCGAGCCGATGCCAGAGCGGGAGTGACCGTGCGCGCACCGACGCGTGCGATGCGTCCTCGGGCCGGAGCGCTGCGCGTACACGCCGCTCGGCCAGAGGGTGTTCCCTCGCATGCGCGATCCCGGCGTCGCCGTAGCGCGGGTAGTAGTACCAGGCCTGCGGGATATCCCGTGCCTCGTACGCACGGAGTTCCTTCACGAATCCGTGGAGGAGCGATCGCCCGACATCCGACCGCCGCCGATCTCGCTCCCTGGCACCGAGGAGGAGCTGGGCGCTCGCCACGTCCACGACATGGTTGTGCGGAAGATCGAGGCCGAGCCGCCTTCCTGGGAAGTCCTCCGGGGTGAAGTACCAGGCACCCCCGTGCGAATCGTGACGGATCTCGCCACTGTGCTCATCGAGAGCTGCCGCGGCAGCGCCACGTAGCTCCTCGGCACGGTGTCCGTTCGCTGAGCGCGACCCCTCCGGCAGCGCCTCGAGCAGGTCCGCCGCTTCGACGAGCGCGAGGGCGATCGCCCCGGTGTGGACCAGATGCGGGGCCATCTGGGGTCGCACCTTGAACACGCCCGCGGGGAGCCCCTCGAGCGAGATTGGCCCGGGGAGACCGCGGAACAGAACCGCGTGAACAGAGCTCCTGCTGGCCATCAGATCCGGCAGGTAGTCCTCATCCGAGGGGTCGAGCGATCCTTCGGTGCTCGTCCAGACGGCTTCGCCTCCGCGGTACGCCGTGATCCGAGCACGGCCAGTCGTCGGCAGCTCGATCTCGATGCTGTCAGCAGCAGCCTGGATCCGCAGGGGCACTCCGCCCACGTCCGCGAGGTCGACCGTCCCGGCCGTGTACCTTGGACCGGATGACCAGCGGTAGCCGCTTCTGCCCCGCCAGTCCACGATGCCCTGCTCGACGTCGGTCCTCTGGATGAGGTGCTGGGCCCAGTGCAGTGCCTCCCCGCTGAAGAAGTCATCTCCAGTGGTCCTCCAGCCCAGCACCGCCGCGCGGACGACGTACGAAAGGTCCCAGGCGAAGTGCCCATCCCCGTTCGACTCGTACTCACGCGCCCCGACCGTAGCGTCACGGAACACTGCCAGCCCGTCACGGAGGAAACGGGCGTAGGCTGCGACGATTTCCTTCCTCGCGGCGCTGGCCGGTCGCCTGCACGGAAAGTCGATCGCGTCGTGATCCACGCCCGCTCCTTCCTGGGTCCACCTTGGTCTGCATGGTTCTCACAGAGTCGTCGACGATCGCCGACAACGTCCTCAGTGCTGCACCAATCAACGCCGGCGAAGAAGCTCCTCATAGAGTCCGATGAGCCGAGGCACATAAGCCTGCCAGTTGTCGCGTGCGGCGAACTGCCTCGCGTTGCGCCTCATCGTTCCGAGATCCGAGTCCGACAGCGCATTGATCGCTGCAGCGATCTCCGCGGGATCCAGGCTCCGCGGTACCGTGATGCCGATGCCGTTCTCAGTGATGCGCCGGGTCATCTCGGGCATATCCGTTGCGAGGATCGGGACGCCGGCAGCGGGGTACTCCCACAGCTTGTTGGGCGAGCAATACAGATGGTTGAGGCCGGTGTCCTCATAGGGGATCGCACCGAGATCGGCGCCGGCTGTCCAGCCCAGGAGCTCGTCGTGAGGGACGGCGGGGATCACGGCGACCGCGGGGCGATCACCCGGTCGCTCCGTGTCCCGGACGGCGTACTCATGGATGAGATCCCCGAGCTTGCCCCACCCCATGAACACGACCGTCCACTCCTCACCGAGGAGCATCGCGGCCTCCAGCAGCGCCGGGATCCCCCGATGAGGACTAAACCCGCCCTGGAAGAGGACGACGCGCTGGTCACTCCGGATACCCGCAGCATTGTGGAGCCGTCCGTCGTACACGGCGGGGCCATGGCCCTCGCTCACAGCATTGGGGATCAGCGTCGCAGGTGGCAGCGCCGGGTAGTTCTCGGTGTAGAAGCGACCGATGGATTCGTTGAGCGTGATGAACCCGTCGACCTCGAAGGAGCCGGCACGCACGATCCGAGCGTTGACAGCGGCTCTCGCGGGGTCGAGGTTCGCGAGATCCTCATAGATCTCGTGCGCATCCCAGACGACCCCGCAGCCGAAGGCGGCACGATATTTCTCGGCAGCCGTCAGAGCGACGTGATCATGGATATGAACCACATCCGGGATCATCCGTTCGCGAACGGCGCCGAAGAGGGCTTCCCCCTGGATCCTGAAGGACGCCCGGATCGAGTTCTCCTTCCCCGGCGCCACGCCTTCGCCCTTGACCCTCTCCGAGATCAGGTTGCGGTCCCATGACTCGAGATGGACGGGGATCCCGCCGTCGAGGAGGAAATCCTCAGCTTCTCCCTGTGTCAGGCCGAACACGCGGACGTCGAATCCGGCTTCGCGGAGAGAGCCGGCGGTCTTGAGGACCCTGGCGTCATGGCGCACACCGTTGTGCACGACCATCGCGACCCGGGGTGAGGCCTGGGAGCCTGCCCTCCCACCGGCGATCCGCAGGCGCCCGGCCGCAGACGGTCGCTTACGGGCATCCCTGCGTCCGCCGTCGCCGCCCATCAGGCGGTGGACCGTGGTCACGATGATCTCGCGCTCCGTCTCCCACGAGTTCTCACGTCCATAGGAGGCCGCATCCGCTCGGAACCGGGAGTGCACGGCCCCGTCGAGGACAGTGCCAACGGCCTCCGCGAGGGATGCCGCGTCGAACGGGTCGTACACGACTCCACACCCGCTCGCTCCGGTCACCTTCTGGATCTCCGGGGCGTCAGCGGCGACGAACGGGATCCCCGCGGCTGTGAATTCGAAGAGCTTGTTCGGCAGCGTCAGACGGTTGTTCTCAGAGACCGGCTGGTACGGGATCACGCCGAGATCCGCACCTGCTGTATATCGCGCCAGTTCGCCGGGGTCGACCTGAGGGACGAAGTGCACCCTGGCGTCCACGCCCTCGTCCACGGCAAGACGACGAAGGTCCTGCTCGAGCCGACCCTTGCCGATCATCACGAGGTGAACATTCGGCTCGAGCGACGCCATCGCCTTCACGCAGACGTCGAGGCCCCGGCCCTCAGCCAGTCCTCCCTGGTACAGCAGGATCTTCGAGTCCGCGGGAAGACCCAGCATCCCGCGCAGATCACACGGGGCATCTAGAACCGCCTGCGGAACGCGCGGTGCGCAGTTGCGCACGACGCTCCCCATCACCCCGTAGCGCCTCCGGTACTCGTCCCGGATCGACTCGTTCACGACGATGACGGCATCTGCACGCCTCATGTAGTGCTTCTCGACAGGAGCGAGCAGTTTGCGCTCGAGCGCGCCAATCGTCGTGCTCTCCAGGTAGAGCTCGTGGCAGTCATGCAGATGCGGCACACCGAGCCGCGCGGCCGCGATGCTCGCGCCGACGAGCCCGGGAAGGTCGGAGCTGATGATCAGGTCAGGCTGGTGGGACTGGATCCGATCTGGGCTTAATCGCCAGAACTCGACGAACCTGTTCACCAGATGAGCGTTCTTCAGCGTGTCCCGGATCCAGAGATCCCTCTGCTGCCGGGCAGCGTTCCATCGCTTCGTGACGGTCTTGTCGGCCTGGGTCCACTTCTCCCTGACGTCATGCCGCAGAGCCTCGAATCCAGGGGTCATCCACGCACGCGCGGCCAGCCCGGTCCCGGGAACGCCGCTCTGGATCCATGCGGGCAGCGGATCGGCATTCCGGGCGGAATCCCCCGCCTCTTCGAGCCGCTCAAGAGCCCATCGCTCGCGACGCTGTCGGTTCTTGCGGGTCATCCGGCCCTGATACTTCACGGCGAGGGACTCGACGTCGATGAAGTCGGCGCTGAGATTCGGGTGCTCGAGGCCCTGGAAGAAGCCCGAGCGAGGCCTCATGTTCACGACGACGACCTCTGCTCCGAGATCGAGCATCGTCTGGATGTTCCGTCGGATCCGGCCTGCAATCTGCGGTTTCATCGCGACGACCACGACCTTCTTCGGTGTCGGAGCCGCCGTGCCCTCCGCGTTGTCCCGCCGCGTCAGTGCGGTCGAGGCCCTCGGGGCGCGGTGGACCCGTCGGCGGAGCCCGAGCGTCCTGTAGACACGCTCGTAGGCACGCGCATTGCCCTCCCAGGTCCTGTTGCCACGGACCCATCGCGCCGCGCTTAGGCTCAGCTCGAGACACCTCGGTTCGTCGTCGACCAGACGACGGAGCTTCTCCGCGAGGTCGTCCACGTCATCGGCACGGAAGACGACAGCCGACTCGGAGTCATCAGCGATCTCACGCAGCGCGTCGACGTTCGACATGACGACGGCCCGTCCGGTCGAGAAGGCCTCGAAAGGCTTCAGCGGGGTCACGATGTCAGCCACCGTCGACTTCGCCCGCGGGACGACGAAGATGTCGATCAGTCCGAAGTACTTCGGCACCTCGTAGTACGGGACCGCACCGGTGAACACGACTCGGTCGAGGATCCCGCGTGCCCGCGCGCGGGCCTTCAGAACGTCCAGGATGGGGCCGTCTCCGACCAGGACGAGACGGATCGGGAGGTCAGTACGGCCCTCCAGGCGTCCGACCGCATCGATGAGCGTCTCGATCCCCTCGTACGCGACCATCGATGAGACGTACCCGATCGTCACCGCGCGGCGAGGGATCCCCAGCGACGCTGCAAGGCTCTGGTCCCGCCGCTGCACGGGGAAGTCCTGCGGGTCCACCGCATTGGGGACGACCGCGATTTGATCGCTGCGAAGATCGTTCGCAGAGCTGCTCAGGATGTGCTGCCGCATGGTCTCGGCAAGGGTGATGTTTCTGTCGACCAGTCCTCGTGCCGTCGCCTCTGCGCTGCTACGCAGCGCGTAGGCATCCGGGAGACCGTACGCCGTAAACGCTGTGGCCTGGTCGGGACCCCACGCTCCTGCGGCGGACTGGCGCGAGAGCCAGGACTCCTCCCAGAACCCCCGGGATTCATAGATCGTCGGGATGCCGTGCGCGAGACCGACAGCATGCACCAGCAGCGCGTTGTGGAAGTCGGAATGCGCATGGAGGACGCTCGGTCGGAGCCTTTGGACGAGCCGGGACAGCTCCCTGGCGTTGCGCTCGATCCAGCGGGCCGTACGGACCTTCCCGCGTTCCGGCCCGGGGAGGACGTAATAGTCGACGCCGTCGACGGCGTGCGAGAGCAGCCGGTCCGCCGGCGCACCGCTCGCACCGGAGTGCCCGACGACCGCGACGCGCAGACCGGTTGCCTTCTGCGCCGCTGCGATCCGATGGGTGCGCAACGTGTACCCGGACTGCGTCGTCGGGAGCGTCTTCCCCACGACATGGAGGACGGGCCCGTCCGGTGTGTGCGCCGGGGTGCGCTCCAAAGAAGGCAGCGCCGCCACGGGCCTGCGGAAGAACTCGATCTCATCGCCGAGACGCCGAGCAGTCTTCACGTCGTTCGGGAGGCCGGTCACAGTGGCGATGTGCTGGACGACCTTGTGGGCGAGCACCCAATAGCCGGCATCTCTGAAAGTCCTGTACAGCACCCGGTTCGTGCCGAGCCTCGTCGTGCCGAGGAGGTCGAAGTCCCGCACCAGCGGTGCGGTCTCCAGGTAGTGCCTGCCCTCGATCAGGCGGCGGAAGAGCTCCGCGGCACCCTCCTCGTCGAGGACGGCTCGGGGATCGGCTCCGTGCCGGAGCGCCGCTCGGGCGCTCAGGGCCCAGGCCTCATCCCGCTCCTGAGTCTGTGTGCTCAGTGAGGCCTCAGCCTCGACGAGCTGCCTCGAGAGCTCTGCGAGGCGGGCATCGTATTCGTCGACGCGTGCCGTGAGCGCCTCCATACCAGAGAGCAGTCCCGCGACATCCTCGTCGTGCGACGCAGCCTGCTTCACCGACGCATTCTCGACCGCCACCAGATCCGCACGAAGCGCCTCGAGTCCGCTCTCGAGACGCGGGGCCGTCTCTTCGATGGTCGCCTGCAGCGCCCCGACGGCCTCAGTCAGTTCATGTCGCTGCGCTTCCGCGGCGTCCATCGCTCCTGATGTGGCCACGAGGCCGGCATTCTGCTGCTCCGCAGTTGCGGCTAGCCGCGCGAGCCCCGTCTGGAGCTGCCGGATGTCATCGGCCATGCCGCGATCGCCTGCCCGATCACGCTCGATGTTGGCGAGCCGCGTCGCGTTGCGATCACGGGAACGCGCCGCCTTCCCGATCGCGATCCAGGCTCCGATCACGATCGCGCCGATCATCACGATCCACCCGATGTCGGCGGCGAGGGCCAGAGCTGGAGACTCGTACACGATCCCCACGATGTCGACACAGAGGAGTGCGATCAGCGCCAGTCCCGCGAGAAGCGCACCGGCCTGAAGGAGACTGCGCAACGACCTGCGAGCGCCCCGTCCACGCTGACCACTCATGTGGCGACCTCCTAACCTTCGCTCATCTGGGGAGGAGCTATCCTTCGGGCCACAGCCCGGTGAATCTGCGGCTTCGCGTCCGCACAGGCAGCAGAACACGGACTCTCATGATCCCATCTGGGTCGCGCAGATGCATGCGTTCGCCCTCTGCTGTGACGGACGTCCGGGCACCCTCGTCCCGGTCTCCAACGGATTCCGGCAACGATTCGATCACCGGCGCCGTACCATGGTGGCGCGCGTCCGGTGTTTTCGGGCGCGATGGAGCAGCCGTGGACCCAACCGGACGCTCCTGCTGCATCGCGATGTGAGGACCACTGTGAAGACTGCTGTCGTTGCCCTGGGGAAGATCGGTCTGCCGCTGGCGGTGCAGTTCGCCGATGCCGGTCACGAAGTGATCGGCGTGGATGTGAATCCGCGTCAGGTCGAGCTGATCAATCAGGCGACCGAGCCGTTCCCGGGTGAGGCCCACCTCGACGAGAAGCTCAAGGAGCTCGTCCCCGCTGGCAAGCTCAGAGCCACCACCGACTATGCGGAGGCGATCCCCGGCGCTGACGCGATCGTGATCGTCGTGCCTCTGTTCGTTGATGACGAGACCTGGGAACCCGACTTCGACTGGATGGATGCAGCCACTCGTTCCTTCGCCGAGCACATCACCCCCGGCACCTTGGTCTCCTACGAAACCACCCTGCCTGTGGGCACCCTCCGCGGTCGTTTCGTCCCGATGATCGAAGAGATCTCCGGACTGAAGGAATCGAAGGACTTCTTCGCCGTCTTCTCCCCCGAGCGCGTGCTGACCGGTCGTGTCTTCGAGGACCTGCGCAAGTACCCCAAGCTGATCGGGGCGATGAGCGAAGAGTCCACCCGCCGTGCCCGCGAGTTCTACGAGTCCGCCCTCACCTTCGACGAGCGTTCCGACCTGCCGCGCCCCAATGGAGTGTGGGACCTGGGCTCGCCGGAGGCCAGCGAGCTCGCGAAACTAGCAGAGACCACCTACCGCGACGTGAACATCGGCCTGGCCAATGAGTTCGCCCTGTTCGCCCAAGACAACGGGATCGACGTGTACGCGGTGATCGAAGCGTCGAACTCCCAGCCCTACTCCCACATCCACCGTCCCGGCATCGCCGTCGGCGGCCACTGCATCCCGGTCTACCCGCGTCTGTATCTCTCGGGTGACCCTCACGCCGAGACGGTGCGCACCGCCCGCACCCTGAACGCCTCCGTCCCGGAGCGTCTCGTCGCCCGCGCCACCGAGCTGCTGGGCGACCTGAAAGACCTGAAGACCGTCGTCCTGGGCGCCTCCTACCGCGCCGGCGTGAAGGAGACCGCGTTCTCCGGCGTGTTCCCGACCACCTCGGCGCTGCGCGAGCGCGGCGCCGAGGTCGCCGTCCACGACCCCTTCTACACCGACGAGGAGCTGACCGGATACGGCTGGGAGCCCTACCATCTCGGCGAGCCCGCGGACCTGGTGATCATCCAGACCGACCACCCCGAGTACAAGGACCTCACCGCCGCCGATACCCCCGGTATCCGCCTGCTCATCGATGGCCGCAACATGACCGCCCCCGAGAACTGGATCGGCACCCCCCGCCTCGTCCTCGGCGACGGCCAGGGCTCCACCGCCAGCAGCCAGAGCTGAGCATCATCCGCCTCCACAACGAAGGAAAAGATGTGAGCAGGACATTCATCACGCCCGCCAAGCCGTTGATCGAGCAGGAGGAGCGGGATGCTGTTGATCGTGTGCTGCTCTCGGGCATGGTCGCTCAGGGGCCTGAGGTGAAGGCTTTCGAGGAGGAGTTCGGTGCTCATCTGGTGGGCGGGCGTGAATGTGTGGCCACGAATTCGGGCACCTCGTCGCAGCATCTGGGAATGCTCGCGCTGGGGTTGAAGCCGGGGGATGAGGTGATCGTGCCATCGTTCACGTTCGCGGCGACGGCGAACTCGGTGGCGGTCTCGGGTGCGACGCCGGTGTTCGTGGATGTGGATCCGGAGACGTTCTGCATGGACCCGGTGGCTGTGAAGGCGGCGGTGACGGAGCGGACGGTCGGTATCCAGCCGGTGCATCTGTACGGGCATCCGGCGCCGATGGGCGCGATCATGGCGATCGCTCGTGAGCATGGTCTGTGGGTGTTCGAGGATGCGGCGCAGGCGCATGGTGCGCGTCTGGGTGGGGTGCAGGTGGGCACCTTCGGCAACGGGGCGATGTTCTCCCTCTATCCGACGAAGAACATGACCTCGGCTGAGGGCGGTATGACGGCCTGCGCGACGGGTGAGACGGCCCGGAAGGTGCGTCTGCTGCGCAATCAGGGTATGGAGGTGCAGTACGCGAATGAGGTCGCGGGTTTCAACAATCGTATGACCGACATCCATGCCGCGATCGGTCGTGAGCAGCTGCGCAAGCTCGATGGGTGGACGGCTCGTCGTCGTCAGATCGCGGCACGGTACGATGCGGAGCTGGAGAGTGTGCGGGTGCCGGTGGTCCGTGAGGGCGCTGAGCACGTCTACCACCAGTACACGATCCGCATCGCGGGCAGCAGTGGCCTCGAGCGTGACCGGTTCCGGGAGACGTTGCGCGAGGAGCACCAGGTGGGGTCCGGTGTCTACTATCCGACGCCGGTGCATCGTCTGCCCTCCTATGGTCTGGACCTGGATCTGCCGGTCACGGAGATGCTGAGCCGTGAGGTGCTGTCGCTGCCGGTGCATCCGGCGCTGTCCGACGAAGATGTGGACCGTGTCATCGAGGCGGTCAACACGGTGGCGAAGGCAGGTGCGTGAGACGTGGCGAAGACTCTGCGAGCCGGTCTGATCGGTCTGGGCATGATGGGGCGTCATCACGCCCGCAATCTGCAGGCGCTGGAGGATGTGGAGCTCGTGGCGGTGGCCGATCCCGGTGGGGACCCGCATCACGCCGCGGACGGCTTCGACATCCTGCCGGATGCTGAGGCGCTGGTGAAGGCCGGCATCGACTATGCGGTGGTCGCCGTGCCGACCGCGTTCCACCGGGATGTGGCGCTGACCTTCGCGCAGGCGGGCGTGCACTGTCTGGTGGAGAAGCCGTTGGCGTTCGACCCGGCCGAGGCTGAGGAGATCACGTCGGCCTTCGAGTCGCGGGGCCTGGTCGGAGCGGTCGGTTACATCGAGCGTTACAACCCTGCACTGCAGGAGATGCGCCGCCGGATCGCTGATGGTCAGCTCGGGGAGATCTATCAGATCGCTACCCGCCGTCAGGGTGGCTTCCCGGCGCGGATCGCGGACGTCGGCGTCGTCAAAGACCTGGCCACGCATGACCTTGACCTGACTGCGTGGGTCGCCCAGTCGACCTACGCCTGCGTGGCGGCGACCACCACTGGCCGCTCCGGTCGTGAGGACGAGGACATGGTCTCGATCGCAGGTCGTCTCGCCAACGGCACCATCACCGGGCACCTGGTGAACTGGCTGTCCCCCTTCAAGGAGCGCGTCACCGTGGTCACCGGTGAGAAAGGCGCCCTGGTGGGCGACACACTGAACGCTGATCTGACCTGGTATGAAAACAAGGCGAACAAGACGAACGTCTGGGAGTCGATGGCCTCCTTCCGCGGGGTCTCCGAGGGTGACATGGTCCGGTACGCACTCACCCGCACCGAGCCGCTGAAGACCGAGCACGAGGCGTTCCGCAACGCCGTCAACGGCGACCCCTCCAACATCGTGACCATGCGCGAGGGCCTGAACACCGTCCGCACGATCGAAGCGGTCCTGGAGAGCGCTCGCGCGGGCATGGTGTCAGCGCCTCAGGCCTGATCGGCCGCTGCGCAGATTGCGTGCGAGGTGAAGCGGGCACGGGAACCTCCCGGGCCCAATTCATCTCGTCACAGCTCAGACGGTGCGATCGTCACCGAAGTCGACCGGACGCGCTCCACCCGCGAACTTCCAGCGGACGGCCTCGATCGTGCGCTCGGCAGCCCTGCCATCGCCATACGGGTTCACCGCGTTGGCCATGCCGTTGTAGGCCTCTTCGGAGTCCAGCAGCAGCGAGACCTCATCGACGATCCGCTGGCGGTGCGTGCCGATGAGCTTCACGGTGCCGGCCACCACGGCCTCGGGACGTTCAGTGTTCTCGCGCATCACGAGCACCGGCTTGCCGAGAGACGGCGCCTCCTCCTGTACACCGCCGGAGTCGGTGAGGACTACATCGGCGAGGCTGAGAGCCTTGGTGAACTGCGCATAGGCAAGCGGCTCGATGAGCAGCACGTTCTGCAGGCCTTCGACCGCGGGGCGGATCGCTTCGCGCACCTTCGGGTTGCGGTGGATCGGGAAGACCACCGTGAGGTCGGGATACTTTGTCGCAAGGTCCGCGATGCCCTGACCGATCTGCACCATCGCCTCACCGAGGTTCTCGCGACGATGCGCCGTCACCAGCATGATCCGGCCTGCGGTGCCCGCATCCCGCGCAGCACTCAGGGCCTCCAGGCGCTCATCGTCGAAGGTCACCTCGAGGTTCTCGGTGGCGAACAACAGAGTGTCGATCACGCTGTTGCCAGTGATCACGATGTCGTTCTCGCTGACGGCCTCACGCACCAGGTTGTCCTTGCTGGTCGCCGTCGGGGCCAGGTGCAGCGCGGTGATCTGGGTGGTGAGCTTGCGGTTGGCCTCCTCGGGGAAGGGCGAGCTGATGTCGCCCGAGCGCAACCCCGCCTCCAGGTGGATCACGGGGATTTGCCGGTTGAAGGAGGCGACCGCCGCCCCCATCACCGTTGAAGTGTCGCCCTGGACGATCACGGCGTCGGGCGCCTCGGCTTCGAGGATCCCGTCGATCCCAGTGATCACGCGTGCGACGATCTCGTTGAGGGTCTGGCCGGCGCTCATGATGTTCAGGTCATAATCGGGCACGATGCTGAACATGGTGTTGACCTGGTCGAGCATCTCGCGATGCTGGCCGGTCACCACGGCAATGCTTTCCATTCCGTCAGCTGTCTCGATCGCTTTGATTATCGGGGCGACTTTGATCGCTTCCGGGCGGGTGCCGTAGATGGTCATGATGCGCAGGGTCATGGAGCGTCCTTTCGAGCTGTCAGCGGCCGAAGATCTCAGCTGCGTGCATCCGGGGGAAAAAGGGTGGTGGGGAAACGTCGAGCGTGCATGTCCTGGCTGAAAATCTGCGCGAAGGGGTCTGGCTCCAGCTCCGGGGTGCGGTCCGGGCGCGCCGGAACGTCCTCGACGCGAGAGGCGAAGGGCGAGTTCGCGGTTCGCTCAGCTTCACCCTCAAGCATGGCCTCGCGCAACAGCTCCATCGCTTCGCTCTGCCGATCCTTAGCCAACAGGTACGCGAACGAACGGTACCGGGAAGAGACCTCCTTGGTGTCTCCGTCCAGCACGATGCGCCCCTTCTCCATCCAGATGACACGTGAACAGATGTTCTCAATGGTACGCGGCGCGTGGTTCACCATGAATACCGTGCCGGCGTTCTCCAGCAGGTCGTCCATCTTCTTCTTCGACCTCTCGGAGAACGTGGCATCCCCGGTGGACAGCGCCTCATCGATCATGAGGATCTTCGGCTCTGCCATCACGGAGATCGCGAACTTCAACCGGGAGGACATCCCCGAGGAGTAGGTGCGCATCGGCAGGTCGATCGCCTCCCCCAGCGCGGACAGCTCTGCTGCCTGATCGAACTTCTCGGCGATCTGCGCCTCGGACATACCCAGCGCCAGAAAGCCCAGCCGGATGTTCTCCGCTCCGGTGAGGTCGCTGATCAGGGCGGCACTCACGCCCAGCAGCTGCGGGCGATGGCTGGTGAGGACCATGCCCGACGTCGGCGGCTCGACCCCCGCGAGCATACGCAGCAGCGTGGACTTCCCCGAGCCATTACGGCCGATGATCCCCACGAACTCGCCTTCGCGCACAGTGAGGTCAACACCCCGCACGGCCGAAACGGACACCATGTGGCGCTTGGGCAGCATCTTGCCCAGAAGCCCCTTGCGAGGAGTTCGGTCGGTCCGGGGAGCCTTGTAGCGCATGCGGAGCTGACGCGCCACGACAGACAAGGGCGAGTGCTCCGGCGCAACCCAGAGGTCGTCACGGTCATCGTCTGTCGGATTCGCCTCAGCGGAGTTCTCGGCCATAACTCGCCTCCCCGCGCCAGAAGTAGACGAAGCCGAACACGACCAGCACGATGATCCAGACGATGGTGATCAACCATGAGTCCAGGGCGGGGACCCGACCGTCAATCAACACGGCCCGTGCCATATCGATGATGCGGAACAGCGGATTCAGGGTGACAATCCATGCGATCGTCGGGTCACTGATGAATCGCTCGATCGGGAACATGACACCGGATCCGTACATCAGGAACCTGCTTGCCACCGACAGCATGTTCTTCATGTCCGGAAAGTGGAAACCGAGTCTGGCAGTGACGAGGGTGATGCCCAGGTTCAGCAGCGTGTGCAGCACAAAGATCGGAATTATCAGCAGCCACGTCACCTTCGGGAACGCGTGGGGAGGGACGGCCGCGATCACCACACAGAGCGTGAGGATCGTGAACACCGAAGTCATCGCGCTCTGCAGGACGCTGGCGATCGGGATCGAAGCTCTCGGAAAACTGAACGCCCTGATGATCGCCTTATTGTTCGGAAGCAGCCCCGCTCCCCCGCCAATCGCGGCGGACGTCGAGCGGAAGAGCAGCACTCCCACGGCCAAGAACGCCGGGAAATTCTCGACTCCTCGATCCACGCTGAGGAGCAGTCCGAAAATCACGAAATACACGCTGACGTCCACCAACGGACGAAGCACGAGCCACAGGTTCCCCAATATATTGCGGCTGTTCTGCGTCGCTGCCCGCTGTCGCGAGTCGTACCAGATGAAGCGCCGCCGCTCCCATAGCTCACGCAGGTACTGGGTGATCGGGGGGCGGACACCAATGGGAGAAAGGGAGCTCGCGTCGAGTCCAGCGTCCTCGAGCTGACGGATCACATCCGCCGTTCGCGTGGCCTTCTCCGCCATCAGTGAGTGCCTTCCTGCGGAAGCTCTCGCAGTCGTTCGTAGATACAGAGGTAGTTTCTCACCAGCTCGCCCCACAGTCTCTCTTGCGCGATCGGAGCCGCCGCGGACGTGACCGATCCATCAACGCGCTCGCACTCCTGCACGATCGCCGCCGCCAACGCGTCGGCGTCCTCAGCAGGCACAAGACGCGCTCCGGTATCGCCGTTGGCACTCGTGGCAACCTCACGCAGCGCCGGTAGGTCGCTGCAGATCACCGGCCTACCGAGCGCCATCGCCTCGATCGGCTTCTGAGGCGTGACCATGCGGGTCACGGCGCGGTCCACGCGCGGGATCACCATCAGATCCATCGCTTCCACCCACCGCCTGGCCTGAGCACGCGGCACACGGCCAGGCAGAATCACGCGGTCTGCGATCCCCAACTCCCGGGCAAGCTGAGCGAGGCCAGGGGCGGCCACCCCATCGCCCACGAGCACCACCCGCAGGCGCTGTCGCACCGATCCCGGAACCGTCTCATCGTGCACAATCTGTTCCACGGCGCGCAGCAGAACGTCGAAGCCCTCGTAATCCACCAGGGCGCTCACCGCACCCACGATCACGGCCTCCGCGTGGCCGATACCCAGCTCGGCACGCGCCTCGCGTGGGGAGACATGGTCGTTGAGCAGCGAAGCATCCACGCCGTTCGGCACGATCGTGATCGCAGCACGATCCACACCACGGGACGCAAGCTCATCGGCCATAGTCGCGGACAGCGTTACCACCGCATCCGCGGCCCGCGCCAGCTCCGCCTCCTTCGCCGAAACCAACTGCACCTTCTGCGCCTGGATCGCCTGCTCACGCGCATCCGGATCAGCATGCGAAGCCACCCACGTCTGTTCCATCAGGCCGCGCACCTCGAGCACCCACGGGATGCCAGTCGCGCGGCTCACCGCCTGAGCCACCAGGGCATTGCGATAGTCGGTGGTGGTGTGCAGAACGTGCGGTCGGAGCTCCTCCACCATGCGCAACGCCTCCAGCGCTTCCTGCTGCAGCCGCCCCTCGGGGAGGGCAGCTAGCCGTCTCGGCAGGGTACGACGGTAGCGAATGCCGTCTACCACGTCCTCTCGAGCCGCGGCCGCCTTCCCCACCATCACCGGGTAGCCCGTGCGGGTCAGCGCCATCGATGAGACACCAGCATCACGCAGCGCTGTGAGGATGCGGTGAGAGCGTAGCGAGTAGCCGGACTGGGTGTGCGGGAGAGAATTCGTAAGCAGGTGCAGCACCCGCACGCCAGGGCCGTCGGCCTCTGACCGTACAGGCAAAGCGTTTCGGCGAGGCGGGAGGTCGAGCACGAAGCCTGGCTCCAGAATCCGTAGTTCACTGCGCAGACGCTGCGCGTACGTGCTCTCCCCGAGTCCTGCCGCATCGAGGATCGCGACCGCTTCGCTCATTTGTCCACGCGCCCATGCCGCGCGGGCCCGAATCCGCGGTGGATCCTGCGGCCCCACCAGGTCCATCCGCCCCAACAGCACCGCGACCTCGCCGCACAGGCGCGAACGGTCATGACCTCCCGACTCCTCGACCAGGCCAAGCGCCGCGGAGCGGTCCCCTGCCATGAACGCCCCGAGCGCCGCCAGTCCATGGCCGGCAGCGATCCGCCTGGCCGCGCCATGCAGCACCCGGCCGGCGAGGACACGTGCGCGGAACGGCATTCGGCGACTGACCTGCATCACCAGAAGCGCCGGGTCGTCTGCGGCATGCTGGGCGGCAGACTGCAGCAGCAACCGCCCGTTGCGGAGCACAGCACGCAGATCCGGTGCGACCACTCCGCCTCCCGGGTGACTCGACGACATGCGCTGGAAAGGCAGATTCTATCCAGCCGCCCAGGGCACTCTCAGAGAAACGTCGAGCGCACACCCGATGGTCCCAGATACGGCGAGCACCCCTCGCCGTATCTGCCCGGATCCGTGGACCGCTCAGCTCGCCGCGAGGTACGCCCCCAGCGCATCACGCTGATCCCGCGGCAGGAAGCCGGTCGCCTCGATCTTCGCGAGGTCAAGCACGGAGCGGCGCGGCCGCGGAGCCACGGTGCCGTCGCCTTCCGTCGTCCCCTGCGCGGCGTAGTAGTCGGCGGTCGTGACGGGCATGACGCGCTCAGGTGCATGGCCCGTCATCGTGAACACCTCAGCAGCGATCTGCGCCCAACTCATCGGCTCCCCCGCGCAGGTGAGGTTGTACGTCCCAGGCTCGGGCCGCGTGCGGATCAGGTGGTCGATACCGGCGGCGAGGTCCTGGGTGAAGGTGAGGCGGCCGATCTGGTCATCCACCACGGAGGGGTCCACGCCCTTCTCCGCGAGCGCCGCCATGGTGCGCACAAAGTTCTTCCCCTCGCCCACCACCCAGCTGGTCCGGACCACGTAATGCTGCGCCAGGGTGCCCACCAGCAGATCGCCAGCGGCCTTCGCCTGCCCGTAGACGCCCAGCGGCGCGAGCGGCTCGTCCTCGGTGTGCTGCTCGGCCTCACCGTCGAACACGTAGTCGCTCGAGACGTGCACGAGCAGCGCCCGCTGCGCGCGTGCCGCCTCGACCAGGCGCCCCACGCCGGTGGCGTTCGCTGCCCAGCAGGCCCGTCGGCCCTCCGGGGTCTCGGCGAGATCCACCGCCGTGTACGCGGCGGCATTGACGATCACCCCGTATGGGGAGAAATCGAAGGCGGCCACAGACTCGGCGGAGGCGATGTCCAGGACGTCACGGTCCACACAGTCAACGTCGGCCCTCCCCTCCCACAGCGCACCGAGCGCGCGCCCCAGCTGCCCGCGGGCACCCACCACAAGGGTCCGACGGGGAGGAACCGGGGTGACGTCCGCCAGACGCGGATGGGCGAGGTCCTTCGCGGAGCGCTCGGCCCGCTCGAGCGGGATCGGCCACGGGATCGCGACGGTCTCATCGGCCAGGTTCACAAAGGTGTACCGGGCCTGCTGAGCCTCGGACCAGTGGTCGTTGACCAGATAGGTATAGGTGGCGGGCGCCTCGAGGGTCTGGAAGGCATTACCCACCCCGCGCGGCACGTACACCGCGACATCGGGCGTGATCTCGTGCCAGTAGGCGGCTCCGAACGTCGGCCCCTCACGCAGATCCACCCAGGCGCCGAACACGCGCCCGGTCGCCACCGAAATGTATTTATCCCACGGCTCGGCGTGGATCCCGCGAGTGACGCCCACTGCCTGGTTGAAGGAGACGTTGTTCTGCACCGGGCCCAGGTCCGGCAGGCCCGCGGCGACCATCTTCTGCCGCTGCCAGTTCTCCTTAAACCAGCCGCGCGCATCCCCGTGCACTGGCAGGTCGATCACCAGCAGGCCGGGGATCGGGGTCTCATGGATCGCGAGGGGCTTCGTGCTCACAGGACATGCTCCTTCACGGGCAGGACGCCCGGACGACGAGTTGGGCAGGGACACGACGGACGCGGGCCCGTCGCGCTGGGCTCACTGCCCGGTCTTCGCGTACTTCGCCTCGGTTTCCGCCTTCTGGGGCCTCCACCAGGCCTCGTTCTCGCGATACCAGTCGATCGTCGCGGCCAGGCCCGCCTCGAAGTCCTGGAACGACGGGGTCCAGCCGAGCTCTTCGCGCAGCTTCGTGGAGTCGATCGCGTAGCGCAGGTCATGGCCCGGACGGTCAGTGACGTGGTCGAAATCGTCGGCGGGGCGGCCGAAGGCCTCCAGGATCATCTGCACCACCTCGAGGTTGTTCTTCTCGCCATCGGCACCGATCAGGTACGTCTCCCCGATGCGGCCACGATCCAGGATCGCCAGCACGGCACTGGAATGGTCATCGGCGTGGATCCAGTCGCGCACGTTCAGCCCGGCGCCGTACAAGCGGGGGCGGATCCCGTCGATCAGGTTCGTGATCTGCCGGGGGATGAACTTCTCTACGTGCTGGCGCGGACCATAGTTGTTCGAGCAGTTCGAGATCGTGGCCTGCACACCGAAGGACCGCACCCAGGCGCGCACCAGCATGTCCGAGCCCGCCTTCGACGCCGAATACGGGCTCGACGGGTTGTACGCCGTGTGCTCGGTGAACCGCACGGGATCATCCAGCTCCAGGTCGCCGTAGACCTCGTCGGTGGAGATGTGATGGAAGCGGACATCGTGCCGGCGGGCAGCCTCCAGCAGCGTGAACGTGCCGATCAGATTCGTGGTGAGGAACGGCGAGGGGTCGTTCAGCGAGTTGTCGTTGTGGGACTCTGCCGCGTAGTGCACGATCGCATCGTCCTCACCGGTGAGGGAACCGACGAGCTCGTCGACCAGGCCCTGATCCGCGACGTCTCCAACGACCAGACGCACCCGCTCCTCCGGCAGGCCCGCGAGGGATTCGCGGTGGCCGGCGTACGTGAGCTTGTCCAGCACCGTCACGTGGGCGTCGGTGGTGGTGACCACGTGGTGCACGAAAGCGGAGCCGATGAAGCCGGCTCCACCGGTGACAAGCAGATGACGGGGCATGTGACCCTCCAGGACAGAACGCTGGCGACTGCTCCACAATAGGAGGTCATCGTCCGCCGAGAGCCGGTGCAGGGCCGTCACTCAACAGTTCACATCGCTGCAACGCTCTGCGTGGCTGGATCCGGCTCTCTCCCCCGCGACTGGATCCGTCCCACTCCAGCGTGACTGGATCCGGCGCTCTCCCCCGGCCTGCCCGGTGCCGTCCACGTGATCTAGCATCGCATCATGCAGGTGGGGCAGGGCTCGGCAGCGGAACGCGCTTGGGAGTATCACCGTCGAGCAGCCGTCGTGATGGGAGCCGCGCCCGACGGCCCCTCCGTCGCCCGCAGCACTGCGGCCGTCTCCTCCGGTTCCCGCACCGCTGGCAGGCCACCTGACCTCAGATCGCTCACAGAGCTGCAGAAGGACCAGGCGAACTACTCCCTCGCCTGGTATTTCGCGGACGATAATGCTCGAGTCAGCGCACTGTCGAATCCACTCGTCGCGGCCTACCTCTCCGAGAGCGAGCTCTGCTCTCCTGTACCGGCATCGTCACCGTCGAACGGTGCCGCTGAACTCGACTGGCTCGTCAACGACCGCTTGAACGACAGTCAGCGCAGAGCGGTCCACGAGGCACTCACCCGCCCGGTCACCATCATTCAGGGCCCACCCGGCACCGGTAAGACGCAGGTGATCCTCGAGCTGATCGCACAGATTGAACGAGCCGGGAGCACCGCAGCCGTTGTCGCGCAGAACGGTGCTGCTATCGCCAACGTCATCCAGCGCGTCGGTTCCGGCGACGGGCATCTGCGCACCCTCCGCTCGCGCCTCGCCGAGCTCGGCAATTCGGCGAAGCGACGGCGATTCTCCCAACGCCACCCCCAGTGGACGTTCGCGGCGGGACCGGGCGGCCGCGAGACCGCGATCAGCGCCGCTCAGTTTCTTGCCGAGTTCCCCATCGTGACAAGCACGATCCATTCGCTGCCGAAACTCGTCACCGACGGCACCCGGCACCTCTACGACTACGTGATCGTCGATGAGGCCTCCCAGGTGGACCCGGTCGTCGGGCTCGTGGCGATGGCGTCCGCTCGCCGTCTCATCCTGCTGGGCGACAAGCATCAGCTCCCACCCGTGCTCGATCGGACGACGGTCTCACGGGTCAAGCGCCTCACCGACGACCTTACCCACCTGCACGACGCGTCCTGGGTGCTCCGCGAGGAGACGAGCTTCCTCGAGGCGGTCGAGGCGAGCTCGCGCAGGCTCGGGGCGGGTGCGGTTCTGCTGGACACCCATTACCGCTGCCATCCCGGGATCATCGACTTCTGCAACCGGCACGTCTACGGCGAACGGCTGAGCGTCAAGACGGATACGAGTGCGTTCTTCACGAAGGACATTCCGGTGCCCATCCGTGTGCGCTGGTTCCCGGGTGCGTTCGGCGAGCGCGTCGTCACCGAAGCGGCGGCGCGCCGTGCACGTGCACGCGGCGAGAACCCGACCAGCACGCGGCGCAACCGCAAGCAGGTCGAGGTGTTCATGCGGGAGGAATGGCCCGCCCTGCACAAGCGGATGGAAGCCGCGAGCGCCGACGCCCCACTCTCGGCATGCATCCTGTCCCCCTACCGTGGCCAGCTGGAGGAGCTCAGGCAGGCGCTCAGGGAAGCCCTCTCGGCACCGAACCCGATCGACACCGCATCGGACGACCACCCGGGCACGCACGCCGCTGCCGCCCCCGCTCGGAGCCCGCTGACGGCCGATGCGATCTCGATCGATCCCGTCGAGCCGTCGGCGCAGCGGGAGGAGGACGACGACGCTCCGGTCGATGCTCCCCTGGCTCTGACGATCCACACGTCCCAAGGGCGGGAGTTCGACATCGTCTACGTCCTGCCCGTGGACGATGGGGCGTGGGAGTTCCCCTGGTCTCAGCACCGACGGCTGATCAACGTCGCCGCATCCCGCGCGAAGCAGGAGCTCGTGGTGGTGGTCGGTTCCGACCAGATGTCCGAACCCCTCCAGCAGCGGCTGCTCGGATACTCGATCCCGACACGCCACGCCCCACCTGACCGGGGCCCGTCGAACACGCGCGAGAACGGCGCCGATCAGATGTTCGTGCAGCGTCTGATCGATGACGTGGCCGAGCGGACCGGCGTCGACACGGCGCAGAGCCACCCGTCGGGCTACGGCCTTCAGCGCAGCGGACTGGTCTCGGTTTTCGACCGGGTCTCGGCGATGCGTGAGCGGATCCGGCGTGCCGGTCTGCCGGTGGTGGCCGAGAGCGGCGACGGTTTCGCCGCACCCGAGGAGATCGTCGCCCAAGCACTGTTCGATGCCGGTCGCCGGGTCGGTTCGCGACGCCGCGAGGGCGCTCGCGACACGGGCCGTGCCCCGTGCGAACGGCCGGGCGTGATCGTGATCCGCGAGCTTCCCCTCAGCTCCTGCCATGGGCTGCAGCACGATGGCGTCGACAGCCGGTCCTTCGACATCGTCATCGTGCACGAGGCGACCCGAAGGCTGCTGGTGGCCATCGAGATCGACGGTCCCTACCACCGCCACCACGCAGATCCCGCGAGGCTCGAAGCACAGCGCACCGCCGATTTCGTGAAAGATCGGATCGCCCGGGACTCCGGTGCCGCAGTGATCCACGGCCGGACCATGGTGGCAACGCCCGAGGAGCCTGCCTTCGTCCTGCTGCGGCTGCCCAGCGACGGCAGCGTCTGGGGTGAGTTCGATAAGCAGCAGACTGCGAGCACCGTGGAGATTCCCTCCGGCGGCCATCCCCTGGCGGGCATGAGCATCGAAGCACTCGTGCAGGCACAGCTCTCCCGCAGCATCGCCCACCCGATCACAGTCGGCGACTGCACACTGTTCAGCCCCTATCTGGCGCGTATCGGCGCGAGCGGCGTCACCAGCAAACAGCTGCACGACCGCCTCGCGGACCAGGGGTTTCTGACGTACGGGCCGGCGCTCGACGAGACTCCGTCCACCGCAGCGCCGACGGCGAACGGCGGGAGGCGAGGCCCGCGTCGGCCCACGCCACAGGGACGTGACCAGGGCTTGAGGTCATGCATGGCGTTCAATGAAAGCGGCGAGGCCTATTGGGGGGTCCGTGTCCTCACGCCGGGCAGTTCACGGCTCCGCGACATCGCGCATGATCTCGCCGCTGACCGATCCGTCCCGCACTCGACAGGAGACCGCAGATGACCGGAGACGTTCAGACGAAGCCGAGCAGGGCCTCGGTGCGGGAGCAGTTCGCGACCGATGCCGGGTTCCAGGAGTGGTTCGAGTGGAAGCTCACGCGCCTTCTGCACGTGCCGAGCCACCATTGGAGTGGTGTGCACTGGCCGGAGCTCGACCGTGACCGTGATCTTGGCGCAGCCATCCGCGAGTTCCCGGTGTCGCGGTCCACGAGAACGCCCGACCGACTGCTCGTGCTCGCCGTGCCGACCGCCCTGTCCGATGCCTCGCGCACCGCTGGGGACCCTCTCGATGCCGCCCCCGCCCGGCTCTGGGCGACGGACGATGATGCAGTGTGGATCCCACGTCACATCCATCGAGCAGCCGGCACCGACGATCACCTGGTCTGCGCCGATGGGAAGGACCTCGCACATCCGTACGAGGGCTCGGCACCTGCTCGCGACGGTGCGGGAACCCCCTGGGTCCCCCTGATCATCGGGTTGAAGCGGTTCTACGGCTTCACCGACTACGAGTTCGCGGTCACCTACGCCCTCGCCGCCGAGCTGCGATCAATGCGGGACAACGTCGAGCTCTTCGAGCACATCGAGCGCACCGATCTGGACGAGCGCGTGCTGATGAGAGCGCTGGCGCTGATGATCTCCGGCTGGACGGCTGATGGTCAGGCCGACGACTCCCGCATTCGACTCGAGCATGCGTCACGCACGACGCTCGAGACTCTGATGCTCGTGGTCAGGCTCCTGAAATCCGCTCGTGAAATCACCGTCGAGGGCGATGCCGTCACCCTGTCCATCACGCTCGACGCCGACCCTGAAGCGGAGAGTCTGGGACTGCACCTCAGCGAGCTCCTGAGCGGTGGCAGCGCCACCTGGCTGTTCCAGACTGCGACCACGACGAACTCCAGCCTCCACCTCACCACATCGGGCCACGTGATCGGCGTCTTGGAGCACGCGCCCTTCCTCCCTGCTCAGGAGGGAAACCGGTTCATCGCGTCTCTGCCGCGCACACCTGTTCCACAACGGTCGGATCGAGCGACGGTCAAGAACCTGTGCGTACGCCCGCCCGTCGACTATGGGTGGGCTGTGCGACGGCGCCACATCACCCCCGCGTCATCCCACCGCTCAGCCGGACCCCTGTCTGGTTCCGGGCGCGCGTCGGATGCCACGCATCCGCACCCGGGCGAGGACCGGTCACAGCCAGAGTGTGCAGACGCGTCGCCATCACCTGCCCAGATCGCTGCGGCGTTCACCCTGCACCCGGGCAAGGAGATCTCGGTGACGAGCACCGCCACCTGTGTCGCTGCCCATCCCGACGCAACGGGTGATGAAGGCGCCGAGGCCCTGACCGGTGAAGTCTTCGCGGTGCAGCGCCATGGCGCCTGGTCCCCCTGGTCCAACAGCGCGGTGCGGCGAGGATGGAACGGGATCAACCAGAGGAACGGTCTCAAACTGGCCATCATGGACTCGCTCGTGGATGCGTCGTTCGGCCCGCATGGCGCTCTCCTGGCTGCCGTCCACCAGAACGATCCCGAGCAGATCCGCCGGCTCGCTCGCGGGCTCGGCGTCACCGTCGCGGAGGAGTCCATCGACGACTCCGCGCACGCGACCGAAGCCGGGGCGCGTCCCGTCCCGTCGACCTCCCGCATCTGGTCGCGCCGCCTGCTGGACCTGCAGGATCCCGCACAACCCGCCTCCCAGGTCAGTCTCGACATTCGGCGACATCTCTATGCGGGCGACGCTTCTACCGAACCGCTCCTCTTCCAGGAGCTGAGTCGACAGCAGCGTCTCGAGCTCCTGAGCCTTGACGGCGCCACGATCGTGGACATCGACACCGGCGAGATCCTCGCCGTCGGCGCGATCGTGAACCTTGACGAGAAACAGGAGGCCGGTGGAGGACGGGCCAGCGCCGCCCGCAGCCTCGCCAAGCACGGCGTCGCCTTCAAGGTGTCCCAGGACGGTGCGATCCATGGCTGGCACCACTGGCGCGGTGTGATACAGGAATGCCTGTTCCTGGGCTGACGCCCAGCTCAACCGAACCCGTTCAGTACGCGAGCGTCGCTGTCGGCGTCCGGTCGGCTCGGCCCGTACAGGGTCACCTCACCGTCCTGCGACACCTTGAACGCGGCCCCGAACTCGGCGAGGGCGAGGGCGGCGCTCTTACGGCCCCCGCTGGCGCCACCCCGCACGCGGACGATCGCGCCCGACGCGATGATCCTGCCGCGCCGGTCAATGATGGTGGCGCCGTCCATGCTGAGCAGTTCGAGCCGCTGTGCACGGGAGAGCTCGGCGAACCGGTACCCCTCGTACTCGTCGCTCAGATCGGTCCGCCCCTGACAGAGCAGCTGGCATCGAAGGTCGAGCTGATCATCGACACCGTCGGCGGAATACCAGAGCAGGCCGGGATCGATGATCGTCTCGCCGTCGACGCCCCCGCCGATGCTGTCGACCTCGCACTCGCCGTAGAACTCGACGAAGCCCTGGCTCGACAAGACGGCGAGCACGGCGCCGTGCCCGCTGAAGCTCGCGTCCAGCACACTCTCCAGGATCGCCGCGCGAACCGTTGAGTTCACCTCGTACGGGCCGGCATCGGGAATGTCCACCTCGAACCTCACCGTGCCGAACTGCTGCCAGCGTATGTTCTCCGCGATCACACCCCACTCACCGCGACGATGCACACACCGAACCGCCCCATCCTTGAGCACCGCAATGTCGCCGTTACCCGTCACAGCGAAACCCAACGTCGAACCGTCATACGTCACCGCAGCCAGGTCCTCCAGCTCCACCGGGAAGGCGTGGCTGAGGCGGTTGGTGTCGCCGACCGCATGATCACGAAGATCCCACATCGCCTCGACCAACCCGTCGGCGCTCACCACCGTGGCTGTGCCTCCGCTCGCGCCCAGCAGCGGGGTCCAGGGGTACCGGCCACGCCGGACGTAGTCCGCGAACGACACCGCTCTGGGAGCCGAGAACGCGAACGCGTCAGCGGCTTCCGCAGCCTTACCCTCCTCATGCGGGACTGTCGTCACGATGAAGCGAGGCGCGTACCGCTGCCCCTCGTACGTCGAGGCGGCGGCATCCTTCAGATGCTGGAGCAGGGCGACGATCGTTTCGCGAAGCTTTTCCGCCAGATCCTCATCGTCCATCGCTGTCGCGGTGGCGAGGAACCGCGCGATCGCCTGCTCGACGAGCGTCGCGCGCAGAACCTGCCAATGCTCTGGCGCGCCGCGGGAGGCCGACACCAGCTCCGCCGCACTGTGCAGCGCGGTCGCGTAGGACCTCGCCAGCTCCTTCTCATCGGGGGTGAAAGGCTGCGACCGCGACAGAACGAGGAAGTCCGTGTCCCGTTGGCGCTCACCTGTTCGCGGGAGCCGGAGCTGGATCTCGGTGGCGCTGAAACCGACAAGGCGCTTCTTGTCCCTTTTGAAGATGTCAATGCCGTGCCGTCGACGGCTCGGATGAATGCCGAGCAGGCGGCCCAGGTCCTCCTCCGCCTGGGCGTAGAACGTCCCGTGGCCCGGCGTTTCATCCTGGGCGTCAGGCATCGGGTTCGGATCGATCATGGTCACGGAGCGTTCCTCGGACGAGTGCGAATTCGGTGCCGAAGCCGCTGGGCGGCACGGGACAGGCGGCCGGAGACGCGACCGGCGGGCTGCGAATGTGTGGTGTGGGCGCCGAGTGGTGTCAGGCCCACGGTCTCCGGGAAGACGTCGAACAGTGCGAGACCTGGCCGGCCGTCGCGCGGGGTGGTGGGCGCATCGTAGGTCCCCCACAAGCGCAGTCGCGCGGCCATGTCCGCGGGGAAGAAGCGCGTCGGCGCCGACGTGCTCTGCGGGGGCGGGGCCCCCGACGGCGCAGGGCGCAGCGACGAGGCCGGGCCTCGCGTCAATGGCTTCCGCGCTGGCCAGTGCGGCGTGTGTGCGAGAGCTGCGCCGAGCATGAACGCGATCACCCGCGGCACGCGCGCCGTGAGGTGGATCTGGGCGTTCGGGTACCGAGCCAAGGTCCAGGCGATCACGTCGGCGAAGAAGATCGCGACGGTCTCCGGGTCGGCGACGAGCGCGTCTCCGGTTGCCTGCTCGCGACGCGACGTCACAGATGCCCTGCCGGTGGACGTCAGCTGCGAGATCTGCACCGAGGCGAAGCGCCGCACCGGAGCGCCGGTGGGCGTCGAACCGACCCGCGTGTCCGGACCGGTGCCATCGAGCAGAGCCCCAGCCTGGATGAACGGGCCGCTCTCGCCCCACAGCGGCACCTCAGCGAACGGCATCCAGCACTCGATGCCACCCTTCTTCACCGCCCCCAGGGAGAGACGCACACGTCGAACGGATGGATCCGGGCGGAACGTCTCGCGCCAGCGAGGAACGTCCTTCCCGTCGACGGTGACGCGCAGCTGCGCCTGCTCCTCGGCCTGCACGTCGGGATCATGACGCGAGACGATGCGCCGGTAGGCTTCGGCGTCGAACTCAAGGAACCGTTCACGCTGCTCCCGACTGAACCCACCCCGGCCGGGGGTCGCATTGTCGGGCACCTCGAAGAGTCGAAAGTCCGACGGCAGGAACGTGAGCGCGCCCATCCCGATGATGGCCGGGATCGGACCCTCCGGCGTGATCCGCACCAGATCCGCATGGTGGGCCTCCAGCACGCGATCCAGGCCGCTGACGAGGTCGCCGAGCTGCCCTGTCACGTCGGCGCGGGCCACGGCGTCTCCCGTCCCGTTCCACGGGACGGGCTGCACCGAGAAGGAGCGGTGCAGCCCGGCGAAGGAGGTCATCACCGTGCGGTCCCATGTCGAGGACCGATCGTCTGCCCGGCCCAGCTGGGTCAGGTGCATATCGACCACAACGCCGCTGTCGATCCGTCGCTTATAGACCAAGGCGAGCAGCGCCGCGGCGCCGAAGAGCGCGGCGAACCCACCGAACAGCCACGCAGAGCCCCGATCGCCCTCCGGCGGCACGAGAACATACTCGCCGAACAGGCCCACCGCGGCGGTGAACAGCGAAAGGGCGGCCGCAATGAAAACGGCCGCGGCCGCATGCCGACGGCCGGTGTTCTGCCGACCCTCCAGCATCTCGAGCGTCGAGCGCGGCGTGGTCGACGGCATATGTATTCCTCCTCTGGCCCGAACGTCAGGATAGGGCGCAGAGCATGCATCCCTCAGCGCTGGCCGGCGCGTTCCCGCTCCAGCACATCGATCAGATACCGTCCGTACCCGGACTTCACCAGCGGCTCAGCCCGCTCACGCAGCTCATCATCAGAGAGGTAGCCCATCCGCCAGGCGACCTCCTCCGGGGCGCCGATCGAGAGACCCTGCCGCTTCTGCACAGTACGGATGAACTCTCCGGCTGCAGCGAGATCATCGAACGTGCCGGTATCCAGCCAGGCTGTGCCTCGGGTGAGTACCTCGACATGCAGGGTGCCTTCGTCAAGGTAGCTGCGGTTCAGGTCCGTGATCTCCAACTCGCCGCGGGCCGACGGCCTCAACGCTCGCGCCCGCTCCACCACGGTCTGGTCGTAGAAGTACAAGCCCGGCACAGCAAGATTCGAGCGCGGCTGGTCAGGTTTCTCCTCCAGTGACACCGCCCGCCCTGATGCGTCCACCTCCACCACGCCGTAGGCGCTGGGGTTCTTCACCCAGTAACCAAACACCGCCGCACCGTCGACCTCGGCGTAACGGCGCAACTGCGTACCCATGCCGTAGCCGTAGAACAGGTTGTCGCCCAGGACAAGCGCTGCCCGCTCCCCCGCCAAGAACTCCTCACCGAGCAGGAACGCCTGCGCCAGACCATCGGGAGACGGCTGCACAACGTACGAGAGGCTCACGCCGAAGCGGCTGCCGTCTCCCAGTACCCGCTGGAACGCCTCCTGGTCATGCGGCGTGGTGATGACCAGGATGTCCCGGATGCCCGCGAGCATCAGCGTGGACAGCGGATAGTAGATCATCGGCTTGTCGTACACCGGCATCAGCTGCTTCGAGACACCGATCGTGAGCGGATGCAGGCGCGTACCGGTGCCACCGGCGAGGATGATGCCCTTCATGGACGCCAGTATGTCAAGCACGCGTAGTGTCGTGCGGCATGCTCACGTCGCCGATCAGCGCCGGCCCGACCGCCCGCGCTCGACAACCTTGTGCAGGATCTGCAGATACCGCTGGGCCAGCAAATCATCGTCGGCGTGCGCAGCGACCCAGTCGCGGCTCGAGGAGCGCACCCGCACCCGCTCACGATCAGCCGCGCACTGGCGCCACAGCTCCACCAGGGCGTCCGTGTCCCCGGGCGGCAGCACGTCCCCGGCGCCGCTTTCACGCACCACGTCGGCCGCTTCACCGGCGAGCAGCGCTGTGATGTGGCGCCCCACCGCCAGCAGCTCGTACAGCTTCGACGGGATCGTCCACGCGAACGGCTCCCAATCCCGCAGCGAGACGATCACCGTGTCCGCCCATGCGTACTCGTCCGCCACCGAATGGTGCGGAATCCGTTCATGCACGCTCACCGGGGCGCGCAGCTCCTTCGCGAGGTCCGCGAGCGCTCCAGCCTCCACACCGTGGCCCACCATTCGCACATGGAGCTTCACACCCTCCGCGTGCAGCTGCGCCGCAGCTCGCACCACCGTCTGAAGCCCCTGCGAACGACCCATATTGCCGAGGTACAGGCAGCGCAGCTCCTCATGATCGCCCGCCGGGTGATCGTGCTGCAGCTGCACCCGGGAGAGGTCACTGCCATTGCGCACAACTTCCGCAAGTGCGATACCGCGCATCTGCAGCACGTCGGCGAACCGCTGCGTGGTGGTGACCACCTCAGCGGCACCGCGCTGCCACGACGTCACCGCCCTGTGCACCTGGCCCTTCGCAATCCCGACCGCCAAACCCAGGGCCCGCTTGGCCGTTGAAGGCCGCGGCGGATGCGCGAGCTCCTTCGGCACAGCAGCCGACGGGCCCACATGCGTGACCAGATCCGGCCACGCATCCCGCATCTCCGCCACCAACGGCACTCGCCACATGGCAGCCAGCAAAGAGCCCACCATCAGTGAGGGGATCGCCGGTGCGGTCGCCACGATCACGTCCGGTCGATGGTCACGCCGCTGGAACCGCAGCGCCAGCCGACAGGCCGCGTCGGCCGACGCCACCAGGTGATCAGCGGTGCGGGAGATGATGTCGGCGCGATGCGGCAGATACGCCGTGCGAAGCACCGTCTCGCCATACTCGCCGCGCTCCACCGCACCGATCGGATGCTCGCGCCGCTCACGCGCCGTCGGCAGACCACGCGGGTAATGCGGCACCGGCGCAGACACAGTCACCTGATGCCCCGCAGCGATAAACCGTTGGATCAGAGCCGACCACCGGCGCTGCGGCGCCCCGAACTCCGGCGCGTAATAGTGCGTGATAAGCAGGATCTTCACAGAGTGGCTGGCTCCTCGATGCCGACGGCGCGGGCCGCCTCCACAAGCTCCTGCCGACTCACATGCCCGGTCTCCGGGGGCACAGCGGCGCAATCCAGGGCGCTGCGCGGGATACGCAGCCGCAGTTCGATACCGTCGCGATCCTCTGACGTCCTCACCAGCTCCACGGCAGCGGCCGGAAGCAGCACCTGACGGGTGCGGATCCGGCCCCGGGCGACGGTCACCGCAGCGAGGTCACCGCTCGCATCGGTGCAGAACACATCGCGCACCCGGCCCACGACCTCCCCCTCGGCAGTGCGCACCAAGGCGGACGCCAGGTGGGCGCTGGGCACGGTGTTGCCGGACATGGGTTCATGATGACACGTGTTCGACCGCGTCACCCGGCCGATCGGGCGGTGAGACGCCCACCGTGCGGCTGTACCGGATCTCGCCCTCATGCATCACAGGGTGCGCTTCGCCGCGGGGTCACCGGGCGGACCCGTCGGCCGATACCGCCCGCGCAATCGGCCGGTGTTCAGTCACGCAGGAACGAACGCACCAGCTGCTGCAGATCCTGCACCGGGTCGCCGTCACCGTTCTTCTGCAACGCCCGCACCGAGTTCTCGCGCACCGACAGGCTCAGCATCACCGACACCGTCGTGCGTGCGAGGAATGACGGGTCAGCACCCTCCACCAGCAGGCCGCGCTCCTGGAAGGACGCGAGGACCTGCTCGATGACATGCTCATGCACCAGACGCAGCCGGGCGATGCGGAACCGCCCCGGATGCTCCGGGTTCACCGTCTCCGCCGACAGCGTGGCCAGCAGCGTCATCAGATGAGTCGTCGGATTCCACACCCCGGCCAGAGCCGCCAGCAACGCCTGCGGTGAACGCTTCAGCTCCCCCGTGGCATCGATCAGCCCCTGCGCATGCTGCTCCAGCCGATCGATCACAGCACCCAGCAGCGCGTCCTTCGAGGCGAAGTGATGCAGCATCCCCGGATGCGAGATACCCACGCGCCGGGAAATGTCCCGCAGGCTCGCCCCGTGGTAGCCGCGCTCAGCGAACAGCGCAGCGGCCCCATCCAGGATCTCCTCGCGTCGCGACGGGCTGCGGCGGGTCACAGCCCCCTCGGGCACATCAGCGCTGATCGAATCCAAGCTCAGCAACGCCTTCGTGAGCGGATCCCCGATCTCCGGGCCATGCACGCCGGCCTCACCCGCTCGGTCCGACAGTGCGGTCGACAGCGGCGCCGGACCGGGGCCCGGGCTCGGCGACGGGCCGACTGCGCCGGACAGGGCAGGGTTCGTCATGCATCCAACTTTCGCGCAAGAAGCTCAGTGATCTGCACGGTGTTCAGGGCAGCGCCCTTGCGGAGATTGTCAGCCACAGCAAACAGCACCAGGCCACGGCCGTCGGGCACCGACTGGTCCTGGCGGATACGACCCACGAACGTGCCGTCCCGGCCCGCGGCCTCAAGCGGCATGGGCAGATCCACGAGGGACACACCATCGGCATCCGCGAACAGCTCGCGGGCGCGCTCCGGGGTGATGGGCCGCTCGAACTCCGCGTGGATCGCTAAAGCATGCCCCGTCACCACGGGTACACGCACGCATGTGCCCGCGACTGCGAGATCGGGCAGACCCAGGATCTTGCGAGACTCATGGCGCAGCTTCTGCTCCTCATCGGTCTCCCCGGAGCCGTCGTCCACCAGGCTTCCGGCCATGGCCAGCACGTTGAACGCGATTGGGGCGACATACGCCGCAGGCTGCCCCAGCTCCACGGCGGAACCGTCCAGGGCCAGCTCCTCCATCCGGTCAGCGCCCGCACGCAGCTGGGTGGCGAGCTCCGCCACGCCCTTCACGCCGGAGCCGGAGACCGCCTGATACGTCGCGACCTTCAGCCGCTCGAGCCCTGCCTCGTCGGAGAGCACCTTCAACGCCGGCATCGCCGCCATCGTGGTGCAGTTCGGGTTCGCGATGATGCCCTTCGGGCGGTTCTCCAGGTCAGCAGGGTTCACCTCAGCCACCACAAGCGGCACCTCGGGATCGCGGCGCCACGCGGAAGAGTTGTCCACCACCACGGCGCCGGCCGCCGCGAAGCGCGGGGCCAGCCGACGCGACGCCTCCCCACCCGCGGAGAAGATCGCGATGTCGACGCGGCTGCTATCACTGGTGATGTCCGCCGTCTCGACGTCCTCCACCAGCAGCTCACCGCCGTTGAACGGCACCGTCGAGCCGGCGGAGCGAGCCGAGGCGAAGGCACGCACGCGACTGTGCGGCACCTTCCGCTCGGCCAACAGCGTCAGCATCACGCGGCCCACCTGGCCGGTGGCGCCGACCACGCCGATCACGGGGGCGGTGCTGCGCTGGGGAGGCGTGTCACCGGCCGACGCGTCGGAGGGCTGCCCGGCTGCAGTCATTGCCGGGTGTGCCTGCGCTGCCCCGTCTGCCGGCGCGCTCGTTGCCGGGTGTGCCTGCGCTGCCGCGTCGGCTGGCGCGCTCGTTGCCGGGTGTGCCTGCGCTGCCGCGTCGGCTGGCGCGCTCGTTGCCGGGTGCGCCTGCACTGACCCGTCGGCCGATCCGCCCTGCGCCTCGGGCACCTGCTGGTTCTCGCTCATCGTCCCGTCCCTCCGTAGACCACAGCCTCCGCCTGCTGAGCATCCAGACCGAACGCCGTGTGGACCGCGCGCACGGCCTCATCCAGCCGCGACAGCTCCGTCACCACCGAGATGCGGATCTCCGACGTCGAGATCATGTCGATGTTGATACCCGCCTCCCCGAGCGACCGGAACAGCGTGGCAGACACACCCGGCGAGGACTTCATGCCGGCCCCGACCACCGACAGCTTCCCGATCTGATCCGTGTACCGCACCTCGGTGTACCCGATCGCCTCATGCGCGGCCTCGATCGCGTGGATCGCCGCGTCGGCGTCGGCCTCCGGGAGAGTCAGGGAGATCGCCACCGTGTCGTCGGTCGTGGATGTGTTCTGCACGATCATGTCGATGTTCGCGCCCGAGTTCGCGACCACGTCGAACAGCAGCGCGGCCTTGCCGGGCACGTCCGGCACCTCGACGACCGTGATCTTCCCCTGCGTGCGGTCGTGGGTGACGCCGGAGATGATCGGGGCCTCCAGGCCCGGGTCCAGATGTTTGTCCACGGGAACCTCCTTGGTCGGGTCGGCGGCGTCGCGCCTGGCGACATCCGCGGTCCGGACGACGACGCCCGGGTCGATGGGGATCTCGCGCTCGAGGTCGTCGGACACGATCGTGCCCAGACGACCCGAGAACGACGAGCGCACGTGCAAGGGGACCCCGTACCGGCGGCCGTACTCGACGCTGCGCACCATCAGGATCTTGGCTCCATTGGCGGCCAGGTCCAGCATCTCCTCGCAGGAGATCAGCGGCACCCGACGGGCCGACGGCACGATCCGCGGATCCGCCGTGAACACGCCGTCCACGTCCGAGTAGATCTCGCAGACGTCGGCCTTCAAGGCAGCGGCGAGCGCCACCGCCGTCGTGTCCGAGCCGCCGCGACCCAGCGTGGTGATCTCCTTGGACTCGTCGGACACGCCCTGGAAACCGGCGACGATCGCCACCGACCCCTCATCGAGCGCCGCCGAGATGCGGCCGGGGGTGACCTTCATGATGTGGGCACGGCCATGGTCGCTATCGGTAATCAGACCAGCCTGCGAGCCCGTGTACGCGCGGGCGTCAACGCCCAGCTCGTTCAGCGCCATCGACAGCACCGCCATCGAGATCCGCTCACCGGCGGTCAGCAGCATGTCCAGCTCACGCGGCGGCGGTGCGTCGGTGATCGAGCCGGCCAGGTCGATGAGGTCATCGGTGGTGTCACCCATCGCAGAGACCACCACCACGACACGGTGACCAGCGTGGGCGTACTCGGCGATGCGGCGGGCGACGCGCTTGATCGACTCCGCGTCCGCGACGGAGGACCCGCCATATTTCTGGACCACCAGGCTCATACGCTCGGCTCCTCCGTTCCATTCGCTCGCGGGACCACCGAGGCCGTCGGCGCAGGCGCCCTGGCCGCTGGAGCGGGTGCCCGAGCCGTTGGCGTCGGCACCCTGGCCGCTGGTGCGGACCAGTCTGCTCGGCGTGCAGGACCTGCACCATCCTACTCAGGGCCGCTCACGGCGCATGCGTCCACCGGCGTGCCACGTGACCGGTCGGTCGTGTGCCGGTGCGGGCGGGAGGGCCGTGTCTTATTCCCCTCTGACGCGGCCGACGGACCACCCTGTGCAGCTCTTGGTGGGCGCCGCTTCCTTAGAAAAACAAGCTCAAGCCATCACATTCTTCGCCACCTATCACAACTCCAAATTCTCCACTGCACAGATACCTGTTACTATTCACACTCATCAGTACCATCCAGTCGACCATTACCCTANGGTCCGGTCTTGCCATGGCACCGGGTCGGCCTCGCCCCCGTCGGCTGGCGTGCCCGGGCGCCGCGTGTCGTTTCGTGGACGTATTCACGAAGCCGTGGCGATATAGCCGCGGCCCCACGAATAACGCCACGCATGAACCACCGCACCCGCAACTCGAGCCCTCACACCCCGGCCGCACGGGGCCGGCGGCGCCCGGGCACGCCAGCCGACGGGGGCGAGGCCGACCCGGTGCCATGGCAAGACCGGACCGGTGCCTGGACATGCCAGTCGACGGACGAGGCCGAGCCGGGCCATGGCGAGGCCGGAAAGACACCCGAGCGGGCGAGCCGGGTGCCGAGTCAGGCTGGGGATCCGCCGTCGGGCGTCACTCCCCCGGCACGTCCCGTTCGAGGGCGTCGAGCCAGGCACGGCTGGAGACGTCTGCCGGGGCGCGCCAGTCCCCACGCGGCGAGAGTGAGCCGCCGGCCAGCACCTTCGGCCCGTTCGGCACGGCCGAGCGCTTGAACTGGTTGGCGAAGAACCGCTTGTGGAACACCGTGAGCCAGTGTTTGATCTCGGCACGGGTGAAGGCGCGTTTGTCGTCGGCCGCGAAACCGGCCGGCCAGTCCCCCGCCTCTGCGTCGCCCCAGGTCTGGTGGGCGAGGTAGGCGATCTTGCCGGGCCCATAGCCGCGGCGCAGCAGGTGGTACAGCGTGAAGTCGTGCAGGGCGTAGGGGCCGATGGAGTCCTCGGTGGACTGCGCCTTCTCCCCCTCCTGATGGGGGATCAGCTCGGGTGTGATCTCGGTGTCCAGCACTGCCTGCAGCACATCGACGGTGTCCTCATCGAACAGCCCTTCCGCGATCACCCAGCGGATCAGATGCTGGATGAGGGTCTTGGGCACACCGGAATTCACCGTGTAGTGGCTCATCTGGTCGCCCACGCCGTAGGTGCACCAGCCCAGCGCCAGCTCGGAGAGGTCGCCGGTGCCCACCACGATGCCGCCGTGATGGTTGGCCAGGCGGAACAGATAGTCGTATCGCATGCCGGCCTGGACATTCTCGAAGGTGACGTCGTAGACGGGTTCGCCGTCACCCGCGGGGTGCCCCATGTCCCTGAGCATCTGGGTGCAGGCAGGGCGGATGTCGATCGTTTCGAAGGAACAGCCGAGCGCCTCGGCGAGCTTCTGCGCGTTGGACCGGGTGTGCTCGGTGGTGGCGAATCCCGGCATCGTGTACGCGAGGATCTCGGAACGGTCACGGCCCAGCAGGTCCATGGCGCGAGCGCACACGATCAGGGCATGTGTGGAATCAAGGCCGCCAGAGACGCCGATGACGGGCTTGGTGCCGCCACGCTGTCCGCCGCCGATGGCGCGCAGACGCTGCACAAGGCCTGCCACCTGGATGTTGTACGCCTCGTAGCAGTCCTGGGCCAGGCGCGCCGGGTCTGCGGGCACGAAGGGGAAGCGAGCCAGCGGCCGACGCAGCGGGCCCGTGGCCGGGGCGGGCAGGCCGCCGCCCTCCCCGCTGCACCCGGTGCGGTAGGCAACAGCAGGAGTGTCGCGGGCGACAGCGGGAGCGTCGGGGGTGCCACCCGAGTCGGCGGAGTCCTTCCCATCACGGTCGCCGACAGCATCTCCGACAAGCGCGGCCTCCGGCGACGGTGCGGCATCGTGGAGCCAGGGTTCCCCGCAGTCCTCCACTCCGTGCAGCAGGATGCCCTGCTCCGTCTTCCACTGCTCGACGGCCTCAGCGTGCGTACGGCGGTTGTCGTCGAAACTGCCCTGCCGCAGGCGCTCGCCTGCGATCCGATCGAGGTCCACGTCCACGATGGTGGCGGTCACGCCGGGGGCGAAGCGCTCGGACTCGCCGAGCAGGTCGCCGCATTCGTACACGAAGGTCTGGCCGTCCCAGGCGAGGTCGGTGGTGGACTCGCCCTCGCCGGCCGCGGCGTAGAGGTAGGCGGCGACGCAGCGGGCGGAGGCGGAGCGGGCCAGGAGCTTGCGGTCCTCAGCGCGGCCGACGGTGATCGGGGAGCCGGAGAGGTTCGCGATAACGGTGGCACCGGCGAGCGCAGCCTCAGCCGACGGTGGGATCGGCACCCACATGTCCTCGCACACCTCGATGCCGATGACAAGGCCCGGCACATCCTCCACGTCGATCAGGCCGTGAGGGCGCACCGGGGTGTCCCCGTCGCGGAGATGCACCGTCGCCCAGTCCTCGCAGGCGTCGTCGCCGGGGGCGTACCAGCGGCGCTCGTAGAACTCGCGATAGTTGGCCAGGTTCTTCTTCGGCACGATCGCGATGACCTCGCCGCGGTGGATCGCGACCGCGCAGTTCATCAGCCGCGAGCGGACCTGCAACGGGGCGCCGACGACGACGACCGGCATCAGCTCGCGGCTCGCCTCACGCAGGGTCTCAATCGCGTCGAGCACAGCCTCCAGCAGGGGGGTCTGCAGCACGAGGTCATCCAGGGAGTAGCCGGTGAGGCTGAGTTCCGGGAAGACGGCGAGAGCCACCTGCTGATCGTGCAGGTCACGCAGGGCCTCAAGGTGGCGCGTCGCGTTCTCGGCCGGGTCGGCGAGAGCGACGGGCAACGTCACCGCGGCGACGCGGGCGAAGCCATGGTCGTAGACCGATGCGTGCGGGTCGCGGATCTCGGGCTGCCCTGCCTGGCCGGGTGCGGCAGCGCGTGCGGTGGCATCTGCGTCAGCGGTGCTCATGGGCCTGAGCCTAGCTGCGGCAGGTCCTCCCCAGTGCGACGTCATCCACAACCTGTCGACGGGGCTCCCGGATTGATCTACGATTGAATCACTTTCCTGCAAGTGATTCAGGGGGTGTGATCATTGATCCGGAGGTCACCGTGTCCACTGCGTCAATCCTGACCAACGCCTGCCAAGAAGCAGGAATCTCACAGCGCCAGCTCGCCAGCCGCACCGGTATCTCGCAGTCCACGCTCAGCCGCCTAATGTCGGGGGAGCGATCAGCGAAGCTGACCGAACTCGTTCTGCTCGCCGATGCGCTCGGCTGCCCTCTGAGCACACTGACGGGCAACGGCGCAGAGAGCCGGGTGGTGTGCACCGCACGATCCACCGACGGCGCCGACATGACGACAATGCGCCGCCGTCTCGTCCAGTTCGTGGACCTCGATGCCGACCTCGCCGACCAGGGGTTCCTTGCGTGACTGCGAGCCGGAACGAGCATGAAGCTCGGCAGTGCGCTGAAGCCTTCCGAGCGGAGAACAACCTCGGCACCCAGCCAATCAGAGATCTCATCAGCCTGATCGAACGCGCAACCGGTCACGACGTCGCGGTTCTCAACGCAGGAGAGAACGAGCATGGGCTGACCGTTCGCGATCCCCAACGAGACGTCACCTTCATCGGCGTCGCCACCACGCCTCACCCGATGCGGCAGCGCAGCACACTTGCGCACGAACTCGCGCATGTCCTCTTCGGCGACGCCGAACTTGCCGTTGGCAAGCGACCGGCCGCCGAGATTCGGGCTGATGCCTTCGCCCGACACCTCCTGGTGCCGCAGGAGGGAGTCATGACACTTCTTGGCGAGCGTACGGATGTCACAACTGCGGAATTGTCGGAGGTGGTGCAGACCTACCTCGTTTCTCCGCGGATCGCCGCCATCGCGCTCAGGGATGCAGGCTTCGTCAGCCCTCAGACATATTCGGAGTGGGCCACGCTGAGCACCCGCTCTCTTGCCACACGCTTCGGATGGTCCGACCAGTACTCGGCATTGGCTGCGGAATCACAGTGCACTCGCGCCCCGCGTCGCCTCCTTGCACGTGCCATCGACGGGTACATCGCTGGGGTCGTCGATGCGCAGAAGATCGCCATGCTCCGCGGGGTGCCGGTCGCCACCGTCCGTGCCGACTTTCAGGCGGCCGGTATCACCGCTCGCCGAGCCGATCCGACGGACCTCCCCGCCGATGCACTTCCACCGGTCGAGGTGGATCTCAGCGAGCTCGACGAAGGCGATGACACGACGTGAGCTCCCGGCCAATCCTCGATGCGGGGCCAGGGCTGAACTTCCTTGCCTTACACAAGGAGCGCTTGCTGTTCAGCGCCGTCGGCCCCTTGTCTGCGCCCGCATGCGTCGAGGAGGAGATCCTGCGCAAGGCTCAGGCAGATTCTCGTTTCGAGGCAGCCGACCGGGTCTGGCGCAAACTGCCTGAACACCTCATGTCGGTTCTCCCCGATGATCCGACGCTGGAGCTCGAGCGTGCGGTGGAGCGAATCTCTAGTCTGCCGCTCGATGAGCGCTATCAGCGGCGCCGGGACCTCGGCGAAACCATGGTGGTCGCCCATGCAGCTGTCGCTGCCGACCGCGGTGTGCGAATGATCGTTCTCATCGACGACCAGTGGGGGCGCCGCCTCGCAGCCGCCGAGCAGGGACGACTCGAGCGACTGCGCTCGCATGGTCGTCCCGTGGGCCGTATCGACCTCATCAGCACGACGACAGTCTTGGAGCGCGCGGCAGGGAGTGTTCACCTTCCTGACCGGGCGAGCCTACGGGCCCTCTATCAGCGGCTCCGGACGCTTGATGACGGGCTTCTGCCGCTGCAGACGACGGGATTGCTCGATCTCCCCGCCTGGAACCGTCGTTAACCGCGCAGGTCGTCGCTGAGCTCACCGATTCCCGCCCCACCGACACGTTCCCGAGCACCCGGACAGCACCCAGGCCGCATGGCAGAGTATGGCTATGTCTCTCGCACCGGCACCGGTCGCCGCATCCGAGGGGCCACGTGGGGGTGTGGATCCGATGGGGATCCGCGTGGAGAACGTGTGGCGGTCCTTCGGGGCCGTGCTCGCGGTGCAGGACCTGTCCTTCACCGCACCACGTGGCTCCGTCACCGCCCTGGTCGGCCCCAATGGCTGCGGCAAGTCCACGCTCATGCTCATGCTCGCCTCACTGCTCGCACCTGACAGCGGTCGCGTGCTCATCAACGGAGTGGATCCCGCCCAGAACTCCCCCGCGGTCCGCGCGCAGGTGGGCTGGATGCCCGACCAGTTCGGCGCCTGGGACTCGCTGCGTGTGGCCGAGGTCCTGCAGGTCACCGGGCAGGCGTACTTCGTGCCCACCGCACAGGTGAACCAACGGGTGGAGGAGCTGTTGGCGCAGATGGACCTGGTGCCGCTCGCACAGCAGCCCGCGCATGTGCTTTCCCGCGGCCAGAAGCAGCGGCTCGGGCTCGCCCGCACCCTCGTGCATCGGCCACAGGTGCTGATCCTCGATGAGCCCGCCTCCGGCCTGGATCCGGCTTCACGCAAGCGGCTCCTGCATGTCGTGCGGGAGCAGGCCGCGGCCGGTGCCACCGTGCTGATCTCGAGCCACATCCTGTCCGAACTGGAAGAGATGGCCGACCATGTCGTGTTCATGGACGCCGGTCGCGCCGTGGACATCGCCTCCATCCGTGAGCTGGCCTCCCGCCCGAGGCCCTGGCGGATCGCGTCGCTGGATCGCGACGCCCTGCAACGGGCCCTTACTCAGCTGAAGGTGCAGCACAGCCCCGTCGGCGATCCGTCGGCTTCCACGAGCGGTCACGCAGAGACCACGGTGGTGCTGCCCGACGAGGCGACTGCCGCCCGGCTGCTCGCCGACCTTACGGCTCAGCAGGCGCAGGTGGTGTCCTTCGGCCCGGCCACGGGCCGACTTGAAGCGGCGTACCTCGCCTCGGCCGCCGCCCACCGGGAAGGAGCGCTGTGATGAATGGTGCACTGAGTCTGCGCCCGCGCGGCATCTGGCTGGTGATGTCCCTTGAGCTGCGGCAGCGGATCCGCTCCAAGCGCTGGTACATCGCACTTGGCGTGTGGACGGTGATCCTCGCAGGGATGGGCGCGATCGTGCTCGCGGCAGCTTCCATGGTGGCCACTGATGTCGGCTCGGTCCGCGTCACCGCCGCGGCCATGTTCAGCCTGCTGGCGATCATGGTGCTGATGGCGATGCTGGTGGTGCTGCCGGCGCTGTCCGCCGGCGCGATCAACGGGGACCGCACTGCTGGCACGCTCGCCACGCTCCAGGCCACATTGCTCAGCCCGCTGGAGATCGTGCTCGGAAAGCTGCTCGCCGGATGGATGACGGGCCTGGCCTTCCTGGCGCTCGCGCTGCCGTCACTCCTGCCCACGGCGCTGCTGGGTGGGATCAGCCCGTTCTACCTGCTGCGTGTGCTCGCGATGATCGCGGCTCTTGCACTGTGCGTGACAGCGATCGGTTTGGGTCTTTCCGCTGTCACGAACCGTCAGCTGGGCTCCGTGGTGCTCACGTATGTGCTGGTCGCGGTGGTGACCGGGATGCTGCCGGCGGTGTGGCTGTCCAGTGCGGCATTCCTGCAGCAGGAAAAGGAAGTGACGATCTGGACCGAGGAGTACGATCACCGCGCCGACGTCACGGAAACAGGGTGGGCGCCGCGTTTCTGCATGAAACAGCGCGAAACGCGCACGGTGATTCGTCTCGACGTGTCGCAGCCGCTGATCTGGGGAAACCCTGTGGTGATGCTCGCGGATGTCTCTCCTCAGCTCAGCGAGGCCTCCACCACGGGGCAGATGGCTGATGATCCACCCGACCTGCTGCGGCTGCTGAGTTTCGGGGTTCGGTATGCCACCTCTCCGATGCACCCGTCGAACTTCAATTACTGCGCCGACGACACCCCCGGTGCACCCCGGGATCTGGGCGAACCGAGCAGTATTCCGCGGTGGCCGCTGGGTCTGATGATGTGGGTGAGCGCCGGTGGCGGCGCCTTCGCCACCGCCGTGTGGCGGCTGTCCGTGCCGATCAAGCGTTTGGGCAAGGGCACCCGTATCGCCTGATCGTCCGCGTCAGCGCAGCGGCCGACCGGCCGGGCGCACCGGCCGACGGCGTCGTTCGTGCCCGCGGCGCGTCGGGCTCCGCGTCAGCGTTCCTGCAGGCCGCGCACGGTGTCCGGAATCGAGGTGCGGTCCTGTTCGGGGCTGGCCTGGAACGGCGAGTCGTCAGCCCCGAAGTCCGGAAGGATGCCTCGGGCGACGTCGGCCTCGCGCACATCGGTGTCCTTCGCGCCGGGCAGCGACTCGTCCAGCCACAGTTTCTCGCCAGCGGCCGCGTCGAGGTCGAACAGCTCCAGCTCGTGATCACCTGCTTGGGCGCGCAGCCGGGTGCGCAGCGCAGCCCGCACGGCCGGGTCCTGCCCGCGCTGTGTGCGCGTGCCGATATCGGGTGTCACCAGGGCTGGCGTGGTCTCACGCCGCATGTACCAGCCGGGTGGCCCATACAGCACGGTGCGCAGATCAGAGCGCATCGCGTGCACGGCGGCGCCGGCCAGCAGCGGCGCCATGATCAGCACAGCCACAAACACGCCGGTCCACAGCAGCGCAGTGGAGTGCCCCACCAGGGTGGTCAGCAGCGCATGCCCGAGCACCACCGCGATGCAGGCACCGGCCACGAGTCCACCGGTCCACGCCACGGCCGATGCCTCCCACCGGTTCACGCGCGCACGGTGCTCCCACTGGGCGTATGGCCGCTGATCGATCACGCCCTCGCGGGACGTTCCAGCCAGCTGCACCGCGAGCGCCGGCGCGAATGCCACGGCGACTGCGAGCACGAGCAGCGCGGGGATGCCGAGCAGCAGCATCCAACTATCCAGCGGCTGACCGCGCACCTGCAGCAGGTCCTCCTCGAGCATGCCGGAGAACACCTGCGTGACGTCGACCATCGCGAAGATGGCCCAGCCGATGCTGGCCATGGCAGGCAGCACCCACACCAGTGCGCGGGCACTGATCAGGCGCAGCGCCCGCCACGCCCCGGCAGGCCTCGCCGCGGCACGAGCCTGCGGTGTGCCGGGGTTCGGCGGCAGGTGCCGACGGTCCTGGGCAAGCAGCGCGGCAGCAGCGCGGTGACGTTTCTCCAGGTCAGGGTCGATGCGGGCGGTGCGCTCGAGTGAGTCAGCCGACGGGATCTGCAGGATTCGATCGGCTCGCATCCACGCACGAATCCCAACGAAGGCGCCTTGCACAGCGAGCACCGCGGCGCAGAGCATCGACAACGGTCCCGGCGAGAAGGACTGCCATTGCAGCGGAGCGCCGACGGCGATCGCGAGCAGCAGCAGCGTGATCGTGAGGATCACAGGTGCGATCAGCACCCAGGTGACGCGGGAGGACACAGCCTGCTGGAAGGCTCGTTCGGACAGGAAGTCCCGTGGGTTCAGTCCCGCGATCCAGCGGGCTGCCAGCGGCAGCAGGGCGAGGCTCACGGCCGTAGCGCCGGCAGGCAGCAACAGCGCGGTAATCCACAGCCCGTTCGTAGAAAAGCCGAGGGCGGTGAAGGTGTAGCGGAAGAAGCTCGGATCGGCCAGTGAGGCGAGCGCCGCCAGGAACCACATCGTCGGGGAGGCACCCAGGACGTACATCAGGAAGAGCAGTGCCCACAGAGAGATGAGGATCGCGGCTGGCACAGCGCTGAGGCGCAGCAGGCGCCTCGTGAGTGCGCGCACGGATTCGGCGAGGATCTCCGCTGGCGGCACCAGGCCTGGGTCTTCGGGTTCGACGCGGGGCGGAGGTGGCAGGTTCAGCAGCGGCGGCATGGGCCGATACGAGTCCAGCGCACCACCCCCAACCGGCGGGCCCGGCCGCTGGGTGGTGTCAATACCCGGCGAGCCTGGCCGATGGGTGGTGTCCATGCCCGGCGGGCCAGGCCGCTGGGTGGCGTCGGGCCAGGTCACAGCGCCCTGCGCCCCAGGAAGGCGCGGCCGAGCGTCATTTCGTCGGCGTAGTCGAGGTCACCGCCCACCGGCAGCCCGGAGGCGAGACGGGTGACGGTCAGCTCCATCGGGGCGAGCATGCGTGAAAGGTATGCAGCGGTGGCCTCGCCTTCGATGTTGGGGTCGGTGGCGATGATGACCTCGGTGGTCTCCCCGCTCCCGAGGCGTTTCATCAGCTCGGCGATGCGCAGGTCGTTCGGGCCCACCCCGCCAATCGGGTCGATGGCGCCGCCGAGCACGTGGTAGCGGCCCTTGAACTCGCGGATCCGCTCGATGGCGACGATGTCCTTCGACTCCTCCACCACGCACAGCACCTCGTCGGTGCGGCGGGGGTCCGCGCAGATGCGGCACTTCTCCTCCGCGGAGACGTTCCCGCAGATCTCGCAGAACCGCACGGTGTCCTTCACCTGCACCAGCACCTCGGCCAGCCGACGCACTGCGGCATCATCGGCGTCTAGCAAGTGGAAGGCGATGCGCTGCGCGGACTTCGGGCCGATGCCGGGCAGCTTGCCGAGCTCGTCGATCAGGTCCTGCACAATCCCCTCATACACGGGCATCACTGTAATAGTGTGGTCTGACGATCGACGCAGGGGGTGTCGACAGCGACGTTGCTGTAGCGGGCTGATTGCGCACGTCTGAACGGTGCTGACAGCGCGCGGATGCAGCAGGATTGTGGAGGGGTGGCCATGCTGATTGTTCTGGGACTCGTTCTGCTGGGGCTCGGCGTGTGGATGCTGCTGAATCCCCAGGGCTTCCGTCGAGCCGCGACGTTCGAGAACAA
This sequence comes from Brachybacterium timonense, assembly GCF_900258505.1. GTDB lineage: Bacteria > Actinomycetota > Actinomycetes > Actinomycetales > Dermabacteraceae > Brachybacterium > Brachybacterium timonense. Next base: position 3,048,450 of record NZ_LT984895.1, read on the forward strand.
GCATCCTGAGGCACATGAGCTCTCCACCGCCGGAGTGGTCATGTACCGCATCCAGGGCGTGATCGCACTGCTGCTCGGGATCGTATCCCTCACCTCGCCGCTGTGGCTGCCGTCATGACCAGGCGCTGAGAGAGCTCCATCCATAACAGGAGGCGCACATGCAGCAGAACTCCGGAGTCACGGCCATCATGATCGTCGGCAGCCTCCTGGCGCTCGGACTCGGCCTGTGGATGCTGCTGAACCCTCGCAGCTACCGACGCGCCGAGACGATCGAGTACAAGCACCCAGAGGCGCATGAGCTCTCCAGCACCGGCGAGAGCATGTACCGATTGATGGGCCTATCCCTGGTGCTCATCGCGGTCGTCGGCTTCACCACACCGGCGTGGCTGCTGCGCGACCACCGGGCAGAAAAGGAAGCGGCCACAGCCTCCGCGTCTGCCGCGGCGGAGTCGGCACGAGCCGAGCGTCACGAGAAGCTTGGTTATGCGGCGTGGGGTCTGGAGGACACCGAGTACGTCTACCGCGCTGAGTATCCGGCGATCACGCGTGTCAAGGACCCGGCGCAGTTCGAAGAGGGCCTGCCCGATCAGCCTGATGCGCAGCTGGACACCCTCTCGTGGGCGCCGGTGGATGTGGCCAGCGAGCAACCGGCCATCCTGTGGGACCCCGACACTGACGACACCCCGGGCGCTATGGCCTGGTCCCCCGATGTGGACGAGAACCCTTTCACGCCACCGAGCCACGACGCGATCGTTGTGGCTGTGCCCGCCACGAAGTGCAACCTTGAGCTGCAGGTTCTCGAGCAGGATGACGCCGTGACGATCCAGAGCGTTGGCCGGCCCATTGCGGAGCATTGGCCGTGTTCGCAGCCGGAGACCGCGGTGCTGCTGGCTGTGGTCACGCTGAATGAGCCGCTCGGGGACCGCCGGGTGGTGACTCCCGACGGCGCTGAGGTGCCGAAGGCGATAACCTGATCTGACCGCCGCGACCCGAGGAGAACCCATGGTCAAGCTGCCCGCTTCCCTGCTCGACGCCACCCGCACCCGCGTGGTGGAGGGGCTCGAAGGCCGAGCCGATACCGAGCTCGCCCACGAGATCGCCAACCGGGTGATCGCGTATCTGCGCAACACGTCGGAGACCACCGTGAGCGTGGAGGAGGACGGCACCACCTTCGTGATCACCGGTGACATCCCCGCCATGTGGCTGCGGGACTCCGCCGCGCAGCTCGCCCCGCTGCTGCGCCTGGTGGTCGCCGGTGTGGGCAGCGATGCGGACCGTGCCGAGCTTGTGCAGCTGCTCGCTGGTCTGCTGCGCCGCCACTGGATGTACATCGAGATCGACCCGTACGCCAACGCGTTCAACCGCTCCCCCGATGCCGCCCGCTGGGATCAGGACACCACCGAATTCGACAACCCGTGGGCGTGGGAGCGGAAGTTCGAACTGGATTCGCTCTCCTACGGCCCGGACCTCGCGTGGCGGCTGTGGCGCGCCACCGGCGACACCTCCTGGGCCGACGAGCGCTTCGTGCCCGCCGCCAAAGCAATCCTGCGCACCGTCCGCACCGAACAGCATCACGAAAAGCTTTCCGACTACACGTTCCAGCGCGAGAACTGCCCCGAGACCGACACTCTGGAGCGGCAGGGCAAGGGCTCGCGCACAGTGCCGACGGGTCTGGTGTGGGCCGGGTTCCGCCCCTCCGACGACCGCTGCGAGCTGGGATTCAACATTCCCGGCAACCATTTCCTCGCGCTCGCCCTGGACCGGCTGGGCGACCTGCTGGCGGAGGTCGCCCAGGAGGCCGACCTCGCCGCGGAGGCGCGCCTGGTGGCGCAGGAGATCCGTGCAGCGCTGGGCGAGCACGGCCTGATCGACGGTCCCAACGGCACACGGATCTGGGCGTACGAGGTGGACGGTCTGGGCGGCTCCGTGTTCATGGACGACGCGAACGTGCCGAGCCTGTTGTCGCTTCCATACCTGGAATGCGCCGACCGTGAGGATGCGACCTACCAGGCAACCCGCGCCGCCGTACTGTCCGAAACGAACCCGTTCTACTTCGCCGGCGAGCATCTGGCGGGTGTGGGCTCACCGCACACCCCACCGGAGTACGTGTGGCCGATCGCGAAGAACATCGAGGGCCTCACCAGCGGTGACCCGGAGGTGCAGCGGGAGATCCTCGCGCAGCTGATCGCTACTGACGGCGGCACCGGCATGATGCATGAGGGCGTGCACGTGAACGACCCGACGCAGTTCACCCGCGAGTGGTTCTCCTGGTCGAACTCGATGTTCTGCGAGCTCGCCCTGGATCTCGCTGGCGTGGCGCGCTGACTGAGCCTCACCGCGTACACGTGAGGGCGACGACGCCCGGGCATCCGCACACGGCGTGACGGCCCGGGCGTCAGCGTGCGGGCAGAGGCCTCGCGGCGTGAGCGTCAGGGCGTGAGCGTCAGGGCGCCAGCGTCCAGGCGGCGTCGATCGCACCGGTGATCAGGAGTTTCTCGCCGGGCTCGGCGTAGAACCGGGTCGTGCGCGGCGTGCTCTGCGCGGGCAGGATCTCCAGGATGCTTGCGTCCACGAAGAGCGTCGCGGCGCCGCCCTCGTGGTGTGCGACGGTGCGCCGTGCCCCCGTGGCCGGGTCGATCAGCTCGACATGCACGGGCCCGGTGGCGTGTGCCTCAAGCCGGGCAGGAGTGTCCACCTGCAGGCCGACGGGGGCATCTGGGGTGCTCGCATCGCGACCGTCGGTGTCTCGGTGCCCTGCCGCGTCGAGATGCAGCGCGTTCTCGTCGGCGTCTCGGCGCCCTGCCATGTCAGGTTGCGGTGAGATGTCGTGCTGCAGGGCGATCTCCTCGGCGCGCAGTGCTGCCAGTTCCCGCACGGGAAGCGCCCACAGCCGCCCGTCGGCCTCCCGCAGTTCCCGCGGGAACGTGAGGCAACCGGCCCAGCCCTGCGCGTCGGTCTGTTCCTGGGTGCGGTCGCGGCCCTCCCAGGACCAGCCCCACAGCAGGATGCGGTCACCCTCGGTGTCGACCACGGCCTGCGGGGCGTAGAAGTCGGGTCCCGCATCGACGCGTCCACCGCCGTCGGGCTGGAACTGTGGGGCGCCGTCGGGGCCGGTGGCGAGGCTGCCGCTGAGGTAGGCGACCTCGGTGGTGGAGCGGGCCACGATCTCGGGGCGGAACCACAGGGAGACGAGCAGGAACCAGCGCTCCCCCACGGGCACCAGCTGAGGGCATTCCCAGATCTCGGCACGGGCATGTTCGGCCGCCACAGGATCCGCGCCGGTGAGCAGGGGACGCACGTACTCCCAGAAGCCCAGGTCATCGCAGGAGTACAGCAGCACAGCGGGGGTGACGTTGTCGCCGTCGCGCAGGCCAGCGCCCTGCAGCGCCCAGCGTCTGCCCTCGTGATGGAACACGAACGGGTCGCGGATCCCCACCAGCGACAGATCCTGCGGGACCGGGACAAGCACCTCCGGCGCAGCTGCGGGACCGGACAGGTCTGGATGCAGCGGGACACGCACCACCTGGGAGAAGTCATTGTGCTCGCCATCGACAGCGGAGTACACGGTGGTAGGCGTGAGGGTGCCGTCGACGCCCCGGTCCAGAACGCCGACGCCGCTCCAGCAGCCGCCATGGTCCGGCCCCTGCTCGGTGGGCACGGGCCCGAGCGGCGCGCTCTCCCAATGGGCCAGATCGGAGGAGACCATGTGGCCCCAGTGGATGCGGTGGTGCCGGGCCGAGTACGGGTTGTACTGGAAGTACACGTGCCACTGGCCGTCGACGTGCATGATCCCGTTGGGGTCGTTGATCCAGCCGCGCGGGTGAACGCGGTGCAGGGTCGGGAAGTGCGAGTCGAGGGTGGTCATCTCACGCCTCCAGAACCACGCTCTCAGCGCCCGGTCTCGTCGATCACTTCGAGCACGGTGCCGCCGAGCACGGCTTCGATGACCTCGCGGCCGCTGCGGCTCGTGTACTGGGCGTCCTCATCGTCGCGAGAGGCGCCGCCGGTGGGATCGTCATCGATCGGCTCGGGATCGGGTTGCACGGGTGCCTGCGCGCCCCTCGCTGCGGATCGCCCTGCGGTGCGTCGGCGTGCAGCGAGCGAGGCGTGCGCGGCCTGACGGGCGAGCTCGGCACCGGTTGCTGCGGGCGCAGCTGCAGCAGGTTCCGGCGAACGTGTCGAGCCGGGCTCGCTCGGGGCCGTCGGCGCAGGATCGGGGTGGCTCATCTGCGGGGGCACGGGCTGTCGCGCCGACGGTGGTGCAGGATGCTCCTCACGGGACAGTTCCGGCACCTGAGCCGCTGAATGCTCATCGGGGCGACGAGGCTGCTCCTCACGGGACGGCTCCGGCGCGCGCGTGCCCTCATCCTGGTCGTGACAGCTGTTTTCATCGGCATCGCTGCCGGGGCGGGGCTGCGCTGGCCGACTGTGCACCACGCGGCCTTCGGCAATGGCTCGGCGCAGCGCGGCCTGGCCGTAGGTGCGCGGCTCACCCGATGGGAGGCTGTCGCGGCCTTCATCCTCAACCTCGGGTGGTGGACCGGCTGGGGTCGCATCACTGCGCACCGGCCCGTCGGCGGGCGGAGTCATCTCCCCCGGTGACGATGCTTCGTAGGCGTCCGGCTCGTCAGGATCCGGCGGGTAGGGGTCGTCAGGCTCAGGCGGATACTCCGGCTCCGACGCCTGCTGGCTGCCATGGGAGTCGCGAGCTGATCGGGCGTTCTGCGTCGCCCGCGCGGCGAGCGCAGCCCCCATCCCACCAGGCTGGCCGTACGACGGGCCATCGTGCGGGGCGCTATCCCTCGGTCCGGGTCCGGCGGGCAGGGTGCGGTCGGGTTGGCCAGGGGCGTCGGCCGGAGCATAGCCGCGCTGCGCAGAGCCGCCTGCCGGGCCGTCGTTGCGAGCGGCATCGTGGGGCTGCGCACCACCGGGCTGGCTGCCATTGGGGTGGCCGCCAGTGGAGTAGCCGCCGCCAGGCTGGCCACCGCCGGGGGTTCCTCCCCCGGGCTGTTCGCCACCCCCGGATCCACCTGGGCCATCGCCCACCACGGCGTCGACCGTGAGCTCGACACGGAGGATCCGCCGCACGGCGTCTGACAGATTCTGCGCGGCGGTGCCACGGCGGAATGCGGCCACCAGGCCTTCCGTGCGGAAACCGAGCACTAGCGTGGAGCCCTGAACGGCGTTCACCTGGGCGTTCTGGGAGATCAGCGCCCAACTCGGGCGACGGATCCCCTGCAGGGCGTCCATGATCGCCGACCAGTTCTCCTGCACATCCGTCGCCGACACCCCAGCGGAGTCACCGGCCGACGGGGCGGGCTTATCGCCCGGAACCGACGAGGCGTCCTGGTCACCCGGACCTGACTGGCCGGCCTGGGCCCACTGGCCACCCGCTGGAGGCTGTGCGGATTCGAGCCGCGCAGGCTCCGGCCGTGCGGACTCAGAATTGAAAGATTCGGTCTGAGCGGGCTCGCGCTGAGCCGGTTCGGGGCGCGTGCTGCGCCGTGCGTCAGGCTGATCCGCCTCCGGCTGTGCGGTGCGGGGCGCTGCCTGGTGGCCAGGTTCGGGCTGCCCGGCAGTCGGCACCGCGGGCTGCGGCTGTGCAACCGCCGCAGGACCCTGCTGCGGTCCCCGCGCGTCGGCGCGGGGCGCTGAGGTGGCGCTCTGCTGTCCGCGGGCACGGCGACTCGCCTCGGCTCGCTCAGCCGCGATCCGTCGGGCCTCCTCACGTCCGCTGTTCGCGCCCGAGACGCCACCAGCCTGCGCGGGCCCGTCGGCCCCTGCGGCCGGACCCCGCTGCCCATGCTGAGCGGCCCGCTCCCGCCCTGCCTGCGGACCGGTTCCCGTCTGCGGCGCTGCTGCACCGCGCGCGGCGGCATCCCCGAGCACTCCGCCGGCCAGGCGCTCCTCGCGCAGCACCAGTCGTGCAGCGAGCAGCTCCAGATGTACACGCGGCGAGGTCGCGCCGCTCATCGTGGCCAGGGTTTCGTGCACGAGATCACCGCACAGCGACAGCTGCGCAGGGCTCATCAGACCGGCCTGGGCGCGCATCCGTTCAAGGTCGTCAGCCGGGATCTGGGGCAACAGGTCAGCTCCACGATCCGGGACGGCAGCGAGCACGATCAGGTCGCGGAACCGCTCCAGCAGGTCTTCCACGAAGCGGCGCGGCTCATGACCGGTGGCGATCACCTGGTCGAGCACGGCGTACAGCTCGCTGGCATCGTGGGCCGCGATCGCTTCGACCGCGCGGTCTAGCAAGGCGGTATCGGTGAAGCCGAGCAGAGCGATCGCCGTGGCGTGGTCGAGCCCGTCCTCGCCAGCCCCGGCCATGAGCTGGTCCAGCACCGAGAGGGAGTCGCGGGCCGATCCGCCGCCCGCGCGCACCACCAGCGGCAGCACGCCATCACCCACGGGCACACCCTCGGCCTCGCACACCTGCGCAAGGTACGGGCCGAGCACCTGCGGGGGGATCAGTCGGAACGGATAGTGGTGGGTGCGCGAGCGGATGGTGCCGATCACCTTGTCCGGCTCGGTGGTGGCGAACACGAACTTCACGTGCTCAGGCGGTTCCTCCACAAGCTTCAGCAGGGCGTTGAACCCCGCCGAGGTGACCATGTGCGCCTCATCAATGATGAACACCTTGTAGCGGTCCCGCGCGGGCGCGAAGGTGGCGCGCTCGCGCAGCTCGCGGGCGTCGTCCACACCGCCGTGGCTCGCTGCATCGATCTCCACCACGTCCAGACTGCCTGGGCCACCGCGGGCCAGGTCACGGCAGGAATCACACTGCCCACAGGGAGTATCCGTCGGCCCTTCGGCGCAGTTCAGGCAGCGCGCCAGGATGCGGGCCGAGGTGGTCTTGCCGCAGCCACGCGGACCCGAGAACAGGTACGCGTGCCCCACTCGACCAGCACGCAGCGCACGGCGCAGCGGCGTGGTCACATGGTCCTGGCCGATCACCTCGGCGAAGGACTCGGGACGGAAACGGCGGTACAGAGCAGTGGCCACCGCCCCAGGCTAGTTCAGGGCACTGGCCGACGGGGCACTCGTGGATGCGTCCGCCTGGGGAGGATGCACCGCGATCACACTGCGCACCCCGGCCGCCACGCGAGCGTGAAGATGCGTTCGCAGCGCCTGTTGCTGCGCCTCCAGTCGGGTCAGACGCCTGCGCCCCGCGACATACGCGGCCCACGCGCTCGCGATGATCACCAGCACGCTCATCACGGGGCCGATCCCCCACTGCGGGAGCAGATCCAGCAACGGGCGCAACCAGCCGAAGAGAAACTCCAGCAGCGGCCCGACCCAGCTGAACAGCGACCCGATCAGGTCCAGGATCGCACTCAGCAGCCGGCCGATGGGTTCCAGGATCTCCGTGACCCAGGTGACCGTTGGCCGCACCGCCTCCTCGGCTGCATCCTGGGCGGGCTGCGTGGCTCGATCGATGAGCTCACGGATGCCCAGCAGCGGCAGCACCACCTTCAGCGACGCCATGACGCCCCGCAGCAGCGCCCGGCGGTACGGGTGTGCCCGCAGCGCGTCATCGCGCGCAGCGGACGGCGAGCGTTCCGCTGGCAGAAGCGCTGTCAACGCCCCCACGGCGGAGGACCGGACATCGACTTCGCCTGTACGTCCAAGTGAGCGTGTGCGCACGATGATCCGCTCACGTACGCGATGGCCGTCAACCTCCGAGCTGTCCTCATCGTCGGTGTCGGCGTCACGATCCGAGCCGTCGCCGCTGCTTGCGGAGTCCTGGCGCGGATGGTGCACAAGCACGGTGAAGTCTTCGGACCGCTCCCCCGTCCAATACGAACCGTCAGGCGGCGCATCGCCGCTGGAGCTCGCGAACTCGGGGATCTGGACCCCGTCGATCCACAGGTCGACGTCCGGGCGGCCGAGCAGTTGGTGACGGACATCGACCTCGATCATCTGCCCGTCCACGACGCCGTGGTAGCGCGTCGACTCAGTCATTCGGATTCCGTTGACCCTGGCGGCACTGCCGTGATCTTCACGATCTCGGGGCGGTTGAAGATCCGCGGCACGATCGTGTTGCGCGTGGCGAGCCCGCGCGAGACCACGTGATACGCATTGCCGCGGGCGGTGGTCACCTCGAACACACCGCTGGTGCGCTGCGGCAGCAGCCCCTGATTCGGAGCGAGAAGCCCTTGTTCGAGCAACAGCGGGAGCCGCCACTGTCCGCCGTGTGCGTGACCGGAGACAACCAGGTCAGCGGGAATATCGCGATAATCGTGCAGCCGCTCCGGGCGGTGCGCGAGCAGCACAGCGGGCCCTTCCGGATCGACCGCGCCGAGTCGACGCAGCTCATCGTGGTAGAGCCGCTGACCGGCGTCGGGATCATCCAACCCCAGCACCGTGATCGGGGTGCCGCGCACCTCGAGTTGATGCGCCTCGCCCTCCAGCACCATCGCGCCCAGGCGCTGCATGTCCTGTTTGATGCGCGGCAGCTCATCGGTCCAGGCGTCATGGTTCCCGCTGGTCCAGAACGTCGGCGCGATCTGCGTCAGGCCCTCCACGACGCGATGAGCAGGCCCCTCGGGCAGCACGTCATCGACGATGTCCCCCGGCATCAGGATGAGGTCCGGTTCGAGTTTCCGGACCTGCTCCAGCAGCTCAGCACCACCGTCCGTGTACGGCTCACTGTGCAGGTCAGCCAGGACCGCCATGGTCACCGGGCAGCGCAGCCCCGGTATCTCGAGCGTCCGTTCAGTGACCTCGAGACGGCGATCCAGGGCCACAAAAGCACCGCCCGCGGCGGCGAGCGACAGCGCCCCGGCGCCGATCAACAGGCGACGTCTGCTGAGCACGGCACGGGGTGGTTCCTCCGGCGTCGTGCAACCGTGATTCGTCATACCGTCGCCTCCGAGTCCCGGTCAGCAGGCGCTGGTGACACCGTCCCGGCAGGCTGGTGCTGTGTGCGCATGTGGGCAATCTACAAGCCCTGCCCGTTCGTCGACTCCTCCCTTCGTCGGTGCTACTGGGACGCGGCATGGTTTGACGGGGCAATCACTCTGGCTGCTCCTGAGCCATGCACTCGCTCTCCCGCACACGTGTGCGCCATGACGCGGCAGCTCGCACGTCTCGCCTGCTGACGCAGTGCAGAATCTCAGTAAAGGAGGCGACAACCTCACTGTAGACGCCAGATGCCTCACTATAGGCAGTGACGGCCTCACTGTAGAAAGTGATGGGCTCACTGTAGAAAGTGAGGAGGCGATCGCCCTACACCCCAATGCGATGAGCCTTCCCGCACCCGACTACAGCGAGTCGACAATCGATCACGTCGTGGTCCGTCTGGCTCGGTTCGGATTGATCTCGCCTGAGATGCAGAGCTGGCTCGCTAGTCTCCCCGGAGCAGCGCATCGACCACGCGCACAGGAAATCGCCCTCGCACTTGCCCGCAGCTCAGGTGACGTGTCACTGGTCGACCTCCGAAACAATCTGGGTCTGGACTCCGATGAATGCCGGAGCGCGTTAGCGGATCTCATCGCGGATGGCTTGCTCATTGGTCACGCTGACGGGCCCTATGCTCTGGCTGATCTTCGCCGGCATGAGGCCGCGACCGGCGCCAGATGGGAAGTCCTCAGCCACCTCGATCCGCACGTCGAGCTCTCGATCGCCGATCTCGCCGAGAGGACTGGAAAAAGCCGCAACGCACTTCGGCCGATTCTTCGCGAGCTTGTCGACAGTGGACTCATCATTGCGACCGCGCCGCCGCAGAGCCGGAACCGCCGCTACACCCTCGCGTCGAACAGATAGCCCTGCGAGCAGATAGTCGGACTGCCGGGGGTCCTGTCGCACCTAGGGGCACCGTCGACCCCGCACACATGCGACGACCCCTCGCACACCTGCCAGAGCCCGCCTGCCCTTGCTGCCGTCAAGCCCTGGGGGAGTTCAGCGAGATAACACCGTACGAGGGGTCGTCACAGAGTGTAGCGGCGCGCGGCGGCAGGCACGAGCCCGTCGAGCCTCAGTGTGGCAGGACTCCCGTCGGCCGACCCCACAGACTCCGTGGCCATGTCACGGCTGAGTAACAGAATCCCGCTGGAGCGCGACGACTGGCCACCCGTCCGCTAGCTTCCCGTCAAGTCGTGACCGTCCTCACAGCGCTCTCGTCTCGCACGCTCCACCTGCCGGGTACAACCACCCGCACGAACGACGGGTTGGCGCACAGGACACTCCGTCGCGACCCTCTGCCCCCGCCAGTTGCCGATCCCTTACCCGCACAACAGCTAGGAGTCCACGCGATGACATTCGCCGATGTGGTTGAGGCGGTCAACGGTTTCATCTGGGCGTTACCCCTGGTGATCCTCTGCCTGCTCGCCGGCCTCTACTTCTCCCTCCGGACCCTTTTCGTCCAGGTCCGCGGCATTCCCGAGATGCTTCAGCAGCTGGTCAAGGGCGAGAAGTCCACCGACGGCACCTCACCGTTCCAGTCCCTGATGATGTCCCTCGCCAACCGCGTGGGTATGGGCAACATCGGCGGCGTGGCCACTGCGATCGCCTTCGGCGGGCCGGGCGCTGTGTTCTGGATGTGGACGGTGGCCTTCCTGGGCGCCTCGACCTCCTTCATCGAGTGCACGCTCGGCCAGATCTACAAGGAAAAAGACCCGGACACCGGGGAATACCGCGGCGGTCCGTCGTACTACCTGGAAAAGGCCTTCAAGCACACCGTCGTGGGCCCACTCTTCCTGATCTACGCGATCGTGTTCGCCGTGGTAACGGTGTTCGCGATGGCGTTCTTCCTTCCCGGCGTGCAGGCCAACGGCATGGCCTCAGCCTTGAACCACGCCTGGGGTCTGCCGGTGTGGGTCTCCGCCCTGTTCATGGTGATCTGCCTGGCGTTCATCGTGGTCGGCGGCGTCAAGCGCATCGCGCAATTCGCAGCCTTCGTTGTGCCGCCGATGGCGATCCTGTACATCCTTGCGGCGGTCATCGTGTTCTTCGTGAACTTCTCGGAGATCCCCCACGTGTTCGGCATGATCCTTGGCTCCGCGTTCGGCACCGACGCCATCTTCGGCGCGATCATCGGCCTGGCAGTCAAGTGGGGCGTGCAGCGCGGCATCTACTCCAATGAGGCCGGTCAGGGCACCGGCCCGCACCACGCTTCCGCCGCAGAGGTTTCCCATCCGGCCAAGCAGGGCTTCGTGCAGTCCTTTGCGGTGTACATCGACACGCTGTTCGTGTGCACCGCGACCGCGTTCATCATCATCTCAACCGACATGTACACAGTCTTCCGCGGTGAGACGTTCCCCGCCGAGGGCGAGCCGTACTACGTGGGTGCGATCGGTACCGAGATCGAGCCAGGCCCAGGCTTCGTGCAGTCCGGCTTCGACTCCTTCGTTCCCGGCCTTGGCGGCACCTTCGTGGCACTGGCACTGGGCTTCTTCGCCTTCACCACCGTGGTGGCCTACTACTACATGGCCGAGGTCAACCTCGCCTACCTCACACGCAAGATGAAGAACGCGAGCCTGCGCCGCATCCTGGTGCTCGGCCTGCAGTTCCTCGTGCTCGCCTCCGTCGCCTACGGCGCCGTGTCGACGGGCGGCGCGGCCTGGACGCTTGGCGATGTTGGTGTGGGCTCGATGGCCTGGCTAAACATCATTGCGGTCCTCATCCTGCAGGGCCCGGCCCTGAAAGCGCTGAAGGACTACTACGCCCAGAAGAAGCAAGGCATCGATCCGCACTTCGATCCACGCCCGCTGGGCATCCGCAACGCCGACTTCTGGGAGATGCGCGCCGATCAGCGCGCTGCGAACCCGGTGGCCGGGTCAGCCGCTGCCGGCGGCCCGTCTGAGGGCGGCGATCCCGATAGCCCCGCTCAACGCTGACCTGAGCGATCGGACCCGCTTGGCGGCCGGGTCCGTGCAACCTGCTGCGTGGGGGCCAGCACGGGCCCGGCCGTCCACTTGTCAGGATCACTGTCCGCATCGCGAGAAGGCATGGTTGGGGTCGGCCGTCGGCGGCAGAATGCCGCGCATCGCCCTGACGACGGAGTAACCGTCTCGTCGCACCCCTACTTCCGAGGACACGCCATGAGCTCCCCCTCCGCCCCCACCGCCGCGGGCACCTCTGCCAACGGCGCGACCGCCACGAATGCGCGACGCGGCTCGTTCTCCGGCCGCGGCGCCTTCATCTTTGCCGCCATCGGCTCCGCCGTGGGCCTGGGCAACATCTGGCGGTTCCCCGCTGTCGCCTACGACAACGGCGGCGGCGCCTTCATCCTCCCGTACCTGGTGGCACTGTTCACCGCCGGCATCCCACTGCTGTTCCTGGATTACGCGATCGGGCACCGCTGGCGCGGCTCCGCCCCGCTGGCGTGGCGTCGCATGCGGCGCTGGACAGAGTTCGTGGGCTGGTGGCAGGTACTGATCTGCGTGATCATCGCGATCTATTACGCGCTGATCATCGCCTGGGCCGCGAACTACACGATCTTCTCCATCGATCGACGCTGGGGTGATGATCCCGCGGGGTTCTTCGGTGAGTTCACGCAGGCGCTCGGCGGGCAGGACCTCACCGTGTCCTTCGACTACGTGGGCCCCGTGCTGCTGTCGATCATCCTGGTGTGGGCAGCTGTCCTGGCGGTGATGGTGCTGGGCGTGCAGAACGGCGTGGCCCGCTCCTCGATGATCTTCATTCCGCTGCTGGTGATCATGTTCGTGATCCTGGTGATCCGCGCCATGATGCTGCCCGGCGCCTTCACCGGTCTCGACGCGTTCTTCCGACCCACCTGGGGTGCACTACTGGACCCGCAGGTGTGGGTGGCTGCCTACGGGCAGATCTTCTTCTCTCTGTCCGTGGCGTTCGGCATCATGCTCACCTACGCCTCCTACCTGAAGAAGAACACCGACCTGACCGGCTCCGGCCTCGTGGTCGGGTTCGCCAACTCCGGTTTCGAGATCCTCGCAGGCATCGGCGTGTTCTCTGCGCTCGGCTTCATGGCGCAGGCACAGGGCGTGGACATCTCTGAGGTGGTTGCGTCAGGTATCGGCCTGGCCTTCATCGCGTTCCCCGCGATCATCACGGAGGCTGGCAGCGCCGGACCGCTGATCGGTGTGCTGTTCTTCGGCGGCCTCGTTCTGGCCGGTTTCACGTCACTGATCTCGATCGTCGAGGTAGTGGTGGCCGCGTTCCAGGACAAGTTCGGGCTGGGCCGCGTCGCCGCGACACTCGGCATCGGGGTGCCGCTGGCGATCATCTCCACCGTGCTGTTCCCGACGACGATGGGCCTGGGACTACTGGACGTGTTCGACAACTGGGTGAATCAGTACGGCATCGTCTCCGCCGCCCTGGTGGCCACCGTGCTCGTCACCTTCCTGCTGGGCGCCCTGCCCACGCTGCGCGACCATCTGAATCAGAAGGGCACGTTCCGCCTGGGCTGGGCGTGGATGGCGTTTGTTGGCGTGATCGCCCCGGTGGCGCTGCTGATCACACTGGCGCTGACCACGTGGGGCTTCATCACACAGGACGGCACCTACGAGGATTATCCGGGCTGGTTCGTGCTCGTCTTCGGCTGGCTGATGGCCGCAAGCCTCGTGGTGTTCGCAGTGATTCTGTCTCTCGCGCCATGGCCCGCTGGCTCCAACCTCGACCGGCCTGACTCCGACGGTGACGACGTCGCCCCCGAGGCGAAGGCGTTCACCGGCCTCGACGGCCCCGCCGATGCTCCGCCTCACCAACTGCGCCCTGCCGACGAGGTCTGACCGCGCAGGTGCACCACCCCGCTTCGCGTCCCACATCTCGCGTGCCGCCGCGCGCTGTCCACTCCGCTTCCGTTCTCGACCTGGAGGTTCCCATGTCTGCATCCGCAATCATCATGATGGTCGTCGCTCTCCTCACCGTCTGGGGCGGCCTGGCAGCGGCGGTCGTCAACATCGTGCGCCACCCCGAGGAGAGCTGACCCGCCTGCTTGTCCATGGAACGTTGCGCCTCGCCTTGGACACAGCAGTGCGCAGCACAGCAGAGCGTGCACAGTGTGACCTGAATCGAGCCGACTCGCACCACCCCGTCGGCGTCAGGTACGCTACTACTTGCTCTACGAGCACTGGAGGATTCGCCTAGCGGCCTATGGCGCACGCCTGGAACGCGTGTTGGGTTCACGCCCTCGGGGGTTCAAATCCCCCATCCTCCGCAGTTGTCCTGAGTCGCGACATCGTTGACAGACGGTGTCGCGGCTCAGGTTTTTTTGCGTGGGTTCACTGACGGGCCGGAGTCCGGTCTCCTGGTGGGTGTGTTGTGGGTTCGGGGGAGCTTGGGCTGGTAGTCCCGGGCAGGGTCGATGCGGTGCTCAGCGATGATCTCGCCGGTGGTGGCGTCCGAGGTGACGGCGTGGTCGTCGTGGACCAGGATCAGGACGTGGCGGCCGGCGTGAGCGCGTCCGTAGCCGAGGTGACGCAGGCGGCCGGCGTAGCGCAGTGAGACTTTCCCGTTCTTGTCGATGCGGTCAACGCGGCAGCGCCATTCGGGTTCGGTCAGTGCGCTGCCGGGGGTGGCCTTGGGTAGAGCGGTGTAAGCCTGCGCGGGGGTGCGGCGGCCGGTGGCGCGGTGCGGGCGTTCGGTGTTGTACCAGGTCTGGAACTGGTCCAGCAGGGTCTGGAGGTCCTCGATGGTGTCGGGGCGGGGCCGGGAGGTAAGCCAGCGTTTGAGGGTCTGGTGGAACCGTTCGATCTTCCCCTGGGTCTGAGGGTGGCCGGGCCGTCCGTTCTTCTGACGGATCCGATGGGCCTGGAGGAGTTTCTCGAAGCCGTTACGGCCTCCACGGCGTCCGGCCAGACGCGCGGTGAACACCAGACCGTTGTCCGTCAGTGTCGATGCCGGGGCCCCATATGCGCTGATCAGGTGGTTCATTGCGGTGACGACCATGGCGCCGGAGAAGGCGGGTGCGGCCTGGATGTGCAGCAGGTAGCGGGAGTGGTCATCGAGGACGTCGAGGATCTCCACCCGTGCACCGGTGGCGAGGAAGGCGTGGGTGATATCGGCTTGCCAGCACTCGTTGGGCAGTTCTGCCTCGAAACGCCGGTAGGAGGAACGGGGACGTTTGCGGGGCTCGGGTGTGATCAGGCCGTGAGCGTGCAGGATTCGACGGATGGTCGCCGTGGACGGGGCATCGATGCCGTCGTTGTCCAGATGCCAGGCGATCGTTGCTGGTCCTGCATCAGCACCCTGGCGGGTGAGGGTCTTGCGCAGGGTGAGGATCCTCTGGCGCACCGCCTCCGGTGTGGTGCCGGGTCGTGAGCGTGGAGCTCGTGAGCGCGGCTCCAGGGCTTCGGGACCACCGAGCTGGTAACGCTGGACCAGGACATGGACCCACTGCCTGGAGACGCGGTAGCGCTCAGCCGCTTGGGCGTGCGTGAGGCCTTGTTCGAGGACGGAACGGACGATGACGAGGTTCTTGTTTTTGGAGCCCATGTCGCATCGTCGCGGCCAGGGCGTGTCAACAATGTCGCGACTCACCGGTCAACGAACACGACCCCTGGTTCGTCAACGATGACCCGACTCACCGGTCAACAATCAGCCGCGAGTTCCCTGCCCCGGACTGTCAACGATGTCGTGAACTCACACACCCCATCCTCCGCAGTTGCCGAGCGGCACGATAAGCGCCCCTGACCCGGGTTGACTCCCGGGGATGGGGCGCTTTCGCATGCAGCGGCACGGTCACCGTTGGGCCACAGTTCACCGCTGCACGGGCCACGGCGACGGCTGCCCGATACGCTGGGCCGGACAGTGCTTTGAACGCCACGGGGGTCACATGTCGACGACGGGAGGCCAGGGAGAACCCTGGAACCAGGAGCAGTCCCAGCCCTGGGGCACGGGCCCCCAGCAGCCCGGTCATCCCTCGCCGCCGCCACAGGGCGGCTCGTACGGATACGGGCGCGGCGCCCACACCTCTCCATCCGTCGGCTCTCCTCCCCCGCCGGATGATCCCACTCACTTCAATCCCACGGGTGAGCAGAGCACACGTTTCAACCCCTCAGGCCAGCAGCAGGCGCCCTGGCACAGCGCCGACCCCGCTCCATACGAGACGGGAGGCGGCCAGCAGACGCCGCCGCCGAAGCGCCCGTGGCCGCTGATCGCCGTAGCTCTCGGCTGCATTGCCACTCTCGTGCTCGTGATCGGCGGCGGCATCACCTACCTCATGCTCAACCGGTCCGGCCCCGAGCCGACGGCCGACACCACAACAACCACGGAGCCCGGCACCACGGAGCCACCCAGCACCGACCCGGAGTCACCTTCGGCCTCGGAGACTCCCACTGACGGGCCCACCTTCAAAGCGATCAGCCCGATCGATGAGCCCGAGGGAACCGGCGACGACATGGTCACGATCATGTCGAACAGCCCGATGACCACGGGCACCATTCCGGCGGTGCGTGAATGCGAGGTTCCCTCGACCCCGGTCGAGCACACCCCTGAACAGCTCCAGGCGATGCTGTCCGCACTTGGCGGATGCCTGAGCCAGGCCTGGTCGCGTGCCGCCTCGGATCGCGGTCTGAACTGGAGCGCCCCCAGGATCACGGTGTTCACCTGGCCAGACATCCCCGCCGATGCGGGCTGCAAGACCGAGACCTTCGAGGAGGGCCAGGCACGCATGTGCAACCTGGACAATGTGCTGTACTGGCCCGTCGGCTACGGGAAGACGGGCGATCCGCAGACCCCGGAAGAGGTCCCCGGTTCGTACCTGTTCAACCTGTCCGTGCAGTACCTCAACGCCGTCACCTGGCAGATGTCCCTGTACGTGTACGCCGACAGTGCGGAGAAGAAGTACGAAGCAGAGGGCGACGAGGAAGGGCGCCGACTGGCTGCGCACCGCTGGGCGATGCAGCTGTACTGTCTGACGGGCATGTCCATCAGCCAGATGCCGGACGCCGTCCAGCCCAGCGAACGAATCCTGCAGACGATCACCGATCCGCAGAACTGGAGCACCGGGGAACCCCCGTATGACTTCAAACCCGAGCAAAGGGTCAGCTGGCTCGAAAAGGGCCTAGAATCCGGCGGGGAGCTGGGGCAGTGCAACGCCTGGGCAGCGCCGGAGTCGACCGTGGTCTAGGACACGGCATACAGTGCGCGGACCATACGGCAAAGGTCACATCGCCCTCACCGGCATCTGAACCGGTGTGGTCCCTGAGCACTGCGTCTAGTCGATGACATGATCGAGCCGTTCATACCGAGAGCAGGGGGAACAGTGGGCAGTGGCGAGCGCCCGTTCGGGGCCGACGGCAGCGGTGTCGGCGATCCGGATGAGGACACCATTCTCCGACCCGCGCATCCCGCAACGCAGCATGACGCGGACACACCCCCCGCAGCGACCACCGATGGCGATCCCAGCGCCGGTGACGCGGATGCCGCGG
Organism: Brachybacterium timonense; assembly: GCF_900258505.1. Lineage (GTDB taxonomy): Bacteria > Actinomycetota > Actinomycetes > Actinomycetales > Dermabacteraceae > Brachybacterium > Brachybacterium timonense. Next base: position 3,065,804 of record NZ_LT984895.1, read on the forward strand.
ATACCGTGCTCCGGCCCGCGCCCCGCGATGACGTGCCAGCTGAGGACACGGAGGACACGATCCTGCGGCCCGCTCCGCTGCACGACATACCGCTGGAGGACACCGAGGACACGCTCAATCCGGAGGCTTTCGCCCCGCCGGTGAACGGCGCGCCCGCGACCTCTTTCGCTCCCGCTCCCGCACAGCCGGAGGCGTCGTCGGCTCCAGACTCTGACTGGATGCTTGATCGGGCACCGATGATGTCCGACGGGTTCGGCGACGATGACGAGCTGGATGAGACGCGCGTGCGGCCCTGGCACGAGGATCCGCTGTACCGCAGCCGTCATGAGGTGATCAACGAGGTTCCCGAGGCATCCGGTGGCGGCGGCGAGGGGATGTGGCCGGTGTTCGAATCCCCGGCCGCGCCCCCGGGGCCGGCATCAGCGCCGAGTCCCGCGCCCGCATCGGAGCAGGTGTTCCCAACGGCACCGGCGGCCCCGCACCAGCCGGCGATGCCGATGTCGAGCGCGCCGACCGTCGGGACTCCCGCTCAGGGCACCCCCGCCCCCAGCTATCCCTTTGCGGGCTCACCTGTCTCCGGGTCGCCGGCACCGGGATCACCACTGCCAGGTTCACCCGCCTCAGGGTCCCCAGCTCCGGGCTCACCCGCCTCGGGGTCACCGGCGCCGGCGCCGGCCTACGTGCCCGATCACGCCCCGATTCGGCCATTCGATCGCCGGCCACGGTTCGCCTCGGCGCTCTCGGCACCGTCCCCCTCGGAGGCAGAACCTGATCCGCAGGGGTCGCTGCCGCCCGGCGTGGATGCCACGGAGCCGCGCCGTCGGCGCGGAGCCGTGGTCGCAGTCGCGTTCGGCTGCGCGATGCTCCTCCTGCTCGGGCTGGGAGGCGGCGGAGCCGCTTGGTGGCTGTGGATGCGCAATGACCCATCGGCGCAGGCCGAGGAGGACGCGGCAGGGCAGGGCGCCGGAGACAACGGCACGTGGAAGGCACTCGAGTCGGGCCAGACGCCGTCCGGCACCACGGAGGAGCTCGTCGGCGTGCTGGCGGAGAATCCTCTGACTGCGGCCACGTTGCCGGTCCCTGTCTCGTGCGAGCTGCCTGCCGTCAGCGGGCTCGTCCCGGAGCAGGAGCTGCAGGGCTTCCTCGACGCGGGTGCGGCATGTCTGGAGTCGATGTGGTCCGATGCGCTGGGTGCGCAGAATGTCGAGTTCACCGGGCCGCGGATCAAACTGTGGACGCCTCCGGAGACGCCGGGGAACTCCGCGTGCCGTCCCGAAGAGTTCTCCGACGCTCCACGTGCATGTCTCGCCGATGACGTGCTGTATTGGCCCACCACGTGGGATCCGGGCTTTTCCAATACGCAGGATGCGGAAACAGCGCAGCTGTACATGTGGCACCTGTCGTACACGTACGCGGTGTTCGCCATCTCGGCGGTGGACCTGGATGCGTACTACGGTGCCGCGATCTCCGCGGTGGGTGACGACATCGAGGCCTCGGATGCGCTACGCCGACGCTACGGCCTGCAGCTGTCCTGCCTGGGTGCAGCATCCGCGTTCCAGATGCCGGAGGGGGTGCGCCCCTCGGACCGGGTCGCAACCTTCGTCACCTCACCCGAAGCGCAGGCGGATCCGACGGATTCCTCGCATCCGTCGGTGGATGCGCGAGCCCTGTGGGTGGTGCGCGGGCAGCAGGCCCGGGGTGGCTTGTCCTCCTGCACCACCTGGACCGCGCCGGACGCAGAGGTTGCCTGAGGCACCGACCTATCCTGGCTCTGGGCGGTCAAATGGTTCAGATCTGAATCATCAGTGTGTGCGTCGGCCTGCGGATCGCCGCCCTCCCTCGCCGACCCAAGGAGCGTCCATGCAGTTCGGCATCTTCACCATCGCCGACATCACCCCGGATCCGACCACCAGCCGCGTGCCCACCGAACATGAGCGGCTCGAATTGATGGTGGAGGAGGCGGTCCTGGCCGAGCAGGTGGGGCTTGACGTGTTCGCGATCGGTGAGCACCACAATCCGCCGTTCGTCACCTCCTCCCCCACCACCACACTGGCGTGGATCGGGGCCCGCACCGAGCGGATCATCCTGTCCACCGCCACCACGCTGATCACCACGAATGACCCGGTGAAGATCGCCGAGGACTACGCGATGCTGCAGCATCTCTCGGGCGGTCGCGTGGACCTGGTGATGGGACGCGGCAACACCGGACCCGTCTACCCCTGGTTCGGGCAGGACATCCGCAAAGGCATCGAGCTGGCGATCGAAAACTATGCGCTGCTGCACCGCCTGTGGCATGAGGACGTCGTCACCTGGGAGGGCGAGTTCCGCACACCGCTGCAGCAGTTCACCTCCACCCCGCGCCCATTGGACGGTGTACCGCCGTTCGTGTGGCACGGCTCAATCCGCTCCCCGCAGATCGCCGAGCAAGCCGCCTATTACGGCGACGGCTTCCTGCACAACAACATCTTCTGGCCGATGAGCCACACCAAGCAGATGGTGCATCTGTACCGCGAACGCTACGAGCACTACGGTCACGGCACCGCCGCGCAGGCGATCGTGGGGCTGGGCGGTCAGGCCTTCATGCGGAAGAACTCGCAGGACGCCGTGCGCGAGTTCCGCCCCTACTTCAACGCCGCGCCCGTATACGGCGGGGGCCCGTCCCTGGAGGATTTCACCCGCCAGACCCCGCTGACTGTCGGTTCACCCGAGCAGGTGATCGAGCGGTACCTGACCATGGCCGACCATGTTGGCGACTATCAGCGCCAGATGTTCCTCATGGACCACGCCGGTCTGCCGCGCAAGACCGTCATGGAGCAGATTGAACTGCTGGGCACCGAGGTGGTGCCGGTGCTGCGCCGCGAGCTGGACGCCCGTCGTCCCGCTGACGTGCCCGACGCCCCCACGCACGCGTCGCTGGTCGCGGCCGCGGAGGCTGAGCGCGGCGCCTTCGATCCCTCCTACCGTTTCGAGACCGGCGATAACTGGACGGGCCTACGCGCCGAGGATCGGCGGGAGCAGCGCCGATGAGCACCGACGCACGTATCCTGGTGCTGTCCGCCGGGCTATCCACGCCGAGCTCCACCCGGATGCTGGCCGACGGTCTCGCGCGTGAAACACGGCAGGCACTCGCCCATCACGGTGTGACCGCGCACGTGGACACCGTGGAGCTGCGGGAGGTCGCGCACGACGTGGTGGACATGCTCATCACCCGTTTCCCGTCTCCGCCTCTGAGCACTGTGCTGGATGCGCTGCGGGCTGCCGATGGCGTGATCATCACAACCCCCGTGTTCAACGCGGGCCCCTCCGGACTGCTGAAGTCCTTCCTGGATGCCGCAGATCCCGCGCTGTGGCATGGACGTCCGGTGTTGCTGGGTGCCACCGCAGGCAGTGCCCGCCACGGGCTCGTGATCGACTACGGCATCCGGCCGATCATGGCGCATCTGCGCGCGGATGTGGCCGCCACCTCGGTGTTTGCCGCCACCGGTGATACCGGGGACGACGGGCAGGGGCACCGTGACGCCACCCCGCTGGATCAACGGATGGCGCGCGCGGCCCGCGACCTGGCGCACCTGGTGCTGCAGCGCCGCGGCCGCACCGGCCTCACGGACGCGGCTCGCGATGCTCCCGAGGCCGACGGCACACGCCCGGCCGCCCAGGACACCGATGCGACTGGCGGCCAGCCGCAGGTCGCCGCTGGCCTCGACCCGGAGTTCGCCGACTTCGTGCCGATGGACGAGCTGCTGGGCAAGCGAACGGACTGACCACGCCCTACCGCCGTGGGCCTGGCTGCGCATCCCCGGGGAGTCGGCGATGTCCTTAGCCGTTCCGGCGGGCCGCTGCGGAGTTGACAGCTGTGTTGCGCACCGCTGGGGACGCCGGAGTCGGCTCCGATCCCGTCGCAGGTCACGATGTCGCAGCGCCGCCGATCGCATCCACACCGCACTCTGGCGGGAGCGCGCCCGCCACCGCCCGCCGAGCTCGGGCTAGGCGATCTGCGCAGGTCATCACCCTGTAGAGTGCCGCTCGACCGACCGTCCGCGAGGAGAACGCCATGAGTACAGCGACGCGCCGCCCGTCGATGACCGACGTCGCACGCCGCGCCGGGGTCTCGTACCAGACGGTTTCCCGCGTGCTCAACCAGCCCGGCATCGTGCGCCCCGAGACCCGGGAGCGGGTGCTCGCGGCGATCGCCGAGACCGGCTACGCCCCGAACCGTGCCGCCCGCGCCCTGAAGACCACCCGCTCCTCGCAGATTGGCCTGCTGACCGACGGCTCCTCTCTGTTCGGCCCTTCTGAGACGGTCACCGCAATCGAAGCCGCGGCCCGCGAGGCGGGCTACTCGGTGCTGCTGACGACGGTCCGCCCCGGGGACCCCGCGGGGGAGACGCCAGGCGCTGAGCTGATCGGCTCGGGCGTCGACGGCATCCTCGTGGTCGCGCCGCACGAGGGGATGCAACCGGTGGTCGCGGCAGCGGCCTCCACGATCCCCGTCCTCGCCGTCTCCGCACAGCCCCCCGCGTCCGCGTCCACTCAGGTCGTAGGTGTGGACCAGCGCCGCGGCTCGCATGCGGTGGTCGAGCATCTCGCACGCACGGGCGTACGCTCGGTCACGCACCTGACCGGCCCAACAGACTGGTACGACGCACGTGCCCGCCTTCACGGCTTCCGCGAAGCAACCGCGGAGCTGGGCCTGGTGGGAACCACGACCGCACCCGGCGACTGGACACCGAGGTCCGGGTACGAGCTGACGCGCGGCCTGCTCGCAGACGGCGTCCCGGAGGCGATCTTCGCGGCGAACGACATGATGGCGATCGGCGCGCTGCATGCGCTGCACGAGCACGGCGCGCGCGTGCCGGTGGACGTCGCTGTGGCGGGCTTCGACGACACCGCCGGGGCGGAGTTCCTGCTCCCCTCGCTGACCACTGTCTCCCAGCCCTTCGCGGAACTGGGCCGGCTCGCGCTGCACCGAATGCTGGAGCTACTGGAGGCTCCGGAGGATCCCGGCCCTCCCCCGCAGCCGCTCTCGCCGCGCCTGGTCGTGCGCCGCTCGACCCGTCCCGAACAGCCCCACTGAACGCCGCGCCCAGGAGGCAGACACCCCAATGTGAACGTTGACAGAGTGGGCGGGAACCTGGTTCAGTGATCCCATGACGCACGCTGACGTGTCCTCCACCCAGTCCTCCTCCCCTGCACTCGGAGGGGATGACACCGCAGCCCTGATCGCTGCTGGTGGCGCCCACCTCGGGATCGAGCTGGGCTCCACCCGCATCAAGGCCGCCCTGGTCGACGGCGCGGGCGCGGTGCTCGCCACCGGCTCCCACGCCTGGGAGAACGAGCTGGTAGGCGAGACCTGGACCTACTCACTGGACGCGGTGTGGGCGGGGATCCGCGAGTGCTATGCCGACCTCGCCCGCGAGGTGCGCACGCAGCACGGCACGGAGCTCACGACCCTCGGCGGCCTCGGCATCTCCGCGATGATGCACGGCTATCTCGCCTTCGACGCCGACGGAGAACAGCTCGCCGAGTTCCGCACCTGGCGCAACACCTTCACCACCGAGGCGGCGGCGCTGCTCAGCGAGACGCTCGGGCAGAACATCCCGCTGCGCTGGAGCATCTCCCATCTCCTGCACGCCGCACAACAGGGCGAGGAGCACGTGGAACGCCTCGACTTCCTCACCACCCTCGCCGGTTACGTGCACTGGAAGCTCACCGGAAGGAAGGTGCTCGGCGTCGGCGATGCGAGCGGCATGTTCCCGATCGGCGCCTCGGGCGACACCTTCGATGCCGAGCTGCTCGAGCGCACCGCTGCGCTCACGCCGATCGCGGCGATGCCCTGGTCGCTACCCGACCTGCTACCCGAGGTGCTCGTCGCCGGGCAGGACGCGGGGCGCCTGACGGCCAAGGGCGCAGAACTGCTGGACCCGTCCGGGACCCTCCAGGCCGGGGCAATCACCGCGCCACCCGAGGGTGACGCTGGCACCGGCATGGTCGCCACCCACGCCGTTGAGCCCCGCACCGGCAATGTCTCGGCCGGCACCAGTGCCTTCGCGATGGTCGTCCTCGAGGGCCCGCTGTCCGGGCCGCGCGAGGAGATCGACCTGGTCACCACGCCGTCGGGCCACCCGGTCGCGATGATCCACACGAACAACTGCACGACCGACCTCAACGCCTGGCTGGGCCTGTTCGCACAGTTCGCGGAGCTCATCGGCGCACCACAGTCCGCCGAAGACCTCTACGGAACGATGTTCTCCGCGGGGGCCGACGGGGACGCCGATGCCGGCGGAGTGCTGACCTACAACTACGTCTCCGGCGAGCACCAGACGGGCGTCGCCTCGGGCCGCCCACTTCTGGTGCGCGAGCAGTCCGCCCGCTTTACGCTCGAGAATTTCATGCGCGCCCAGCTTTACGGCGCCTTCGGAGCCCTCGCAGTGGGGATGGACGCCCTGCTGAAGGACGAGGGCGCGCGGCTGGACGTCATGTACGCCCACGGCGGCATCTTCCGCACCCAGGGCGTCGCCCAGCAGGTGCTCGCCGATGCACTCGGCGTCTCGGTCTCACTCGGCGAGTCGGTCGGCGAGGGCGGCGCCTGGGGCATGGCGCTGCTTGCCGCGCACACCACCCGTACCGCTGCGGGTGAGACGCAGTCCCTCAGCGCCTATCTCGACGAGGTTGTCTTCGCCGGCCAGGACATCACGACCCGATCCCCCGACGCAGCCGGCCGCGAGGGCCACATGACCTGGCTGAATGCCTACCGCGGCGGGCTACCGCTCGCCCGTCAGGCCGGGGACCTGCTCGGCTGATCCCTCCCGGCGACGGGGCACGCCCGCCCGCTGCCGACCCCGCTTTCCACCCGCATCGACGGGCGACCGATTCCCTCGACATTGACGGAGGTTCTACACACCCGAGAATGTGAACGTTGACAGACGGTTCACGCGACCGCCGGAACGACCCAGCGGACACCCCACGGCCTCGGCACGGCGACGTCACCGACGACGTGGCTCCCCGGCCCCGGCCTGCACCACCATGAAGTACCCCGAGGAAGTGGCATGGCAAGCACATCAACACCCGACGACGCACACACGACACAGGAGAAGAGCACCGGCCGGAGAGTCTCCACACGATTCATTTATTTCTTCGGCGCCTTCGGAGGGATCCTCTTCGGCTACGACATCGGCGTGATGACCGGTGCACTGCCCTTCCTCCAGGAGGACTGGGACCTCGCTGGCAACGCCGCCGCGATCGGCTGGATCACCTCCTCGCTGATGCTCGGCGCCGTGCTTGGCGGGGCGCTGTCCGGGCAGCTCTCAGACCGGATCGGGCGTCGCCGCGCGATCCTCGCCGCCGCCGTCGTCTTCGCGCTGGGCTCCGTACTGCTGGGCATCACCCCGCACCAGTCCATCGCCTTCATGGTCACGGTGCGGGTGTTCTTGGGTCTCGCCGTTGGCGCAGCCTCCGCCCTTGTGCCCGCCTACATGTCCGAGATGGCGCCGGCGCGGCTGCGCGGCCGCCTCTCGGGCCTGAACCAGACGATGATCGTCTCCGGCATGCTGCTGTCATACCTGATGGCTTGGGTGCTGCAGCACCTGCCCACCACCCTCGCCTGGCGCTCCATGCTCGCCATGGCCGCGGTGCCCGCGATCGTGCTGTTTCTGGGCGTGCTGCGCCTGCCCGAGTCGCCGCGATTCCTGATCACCCACGGCCGGGACGACGAGGCCTACGAGGTGCTGCGCACCCTCCGCCCCGGCGGGGCGATCGAGGACGAGGCGCGCGAGATCAAGGAGACCGTCGCCGCGGAGACCGCCGCCGGCGAGCGCACCTCTTGGGCATCCCTCTTCCAGGGCCGCTACCGCTATCTCGTGATCGCCGGCGCCGGTGTCGCCGCCTTCCAGCAGTTCCAGGGCGCAAACGCGATCTTTTACTACATTCCGCTGATCGTGGAGGAGGCCAGCGGCACCGCGGCGCAGTCCGCACTGCTGTGGCCGATCGTCCAGGGCGTGATCCTGGTGCTCGGTTCACTGCTGTTCCTCGCGATCGCCGACCGCTTCAACCGTCGAGCACTCCTAACCCTCGGCGGCCTCGTGATGGGCGCGTCCTTCCTGTTGCCTGCGCTGATCCACTGGGTCGCTCCCGGGGCGAATCCCATGCTCCTCGTCGCCTTCCTCAGCCTCTACGTCGCCTTCTACTCCTTCACCTGGGCGCCGCTGACCTGGGTGATCGTCGGCGAGGTCTTCCCGCTGATGATCCGCGGTCGGGCAGCAGGGCTCGCCTCGTCCCTGAACTGGATCGGCTCGTTCCTGGTGGGGTTGCTGTTTCCGATCATGACTGCATCGATGCCGCAGCCGGCGGTCTTCGCGATCTTCGGCGTGATCTGCTTGCTCGGCGTCGTCTTCGTCCGCACCCGCGTGCCAGAAACCCGCGGTCGCACCCTCGAGGAGATCGAGGAGTCCGCTGCACTGCGGGAGACCGGGAAGGAGAGCCAGTCCCTGTGAGCATGATTGCGTCGGCATCCCTTCGCCCAGCGCCCCTTGAGACCCGTCGGCCGGCTGCCCGTCGGCCCCACCCGCACAGGAAGGAAGTCCCATGACCCTGGTCCTGACAGACCTGCCCGACGCCGTTCAGCGCGCCGTCGCCGCAACCCGCGAGCGCGTCGCCGCCCTGCACGCCGAGCTGCCCCGCAACCACCTCGTGGTGTGGACCGCCGGGAACGTCTCCGAGCGCGTCCCGGACCTGCCAGAGGGCGTCCCCGGCCTGTTCGTCATCAAGCCCTCCGGCGTCTCCTATGACGAACTCACCGCCGAGAACATGGTGGTGTGCACCCTTGACGGGCAGAAGATCGTCGACGGCACCCCGGATGCACTCTCCCCCTCCTCGGACACGGCCGCGCACGCCTACGTGTACGCGCATATGGACGAGGTGGGTGGGGTGGTGCACACCCACTCCACCTACGCGACCGCTTGGGCGGCGCGCGGGGAGGAGATCCCCTGCGTGCTGACGATGATGGCCGACGAGTTCGGCGGCCCGATCCCCGTGGGCCCGTTCGCCGTCATCGGCGACGACTCCATCGGCCGCGGCATCGTCGAAACGCTGCGCGACTCCCGCTCCCCCGCCGTGCTCATGCAGAACCACGGCCCATTCACCCTCGGCAAGGACGCCCGCGCCGCGGTGAAGGCCGCCGTGATGTGCGAGGAGGTCGCACGTACCGTGCACGTCTCCCGCCAGCTGGGCGAGCCGCTGCCCATTGAGCAGTCCCTCATCGATTCCCTCTTTGACCGCTACCAAAACGTCTACGGCCAGCCGGCCGCCGTCACCACAGAGCAGACCCAGGAGGCCTGACCATGCAGAACCCCTTCGAGACCCGCGAGATCTGGTTCCTCACCGGCAGCCAGGGGCTGTACGGCCCCGAGACGCTTGACCAAGTTGCCGAGCAGTCCCGCACCATCGCCAAGACCCTCGACACCGCCGAGGACATCCCGGTGAGGATCGTGTGGAAGCCCGTGCTCACCGACCGCGATGCGATCCGCGAGGTGGCGCTGGCCGCGAACGCGGACCCGGCCTGCGTCGGCGTCATCGCCTGGATGCACACCTTCTCCCCCGCGAAAATGTGGATCCAGGGGCTCGACGCGCTGACCACACCGCTGCTGCACCTGCACACGCAGGCGAACGTCGAGCTGCCCTGGTCCACGATCGACATGGACTTCATGAACCTCAACCAGGCTGCACACGGCGACCGCGAGTTCGGGTACATCGCCACGCGGCTCGGCGTGGACCGCAAGACCGTCGTGGGCCACGCCTCGGACGCTTCGGTGCAAGCCAAGATCGGCCGCTGGGCTCGCGCCGCGACCGGCTGGGCCGAGATGCACTCCCTCAAGCTCGCCCGTTTCGGCGACAACATGCGCAATGTCGCCGTCACCGAGGGCGACAAGACCGAGGCCGAGTTGCGGCTCGGCGTCTCCGTGAACACCTGGGGCGTGAACGATCTGGTCGAGGTGGTCGACGGGATCGAGGAGAGCGCGGTCGACGAGCTCGTCGCGGAGTACGAGGAGCTCTACGACGTGGTGCCAGAGCTGCGTCGCGGCGGCGAACGCCACGAGTCGCTGCGCTACGGCGCCCGGCAGGAGCTGGGCCTGCGCCGCTTCCTCGAGGAGGGCGGCTTCGGCGCGTTCACCACGAACTTCGAGGACCTCGGCGGGCTGCGTCAGCTGCCGGGCCTGGCTGTCCAGCGCCTCATGGCCGACGGGTACGGCTTCGGCGCCGAGGGCGACTGGAAGACCGCGATCCTGGTGCGGGTCGCCGCGGTGATGGGCTACGGCCTGCCCGGCGGCGCCTCCCTGATGGAGGACTACACCTATGAGATGACGCCGGGCAACGAGAAGATCCTCGGCGCACACATGCTCGAGGTCTCCCCGACTCTCACCACCGGCAAGCCCAGCCTCGAGATCCACCCGCTGGGAATCGGGGACCGTGAGGACCCGGTGCGCCTGAAGTTCACGGCCGACGCGGGTCCGGCGGTGGTCGTGGCGCTGTCCGACATGCGTGAGCGGTTCCGCCTGGTCGCGAACGTTGTCGAGGTGGTCGAGCCCGACGAGGAGCTGCCGAAGCTGCCGGTCGCCTGTGCCGTGTGGGAGCCGGCCCCTGACTTCGCCACCTCCACCGAGTGCTGGCTGACTGCTGGCGCCGCCCACCACACCGTGATGAGCACCGCGGTGGGCCTAGAGGTGTGGGAGGATCTCGCCACGATTGCGGACATCGAGCTCGCGATCATCGACGAGTCCACGACCGTGCGCTCCTTCGCCCAGGACCTGCGCACGAACCAGGTGTTCTACCGCCTCGCCCAGGGCTTCTGAGTCCAGCACCGGGGATGCTGCTGCGAGCACCAGCATCACGCCCGGCACGCGTTGGTCCGGGCCCGTCGTCGACGGGCCCGGACCGCTCCACCGGCCTACATCGCTCGCCGATCTGCAGTCTCTGGTGGGGCGCACCCCGCGGATTCGTGCACTAGGCACCCGTCACTCCTTCTCCCGCGTCGCACAAAGTCAGCACGACCTGGTGACCCTGGATGGAATGCCTCCGGAGCTCGACGGGTACCCGTGGATCCGGCAGCACCCATCGCGTGCTGGCCGCTTCCGTGCGGTCCATCGACAGCGCGACGCCCAGCCGCACCCTGGACAGCGTGCGCATCCCCGTGAGAGCGGGCGCCGTCACCGCCAGTTCACCGATGCGACAGGCGCGGCCCGTACCCTGACCCCGGTCACGCCGCAATCCGCACAGGGGACAACACGAGAGGAGGGCGCTGCATGGACCTCGCCTCTGTCGCTATCCGCATCATGGAGCTACTGGGCGGGCCGGGCATCGCCCTCGTGCTCGCTGCCGAGGCGCTGTTTCCGCCGGTGCCTGGCGAGGTGCTGCTGCCCTTTGCTGGCGTGACCGCTGCAGCGAACGGTGAACCGATCTGGGTGCCGATCTTCTGGACCACGCTCGGCTCCGTGGTGGGCGGGATCGGCGTGTACGCCGTCGGCCGAGCGCTGGGTCTTCACCGCACCCGACGTCTGATCAGCCACCTGCCGCTGCTGGAGGAGCATGACGTCGAGGTGGCGGTGCGGTTCTTCGACAAGTACGGGTTCCCCGCTGTGGCGATCGCGCGGTTCGTGCCGATGGTGCGCACGTTCATCTCCATTCCCGCGGGCATCGAGAAGATGCCGCTGTGGCTGTTCGCCCTGGCCACCGGGCTCGGCTCCGGCATCTGGAACGCCGCGTTCGTGGTGGCGGGGTACCTGTTCGGGCAGGCCGGCGGGGAGACTCTCGAGGCTTTCGTGCGGATCTACTCCTCAATCGTGGCCGGTCTGGGGATTCTCGCGGGCATCGGATTCCTCACGCAGCGCTGGCGCTCGCGCCGGGCCGACGGGGCGGAGACGGACGCCCCCAACACCGAGGACCCACGTGGAGACGAAGCCGGCGATGACGCCGGCGAGGACTGCGCCACGGTCGAGGGCGACCACGCGAACACACCGGCGTCCCACGAGCCCTCTACGCTGGATCGGTGAGCGCTCGGACCACCCCACCGCCTCCCCAGGGTGCGGACGTCGGCCGTTGGTTCTCCACGGCAGGCCGTGCAACAGCTGGCGCACGGGGCCTCCCCCGCATCCCCGCGTGGGGACGCATCGATGGCGGCATCTACGGTGTGACCAGCCCTGATCAGGAGATTCTCGACGCACTCGAGCTCATGCGGCCCGGATCTGTCGCGGTGCTCACCGGGGCGGGAATGTCCACAGCCTCGGGTCTGCCGGACTACCGCGGCGCCGAGGCTGTGCCGCGCTCCCCGATGACGTACCAGGAGTTCATCGGCTCGGATCTGTCGCGTCGGCGCTACTGGGCGCGCTCCACGGTGGGCTGGCCGCAGTTCCTGCGTGCCCGGCCCAATCGTGGCCACGAGATGCTGGCCGCGCTGCATTCCGGCACGCTGCGCCTGACCGGGGTGATCACCCAGAACGTCGATGGGCTGCACCAGAAGGCCGGATCGTCCCCGGTGATCGACCTGCACGGACGACTGGATCAGGTGCGATGCCTCAGCTGCGGAACGGTGGTTGACCGCAGCGTGCACCATGAGCGGCTGCTGTCGATGAACCCGTGGGTGGCGGCGCGTCTGCCCGAGCTCGTGGCCGACGCTGAACAGGCCCCGGACGGCGACGCAGAGGTGGACCGCACTTCCGCTTTCCGCTACCCGTCGTGTGCGCTGTGCGGCGGAATCCTCAAACCCGACGTGGTGTTCTTCGGCGAGTCCGCGCGGCGCGCGACCGTACACTCGGCGTTCGACGTGCTCGAGCAGGCACACTCTCTGCTAGTGCTCGGGTCGAGCCTCACCGTGCAGTCCGGGCTGCGTTTCGTGGTGGCAGCGCAAAAGCAGGGCAAGCCCGTGGTGATCGTGAACGACGGCCCCACGCGGGCCGATGACCGCGATGTGGTCCGTGTGCACGGCCGCATCGAGCACGTGCTGGAGTACTGGTCACAGGCTTAAGAGATCGTCCCAGAAGCTGGCGACAACTGCCGGGGTGGGGCGCAGCACGATACCGTCGTCTCCGCCGCTCGGCGTCCCGCGTCTGATGGTGCCTGCGATCCTCAGCGCCACCGCCTCCCGGTGTCATCGGCCGCCGGTGCCATCGTTCCTCGCTGTCGTCGCTGCTGGGGTCAGCACCGTCGGTGCTGCGCGGCCCCGGGGCTCCCTTTCCCATGAACGGAGATCATGTCCTCCCGTCTGCTCGTCTCCTCCTCGTCACTGCTGTGGGGGCTGCAGTTCGCGCTGCTCACCCCGGCGCTCGCGCTGATCCTCTCCGCGCTGTACGACGCGTCGACGGCCGACATCGGGGGGACGCTCGCGATCTACAACACCGGCGCGTTCATCGCCGCTCTCGTGATCCCGGTGTGGGCGGATCGGCATCACTCCTACGTGTCCACCATGCTGATGGCCGCTGTCATGACGCTGCTGCTCGCCCTCGCCCTGGCGCTGCTGACCAGCCTGCCTGCGGCAACAGCAGCACTGGTGGTGCTCGGCGGGCCAGCCGGTGTGGGCGTGACGCTGCTCTTCGCTCATCTGCGACATGCCGGTGAGTCCACGGCGGCGATCATGAACACGCGCGCGGTCCTCGCGGCCGCATGGATGGCAGGGCCGCCGCTCGCCGCGGCGATCATCGGTGTGGCCGGAGGGCGCGGCGTGTTGTGGACAATCGCGGCCATCGCGGTGGCGAACATTGCGACCACTGTGCTGCTCAGCAGGAGGCAGCGCCCCGCTGCCCCGTCGGCGGCCGACGCCCCGCACCATCAAGGCCCTCGAACCAACCGTCGCCCCGCGCCCCCATCGGCGGCCGACGACACCCCGGCGGCGGGCACAGCGGAGTCAACGGGACACACCAGCACCGCACCAGCACCAGTGGAAACGAGCGAGCTGGCGAACCACCCCAGCACCGCACAGCCGCACGCGACCGCACAGCCGCACCCGACCGCACAGCCGCACGTGACCGCACCGGCCCTCGGGCCGGAGGAGGACCCCGCTCCCTCCGCGCCACCGCCACTGCGGCTCGGACGCTGGGCAGTGACCCTCGTGATCCTCGCGGTCACGCTGTTTCAGACCACGAATGCCACCGCCGTGTCCTTCCTGACGATCTACTCGGTGGAGACCCTGCAGCTGGAGGCTCTATGGGCCGGGCTCGCGCTCGGCATCGCCGCGGGGCTCGAGATCCCGGCGCTGGTGATGTTCGGCCGGATCGGGGACCGGGTCAGTCACCTCACGGTGATGGTCCTGGGAGCGGTCGCCGGAGTGGGCTACTACCTGGGGATCGCCCTGGCCACCGGGCCGGTGATGCTGATCGGCCTGCAGGTGCTCAACGCCATCACCGTGGCGACCGTGGCAGGGATCGGGATGACGCTGTTCCAGGAGATCCTGCCGGGGGCGGGGTTCTCCACCGGCCTGTTCATGAACACGCGACGGATCGGCGCGATCATCTCCGGTCCGCTCATCGCCCTGGGCGCCCTCGAACCGTTGGGGCAGCGTGGCGTGTTCTGGGCGTGCGCGCTGCTGACCGGGCTCGGCCTGATCGTGATGGAGGCGGTGCGTCGCAGCGCGCGGCAGCCGCAGCACGGGCCCGTCGGCGCCTGAGCAGCCCGTTCAACTGGACGCGGAGTCATGCCGGCTGTCCAGCGCCCGGAGAGGCTGTATCAGCTGGACACGGAAACGTGCCTGCTGCCCGGCACCCGGTGAGGCCGCGTCAGCTGGCTGCAGAGCCTGGTCTGCCCCAGCCACGCTCGGCGTGGGCGAGGATCTCACGGATCATGGCACCCATCCGCATCCGTTCGCGGTACAGCCCCGGCATGCCCGCCTGCTCAAGCGGCTCCGCCGTGACCGGGCCGACGCCCGCGAGCACCAGCTGACCATCCTGGGCGCGCTGCACCAGCTGCTCCAGCACACCGTCCTCGCGGGCGTACTCGACCCAGCGGTGCGCACCGGGAGCAGCCGTGAATACCACCAGATCCAGGCTGCCTGCCGCGGCATCCTGCACGCTGCGACGCACCGCCAGCTCATCGGGGGCAGGGCCCCAGCGATAGACGGTCAGGCTCACCACGTCAGCGCCGAGCTCGGCAAGCAGCTCATCGAGCCCGTCGGCGCCCGAGCCGTGGTGCTGCACCGCCACCCGTTTCCCGGCCACATCCAGAGTGCGCAGGTGGGCGGCGACCTCGGTGTGCACTTCGGTCTCGGAGACCCAGTCGGCGTGCAGGCCAGCCTGCTGCAGAGCGCCACGCCCCTTCGGTCCACGCGCGAGGATCACCGCGTTCGTAAGCGCCTGGCGCAGCTCGTCGGCGCACCCAGCAGCGTCGGCAGCTTCGAACCACCCGCGCACACCGACGCCGGTGGTGATCACGAGCATCTGCGGCGGGTGCTCGATCAGGTCGCGGGTGCGGGAGAGCAGGGCGGCGTCGTCGGCGTGCGGGATGGTGCGCAGCGCGGGTGCGATCTCCACCGCGGCGCCGTGTCGTGCGAGCGCGGCGGCGAGCTCCTCTGATTTGCGGTCCACGCACAGCACCACCCGCTTGCCGGCGAGCGCGTCGGACAGGGCAGGTGCATCATCGGCGCGGTTCATACCGCCAGCGTAGAGGGTGAGCGGTTGGATAGTGTGCACGCATGTCATCTGTGACCTGCCGTCCTGCCACGGTGGAGGACGTCGCCCGCGCCCGGGCTGGAGGGCTCACCGACGTGCAGCCCGATCGGTGGCGTGACGGCGATAACCGGCGCTCGCTCATAGCGGTGGGCACCGACGGGGCGTTACTGGGGCACTGCCGCGGAATCGACAACGTGTTCCATCCGGACTCACGCACCTATGTGCAGGAGATCGCCCCATCGGTCCCTCGCGGCCCGAGCTGGGCTGAGGTCGCTGATGCTCTGCTCGCTGCGCAACGGGCCGTATCCACCCTGCCGTTGCGCATGAAGCCGCAGGCGCACGAGGAGGAGCTGATCGCACTCGCCGCCAGGCACGGCGGGGCGGTGATCCAGCTGATGCCGCCGTGGCGGCACCTGGTCGATGCCACGTTGCGCTCCTGGGCACAGGATCACGCGATGACGGCCGACGGGCTACGCGCCGAGATCGTGGAGCGGGCCGCAGTCAACGACGACACTGTGCATGAGCTGATGCTTGGCCTCTACGTCGAGCACTACACCGCGCAGCATGCGCGCTGGTCGCCCGCCGCTGCGCCGGATCGGTTGCGTGAGGAGAACGCACCCGATTTCGTGCCCGGTGCCGCGGGTGCCTTCGATCCGCGTCGTACTGCGACGCTGCGGCGCGGCGGCCAGATCGTGGCGCAGGCACTGGTGTGGCCGCCGGAACCGGACGGCGCTGCGGAGGTCACACTGGAGTCGCGACCCTATGAGGGACCAACGACGCGTGCCGACATGGCGGCGTGCCTGGCAGCCGTGGTGGAGGCCAGCGCCGACGGGGACGTGCTGCTGATCGACTCGCATCTGACCGAGCCCTGCGAGTCCGCTCTGCTGCGCAATGTACCGAAGCCGTCAGGCGAGAATCAGGACCCGTGGACAGCGATCGTCGCGATCCCGGTACCCGGGAGGCCGGTGCCTGCGCCGCTGCCGGTCAAACTGGTGCCCGAGGAGCCGGCGCGGGCATTTGCAGCGATGCTCGGCGCCTGAGTTACACGCGCCGGGCGGTCAGCACGGTGTAACCGGTCTGTGCGCGGATGCGGCCGTCGTCATCGGCATGCTCCTGCAGGTGGCCACGCAGGGCGGCGAGCAGATCGTTCGCGCGCTCACCCGCAGCGGCCAGGGAGAACGTATGCGTGGGGCTGCCGTGCAGGTAAAGCTCCATGCCGTGCTCCACACTGTCGAAGCACCACGGCAGGATGTGCTGCTCAAGCGTCAGATCCACGAAGGCACCGTCAAGCCGCTCACACGCCACCTCCGCGTCACCCCAGAGCATGTGGGGTGGTCTCGTCGGCGCCCCGGGGCTCGTGACTGCGGTCATGCGATCGGTCATCTCCGCGAGGAACCCGTGCTCGTTCCACACGGTCATCGCGAGCACGCCGCCGGGGCGCAGGATCCGTGCCCATTCTGCTGGCCCGGTGTTGGGATCGCAGAACATGGTGCCAAAGGAGCTGGCCACCGCGTCGACATCGCCCTCGGGTAGTCCGGTGTCCTCTCCTGTCGCATTGATCCACTGTGCCTGTGGAACCTGGCGCATACCCTCGATGCGCATTCGTTCCACGGGCTCGATCGCGGTGACGCGGGCGCCGATATCGAGCAGGGCGTGCGAGGTGTGTCCGTGGCCGGCACCGATATCCGCGACGTGGGCGCCGGGGGTCAGTTCAGCGATGACCTGCGCCAGGACGGTAGAAGCCGGAGCAAGCCGCTCGGCCGTCGGCGCATAGTCGGCGGCGGCCCAGATGTCAGCGGGAGTGAGCGTCATGCGCCCACACTAACTGCGAACGGTTCTCGGCTGAGGGTCGGGCAGGACGCGGGTGGGCTCAGCGATCCTCTGCGTCGTCGGCTGCCCGATGGTGCCGTCGGCGTCGCGACCCGATCATCCACCCCGCACCGAGCCCGAGCGCGATCCCCAACGGCATCCCCATCACCATGCCCATCGCGAGATCGTTGATCCTCATGCCGATGAACAGGCCAATCATCGGGCCGATGGTCACGGCGGCGACCATGCCCACAGCGGCGCCATTCACGGAGCGTTCCGCAAAGGTGGCCTGCTCAGCGCGGACCTCATCTTCCCAGGAGGTGCCGTCGGCGAAGGGTGGCGGCGCGTCGGGGCGGGTCGGCGCATCGGGGCGAGCGGGCACCTCGGGACGCAGCGTCGCGTCAGCGCGCGCGGGCGTCCCGCCGGGGCGTGCAGCAGCCCGGGTGGGCATATCAGCGCGGCTCGATGCATCGGTACCTGCGGGCGCCTGCGGGTGTTCAGTCGCGCCCCGCTCGGCGGGCTCATCGGCGGAATCGGGCATGCCATCAGAGTAGGCGCCAGGACTCGTCGGGCTTCCGTTGCTGAACGCCTGCGCACGAGGCCACGCGCCCCGTCCGTCGGTCCTGCCGCGGCGTGCCACCGGAACAGACAGATCACGATTCGGCGCGCTTGCAGCACACAGCCCACCGTGACGTGCACCATAGGTGCACATTCCGCCGCGCCGGTTCCACCCGGCCCGCTCCTCGGAGGTGCCCATGACAGAGCTGAAGAAATCACTCGGGATGCCAGCGCTCATCGCGCTCGGCGTCGCAGGAGTGGTGGGCTCCAGCTGGATCTACACCTCCTCCACGTTCTTCACCGAGTACGGCGCCGGCGGCATGATCCTGGGCCTCCTGGTGGGCGCCGCCCTCGCGGCCTGCGTCGCCCTGGCCTACGGTGAGCTCACCAGCACCATCCCTCGCGCCGGTGGTGAAGTGGTGTGGGGCTTCGTCGCGCTCGGCCGCCCCGCCGGATTCGCCACCGGCTGGTTCCACATCGGCGCATACATCTCCTCCCTCGCCTTCTACGTCACCGCCTTCGGCACGCTGCTGGGCAAGTACGTGCCGGCGATGGAAAAAGGCACCCTGTACTCCCTCGCCGGGGCCGACGTGACCTGGCCAGTGCTGGCCGTGGGTCTACTACTCACCCTGCTCGTGTTCGGCATGAACTGGTTCGGCGTGGGCGTCGGCGCGCAGATCCAGGTGGGCTTGTTCGTGGTGATGATCGTGATCGCGCTGGCACTTGCCGGCACAGCCCTCGTACACGGCTCCTTCGAGAACCTGTCGCCGCTGTGGATGGCCACTCAGGAACCGGTCACCTCCACCGCGCGCATGGTGGTGCCAGGCATCACCTACGTCGTCGGCTTCTCCCTCGTGGCCGTGTTGGCCGAGGAAGCAAAACTCCCTGCCCGCCGCATTGGCCTCACCGTCGTTCTCACCGTGGTGTTCGCTGCGCTGTTCTACACCACCGTGCTCGTGGCCACTGCCTTCGTGGTGCCGTGGGAGTCGATCGCGGACCCGGGGCGACTGGGAACCATCGACGCGTTCACCGATGCTGGCTTCCCGATCCTGGGCTTCGGCGCCTTCCTCATCGGTGTGTTGGGCCTGATCACAAGCTTCATCGGCCTATTCGTTGCCTCCAGCCGGGTGGTGCTAGCCCTCGCCCGTGCCCGCATGCTGCCACGCGGGCTGGCGCACGTGCATGAGGGCTCGGGCGTGCCGCGCCGGGCACTGCTGTTCATCCTGGTGGTCACCGTGGTGCTGGGGCTGCTGGGCCCCGGCGCCATGACCTGGTTCCTCGACGCCGGCGGCACATTCCTGGGCATCGTGTGGCTGCTGGTGGTGATCGCGAAGTACGTACTGCCGCGCCGCTACCCAGGGCTTGAGCCCCAGTACCGGGCCCGGCCAGCGTTCCTGCCGGCAATCGGCGCACTGGGCGCGCTCCTGGTCATCACCTTCACAATCATCCCCGGCACCGGCATGACGCTCGTGTGGCCGGCGGAGTACATCATGTTGGGCGGCTGGGCGCTGCTGGGCCTGGTGCTCTTCCTCGCGACGCCGAAACCGGCCGACCCCTCGCAGGTGTTCACCGAGATGCTCGGCCCCCACGCAGGGAAGGTCGCTGCCGCGCGGAGGGGCGCGGGC
>NZ_LT984896.1 GCF_900258505.1 Brachybacterium timonense
ACGGCCGACTCGAACACCTCCGCGGCTCCGCGCTCGGCTTCAGGAACCTCACGAACTACGTCGCGCGCAGCCTGCTCGAAGCCGGAGGCTTCAGACCCCACCTACACCCTCGTTCGTGAAGAGCCCGGGTGGCCGTCCGAGGAGACGACACGCCACAAGACCTGATAGTCATCGGCGGGCAGCGGCGGCAGGTCGATCGTGGCCGTGTTGCCGGACACGGCGGGTGTCTCGGTGAAGATCTCCTCGCCGGCGGAGGTGGTCAGTCGCACGGCCGGAGAGAGGTTGAGAACCTCATCGCTGTAGGTGAGCTCGAGCGCCTCGGGAGCCTGCTCGAGGCTTTCGCCTGCTGCCGGGTTCGAAGAGGTCAAGGTGTCGTGCGCCGACGCCGCGGGCAACAATGCGGGCACCACCAGTGGCATCAGTACGGCGGCGAGCAGCCCGACCAGGCTTGCCAGCATGATCCGCACCGCCGTCCCGGTGGTTCCGCGAGCAGCCGTCGTGTCCGCCGTCATGAACGTCTCCTCCTCGGGTGACCCCTCGTGCGGGCCGGTTTGTCCCCATGACCGGGGCGCATCGAGTGTAGCGACGTGCCACCAGCGACCCCTTCGCTCATCTCCCAGGATCGACTCGTCCAGTCCCACCCCTTTACAGAACCCCACACGGCGATATCATCGCCATATGACGAGTGATGCGATCCCGGCCGAGCCGCAGTTCGAGGTGGCAGACAGTCATGCCGCGCTCTTCCATGCTCTCGCCGAACCCACACGCTTGGCTCTCCTCCAGCACCTCTCGACCGGTGAGCATCGAGTTCGCGACCTTGTCGAACACATGCACCTTGCCCAGTCGACCGTCAGCAAGCATCTCTCGTGCCTGCGCGACTGTGGTCTGGTCACCGCGCGCACTGAAGGCCGCGCATCGTGGTTCGCTCTCACCGATCTGCGCCGACTGAGCGATCTGCTCGAGGTGGCGGACGACCTGCTCGATACCTCCGGGACCACCCTGTCCCTGAAGAACCACCGCGATCACGAGAACCTCGAGGACGGGGGCCTTTGATGAGCTCAGGACACGACCATTCGCACGGCGGTAGCGGATCGAGCACGGCCCGGACGCGACTCGCCATCGCCTTCGCGATCACCTCCGTCATCGTGCTCGCGCAAGCGATCGGGAGCGTCGTCACCGGCAGTCTTGCTCTGCTCACGGACACGGCGCATGCCCTTGTCGACGCCTCCGGTCTGCTGGTCGCGTTGATTGCGGCGACCATGATGTTGCGCCCGGCCAGCAGCAGTAAGACCTGGGGATTCGCTCGCATCGAGGTACTGGCAGCCTTGGCCCAGGCCACGCTCCTGATCGTGGTCGGCACCTACACCGCCGTCGAGGGCATTTTGCGACTGACGGACCCCCCGGACGTTCCCTCGGGTGAGCTGCTCATCTTCGGTGTGATCGGGCTGGTCGCGAACATCGCCGCGATCCTCATCCTGGCTGGAGGCAAGGATTCGAGCCTGAACATGCGTGCCGCGTTCCTCGAGGTCCTCAATGACGCTCTCGGTTCGCTCGGAGTGATCACGGCCGCGATCGTGATTCAGCTGACCGGATTCCAGCAGGCTGATGCGCTGGCCGGTTTGTTCATCGCCGCGTTGATCGTGCCTCGGGCGTTCCGCATCATGGCCGAGACGCTGCGGATCCTCATGGAGTACACCCCGAAGGGTGTGGATCTCGATCAGGTGCGTGAGCACATCCTCGCGCTCGACCACGTCCAGGACGTCCACGACCTGCACGCCTCAGCGATCGGGAGCAATCTGCCGATCTTCTCTGCGCACGTCGTCGTCGGGGAGGAGTGCTTCGAATCGGCCCATGCACTGCGGATCCTCGAAGAGGTCCATGTCTGCGTCAGGACGCACTTCCCGATAGCGTTCGAGCACGCCACGATCCAACTGGAGAGCCCGTCCGTGCATCGAGGTGAATCCGAACGTCCCTTGCACACTTAGCACCCACGGATCCGATCGCCTCCTGACCGCAGGCGAGAGCAAAGACGGCACGCACCCCTCGATGGTGGGGTGCGCGCCGCGAGTGGTCGCTGGGCTCAGCGGAAGGAGACGAAGGTGGGATTGCCCCAGATGGTGCGCTCGGTGACCGCGCCGGGAGAGCGTCCTGCATCGACGACCTTGTCGCCGCCGGCGTAGATGCCCATGTGGCCGGGCCACACGACAAGATCGCCGGGCTGCGCCTCGGACTTGGAGATCTGGGTGCCGGCGTCGACCTGCTGGCCGGAGGTGCGCGGAAGGTCGATGCCGACCTGCTTGTAGGCGTACTGGGTCAGGCCGGAGCAATCGAAGCTCACGCCCGGGTTGCTCGAGCCCCAGGAGTAAGCGGCACCCATCTGGGTCCGTGCGGCGTCGACGATCGCCTGCCCGGTGCTGCTGGAGGAGGATGCGGGCGCAGGAACCGACGCACCTCCACCGCCGACAACGGGGGCCGAACCGTTCAGGGAGCCGCGCGTCTCGGGGCCCACCACGCCATCGACCTGCAGGCCGTTGGCCTGCTGGTAGTCCTTCACCGCGCCATGGGTACGCGGGCCGAACTTCCCGTCGACGGCGAGTGAGGCACCTTCATCGTTCAGCGCGGACTGGAGCTGCTCGACCGAGGCGCCCTGGGATCCCCAGCGAAGCTTCTCGGAAGAGTGCAGTGCCTGCGTCGGCGCCGGAGCAGCAGGCGCGGCGGCCTGCGTGGCCGCGGACGGCGCGGTCGCAGGAGCTGCGGGTGCTGCCTGTGCGGCCCCACCAGCGAAGGCGGAACCGAGCAGGACGGTGCCGAGGAGGGCGGCGCCTCCGGTGCCGCGCAGGGCGCGTCCGCTGTGTCGAAGGGGGGTGACTGCGCGGCCGGCCGCGCGATGGGAATTGCTCGTGGCCATGAATGTACTCCGTGAATATCCCCGCATGTATCCACGGGGTCGTCTGGCATTTGGTCGCGGCAACGTCGACAGCAGAGGACGCGTCGGGAAGGAATCTCGTACCTCGTTACCGGTGGGACCAACGTACCGACCCAAACACCCTCCCAATAGCGCCATGGGCGACCCCGACCGACGATTTCTCCTTCTCTTGAACACTCTCGTCCCATGGGCCTCGGGGTCACACCGTCTCTTTACCAAACCCCGGTGCCGCAATGGGGTCGACCTCACGAGTCGCAGTCGAGGTGGACGGGCCCGTGTCGGTCACCGGTAGCAGATCGGGAGGAGAGAGTACCTTCGTGAGGCTCAGACGACGGGCTGGAATGTGGCGATGGAGCCTTGGAGCTGATCCATCCATGAGGCCCACACTCCCGTGAGTAGCAGCAGGCCGATCGCGATGAGCAGCGCCCCGGATAGGACTCCGATGAGTCGGCGATGGCGGGCAAGTGCCCTGCTCACGCCCATCGCCCTGTCAAGTAGCAGGGCGCTGAGGACGAAGGGGATGCCCAGTCCGAGCGAGTACGCCAGGGCCAGGATCGCGCCCCGAGCCGCAGAACCTCCGTCGGCGCCGGCGTCGAGGGATAGCGCGATGATCGCGGCGTAGGTAGGGCCGATGCAGGGTGTCCAGCTCAGCCCGAAGACGAAGCCCATCAACGGGGCCCCCAGAAGGCCCGCATCAGGGCGTCTCCTGGACACCTGGACATTTCCTGTCAATCGAGGGAACATGCCCATGAAAATGAGCCCCATAAAGATAACGATGAGGCCCGCGACCCGATTGATCCATACTGCGTGCGCTTGAAGGAGATATCCGGCTCTTCGCGAACGAGGGTGTAGTCGGGTGAGCGCGTGGGTGGCCGGGTAGGGGTCGAGGTCTCCCGGATGATGGAAGTTCTTCACGCTCGCCATCCCGAAAGACCTCGACGTGCTCCACTCTAC
>NZ_LT984897.1 GCF_900258505.1 Brachybacterium timonense
TAGTCTATACTATATTTTTTGTTTTTGTTTTTCTTTTTCAAGCAGAAGAGGGCATATTTTTTTTTTTTCAAGCAGAAGGCGGCATACGAGTTCATGCCTAGTCTCGTGGGCTCGGAGATGTGTATAAGAAGCAGGGCTTGCGGAGTACAGGGGGACGGGGTCGCTGGTGATGGTGATGGTGCCGTCGATGTCTTGCCAGGGCCCGCCGTTGATGGAGAACTGGCCAGCGAATGTGGTGGTCAGTGTGATGTCGTACCAGCCCTCGTACCGGTAGGTGGAGGTGACCTCTTCGGACGGGAAGGGCTTGCCGGGTTTGCTGGTGGTGATGGTGTTCCCATCCCCGAGGTCCCAGTGGTATTCGATGGGGATCGCCCTGATCTGCACGGGGGTTCCCAGCAGTGTCGTTGCGAGGGTTTGCTCGACCGGGTTGGTGTGCAGGACGTTGACCATGTTCACCGGCAGCCAACCTCCCGGAGGACCTGCAGTGGCCTTCAGCGGTTGGACGGGGAGGGTGGCGAAGTCCTCGCGGGTGACGGTGATGACCACTGGCGGCGCACCAGGGGCGGATGCGGCACCGGGGGTGCCGAGGGTGATGCAGCGGTGGCCCAGGTCCTTTCGTGCTCCGTTGGCGAGGGTGATCCGGGTGCCGCGTTGGGTGATCTTGTTCGGGTCGGCTGTGCCGCGCTGTCGTGGTTGGTTGATCAGCAGGCCGTCCTCGCCCTGCCCATGCAGGGGCGGGACATACGCGGCTTCGCACGAGTTCTTCGGGACGGTGCATGACCACTGGCCGGCGCCCGGTGTCCCGCACTCATACCGGACCCCGCCCTCGGGCCGCTGCCAGACCGTCCGCACCGTCGGAGGTGACTGCTTGCGAGAGGTACGGGTGTGTCCTGAAGAGTTCTTCCCGCTCGAGCCCTTGCGGGCCGACGAGCGGCGTTCCGAGGCGCTAGCTCCAAGACTGTTGCCTGTCCGCGATGTGTTGTAATCGCGTCTGGCTGGCTGGTTTTTCGGCTGATCATTATTGCCAGTGTCCGTCTTCTCATCCTGAGGTGGGGCGGATGGGGTTTCTCGATCCTCTTTTGGTGCTGCAGGGTATAGTGGCGCCGCAGCGCTGTGCGGTGTTGCCGAAATGGAGAGGAAGAGGATTAGGATTACGGCAACGATAGCTGGAGTCACGTTCGGCCGTTTGGGGGAACGTTGGTGCATCATATCTCCTTGACGTCTGAGGAGTACGCTGCAAGCTTCCATCGTCCCTCTTCCCAGGCAAGTCCGCCAACTGCAAATATCTCAGACTCGGGTACCGTGGCGTACTCTGAATAGTCATGGTTGGGCTCTTGGTGTTCGCTAAGAATAAAGAAGAGGCCGATTTCGTGATCATATTTATCTGAGTCATAGATCACGCTTTTGCCTGCTTGATGCTCCACGGAACGCCAGAGCAAATTTGCTTCGCGGGCCTCTTGAATATACCCTTCAAACTCCACGCAATCGCTGCAGTCTTCGCTGTGGAGAGTTGAAACGAGTTCGGTGTCCCCGCTCTGGTGTGCCCAGGTGAGGACGGCGATGTAGTACTTGAAGGCTTGTTCGGCGCCTTCGGGGGTGTTTTGGTCCATGCCGGGGTAGTCGGCGGGGTCGGGAGCGGGGATGCTGGCGGCGAGGTCCTCGCCCGTACTGTCACCGCCTGCATCGCTTGCTGCTGTGTTGTCGGTCCCGCCGTTGTCGCTGGCGCCGCCGTTGTCGCTGCTGGTACTGAGATCGGGCATGGTGCCGTCTAGGCCGTTATCGGGCGGCTCATTGCCACCGCAGGCAGACAGGGCAAGTACCAGTGCGGTGGACGCTGCGAGCACGTGTGCGCCACGGCGCTGCCTCCCTGAGCGGGCAGGCGTGGCACCGGCCAGCAGGCCAGTCGAGGCTCTGTGCGCGGCGCCAGACGGCGCACCGTCAGGGTCGGTCGGCACTGCCTCGGGCGGTGGGATATCACGATTGCTATGCGTGGCGTGACGGGGTGTGACGGGGGTGATGCTGCGCTGCATGCGGGGACCTCGACTCATCCGGGCTCGGGGACACCAGCACGGTAGGCAGACCCCACCAGCCCACGCCACGGGACCGCCGAGGATGTGGATAACCCACCCACGGGGAGAGTCCCCGTCACGAGAGATGCCCGGCTGGGACCGTTCGCATCGGCAAGGCGGTCATGGACGCGCCCGGACGCCCGGCCGTGCCCCGGCAACCCCCGCCCAGGCCCTACCCCGGCTCTTATACACAATTGACGCTGCCGACCGACCAACCCTGTT
>NZ_LT984898.1 GCF_900258505.1 Brachybacterium timonense
CTCCTGGGAAGACGGCAACGGCATCCAACACGGCTGGGCCGGCCGAACACACCCCTGACCCCGCCACGACACGCCGCACGACACGCCCCGGCCATACACACATTTTGGCCAATAGCCCCACATTTTGGCCAATAGCCCGCGACTACCAACCCCAGACACAAAAGAAGAAAGCCCGAACCCACAAAACGCGGGTTCGGGCTATTCCGATGTCCTGAGACACCACAGGGTCGGGGTGGCGGTGTCCTGGTTCAGGACATCGGAATAGGGTGTCTCAAGACATCGGCATAGCGTGTCTCACGTGATCGGCATGACGCTCGGGTATGTCGACGCGTCGCTTGGTGATCACTGCTGTTCTGGCCGGTTCCTCGCAGTCCGAAGTCGCAAGGGAGTACGGGGTCTCCCAAGGCTGGGTCAGCCGGCTGATGGCCCGGTGGAGACGCGAAGGCGACGCAGCCTTCGAGCCACGATCACGCAAACCGCACACGAGCCCGACCGCGGTCCCTGCCGCCCAGGTCGAGCTGATCACAACTCTGCGGGAGCAGCTCGAGGGCGAGGGACTGGACGCGGGCGCTGAGTCGATCCGCTGGCACCTGCAACACCGCCACGGGATCACGATCTCCCGCACCACGATCCACCGGATCATGACCCGTCAGGGACTGGTCACAGCGGACCCGACGAAACGCCCGAAAGCCTCCTACCAGCGATTCGAAGCCGCCATGCCCAACCAGTGCTGGCAGTCCGACTTCACCCACTACCCCCTCACGGACGGCACCGACTGCGAGATCATCACCTGGTTGGACGACTGCAGCCGCTACGCCCTCCACATCACCGCCCACCGACGCATCACCGGGCCCCTGGTCACCACCACGTTCCGTGAAACCTGCCAGCTGCACGGGCGACCCGCCTCGACTCTGACCGACAACGGCATGGTCTACACCACCCGCTTCTCCGGCCGCCCCGGACGCAACGGCTTCGAAA